>NZ_QFXK01000009.1 GCF_003261635.1 Kribbella monticola | reverse complement strand
CCGCCGCATTAGGTGGTGCCGTGCGCCTGGAATCCAACCAACCGCACGGCACCGTGCTGGAACTACGCGCGCCCCTCCACACCGACCCCAGCTGACAGCTGCGGGTCCGGGCCGCCGGTGCGATGGTCGCGGTGGAAGGTGCCGAAGGGCCCGACCGGTCGGGACCCATGCCTGCTGTGCTGCGGCCCCGGCTCGTCCAGGCTGGGAATGCGGCAGTGGTTGCCGCCTGAGCAGTCGTGGAGGCCCCGTCATGTCCGAAGACCAGCTGTCGATGGAACAGATCGACGTACTGCTCAGTGCCGCCGTCGCCGCACCCAGCATGCACAACACCCAGCCGTGGCGGTTCGAAGTCGACGGCAACGTGATCGATGTCTACCTCGACGGCTCACGCGCGCTGCCCGCCGAAGACCCGGCCGGCCGCGCGATGCGCATCGCCGCCGGCGCGGCCACCTACAACCTGCGCTGCGCAGCCGCGTCGATGGGCTACAACAGCTGGTTCGGCCTGGTGCCGGATCCGGCTGAACCCGACCTGGTCGCCCGCATCGTCATCGAACCCACCGACAACCCCGCCCGGATTCTGCAAGACCTCTACGCCCAGATCCCCCGCCGGCACACCAGCCGCGAGCCCGTCCGCCCAGTGCAGCTGACCACCGATACCCGGCTCGCCCTGACCCGGGCAGCCATGGACGAAGGCGCCGAACTCACCTGGCTGCCCCCGGGCAAAATCCACGAAGTACTCGACCTGCTGATCGACACCGACCTCCGCGAGATCGGCGACTGGCACCGCCGCGACGAGCGCTCCCACTGGATCGGCGGCGACCGCGCCGACGACGGCATCCCCAGCTCGGTCCTCGGTCCACGCGCAACCACCTACCCCTCGCCGGTCCGCGACATGGCCACCCGGCCCGCTGATCGGGTCCGCCCCACCGCCACCTTCGAAACCGAACCCGCGCTGGCGATCCTGTCCACCACCGGCGACACGCGGACGGATCAACTCACCGCCGGCCTCGCGCTCCAGCGCACGTTACTGGTCGCCACCCGGGAAGGTCTGAAGGCCGCCTTCCTGAACCAGCCGCTGGAGTTCGACGACCTCCGACGGACGGTCCAGCGCATCACCGGCAAACCCGGGTACGCCCATATGGTCATCCGCCTCGGCCACAGCACCGTCCACGGCAACACGCCCCGGCGGCCCGTCTCCACCTTCATCCACACCGGCGCGGGGCAGTCCTCGTGAGCAGGAGACGCACCTGGCTACGCGGATGACGAATACGTTTGCGGTGTTTCCGGGTACTGGAGGCGCGAGAGGAGAGAGCATGCGTACCGCACTGGTCGACGACCGGACGTTCGCGGCTCAGCCGACCGCCGTACGACGCGCGGTGCTGCGTCCGGACGAGGTGGCCGACTGGATCTCACTGACACTTCGTGACATCGCCGAGTCGCTGCGCCGGCGCCGGATCGTGCCCACCGGCTTTCCGTTCAGCCGCCGGCATACGACCGCCGGCGGACTGCTCGTCGTCGAGGCCGGTTTTCCGCTCGCGCTCCCGATCGTCACCGACGGTGCGATCCAGGCCTCCGAGTTGCCGGCGGGGCCGGCCGCGGTCACGACCCACACCGGGCCGTACGACAAGATCAGCGGTTCGTACGACGTGATCGGCGGCTGGTTGCGTCAACACGATGCCCGGCCGACCGGGGATGCCTGGGAGATCTACCACTCCCCGCCCATCGGCTCCCCCGACGACTGGCACCCGGAGATCGTCCAGCCCTTCCTGCCCGTCAACTGAGACCTTGCAGACCGGCGGACCGATGCCCGCCCGGTCTGCCGGTTCGACCGCTCACCCGACTGGTTCGACCGCTCACCCGACTCGACGGGACCCGCGGGCCGGCGGACTGGTGTGCTCTGCCGGAGCGGGAACCGGAGTTGAGGCTTGGGTGGCATCGGTTCCATCGTGCTCGGCATCGAAGAGATTGCCGACGGGGTCGACCGTGCCGGCACTGCGGGCGTGCTTCGCGAACCGTCGCCGGGCCGCTACCCACCAGATCGTCGAGATCACCAGCAGCGCGGGCATCAAGACCAGCATCGCGTCCACCGCCAGGCTGTTCAGCGTGTTCATCCTGTCTTCCCCCAAGGAAATCGCCGGCGACCGCCGGACAACTTCACCGTTCCACCCGTGGTTGCATCTGACGCAGTGCCAGAGGTCCCTCCACAGCCGCCGGAAGCCCTAACCCACGTGCACTGCTGACGCGTCCTGCAGCTCGGCCTCTTGCAGGTCGGCGCCGACTGTCATCGGCTCGATCCTGACGGGCAGGTGGACGCCGAGGTGGTCGATGTCGCGGACCTCCCGGTACACGATCGCCCGGTCGCTGAACAGTGAACCCCAGCAGCGTTTCACCGCCGCCAGCACGGCACGCTGTCCGCTCACGCCGACGAAGATCTCGTGTGGTCCGGTGAGGAACTCGTCGAGCTGGTCGTCCGCGACGACGCCACCGATGACCAGCTCGGTTCCGGGTCCGCCCAGACACCCACAGGCCTCCTCGAGCGCTGCCGCGATCCCGGCCGGCATCTGCGCATCGAAGTACGCGGTGCGGATCACGGCGCTCACGGCCACCAGATCGGCACCTTCGCGCAGACGCCGGAGCTGGGTCGCGATCAGCGGCCGGAGCCGAGCGGTCCGGACGAACTCGTGGTACGCCGCCTCGGTGGTCACGAGTCCGGGCTGCTCATCGGCCCGGACCACGAACGCATTCTCACTCATGACGCTTTCCTTCCGCAGTTCAGCGACCGGGCGACGAGCTCGGCCGAGTCGGCCTTGCACCTCGCATTCCAGTCGCAGCCTGCGCTGCGGGTCAGGGCCGAAAGTCCTCTCCGGCCGCGAGATGGGCCTGACCAGCGGTCGGTGCGGGTCACGCTGGTCGATCGGCCCGCCGAGCCGGGGCCCTTCGCCTCTGCCGCATCGGCCGTATCAGGCGTGTGCTGGTGATCGAGCGGTACTACGACGTTGGGAGTGGAGATGTCCAGGAAGGTACTGGTGGCCTACGCCAGCAAGATGGGCGCAACCGCGGGGATCGCCGAGGCTGTCGGCGCGGAACTCGAGCGCGGCGGACATCAGGTCGACGTCCGCGAGGTCGGCAAGGTCGGCTCAATCGAGCAGTACGACGTGGTCGTCCTCGGCAGCGCGCTCTACATGCGGCGCTGGCGGCCGGAAGCCGTGCGGTTCCTCCGCAAGCACAGCGATGAGCTCCGTGAGCGGCAGGTCTGGTTGTTCCACAGCGGCCCGGTCGGAGCGGACCGCGATCAGCCGCAGAAGATGCCGGCCAACGTCGAGCGTCTTGCCCACCGGATCGGTGCCACATCCGCGATGACCTTCGGCGGACGGCTGGAACCGGCAACAGCCAAGGGATTCCTGGCCGAGCGGATGGCCCGCTCCGACCTGGCCGGCGACTCCCGCGACTGGGAGACGATCCAGGCCTGGGCATCCGACCTCAACGCCGCCATCCACGCCGCCGAAGCAGCCCCCTGGAACCGCCACCTCAGCTGACGGTTGTTGCCATCGGCATACGCCCGTGGACATCGCTCAGTGCAAGGAGGACGCTGGGGTTGTCACTGCTCGCGTCCCAACCAAGTCGCTCGGTTCCGCAGCATCTGAGAGGTGCATCATGGTCGTCTTCCTGATCGTTCTCCTCGTCCTCTGGCTCATCCTGACCATCGTCGGCTTCGCGATCAAAGGCCTGGTCTGGCTGGCGATCATCGGCATCGTGCTGTTCCTCGGTACCAGCGCCATCGGCTTCGTCCGCCGCAAGGCCTCCAGCCGCTGACCTCCAACCAACCGCCCTGGCTCGAAGGCGTTGTAGCGCGACGGTGACTGCGGATTTCGCCCGCTGGGTCAGCTGATGATGTGCTGACATATCGGGAGGTGCTCGTGATAGTGCTCACAGACGGTGACTCAAACTACCCTGAGTGGCCGCCTTCACCTTAATGTGATCTCCCGTGCCTACCGCCCAGACACCTTCCGCCCTGACCGATATCGTTCCCGCTCTGCCCGGCGATCGCCTCACCCTGGCAGACTTTTCGGGCCTCGCGACCACCGTCGCCGGCTACCTCTACGTGAAGCTCGTGCTCGACCAGGAGACCGCGACGGTGCACCTGATCGATGGCGCCGACCGGATGCTGCATGTCCAGTACGTCGGCGAGCGCATCCTCGGAATGACGCGGGCCGAACTGGCCCGCAACCTGGACGCGTTCAACGACTCCGTCTACCGCGCCGACGACCGGCGCTTCCTGCTCGGAACGCTCGCCCTGCACGACCGGCCGGAGTACGGCGGTCAGTTCTTCTCGCTGGAAACGGTCGAGGTCGACACCATGGGCCCCGACCTGCTGACCTCGTTCTACCGCACGGTCCGCGCCCTGGTCGACGACACGATCCCGGTGTTGCTCAAGCCCGCAAACCATTTGCAGGAAAGCTTTCTGGCCGCCGTACCGACCGACGACTTGCCCCGCATCCTGGCGCACGAGCTGTACTCGACCGCGCCGTACGTGCCGCTCAACCCTGGGACGACGATCGGCCGGCTGCGGCTCTTCAACTCCGAGGCCGACTACCGGTCCAGCACGGATCCCGTGCGCTGGCACGACATTCTGGTGATGGAGCGGATGCCCGACGACATCCCGCGAGTCTCCGGACTCGTCAACGCCCGGCACACCACGCCGCTCTCGCACACCAACGTGCTCGCGGCCGGCTGGGGAATCCCGAACGCGATCCAGCAGGGCGCACTCGAAGCCTTCGCCGACCTCGATGGCACCTGGGTCGAGCTGACCGTCGACCAGGCCGCTCCGGAGCTCGCTGTACGGCCGGTGTCGCGACCGGATGCGATCGATGCCGGCCCGCCGTGGGCCACCACGCAGATCGACATCGGCAAGCCGGACCTCGCCCTGGCCCAGATCCTTCCGCTGGAGAAGTTGCGCGCCACCGACGCGCACCGGTTCGGCACCAAGGCGGCGAACCTCGGCGAGCTGTCCGCCGTACTGCGGGACGGATCGCCTTACTGGCTTGGTTTCTACGAAGCGCCACGACCGCCGCGACCACATCTCCTCGAGTACCTCGCCCGGCACCTGAAGGTGACCGGCACCGATGCCGGCGAGTTGTCGCACGCGGCGCATCGGATGGTCAAAGACCACGTCGTCGTACCGCGCGGGATCGCGCTGCCGTTCGCGTTGCAACAGCAGTTCCTGGAGTCGTCGCCGGCCATCCAGCAGACCATCGGCAAACTGAAGATGGCCCTGGCGCTCGGCGGTGAGATCGACACCCTGTGCGCCGAACTGGGCGACCTGATCCGCGACACCCCGTTGCCCGACGACCTGCGCACGCTGATCGAGGACGCCGTACTGCGGTACCTCACCGGCGCCGGCCGAGTCGTCGTCCGGAGTTCGTCGAACGCCGAGGACCTGATCGGCTTCTCCGCCGCGGGGATCTACGAGTCGGTGCCCGACGTGGAGTCGATCGAGGACGTGATCGACGCGATCCAGCGGGTCTGGGCATCGCTCGTCACCACGCGCGGCGTCCTGCTGCGCGACGAGGCCGGTATCGGCCTGGCCGAGTGCTTCATGGGTGTCGTCATCCAGCAGCAACTCGACGGCGCCCTGGGTGGCGTCATGGTCACCACGAACCCGCTCGACCGGTCCGACTTCCGTTCCGTGCTGCTGAACCTCGCCCGGAACTCGGTCGACGACGTGGTGTCCGGCGCCCGGGATCCGCTGCAGCACCTCTACAACACGATGGAGGGCGGCAGCCGCACGGTGGCGCTCGGCGCCGAGGCGCACGATGTCGACGACCAGGCGAAGGCCACCCTCGGCAAGCTGGCGTTGATCGGACGGTTGCTGCAGGCCCATTTCGCCGGTGCCGACGGACCGGTCGACGCTCCGGTGGATGTCGAGTGGCTGGTCGACGGTGATCGGATCGTGCTGCTGCAGTGCCGTCCGTACCAGCTCGCCGCATGACGGGAACCGATGCAAAGCGGGTCATCCGCCGCTACAACGCCTTCCAGCTGTTCGCAGGACTGCTGTGGTGGTTGCCGGTCTTCTATGTTTTCCAGCGATCCGCGGGATTGTCGGACCGGGAGATCTTCTCCATCCAGAGCATCTTCTACCTGGCGTTCTGCCTGCTCGACATCCCGACCGGGATGATCGCGGACCGGTTCGACTACCGGCGTTGCCTGCAGGGCGGCGCGATCATCCTCGTCCTGGCCAACTTGATCCCGGTCTGGCAGCCGACGTTCGTGGGCTTCCTGGCGCAGTTCCTGCTGATCGCGTTGGCACACTCGCTGTTCTCGGGCGCGGGGAGCGCCTACCTGTACGAGTATTTGCAGCGCACCGGCAACGAGACGTCGTACCAGGGCGCCGAGGGATCGGCACGGGCCTGGACCCTGATCGGGCGGATCGCGTGTCTGCCCGCAGCTGGCTTCCTGACCGCCTGGTGGGGACCGTCGGCGTACGTGCTGTCTGCGGTGACGTGTGGGATCGCGGCCGTGATCGCGCTGGGCTTCCCTGCTCTGCCTGGGGCCGAGTCGCACAAGGTCGAACCGGTCCTGCCTGCGCTCGCCGGTGCTTTGCGGTCGCTGGCCTCGTCGAAGCGACTGATGTTGCTGATGGCACAGGGCATCGCCGTGTTCACGCTGGTCCGGATCGGGCAGGCCAACCTGTTCCAGCCGATCCTGGAATCGAAGCATCTGCCGCTGCACTGGTTCGGCGTACTGATGGCCGCGACGACTGTGTTCGAAGTGGCCGGTGCCGCGCGGTCCGCCGTACTGGCGCGCTTCGGGCAGGTCCGTGTCGTGCTGGTGCTGACCGTGTTGATGGCCGTCGCGCTGGCCTCCGTCATCCTGCTGGGGTTGGCCGGAACGATGGTCTGCCTTGCTGTGTTCTCGCTCGCGTCCGGGCTCGCGTTCCCGGTGCAGCGCAAACTGGTCAACCAGGCGATCACCGAGCCTGCCCGGCGCGCGACGCTACTGTCCGTCGAGTCCCTGGCCGACCGGGCCGTCTGCGCGCTCGTCGTCTTCGTGATGGGCGGCTTCCTCGCCCGCGGCGCGATGCCGGCCTTCCTCGTCGTGCTGGCCGCCACCGTGACGGTGTCGATGGTCGCCCTCGCCGTACTTGTCAATCGAAGCCGCGACCGCGCGGCCACCAAGGAGAACGTCGCGTGAAGAAGATCCTGTACGTCTACGTCAAGGGCGGTGCGCCGCTCGAGACCGCGTTCCCCCGCATCGCAGCCTGCGGCGAACTGCACGTGCTTGCGCTGTCCCCGCTCCCCGAAGCAGGCAAGGAGATCTGGGAACCCTGCTGTACGAACATCACCGTGCACCCGGGCGGTCTGACACCGGGTGAACCAGTGGTCGAGGCGATCGTCGAGCATGCGCGCGAGATCGGTGCGGACGCGTTGTTCACGCTGTCGGAGTTCGCCGTACTGGCCGTGGCCAACGCTGCCGACCGGCTCGGACTGGCCGGTGCCGGTCCGGGGATCCGGGTGGCGCGGGACAAGCGGCTGATGCGGCAGGCCTGGCAGGCCGCGGGTGTGCCGATCCCCCGCTTCCGCCGGGTGGACTCGGCTGCCGATCTGCGGGCAGCCCTGTCCGCCTTGACGCCGCCGCTGCTGCTCAAGCCTGCCTGGGGTGCGGGTTCGGTCGCTCAGTTGGTACTGACCTCGCAGGACCAGGTCGCCGACGCCTGGGCGGAGATCGAGCAGGCGCTCGAGCGCGGCGGCCAGGTCGGGATGAACGAGCTGTACGAGCAGAACACGGACGCCGACCGGCTGGTCGAAGAGATCATGGACGGCACGACCGAGGGCTGGTACGCCGAGCCCGGGTACGGCGACTACCTGAGCGTCGAAGGTATCGTTGCCAAGGGCAATTACCATCCGCTGGCGATCACCGCCAAGCTGCCCACGGTGCCGCCGTACATCGAGGTCGCCAGTACGTCGCCCTGTGTGCTGCCCGAGGAACTGCAGCGGCGGATCGAGGAGGTCTCCCGGCGGGCGGTCGACGCCCTCGGCCTGGACACCTGCGGCACGCACACGGAACTCAAGTTGCGCGCCGACGGCGAACTGGTGGTGATCGAGGTCGGCGCCCGCTTCGGCGGTCTGCTGACCACCCGGCAGGTCGAGGTCGTCTTCGGCCTGGACCCGATCGGCATGCTGATCCGCGAACAACTCGGCGAACCCGTCGACTACCCGCCGGCGATGCTGACCGAAGGCGGCCGGGCCGCCGCTTCGGTGGCCGTGGTGCCTGCGGATGCCGAGGGCAGTCCCTGGAAGACGCAGCCGCTGTGGCATCCCGAGCAGGTCGACTGGTCGACCCTGCTCTCCCCCGGCAGCACCGTCGAACCCGTGCCCGCCTTCATGCTCCCGGCCGGCACCCGCGTACCCGAGTTCGACCCGTCCGGTGGTTCCCGCAACTGGCTAGGCGTCTTTCTGCTGACCGCTGACGACGCCCCTACCCTGCTGCGCGATTGCCGTTCCGTCCTCGACGGCCTGGAAGGTGCTCTCGCCGGGACCGCCTAGGCGTCGAACGGCACCAGCACACGCCATACGGGCAGGTACGCCGGGCGGTCGGGCACGCCGGTGAGATAGCCGGTCATCCCCGACTGGTCGGCGGCGGCGATCTCGGCCGGCGTCTCGCCTTCGTAGAACGACCGGCACGGACCCGCCAGCTCTCGCCCGCGCTCGAAAAGCGCGGGCGAGGGCTTGGACTCCGCCGTACTGCGTGGCGTCAGCACCCGGTCGCCGAACCAGCCCCACGGGAAGGGCTCCGCCTCGACCCAGGCCGCGTCGACATACGCCTTGGTCGCGGCGGCCCGCTCGGCGTCGGTGGCACCCCACTCAGGCGGCACATTCGTGATCAACCCGACGGGCACCCCCACCGCCCGAAGCAACCGCAGATGCTCCAGCGCACCACGCATATAGCTCATCTGCTTAGGCACCGAGGTATCCACCAACGTGTTCCCCAGGTCGAACCACACCACCGAACACACCGGCCGGTGCCCACTCGAGGCCGCCGCCTGCCCCGCAGGAACCAGCAACCCACCCACCGCACACAGCACCAGAACCAGCCGGCCAACGACTCTCACCATGCCTCCCCCACGGGCCCGAGCGTCCCGCCACCCCCCGATCCCAACCCAATTCCCCTCCACCCGCACCCCCACCCCGCGTTTCGCGCCCCCCTCCGCCGATACGGTCCACCCCGTGCCGAAGCAAATCTTGATGACCGGCCCCGCGTGGGTTCACTACGGGCAGATCTACGTCGGGAGCCCGGAACGACAACCACAGCTGCCCGAAAGCTTTGGTGGACAGCAGAACGGGCTGTGCGGTGCGGCGGTCCCCGGCACCTTGATTCTGATCACCGGGCTGCACACCGGCACGGTCGGTTTCGCGGTCGAGCTGTACGACGAGGAGCCGCTTGTCGACGACGAGTGGGAAGAGATCGTCGAGGCGTCGTACCGGCCGCTCGAGGGAGTCGCGCTCACCGGCTGGGGTGGCGAGGGACGTTGGCCATTGGCGTTGGCCGAGATCGACTACCGCGTCAGGTACTGCGGTTGGGGTATGGACACAGGCCACCAAACCCCACCGCAGCTGGATGAAGAGCCGCTGGTCGACCGGTACCTCCTGCAGTTCTGGCCGGCGCTTCCGGAGCCCGATCGGATCATCAAACAGACCAGCGCGCAGGCTGCGTACTGGCATCACGAACGGCGTAAGACTCCCCCGCCGCCAACTCCGGAGCAGCGTGCGGAACGGGAACGAGAGCGGGAACGGCAACAGGCTGAAGACCGGCTTGCGGAGGAACTCCGTGGCTGGGGTGGCAGGCCCCCGAGTGACCGATTGCGAGAGATCTGGAAGGCATACCACCTGGCGCTGGACCACCGGGATCTACTGGATGCCCTCGAAGCCGCTTCGCCGGACAAGCAACGGGCGATGGTCAGGTGGATGACCCGGCGCACTTGTCATGAGGCCGGGCTCGACCGGTATGAGTGGGTGACCGCCGCCCTCGACAGGATCGAGCGCGGAGACGATCCACGGGGTGCGCTCCAGATCCCTGCCGAGGCGTTCGGCCCAGGAGCTTCCGACGGCCCGCACGCGTTCTTTGTGGCGGGTTGGAGCGACAACCTCGAGCTACCGGCGAAGGTGATGACGATCTTTTCCCCTCTCCGCGAGGACGACCCGTTGCGCGCCACGATCGACGCGCTCTGGGTCGCCCGGGATGTCTTCGGCCCGAACCGGACCGAAGCGTTCGTCGGGGAGCTGCGGCAGGCCTTTCTCCCGCTCGGGTGATGGATGGGATCAGGCGGCGGTGGGGAGGGGGGTTAGTTTGGTTCGGAGGGTGGTGAGGATTTGGCGGAGGACGCGGGAGACCTGCATCTGGCTGATGCCGATCTCGCGGCCGATCTCGGTCTGGGTCCAGCCTTCGACGAAGCGGAGGTGCAGGATCTCGCGGTCGCGCTGGCTGAGCTCGGCCAGCACGGGGCGGAGCATGTCGACGGCTTCCAACTGGTCGACGGCCTGGTCCGGGGCGTCGGGGATGACATCGCCCAGTTTCAGGCGGTCGTCGTTCGGCAGGGCGCGGTCCAGCGACAGGGTGTTGAAGCAGCCGCGGGCCGCCCGCGCCTGGTCGATCTCCTCGGCCTCGACGCCGAGGTGCTCGGCGAGGTCGGCGACCGTGGGCTCGCGGTTCAGCTCCTGCTGCAGCATCGGCGTCTTGACGATCAGGGCTCCCTGCAGCTCCTGCAGCCGGCGCGGGATCCGGACCGTCCAGGCGCAGTCGCGGAAGTAGCGCTTCACCTCACCCCGGATGGTCGGTACGGCGTATCCGATGAACGGGGTGTCCGCGGACAACCGGTACTGGCGCGCGGCCTTCATCAGGCCGACACACGCGACCTGGACGAGATCCTCGCTTTCGGCGCCCCGGCCGTCGAAGCGGTGCGCGATCGCCTTGGCGATCTCGAGGTTGAGTTCGACGATCTGTTCCAGCAGCGCCTGGCGTTCGTTCTCGTCGGTCGTTCGTTCGCGCTGCTCGAAAAGCCTGCTGGTGGCAGCTTCCCGCTCGGTTCGTTCCCGGGCCGACGAACAGCGAGCCGGGGTTGACTGGGTGGTACTGGTGGCCATCATGACCTCGCGACGGTGAGTCACCGCGCGGCCACCTTCTGGACCGCGGTCAGATCCCTTCTCCGCACCGGTATCCCGTTCCGCGACATTCCATGCGCTCCGAACGAAACCGGTTGGTGCTCGGCCGCACGCGCTGATGTGCTCAACACGTGCGGCCTAGGTGACAGCCGTGCCCGCGGGCTCGATGGTCACTTGACCCCTCGGTGCCCCTTACGTTCGGTATTCACACCCCTTGCACAACTATCGATTGCTCGGGACGTCGGCAACGATCTCCTCTGCGATCCGGCGCAGCTTGACGTTGCGGTGCTGCGAAAGCCGAGTGAGGAAGGCGAACGCGCGCTGGTCGTTGAGCTTGTACCGCTCCATCACGACGCCGACCGCCTGACCGATCGCTCCCCGGGTCCGGACCGCCTCCTTGAGCTCGCGGATCTCGTGGGCGTAGTTGATCGCCACCGCCGACTGGTGGGCGAACAGTGGGCCGAGCAGGTCCAGGTCGGCGAAGGCACCCGGCGTGTCGGAGTACAGGTTGAGCGCGCCACGCGACGCCGGCCCGTCGTACAGCCGCAGCCCCGCCTGTGCCCGTACGCCGGCTTCCCGGGCCACCTGGGCATAGCGCGGGAAGCGCTCGTCGGTCTCGATGTGCGGGCAGGTGACGTGCACGGAGTCGACCGCGGCGGCGTAGCAGGGTCCCTCGCGGAACGCGTACTGCGCCCTGTCCAGCACCCACAGCTTCTCATCGGTCGGTGCGGCCGTCTCCAGGCTGCCGTCGGCATGCAGGATCGTGATGCTGCACGCCTCGACTTCGGGCAGTACTTCGACGGCGGCCGCGGTGATCTGGGCGAGCGTGTGGTCCAGGTCCCCCGGTTTCAGCGCCAACGCCAGCCGCCGCGCCGTCTCCACAACAGTTTCGGACTCCATCTGACCTGTGTACCCCGCCCGCGGAGCAGCGAATCAATCGCTGACGCCCCGGCTCAACAAGACGGCGGCGATGAAGCTGCGGTAGAGAGTGAGCGGGTCGTCACCGCGGATGACGACGACCTTCTCGTCCACGCGTTCTACGCCTCGCAGCGCGCAACTCAGCTCGGCGAACGCGCGCTTGTGGAACCGGACGGTGAGCTCGGCAGGCAGGGTGATACTCGGCGGTTCGAACGAGCTCAGCCGCTCGAGAGCCCGCTGCGCGCCGTCCCTGATCAACTCCCGCGCCGTCTCGGGATGCAAAGACAGGGCGGCATTGTGCGAGATCGACTCCTTCACGACCACGCCTTCGATCCCCGGGCAGAACGGCAGCGCCTCGTCGATGGTCACCTGATCGCCGGAGATGAGCACCACCGGTACGCCGTGGGCAAGCGCGGCCAGCGCGTTGATGCCGGCCTCCCCGGTGATCGCGCCGTTGAGGCGGACCTCAGCGATCGCTCGCGGGTTGTAGGTGTGGTGCAGCACCGAAGACGTCGAGTCCGCCGACCCGTGGTACGAAACGAACAGCACCGCGTCGAAGGAGTCGTCGAGACCCTCCATCATGTACAGCGGTTTGTGCCGTCCCGACAGGTAACCTGCCCGGCCATGTAGCTGGTCCGGCCGGAGGTTCTGCATGGTCGAGTGCGAGTCGTTGACCAGGAACTCGGTCGCCCCGGCCGCGAGCGCACCGTCGATCGCAGCGTTGACCTCCGCCTGCAACTGCCCCCGGTAGTACTCGTACTCCGCCCCGGGTCCACGGCATTGCTCCCAGTCGACGACCCCGGCCGTCCCCTCCATGTCAGTCGACAGAAAGACCTTCACGACCACCTCCAGCTACGTCCTGCCCCGAGGCGGAGGCTACCGCGCGGACAAGCCACGTTGCTCCAGCCGGTGAGGTGGGTTCTCCGCCGGTGACAGGAAGTTGTCAGCAGGGGGCGCGGTGGGTCCGGGCGCGCTAGGGTCGGCAGCCATGTCGACTCCTAAGCCGTTCGCCGGGCATCAGGGTGCGGTGCGGGCGATCGCCGTGTTCCCCGACGGCAGCAGGATCGTGACCGGAGGCGACGACGCGAAGATCCGGCTCTGGGATCTGCGGACCGGCCTGCTACTGGCCGAGCACGCCGAACATCGCGTGCACAAGGACCAGGTTCTCGCGCTCGCGGTGACCGAGAACGAGCGGGTCATCTCCTGTGGCCACACTGTCACCGTCGACTGGGACGTCGCCGGCAACGTCACCATCACGACACCGCACGCCACTGCCGTCGCCGACATCGCGATCTCGGCCCGCGGCGACGCGATCGCCGCGGTCGACATCGCCGGCAACGTGGTGCAGCCGGCCGACAGCAGTGGCTGGCCGAGTGAGCACGGCCGGATCGACAACCTCGCCGTCACCACCAACGGCCAGCTGATCACCTCCGGCATCGAGCCGCTCGTGCGGATCACCGACCGGAGCGGGAACGAGCTGGGCAGGCTGGACGGCCGCACCCGCAGCGATGTCGCGGTGGCGGCATCAGCCGAAGGCGAGCGGATCGTCTACGTCACTCACGGCCGTCCGCACTACTGGAACCGCCTGCCGGCGAGCCGTCCGATCCCTCTGACCGGCTGCGAGGACGCGGTCACCGTCGCCGTCACACCGGACGACCGGCAGGTGATCGCCGGTGGCTTCGGTGGCGGCCTCTGGGCGTGGGATCCGGACGCGCCGACCGAGCCGATCGCGATGCAGGCAGACGACAGCCCGATCCGGTCCCTCGCCGTCACGCCGGACTGCCGGCAGCTCGTCAGCGGCGCCGAGAACGGCGCAATCCGGATCTGGGACCTGACCACCGGCGCGGAGGTGTCCCCCGGCCGGACGCCGAGGCCGCAGGCCGGGCTGACCAGCGACCAGGAGAGCGCGCTGGACCTGCTCGACTTCGCCGAGGATGTCGACAGCCTGGCCGCGCTGATCACCGATCGCGAGACCGATCCCCCGCTGGCGATCGCGCTGCTCGGCCGCTGGGGTTCGGGCAAGTCGAGCTTCCTGCGCCAGCTCCAGGACAGCGTCGCCCGGCTGACCGAGCAGGGCCGGCAGAACCCGGCTCGCAGTGTGTTCACCACCGCGGTCCGCCAGGTGCGATTCGACGCCTGGCACTACAACGACGACCAGCTCTGGGTGGGTCTGGTCGAGCACCTCTTCGCCGGTCTCGCCGACCCGGCCCCGGCGAACGTCGACGACGTCCGCGCCGAGCGCGACGCCGTACGGCACAGGTTGCGTGATCTCGAGGCGCTGGCCGATCCGAAAACGCCGGCCATCCGGCGTACGGGGGCACGTCTTCGGTTGTGGTCGGCGGGTCTCAAGCCCTGGCGCTGGCGGATCGCGCTCGCGGGCACGACCGCCGTACTGCTCGGCGTGGTGACCTGGCTGACCTGGCGAAGCTCCGGCAACAACCTGCTGGCATGGGTTCTCGGCGCTCTCACAGCGGTGTCCGCCTCCCCGATCGTGGACCGGCTGATCGCGACGTGGCGGGCGGTTCGTGGACTGGCCGGGCGACGAACCGTTCAGCTCGACCAGTCGGTCCGGGCCACCCGGATGCGGCTCGCGAACCTGGACGCCGCCGAACGGCTCGCACTCGCGATCGAGGACGCCCGCGCCGGCGGCTACGACCAGTACCGCGGGGTGCTCGGTCATGTGCACGCCGATCTGCGCCGGCTGAGTGACAGCGCGCAGCAGGCGTTCGGCGAGTGGAGCCGGGCCGGATCATCAGGTTCGCCGCCACTCGAACGGGTGATCCTCTACATCGACGACCTCGACCGTTGCTCACCACGCAAGGTCGTCGACGTGCTCGCCGCCGTACACCTCCTGCTGGCGTTGCCACTCTTCGTCGTGGTGGTCGCCGTCGACCCACGATGGCTTCGGCGTTGCCTCGAGCAGTACCACACCGAACTGTTCGGCGGCCCGGACAGCACGGGCACCTCGCCGCTCGACTACCTCGACAAGATCTTCCAGGTCGTCTTCGCACTTCGCCCGATGGGCAGCGAGGCCGACCGGTTCGTCGCCGCCCTGGTGCCGACCGACCTCACTCCCGCGCAGGCACGCAACCCCGGCCCCGGTACGCCGAAGCCCGGTGCCCCAGCGTCCGCCGGTACGACGGCAACCGGCAAACCGCAAGTCTCGACGCGGCCCGCTCGACAGGCAGCCAATCCGCAACCGCACCAGTTGCGGCTTCGCGAGGAGGAACTGCAGTTCGTCCAGCGCCTTCGCCCGTTGCTGGAAACCCCCCGCGCACTGAAGCGGTTCGTGAACCTCTACCGTCTGGTGCGATCGGCCGTCGCCGAGAAGGACCTGGACGACTTCATCGGAGTCGACGCGACCGGTCCTTATCAAGCAGTCCTTGTCCTGCTGGCGATCCTCGTCTCCGCGCCCGAGGACTGCCGCACCCTGACGACTGCCCTGCGCGAAACGGCCCGGCAAGGAACTGTCACCGGGCTCTTCGAGGAACTCGAACGGACGTCGGCGCCCGGCGGTGTCTGGACACGCCTGCGATCGGTCCTGCGCGCGGGTGACCCTGTTCACGATAATCTGGCGACTTATCGCCGCTGGGCGGGTACGGTCACTCGATTCAGCTTCGAGACCTGGGATCTGACCGAGCCACGCTGACGACCTGGGGAGGCCAAGCGTGTCGAGTACCACCGGACCGCGGCGGTTCCACCGGGGTCATCTGCTCGGCCTGGTCGTCGGCCTCGCCCTGATCGCCGCGACCGCGATCGGGCCACGCCAGGTGGCTGCCGACGGCAACCGTGCGGGCGAAGGTGGTAACGGTGCCACAGTCGCCCCCTGCCGGCGGACGGAGGCGATCCAGGTCAGCTCGTCGACCGAGAAGGCCGTCGTGATGAGCCGGCTCGCCGACCGGTACAACTCCGCGGGCCGAGCGGTCGGCGACCTGTGCGGGAAGATCGAGCTCACGCCACTGACCTCCGGCGCCACCAAGAACGCGCTGGCCGCCGGCATGAAGGATCCGCCCGAGGTCTGGTTGCCCACGTCGTCGATGTGGCTACGCCTGCTCGAACAAGAAGGCCACGGCGACCTGATCGCGCGCGACCCGGCGCCGCAGTCGATCACCACCAGCACGCTCGTGATCGCGATGCCGCAGTCGGTGGTCGAGGCGCTGGAGAAGCACGGCAAACGGCTGAAGACGTGGGCTGACGTGCTCGAACTGTCCCGGTCCGGCTGGTCGGCGTACGGCAAGCCCGCGTGGGGCAAGTTCATCCTCGGCCGGGACAACGCCGAAACCTCGACCTCGGGACTGGCAGCGACGGTCGCCACCTATATCGCGGCGCCTGGTGAGCTCTCGGCGGCGACGCTCAACGACCCGCAGGTCGTGCATTTCGTGCACGGCATCGAGTCGTCGGTGGCGCGGTACGGCGACGAGGCCGTGCGCTTCATGCAGCAGATCTACGACGCCGAGCAGCGGCAGGACGCCACGAAGTACCGGCCGTACGTCGATGCCGTGGTGATCCAGGAGCAGATGGCCTATCTGTACAACCGGGGCGCTCCCGGCGGCGATCCCGCGAAGATGAGCGCCGAGCGCGTCCCGCGCAACCCACTGCGGGTGGTGCATCCCGAGGACGGCACGCTGGAACTCGACCATCCCTACGTCGTGCTCGCCTCGGCCACGCCCGACCAGCGAGCGATCGCGCGGGACTTCTACCAGTTCCTGATCGATCCCGTTCAGCAGAAGGAGTTCGCGAACGTCGGGTTCCGGCCGCGGGACGACGCGACCAAGCCGACCGAGCAACTCGTGCACACCCTCGGGGTGCCGGCCGATCAGCACCTGAACTTCGTGCAGCCGCCCGACGGTAAACTGCTGGCCGCGATGGTGAACAGCTGGGACAAGGTACGGCGCAAGACCCGCGTGCTGCTGGTGCTGGACGTGTCCGGCTCCATGAACGAGATCGCCGACGATCCCAACCGGGCGCAGGATCCGACGAAGCTGCAACTGCTGATCCCGGCGGCTCAACGCGCCCTCGACCTTCTCGACGATGACGACGAAGTCGGCCTGTGGACGTTCTCGTCCGATCCGCCTTACACGCAGGTGATGCCGGTGTCGCGGGTAGGCGCCGTCCGCGCCCAGCTCAAGGCGAGGATCCAGCACCTGAAGGCGAGCGGGAACACGGCCCTGTACGCCGTGACCGACGCGGCCAGCCAGATGATGGCGAGGTCGCTCGATCCCGAGCGGATCAACGCGATCGTGCTGCTCAGCGACGGACAGAACACCGAGAACTACCCCGGTGGGGCCAAGGCGCTGCTGGACAGGCTGAATCCGGCCGGCCGGGACACCTCGGTCCGGATCTTCACCGTGCCGTACGGAAAGGCCGAGAACGCCGACGTCGCCACGCTCGCCCAGATCGCGAACCGCACCAAGGCCGCGCAGTACGACGCGAGCGATCCGCTCGATGTGGGCGACGCCTTCGTCCAAGTGTTCCGGAACTTCGGGTGAGGCGCGGGATCGGGCGCCGGTTCCGTGACCCCGTCGCCGTGGTCGAGGCGTCCGTGCTCGGTGTGACCGGCGCGATCGTCGCGCTGGCAGGACCGTGGCCGTGGCTCGCCGTACCGGCCGGACCGCTGATCGCCGGGGTGGTGCTGGTGATCGCGACCTGGCGCAGGCGGGTCCCGAAGCCACCCGAGCCCGAACGGAACATCCCGGCCCAGGTTCGCCGCTGGTCGAATCTGCTGGCGGACGACGACCCGGCCCGTGCGCAGGCCGACGAAGCCGTTCGGCTGATGGATCGGATCGAAGAACTGACCCTGCAGTGCAAACGCGCGATCACCCATGCCGACAGCTCCGCACAGGGACCGGCCACTGACAGGCTGGGCGAGATCACCGACTACGTCACCAAGTCCGTGGAAACCTACAGTGCACCGGTGCGCGCGTCCGAGTGGAGCGCGCTGGCCACCCGACTGGACCGGGCCCAGAAGTGGCTCGAGGAAGAACTCGAGGCGCTTCGGTGAGCGTCTACAGACTGGTCAGGCGTTGTTCGAGGCTGTCGAGGAAACCCTCGACCTGGCGGAAGGTCTCGGAGCTGTAGGCGCCGATGCTGCGCTCCGAGACCAGGGCGTCGCGCATCGCGTCGAGATAACGACGCTGGACGATGAGCATCTGCTCGTGACTGTCCGGCCTGGCCGAACGGAGCTGCCGAGTGCCTGCCACGAGGCGCGGCAGTACCCGGTCCTTCATGGTGCTGACCAGTTCCGGGTCGAGCGGTTCACCGTCGACGCTCTGTTCCTCCAGCGGACCGAGCGCGTCGATCGCGGTCTCTCCGACCCGCCGCAACAGCGCTTGCACGGAGTCCCGCTTGTCCTGCGCGTCCTCGGGACTGAAGTTCATCTTCGTGATCACCGCGGGCAGCGTGAGACCGAAGATCAGCAAGGTGATGAGGGCAACGAGGAAGGCGGCGAGGACGACGGTGGCGGCGTGCGGCGTACCGGGCGGGATCGTCTGGACGGCCGCCACGGTCACGACCCCACGCATGCCCGCCCAGGCGAGCACCAGCAGGCCCTTCGCGGTGATCGGCTCGCGCTCCTCGAACTCCACGTCTGCATTGCCGCGGGCCAGCCGCCGGCGCGCCCAGGCCAGCCGGTTCTCCTCCCGCTTGTCGGCCGGATCCATCGAGTCCAGCTTCTCCTCGAACTGGCTCAGCTGCGCACGGGTCTGCTCGGCTCGCTCCTTCCGGCCGAACCAGCTCGCCACCGCCGGCCACGCAAGCCCGAGGAACCTCAGGGCCACCAGCAGCGCGACAACGAGCAGGACGAGACCGGTGATCTCCTTGCCCGTGGTCTCCGACTTGGCAGCGTCGACCAGCTCGGGCAATTGGTAGCCCATGGCAACGAAGACGGCGCTCTCCAGGATGAAGCTGATCGTCGTCCAGGTGGTCGCCTGGGTCTGCCGGTCGCGGGCACTGAACCGCTTGCTTCCCAGCGCGCCGGTCAGCAGGCCCGCGACGACGACGGCGAGCACGCCGGAGGCATGGGCCTCCTCGGCCGGGAAGTACGCGAGGAACGGTACGGCGAACGAGATGGTCGTGTTGAGCACCGGATCGTCGAGCCGCTGTCGCAGCAACACCGTCGCCAGGCCGACGAGCAGCCCGATGATCACAGCGCCGGCGACTGCCCAGACGAAGCTGAGGATCGTGTCGCCGAGGCTGAACCCGGTCGTGGCCGCGATCGCGGCCACCGCCGTCCGCAGTACGACGAGCGCCGCGGCGTCGTTCACGAGGCTCTCGCCCTCGAGCACCGTCATCAACCGCGGCGGCAGTCCGGCCCGGTGGCCGATCGCAGTGGCGGCGACCGCGTCGGTGGGGCTGACCACGGCTCCGAGCGCGGTGGCCAGTGCGAACGAGATGCTCGGGAACAACGCGTGCACCAGGCCGCCGATGGCCAGCGCCGAGACGATCACCATCACCACCGACAACCAGGAGATCAGGCCGAAGTTGCGCCGTACGTCGAGCACGGGCAGCTGGACGGCCGAGGAGTAGAGCAGCGGCGGCAGCACCCCGGCCAGGATGATCTCCGGCTCCAGGTGAATGGCCGGCGTACTCGGCAGGTAGCTGGCTGCGATGCCGAGAGCAACCAGCAGCAGCGGCGCCGCGATGCCCGTCCGCCGGGCGAAGACGGACGCCGCGATCATGATCGCAAGCCCCGCGCCGGCAATCAGCAGAATCTCGTGGTCCACGGGACGACCCTAGAAGAGCACCGCCACCAATTCGCGCAGCCCGGCCGCGCTGGTTCAGCCGGTGCTCAGTTGCCGACGGTGGCGATCCGCTCGGCCGCGGCGAGCCGGGCGGCCGACCTGAGCGAGTCCACGACGTACGTCGGAACTCGCAGGCCTCGCCGCATCGCCCAGAGCAGCTCCATCTCGACCCGCCCGATCTGCTGGGCGTAGCGGGTCAGGCCGCTTTCACCGTCCGTGGTGATGCCGAGGTGGTGCATCACGGCACCGAACTCCGCCCACTGCTTCTTGGTGTAGGCGCCGACTGGTTCGAAGGTGTGCCGCCGGAGCGTTTGCACCAGCCATTTCTGCCAGCCGGTCATCTCGGTCCACAGGCCCTGCGCGGCGATCTTGTAGTAGGCGAAGTGGCCGGGCTCCTGGCGGCGGATCGGCGCCACGACGGTGGTTGCCACCGCGTGCTCGCCCAGCTCCACCAAACCTTGGTGAAGCTTGTTGTAGGCAAGGATCGCCGACTGTTCGGTCGCCACCCCGGTCAGGTAGTAGAGCATCCGGCTCACGTCCTGCACGGAACTCCAGCGACCGAGCGCACCGAGCACCCGGTAGCTGAACGCCATCGACGTGAGATCGGGCTTCGCCGGCGGCAGGCCGGCCAGCGACTGCAGGCGATCCAGCAACAACCCGTGATGGATCTCCTGCGGCAGCCAGACGTCGGCATAGAAATGCCGGTCCACAGCCGGTGGGTCCGGCAGCAGCAGGTTCAGCTCGAGGACGTTCCGTTCGACTTCGAGCTCGACCCGGGACATGTAGGTGAGCACCGGGCCGAACGCCTTGGCGAGCAGTTCCGGTCGCGCCATCGTGTAGTCCGCGCTGTCCACCGGGATCGGCGGATGCTCCTCGCCCAGCCGGTCCACATGCTCGGCCAGTCGCGCCTCGACCGAGAACGGCCGCCGCCGGCCACGTCCCTTGAACCCCTTGATCATGAAGATCCCACCCACCCCAGCAGGCCTCAGCTCACCCCAGGCCAACCGACCATGAGTAAGTCTCACCTTACTTCACCGCCCCAGCACACCCCAGCACTTTTCTGCCCGCGCCCTCCCGCTCCGAAGTGTCTTATTGCGACCTTGTCGCAGATAGCGCACGATGATCCGGTGAGGAAACTGCTTCCGCCCGCCGGCCCGCTGCGGCCACTCGCCTTGGCGACGCTGCTCAGCAGAGTGGGCAACGGCCTGCTGATGACGATCAGTGTTCTGTACTTCACCCGCGTAGCCGGCCTGTCGATCGGCGAGGTCGGTCTCGGTCTCACCGTCGCCGGATTCTGCGGCCTGCTGGCGGGTGTCCCGTTCGGGCACCTCGCGGACCGGCGAGGACCGCGGACCCTGTTCGTCGTCCTGAGTCTTGCCCAGGCCGTGCTGGCGTTGCTCTATCTGCTGGTCGGTTCGTTCTGGCAGTTCCTGGCCGTCGCGATCGTCGTCACCGTGCTGGACAGGGGCGCCAACGCGGTCCGGTTCGCCTTGATCGCCGGCGTGACCGAAGGATCGACCGCCCGGGTCGCCGCGCGCGCGTACCTGCGCTCGATGACCAACATCGGCGTCACCGCGGGCGCCGGGATCGGGGCCGTCGCGCTCGCCTCCGGTACCGCGACGGCGTACCGGATGATGTTCGGCCTGTACGCCGTACTGAGTGTGATCGCCGCCCTCGTCGTACTGCGGGTGGACCGCGTCGCGCCGCAGCCGAAGCAGACCGACGGGCCGGTCTGGATCGCGCTCCGGGATCGCGGCTACCTCGCCGTCGCGGGACTCAACGCCGCGATCTGCATCCACTACTCGGTGATCGACATCGCGATCCCGCTCTGGGTCGTCGAGCACACCGAGGCACCGCGCTGGGCCGCCGCGCTACCACTGTTCGTGAACGCCGCCGGTGTCGCGGTGCTCCAGGTCCGCGCTTCGCGAGGCATCGTCGACACGCGCACGGCCGCGCGCGCCACGCGCACTGCCGGATTGTTGCTGTTGGCATCCATGGTTTTGTTCGCCGGCGCCGGTTCCGGCGACGCAGTTGTGGCGATCATCGTCCTCGCAGTGGCTGCTCTGGTCCAGGTCGCCGGTGAGCTCCTGCAGTCCTCCGGATCGTTCCTGCTGGGATTCGATCTGGCGGCCGACCATGCGCAAGGTCAGTACCAGGGCGTCTGGAACACCAGCAGCTCGGTCAGTTCCATGCTCGCGCCGACCGTGATGGCCCTGCTCCCGCTCGGCCTCGGTGTGCCCGGCTGGCTGATCCTCGGCGCCTGGTTCGCGCTGGTGGGCATTCTCTTCGTCCCGGTAGTCCGGTGGGCGACCGCCCGCCGCGACGCCGTGGTTGCCGGCGGATAGGGTTTGGTGACAATTCTGCTCGTCTGGTGAGGATGCTGATGCTCGACCGGCCCGAGTCCGCGGTGGGCATCGTCGTCCGGTCGCGGGTCTACCGTTCGGCGTTCCTGTCGCTGCTGATCGCCGGGATCGGCATGTCAGCGGCGACGCCCCAGCTGACCCTGTTCCTGGTCCGCGAACTCGGTACGCCGCTGCCCGTGGCCGGCCTGTACTACGTGACGAACCTGGCCGCCCCGCTCGCGGGCTTCCTGGTCGGACGGCTGTCGGACCGCACTCCCGACCGGCTGCTCTGGTTCCGGCTCTGCGCGCTGATCGGTGCCGCCGGCTGGCTCGCCATGGCAGCCGCTCGATCGGTGTGGCTGCCCTTCGTGATCAGCGCGGTTGCGCTCAGCGTCGGCGGCGGAGCGATGGCCCAGCTCTTTGCCGCCTGCCGCGACGAGCTGAGCCGCCATCCGACCAGAGCCGACAACCGGGTCGTCGCCGCGATCCGGATGGCCTTCACGATCGGCTGGATCCTCGGCCCGGTCCTCGGCAGCTGGTACGGCGGTGTCTTCGGCCTCCGTTCGTTGCTGGTGGCAACGGCCGTCTGCGTGTTCGCCCAGGTGATCCCGTTCGGCCGGCAACGGGTGGCCCGTTTCCACAACCAGGCGGTCATCGAGCGTCCCGCGGGCAAGCGGCAGATCGACCACCTGATGCCGTTGCTGGTCTTCACCGCCGTCTGCATCCTGGCGATGACCGGTGACACGATCAAGTTCGGCTATCTGCCCATCTACATGGCCGAACAGTTGCACGTCTCCGACTCGATGCGCGGCGCGGTGATCGGCATCCAGCCGCTGCTGGAACTACTCCTGCTGCCGCTCGTCGCGGGCCTCGCCGACCGGTTCGGATCGCTGACGGTGATGACCGGAGGCGCCGCGATGGGCCTGGCCGGGAACCTCGCCTACGCCATCGGCGGTTCGGTCGGCATCCTGTTCCTCGGTCAGGCTCTGACGGCCGGCCTCTGGGCCTGCGTCGGCACCCTGGGTGTCTCGATCGCCCAGCACCTCTACCCCGAAGGCGTCGGCACGGCCTCTGGCGTGTTCCTCAGCGCCATCCCCGTCGGCTCCGCGATCGGCGGCGCCATCGGCGGGCTCGGCGTCGCGGCCATCGGCCTCCCCCACGTCTTCTTCGTCCCCGCCGCCCTCACCACGCTCGCCACCCTCGCCTTCGCCGTCCTCAGCAGGCGCCTCGAACACCGCGCCTAGAGCCCAGAAGCGGCCCCACCGGTGAGGTGGGGCCGCTCAGAGTCGGTCAGCGTTGGTAGGACTGGGCGTAGGTCGAGCTCGGCGTACCCACGCCGGTCACGTCGTCGTACCCCGTGACCGCCTTGATCGGGCCGTTCAGTCCGAAGGTGTAGAGGCGGGTCTTGATCGGGCTGCTCGGGTCGGTGATGTTGCTGTAGTCGTTGCGGACGACGTTCAGCAGTTCGTTCGGCCCGAAGGGGGTGTCGGTGACGTCGTCGAACGCCTTCGACCCGGCCCGCTGGTACAGCTGCGGATTGGCGAAGCCGATCGGCGAGCGCTGCGCCTGCTGTGCGACCGCTTGCAGACCAGCCATCAGCGGACTCGACAGGCTGGTCCCGCCGAGCCGGACCTCCAGATAGCCCACAGTGCCGTCGGCCTTCAGCCAGGTCTGGCCGACCATCATCCCGCTGTTGTTGTCGCCGTCCATCGCGACGTCCGGCACGACCCGCATTGGGTACGCCGACGTCTCACCGGTCAGCAGCGTCCGCGCCAGCTTCGCCGGTACGACACCGGCCTGGTACGCCGGCTGGCGCACCTTGGCGCTCGTGCCACCGCCGGACCCGCCGGTGAAGGCAGCCGGGTAGCCCGCCCGCGGATCCGGGTCCCAGCCAGTGCCGTCGGCCTTCTTCTCCGAGCGGATGTTGCCCCAGCCGGCCTCGAAGACCTTCCGGTAGTCCGGGCCGAGCGCCATCGTCGTACCGCCGACGCCGGTCACCCACACGCTCTCCGGCGGGTACTCGGTCTGCACGCCGTTGGAGTCCTCGTTGCGCCCGCAGCCCGTGATCGGGTCCTCGACCCCGCAGTCACCCGAGGAGAAGTAGACGCCGATGCCCTGGATCGCGGCCCGCTGGAACACGTCCTCGTACGCCTGCCGGATCGCCTCGGTGGCCGGCCCGTTCGCGCCGTCGCCCCACGAGTTGCTGACCATGTCGGCCAGGTGGTTGTCGACCAGCCGGTTCAGCGCGTCCAGCAGGCTCGGGTCGCTGCAGTCCTTGGCGCCGACGTACGCGACGTCCGCGTCCGGCGCCATCGCGTGTACGGCCTCGATGTCCAGCGCCTCCTCGACGTAGATCGCGTTCGGTGCCCCACCGAAGCAGTCGGGTGATCCGCCGGGCGTCGTGTACTGCTTCAGCTGACCCGGCCGCCAGCCCTGCGAGACATGCTTGTTCGCGTACGCCGCGACGTCGGCCTCGATCGTCGGCGACGCGTAGGCGTCGATGACCCCGACCGTCACGCCGCGACCGGTCAGACTGGTCCGGTCGAGTCCGTACGCCTTGCGCAGTTCCTGCGGGCCGTAACCGCACAACGTCCACGGCCGTGTCTTGCCGTCGGACTTGGGCTGGTCGGTGGCCGGCTTCTCGCCCCAGTAGTTCGAGCACGGCTCCGCGCGGTACAGCGCGGGACTCGGTCCCCACGGGTCCGGTTCGGCCGCCCGCGGAGCCGTCCGCGCCGCGACCTCGTCCGCCGATTTGGTCCGAACGCCTTGTTTTGCAGGGTCTTCCAGCCCGACAACACCCTGTACGGCGCCCGCGAGGCGGCCCGGGACCTTCACCTCACCCGTCGGTGCGCGGTGCAGCCCACGGGCATCGGCGAAGTTGTGCAGCTGCACATCGAACGCCCGCTGCACCTTCTCCACCGACCCACGAAAGCCGACGTAGTGCGAGTCGGTGCTGGTCACCTTCAGGCCGGACGACTTCAGCCACGAGGTGACGGCACGGGTCTGCTCAGGACTCGGCCCGAATCGCCGGTTCACCTCGGCAGCCGACAAGAAGTGCCGGTAGGCGGCATTGTGCGGATCGGTCACCGCCAGGGCGTACGCCGTCATCGCCTGCGGGTCTCGTCCGGCCAGATACACCCGCGCCTCGAGCTCCGTCCCCGGATCGGTCGGCCCCCGGTCGGCCGACGCGACGGCCCAGCTCGGGCGCCCGCCGGACACCTGTTCGTCGGCCGGTGCGGCCGACGCCACCGGCAGCGCGGCGACAGCCACCACCGCCCCGGCCGCCGCGATCGCCAGCGCGGTTCGCCTGGTTCTCTTCACGTCTTCGTCCCTCTCGCTCGAAGTCCCAACCGCGTCATCTTCGAGCGCCCGTCCAGTGGCCTCAACGCTTTCCAGCGCCGTGCAACACCCCGCGAGCGGAACATTTCGGCTCCTGTCCAAGCGTCCGGCGCGCGGACGGCGAGATGCGGGGGTAGTGCGCGGCGGTTATGGTCTGACCGGGTGGCGGGACGGGGAGAGTGCCCCGCCACCGCCGTTCGGTTGGCCGAGAGGAGGCCGTCGTGCGCGTGCGGCAAGAACACATCGGGACATTCCTGCGAGTAGCCAAGGCGGTCGTCACCAATCGCGCCGTTCAAGTCACCGCGCTGCTGGGTGCCGTGCTGCTGTCTCTGTGGAACGTCGAGCGGGTCCCGCACACCTCGGTCCTGCCCGCCGCCATCGGGCTGCTGCCGTTCGCGATCGGTAAGTACGTGCTGTGCCCGTTGCGCTGGCACGCGCTGGCGGCCAGTGGCCGGACCAGGGTCTGGCACGTGCGGGCGTACGCGGAGAGCGAGATCCTCGGCCTGATTTCACCGTGGCACGCCGGCGCCGACCTCTGGCGGGTGCACCGCCTGGAATCCACCGGCGTACGGCGCTCCGCCGCGGTGGCCGCGGTCGCGCTGGACCGGTTCGTCGGTGCCGTCGGACTCGTCGTGGCCGTCGCGGTCTGCGGGATCGCGCTGCCGCCGATCGTGCTCGTGGTCGCTCTCGGACTCGCCGCCCTGGTTCTGCTGGCCGCGATTCTGGTCCGCCGTCGGCGCCCCGGTCTCGCCGGTAGCTGGCCGTGGCCATCGACGGCGGTGTTCGCGGTCGGCGTCGTGTTGTCCATCGGCTACCAGGCCACGATCCTCGGGTTGCTGATCGGGGCGCTCCAAGCCGTCGGCGACTCCGTGTCGGCGTTCCAGTTGGTCGCCGTGTTCGGTGCCAGCCAGCTCGCCGGGGCACTGCCCGGCGTACACGGTGCCAGTCCGCGCGAAGGCGCTCTCGTCGCCGGCCTGGCATCGATCGGTGTTTCGTGGACAGCGGCCTTCGGTGCGGTGGCACTCACCGCCTTGCTCTACTGGGTTCCGGCGTTGTTGTTCGGTGGCGGCTGCTTCTTCCTGCGGTGGCGCGGCTGGTTCACCGAGCCACGGCCGGCGGCGGCCTTGTGCCCGAGCGGCACAGGCACCGGGCTTTTCACCGCGGCGCCTGTGCCCCGAGCGGCCGAAGGTCAGTAGCTGAACGTGCCTTCGACCACGTAGTCGGCGGCCTTCACGTGCTTTTGGAAGAGGATCAGGAAGCAGGTGCCGGCCGGCACCTTGGTCGCCAGCACGTGACTGGGCGCCTGCTTCGTGAAGACCGCGACGTCGCCGAGGTCCCTGCCCTCGCACTCCTCGACCAGCACCTCGGTGGCCTTCGGCAGCGTGGTCAGCTTCAGCTTGATGTCACCGCCGTGAGCGATGTACGTGCCCCCGCTGCCCCAACTGCTGCCCGTGACCAGCTGCTTGTACGGCTGGCTGAAAGTCTTGGCCTGAGCCACCGGGGCAGCGTGCGCGGCCAGCGGAGCCGCCGCCAGCGTCGTCACTGCCAGTACGGACACCACTGCTGCTCGCATCTTCATCATGTTCTCCTTGATCGGATCGATATACATACTCGGTATCTAGATACTAGGTATGCAGAGGGTCATCGATCCGATCAAGGAGAACCGGGGGAAATCAGTAGATGTTGGACGGGCGGACCATGCCCTCGGCCAGGTCGCCGAAGCCGGGAGCCATGATCGCGCCCGGGTTGCCGAGCACCTCCTCGACCACCGCGGTCTCCGTGGTGATGATCAGCGCCGCGATCGAGGCCGCGCTCTCCAGCGCCGCCCGGGTCACCTTGAGCGGGTCCATGATCCCCTCGTCGAACATGTCGGCGTAGTGACCGGTCAGCGCGTTGAAGCCGGTTCCCAACGGAAGCGTCGCCACCTTGGCGACCACCTCGTCGCCGTCGTACCCGGCGTTGATCGCGATCCAGCGCAACGGCTCGGGCAGTGCCCGGCGGACCACCTCACGGCCGACCGCGGCGTCGCCGATCAGCTCGACCCGCGAGACCGCCTCCTGGGCCTGGACCAGCGCCACTCCCCCGCCGGCCACCACGCCCTCCTCGAGCGCGGCCCGCGTCGCGGCCAGCGAGTCCTCGACCCGGAGCATCCGCTCCTTCAGCTCGACGCTGGTCGCACCGCCGACCCGGATCACGGCGACCCGTCCCGACAGCCGGGCCATCCGCAGCTGCAGATTGTCCTGGTCGGCCTCGATCCGGGCCCGCTCGAACTGCGTCTCCAACTGCGCCAGCCGGGCCGAGACCAGGTTCGCGTCGCCGTGTCCGCGGACGATCGTGGTGTCGTTCTCGGTGATCGTGATCCGGTCGCACGATCCGAGGTGGTCCAGCGTGACCTCGGACAGGTCCAGCCCGGTGTCCGTCGCGATCACCTGGCCACCGAGGGCCACCGCGAGATCCTCCAGCTCGGCGATCCGGCGGTGGCCGAAGCCGGGCGCCCGGACGACGACCGACCGCATCGTGTTGTGCATGTTGCCGCCCACCAGCAGCTGCAACGCGGGTCCGTCGACGTCCTCGGCCAGTACGACCAGCGGCCGGTCGGCACGCTTGGCCGCCTCGACGGTCGGCATGATGTCCTGCACCTGGGAGATCTTCTTGTTGGTGAGCAGGATGACCGGGTTGTCGTGCACGGCCTCCATCCGCTCCCGGTCGGTGACCATGTACATCGAGATGTAGCCGTGGTCGAAGTCGATGCCGTCGACAACGTTCACCGACAGGCCGAAGGTCTCGGACTCCTCGGTGGTGACGATGCCGTTGCGGCCGACCCGCTCGACCGCCTCGGCGACGACCTCGCCGATCGACTCGTCGTCGCTGGCCGCCAGCGTCGCGATGTGCCGCAGGTCCTGCGCCCCGCCGACCTCGGCCGCCCACGACCGCAGCGTCTCCACCACGACGGGAACGGTCTGCTCGATACCGCGCCGGACCCGCATCGGGTTGGCGCCGGCGTCGACGGCCCGCAGGCCTTCGCGGACCATCGCCTGGGCCAGCACGGTCGCCGTCGTGGTGCCGTCACCGACCACGCCGTTGGTCTTCATCGCGACTTCCTTGACCAGTTGCGCGCCCATGTTGGCGAACGGCTCGCGGAGCTGGATCTCCTTGGCGATCGTGACGCCGTCGTTGGTGATGGTCGGCGGCCCGGTCAGCTTCTCCAGTACCGCGTTGCGGCCCTTCGGCCCGAGCGTCACCTTGATCGCGTCGGCCAGAGCGTTCACCCCGGACTCCAGCAACCGCCTTGCCTCTGAGTTGAACCTCAGTTCCTTTGCCATGATTCAGCCTTTCAAGGGATGAGAATCGCCCGGCCGCGGACGAGTCCCGCGTCGAGGTCGTCGATCGCCTGCTGGAAGTCGGCCAGCGGGTACTTCGTGGTGTGCAGGGTGACCTTGCCCTGCGCGGCCAGCACCATCAGCTCCTGCAGGTCGTTGTAGGAGCCGACCAGGTTGCCGATGAAGTTGATCTCGGTGGAGATGATGTCGATCGTCGGGAGGTCGAGGTTCTCGCCGTACCCGACCACGTAGTAGTTGCCCGCCCGGCGCAGCATCGCCACGCCCGCGGCGGTCGCGCCGCCCTCGCCGACGAAGTCGACGACGGCCTCGGCGCCCTTGCCGGCGGTCAGTTCCAGCACCTGCTCGATCTGGGTGCCGTCGGCAACGATCCCGTGGTCCGCGCCGATCTCGACGGCGAGCTGGACGGCCGCCGGATTGCGGTCGACCACCACCACGGTGACCGGCGAGATCGCCTTCAGCACCTGGATGCCGATGTGACCGAGACCGCCGGCGCCGATCACCACGCAAACGTCCCCGGGCCTGGTCGCGCGGGCGACCTTCGCGACAGCGTGGTACGCCGTGAGGCCCGCGTCCGCGAGCGCCGCGACATCCGCGGGCTGGAGGCTGTCGTCGATCCGGACCACGCTGCGGGCCGTAGTACGGAGGTATTCGGCGTAGCCGCCGTCGGTATCGATACCGGGGAACCGGCTGTTCTCACAGTGCACGTCGTCACCGAACCGGCAGGCCCGGCACAGGCCGCAGGTGATAAGCGGATGCAGGATCACCTTGTCGCCGACCTGCACGTTGGTGACCGCGTCGCCGATCGCGTGCACCCAGCCGGCGTTCTCGTGACCGATCGTGTACGGCAGCGCGACGCCGCTCTTCTCGGCCCACTGCCCTTCGAGGATGTGCAGATCGGTCCGGCACACCCCGGCGCCACCGATCCTGACGACGACATCGAGCGGCCCGGTGAGCTGCGGCTCCGGCACTTCGGTGAGCTGCAACTTGGTGTGGTAGCCGACGACTTGTACCGCCCTCATGATGCTCTCCTCGTGTCGGTGATGTGAGTGGACAGCCCGCCCGGCTCGTCGTCGTACCTCGTCGCCAGCAGGCCGCGGCAGAAGTGCGCGTTGCCCTCGACGGAGACGCGCACCGCCTTGGCGTACCGAAGCCTTAGCGGTACGGCGGACTGCGCGACCGGCCGGCCGTCCTCGTCGACGACGACCAGGTCGTCCGGGCGGATGCCGAGCCCGATGTCGGTCCGGCGCCGCAACAGGGCTTCTTTGTGCGGACCGCCCGGAAGCTCGCCGAGCGTGAGCTCGTGCAGGTCCTCGAGATTCCGGTCGGTCGTGCGAAGCAGGGCCATCACGCAACGCTCCATGGCGGCCGTGTGCGCCTTGCGCTGGAAGATCCGGCGGAGCTCGTCCAGGCTGTCCTCCGCCTCGGGGCCGAAGGTGCCGCGGTAGCCGGCGTTCAGGGCCAGGCCGGCGTTGATCCGGTCCGAGTCGTGGTGATCGTCCAGCAGCACCATCACCCGGCCGGCGCCCGGGACGCGGCGCAGCGCGTCCTGGGCGTCGGCGGCCATCAGGTAGGCGAAGTTCGGTGCGCAGAACGACGTCGGCAGCCGTAGGTGGACGGTCACCCCGACGTCGTCGATCCGGATCGACCGGACGAATCCGAGGTCGGTGATCGGCTCGTCCAGTTCGGGGTCGACGACGGTCGCCAGGGCCGCCGTCACCTCGCTCGCCAAACCGGTCTGCGCGGCAGGGGTGACCGTACTCATGACGCCACGGCCTCCTTCGCCCCGGCTGCCACCTCGGCGCCGGTGTCACCGGCGTTGGTGGGCAGCCGCAGCTCCGCCGGTACGTCGAGGTCGTACAGCGCGGCCGCGTTCAGCCCGAGGATCTTCTTCTTCTGTTCGACCGTGATCGGCGCGTACTCCGACTGGCCGGCCGGAAGCTGGAAGTCGACGAATTTCTCGACCAGCCACTTGGGTGTCCAGATCGCGTAGTCGCTGGAGAACAGGATCTTGTCCTCGCCGATCCAGTACAGGAGCTCGCCGAGGATCTGGGCGAAGTAGCCGGGCCGGGTGTGGATGAACGGCATCGCGACCGCGAGCCCGCCGTACACGTTGGACTCCTGGGTGGCGATCCAGCAGAAGTCCTCCAGCCTGGGCAGGCCGACGTGCTCGACGATGAAGTTCAGGTCGGTGTAGTCGGTCGCCACCTTGTCGATGTCCGCCACGTCGAAGGCGTCGCGGTCCAGCGGCCGGATGGTGGGGCCCTTGTGGACATGGATGTTCTTGATGCCGAGCTCGAGGCACTCCTCGAGATAGCGACGCGCCCACGGGTCGTCGAGCTTCCAGCCGCGGGAGTCGCCGTGCCATTCCGCGGTGTAGAGCTTCACGCCCTTCAGGTTCATCCGGGCCGCGTCCTCGCGGAGCTGCCTGAGCCCTTCCTCGCCGAAGCGCGGATCCCAGGCGTGGTTGTAGGTCAGCTTGCCCGGGTTCTGCCGGGTCAGCTCGAGTGCTTCCTCGGTCTGACCGAAGCCGGTGCGGTAGAACTCGCCGAGGATGGCCGGCTGGAAGATCGCGTGATCGACGTAGCCGTCCTCGAACAGATCCTTCAGCAGCCGCTGGCCGCCGTAGTACGTGTAGGTGTCGTAGTCCCAGACGGCGTCTTCCGGGCTGAGGTTCTTGTGGTAGTCGTAGAAGCAGTCGATGAACTGCTTGCCGTGGATGTTCTTCTGGTTCGACTCGCGGCCGTCCCACAACGCGATGTGGGCGTCGACGACGAAGTACTTCTCACCGTCGTGCTCGTACATGGGCGATCACTTCCTGACCAGGTCGAAGCCGATGTACTCGGCGGCGTCCTCAGGACTGGCGAACAGGATGGTCTTGTCGTCCAGGTGCACCATCCGGCCGTAGTGGGTGGAGGAGATCTCCTCGAACACCGAGCCGTCGAACTCCGAGCCGAGCGCGTCGGTCAGCTCGGCGTAGTCGAAGTCGAGCAGGCCGGTGCCGTCGACACGGATCATCGACGGATACTCGGTCAGCTCGACGCCCTCCTTGGCGCCCATCACCTCGGCGACGACGCGGCCGATCGGAGTGTTCATCAAGGTGACCCCGCACTTGTTGGAGAACTCGGTGTCGGATCCGAAATGCATGCTCACTGGTCCAGCTCCTTCGGTGAGTCGAGCCCGAGGTCCTCGAGCAGCGAACGGAACTTCTGCTTGGCCGCGTCGAGACTCGACGCGAAGGTGACCGGCTTGTCGGCCGGCTGCGACCAGATCGGCTGCAGCGCCTGGGCCGCGTCGAGACAGCGCGGCACCCAGGTGGCGAGCCAGTCGCCGAACAGCGCCTTGTTGGTCTCGCCGAACTCTGCGTCCCTGGTCAGCAGCCGGAACAGGTTGCGGGTGTAGTTCAGGTCGCGGTCGTAGTCGTACTCGCCGGTGCCGACGATCGTCGGGGTGATGTAGTCGCCGTTGCGGGCCGCGATCTGCATCACCAGTTCGGTCCGGAACAGCGAACCGACCAGCTGCTCGAACACGATGTTGGTGGCGAAGAGCAACTCGCACCAGTCGCCCACCGCGGTCAGCCGCTCGACCACCTCACGCGTCGGCTGCCACTCGGGCGCGTCCTTCCAGACCCCGATGTGAGCGCTGCCGTCGAACGGTACATCGGCTTCCGACAGGTCGAGGTTGAAGAGTGCGAGGTCTTGCGCGAAGCGCATCTTGTGGGCGGCGTTGACGGCGACCGCGGTGTTGATCATGTTGGTCGGGCCGGACCGCTGGATGCTGGTGAAGACGTGCAGGGCCAGGCCGTTCTCGGCGTGCATCCAGGCGCCGAGGTTGCGCTCGACGAACTTGAGCCACGCCGGGTTCCAGCCGTCGTACGCCCTGGCCCGCTTGGCGTTCTGCAGGCACAGGTCGACCTGCCGGACGATCGCGGAGTTGTTCCGGTAGATCGTCTGGTTCCACTCCTCGTTCGGGTCGAGGAAGGCGTGCCAGTTCGACGACTTCGCGGCCGTCCACTCCTTCGGGTAGCCGCCGGGACCGTCGCCGAAGCCGTAGATCCAGCCCTGGCTGAGGTGCCGGTCCGGGTCCGGCTGCACGTCGACCGTGACGTCCTCGTACATCGTCGCGCGCAGCTTGGCCGGCTGGTAGTAGTTGTAGGCCCGGCTCTTCGAGCTCGGGAACTCCAGCGCGCCGGCCTCGGAGTCGGTGAACTCGATCTTCGGGAAACTGCGCTGCTTCGGTACTGCGGATTGCGTCATCTCAGGCTCCATCGGTCGCTGGGCTGGTGAATTTGTCGTAGAAGACCTGGTCGGTCGGCACGTTGCTTGCCTCCAGCAACGTCAAGGCGGCGTCCACCATCGGCGGCGGACCGCACAGGTAGACCTCGCTGCGGTGCAACTCGGCCTCGCGGCGCTCGACCACCTCGGTGACGTTGCCCTGTTCGGCGGAAGCATCGGCACCCTCCATCGACTCCGACAGGCAGGCGACGAACTCGAACCCGGCCAGGTCGGCACCGAGTTCGGAGATCACGTCCAGGTAGAAGAGATCGGCCGCGGTCCGGGCGCCGTAGTAGAACCGGACCGGCCGGGTGCTGCCCGTCTCCCGCAGATGCCGCAGGATGGACAGGATCGGTGCCATCCCCGCGCCACCGGCGATACAGATCACCGGCAGCACGTGGCCGTCCTTGAGCGTCGACGAGCCGTACGGGCCGGTCAGCGACACCACGTCGCCGACCTTCAGCTCGCCGTCGAGCAACGCCGAGAACCGGCCACCGGGGTACTTCTTGATCAGGAACTCGAGCTCGCCCGCGGTCGACGGCGTCGTCGCCATCGAGAACGAGCGGTGGTCTTCGGTCCCGGGGATGGTGATGTCGACGTATTGTCCCGGCTTGAAATCGAAGGCGTGCCCGGCCGTCAGGCGCAGCGAGACGATGTCGCGGGTGACCGGCTCGATGGCGCTGACCTCGGCGCTGACGGTTCCGATCGGGATGCCGCCGAGCAGTTCGTCGGGGTCGAAGTTGAGCAACTCGATCGTGCAGTCGCTGTAGGCGTGCGCCCGGCACAGCAGCACGTACCCTTCGGCGACCTCGGCGTCGTTGCAGGCGAAGGTCGAGTAGCGCTCCATCTGCAGGTCACCTTCGAGGACGTACGACTTGCAGGCAGAGCACTGGCCCTCCCTGCAGCCGTGCATCAGGTGGATGCCCTGCCGGAACGCCGCGTCGAGGATCTTGTCGTCCTCGGTGACGTCCATCTCGATGTCGACCGGTTCGAAGCGAATGCGATGGCTGTCGGCCACGACGGCCTCCTCACGCTGGCTGGTGGTTGGTACGGCTGGATGGAACGGCCGATGGCGCCGGACGACAGGGCAACACAGCGCCACCGGCCGGGTCAGGGGTCAGCCGGCGGCCTTCGTGCCGTTCGCCTTGTACGCCGCGACGTGGGCCTCGCGCTCGGCGTCCGACATCTGGTTCAGCAGCACGTTCGGGCTCATGAACGTGTTGCCGCGGACGTCGTCGAGGGTCCACATCTTCTTCGGGTCGTCCAGGTCCAGGTGCGGCTGGCCGATCAGCGTCTTGCCGTCGTCGCGGACGTAGCCGAGATCCGCCACGATGTCGGCCAGGTCCTTGTTGTGGTGCAGCGTCTCCCACTCGCGGAACCCGGTCAGCCGGCCCATGTTCGGCGTCGGCCGGCCCTCGTACTCGCTGCGGAACGCGACGGCATCGGTCCAGTAGCAGGTCTCCGAGCAGTAGGTGCGCCACTGGTCGTCGACCTTCTCGGTGACCATGTCCTCGCGGATCAGCGCCGGCACCATGCAGGTCCAGCAGCGGTGCGGGTACTGGTACCCGACCTCCTCGAACGCGATCGGCTTGTTCCGGCCCGGGTAGGCGAGCCGGTTGTAGTTCTCCCACCACTTGCCGTACTTGGAGTACCAGCCCGGGTACTTGTGCTCGAACCACTCGAAGTCGGTGTCGGTCATGGCGTCGATCCGCCAGTAGTTCACCGGCCAGCCGGTGGCGAAGAACCGCGCCACCTCGTGCACGTAGCCCTTGTTGGTGATCCGGTTCCAGGCCTCCTCGACCAGGTCGTGCGGGATCGTGAGCCCGTACTTCTCCAGCGGCAGCAGGTAGCTGCGGTAGTAGTCGTCGTAGATCCAGCGACGCCACATCTCCGCATAGCTCTCCCGGTCCTTGCGCCGGTCCTTCGTGCCGTACTCGATGAAGGTGCCGATCGCGGCGTCCACGACGCAGTGGTTGTTCCACCACGCGTAGCGCAGGTCGCGTTCGAGCAGCGGCCGGTTGCGCTCGTCGGCGAGTGCCATCAGCAGGATCGAGTACCCGTTGCTGATGTGCCGCGACTCGTCGGACTGGACCGAGTGGACCACCGTCGGCAGCAGGTAGTCGCCGTTGGCCGCCGCCTCGTCCGGCATGGCGACGAACAGCGTGTTCGTGAACGCGGTCTCGGCGACCACCGTCAGATAGATGTTCGCGGCGGTGATCGCGTCACCGGTGATGAACCCCTCGCCGAACTGCCGGCCGATGGTGCCCGCGTAGTTGTTCGCGAACGCCTTCTCGGTCATGTCGAAACCGGCCGGGTCGATGTAGTTGTTCATGTACAGCTTCTTGAGGTTCATCTGGATCGTCGAGTGCCGGACCTCGTCGATCATCTGCACCGCGAGACCGTTGTGGATCTCCGGGTTCGGGACCGCGTCGATCGCCATCGGCATCGCCCGGGCCGCGGAGATCTCCGGGAACGGGATGATGCTCAGGAACAGCTTCTGCCACTCCAGCCAGCGCTGCTGGACCTGGCGGAACATGTTCCCCCGGATCGCGCCGTCCATGGCGCCGTAGACCCGGTTGTCCTTCTCCTCCTCCATCGGGAAGTAGGACCGCATGATCTGCTTCAGCGGGTCCTTCTTGGGCGCCCGCTCGAACGTGTAGTCCGTCCCGAACCGGGTGGCCGGCGTGGCGAAGGTCGGCTCCCACGAGAGTTCGGTGATCTTGGCATGCGCCTTGGTGAGACTCTGCCTGCTCATCTCTGCCTCCAGAATCGGCTGTGTTGCAGCGATGAAAGCTGTCCGATGAGCGGGCCGCTGTCTCAATGTGAGACGCCGTTCTGCGCCGTGCGACCTACTGTTGGTGATGTTCCGCTGTCCATCAGTCGCCGAGCGGAGGGAGCCGGGATGCCCACCGACCTGCCTGTCCGGAACACGATCCGGATGTCCTGGCAGCGCTCTCAGGCGTCGCTCGTCGACGCCGACCAGCCGGCGCCGTCGTACTTCGCCGGGATCGACTACGACACCACGCTGACCAGGGCCGCCCGGCCGGTCATCGACGCGCTGTCGTCGGAGCTCACCAACGAACCGGTGTGCATCATCCTGACCGACGCCAAAGGGGTGGTGCTGGACCGTCGCGGCGGTGACCGCACGCTGATCCGGCGTCTGGACTCCGTCGACCTGGCCCCCGGGTTCCGCTATGCCGAGTCGGAGGTCGGCACCAACGGCATCGGCACCGCCCTGGAGGTCGGCGGGCCGATCCTGGTCCTCGGCGAGGAGCACTACACCGGCGTACTGCGGGGCTTCGCGTGCGCCGGGGCGCCGATCGCACACCCGGTCACCGGCGGGCTGCTCGGCGTACTCGACATCACCACGCAGGCGAAGAACTCGAATGCCGTGCTGCTGTCGTTCGCCAAGCTCGCGGCCCGGCGGATCCAGGAGCGCATCGTGGAGGAGGCGAACGCGCTGGACCAGGCGCTGCTGAGCGACTACTACGCGGTCTGCCGGCACACCGGCGGCTCCGTGATCGCGCTCGGCGACGAGGTCTTCATGATCAACTCGCACGCCCAGCAGCACTTCGACTCCACCGATCAGGCCGCTCTGATCGATCGCACCCGGGACGCCCGCGGTGGCACGAAACCGGTGACGTTCATCGCCGACCTGCCCAGCGGGACCATCGCCCGGCTCGCCTACAACCCGACGTTCCTGGGCGACACCCTGGCCGGTGGAGTCATCCAGATCAAGGAACAGCGGCCCGGACTGCGTACGACCAGCGAAGGGCGCGTACCGGCACTACCCGGTGTCGCCGGGACCAGCGCCTTGTGGCGGCACACGATCCAGGAGGTGCTGGACGCCACCGCCCGGGCCGAGTGGCTGGTCGCCGAGGGCGAGTCCGGCGTGGGCAAGCTGACTCTCTTGCGCAGCGTGCACGACTACACCTCGCCGAACGGCAGACTGGCGATCGTCGATGCAGCCGACCCCGCCTCGGCGGACGAGTTGCTCAGTCGCGCCGGGAACGAATTGGAGTCCGGCGCGGATCTGATCATCCAGCACGCCCATCTGCTCAGCGGCGAGACCATCGAAGGCCTGACCGAGTTGCTGCAGGGTGCCCGTGACGGCTCGATCGGCCGGGATCCGTGGGTCGCACTCACGATGCTGACCGGACAAACCGGCGGCTCCGAGCAGCTCGGCACCCAGCTCCTGCACTTCTTCCCGCGGACGGTCGCGGTGCCACCGTTGCGCCATCACCTGGAGGACGTCCCGGCGCTCGCGCGGCATCTCCTCAGCAGGGCCGGGATCACCGGCGTGACGATGTCGCCGGCCGCGACCAACCAGCTGATGCGACTTCCCTGGGCCGGTAACGTCACCCACCTGCGGCGGGTGCTGACCGAGGTCGCCCGTCGCCGCCGCTCCGGCGTCATCGAACTCGACGACCTGCCGGCCGAATGCCATGCGACGACGCGACGCCACCTGACCAGGATGGAAGCCCTCGAGCGCGACGCCGTCGTCGGTGCGCTGGCCGCCCACAACGGCGACAAGACCGCCGCGGCCGCCGCGCTCGGCATGTCCCGCGCGACCATCTATCGCAAGATCCGCGACTACGGCATCGTCAGCTGAGTCGTCGGCTCCAGGCCATGCTGCGATGCTCGAGCCGGCCGGTGGAGGTGATCCAGATCACTCCGTGTTGGATGTCCATCCGGGCACTGTGCGCTCGACGCAGTGACGACAGCACACCGGATCGAATCCCACGGAGGACAACAGATGCGCACCCTGATCGCCACCGCGTTCGTTTCACTCGACGGCGTCGTCGAGGCGCCCGGCGGAGAACCGGGCTACCGCAACTCGGGCTGGACCTTCAAAGCCGTCGCGTACGACGAGGCCGCGTACGAACTGAAGGGCCGCGAACAGAACGAGGCCACGGCCATGATGATGGGCCGCGTCAGCTACCAGGCGTTCGCGCCGGTCTGGCCCGGGATGACTGTCGACTTCGCCGGCTACAACGCGATGCCGAAGTACGTCGTATCGACCACCCTGCAGGACCAGGACCTGGTGTCCACCTGGGGCGAGACCACCATCCTGCGGTCGCTGGACGACGTCGCGGCGCTCAAGCAGACCGAGGGCGGTCCGATCATCATCCATGGCAGCGCCACCCTGAACCGCAACCTGTCCGACGCCGGCCTGATCGACCGCTACCACCTGCTGGTCTTCCCGGTCCTGCTCGGCGCCGGCAAGCGAATGTTCAGCGAAAGCGACAAGGACCAGCAGAACCTGACCCTCGTCGAGAGCCAGTCCTACCCGAACGGAATCCAGAAGCTGGTGTACGACGTCACCCGCTGACCGACCTGAGCCGGCCGCGCAGGGTGTCCGGGAAGCGGTCGAGCATTGCGCGGACCTCGTCGGCGTCGACGTTGGCGCCGAACAGTTCGGTGTCGGGGCCGAAGCGCACACCTTCGGCCAACGGACCGGCCGGCACCGGGTCGAAGCCGAGTGCGTCGACGATCCCCGCGACCACCTCGACGTCACCGGGCTCCCCCGCGACCGCGATCGCCTTGCGGTCCGGGGCTCCGGCCGGCCGGGCGCCGTCCTCGAGGTCGTGGTAGCCCATGTGGTTGAACGCCTTCACCACCCGCGCTCCCCGCAGGAACTCCTGGACGATCTCACTGGACGACGTCCGCGGATCGGTCAGGTCGTCGCGGCGGCCGTCGATCTCCCACCAGTAGTTCATCGCGTCGATGACCAGCTTGCCGTCCAGCGCCTCGGCCGGGATGCTCCGGTACTTGCCGAGCGGCAGCGCGAGGATCACCACATCGGCCTGTGCTGCTGCTTCGGCCGCCGTCGTCGCCACCGCACCGGGCGTGACGACCTCGACGATCAGCGCGATCTTCGACACCTCACCCGAGCCGGCGATGAGGACGTGGTACCCGGCAGCGACCGCGAGGCGGGCCAGAACCGTGCCGACCTTGCCGGCGCCGAGGATTCCGATCGTGGGCTTCATGCCAGCAGCTCCCGGACCATCGGGATCACCTTCGCGCCGTACAGCTCGACCGCTTTCAGCCGGGCACTGACCGGCACCGAACCGGCGCTGTAGATCAGGTCGAACCGGCCGACGTCCAGCTTCTTCACCGCGTCGGCGATCCGCTGCGCGACGGTGTCCGGCGAACCGACGTACATGGAACCGTGGGCAACCTCGGCGTCGAACTCGGACCGCTTCACCGGCGGCCAGCCGCGCAGCGCCCCGATCCGGTCCCGCATCACCTTGTACCGCGGCCAGAACACCTCCTTAGCCTCCTCGTCGGTGTCGGCGACGAAGCCCGGCGAGTGCATCCCGACCGGATGCGCGACGGTCCCGAACTGCTCGGCCGCCCGCCGGTACAGGTCGACGTACGACGAGAACCGCTCCGGCGACCCACCGATGATCGCGAGCATCAGCGGCAGCCCGTAGTACGCCGTACGCACGACCGACTGTGGTGTTCCGCCGACGCCGACCCAGGTCGTCAACCGGCCGGACTCGGTCTTGGGATAGACCTCCGCGTTCTCCAGCGCGGCGCGAGTGGTGCCGCTCCAGGTGACCGGCTTCTCCTCGAGCAGCCGCGCGAACAGCTGCAGCTTCTCCTCGAACAGGACCTCGTAGTCCTGCAGGTCGTAGCCGAACAGCGGGAACGACTCGGTGAACGAACCGCGGCCGAGAATGACCTCGGCCCGGCCGTTCGAGATCGCGTCGACGGTCGAGAACCGCTGGAACACCCGGACCGGATCGTCCGAGCTCAGCACCGTCACGCCGGAGCCGAGCTTGATCCGGGACGTGCGCGCCCCGATCGCGGCGAGCACCGTCTCCGGGGTGGAGATCGAGTACTCCGGCCGGTGGTGCTCGCCGAGCGCTATCGCGTCGACGCCGAGCTCGTCTGCGAGCACCGCCTCGTCGATCACCTGGCGGATCGCGGCCGCCGCCGACACCAGCCGGCCCTCGTCGTCCTCCGGAATGTCCCCGAAGGTGTCGAGGCCGAACAACAGCTCGCTCATCAAGCGTCCTTCCCTCTCGTTGGCAGGTCCAGTGTGCAAGATCTGGTTGACATGTCAACACGAGAGGAGGCGTGGTTCATTCCTGCAGGTCGGCCGGCAGGCGGAAGATCAGCGGTCGTGCCAGCGCAGGTCGCAGACGACCGCGCGATGGTCGGACGGGAACACACCGTCGACCGCCTCGCCGGCGATCATCGCCGACTCGACGTTGACCAGCTGGTCCTCGTGACCCGGCCGGTAGAAGATGTGGTCGATCCGCTGGTCGACGAGTTCCGGCCCGGCTTCGAGCGGAGCGCTCGGATGGCTCGACGGCAGCGTGACCGCGTCCTCGGCACCCCCGCCCGCGATCCACGCATCGATCAGCACCTCGCGCAGCGGCCGCAGTACGGCGCTGTCGGCGGCTGCGTTCAGATCGCCCATCGCGAGCGAAGGACACGGCCCGTCCGTCGCGGGATCGGTGGCGAGGTCAGCCAGCAGAGCGGCCTGGGCCAGCCGGTCGTCGCTGTAGGTAGTGGCGTGCTCGAGGCAGGCCACCAGGACGGGCAGCGGCCCGGCCGGATGTTCGACGGTCGCTCTGAGTACGACGGGGTCCCAGGCGCGATGGCGCGATGGCATCGCGATGGCTTCGTACTGCGTGATCGGCCAGCGGCTGAGCAGAGCAACCCCGAGCTCGACGCCTTCCTGGTCCGGATTCTCGGGTGACTCCGGCGCCACCGGATACGAAGGCGCCGCGAAGACAGCCTGCAGACCGAGAGCATCGGCGAGCTCGTCGGCCTGTGTTCCGGCTTCGGTGCCCCACACCTCCTGGAGCGCGATCACGTCCGGAGTGAACCGGCGGAGAGTCTCCAGGATGCCGGGCTGCCGCTCCCGCCAGCGGGGACCGAACCGCCACCAGATGTTCCAGGTCATCGCCCGGAGTTGGTGGTCCACCGGTCAGCGGTCCGACAGCTCGGGGTCCAGCGGGTCGGGCTGATCGTCGGGAGGTGAGCCGACCTCGGGGGTCTGCTCGGGCAGCCGGGTCTCGTCGACGAGGTCGTCGACCAACGGCTCTTCACCGGGGTGGTCGGTCATCACAGCGTCCTCTCGGGGTCGGAGCTCCCAGATTCCGGCGGCAGCGAGGGCTTCGCGGAGCTACCAGATTCCGGCGGTAGCGAGGGCTTCGCGGACCTCGGGGTCCGCGACGGTCAGGTCGAACCGGCGCCGGGCAGCCCAGCACCGCCGCTGCGCAACGTCGACCAGGTGCGGCAGCACATCGTGGTCCGCGGGATCCAGGATCGCCCTCAGATCCAGGATCACCGCGGCCGTCTTCAGTTCACAGGCGTCGACCAGCAACTCGCGAGCAGCCGCCGCGACCGCTTCGGTCAACACACCCTCGACTACGACTCGCGCGGTCTCGGCATCTACCTCGAGCCGTACGGCAGGCGTCGCCGTCGCAGCTTGGTCGTAGGTCTCACCATCGACGATGGTCATTTCCCCCGGCCCTTCCCTCACACATGCAACGAGTACCCGCACACTGCCCGACGAGTAGGAGCCCGGTACCCCGTTCATCCGCTGTCTAATCGGGGGTACTGGACAGGTATGGGAGAACCGCCACGACGTACCGGCAGGATCTCGAGTCAGGTGTGGAGATCGCTGCTGTTCACCGCTCTCGGCTTCACGATGACCGTGGCCGGGCTGATCCTCAGCGCCACCGGTGACGGACCGGTCGGTCTGGCCATCGCGCTGCTCGCCTTCGGCTCGATCCTGGTGGTCGCGGGCGCCTACCGCCGGCAGGGCGAACGGCCGTAGCCCCCGGCCCGGCGGCGCCCGGCCGCTGCGGTGACGTGCCCTGGCGGCTGGACGGCCGTGGCGGTGGGTCGCGGCTAGGGCTCGCGGCGCTTCTTGAGCAGGGAGTGGGTGCCGTCGCACAGCGGTTTGCGGGCCGAGCGCCCGCACCGGCACAACGCGATCGTGGCGCGGCCCGGATCGATCAGCTCGCCGGCCTCGTCGCGTAGTTCGAAGTCGCCGCGCACGAGCAGCGGCCCGTCGGCGTACGCCCGGATCACGGCGCCCTCGCTGTGTTTGTCGTCCATGACCAGTAGGTGCCCAAACTTATGCATACCGGTTTCGGACCGGGTACCGGCCGCTCGAACGAGGAGGGTGACGATGCGAGTACCGCCTGCACGGGGGCCACTGAGCGGCTGGCTGATCAGCCGCCTGGAAGGCCACTCGGATCCCATTCCGCCGGTCGACAGCGACCGCGCGGCACTGTGGGCCGACGAAGATTTCCAGCTGGCGCTGTGGTGCTGCTACGAACTCAGCTACCGCGGCTTCGACGGCGTACCCGCCGAGGCCGAGTGGGATCCGGACGTCCTGGCCTTCCGGGCCAGGCTCGAGGAGCCCTGGTCGGACTGGCTCCGCGCCACCTGGTGGCCGAAGGCAACGAGTGAGCCGGTGTCGACGCAGTTGCGCCGGATGATCGACGCCGACGACGGCCCGTCGCTGGCGGCGTACCTGCATCGGCACGCCGACCTGACCCAGTTCGCCGAGTTCGTCGCCAACCGGTCGGTCTACCAGTTGAAGGAGGCCGACCCGCACAGCTTCGGCATCCCCCGCCTGGACGGGGCGGCGAAGGCCGCGCTGGTGGAGATCCAGGCCGACGAGTACGGCGGCGGCCGGCCCGAGCGGATGCATGCCGAGTTGTTCCGTACGACGATGCGCTGGCTCGGGCTCGACGACAGCTACGGGTACTACGTTCCCGACGTACCGGCCGTGACGTTGGCGCTGTCCAACGTGATGTCGCTGTTCGCGTTCCATCGTCGCTGGGTCGGTGCGCTGGTCGGTCACCTCGCGGCGCTCGAGATGACCTCCACCCTGCCGAACCGCCGGTACGCCGCCGGTGCCGCACGCCTCGGCGCCACCGCGGACCAGGCACGCTACTTCACCGAGCACGTCGAGGCGGACGCCGTCCACGAGCAGATCGCCGCACACGACCTCTGCGACTCCTACGTCGCCGATCATCCCGAAGCGGCACCGGACGTGCTCTTCGGCGCGGCCTGCTCACTCGGCATCGACAATCTGTTCGCCACTCACCTGCTGACCAGGTGGAACGCCATCGGGGAGGAACAGGCAGCAAGCTGAGTTCGATGCCAGCCACTGAGCCAGATGAAGGTCCGTACTACGGTGTGATGGAGCTGTAAGGCGTGGAAACCTACGCACGGGGAACCGGGGAGGCACTGCGCAGCCTCTCTGGGGAAATGAGGACCGTGACCGATTCGTCGGCCGACTCGACCGGCCAGCAGGTGGTGGCCCACGGTCACGAGCTCGTCAGCAACCTCGACGACGGGCTCCTGTACTGCGTGCGCTGTCCCCTGGTCGCCTACGACCTGGACGACGTCGCCACCGAGCCGGAATGCCCCATGCCGCTCGGGAACTAGGGCCGCTCATTTCTGTAGCGCGCCGACGGCGAAGGACACCACCAGCACCGAGAGCATCAGCGCCGAGACCGACTCGACCGCCATCAGCAGCTTGGCGCGAACGCTCAGCGGCATGGTGTCGGTCGGGCTGAAGGCCGACGAGTTGGTGACCGAGATGTACAGGTAGTCGATGAACCCGGGCGCCCAGCCCGACTTGGCCGACGACCGCACCGCGACCTCGCTGATCGCGTCGTGGTCCTCGTCCTGCGGGAACCGGAAGTCGGCGTCGGGCAGCCCCGGCCGGGACACCCGGGCCCGCGTCACCGGACCACCGCGATCCAGCTCCCAGTACGCCAGCGCGAACACCAGGACGTTCGTCAGCCAGACCTGCCCCGCAGCCGCCAGCAGTTGCCCGCCGGCCACCGCGTCCCCGACGACCAGCGAGTGGATCAACAGCACCAGCGCGGTCGTGTTGGACAGCGCGATCAGCAGCACCAGACCGATCGACAGCCTGCGCAGCAACCGGTTCTGCCGGCTCATCCGGCGCGGGTTGGCCAGCATCAGCGGGATGAACAGCAACAACTCCAGGGCCGGGATCACGTAGCGCGGCCCGATCTGGAACGAGCGCGGCAGTACGGCGTACAGCCCGATCGCGACCATCACGCCCGCCGCTGCCGGCAGCCGGGGCTCCCCCGGGTGCGTCTGTCCTGCTCGCTCCTCGGCCATGCCAGCCACCCTGGCACAACCCAGCGCCCGAGGCGGGGCGACGGGGCCGCGTTGCGTCGCGGGTGGACCGGATGCGAGCCTGTCGCGGTGGTGGACACAGGGTTACGCGGCCGGCAGCGGGAACTCGCACTCCTCGACGGCTTGGTCAGTGCGGCCCGGTCCGGCCGGAGCGAGGCCCTGGTACTACGTGGCGAGGCGGGGGTCGGCAAGTCCGCCCTACTCGACTCGTTGGTGGCCCGTAACCAGAGCTGCCGGATCGCCAGGGCCGTCGGGATCGAGTCCGAGATGGAGCTCGCCTACTCCGGCCTTCATCAGCTCTGCCAGCCGTTCCTGGATTCGATCGACCGGCTCCCGCCGCCTCAGCACGACGCGCTCGGGACGGCGTTCGGCCTGCTGACCGGGCCGACGCCGGACCGGTTCCTGATCGGCCTGGCCGTCCTGAACCTACTCTCCGGCGCCGCAGACCAGCAGCCGGTGCTGTGCGTGGTCGACGACGCCCAGTGGCTCGATCTGATGTCGGCACGGATTCTCGCGTTCGTCGCCCGCCGGCTGGAGGCGGAGTCGGTGGTGATGATCTTCGCGGTTCGCGACGGCAGCGAGCACGAACTGACCGGGCTGGCCGAGCTGGAACTGAGCGGTCTCGGCGAGGCCGACGCGGCGGCACTGCTGGACTCCGTGCTGCCGGGGCCGGTCGACCCCCGCGTGCGGGACCGGATCGTGGCCGAGACGCGGGGCAATCCGCTGGCCCTGCTGGAACTGCCACAGAGCTGGAGTGCCGCCGAGTTGGCCGACGGCCTGACGCCGGACTCGCTGGCCGGCCGGATCGAGGACGGCTTCGTGCGTCGCCTCGAATCGCTGCCCACGGAGACCCGGATGCTGCTGCTGACCGCGGCCGCCGAACCACTCGGCGACGCGACCTTGCTCTGGCGCGCCGCGGAACACCTCGGGCTCGGGGCGGACCCGGCGACGCCCGCGATCGCGTCGGGGCTGATCACCTTCGGGCAGCGGGTTCAGTTCCGGCACCCGCTGGTGCGCTCGGCGGCGTACCGGACGGCTTCGCCGCAGGAGCGGCAGGCCGTTCATCGCGCGCTGGCCGAAGTGACCGATGCCGACACCGATCCGGACCGGCGGGCCTGGCACCGGTCGCAGGCGACGTCTCGGCCCGACGAAGAGGTCGCCGCCGAGCTCGAACAGTCGGCGATGCGAGCGCAGGCGCGCGGTGGCTTCCACGCGGCGGCCGCGTTCCTGGAGCGCGCCGCGGAACTGAGCCCGTCTCCTGGTCGCAGAGCCGATCGCGCGCTCGCAGCAGCGGCCGCGAAACGCGGGTCGGGAGCGCTCGAGGCAGCGCTGGCCCTACTCGGCAGTGTGGCCGCCGGGCCTGCCGACGCACTCCGGGCAGCTGAGGCCGAACAGCTGCGCGGACAGATCGCCCTGGACCTCGGCCACGCTCGCGACGCGGCCGGCCTGCTGCTCGAGGCCGCCCGAGGACTCGAACCGCTCGATGCCACCCGAGCCCGGACGGCCCACCTGGAAGCGATGTCGGCGGCGATCTGGGCCAGCGGGCCCGACGCTCCCGGCGTACTGGCTCAGGCTGCGAGCGCCGCTCCTCCCCCGGTGGAACCGGCTACCGCGGCCGATCTGCTGCTGCAGGCTTTCGCGAAGCGGGTCCTGCGTGGTTATACGGCTGCCGCACCGGACCTCACCAAGGCTCTGAGCGAGGCGCGCGATGCCATCGTCCGCGCCGAGGATGTCCGCAGCTGGCTCTGGCTGGCCGGGAACCGGGCCGCCGGGATCATCGCACTGGAGGTCTGGGACTTCGCCGCCGCTCAGGAGCTCGCCGTTCGGCAGGAGCGGATGGCCCGGGAGACCGGCGCGCTCGTCCAGTTGCAGTTCGCGCTCAATTTCCGCGCCAATCTCGACTGCCTGACCGGCGACCTCGCCGCCGTCGCCCGGCTGGTCGAGGAGGGCCGCCAGATCGCCATGGCGACCGGCAAACCCGAGGTCGGCTTCGGCGGACTCCTGCTGGCCGCCTTCCGCGGCACCGAGCAGCCGGCGACCGACCTGATCGAGGCGACCATCGCGGCGGCCACCGAGCGCGAGCAGGGCCGCATGGTCGACTTCGCGTTCGCTGCGAAGTCGGTGCTCTGCAACAGCCTCGGCCGGTACGACGAGGCCCGGGACGCAGCGCTCCGGGTCTTCGAGCAGGACGTCCTCGGGTACGGCGTACTGGTGGTCAGCGAGCTTGCCGAAGCGGCCTCCCGGACCGGCGCCACCGAACTCGTCGAGTCCGCTCTCGCCTGGCTGACCGAACGCACCGCTGCCACGCCGACCGATTGGGGACTCGGCATCGAGGCCAGGGTCCGTGCACTGCTCAGCGCCGACGAGAAGGCCTACCGCCGGTCGATCGAGCACCTGAGCCGGACCACCCTCCGCGTCGAAGTGGCCAGAACACAACTCCTGTACGGCGAATGGCTGCGTCGCGAAGGCCGCCGGGTCGACGCGCGCGAACAGCTCCGGTCGGCCCACACCGTTTTCACCGCCGGCGGACTCGAAGCCTTCGCCGAACGGGCCCGGCACGAGTTGCTCGCCACCGGTGAGACGGTCCGCAAGCGCTCACCGGAGACCAGCAGCGACCTCACGGCCCAGGAGGCGCAGATCGCCGGCCTGGCTCGCGACGGCCTGACCAACCCAGAGATCGCGGCGCAGCTGTTCATCAGCCCGCGCACGGTCGAGTGGCATCTCCGCAAGACGTTCGCAAAGCTCGGCATCACCTCCCGCCGACAGCTCCGCACTGCAGTGTCCTGAGCCTTACGGGTCTTCTACCCCAGCACTGCTGCGGTGCGGACTGTCATACGCTCGCCGGGGCGGGTGAAGATGCTCAGGATCTCCGCGGGCTCCTCACCGGTGCTGCCGAACCAGTGCGGGATCTGGGTGCCGAACTCGGCGATCTCGCCGGGTCCGAGCACCCAGTCCTGGTCGCCGAGAACGATCCGCATCCGGCCGGACAGCACGTAGATCCATTCGTGGCCGTCGTGTGCTCGTAGCTGTGGCGTGACGTTGCCGGAGGGGATGACGATCTTCCACGCCTGCGTGCCGTCCGGCTGGCGCGTCAGCGGGATCACCGTCCTGCCCTTGACCTGGCCGGCCTTGAGGTGGATGCGCGGATCGCCCTGCTCCGGTGCCGCGACCAGATCGCCCAGTGGTACGCGGTAGACGTGCGACAACGCCAGCAGCAGCTCCAGGGTGGGCCGCCGCTGTCCCGTTTCGAGCCGCGACAACGTGCTCTTCGAGATCCCCGTCGCCTCGGTCACCTCCGCGAGCGTGAGCCGGCGCCGGGTCCGGACGTCCTTGAGCCGGCCGGCGACCTGCTCGAGCACGCCGGCGATCTCGGTCGCTGAGGTGTCCTTCACGCGCCTCATCTGACGCCACTTTCCCAGTTTCGGCAACCTTCGTAGCCGAACACCGGCCTTGGCTCCAGCCTGGAAACACCAGCCGGTACGACGTACCGCCCGTTCCCAAGGAGTCCCCGTGACCACGCCCGACCCGACCACCGTCCCCGGCCCACCGAGCAAACATCAGCTCGCGCTGATGATCTGGCTCGCCGTCTTCCCGACCCTGACCGTGCTCAACCTCGCCCTCGGCGACTGGCTGCGGACCCTCACTCCGGTCGTCCGCACGTTCGTCCTCGCCACGATCGCCGTCCCGATCGTCATCTACGGCCTGATGCCCCAACTCCACCGAGCCCGCCGGTACCTCCTCATCCGCACCACCTCCAGGAGTGCATCGTGACCATCGCACCTGTCGTCGACGCGGACAGCACGGAACCGGCACTGACCGTCCGCCGCTCGAACGTCCTGCGGGTCGGCTACGCGTTCATGGGAGTTGGGCTCGCGATCGTCAAGTGGCCGCTGCTGATCCACGACGTTCGGTCGCTTCCGGTGCCGGCCGGAGTCGTCACCTGCCTGCTGACCGGCCTTTCGCTGCTGGTCTTCCTCGGCCTCAGATACCCCGTGAAGCTGCTGCCGATCCTGCTCTTCGAGGTGATCTGGAAGGTCATCTGGGTCGCCACGGTGGCGATCCCCCACCTCGTCGCCGGCGACCTGAACCCCGAGGCCCACGCGGTCTTGATCAACTGCCTCTTCGTGGTGGTCGTCGTGGCGGTCATCCCGTGGCGGTACACGTGGACCCGCTTCGTCCGCGCGCCAGGTGATCCTTGGCACTAAGGCTGTTGTTCGAAGGTGGGTCCGGCGAAGAGGCCGTCGCCGTCCGGGAGCTCCATCAGGGCGACGGCCTTTGCTTTCAGGCCGTACATCGCGCGGGTAGCGGCTCCGAGTAGCTCCGGGCGGCCGTTGAAGGCCTCCTCCAGTTGCCGGAGCAGCGCGCGGTACGTCTCGTTGAAATCCTCCTGGGCGACCCGGATCGGAGTGCCCACCGCGTGATCGGCCAACCGGGGATTGTGGCGCAGTGGGCGGACGCCTTCGAAGTCCACCCGCACGGCCTCACCGGTCGGACCGGACTGTGGCGTGTCACCGCGCTGGTAACGCCGGCCGACCTTCAGTTCCTGGAACCGGTAGTAGTGCGCGACCTCGTCATGGTCGGGATGGAAGATGTCCTGGTCGCCGTCCCAGACCTCACCTCGGGCGGTGCCCTCACCCTCGTCGACGATCTCCTCCAGTGCCGTCAGGGCCGACTCCAGATCCTTGACCGCGGCCACGTGGCCGCCACTGTGCCGGAACGGGCCCGCCGACACCTGGCGCGCCGGATCGCCGGAGAAGACGGCCTCCGCGCCGAGTTCGGTGCACAGGTACCGCAGCCCGTCCTCAATGGCGCTGTAGAACTGCCCGATCGTCTCGTACCGATCCGTTTCGGCCGGGCCGCCGGGCGGCGCGGGGCGTTCGAGGCGCAGGAACATCTCGAGCGCTTCCGGCCCGAACGGCACCAGCGACAACTCCAGGTCGCGATCGCCGTGCGGCAGCCGCCGAGGATGAGGCGGCAATATTCCCGGCTTGTCCAGTCGCGGTTTCCCGCCCACGGCGTTGAGCAGGTTGGCCGCCAGCGCGAGGTGGATCATCTCCTCGACGAAGACCCCGGCCACCGCCTGAACAGCGTCGGGATTGCGCGCTTCGTCGAGCGAGTACAACGCGTACAGATAGGGCGGCAGTGTGGCGTGCTCCAACTCGATCGCCCATTGCAGATGCTCCCGCAGGCTCTCCAACGTCCTGATCGGCGCCAGCACCGCGGTCCGCTCTTGCTGATCCATAAGGGTTTCACTCCGGTGATCGAAGAACGGTGACGCCAAGCGCCACCCGGTCACCAGCTAAGACAGTTCACCCCCGCGTGCTGTGACAGCTTCATTGCTCGAAGAGCATCGCGGTGGTGCCCGCGTCGACGAAGAGTTCGATACCGGTGATGGCGCGCGCCTCAGTGGAGAGCAGGAAGGCGACGGCATTGCCGATGTCGATGGACTCGATCGCGGTGGGGAGCATCTGCTTGGTGGCGACGAAATCGGCCAGCAGGTGTTCGTTGCCCCGGCTCTCCACCGCACCCGGGTGGACGATGTTGCAGCGGATGTTGCGCAGGCCGTAGTCCCGCGCGATTCCCCGGGTCAGCGCGGCGAGGGCGGCCTTCGTCGCGGCGTACAGGGTGAACGTCTCGGCGGCGCCGGCGGCGTGCACCGAACCGATGTTCACGATGCTGCCGCTGCCTCCTGCCAGCATGACCGGCAGGACCTCGCGGATACAGGTCCACGGCCCGCGGTAGTTGATCGCGTGCACGCGATCGAAGTCCTCCGGCGTCGCGTCGGCACCGAGCTTGCGCAACCCGACGCCGGCACTGTTGACCAAGGCATCGATCCGCCCGTACTCCCGCACCGTCGCGGCAACCACTTCCCGCACCGAGTCGGCGTCGGTCGCGTCCAGGAACATCGGTACGGCGTGAGCTCCCGCGCCGCGCAACTCCTCGACCACCGCCTCGGCCGCCGGCAGGTCCTGGTCCGCGACCACGACAGTCCATCCTTTGGCCGCGAGCGCCCGGCAGATCCCGTTGCCGATCCGAACCCCGCCGCCGCCCGTGACGATGCAGACCGACTCACTCATCCCGTATCCCTCCGCCGCTGTCCTGGTCGGCCTCATTCCATCAGGTCGGCACGCGAAGAATGCCCCCGCGGGCAGGCGGGGGCATTCTCCGGGATCGGACCGGCTACTTCGCCAGCGTGTAGCGGATCAGGTCGTTGCGCAGGACCTCCCCGGAGACCTTCACGATGCGCAGCGTGTGCTGAGCATCCGTCAGGCCGGTGCGGCTGAACACCTGCCGCGTCGTCACCCGTACGTCGTTGTGCAGGTTGACCCGGGTGACCAGCTTGCCGTCCAGGTACACGTCGGCCTCGCCCTGATCCGGCGCAAGTGCCGTGATCCAGTCGACACCGGTGCCCCGGAAGGTGAAGGTGATCGCCGCGCCGGCCGCCGTCGAGGCGTGCACGTCGTCGCGGTAGTCACCCCGGAAGCTGAAGTCCAGCTTCGTACTCCCGACGGGCTGCGCCGCCAGGTACGCCTTCTTGATCGTCACCACCTTGCCGTCGACGGTGTAGTCGGTCCCCTTCACGAGGGCCTTGTCACCGTTGGCGATCGAGACGAGTTCGCCCGGGTCCCGCCCGATCTCCGTCGTCACGTCGGTCTGGGCACCCTTGTCGAACGCCGCCGTACCGGGGTTCAGCAGACTCTCCTGCCGGACCACCAGCTTGTCGAGCAGCATGAACTGGCCGGACTTCTTCACCGCACGGATCGTGTGGCTCCCGTTCGGCAGGTCCGAGATGCTGTAGACCACCTGCTGCGCCGAGCGCGAGTCCGCATGGGTGTCCACGGTCGCCTTGAACGCACCGTCGACGTAGATGTCGACCTCGCCCTGCGACGGATCCTTCTCGGTGACGTAGTCGACGCCGTTACCGACGAAGCTGTACGAGAAGGCGTCGCCGTTGGTCTCGGTGTACTGCACGTCGTCCTGATAGTCCCCGAGCCCACGCCCGGTACTCCGGCTCCACGAACCCGTGTAGACGATGCCCGCGTCATCGTTGTTCAAGGCAACAGTCCGTACGCCGGACGTGCCGGCCGGCGTCGGCGCAGGCGCCGTACCCGAGTCGGTCACCGTGACCGTCAGCGGCTCCGAGACCGCGGGCACCTCGTAGTTGTTGTTGCGCTGCCAGGTTCCGTCGTACCCGACCCGCAGGTCGTCGTCGTTGACCCGGATCGCGGCCTGCTTCTGCGGCGTGACCTTGAACAGCCGGACACCGTGCGGAGGCACGACCGCCGCCGTGTAGCTGGAGGTGAACTTGCCCAGATCCTTGCGAGCCCACAGGTCGCGCACGGTCGCCGATCCGTCCAGCCCGAGATCCGCGAAGTTCGCCGTCATGTTCGCTTCGGTGGTCCCGAGGTTGAACAAGGCAACGGTGTACGAGCTGTCCGCGTTCAGCGAGTACCAGACCTGCTTGTTGGTCTTGGTCGACACCGGCTGCGCCGGCCGCCCGGCCTGGTTGACCCCGATCACCTCGGGATTCGTGAGCAGCTGCACGCCGTACGAATCCAGCTTGGTCATGTCGTTGCCGATGTAGAAGGGTGCGGCGGAGACGGCCCACAGCGTTGCCGCCGTACGGCGTTCGTCCTTCGTCAGACCGTCCATCGTGCCGTTGCCGACGTCGAGGGAGTCGAAGTCGTTCCAGCCACCCGGCCCCGCGTGCCGCCACCAGTCGGCCGCCTTCGGGAAGAGTCGCGCGATGTTCGGCCAGGCGGTCAGTGCCTCACCCGGGCAGTAGCACTCCACGTCCCACTCGACCCGCCAGCCGTTGGCCACGGACTTCCAGTAGTCGGCGTAGTTGATGTCGAGCGCCCAGGACAGCTCGAGCCAGATCTGGTGCCGCGCGAGGGCTTGCGACCAGCCCTTGACCTCGTCGCGGGCGTCCATCGACAGGTCGTTGTGCCCCGAGCCAGGCGTCACGCTGTCGAACTTGAGGAAGTCGATGCCCCAGGAGGCGAACAGGTCGGCGATCGAATCGATGTACGCCTGCGCGCACGGCTTCGTCATGTCGATGCGGTAGCCGAAGCCCCAGTAGTCGCCCTGCTGCAACGGCTGCTTGGCCAGGTCGCCGGTCTTGCACTCGGGATGACCGTAAACGGGAAGGTTGGCGTCGAGCATCGCCTTCGAGATGCCGGGGATGCTGTAGAGCCCGACCTTCTGGCCGTTCGCGTGGATGTGGTCGATCACCGCCTGCAGGCCGTTCGGGAACAGCTTCGCGCTCGGGACGGGCCGGCCGTACCCGTCGGTGCCACCGTTCCAGGCCGCGTCGATGTTGATGTACTTGTACCCGTACTGCTGAAGCTTCTGGTGCATCGCGTCCGACTGGGCCATCAACTGGGCCGCGTTGATCCAGCCACCACCGTCGTTGGAGTACACCTGCATGCTGTAACTGCTCCACCCCATGTACGGCTTGGCCGCCACAGCCCCCGCCGGCCCGAGCGAGGCGCTCGACGTGGTGACGTTCGCAGGGGTGGAGATGCTCGCGTTCGTAGTACTGGTCGTGGTCCTGGCGTCAGTTCGCGGCGCGGCCGGCGTACCGCGGGGATCCCGCGCGGCGGACGCGGTGATCCCGACCGGCAGCACAGCGGCGACGGCGACCCCCGCGAGCACGCCCCGCACCGCCTTGTTTCGAAGGAACCTGGTCATCAGGGTGTGACCTCACAAACCACATATCGAATAGGATATTGGAACCTTGTGGCCTGCCGGAGACGATGTCAAGATCCCGGACCCGAGATTCTTGATGAAGTTAACTAACCCCTGGCGCGGCCGACCGACGTCAGGGCAGGACGACCAGTTTTCCGGTGGCTTGGTTGGATTCCATGTAGGTGTGGGCGGCGACGATGTCGTCGAGGTGGAAGACCTGGTCGATGTTGGGGCGGTAGGTGCCTGCCTCGATCTCGCGGACGATCCGCTGGAGCGCCGGAGCGCCCGCGCTGCCCTTGAGGGTGTCGCTGTGGAAGGCGGTCAGCCGGGTGCCGGACGGGATCATCGCGATCGGTTCGAAGTCCTGGATCAGCCAGCCGCTGAGTGAGCCCGCGACACAGACGGTTCCGCCACGGCGTACGACCTGCAGTGAGTCCGCCACGGTGCTCGCGCCCACCAACTCCAGCACATACTCCGGACCTTCGGGCCAGGGCAGGCCCGTCGCCGTCGACCCGTCGGCGTCGATCAGCACGTGGTCGACACCGGCCGCCCTCAGCGCGTCGGCCTTGTCGGGACGCCGGGTCGTCGCTGCGACCTCCATCCCGTAGCCGGACGCGATCGACGCAGCCGCCATCCCCACCGACGAGGTCCCACCACGGATCAGCAACTTTCCCTGGCCACCTGACCCGATGCCCAGCGCCTCCAGCGCGCCGAACGCAGTCAGGTAGGTCTCCGGCAGCGCGGCCAGCACCTCCCACGGCAACGAAGTACTGATCGGCATCAGCAGCGCGTTGGGCAACAACGCGTACTGCGCATAGCCGCCGTCGAACGCACGGCCCATCTCACCCATCACCGCCGCGACCGTCGTCCCCTCCGGCAACGCGGGGTCGGTCGAGGACGCGACGACTCCCACACACTCGATTCCCAGCACCCGCGGAAACGTCACGCTCGGCGAATGACCCTGCCGTGTCCTCAACTCCGACCGGTTCAGCCCCACTCCCTTCACCTGCACCAGACTCCAGCCGTCCCGCACCTTCGGCACGGGCAGTTCACGGATCTCCAGGACTTCCGGGCCGCCCGCTCTGACACAGACCGCCGCTCGCATCGTCGTACTCATGTCTTCACTCTCGCGAGCGCGCCGTCTGACCGGCCACCGGTAAACTGCCAACTTATGCTCGTAGGCCGCCAAGCTCCCCGCTCGTCCCAGCTCTGGGCTTCCGGCGGAATGCACCTGTGGACCTCCGGTGGCACGAGCTCGGCGCACTCACATCGTCGCGGCCATCTCGTGTACGCGGCGAGCGGCGTGCTGACAGTGCACACGGAGCGCGGTACGTCGATCGTTCCGGCCAGCCGGGTCGGCTGGACGCCGGCCGGGTTCACGCACTACCACCGGGCGCACGGCGAGACGGAGATGCGAATCCTCTTCCTGCCGGCGTCGCTGGCCCGGCGGATCCTGGATCGCCCGGCCGTGTTCACGGTGTCCCCGCTCGCCCGTGAACTCCTGCTCGCACTGACCGGCCCGCGCAACTACGACCCCGGCAAACCGCCGTACGACCGGGCCGCGACCGCTCGCCTCAGCCGAGCTCTCGTCGACGAACTGCCCGAAGCACAAGAGCAACCGTTGCAACTCCCGGAGCCGCAGGACGATCGTCTACAAGCTCTCGCCCGCTTGCTGTACGACGACCCGTCGACCAACACCTCACTGGCCGAACTCGGCCAGAAGATCGGAGCCAGCGGCCGCACGCTCAGCCGCCTCCTGCACGACGAACTCGGGATGACCTTCTACGAGTGGCGCACCCAACTCCGCATCTACCACGCCCTCATCCTCCTTGCCCACGGCCACGACACCACGTACGTCGCGCATGCCTGCGGCTGGTCCAACCCCAGCAGCTTCATCACCGCCTTCACCACCCTCCTCGGCACCACCCCCGGCCGCTACCGGGCCCAGGGCCAGCTCAGAGGAACGCGCGAAGCAGACGCCGGCAGCGAACCGGGTCCTCGGTGAGATCGCCCTGGGCAGGCTAGCGGTCGACGGACCAGGGGGTGTCCGAGGTGTCGGCGGGGATGTCCGAGATTTCGGCGGGGGCGGCGGGTTCGCCGGCGGACAGGTAGGTGCAGATGCAGGCTTTGTTGCCGTCCTGGTCGGCGATGACGGTGAAGGACGGCGCCTGGGTGTCGTCGACGACGATGCCGCCGGCGGCGACGGCCGCGGCGATGCGGGACTCGGCGATCTCCGGCGGGACCCAGATGTCGAGGTGGAAGCGCTGCCGGGGCGTCTCGTGCTCGTCGGTCTGCTGGAACCACAGGATCGGTACCCTGCCGGTCGCATCGCGGATGTCGGTGCCGATCGTGCCGCGCCCTTGCGCCTCGGTGCTTCCGGTCAGCAGCGCCGCCCACACCGGCGCGATCGCCGCGGCCTGCGCGGTGTCGATCGCCAGCTCCACCACGGTGACCGCGCTCGGCGTCGCCACAATCCCTTGCTCAGCAGCGATTTCGGTGATCCGTCGCGCGAGCTCGACGTCCTTGCCGGTCACCCATTCGACGACGTGCTCACTGCCTTCGCCGTCGCGGTAGACCGCGTCCTCGCTGATCAGCTTGAGGTCGACGAACCCGTCCCCCATCGTCACCCGCGGATGATGCCCGAGCGCGTCGCCGGCCTGCCCGACGGCGGCGACGAACCGCACTCCCTCGCCGAACCCGTCCACTACGTACCGCGCATGGAACCCCTGCCCGAGTTTCCGCCAGTCCTTGAGGTCGGCCGCCTCGATCTGCTCAGTCGTCAGCATGTCCATGACCGCGACGATAGCCCTCGTTCCGGACGATCGCCGTCGGAAATTCGTCCACCGGCCGGTCATCCGGAGTCCAGGTTTGCCCCGAATGCCGACGGGGTACAGCGAGCGCGGTGGCCGGGGTCGAGCAGCTCACCTCCGGAAGAGCCGCTCGCCACCCCGGCCATCCCGCAGCTGTCAGTCCAGGCAGAACTCGTTGCCTTCCGGGTCGGTCATCACGATGAAGCCGAGGCTCATCGGCGGCGCCGGCTCGCTGCGCCGGACCCGCGTCGCTCCCAGCGCGACCAGCCGGGCGCATTCGGCTTCCAGCGTCGCCATCCGCTCGTCGCCTTCGAGTCCCGGCGCGGCCCGGACATCGAGGTGCACCCGGTTCTTGGCGACCTTGTCCTCCGGCACCTGCTGGAAGAAGAAACGAGGACCTCGCTTGTCGGGATCCTCCAACGCCGAGGCGGTGTTGCGCTCGCTCTCCGGCACGCCGGCCCGCTCGAGGAATTCGTCCCAGGCCGCCAGCGGATCGGCGCCCTCGGGCAGGTCGACCCCGGGCGGCCCCGGGTGGACATAGCCCAGCACGTCCCGCCAGAAGATCGACAACGCGGCCGGGTCGTGGGCATCGAAGGTGACCTGGATTTCACGGCTCATCGGTTCGCTCCGCTCGTAGCTGTCTTCATAGCTTCACCCTGACACCTCAAGCGGACAGAATCGGTCCGCTAGTTCTGGCAGGCTGGACCTCATGGAAGACGAGCTCGGTACGACGGAGCGCGTACTGACCCTGCTCGGGCTGCTCCAGCAGCGCCAGGTCTGGACGGGGCCCGAGCTGGCCGCACGCCTCGGGGTCACGCCACGCACCGTACGACGTGATGTCGAGCGACTCCGCACTCTCGGCTACCAGGTGCACGCCAGCCAGGGCGTCGGCTACCAACTGGGTCCCGGGCAGGACCTGCCGCCGCTGCTCCTCGACGACGAGGAGGCGATCGCCACGGCTGTCTCGCTGCTCGCCGGTGCGGGTGGCGGCGTGGCGAGCGCGAGTGACGCCGCCGTACGGGCGTTGACCAAGCTCGACCGGGTGCTGCCGACCCGGTTGCAGCACGAGGTGCGTGCTCTCGCCGGCTCGGTGGAGTCCTTCGGCGGGGGCCGCGCGCCGGTCGACGCCGAGGTGATCATGACGCTGGCCAGGGCGTGTCGCGACCAGGTCGAGGCCGGCTTCGACTACCCGTCCGGGAACGAGGTACGCCGACGCCGGGTCGAGCCCTATCGCCTGGTCTCCTCCGACCGGCGCTGGTACCTGTTCGCCTACGACCTCGACCGCGACGACTGGCGGAACTTCCGCGTCGACCGGATGACCGAGGTGGCCGCGCGGACCTGGCGATTCCGGCCGCGCCCGGCGCCGGACGCCGCGTCGTACGTGCAGGAAGCCGTGTCGAGCCGGGTCTACCCACACCAGGCCCGCTTCCTCGTGCACGCGTCGGCTGAGACCGTCCGCGCGCAGCTCCCGGCGGCCGCCGCCGTTGTGCGACCGCGTGACGGCGAGCGCTGCGAAGTACTGAGTGGCGGGGGCAGTCTCGACTTCGTGCTGATGCACATGGTCCTGCTGGGGCACCCCTTCGAAGTACTCGATCCGCCCGAGCTGACGGACCGCTGTCGCGTCCTGGCGGAGCGACTGCAGGCAGCGGCACGAAGTACCTGAGGTGTTTTCGGACCCTCCGGCTGGGCACTTGGGACGCGTCCGACAGTGGAGGAGCTGACCACGATGACGGTGAAACTCAACAAGGCCGCCTTCGACCACGCCAAGAGCCTGGCCCGCAAGAACCAGACGGTGATGGACGAGCGCGACGACTGGAGCGAGCACGCGCCGAGCGCCGACGACGAGAACGCGTACGTCGACAAGCACGGCTGGAGCGAGTACGGCAAGTGGTACCTCGGGGTCGACACCGAGGCAAGCGAGGAGACCAAGGGGCGCTACAAGTTCCCGTACGGCGACTTCCGTCGCGTGCACCGCTGCGGCGTGATCAGCGCCGAGTCGCGCGCCGCCCAGAACGACTACGAGGACATCACCAAGGCGGTCGCCGAACTCCACGAACTCCTCGACGGCGACCACGCCTGAGGCCCCCCGCGTAGCTGTTCTGCTACTCCGCGTAGCAGATCATCCGTGGACTGAGCCGGCGTCCGTGTCCGCGCCCGCCTTCGGCGTGGGCTTGGCATGATGTGCCCATGACTCAGTCCCCCCGGGTGGCTGCCGAGCAGGCACCCCTCGATGCAGCCGATCAGGCCGACGGCCAGCAGGTCGCCGACACGTTCGCACGGCTGGCGATCGAGCTGCACGACGCCGACGGCCTGGTGGAGACTGTCGAAGCGGTTGCCCAGTTCGCGCTGCAGGCGCTGAACTGCTCGTACGCCGGCATCGTGCTGAACGTCCGTGGCCGTCGCCCAGAGGTTGCCGCTGTCACCGATCCGGTCGTCGCCGAGGCGTACGAGATGCAGATCTCCAGTGACAACGGGCCACTGGTGACCTCGCTGCGGGAGCGGACGACCGTGCTGATCCCTGACACGAGTACCGAGCAGCGCTGGCCGGAATGGGCGGCCAAGGTCGCGGCGCTCGGAGTACGCAGCGTCCTCGACGTACCGCTGCTGACGGGCGGCACGCGGCCGCAGACCGTCGGCGTACTCGGGCTCTACAGTCCCGAGCCGGACGCGTTCGGTGCCGACGACGAGGCGATCGCCCACATCCTCGCCCGGCACGCCTCGGTCGCTGTCGCCACCGCGCGGCACGAGGTCTCGATGGCGCAGGCGGTGGACGCCCGCAAACTCGTCGGCCAGGCGATGGGCATCCTGATGGAGCGCTTCGACGTCGACGGCGACCGCGCGTTCGCGATCCTCAAGCGCTACTCGCAGGACACCAACACGAAGTTGCGCGACGTCGCCCAGCAGCTGATCGACACCCGCAAACTCCCGGCGGACGGCACGCACGCGGGGAACACCGAGCCGCGGCCGCCGGCCTGAAACCGGCCGGGCTGGGTACGGGGAGAAGCACTCAGCCGATCGAAGGAGGACCATGCCCAAGGTTCCGGCACTGGACGAATTGCAGCAGCGACGGAGCGAGAAGTGGTTCGGCTACGGCGACGGGGTGATCGCCGCGACCGTGGCGGAGATGGACTTCGAGCTGGCGGAGCCGATCGCCGCGGTCCTGCACGACGCGGTTTCGCGCAGCGACCTCGGCTACACGGCCGGAGTACCGGCTTCGCTGGGTGAGGCGTTCGCCGGGTTCGCGCGGCGACGGCTGGACTGGCAGGTCGATCCGGATCAGCTCGCCCTCGTGCCCGACGTGATGCTCGGCCTCATCGAGCTGTGCCGGATCGTCGCGCCGGGCGGCTCGGTCGGCTTCGCATCCGCCGCCTATCCCCCGTTCCTGCTGCAGTTGCCGCCGGCCGGTTTCTCGCTGGTGCCGATCCCGTTGGCCGCGGACGGGTCCTTCGATCTCGACAGGCTCGTCGCGCAGCTGCGGGACGGCCTCGATGTGTTGATCCTTGCCAACCCGCACAATCCGACCGGCCGGGTGCTGCCGCGCGAGGAACTGGAGCAGATCGCCGACCTCTGCGCGCAGTACGGCGCCTGGGTGTTTGCCGACGAGATCCACGCGCCGCTGGTCCTTCCGGGCGGCGCCAAGCATGTGCCCTGGCTGGAGGTGTCGGACGCTGCCCGGTCCTGCGGGATCTCGCTGACCTCGGCGTCCAAGGCCTTCAACCTGGCCGGGCTGAAGGCCGCGATGATGGTCACCGCCTCGGATCGCGCACAGGACGTCGTACGCCGATCGTCGATCGCCTCCGAACAGGCCGGCCTGCTCGGCGTGCTCGCGGCCGAGGTCGCGTTCTCGCAGTGCGACGACTGGCTCGACGACGTCCTGCGCCAACTCGACCGGAACCGCACCGTCATCGACACGGGGCTTCCGGCCGGAGTCTCGTGGACTCCCCCGCAAGCCACGTACGTCGGTTGGCTCGACTTCGCCGGTGCGCTCGACGAGGACCCGGCTCGCTTCCTGCTCTCGAAGGCCGGCGTCGCGCTCAGCCCGGGCACCAGCTACGACCCGGCGGCGACCACCTTCGCCCGGCTGAACTTCGGCACCAGCGAGGAGCTCGTCACCGAGATGCTCAACCGGATCGCCACGGGTCTCGGCTAACCCTCAGGGTAGAAGAGAAACAACGTGCAGCCCTCGGCCGACTGTGGGACATGGGACGAGCCGGCCGGGGCGTGGATGAACGAACCAGTGGGGTAGTCGCGGATCCCGTCGTTGAAGACGCCTTCGACGACGAACACCTCCTCCGGTCCCGGCTCGTGGACGTCGATGCCCTCCCAGCAGGAGCCGGGTTCCATTTGCAGCAGGTGCGCCGACGCGACCTCGCCCTTCCAGAGGGTCCGCAGTTTGATACCGGGGAACACCTCACGGCTCGGTACGTCGTCGGCCACCGCCCATTCGAAGTTCTGCATGTCGTCCATCCTGGAACGCTGCCGTGTCGCTTCCCAGTGTCTGAATAGTCCCGATCCGGTACTTTTCTGCCATGGTCGTGCATCGAGTAGTGGCCCTGGTGACGGCGCCCCAGTCCAGCTTCGAGCTGGGCTGTGTCGCCGCCGTCTTCCGTGACGAGCGCTATTCGTTCAGCGTGTGCACCGAACAGCCTGGCGCCGTTGCGACCCTTGAAGGTTTCGACATGGTGGTGCCGACAGGCCTGCGAAGACTGGAGCGCGCGGACACCATCGTCGTACCGGGCTGGTTGCCGCTCGATCGCGAGCCCTCCCCCGCCGTACTGCGTGCTCTGCGCCGGGCGCATCGGCGGGGCGCCCGCCTCGTCAGCATCTGTTCGGGTGCGGCCGCACTGGCTGCGACCGGGCTGCTCGACGGGCGCCGGATCACCACCCACTGGCGGTACGCCGACGAGCTGCAGCGCCGCTTCCCGGCCGTGCAGGTGGACCCGGATGTGCTCTACATCGACCACGGCGACATCGCGACCAGCGGCGGCTCCGGCACCGGGATCGACCTTTGCCTGCAGCTGATCCGTGCCGACCACGGCGCCGCGTACGCCGCCCGGATCGCGCGCCGGATGGTGATGCCGCCACACCGCGAAGGCGGCCAAGTCCAGTACCGCGCCGAAGCCGCCGTAGTACCGAACGAATCTCTCGGCGAACTCCTCGACTGGGCGACCGATCACCTTGCCGAACCGATCACGGTGGACGATCTCGCCGCCCGGATCAATGTCTCGCCACGAACCCTCGCTCGCCGCTTCGCCGAGCAGCTCGGGACGGCTCCGGGCCAATGGCTGCTCGCCCAGCGCATCGCCAGAACCCGTGTCCTGCTTGAGGAAACCGACCTGCCGATCGAGACCATCGCCACCCGGGTCGGCCTGTCCTCGGCCACCAACCTCCGCCGCCGCTTCCAGTCCGCCGTACGAACCACGCCGAGCGCCTACCGCCGCGCCTTCAGAGCGCAGCGTAGAACTCAGCCAGCTTAGCTACCGCCGGCGTGACGTACTCGTCCTTGTCGTACAGGTCGACGTGGCTCGCACCCTCGATCCAGAACAGCTCCTTCGGACCGTGTGCTCGCTGGAACGCCTCGACGGCCATCCACGCGGTGACGGCTTCGCGGCCGACGATCATCAACAACGGCCTCGGTGTGATCAGATCGGCCGCACGGAAGGCATCGAAGGTGGCGATCCGGTCGACGCTGCTCCACGGCATCGCCTTCGCCGATCGCGGATGCATGCCCCGCGGGCTGCTGTAGTACTCCCAGCCCTCGAAGACATGCGGTCCGCCCCGGCGCGCATCCTGCTCGGTCGCCGGGAAGAGGTCGAAGGTCTGCGGCTCCTTGCCCTGCGCTTCCGCGGTACGGGCTTGTGCTGCCGCGTCGAGCATGCTCTGCAGCACCGCCGGATCTTGGTTGCCATCGGCACCGAACCGGAACTGCCGGGCGATGTCGACACCGCTCACCGTCGCGAGCGCCTTGATCCGATGGTCGGTACCGGCGGCCGCGAGACCGTAGCCGCCGGAGGCGCAGATGCCCAGTACGCCGATCCGCTCCGGGTCAACCTGATCGCGCGTGGTCAAGAACGACACCGCCGCCTTGAGGTCCTCGACCCGCTGCGCCGGATCCTCCAGTCCCCGCGGCTCCCCTTCGCTCTCGCCCTGGTACGCGGCGTCGAAGGCGAGGGTGACGAGACCCTCGGCGGCCAGCCTGGCGGCGTACAGGCCCGCTGCTTGCTCCTTCACGCCGGTGCCCGGATGCCCGACCACGACCGCGGGCCCAGGTACACCCGTGTGCTGGTCGGGGACATAGAGGTGGCCGGCGATTTGCAGGCCGTTGCTCGGGAATGTGACATCAATTCTCATTGCGGCTCCTTGAACTCGGTGGCCACTCCACGGTCGCCGTCGTCGCGGGTGCGTTCCAGGGAGGGTTCTGCCTAGGCAAGCCAGTACCAGGCATTTCTCGCGGATCATGGGGACACTGGTGTCATGAATCAGCTCGGCGACTTCCTTCGGGCGCGTCGCGCCGCGGTCGATCCTCAGCAGGTGGGTATACCGGACGACGGCCGGCTGCGCCGCGTTCCCGGACTGCGCCGCGAGGAACTGGCCCAGCTCGCGCACGTGAGTGTCGACTACGTCGTGCGGCTGGAGCAGGGCCGGAGCCGACGGGTCTCCCGCCCGGTTCTGGATGCCCTCGCCGACGCGCTGGGGTTGGAGGCCGACGAGCGCGACTACCTGTTCGCCGCGGCGGACGTCGTACCAGGTGCTGCCGCACGCCAGCCGGCGCGGGCCGCGGTGTCGCCGCAGTTGCGGCAGCTGCTGGACACCATGCACGACGTACCGGCCATGGTGCTGAGTCGCACGATGGACGTTCTTGCCTGGAACGGCGGGGCCGCGGCACTGCTGATCGATTTCGAGCAGGTCGCGCCGCCACGACGCAACCTGATCTGGCTCACCTTCCTCGACAAGGACTTCAGGGCTCTGTACGCCGATTGGCCGCGCGCCGCGCGCGAGTGCGTCGCGGTACTGCGAATGGAGGCGGGCCGCAAACCCGATGACACCGCGTTGCACGCGCTGATCGACGAGCTGCAGGCCGGGGATGCCGACTTCCGCAACTGGTGGGCGACCCACCAGGTCCGCGGACCGCACCAGCTGACCAAGACCTATGTCCATCCGGTCGTCGGGGAGCTGACTCTCGAGGTCCAGCAGTTCACGGTCGACACCCATCCGGAGCAGTTCCTGATCGCCTACACGGCAGCGGCCGATTCCCAGTCGTCCGAAGGTCTTCGTTTCCTGCTGCAGTGGTCGGTTTCGAGGGCGCCGGCTGACGCTGGTACGTCGTACGATCCCTCGGTATGAGCATCGAGATTCGGCCGGCTTCGGTCTTCGAAGACGTGCGGGCGGTGATCGGGCCGAAGTCTCCGACCGCGACGGTGTGCTGGTGTCTAAGCCATCGGATCCCGTCCAAGCTGAACAACTCGCTGCACGGACCGGCTAGGGGTGAGTTCGTCGCCGAACTGTGCCGGGCGAAGCTCGCGCCGGGAGTGCTCGCCTACGACGGCGAGACCCCGGTTGGCTGGGCCGGTGTCGCGCCTCGCGCCGATACCACCTACGCCCGCAATCGCAGGATCCCCTACGTCGACGACCTACCGGTGTGGTCGTTGTGGTGCATCCGCGTCCGACCCGGCCACCGCGGCCAGGGCATCTCGCACCACCTCATCACCGGTGCGGTCGAGTTCGCCCGCGCCCACCAGGCACCGGCGATCGAGGCCTACCCTCTCGACAACGGCGACGCCAAGGTCGACCTCACGATGGCCTACGCCGGCCTCCGCAAGAACTTCGAACAGGCGGGCTTCACCAAGGCCGCCGACACCACTTCCACCCTGGCAGGCCACCCCCGGATCCTCATGCGCCTCGCCCTCAACTGACGAGCGCCTTCGCGTAGCACCGGGTCAGGGGCTGATCGACGTACTTACCCCAGGACGCAGTACGCACATAACCACTCGACTCGTACAACGCGATCGCCTCGGGCTGCAGTTCCCCGGTCGCCAACCGCAGTACCGGATGCCCACTCCCCCGCGCCAGGTCCTCCAACCCGGCCAACAGCGCCCGCGCATACCCACGCCCCCGCGCCGCCGGCACCACATACATCCGCTTGAGCTCACCATCCCCGGCATGCTCACTCTCATCCCCGAAGACCTGCACCGCCCCACACCCCACTGCCACCCCACCCTCCCCCAACACCACGAGAAACCGAGCCCCCTCCTTCACCCGCGACCGCCCCTCACCCCCATACCGCCCCACCAACTCCGCAAACGCCCCCTCCAGCAACTCACCCAGCTCCCGATCCCCCAGCAACCGCTCTTCACACTCGCCTCCACGCACCATTCACTTCCTCCTCATCACGCGGGGAAACGGCATGCTAGTAGCGCGAGTCCCGCTTGAGTGGCACCAGGATGACTTCGTCGTCCGACACCCACTCAACGCGCGCCTGGCCGACACGCTCGGCGTACCGGAGCGCACGTCGTACGTGGTCTTCGGAGGCCAGCGTGCGACTGGCCAACTCGGCGACGCTCTGCTCGGGCCGGGACCACAAGACGACAGAGATGAGATCCGCGGCGTACCCGGTGTACTGCTGCGCCAGCTGAGTCGCCTCGAGCACCTCCACCAACTTGGCGGGAAGTCGGAGGACCTCCTGCGCCGGCCGCGGTCGCTCGACGCCGACGTACCGAGTGCCTTCGAACCTCAGCAGCCCGAGCGCAACAGCCAGCGGTAGTACGTCGCGCCTGATGGTGGGCTCCGGAACACCTACCTGGGCGGCGATTTCGGCCAGGCTCGGATGGCCCGGGGTGGTGTAGGTCGACAACGGCTGATCGAGCCACTGGTCACCTCGGTAGTGGTCGATCGCCCACTGGCGCAGCTCGTCCATCGTCAAACCGTTCTCGCCACCGGCCCACAGCACCACGTTCGGAATCTCGAGCACCTGGAAGTCGAGCAGCGACCTCCAGCCCGGGTCGAGCGGCCGGACCGCTGGTCTGCGTCGCCGGATCCACTGCGGCGGCTCAGCCGGTTCGCGGACCTGCCAGAAGTCCAACTGCCAGAGTTCGGTCGGCTCCTGGTGCTCTTCGGCTTCCTCGTCGTCCATGTCCGGCATCGGTCCGACAGTTCGCGGCAGCGGGCGATGAGCCACCCGCAGGCGGTACAACCCCGGCTCGCCGAGACGTAGCTGCTCCAGGCCGCTGGAAGTTGTCAGCAACGACAGTTCGACGGCACCGGACAGGCTGCCGTACGGTACTTCGACCAGCTCTGCCCAGTCGTCGTCGTCAGCGGGCCGGTCGGCTTGCAGCCGTAGGCGTACCACGCACGGCCCGTCTCCTCCGCTCGCGTAGAGCCAACCCTGCCCCGTTCGCACGATCGTGCCGCACGGGTGCGCGTCGATCGCGGACCGCTCGTCCGCACCGAACCCGCCGCCTGCATCGCGTACGACGAGAACGCCGTCCTCCGGTGTGTAGTGATCGTTCTCGAACTGCCTCACGATCGTCATCCAGGCACCGTACTGAGTGGTTTCAGGGGAGGTTGCGGGTGGTGCTGTTGGGGAGGCCCCAGGTGAGGATGCGGGTGGGGTGGATTCGGATGATCTCGCGGCTGAAGCCGGGCATCGGTGGGTCGACGTCGGTCAGCGCCTCGGCGCGGCCGCGGAACTCGATGCCGCGGACCTGCCAGCCGTGCTCGGTGGAGAGGTCGTCCACGACCAGGCTGACCTGGGCGGCGAGCTGGACGTTGCGGAACTTCCGGCTGGCACCCATACCGTGTCCACCGATATCGAGGTAGCCCCCCGCCGCGTTGACGAAGTACCCGACGGGATTGTTCTGGAGCGTCCCGTCAGGCGCCTGCGTGGCCAGCCGGCCGAGTTTCTGCTTAGCCAGATAGGCGAGTTCCGATGCGGTGAAGATGCTCATGGCGACAGCCTGCAACCTGAACTGAAGTTGAGGTCAAGCACGGTCGAGCCGGTGCAACCGGAGGGTGAGGTCGTACGTCGTACCGGGCGTCCTGATCGGGTTTGGTCGAGATGGGGTGGCTGGTGGTTTCGGTGTGATCTGGTGAGTGCTGGATTTGACGATCGCCAACCGGCTGTGAGGCCGGGCTCTTGTGGAGGTGGAGATGGGTAGCAGGATCAGCAGGCGGCAGGCGCTCAGGCTCGGAGGTGGAGCGCTGGCCGGGGTCGCGGTGGCCGGGGCGGTGGGCGAGAGTGCCGTTGCGGCCGGTGAGTGGGTGCGGCTCCCGGTGATCACGGCGAACATCGGGCGGAAGAACCTCGGCGCCCGGGATGCCGCGATCCAGGCCGTGCGCAACGGTGACGGGACCAGGCCGTTCGTCGGCTGGCAGGAGATCAGCGAGGGCGACACGGGGGAGCCGGCGATGATCGCGCAGCACTTCGGGCCGTCGTACAACAACTTGTTCCTCAACGATCCGAGCTCGTTCCGCGTACCGATCTCGGTGCCGGCGCCGTGGACGGTCGTCAACTACAACTCGGTCTTCGTGCACGGCGTCGTCCCCGGGGAATCGCCGCCTCGCTGGATCAACGAGGTCGCCGTCCAGTACGGCACGAACTCGGCGCTCAAGTTCGTGCTGATCAACACGCACTACATGCACGATGCCTACAACGGCACGCAGAACCCGAACCTGCGCCAGTACTGGGATCTGCACAAGAAGACCCACCGCGAACGCGTGATGAACTACCACGACCGCGGTACGGCGGTGATCTGGACGGCGGACACCAACAACCCGAACTACGACCAGGCGACCGGCCAGCCGAACGAGGGCAAGGTCTTCGGCAGTGGCATCGACCGCATCGACTGGCTGCCGGGCGACGGCACGGTCCAGCTCGAGCTGCTCAACTCGAAGATCATTCCGCTCAACGTCGACAGCCACGACGCCCACGAGGCAATCTTCCGCATCCGCCTCGCCTGAGCTCATTGCGGCAGCACGCGGTGGCGTGGTGCAGTGTTGGGTGTGACGGGACAGGTTTCGTTCGACGCCGGCCGGTCGCACCCTTCGCTCGTGTCGGTGAACGTCGGCAAGCCGAAGGACGTGACCTGGAACGGGAAGACGGTCTACACCGGCGTCTGGAAGTATCCCGTCGACGGGCCGGCGACGGTCCGCCGGCTCAACCTCGACGGGGACGGCCAGGGCGACACAGCCGGGCACGGCGGCGAACAGCGGGCCGTGCTCGTCTACCAGCTCGACTCCTACCGGTACTGGCAGCAGTACTTCGGGCGCGACGACTTCAGCTACGGCCAGTTCGGCGAGAACTTCACCGTCCACGGGCTGCCCGACGACGAGGTCTGTATCGGTGACCGGTACCGGATCGGTACGGCGGAGTTCGAGGTCACCCAGCCGCGGGTCACCTGCTACCGGGTCGGCCTGCGGATGGGTGAGCCCGAACTGCCCGCCCTGCTGGTCAGCCATCATCGCCCCGGCTTCTACCTGCGCGTCATCGCCGAAGGAGAGGTCGCGGCCGGCGATCAGATCGTCAAGACCGCGACCGGTCCGCACGCCATGACTGTCGCCGCGATCGACGCGCTTCTCTACCTGCCCGACCGTGATCGGGCGGACCTCGTCCGCGCCACCCAGATCCCCGCCCTCAGCCCCGGTTGGCAAGGTTCGTTCCGGGATCTCCTCAAAGCATCCCCGAACGAGCCGTCCTGGAACGGCTTCCGCCCGTTGCAGGTCACCGACGTGGTCGCAGAGAGCGCGACGGTCTCCTCGATCTTCCTGGCCGCGCCCGACGGCACCCCCTTGCCGCCGGCGCTGGCCGGTCAGTACCTCACGCTCCGGATCGCCGACCCCGGCGTACGGGTGCCGGTGCGGAGCTACTCGTTGTCGTCGGCTCCCGGCGGCGAGCGGTATCGCATCAGCGTGAAGCACGAGCCGTACGGCGAAGTCAGCGGCTACCTGACCACCAAGTTGCACAAGGGCGCCGTCGTCGAGGCGGCCGCGCCGCGCGGGGACTTCGTGCTCGACGAACAGGCCGGCCCTGTGCTGCTGATCTCCGCCGGCATCGGAGTCACGCCGGTGCTCGCCATGCTGCACCAGCTCGCGAGCGTCCGCAGTACGCGGGAAGTGTGGTGGATCCACAGCGCCCGCAGTACGCAGGAGCATCCGCTGGCGGCGGAGGCACGTGCGTTGATCGAATCGCTGCCCAACGCGCGGGAACACTTGTACTACAGCGGAACCACTGGGCGGCTGACCAAGGAGAAGCTGCTGGAGCTCCAGCTTCCGGTCGACGCGAGTGCCTACATCTGCGGGCCGGCTTCGTTCATGGCCGACCTGCGGGAAGCGCTGACCGCAGCCGGGCTCGCGCCGGATCACATCCATACTGAGCTCTTCGGCGCCTTGCCGTCGACCAACCCCGGTGTCACCGGCCAGGTCAGCCGTCCACCGCATCAACCACCGGGCGCGCCCGGAACCGGCCCGATGGTGACCTTCGCCCGCAGTGGCATCTCGACGCCGTTCGACGGCACCAGTCTGCTGGAGCTCGCCGAGGCCTGCGATGTGCCGACCCGGTGGAGTTGCCGGACCGGCGTCTGCCATACCTGCGTCACCCCGCTGCTGTCCGGAGAGGTCAGCTACTCCCCCAGCCCACTCGAACCCGCGCCCGAGGGCCAGGCGCTGATCTGCTGCGCCCGCCCCACGGACGACGTCGTGCTCGACATGTAATACCCAAGCCCCGATGCTGCCGTAGCCAACTTGTTGCCTGCAGCATCCAGGAGCTATCGCCAGGGCTGCTGCTGGAGGTCCGCAGCGGTGTCGTGCTCCAGCGCCTCCACGGCACCCAGCAGGCTGTGGAGCGCGACCTCGTCGCGGACGGCGTCGGCCGGGTCCACCAGCCAGGTCGCCGGACCGGCGGTCTCGTCGGGCTGACCGGCCTCGGCCATCGTCACCTCGACCTCGACCTCGGTTTCGAGTTGGTGCAGGAAGTCGTTCTCAGCCGGCATGGTCATCGCTCCTCCCTCTCTCGGCACAGCTCACTTGGCGGCCCAGGCGGCGTAGGTGGTCTCGGCGAGGGTCGCGTCGTCGTCGGGGACGAGGGCGCGTTCGGTCGGCGAGATCCCGTAGTACACGGCGTCGGGGTCGGTGACGACCTCGCGCGGATCGTTGCGCTCGGCAAGTACTGTGCGGAAGAACTCGTCCATCCGGAAGCGCTCCGGGCCGGCGACCTCGACCTGTCCCTTCAGCGGGGTGCCGACCGCGACCCGGCCGACGGCCTGCGCCACGTCCTCGGCGGCGATCGGCTGGAAGAACACGTGCGCCAGCCGGACCGCGGTCCCGTCGAACGCCGCGTCCGCGATACTCGGCACGAACTCGAAGAACTGCGTCGCGCGCACGATCGAGTACGGGATCGAGGAATCCTCGATCAGCTTCTCCTGCGCCAGTTTCGCCCGGAAGTAGCCGCTCTCCTGGAGACGCTCGGTCCCGACCACGGACAGCGCGACATGGTGGCCGACGCCCGCGGCGGCCTCGGCCGCGAGCAGGTTGCTGGTGGAGGTCCGGAAGAACTCCATCACGGCGTCGTCCTCCCACGAGGGCGAGTTCGACACGTCGACCACGACGTCCGCGCCGGCCAGCGCGGCCTCGAGTCCCTCGCCGGTGATCGTGTTCACACCGGTGTTCGGCGAGGCCGCCACCGCGTCGTGTCCGTGTTCGCCGAGTTTCGCGACCAGCTTCGACCCGATCAGGCCCGTACCGCCGATAACCACGATCTTCATGGCACACCTTTCCTGTCCGCCGGCGGCTCTCGTCACCGCCCGGTCACCAGCTAAGACCGGACAGCGCCGGAGCCTGTGACAGCTCCGGCGCTGCGACTTTCGGGTGGCGCCTGTCACAGTGGTGGTCGCTGTGCTGTCTCAGCTGTCGACGACAGGAGAAGACCCTTGCCCGGAGCAAACGCCAGGATCCGGATCCGGGTGCCGATGAGCGCACGGCCGATCGACGAACCGCACCGCGTGTCCAGCCAGCTCGAGTTGCTGTTCGACCTGACCTTCGTGGTCGCGGTCGCGGCCGTCACGGCTGAGCTCGCGCACCAGATCGCCGATGCGCACGCGCTGGTCTCGATCGTGCCGTTCCTGCAGGTGTTCTTCGCGATCTGGTGGGCCTGGATGAACTTCACCTGGTTCGCCTCGTCCTACGACACCGACGACGTGGCCTACCGGCTGCTCACGATGCTGCAGATGGCGGGCGTCCTGGTGCTGGCTGCCGGCGTACCGGCGGCGGCCGACCACTCGGACTTCCGCGCCATCACGATCGGCTACGTGATCATGCGGATCGCCCTGGTCGCGCAATGGGTGCGAGCCGGAATCGAGGACCCGGCCAGCCGGCGTACGGCGTTCCGCTACGCGGCGGGGATCGCCGTCGTCCAGGTGGGATGGGTGCTCCGCCTCGTCCTGCTCGACACCGGTGCGCTGCCACCGTCGACCCAGCTTCCGTTGTTCTTGGTGCTGGCCGTCCTCGATCTTCTCGTCCCGCGCTGGGCCGAACGCACCGCGCCCACCAACTGGCACCCACACCACATCGCCGAGCGCTATGGCCTCTTCACGATCATCCTGCTCGGCGAGAGCGTCCTCGCCGCCGCGACCGGCGTACAAGGCGCCCTGGACGCGACCGGGATCAGCGGGGCGTTCATCACCGTCGCGATCTCGTCACTCGTCTTGTTGTTCGCGCTCTGGTGGCTCTACTTCCTCGAGCCGGCCGGCGAGGCCCTCAGCGCGCGCCGCGAACGCTCCTACCTGTGGGGCTACAGCCACTACGGCATCTTCGCCGCGCTAGCCGCCCTCGGCGCGGGCCTGGAGGTCGCTGTCGGGCAGACCGGCCACCACGTCGAGGCGCCGCCACTCGAAGTCACGTACGCCGTCGCCATCCCGGTCGCCGTCTTCCTCACCTTGCTGTGGGCGGTGCACGCTCCGCTGGTCGACGAGCCGGTCATCCCACCCGTCTTCCTGCTGAGCTGCGTTGCCGTCATCCTCCTGCTCCCCCTCACAGTCAGCTGGATCGGAGTCTCCGCGGTTATCGCCGCCATCGCCACAACCTCGGTGCTCCTGATCGCCGCCACCATCACACTTCGCACCGACTAGATTGTGGGCATGGCCGAACCCTGCCCTTGTGGACTCGACGCCGGTTATGACGACTGCTGTGGGCGCCTGCATCGGGGAAAGGCAGCGATGACCGCCGAGCAGTTGATGCGATCGCGGTACGTCGCTTACGTCGTCCGGGACGCGGCCTATCTGCTGCACACCTGGGCCGCGGCCACCCGCCCGCCGCACCTGACTTTCGAGGACAACCTCGAATGGACCGCGCTCGACATCCTGAACACGGTCGGCGGGACCGCCTTCCATACCGAAGGGACGGTCGAGTTCCGCGCCCACTACCTGGCCGACGGCCGACCCGGCGAGCAGCACGAGAACAGCCGCTTCGTCCGTGCGGACGGCCGCTGGGTCTACCTGGCACCCGCAGCGTAGGGATCCTTCGCCGGCAGCCAGGTCGTCGCCGGATCGAGGTCGAGCGGAGCGACGTCGTGGGTGAGCGCCTGCGCCGCGGCCCGGACGGCGGCCCGCGGCTCGTCCTGGCGCGAGATCAAGGACCACGTCCAGTACGGCGTGGGCGCGACGACCTCACGCTGGACGATGTCCGGCGGCAGCTCGAACGCGGTCCGCTTCGGCGAGTTCAGGACCGGACGGCCGAGTCTGCGGACGTGGTCGAAGAGCGACGGCGGGGTGATGCCACCGTCATCGGTGTACTCCAGCCGCGCACCGGTCGCGTGCGCGAACTCCTCGGCGTACTCGTTCCACGACGACCAGGTCGCCAGGTCGGCGTCGACCGGTACGGCGAGATCCTTCGCCCGGACCGGGCTGTCGTCGGGACCGACGGACAGCGCGTGCAGCCGGTCGACGCTGATGAAACTCGCTTCGAGGCGGTTGGCAGCGAGCGCATCGGTGGTGATCCAGGCGATCGCCAGGTCGACGCTGCCGTCGACGACCCGGGCGGCCTGGGTATGCGACGGCATCACCCAGGTGTCGATGTGCAACTGGGCGACCCCGGTCACCCGGGTGACCAGATCCGGCGGGTACCAGCTGACGTAGCCGAGGCGTACCGGCTCGGCCGCCGACAGCCCGGCCGCTGAGCGACGCAACTCGTCGGCTTCTGCCAGCAGCGCCCTGACCTTGGGCAGCAGGGCGTCGGCCGAGGCGGTCGGCGTGACGGATCGCCGGTTGCGATCGAACAGGCGTACGCCGAGGTCGCGCTCCAGCGCCTTGATCTGCTGGGACAGCGACGGACCCGCGATCTGCAGGCGGGCGGCGGCGCGGCTGAAGTTGAGCTCCTCAGCCACCGCGACGAAGTACCGCAGCTGCCGTAGTTCCATCCGCCGATCGTAGGCCAGTAGGAGCTTCAGCCTCTCAGCAGAGAGCCGATCGGTCGTGGTGAACCCCGGTGCACCGAGCCACCATCGGAGGCAGAGAACGATCGGTCTCCAGACCGGTCCGCAGACAGGAGAAACCACCACCATGAACCAGAAAGTCGCCGTCGTCACCGGCGCATCCCAAGGAATCGGCGCCGCCCTGGTGACCGCCTACCGCAAACTCGGGTACGCCGTGGTCGCCAACTCGCGCTCGATCCAGCCCTCCGACGACCCATGGGTGCTGAACGTTGCGGGCGACATCGCCACCCCCGGCGTGGGCACCAGGATCATCGAGCACGGCCTGGACGCCTTCGGCCGGATCGACTCGCTCGTCAACAACGCCGGTGTGTTCGTCGCGAAGCCGTTCACCGACTACACCGACGAGGACTTCGACCTCGTGGCCGGCGTGAACCTGCGCGGCTTCTTCGAGATCACCCGCCGCGCGGTCGAAACGATGGTCGCGCAGGGCAGCGGCCATATCGTCAACGTCTCGACCAGCCTGGTCGATCACGCCAACACCAACGTCCCGTCCGCGCTCGCCTCGCTGACCAAGGGCGGCCTCAACGCGGTCACCCGATCGCTGGCCGTCGAGTACGCCGCCCGCGGCATCCGGGTGAACACGGTCTCCCCCGGCATCATCAACACCCCGATGCACCCCGAGGAGACGCACGCGGCGCTGGCCGGCCTGCACCCGGTGGGCCGGATCGGCGAGATCAGCGATGTCGTCAACGCCATCACCTACCTCGAGGACGCCCCCTTCGTCACCGGCGAGATCCTCCACATCGACGGCGGCCAGAGCGCCGGCCACTGATCCACCCGCAAACCCGGAAGGAGTCCGCGATGCCAGCCAGCTATCCATCGGTCCGGCCGTGGCGCCTCGCGGGCGAAGCGGCGGCGGCGCTCGCGGTGGGGATGGGTATCGGCAGATTCGTGTTCACGCCGATCCTGCCCCTCATGCAGGCGCAGGCCGGGATGTCACCGCGGCTTGGTGCGGGACTCGCGACGGCCAACTACGTCGGCTATCTGATCGGTGCGCTGGCCGCGATCGTGATGCCGGCCCTGATCCGCTCGCGCCTGGTACTGCGGGGATCGCTGCTGGTGCTGATCGGCACACTCGCTCTGATGCCGATCACCACCAGCGGTGGTCACTGGGTTGTGCTGAGGCTCGTGGCCGGGATCGCCAGCGCGATGGTCTTCGTGATCGCGGTCAGTGGCCTGCTCACGAGTCCCGCAAAGCACCTCATCGGCTGGGCATTCGGCGGCATAGGAGCAGGTATCGCACTCTCGGGCGCAGCCGTCCTCCTACTCCGTACGACGGGTAGCTGGCGGGCCGCGTGGTGGTCAGCTGCGGCCTTGTCGGTCGCACTGACCATCCCGGCCTGGCAGCTCCGCGTTCCTCATCAGGGGAGCAACGACGAAACCCGACGCCGGCCCGGTGGACGATGGTTCGCGGCCCTGGTCACGAGCTACTCGCTGGAAGGCGTCGGCTATATCGTCGCGGGGACGTTCTTGGTTGCCGCGATCAACCAAACGGTCGACGGCCGGGCCGGCGCGGGCGCCTGGGTACTGGTCGGGCTGGCCGCCGTACCGTCCACCGCGCTGTGGGCCACGCTCAGCCGCACCTGGTCGCGTCCGACCCTGCTGTTCGCCGCACTGCTCGTCCAGGCCGTCGGCATCGCGCTACCGGCGATCGCCGGTGGTGTCTCCTCGGCACTCGTCTCGGCGACGCTGTTCGGCGCCACCTTCCTCGGAATCGGCAGTCTCGCCCTCGCGATCGGTGCGCATCTCCAGATCCCGCGGGCGGTCGCCATCCTCACGACCGGCTACAGCATCGGGCAGATCCTCGGCCCGCTCGCGGTCGCCCCACTACTCCACAACGGCTACCACCAGGCACTGCTGATCGGCTCTGGTGTGGTCGCCTTGGCAGCCGTCGCAGCCGGCGTCCTGAGACACCGGTTTCCTCATCACCTCGGCCCGTTGCCGAGCCGCGTTCACCTCAAGGAGATCCAAGCATGAGTACGACAAGCATCCTGCGTTCGGTCCTCGACCAGTGGAAGGCCGGTGTGGACGCCCACGACCCGGCTGCCGTCGGGAAGCTCCTCACCGACGACGCGATCTTCCAGGGTCTGCACCCGTACAGCGTCGGGCCGGTAGGCGTTGCGCAGTACTACGAGTCGCAGCCGCTGGGCATGAAGGCGCAGTACGACATCGTCGAGACCAGGCAGCTCAGCGAGGACCTCGTGCTGGGCTACCTCGAGGTGTCCTTCTCGTTCGTCGATCGCCCGACGCTCGAGGTCAACCTCAGCGTGATCGTCCGCCGGATCGGCGACGAGTGGCGCATCGCCCATTACCAGGTCTCGAAGCTCGCCTGACCGTCAGAGGCCGAGTTCCTCGAGGCGGAGCCGGAGGAGTTCCTTCAGCGGTAGGGATTCGCCGTCGCGAGCGCCGAGGCCGATGATCAAGGGCGGCTCCGACGGCAGGACCTGTACGCCGAGCACGCGGGCCTTCAAACCGGGCTGGACACCGAGGATGTAGAAGTTGCCCTCGGTGTCCAGGCCGAGCGACTTGTTGCGGCGCAAGTACCACCCGGTGATGCCGGTCCGGTAGCTCGTCCCCGATCCGACGACCGGCGCCCGGAGCGGCTGCGGCTCGACCCCCGCCGCCCGCAGCTTCTCGATGAATCCGGCCAGCAGTTCGCGGGCCTGCTGGGTCTCGGCGGCCTTGCGGCGATCGAGGGCCTCGGCGTGAGCGGCAGCCGCCTCGCGCCGTTGTTCGCGCCAACTCGCCTGGTCGTCCACGAACAACACCCTATGCGCAGCTCGTAGGAAGCCCGGCCGGTACCGGGCTCCCTACGACGGGTGGCTGACGGTTACGGGTAACTGACCACGTTCACCGGCACGGTGCCCGGTGGCGTCACCGCGCCGGTGTCGTTGATGACGTGAGTGATCACGCCTTGGTAGTTGAGCGACACGGTGCAGAGACTGTGGAAGCGCACCCCTGTGTTGTTCGGCACCTCGAAGGCGTTGTACGCGCTGACGGACGGGTTGACGTTGAAGAAGTTGTAGCTGCCCAGCCCCCAGGCCTCGTGCGAGGTCACGTTGTCCCCGACCTTGTACGCCGGGTAGCCGTTGCGGCCGCTCGGACGATTCCAGCTGGCCTGGTTCGGTACGTCGTACGGCATCTCGTTCTGGAAGAAGATCGTCTTGCCACCTTGGCCGTTCCAGATCACCTGACTCTTCTGGTAGTGCTCGACGAACAGCCCGCTCGCCAGCACATTGTTGCCGTTGACAAGCAATCCGGTGTCGGCGGTCGCCTGCGTCCAGCCCCAGGTCCCGGCATTGCCGTGGTCGGCCCGCCAGGCCCAGATGTGGTCGACGATCGTGTTGTTGCTGTTGACAACGAGACTGGTGGTCGCGTGGCCGGCGATCGAGCCGCCGATCCGGAAGAACACGTCCTGCAGCGTGGTCGGGTTCGCCGCGTGACTCGCCGAGGAACCGGACGGCCCGACGGTCAGCAGGGCCGCCGAGTTCGTCGTACCGGCGTCGAACAGCAGGCCCTTCAGCCGTACTCCGTCGACGTCGGCGACCTGCATCGCGTTGACGCCGTTGTCCGGGATCAACGTCGGGTAGCCGATGCCGAGGACGACGGTGTTGGCCTTCGTCACGTTCAGCGTCTGGTTCAGGTGGTAGACACCGGGCGTGAAGAAGAGGTTGCACCCCGAGGCCAGGGCCGAGTTGATGGACGACGCGGTGTCGCCGGCCTTCACCACGTAGAACTGGCTCATCGGGATCGACGTACCGGGAGTGGATCCGTTTGCCCAGCTCGCCCCCGACGCGTTGGTGCGCAGCGACGGCGTGAACACGCGATACTTGCCGGCGCCGTCGACGTACAGGTACGGAACATCGCGCGAGACCGGCGTGGTGGCGAGAGTAGTCTCGGGTGGGTTCGGGAACGTGGTCGCCGGAGCGCCCGTAGTACCGGAGAAGACCATGTTCCAGACGCCGCCGGACCAGCTGCCGAGGTTGCTGTCCCGGGTGTACCACTGCTGCTGGGAGATCGAGGCGGTCTGGCCCGACACCTTGGTGTCGGCGATGTAGCCGCCGCTGGCGAAGCCGTAGCTGGCCGGGTAGAGCTGCAGGTTGCCGCGGATGTCCATCCGGCGGAACGGCGCCGCCTGCGCGACCGCCCAGCGATCCGAGCCGCCGATCGGGTTCACGGCCATGTTCTCCGCGGAGCGCCAGAAGTTCTGCAGCGCGACGCCTTGGTCGGATTCGTTGAAGGCGTCGACGGTGATGGCTCCGTTGATGACGACGTCACCAGGGTTCTGGCCGAGACCGGCGACCGAGGTGTAGTAGCCGACGTCGTCGTGCACGCTGTAGCTGCCCGGCTTGAACAGGTGCGCGACCCGTCGGTTGGCCATCTGCGCGGTCAGCGTGTCCTTCTGGGCGTTGAAGTCCGCGTCGAGCTGCGCCTGGATGGTCGCGCTCGACATGCTCGGGTCGAAGATGCGGGTGTTCGGACCGAAGTTCGGTACGTCGGACTGCGTCGGGCAGCTCGTCGGCGTTGTCGGCGGGGTTGTGGGCGGCGTCGTAGGCGGGGTGGTCGGTGGTGTCGTCGGGCCGCCGTGGGTGTAGGAGAAGTGCGGTGTGTCGTACTGCGGGCCGTTCTTCTCGTACGTGAACCAGTAGTCGATGACGGTGCCGGTGGACAGCCCGCTGACCGTCGTCCGCCAGGTGCCGCCGCTGAGCGTCATGCGGACGTTCTGCTGACCCTGGGCGGTGCCGGTGTAGTGGACGTCGACGTACAGCGCCGCCGTGGTGGGGGTGAACGAGATCTGGGCCTGGGTCGCGTTCAGCGAGGTGGCCGACTGGGCGTAGTCGTCGGCAGCCGTCGCCACGCCGACCACCAGGAGGGTCGCGCAGACGGCCAGGACGAGGGCGACGAGACTCGCGCGCAGGCGTGTCCGGTGTGGGTGAGTTGGTGCGGGGCTCGGAATCACAGGTGCCACCTCCAGGGGGCGGAAGAACGAAGGCAGGAGGTGAGAGCGCTCTCACGTACCGCGAAGGTAGACCGTCCCGGCCGTCTGCGGAAGGGCTCGGCCGCTCCCGGTCCGGCCGGGCCGAGACCTTGACCACTCCCCGCCGGGCCCGGCCGGTCCGCCGACTAAGGTGGGGTTGCCTCCCCGGGGTGGCCCGAGGAGCGACATCGACGGAGCAGAGGACAGACGCGAGTGACTGAGTCGACCATCATCTACACCCATACGGACGAGGCCCCGGCCCTGGCGACGTACTCGTTCCTGCCGGTGATCCAGGCGTACGCCGCGCAGGCCGGTGTAGGCGTGGAGACCCGTGACATCTCGCTGGCCGGGCGGATCATCGCAGCCCTCGGCGACTACCTGCCGGAGGACCAGCGGACCCCGGACGCCCTCGCCGAACTCGGCGCGCTGACCAAGACGCCGGGTGCGAACATCATCAAGCTGCCGAACGTGTCGGCGTCGGCCCCGCAACTCAAGGCCGCGATCGCGGAACTGCAGAGCCACGGCTACGCGCTGCCGGAGTACCCGGACGAGCCGAAGACCGACGAGGAGCGCGACATCCGCGCCCGCTACGACAGCACCAAGGGCTCCGCGGTGAACCCGGTCCTGCGCGAGGGCAACTCGGACCGCCGCGCACCTGCCTCGGTGAAGAACTACGCCAAGACCCACCCGCACCGGATGGGCGCCTGGACGCCGGAGTCGAAGACCAACGTCGCCACGATGGGCGCCGACGACTTCCGCTCGACCGAGAAGTCGGCCGTGATGGAGGCCGACGGCTCGCTGCGGATCGAGTTCGTCGCCGCCGACGGCGAGACCTCCGTACTGCGTGAGTCGATCCCGGTACTGGCCGGTGAGGTCGTCGACTCCTCGGTGATGCACGTCGCGGCGCTGGACCGCTTCCTCAGCGAGCAGATCGCCCGGGCCAAGGCCGAGGGCGTGCTGTTCTCCGTGCACCTGAAGGCCACCATGATGAAGGTGTCCGACCCGATCGTGTTCGGGCACGTCGTCCGCGCGTTCTTCCCGAAGACCTTCGAGCAGTACGGCGAGACGCTGGCCGCGGCCGGGCTGTCCCCCAACGACGGGCTCGGCGGCATCTACACCGGGCTGGCCGCGCTGCCGGAAGGCGACGCGATCAAGGCCTCCTTCGACGCCGAACTGGCCGACGGGCCGGCGCTGGCGATGGTCGATTCCGACAAGGGCATCACCAACCTGCACGTCCCGTCCGACGTGATCGTCGACGCGTCGATGCCGGCGATGATCCGGACGTCCGGCCACATGTGGGGGCCGGACGGCAACGAGCACGACACCCTCGCCGTCCTGCCGGACAGCAGCTACGCCGGGATCTACCAGGTCGTCCTCGACGACTGCCGCGAGTACGGCGCCTTCGACCCGTCGACGATGGGCTCGGTGCCGAACGTCGGGCTGATGGCCCAGAAGGCCGAGGAGTACGGCAGCCACGACAAGACCTTCGAACTCCCGGCCGCCGGCACCGTCCGGCTGGTCGATGCCGACGGCAACGTCGTACTGGAGCAGTCGGTCGAGGCGGGCGACATCTTCCGCGCCTGCCAGACCAAGGACGCGCCGATCCGCGACTGGGTCAAGCTGGCCGTCACGCGGGCCCGGGCGACCGGCGACCCGGCCGTGTTCTGGCTGGACGAGACCCGTGCGCACGACGCCAACCTGATCGGCAAGGTCGTCAAGTACCTGACCGAGCACGACACCGAGGGCCTGATCATCAAGATCCTCGCCCCGGTGGACGCGATCAAGTTCTCGCTCGAGCGGATCCGGCGCGGCGAGAACACCATCTCCGTCACCGGCAACGTGCTGCGCGACTACCTGACCGACCTGTTCCCGATCCTCGAGCTCGGCACCAGCGCGAAGATGCTGTCGATCGTGCCGTTGATGGCCGGCGGCGGGCTGTTCGAGACCGGCGCCGGCGGTTCGGCCCCCAAGCACGTGCAGCAGCTGGTGAAGGAGAACTACCTGCGCTGGGACAGCCTCGGCGAGTTCTTCGCCCTGGCCGCGAGCTTCGAGCACCTCGCCCAGACCACCGGCAACGCCCGCGCGCAGGTCCTCGCCGACACCCTCGACCGGGCGACCGCGACGTTCCTCAACGAGGACAAGTCGCCCACCCGTCGCGTCGGCGGCATCGACAACCGCGGCAGCCACTTCTACCTGTCGCTGTACTGGGCGCAGGAGCTGGCCAAGCAGACCGACGACGCCGACCTGGCCAAGTCCTTCACCACGATCGCCGAAACCCTGGCCGCCAACGAGCAGAAGATCGTCGAGGAACTCCTCGCGGTCCAGGGCTCCCCCGTCGACCTCGGCGGCTACTACCAGCCCGACCCCGCCAAGGCCGCGGCCGTCATGCGCCCCTCCAAAACCTGGAACGACACGCTCGCAACCCTGAGCTGACACACCTCGAGAAAGGCGCCCGGTGACCCGTCACCGGGCGCCTTTCTCGTACCACGCCCGCTTCCCACCGACGTCCTGCACGTGGCTGTCGACGGCAAAACGATCCGCACCTTCACCGGCGCCCGATCGCGGCCATTCGTGTCATCGGTCCCATGATCATTCACCTTTCGCGTCAGCAAATCGTTGCCTTATGCAACGGATAACGACGCTGGTACCGGCTTGGAGGGCGAGGTAAACGCTTCGAGCAGAGCCGAGATGACCGTTACCGATCGAGGGCCTTGGGCAACGGTTCCGCGTGCACGATCTGGAGTCCACTGACCGCGCGGGTGAGGACGACGTACAGGCGTTGGAGGCCGCGCGGTTCGGCGGCGACGATGCGGGCCGGTTCGGCGACCACCACTGCGTCGAATTCGAGGCCCTTGGCGAGCGTGGCCGGGACACAGACCAAGCGGGACGAGTCCATCTCCTCCTCGCCCGTACCGAGAAGAGCCGGTTGGAGGCCAGCGGCCGAGAGCGCATCGCGGAGCTCCACGATCTGCGTGTCGGCGGCGATGAGGGCGACCGATCCCTCACCGGTGAGGGCGGTCTTGCAGGCGGTCACCACAGCCGAGGCCAGGTCGTCGGTGGAGACGATCGAGAGAGCATCGGCGACCGTCCGGACGCCGGTCGGTACGCCGAGCGTCGGGGCGATCTCGGGCAGCAGCCTCGCCGCGTAGCTGATGATCTGTTCCGGCACGCGGAAACCACGATCGAGCTCGGCGACGATCCCGTCCGCCTTGCCTAGGTGGCCGAGCACCAGGTCCCATGAGCCTGCGGCCCACGGCGTCGTCGCCTGGGCGACATCTCCGAGCACGGTCGCCGAACCGGTGCGGCAACGGCGACCGAGGGCGCGCAGTTGCATCGCCGACAGGTCCTGCGCCTCGTCCAGGACGAGGTGCCCGAGCGAGCCGGTACGACGCTCGATCAGGTCCTCCAGTTCGTCGAGCAGCACGGTGTCGGCGACCGACCATTTGGCCGACTTCCACGAGCGAGCCGGCTTCGCCCACAACAGCGCAGTACGTTCCTCTTCGGTCAGCTCCTCGGCCGACTCAGCAAGGAACGCGGCATCGGAGAGCAACCGGTGCAACACCTGCTCAGGCGTGACGGTCGGCCATACCGCGGCGAGCAGATCCTTCACCGGCTTCGAACGAGCCACGGCGTTCTGCACCCGATCGTCCGGCGAATCACCGCTCCGCTCCATCTGCACCAGTACGGCGTGCGCGACCCGCTGCGCCAGGGCGTTCCGTCCCGGTGCGTACCGCGTCGAGCCGCGCAAGGCCGAGACGATCTCCGCGAGCTCGTAGTCGTGGACCCGGAAGCGCCGGGATCCCTTGCTGTAAAGGATTCCCTCGACCGGCGTACCGACGTACGACCACAGCGCCCGCTCCAGTACGGCGGCCATCCGGGCGTCGCCCTTGACCCGCGCGGTCTCCGGCTCGTCGGACGCCGTGGTGGGGTGCGTGATCAGCTCCTCGATGGTGATCTGCCGGACGTTGACCTCACCGAGCGCGGGAAGCACCTTGCGGATGTAGGACAGGAACGAACTGTTCGGGCCGACGATGACGACACCGCCACGACTCAGCCACTCCCGCTCGGTGTAGAGCAGGTAGGCCACGCGGTGCAGCCCGACGGCCGTCTTCCCGGTGCCGGGCGCGCCCTGAACGCACACCGACGGATGCAGTGCCGCGCGGACCAGGTCGTCCTGCTCGGGCTGGATCGTCGCCACGATGTCGCGCATCGGCCCGGTGCGCGGCCGCTCGATCTCGGCCCGCAGGAACGCGTCGGCCTGATCGGACGCGACGGCTCCGACCAGCGGCTCGTCCTCGAACCCGGTCAGCTCGGCGGCATCGGAGAAGCCGTAGCGACGCCGCAGTACGACGTTCTGCCGGTCGCCCGCGGTCGCCCGGTAGAAGGGGACCGAGACGCGCGCCCGCCAGTCGATGACGAGTGGGACGCCGTTGCCGTCGTGGACGTGCCGGCGGCCGATGTGGATCCGGTCGATGCCCTCGATGGTGCCCGGCTCGTAGTCGAGCAGGCCGAAGAACAGCGGCACGTCGGGCAGGTCGACCAGAGCCAGCACACGTTGCTGGTGGGCGCGCTGGTTCGCTTCGTTGGTGAAGCGCTCGTCGTTGTCCTCGCCGCCGATGACGGGGATCTCCCGCACCAGTACGTCGGAGTGCATGCGCACCAGGGCGGCACGGGCCTGAGCGAGGAAGGCGCGCTCGGCCTCGAGTTCGGGAAGGTGGACAGGGACGGATTCGACCATGGAGGGGCCTCGACTCGCGTTGGCACGGATACGAACGACGGACTGATGGCGATCAACAGGGTCCCGCCCCGGACACCATCCGGTTCGATTCGATCCTTCACGCAGATACCGAAAAGGCAGGCCGAGGACGCTACCAGCCCACCCGCCACCCCGCCACCGAATTTCCGCCCACCCCGCGGCCCTCCCCACCCCGGCCCTCCCCGCTCTCCTCGCCACCGCGCCCACGCCGCCTCCCCACCGCGCGGCACTCGCCGCCACCGGCCCTCTCCACTCCGACCACCCCGCCTTACCCCGCGGCCCTCGCCACCCGGCCCTTCCCACCCCGACCACCCCCACCAATCCGTCCACCCAAGCACTCCCGTATCCCCACCCCTCGGCAAACCCACCGTTTGACGCGCCGACCCCCGAACGTGTGGGTTGGCGCGCGGTATGCAGGCAGACAACCCACCATTCCACCCGCCAACCTCCGAAGCGGTGGGTTCGCCGGCTTCGCACACGACAGCAAGCGAACAACCCGCCGGTTGAGGGGCTGCCCTCTGAAACGGTGGGTTGGCGCGCGGTATGCAGGCGGACAACCCACCAGTTGAGGGGTTGACCCCCGAAATGGTGGGTTCGCCGGAGGGTGAGTTCGCTGGAAAAGGTGGGCCGGGGCTTCGCCTACGGGGCGGCCTCGGTGAGGCGGGGGAAGTCGCGAGGGGTGATCCGATCGACGTCGCGGTGGCCGGCGGAGCTGTCGGGGACGGCAGTGGTCGGCGGCGCTGCGGATGGCTGGTGGTCGGCGGAGCTGTCGGGGACGGCACTGGTCGGCGGCGCTGCGGATGGCTGCGTTGCCGGCGGTTGTTGGTGACGGAGTGTCGTCTGACGTTTGCCCAACGTTCAACTAGACGTTTGAAGCAGGCGAGGGTGGAAAGCGTAACTATGTTCCGTAGAAGTCGGGAAAGAAGGAACTCATGGACAAGCCCGTCCGGGCTCGCGGGATCACCAAGTCCTTCGGTGAGGTGGTGGCGCTCGACGGTATCGATCTCGACGTGGCCGCCGGGCAGGTGCACGGCCTGGTCGGCCCGAACGGAGCAGGCAAGACGACGTTGCTCGGCCTCCTGCTCGGCCTGGCCGTCGCCGATAGCGGCCGGCTCGAAATCCTCGGTACGCCGGTAGGCCGCGCGCTCGCCGCTCCCGACGGAGTGGCCGGCTTCGTCGACGGCCCCGGCCTCTACCCCTCCCTCACCGCCCGGCAGAACCTCGCCGCCCTCGCCGCGCTGCGCGGAAAAGAGCAGACGGCCGGGATCGACGAGGTGCTCCATGAAGTCGGCCTCACCGATCTCGCCGACGACCGGGTCCGCGGCTTCTCCCTCGGCATGCGGCAGCGCCTCGGTCTCGCCGCCGCGCTACTCACCAAGCCTCGCCTGCTCGTCCTCGACGAACCTTCGAACGGCCTCGATCCCGCCGGGAAGAAGCACGTGCACGGCGTCCTCGCGAAGCTCGCCGCCGAGGGAACAGCCGTCGTCCTGTCCAGTCACCGGATGGACGACGTCGAGGCGCTGTGCTCGGACGTCACCATCCTGTCCACCGGCCGGGTCGCCTTCTCCGGCCCCCTGACCAAACTGGCCACCGAGACCCACGAACTCGACTACCGCCTCGTCACCTCGGACGCGGCGACCGCCCGCCGACTGGCCGGCGACACCTCCGGCATCCGGGTCGTCGACGACACCGGCGTACGGCGTGATGCCGAGCTGCTCGTGGTGTCCGCGCCGGTGCCCGCCTTGGACGACCTCGTGAAGAAGCTCGTGCTCGCGGGCGTCGCAGTCCGCGAACTCGCACCGGTGATCTCGCCACTCGAGGCCGCCTTCCTTGCCCTGACCGAGCAGCCGGAGTCCATCTGATGACCGCAACCGTCGCCACCCCGGCGGCAGTCCGTCCCGTCCCGGTACTGCGCGGCTACCGCTTCGAGCTGACCAAGCTCCTCTCGCAATGGCGGGTGCGCCTGCTCATCGTCGCCTGCTGGCTCGCGCCGGCGCTCTTCGTCGCCGTCATCAGCCGGCAGTCCTCATTGCCGGTCGACACCCTCTTCGGTCGCTGGATGCACGCCACCGGGTGGGCCGGACCACTGGTCATCCTCGGCTTCGCGGGTTCGTGGGCCCTTCCACTACTGACGTCGCTCGTCGCCGGGGACGTCTTCGCTGTCGAGGACCGGCTCGGCACCTGGCGGCACCTGCTGGTGGCGGTGCGGTCGCCGCGGCGCATCTTCGCGTCCAAGGCGCTCGCCAGCCTCACCGTGATCTTGGTGCTGGTGGTCGGCCTCGTCGCATCCAGTGCGATCAGCGGGGTCGTCGTGATCGGCAACCGGCCGCTGATCGGTCTCGACGGTCACGTGCTGTCCGCGGGCGACGCGGCCGGCAAGGTCGTGCTCGCCTGGCTCTGTGCGCTCGCCCCGACCTTGGCGCTCGCCGCCATCGGCCTGCTCGGCTCGGTCGCGTTCGGCCGGTCCCCGATGGGATTGTTGCTACCGGCAATGGTTGCGCTGGCGATGCAACTGGTTCAGCTGCTGCCGGTTCCGGTAGCCATCCGCCTCGCCCTGCCCGGCTATGCCTTCATCAGCTGGAACGTCCTGTTCACCAGCCCCGGCCAGCTTGAACCCCTGATGATCGGCGTGGTGGTCAGTCTCGTGTGGGCGGTTGTGGCGACCGCACTGGCCCTGTTCCTCTTCCTGCGCAGGGATTTCACCAACCCGGTCCACGACGGCTCGGGTCGTGCTGCGATCACGGCGGGACTGCTGCCGCTGGTCGCCCTGTTCGCAATCACCGTCGCGGTCGTCATCGGGACGACCGGGGCCACCGGTTCCGGGATCGATCAGGACAAGGTGCAGCAATCGGTCGCCACGTCCTTCGCTCACCTCTACCGTCTGCAGACCAGGCAGCTCAACCGGCCGGCCGTCACCGAGGAGCAGTTGCAGACCTCGGCCGCCTGCACCAAGGGCGGCGACCAGGTCGCCGCCGTCGGACCGGGCAACGACTGGCGCTGCGTCGTGAGCTGGCACCTGCCTGGTGTCGAAGCGGCCGGCTCGGCCATCTACCAACTCGACATCACCCCACTCGGTCGGTACGTCGCCGACGGGGACGGACCGAAGGAAGTCAACGGCTTCTTCCTGGTCCGGACCCCGGCGGGCGACGCACCGAACCCGCTTTGGCAGTTCGACGGCTCCATCGAACTGCTTCCGTCCACCCCGAAGGGATAGCCCCTATGCAGGTAACACGCCGTCGCAGGCGTGACGAAAAGGGCTTCACCAGCCGTTTTCGCCGCCGGATTCCGCTAGTCACGGCCGGGACGACCGCCGTCGCCGTGGCGCTGGCCGGCACCGCGGTCGCCTCGACCCAGCAGTTCGGCACCGAGCAGGTCGGCCAAATCACCGACAAGGGCCAGGTCATCTCCAGCGACCAGTACCTCGACCCGCTCGGCGACCGCCTCGTGCTCCAGAAGGGCAAGATCATGTCGTCCACCGTCAGCCCGGACGGCAGCCACCTGGCCGCCTCCGTCGCCGACGGCGGAATGGCGCTCGCGATCGTCGACCTGAAGAACTGGAAGGTCCAGCAGTACGTCGGCAACAACGCCGCCGCGGACCTGAAGATCCCTGGCAACGACGTGGGCCAGGAAGGCCCGACGTACTCCCCCGACGGCTCGCAGGTCTGGCTGGGCCAGGCCGACGGCTACCGGAAGTTCACGGTGAACCCGGACGGCTCGCTGGCCGACCCGACGTTCGTGGCGATCCCTGCCGACGGCACCAAGCGCGCTCTCGTCGGCGAGGCCGTGTTCTCATCGGACAGCACCACCGTGTACTCCGCGGTGAACGGCCAGAACAAGGTGGTCGCGATCGACACCGCGACCGGGACCGTCAAGCAGAGCTGGGCCGTCGGCAACGCGCCGCGGGACCTGGTGATGGTCGGCGACAAGCTCTACGTCAGCAACGAGGGCGGCCGTCCGGCCAGGCCCGGCGAGCCGACCATCGAGTCGTACGGCACTCAGGTCCCGGCCTCGCAGTTCACCGCGGCCACCACCACCGGCACGGTCAGCGTGATCGACCTGTCGAAGCCTGCCGCCGCGCCGGCGAGCATCGGCGTCGGGCTGCACCCGACCGCGATGTACGCCAAGAACGGCGCCGTCTTCGTGACGAACACGGCAAGCAACAACGTCTCGGTCATCGACACCCGGCGCGGCAGGGTCGTCCAGACCATCGCCACCCAGCCGTGGCCGGAAGCGTCGGTCGGCTACGAACCCAACAGCGTCACGCTCACCGACGACGGTCATCTGCTGGTGACACTCGGCCGGGCCAACGCGGTGGCCGTCTACAAGTACCGGAATCCGCTGGAGCCGGTCAGCTACGTCGGCCTGCTGCCGACGGACTACTTCCCCGCCGAGATCGCGACGGTCGGCAAGGACATCGTGGTGTCGAACACCCGCGGTGTCGACGCCCGCCGTACGACGACCGCCGCGGGCCACAGCACCCACGACACCACGTCGAGCCTCACCCGGTTCACGCTGCCGGACGACCACGCCATCCGGGCCGGCACCGACAAGGTCTTCCAGCAGAACGGCTGGACGAAGGACTCGGCTCACGGCGACGACAAGGCAGGGAAGAAGCCTGTTCCGGTGCCGGTGAAGCTCGGTGACCCGTCGACGATCAAGCACGTCTTCCTGATCGTCAAGGAGAACCGGACCTACGACCAGGTGTACGGCGACATCCCCGAGGGCAACGGAGATCCCGCGCTCGCGCAGTACGGCGAGAACGTCACGCCGAACCAGCACGCGATGGCCAAGCAGTTCGGGCTCTACGACAACACCTACGACATCGGCACGAACTCCGCCGAGGGGCACAACTGGCTCATGCAGGCCGACAACCCGGAGTACACCGAGTCGTCGGCCGGTGAGTACCTGCGCAGCTACGACACCGAGAACGACGCGCTCGGCCACCAGAAGAGCGGCTTCCTCTGGACCGGTGCGCAGGCAGCCGGTAAGTCCGTCAAGGACTACGGCGAGTTCCAGTCGATCGAGGTCAAGCCGGACGGCGCGACCTGGCAGAACCTGTACTGCGACACGTTGAACATGGCGAAGACCGGACAGGACACCGCCTATCCGATCCAGACCGGCTCGGCGATCCCGTCGCTGAACGCCGTCTCGGTGCCCGGCTTCCCGCTGTTCGACACCAGCGTGCCGGACATCTACAAGACCGAGATCTTCAAGCGCGACTTCGAGCGGACCGGACCGGCCGCGCTGAACATGTTCTGGCTGTCCAACGACCACACCGGCGGCCCGCCGAGCGGCCCCGCCCAGGTCGCGGACAACGACCTGGCCACCGCCCGGATCGTCGACCAGATCTCACACAGCAAGTACTGGAAGGACTCGGCGATCTTCATCCTCGAGGACGACTCCCAGGCGGGGCTGGACCACATCGACGGCCACCGGGCACCGATCCAGATCATCAGCCCGTGGGCCCAGCACGGCGTCGTCGACAGCCGCTACTACACCCAGATCACGGTGATCCGGACGATCGAGCAGATCCTCGGGATCAAGCCGATGAACCAGAAGGACACCGCGGCGACGCCGATGGCGACCGCCTTCACGACGAAGCCGGACTTCACGCCGTTCACCGCCGTGCCGAACCGGACCTCGCTGACGGCCGGTCTCAAGACACTGCCGCCGTGCGGCCCGGACGTTCCGGCGGCCCAGAACCCGAACGCGGCGCCGGCGCCGAAGGCCGTCGTACCGGCGGACCAGCAAGCGGTCGCGGCGCAGTGGGAAGCGTGGAAGTCCCAGCAGCGGACGACCGGACCCAACGCGCGGGCCGACTTCGCCAACCCCGCGCAGATGAACCACTTCGACTGGTACCAAGCACACGACTGGTCGACGCCGTACCCGGGTGAGACCAAGATCGTCGCCCCGGCCGACGTACCGGGTTCCTACCTCCCGGCACCGGAGTCCGACGGCTGATCGTTGTCCGGAGCCCCTGATCGGTGCTGTTCGCCGGTCAGGGGTTCCGGCGTCTCAGGCGGGTGAGATCTGGCCGACGAGCTGTTCCCAGGCCTGGTCGAGGCCGGCCGCGATACAGCCGGCGACGACTGTCTCGGTGCCGAGGACGCTGGCCTTCACGTCCGGCAGGACCGGGGCCAGCCGGCGGAGCTGGCCGACGACGGCCTCGAGGAAGCCCGGCGCCTGGCCGATGCCGCCGCCCAGCACGATCAGGTCGGGATCGACCACCGCGATGACCGAGCAGACCGCTTTCGCCACCAGCAACGCCTCTTCCGCGACGACAGCCGCAGCGACCGCATCGCCGCGGGCCGCCGCCGCGAACACCTTCTCCGCCGTGGACGCGCCGCGCAGACCCGCCCGCCTCGCGGCCCGTACGACGGCAGCAGCCGAAGCCGAGGCGTCGAAGCTGCCGCGTTTGCGCGCATCCCTGGCATCGCTACCGCTGCCCTCGGTGAACGGCAGGTAGGAGATCTCACCGGCCACGCCGTGCGAACCGTGCCGGAGTTTGCCGTCGAGCACCAGGCCCATCCCGATCCCGGTCCCGACCGAGACGAACGCGAAGCTGTCGACGCCGCGGCCATGACCGTGCACCCGCTCGGCCAGGGCGGCCGCGTCCACGTCGTTCTCGATCATCAGCGTCGCCCCGAAGCGGGCCCGCAGGGCCGTCAGCACGGCCGGTGAGTCCCAGCCCGACAGGCGGCCGGTCAGGGTCAGCGTGTCGAGCTTCGGGTCGTAGACCCCCGGACTGCCGATCACGGTCTGCACCAGCTGCGAGGCCTGGATGCCCGCTTCACCGAGCAGCTTCGTCGCCAGGTCGGCCAGCTCCTGGACCCGGGCCATCGCGTCACCGGCCTTCGTCCGCACGCTCAGCCGGCTGCGAACGGTGCCGGCCAGATCCGCGATCCCACCGCGCAGGTACTCACGTCCGACGTCGAGCCCGAGCACGAACCCGGCTTCCGGGCGCACCTCGTACAGGATCGCGGCCGGCCCGGGACTGCCGGTTCGCTGACCGGTGGCGTGCACCAGTCCGGCCCGCTCGATGCTGCTCAGGGCGGCGGACACCGTCGGCTTGGACAAACCGGTCAGCGTGGCGAGCTCGGACCGGGACACCGGCCCGGATCGCCGGATGTGATCGAGCAGTACCTGCTCGTTGATCGCCCGGATCAGACGCGGGCGGGCCGCGGCGGCACCTCCCGCGACAACGGTCACCAGATGCTCCTTACGTTGCGAAGTCTTAATACCGGCGTCACCGGAGACCCTTGTGCCGACGGTGATAGTTAACGTAGTTTCCGATTGATTCTATTTGGTAGGCACGAGGAGTTGCCAGCCCATGACTCGTACGCCGGTTGTCCTCGGACTCGACTTCGGTGGCACGAAGATCGCCACGGCGGTCTGCGACCTGACTGGCCGGCGCCTCGGCGCCACGACTGTCGACAGCCAGGACGGTGCAGGAGCAGCGGCGACCCTTGCCCGGAGCCTGGCCGCGGCCCACGAGTTGCTGGCGGACGTGGCACCGCAGGGAGAACTCGTCGCTGTGGGCGCGGCGACGCTCGGCATCCCGTACGACGACCGGGTCGACCTCGCGCCGACCTTTCCGGGCTGGGGCGAACTCCCCTTCGGGCAGTTGGTGAAGGACGCCTTCCCCGGCGTACCGGTCCAGCTCGGGAACGACGTGAAGGCGGCGGCCACCGCCGAACTGCGCTGGGGTGCCTTGCTCGGGTGCGATCCCGGCATCTATCTCAACCTGGGCACCGGTCTGGCCGTGGCGATCGTTGCCGGCGGCACGGTCATCTCCGGCGCACACGGCGCGTCGGGCGAGATCGGCTACAACCTGCGCAGCACAGCGGACGTCGGCATCGCCGAGGTGGAGCGCACGATCCTGGAAGAAGTGGTGAGCGGCCAGGCGCTCGAAGCGACCGGCACCGCCCGGCTCGGGCAGCCGGTGACCGCGGCCGAGGTCTTCGCGCTCGCGCAGACCCGGCCGGACGCGGCAGCGCTGACGACCGAGTTCGTCCGCGAACTGGCCCTGCACGTGGTGAATCTCGCCATCGCGATCGACCCGGTCCGGATCGTCGTCGCGGGCGGCATGGTGCGTTCGTGGGACCGGATCGAGCCGGACCTGCGGCGCGCCCTGGACGCGGCGGTGCCGTATCCACCGGAGTTGACGACTGCCCGATTTCCCTCGGACGCACCGCTGGTCGGGGCGCTCGCCCTGGGAGTCCAGGCCGCCGGCGCGGACCTCGGCGAGGAGGCCTTCGCATGATCATTCGTTCCAGTAGTGAAAGGCAGAAGAGGATGAGGGCCATCAAGCGTGTCGCCGTCACCGCGATTGCGGTCGGTCTACTGGCCGCGGGCTGTGGCGGTGGTGACAAACCGATCGGGGGCGCGTCGTCGGGCACCCCGCAGGCATCGAGCAGCGGCGGCGGCCAGGGGACGTACAAGAAGGGCGGCACGGTCACGATCGCCAACGTCGGCGGGCAGACCTGGCCGTGCCAGTTCAACCCGTTCAACCCGGCGGTCAACCAGCAGGCGCTCGGCTTCGTCTACGAGCCGCTGACCTTCGTCAACGTCCTCAAGAGCGGTGCCACCACCCCGATGCTCGCGACCGCGTTCGCCTGGTCGCCGAAGAAGGACTCGATCGTCTTCACGATCCGGTCCGGTGTGAAGTGGAGCGACGGCCAGCCCTTCACCGCCGACGACGTCGTCTACACCTTCAACCAGATGAAGGCGCAGCCGGCCCTCGACCTGTACTCGCTGTGGACCGGTGCGGGCCTGACCAGTGTCACCGCCAGCGGCGACAAGGTGACGATGAAGTTCAAGGCGGCCGCCGAGCCGTACTTCTTCAACTTCGCCAACCAGGTCGGCATCGTCCCCAAGCACATCTGGTCCACCGGCGAGGCGGCGTCCAAGCCGGGCACCTGGGCCGACACCAAGCCGATCGGCACCGGTCCGTTCACGGTCGGCTCGTGCAGCAGCAACAACATCTCCTACGTTGCCAACAGCAACTACTGGCAGCCGGGCAAGCCGTACGTCGACAAGGTGCAGTACCCGGCGTACCTGGACAACAACCCGGCCAACCTCGACCTGGCCAGCGGCAAGGCGCAATGGGGCGGCCAGTACATCCCGAACATCGACAAGTTCTACAAGTCGAAGTCGCCGCAGAACAACTACTGGTTCCCGCCGACCGCGAACGTCGCGATCATCCCCAACCTCGACCCGTCGCACAAGGTGACCAGCAACCTGGCCGTTCGCCAGGCCATCGCCTACGCCCTCGACCGCGAGCAGATCTCCAAGATCGGTGAGAGCGGCTACCAGCCGGCCGCCAACCAGACCGGCGTCGTCACCCCGACCTTCGACAAGTACTTCGACAAGGACGCGCTCGCGGCGGCCGGCTACGACAAGCCGAACCAGGACAAGGCCAAGCAACTGCTGCAGGGCGCCGGGTACTCGTCGTCCAACCCGCTCAAGCTCAACGTCATCACGGTCACCGGCTACACCGACTGGGACGCCTCGCTCGCGGTCGTCAAGCAGCAGCTCGCCAAGGTCGGGATCGAGCTGACCGTCCAGGACCTGCAGCAGCAGTCGTACAACCAGAAGCTCTTCACCGGTGACTACGACCTGGCCTACTCCAGCCTCTCCGGTGGCCCGACGCCGTACTACGAACTGCGGCAGCTGCTGTACTCCAAGAACAGCGCGCCGATCGGCAAGCAGGCCAGCAGCAACTACTCGCGCTACATGAAGCCCGAGGTGGACAAGCTGTTCGACCAGTACGCGAGTGCCGACCCGGACACGCAGGTCAAGCTGATCAAGCAGATCTCGTCGTACATGATCAAGGACGTGCCGCTCATCCCGACCACCGAGTCGGTCGACTGGTACCAGTACAACACCAAGGACCTCGAGGGCTGGCCGACGCAGGACAACCCCTATGCCCAGCCGGCGCCGTACAACATCCCCGACGTCGGTCAGGTGCTCGCGAACCTGTACTCGAAGTCCGCGCAGAAGTAAGTCGTCCGCGAGAGTGAGCACAAGGAGCTGACCCCCCGTGAGGTATCTGATCCGCCGCCTCGGTTTCTTCGTGCTCACTCTCTGGGCGGCCATGACGCTGAACTTCTTCATCCCCCGGATGATGCCGGGCAGTCCCGAGCAGGCCTTGCGGGAGAGGTTCAGCAAGGGCGGCTCGGTGGTCTCGCCGGAGCAGTTGCGCACCGTGCTGGCCGAGTTCGGCTTCGACCCGGACAAGAACATCCTGCTCCAGTACGTCGAGTACCTGAAGGCGATGGTGACCGGGCACTGGGGAGTGTCGATCGGCAGCAGCCTCGGCGTACCGGTCACCTCGCTGATCGGCCATGCGCTGCCGTGGACGCTCGGCCTGGTCGGCATCGCGACCATCCTGGCGTTCGTGCTCGGCACCCTGATCGGCACCATCGCGGGCTGGCGGCGCGGCGGGCTGATCGACGGGATCGTGCCGCCGGTCTTCATCGTCACCTCGGCACTGCCGTACTTCTGGGTGGCGCTGCTGCTGATCTCGTTGTTTGCCATTGGCAACAACCCGCTGCTGCCCAACGACTTCAACTACGAGCAGGGCCTGACGCCGGGCTTCAACGGTGAGTTCATCCTGAGCGTGCTCGAACACGGCATCCTGCCGGCCGGGACGATCTTGATCACCGCGGTCGGCGGCTGGATCCTGACCATGCGCAACAACATGATCGCCACGCTGGCCGAGGACTACGTCCGGATGGCCCGGGCCAAGGGCATCCCGAACCGGCGGATCATGTTCGGGTACGCCGGCCGCAACGCGTTCCTGCCCAACCTGTCCGGGTTCGCGATGTCGCTCGGCTTCGTCATCTCCGGCACGATCCTGGTCGAGTACGTCTTCAACTACCCCGGACTCGGTTACATGTTCTACAACGCCACCGTGAGTACGGACTATCCGTTGCTGCAGGCCCTCTTCCTGCTGGTGACGCTCGCCGTACTCATCTGTGTCCTGCTCTGCGACTTCGCGGTCTTCCTGCTCGATCCCCGAGCCCGGACGAAGGGGTGAGCCACCAATGAGTGCGATCGTCGCCGGTACTGCCACTACCGCGCCCAGTGCGGGCCGTCGCCCGCGGGGCGGACTGTTGCGGGCCGTCATGCGCAACCGCAAAGCCATGCTGGGCGCCGCTTTGCTGGTGCTGTTCGTCCTGCTCGCCGCGTTCCCGCACCTGTTCGTCCCCTGGCTGCACGGAGATCCACGCGCAATCGGCGACCTGCCGCTGGAAGGACCGTCGGGCAAGCACTGGCTCGGTACGACGGGCCTCGGCCAGGACGTGTACGCCGAACTGATCTACAGCACCCGTGAATCGCTCGTCATCGCCGTCGTCGCAGGGCTCGGGGCGACCATCCTGTCGGTGGTCATCGGCGTCTCGGCCGCCTACCTCGGCGGTTTCGCCGACGACGGTCTGTCGATGCTGACCGACATCTTCCTGGTGCTCCCGACCTTCCCGCTGATCATCGTGCTGGCGACGTACGCGGGCAAAGGCAATCTGACGGTCATCATCATCGTGCTGATCCTGACCGGCTGGTCGTACGGCGCCCGGCAGATGCGCGCGCAGGCGCTGTCGCTGCGCAACCGGGACTTCCTCGAATCGGCCCGGTGCCGCGGCGAGCGCCGGTCGTACATCATCGTGGTCGAGATGCTGCCGACGATGATCTCGCTGATCGTCGCGAACTTCCTCGGCGCCGCTCTGTACTCCGTTCTGACGGCGGCCGGCCTGCAGTTCCTCGGACTCGGCGATCCCAACTCGCTCAGCTGGGGCACGATGCTCTACTGGGCGCAGAACCAAGGTGCGCTGGTGAACGGACTACCGGCCTGGGCCCTGTCCCCCGGCCTCGCGGTCGCCCTGCTCGGCGTCGCCTTCGCCCTGCTCAACTACGCGTTCGACGAGATCAGCAACCCCGCCCTGCGCCCGGTTCGGAGGCGACGTGCCAAGTCAGCCAATTCTTGAGGTCCGCGATCTCACCGTCGAATACGACACCGGCGACCAGCCGGTGGTCGCGGTCGACCGGGTGGATCTCGAGGTGCACGCCGGTGAGTTCGTCGGCGTGGTCGGTGAGTCGGGCTGCGGCAAGTCGACGCTGCTGTTCGCCATCGCCCAACTGCTGAGTCCACCGGCCGCCATCACCGGCGGCAGCGTGCTGTTCCAGGGCCAGAACCTCGTGGCGATGAGCGAGAAGGAGCTGGCGGCGTTGCGCTGGCGCGACTTCTCCGTGGTGATGCAGAGCGCGATGAACGCGCTCAATCCGGTGAAGAGCATCGGCGCCCAGTTCCACGACGCGATCATGGCCCACGACGAGCCGGTGGCCGACGACCGTCCTGCCGAAGTACTGCGGTTGGTCGGCATCGACCCGATCCACTTGAAGAGCTACCCGCACCAGCTCAGCGGTGGCATGCGGCAGCGGGCGATGATCGCGATGGCGCTGCTGTTCACGCCCGATCTCATCATCATGGACGAGCCGACGTCGGCGCTCGATGTCGTCGCCCAGCGCTCGCTGATGGTGCAGATCAAGGAGTTGCAGCGGCAACTCGGCTTCGCGGTCGTCTTCGTCACCCACGACATGTCCCTGGTCAGCCACTTCTCCGACCAACTGCTGGTCATGTACGCCGGCCAGGTGGTCGAGCTCGGCGCGACCCGGGCCGTGTTCGATCATCCGGCCCACCCGTACAGCAAGGGATTGCTCGACGCCTTCCCGTCGATCCGCGGGCCGAAGGTCCCGCTGACCGGAATCCCGGGCAGCCCGCCGAACCTGGCCCATCCACCGAGCGGGTGCCGCTTCCATCCCCGGTGCCCGGTGGCGTTCGGCGACTGCCCCAAGATCGAGCCCGACCTCTACCAGGTCGGAGCCGTGCAGGCCCGGTGCCTGCTGCACGCACCCGACGGCGTACTGACCGAACCGAAGCAGGAGGCGACCTCATGACCGAGGTCAGCACCGACAGGCTCTCCCCCGCCGACTCGGCCGCGGACGCGTCGACCGGCCCGCTGCTGGAGACCAAGAACCTGACTCAGCACTTCCGGGTCGGCCGCGGCTTCTCCCGCAAGATGCTGCACGCGGTCGACGACGTGAACCTCACCGTCGAACGCCAGGAGATCGTCGCACTGGCCGGAGAGAGCGGCAGCGGCAAGAGCACGATCGCCCGGCTGCTGGCGGGCGTCTACAAGCCGACCAGCGGCGAGATCTACTACCAGGGTCGGCCCGTGTCTGCGATGCGGTCACGCCGGGAGCAACTCGCGTACCGCGGCGACGTTCCGATGGTCTTCCAGGATCCGTTCAGCTCGCTCAACCCCGCCTTCCGCGTCTCGCACGGCATCCTGCGCAGCCTGAAACTGCACAACCCCGACCTCACCCGCGACCAGCGGTACGACGAAGCCGCGCGGGTGGTCGAGCAGGTCGGCCTGGCACCGGCCGCCGACATCCTTCATCGCTATCCGTATGAACTCAGCGGTGGTCAGCGGCAGCGGATCGGCTTCGCGCAGGCACTCGCGCACCAGCCCAAGTTGATCCTGGCCGACGAGCCGGTCTCGATGCTCGACGTGTCGATCCGGATCGGCCTGCTCAACCTGATGGCCGAGCTACGCGAGTCGGCCGGGGTGTCGTTCCTCTACATCACGCACGACATCGCCAGCGCCCGGTACGTCGCCGACCGGCTGATGATCATGTACGCCGGTCACATCGTCGAGTCCGGTCCGGCGGAGTCCGTCCTGGCCGACCCGAAACACCCGTACACGGATCTGTTGCTCGGCGCGGTGCCCGATCCGCGCGCACCGCTCAGTGTCGGCGTCGAGGGTGACACGGGCGAACCGCCGAAGGTCATCGACCCGACCCCCGGTTGCCGGTTCCGCTGGCGCTGCCCGTTGGCGATCGACGAGTGCCACCACATCACGCCGAAGCTCCGGCTGCTCGGCGAACGCCACACCGCCGCTTGCCACGTCGCCCAACCCGACCCCGGCTTCACCTCCCCGGACCCGGCCGTCACCCCACCGGACACCGGCGCCGCCTGATCCGATCCCCACGTCGGTCCGCCCGGCGGCAAGAACGGCTAGCGTTTGACGCGGTCGACCCGGCGGCCTTGCTGGTCGAAGATGTGGATCCGGTTGACGTCGACCACCAGGTGGATCGTGTCGTGCGCTTTGAGATTCGCGACGTTGTCGATCTCGAGCACCAGGTCCGAGCGCCGGTGCGTCGCCGACGCGAGCGGCTCCAACGGCGGCGGCGTGTACTCGCGGCCGATCACGGACCGCACCTTGCCCGCCAACGCGGACACGCGCCCCGCCGAACGGTGCACCCGTGAGCCCGCGCTGTGCGAGGTCGGCCGGCCGCTTCTGACCCGACGACTCCGGGTGCGCCCGATGAGATCGGGGTTCAGTAGCTCGATTCCCGCGGTGACGAACGCGATCCACTGGTTCCCGTGGAATTCCAGCGTCCGGATCGTGCCGGACAACTGGTTGGCCTCCCCGCCGTCGAACGTCACCTTGAAGGCGTCCGAGCGAGCACCGACGACGACCTGCTCACCGGCGTGGTCGCGCAGGATCATGGATCGGCGATCGGTGGGCGGAAGCGCGATCGACTGGCTGCCGAAGTCCAGCGTGACCCGGTGGTGGCTGGCGACCCGGACCGTGGCGGTCATCAGGTTGATCCTCGGCGTACCGAGGAAGCCGGCGGTGAAGGCGGTCGCCGGGTCGTCGTAGATCTGCGACGGGGTGCCGACGTCCTCGATCTGGCCGTCGCGCATGATCGCGATCCGGTCGGCCAGCGTGAGCGCCTCCACCTGGTCGTGCGTGACGTAGACCGTCGTCACCTTCAGGTCCCGGGTCATCGACCCGATCTCCTGCCGCAACTCGGTGCGCATGGTGGCGTCCAGGTTCGACAGCGGCTCGTCCATCAGGAACACCTTGGGCTGCCGGACGATGGCCCGGCCGATCGCGACCCGCTGCCGCTGGCCACCCGACAGCGTGCGCGGCAACCGGTCGAGCGCGCCGTCGATGCCGAGGATGCGCGCCAGCCCCGAAGCCTTGGCGTTCGCCTCGACCAGGTCCTCGCCCGCCATCCGCAACGGGAAGATGATGTTCTCCCGGGCGGTCCGGTTGGGGTAGAGCGCGCCGTTCTGGAAGACCATCGCGACACCGCGGTCCCTGGGCGTCAGCCCGGTGCCCTCAGTGCGGTCGAACCAGACCGAACCGCTGGTCAGGTCCTCCAGCCCCGCGATCATCCGCAGGACGGTCGTTTTCCCGCACCCGGACGGCCCGAGCAGCACCATGAACTCGCCGTCCTCGATTTCCAGGGACAGCTCGTTGACGGCCAGCTGCCCACCGTCGTACACCTTGGACACGGAGTCCAGCCTGATTCCTGTCACGGCCCTCCCGGTCGATCAAGGGTGAGTAGACCGTGTCTGGGCCGTGCCTGTCCAGAGTTCACAAACCCCGAACACGCCGCGTCAGGGAAGGGTTACGCGTTCAAGAGCTTGTCAAGAGCAACTAGCCGGACGCAGGTGGCCAGACCGCTGATCGCGGTCTCGAGTTCGGCCGGATCGGGGTACGTCGGGGCGATCCGGATGGTGCGGTCCGCGGGCTCGTCGCCGTACGGGTGGGTCGCACCGGCCGGGGTCAGGGCGATGCCGGCCGCCTTCGCCTTCGCGACCACCTCGCGGGCACACCCCTCGGGGACCGTAAGGCTGATGAAGTAGCCGCCGGCCGGGCTGGTCCAGGACGCGAGGCCGGTGTCGCCGAGTTCGGCCGTGAGGATCTTGTCCACCACGTCGAACTTCGGCCGGATCACCGCGGCATGCCGGGCCATGTGCTCGCGCAGACCGTCGGCGTCCTTGAGGAACTGCACGTGCCGCAGCTGGTTGATCTTGTCCGGCCCGATGCTGCGCTTCACGGTGTGGCTCAGCCACCAGGTCACGTTGGCGGGCGACGAACCGAAGAACGCGACGCCCGCTCCGGCGAAGGTGATCTTCGAGGTGGAGCCGAACACGAACACCCGGTCGGCGTGACCGTGCTCGGCCGCGAGGGCGAGAACGTCGGCGATCTCGGCCGGCTCGTCGGTCAGGTGATGGACGGCGTACGCGTTGTCCCAGAAGATCCGGAAGTCCGGTGCTGCGGTCTCCATCGCGGCCAGCCGGCGGACGGTCTCGTCGGAGTACACGACACCGTCGGGGTTGCTGTACTTCGGTACGCACCAGATGCCTTTGACCGCAGGATTTTCGGCGACGAGGCGTTCCACCACGTCCATGTCCGGTCCCTCGGCCGTCATCGGCACAGGAATCATCGTGATGCCGTACCGCTCGCAGATGCCGTAGTGCCGGTCGTAGCCGGGCACCGGGCAGAGGAAGGCGACCTCAGGCTCCTCCACCCAGCGACGCTCGCCGCCCGGAAGCGTGCTGAGCATGGCGAAGACGACCGCGTCGTGCATCAACTCCAGGCTGGAGTTCCCGGCGGCCAGCAACTGCTCGACGGGAACTTGGAGCGCCTCGCTGAAGATCTCCCGCAACTCCGGCAGGCCGTGCAGACCGCCGTAGTTGCGCAGGTCGGTCCCGTCGGCCGCGGTCGGCGGACCTTGCAACTCCAGCAGTCCGTGCGCGAGGTCGAGCTGGTCCGGCGACGGCTTCCCCCGGGTGAGATCCAGCTTCAGCCCCCGGGCGACCAGCGCCTCGTAGTCCTGACGCGCTTGGTCGCGCTGAGCCGTCAACTCTTCATTGCTGGTCACGAGGGTCCCTTTCACCGTTAGGCGTACGCCGAAGAGCCTAACGACACAACCTCGCGACAGTCACAGGTGATGCCTAGGAAGCTTCGGATGCCGGTTGACGTCCTTGTAAAGCAGATAGCGGAACCGGCCCGGTCCACCGGCGTAGCAGGCCTGCGGGCAGAAGGACCGCAGCCACATGAAGTCGCCCTCCTGCACCTCGACCCAGTCCTTGTTGAGCAGGTAGACCGCCTTGCCCTCCAGCACGTAGAGCCCGTGTTCCATCACGTGCGTCTCCGGGAACGGGATCACCCCGCCGGGCTCGAAGGTGACGATGTTGACGTGCATGTCGTGCCGTACGTCGAGCGGGTCGGCGAACCGCTGGGTCTTCCAGCGCCCGTCCGTGCCCGGCATCTCGTGCCCCTCGACGTCGGCCTCGTTGGTGACGAACGCCTCCGGTACGTCGATGCCCTCCACGTGCTCGTAGGCCTTGCGGACGAAGTGGAACACTGCCCTGCTGTCGCTGGTGTTCCACACCGTCCAGTTGGCCGCCGGCGGCAGGAACGCATAGCCACCGGGTTCGAGTTCGTGCTTGTCACCTTCCACGGTGAGCGACAAGTTGCCCTCGACAACGAACAGGACGGCCTCGGCACCGGGATCCGTCTCCGGCTTGTCGCTGCCGCCGCCCGGCGCAACCTCCACGATGTACTGCGAGAACGTCTCCGCGAAGCCCGACAACGGCCGGGCCAGCACCCACAGCCGGGTGTTCTCCCAGAACGGCAACTGGCTGGTGACGATGTCGCGCATGGTCCCGCGCGGCAGAACGGCGTACGCCTCGGTGAAGACGGCGCGGTCGGTGGTCAGCTCGGTCTGAGCCGGCAGCCCACCGGCCGGTGCGTAGTACGTCATCGTTGTTCTCCTAGGGTCAGCAGGCGTCCCCGGTGGCCGGCTGCGAGGTCGACAGGCGCACCACGGAGCCAGGTCTCCCGGACGACTCCGGTGAGTGGCATCCCGTCGTACGGCGTGAGCGGGTTCTTGTGGTGCAGGGTGTGGGCGTCCGCGACGAAGGTCTCGTCCGGCGCGAGGACGCAGAAGTCCGCGTCGTACCCGGCCTCGATCCTGCCCTTGTGTCGCAGGCCCACCTGGTTCGCGGGCGCCTGGCACATCCAGCTCGCCACGTCGGTCAGCGTGAAGCCGCGGCGGCGGGCCTGCGTCCAGACGGCCGGCAGACCGAGTTGAAGCGACGCGATACCACCCCAGGCCGCGCCGAAATCGCCGGTGTCCAGGCACTTGAGGTCGACCGTCGACGGCGAGTGGTCCGAGACGACCAGGTCGATCACGCCGTCCCGCAAGCCTTCCCAGAGCAGCTCGCGGTTCTCCGCTTCGCGAATGGGCGGACAGCACTTGTACTGCGTGGCGCCGGCCGGGATCTCCTCGGCGGAAAAGGTGAGGTAGTGCGGACAGGTCTCCGCGGTGATCCGTACGCCGTCGCGACGCGCCTCCGCGAGCATCGGGAGCACATCCGCGCTCGAGACATGCAGGATGTGCACGCGGCACCCGGTCAACGCGGCGAGCCCGATGACGTCGGCGACGGCGGCGTACTCCGCTTCGCGCGGTCGCGAGCGGAGGAAGTCTTGATAGGCGGCTCCGTGCGGTGCGGGCGCGTCGTCGATCCGGTGGGCGTCCTCGGCGTGCACGATCAACAGTCCGTCGAACGCGCTGATCTCGCGCATCGCCAGTTCGAGCTCGGCCGGGTCGAGCGGTGGGAACTCGTCGACGCCCGAATGCAGCAGGAAGCACTTGAAGCCGAAGACCCCGGCGTCGTGCAACGGCCGCAACTGGCTGGCGTTGCCCGGGATCGCGCCGCCCCAGAAGCCGACGTCGACGTACGCCTGGCTTCCCGCGACCTTCTGCTTCAACTCCAGCGCGGGCACGTCGCAGGTCGGCGGGATGCTGTTGAGGGGCATGTCGATGATCGTGGTGACGCCGCCGGCCGCCGCTGCCCGGGTGGCGCTGGTGAAACCCTCCCAGTCGGTCCGGCCCGGGTCGTTGACGTGCACATGCGAATCGACCAGGCCCGGTAGCAGCACCTCGTCGTGGGCGAGGTGGTGTTCGCGGGCGCCTGCGAGCGCCGCCTCGTACGGCTCGACGGCGACGATCCGGCCGTCTTTCACACCGACGGCGCCGGACACTTCGCCCGTCGTACCGATAATCCGGTGGGCCCGGATGACGAGGTCCAGCGCAGTCATACGACGCCCCTCTCAGTTGCAGTCATCGTAAAGCTCCAGTCCTCGGCAATCCGCTCACCGAGCTGCCGCAGCAGCGGAACGGGCTCGGCGATGCACTTCCGTACGTCCGGTTCGAGCTCCGTCAACGCGTAGGCCTTTTCAATCCCAGCCTCCCGCAGCCGCTCCTCGCTGAGCCGGTTGCTCCCACACACTGCCACCACCGGTACGCCGGCCTTGCGCGCAGCCGCGGCGACACCAGCCACAGCCTTGCCACGCAACGTCTGCTCATCCAGCGCCCCTTCGCCGGTGATCACCAACTCAACATCCTCAACCCGCTCGTGAAACCCGACCAGCTCGAGCAGAAGCTCGATCCCAGGCCGCATCTCCGCCCCCAACACCGCCAACGCCGCAAACCCCACACCCCCAGCCGCACCAGCCCCCGGCGCCCCCCGAAGATCCGCCACTCCGCGGCGCGAAAAGCCGACGCCGAGGGCGCCCCCTGCGTCCACGGCACGGACGCCGGTCGGCGCGTGGGTGGTCCGGGCGACCAAGTCGGCCCAGTGGGTGAGGGCTGCGTCCAACTGGTCGACCTGCTCAGACGAGGCGCCCTTCTGGGGCCCGTAGATTGCAGCTGCCCCGGACGGGCCCGTCAAGGGGTTGTCTACGTCGCAGGCGACCGTGATCTCGACGCCGTTCAGGCGCTCGTGAAGTGCGGTCAGATCCAGCGAAGTGGCGGCCGCCAGCGCAGCGCCACCCTCTGCCAGTTCCTCGCCATCTGCATCCAACAGCCGGGCGCCGAGGGCGCGGATCAGGCCTGCTCCCCCGTCGGTACAGGCGCTGCCGCCGATGCCGAGGATCACTTGGGTGCAGCCGCTGTCGATGGCCGCGGCGATCAGCTCGCCCGTACCGCGGGAAGTCGCCGTCAGCGGAGCCGGCTCGCCCCCGGGCAGCCGGCTCAGCCCCGACACGTCGGCCAACTCGACAACGGCAACCTCGTCCCGCCGCGCGAAACCGGTGAACACCGGCTCACCCGTCGGACCGGTAGCGGTTCGCCGTACGAGCTCGAACCCCGCGGCGGCGGCGGCGGCCAGCGTGCCGTCGCCACCGTCGGCCACCGGCACCGACTCGATGACCGCGTCCGAGCAAACCATCCGCACCCCGTCACCCACCGCCGCCGCCACTTCGGCGCTGCTCAACGTGCCTTTGAACTTGTCAGAGGCAACCAAGATGCGCATCAGCTGAGCTGGGCTACGGCGGTCGGTGCGTCCTCGGGGCGTTCCGCAAGCGGCTCGAATTCGGTGACATTGTCGATTTCGGTGCCCATGGCAACGTTGGTTACGCGCTCCAGGATGACCTCGACCACGATCGGGACCCGGTGTTCGACCATCAGCTTCTTCGCCAGTTCGAGCGCGGGCAGGATCTCGTCCGGCGCAGACACCCGGACCGCCTTGCAGCCGAGGCCTTCCGCGACCTTGACGTGGTCGACGCCGTAGCCGTTCAGCTCGGGGCTGTTGATGTTCTCGAACGACAGCTGCACGCAGTAGTCCATGTCCAGCCCGCGTTGCGCCTGCCGGATCAACCCGAGGTACGAGTTGTTCACGACCACGTGGATGTAGGGGATGTTGAACTGCGCTCCGACCGCCAGCTCCTCGATCAGGAACTGGAAGTCGTAGTCGCCCGACAGCGCCACCACCGTGCTCTCCGGATCGGCGACGGCGACACCCAGCGTGGCCGGAATCGTCCACCCGAGCGGACCGGCCTGACCGGCGTTGATCCAGTGCCGCGGCCGATACACGTGCAGCATCTGCGCGGCCTGGATCTGCGAAAGCCCGATCGTCGACACATACCGGGTCTCGGGACCGAACGCCCGGTTCATCTCCTCGTACACCCGCTGCGGCTTGATCGGCACGTTGTCGAAGTGCGTCTTGCGCTGCAACGACGTCCTCCGCGCCCGGCACTCCTCGACCCAGCTCGAACGGTCGGTCAGCTTGCCGGCCGCCCACTCCCGAGCCACCTCGACGAAGACCTCCAACGCGGCACGCGCGTCGGAGACGATGCTGTAGTCCGGCGCGAACACCCGGCCGATCTGCGTCGGCTCGATGTCGACGTGCACGAACTTGCGTCCCTCGGTGTAGGTCCCGACCGAGCCGGTATGCCGGTTGGCCCACCGGTTGCCGATCCCGAACACCAGGTCCGACGCCAGCAGCGTGGCGTTGCCGTACCGGTGTGAGGTCTGCAGCCCGACCATCCCAGCCGCGAGCGGGTGGTCGTCCGGGATCGTGCCCCAACCCATCAGCGTCGGTACGACGGGCACGCCCACCAGCTCGGCGAACTCGACCAGGAGGTCGGCCGCGTCGGCGTTGACGACGCCACCACCGGAGACGATGAGCGGCCGCTCGGCCTCGTTCAGCAGCGCGAGTGCCTTCTCCGCCTGCGCCCGCGTCGCCGCCGGCCGGACGACCGGGAGCGGCTCGTACGTGTCGATGTCGAACTCGATCTCGGTCAGCTGGACGTCGATCGGCAGGTCGATGAGCACCGGTCCGGGACGACCGGAGCGCATCAGCTGGAAGGCCTGCTGGAACGTACCGGGCACCTGCGCCGGCTCCATCACCGTGACGGCCCACTTGGCGACCGCCTTGGCGATCGAGGCGATGTCGACAGCCTGGAAGTCCTCCTTGTGCAGCTTCGCCACGGGTGCCTGCCCGGTGATGCACAGGATCGGGATCGAGTCGGCCGAGGCGGAGTACAGGCCCGTGATCATGTCGGTGCCGGCGGGACCCGACGTACCGATGCACACGCCGATGTTGCCCGCCTTGGCCCGCGTGTAGCCCTCGGCCATGTGCGAGGCGCCCTCGACGTGGCGGGCCAGCACGTGCCTGATCCCGCCGTGCTTCTTCATCGCACTGTAGAAGGGGTTGATCGCCGCACCCGGCAGACCGAACGTCTGGGTGGCACCTTCCTTCTCCAGGATCAGGACCGCGGCGTCGACCGCGCGCATCCGGGCCATCAGTCCGACGCCTTTCCGGACAGCCGCTCGACGCCGCGCAGCAGAGCGGAGTGGTCGAGACCACCGTCGCCGTTCACCCGGGCGGACGCCACCAGCTGAGCGACCAGCGAACCGAGCGGTACGACGACCCCTCGCTCGCGGGCGGCCGCGGTGACGATGCCCATGTCCTTGTGGTGCAGGTCGATCCGGAAGCCCGGCTGGAAGGAGCGAGACAGCATGTTCTCCTTCTTCTGGTTCAGCACCGCCGACCCGGCCAGCCCGCCGCCCAGTACTTCGAGGGCCGCCTTGGTGTCCACGCCGTACGCCTCCAGGAAGACGACGGCCTCGGACAGCGCCTGGATGTTGGCGGCGACGATCAGCTGGTTCGCGGCCTTGACCGTCTGCCCAGCACCACTCGCACCGACGTGGACGATGGTCTTGCCGACCGCGTCGAGCAGCGGCTTCGCTTCCTGGAAGTCACTCTCCTCGCCGCCGACCATGATGGAGAGCGCCGCGTTCTTCGCGCCCGCCTCCCCACCGGAGACCGGTGCGTCGAGCAGCCGGAAGCCGCGCTCGCGGGCCTGCCGGGCGAGTTCGATGGTGACGTCGGGCCGGATGCTGGAGAAGTCGATGATCAGTGCGTCGGGCTGCGCGTTCTCGAACACGCCGCCCTCGCCCGCGAGCACCAGCTCGACGTCCGGCGAGTCCGGCACCATCACGCAGACCACGTCGGCGTTCTTGACCGCGTCCGCGATCGATTCCGCCGCGCGGCCGCCCGCCTCGACGAGCGGCCTGGCCCGGGACGGGTCGAGGTTCACGCCGGCGACCTGGTGACCGGCGGTGGCGAGGTGGACGGCCATCGGGCTGCCCATGATGCCTAGGCCGATGAAGGCGATGTTCGTCATGACTGAGTCTCCTTGGCGGGGTCGGCCGGGCCGCGGCGTTCGCGCGGCAGCCAGCCGAAACTGTCGACAGTGGTGGTGGCCGGCTTGTACTCCAAGCTGACCCAGCCGCCGTAACCGCCGGCCGCGAGCGCGGCCAGCTGGGAATCGAGCGGGAGCGTGCCGGTGCCGGGCTCGTTGCGCCCCGGTGCATCGGCGATCTGGACGTGTGCGATCCGGTCGGCGTACTGCGCGATCACGCGATCGACGTCGTCGCCGTTGACCGCGAGGTGGTAAAGATCGGCGAGCAGACCGACGTTCTGTACGCCGTACGCCGCTTGCACGCGATCGATGACGGTCAGTACGTCGGCAGCCGTGCGCAGCGGATACCTGTCGGCGCCGCTCACCGGCTCGATCAGCACCTGCGCATCGACCCGGGCAGCCGCTCGGGCGGCGAGACCGAGGTTCTCGACGGCGAGTTCGTCCTGCTCGGTCGCGGAGTGGTTGTCGTCCCGGTTGCCGTAGAGGGCGTTGAAGGCCCGGCAGCCGAGCCGGTCGCCGATGCCGAGGGTGGCCTCGATGTTGTCCCGGAACTCGCCGCCCCGCTTGGGCCAGGAGACCAGGCCGCGATCGCCGCCCGGCATGTCGCCGGCGAAGAAGTTCAGCCCGATCAGCTGGACACCGGCGTCCTGGACCGCGGTCACGAAGGCGTCTGCCTCGCGATCCGTCGGCACTGCCTCGGCGAACGGCCACCAGAACTCGACGGCGCCGAACCCGGCCTGCCGCGCGGCCGCCGGACGCTCCAGCAGCGGTAGCTCGGTGAACAGGATCGAGCAGTTCACCGCGTAGCGCAGCCCGTGGCTCATAGGATCCTTCTTTCGTATTTCCGCATTGTGGAAGCTTGCTTCTGCTATGCGAAATGACCATAGGATGGCTCGCAGCGGCCCGTCAAGCGCCGGGCGACCGGACCGGCCAGGTCTGGACGTTGCCCCCACAGACGTATCGCGCGCGCGGGCCCGCGTTGTACGTTCCTCCAAGGAGCTTCCCGGGCCGGAGGAGGTCGAGATGTTGCTCTCGGAGCTGTTCGACGCACCCGAACTGCGACTCCGGCTGCTGCACGCGGCCCAGGGCGCCTACGACCGTCCGATCGGCCGGATCATCACCACCGACCTGCTCGAACCGGGCAACTACCTCAACGGTGGCGAGCTGGTCCTGACCGGGCTGGTCTGGCGCCGCAGCGCCGCGGACAGCGAGACCTTCGTCGCCTCGGTGGCGGGCCGGGGCGCAACCACGATCCTGGCCGGCAAGGCACTGCTCGGCACGATCCCCGACGACCTGCTCGAGGCCTGCCGGCGTCACCAGGTCACCCTCGTCGAGGTGCCGACCGAGGTCGCCTTCGCGGACGTCACGGAGTACGTCGCGGCCGCCGGGTCGGCCGACACCGGCGCCCGGTTGTCGGCGAGTCTCGTCCGCCAGCGTCAGTTGCTCTCGGCCATCGCTTCCGGTCGCAGTCTCGACGAACTGACGGCCCGGATCTCGACCGAGATCGGGCACGACTGCCGGGTGATCACCTCCACCGGGCGGCACGTCGTACCGGGACCCGGGCCGCTGGACGACGACACCCTCGACGCGGTGACCCGGCGGTTCCTGACCGCCGAACGGACCCCAGCGGTCGCGGCGGCCGACGGTACGCCGTACAGCCTGTTCCCGATCGGGTCGGGACTCGGGAACCGGTTGACCGCCTGGCTGCTGGTCGTCGAGGGCGACCACACCCAGTGGTCCCGTGCCCATGTCGAGGCGGTGCAGGAACTGTCCGCGATCGCGGCCCTCGACCGCGTACGCCGCGACGAAGGCCGCCTCGCTCTGCGGCCGTTGGTCGCCGACGCGCTCGCCCTGATCGAGTCCGGCGGACCACCGGCCGAGGTCGCCACCCGGCTGCGGCAGGCGGGCGTGCACTCCGATCGGCCGATGGTTGTCGCGGTAGGGGAACTGCGCGAGGACGGGCCGGTCGAGATCGCGCTGACGATCTTCGAGGACGTCGCGCTCACGGTCGGTCCCGCGGTCGTCGCCACCGGGCGCGACGGGCTGCCGGTCGCCTTGCTGCCCGCGTCCCCCGATCTGCCGAATCTGCTTCGTCGCGCGTTCGGCCGGCTCTCCCCCGGCCTGGCCAGGGCAAGACTGACGATCGGCGTCAGCGGCGAGACGACGGCCGATGCCTTGACCGGTGCGCTGGAAGAAGCGCGCTTCGCGCAGCGGGCGGCCCTGGCCGGACGGACCCCGATCTCCGTCGTCACCTCCGACGAGGTTGCTTCGCATGTCCTGCTGCTGGCCACCGTCCCCGACGACGTACGACGGACGTATGCGCACCGGGTGCTCGGGCCGGTTCTCGAGCACGATCGGCGGACCCGCGCCGACCTGATCGCAACCCTCAGCGAGTTCCTCGCCTGTTCGGGCTCGTGGTCCCGGGCGGCCGAGACGCTGCACCTGCACGTCAACACGGTTCGGTACCGGATCGAACGCATCGAGCAACTGACCGGTCGCGATCTGTCGCGGTTCGAGGACCGGGTCGACGTGTTCTTGGCACTGAAGTCGCTCTGAGCCGCGCTGTTTGGATGATCCTCCAAAGCGTGAGGCCCTGAAGCGGGCCAAGTTCGGAGGTTCCTCGGGTGCAATCCGCGCCGCGCTGAGCCCAAGCTGTCGTGCAGGCCAGAACCGCCCGCGACCCCTTGGAAGGTGCCCGATGAAGGCAAAAACGCGAGCTTCCCGTCATCCGGTGGACCAGGTGCTCTCGCCCGGACGCCTCGCCGTGTACGGCACCCAGCACGTCCTCGCCTTCTACGCCGGCGCAGTGATCGTCCCGATCCTGCTGGCGAACTCGATCGGGCTCAGCACCGCGCAGCTGGTGCACCTGATCACCTGCGGTATCGCCTCGATCATCCAGTCCGTCGGCTTCTGGAAGGTCGGTGTCCGGCTGCCGCTGCTGCAAGGTGTCACCTTCACCGCGGTCTCGCCGATGATCGCGATCGGCCTCGCTGCCGGTGGCGGGACCGACGGCCTGCTGGTCATCTACGGCGCAGTACTCGTCGCCGGCCTGGCCACCTTCCTGATCGCCCCCTACTTCAGCCGGCTGATCCGGTTCTTCCCACCCGTCGTGACCGGTTCGGTCATCACGATCATCGGCCTCGCCCTGCTACCGGTGGCCGCCGGGGATGCCACTGGTGGCGCGGGCCCGACGTCCGACCCGACCAGCGGTAAGAACCTCGCCTACGCACTCGGGACCCTGGCGCTGATCGTCGCGATCCAGCGGATCTTCAAGGGGTTCCTGGCGACGATCGCCGTACTGGTCGGCCTCGTCGTCGGTACGGCGGTCGCCTGGGCCTTCGGCGATGCCCACTTCGGCGCGGTCAGCGGTGCGGACTGGGTCGGCGTGACCACGCCGTTCAACTTCGGCTGGCCGAAGTTCTCGGTCGCCGCGATCATCTCGATGATCGTGGTCATGCTGATCACCGCCGTCGAGACCACCGGCGACGTGTTCGCGACCGGCGAGATCGTCGAGAAGCGGATCGGCCGCGAGGACATCGCCCGCGCACTGCGCGCCGACGGCCTGGCCACCACCATCGGCGGGGTCTTCAACTCCTTCCCCTACACGTGTTTCGCCGAGAACGTCGGCCTGGTCCGGCTGACGCGGGTGAAGAGCCGCTGGGTGGTCGCGGCCGCCGGCGCGATCATGATCCTGCTCGGCCTGGTCCCCAAGGCCGGCGCCGTCGTCGCGGGGGTTCCGCACCCGGTGCTGGGCGGCGCCGCCCTGGCGATGTTCGCCACCGTCGCGGTCGTCGGCTTCCAGACGCTGGCCAAGGTCGACTTCCACGACCACCGCAACGTGGTGATCGTGGCGACCAGCGTCGGCCTGGCCATGTACGTCACCGCGCAGCCGCAGATCTCCCAGGCGGTGCCGGGCTGGGCCGAGATCATCTTCGGCAGCGGCATCACCCTCGGCAGCCTGACCGCGATCGGCCTCAACCTGCTGTTCCACCACGTCGGCAAGGACTTCGGCCCCGCCGTCGCCGGGCAGCCGGGCGACACCATCCGGCTGGACCAAGTGAACGAGATGACCCGCGCCGAGTTCGTCACCACCTTCTCCGACCTGTTCCAGGGACCCACCTGGATGGTCGAGCGGGCCTGGGAGATGCGGCCGTTCGCCGACACGCACGCGCTGCGCCGGTCGTTCCAGGAGGCGCTCTTCTCCGGATCGAAGGACGAGCAACGCGAGCTGATCGAGTCCTACCCGCAGCTCGGCTCGCAGTTCGTCGCCGACGGGCTGAGCGGCGAGGCGTCGCTGCGCGACCAGGCGACCCGCGGCCTGACCTACCTGTCCGAGCCGGATCGCGACGAGCTCGCCTCGATCACCGCCGCGTACCGCGAGCGCTTCGGCTTCCCGTTGGTCATCTCGGTCCGGGACGCGGAGTCGTTCGACCGGATCGTCGAGCAGGGCCGGGTCCGGCTCGGCAACTGCGAGAACCAGGAACACGCCGCCGCCCTGCTGGAGATCGCGAAGATCGCGGGGTACCGGTTCGACGACTTCCTGCAGGACGCGAACCCCATCCACAGCGCACGAACCCGCTGGAGCAGCAACCGATGAGTACACCGCAGACCCTCCGCGCGGCTGCCGTCAAGGTGAATGGCAAAGACACCCGGCTCGACGGCGTGCCCGTGCACACCACCCTGCTCGACTGGCTGCGCGACCGCGGCCTGACGGGAGCGAAGGAGGGCTGCGCCGAAGGCGAATGCGGCGCGTGCTCCGTCCTCGTCGCCCGCCCCGGCATCGACAGCCCGACCGAATGGACCGCGGTGAACGCGTGCCTGCTCCCGGCCGCCGCGCTTGACGGCCAGGAGATCATCACCTCCGAAGGCCTGGGCTCTCCGGCCGAACTCCACCCGGTGCAAGAGGAAATGGCCGTCCGCGGCGGATCCCAGTGCGGCTTCTGTACGCCGGGCTTCGTCTGCAGCATGGCCGCCGAGTACTACCGCCCAGCCCGTACGCCGTGCGCCGGTGACCACGAGCACGGCCCGAACGGCTTCGACCTGCACGCGCTCAGCGGGAACCTCTGCCGGTGCACCGGCTACCGGCCGATCCGCGACGCGGCGTACGCACTCGGCGTACCGGAGGAGAACGACGCGCTCGCGGCTCGCCGGTCCTCGCCGCCTCCCGCGGCGGCTGCCACGCGGCTGTCCTTCGACGGGGCAGAATTCCTGCGGCCGGCCAGCCTCGATGACGTGCTCGGGCTGCTGGCCGAACGGCCGGACGCGCGGATCGTCGCCGGGTCGACCGATGTCGGCGTGGAGGTGAACCTGCGCGGCGTACGGGCGCCCCTCGTCGTCGCTGTGGACCGGCTGGCCGAGCTGCGCGAATTCGAGGTCGGGACGGACGAGATCCGGATCGGGGCGGCGCTGACGTTGAGCGAGCTCGAGCGGCTGCTCGACGGCCGGGTGCCGTTGCTCGGGCAGTTGTTCCCGCAGTTCGCCTCCCGGCTGATCCGCAACGGCGCCACGATCGGCGGCAACCTCGGGACCGGCTCGCCGATCGGCGACACGCCACCCGCCTTGCTGGCCCTCGACGCCTCGCTCGTGCTGGCGTCGCACCGCGGCGAGCGGGTCGTTGCCCTGAGCGACTACTTCACCGGCTACCGGGAGACGCTGAAAGCACCCGACGAGCTGATCCGGGCCGTCCTGATTCCGTTGCCCTTGGCATCGATGACCGCCTTCCACAAGATCGCCAAGCGCCGGTTCGACGACATCTCCAGTGTCGCCGTCGGCTATGCGGTCGAGGTCGCGGACGGTGTGGTCAGCCAGGCGCGCATCGGCCTCGGCGGGGTGGCCGCCACCCCGCTGCGCGCCCACGCGACCGAGGACGCCTTGATCGGCAAGCCGTGGACCGAAGTCAGCGTCCGCGAAGCCGCTGCCGTGATGGCATCTGAGGGAACGCCGATGGACGATCATCGCGCGAGCGCGTCGTACCGCTCGGCGATGCTCGGCCAGTCACTACTCCGTTTCTATGCCCAGCAACTCTCGCCGGAGGGGGTGAGCGCATGAGCGCCCTGTCCCAACGACCGCAGCGAGCCGTGGTCGGCCTGCCACTTCCGCACGAAAGCGCGGCGCTGCATGTCACCGGTCAGGCTCTCTACACCGACGACCTCGTGATGCGGACCCGCGATGTCCTGCACGCTTTCCCGGTCCAGTCGCCGCACGCCCACGCGCGGATCCTTTCGCTGAAGGTGAAGCCCGCGTACGACGTACCGGGGGTGGTCCGGGTGCTCACCGGTGAGGACGTGCCCGGCGTGAACGACGCCGGGGTGAAGCACGACGAGCCGCTGTTCCCGGACGAGGTGATGTTCCACGGGCACGCGATCTGCTGGGTGCTCGCGGAGACGCTGGAGGCTGCCCGGCTCGGTGCGGCTGCGGTCGAGGTCGAGTACGAACCGCTGCCGTCGCTGGTGACCGTCCGCGAAGCCATTGCCGCAGGCAACTTCCAGGGCACCGGGCGGCACCTGGAGAGCGGTGACGTCGAAGGGGCGCTGGCCGCGGCGCCACACGTGTTCAGCGGTGAGTTCGAGTTCGCGGGGCAGGAACACTTCTACCTCGAGACCAATGCCGCGCTGGCGCTGGTCGACGAGGGCGGCCAGATCTTCGTGCAGAGCAGCACCCAGCATCCCTCGGAGACGCAGGAGATCGTCGCGCATGTCCTCGGCGTCGCGAGCCACGCCGTGACCGTGCAGTGCCTGCGGATGGGCGGTGGTTTCGGCGGCAAGGAGATGCAGCCGCACGGATTCGCCGCCATCGCGGCACTCGGCGCGACGCTGACCGGACGTCCGGTCCGGCTGCGGCTCAACCGCACCCAGGACATCACGATGACGGGCAAGCGGCACGGCTTCCACAGTGAATGGAGGGCTGGCTTCGACGACGACGGCCACCTGGTAGCGCTCGACGCGACCATCACCGCCGACGGCGGCTGGAGTCTCGACCTGTCCGAACCGGTACTGGCGCGCGCGATGTGCCACATCGACAATTCGTACTGGATCCCCAACGTCCGGGTCGACGGCCGGATCGCCAGGACCAACAAGACCTCCCAGACGGCCTTCCGCGGCTTCGGCGGCCCGCAGGGCATGCTCGTCGTGGAGGACCTGCTCGGCCGCTGCGCACCGCTGCTCGGGTACGACCCGATGGAGCTGCGCCGCCGCAACCTCTACCAGTCGCAGCACAGTACGCCGTACGGGATGCCCGTTCGGCATGCCGAGCGGTTGGAGGCGTGCTGGGGCGAGGTGCTCGAGCGGGGCGGGATCGAGCAGCGCAAGGCGGAGATCGACGCGTTCAACGCGACCCACCCGGACACCAAGCGTGCGATCGCGATGACGCCGGTGAAGTTCGGCATCTCGTTCAACCTGACCGCGTTCAACCAGGCCGGTGCGCTCGTGCACGTCTACAAGGACGGCTCGGTGCTGATCAACCACGGCGGCACCGAGATGGGACAAGGCCTGCACACGAAGATGCTGCAGGTGGCGGCCACCTGCCTCGGCGTACCGCTGTCGCGGGTCCGGCTGGCGCCCACCCGGACCGACAAGGTACCGAACACCTCGGCCACCGCGGCGAGTTCGGGCGCCGACCTCAACGGCGCAGCGATCAAGAACGCCTGTGAGCAGATCCGCGAACGGCTCGAACAAGTTGCCGCCGGCAAGCTCGGGATCAACCCCAAGGACGTCCGGTTCGTCGACGGTGCCGTCCGCGGGCTGAGCTTCGGCAGCGACACGCTCAGTTGGGACGAGGTCGTCCTCGCGGCGTACTTCCAGCGCGTCCAGTTGTGGGCGGCCGGGTTCTACCGCACCGAAGGCCTGCACTGGGATGCGAACGCGATGCGGGGCGAGCCCTTCAAGTACTTCGCGTACGGCGTGGCCGCGGCCGAGGTGGAGGTGGACGGCTTCACCGGTGCCTACAAACTGCGGCAGGTCGACATCGTCCACGACGTCGGCGACAGCCTCAGCCCGTTGATCGACCTCGGCCAGATCGAGGGCGGTTTCGTCCAGGGTGCCGGCTGGCTGACGCTCGAAGATCTCCGCTGGGACGAGAGCGACGGTCCGCACCGCGGCAGGTTGGCGACCCAGGCGGCCAGTACCTACAAGCTGCCGAGCTTCTCCGAGATGCCGGAGGTCTTCAACGTCCGGCTGCTGGAGAAGGCGCACGAGGACGGTGCCGTCTACGGTTCGAAGGCTGTGGGTGAACCGCCGTTGATGCTCGCCTTCTCCGTCCGGGAGGCGCTCCGGCAGGCCGCCGCGGCCTTCGGCCCGGCTGGGACCAGCGTCGATCTGCCGTCACCTGCCACGCCCGAAGCCGTCTACTGGGCGCTCGATCGCGCCCGTTCGAACTCGGACTCGCGCTCGCACTCGCACTCGCACTCGCACTCGCGAGAGTTCGTGGGATCGGAAGGGAGGTGAGCGAGATGGAGTGGATGAAGGCGGTCCAGCGGCTCCGCGAGCAGCGGCGTCCCGGCGTACTGGTGACGGTGATGTCGGTTCGTGGTCATGCGCCGCGCGAGGCGGGAGCCAAGATGGTGGTGGCCGCCGATCAGGTCTGGGCCACCGTCGGCGGTGGCAACCTGGAGTCGGTCGCGATCGAGCGTTCGCGGTCGTTGCTCGCTGCCGGAGCCGCCGAGCCGGAGGTGCTCGACTTCGCGTTGTCCGACAAAGCGCCGTACCAGCACGGGGTTCAGTGCTGCGGTGGCGAGGTGAAGCTCTTGCTGGAACCGCTGCCCGTGGTGCCGTCGGTCGCGATCTTCGGTGTCGGCCATGTCGGCCTGGAGCTCGCGCGGATTCTCGCCCGGCACGACCTCGAGCTGCACCTGGTCGACTCGCGACCGGACCAGCTCACACCCGAGCGACTGTCGGTGCTCGACGACGCCGTGGCGGGCATCCACGTGCACCACGTGCCGGTGCTCCCGGAACTGGTGATCGCCGAGCTGCCGCCGGGCACGCACGCGCTGGTGATGACCCACGACCATGCGGAGGACGCCGCCTTGTGCGACGCCACCCTGCGCAACGGGCAGCTGGCCACGATCGGGTTGATCGGGTCCAGCGCCAAGTGGTCCCGATTCCGCCGCAAGCTCGCCGAGGACGGCCACTCGTCCGAGGCGATCGACACCATCGTCACCCCGATCGGGCTGCCCGATCTGCCCGGCAAGGAGCCGGCCGTCATCGCGGTCAGCGTGGCCGCCCGGCTCCTCCAACTGTTCGTTGCCGAGCGCAACTCCGCGCCGGCTCCTAGTGAGGCAACAACATGACCCTGTTCAGAGGCACGTTCCTCGACACCCCGGACAATCCCTTCACCGGTGGCAGCCTGCGGGTCGCCACCGACGCCGGCCTGCTGGTCCAGGACGGTGTGATCGTTGCCCGGGGCCCGTTCGCGGAGATCCGTGCCGCCCACCCGGCCGAGCACATCGTCGATCTGACCGGCGGTCTGGTGCTGCCCGGGTTCGTCGACACCCACGTGCACTTCCCGCAGATCCGGGCGGTCGGCGGGATGGGGATGCCGCTACTGGAATGGCTCGACAAGTACGCGCTGCCCGAGGAGGCGCGGATGGCCGACGCGGCGTACGCCTCCAGCGTTGCCGACGAGTTCGTCCGCGGCCTGGCAGCAGCCGGAACGACGAGCGCGTTGGTCTTCGGAGCTCACTACGCCGCCGCGGTCGACACGCTCTTCGCCGCAGCGTCCCGGGTGGGTCTGCGGATCACCAGCGGACTCGTCGTCAGCGACCGGATCATCCGCGACGATCTGCTCACCACACCGCAACGCGCGTACGACGAATCGGTCGCGCTCGCCTCCCGCTGGCACGGCGTAGGCCGCAACCGGTACGCCGTGACGCCCCGGTTCTCCTTGTCCTGCACGGACGAGCTGCTCGCTTCCTGCCAGACCGTGCTGGAAGAGATCCCAGGCGCGCTGTTCACCTCGCACCTCAACGAGAACGAGGCCGAGATCGCGACCGTCGCCGAACTGTTCGCAGGCAGCGACTACGTCAGCACGTACGAACGACACGGGCTCGTCGACGACCGCAGCGTGTTCGCGCACAACGTGCACCCGACCGATGTCGAGCTCAAGCTGCTCGCTGAGAACGGGGCGACGGTCGCGCACTGCCCGACGAGCAACGCAGTACTGGGCAGCGGGTTGTTCCCGCTCGGGAGGCATCTCGACCACGGCGTACGGGTCGCGCTCGGTTCGGACGTAGGCGCCGGCACCGGATTCTCCTTGCTGAAGGAGGGATTGCAGGCGTACTTCTGCCAGCAACTGCTCGGGGATCACGGTCATCCGCTCAGCTCCGCCCACCTGCTGCACCTTGCGACGGCGGCCGGCGCCGAGGCGCTCGGGCTGAGCGACGTCGGGGATCTGAGCGTCGGCAAGCGGTTCGACGCGCAGTTGCTGCGGCCGGCCGAGGGTTCGCCGCTGGCGGTAGGGATCGAGCATGCCGCCGACGCCGAGGACACCCTGGCGCGCGTCTTCACGCTCGGGACGCCGGCCGACATCCGGGCCGTCTGGATCGACGGCCAACTGCTGGACGACTCCTCCGGAAAGGTGTGATCGGTGGACCTGCAGGAATTCAACTCCTCCCCGCCCGACCGGCTGCGGCCGCTGCTGGCCGCCTGCTGCGACGTACCCCGCTGGGTCGATCGCGTCCTCGCGGGGCGCCCGTACGACGACCTCGCGGCGATCACCGAAGTCGCCGATCGAGCCGCACGCGACCTTGACGACAGCGAAGTCGCGCAGGCACTCGCGGCTCACCCGCGGATCGGCGATCGCGCCGACGGCGAGAGCACGGAGGCTGCATGGTCGCGCAAGGAGCAGTCCGGTGTCGGCGACGATCCGGGAATCCGGGCAGCACTGGCGGCCGGGAACCGCGAGTACGAACAGCGCTTCGGCCGGGTCTTCCTGATCTGCGCCACCGGCCTGTCCGCCGAGGAGATGCTCGCCGACCTGCGCCACCGCCTGACCAACGACGAGCCCACCGAGGCGCACGTCGTACGGGACGAACTCCGCAAGATCGCCGTTCTGCGCCTGGAGAAACTCATTGCCCTCAGCAAGGAGATCCCCGCATGAGCACCGTCACCACCCACGTCCTCGACACCGCCCAAGGCCACCCCGCCGAAGGCATCCCCGTCCAGTTGCAGACAGCAGACTCTGCTGTGGTTGGAAAAAGTACGACGGATGCTGACGGCCGGGTCAGTGAATTCGGCTCGACTCAGTTGGTGCCCGGTGTCTATCAGCTTCGCTTCGACGTCGCCGCCTACGCGCGAGCTACCGGTCAAGAGTTCTTCTTTCCTGAGGTGACGGTCACGTTCACGATCACCGACGAGCGGCACTACCACGTCCCCTTGCTGCTCAGCCCGTTCGCCTATTCCACCTATCGAGGGAGCTGATCGCGATGGCGATCCACCTGGGAGCCAACCAGTACGGCAAGGCCGAGAGCCGCGTCGTCCGCATCTACCGAGACACCCCGCGGCACCAGATCCGCGACCTGAACGTCTCCTCCGCGCTCCGCGGCCGGTTCGAGAACGCGCACACGACCGGCGACCAGTCCGACGTGCTGCCGACCGACACCCAGAAGAACACCGCGTTCGCCTTCGCCAAGGAGAAGGGCGTCGGTGCGATCGAGGAGTTCGCGCTCACTCTCGGCGACCATTTCCTGCAGGCCTCCCCCGCCGCCGACGGCGCGCGGATCGAGATCGAGGAGTACCCGTGGGAACGGATCTCCGTCGACGGCGCCGGCCACGACCACTCGTTCGTCCGCAGCGGCGCCGGCATCCGCACGACGGTGGTCAACGTCGAAGGCCGCGGCGACGACCGTACGGCGTACGTCGTGTCGGGCATCCGCGATCTCACCGTGCTCAAGTCCACCGGCTCGGAGTTTCACGGCTTCCTCAAGGACAAGTACACGACGCTGCCGGAGACCAACGATCGCATCCTCGCGACCTCGCTGGTCGCGCGCTGGCGCTACGACCACACCGACGTCGACTGGGACAAGTCGTACGACGAGATCAAGGGCCTGCTGCTCGAACAGTTCGCCAAGATCCACAGCCTCGCGCTCCAGCAGAGCCTGTACGGGATGGGCGAGGCGGTCCTCGAACGGCACCCCGAGGTCGCCGAGATCAAGTTCTCCGCGCCGAACAAGCACCACTTCCTGGTCGACCTGTCGCCGTTCGACGTGGAGAACCCGGGCGAGGTGTTCATCGCGGCCGACCGTCCGTACGGGTTGATCGAGGCAACCGTCGTGCGCGACGACGCCAGCGACGCCGGGTCGGCCTGGCACGCCGTGCCGGGGTTCTGTTGATCGTCATCGAGTCGGCGGCGGTGGTCACGCTCGACCGCGAGCGGCGCGAGCTGACCACCGGCCATGTCGTTGTCGACGGCAACCGGATCGTTGCCGTCGACCCCGGTCCGGCACCGTCGTCCTTCCTGCGAAGCGGCGCGCGGGTCGTGGACGGACGGGGCTGTCTCGTCACCCCCGGCTTCGTCAACACCCATCAGCATCTCTATCAGTGGGTGACTCGCGGGCTCGCCACGGATGCCACCCTGTTCGGCTGGCTGACGACGCTGTACCCCGTGTGGGCTCGCATCGACGAGGAATCCGTTCACGTCGCGGCCCAGGGCGCGCTCGCGCAACTCGCGCGGACCGGCTGCACGACTGCCTCCGATCACCACTACGTGTTCCCCGACGGCGACCTGCTCGAAGCGGAGATCCTTGCCGCACGAGAGGTCGGGCTGCGGTTCCACCCGGCGCGGGGATCGATGGATCTGAGCGAGAAGGACGGCGGATTGCCGCCGGACTCGGTGGTGCAGGACCGCGACGAGATCCTGCTCGCCACCGAAGCTGCGATCGATCGCTGGCACGATCCTTCGCCGGAGTCGATGCTGCAGCTCGTGGTCGCACCCTGTTCGCCGTTCAGCGTCACCGGCGAGCTGATGCGGGAAGCCGCGGAACTCGCCCGGCGCAAGGGCGTCCGGCTGCACACGCACCTGGCCGAGACGACCGACGAGGCCGATTGGTGTGACGACAAGTTCGGCTGTACGCCGTCGGAGTACGCCGCGGATCTCGGCTGGACCGGTCCGGACGTCTGGTTCGCGCACGGCATCCACTTCGACGACGCCGAGATCAAGCGGCTCGGGCAGACGACCACTGGCGTCGCACACTGTCCGAGCTCCAATGCTCGGCTGGGCGCCGGGATCGCTCGAGTTGCAGATCTTCGGGCGGCCGGTTGCCCGGTCGGGCTCGGAGTGGACGGTGCCGCGAGCAACGAAGCCGGCAGTCTGCTCGAAGAACTGCGGCACGCGCTGCTCTTCGCCCGCGCCCGAGGCGGCCCGCAGGCGCTCGGCGTACGGGACGTCCTGGAGATGGCGACCCTCGACGGCGCCCGCATCCTCGGCCGCGAGAACGAGATCGGCTCGCTCGAGGTAGGCAAACTCGCCGACCTCGCCGTCTGGCGCCTGGACACCCTCCCCCACGCCGGCATCCCCGACCCGGTAGCCGCCCTGATCCTGGGCACCCCGCCCCCACTGGAACTCCTCCTCGTCAACGGCCGCCCAGTCGTCGAACACGACACGGTCACCACCATCGACGAGCCCACCATCGCCCGCCAGGTCGCCCACACCCAGCGCCGCCTTACCGCAACCACCTGACCCACTTCCACCCGCAGCCGCCCTGCCCCCACCCGGCCAAGGCGGCTGCTCCCACGCCCGCGACCCCCACCCGCCACAAAGAGGGGATGACTCCTCGTGGTGGGGTTACCCCACCACGAGAAGTGGACCCCACCGCCGGACGGCTCCGATGCCGGCCGGGGGGTGGGGCGGGGTGACAGAGGACCGGCCGGGTGACGGAGGGGCGGCGGGGCGGGGCGGCGTCGGTTAGGGGCGGAGGGGGCGGCGGGCGAGTTTGGCCAAGGTGGGGGTGTCTATGCCGATGAGGTCGTGCAGTTCGGTGTGGTCGAGGGCGCCGCAGTCGAGGGCTCGGAGGAGGTAGCCGGCCAGGGCTGCTGCGGTGGCGGGTTCGTCCAGGTAGCCGGAGTCGCCGCCGTCGACGTACGCGCGCAGTCTTGCGGCGGCAGACATGAGGCCCTCGCGGTAGAAGAGGTAGGTGGCGACGTAGCGGCTCGGGAGCTGGGCGGGGTGCATGTCCCAGCCCTGGTAGATGCCGCGCGCGAGCGAGCGGCGTACCAGCCGCAGGTGAAGCCGCCAGGCAGCGTGCACCGCTGAGCGATCGCCGATCGGGAGGACATTGGTCGAGCCGTCGCAGACGAAGACGCCCGTACCTGCCGCGGCCAGTTGCATCACGTCCTTGGCATGATCGGCGACCGGATGCTCCATGCTCTGGTACGCCGCTGCGACGCCGAGCGAAGCCGAGTAGTCATAGGTGCCGTAGTGCAGCCCGGTCACCCGGCCCGCGCCGGCCCGGATCATCCGGCCCAGCGGCGTCGTCCCGTCCGCGCCGAGAATCGCCTGCGGCGTCTCCACCTGGATCTCGAACTTGAGCGAACCCGCCGGCACCCCATGAGCTTTCTCGATCGAGTCGAGCACGAGCACCATCGCCTCGATCTGCTCCACCGACGTAACTTTGGCGAGCGTGATGACGAATCCGTCCGTCAATGCACCGGCACCAGCCAATTCACCGACGAACAAGTCGAGCGTCCGCACACCGCGCCGGCGACTGGGCGCCTCGAGCGACTTGATCCGAAGCCCGTGGTACGGCGGAGCTTCGGCAGTCTTCACCAGGTCCGCCAGGGCTCGCGCCGCGTCGACTGCCGCAGCGTCCTCCTGCTCGTCCGGCCTGGTCCCGTAGCCGTCCTCGAAGTCGATCCGCAGATCCTCGATCGGCTCGCTCTCCAGCTTCGCGTGCACCCGTTCGTAGACCTCGTCGGCCAGCTCCGGGGGCAACTCCAGCGCCTCGGCGAGCTCCGTCGGCGAGCCGCCATGTGTGCTGAGCGCGGCACGAGCTGCCGTGGCCCACTCACCGACCGTGCCGGCGTGGAACTTGTCGGCCGGCACATAGACGGTATGGACGGGTTGCCGGACGCCCCGGTCTCCCGGGTACAGCGTGGCGAGCTCGGTGTCGGCTTCGGCGAGCCGCCGATCCAGTTCGGCAAGGAGTGCATCTTCCACGGCGGACCGCACCTCATATCCTCGGGATTTCGTAATGCGGATACTAGTATCTGTATTACGGAAGTCGCAAGCATTCGCGCTTCCACTATCTGAGGGTAAACTTCCGTGATCCGGAAGCCTCGAGGACAAGGTGGACCACAGTGACCGAAGAGACCGGCAGCAAGAGTCGCTCCGGCAGCGTGCAGTCCATCGAGCGCGCGTTCGGGCTGCTCGAGGTGATGGCCGACGCCGGCGGGATGCTGGGGCTGTCCCAGTTGGCCACCGCGTCCGGACTGCCGTTGCCGACGATCCACCGGCTGGTCCGCACGCTCGTCGACCTCGGATACCTGCGGCAGGAGCCCTCTCGGCAGTACGTTCTCGGGCCGAAGTTGGTGCGGCTGGGTGAGAGTTCCTCGCGGATGCTGAGCGTCTGGGCCCGCCCGCACCTGGCGCATCTGGTCGACGAACTCGGCGAGTCGGCCAACATGGCGATGCTCGACGGCGACCAGATCGTGTACCTCGCGCAGGTCCCGTCGCGACACTCGATGCGGATGTTCACCGAGGTGGGGCGCCGCGTCCTCCCGCACTGTACGGCGGTCGGCAAGGCGATCTTCTCGCAGCTACCGGAGAGCGAGGTCCGCGAACTCCTCCAGCGCACCGGCATGCCCAAGCACACCGAGAACACGATCACCGATCCGGACGCGTTCATGACGCAGGTGCAGGGCACCCAGGAGCAGGGCTACGCCACCGACGAGGGAGAGCAGGAAGTCGGCGTCCGCTGCGTCGCCGTACCGGTGCCCGACGTACCGTCCCGGCTGGCCATCTCCATCTCAGGCCCAGCCGGCCGAATGACCGAAACCCTGGTCAGCCGCGCAGTCCCCCTCCTCACCGAGGCAGCCAAATCCCTCTCCGAAGACCTCCACTGACTTTCAGGCGGTTTCTTCTTCGTGGTCTTCTTCGGACCAGCGATCGAGAAGCCCCGCGATCCGGCCGATGACGTCGCGGGCGATGTCGTACTGCTCCGGACCGAACTCCTCGGCGAACCGGTCCTCGAGCTCGATCAGGCGCTCGCGGCCGTGTCCTGCGATCCAGCGGCCGTGCTCGGTGTAGGTGACGAGCTTGGCCCGCCGGTCCTCGGGATCCGGGCGCATCTCGAGAATGCCGAGGTCGACCATCTCGCGGATCACCTCCCCCATCGACTGCCGCGTCACCCCGGCCCGGACCGCCATGTCCGCGGCCCGCGAGCCGTTCTCGGACAGCGTCGAGAAGACGTAGTTGTGGGCAGCCTTCAGCTCCGGGTGACCACGCCGGTGCGCGGTCTGCACCATGTCGGCCTGCAGCGCGCGGTTCGCCCGGTCCATCAGCGCGACCAGCGGCTTGCGGCCGAGCCTGGGAAGCTCACCCCTTGACATCTTGTAAGGATTCCTTCCATTATTTCGACAGGAAACCTTACGGTATCAGGGGGAACGATGGACACCAAGGAGCAACCCCGGCTGGTCACCGGCCTCTTCACCCGAGCCCGTCACCGCACCACCCGGGTAGCGATCGAACAGGAGTTCATCACCACCGACACCAGCGGCCTCCCCGGCCCCATCGACCTGGTACGCCGGACTGCCGGAACCCCCACCACGACGCCGTCCCAGCCGGTACGCCGTCCAACCGGCGCACCCACCACCCCACCGACGCAGTCGGCCGGCGGGTCAACCAGCGCACCCATCACCCAGCCGGTCCGCCCTTCAACCGGAGCTGCGGCGTATTTGAGTTTCGAGCCCGGGGGGCAGGTCGAGTTGAGTTTGCCGTGTGTGGCCGGATCGGCGGCGATCACGCGTCTTCTCGGCGTTCTCACCGATGACCTCCGGCGGCACCTGGGCGCAGCCGGGATCCGCCTCGACGCGATCCCCTGCGACCCGCGCCAGAACGTCCCACTGCAGTTGACGACTCCGCGGTACGTCGCGATGCAAACCCACTTCGACACGATCGGCCCGGCCGGACGACGGATGATGCGCCGAACCGCGTCCACCCAGATCTGCCTGGACTGGTGGCCCGGAGACGCAGGCGCCGAACAGTGGCGAGTCCTCAATCTCGCCGCCCCGTTCCTGGCCGCCGCCTTCGCCAGAAGCGCCGGCCACGAAGGCAGACTCACCACCTGGCTGAACGTCGACCCCGACCGGACAGGCTTCGACAACCGCCTGCTGCCCGACCACCCCAGCACTTCCCCGATCCCGGCCTACATCGCCTTCGCCGCCCACGCGACCCCTTTCACCGACGGACCAGCCGAGCACTTGAGCACCCTCTTCCCACCCGTCCGCCCGCGCACCACCTACCTGGAAGTCCGCTTCCTCGACGCCCAGGAACCCACCGCAGTCGCACCAGTCGTCACGGCTCTGGCAAACCTGATGTACGACGACGACCTCCGCCGCCGTACGCTCCGGGCACTGGAGCCCGAACTCCCCCACCTGGCCGACCACTGGCGCGCAGCAGCCGCCGGCGACCCAGGCATCGCAAGCCGCGGCCGCGAACTCGCGCAGCTCCCGAATCTGGAGCTCGTCGCATGAACGCCGTGCTGTTCGTCACCGACCCGCTCGGCGGTTTGCGGGCCGACGTCGACGCCAGTATCGGCCTGATGAGCGCTACCCAAGACCTAGGCCTAGAGGTCTGGTGCTGTGAACCGAGCGACCTGGCGGTTGCCGACGGCAACGTTCTCGTCCACGCTCGCCGGATCCGCCTCCGTCCGCGGCACTGCGCGGCCGGCGATCATCGCTGGGTGGTCGACCCGATCTGGTGGGACGAAGCCGACCGGACCGTTGTCGACGCGGCCCGCTTCGACCTGGTGCACCTGCGCATCGATCCGCCGGTCGACCAGCGGTACCTGCACACGACGTACCTGCTGGATCTGGTCGAGGCAGCGGGCACCCGCGTGGTCAACCGGCCGGAGGGTGTCCGGGCGATGCACGAGAAGCTGATCGCGCTGCGGTTCCCGGAGCTCTGCCCACCGACGTACGTAGGCGCCGGGCTGTCCGGTCTGCGCGACTTCGTGGCCAGAGTTGGTACTGCGGTGGTCAAGCCGGTCGACGGTTTCGCGGGGCTCGACGTCTGGCTGATCGGCGACGACCACGCGGCCACCGCGTTGCTGGAGTCGGCCACTCACGGCGGCCGTCGTCAGGTGATCGCCCAGCAGTACCTCCCCGCTGTCGAGCACGGCAACAAGCGGCTGTTCCTGCTCGACGGCGACATCGTCGGCGCGGTACTGCGTCGCCCGTCGGCCGACGACTTCCGCATCGGACCGCCGGTCGCGGTCGCCGGGATCGACGACGCCGATCAGGCGATCGTCGCCGCCCTCCGGCCGCACCTGCGCCGGCACGGTCTCGCGATCGCCGGCCTCGATGTCATCGGCGGCCGGCTGATCGAGGTCAACGTGACCTGTCCCGGCGGCATGCACAAGACCGATGCCCTGCTCGGCACCCAGCTCAGCCGAGCGATGGTGCGCAAGCTGACCGAATCGACCCTAGGAGTTCTGACATGAGTACCGTCACCATCATCTCCATCGCCTTGATGGGCATCCTGCTGTTCCTGCTCGGCGCCAACGTCACGCGGCACCGCGCGATCATCGGCTCGAAGGGCGGCAACCAACAACCGACCGATCCTGCCGACCGTTTGCTGATCGCGATCCGGGCGCACGGCAACGCCGCGGAGTACATCCCGACCATGATCGTCCTGGTGCTGGTCTGCTCCGCGCTGTCGGACAGCTGGTGGGTCGACGCGCTCGCCGTCGCCGCTTTGGTGGTGCGGACGGTGCACGCCGCCGGAATGCTCACGTCGAAGACCCTTGCCACGCACGGCCCCCTGCGCGACGTCGGCGCCCTGGGTACTTATCTGGTCGGCATCACGCTCGGTGTCACAGCCATCGCCGTCATGTGACCCCGTGTACGACCGGCGGCGTCGGGGCACGGGGAGGCATGACCGCCTACGGCTTCCACGCCTCTCATGAACAGGTCCCGCCCGCCGACCTGCTGCAAGCGGTGGTGCGCGCCGAGCAAGCGGGCTTCACGGCAGCGATGTGCTCGGACCACTTCAGCCCGTGGAGTGTGCGCCAGGGAGAGTCCGGCTTCGCCTGGTCGTGGCTCGGCGCCGCGCTGCAGGCGACCGGACTCCCGTTCGGCGTGGTCAACGCACCAGGTCAGCGGTACCACCCGGCGATCATCGCGCAGGCGATCGGCACGCTGGCTTCGATGTACCCCGGCCGCTTCTGGGCCGCCCTGGGAACCGGCGAAGCCAGCAACGAGCACATCACCGGCGGCCCATGGCCTCGCAAGGAGCTGCGCAACCAGCGCCTCGAGGAGTCGGTCCAGGTGATCCGGAAGCTCTTGCAGGGCGACGAAGTGAGCCACGAAGGACTCGTGACTGTCGACCGCGCCCGGCTGTGGACCCTGCCGACCGAGCCACCCCCACTCCTCGCCGCCGCGGTCTCCACCAGTACGGCGAAGTGGTGCGCCGGCTGGGCCGACGGGCTGATCACCGTCGCCGCCGAGGAAGACCACCTACGTCAGATGATCTCGGCGTACAAGGAGAACGGTGGACGCGGGAAGGTCTGCCTGCAGGTCCATCTGAGCTACGCCGACGACGAGGACCGCGCCCTCCGGATCGCCCACGACCAATGGCGGACCAACGTCTTCGCGCCGCCGCTGTGCTGGGACGTCGACTCGGCCGAAGCGTTCGACCAGGCGGCCGAGCACGTGCCGCCGGAGGCGATGCGGCAGGCGGTACGGGTGTCGTCCGAGCCGGCCCAGCACGCCGAGTGGCTGAACGCGTACGCCGGCCTCGGCTTCGACGCGATCTTTCTGCACCACGTCGGGCGCGAGCAGTCGGAGTTCATCGACGTGTTCGGCGAGAAGGTCCTCCCCCAACTGGAAGTGAGCGCACTGTGAGGCTGACCGAGACTGCTGACCTGTGGTGGAAGAACGCTGTCATCTACTGCCTGGACATCGAGACGTTCTTCGACACCGACGGCGACGGCCGTGGTGACATCCGCGGCCTGTCGCAGCGGATCGACTACCTGGCCGAGCTCGGGGTCACCTGTTTGTGGCTGATGCCGTTCTACCCGACGCCGGACCGCGACGACGGTTACGACATCACCGACTTCTACGGCGTCGACTCGCGACTGGGCACCCACGGCGACCTGGTCGAGCTGATCACGCTGGCCCAGGACCGCGGCATCCGGGTGATCGCCGACCTGGTGGTGAACCACACCTCCGACCAGCACCCGTGGTTCCAGAGCGCGCGTGCGTCGCGGCAGTCGCCGTACCGGGACTGGTACGTCTGGCGCGACGAGCCGCCGGCGGACGCCGACAAGGGCATCGTGTTCCCGGACAAGGAGACCAGCCTGTGGCAGTACGACGAACAGGCCGGCCAGTACTACCTGCACCAGTTCTACAAGCAGCAGCCCGATCTCGACATCGCGAACCCGGCGGTCCGCGACGAGATCCTCAAGATCATCGGGTTCTGGATGCAGCTCGGACTGTCGGGGTTCCGGGTCGACGCGGTGCCGTTCCTGCTGGACACCAAGGGCGCGCAGGACGCCGGCCGGTTGCCGAGACCCCATGACTACCTGCGCGATCTGCGGGCCTTCCTCGGCCGGCGCGACGGCCAGGCGATGCTCCTCGGTGAGGTCAACCTGCCGTACAAGGACACCCGCAGGTTCTTCGGCGACGAGGACGGCGACGAGCTCACGATGTGCTTCGACTTCATCGGTATGCAGAAGCTCTATCTCTCGCTGGCCCGCTCCGAACCGGCCGAGCTGGTGAAGGCGCTGCGCGAACGGCCCGTGCCGCCGGAAGAAGCGCAGTGGGGAACCTTCGTCCGCAACCACGACGAACTCACCCTCGACAAGCTCACCGACGACGAGAAGCAGGAGGTCTTCGACGCCTTCGGACCCGACAAGAACATGCAGTTGTACGGCCGCGGGCTGCGCCGCCGGTTGCCGACCATGCTCGGCAACGACCAGGCCCGGCTCAAGATGGTCTACAGCCTGCTGTTCAGCATGCCCGGGACTCCGGTGCTGTTCTACGGCGAGGAGATCGGTATGGGCGAGAACCTGGAGATCGAAGGACGGAACGCGGTCCGGACGCCGATGCAATGGACCAAGGGCCTGAACGGTGGCTTCTCGGAGGCCGATCCGGACGAGCTGTTCCGGCCGATGGTCGAAGGGGAGCTGTCGGCGGAGTCGGTGAACGTCGCGGACCAGCGTCGCGACCCGGACTCGCTGTACAACTGGATCAAGTTGCTGATCCAGCGCTACCGGGAGAGCCCGGAGCTGTCCTGGGGCCAGTGCACGATCCTCGATCCGGGTGTCCCCTCGGTCTTCGCCCACCGGTCCGACTACGAGGACGGCACGGTCATCGCGCTGCACAACTTCGCCGCCGAGCCGACCGAGGTCAAGCTTGCGGTGGAAGGCGCAGCGGCCGGCCTGCGGGTCGCGGATCTCCTCAGCGGCAAGGTCACCGAGGTGGAGACCGACGGCACCCTCCGACACCCGGTCGGAGCCTACGGCTGCTGCTGGCTGCGCGTCCTGCACCCCGGCGATCGGTATCTGGTCTGAGGTGTTTGTGAGCCCGAGCGGCGGGCACCGGCAGGCCATGAACAAGATCGGATACTTCCTGTCCAGTGAGGAATACACGCCCGCGCAGTTGATCGAACAGGCGCGCCTGGCGGAGGAAGCCGGGTTCGACGCGTTGTGGATCAGCGACCACTACCACCCGTGGAACGACGAGCAGGGCCAGAGTGCGTTCGTGTGGTCGACGATCGGCGCCATCTCGCAGGTCTGCGAACTGCCCGTCACCACAGCCGTCACCTGTCCGACCGTGCGGATCCATCCGGCCGTGATCGCCCAGGCCGCGGCGACCAGCGCCGTACTGCTGAACGGCCGCTTCACGCTCGGGATCGGGACCGGTGAGGCCCTGAACGAGCACATCTTCGGCGACGCCTGGCCGACGGTCGACGTCCGGCTGGAGATGCTGGAAGAGGCCGTCGAGATCATCCGCCGGCTGTGGACCGAGGACGGTTTCGTCAGCCACCACGGCATGCACTATACCGTCGACAACGCCCGGATCTACACCCGGCCGGACTCGCCGGTGCCGATCTACATGTCCGGATTCGGGCCGGAGGCAACGGATGTGGCGGCGCGGATCGCGGACGGCTACATCACCACCTCAACGGACTCCGACCTGCTGAAGCGGTTCCGCGAGAACGGCGGCGGCGACAAGCCGACCCAGGTCGGCTTCAAGGTCAGCTACGCCCCGACCGAGGAGGAGGGCATCGAGCAGGCGCATCGGATCTGGGCCAACTCAGGGCTGCCCGGCGAGCTGTCGCAGGTGCTGCCCTCGCCGCGGCACTTCGAGCAGGCGAGCCAGCTCGTCACCAAGGAGCAGACCGCTCAGTCGGTGACCGGTGGTGCGAAGGCCGCCGATCACCTGAAGGCGTTCCAGCCGTACGTCGAGGCCGGCTTCGACGAGATCTACGTGGCCAACATGGGCCCGCACTCGATCGACATGATGAAGCTGTACCGCGAAGAGGTGCTCCCCGAGCTCCGCCGCGGCTGACCCCAGGAGCCGCTGAACCCCAGGAGAAGCATGTTCGAAGGATTCACCCTGGACCGGATCCAGGTCGGCGACGTCAGCCTGCGAGTCCGGTACGGCGGTTCGGGTCCGGCCGTGGTGTTGCTGCACGGGCACCCGCGGACGCACACCACGTGGTACCAGGTGGCGCCGGAACTGGCCCGGGACTACACCGTGGTCTGTCCGGACCTGCGCGGCTACGGCCAGTCGAGCAAACCGGCAGCGGACGACGAGCACACGCAGTACTCGAAGGCCGCCATGGCGGCGGACGTGGCGGGGCTGATGACCGCGCTCGGCCACGAGACGTACTCCGTGGTCGGCCACGATCGCGGCGCGCTGGTCGCCTTCAGGAGCGCGATGGACCATCCCGACCGGGTCAGCAAGCTGGTGGTGCTGGACGGGCTGCCGGTCGTCGAGCACCTGGAGCGCTGCAACGCCCGGTTCGCCACCGAGTGGTGGCACTGGTTCTTCTTCGCCCAGACCGCCAAACCCGCCGAGCGGGTGATCTGCGCGGATCCGGAGACCTGGTACAACGCCTGGACGCTCAACTCCCCCGACGCCCTCGGTCCGGAGAACCACGCCGACTTCCTGGCCGCCATCCGGGACCCGGCCACTGTGCACGGGATGGTCGAGGACTACCGGGCCGGACTCGGCATCGACCGGCGCACGGAAGAGGAGGACCGGGCGGCGGGCCGGCAGATCGAATGCCCGATGCTGATGCTCTGGTCGACCAAGGACGATCTCGAACAGCTGTACGGCGATCCGCTGGCCATCTGGCGGCCATGGTGCCCACACGTCATCGGACACGGCATCGACTCCACCCACCACGTCGCCGAACAGGCTCCCGGCGCGCTGGTCGACACCCTTCGCGGCTTCCTCTGAGCGTCTCGCCGTACCGGCGTGTCGCGCCCTGCCGACGACATTGTCGGAGCGGTGCACTACGTTGTAGCCGGATCACTCCGGAGATGAGGGTGCTCCTGGTGCTGACACCTGCCTGGAGCTTTCTATGCCCCCGCTTGACCCTGCCGCCGCCGACATCGCGGAGACGTTCGCGCGGCTCGCACTCGAGCTCCATGACGCCGACGGTGTCGAGGAGACCATCGACGCCGTCGTCCAGTTCGCCCTCCAGGCCCTGAGCTGCAGCTATGCCGGTGTCGCGCTCAACACGAGGGGCGCCAAGCCGCAGGTCGCAGCGGTGACCGACCCCGTGGTGGCCGATGTGTACGACCTGCAGCTCAACTCCTCGATCGGTCCGCTGGTGACCTCGTTGCGCGAGCGCAGGACCGTGCTGATCCGGGACACCGGCGCCGACGACCGCTGGCCCGAGTGGGCGGCGAAGGTGGCCGGCCTCGGGGTGCGCAGCGTGCTGGACGTCCCGCTGCTGACCGGCAACGACATGACCCGCGCGGTCGGCGTACTCGGTCTCTACAGCCCTTTTCCGGATGCGTTCAGCGAGGACGACGAGGCGATCGCGCACATCCTCGCGCGGCACGCCGCCGTCGCGGTCGCCTCGGCGCGACACGACGAGACCATGACGTCCGCGGTCGACGCCCGCAAACTCGTCGGCCAGGCGATGGGCATCCTGATGGAGCGGTTCGACGTCGACAGCGACCGGGCCTTCGCCATCCTGCGCCGCTACTCGCAGGACAACAACGTCAAGCTGCGCGACGTCGCCCAGCAGCTGATCGACACCCGTAAGCTGCCTCAGCACAGCTACGGCAGCTCAGCCGGGTAGCCAGCCCACCTTGCCGATCAGGTACGTCGCGCCCACCAGCGCGACAATGTCGATCAGCGTGTGCGCGGCCACCAACGGCATCACCCGGCCCCACCGGCGATACAGGTGGCAGAACAGCACCCCCATCACCACGTTCCCCGCGAAGCCACCAAGCCCTTGGTAGAGGTGGTACGACCCACGCAGTACGGCGCTTGCTGTCGTACGCCGGCGAAAGGACCAGCCCAGCTGCTCCAGTCGCCGGGTCAGGTAGCCGAGGACGATGACCTCCTCCAGTATCGCGTTCTGCGCCGCGACGGCGATCAGCACGGGCACCCGCCACCAGGTCCCGGGCAGTTGTGCGGGGTCGACGGCGAGATTCACCCCCGACGCGTGCGCGGCAAGGTAGAAGGCCAGGCCGGCGCCACCCACACAAGCAGCCACCGCCGCTCCACGTTCGAGATCCCGTACGGCGTCCCGTCGGTCGAACCCCAGAGTCCGCAGGGACTCACCGCCGCGCGCCAGCAGGTGCGCGACGAGCGCGACCGGGACCAGCGCGGTCACGATGGCGAAAACCTGCCAGGCAAGGTCGAGCCACGGCCGCCCCGGCGCACGCGAACCGACGATCACCGCCGTCTGATCACCGATCGGGTGGTGGGAGGTGAGCACGCCGGTGAAGGAGATCAGCGCCGAGACGGCCGATGCGCCGAGTGACAGCGCGAGGACCAGCCAGACCTCCTTCACCAGCACGCTGTCAGCTGTCGTCCGATCCAACGGCCCGGCACTGTCAGTGGAGCTGGTCACGCCTCAACTATCGCGCGTTCGTTCAACCGACTTGGAGCACGGGCGCGATGGTCTTGGTGCGCGCACCTTCATACGCGGCGAGCAGGATGCCCAGGACAGCGATCCCCTCCTCCTCGGTGTGCAGCGGTCGGGTCTTGCCGAGGAGTGAGTCGGCGAAGTGACCGATCTCGGCGACGAAGGTGTCGACCGGTTCCAGCTCGATGGTGGTGGTCTCACCGGAGCGCAGCCGAGTGGTGACGGAACTGCCGTCGCTGTGCAGAGCACCCAGTTCACCGACGACGGAGAAGCGCTCGGTGCTGGCGGCCGGCTGATAAGCCCAACTGGTCACCAGCTGACCGACGACGCCGTTGTCGAACCTGATCAGCACCTGCGCGGAGTCCTCGCCCTCCATGAACTTCAGCCGGTGCGTGGACAGCATCGCGGTCGCCTCGACCGGAGAGCCGCCGGCCAGGTGCAGCATCAGGTACGTCGGGTGGTACCCGGTGTCGATCAGCTCGCCACCACCGCTCGTCTTGGTGCTGGCGCGCCAGCCCATGTTCGCGGGGTCGAAGTCGTTGTAGAAGCTGTCGGTGGTCCGCACCTCGTACACAGTGCCCAGGGTGCCGGCGTCGAGCAGCTCCTTGGCCTTGGCGACGGCGGGCATGAAGAGCTGGTTGTGTGCGCACATCAACGTCACGCCGTTCGCGCTGACCGCCGTACGGACGGCCGCGGCCTCTTCCGCGGTGAGGCAGAGCGGTTTCTCGCACAGGATGTGCTTGCCTGCCTCGGCGGCGGCGACGATGGCGTCGCGGTGCAGGTGGTGCGGCAGGCAGATGTCGACGGCGTCGAGCTCCTCGGCTTCGAGCATCTGGCGATAGTCGCTGTACGGCGTAGCGCCGAGCTCGGTTCCGCGGGCAGCGGCCGTTTCCTGGACTGCGTCGGTCACCGCGGTAACGGCGATCTTGTCCGCGTGCTCGCGGTATCCCTTGATGTGCGCGGACGCGATTCCGCCGGCCCCGATCAGGCCGACCTTGAGCTGTGGCATGGCGGTCTCCTCGAAGATGGAGTCAGGCCGGCTGGCCGGCGTACGGGATTTTCCGGCCGGTGGCCGCGGCCTCGTTGGCGGCGACGACCATCCGGGTCAGTTCCACCGCCCGGGCGAGGTTGTCGTCGGCCCGGGTGCCATTGGTGATGTGGTCGACCCATTGACCGAAGGGATCCTGGCCGTGGTCGGGCACGGGGAGTTCCTTGCCGCCGACCCGTAGTACGTTGCCGTCGTCGGTGTAGGTGAGGCTGCCGGCGGTGCCGAAGAGCTCGATCGTGAACGGGTTCGGGCTGGCGAATCCGGCCTCGATCACGCCGATCTTCTGGTCGGCGTACCCGACCGTCACGACCGCGTTGTCCTCCAGGTCGCGGCCGGTCACCGACCGGTACGTCGCGCTGACGGTCTCCGCGTCCGCACCGAGGAAGAGCTGGATGAGGTAGACGGGGTGACAGCCGAGGTCGGTCAGCGCGCCACCGATGGCGGCTTCGGGCTCGAAGAACCGCCGCGGCAACCAGCCGTCCTCTCCCCCGTCCTTCGGGATGGCTCCGTCGTGCGAGAGCCGGACGCGACCGTAGGTGAGTTGCCCGAGCTCACCGCTGTCGAGCACCTCTTGGATCGCCTTGGTGTAACCGTGTGCGAGCCGTGGCAGCGAGACCACGAGCTTGACGTTGCCGGCGTCGGCGGCGGCGATGATCTCCTCCGCCTCCGCGACGGTCGGCGCGAGCAGCTTCTCGGTGAAGATGTGCTTGCCCGCGTTCGCCGCCTTGACCATCAGGTCGCGGTGCACGTTGGTCGCTGTGGTGATGATGACGCCGTCGAGGTCGTCACGACTCAGCAGAGCGTCGAGATCATCGACGTACGGTACGCCGAACTGGTCCGCGCCGGCCTGGCCGAGTGCGCTGTCGTCGTCCCACACGGCGACCAATTCCGTGCCGGGATGCTGCTCGGTCTGTTGTGCGTAGTCCTTCGCGTGAACGTGCCAGAACCCCAGGACCGCGAGCTTGAGCGGTTGCGACACAAGTTCCTCCTGACATAGTCGGACGACTCCATCCAACACCGGATGGCCGCCGGGCGACAGTTCACCGCGAGCCGCAACTGCTGGTAGTTATCTTTCGGCAGCAGGCCGGTCGGCACCTCCGATTGCCGGAGATGCCGACCGGGACAGGAACTACCAGGTGTGGGCGACGTCCACGACGATGCGACTGGTGTTGTTCGCGCCGGTGAGTGTGAACACCCGGAACGGGAGGCGGGCGCGGACGCCGAGGCCGATCGCGGTCTCACCTTCGAAGCTGCCGGCGTACGCGACCTGACGGAAGGTCCGGAAGCCGCTGACGTTGGTCAGTTCGTCACTGTTCGCCGGGTTGTAGGTGCTGTGGCCGGCGTCGTCGTACGTCGGCACGGACAGGATGATCTCCAGCTTGGCGCCACCGCGCAGTGGCACGAGCTCGCCTTGCCCGCTGGTGTAGACGTTCGGCACGTAGTGCACGCGGAACCAGGACGGCTTGCCACGGACGTCGAACACGATCCGGTCGAAGCAGTCGTGCCGGCCGGTCCGGACGTTCGTCAGCCGGCCGAGGCCGCGATAGGTACTTGCCTCAGGCAATGAACCCCACCGGGTGGAGCACGTGGTGTTGGCGTCCGCGACCGCCGGCACAGCGACCGCGGCTGCCGGGACGGCCGCGACAGCCAGGACGGCGAGAGCGGCTCGGAGAGGTCGGCGGATCGGTCTGCGGATGTGGTGGATCGACTTCATGATGTGTCCCCCCTTAGAGACACTTGGTAGATGCTCTCGGGGGGTCCGAAGTTGACATAACGCCACGGTGATTTCGGGTGGCCGCACGGACACGGATGGCGAACGGCGGAAAGAACGCGTCAGGAGCGGCGACGGAGGTTCAGTTCAGCGGCCACGGGGCTTACCGCGCCGCGCGGGCTGCCGTTTGGCAGGCTTGGCCGGCTGCTTCTTGGCCGACTGCTTCTTGGCCGACTGGTTCTTGGCGGACTGCTTCCTGGCCGGGGCCGCCTTCTTCTTCGGATCCGTCGTCGACGCGGGGGTTGCCGCCCCGCGCGTGCTGTTGACGCTGCGCCCGCGGACGATGCCGATGAACTGTTCCATCAGCTCGGTGGTCTCGGCCTCCGGCCAGGTCAGCGCGACCTGCGACTCGGGCGCGTCGGAGACCGGCCGATAGGTGAGGTCCTTGCGATGGTGCAACCGCGCCAGCGACTGCGGTACTACGAGGACGCCGGCGCCTGCCGCCACCAGCTCGATCGCGGCGGCCGTCGTCGCCGGCCGCTCGAACGCCGGTTCGCCCGGCAGTTCCGTCCAGCCCAAGGTGTCGTCGAGCGGATGCAGGACGAACTCGTCGGCCAGGTCCGCCACCGTCACCTCGTCGGCCGCGGTCACCAGGTGATCCTTCGGCACGACCACGACGGTCGTCTCCGTATAGAGAGGTATCGCGCTCAGCCCGGTCCGGTCGATCGGCAGCCGCACCAGCCCGGCGTCCGCCGTACCGGCCCGGACGACGTCGGCCGCTTCGGCGGCGGTCACGCCGATCAGGGTCAGCGCGACCCTGGGCAGCCGCTCGTTCCAGACCCGCACCCACTTGGTGGGCGTCACCCCAGGGACGTACGCGAGCCTGAAGGATGCCGGTCCGTCGGGAGCTGTCACCGGCTCAGGCTATCGGGCGTGGTCGGAGCCGGGGTGCGCGCTCGTTACCCTTGACCTCATGAGCCCGCAAAAGACGACCCAGACAATGAAGCCCGCGACCGCGGCGAAGAAGCTGGGCGTGTACCTCGAAGCCACCCCCGCGGAGTTCCAGGAGGGTGTCGTTTCGCGCGACGAGCTCAACTCCCTGCAGGCCGACCCGCCGGAGTGGCTGCGCGAACTGCGCCGTACCGGACCGCACCCGCGCCCGGTCGTCGCGGCGCGCCTCGGCGTCTCCATCTCCGGCCTCGCCCGCGGCGGCGTCACGGAAGCGTTGACCACCGAGCAGATCGAGGCCCTGCGGGAAGAGAACCCGGAGTGGCTCCAGCGCGAGCGCGAGACCCAGGCCGAAGTACAGAAGGAAGCCGAACGCATCAAGGCCGCGGCCGAATCGCGCCGCCGCAGCTGACGACCGCAGCTTCGTCGGCGCGGACCGGCCGGGGAACCAGACGAGGTTGCTTCCGGCTGATCAGCCGGCCGAGAGGGCCAGGCGGCGGACGCCCAGGCGCGAGGTGAGCTTCTTGGCGAAGTCGTTCGGGAGGGACAGCCGGACGACCTTGGCCCACGCCGACCCGACCTGCTTCGGCAGCGGGCCGGTGGTGTACTTCAGGCCGTACTCGTCGAAGATCGCCCGGACCTTCGGCGCGATCTCCTGGTACCGGTTGCTCGGCAGGTCCGGGAACAGGTGGTGCTCGATCTGGTACGACAGGTTGCCGGTCATGATGTGCATCGCGCGGCCGCCGGAGATGTTGGCCGAGCCGAGCATCTGCCGCAGGTACCACTCGCCGCGGGTCTCGCCGTCGATCGACTTCCGCTCGAAGGTCTCGACGCCTTCGGGGAAGTGACCGCACATGATGACCGAGTGCGCCCACACGTTGCGCACGATGTTGGCGGTGAAGTTGGCCGCCAGCGTGTGCAGGGCCGACGGGCCGGACAGCAGCGGGTGGACGACGTAGTCCTTCGTCATCTGGCCGCGGATCTTCTTGAAGACCTGCTTCGCCCGCGCCTTGAACTCGGGGTCGCGACGACTTTCCTTGCTGGCCAGGTTCTTGCCGAGCTCGAGGTCGTACGCCGCGATGCCGTACTCGAAGAACATCGCGTTGATGAAGTTCCACAACGGCTGGGCCAGGTAGAGCGGGTACCAGCGCTGGTCCTCGTCGACGCGCATGATGCCGTAGCCGAGGTCGTTGTCCTTGCCGACCACGTTCGTGTAGGTGTGGTGCAACTCGTTGTGCGAGTGCTTCCACTGGTCCGACGGCGAGGCGTGGTCCCACTCCCAGGTGGTGGAGTGGATCTTCTGGTCCCGCATCCAGTCCCACTGGCCGTGCATGACGTTGTGGCCGATCTCCATGTTCTCCAGGATCTTGGCCACCGACAGCCCCGCGGTACCGATCAGCCAGGCCGGCGGGAACAGGGACAGCAACAGCACCGCCCGGCTGGACAGCTCCAGCTTCCGCTGCACGTTGATGACCTTGCGGATGTACGCCGCGTCGGACGCGCCCCGGGCCTCGATCACCTCGGCCCGGATCTCGTCGAGCCGGCGACCGATCTCCTCGATGTCGTCCGCGCTCAGGTGGGCGATCGGGTTGTCAGCCTTCTTCTGCAGCACTGTCATAGGGAAATCTCTCTCAAGAAAGGAAGTAAGGAAGGAAGCCGGTGGAGGCGGGTGACTAGAGGTCGATGTCGCAGGAGCCGGCCGCGGCGGAGATGCAGGTCTGGATCAGTACGCCGTCGCCGGGCGCGGCCGTGGTGACCTCGCCGGAGCGCAGATCGCGGACCGAGCCTTCGCGTAGTGGCAGCACACACGAGAAACAGATACCCATCCGGCAACCCGACGGCATGAGGACGCCGGCATCCTCGCCGGCTTCGAGGATCGGGGTGGCACCATCGGCTTCGAGGGTGACGCCGGCCGCGGTGAAGCGGACGGTCCCCCCGTCGCCCGGCTCGGCCAGGGCGGTCCGGAACCGCTCGGTGTGCAGCAACTCAGGGTCTGCCCACTGCTCTTCGAGCGCGTCGAGAAGACCAGCCGGGCCACAGGCCCAGGTCTCCCGCTCAGCGAGGTCAGGTACGAGTTCGGCAAGCGCGGCCACGTCCAGGCGCCCGTGTGTGTCGGTGTGCTGCTCGACCAAGCGAAGCCGGCCGTCCTCGGCGAAGCGGCGGAGTTCGCTGCCGAAGATCACGTCGTCGGCGCAGGCCTCGGAGTGGACCAGTACGACGTCCTTCAGCCGGTCGAGGCCGGCGCGCAGCATGCCCATGACGGGGGTGATGCCGCTGCCACCGGTGACGAAGAGGACCTTGGTCGGCGCCGGGTCGGGCAGCACGAAGTCGCCGACAGCCTGGTCGAGATGGACCAGTTGGCCGGGACGCAACTCCTGCGCGAGGTGTGCGCTGACGACACCGTCGGGCACTGCCTTCGCGGTGATGGTGAGCAGCCCGTTCTCGGGTGCGGAGGTCAGTGAGTACGAGCGCCAGAGGCGGACGCCGTCGACCTCGATGCCGATCCGGACGTACTGACCGGGCTGGTGGCCGCGCCAGGCGCCGCCAGGCCGCAGTACGACGGTCACCGCGTCCGCGGTCTCCGGTCGGACGTCGACGACGCGGGCGCGCAGGTCGGCGCCGGATCGCAGCGGCCGGAACATGTCGAGGTAATCGGCCGGATCCCGCGGGTGCGTCGCGGCGGCGGCAAGCTGCCAGACCCGCTCGCGCAGCCGCCCGCGCGGGGTGGCCCGCGGGCTCTGATCGGGCACGAAAGTCGTCATACACTCCAATGTCCTCGACCGAGGGTGTAATTTCATGACCGTAGGCGGTGAATCTGTCTCCCGATTTTGTACGGAGCGAACAAAGAATGGCCGATCCCGATCCCATCCGTCACGCCAGCCGCACGGCTCGGGGTGCCGCCGACCTCGAACTCGGCGAGGCGGCGATGGACCTGTTGCGGTCCCGCCTGGTCGACATCGCGGAGAACACCGTCACGGCCATCATCGCCGAGGTGCCCGGCTACACCAACGCGCTGGCCGGCCCGATGGGCGCCAAGATCGAGGGTGCCGTCCAGCTCGCCCTGGGCGGATTCCTCCGCCTCGCCAGCAGCGGCGATCCCGGTACGCCGCTCACGCCGGCCTTGGAGGGTGCGTACATCCTCGGCCGCGGTGAGGCGCGCAGCGGCCGGAGCATGGACGCGTTGCTCGCCGCCTACCGCGTCGGAGCGCGCGTTTCGTGGCGAGAGCTGTCCGGTACTGCGGTAGAGGTCGGCCTGTCCGCAGAGACGCTGGCCAAGTTCGCCGAACTCGTCTTCGCCTACATCGACGAACTGTCCGCGGCGAGCGTCGCCGGGCACACCGACGAACTCGCGACGAGCGGCCAGGTCCGGCAGCGGTACTTGCAGGCGCTCGCGCGAAGTCTGTTGCAGGGCGATTCGGCTGATCAGCTTGCTGACCGGGCTGAGCGAGCCGACTGGCAACCGCCTAAGACGTTGACCGCCGTGATTCTGCCGAATGCTCATGTGCGCGGTGTGCTTGCCGCGTTGGATCCGCGCACGTTGAGGACTGAGGACGAGCTGCCCGGACTCGAGAAGGAGGACGTCGCAGTGCTGTTGGTCCCCGATGCGCACGGGCCGGCGCGACCCGCGCTCCTTCGAGCCTTGCGCGGACGGCAGGCCTGGGTCGGTCCCGACAAACCTTGGACCACCGTGCGTACGTCGTACGAGCGAGTTCTTCGAACCCGCGAACTCGGGCTGGTCCTGGAGACGAGCGCGCCGGTCGACACCGAGCACCACCTGGCCAGTCTGGTGGTGACATCGGATCCGGCGGCGCTGGAGGATCTCCGTGCTCGCGTGCTCGCGCCGTTCGCGAAGTTGCGGCCGGCGACGGCCGAGCGGCTCATCGAGACCTTGCGGGAATGGCTTCTGCAGCTGGGCCGGCGCGACGAGGTGGCGGCCGCGCTGCATGTCCATCCGCAGACCGTGCGCTACCGGATGGGCCAGGTGCGGGAGCTGTTCGGCGAGCGGCTCGACGACCCGCGGACCGTGCTCGACCTGACGATCGCACTCGCCGCCGAACCGCTTCGTTAGGCTGATCCGACCATGGCGACTGAAAACCCTCTTCGTTCCACCGGAGTGCCGGACTACGAGCTCGAGGAGACGATCGAGCTCACCACAGCCGAGCAGGTGCGGGCGATCAGCGACCCGCTCCGCACGACCATCCTCGGGCTGCTGCACGAACGCGCGGCGACCGTCACCGAACTGGCCGCCGCCGTCAAACGCCCCAAAAGCACCGTCGCACACCACGTCAACGTGCTGGCCACGGCGGGGCTGCTGCGCGTCGTCCGGACCAAGCGGGTGCGTGCGATCGACGAGCGGTACTACGGTCGCGCGGCGCGGATGTTCTACGTCGGACTCGGGCGGCAGGGGGAAGGTTCACCACTCCCCCACGACTTCAACGACTTCGAGGTCGCGATGAAGGAATCGGCCGCGGCGTACGACGCGGGGCAGATGCGATCGTTCATCCGGCACGCCCGCATCCCCGACGAGCGAGCGGCGGAGTTCTGGCAGAAGGTGGATCAGGTCATCCACGAGTTCGACCAACTGCCGCGCTCAGGCGACACGACATACGGCTTCACCGTCGGCCTCTACCCAATCCTCGACTACCCGATGCTGCCACCCGTCGCCGAAGACTGAGAAGTCCCTACGTCGCAAGCCCGATCGCCAACAAACCCGTGGTTCACGTCCGTTGGTGGTTGAAGGTCAGTCGACTAGTTTCTGGGCGGCTGTTCGGGTTTCGGCGTTGGCTGGGAAGAAGCATTCGATACGGAGTTCCTGCAGTGTTACGTCCTGGGGTGTGCCGAGTGTCGTCACCGTGGAGAAGTACTCGAACCGCCGGTCTCCGAACGCGTAGCGGATCGGGACGATCGGGAGCAGCGGTTGGGTGGCGTCGAGGGAGCGGAGGCTGCGCGGGACGCCTGGATAGTCGAGCACTTCGGCGAGGATTACCTGCGCGCGCTCGTCGATGAGGCCGCCGACCGCCTCGCGGCGTACACGTCGTACGAGGGCTTCGGCCACCTCTTGCCAGTTGGTGACATGACGTCGTACGCCGTCGGGGTGGAACATCCGGCGCAGTACATTCGGCGGCCCCGGCGGCTCCTGCGTCGACCCGTCCTGCAGCAGGGCGAAGAATCGCCGGGCCGCGGCGTTCGTACGACGGATGTCCCAGCTTCGGTCCATCACCAGCGCCGGGAACGGCTCCTGTTGCAGGAGGATCGTGTCCAGCGCCTGCCTGACCGCGGCGAGCTCCGGCTCCTCCAGCCCGGACTCTCGGTACTCCGGCGCGAACCCGGCGCTCAGCAGCAACGTGTTGCGCTCGCGCAGCGGTACGTCGAGTACCTCGGCGAGCTTGAGGACCATCTGGCGACTGGGGTTGGACCGGCCGGTCTCGACGAAGGACAGGTGACGGATGGAGACGTCGGCCTCGGAGGCCAGCGCCAGTTGGCTGAGCCTCCGGGCACCACGCCACTGCTTGAGCAGCGATCCGACCTCAGACACCTGCCGAGTATCCAGGTTTCCAGGCATGCGGCGCCACCGCTTCCTCGAGCTCGGGTTTCGCGGCGCTGGCGGTGTAGTTCGTCATTGCCGAGATCGCGACGCCGGTGATTGCCTCTAGCAACTGTTCGGCGGTGAAGCCGGCCGCCTCGAAGGTGGACACATCGGCGTCGTCCAGGTGCCCACGGTTCTCGATAAGTGCGCGGGTCAGCTGGGACAACGCCGCCATCCGCGGATCGGCCGGAAGCTCGCCGCGGCGCAGTGCCTCGACCGCCTCCGGTTCGACGCCGTCCGCCAGCGCCTCCAGCGTGTGGAAGGCGACCGCCCACTCGCTGCGGTTGGCGACCGCGTTCGACAGCAGCAGCACCTGACGCTCGGCGGCGGTGAAAGTACCGGTGTTCCGGAACAATCCGAAGGCGGAGAAGAAAGTGTTGAGCAACGGCGCCGAGTTTGCCATCAGACCGGCCGCGGCCGGCACGAACCCGAACGCCTGCTGCAGGATCTCGAGCGGCTCCCGCACCGTCTCGTCCGCGGACGCCGGGGTTTGGATCTGGTAACTGTTCATGCCCTCAACCCTGCGATCCCGCCGAAGGCAAACCAATTCCCTCGCAGGTAAACGTTCCTGCCTGCTCGTCCGCTCCGGCTCAACGACCGGAACAGGCTGGACGACCATGCGGGCTCGACGACCGGGACGCCAATACTGTCGCCCGGTGCTTGACCTCAGTCGTCGGGGTCGAGCTCTCCGAGTCGCTTCCGGACCTTGTCTCCGATGGTTGTGAGGGTCTCCAGCTCCTCGGCGGTCACGTGGTCGATGAAGGTGTTGCGGACCTCCGCGACGTGCAGCGGAGCGGCGGCCTCGATCAGCGCGCGGCCCTGCGGTGTGATCACAATGATCGCGCCGCGCTGATCGGTGAGACAGCGCTCGCGCGCCACGAGGCCGCGCTTCTCCATCCGACTCAGGTGCTGCGACAACCGGCTCTTCTCCCAGTGCAGCAACCGGCCCAGCTCGAACGGACGCAGCCTGCCATCGGCCGCCTCGGACAGGTGTGCCAGGACCTGGTAGTCCGGCGTCGACAGACCGGACCGCGTCCGCAGCTGGCGGTCGAGGTACTCGCTCAGCGCGTCCTGCATCGCCATCAGGCTCCGCCAGGCCCGGTCCTCCCGGTCGTCCAGCCACCGTGTCTGCGTCACCCGACGATCGTACACGACTGGTTGATGTGTGAACTACTTGTGCTAAGTTGGTTCACACGTTAACTACTTGGAGGAGATCATGGCTGCTGTACCGCAGTACTCGATCGTCGGCAGCGGGAGCGTCGGCTCGGCGCTGGCCCGGCTCTTCGCCCGCGCGGGCGTCGAGGTGAGCATCGCGAACACCCGCGAACCGGAGACGCTCCGCGAGCTCACCGACGAGCTCGGCGCGAGCGTCCACGCCGTACCGCTGGAGCAGGCGCTGGCGAGCGACGTCGTCCTGATGGCGATCCCGTTCCCGGCGATCGCGGAGTTCGGCCGATCGCTGCCGGACTGGACCGGCAAGACCGTCGTCGACGCGACCAACGCGCACTACGCACCGAACGCCGAGGACATCCTCGGCGGCCGGCCGTCGTCCCAGTACGTCGCGGCACAGCTACCCGGCGCGACAGTCGTCAAGGCGTTCAACCAGCTGCCCGCCAAGGTGCTGTCCGAAGCGCTCGACCCCGCCGTCGGACGGCGCGTCGTCTTCGTTGCCTCCGACAACCAGGAGGCCGGCGAGCGGATCGCGAAGCTCGTCGACTCGCTCGGCCTGTCGCCGGTCCAGGTGGGACGACTGGACGAAGGCGGCCGGCTGATCGAGGCGCCCAACGCGCTCGTGCTGCGCAACCTGGTCGAACGCCCACTCTCCTGACGTCGAAAGGCACCCAACGATGAACTCCAAGGAATACAGCGATCCGGACGCGCTTCGCCTCGGCCGGCTGGACGAGCAGGCCAAGCGCGTCCTGTTCACCGAGGCCCGGACCGCGAACACCTTCGCGGACACCCCGGTACCGGACACGGAGCTACGCGACATCTGGGAGCTCGCCAAGTGGGGTCCCACTGCGGCAAACACCCAGCCGCTCCGCGTGCTCTACGTCCATCCCGGTGAAGCGCGGGATCGGCTGGTCAAGCACATGGACGAAGGCAACCGGGCCAAGACCGCGTCCGCGCCGGCCGTGGCCGTGCTCGCGACCGACACGCGGTTCCACGAGCACATCCCGGACTTGCTGCCGTTCCGGCCGGAGCTGAAGGACACATTCGCGGCGAACGCGGAACTGCGCACCGAAGCGGCGAAGTTCAACGCGATCCTGCAGGCCGGCTACTTCATCCTGTCGGTCCGCGCACACGGCCTGGCGGTCGGCCCGATGGGCGGGTTCGACTCGGCCGGGATGGACAGCGAGTTCTTCCCTGACGGACGGTTGCACTCGATCCTGGTCGTCAACATCGGACACCCGGGCGAGGACCCCTGGTTCCCTCGCCTGCCGCGGCTGTCAGACGACGACGTGCTCCAGTGGGCCTGACAGTGCGAGGATCGGCGGATGGGATTCACTTCGGCGGCGGCCTGGGCTGCCCACGACCCGCTCACGGTGATGGCCCGCCACGCCGCGCTCCGGGCAGCCGCCGATCGCAGTCCCAACGGTGATGCTCGAGTCCGGTGCGGACGGCCTGCTCGGGCCGAGCCCAGCTGACGACCGGCCGCACTTCATCGGCCCCTACGAGCACCGAGTCCTCGAAAACACGGGACACAACTCCCGCAGGAAGCCCCGGACCGCTTCGCTGGCGCGGTGATCAGTCTGCTGTGAGTGCGGCGAAGGTTCGGATGTCGGCGGCGAGGAGGTCTGGCTCCTCGGTGGCCGCGAAGTGACCGCCGCGTGGCAGCTGCGTGTAATGGACGACGTTGTAGTTGCGTTCGGCCCACGATCGCGGCGGCTGGACCAGATCGGCCGGGAACACGGCCAGACCGGTCGGCACCGATACCTGCACGGCACCGGGCGGGTAGTGGTTGTGCTCCCAGTACGGTCGGAAGCTCGCCGCGATCGCTCCGGTGAACCAGTACAGGCTCGCCTGGGTCAGGATCAGGTCATCGCTGAGCCCCGAGAGCTGATCACCGTGGTCGGTCCAGACGCGGTACTTCTCCAGGAGCCACGCGAGTAACCCCACCGGGGAATCGTTGAGCCCGTACGCCGGTGTCAGCGGCCGCGTGCGCTGCAGGTGCTCGTACCCACCCTCGTCGGCGTACCACCGCTCGCCCTGCGCGGAGTACGCGGACTCCTCCTCGGTCGGCTGCGACCGATCCGTGGGGTCAGCAACCGCCAGCACGTGGATGCCGGCAACAGCCTCTGGATGCGCCTGGCCGAGCCGCGCGCTGATCCCAGCGCCGAGATCACCCCCATGCGCGAGATACCGCTCGAAGCCGAGCCCGGTCATCAACCCGTGCCACAGCTCATGCGTCGGAACACCGGGCATCGTCGGCTGCTCCGGTGTGAAGGGAAAGCCGGGCAGGGACGGCACGACAACGGTGAACGCGCGCGCCCCGGCCTCGCCGTACTCACTCGGCCGTGCCAGTCGCTTGGCGAGCTCCACCTCTTCGAGAAACGTGCTCGGCCATCCGTGCGTGAGCACGATCGGCAGCGCGTCGGCCGTCTCGCCGTCGAAACGCAAGTAGTGCAAGGGCAAGTCGTCGACCGTCGCCCAGTACGACGGCAGTGCATTGATCACTCGCTCCTGGGCGCGCCAGTCGAACCCGTCCGCCCACCACTCCGCCAGCCGCCGCAACGCCTCCGGCTCGGTCCCCGCTCCCCAGCCACTCATCGGCCAAGGACGGGGCCACCTGGTGGCACGAATCCGGCGGCGCAGTTCGTCCAGCTCTGCATCCGGTACTGCGATCAACTGGTCCGACATGGCAACTCCCCTTCGTCGACGACAGTGTGCTCCGTCGGCGACTCGTTCTTGCTGGCCTGTCGGACGATCCCGGCAGCTGCCGCGATGAGGATCAGGGCGACTTCCAAAGCGCCGTACGCGACGGCTGTCGGCTCGAGACCGAAGCGCTCGGTCGCGAGCCCCGCAGCCAGTGCGGGCACACTGAAGGCGAGGTAGCTGACGATGTACATCGTCGCGAACACCTCCCCGCGCTGGGTGTCCGGCGCGGCCTCGCCGAGTGCCTGAACCACGAAGCGGAACCCCGCACCGAAGCCGAGGCCGGCGACGGCCGATCCGGCCACGTAGAGCGGCAACGTGGTGAGCGGCATCGCCGCGATCGTGAGCAGGACGCCGACGGCGAGCGTTCCGTACCCGAGCCACTCGCGCCATCGCGGCGACAAGACCGTCGAGACGACGGTGCCGGCTGCCCCGGCGGCGAAGAACACTCCGAGCACGACGCCGACGACGAAATGACTGTGTACCTCGAGGACCTTGCCGAGTACCGACGAACCGAGGGACAGATACAGCCCGCCGAGCGCCCAGGTCGCCGCCATCGAAGGAACCAAGCCGAAGAAGACCGGCCGCACGGCCGGCGGAAGTCCGGCGCTCGGTCGCAGCGACCTCCAGAGCGACTCTCGCGAGCCCGGCTGCTGGCGAGCGCGCTCGGGGATCAGCCAAACTAGCGCTGCGAGCACCACGTAGACCACCGCGAGGATCCAGAAGACGAGCTGGCGAGGCAGCGGCGCGAACTCCACGAGCGCACCGGCGAGGACCGCTCCGATCACGATACCCAGGGACGGGACCGCACTGCTGACGACCGAGCCCAACCGTGGGTTCGGCGCCGAGTCCAGGATCATGGCCGTCGTCGTACCGGTGGCTGCGCCGACGGCAACACCCTGCACGATGCGCGCGACCACCAGCGCCCCGGTACCGCCGGCGATCGCGAACAGCACCATGCCCAGTGCGAGCAGCACCAGAGCACCGGAGGCGACCGGGCGACGGCCGACCCGGTCGGAGAGCGAGCCGACGGTCAGCAAAGCGGCGAGCAGCGCGAAGACATAGACGGCGAAAACGACGGTCAGCACGAACGCCGAGAACCCCCAGAGGCGCTGGTAGACGGGATAGAGCGGCGACGGCGCCGACGCGGCAGTCAGCGTGGCTGCGCCGGCTGCCCCGGCAACGACGAACGAAACTGAACGGCTGAACACAAGGACCTCCATCCAAAAGCAATAATCTTTGCTCTAAGAACATCCTGTGCCCCAACCAACCCAAAAGCAAACTTCTTTGCTTAGAATGGTGTCGTGCCTGATCGACCGAGTCGCCCTGGCGGGCGGAGCAACCGGGTGCTGACCGCGATCTACACCGCCGTCGGTGAGCTCGTCGGCCAGGGCGCCGACAAGATCAGCTTTCCGGTCATCGCCGAGCGCGCCGGTGTCAACCCGACGACGCTCTACCGGCGCTGGCCCGACGTCAACGCGCTGCTCGAGGACGTCGCCGTCGCGGCCCTGACGCGGGACGGCGAGTCCGTGCCCGACACCGGATCCCTCCAGCAGGACCTGACCGAATGGGCGAACATCATCGCCCGCGACATCAACCGTCCCGAGCGAGCCCGCTACCTGCGGGCGATGGTGGCGGCCCGCGTCGACCTGGTTGCGAACTGCGCGATCACCGACACGCGCCGCGACCAGGCGGCCGAAATGGTACGGCGCGCCACCGAGCGCGGGGAGAAGACACCGACCGTCGCGCAGATTCTCGACCACATCGTCGCGCCGCTGTACTACCCCGTCGTCTTCGCCTTGCCACTCGACCAAGACCACGCCGAGCGACTCGTCCGCGACGTACTCGCGCTGGCTCGCTGAGCCCTCCGGCATCGACCGCCTCGGACCGGCTGCGGTCCTTGCGGGCGAAGGTACAGTCTCGACTACCCGGTGCTTGCTCCTGTCTGTGAAGAGGGTTGAGTTATGGCTGAGTTGTCGACTGCTGAGCAGGCTGCGCTGGGAAGTGGGGCCGATTTCTGGACCACCAAGCAGGTCGGGGCGGTGCCGGCGATCGTGTTGACCGACGGGCCGCACGGGGTTCGCAAGCAGGTTGCTTCGAGTGATCAACTCGGGATTGCCGAGAACGAGCCGGCGACCTGTTTCCCGCCGGCCGCCGGGCTCGGGCAGAGCTGGGATCCGGAACTGGTCGAGCGGGTCGGTACGGCGCTCGGCCGGGAGTCGCAGGCCATGAACGTCCAGGTGCTTCTCGGTCCCGGCATCAACATCAAGCGTGACCCGCGCTGCGGCCGCAACTTCGAGTACTACTCCGAGGATCCCTATCTGAGCGGCGTCCTCGGTGCCGCCTGGGTTCGCGGCGTCCAGGGGGAAGGCGTCGGCGCGTGCGTGAAGCACTTCGCGGCCAACAACCAGGAGCACGACCGGATGCGGGTCAGCGCCGACGTCGATCCGCGCACCCTGCGCGAGATCTACCTGCGCGCCTTCCACCGCGTCGTCACCGAGGCGAATCCGTGGAGCCTGATGTGCTCCTACAACCGCATCAACGGCGTACTCGCCTCGCAGAACGAATGGCTGCTCACCAAGGTGCTCCGCGACGAATGGGGCTTCGAAGGCGTCGTCATCAGCGACTGGGGTGCTGTCGCCGATCGGCCCGCGGCCGTTGCTGCCGGCCTCGATCTCGAGATGCCCGGCGCCACCGGTACGACGGACAACGAGCTGGTCGTTGCCCTGAGCAACGGCACTGTCGACCCGGCGCACGTCGCGCGAGCCGCCGAGCGCGTCGCGGCGCTGGCGATCCGTACGACGGAAGCGCATCGCGCGGACGCCAGCTTCGATGCCGACGCGCATCACCAACTCGCCCGAGACGCCGCAGCACAAAGCATCGTCCTTCTCCAGAACGCGGATGAGCTCCTCCCGCTGGACAGCTCGGACCGCCTCGCCGTGATCGGTGAGTTCGCCGAGAAACCGCGGTACCAGGGCGGCGGAAGCTCGCACGTGACGCCCACTCGATTGGACGTGCCGCTGGACGAGATCCGCGCCCACGCCGAGGTGACGTACGCACCTGGCTTCAGCACCGACGGCTCGGGCGACGCGGCCGCCTTGCGCGACGACGCAGTACAGGCTGCCGCTGCGACCAACACCGCCGTCGTGTTTCTCGGCCTGGCCGCACGGCAGGAGTCCGAAGGTGCCGATCGCACCGACATCGAGATCCCGGCCGAGCAGCTCGAACTGCTCACCGCCGTTGTCGCAGCACAGCCGCGCACGGTGGTCGTGCTCATCCACGGTTCTGTACTACGTATCGCTCCCGTCGCCGCGATCGCTCCGGCAGTTCTCGACGCGGCCCTGCTCGGCCAAGGTGGCGGCGCGGCGATCGCCGAGGTGCTCTTCGGCCGCGTGAACCCGTCCGGCAAACTCACCGAGACCGTCCCGGTGCGCCTGCGCGACGTACCGGCGTACGGGAACTTCCCCGGGGAGAACGGGCACGTCCTGTACGGCGAAGGCCTGCACGTCGGCTATCGCTGGTACGACGCTCGCGACCTCGCCGTGGCTTTCCCGTTCGGGCACGGCCTGTCGTACACGACCTTCGACTACAGCGACCTCGTGGTCGAAGCAACGGATGCCGGCCTTCAGGCCAGTGTCACGATCACCAACACCGGCAAGCGCGAAGGCCGCGAAGTCGCTCAGTTCTACGTCTCGCTGCCCGGCTCGGCCGTAACGCGGGCCCCGCAGCAGCTGGTCGCGTTCGCCCATGCGAGCCCGGCACCCGGCGAAAGTACGACGATCCAGGTGACCATCGATCGCGGCGACCTCGCTTACTGGGACGTCCGAGCGGATCGCTGGGTCGTGGAGAGCGGCGAGTACGTCGTGTCCGTCGGCTCCTCCAGCAGGGATCTGCGAGCCAACGCGGCCGTATCCGTCACGGGTGACGAGATTCGCCTGCCGATCACCCTCGACTCCACGATCGCGGAGATTCTGCGCGACCCGATCGGCGCCGAGGCGCTCGGCGGCCTGATCGAGTCCGTCTTCGGCACCACGATGGGCGAAGAGGCGGCCGGCGCGGACATGGGCGCGATGCTCGGTGCGCTGCCGGTCGGGCGCCTGGTCGGCTTCTCCGGCGGCCGGCTCACCCGCGCCGAACTCGAACAACTGCTGGTCGCCGCCAATCCTGATTGAGCAGCGGCTCGCGGCGCGCCGTAGAAAAGTTACATAAAACCGGGAACTATGGGAACGCACTACCACCGCCCACAAGGTTCCCGGATGTTTCCGCCCGCTTCATCTGTCCGAGGGGCCTGCCGCCATGCGCTCTCCTGAAGGTGAGGCCCATGAAACCTCTCAGTCGTCGAACTCTCGTCCTCGGTGGACTCGCGGCTGCCGGAGCAACCGCCCTGCCAGCCCATTCCAGTGTCATCACCGCCACCGCAGCAGTGCCCTACCCCTTCCAGCTGGGGATCGCCTCCGGTGAGCCCGACCCGAGCAGCGTCGTGCTATGGACGCGACTCGCACCGGTCCCCCTGAACGCCGACGGCCACGGCGGCATGGCCAACGCCGACGTGGTCGTCGACTGGCAGGTCGCCAGTGACGAACTCTTCACCAACCTCGTCGCCTCGGGATCCGTCACAGCGACCTACGCCGCCGCGCACTCGGTGCACGTCATCGCCGGCGGCCTCAACCCCGACTCGGACTACTTCTACCGATTCCGCGCCCAGGGCCACCTCTCCCCCGTCGGCCGCACCCGTACTACGCCCGCGCTCGGCGCCGCCGGTCGCGATCTGCTGATGGCGTTCACCTCCTGCTCGCACTACGAGGAGGGCTATTTCACCGTCTACCGGCGGATGGCCGAGGACAACCCGGGCGTCATCCTGCACCTCGGCGACTACATCTACGAGTACGGTCCGACGGCGGGCCGGACGCGGTTGCACGCGGGTACCGCCGAGATCACGACGCTCGCGGAATACCGGGTTCGCTACGCGCAGTACAAGACGGACCCAGACCTGCAAGCGGCGCACGCGGTCGCGCCGTGGATCGTCGTACCGGACGACCACGAGGTCGAGAACAACCGGGCCGGCAACATCCGCGAGAACAACGTGCCGGCGCTGACCGCGGCGCAGTGGACGGCGCGACAGGCCGGCGCCTACCAGGCGTACTACGAGAACATGCCGCTGCGGCCTGCGCAGGCCAGCAACGGTGCCAGCATTCCCTTGTTCCGAAGGATTCGCTGGGGCAACCTGGCCACCTTCCACATGCTCGACACCCGGCAGTACCGCGACGACCAGGCCTGCGGCGACGGCTGGAAGATCTGCTCGGACGCGGATCTGGCGTCGCGCAGCCTGCCGGGCAACGCTCAGGAGTCCTGGCTGCTGGACGGTCTGTCCCAGCACCAGGGGACGTGGGACATCATCGGCCAGCAGGTGTTCTTCGCCCGGCGGTTCAACTCGACCGGCGCGAGCATGGACTCGTGGGACGGGTACCGCGCGTCCCGGGCCCGGATCCAGCAGGGCTGGGTCGATCGCGGCGTCCGCAACCCGCTCGTCCTGACCGGTGACGTGCACCGGGCCTGGGCCAGCAATTTGGTTGCCGACTACAACAATCCGTCCTCGGCCGTGATCGGCACCGAACTCGTCACCAGCTCCGTCACCTCCAGCGGTGACGGCGACGGCGCGACGACGATCCCGGACGTCGGAACCAACCCATGGCTGAAGTTCTACAACAACCGCCGCGGCTATGTGCGGACAGCGATCAGCCCGACCCAGGTACGCGCGGACTTCCGGGCCGTGGCCAAGGTGTCCGAACACGGCGCCGCGGCGTCCACGGTGAAGTCGTTCGTCGTCCAAGAGGGCCAGCCCGGCCTTCAGGCAGTCTGAGAGGGCCGGCTCATGAAGAAGCTCATCGCCCTGGCCGTGGTGGCATCGTCGGTCGTCTTCACCGCGACGAACGCAAGTGCCGCTGTGGCGACACCGACGTGGCAGACGGCGAACAGTGTCGCGACAGGCGACCAGGACACGCCGTCGATCGCAACCAACCGCAACGGCTACGTCGCGGTCGTCTGGGAGGACGACCGGGACAGCACCGACGCGACCGACAACGCCCACAGCGAGATCTTCCTGCGGATGTTCCACAACGGCACAGCGACGTACGAGGTGAAGCTGTCCGCCGGCGGCAGCAGCGGGGTCACCAACTGGCGCCATCTGCACCCGGATGTCGGCCTCGACGACAAGGGCAATGCTGTCGTGGTCTGGGCCGACGACCCGGACGGCAACGGCTACTACAACATCCCGTACCGCGTGGTGAACACCGCCGGCACCGTCACTGCTTCAGGCAATGCCAACAGCAGTTCGACGGGCCAGCAGATCAATCCGCGCGTGGCTGTCGATCCGGACGGTGCACCCTCTGGTGCGGCGGTGGCATTCACCGTGGTGTGGGAGGACATTCAGACCGGCGCGCAGGCGATGGTCAAGGCGGCCGGGTTCACCGGTCCGACCACGCGGGCCTGGGAGGTGACGGCTTCGCAGACCACGGGTCAGCACCACAACCCGGACGTCGGCGTATCCGCTTCCGGCGAGGCGGTCGTGGTCTGGGACGAGGACGGTGACGCCAACGGCGCCTACAACGTCGGCCTGATCCGGTTGGCTCGCACGAACGGCGCGGCCACCCTGTCCCGCCGTACAGCGAACGCCCTCGGGAGCGGGCAGGAGCGGCACGCGTCGGTGGCGGCCAACTTCAACGGCGACTTCGCCGTCGCCTGGGAATCCGACCACACCGGTACTGCGGGCGCGTGGACCCGGACCTTCGACGTAACCGGGGCTGCTCGCTTCTCCGATGTGGAGGTCGCTGTCGGCGGCACGGCACCGTCGATCGGGATCGACGACCAGTCGAACTCGGTCGTCGGATGGACAGTGCAGGGGGCCGACCCCGACGTATGGCTCCGCGGCTTCAACACCACCGGAACGGACGCGGGTCGACTCTCGGCCCAACGCCTCAGCCAGGTCACGGCAGGCCGCCAGGAACAGCAGACCGTGGCAGTCTCGCCGTACTCCGAAGTGGCCGTCGCCTACACCGACGACAACGACGGCAACACCTACGACCAGGTCATCCTCGGCCAGGACATCTCGAACAACAGCTGGTGATCGACAGAGAGCCCAGAGTTCGCTCTGGGCTCTCTCCACCTGGCTGGCCTCGCCAAGTGGCACACTGTCGCCGATGAGCGAGACAGCGGCCGAGCCGGAAAAGAAGGTCAGCTGGGCCGAGCTGTTCTTCGACCTGGTGTTCGTGTTCGCCGTCACCGAAGTCTCGTCACTGCTGAGCTCCGATCACTCCTGGACCGGACTCCTGCGGGCCCTCATCGTCTTCGTACCGGTCTACTGGGTCTGGGTCGGTACGGCGGTGCTGACCAACCAGCGCGACGTGGCGAGTCCCCGGCTGCGACTGATGGTCTTCGCGGTCGCTCTCGCCGCCATCTTCCTCGCGATCGCGATTCCGGAGGCCTACGGAAGACTCGGGCTGCTGCTCGCTATCGCCTACTGGCTGGCGCGAATCGCCCTGGCACTGGAACTGGCGGCCGGACGCGGGCGGATCAATCCGTACACGATCAGCATCTTCGTCACCGGCCCCCTGTTGGTCGTCGGCGCCCTGCTCGACGAGTGGCCGCGCACCGCCGTGTGGGCACTCGCCGCGTTCATCGACCTGGCGACGCCGACGCTGCTGCGCGCCCGCTTGCTGCGGATGCACGTCAACCCGTCGCACCTGGCCGAGCGCTTCGGCCTGTTCGTGCTGATCGCGCTGGGCGAATCCGTCGTCGCGATCGGCGCCTCGGCCCAGGCCGGGCACCTCGGCGTCGCGGTCGGCGCGGCGGTGGCGGCGGCCTTCGCGCTGACCGCCGGGTTGTGGTGGGTCTACTTCCACTTCGCCGCCGACGCGATGCGGCATTCGTTGGCGACGGCAACCATTCAGCTGGACATCATCCGGCTCGTGCTGAGCTACGGCCACCTGATGTTCATCGGTGCGATCATCGCGATCGCCGTCGGCCTGCACGACGCCGTCGCCCATCCGGGCCACCACCTCTCCTGGGCGATCACCGGCCTCCTGTACGGCGGTACCGCGCTCTACCTCGCCGGCTTCGGCTTCACCCGCTGGGCGATGTTCCGCCTCGTCTCCCGCACCCGGCTCACAGCGGCAGCCGCAGTACTGGTTCTGCTGCCACTTGCTCCCCTGCTCCCGGCGCTCGCCGCCGTTCTCGGTCTGGCAGCAGTCGTCGGCGCCCTCAACCTCTACGAAGCGCTCACCAATGACCGCACTGGCTGGCGCGCCCGCACGGCCACGGAGTGAACACTCGGATCCCGCGAGGCGGTGCCGGGCGGAGGTGTTCCTGCCTCTAGGATTCCGCGGGTGAGCTACGACGATCTTGAGCCGTTCGGTCAGTTGGACACCTCGACGCTGCCGGAGCGGCAGCAGCGGATTCTGGTGGCGATCCGGGACTGCGTGGTCAAGAACGGGTACTCGCCGAGCACCCGGCAGATCGGCGCCGCCGTCGGGCTGCGGTCGACCTCTTCGGTCTCGAAGCACCTGACAGCGCTGGAGGAGAAGGGGTTCCTGCGGCGCAGCGAGTCGGTGTCGCGCCCGATCGACGTCCGGGCGTTCCTCAAGGAGGGTCCGGCGCAAGCGAGCAACGACCAGTCGATCGCGGTGCCCGTCGTCGGTGACATCGCCGCCGGTACGCCGATCTCCGCGGTCGAGCACGTCGACGACTTCATCACGCTGCCGCGCGAACTAACCGGCCGCGGCACCATCTTCGCCCTGCGGGTCCGCGGCGAGTCGATGATCGACGCGGCGATCTGCGACGGCGACACGGTCGTGGTCCGGCAGCAGTCCGAGGCCCACTCCGGCCAGATCGTGGCGGCGATGATCGACGACGAGGCGACCGTGAAGGTCTACCGCCGGCGCAACGGTCACGTCTACCTGGAGCCGCGCAACCCGGCGTACGAGGTCATCGACGGCGACAACGCCACCATCCTCGGCGTCGTCGTGTCCGTCCTACGAAGCGTCTGACCCGAGCACCTCGCGGGCCTGCGCGGCCATTGTGAGGTCCTCGCGCGACTCGATGACGCAGAGCGCGATCGGGGCGCCGGGAGCACTGATCACCGGCGCCGACGATTCGTTGCTCTCGGCATCGAGTACGATGCCCAGCCAGTCGAGTCGCCGGGCGACCGCGGCCCGCAGCGGCGCCGAGTGCTCACCAACCCCACCGGTGAAGACGAGTGCATCGACGCCGCCGAGAGCCGCCGCCATCCGGGCGATCTCACCGACGAGCCGGTGCACGTATACGTCGTACGCCAGCCGGCAGGTCTCGTCGCCGTGCTCGACGCCAGCCAGTACCTCGCGCAGGTCACCGGATCGCGAACTCAACGCCAGCAGGCCGGAACTGTGCTCCAACGCATCGGCGATCTCCTCGGCCGCGAGGCCGCCGGACGTCTGCAACCACAGCAACAGCCCCGGATCCACCGACCCCGGCCGGGTCCCCATCACCAGCCCGTCCAGCGGGGTGAACCCCATCGTCGTGTCCACCGACCGCCCGTCCTCGATCGCACACAACGACGCCCCCGAGCCCAGATGACAACTGATCAGCCGCGGCACTTCGCGATCGAGCAGTTCGGGCGCCCGACGAGCGACGTACGCATGCGACAACCCGTGGAACCCGAACTTCCGCAGCCCGAACCGCTCCCGCCATCCCGCTGGTAACGCATACGTCGCCGCGGCGTCCGGAATCGTCCGGTGGTACGACGTATCGAAGCAGGCCACCACCGGCCGGCCACCCGACCGGCTGGCCCGGATGAGTTCCAGCGCCTTCGGCTGATGCAAGGGGGCGAGTGAGACCAGGTCCTCGATGGCGGCCTCGACCTCGTCGTCGACCACGGCGGCGCCGTCGAACCGGTCCCCACCGTGCACGACCCGGTGCACCACCGCATCGCCGGCCATCGCGTCGATCGGTCCCGGCGATCCGTCCCAGTCGGAGACGTCCTTCTCGTCGATCACCTGGTCCTCGTCGTCGAGGACCCGCAACTTCAGGCTCGACGACCCGGCGTTGACGATCAGCAGGTTCATCCCTGCCGGCTCCAGCGCCAGTCCCGGACCTCAGGGAGATCCTCACCGACCGAGGTCACATGAGCGCGGTGACGCGCGCGCTGGTCGGCGAAGTGCTGGCGAACCGAGACGGCCCGGCTGCGCAGCGACGGCACCCGGTCGATGACATCCATCGCGAGGTGGTACCGGTCCAGGTTGTTCAGCACCACCATGTCGAACGGCGTCGTCGTGGTGCCCTCCTCGATGTACCCGCGAACGTGCAGGTTCTCGTGGTTCGCCCGCCGGTAGGTCAACCGGTGGATCAGCCACGGGTAGCCGTGGTACGCGAAGATCACCGGCTTGTCGGGCGTGAACAACGCGTCGAAGTCCGGATCGGTCAGCCCGTGCGGATGTTCGGTGGCGTCCTGCAGCCGCATCAGGTCGACCACGTTCACCACCCGGATCTTCAACTCCGGCAGGTGTTCGCGCAACAGGTCGACCGCGGCCAGCGTCTCCATCGTCGGCACGTCACCCGCACACGCCATCACCACGTCCGGATCGCCGGCGTCGTTGCTGGCGAAGTCCCAGACCCCGATCCCCCGCGCGCAGTGCAGTTGCGCGGCCTCCCAGTCGAGCCAGTTCGGCTGCGGCTGCTTGCCTGCGACAACGACATTGATGTAGTTGCGGGTCCGCAGGCAGTGATCCATCGTCGACAACAGGGTGTTGGTGTCCGGCGGCAGGTAGACGCGGACGACCTCCGCCTTCTTGTTCACCACGTGATCGATGAAGCCGGGATCCTGGTGCGAGAAGCCGTTGTGGTCCTGCCGCCAGACGTGCGAGGTGAGCAGGTAGTTCAGCGACGGGATCGGCCGCCGCCAGTCCAGCCGGTTCACGGTCTTCAGCCACTTGGCGTGCTGGTTCACCATCGAGTCCACGATGTGAACGAACGCCTCGTACGACGAGAACAACCCGTGCCGCCCGGTGAGCAGGTACCCCTCCAACCAGCCCTGACAGGTGTGCTCGCTGAGCATCTCCATGACCCGGCCGTCGACGGCCAGATGCTCGTCGGTGTCGCGCCGGTCCGCGTTCCAGGCCTTCGCGGTCACCTCGTAGACCGACGAGAGCCGGTTCGACTCGGTCTCGTCCGGACCGACCATCCGGAAGTTCCGCTGGTCGGCGTTCAGCGTGAACACGTCACGCAGGAACCCACCGAGCACCTTGGTCGGCTCGCCGTCCTCGGCACCCGGAGACTTCACCGGTACGGCGTACTCCGCGGCCGCGGGCAGCTCGAGATCGCGGGTGATCACGCCGCCGTTCGCGTGCGGGCTCGACCCCATCCGCAAACTGGCCGGCGGAGCCAACTCGGCGAGTCCCGGCATCGGCCGGCCGCTACTGTCGAACAACTCCTCTGGCCGATAGCTGCGCAGCCAGTCCTCCAGTTGCCGCAGATGCTCCTCGTTCGTCCGTACGCCGGACAGCGGGACCTGGTGCGATCGCCAGGTGTCTTCGACCGGTTCGCCGTCGACCGTGTGCGGACCGGTCCAGCCCTTCGGCGTACGGAGCACGACCATCGGCCACGCCGAGCGCGCCGGAGCAGCGTCCGCAGTACGGGCTTCCAGCTGGATCTCGTCGATGCGGTCCAGGCAGCGATCCATCGCCGCGGCCAGGGCCTGGTGTACTTCGGCCGGTTCGGATCCCTCGACGAGGTACGGCTCGTGGCCGTAGCCGCGCAGGAGCGCGGTGAGCTCTTCGTCGCCGATCCGGGCGAGCACGGTCGGGTTCGCGATCTTGTAGCCGTTCAGGTGCAGGATCGGCAGCACTGCGCCGTCGCGGCGCGGATCGAGGAACTTGTTCGAGTGCCAGGAGGTGGCCAGCGGCCCGGTCTCCGCCTCGCCGTCGCCGACGACGCAAGCGACGACCAGGCGCGGGTTGTCGAAGGCGGCGCCGTAGGCGTGACTGAGCGAGTAGCCGAGTTCGCCGCCCTCGTTGATCGACCCGGGTACCTCCGGCGCGACATGGCTGGGGATACCGCCTGGGAACGAGAACTGCTTGAACAGCCTGGTCATACCGGACTCGTCCTGCGTGACTTCCGGGTACGTCGCGGTCCAGCTGCCCTCGAGCCAGCTGTTCGCCACGATCGCGGGGCCGCCGTGCCCCGGGCCGATCACGTACATGAGCTCCCGCTCACGTTGGCGGATCACCCGGTTGAGGTGGGTGTAGACCAGATTCAGGCCTGGCGTGGTGCCCCAGTGGCCGAGCAGCCGCGGCTTGATGTGTTCGGGTCGCAGCGGCTCTGTCAGCAGCGGGTTCGCGAGCAGGTAGATCTGGCCCACGGACAAGTAATTCGCGGCCCGCCAGTAGGCGTCCAATCCCTGCAGTTCGTCGTCGGTCAGCGGCCGTCCCTCAGCGTGCTCCACGGTTCTCCCATCGAAGATCGGTCGGCACGCGTCAGGCCAGGCGATCACGCGCCCGGTGTCTGGTACCCATCGCCGATCAGTCCAACCGGACGGCGTGCAGCAACTGGGAACTGACCTGACCGGTGGACAGCAGCTGACCGAGCCGGTGCTGTTGCTCGGCTTCCTGGGAGTACGCCTCTTCTCCCTCGTGCCGCTCGCGGATCAGGTCGTCGACCCGCCCTGACCGTTTGGTCCAGGAGGCGGGGGTGTCCCCCGGATCGTCGACCTGCTCCTCGACCGCGAAGCCACTCTTGTCCAGCACGGCGACCAGCTCCTCCTGCGATGGGAACGAGTTCCCCTCCGGCACCGGTTCGAGGTCCGGTGTCTGCGCGACCAGGACGAGGAGCCCGAGGTGGGCGCCCGGCGTGAGCACCCGATGCAGCTCCGCCAGCAGAGCAGCCTTGTCCTGCACAGTACACAGCACCCCGAGGCACCACGCCGTACCGATCGATGCCGTCCGCAACGGAACGACCAACCCGTCCGCCCGGATCGCCGGCAGTCCGAACAATCCGGCGGCGGCCCGGCAGGCACCCTCCATCGGATCGACCAGAACAGGCCGTACGCCGTACCGCCGAGCCGCCCAGGCCGCCGGACCGCCGATCCCGGCACCCAGGTCGAGCAGTGTGGTCGAAGGACCGAACTCGAGCGCCTCGGCCAGCCAGGCGAGCGCCGAGGGGCTGGCACTGCCCCGGCAGCCCGCAGGAATCGCGTGCTCGTCGCCGAGGTCCTCGACCGCTGCCCGGGTCCACTCGGCGACCACATCGAACTCGGCTTCCATCTTTTCGCTGTTCATCGCCAGGTCGGTACCCAGCGTCAATCGACGGCACCGCCATGCCCCAGGTGATGAGGCCGAGGCATGGCGGTGGAACGAGGAGGTCTAGAAACCGGACAGGGCAGGACGCGCGACCTCGATGTCGGCGTCGGTCGTGGGCAGGGCGAGGCTGAGAATCTGGGCGGCCGGCAGGCGGCGCAGGGCCGAGCCTTCGACCAGCAGCTTGGAGCCCCGGATCCCGCTGCCGAGGATCACCGAGCCCGCCGTGGTGACGGCCTCGTCCACGAGGACCGGCCAGTCGGCCGGCAATCCGAGCGGGGTGATCCCGCCGTACTCCATCCCCGTCCGGCCGAGCGCGTCGTCGTGGGCGGTGAAGGAGAGTTTGCGAACGTCGAGATGTCGCCGGACGACGCCACGGACGTCCGCGCGGGCGGTCGCCAGGACGACCACGGCGGCCACTCGCGTGACGGCCGACCGGCGGCCCTCGACGATCAGGCAGTTCGCGGAGGCGTCGAGCGGTACGCCGTACTCGGCGCAGAACGCGGCCGTGTCCGCGAGATCCGGGTCGATCGGCGCGACCAGGGCGTCCAGGTCGTCGAGTACCGAACGGACGGCGACCGCGGCGAGATCGGGCCGGTGTTTCAGCGGCTGCCACTGCAGTCGCCTTGCCATCAGCCGGCCGACCTTGTGGTCCACCGGGAACAGTGGGTGCAGGAGGGGTCAGTACGCGTGGGCTTCATACCCCGCGACGGTAGGCAGACCGCCTTGCAGCATTCTCTATCCAGCTTGTGGGACGACAGCATGTGGGGCGACGAAAAGCTGCGAGCCCCAGACGATGGGACCCGCAGCCTTTGCGTTCGGTGATCAGCTCAGCGAGCGCCGCCGCGCGAAGAGCACGACACCGGCAGCCAGTACGACGGCCGTCGCGCCGGTTGCAGGGACGAGCCAACTGTCGCCGTCCGCGGGCACCGCCATCGCGGGTGCGGTCGCGGTTGCGGGGGCTGCGGCAACGTCGTACCCGCCCGCGGTGCCGTTCTTCGCGTACGTGCTGCCCGCCTGCTTGTCGGCGTATCGGGCAGCGACCTGCTGACGGTACGCCGTGATGCTGATCGGCTTGGTCCCGATCGCCTTGGTGGCATCGGCATCGAGGGCGCGGATCTGGCTGCCTGCGACGACGTACCAGGCGTCAAGCTGTGGCTCGATGAGCAGCTTGCCGCCGTGTGCCGCCGCGGCCATCCTCGCCTCGGTGTCACCGGTCGCGATGTTGACCGGCTGCCATGCGCCGGCCTGGTCCGGAGCGGTGTAGACGGTCATGATCGCAGTCCCCTTGGTCGCCTTGGTGGCGACGTACCAGAGCGTGCCGACCTCGGCCGACCGGGACCGAACGAAGTCGGGGTTCAGCGCGTACACAGGCACGACGTCCTGCTGTACTACGAGTGCCGCTTTCGCCGTCGCCGCCTTGGCGGACGCCGACTGGCCGGATCGCTGGGACATCTGGACGGCGACCTTGTCGAGCAGTTGGCCGGCCTGGGCGGAGTGCGCCGCACCGGAGGCCGCGGCGAGATCCGGACCTGGGGTCGCGGCTCCGGCCGTCGCGGCCGCCGAGAAGGCGAACAGGGTGCCGACGCCGAGCGCGGTGGCGGTGAGACGTGCTACCCGCAGTACCTGATGCTTGAGGGGCGACATGGCTCAGGCTCCGATCCGGTAGAGCGAGTGGGTCCAGGTGAACTGCGAGTTGGACCGGTACCAGTTGTAGGTCGAGTAGTTGTACCGCTGGTCGTCCGGCCAGGGGTTGTAGTACTCGATCGTGCTGTTCGAGGAGTCGTAGCCGATGATGTCCATCATGTGGCCGCCGCCGGAGGTCCAGCCGATCCGCGTCATCACCGGCCGGTTGTTCGACAGTTCGGTGACGAGCGTGCTGAAGCTCAGCGTGCCGGAAACGTAGTTGCCCTGACTGATGCCGATCGACGAGAACGCGCGCTGGTCGTTGCCCAGGGTGGCCTGGTTGTTCGGGCAGGTGGCGTTCATGGAGTAGCCGAAGGCAAGGTTGCAGAACTGGTTCTGCGAGTAGCCGTAGCCGTAGTACGTCGCGACGCTGTTGCCGGACGCGGCCCAGCACCAGTTCGTCTTCTGTTGCGCCTGGCCGGTGATGTTCAGATACCAGCTGCCGGGCGCGGCCGAGGCCGCCGGGGCGAGTGGCACCAGCGTTGCCAGTCCGATGATCGTTGCCAGCAGCAATGACCAGGTACGGCGGATCCTGACCCTCCTCATGGGTCCTCCTCTGTGGGGGCGGGGTGAGAGCACTCATCGTGATCACCTGCTCACCGGCCGACAAGACGGCCCGCGGGCTCCGCGCGCCCGGTGTGAACGGCCGACCCGTGGTGAACGGCAGGTGACGGCTGTCACCAAGGTCCAGCTGTGAACGTTTACACTGACGCCGGACCAGGCCTTTGCGAGGGATCACCATGACCGAAGCGCGGTTCCACGTCCCGGACGTCAGCCCGGACGCGCCCTTCGCGGACGCCCTCCGGACCGCGATCGCGAACCGCGGGCTCGCCCTGAACCGGATCCAGGCCAAACTCGCCTGCCGCGGGCTGCACGTCGGCGTCGCCACGCTCAGTACCTGGCAGAACGGCAGCCGCCATCCCCGGCCGGGCTCGCTGGCCGTAGTCACCGCGCTCGAGGAACTGCTGGACCTCCCGGCAGGCTGGCTGGCGGTCCGCATCCCGCCGGCGCGACCCGAGTCGCCCGCCGACGATCCGCCGTACGCCGTCGTCGACTACGCGCCGACGCTGGCCCGCCTGCTGAACGAAGTACGGCGGGACGCCCACGGGCGGTTGCGCGGTGTCACCGTGGTCGAGGAGATCATCCTCGGCGCGGATCACAGCGTGACGTCGAAGCGGGTCGTGCAGACGCTGGTCGCGGTGAAGGAAACCGACCGGCAGATCGTCGTCCACCAAGGCGAGCCGGGCTGCGACGTCACGCTCATCGCGCTGCGCGGCGTGACCGGCTGCCGGACCGGCCGGATCGCCCGCGACCCCGACGACGGCGCCGTACTCGGCGAACTGCTGCTCGACCGGATGCTGGCGGTCGGCGACACCGCGGTCGTCCGCTACGAAGTCGAGGACCGCAGCGGGATCGAGTCGCAGCAGTACTACCGCTTCCACGAATGGCCCGGCACCCACTACGTGCTCGAGGTGCAGTTCCACCGCGAAGCGCTGCCGGTCCGCGTCAGCGAGTTCCGCCGCCACCACTCCGGCGGCGAAGACATCGCCCGCCGAGAACTGATGATGACCCCCGACAACCGAGTCCACGTAGTAGCCCCCGCCGTACCCCGAGGCCTCATCGGCATCGACTGGGAATGGGACTAGCACACCCACGCGCAACCGGAGGCAGGCTTCTCTTCCCGCAGGCGAAAGTGATCCGTCGTACAGGGTGGACGGTGTGAAGTCAGCCCGTGTGGCCGGCGGTGCGGCGGTAGGGGGCGGGGCCGGGGTTGCGGAGTTTTTCCAGGGCGGCGGCGAGGTCGTCGCCCCAGCGGCGGGCTCGGGCGGCTTCGCCGATGGCGAGGGTTTCGGTGGCGTCCTTGAGCCAGAAGCTGTGCGGCGTGGAGACCAGGGTGTAGCCGCGTTTGGCCAGCAGGGTGGCGGCGCCGTTCGCTGCCGAACCGGGCAGGCGGCGACTGTGCATCGGGCGGGTGTCGAACGCGGCGGCGGCGAGATTGGCCGAGCCGGTCAGGCCGCCGAGCCACTTGCGCAGACCGCTGTCCGGCGTCGGCACCGGGCGGTCCGCGGTCGGCCGGGTGCTGCCGAACGCCTGCGGCGCACCGCCGATGATCAGCAGCGCCACGGATCCGTACAACTGCTCCGGTGCCTTGCTCACCTCGACGATCTCGATCATCAGGTCCTTGCCGATCCCCTTGCCGATCTCCTCGGCGACCAGCCGGGTCGATCCGGCCAGGGACTCGCACACGATAAGAGCTTTTGCTTTGCCGGACATAGAGGCACCTCAGGTGCTGATCGGGGAGAGCCGGCAGGACGATCGCTAGCTCCTTTGACCGTACGGCAACCACGAACCGCGATGTGCACCGGGGCAGCCAGGGCCAGCAGCTGATCGGCTGAGACAGGCCGGATCGACTGTCGTCGCCCGGCCGCGCAGGGCAAGCTGTCAGGAACCGTTCTCCCGCCCTCGTAGATCGGATCTCCGCCCCGTGAAACTCCACCTCCCGTTGCGGCTGATCGCAGTACTCGCCGCAGTGTCGGTCCCCAGTCTCGCCCTCGCGGCACCGTCGCCCTCGAAGCCGGATCCGGCCAACGCCTGGCAGTACGACCACTGGCCGCAGACCCAGCCCTGGCAGCAGTCGGCCTCACCCGCCCGGCTCGCAACCTCGACCTCGCCGATCGACCCGCAGCACTGGGTCAACCCCGACCAGATGACCTGGTCCGACTACAAGCAGCCGCCGGGAACGAACTGGGCGGACCCGAGCAAGACCGGGTCGGTCCGCACCTTCAAGGGCGCCCTGGTCGTGGTCGACTACCCGAACCAGCCGTTCGTCATCACGCGGCCGAAGCACTCGACGCCGTTCGGGAATCCGAGCGCCGAGGCGAACGGCGTACCGCGCGACCAGGTGCCCGCGTTCTATCGGGACTTCCTGAACAAGCCCGGCGCGCTCAACCGCGGGCACACCATCCACGAGTACTGGATGGAGGACTCGGGCGGCCGGTACGGCGTACAGCTGACTGCTTTCGGGCCGTACCGGATGCCTGGCAAGTCGCACGAGTACGGCATGGAGTTCCAGGGCGGGACCGCCTGCCCGGCCGGGGACAACTGCAACCGGAACATCCGCACCGACGCGCGCGCGGCGTGGGTCGCCGATGTCGGCACCGAGGTTCCGGCCGGCTTCGACTTCGTTTACTACCTCGGCGCAGGCCAGGACGAATCGTCGACCTGGCAGGAGTTCGGGCCGATCAAGTTCCCGACCAAGGAGGACGTCACCGACGACTTCGGACCGCCGGACCCGAGCCTGCCGAACTGGTCGAAGACCCGGTACGTCGAGTGGACCTCGTGGGCCTCCGGTGCGTCGCTGTGGCCGAACGCGGGTGGCGGCTCGACCACGCAGGCGGAGAGCTCCGGCATGTCGACGTACGCGCACGAGTTGAGCCACGTGCTGGGGATCGGGGACAACTACAACAACCCGTTCGGCGTACCGGCGCAGCGCGACTACTCCGGTCCGTGGGAGATGCTCAGCCGCGGCACGTTCAACGGGCCGGGCGGTCCACACAGCCGCTGGATGATCCCGGCGACAGGCGGCTCGTCGATGGGCGCGCAACACATGCTGCGCAACAAGATCAAGCTCGGCATGGTCGACGAGAAGAACGTACTCCGGCTGAACCGTGAGGCGCTCGCGCAGTCCGGTGTGGTCGTCGCCGATGTCACCGCCCGCGAGATCGAGCCGGGCGCCACCGGGTTGTCAGGCATCAACGTCCAACTGGGTGGCGGCGATCTGGCGCCGCCCTGCGACGTGAAGACCGACCCGATGTGCGACGGCCGCGGCTACAACAACTACACCGTCGAGGTGGTCGACCGTGTCGGTACCGATTCCTTCACCCCGGACTCGGGAGTGCTGCTGGCGAAGACGAAAGACGTCGACGCCGCCCCGTTCGAGTGGGTGATCGACGCCAACCCGCAGAACATCGGGATGACCGACTACGTACTCCCCGACGGCACCAAGGTCCCGATCACGATCGGCGACTACCGCCAACTGTCGGATGCACTGTTCCACGCGGGGACGAACTCGGGCAGTGAGTACGAGTACGTCGACGCGGCCAACCGGCTGCACTTCTACATCACCAACGTGCACCGCGACGGCACGGGCGTCCTCTCGTACACGGTCGCGATCAAGTCTCTCGACGGAGCCGGGCCCGCGCGGCGCGGCGTACGGGTGCTGCCGACGGTCGGCGTACCGGCTCAGGGCGTGGCCACCTGCACCTTCCCGCTGATTAATACGGGCAAGGCCGCGGCACCAGCCGGTCGGCATCCGGAGGACGTCAGCAGCTACCTCAATGCAGACGTCTACCGCCTGTCCGCCAAGGCAACCGGCCGCGGCTGGTCGGTCAACCTCCCGAACGCCCTTGCGACCGCCAAGACAGGCCAGAGCATCCGCGTCCCGGTCCAGGCTCTCCACACCTCCACCGCAGCCCCCGTAGGCCGCATCACCCTGACCGCGACCTCGGAAAGCGACCCGACCAAGATCTCCACCGCCACCTGCCTCAGCATCGCCAAGTAGGGCCACCTGCGTCCCCGAGCCCTCCCCGGGGACGCAGAGCGGTTGCCGAGCGCTCTGCAGAAAAGTGTTCATTTGATCTTGTTCGGCGCATTCTCGCGCGTTAAGGTCCGAGGCGCGCACGCGAAGCACCATGCGCACTGAACACTCCGACCGTCCCGCCCACGAGGAGCTCAGTCATGCCAGACCTGAACCGCCGGCGATTCCTCCAACTGGCCGGCGGCAGTGCCGCTCTGGCCGCGATGTCGAACAGCATCGAGCAGGCGGCCGCGATCCCGCCGCATCGGCTCAACGGCGACATTACCGACGTCGAGCACATCGTCGTACTGATGCAGGAGAACCGTTCGTTCGACCACTACTTCGGCACCCTCAACGGGGTTCGTGGGTACGGCGACCCGCGGCCGGTCACGCTGCCGAGCGGCAAGTCGGTCTTCCACCAGACGAACGGTGGCAAGGAAGTCCTGCCGTTCCGCCCGGACGCCGACAACCTCGGCCTGCAATTCATCCAGGATCTCGCGCACAGCTGGCCGGACGGGCACCGCGCGTTCAACAACGGCAAGTACGACCAGTGGGTGCCGGCCAAGACGTCCACGACGATGGCGTATCTGACCCGCGGGGACATCCCGTTCCACTACGCGCTGGCGGACAAGTTCACCATCTGCGACTCGTACCACTGCTCGTTCATCGGCTCGACGGACCCGAACCGGTACTACATGTGGACGGGCTACACCGGCAACGACGGCACCGGCGGCGGTCCCGTCCTCGGCAACGACGAGGCCGGCTACGGCTGGACGACGTACCCCGAACGGCTGGAGCAGGCCGGCGTGTCCTGGAAGATCTACCAGGACATCGGTGACGGTCTCGACGCCGCCGGCAGCTGGGGCTGGATCGACGACGCGTACCGCGGCAACTACGGCGACAACTCGCTGCTCTACTTCAACAACTACCGCAACGCTGCACCCGGCAACCCGCTCTATGACAAGGCCCGGACCGGTACGAACGCGAAAGCCGGCGACGGCTTGTTCGACCAGCTGCGCGCCGATGTGAAGGCGGGCACGCTGCCGAAGATCTCCTGGATCGCGGCGCCGGAAGCCTTCACCGAGCACCCGAACTGGCCGGTGAACTACGGCGCCTGGTACATCTCCCAGGTCCTCGACGCGCTGACGTCGGACCCGGCCACGTGGAGCAAGACCGCACTCTTCATCACCTACGACGAGAACGACGGCTTCTTCGACCACATCGTCCCGCCCTTCCCACCCGGCTCGGCGAACCAGGGCCTGTCCACGGTCAACGTCCAGCCCGACCTGTTCCCCGGCAGTTCGAAGTACGCCGCCGGTCCGTACGGTCTCGGCCAGCGCGTTCCGATGCTCGTGCTGTCGCCGTGGAGTACCGGCGGCTTTGTCTGCTCCGAGACGCTCGACCACACCTCGATCATCCGGTTCATGGAACGGCGCTTCGGCGTCCACGAGCCGAACATCTCACCCTGGCGGCGGGCGATCTGCGGCGATCTCACTTCGGCTTTCGACTTCAGCGGCTTGTCCACGACCGTCGGTCGGCTGCCCGACACCTCGGCGTACCAGCCTCCGGACCACGACCGGCACCCCGACTACGTGCCGACGCCACCGGCGGTCGGCAAGCTGCCGGTGCAGGAGCGCGGCCGTCGCCGTACCAGGCCGTTGCCCTACGCACCCAGTGTGGACGGTACGGCGGTGCCGAGCACCGGCAAGTTCACCTTGACCTTCGCCTCGGGGACCAAGGCGGGCGCGCAGTTCCTGGTCACCTCGGCCAACCGCACCGACGGCCCGTGGACCTACACGACCGAGGCGGGCAAGACCTTGGCCGACTCGTGGAACACCGCCTACTCCAACGGTGTCACCGACCTCACCGTCTTCGGTCCGAACGGCTTCCTGCGCACCTTCAAGGGCAAGCCGGTCGCCGGTCCGGAGGTGAAGGCGCGGCACAACGGTGCCGACGGCAACCTCGACCTGACCCTCACCAACAGTGGTAGCGGCCCGGTCACCTTCACCATCACGAACGCCTATGACGGCCGCACGAAGGTCCTGAAGGTCCGCGCCGGCGCCACGGCGTCGTACAAGGTCGACCTCGGCTACACCAGCCGCTGGTACGACGTGTCCGTGGTCGTTGCCAACGACAACAGCTTCCTGCGCCGCTTCGCCGGCCATGTCGAAACCGGCAAGCCCGGCGTCAGCGACCCGGCCATCATCACCGCCTGACGTCGACCGCCGCTCGCTCCTCTCCTCATTCTGTGACGAGAGGAGCGAGCGCGTGCCGGGAGCGCACCTCGAGTTTGCGCATCGCCCGGGAGAGATGGTCTTCGACCGTACTGACCGACAACGACAACGCCGTCGCGATGCCGTTGTTGCTCAACCCTCTCGCGGCCAGCCGGGCAACCTCCAGTTCCCGCGGCGACAAGGCCATGCCGTAACCGCGCCGGCCTCGTCGCGACGGCACCTGCACACCGGCCTCGCGAAGAGCATCGCGACACCTCCGCGCATCGCCGCGAGCACCAAGCGTCTCGTACGCCGCCGCCATCGCCACCAGCTCCTCCGGCTCACCCGCCGCGAGCAGACACAACCCGCGTCCTTCCAGCGCGGCGTACTGGTCGTACTTGCGCCCGATCACCTCGTACTCCGTGGCGGCCTGCCCGAACAACTCGGCGGATCCGGCCAATCCGGCACGGACCATCGTCGCCGCCGCCCGGCTCGCTGGTGCATCTCGCCCGGCGATGGCTGACGCGAACTCGGCCGCCAACCGCTCGGCTTCCGCACGCCGCCCAGCCTGAACCATCACCGCGCAGGTGGCGATCATCAACTCACCCGCCCAAGCCCAGCCGTCCTTCCGCCGAATCACGGCGACGCAATCCTCCAAGACATCCAGCTCCGCCAGGCCACGTCGGCCCAAAGCCGCCAGTGCTGCCGCGCGCACCGTGATCGGCCCGCTGATCGTTGCCCCGATCACCGCCTCGAGTACTTGCTTGCCTCCAGCAACGTCGCCCTGGGCGAGGCGATACTTGCCGTCGACAAGGTCGACCTCGGTCTGCACCAACGGCAGCACGGCCGCATCCGTCCGTGCCCGTGACAACCGCTCGGCCAATCCGCCCCACTCCCCCGCCGCGAACGCCACCCGCATTCGGATCCCCGCACCAGCAGCCGGCGGGAACCGCTCCCATCCCGCGGTGGCCCGCTCCAGCAACGCAGTACTGCGCCTGTCGTGCCCCAGCCACGCCAGCCCACTCGCCGCTTCCGCGCCCACCTCCTCAACTCCTTCCGTACTTCCTGTCGCCAACCGGAACCGCGCTCGATTCACCCGTACTGCGTGCTTCGCGTCCGCGTCGTGATCCTGCTGCAGGTCCCCCAGCAACCGCTCCGCGTCGTCGAGCCGCTCGCGGTGCTCGCTGATCTCCTCGTCGCCGAAGAACGGCACCGCAAGCGCCGAGGTCGCCCAGGCTGCTCCCGCCGGATCGCCGGCGAGTTCGGCAGAAGCCGCTGCGAGTTCGCGACGCCCGGCGCGGACATCACCACCTCTTTCGTGCAGCAACAGTCCTAGCGCGAGCCGCAATCGGCCACGCCGTCGACCCGGCCGGGTAGCCTCCGCCAAAATCGCGCTCATCGTCTCCACCGCGTCCTGCCAGCGCAGCCCAGCCGAAACCGCAGTACCGAGCTTCACCGCGAGCCGCGCGCGATCCGCCCACGGCAGTGCCTCAACTCGGAGCATCTCGGTCAACTTCTCGACGGCACTCTCGTTGTCCTGGGCAACCATCAGTTGATCGACCGCGGTCTCGGCGTGCGTCAGCCACTCGCCGATCAGTCCACCCAGCCGGAAGTGCTCCGCAATCCGTGCGTGCGGCGGTGGCTCCGTCGCAGCCAACGCAGTGGCCGTACGCCGATGCAGCCGGCGCAACTCGTCCGGCGGGATCGTCTCGTACACCGCCCGCTGCGCCAGCGTATGGCGCAGGTCGTACAGGCCGGGCCCTTTCTGGCCCAGCAGCCCCCGAGCCAGCCCGACATCGACCGCTTCCACCAACTGCGCTCCGGATGTTTCGGCGATGATGCCGAGCAGGGTGTCCGGAGCTGATGAGTTCAGCACGGCTGCCGCGCAGACCACCCGCCGGCAGGCATCGGGCACTTGCTCCAGCCGGATGCTCACCGAAGCCCGCACCGCGACCGGCGTACGCGCCTCCTCCACCGCACGAGCAATCGCCGGAGGCTCGAGCGGACCATCGGCCGACAGGTCGCGCAGGAGCTCCTCGAGAACGAACGGCAGCCCGCCCGTCCGCTCCAGCAAGTTGCGGACCAAGGAAGGAGGCAACGATTCCACTCCGAGCAACTCGGCAGCGAGCTCGTGGACCGCGGACGCCCCGAACGGATGCAGGCGCACTTCTGTCGTCCGTGTCCCCACGGGTACGCAGCCGGCCAGCGCGGTGATCTCGCCCGGTTGCGGCGTCTCCTCGGGCCGATAGGTCCCGATCAACTGGAGATCGCGAGGCAGTCTGCCGGCCACGAACCGCAACAGCTGCAAGGTCGCTGGATCGGCCCAGTGCAAGTCCTCGATCACCAGCACCGTCGGCCCGAGGCTGGTCAGGCTCTCGATCAAGCTGGTCCAGGCCTGGTACCGGGCGATGCGAGGCTCGGCGCCGACGGCGAGGAACTTGCTCAGGGCATCGATGCCTCGGAAGGCTTCCGCCAATGCCGCCAGCGGGGCCTGTTCCTGCAGTGGATGGCAGTGACCGGTCAGCCAGTGGACCTGTTCGCGAGCCAGCTCCGCAATGAGCCGACTCTTGCCGACGCCCGCTTCTCCGACCACCAGCGCCAGGGCCGGTGCGGTGCGCAGAGCCGCGCGCAGCACTCGGAGTTCCTGCTCGCGGCCGACCAGCCTGGCAAGCTCCTGCCGCGCCGGCCCCACCATCACGCTCACCGCCGCATCCTGCGTTGGGCAGCCATCGCGGCCCCGCCGGTGAGCACGACCAGCAGCGTCGCTATCGACCAGCGGCGTAGTACCTGAACGGTGTGGTCCATCGGCTTCGGCGTTGCCGCTGCCTGCGGCGCGATGCTGATCACGGCCGGCGACGGGAGCACGGACGGTCGTGCCGGCGGGCCTGTCGGCATGTCCGGAGGTGGTGGCAGGAGCTGCCGGTGGGACGGTCGTGGCGCCGGGGTCGGACTCAGCGTGGGTGTCGGCGCCGGCGTCGGCGTGGGTGTGCGAGCCGGCTTCGGAGTCGGCGGGTGACTCGGAGGCGGTGTCCGGCTCGGAGTCGGCGGGTGGCTCGCGGTCGGCGGGTGGCTCGCGGTCGACGGGTGGCTTGGGGGCGACGGCAACGTTGTGGGCGGCGCGGTGGGTGGCGGCGGGGTGGTGGGTGGAGGTGGCGGCGGCGCCTGCCTGAGGCAACCGGCCGCATCGCTGCCGGCCACGGCGCTCCACGACGTCAGCTCAGTACTGGACCCGTCGAAGCCGATTCGGAACACCCGGGTTCGCTGCCCGTGGCCGGTGTGGATCGCGACCACCGATCGCGCATCCGTCATCACCACCGACGTGTAGGAGTCCTGGGCGGGCACTCCTGGCACCGAGGTGACAACCTGGGTCATCCCCGTCCGCGGATCGATGCTCACCACCTTCGCGACGGCTCCGAACGTGGAGACCCCGTACAGCAACCCGTCGCCGGGCGAGACCGCGAAGTCGTCCACCGACATCGTCAGCCAGACCGGCGACGGCCGGACCACCCGCAAGACGTGCTTGTACGTCGGACTCGCGGGATCGATGTCCATCGTGAACAACCGGTGCTGATCGCGCAGGTACAGCCGCGACCCGGCGACCGCCCCGGCCGTCGGATCCGCGATCCCGCCGACGCCTTCGCGCACCGGCCCGAGATCCGCTACGGCGCCGCGCCGATCGATGGTCACCAGATGCGGCCGGCGTCCGAGCCACCCGTGCCGGTCCCGCCCGGCGATCCCGTACGCCAGGTCCTGGTCCCGCGCATACCCCAGGGCGTTGACCTGGTAAGCGAGCTGCCCCAGCTCCGTGCTCCGTCCGGAGGGCAGCTCGACAACCGACAGCACCGACAACGAGTTGTTCGCACTGGACCGGACCACCAGGAAAATCGCACTCCGAGGCCGCTGACGACCGGCCAACCACCATCACCGTCGCCAGCGAAGCCAGAAGCAACGCGGCCGATCCCGCGAGCGCCCGTCGTACGGGCTGAGGCCGCCACGACGCCCGAGCACTAGCCACCACGGCTCAATCGGCTGAGGGCGGACACGAAGGCGTCCGGCCCGACGCTTGCCCCGCCACCGAACGGGTTCTGCAGCTGGTAGATCGCGAACAGCAACAGCCCGATCGCGCCGGACAGCATCGAGACGATGATCGCGTACGAGTAGACGCCCGGGCCGCCGAACATGAACATCAGGGCCACCGACATCAGGCTGCCGACGGCGATGGCGAACCAGACGACCGAGCTGACCCCGCTGCCACTCGAGTTCAGCCGGACCTGTCGCGCCTGGTACACGTTCCAGACCTGCTGAGCCGCGTCGACGCGGGCGTTCTCCTGCCGCTCGGTGGTCGTTCGCGCGTGCTCGACCTCGTTCTGCAGGTTCGACAGCAGTTGCCAGCCGCTGTCGCCGACCGGCCGGCCGGACTTCATCGCGGGCCACTCCTGCTGCGAGACGATCGTCGCGTACGACGTGGTCAGCTCCTGCACCTTCGATCTGGCCGGCTCGGCCAGCGAGTCGCTCGCCCATTGCACCGCGACCAACGCGTTCGCCTCGTCGTACGTCGTGTCCTGCGCCTTGTCCATCGCGTCGAACAGCGAGATCAGCACGAACGCCGCGATCACCACGTTCACCCCACCGACCACGGTGAAGACCTGGCCGGCGACCTCGTTGTTCGCCACCCTCCCTTCGCGATGCCGCGCCTTTCGCAGGACGACGGCGAGGACCGCTGTCAGCACCATCACGCCGACGACCCAGAACAACCCACTGAGATAGAGATTCATCGGCTCTCCCGCACCGCGGACGGCAACGTGAAGTGGACGGTCTCTCGCGTGAGCTCCCGCTCGACCACCTCGACCGGTCCGAGCTGACCCAACAACTCCACCACTTCATCGACCAGCCTGGGCGGGGCCGACGCCCCAGCGGTCAGCCCGACCACCCGTACGCCGTCCAGCCACTCACCTCTGATCCCGCCGGCATCATCGATCAGGTACGCCGGGGTGTCGCGCCGGCGGGCAAGTTCCACCAATCGCCGGGAGTTCGACGAGTTCGCCGAGCCGACCACCAGAACCAGGTCGGCCTCGTCCGCGATCGCCGCGAGCGCTTCCTGCCGGTTGGTGGTGGCATAGCAGATGTCGGCCGACTCCGGCCCGCGCAAGCCGCGAAACTTGTTGCGTAGGGCATCCAGTACCGCAGACGTCTCGTCCACTGCGAGCGTGGTCTGGGTCAGGTAGGACACACGCTCCGGATCGTCTACTTGCAGCGCGGCGACGTCCTCGACCGTTTCCACCAGCACGGTCCGGTCCCGGGCCTCGCCCAGCGTTCCTTCGACCTCTTCGTGGCCCGCATGCCCGATCAGCACCACGGTGTCCCCGCGAGCGGCGTACCGGCGGGCCTCGGCGTGCACCTTGGTCACCAGCGGGCAGGTCGCGTCGACCACGTCGAGCCCCCGGCGGTCCGCCTCGTTGCGGACCGCCGGGGCGACGCCGTGCGCCGAGAAGACGACGGTCGCGCCGTCCGGGACACCGTCCAGCTCGTCGACGAAGACCGCGCCCCGACGTTCGAGGTCAGCGACGACGTGGGTGTTGTGGACGATCTGCTTGCGCACGTAGACGGGGCCGGGCCGGTGGGCGAGCAACTGCTCGACCACTTCGATCGCGCGTTCGACACCGGCGCAGAACGAGCGTGGCGAGGCCAGCAGGATGGTGCGTTTCGGCATTGGTTCCCCCCATTTCAGTGATCACGACGAGTCGCCAGTCGCGCCAGTTGCTCCAGCCCGGCCGCGGCCGCGGCAGTCGAGCCGGCGGACGCCAACTCCCCCAGCGCGGACAACAGCAACGCATCGGCCTGGGCGTGGCTTTGCTCCCTTGCTCCGGTCCTCTCGATCAGGTCGGCCGCGCGCCCGAGCTGCTCGTCCGACAACTCGTCGCGCTGTTGGTAGAGCGCCGCCAGCTCGCGGGCCTCCGCCGTTTCGGAGGTCAGCGCGGCGACCGCGGGCAGCGACTTCTTGCGGCGGCGCAGGTCGGAGTGCACCGGCTTGCCGGTGACCTTCGGGTCTCCCCAGATCCCGAGCAGGTCGTCGGTGTACTGATAGGCCAGCCCGAGATCCTCACCGAACAACCGCAAGTGGTCGACCTGGTCCGGCCGTCCGCCACCGAAGAGCGCACCCAGCGCGCTGGAACAACCCAGCAGCGCCCCCGTCTTCAACTGCGCCATCCGGACGCACTCCGCCATCACCACGTCGTCTCGGGTCTCGAAGTGCGAGTCCGCCAACTGCCCGTCGACCAGCTCCTGAACCGCGGAGCCCAGCATCCGGGCCGCGTCGTCGGCCCGCTGGTTCCCGCTGTTGACCAGGACGTCGAACGCCAGGCTGAGCAAGGCGTCTCCGGCCAGGATCGCGGCACCGAGACCGAACACCGACCACGCGGTCGCCCGATGTCTGCGCGTGGTGTCGCAGTCCATCACATCGTCGTGCAGCAAGGAGAAGTTGTGCACCAGTTCGACTGCGACCGCGGCGGGCACGGCCGACTCCGGCGTACCGCCGACCGCCTCGGCCGACAGCAACGCCAGCGCCGGGCGCAAGGCCTTGCCACTGTCGGCGTGCGCCGCCGTACCGTCCTCGTCCTCCCAGCCGAAGTGGTAGTTGGTGATCCGCTGGGTCGCCAGCGGCATCCCTCCTACCGCTTCGCGAAGAGCCGGTTCGACCTGCTGCCGGCTCCAGGCCAGTACTTCGGACGCCGAACGCGCGCCGGCTTGCCGCCCTGCCTCTTGAAGAGTGGACATCGCATGCTCCTCATCCACCGAGTTCGACGTTTTCCAGGACACCGAGGGCATCCGGGACGAGCACAGCCACCGAGTAGTACGTGCTGACCAGGTACGAGGTCACGGCGTTGGAGTTGATGCCCATGAAGCGCGCGTTCAGCCCGGGCTCCACCTCATCGGGCAGACCGGTCTGACGTAGCCCGATCACGCCTTCGTCGTCGAGCCCGGTGCGCAGGACCAGCACCGAGGTGGTGTTGGTCGGGGAGATCGGGATCTTGTTGCAGGGCAGGATCGGTACGCCGCGCCACGCGGTCACCCGCCGGCCTTCGAGCTCTACCGTCTCCGGGTAGACACCGGCGGTGGTGCACTCGCGGCCGAAGGCGGCGATCGCCTTCGGATGGGCGAGCAGTAGCCGGGGTTTGCGTCGCCTGGTCAGGAGTTCGTCGAAGTCGTCGGGGGTCGGTGGTCCGGTCCTGGTGTAGATGCACTGCTTGAAGTCCGCGTTGTGCAGCAGGCCGAAGTCGCGATTGTTGATCAACTCGTGTTCCTGCCGCTCGCGGAGCGCCTCGATGGTCAGCCGGAGCTGCTGCTCGGTCTGGTCCATCGGCTTGCTGTAGAGGTCCGCCACCCGGGTCTGCACTCGCAGGATCGTCTGGGCGACGCTCAGCTCGTACTCGCGCGGCGCGGGATCGTAGTCGACGAAGGTGCCGGGCAGGTCCTCCTCGCCCGCGTGTCCCGAGCTCAGCGCGATCTCCGCCTCACCCGCCTTGTTCTGCGGCGGCTTCGGCCTGGCCCGGTACTCGTCGAGATGGTCGCGGAGCGAGTCGGACCGCCGCAGCAGGTCGTCGAAATCGTCCCGGCTGAGTCTCAGCACCGTGCACCGGGTCGTCGCCTTCGCCGTGAACTCCCAGAGGTTCTCCGGCGGTTCGGTCAGCAGCTGCTCGCCGAGATAGTCGCCGTCGGCAACTGTTCCGAGGTCGGTGTTGTTGCCGTACTCACCGATGCCGGTCAGTCCGACCTTGCCGTGGGCGATCAGCACGATGTCGTCCACCCGGCTGCCGAATTCCGTGATCACCTGGCCGGCGTCGTACTCCTGCTGCCGGAACCGCCCGGCCAGCGCGGCGAGCACCTCCTCGTCGGCATACTCCCGCAGCGGCGGCAGTTCGGTCAGCTCGGCGGGGATCACCTGTACTTCGGCGCCGGTGGCCGAGAAGCTCAGCCGACCGTCGCCGACCGCGAAGGTGGTCCGCCGGTTCACCCGGTAGGTGCCGCCCTGCGTCTCCACCCACGGGAGCAGCTTGAGCAGCCAGCGAGGCGAGATGCCCTGCATCTGCGGGACCGACTTCGTCGTACTGGCCAGCTTCCGCGCCGCCGCGGTACCGAGGCTGAGTTGGGGTTTCGCTGTGTCCACGTCGGATCCGATCACCGTGCACCGTCCGTTCTGCGCGCGCCCGCGGCCGTTCCCGCGAGCTGTCTGCTGAAGTGGTGGATCCTGGCCGCCGACGTACCCAATCCGGTCGGGCCGCTCGGAACCGTCGTGACCGGCTTCCCGGCCCGGCGCAGCAGCGACGGCTCGTCGTACCGGTCGCAGCCTCGGTGCCAGACGAGGATGCCGGACATCCAGTTCTGCAGCTCCTCGGCGTAGCCGGTCAACGTACGGCGTACTTCGTCGGACACCCCGAAGTCGTCGAACATGGTCGGCAGGTCGACGGTCACGAGCTGCTCGAACTGCTGCATCCGGGCGGTCATCAGGTTGTTCACCAGGCCGAGAGCGGTGCCCCTGTCGCAGCCGAGGAAGTTCTGCACCACCAGCACGGCGTTGTGGAACTCACCTTCGAACTGGATCTCCTTCTGGTACGAGAAGACGTCGTTCAGCAGGCAGGCGTAGTCCGCGGCCGAGTTCTCCATCGCCCGGACCACCCGGGACCGGTAGATCTCAGCCGGCACCGAGCGGCCGTGGCCGATCCGGCACAGACTCATGGTGAGATCCGAGCCGAACGTTCTCCGGCGCATCTCCAGGTAGTCGACAGGGTCGGGGATCCGGTTCTGGAACTGGTTCGCCAGCTCCCACAACCAGCTGTCGGTCATCGTGTCGACCGCCGCCCGGAAGGTCCGCCGGTCCTCGAGCGTCATCGGGGCGGCCGTTCGCACCCAGAGATCGAAGAGAGCGCGTTCCAGGCCGTTCACCGGCACCGGCGTCGGCGAGGAATCGACCGGCATGAATTCCGACAATCGCCGAGTGGTCGCCTTCGCGCCGGCCAGGTCCTTGGTACGGCCGAACACCACCGGGTAGTAATCGTCGGCGTACGTCCCCCAGGCGAGCCAGCCGCTGGCTAGGTCGAGCTCGTCCGGAGTCGCGCCGGGGTTGATTCCGGCCGCGCACAGCGGCAGGTCGAATCCCTTGAGCATCTCGGTATTCCAGACCACGCCATCGGTGATCCCGATGCGCTCGCCCCACTCCAGCAGGTTCTTCCGCGCGGATTCGAGATGCGGGTTGAGCTTCGCGGCGTACGGGAGATAGAACTCCGGCAGCGGTGTCTCCCCCACGACTTGATGCGGCACGAAGCTGTGACTGCGGATCCGGTACGGCGCCGTCGACACCAGTGACGACAGGATTCGCGCGGCCGCAGTACCCAGTCCGGTCGGGCCGCCCAGCGTGTTCGCCGCCTTGCCGCCTTTGTTCATGTAGCGGCTCGACCGCAGGTGCCACTCGTGCCCACCGGACTGCCAGTCCTGCAGACCTTTCACATACGCCAGGACGTCGAGCCGGCCCTGCGGATCGACCTGGTGTTCCTCGAGCAGGGGCGGGATCTCGGTCACGGCCGTGTTCTCGAACTGGTGCAGCCGCGAGGTCAGGATGTCGTTCACCAGGTTCGCGGCTTGTTGCGGTGGGCAACCGAGAAAGCGCTCCACGACCAGGACGCCGTTGTTCACCTCACCCTCGGTCTCCACCTCGCGCTGGTAGGAGAAGAGGTCGTTGCGCAGGTGCACGGAGTCGGAGAACGTGTCGCTGAGCACCCGCATCGGCCTGGTGTCCGCGATCTCCACCGGCACCTCGGCGTTCACGGCGTACTCGACCAGGTTGGCCGACCACGGCGCCCCGCCGACCTTGCGGCGCATCTCGACGTACTCGATCGGGTTGGCGATCCGGCCGGTGCTGATGTTGGTCAGCTCCCAGAGCGACTCGGCCAGCAGAGCCTCCGTCGTACCGACGAATCGCCGGCGCCAGCCCGGTGACATCGACGGCACGGTGCGGTTCCAGAGATCCACGAGGCCGCGCTCAACCGGGTTCTCGGGCTGCGCTGTGATCGGCCCCTCGATGGGCATGAAGAGGGGCAACCGATCGAGATAGGCCTTCGCGCCGGCGAGGTCCTGGGTCTTCTTGTAGAGCTCCAGGAAGTGGTCGTCGAAGTAGAAGACCCACACGTACCAGTCGGTGACGAGGTCGAGCGCCGGCCCGGGCGCGTCGGGATGGGTGTAGGCGCAGAGCAGCGCGTAGTCGTGACTGTCGAAGTCGCGCTCGTCCCAGATCGCCTTGCCCTGCTGGGGAACGTCGATCATGTCGAACTCGTGGGCCCAGGCCTTGCTGTGCGCCCGGGCTCCTTCCAGGTGAGGGCTGATCCTGGCCGGATAGGGCACATAGAAGTCGGGCAGCTCGTACGGCTGCGCCATGGTCTAGCCTTCCCTGCCGATCTCGACACCTTCGAGGATGCCGAGCGCGTCGGGGACCAGGACCGCAGCGGAGTAGTAGGCGCTGACCAGGTAGTTGATGATCGCCTTCTCGCTGATGTTCATGAACCGCACCGACAGCCCGGGCTCGAGCTCGTCGGGCAGCGTGGTCGGCTGCAGCCCGATCACGCCCTGGCTGGCCTCGCCCGTGCGCATCAGCATGATCGAGCTGGTCCGGGTGTCGCTGATCCCGAGCTTGTTGCAGGGAAAGATCGGTACGCCGCGCCAAGCGGGCAACCGGTGACCCCCGAAGTCGACGCTGTCCGGGTAGACGCCCGCCTTCGTACACTCCCGGCCGAACGCCGCGATCGACCGCGGATGGGCCAGGAAGAAGGCTGGCTCCTTCCACACCAGGCTGAGCAACTCGTCGAAGTCACCGGGCGTCGGCGGCCCCGAGCGGGTCGGGATCCGCATGCCGAGGTCCGCGTTGTGCAGCAGCCCGAAGTCGCGGTTGTTGATCATCTCGTGTTCTTGTCGCTCGCGCAGCGCCTCGACGGTCAGCCTGAGCTGCTGCTCGGTCTGGTCCATCGGGTGGTTGTAGAGATCCGCGACCCGGCTGTGCACCCGCAGTACGGTCTGGGCGACGCTCAGCTCGTATTCGCGTGGCGTCGTCTCGTAGTCGACGTACGTGCCGGGCAGCTCCGCTTCACCTTCGTGGCCGGCGGCCAGCTCGATCGCGGCCTCGCCGTACTCGTCCTTCGGCTGCTCGGGGCTGTTGCGGAAGTGCTCGATGTGCCGGCGCAGGCTCTCGGCCTGGCCGACGAGTTCCTCGAACGAGTCCTGCGAGAGCGTGAGCAGCGTGCACGGCGTGATCGCCTTGACGGTGAACTCCCAGAAGTCGTCCGACTCCAGGACGGCCCGGTAGGTGAAGTGGTCACCGTCGACGAGTGTCTCGAGCACCGACTCGTCGCCGTACTCGCCGACGCCGATCTTGTTCACCTTGCCGTGCGCGATCAGGCAGACCTGGTCGGCCGGACGGCCGCGCTCGACGATGACGTCGCCGGGCTGGAACTCCTGCTGGACAAAGCGATCCGCCAGCGCGGACAGCACCTCGACGTCGTCGTAGCTGCGCAGCAAGGCGAGTTCGCACAGCTCCTGCGGGATCACCCGGACCTCGGATCCCGTGGTAGTGAAGGTGACCCTGCCGTCGCCGACGGCGTAGCTGAGCCGGCGGTTCACCCGGTAGGTACCACCACCGACCTGCACCCAGGGCAGCATCTTCAGCAGCCAGCGCGACGTCTTGCCCTGCATCTGCGGCTCGGACTTGGTCGTCGTCGCCAGGTTCCGCGCGGCCGCGGTGCCCAGGCTCAGTTGCGGTCGCTGCCCAGAGGCGTCGACGTCCGACGAGGCCGGCTCGGTCAAAGTCACACTACCCACCACCATTCGCTCGCTTGTTCACAGTGCGGTTCGGAGACGCAGGGTGGCTCCGGGCAGGCGTCAGCACGCCGGCGGTCCCCCGCGCACGGCTCAGGGCAGGCAGGGGTGAGTGTCCCCGTGCCACCAGAAGTGGTTGATTCAGCTCATTCGGACGATCGGTCGCTGACGTGCAGGCGTCCTTGAAGAACCCCCCGGTCGGACCACAGACCCCGGCGCCCAGTTCGCCCTGCGTCCCACCTTGCGACCGTTACATCACACACCGTAACCGAGGCCGCACCAGTGCCGTCAAGACGCGCACCCCTGCAACTTTTTCCAAACCTTCCAAACCCCCGAAACAATGCCCGACGGCCACGCATCAATTCGCCGAGCTGCCCGGAATCCAACGAAAAATTGCCCCGGGCAACCGCACCGCAAGCCTGGGCGACGACCTGTTGTGGAATCGATACCAACGAACAGGCCGCCGATCGGTCAGTGCGTCAGGCCGAGGGTGGTGTAGAGGTCGGGGGCGTTGGCGGCCTCGCGCAGGGGTGGGGCGGAGACGAGGGTGGAGACGGCCTTGCTGGTGGCGGTGTGGTCGAGGCGGGTGTCGACGACCAGGTGGTGCAGGGACGGGTTGACGGCGACCATCAGGACGCGGTTGCCGGCGTGCTTGTCGTCCTCGTCGAACGTGACCAGGACAAGCAAGTGGCCGGAGGTGAAGTCAGGGCCGGCCAGCAATGGCCCGAACCAGGTCTTCATCCACGTATTGGCCGAGTCGAGCGGGCAGTCGTGCGCGTCGTCGCACAGGTTCGGCGCCAGGAAGCCGAACGTCGGCAGGGTCCCGTTCGCGACGTCGTCGTGGAACTCCCCCGCTTCCGGAGTCCCCGCCGGTACGTCGTACTGCTGGCAGCCCTGGCGCTCGGTGTCCGAGACGAAGTAGAGCCACGGGTTGTGCCGTACGGCGTACGTGTCGTGCTTGCCCTGCTCGAGCTGGCAGTTCGACTTCATGTCCTCGGCGTAGGTCTTCGCGATCTCGCCGGCCGCGAGGACCTGGCCGAAGACCGACTGGCCCGGCAGTTTGTGCGCAGCCGGCGAGCGGTCGTCGCGGATGCCGAAGGTGGAGCCGCCGGCCAGCGTGAGGTAGTTCGGCAACGACGGGTGCGCCATCGCGTAGTACCGGGCGGCCGTCGCGTACTTGTCCGCCAGCCCGGCGAGGTACGGCATGCCCTTGACCGTCGCGCAGGCGTTCTTGTTCTCCAGGACCACCACCAGGAGCTTGGTGATCTTGGCCGGGTTGATCGGCGGCGCGACCGGCTGACCGGGCGCGGCCGGCGGACACTTGTCGTCCTTGCTGGTCACCTCGGCCTTCGGTGCACTCGGCGACGGCGCCGGAGCCTGCGAGCCCTGGGTGGCGGCATGTGCGCCGCAGGCGACCGCTGTCGCGATGAGCGCGGCGACGACGCCGCCTCGGATCAGATCCTGCAAACCCATATGTCCCCCTCGAGATCCTTCGACGGTAGCCCCGTCCTGCTGAGAAGTCGCTGAGTTCAGGCCAGATAGAGGCCGGCCCCGACGAGCAGGGCCCAGAGGAACCCCGCGGCCAGCAGCACCCGGTCGCGGAAGATCTCGTGTTCGGGCAGTTCGCCGGAGCCGGTCGACACCAGCAGGCCGTAGCGGAGGAGTCCGGTGAGGAACGGCAGGAACGAAACCGTCAGCAGCTGCCGATAGACGTCATGACCGAGATATTGGAAGGCCCACAGCCCATAAGACATCGAGGCACCCAGCAGGGCCACCGTCATCAGCTGATCGAGCCATGCCGTCGAGTATGCCGCCAGGACCGGCCTGGTCTGCCCGTTGCCCGGGGGTGCGGCTCGCTCGGCCCGCCGCTTCCCCGCCACCAGGAACAACGCACCGAACAGCGAGACGAGCAGGAACCAGCTGGAAACCGGCACTCGTACGGCGGCCGCGCCCGCCGCTGCACGGAGTACGAACCCCAGGGCCACGATCACCACGTCGACGACCGCCACCTGCTTCAAGCCGTAGACATACAGCAGCTGTGAGCCGGCATAGCCGAAGCCGAGAAGGACGACCGGCCACCCCAGCGGTACCAGAGCCACCAGTCCCGCCAGGCCGGTCCCGACGGCCCAGGCGATGGCGAGCCGGGGACTGATCGTGCCGGCTGCGACCGGGCGGTTCAGTTTCCGCGGATGCCGGCGATCGTCGGGCGCGTCGCGGACGTCGTTGAGTGCGTAGACGGCCACGGACAGCAGGGTGAACGCCACTGCCGCCCAAGAGACTCGGATGAGGGCCGGGTACCGATCGATCACCCCGGCAGCGAAGGGCGCGGCGAACAGCATCGCGCCCTTGTGCCACTGCTGTGGACGGCTCAGTTGCAGCAACGCCCGCAGTCTCATCGACCGTCCGGTCGGCGGGGCGATCGAGGGCCCATCGCGGAGCGAGGTCATCGTGCCACGACGTAGAAGAAGTCACGCTGGTCGGAAGTGAGGTAGCGATCCGGGCCGGACGCCATCGACGCGAGCAGGCGCCGGCCGGTGACCCCGCCGGACGGTCCGGGTTGTTCGATGTCGAAACTGACCATCGCGGAGTGGATGTCGAGCTCCATGCCCTCCCGGATGCCCGCGTCGTGCATCGCGGCCGCCAGGGTCGCCAGGGTCAGGTGGTTGCCGGCCACGTAGATGAGGTTGCCTCGGGCATCGGTCCCGACGCCGGAGCGCCAGGTGTACTGGAACTGACTGCGAGCGCTCCCCCAACGGCCGCTGGCGTTGTCGGCAAGCCCGGCGGCGACGACTCCACCGGCGATCACCGGGTCCAGGTTCTGGCGTACCGCCGCGACATCCGGTGTCATCCGGACGGTCGAGTTCCAGGCTCCCACCTTGGCCGAGCCGTCACGAAGGATGACCAGCGACGCGCGCCCGTCGACCAGTGGAACAGCGGCGGACCGGGTGGTCCACCAGCCACCGTGGGCATCTTTCATCTTGAAGCCGGAGTTGAAGACCGCCACCAGTTTCGGATACACCGCGGACGGCACCGAGTAGCCGACCGGCGACGCCATTCCGACCACCGGCTCCCGCGTGCCCGGCATCAACCGGAGACCGTCCACCCCACGCGGGATCAGAGCCGCGGCGACGGTCACCGGCTGATGCGCCGGATCCGGCCGGAACCAGGTCGTCCACAGCAGTATCCGGCCCTTCGCATCCCGCCGGGCCGATGCCCAGGTCGCCTCGTGCGCGATGGGTGGCAACCCGCCCGGCCGGATCACCTCGGGTAACCGGGCCGCCGCCCGGCCGGCCCGCGAATCGGGCGCGGCGGCCGTGATGTCCTGCGGCCGCCCGGACGCGGGCGGTGCCTGATGGGAGTACCTCCAGGTCTCGATGGTGTCGATGAGCCTGCCACCGCCGTGGTCGCGGACCCACTCGACCGACCGGACGGCGAAGGTCGCGTTGCCGGGGTACGTGAGCGCCCGGACGTAGGAAACCACCGGTACGACGAGCAGCAGGCAGACGACGAGCGCGGCCCACCGCAACCGGCGCCGACGGCGCGCCCTCCGCAACGGGGGCTGGAGCTTCATGGCCCCAGTAGAACGATCCGGTGCTGAGAGGATCCGGAGAGCGTCCGATCAGCGCAGACTCGGCGGAACCAGGACACTGGGCAGCCGTCGCAGTACCCGGACCGCAAGGGCCGTCGTTCGCGGCACCCACACCACGACGCGGTGCCCCGGGATCGCGCGGGCAACCCGGCTCGCGACCTTCGCGGGCGTCGTCCACAGGGCCGGCCGGTCCAGGCCCTCGGTCATCCTCGTGGTGACGAACGCGGGCCGGACCACCAGGACCCGGACGCCGGCAGCCGCCGCCGCCGGGGCGAGCAGCAAAGCCGTCGAATCCGCCAGTTGCTTGCCGAGCGAGTACGCCATGACGGACCTTCTGGGCCGGGCGGCCGCGGCGGACGAGAGCAACACCAGTTGCCCCGAGCCCGCCGTACTCATCCGCAACACCAGGGCCTGGACGAGCACCGCCACGGCCAGGCCGTTCACGGCCAGCGAGTCGGCGAAGGAGGCCGCCGTCATCGTGCCGACCGCGATCACCACCAGACCGAGCCGATGCTCGGCGGTGAGATGTTCGAGCAGCGGGTCGATCCCGCCGAGCGGAAGCGATGCGTCGTACTGCGTGGTCGAGACCTGGTACCCGAGGTCCCGCAGCTGATCGGCATGCCGCCAGAGCTCTTCGCTCGGGCGGCCTGCCAGCACCACCCGGCGCGGTGGCGGCCCGAGCAACCCCGTCAGGACCGCGAAACCGAGTTGTGACGAACCGCCCACCAGCAAGGCGGTACCGGTGTCCGGGGTCACGGGAGCAACCGCAACCGTTGGGCCAGCGCCGACGTCAGCCGGTGGTCCGGATCCAGCCTGGCCCGGGTCCGGCGCCAGTCGTCCAGTCGTGGGTACATCCGTGGGATCAGTTCGGCGTCGACGACGGAGTCCTTGGCCAGATAGACGCGGCCACCGGCCTCGGCGACGATGCTGTCCACGACGCGCAGCGTGTCGCCGCCGTGAAGCCATCGGGCCGGCAGGTCGGCCGCCAGGGTCATCCCGGGAATCGGGAAGGACAGCGGCCCGGCCGTGCCGTAGCCCAGATTCTTCAGCGTGCTCAGGGCCGGCACCATCCGCCGCCCGATCAGGGTCGCGAGGACGTGGAACACCGAGGAGGCAGCGCCGACCGGGACTGCGAACTGGTACTGGATCAGTCCTTGCCGGCCGAAGGCTGCCGGCCAGGACCGGACCTGGTCGAGCGGACACCAGGCCGCGGCCAACGGCAGGATCCGCTTCTCCTCGGAGCCGGCCAGGTGCCATCTCGCCGCCGTCGCAGCGGCGATGGTGGGCCCGAAGACGACACCCGGCCCGGGCAGCGATCTGGCGGCCGGCCGGCCGGCCCAGTTGTCCAGCGGCGGCATCAGGTCGAGGGCCGGTGGAAGGTCGGTGACGAGCGCGGGACGCGACTCGTCGACGATGCCCCGGCCCAGCCGTCGCCCGGAGGCATGGGTGTCCAGCCAGGCGACCACGTGCAGGTCCGGGTCCAGTTCCTGCCTGGTCCGCGCCGCTTGCATCAACTCGACCGTCTCGTCCCATGAACGGGTCCGGGTCCGTCGCCGCAGGGCCCAGCCGGTCTGCATGCGCTGCAGCTGGATCGCGGTTCGCAGGATGACACCGGTCAGTCCCATCCCACCGACAGTGGCCCAGAAGCCGTCCGCGTCCTCACCCGGAGACAGGTGAACGACAACGCCGTCCGGCCGCAGCAGCGACAGCCACAGCACATGGAGACCGAAGGAGCCGCTGCCTGGATGGTTCTTGCCGTGCACGTCGCAAGCGATGGCACCGCCGACGGTGACGCCGGCGGTGCCGGGCACGACCGGTGGGAACCAGCCCTTCGGTAACGCTTCTCGGACGATGTCGGCCAGCGTCGCGCCCGCCTCCGCCACGATGACGCCGGTGGTCTGGTCGAACGACAGCACCTTGCACCGCGCGGTCATGTCCAGGAGGGTGCCTCGCTCCGGCAGTGCGGCGTCCCCATAGCTCAGGCCGGCTCCGCGAACGGTCAGCCAAGGTGCCGACCTGACTGCGCGGACAACGTCCTCCTCCGACAGCGGCCGCCGGACCAGGCACTGCCGATGCGTCGCTCTCCCCCAGCCCGAGAGGGTCACCCGGGGCTCGTCCGGCATCACGACGGCCGCCTCGCGGTGCTCATCGAGCCGGCTCCGTCGGGTGGTAGGCCTCGAAGTCCATGACATGCGACGTTAGGACCGAAGCGCTGAGCGCCGGCTGAGGAGCGAGCTGCCGGTAGAGCTGCAGATGCCTGCCGATCACGGTCTGCCAGGCCATGCCGGACGCCGTCCGCCGGTTGTGCGCCTGCATCCGATGCAGCCGGACCGGGTCCTTCAGCAGGTCGCCGGTGACGCGGGCCATCTCCGGATCGGAGTCGACGAGAAACCCCTCCAGTCCGGGGCGGACGAACTCACCGACGCCGCCCGACCCCATCGCCACCACCACCAGCCCGGCGCACCGTGCCTCCAGCGCCGCCACCCCGAACGATTCCAGCCTGGCCGGTGCGAGGAAGATGTCGGCGTCGGCGTAGAGCCGTTGGATCTCTTCTCGCCGCAGCCGGCCGGGGAGGTCGACCCAGTCCGCCAGGCCACGTCGTTCGACGGCTCTGGCCAGCGCCGGAGCCTTCGGGCCGCTGCCGATGATCACCGCCCGCAGGCGCAACTGGTCCGGCAGCTGCGACCGGACGTCCTGGAGAACCCGGAGCAAGGCGAGCGGGCGCTTGCGCCGTACCAGCCGCATCGTGCTGACCACCGTCAGCGTGCTGTCGCCGTGCCCGATCCGGCGCCACGGCACCGGATCGATGCCGTTGTGGAGGATCTCGACCGGGCGCCCGGGCAAGGTCCCTCGGAGTGACGCGGCGACCACCTCGCTGACCGCCGTCCACGACACCCGCCGGCCGAGCCGCGCGTCGAGGGCGGCCAGCAGCCGCGGAGCCAGCATCCCCCTGGCCGCCGGCAGCGAGTGCAGCGTGAGAACCGTCGGTACGCCGGCCGCCGCGCCGATCCGCGCCGCGCTCCACGCCAGTGGCGAGAAGAACGAGGTGTGCGCGTGAACGACGTCGTACGCCCCTGAGCACAGCTCGCGGTGGAGCCGGTCGATTGCCTCGGGCAACGGTATGTCGCCGATCGCCGGCAGCCGGAACACCGGGCCCTGATCGGGCTCTGCCGAACCGGTGAGAGTGAAGACGGCGACAGAGTGACCGGCCAGCCGCAACTGCGCCGCCAGGTCGTGAAGGTGCAGTTCGATGCCACCCAGGCGGGGCAGGTAGCAGTCGCTGACGAGCGCGATCCTCATCCGGCGCGCACCGGACGGCGATGGCAGACCAGCCAGACGGCCAGCGTCGTGCCGCCGACTGGTATCTCCAGCAGGTAGGTGAAACCGCGGAACAGCAGCAGCCCGGCGGTGACGAGGGGTGGGTCACCGCCGAGCGCCACCAGCGCCGCGATGGTGCCGACCTCGACGACGCCGGCACCTCCCGGCGTGACCGGGACGAGCGTCAGCAGTCGTTCGACCGCCAGCCCGGTGATCAGCAGCGGAAGCCCCAGCGAGGCTCCGACAGCTCGGAAGCAGAGCCAGAGCAGGACTGCCTGCAGGCCAAGGTAGGCGAGCATGCCAAGGCTCAGTGGACGCCAGCTGCGCCGGACGATGCGCAGAACGGACAGCCTCAACTCGGGGAGGGAGGACCCGAGACTCGATCGGCGGCCGGACCGGACCAGGCCGATGGCCCGGTCCAGCGCCCGGCCGGTGCGCTCGGCGACCGGCCCGCTGCCGAGAATCCAGAGGACGAGACCAAGTACTGCCAGCACCGGCAACAGGAGAAGGCCGGTCCACCCGGCCGGCAGCGCCGTCGTACTGCCGAGCGCCGGGCTGAGCGCCAGCGCGATGGCGACGACTCCGAGCTTGGCCAGCACGTTGACCAGGGTGGAAACCGCCAGAAAGGCTGCGAAGGCTGCTGCAGTGAAACCCCAGCGTCGGGTCATCGCGAAGTTCAGCCCGGTCCCGACCGCGCCACCCAACGGCAGCACGTTCGACACTGCACTGCCGGTCAGGCTCATCGTCAGGCCGCGCCGCTTGGTCAGACCGGGGAGCGATGCCGCCAGCACGAACGAGTGCGAGCACAACCCGGCGATCCACACGCCGCCGAGCAGCGCGAGCTCGAGCAGGGAGACCCTGGCCAGCGACCCGGTGACCAGGCGCCACGTCGTACCGACCGTGCGCGGCAGCAGCACGACAAGTCCCACCGTCGCCGCTGCCGCCAAGAGTGAGACGGCCACTCGCTGGGATGCGCCTGACTTCGCCATGTCGTCTTCTCGATCGGGGGCCGGTCTGTTCGACCCATCGTGGAAGGCGGGCGCTGAGAGACCGCTGAGGGCCGACCTGGTGGCCGCGCGGTTCGTGCGATGCTCGGCAGGTGCCCTACACGCTGGTCTCCTTCCACGCGCATCCTGATGACGAGGTGCTCCTCACCGGTGGCACCCTGGCTCGCGCCGCGGCCGAGGGACACCGGGTGGTTCTCGCGGTGGCGACCGATGGAGAAGCCGGCCTCGCCGCCGGGTCGTACCGTGCCGACGGCCGCCTGGCCGAACGCCGCCGCGACGAACTGGACCGCTCCGCGGCCGCTCTGGGGTGTGCCCGGGTCGTGCGATTCGGCTTTCCCGACTCGGGCTGGTCGCGCTCGGACAGGCCGGCGCGGGACTCCTTCAGCGGCCTGCCCGTCGAGCAGGCGGCCGCGCCGCTGGCCGCGCTGCTACGCCAGGAACGCGCTGACGCGCTGACGATCTACGACCCGGCCGGCGGCTACGGGCATCCCGACCATCGGCAGGTCCACACCGCGGGCCTGGCCGCGGCCCGGCTGGCCGGCACCCCTTTGGTGCTGGAGGCCACGATCGACCGGACCGCGATCCGGCGGTTGATCCGGTTGGTCGAACTGCTGCCCGGCATCCTTCCGGAGGTTCGCAGCTCGGACTACGACACCGCGTACGCGGCCACGAGCGAGATCACCCACCGCATCGACGTCCGCCGGTACGCCGATGCGAAGCGCGCGGCGATGCGGGCCCATGCGAGCCAGGCCAGCGCTGACGAGGGAGCGCGAACCCTGTCGCTGCTGCTGAGGCTGCCGCCTGCCTTGTTCCGGCGGGCGCTCGGCCGGGAATGGTTCGTCGAACGCGGGCGCACCGTCGCGGCGGACGATCTCTTCGCGACCCTGCGCGCCGGCTCCTGACCGACCGCGAACTCGGCCGCAGGGAGCGCACTCAGCGGATTCTCAGTGAAGCGGCGGCACACTGGTCAGGTGCGAGTGCTGATAGTGGAGGACGAGGTGCGGCTGGCCGATACGGTCCGCCGTGGCCTGACCGACGCCGGATTCGTGGTCGAACTCGTGCACGACGGCGAGGACGCGATCTGGGCCGCCAGCGAGAGCAGCTTCGACGTGATCGTGCTCGACATCATGTTGCCCAAGGTCAACGGCTACAAGGTGCTCGAGGAACTGCGCAACCGCGGCGTCTGGACTCCGGTGCTGATGCTGACCGCGAAGGACGGCGAGTACGACCAGACGGACGCATTCGACCTCGGCGCGGACGACTACCTCACCAAGCCGTTCAGCTTCCTGGTCCTGGTCGCCCGGCTCCGGGCGTTGATCCGGCGCGGCGGCCCGGAACGGCCAGTGGTGCTGGTAGCGGGCGACCTGACCCTGGACCCGGCCCGCAAGCGGGTCGAGCGAGCCGGGCAGGAAGTGATGCTGACGCCGCGCGAATACGGCCTGCTGGAGTTCCTGATGCGGCACCGCGGCGACACCGTGACCAAGATGGAGATCCTGGAGAGCGTCTGGGATCCGGCCTTCGACGGCGACCCGAACGTCGTCGAGGTCTACATCCGCTACCTGCGGCTGAAGCTCGACGCACCGTTCGGGCGGCACACGATCGAGACCGTCCGCGGCATGGGCTACCGGTTGGCGACCGACGGTGGCTGAACCGACCCCGGTCACCGGGCGAACCGCCTCGCGGCGTCAGTACGCCGTACCGGTGGCGGGCGCGGTCATGGCCGTCGCCGGCACGACCGCGGTGGCTGGACTGGCAGACAGCGCGACCGAGTCCAACGGGCTGGCGGCATTCGATCCGCGGCTGACCACGGACGTCCTGGGAGTGCGCTCCACCCCCTTGACCGACCTGGCCCGGGCCTTGACCTTCATCGGCGACGTCCCCGTCCTGTGCGTCCTGGTGGTGGTGGCGGCGTACCTGTTCTGGCGCCGGACCGGCTCGTACCGCGCGCCAGGACTGTTGCTGGCAGCAATGGCCGGCTCGGCGGTGCTCACCACCGGCCTCAAGTCGCTGGTCGGCCGGCATCGGCCCGGGATCGCCTACGTCCTGGGCCCGGTGGACACCGGCTACGCCTTTCCGTCCGGCCACACCCTGAACTCGGCGGTCTTCTTCGGCACCGTCGCGGCGCTGGTGCTCGGCGGGCTCCAGTCCCGGCGCGCCCGCGTGAGCGTGGTCCTCGGCGCGGCACTGATCAGCCTCGGCATCGGCCTGAGCCGGCTCTATCTCGGCTACCACTGGGCGACCGACGTCCTGGCCGGCTGGCTGGTCGCCATGACGTGGCTCATCATCGTCGGCACGGTCGCCTACCTGACCCGGCCGGTGCCGGAACCTGGAGAGGATCTCATCCGTTGAGGAAACGGCGAACGAGTCCCCGCACAGCGGGAGTCCTGGGGCGCGACGGAGGCACGAATGGTTGACCAGGTATCACTGCTGACCGGCTGGCTCCCGCTGACTCTGCAGCTCGGCGCGGGGCTGGCCCTGATCGTGGCGGTCGGATGGCGGGATCCGCGCTGGCGCACCCGTCGGGTCCCGATCATAGCTGCCTGCACCGTCTTGTTCGGAGCGCTGGCTGCCTGGGTCGTCGCGCCGTCCGTCGGGATGACCGATCCCTTGCCGGTGACGGTCTGGATCTGGCTCAGTGCCGCGTTCGGTGCACTGCTGGTGCTGGCTGTCGGCTGGTCCAGCGCGCGATGGCACCGGAGACTGACCGCCGTCGTCGCGGCGGTGCTGGCCGCCGTGGTCGGCGCCAACGGGATCAACCAGTTCGTCGGCTACTTCCCCACCGTCAATGACGCGGTCTCGGGTCTGCAGGGAGACACCGTCCCTGGGCAGGTCTCGTTGTCACAGGTGAAGGGCAGGCCGGATCCTGCCGGAGCCCGCTCGGGCGAACTGGTCGTGGTGACCGTTCCCGCCGTACCGAGCGGGTTCACCCACCGCCAGGAGCTCGTCTATCTCCCGCCCGTGTGGTTCCGTGGTCCGCGGCACCCGGTGCTGCCGGCGGTCGAGATGATCGGCGCCGAGCACTCCAAGCCGGAGAACTGGGTCCGGATCGGCGACGCGGTCAAGACCGCCCAGGCCTACGCGGCCCGCCACCACGGGCTCGCGCCGATCCTGGTGTTCGTCGACGCCACCGCGCAGTTCAGCAACGACACCGAATGCGTCAACGGGCCGCACGGGCAGGCCGAGGATCACCTGTTCCGCGACATCCCGGCCTACATCAGCGCGACCTTCGGAGCCTCGAGGAATCCGAGCTCGTGGGCGGTGGCCGGCTTCTCGATGGGCGGCACCTGTGCCATCGGCCTGACCACCGAGCACCCGGACATCTTCGGCCACTTCGTCGACATCTCCGGCGACCTGGCTCCGAACACCGGCGACAAGGCGCAGACCATCGCCAACCTGTTCGGTGGGTCCGCAGCGGCGTACGCGGCGCACGACCCGCTGACCGTGATCGCCCGGCACAGCCACTACCTCGCACTGACCGGGCAGTTCCTGGACGGCTCACAGGAACGCCTGCACACCCACGAGGCGCACCTGCTGGCCACCGCGGGGAAGAAGCAGGGAATCGTCTCCAAGGTGACCATCCTTCCCGGCACCCACAACTGGCAGTTCGCCCAGGAGGCCTTCGCCTACGTCTTCCCGTGGCTGTGCGACCAACTGGGCCTCGGCAGCCACTCCCGGGTCACACCGGCACACCGGGTGGCCTAGCCGGCCCCCTCCGCCGGAAGGGTGACTACGAACCTGGCCCCGCCCAAGGACGACTCGGTGATCCGGACCGTCCCGCCGTGGCCGCGGACCACCTCCTGGACGATGGACAGCCCGAGCCCGGAGCCGCCGCTGCCGCGGTCCCGGCTCGCGTCCAGCCGGACGAACCGCTCGAACACCCGGTACCGCTCGGCGGCGGGCACGCCCGGCCCGTCGTCCTCGACCGTCAGGATCGCCTGGCCGTTCTCGGCGGAGAGCGAGAACAGGATCACCGACCTGGCCGCCCGGGCGGCGTTGTCGGCGAGGTTGCGGATCACCTGGCTGAGCTTGTCCGGATCCCCTGACACCCGGACGGCGCTGACGTCCTGGCGAACCTCCAGCCCGGAGCCGCTCCGCAGCCGGCGTACCTCTGCCTCCACCAGGTCGTCCAGATCGACGTCCGTACGACGCATCCGCAGGCCCTCGTCATCGGCCTTGGCCAGCAGCAGCAGGTCCTCGACGAGCCGCCGCATCCGTTCCGTCTCGGCCCCCATCACCAACTGCAGGTCCTGCCAGGCCCGCCCCGTGGTGTCGGCGACGACCACCTCCAGGGCGGCCGTCAGGGTGGCGATCGGCGACCGCAACTCGTGGCTGGCGTCCGCGACGAACCGCCGTTGGGTCTCCTGGCCGGTCTGCAGGCGATCGAGCATCTCGTTCATCGTCACGGCCAGCCGGGCGATCTCGTCCTGGGTCGGCGGCACCGGGACCCGCTCGGACAACTGGTCGGCGCCGATCCCGTGCACCCTCGCCCGGATCCGCTCGACCGGCCGGAGCGCGCGGCCGACCAGAACCCAGGTCGCCGCGCCGACCAGCAGCAACAGCAGCGGATAGCCGATCAGCAGGTACTCCGCGACCGTGCTGACCGTCTCGCGCTGCGCCTCGATCGAGGAGGCGACGACGACCGTGTACAGGGTCTCCTCGTGCTGAGCCCCTCTGGCGACGACGAGATAGGCGTGCTCGTCATCGAGCAGCGGCATCTCGCCGACCTGGCTGCGCAGGACCTGGCCCGCTGCGGGCCGGAGCGTGCTGAGTGGCCTGGCGGCCGTCCGGGACGACGAACTGGCGACCACGTCGCCGTCGGGTTCCAGCACCTGGATGAGCTGGCTGGCCCGGGTGTTCTCGAGCAGATCCTGGCTCAGCCCGGCCAGTCCCTCCTCCTGCACCTGGCTCGCGATCTCGAACGCGCGGCCGTCGGCCGCGTCGGAGACGCTGGTGATCAACGCCCGTTGCAGCAACAGCACCAGGACCACCGCACCGATCGCGAGGGCCACCGCGACCACCACGACAGCCGCAGCCGTCGACCGGCCCCGCACGCCGGGGCGCCTGGCCGCCGCGAGCAGGGCCATCATGTTGCCTCCAGCAACGGCCACCTGCCGGCGAGGAGCCGCGTCATGGTCGTGACCTCATCGCGGGCAAGCCTGCCTTCAGCAGAACCTGGGCCACCAGGCGGTGCCCGGCCGCGTTGGGATGATCGCCGTCCGGGGCGAGCAGTTCGGTGACGTCGTCGCGCTGGAACGGGCCGGCCAGGTCGACAGGGGTCGCGCCTTCAGCGAGCGCGGCCGCGGCGACGACCGCGTTCACCCGCTTCGTCAGCTCGACGGTCGCGGCGATTCCGTCGGCGCTGAAGTTCTGCCGGGCGACCTGGCCGTCCTCGAAGACGTTCCAGTAGCCGGTCACCAAGGCCGTGGTCGGCCGATCGGCACGGAGTTGGCGAATGCGTTGCAGGATGTGGCGCAGCGTGCCGGACAGCTCGTCCAGTTCCTCGCTCACACAGTCCCGCGAACACGATGCGGCCACCACCTCGTCATGATGGTCGCCGAAGTCGTTCGCGCCGATCGTGATCAGGTCGACGTCGGCCGACCCGACAGCCTTCGCCACGGCCGGCTGGTCCAGCTGCCGCAGCAAACCTTCCGAATCGAGACCACTCACCCCGCGATTCTCGACAGTGACCTGTACTCCGGTCCGTTGGCTCAGCAGCCGGCCATAGATCGCCGGAAACGCTGTGCACCCACAAGCAGCTCCAGCGGTCACCGAGTCGCCCAGTGCCAGCACCCGCAACGGCTTCCCGCCGGGTGATGGCGTCGCGGGAAGACTCGTGGTCTCCCGGTCGGCAGTGCCACCCGCGCCGAGCGTGGCGAGCAGCCCGGCTGCACACAGCATCATCGCGACGGTCACCACCGCCATCCGCTGCCTGGTCATGGCTCGAGGACCGCGAACCTGGCCAGCCGGACCGATCCACCCAGCGTCAACACGAACCCGAGCACGGTCAGCCAGGCGAACCCGTGCCGAACCTCGTCACCCAGCCACATCAGCCCGACGGCCGCCGGTACAACGGTCTCGATGCTGAAGGTCACCGCCGCCACCACCGTGACGGAACCGCGTTCCAAGGCGAGCCCGAAGGCTGCCAGGGCGAGACCTCCGTAGACCACCAGGGACCAGGCGACCGGATCTGTGAGGACTTTCCAGCCGTCGAGACTCAGCGTCCGGGCCGCAACCCCGGCGCCGCCGAATCCCAGCCCGGCCACGACGGCCAGCAGCGCCACTCCGCGCTCGGCCGGCAGCCGGTAGCCGACCAACCCGAGAACCGCTGTCGGAACCGTGAGCAGAAGCAGCAGAACGGCGGCCGATCCGCTGAGTGCCTTAGCCGGCCCTTCGACGGCACTCGCCGCGAGACCGACCAGTCCGATGCCGACCACCACCAGCGCCAGGACGGTCGGCCGATCGAGCCGTCCACCGAGGAAGATCGCGGCCAGGATCGCGGTCACGGCCACACTCGACGCGACGGCCGACTCGACGATGAACAGCGGGAGCGATCTCAGGGCCGCCACGGAGGCGAGAAATCCGGCTCCGTCGAGCGCCAGGCCCACGGCGTACAGCCAGCCTGCTTGGATCCGTCCCCACCACGTGGTGGCTGTCGAGCGGGCCGAGCGGCGCAGCCCTTCGGCCTGCAGGACTGTGCCCACGCCGTACAGGACAGCCGCACCGAACGCACCCACCAGAGCAAGAATCACCCGACCACTGTCTCAGGCCCGGAACCCCCGCGGGCACCGACACCCGGCTCAGCTTGCTCTCAGCAACCACCCGTCACACTACGGGCTCCTGCGGCGCCGAGTCCGGGGTCTGGGTGCCGGAGTCGTCGACGTGGATGCGGTTGGTCCAGCGCTGGTCGGGGTCCGGTTGCGGGATGGAGTCGAGGAGCAGCTGGGTGTAGGGGTGGGAGGGCTCGTGCATCACGCTCTCCACCGCGCCTCGCTCGACGATGGAGCCTTTGTTGATCACCATCACCCCGCCGCCGAGGTAGTAAACGGTGGACAGGTCATGGGTGATGAAGAGCGTCGTCATCCCGTGGTCGCGACGGAAGTCCAGCAGGATGTCGAGGAACGTCTTGCGGATCTGGGCATCCAGCATCGACACCGGCTCGTCGGCGATCACGAACGCCGGGCGGAGCATGTGGATCCGGGCCAGCATGATGCGCTGGCGCTGGCCGCCGGAGAGTTGATGCGGGTAGCGGCCGAGGACGCCTGCGGGATCGAGGCTGACGGCGTCGAGCGATTCCTCGATCATCGCGAGGCCTTTGGTGCGGTCGGGCGCGAGGCCGAACTTCTTCACTGCCTTCCACAGCACGCGGTCTACCCGGTAGAACGGGTTGAAGATCGAATACGGGTCCTGGAAGACCGGTTGCACGTTGCGGCGGTAGTTGTCGTACTCCGCCCGGGAGAGCTTGAAGATGTCCTTGCCGTCGAAACTGATGGTGCCCGCGGTCGGCTTCTGCAGACCGAGGATGTTGCGGGCGATGGTCGACTTCCCGCTGCCGCTCTGGCCGACCAGGCTGACGATCTGGGGCGGCTCGGACTGCAGGGTGAAGGTGGCGTCCTTGAGGGCGGTCAGGTAGCCGTCGGGGGTGCCGCGGGCGTGGAAGCGTTGCTCGACGCCCTGCAGCTCGATGACGCTCATGACGCTCTCCTTCCGAGCTTCGGGATCGAATCGATCAGCTGCCGGGTGTAGGAGTGCTGAGGGTCCTTGAAGACCTGGTGGACGTCGCCGACCTCGACCAGCCGGCCTTCGTACATGACCGCCACCCGGTCGACCAACTGTGCGTGCACGCCCATGTCGTGCGAGATCACCATCAGCGTGACGCCGAAGTCGCGGCGCAGATCCGCGAGGCTCTGCAGGATCACCCGCTGGATGGTGACGTCGAGCGCGGTCGTCGGCTCGTCGGCGATCACCAGGTCGGGTTCGAGCGCGACGCAGATCGCCATCAGGACGCGTTGCTTCATCCCGCCGGACAGCTCGTGCGGGTACATCCGGGCCACCCGCGGCTCCAGGCCGACCTGGCCGAGCAACCGCGGGATCAGCTCGGAGAGCGCTTCCTTGCGTTCCGGCGCGTGCTCCAGGATGACGTCGCGGAACTGGTCCTGGATCCGCATCACCGGGTTGAGGGAGTTCATCGAGCCCTGCGGGAGATAGGAGAGAGCGCTCCACCGCAGCACCCGGAGTTGCTCGCCGTGGATCTTCAGCAGGTCGACCGGCGACTGCCCGGCCGGACGGAAGACGACACTCCCGGCCGTCACGCGGCCGGGCGGCTTGAGCAACCGGAGCAGAGCCACCGCGAGCGTGCTCTTGCCGCTGCCCGACTCCCCCGCGATACCGAGAATCTCGCCCCGGCGTACGGACAGATCCAGGCCGTCCACAGCGCGCACATCGCCTCGGTTGGTCGAGTAGGTGACTTCGAGGCCGTTGACCTCCAGCACGGTGTCTTTGCTGGGCTCTGTGTCACTCACCGGCCACTCCTCTCAGCCGTGGGTTGTAGACCTCTTCGAGCCCGATGTTGACCATGTTCAAAGCCGCGAACAGCAAGGTCAGCAACACGATCGGTACGACGAACATCGGCCACGCGCCCAGCGTCAGCGCGCCGGTGTTGATCGCGTTGAAGATGATCTGGCCGAGGTCGATCACGCCACCGGGGCCGAGCCCGATCACCTCCAGGCCGACCAGGCCGAAGATCGCGCCGAGCGCCGAGGACGCGAACCCGACGCCGATGAACGGCAACAGGTTCGGCAGCAGCTCGGTGCCGATGATCTCCAGGTCACGCGCCTTGCTCACCCGCGCCAGGTCGACGTACGGCCGCGACCGCAGGCTGAGCACCTGCGAGCGGATCGTCTTCGCCGCGAACGGCCAGCTGAAGATCGAGATCATCACGCCGACCTGGAACAGGCTGACGTTCTTGGCGTACGCGGAGAGCGCGATCAGCAGCGGGAACGTCGGGATCACCAGCAGGATCCCGGTGAACGTGGACAGCACTCCGTCTACCCAGCCGCCCTTGTAACCGGCGACGAACGCGACGATCACGCCGACCACGGTCGAGATCACCCCGGCGATCGCGCCGATCTGCAAGGACACCGACATCGCGCTCACCACCATCGCCAGCACGTCGCGGCCGAACTGGTCGGTGCCGAGCAGGTGATCGGGCGACGGCACCAGCCACTTCTGGTACGCGGCGAGCGCTATCGGGTCGTTGCCGTGGCCGATGGAATGCACGATCAACGGGCTGAAGACGGCGAGCAGCACCATCAGCGCCAGGATCACCAGTCCCGTCGCCAATCGCCTGCTGTCGCGGACGGTTCGCAGTACGGCGGTCAGCAGTCGCATCGTCATCACTTCCAGTACTTGACCCGAGGGTCAAGCAGAGGCAGGAGGAGGTCGAGCAGCAGCACAGCGGTCAGTACCGAGAAGATCGCCATGTCCGTGACGCCGAGGATCGTGTTGAAGTCGAGCTGCTGGATCGCTGTGACCAGAGTGGTCCCGAGCCCGGGATAGTTGAACAGCTGCTCCACCAGGACGTTGCCGTTGAAGATGAAGCCGAGCGAGATGCCGAACGCGGTCACCTGCGGCAGATAGCAGTTCCGCAGCGCGTAGCGGGTCAGGATCCGCCACGGCTTGAGGCCCTTCGCCTCGGCGTACGTGAGGTAGTCCTCGCCGAGCACCGGGACCATCAGCATCCGGGTGGACAGGATCCAGCCGAACGCACCGATCACCACGATCGACAACCCGGGCAGCAACCCGTACTTCAGCACGCTACCGATGAATGCCGGACTGAACCCAGGACTGATGTTCGAGTCGTACGCCGATCGCGCGGGCAGCATCCCGAGCGAATAGGCGAAGACGTAGACCAGGATCAGCGCGACGAAGAAGAACGGAACGTGCGAGAGCGCGATCGACAGGTTCGTGATGATCGCCGAACCCGCCTTGCCGCGTCGCCAGCCGGCGACCGCGCCGACGATGATGCCCAGCCCCCACGCCAGCACCGCGGAGATGCCGAGCAAACCGATTGTCCAGGGCAACGAATGCAGGATCACGTTCTGCGCCGGCGTCGGATAGTTGATCAGCGACGGCCCCAGATCTCCGTGCAGGATCAGGTTGTTCATGTACTTCAGGTACTGCGTGAAGATGTTGCCGTCGAGCCCGAACTCGTGCTGGTACCGGGCGATCACCTCCGCACTGGCCTGCTGGTTGTAGACGTAGTTCTGCTGCAGGGTCTGGATCAGCGTCTGGATCGGGTCGCCCGGGATCATCCGGAAGAAGAAGAACGCAACGGTCAGCGCGCCCCACAGCTCGATCAGGTACAACCCGAACCGGCGCAATGCGTACGCCGCCAGCGGATGCCGCGACAGCCAGGGGCGCAGCCCGCTACGGGGAGCGCTCTCTGCTGACGCCTCGACGGCCTCCGCGGGCGGGGCCGCCGCGGTCACGACGGGCCCTTCTGACCGGTGGCCTTCAGCTTGCCGAGGACGAACAGGAAGTGCGGCCACCAGTTGAGTGGGACCTGGTACAGGTTGTCGTCGGTCGGCCAGCCGGTCCAGAACGTGGTGTTGAAGTACGACGGGTAGCCGGTCTGGATGGTCGGGATCAGCGGCAGCTTCTGGAAGTAGATCTCCAGCGCCTGGTCGAGGTACGGCTTGGCCTCCGCGCTGGTCGGATCGAGCTGGGCCAGCTTGGCCGACAGCTCGTCCAGCTTCGGGTCCCGGAACCGCGCCTTGTTCTTGTCGACGGCGTTCACGCCGATCTTCTTGGCTTTGCTGCTCTCCCAGTCGGTGTAGAGCTGCTCGGGGTCGAAGGCGGCACCGGCCCACTGGGAGTCGATGTCGTACTCACCGCGCTGGAACTTCTCGTCGTGCACCGACCCGCTCAGGCTGCGCAGCGTGGTCGGCACCCCGACCTTGTTCAGCTCCGTCTTCAGCAGGTTTCCGATCGCGTACTCCTGCCCGTCGACCGGCGACGGCGTGATCATCTCCAGGCTGATCGCCTTGCCCTGGTACATCCGCTTGCCGCCGGCACCTTTCGGTGCGATCTCGTCGAGCAGCTTCACGGCCTTGTCCGGCGAGTACTCGAACTTGTACTTCTCCGCCAGCTCCTTGTTCGTCCACTTGTCGTTGCTCGGGTAGTCGGCCCACAGGTACTGCGCGGGCGGCACCTTCACCGGCCAGATGTTGTTGCCGATCTTGTCCCGGTCGATCAGGTAGTTGATCGCCCAGTGCATCTTCGGCTCGGCGATCACCCCGCGGGCCGGGTCGTTGTTCAGCCAGAACACCCGCGGGTTCGGGTCATGGAACTGCGTGGTGACCAGGTTCGGGTAGCCGGTGTTGCGCAGTTGCTTGGCGTGCTCCTCGTCGATCGAGCCGACATCGAACTCCGCCCGCTCGAAGGCGAGTGCCGCCGAGTCGGCCTGCTTGGCGGTGCTCTGGAAGATCACGTACTTCGGCGCCGGGTCGAGCTTGTCCTTGTTCCAGTAGTCCGGATTGCGTTCCCAGACGAACATCTTCTGGCTCTGGATCGCCTGCTTCAAAACGTAGGGCCCGCTGGCGACCGGCGGGTTCGCCCGGAATTTGGTCGGGTCCTGTCCCTTCCAGATGTGCTCGGGCATGATCGAGTACTGCGGACCCGCGATGGCGGCGATGAATCCGTAGTGCAGCCGCGGCGTCGGCTTGACCATCTTGATCACCGCGGTGTGCGCGTCCGGCGTCTCGACGTCCTTCACGAACTCCGACAGGTCACCCCCGCCGCCGAGCAGATCCTTGCGATCCCTGAGCAGCAGGACGGTGAACTTGAAGTCGCTGGACGTCAGCGGCTGCCCGTCGCTCCACTTCGCCTTCGGGTCGAAGGTGAAGGTCAGCTCCGAGAAATTGGCGTTGTACTTGTAGCCGGTGGAAAGCCAGTTGACGAGTTCACCCGTGGCCAGGTTGAGCAGGAACATCGGCTCCTGCGCGAGCGTCTCCAGGCCGGCGGAGTGCGGCATGCCGTTCGGGATGAACCCGTTCCAGCTGTTGTAGACGGTGTAGTCCACCTGGGCGATCGTCACCGTCTGGTCGCGCGGCGTCGGGATGTTCGCCTTGCCGATCTGCACCGACTTGGTGGCGGCGGGCTTGTTGGCCGGCTTGTCGGAGTACGAGCCTTTACCGGAACAAGCGGCGAGGAAGGCGGTCAGGGCGGCCGCACCGCCTCCGATCGCGGTCCGGCGGCTCAGCTGATGGCGCAGGACGTCTGCTACGTCTTCGAATTGCGGGCGCGGCGCATCGTTCACGATGTGTTCCCTTCGGCCTCGAGCCCCCGGCGGGACTCTCCTCACTCGACGCGTCCTCACGCGTCGTCCCTAGGTGCGAAGCCACCTCCATCTCACCTGCTGTCATCCGGCCGTCACTGGCTGGAAACGTTTCCTCGGACTATAAATACGGATGACAACGTTGGCAAGACGTCAGCTATAACGTTGCAATGCGCTCGCCCAACCTGCTGATCAGTGCGATTACCAACCAATGACAACGATGGTTAGCGCTGCGTAGTTGCCGGCAGGCTTGAGCTTTCACACGCCTCGTCACACGGCGTACCGGAAGGCTGCACTACACACCGCGCAGCGCGGTGGCGTGGCTGGGGGACGTACTTCTTCTCTTTTGGGGGCATCGGATGACGAGTACGGCTGTGGATTTCGCGGCGATCAAGGACAAGCAGCGGTCCGGCTGGGAGACCGGGGACTATCCCCGGGTCGGCAACACGTTGCAGATCATCGCCGAGCTGCTGGCAGAGGCCGCCGACGTACGGGCGGACCAGAAAGTGCTGGATGTGGCTTGTGGGCAGGGAAACGCGGCGCTCGCGGCAGCCCGCCGGTTCGCCGAGGCGACCGGGGTCGACTACGCGGCGAACCTGCTGGAGCAGGGGCGTGAGCGGGCCGTCGCCGAGCATCTGCCGGTGACTTTCCTCGAAGGGGACGCCGAGCAACTGCCGGTACCGGACGCGTCCTTCGACCGGGTACTCAGCACGGTCGGCGTGATGTTCGCGCCCGACCACCAGCAGGCAGCGGACGAGCTCGTCCGCGTGACCGCGCCGGGTGGCCGGATCGCGCTCGCTTCGTGGACGCCGACCGGGATGGTCGGGCAGATGTTCAAGACGGTATCGAAGTGGGCACCGCCGCCGGCCGGCGTCCAGCCCGCGACCTTGTGGGGCACCGAGGAGCACTTGGCCGAACTGTTCGGCGACCGGGTCGAATGGGTGACGCTGACCAAGCGCGACTTCGTCTTCCGCTACCGCTCGGCAGAGCACTTCTCGGAGTGGTTCCGCCAGTTCTACGGTCCGATCACGAAGCTGGCGGGAGCGCTCTCCGACGCAGATCGCGTCCAGTTCGCGGCCGACCTCGCCGACGTACCGCGAGCGTTCAACGACAACACCGACCACACCCTCGCGGCCCACGCCGAATACCTGGAAGCAGTAGGCATCAAACACTGACCCACCGCCCCGGCCGCGCAACCACGGCCGGGGCGCACGGGTTGCACAACCGCCCGGCCCGCGCGGCCCTCGGCTGGCCAGTGGCTGGTGGAGGGGGTGGGGCTGGGTGAGACTGGGGATTGGGGAGGGGGTGTGATGACCAGAATCAGGTTGATGGGGTTGCCGGGGATCGAGGCCGGTGGCGGGATGGCTCGGGTTCTACGGGGGCGGAAGGCCTGGGTGTTGCTCGCGTACTTGTTGCTGGCAGATCGCCCACCCAGTCGCAAACGCCTGGCCGAATTGCTGTTCGCCGATGCGGATGATCCGCTCGGCGCCCTGCGGTGGACGCTCGCCGAACTCCGGCGCAACCTCGGCGCCGGCGTCGTCCTCACCGGCGACCCGATCGTCACCACACTCGGCACCGACGCTTCCGCCGATGTGCTGATGCTCACCGACGGCTCCGGCGATCCAGCGACCCTGCTGGATCTCGGCGGTGAGCTGCTTGAAGGAGTGCAACTCCCCTCCTGCCCGGAGATCGAGTCCTGGCTCTTGGCCGAACGCCACCGCCTCTCGAGCATGATCGAAGCGAAGCTCCGCGAAGCCGCCGTTTCCCTGGTCGCGAGCGGCCAGGCGAAGGAGGCGATTCCGTTTGCCAGCAAGGCCGTTTCGATCAACCCACTCGAACAGGGCAACCACGAACTACTCGTCCGCTGTCTCGCGCTGACCGGGGACCGACCAGCCGCGCTCCGACAGGTCGCCGTCTGCGAAGACCTCCTCCGCCGCGAACTCGCCATCGCAGCCTCCCCGGCGCTCCTGGCGGCGTCAACCGTCAGCCCGGGCTCACCATCGAGCCCCGCGCTCAGCGGTCGGGCCGCTGCGATGAGCCAACTCGAAGCGGGTCGCGCAGCCATCGGCGCCGGAGCTGTCGACGCAGGTATCCAGTGCCTCCGGCGCGCGGTCGCGGAGGCCGAGCATTGCAACGACGCCGTACTGCGAGGTCGCGCTCTCTCCGCTCTCGGCAGTGCTCTCGTCCACGCGATTCGCGGGCACGACGAGGAGGGCGCCATCGTCCTGCACGAAGCGATCCAGGTCGCCACTCAGGCAGGCGATCGAGCCACCTCGGTGGACGCGCATCGCGAACTCGCATTCGTCGAGGTCCAGGCCGGGCGACGCAGTACGGCGGTCGCCTGGCTGACGAAGGCACGAGAGCTCGCCGAGACCGATGCGGAGTACGCCGCGATCCTCGGCGTACAGGGGATGAACTCGTCGGACACCGGCGACTATCCAGCCGCGTTCGAGCACCTCGGCGAGTCGGTCGAGTTGGCCACGAAATGCGGCAACCGTCGCCAGCAAGCCTGGTCGCTGTCGATCATGGGCCGCGCACATCTCCTCCGCGGCGAGCAGAGCCAGGCAGCGGCCACGGTCCAGCAATCACTCGAGTTGGTCAGGCAAGAGCGCTGGATCGCCTTCCTTCCTTGGCCGCAGGCGCTCAACGCAGAACTCGACTGGTACGCCGGCGATCTCGAAGCCGCGACCGACGGCTTCGAACAGGCCTGGGTCCTCAGCTGCCAACTCAACGATCCTTGCTGGGAAGGCATGGCCGCCCGCGGACTCGGCCTCCTCAGCGCCGGCCGCGGTGACGACGCAGGCGCGACCTCGTGGCTCGACCAGGCCGCCACCAGATCCAGCCGCGAACCAGACCGCTACCAATGGGTCCATGCTCACGTCCTCGACACCGCCATCACAGCTGCCCTGGCCCGCGACGACGAAGCGCGAGCCCGCCCCCTCGTCACCCGCCTCACCGCCTTGGCCGCCCGCTGCGAACTAAGAGAACTAACTGTCCGCGCCAACCTCCACCAGGCCCGCCTAGGCGACCCCAAAGCCGCCACAACCGCCCGCCACCTGGCCACCACCATCAACAACCCCGCCCTGACCACCCTGCTCCGCTGACAGCTTCCAGCAAGTTGTGACGTACGGGGACCGGCCTTCGGAGCCTCGGTGGATCAGGTCTCGACGCCCAATGCGTCAAGCCGCGCTGGCCCAAGCCGCGGCGCCGACCTGCGTCAAGCGTCGGTGCTTCGCTGAGTCAGGCTGCGGGCTGTTTCGCGGGCTGCCTGCGCGGTCTCGGTATCGCCGGCCCGGGCGGCGCGGCGGGACAGTTCGAGCATCGCGTCGGCGCCACTCATCGCCAGGCTGAGCCGCAGCCGGGCGTAGAGCCAGCCGATCAAGAATCCGACCACGACGAAGTAGATGACGACGCTGCCCGCGAACGCAGCCGCACCGTCGGCGCCACCGACTGCCGGAGCCAGCGAGTGGAACAGCCGCCCGGCCTCGCGCCTGATTGCGCCGAACTGGGTCAGAGTGACGCCGACGATGATCTTGGTCAGCCAGTCGGAGATCTGCTCGAGATTCGTGTTGGCACCGATCAGCGTGGTCGCCGGCTTCCCGTCGACCTGCTGCGCGGCCGCGATGCTCCGCGGCACGCCGAACAGGATCCCGATCAACCCGCCGCTGACCAGAGACGCCGCCGAGATCATCACCGAAGCGGACAGCGACCCCCAGGTGCCGTTGGTACCGAGCGCATACACGATGGTTCCCAGCAGGCCGGCGTTCACCGCGATGATCTCGATCATCAGCATCGACGACAGTCCGGCGAACCTACCGCGCGACTTCTTGCCACTCGCCCTCGCTGCGGACGGTACGTCGGCTTCTTCGGCTAGTGACATGTCGGTGCCCTCCCCTGGCTCCGATGACAAGATCCCCCGCCGGCCGGCTGGGCCGATCGGCGCCTCTGAGAATCTCGTCTCTGTGGGGTCCTGTAAAGGGGAAGGCTGTCAGGTTGATGAATCGCGGCCTATTCGTTGCCGCCGTCATCGTCGAAGGCCGCGTCGATCAGTAGTTCCGAGGCGCGGGTGGGGTCGGAGAGGATGGCTAGGATGACGTGGCGCTGGTCCCAACGGCCGGCGGACCAGGCGAGGGCTTTCGCCAGGCCGTCGAAGGTCGCGGCGTGGGGTTCGCCGTTCTCGCTCACCCACCAGGAGACCTCGACGCCGTCGACGGTGAGTTCCTCGTGTTCCCACCACTGGGCGGGCGTCTGCGGCACGAGCTCGCGCACGATCGCCGGTACGTCGGCCTCGGTACCCGGTCCGTCGACCTTGCCCTCGGCAACTTCTTGCGCCATCGGCAGATCGAGCAGGTCGCTCAGCCCGTCGGCGACCACCCCCGACCCGACCACGAAACCGCCGAGATCCCCACGCTGCAACCACATCGGCGCATCCGCCACCACGGCCTCGCCCGCCGCGACGATCGCCGTACGAGGGGCCGACGATCGCCGGCCGCCCTCCGGCTCGTCGCCTTCGCCAAGCCACTCCTGAGGAGCATCGGCTTCGGCGGTGAGAACTCGGATATGGGTGGGAGGCTCTGAAGCGTAGACCGTGAGGCGGCCGAGGTGGTTCCAGAGGCGCAGGAGCGCGCTCTCTCCCACCTTTCGGGCCGGATCCGCCAACCGGGCAAGGACCTGCGCGACGCCCTCGGCCTCGAGATCGCCGACCTCGCGAACCAGACCGACCGCGGTACGCACCTCCGGATCCAAGCCGGCCGTCCACTCCGGCGCTTCGTCCAGATATTCCGCGAGGACCGGATCCGCCTCGGGATCCGCGCGGCCCGCCAGCGGTTCACCGTCAGGCAGGATCAGATGCTCCCGGATCCACCAGGCCGAGTACGACGGTCCGCCGACCGCCCGGTCGTCAGGACCGACCACGCGGACCCGTTCCACCAGCGCCCGCCGGAGTTCCGGTGTCGCGCCGATCAACTCGAGCACCTGCGGCCACGCGTCGTCGACCACCCAGTCGAGATCGCGGATCGCCGCGACCTCCCCCACCGTCGCGCCGAATCTCGACCCGCCCGGCGCCACGTCGTACGCCCAGTCCTCGATCCCGTCCAGATCGGCGAGCGACTCCGGCAGGTCGTCGAGCACGACCTCGGAGGCAGCGACGGTCCCGAGCGAGTCGAGGACCCCGATCGCTTCCAGAGCAGGGATTCCGAACCGGTCGACGACCGCCTGACCGATCGGCGCCACCTCTTCGTCGTCGAGTATCTCCGCCGCTACGGAGCCGGGAATCACGAGCGCGTTCGCGGGCACCAGTTCGCCTTCGGCATCCCGCAGTACGAGGTCCGACAGCCACCACAAGCCTTCCGCCTGGGATGGGTCGGCGGCGACCATGGTCAGCACGGCATCAGCGATCGCCTCGGGATCATCGGCATCGCCGGAGTGCTCGACTGCCGACCGGACCGCACTGTCCTCCAGCAACGCCCGCGGCGTCGTGGGAAGCGCTCCCAGCCGTTCCAGCGTCCCGTGCACGGCATCCGGATGCACGACCCGCACGCCGTACTCGCCGAAGACAGCCAGTACGTCGGTTGCCAGCTCCTGGCCGGGCAGAAGCAGCCCACGGACTCCGCGGACCAGTCGGCCATCCGCCAATGGGACCGGCAGGGTTCCGAGGGACTCACGGAGCAGCGGATCCGTGACCATCTCCGAGAGCGCTCCATAGATTTCCCGCCACCACTCGGGCGGCCGCGTCTCTGCCACCGTGCCCAACTGGTCGACGAGGTCGGCGAGTTCGAGCCGCCGGACGCCGAGGGCATCCAGCGCCGTCCGGTCCTGGCGAGGTGAGGCGATCAGGCCGGGGACGAGCGGCGCCATGACGGCGTTGAACGCGTCGTCCGATCCGTCGATGGCGACCGCATCCTCAGGCGGCAGTATCGATCCGTCCTCGACCGCCCGAAGCAAGGGAGTCGTCGGCAGAGCCGCGAGGATCGCCTCCCGCACCGCCCGGTCAAGCCCGCCCGCCGCCAGTCCAACGGGCACCAGCGGAAAGATGTTCGCGCCTTGCTCGGCACGGTTTCGCAGCAGCTCCGCGTAGGCCGTCGCCGCTTCGGCGACGAGCCGGTCGGTCAGCGGTCCGGCAGCGACATGCCGCCGGGACGGATCGAGCGGAAAAGTTGCCAACAGCAACGCCGGCAGGGACAACGGCTCGTCCGTCGGCGTCGGAGCGTGCACCGTTCCCGGCACCGCGGCCAGCGGATCGCGTGGCAGCGCCCAGAGGACGGACCAGTGCGGACGCCAGCGCTCCTCGGTCGGCCGATCCGCGAGCAAGCGCTCTCTGTCGTTCTCGTCGAGGATCCCGCTCGCGCGCTGCACGTACCACCGGGACTCCGCGTCGACGAGTTCCCGGACGTCGCCGTCGAGGTCGATCTCGATCCGCTCCAGGCCGGGAAGCGCGAGCGGCAAGGCATCATCGGCTTCGCCGAGCAACCTGCGTACGAGTTCTGAAGCCGCCTCGTCGCGCAGCGGCAGGATCACCGCCGTGTCGTACCCCTCCGGCGGTTCCCCGTCAGCTTCGAATGGCAGGCGCAGTACCGGCACCTGCCCATCCCGACGCCGTACTTCGTCTGCCAGGCCTGGCGAACCGACACCGGCCTCGGCGACCGCGGCCGCACTGTCTGCTCGCGAGAACCGCACACCACCGGTCCTGGACAGGATCACCGGCTCATCGGTCACCGCCAGCACTGCCGAGAACCCGACGCCGAACCGGCCGACGCTGGTCGACGGGAACGGCGAGATCGCGCTCTCTGGCGTCGCCTCCACGTCGTCGCGCTTGGCCGACGCCCGCAAGGTGGCGAGCGATTCGACTCCCTCGGCGGACAACGGCGTACCGGTGTTCGCGACGACCAGGGTGCCGTTGCGGAAGGAGAACTGCACGCGACCGGGAACACCTGCCCGGACGGCCGCATCCGCGGCGTTCTGGGCCAGCTCGACCACGACCCGGTCAAGGTAACCGCCGAGCGCCAGGTCCTCCTCGGCGTTCGCGTCCTCCCGGAATCGCACCGGCGCGGAGGCCCAGGCGGTCAACACTCGTTCACGAATTGCTGCGGTCCCGAAGACGTCGATCACCCGAGGAGTATGCCTGCCCGGCTCACCGCTGCCCGCGCCGGTCCCGGAAGGTGACGACTAGATTGACCGGGTGAACTTCCGACCGCTGATGCGAGGTGAGCGATGACGCTGCCGGCTGATGGACATGTGCACAGTGAGTGGTCGTGGGATGCCGACCGTGGCGCGATGGAGGCGACCTGTGCGCGGGCGGTCGAGCTCGGCGTACCGGCGGTGTCGTTCACGGAGCATGTGGACTTCACACCGTTCCGGGCCGGCTTCCTGGTCGAGAACTTCGGGCATCTGGTCACTGATGGGATCTTGAATGCACCCGTGCTCGATGTCGCCGGATACCAGGAATCCGTGGCGAAGTGCCGAGCGAAGTTCCCTCAGTTGCGGATCCTGGCGGGGATGGAGGTCGGTCAACCGCACCTCCATGTGCCCGAGGTCGCCGAACTCCTTGCCCAGGGCACCTTTCAGCGCGTGATCGGCTCGCTGCACTGCCTGCTCGACGGTGATGAGTTCGCCGAGCCGTGGGAACTGTTTCCGCACCGGCCGGCCGACGAGGTGTTCCGGGAGTACCTGGCGGAGATTCCGCGGATGGTGAGCGGGTCGGAGGCGTTCGAGGTGTTCGCCCACATCGACTATCCGGTGCGCTCCTGGCCCGGCGGCAGCGATGCCTTCGAGCCGGGCGACTTCGAGGACGAACTCCGGCAGGCGCTGAGCGCGCTGGCCGCGGGAGAGCGCGTTCTCGAGATCAACACCCGCGTTCCCCTCCACCCGACAATCCTCACGTGGTGGCGAGAGTGCGGCGGTCGCCGAGTGACGTTCGGCAGCGACGCTCACTCACCGGACGCACTCGGCCTCGGTCTCGCCGAGGCCGCCGCCCTGGCCGAGTCCGCAGGCTTCCAGCCCGACCGGAAACCCGAGGACCCCTGGACGATCGCGAACTGAAACTCCCGATCGGAACTTATCCGAACGGGCAGCCCGGGTTTGGCGGCATCCTCCGTGCCGTGTTGGAGCAACGCCCGCACATCGTGACAGGAGACCGGCTATCTTCGGTGCGGTGATCTCACCTGGCAGTCGCTATGTCGCTCTGGGCAGTTCGTTCGCTGCCGGGCCTGGAATCGAACCGCAACTCGACAAGGCCGCCGGGCGGTCTGGCCGTAACTACGCGCATCTCGTCGCCGAGGCGCTCGAGCTGGATCTCGTCGACGTCACGTACTCCGGTGCGACGACGGCCAACCTGCTGTCCGAACGGCAGAACGACGCGGCACCGCAGATCGATGCCGTCGGCCCCGAAACCGCACTCGTCACGGTGACTGCCGGCGGCAACGACCTCGACTACATCGGGACGTTCCTCCGCGGCAGCCTGATGAACACGTTGGCACGGCCGGTCGGCCTGGTCGCCAAACGGCTCGGCAACCGGATCCGCGCCCGGGTCAGCTACCTGAAGGATCAGAGCGAGTACGACGCCGTGGCCGACTCGCTGACGGAGGTCGTGACACGGATCCGGGAGAGCGCTCCACGGAGCCGCATCCTGCTGGTCGACTACCACACGCTCGTCGGACCGGGGACTCGGCCGAGGCTCGACGTACCGCTCAACGAGGAGCAACTGCCCAGCGTCGTACTGATGGCCGAAGGGCTCGCCGCAGCCTTCGCCAAAGCCGCCGAGAGGACCGGCGCCGACCTGATCGCCGCCTCAACCGCAAGCCTCGACCACGCCCTCGGCTCCCCTGAGCCGTGGACCACCGGCTTCCGCCTGACCCGCGGCACTCCCTACCACCCCAACGAAGCCGGCATGCAGGCCGTAGCAGACCTGATCCTCACCCACCTCCGCACCAAAGCCTGATCCCACCGCGCCAGCACCGCCGATGGTGGAGGAGCGCTGGTCAGGCTCTGACGGGCGGTAGGCGAGATCTGCCCTCGGCAGTAGGTGCGGGATCAGGCGGGGGCTACGCCTTCGGGGTGGATTTCTACCGGTTGGTTGAGGGGCCGGCCGCCGGGGCCTGGAGTACGGGAGATGTGGAGAGCGATCTCCAGGACCCGCTCCTCCGAGGCGACGTCGACGACCCAGTAGCCGGCCAGGACCTCCTTGGTCTCTGAGAACGGCCCGTCGGTCACGATCGGCTCGCCGTCGTCGCGCGCCTGCAGCGTCTTCATCTGGTCGGGACCGGCCAGTCCGCGGTCCTCGACCAGTTCGCCTGCCGCCGCCAGTTCGCGATCGAGATCCTTCATGTACCGGACCATGACACCGAGATCCTCCTGCGACCACGCCGCGGGCATCTCGTCCCACCCTTGCTTGTTGGTGTGCATCAACAGCATGTACTTCATCAGTTCGCTTCCTCCAGGTCGGCCCACGCAGCGACACCTCGGCGCCGTTCACGGGCAACGTCGGAGCCGGTTGCCGGTCCTCGACAGGTCCGCGCCCAGCGCTCTGTCTATCAGCTCTGTGGCGTGTAGACGTACGGCGTGGTGGTGGTGACCGCGAGGAATCCCAGTCGCTGCAAGATCGGCGAACTGTCGTCCGAGGCATCCACTTGGAGGTATTTGTAACCGAGGTCCACCGCTCGGGCGGCACGCACAGCGACCAACGCCTTGTAGATCCCCTTGCCGCGCCACTCGGCCAAGGTCGAGCCGCCCCACAACCCCGTGAAGTCCGTGCCCTTCTTGTAGACCGCCCAGGCGGCGGAGACGACTTCGCCGCCTGCCTCCGCGACGAAGATGTCCGTGAGACCGGTCGCCTGCCGCCGGATCAGATCGGCGGTGAGCCAGGACCAGTCCTGGTTCCAGACCGTCGACTCCATCGCCGCGATCCGCGCGAAGTCGGACTCCTCGGCGGTACGCCGGATGGTGACGCCGTCGACGTGGTCACGCCCGTGCAGCCGCTCGACGATGTCCGCGCTCTCCGCGATCACCACGGTTTCCCGCTCTTCGGGGACGAACCCGGCGGCGATCAACCGCTCAGGCAGATCCGCGGGCAGGTCGTGGCCGCGAGTCTTCCACTCAACCGGCTGGTTCTTCGCCGCGAAGTAGTCACGTTGCCGCGCGATCAACGCATCGAGATCCTCGACGCCGCCCAGAGAGCGGTAACTCACGAAGCCGCGGTTCGGGTACTCGACCCGGATCACCGGCCCGTCGGTACTGGTCGGCACGTCGGCCGCCTCGGAGCCGCCGCGCAGTTGGTCGTCGTACGCCGCCAGCAGGACGGTCGCCTTGTTCGTCGTATCAGTCACCGCAAGACTCTGACACGACTCTGGGTCGAGTCACCCGCTTTTCCATTGCCCTCGAACGACTCGTCACTGCCTGGCGAATCAAGTGCGACAGCCGGTGACGAGTGATTCGCGTCGTACGGCGTGCTTCGCCGGGCGCACCGGGGTTCACGCGGCGGCGCATGTCGTCGGCGACGCGCTGTCGTGCCAGCAAAAGGTGCATCGGTTCCATCGGTCTGCGCTCCTGTCCCGGGGCTCCCTGGTGGGTGCCTTCACCGAGTACGTCGGAGCCGACAGACCGAACTTGCCATCGCCGGTGCGGAATTCTCACGGCTTTTCGGTGGCCAGCACCAACCGGCGGAGCAGAACGATGAGTTGCTCCTGCTCTGCCCGGCTGAGTTCGCCGACCAGTTCCTGCTCGACCCGGCTGATGTCGCCGATGCCCTGCTGCCAGATCTTGAGACCGGCTTCGGTGAGCATCGCGACCACCTTGCGGCGGTCGTCGCGGTCGTTCTCCCGCACCACATAGCCCTGCCGCACCAGCGCGTCCAACCTGTTGGTGAGCGTCGCCGGCGACAGATTCAGCTGGGATGCCAACTCCCCCGGCGTCGCCCGGTACGGCGAACCACCGCGCCGGAGCATGTGCAGGGTCTTGAACTCCCACCACTGCAGGCCATGGCCGGCCAGCACGGCATCGCGGCGCCGATCGAGGTACTTGGTCAGCACCTGCAGCCGGGTCGCGACGGCCTCGACCCGCAGGTCCATCTCCGGCAGTTCGCGGGCCCACAGGTCGATGTGGTCGTCGATGAAATCCTTCATGAGCCGAAGTATTCAGTGGCCAAAGGTTTGTTGTCAAAACATTCGATGTCGAAATACTCTGCCGGCATGACTCAGATCGCGCTCTCTCCCGTTCTCCAGTCCGCCAGTGCTCTGATGCGAGCCGGCCGCTGGGATGAAGCCGGCCAGCTCCTCGAAGCCATCACTCCTGCCGATCCCGCAGAGGCCGTCGCCGTCGCGGCCGTGCGCGCCGAGGTCGCCGTCGACCAGGACTTCGCCCAAGCAGTCGACACGGCGCAGGGTCCACTGGAGCGCTTCGAGAAAGCACTCACTGCGGCTTACGACGACACACTTCGCTGGGATCTCGCCTTCCTCAAACTCCGCAAGGCCTACGGGATGGCGCTCCGCACCCGCGATCAGGTGACGGCGGAAGCAAGTCTCGAGCTGAGCGAGCGGGCCGTGAAGTTGCAGGACAGCGCTCCCGACGACGGCCGCGCCGGGCACGCGGCGTTCTATGCGGGGATGATCGCCGAGCACCTCCTCGAACTTCCCGAGCAAGCCTTTGCGCACCTGACGGTCGCCCTGGAACTCGGCGAACGCTCAGGCGACAAGATGGTGATCTCGCTCGCACTGCGGCATCTCGGCGATCACGCCCACACGTCCGGCGACCTCAAACTCGCCCGCGCCCAGTGGGAACGCTCGACCGAACTCCGCCAGCAACTCGGTCACCTCCTCGGCGCGCTGGCCCAGCAGACGCTCCTCGCCGTCGTCACCCGCGACGAGGGCAACCCCGCCGGCGCAGCCGCCATCGCCACCGAAGTCAACCGCTGGTCCCGCCAGGCAAACCTCCCCTGGCTGATCAGGGAGTCCGCAACGCTCATCTCCACTACCTGAATCCTCTGCAGGGCGGAAGTCGTGCCCCAAGGAGGCGACGCAATGCGCCTCCAGCGCGTGTTCGGTGGCCGGAGATCCCAGGGGCCACCTGACTTCGGGTGTCAGGCGGATTCCCGGATGACGAGGCGCGGGGCGAAGATGACTGAGGTGGGTTGGACGGTGGGGTCGGCGATGCGGGCGAGGAGGAGGCGGGCCATTTCGGCGGCCATCTCCTCCAGGGGCTGGGCGATGGTGGTGAGACCTGGCTCGGCCTGGCGGGCCGGGAGGCTGTCGTCGAAGCCGACCACGGCGACATCGTCGGGGACCCGGCGACCGTGATCCCGTAGTACCTGGAGAGCGCCTTCGGCCATCAGGTCGTTGGCGACGAAGACACCGTCCAAACTCGGGTGGTCGCGCAGCAACTCCGCCATCGCGACCTCGCCGCTCTCCCGGGTGAAGTTGCCGATGGCAACTGGTACGTACGGCCGGCCGTGCTGGGCCATCGCCTGGCGGAAGCCCTTCTCGCGATCCTGCGCGGCCAGTACGGCGGGTGGACCCGAGATGGTGGCGATGTTCCGGCAGCCTCGAGCGACCAACCGCTCGGCGGCGAGCGCGGCACCTTTGTCATGGTCGAGATCGACGAAGCTGATCGGCGTCGGGCGCCCCGGCCTGGCGAAGAGCACGGCGGGCAGCCGTTCGTCGACGAACAACCCGGGCAGCGGATCGTCGGCATGGGTGGACACCAGGAGCGCACCGTCGGCGCCGCCCCGGCGTACGTAGGAGATCGCCTTGGCGCGCGCCTCGTCGGAATCGGCCAGCACCAGCGAAGGGTGAATCCCTTCATTGCTGAGATGTTTGACGACTCCGCCGGTGACGCGACCGAAGAACGGGTCGCCGAACACCTGCTCGGCCGATCCGTCGGACCCGGACAGCACCAGCGCGATCGAGCCGGTCTTGCCGTTCACCAGCGTGCGCGCTGCCGTGTTGGGGACGTAGCCGGTCGTCTTGACGGCCCGCTGCACGTCCCGGATCATCTGGGCGTTGACCTTCTTGCTCCCGTTGATCACCCGGGACGCGGTCGCCCGCGAAACGCCGGCCACCAAGGCGACATCTTCCAAGGTGGGCTTGCGATCCGCAGACTTCGTGCTCATGGCACCGGATCGTATCTCTGTCAACGCCGTCTCCCCTGTCCTTCATCCACAGGCCCGGCGACTGCTGCCGCGCAATGGCAGAGCCGCCGGGCTCAGTGAATTCTCAGCGCCGGTAGATGCCGAACTCGTACAGCGAATACCCGAAACCACTCCCCCGCTGCGTACCGGTGAGCCGCACGTACCGGCCCGACCCGGCGAGCGCGAGATCGTCCACGTCACCGTTCCCGTCAGCGGCGCTGTAGAGCGCTCTCCACGCGTTCCCGTCGTCGGAGACCTCGATCCGGTAGGACCGCGCGAACGCGCTCTCCCAGATCAGCTGGACCCGATCGAACGACTGCACCGAGCCCAGATCCACCTGGATCCACTGCGGATCCGACCAGTCGCTCGCCCAGCGGGTGCTGTTGTTCCCGTCCGTCACGTTCGACGGCGGGTACGGCGCTTCGTTGCCGACCTGCTGGTACGACGACGCCGTCGCGGGCCGGCCGCGTGCGATGTTGGTGCCTTGGACAGGTGGTGCGACGACCCGGAACGACCTGGTCTCGATCCCCACGTTTCCATGGCCGTCCCGCACGTAGTCGTAGAGCTTCCACACCCCGAGCCGCTGCGGCACGGTCACTGTGAACGGGCCGTTCCCGGACGACGGCGTGGTCACCAGAGCCCCGCTGCCGTCGATGTACTTCCCACCGACCTTGAACTCGTGCGTCAGCGCATCCCCGTCGGGGTCGGTCACGTTGACGTTCACCGAGATGGTTCCGCCGGCCGGGACATCCGTCGTACGGCTCAGCGTCATGCTGGTGATCACCGGAGCTGTGTTGCCGCCCTGCTGACCACCGAAGGCCTGGCGTACGGCGTACCACGACAGCCGCTTCTCGCCGGCCGGCGTGAGGTTGAACCATACGGCGCCGAAGTCGTTCTCGGTGCCGTAGTGGAAGAGCGTTGCACCCAGTGCGACTCCCGCATGCCCGGTGATGCAGTTCCACGCCTGCAGGTAGCCGTCGCGCTTCTGTACGTCAGTGGGCTCGTCCGGTACTCCGTTGGCGTCGTTCGGAACCTCCCACTCCCCGGCGGGTCCGGCCTCGGTGACGATGTACGGCTTGGTGTAGCCACCGTTGATCCAATCCTGCTTCACCTGGCAGATGTGCCCGTACGAGTTCACCGCCAGCAGGTCGAGGTCAGGCGTGTACTGCTTGAAGTACGGCCACGCCCCGGTCCAGGCGTCGGTCGAGGTGACCGGGTGGTTCGGATCGATCGCGTGGATCGCCTTCGTCGCTTCGTTGACGAACTTGGCGTACGCGATGCGCTGGTTCTCCAACTCGGTGCCGGAGAAGCAGTTCTGCATGCCGAGCACGGATTCGTTGCCGACATTCCAGAGCAGCACGCCCTGGTTGTCCTTGTACGCCGTCGTCCAGCGCTGGATCTCGGCCAGCATGTTGGCCTTGTACGTCGTGTCGCTGACGTAATTGACGCAGCCACCGCTACCGGGTCCACCACCAGGCTGGAGCCAGTAGCCGGCAATCACCCGCATCCCGTTCGAGGCCGCGGCATCGAAGAGCGGCTTCGAACTCGCGTCCGTCCCCCAGGTCCGGACGGTGTTGACGCCGATCGACTTCAGCTCGGGCAGCCGCTGCGCCGCCTCGCTGGCCGGTGGACCCCAGGTCAGGCCCTTGATCTGGAAGGGCGCGTTGTTCACCAGTAGTTGCCAGTTGCCCTGACTACCTGCGATCCGGACGGTACCGGTGCCCTGCGAGGGACCGCCGTTGCCCGGCGTGCCGTGGACTTCGAACTCCCACAGCGAATATCCGTAGCCGCCAACGCGCTGGGTGCCGTAGAAGCGCACATAACGGCCGTTGCCGGTCACGTTGAGCGTCTCGGTACCGCCGTGGCCGGTGGTGGTGCTGTAGATCGGGCTCCAGTTCTGCGCGTCGTTCGAAACCTCGATCCGGTACGCCGTCGCGTAGGCGGCCTCCCAGCGCAGGACCACCTGGCTGACATCAGCCGCTGCGCCGAGGTCGACCTGCAGCCACTGGGGGTCGCTGAAGGGCGTCGACCAGCGGGTGCTGAGATCACCGTCGACGGCCGCGGCGGCCGGCGTACCGGCGCCTTCGATCGCTGAAGCGGTGACCGGTTTTCCCTGTGACAGAAGGGTCGCGGCGTGGGCCGGTTCGGCGAGCAGGATGACGTTGCCGAGCAGCACGGTGGCCGCAGCGACCGTGGCTGCGATCACCGAGCGGACACGACGTCTGCGCCTTGCCGGGCGTGGGCGGCCGTGACTTGTCACGAAGTTCATCGGGGTACTCCTCGCTGTGAGGGCGGAACGGCACAGCGACCGGCGGGAGGGGACGATGCCGGTGGCCGAGAGGTCAGAGAGCGCTCTCTCGTGGAGCTGATGGTTGCCGCTGCGCTAGCTGGTTGTCAACGCCTCGTCACGCTCAGCCGGTTCCGGAACCACGCGACTCTTGACAGCCGGAAGGGCCGGACCGAGGCTGTTTCAGAGAGCGCTCTCCCGCGATGTGTCCCACCGCGGGCCAGCCGCCGTAGTAGCACTGCCGTAGTCGCATTGCCGATGGCAACCGCCCCGCGGAAATCCCCCGACAGGAGGAGCTCCGTGTTCACACGAAGGAAGAAAGCCCTGTCCGCCGGCGGCGTCGCCGCCCTGACCCTGTCCGCCCTGACCGTCGCCGCCCTGCTGACGGCCGCAACCGGTAACCCGGCCCAAGCCGACGACCTGGTCACCCACCACGAGTTCCAGGTCAACTGCACGGTTCACCACCGCGCGACCAACGACCCGATCGTGTTCCCGAACATGCCGGGTGCCTCGCACGAACACAGTTTCGTGGGCAACACCACCACGAACGCCGCCACCACGCTAGATTCGCTGACCGCGGCCGGCGCCTACTCGACGACCTGCCTCAACCCGGACGACCTCTCGGCGTACTGGTGGCCGACCATGTTCCGCGGCGACCAGCCGATCATCCAGACGTGGGCGCAGACGATCTACTACAAGTCGGGCATCCTGAGGTACCAGGATGTTCGTCCGTTCCCGCCGGGTATCCGGTTCGTCGTCGGCAGTCCGGCCGCGACCCAGGATCAGTTCCGGACCTCACCCGGTGCCGTCGAGGGCTGGGAGTGCGGCGACAGCTCGCACAACTGGGACTTCCCGGCGAACTGCCCGGCGGGTACCCAGCTCAACGTCCGCTATCAGGCGCCGAGTTGCTGGGACGGCGTGCACCTGGACTCGGCCGATCACAAGAGCCACATGGCCTACCCGGTCAACTATGTCTGCCCAGCCGACCACCCGGTCGCCGTACCGATGCTGGAATTCAAGATCGCGTTCCCCGCTGACGGAGACGAGAGCCAGATCCACCTCGCCAGCGGTCGTGGGTACTCCTGGCACTACGACTTCTTCAACGCCTGGGACCCGCAGACACTCGCCGCCCTGGTGAGCCACTGCATCAATGGCGGCCTCCAGTGCAACTCCCGCGGGTTCGACCTCTACAAACCCGACCGAGGCCAGGTCCTCGGCGACAACTACCGCTTGCCCGGCCGACCGTAGTACCGACTGTCCTGTGGTGCTGGGGCAAGAGCAGAGCCCCAGCACCACAGGCAATCCGAGCGCGTTTCGCCTTCTGCCGTTGAGGAAACGACCGGGCCCTTGGCGGGAATCACGCGCGCAGGTGTGTCGCGACGACTTGTTCGACGGTAGCCACGAAGGTGTCCCGGGCGGGATGTTCGTACCCCTTCAGCCAGGCCAGCGCGGTCGACGAGGGCGGTAGGTCCCGGACCGGTACGACCGCGATGCCCGGATGCCGGAAATGCTCGGCGAACGGGGCCACGGTCGGGTGGACCAGCCGCCCCTGGGCGATGAGCAGCAGCAACTCGGAGACATCGTTGACCTCGATGTCGGAGGGCACGATCGGGCGACCGCTGGGCGTGTGGCTCGGACAGCCGGCCTCCGCCAATTCGGGGACGTCCGCCGGTCTCCGCACCGGGTAGTCCGCGAAGTCTTCCACCGAGACATCGCGCCGCGCGGCGAGCGGATGATCGGCCGCCACCATGACCACGCGGCGATCGTCCTCCGACAGCAGGGGGCCGATCACGATGTCGGGTTGGTCGTTAGGCAGTCGCGTCACAAACAGGTCCACCTCGCGTCGGCGGACCGGCCCGAGCCGGTCGTTCAGCGGGGTCGCGACCAGGCGCACCGCCGCGCCCTCGTGTGCCGCTTCGAAGAGCGTGATCGCCTCGTTCAGAACCAGCGTCCCGGAAGCCGCATTGAGGACGCCTAGACGGATCGTCCCCGGCCCAGCCGCTCGCATTCGGGCCCGGGCGAGCGTGGAGTCCAAGCCGGTCACGACAGGTGCGAGCTCGTCGTACAGAGCACGTCCGGCCGCGGTCAGGCTGACGACGCGGCTCGTGCGCTCGAACAGGCGTCGCCCGCCGAGCTTGCGCTCCAGGGCTCGCAGCGTCTGGCTGGCTCGCGACGTGGTAAGCCCGAGCCGTTCCGCGGTGCGGCCGAAGTGCAACTCCTCGGCCAGCACGAGGAACATCCGGAGTTCTCGCAGCTCGATCTCGGCCATCGCGAAGTCACGCTACACGGTGGAGGACCGAAAGCGGTCTTGATGCCCGGCGGGCGGCCTGCGACCGTCGAGGCAAGGAGTTACGCAGCCAACAGCACCACGAGAGGCAGCCATGCGAGAGGTCATCTTGTACATGTCGATGTCGCTGGACGGTCTGGTCGACAGCGACCGCGAGCATCCCGGGACGGCGATACCGGAGAGCAGCGAGCTCAAGCAGTGGAAGCTCGACCGGATCAGCGAAGCCGGCGCGCATCTGATGGGCCGGGTGACCTACGAACAGATGTCGTCGTACTGGCCGCACTCGGACGACGCCTACGCGGCTCCGATGAACGAGATCCCGAAGATCGCGTTCTCCACGACGCTCAGCGACTCCGAGGCGTCCTGGCCGGTCAGCCGGGTCGCGCGGGGAGAGCTCGCGACCGAGATCGCCGCGATCAAGGCCGAGCCGGGCCCGGACGTGATCGCGTGGGGCGGTGCCCGATTCGCCGGCGCCCTGGCCGCCGCGGATCTGATCGACGAGTACCGCCTCTTCATCCAGCCACTGGTCCTCGGCCGCGGACAGGCCCTCTTCGACCAATTGCCGAAGTCCCGGCACTTGAACCTCGTCGAGGCCATCCCCTTCCCCGGCGGCGTCGTCGTCCACACCTACCGACCGCAGCACACCTGAGGAGGAACGACCGTGGACAAGGCGGCGCTGACAGTCGGAGTGTTGACGCCGCACGCCGCAACCGGGCCCGAGGTCGAGATTCCCGTCATGGCGTCAGCAACTCTCGAGGTGAAAGTCGCGCGCATCCCGCGACACGGCGACAGCACGACGACCATTCCGAAGCCCGCTTCCACGGCCGCATACCTTCGCGCAGTGGCGACACCGGCGGCCCTGCGGCCCGCCGTCGAATCGCTCCGCGACGCGTCGGTCGACGCCATCGCCTACGCCTCGACCACCTCCGGCTACGCGATCGGGCCCGCGGCCGAGGCCGACCTGACCGAACACCTTCGCCAATTGGCCGGCGTCCCTGTTGTGACCAGCGGTCTCGCCGCCACGCAGGCGTTGAAGACCTTCGGTATACGCCGAATCACCCTGGTCCATCCACCGTGGTTCGAGGAGGAGATGGCGAAGCTCGGCGCAAGATACTTCCAGGATCAAGACATCGAGGTCGTCACGGTGACCGCGACATCGCTACCCCAACACCCGGACCAAGTGCGACCCGAGCAAGTGATCGCCTTCGTCAGTGAGCAGGTCGACGTCTCGACCGAGGCGGTGTTCATTGCCGGCAACGGCTTTCGCGCGGCAGCGGCGATCGAGGAGCTCGAACGCCGCACCGGCCGCTTGATTCTCGAGGCCAACCAAGTGCTGCTCTGGTCGATCCTGGCCGCGACCGGGACGAAGCTGCAGATCGAGGGCAACGGCACGCTGTTCCGCACAGGCCTCGCGAACGCCTGAGGTAGGTAGTACTACGGCGGTGCGCCGTGGCTGGGGACTCCAGCCGCGGCGCACCATTGCGTTGTCAGCAGATCGTGGTCAGGAAGAGAAGGCCGCGTCGAAGGAGGCGGTCGGTGGGTCGAAGGCCAGCGACTTCACGAACTGCAGCGCCTCGGCGGCTCCGACCAGACGGTCCATGCCCGCGTCTTCCCACTCGACCGAGATCGGGCCGTCGTACCCGATCGTGTTGAGCATCCGGAAGCAGGCCTCCCACGGGACGTCGCCGTGGCCGGTGGAGACGAAGTCCCAGCCGCGCCGCGGGTCACCCCAGACCAGGTGCGAACCCATCCGCCCGTTGCGGCCGTTGCCGACCTGGCGCTTCGCGTCCTTGCAGTCGACGTGGTAGATCCGGTCCTTGAAGTCCCAGAGGAAGCCGACCGGGTCGAGGTCCTGCCAGACGAAGTGGCTCGGGTCCCAGTTCAGCCCGAACGCCTCCCGGTGCCCGATCGCCTCCAGCGTCGCGGTGGTCGACCAGTAGTCGTAGGCGATCTCCGACGGGTGCACCTCGTGGGCGAACCGCACGCCGACCTCGTCGAACACGTCGAGGATCGGGTTCCACCGATCGGCGAAGTCCCGGTAGCCGGCGTCGACCATCGCCTGCGGTACCGGCGGGAACATCGCCACGGTCTTCCAGATCGACGACCCGGTGAAGCCGACGACGACGTCCACGCCGAGCGCTCGGGCAGCGCGTGCGGTGGTGGCCATCTCCTCGGCGGCGCGCTGCCGCACGCCCTCCGGCGAGCCGTCGCCCCAGATGTGCGCGGGCAGGATCGCCTGGTGGCGCTGGTCGATCGGGTCGTCGCAGACCGCCTGGCCGAGCAGGTGGTTCGAGATGGTCCAGACCTTGAGGTTGTACTTCTCGAGGATGTCCAGCCGGTTGCGGACGTAGGCCTCGTCCTCGGCGGCCTTGCGGACGTCCAGGTGATCACCCCAGCAGGCGATCTCCAGCCCTTCGTACCCCCACTCGGAGGCCAGCCGGGCCACCTCCTCGAACGGCAGGTCGGCCCATTGGCCGGTGAACAGGGTGATCGGTCGTGCCATGACGGTCTACTCCTTCTCGATGACTGATGTTCGGGTGTCCCCGGCGCCGGATGCGGAGCGCAGCCCCGGCGCCGGGGACGAGGACCGGACGGGCCGGTCCCCCGCCGACCGCGCGAAACCGCTCTCCCGCGTTCCGGGTGCGGGGCCGAACCGCTCCGGGACGGCGAGAGTTCCTGTACGCCTCTCCGCGTCGGACAGGATGCGGTTTCGCACGGCGACGATCATCGGGTCAGATCCTCTGTGACAAGGTCTGACCCACAGCGGTGAGCAGCGTCCGGGCCGGCACGTCGCGAACCGTCTTCACCTGGGCGAGGAAGGTGTTCATTGCGACGATCGCCACCGCACGATGGCCCTTGTTCTGCTGCTGTTCGGCCAGCGTGAGCTGCACCTTGAGAACCGTTGCCGTTGCCAATGGCAACGTCTTGGCGACCCGGTACCGCTCGACCAGCTTGGTTGCCTCGGCATACGAAACGGTGACCGTGAACGGAACTTTGGTCACCACGGTGTTGCCGGCCTTGTCCTTCGAGGTGACCGCGAGCTCGTGGGCGCCGAGCCCGAGTGCCACCCCATCCAGTTTCCCGGTCGCAGGGAGCGCTCTCCCGTCGACGGTCAACGTCACCGAAGCCACACCGGACAGCGCATCCGTCGCGGTCGCGGCGACCGTTGTCACCGAAGCGACGCCGAGTTCACCACCACTGGTCATCCCCGTCACCGTCGTCTTCGGCGCCGACCGGTCCAGCTTCACCGTGACGGACTCCACCGGCGACACATTGCCGGCGGTGTCACTCGCCCGCACCTGAACGGAGTGCGTCCCCTCGGCCGAGACGGTGATCGGAGCCGTGTACTCCGCCCAGCCCCCGTCATCGACCTTCCGCTCCAGGTAGACCTGGCCTGGCTGGTCGTCCGTGCCCATCGCCGTGGCGACCACCGCATCGTTCCACCAGCCGTCGAGACCGGACGGGGTGGACGGGTTCACCGACAGGTTGACCTGCGGTGCCACCGTGTCCCGGACGAGCTTGAAGTAGTCGAACTTCGCCGTCTTCGAGGCGGCCTGGTCCACCCCGAAGGCATAGATCCCGAACTTGGCCGACCCGACGGCCGTGTTTGTCACGGCCGGCAAGGCCGTCCAGGTCAGGCCATCGGCGGAGTACGAACCGGTGAAGGTGGTGCCGTTCTTGGCCAGCCTCAGGTACCAGACGCCCTGGGTGGGCGCCGGCGAGGCGTTCGGGGCCGGATCGACGATCGCGTTGGCGACCTCACTGCGCAACTCGATCCCGCGGCTGACCGCGCTGCCGGAGGTGTTGGTGGTGAGGAAGTCGAGCTTCACGTAGTTCGCGTCGTCGGCGTACAGCATCAGGCCGGCCTGCTGGTACGCCTCGTTGAAGGCCGACGCGTCCACCTTGGTCTCGATCGTCCAGTTGCCGTCCGGAGCCGGCTGCAGCAGCAGGTTCTTCGGGTTCGTGGCCGTGCCCTGGTAGATGTCGCCCTTGCTGGTGTCGATCTCGACCGCCCCACCGGTCACCCGGTACGCCGACGGGTCGGGGCGCACGATCGCGGACCAGCGGCACGCGTCCAGCGTCGTACCGGTGAACTCGTCGTCCGGTGCGGGCTGCTCGGCGGTGTCGTCCGGAGTGATGGTGAAGTAGTCGAATTGTGCGGTGATGGGCAGCGCCTCGGTCCGGTTCGCCAAGCCGAAGAGGCCGATACGAGGGTTGGTGATCCCGGCCAACTGCTTGGTCTCCGGCATCTCGGTGAAGGTCGCGCCATCGGCGCTGTACGACGCCTTCAGGTTGGCCCCGTCACTGGTGAACCGCACCCAGACGGTGTCCGGGTAAGCCGCGCCGAGGTTGGCCGTGTTGGAGTCCGCGACCTCGTTCGGTACGCCGTTCTCCTCGCGGATGAACTGGAAGATCCGGTCCGCCGCCGAAGCCGTGGTGTTGCGGCCCTGGAGCACGATCTTGGCGTAGTTGTCGTCGTCGCCGTACACGATCAACCCGGCCTGCTGGTAGGCGAGACGGGCCGGCAGCGTGAACTTGGTGGTCGCTTGCCAGGCTCCGGCCGGAAGTGGCTGGAGCACGATGTTCGGCGTACCGGTGTTGCCGGTTCCGTAGATGTCCGTCGCGGTCAGCGGAAGCACCAGGTTTCCGTTGCTGACGGCAAGTTCTTGGTTGCCTCGGACAATCGAGTTCCACCGCGACGTGTCGACCGAGGTGCCGTCGAAGCCGTCGGATCGGCCGGTGAGACAGGTCGGTGGCGCCGAGGCGTCCACCTTGACCGAGACAGTCGCAGTACCGGCTGCTCCTCGTGCGTCTGTCACCTTCACGGTCGCCACATGGGTGCCCGCGGTGGTGTAGGTGTGGCTCACCGACGCGCCGGTCGCGGTGGCGCCGTCGCCGAAGGTCCAGGCGTAGGACAACGGCAGATCGCCTTCGGGATCAGTCGCCGCGGCCGTGAAGTCCACCTTCAGCGGAGCCGGCCCCTGAACCGTGGACGCTGTGACCGTGACGGCCGGCCGCTGGTTCTCTGTCACGCCCTTTCCGATGAACTTCACCCAGTTGACGTTCAGCTGCCCGGTCGTCTTCACGAAGTACAGCGGACCGCTGGCCAGCGACGCGCCACTCACCGGTGCGGTGAAGTTGCCGTAGGTCTGCCACGCACCCGTCGGCGTGACCTGGATGGTCGCAACGACAGGCCCGTCGGTCGGCGACCCCTGTCGCACCTGCACGGTCGCTCCCGCATCCGGCGATGCAGCACGCAACTGGATCTGGTCGATCCCAGTCAGGTTGGTCGGCTTCCAGCTCCACCAGTCGCCGTCCTCGATGAACCCGATGTTCTTGCCGCCACCGGCCACATCGCCGGTGTCCTCGACCTGTACGCCGGGAGTCGCGCCCGGCCCACCGGTCTCGCTGAAGAACTCCGCCTCGCGCGTCTTCGGCTGCAGCTGGACCACCTTCTGGGTGGTGATCTTGCCCGTCCCCGGCGCACCCTTGTCGGTGTACGTCACGGTCACGATGCCGAAGATGTTCGCACCGACATGGCCCTCGTCACCGGGCAGCGGGAAGGTGCCCTCACACCCGTGGTACTGCTCGTACGGATGCGCGTGCTCGTCATGGCCGAGCGCCGGCTGGGTGATCACGTCATTGCAGTCGACCGTGCCGTCCTCGGGATCCGTGACTGTCACCTTGTAGTGGATCGTGTCGCCGAAGTCGAAGAACCCGCCGTCGACCGGGCCTTCGACCGTGATCGTCGGCGCGGTGTTGCCTGCGGTGATCGTCTTGTTCGAGACGGCCGTCCGGCCATCGCTGTCGGTCACGGTCAACCGGGCGGTGAAGACTCCCGGTGTCGTGTAGGTGTGCGACGGTTTCGCCTCGGTGCTGTCCGTCGTCCCGTTGCCGTCGAAGTCCCAGGCCAGCGTGATCGCCTGTCCGTCGGGATCTCGCGAGCCGGTGGAGTCGAAGGCAACGGTCAACGGCACCTGACCGGAGGTCTTGTCCGTCGTGAACTGTGCCAGTGGCGCCCGATTTCCTTGCACATAGTCGATCCGGTAGAGCCCGGAGTCGGCGTTGTTGCCGCCGAACCCGCTCCCCCACTCGATCACGTACAGAGCCCCGTCCGGCCCGAACTGCAGGGCATGTGGCCGGATGAAGTTCATCTCCTGCAGCATCCGGGAGACGTCCGCGACCTTACTGCGGTCGTCGGTGAGCTGCACCGAGAACAACCGGTTGTCGTTCCAGTCGGCGAAGACCGCCTTGCCGTCGAAGTACTCCGGCCACTTGCGATCCGACGTACTGTCCGGGTTGAACTTGTACGCGCCGCTCGTCATCGGCGCACCACTGCCACCGATCTCCGGTACGCCGGAACTGGACTTCCCCATCCACATCGTTGCCGGGATCGCGGCCGGCAACTGCGTCAGACCGGTGTTGTTGGGCGAGTTGTTCACCGGCGCGTTGCAGTCGAAGGTGGCGCCCGACGTACCGGTGGCGAAGTCGTAGTCGTTGTACGGCGTGTTGTTGCCCACGCAGTACGGCCAGCCGTAGAAGCCGGGCTTGGAGAGGATGTTCCACTCCACCCGGCCGTCGGGACCGCGGGTCGGCGAGGACTGGCCGGCGTCCGGGCCGTAGTCAGCCACGAACAGGTGGTTGGTGGTCGGGTCGATGCCGATCCGGAACGGGTTGCGGAAGCCCATCGCGTAGATCTCGGGCCGCGTCTTCGCCGTACCGGCCGGGAAGAGGTTGCCTGCCGGGACCGTGTACGAGCCGTCCGGCTCGGGGTGGATTCGCAGTACCTTGCCGTTCAGGACGTTGCTGTTGGCGGCACTGCGCTGGGAGTCCCAGGCCGATCGGCCGGGCCGCTCGTCCAGCGGCGCATAGCCGTCGGAGTCGAACGGGTTGCTGTTGTCGCCGGTGGCAACGAAAAGGTTGCCCTGGCCATCGAATTCGAGCGCGCCGCCGGCGTGGCAGCACTGCTCGCGCTGGGTGTCGATCCGCAGTACCTGCTTCTCACTGGCCAGATCGAGCGTGTCGCCGTTGACCTTGAATCTGGACACCTTGTCGTAGGCATCGGATCCGGTCGGCGAGTAATACAGATAGAGGAAGCCATTGGTGGCGAAGGCGGGATCCAGCGCGATCCCGAGCAGGCCGAACTCCTGGCCGGTGTAGACGTCCAGGGTGCCCGCGGTGGCCACGCTGCCGTCGGTCTTGACGATCTTCACCGCGCCGTTGCGGTCGATGTAGAAGACCCGCCCGTCGTCGGCGATCGACAACTCCATCGGGTTGGACGTGTTGTCGTCCAGGGTGACCTTCTCGTAGCTCGCCGTCAGCGACGCGCCGCAGTCGGCCGGCTCCACCCCGGCCGCGGTCTTGATCCCGCCGAGGATGTGCTTGAGGAAGGTCGGATCGGAGTACGACTCGATCGTGTGCCCCATCCCGGTGTACCAGGCGCGGCCGCCGTCGTAGTCCTGGCACCACGCGATCGGGTGCTCCACGCCCATGTTGCCGCCGGTGTACGACGCTTCGTCCATCGAGGCGAGCACGTGGACAGCACCGCACGGGTTCGACCGGTAGTTGTACCACTCGTCGGTGCGCGGCCACAGCGTCGGCGCGTCCTTGGTCGACGGGTGCGCGTGATCCTCGACCTTGACGGTCGCGTTCGGCGTACCGGCGGGGTGACTGTCGAAGTACGCCCCGACCAGCTTCCCGTACCACGGCCAGTCGTACTCCGTGTCCGACGCGGAGTGGATCCCGGCGTACCCACCACCGTTGCGGATGTAGCGCTCGAACGCCGCCTGCTGATCGGCATTGAGCACATCGCCGGTGGTGGACAGCCAGATGACCACCTCGTACTTCGCCAGCTCGGTGTCGTTGAACATCGCCGCGTCCTCGGTCGCGGTGACGGTGAAGTTGTTCGCGGCGGCGAGGTCCTTGATCGCCTGGATCCCGGCCGGGATCGAGTCGTGCCGGAACCCGGCGGTCTTGCTGAAGACCAGTGCGTTGAAGGTTTCGTCGCCGTGCCCGGGATGGGCCTGCGCGGTGGTCGCGGTGAACGGGATCGCCAGCGTGGCGATCAGGGCGAGCACGAGGGCACGGATGAATGTGCCGTGCCGGCGTAGCTGGATCATGGGGTTGCTCCTCATGGGTCGGATAAGGCGCGCGCTCCATAGGTCTCCGGGGCGGGTCCCCGGATTTTTCGGCCCTGGTACTGCTGGTTCAGCTACTGCGGCTCCCGTGCTCTGCCCTGCGCGGGAGCTAACTCAGCGGATGCCGAGCAAGTGGTCCATCGCCAACTGGTCGAGGTACTCGAAGCCGAGGCCACGAGCGGCCAGGGCATCCGGGTCGTAAGTTGCCTTGCGCAACTCCTCCAGCGATTCGCCGGCGGCCAGCGTCGGTACTGCGAGTTCGCCGACCCGGGCTGCCGCCAGCGCCTCGATCACCTCGGGATCCGCGCGGAAGGCCTGCACCTTCTCGCGCAGGACGAGGTAGTTGCGCATGCAGGCGCGAGCGGTCTCCCAGACGCCGTCCATGTCCTCGGTGCGCGGCGGCTTGTAGTCGAAGTGCACGAAGCCGTCGTACCCCGGCCGGTCCTCCGAGCCGAGCAGGGTGTCGACCGTCCAGAACGCCTCCCGGAGGTTCCCGGCGCCGAACCGCAGGTCCTGGTCGAACCGGGGGCCGTGCTGGCCGTTCAGGTCGATGTGGAACAGCTTGCCGTGCCACATCGCCTGGGCGATGCCGTGCGCGTAGTTCAGGCCGGCCATCTGCTCGTGCCCGACCTCGGGGTTGATGCCGACCAGGTCGGGATCGGCCAGGTCGTTGATGAACGCGATCGCGTGCCCGATCGTCGGCAACAGGATGTCGCCGCGCGGCTCGTTCGGCTTCGGCTCGAGCGCGAACCGGATGTCGTAGCCCTGTTCCCGGACGTAGCCGGTGAGCAGGTCCATCGACTCCTTGTACCGGTCGAGGGCGGCGCGAACGTCTTTCGAGCCACCGGACTCGGCGCCCTCGCGGCCACCCCACAGCACGTACGTCTTGGCCCCGAGCTCGGCGGCCAGGTCGACGTTGCGCAGGATCTTGGCCAGCGCGTACCGGCGTACGTCCCGGTCGTTGGCGGTCAGGCCACCGTCCTTGAAGACCGGGTGCGCGAACAGGTTGGTGGTCGCCATCTCGACCACCAGGCCGGTGTCGGCGAGAGCCTTGGTGAAGCGCTCCAGCGTCTGCTCACGTTTGGCGTCGTCCGGCACCAGATCGTCGTCGTGGAACGAGATCGCGGCGGCGCCGAGCTCGGCGAGCTTCTCGACGGCTGCGACGGGGTCGAGCGGCGCGCGGACCGCCGTACCGAAGACGTCGACGCCCTCCCAGCCCACGGTCCACAGTCCGAACGAGAACTTGTCGTTCTTGGTCGGCGTATATGAGTTCATCCAGGAATCTCCTGCCATTCTCGGGAGGTCGAACTGTCCTCGACTGCCGCGAGTACTCGCTGTACCTGCAGCCCGTCGGCGAACGACGGTGTCGGATCGGCGCCATCGGCGATCGCGGTGACCAGATCGACCACTTGGTGGGTGAAACCGTGCTCGTAACCGAGCAGGTGTCCGGGCGGCCACCAGGCCGCCACGTAGGGGTGGACCGGCTCGGTGGCGAGGATCCGGCGGAAGCCCGCCGTCTCGGCCGGCTCGGTCGCGTCGTAGAAGTGCAACAGGTTCATGTCCTCGAAATCGAACGCCAGACTGCCTTTGCTGCCGTTGATCTCGATCCGGATCGCGTTCTTCCGGCCGGTGGCGAACCGGGTCGCCTCGAAGACGCCGAGGGCGCCGTCACCGAACCGGGCCAGGAAGATCGCGGCGTCGTCGACGGTGACCGGCCCCCGCTCGGAGCCCGCCGTACCGGCCAGGCCGCTGTGCTCGGCGGCGACCGGGCGCTCCTTGACGAACGTCTCGAGCTGTCCACTGACCTCGGTGATCCGGTCGCCGGTGATGTACTGCGTCAGGTCGACGATGTGCGCGCCGATGTCGCCGAGCGCGCCGGAGCCGGCCTTCTCCTTGTCCAGCCGCCACGACAGCGGCGCCTCGGGATCGGCGATCCAGTCCTGCAGGTACTGCGCACGGACGTGCCGGATCTGACCGATCTTGCCCTCGGCAACGAGTTTGCGGGCCAGCCCGATCGCGGGCACCCGCCGGTAGGTGAACCCGACCATCGACCTGATCCCCTGCGCGGCCGCCTTCTCCGCCGCGGCCGCCATCGCCTCGGCCTCGGCGACCGTATTGGCCAGCGGCTTCTCGCAGAGCACGTGCTTGCCCGCCTCGAGGGCAGCGATCGCGATCTCGGCGTGGCTGTCGCCCGGCGTACAGACGTCGACCAGCTGGACGTCGTCGCGGGTGAGCAACTTGCGCCAGTCGGTCTCGGTCTGCGCCCAGCCGAGCTTGCCGGCGGCCGCCTGTACTGCGTCGGCGTTACGCCCGCAGAGCACGTTCATCGCCGGGTTCAGTGGCAGGTCGAAGAAACGCGGCGCGTTCCGCCAGGCTTGCGAGTGGGCGGCACCCATGAAGGCATACCCGATCAGGCCGATGCCCAGATTCGTCATACTCCGTGTTCTCCTCTTGTCAGCTTTCAAACGCAGACGGCAAGTACTGGTCCACGTTGTCCTTTGTCACAACCGGGGCGTAGAGCTGGACGGTGCGCGGGACCTCGACCTCCACCAGGTCGCCGAGGGCCTTCTTCTGCACCAGCAGACGCGCGAGCCGGACGCCGTCCGCACCTTGCGTCGACGGGTAGATGACGGTGGCGCGCATCAGCGTGTTGCCCGCCTTGATGTCACGCATCACGTTCGCCGAACCGGCACCGCCGACGACGAAGAATTCCTTGCGGCCGGAGTTCTTGATCGCGGCCATCACGCCGACACCCTGGTCGTCGTCGTGGTTCCAGATCGCGTCGATCTTCGGCGCGGCCTGCAGCAGGTTCGCCGCCGCCTTCTCACCGGACTCGACGGTGAACTCGGCGGCCACCCGGTTGCTCACCTTCTGCCCGCAATCGGCGAGCGCCTCCTTGAAGCCGGTACTCCGGGCCTGCGTCAGCGGCAGCGAGTCGATACCGGCGATCTCCGCGATCACCGCGTCCTTCTTGCCCTTCAGCTGGTCGCAGATGTACTTGCCCGCGGACACGCCCATTCCGTGGTTGTCACCGAGGATCGTGGTCCGGGCCGCGAACGAACTGTCGAACTCGCGGTCGACGTTCACCACCGTGATCCCGGCCTGCATCGCCTTGGTCGCCACCGCGGTCAGCGCCGCGCCGTCGAACGGCAGCAGCACGATCGCGTCCACCTTCTGGTTGATGAACGTTTCCACCTGGCTGATCTGCAGGTTGACGTCATTAGTGCCCTCGGCAACGACCAGTTCGACGTCGGGGTACTTGGCCGCCTCGGCCTTGGTCGCCTTGGTGATCGCGCCCATCCAGCCGTGGTCGGCGGCCGGGGCGGAGAAGCCGATCTTGACCTTCTTGCCGGGTTCGTCGTTCTTGCCGGCCGCGACCTTGGTGGCCGACTCGGTCTTGGCCGCTTCCGGGGTGTTGCCGGTACAGGCGATCAGTGCCATCGAGCTCAGGCCGACCAGGCCTGCCGTGATCAGGAACCGAGCGGATCGTGCGGACATCTTTCTCCTCCAAAATGACGGGCCGTGCTTGTCGACGTTGTCGCGAGGCAACTCCCCCCACCCCCCATCAGGTGGCTCGAGAGGCCAGTCGTTGCTGGAGGAGGACGGCGATCACGATGATCAGGCCCTTCGCCACCGACTGGGCGGAGATGCTCAGATTGTTCAGGGTGAAGACGTTGTTCAGGGTGGTGAAGATCAGTACGCCGATCACCGTGCCGACGATCGTGCCGCGGCCACCGGACAGCAGCGTGCCGCCGATCACCACCGCCGCGATCGCGTCCAGCTCGTACAACTGGCCGTGCGTCGAACTGCCGGTCGTCGTCCGCGCCATCAGCATCACCGCGGCGATCCCGCAGCACAGGCCGGCCAGGATGTAGAGCGCGACCGTGTGCCGCTGCACCTTGATACCCGCGAGCCGCGCCGCCTCGGCGTTACCGCCGACCGCGAACGTCCGGCGGCCGAAGGTGGTCCGGTTGAGCAGCACCCAGCCGGCCGCGGCGACCAGGACGAACATCCACACCAGCACCGGTACGCCGAGCAGCGAGCCGCCGAAGAAGTCGACGAACGAGTTGACGGTGATGATCTGGGTCTTGCGATCGGAGATGATCTCGGCCAGCCCGCGCGCGCCGGCCAGCATCGCCAGCGTCGCGATGAACGGCACTATCTTGCCGTAGGCAACCAATAGCCCGTTCACCAGCCCGCAGGCGGCACCGACCAGGAGTGCGGTGCTGACCATGAACATCCAGTGGTAGTCCGCGGCCAGCTGCTGTGTGGCCAGGGTGGTCGCCCAGACGGAAGCGAGCGCGACCATCGCGCCGACCGACAGGTCGATCCCGCCGCCGGTGATCACGAACGTCATCCCGATGCTGACCACGCCGATCACGGCGGCCAGCCGTAGAATGGTGAGCACGTTGGCGCCACTCGCGAACCGGTCCCCCGCCGTTGCGACGCCGACGATGCAGAGCAGCACCAGCGCGATCACGAGGCCGAGGTTGCGGCCGAATCCCCCTCTGAACAAGCTGCCCGCGCTCCGGCTGCCGGTCGTCCCCGGCGCCTGGATCACCGTCGCCTGAGTGGACGCGGTGGTGACCGTCTCCTCGGTCGTTGCTTCGGGTCGTGCGACTTCCTCACTCATCACACGGCACTTCCTTCCATCACCAGATCGAGGACCCGGTGCTCGTCGATGTCTTGCGCGGGTCCGGTGTGAACGGCCCGCCCCTCCCGCATCACCACGACCCGGTCCGCCAGACCGAGCACCTCCTCGACCTCGCTGGAGACCAGCACGATCGCGACCCCGTTGGCGGCCAGCTTGCGCACCAGCGCATAGATCTCGGAACGCGCTCCCACGTCGACTCCGCGCGTGGGTTCGTCGAGCAGCAGCACCCGGCAGTCCCGCAGCAACCAGCGGGCCAGCACGACCTTCTGCTGATTCCCACCGGACAGGTTGCGGACGGGATGGTCCACCCCAGCCGGCCGGACGTCGAGCGCCTTGGTCAACTCCTCAGCCGCTTCCCGCTCGGCCTTGCCGTTCAGGAACCCGGCGCTGGCGAACCGGCGGAGAGTCGAAACGGTGATGTTCTTGTACACCGCTTCGTCGAGCAGCAACGCCTGACTCTTCCGCTCCTCCGGAGCCAACCCGACCCCAGCCCGTACTGCGCTTTGCACCCGCCCGGGCTGCAGTTCCTTGCCATCGACCCGTACGACGCCGGTCGCCGACCGCCGCGCGCCGTACACGGTCTCCAGTACTTCGGAGCGCCCGGAGCCGACGAGTCCGGCCAGCCCGAGGATCTCCCCCGCCCGGACCGAGAATTCGATGTCGGCGAACTCGCCGGGGCGGGACAGGTTCTCGACCTCGAGGACGACCGGCGCAGTACTGGCGATCTCGGCTCGCGGCGGGAACACGTACTCGATCGAGCGGCCGGTCATCAGCCGGATCAGCTCGGCGGTCGGGGTCTCCCGCGCGTCGAGGCCGGTCGCCACGGTCGCGCCGTCCTTGAGGACGGTGACCCGGTCGCCGATCGCGCGGATCTCCTCCAGGCGGTGCGAGATGTAGACCACGGCGACGCCGCGAGCCGTGAGACCGCGGATCACGCGGAAGAGGTTGGCCACCTCCTCGGAGTCGAGCACGGCCGACGGCTCGTCCATCACGATCAGCTGAGCGTCACGAGAGAGCGCTCTTGCCATGCTCACGACTTGCTGCCCGGCGGCCGACAGTAAGCCGACCGTGCGGCCGGGCGGGATCTCGCCATGGCCGAGGCCGTTCAGCAGTTCGCGCGCGCGGGTGTTCGCCTCGTGCCGGCGGGTCAGCCCGAACCTGGCCGGTTCGTGGCCGAGGAACACGTTCTCTGCGACGGTGAGATCGGGTACCAGGTCGAGCTCCTGGTAGATCGCGGCGATCCCGAGGTCGATCGAATCCGTCGGACTGTTCAGCGACACTTCGTTGCCGTCGACCTGGATCGTGCCCGCGTCGGGCTGGTGGGCACCGGTGAGGACCCGGATCAGCGTCGACTTCCCGGCGCCGTTCTGTCCCAGCAGACAGTGCACTTCTCCCCGCCGTACATCGAGGTCCACGCCGTCGAGCGCGCGCACGCCCGGGAACTCCTTGACGATCCCGGTCATCCGCAGCAGCTCACCACCACTGGCTTGCGTGCTCATCGCCCCACTCCGATCGGTCCACCCCGTGCGGCTGTCCTTCGAATGCCTGTAGTCATTGGGCCAGCCCCGTCGCCGCGCGGCCGACCAGCGTCGGGTCGAGGAAGACCTGATCCAAGGAGATCTGGGCACCACCGCGAACCGCCGCGGTGAATCCGAGCTCCGACTGGACCACCCGGCAACCGCCGCCCTCCGGGGCGATCACGCGATCGGCGATCGCGCTCTCCAGCGGTTGTTTCAGCCACGGGCCGAGTACTGCGAAGTACCCGCCGAGCACCAGCACGTCGGGATTCAGGACGTTCACCAGGATCGCGCCGCCGATGCCGAGCCAGTGGCCCACCTCGGCCAGCGCCTTGAGCGTTCGCGCCTCGCCCGCCTCCGCCCGCCGGGTGATTTCGGCGAGCCGCTGCTCGACATCGAGTGACGGGTCGCGGGCCGGATCGTCCGGTTCCGTTGCCTTGTGCAACAAAGCGGTCAGGCCGACGACGGTCTCCCAGCATCCGGTCCGGCCGCAGCCGCAGGTGCCGCCGGCCGGGGCGACCGGCATGTGCCCGACCTCGCCGCTGAACCCGTGCCCGCCCCGCAGCAGATGCCCGCCGGTGACCATGCCGCCACCGACGCCGACAGCGCCGGTGAGCAACACGAGATCCTGGATCCTGTCCTCCGACCCGATCTGCATCTCGGCGTACGCCGCGAGCGCGGCAAGGTTCGCCTCGTTGTCCACCCGCAAGGGATACGCCGGATCGCCGAGCCGCTCCCGCATCGACTCGACGACAGGCACCTCGGCCCAGCCGAGGTTCGGGGCCAGCTTGAGGGAGCCGGTCGCGCTCTGCACCAGGCCGGGCACCGCCAGGGTGACACCAGCCGTCTGCCCGCCACGCACATCGACAGCCGCGACGGCATGGAGGATCAGCTTGGCGAGCTGGTCGAGCGTCGTACCGGGGTCCAGGTGGGCGACGTCCAACGGGAGGCGACGCTCGATCACGGTCTCGCCGCTGAGATCGAGCGCCGTGACGGCGAGGTAGTCGACGTTGATCTCCGCACCTACGCCGCAGACGCCGCTGCCGTCGAGCTCGACCAATTGGCCCGGGCGGCCGAGGGCGCCGCGTTCGGACTCGGCCAGACCTTCGCGTAGCAGGCCGCGTTCGACCAGCTCGGCAACCAGGCTGCTGACGGTCGCCTTGTTGAGGCCGGTGTCGGCGGCGATCCGGGCGCGAGAGCGCGATCCCATTTCCCGCACGTGCCGCAGCACGACAGACAGATTGTTCCGCCGGAGTGAGACGTGATCGGCAGCCACAACGCCACGGCCTGGACGGCTGCCGTCGGTCAAAGTCATGCCGGTCCCACCCCTTCTCCCCCGACCGGAGACAGCGCCTGTGACCCCAGTCACAGACTTTGTCTGTTGAACCAACAAACTAAGTAGCGGGACGCGCGGCGTCAAGATGTTGCGAGCATGTTTCTTGAGCGGTCTTCGATCATGATCTTGCAGTTCTTCGTCAAGGATTTGCAATCAACCCTTGCGCGGCACCGCAGCCGTTTGTACGCTCGCGCCACTCTCCGCAGTCCTGCCCGCCCCCCACAGGAGCCTGCACATGTCACTCACCAGACGCACTTTCCTGGCCGCCTCAGCAGCCACCGCCGCCGCGGGAACCACCGTCGGCAACGCCCTGGCGGCGCGCGCCAGTTCCAGTACCACGGCGACGCCGGTCGCCAGTCCGGTCGGCGATGTCGTCGGCAAGATCACCGTCGGCTACCAGGGCTGGTTCGCCTGTATCGGCGACGGTGCCCCGATCAACAGTTGGTGGCACTACAGCCAGAATGCGAGTCAGCCACCTTCACCGGGCAACACCACGATCGTCAGCTGGCCGGATGTCCGCGACTTCTCGGCCACCTACCAAACGGCGTACGCGAATCTCGGCAACGGCCAGCCGGCCAAGCTGTTCTCGTCGTACGACCAGCAGACCGTCAACACGCATTTCCAGTGGATGCAGCAGAACGGCTGCGACACCGCCGCGCTGCAACGGTTCAACCCGACCGGCGGCGAAGGCCCGACCCGGGACGCGATGGCGGCCAAGGTCCGCCAAGCCGCCGAACAGTACGGCCGGAAGTTCTACATCATGTACGACGCGACCGACTGGACGAACATGCAGTCGGAGATGAAGGCCGACTGGATCAACAAGATGCGCGCGTACACCTCGTCGCCTGCGTACGCGAAACAGAACGGGAAGCCGGTCGTCTGCATCTGGGGCTTCGGCTTCAACGAGGCCAACAAAGCCTTCCCCGCTTCGGTTTGTCTCGATGTCGTCAACTGGTTCAAGGGCCAGGGCTGCTACGTCATCGGTGGCGTTCCGACGCACTGGCTGCCGGGCAACGAGGACTCGCGAGCCGGGTATCTCGAGGTGTACCACGCGTTCAACATGATCTCGCCGTGGATGGTCGGCCGAATCAGCGACCTCGCCGGCGCGGATCACTACTACAACAACGTGAATCAGCAGGACCAGGCGGACTGCAACGCTCACGGGATCGACTACCAGCCGTGCGTGATTCCGGGCGATCTGCAGTCCGGGCACCGGCGGCATGGTGAGCTGATGTGGCGGCAGTTCTACAACCTGACGCGGGCCGGCGTGCAGGGGATGTACATCTCCATGTTCGACGAGTTCAACGAGGGCAACCAGATCGCGAAGACCGCGGAGAGCGCGGCCTGGGTTCCCAGTGGGTCAGGGATCCGGGCGCTCGACGAGGACGGTACGGCGTGCTCGTCGGACTACTACCTGCGGCTGACCAACGACGGTGGCCGGATGTTCAAGGGACAGATCGCGCTCACCGCGACCAGGCCGACCCCGCCGATGCCGAGCCAAGGTGGTGGCGCGGTGACGTTCTACGAGCACGTCGACTATCTCGGTGCCGCTGGCCAACCGCTTGCCAAGGGCAACTACACGCGAGCGCAGTTGCTGGCGGCCGGCGTACAGGACAACTGGGCGTCGTCGGTACGCGTTCCAGCCGGCTGGTCGGTGACGATCTATGCCGACGACAACTTCTCCGGTCAAAGCTGGACCCGGACCGCGGACACACCGAACTTCACCACGCTCACCCCCAACGCCAACGACCAACTCACCTCCTGCCGCATCCAGTAAGCGCTCTCGCGCTCTCCCGCTCTCCCGCTCTCCCGCTGCGAGCGTCGATGCGTGGCGGACCGAGGTCGGGTTGACCTGGTCGCGGTTGATCCCGCACGAAGCGTAAAGGTTGGTCCGGCGCGGCGGACCAACCTGCCGGCTCAGAGCACTTCGAGGCTGTCGGAGGCGAGGGTGATGACTGCACCGTCGAGGTGCAGCCGGCAGGCGATCGCGTGACCGGCACAGGTCATCACGGCCGGCCCGGCGGCGTCGACGACCCGGTAGGCGACCGGTTGGGTGCAACGCTCGATGACGCCCTCGTACTCGCGGTGACAGCCGAGCACGTGGCAGGTGACGACCTCACCGACATTCATCAGCGTGAGACCGTGATCGGGACAGTCGCCCCAGACGACACCGCAGGTCTCACCTTCGCTGGCAGCAAGCCGAAGGAGCTTGCCTGCGGTCGATTCCAGCTCGTTGGCAGCTTCGCGGAACGTGTCGGCGGCCTCGTCCAGATCGCGCCGGAACTGCCGCGACTCAACAGACTCCGGTAGACCACGAGCGGCAGCCTGAAGATTCTCGGACAACGTCATCGCCGCGATGGCGATCTCGTCCACCTTCACCGGCGTACCGAGATCCGCAGGTCTGTTCTGCTGCGGCTGGCCGTTCGACGGCAGACTCTGCGGCCGCTGCACGGTCCGCCACACCGCCGTCGAAACCTGCCCCCGCTGCCCGTTCTGTCCTTGGGGCTCCTGACCTTCGTGGCCTCGCTGTCCCTGCAATCCGTACTGTCCCTGCTGCCCGCTGTGGCCTTGCTGGCCGTTCTGTCCCTGCTGGCCGTTCTGGCCTTGCTGCGTCCGATCCTGGGCCTGTCGACCGCGAGCCTGCTCGTCCTGACGACCGGACTGCGGAAAGGACCCGTTCTGCGGCCCGTACTGCGGCGGCCGAGCACCCTCCGCGCTCTGCGCGACCGGACGATCACTCACCGATCCAACGCCCCCCGAAGCATCCGCATCGTGGCCATTGGCACCATTGCCACCATCGGCACGGTTCCCGCCTCGGCCGTTGCCACCCTCGCCGTTGCCACCTTTGCCGTTGCCACCGTTCTGGCCGGTGTAGCCGTTGGTACCCGGACCGGTGTTTCCGGTACCGGCCGCAGACTCCCAGCCCGGTTCGTCGACGTGCTCCGAACCGGTCCGGTGGTTCGCCCGCTTGGCTTTCGCCATTCGTCTGCCCCCTGGTGACATATCTCCCCCGACGGCCGATGGTGCCATGCCCGCGGGGGCTGCGGCCAGAGCAAATCCACGAGGTTCACGCACGGCTCCTGTCACCTTGCGTAGAGCAACGGAATCCCCGGCGGTACGGGCCGGAAAGCGCGCTCGTCCTCGATTTTGCTATTCCAGGTTCCCGCTCGACACCCGCCCCAATCACACCCGAGGAATTCCATACCGTCCCTTAACACTCCCCCCACCCACCGTCACCACCCCACTCCACCCGGCTCTTGTTACCCACGAGCAACCAGCACCCAACCAGGCACACGAATCGGTGGTACTGGCGGGTTGGGTCAGGTGGTGGGGGTGAGGTGTTCTCGGAGGAACTCGACTGTGCGGGTGCGTGCGGCGAGGGCTGGGTGGCCCGGAGCTTCGCGGACCTCGGCGGTGAGGACTGCGTGCGCGCTCTTCTTGAAGCCGCCGGGGTTGCCGGGGCTCGAGTCGAGTTCGATCACCTCGAAGGCGTCGCCGAGGTGTTCTCGCAGCGTCGCGAAACGCTCGGGCGGTACTGCCCGGTCCTCGCTGAACCGCAGTCCGAGAACACAAAGACCGTCCGTACGAGAGCGCTCCACGACGCGCTCGAGTTCTTCGTGCGAGACCCCGGGATCACGCCGTCGGGCCGCGCCGAGCGGGAACGGTGCGGCCGGCTGACTCATCACCGGCGCCAGTACGACGTCGTCCACCGCGGTCGCCAGTGCGAACCCGCCGGTGAAGCACATCCCGATCACGCCGACCCCGCGCCCCGGCGTACGGGCGGCGAGATCGGCAGCAACCGCTCTCAGGTACGCCGTTATCGGTCGCTTCGCGTCGACCGCGAACGCCCGGACCTCCTTGCTGACACAGAGCCGCGCGAACACGCCCATCGTGTACCCCATCGTCTCCGGCCGCCCCGGCGTCCCGAACGGCGACGGGATCACCACCGTGAACCCCTCGTCGACCAGATGATCCGCAAGCCCCAGCACCGGCGGCGTGATCCCAGGAATCTCCGGAATCAGCACCACCCCCGGCCCCGACCCCTTCTCATAACAGTCATAGGTCAACCCCGCCCCCGTGAACGGCCCCTTCCGCCACCCACCCAACCCAGAACCAGGCGCACCGTCACCCATCACCAACTCCAACCACTCGGGCTCCCACCTTAAAACCACCAACTACTCCAACGTCCCGACCCGCCGCACCCGCAACCCACCTGAACCCACTGCCTCGTCCGCCCGACCCGCCGCACCCGCAGCCCACGTGGGCCCACTGCTCGTCCGCTCGACTTGCGACACCCCGCCGGGCACAGCCCCGCCCTGCACCTGCATTTCACCCCGCTTCGCTCGTTACGTGCGGTGAGGGTTTTGTCTGGTTCGAAAGGGTGGCGGGGTTGGGTGGGTCGGTGGACCGTGGGGGCGTCGCACCTCGCCGCCCACGAAGGATCACCATGAAACGTTCCCGAAGAGCGCTCTCCCTGATCTCGGCCGCCGGTCTCGCCGTGGTCGGTTTGTCCGCCGGCATCACTCCTGCCCAAGGCGCCTCAGTCGACCGGATCGTGAAGTACCACGGCTACCAGGTCGCCGTACCGTCCGATTGGAAGGTGGTCGACCTCGCCGCCGATCCGTCAGCTTGTGTCCGGTTCGACCAGCCGGCCGTCTACCTCGGTCACCCCGCGGCGCAGCAGAACTGCCCGGCTCACCTCGTCGGACGCACCGCCGGCTTGGTGATCGAGCCACTCAACGGCTCGGCGCCCCGGCGTACGGCAGTCGCTTCAATGCCCCGTACTGCGACGGCGCCCGCGACCGCGGCCTCCTCGGACAACGAGATCCAGGTCGCCGTCGAAGACGCCGGTGTCCTGGTCACCGCAGTACACGGCTTCGACCAGGAATCGTCCGTACGGCAGATCCTTGGCAAGGCGCGACTGACCAGCGGCGGTACGCCGGCCAAGCTCGCCCCACCACCCGCTCAGCCCCCAGCACCGCCGAAGACCACGACCCAGCCGAAAGCGACCGCCCAGCCCAACGCCACGACCTCCACTGTCGTTGCTCCAGGCAACATGATCAACCAGCAGGCGTTCGATCAGTGCACCGCGCCGTCGCTCGGTGCAATGAACGCGTGGAAGGCTTCGCCGTTCAAGGCCGTCGGCATCTACATCAGCGGCGCCTCGCGTTCTTGCAGCCAAGCGAATCTGACCGCATCATGGGTCTCCTCGAACGCCGCCAACGGCTGGTCGTTCATGCCGATCGACGTGGGCTACCAGGCTCCGTGCGGCACCCGGAACCCGAAGATGTCCTTCGATCCCGCCACGGCGAGAAGCCAGGGAGCGCAATCCGCCGGTGTCTCGGCGCAGGCGGCGCTGAACCTCGGGATCGGCCCAGGGAGCGCTCTCTACTCCGACATCGAGGCCTACCCGACGACCGCGGCCTGCAAGGATGCAGTGCTCTCTTATGTGAGCGGCTGGACCAACGAGCTTCGCGCTCGCGGTTTCCTCGGCGGCGTTTACAGCAGCGCGGGCTCCGGTGGCCGGGACCTCGCCAGCGGCGCCGGTGACAGCCGCTACACGTCGCCCGATCACATCTGGTTCGCGTGGTGGAACGGGGCTGCGAACACCGACGGCGGCCAGTACATCCCGAGTGGCCTGTGGGTGAACCATCAGCGACTGCACCAGTACAAGGGCGACCACAACGAGACCTGGGGTGGCGTCACGATCAATATCGACAGCAACTTCCTCGATGTCTCCAGCGGTACTCCCCCGCCGATGACCGACGGTATCTACCGGCTCAGGGCGGAGGCCGGCGGTTTCGACCTGGACGTCGTCGACTGCCAGAGCCAGAACGGCGCCGACGTACGGATGTGGGACCGGATCGCCGGAAGCCCGTGTCAGAAATGGCATATCGAGAACGTCACCGGGACTACCTTCAAGATCATCGACGGGAACACGGGCAAGGCGCTGGAGGCATCCGGCTGCTCGACCGCCGACGTGACGCCGGTGGATCTGTGGGATTACACCGGAGCCGACTGCCAGACCTGGACGATCGAGCCGATCGTCGGTGGTGCCTACAAGATCATCGGCACGGGCAGCGGCAAGTCCCTCGACGTCGCAGGCTGCTCAACTGATCGCGGCGCCGACGTGATCATCTGGCCCTTCCACGGCGGCTCCTGCCAGCGCTGGTACTTCGACCCCGCCTGACAACTTCTTCTGCGGCAGCACCGGCTCCCCCTCCCAAGCAGCCGGTACTGCGCGGCGCCGGGCCCCTGTCCCGAGGGGCCCGGCCCGCCGCGCTCGCGGGCTGCGGTGCCGACCCGCAGTGCTCTCCAGGCGACCATCAATCGCAGCACAAGGGACTAGAGCAACAACTGCCCGCAGTAGGGGCCGACGGCGACCACAGACCCGCAGTACGGGTCAGGCGATCTCTGCGACGGGGCGGACTTCTACGACGCCGATCTCGGCGACCGGGTGCTTGGACGCGATCTCGATCGCTTCCTCCAGATCGCGGCACTCGAGCATGTCGTACCCGCCCATCTGTTCCTTCGCCTCCGCGTACGGACCGTCGGTGGTGACCACCTTGCCGCCGCGCCGGCGGACGCCAACCCCCTCCGACGCAGGACGGATCGCGTCACCGTGTAATCGCACGCCACGCTCCGTCATCTCCTCCACCCAGGCAACGGTCGCAGCGACCATGTCGGCCGGCACCTCACCGGTGAAGTCGACGTCCGGGCGGATCAACAGCATGTACTTCATGGGTTCTCCTCGCGAGCTCGCGGATATCCGCCTCCTGCGGCGGTCCAGCCGGGACGTCGGAGCGCGATTGCAGCTTTTGACATCGAGACAGCCGGGAAAGTTGGTCCCACCCTCTGACATACTCCGGCAAGAATGTCACTCTTAGACCCTTGGGGGGGTCCGTGATTCCCGTCCGCCCAGTCCATCTCCTGAGCCTCGGAGTGCCCGCTGCCCTGGTAGCCGCCACCCTGATCACTCTCACCGGCTCGTCCGGTAACGCCGCCCAGCCGCAACCCGGCCCGTACGCCGTCAAGCACACCGCGCGCACCGCGAAGCCGGCCAAGGACGCCTACACGCCGAACACCGTGCTGGTGAAGTTCAAGAAGACCGCCTCCGCCTCGGCGAAGTCCAAGGCACTCGGCAAGGTCAAGAGCCGCTCGTCGGCCGCCGTCGGTTCCGGCATCGTCGCGGTGAAGAGCGAGCTCGCCGCGCCGGACATGCTGAAGACGCTGAAGGCCGACGCGAGCGTCGAGAAGGCTTCGCTGGACTACATCCGTACGGCGTCGTCCGCGCCGAACGACACGTACTACGGCTCCGACCAAGCCGGCGCGCTCGGCGCCATCCGGATGCCGCAGGCGTGGGACCTGACCAAGACGGCAGGTGCGCAGACGGTCGCCGTACTGGACACCGGCATCGACGCCGGTCACCCCGACCTGGCGGGCCGCGTACTGGCCGGATACAACGAGATCCGGCCGGGCACGTCCCCGAACGACGACAACGGCCACGGCACGATGACCGCCGGCATCATCGGCGCGAACACCAACAACGGTGTCGGCGTCGCCGGTGTCGCCTGGAACGTGAAGATCCTCCCGGTCAAGGTGCTCGACTCGAGCGGCTCCGGCCCCGACTCCGGCATCATCGCCGGCATCAACTGGGCCGCGAGCAACGGCGCCAAGGTGATCAACATGTCACTGGGCGGCGACGGTGACGACAGCCTGCTGCACGACGCGGTCAAGTCCGCAGTCGCCAAGGGCGTCGTCGTCGTGGCGGCCGCCGGCAACACCGGCGTCAACGTGCCGCACTTCCCCGCGTCGTACCCGGAGGTCCTCTCCGTCGCGGCGACCGACAACAACGGCGCGCTGACCAGCTTCAGCACGCAGGGCGACTGGGTCGACATCGCAGCGCCGGGCTGGAACATCATCTCCACCGGTCCCCGCAGCCTGACGCCGGCTGGCTACCTGCCGTACTGGACCGGGAGCGGCACGTCGTTCTCCGCCCCGATGGTCGCGGGCGTCGCCGCTCTGGTGCGGAACAAGTACCCGAGCTACACGCCGGCCCAGGTCATGGCACGTCTCAAGTCGACGGCTCGTGACGCGGGCCCGCGCGGCCTCGACCCGTTCTACGGCGCCGGCATTCTCGACGCCTACAACGCTCTTGGCGGCTCGTGGGCGCCGGAGTTCTGGAGTGCCGGACCGGATGGCAACGACGTCCCGGCCCGCGCCACCGCGATCACCGGCAGCTCGATCACCGGCACGACCGGCCCAGAAGGGGACGTCGACTGGTACAAGATCACTTCGGCCTCCGCGCGCAGCGTGGTGGTCAACGTGACCAGCCCGGTCTACGACTTCGAGAACCGGGCGCAGAACTTCGCTCCCGTCGTCAAGGTCTACGACAAGGACCTGCAGCAGATCGGCGGCGCCGAGATCAACTACGAGCCGGACACGGCGCAGACGCTGACAGCGAGCGTCAACGTCAACCTCGTGGTCGGCGACAACTACATCTCCGTGCGCAACTACAACGGTTCGCGCGACAGCCGGGCGTACACCGTGTCGTACGCCGCGTCCTCGGCCGGACCTGCTCCCTTCGACCACGCCTGGGTGCAGAACTCGTCGGTGCCCGATTACTCCAACGGTGTTGCGCAGACGGTGAAGCCCGTCATCACCTCGGCGACCGACCTGTCGCCGGCGAGCGTCATCGACAGTACTGTCCAACTGCTCAACGGCAAGACTGGCGCTGTTGTGCCGAGCACGGTCGACTACGCGGTCGACACGAAGCAAATCACCATCACGCCGACCGCGGAGTTGCTCGACAACACGCCGTACCGGATCTCGATCGACGGTGTGCAGGAGACCAGCGGGGCAACCGCGTCGACCTTCACCTCGGTCTTCCGCACGGTTGACCAGGCTCCGGCCCCGTTGAGCGCCTTCGATGCGACCGGTGGCTACACCACGGCTGCGCTGAGCTGGACCCTCCCCGGCATCACGGACCTCGACCAGGTCGTCGTACGAGGTGCAGCCGGAACCACTCCGCCTGCTTCACCGACCGCCGGTACCGCGTATGCGCCGGGCGCAACCACATCCGGTACTGCGACCGGGCTGGCCAATGCGACCAGCTACGCCTTCAGCGCATGGGTGAAGGACCGGAGCGGCAAGCTCAGCGCCACTCCTGCCACCACTCAGCTGATCGGCACGGCCACGAGCCTCACCTCAGCCAGTGCATCGATCGTCAACTTCGGTGGCTCGGTCACGCTGAACGGCAAGGCGAGCCGGATCGACACCAAGGCAGCGCTCGCCGGCGTCCCGCTCTCGCTCTACGGCCGCAACAAGAACAGCACGGTCTGGCGCGAGATCGCCCGCAGGACAACCGCCGCCGACGGAACGGCCAGCGTGGTCTACGCCCCGTCGGTTTCGACCGTGTTCGCGTGGGGCTACAACGGCTCGGCTGATCTGTTGGGCTCCCGCACCGGCAACTTCACCGTCGAGGTTCGTCCGACCATCGCGTCGTACGTCTCCCCGACCGCGATCAAGCTCGGTGCCTCGACCAACTTCTACGGCTACGTCCGCCCGCAGCACGCCGGCTCGCTGGTCTACCTCCAGCGGCTCAGCGGTTCGACCTGGTCGACCATCACGTCCACCAAGCTCAACAGCACCGGCAACTACGCCTTCGCCATCAAGCCGACGGCCAAGGGCACCTACACCTACCGAGTGGTCTTCGTAGCAGACGCAGACCACGCCACCGCCGTCTCCCCCTCCAAGACCTTCACGGTCAGCTAAACCCGTCGTACGAACGGCGGCCCCGGACTCATCATCAGAGTCCGGGGCCGCTGTTATTCGTCGGGGGTTTGGGCTAGGCGGGGTAGGGCTGTCAGGAGGTGGCGGCGTTCGGTGGGGGTCAGGGGGGCTAGGAGGTCTTCTTCCATGGCTCGGATGTCGGCCTTGGCTGCGCGGAGGCGAGACTTGCCGGTGGGGGTGAGGGTGACGGTGCGGGCGCGGCGGTCCGAGGGGTCGGGCTGGCGGGTGAGGAGGCCATCGGCCTCCAGGTCGTCGAGGAGCGCGATCAGGCGGGACTTGTCGTAGCCGATGGATTTCGCGAGCGCCTGCTGGGTCTCCATCGGCTGGTCCGCGAGGCGGGTCAGGACGGAGTAGCCCCACATCGAGAGACCGTGCGCCTCCAGCAGCGGGCGCTCCGCCTCCATGATGCGGCGGATCAGCCGGGCGAGCAGGGCTCCGAGGTCTTCGCGTTCCACCCGGTCATGATAGGTAGTGACAGATGATACGCAGATGCATATGATCTACACATGCTTACTAATTTCTCCCGCGCCGAGACGCGGACCATTTCCATTGCCGCCTCCCCGGAGACTGTCTTCGAGTACGTGGCCGACGCGCGGAACCTGCCGGAGTGGGCGCCGGGGTTCGCGCCGAAGATCGAGCAAAGTGGTGACGAGTGGGTCATCGACAGCGAGGCGGGTCAGCTGCGCGTCGTGGTGCGCACCTCGTCGGAGTACGGGACGGTGGACTTCCTTCGCGCCCATGACCTCCGGGTCGGTGGGTTCAGCCGGGTGCTGCCCAATGGGGAGGGCAGCGAGTACCAGTTCACGATCTTGTTCCCTCCCGGTACGCCGGAGGAGGCGGTCGGGGATCAGCTCAAGTTCATCGACGAAGAACTGGAGACGGTCCGGAGGATCTGCGAAGGCGATCAGGCAGCGTAGGTCAGGGGCCTCGAGTCAGGGGCCTCGAGTCACGGGCCTCGAGTCAGGGGGCTCGGGTCAGGGGCTTGAGCCAGGCGCTCGGGTCATTGGCCAGGCGCTCGGGTCAGGGGCTTGAGCCAGGCGCTCGGGTCATTGGCCAGGCGCTCGGGTCAGGGGCTTGAGCCAGGCGCTCGGGTCATTGGCCAGGCGCTCGGGTCAGGGCTTGAGCCAGGCGCTCGGGTCATTGGCCAGGCGCTCGGGTCAGGGCTTGAGCCAGGCGCTCGGGTAAGGGGCTTGAACCAGGCGGTCGGGTCAGGGGGCGTAGGTCTGGATTGTGCTGTTTGCGGTGAGGTCCACGAGGGTGTGCGCGACGGCGCGGGCATCCTCGAGGATCTCGGCGAGGTCGACGGTGGTGAGTGTTCGGTCGCGGACGACTATGTTGCCGTCGACAACGACATGGACCACGTCGGATGCTCGGGTGGAGTAGACGAGGCTCGCCCGGGCGTCGTGGGTCGGCTGGTGGTGTGGCGCTGAGAGGTCGACAAGGGTGATGTCGGCCCGGCCGCCTGGTTCGAGGGCGCCTGTGAGGTGGCCCGAGGCGGTCGCTCCGCCTCGCGTGGCGAGGCGGAGCGTGTCCGAGACGGTCATCCACTCGGCGTTCTGTTCGCGTTGTTTCTGGGTGAGGGCGACGAGGCGCAGTGATTCCCAGAGGTCCAAGGTGTTGTGGACCGCCGCTCCGTCGGTGCCGATGCCGACGGGGATGGCGGCCGATTGCAGCGACTTGATCGGGGTGGTCGAGCCCATCGCGAGTTTGAGATAGACCTTGGGGCAGCAGGCGACCGCCGTACGGTCAGCGAAGGGTGCCAGCAAGGCGAGGTCGGCTTCGCGGATGCCGCAGCCGTGGGCGATCAGGGCACCAGCTTCCAGTACGCCGGTACGCGCGAGCACCTCGATCGGGGTGACGCCGTGGCGGTCGATCGACGACTGCGTCTGGTCCTCCGTCTCGGCTGCGTGCAGGTGGATCCGAAATCCTTCGGCACGCGCGACTTCCGCAGTACGGCGGAGGTCTTCGTCGGAGACTGTGTAAGGCGCATGTGGGCCGAGGGATGCCGTGATGCGTGGCGGTTGTTTGTTTGCGGCTGCTTCGCCTCGTGCGCGGATCTCGCGGGCTGCTGCGAAGGCGGCTTCTCGTGCTTCGGTGCCGGTGGAGGAGAAGAAGGTCGGAGCGAGGTCGGCGCGGATACCGGATTCGAGGGCTGCTTCGGCGATCTGGTCGGCGTGGAAGTAGTGGTCGACGAAGGTGGTGACGCCGGCGAGCAGCATCTCCGCACAGGCGAGCCGGGCGCCGACCCGGACGCGCTCGGGAGTGAGGTTCACTTCCATCGGCCAGATCTTGCGATTGAACCAGTCGTCGATCGACACATCCTCCGCCGCACCCCGCATCATCACCATCGGACTGTGCGTATGCGAATTGGTCAACCCCGGCACAGCAACCAACCCGCTCCCATCGAGCACCTCCAGTACTCCGGCGTCGACCGAACGCGCGTCGACCGCGCGAGTATCGGCCGGAAGCCCTGAATCAGAGCGGGTGTCGACCCACCGGGCATCGCCCGGACGTGCGTCAGCCGGATGCACGGGATCAGGGCGCCGGTCATCTGGCGTACCGGTGTTGGTGATCGCGGTAATCGCGCCGTCCTGGATGTGGATGTCCTGGGCTTCGTCGAGACGGCACTCCCCTGTTTCGGGGACGACCAGGACAGAACAGTTCCGGATCAGCAGTTGCCGCATACATCCTCCAACTCGCCCGCGCACATGCCTCCAGTCTCATTCATCCACGGTCCAGCCGATCCTTCTGGGCAAGGATGTCAGCTACTCGGCCAACGGCTTGGGCAGGTCGGCGGCTCGGGTGGCTCGGGTGGCTCGGCGGCTCGGGTGGCGAGAGGGCCGCTTGGGGATTCAGCGGACGCCGCGGGGGCGGTATTGGATGCTGATTCTGGGGCCGGTGTGGGTGGTGGATTTGGGGATGGCGTGTTCCCAGGTGCGTTGGCAGGAGCCGCCCATGACGATGAGGTCGCCGTGGCCGAGGGGGTAGCGGATGGTGGAGGCGACCTTTGCCGATGTGCTGCCGGGGCGCGGGCGGAGGGCTAGGACTCGTGGTTCGCCGACGGAGAGGATGGCGACCATGGTGTCCTCGCGGGCGCCGCGACCGATCTTGTCGCCGTGCCAGGCGACGCTGTCCCGTCCGTCGCGGTAGTAACAGAGACCCGCCGTGCGGAACGGCTCCCCCAGTTCCTCGGCGTACCAATCGCTGAGCGCGTCGCGCGCCTCGTCGAGGATCGGCAACGGGAGATTGTCGGTCTCGCCGTAGAAGCAGAGCAGGCGAGGGACGTCGACCATCCGGTCGTACATCTGCCGCCGCTCCTCGCGCCACGGCACCTCGACCGCAAGACGATCGAAAACCTGGTCCGCACCGGTCAACCACCCCGGCAGCACGTCGATCCAGGCGCCCTGACCCAACTCTGTCCGCTGCAGCCCTTCAAGAGATCCCAGCGCAGGATCCTCGAACGCATCCAGCAACGAAGCCTGAAGCCCTCCAGCCATGCGAACCAGAGTACACCCTGATTCGAACACCTGTTCCCTTACGCAGCGTAGCCGCTCCGGAGGAGTCGTCTGGGATGTGTTGAGCCGTAGATCGGCGGCACGGCGGTTCGTGCGCCACTCGACGTACGCCGTGCGCTGTGGTCAGGTGAGGCATGGAGCCTCGGGGTGGGACGACCAACCGGATCACGGTCCTCCACGACGCGTTCGGGCGGCGACCCGGCCTGATCAAGGAGTGGGGGTTCGCTGCTCTTGTGGAGTTCGAGGGTCAGCGGATTCTCTTCGACACCGGGAACGACTCGCGGACGTTCGCCGCCAACACCGACGCCCTGGGTGTCGACCTGCGCACGATCGATCTCGTCGTGGTCTCGCACCGACACGGCGACCACACGTCCGGGCTCGATCACCTGCTGCACGTCAACCCCGACGTGCCGGTCTACGCGCCGGCCGAACTGTACGGCGTGTTCGGCTCGAGCCTTCCCGGCCACTTCTACCCGCGCCGCCCGTCGCTGCCGCGATCCATGCAGTACTACGACGGCGAGCCGCCCGACGTCATCCGCCACGGCACGCCGTGGCCGGGCGCACGATTCACCTGGATCGAGGAGTCGACCCCGCTGGGAAGCGGCGCATGGCTGATCGCCGTCGTCTCGGAAGTGGCGGGAACGCGTGAGTTGCGCGAGATCTCCCTCGCGCTGCGGACCTCGCAGGGACTGGTGCTGGTGGTGGGATGCTCGCACCCGGGCATCGAGCGGATCCTGGAGGCCGCTGCCGCGATCGACGACCGTGTCCACTGCATCGCCGGCGGGCTCCACCTCGTCCTGACCGAGGAGCCCGAAGTGCGTCGCGTCGCGCAGGCACTCCGCGACGAGTGGCACGTACAAACCGTCGCCCCGGGCCACTGCACGGGTGAACCCGCCTTCCTGGCACTGAGCGAGGCGTTCGGCAACCGCTACCTGTACGCCGGTCTGGGTGACTCGATTCCCGTCCCGTGACGCGCGCCAAGTTGAGGCGGACGAAGTCCACGATGAGGCAGCTGATGCCCCATTGGATGTTGGTCAACCGCGCCGTCCTGGCCTGGATGGGTCGGATGGCGCGGCCGATGCTCGCTGTCGGCAGGGGCGCTCTCGGGAACGATGCCCAAAGGGCCAGCGATTCACCGCAGCGCCGGCGCCGGACGACCGCGACACGGCTAAGCGTGGACGTGGAGGCCGAAGCCGCGGCGGCCGGGGAGTTCGAGGTGTGGTTTGAGTTGGAGGGAGGGGATTTCGTAGTCGCCGAAGTTTTGTGGTCTGAAGGGGATCGGGTCGGTTGTCTCCAGTGAGAGCAGGCGCTCGGTCCACATCTTCGCGGCGTCCTTGAACTCGTCAGGCGTCATTCGGTCCGTGCCGTAGAGGACGAACGGCGGGAGGACCTCCAGACCTGGGTAGTAGAGGATCCCGTGGTGGATCGGGAAGAGCAGGTCCTCGATGGGGCCGTTGATTCCGCGATCGCTGTAGTGGGATTCGGGACCGCCGGCTGTGACCGAGAGCATCGCCCGCCGGCCCTGCAAAGTGCCTTCGCCGAAGCGTTCGCCGTACCGGGTCTCGTCGTGGACACCGACGCCGTAGGCGAAGTGGTACGAGAACACCCGGTCGACCCAGCCCTTGAGGATGGCCGGCATCGCGTACCACCACAGGGGGAACTGGAAGATCACCGTGTCGGCCCACAGCAGCTTCTGCTGCTCGGCCACCACATCGGGCGTGAGCGCGCCGGCGTCGTACGCCGCACCGGAACTCCGCACTACCTGAAGCGGACTGGTGGCTTGCGCACCGAAGTCGGCCGCGTCGACCACGGCTTTCCAGTTCATCGCGTACAGGTCGCTCACCTGCACCTCGTGTCCCGCGGCTTCGAGCGTGGTCACGGCGAGGTCCCTCAGTGAACCGTTCAGCGAACGCGGCTCGGGGTGGGCGTAGACGATGAGCGTCTTCATAGCTATTCCTTTCGATGAGTGCTGTTGCCATCGATGCTCGGCCTTCGAGACCGCCTTGTTCAGGGACGCTTTCACCGTCGGACGAGACTTCCTGGTATCGGCAGGGCCACCTTCACGGCCACCATCCGAGGCCATAATTGGTGGCATGGACGATCTCGCGGGCTTCCTGCGCACCCGGCGCTCCCGGGTCGACCCTGCTTCCGTCGGCATCCCCACCGACAGCCGCCGTCGCGTCGAAGGTCTGCGCCGCGAAGAGGTCGCGCATCTGTCCGGGGTGAGCGTCGACTACTACGTCCGCCTGGAGCAGGGCCGCGCCACCCAGCCCTCCGAACAGATCCTCGACGCACTCGCCGGCGTCCTCGGCCTCGACGAGACCGAACGCGCGCACCTCTACCGGCTCGCCCGGCAGCGTCGCCGTCGCGCGAAAGCGCCGAGCGGACGACTGCGACCCGAACTTCTGCGCGTGCTCGACCTTGTCCCCAACGCACCTGCGCTGATCATCAACCACCGGCTGGACGTGCTCGCAGGAAACCGGCTGGCCCGACTCCTCTACGGCCGGGCGCTCCCGGGCTTGAACACGGCCCGGCACATCTTCCTCGAGGAGACCGAGCGAGGTCTGTACGCCGACTGGGAAGCCTGCACTCTCGATGTCGTCGGACACCTGCGGCTGGCGGCCGGCAAATACCCCGACGACCCCCGGCTGGCCTCCCTCATCGGCGAGCTGGCGATGGGCAGCACCCGCTTCCGTAAACTCTGGGCCCGCGCGGACGTCAGCGCCCGCACCCATGGCCGCAAGGCCTACCGGCATCCGCTGGTCGGACTCCTCGAACTGCATCAGGAGAACTTCGTCCTCCCGGCCGAAGCGGGCATGGAACTCATCGTCCTGTCCGCGGCACCCGAAAGCCCGGCCGAGGACGGCCTCCGCCTGCTCAACACGCTCAGTGAACCTGCCGAGGTCCGGCTCAGCGACGACGGCCAGCCCGCCGTCGACGGGGCGCCGCTCAGACATTGATCGGCGCTTCGACGCGGTGGATGTGGTCGGCAGTCGCAACGTAGAAGGCAAGGAGCCGGACGCCGGCTTCGTTGCAAATGGCGGCCACCAGCTCGGCCCACTGGTTGTCTATAGCCGGCCATAACTCAGGGCCGGGTCGGCCGAGAGCCAGCAGGAGGCCGATGTCGGGATGGTCGCTCAGGGCCGCCACGACGGGCTCGATGACCGTGCGGCAGTCGGTCAGGTGGAGCTGGCCGTGCCGGTCGCGGAGCGAGATGTCGACACCGCCGCGGAAGCGATCCTCTTCGTCGCAGAAGATCACTTTGAACAGGCCGAGGCGGCGGTCGCCTGCGCTCACGCAGAGATCGACCACGTCACGGGCGAGGGTGGGGTCCGACAGCGGGCTCTCGGACCAGTCCGGGGGGAGATTCAGGAAGCTCATACCTACAAGGTGCCGCGATTCGCGGCCCGTTCCGCGGTTGTCCACAGGGCAATCCGGCGGCATCGAAGCCCAGAATAATTGGCCCACCAAGCTCCACCGGAAGTGGATCTGATGTCTGGGCCGCTGTGCTCCTAGGCTCAGAGCATCAAGCGCGAGCAAGGAGACCGAAGATGACCAGCACCGCCACCGATCGCACCGAAACCTCCACCGGAGGCCGGTTGACCAGGCTCCTCCCGCCCGCCGGCGCAGCCCGCAACCTCGCCATGGCCCAGCTGGCCAACTCCGTCGGCGACGGCGCATTCATCGTCACCTCGGCGCTGTTCTTCATCCGAGTGGTCGGCCTCTCCACCGCCCAGGTGGGCCTCGGACTCACGATCGCCTGGCTGATCGGCTTCCTCACCGGCGTCCCGCTCGGCAACCTGGCCGACCGCAAGGGCCCGCGCGGCGTCGCGATCCTGCTGGCGTTGTCCACCGCGCTCTCGGTCGGATCGTTCCTGTTCGTCCGAAGCTTCCCGCTGTTCCTGATCGCAGCGATCGCCTACGCCAGCAGCCAAACCGGCCTCACTGCCGCACGGCAAGCTCTACTGGCCGGGTTGGTCGCCCCTGCCGAACGCACTCGCATCCGGGCGTTCCTGCAATCCACGGTGAACGCAGGCCTGGCCGTAGGCGCTGCACTCGGTGGCGTAGCGCTGCGGTCCGACACGGCACCGGCGTACCTGACTGTGTTTGCTGTCGACGCCGCCAGCTTCCTCATCGCCGCCGCTCTGATCCACCGGGTCCCGACAGTCACCGCGGTACTCAAGGTCGCCGGCGAACCTCGCCTGGCCGTCCTGCACGACCGCCCGTACGCCGTACTCGCGCTGCTCAACGCCGTGATGCTCATGTTCATGCCGCTGCTCAGCCTCATCGCACCGCTGTGGATCGTGGAGCGCACGAGTGCTCCCAGCTGGATGGTCGCCTCGCTGCTGATCGTCAACACTATCGGCGTCACGCTGTTCCAGGTACGCGTCGCCCGCGGCGTGAAGGACCTCCGTACTGCGACCCGCTCGATCCGCTTCGCCGGACTCGCCTTCTTGGCCGCGTGCGGGGTCTTCGCGGTCACCGCATTCGGAATGGCTCCAGCCGGCGCCGCCGCAGTACTGGCTGTCGCTGCAGTTCTCCTGACGCTCGGCGAGATGAAGCTGGCCTCTGGCGCTTGGGAAATCAGCTTCGGCCTCGCCCCCGCCGACAAGCAGGGCCAGTACCAGGGCTTCTTCGGCACTGGACCCGCGATCGCCCGCATGCTCGGCCCGGCGCTGCTGACGACACTGGTCCTCGGCTGGGGTCCGATCGGCTGGGTAGTGCTCGGTGCAGTGTTCCTGGGGACCAGTATGGCGATTGGTCCCACCGTACGATGGGCGGCACGGACCCGGCCCGCCAGCCAGGTGGTCGAGCCGTCGCTCAATGGGGAGTGCGCAGCCTGATGAACCACCTTCTGGACCTGACAGAACTGGCCGAGATCACCTCGTACGAAGAGCTGCGCGAGGTGGTCCCGGCACCGTTGCAGCACGCAACGGACAAGACCCGCAAGGAACTGCACGAGCTGGACCGGCAGTGGCTGGCCGAGTCACCGTTCTGCCTGATCGCGACCTCCGCGGCGGACGGCAGTTGCGACGTCTCCCCCAAGGGCGACCCGACCGGGTTCACCAAGGTGCTCGACGACACCACCATCGTGATTCCGGAGCGGGCGGGCAACCGCCGCATCGACGGCTTCACCAACATCCTCAGCAATCCGCACGTCGGCCTGATCTACCTGCTGCCGGGTCGCGGCGAGACGCTGCGCATCAACGGCCGGGCCCGGATCATCCGCGAGGCGCCGTTCTTTGACGACATGATCGTCAAGGGCAACCGGCCGCAACTGGCACTGCTGGTCGAGATCGAGGAGATCTTCCACCACTGCTCCAAGGCGTTCCTGCGCTCGCAGATCTGGAAGCCCGAGACGTGGAACCCGGACGCGATGCCGAGCCGCGCGAAGATCGCGAAGGCCCTGGACCGCAAGGACGCGGATCTGGCCGAGCTGGAGGAGTACTACGGTCCGCAGTACGAGGCCGGCATCTACAAGACGAAGTACTGACCCAAGGCGTACCGCAGGTGTAGCAGTACGAAGTACCACGTGGCGGCGATGACAGTGGGACGTGCAGCCGTCTACGGTTCGAGGGTGGCCAGTACCGAGCTCTCACACGACGACCGCGTCCGGCGGGTGATGCTGCCGGTCGTGGTCTCGGTGGTCGCGGTGGTGGGATCGTTCGGGGCCTCGCGTGGCGAAACCGATCGCCGGGCAGCCGACTGGTTCATGGTCGTGCTACTCCTGATCGGCTCGGTATCGCTCTACTGGCTTCGCAGCCGGCCGATCCCGGTGCTGTGGGCAACAGTCGTCTCCACTCTCGTCTACATGCTGATGCAGTACGCGTACGGCCCGGTCATCTTCAGTTTCATCATCGCCGTCTTCACAGCAATCCGCCGGGGCTATCGAGTGTCGGGCTGGTCGGCACTCGTAGCCCTGTACGCCGGGCACGTGCTGGGACGCGTAGTACTCGGGATCAACGGGCAGAGCATCTACCAGGTCCTCCTAGTGGGCACCTGCTTCGTCGTACTCGGCTTCCTGGCCGAACTCTTCCGCGGTCATCGCGAACGTGTGCTGGCAGCAGACAGGACCCGGCGTGAGGAGGAGCTTCGGAAGGCGGGCGAGGAGCGTTTGCGGATCGCACAGGAGCTGCACGACGTCGTGGCGCATCACATCTCACTGATCAACGTGCAGGCGTCCACCGCGCTGCACCTAGCTGATCGTCAACCAGAGCAGGCCGCACCGGCTCTTGCCGCGATCAAGGAAGCCAGTAAGGAAGCACTGGTCGAGCTGCGGTCGATCGTCGGCATCCTGCGCCAGTCGGACGAAGCAGCACCACGCCAACCCGTGGCCGGCCTCGACCACCTCGACAGCCTGATCAGCCGTACGTCGATGGCCGGCCTCGAGGTGCACAGCATGATCCACGGAGTACCACGACCACTGCCGACCGGCCTGGATCGCGCGGCGTTCCGGATCATCCAGGAGTCGCTGACCAACGTCGTACGGCATGCCAAGGCGACGTCGGCGACAGTGCGCATCCAGTACGGCGACAGCGCGCTCGTACTCCAGGTGGACGACGACGGGCACTCGTTGACCGGGCCGCCCAAGGAGGGCAACGGGATCATCGGCATGCGCGAGCGAGCCACCGCACTCGGTGGCACGCTCACAGCAACTCGTACTCCGGCCGGTGGGCTGAGGATCGTTGCCCAGTTGCCGTTGGAACCCGCAGGACTCTAGGGCAGGCGGACGTGGGACGGGTTGAGGTCGGCAACGCTGGGGACGCCTAGCAGAGCCATCGTCCTGCGCACCTCGGTCGTGAGGATCTCGGCGGCCCGTGCGACGCCGCGCTCTCCCCCGGCCATCAGGCCGTACAGGTACGCCCGGCCGACGAGGCAGGCGTCCGCACCCAGGGCGATAGCCGCGACGATGTCGGCACCACTCAGGATGCCCGTGTCGAGGTAGATCTCGGCGTCGCCGCCGACGGCCTTCCGGACCTCCGGGAGAATTCGCAGCGGTGTGGGAGCGCGATCCAGTTGCCGCCCGCCGTGGTTAGACAGCACGATCGCGTCCGCGCCGGCGTCGACAACTCGCTTGGCGTCCTCGACCGTCTGGATGCCCTTCACGATCAGCGGGCCATCCCAGATCGAGCGGAGCCAGTTCAGGTCGTCGATGGTCATCGTCGGGTCGAACAACTGGTTCAGCAGGTCCGCGACAGTGCCGTCCCAGCTCGACAGCGATGCGAACGTCAGTGGTCGGGTGGTGAGCAGGTTCGCCCACCAGGCCGGGTGCATGGAGGCGTCCAGGACCGTCTTGACGGTGAGCGACGGCGGGATCGTGAATCCGTTGCGTACGTCGCGCAGTCGCGCGCCGGCGACCGGAACGTCGACGGTCAGCATCAGCGCTTCGTACCCGGCGGCGGCCGAGCGCTTGACTAGGTCCTCCCCCGCGTCGCGGTCCTTCCAGACGTAGAGCTGGAACCACTTGCGCGCGTCCGGGCCGGCTGCGGCGACGTCCTCGATCGAGGTCGTTCCCATCGTGGAGAGCGCGTACGGGATGCCGATCCGCTCGGCGACCCGGACCACCGCGCTCTCGCCCTCGTGGTTCATCATCCGGGTGAACCCGGTCGGCGCGAACGCGAACGGGAGCTCCGAGCGCTTGCCGAGAATCGTCGTACCGAGGTCGATGTCGGCGACGTTGCGCAGGATCGACGGCTGCAACTCCAGCTCGGCGAAGAGCCGGCGGGCGCGGCGCAGGCTGATCTCCGCCTCCGCGGCACCGTCGGTGTAGTCGAACACCGAGCGCGGCGTACGGCGCTTCGCGATCGCGCGCAGGTCCGCGATGGTGAGCGCTTTCGCGAGTCTCCGCTCGGTCGGGTTGACGGTGACCGGCTTGGCCCGCAGCAGCGGCTTGAGCTCGGACCAGCGCGGCAGCTGTCGATCAGTCATCGGGGAGCGCTCTCTCAGCCGGGAACGGTGTGGTCGGACCACAGCATAACCTGTGGTCCGACCACACAGCTACACTCACCGGCATGAGGTCCAGCAGCAGGAACGGCGCGTACTACGAACACTTGCCGACCGGCACTGTCGAGCGGGTGCAGCTGTGAAGAAGTTGCCGACCGGCGCTGTCGGGCGGGTGCAGCTGTGAAGAACTACGAGTTGGTGTTGAGCCGGGTCGAGGCTGATCTCGCCGCTGGGCGGTTGCGGATCGGCGAGCGGCTGCCGGGAGAGCGGTCTCTGGCGGAGCAACTTGGGATCAGCCGACCGTCGGTGCGGGAAGCTGTGCGGGTGCTCGAGGCGATGGGGGTGGTGCGGACCGCCACCGGGTCGGGGCCGGAAGCCGGCGCCGTGATCGTCGCCGAGCCGGCCTCGCCGTTGACCGCGCTCCTACGGTTGCACCTGGCAACCAATCATCTGCCGATGGGCGACATCGTCCAGACCCGCGTCCTCCTCGAATCCTGGGCCGCCCGCCAGGCCGCCGAACGCCAAGCCGCCAGAAACCAAGACACCGCTAGGGCTGACGGTGGAGGCGAAGGCGGCGGGGTTGCTGGTGGTGGCGATGGCGGGATGAAGGTTGGCCGCCGCGAAAGCCGCGGGTCGGCGGGCGGCGAGCCCGGCGGCGGGCGCGAAAGCCGGGGTCTGGGCGTCGACGGGCGTGACAGCGGCGGGCGCGAAAGCCGGGGTCTGGGCGTCGGCGGGCGTGACGGCGGCGGGCGCGAAAGCCGGGGGCTGGGAGTCGGCGGGCGCGACGGCGGCGGGCGCGAAAGCCGGGGGCTGGGAGTCGGCGGGCGCGACGGCGGCGGGCGCGAAAGCCGGGGGCTGGCGGTCGGCGGGCGTGACGGCGGCGGGCGCGAAAGCGGCGGTGCGACGGCCGCTGTTGTTGGGGGTGGGGTGGTTGTGGTGGGCAACGATGGGGATGTGGCGGGGTTGGGGGTGGCTGAGGGGTTGTTGGATCGGATGGACGTGGCGGGGTTGTCGCCGGAGGAGTTTCATCTGCTGGATGCGGAATTTCATGTGGCGATGGCCGCATTGGCCGGGAACGTGTTGATCGCGGCGGTGATGTCGTCCTTGCGGACGGCCATCCACGGGTACGTGCTGGCGGCTGTGCCCAATCTGCCGGACTGGGATGCGACCGCAGTTGGACTCCGGGCCGAGCATCGCGCGATCATCGCGGCGATTCGAGCCGGCCGGCCCGACGAGGCCTCGAAACTTGTCGTCGACCATATCGAAGGGTTCTACCGCGCCGCCCGCCTCTGATCAGCAGCGTTGTGGGCGACGCCCGCGATGAAAGGCACCTGCAGAGGACCCGGACGGATGTAGCGGTCAAGGTCGACCGTGGCGAAGCCGGCGGAGCGGATCGCAGTACCGATGTCTCGGGTCGGGTCGCAGCCCTTGTCGAAGGTGCGACTGAAAGGTGCCGCCAAGCGTTGCAGGCGATACGTCCAGGTGCCTGGCGGCGCCGCGACATGCTCGAAGAAGACGAACCGGCCGCCCGGCCGGAGTACTCGCCGCACTTCGGCCAGGGCAGCACCGAGGTCGGACACCGAGCACAGCACCACTGTCGAGAGCACACCGTCAACGCTTGCCTCGGGCAACGGAATCCGCTCGGCGGGCGCGGCCAGGACCTGCCGTCTCCGGAGGTCATGAGCGGTTCGAAGCAGAGCGGCCCGGGTCCGGTCGTGCGGCTCCAGGCCGATCCACGAAACATTCGGTGACAGGTGGGCGAAGTTGGCACCGCGTCCGGCGCCGAGTTCGAGGACGGTCCCGCGCAAGCCGCCGATGAGTCGCGACTTCGCGGCGGCGTACTCGCTCCAGGCTGTCATCTCCATCCGACGTACTCCTCAGGCGCAGAGTTCCCGGGCGGTGAGGGCAGTCCGGCGAAGGCCGAGGATCACGATGGTGCCCACCACCAGGTGCAGGGAGGCGAGGGCGAGCTTCGCATCCACCCCGATGCCGTTGAGAAGCGGACTTCCCAGCGAGGTGATGCAGAAGATCGTCGCCACCAGGGTCCAGACGTTGCGGGCGTTCGGCGTACGGCGCTCGAGCACGGCCAGCAATCCCCAGCCGGCCAGGCTCGTCGCGAGCGTTGCGACAAAGACCGACACACCGTTGATGTGCATGACGGATCCTTGCCTGGCCTGCAGATCGATCCCGGCGGCCTGAGACAGAATGGCCCACCAGATCAGGGCGACGCCGACCGCGACGCCGACCACCGCAACCCTCCGACGGCCCTGCGCCCGGCGGGGTAGGCGGGTCTGGACAGCTGGCGCGGTTCGGCTGCTCTCGTTGATGCTCATCTCTGTGCCTTTCGCGACGATTAGGTTGCTGACTTCACCAACGATCAGGGAGAGCGCGAAACCTGGGCATCGGCCGTGTGGCTGGAGGCACATCCCCGAAGGTCGTAATGCCATCGACTTTGGTCGGTGGCGACGCTTGCCGATCGCCGCCTACTGTCGGCGGCATGGAGGACAGCTACGAGCCGACGCCGCCGAGGCCCAGCACCGGCAAAGCGGCGGACCAGTGCGAGGACCGGAGCTTCTGGAAGGGCGACCTTCTCTCCGTAAGTGCGATCGCTGTCCTGACAGGGACGACGATCCTCGGCCGGCACCAGGCGGGTTTCCGGACGCCGGGCTGGTTGAGCTTCGACATCGCCGTCGGCGTTGTTTCGTGTGGTCTGATCCTGTTGCTGCGCCGCCGCCCGATCCAAGCGGCTCTCGCCCTGGCCGCACTGGCCGCGCTCTCTCCCGCCGCCACCCCGCCCTCGACCGTCGGCACCTTGACGGTTGCCCAACGGCGCCCGCTTCGAGTGGCGGCCCTGGTGGCACTCGCGGGAACACTCGGTCACCTGGTCCAAGGCCTCTGGCGACCGATCCACGGGTTGAACCTGGCCTGGTACGTCGTCCTCGACGTGGCCGTCCACGCCGCTCTGCTCGGTTGGGGGCAGTGGACGCAGGCACGACGGGCGTTGCTGCATTCGCTGCGAGAACGCGCTCTCCGAGCCGAGAACGAACAGGGCCGCCGGGTGGCCGAGGCGCGGACTCTCGAGCGCACGAGGATGGCTCGGGAGATGCACGACGTACTGGCGCATCGGTTGTCGTTGCTCGCGACGTACGCCGGTGCGTTGGAGTACCGGCCGGACTCGTCGCCGGAGAAGCTGGCTCAGGCGGCCGGGGTGATCCGTTCTGGGGTCCATCAGGCACTGGACGAACTGCGCGAGGTGATCAGCGTCTTGCGTGACAGCGAGATCGAGGAGTTGCCGGGTGGGCGGCCGCAACCGACCTTCGGTGACCTGGCGGCGCTGGTGGACGAGTCGCGCGACGCGGGCACCGAGATCCGGTACGACGAGGCCGTCACCGCGCCAGAATCGTTGCCACCGGCAACCGGGCGTACGGCGTACCGGGTCGTGCAGGAAGGGCTCACGAATGCGCGGAAGCATGCGGCGGGGCGGCCGGTGACGGTGGTGGTGAAGGGTCGGCCGGGTGGGACGCTGCAGATCGAGTTGACCAACCCTCGCGGGAACGGCGTACCGCTGACGCCCGGCAGCGGTACGGGCCTGGTCGGGCTGACCGAGCGGGTGCAGTTGGCCGGCGGCACGCTGGATCACGGCGAGACCGGTGGCGGGTTCCGGCTGCACGCCTCGCTACCGTGGCCCGCATGAACGAGCTGATCAGGGTGCTGGTCGTGGACGACGACGCGTTGGTGCGGGCGAGTCTGGAGATGATGCTCGACGGCGCGAACGGGATCTCCGTGGTCGGTCAGGCGGCCGACGGCGACGAGGTACCGGCCGCGATCGACAAGCACTTTCCCGATCTGGTGCTGATGGATCTGCGGATGCCGCGGGTGGACGGGATCGTGGCGACGCGGCGGCTGCGGGCGCGGAAGAACCCGCCCGAGGTGGTCGTGCTGACGACCTTCGACACCGATGAGAACGTGCTGCACGCGTTGCGGGCCGGTGCCAGCGGGTTCTTGCTGAAGGACACTCCCCCGGCGCAGATCGTGGAGGCCGTACGCCGGGTTGCCGCGGGCGACCCGATTCTCTCGCCGGCGATCACCCGACGGCTGATGGACCGGGCCGCGACGGAAGCCGATGCGCACACGCGGGCGAGGGTGGCGCTGGAGAGGCTCAGTCCGCGCGAGTACGACGTGATGCTGGCTGTTGCCCAGGGCAAGGCGAATGCGGAGATCGCGACGGAGTTGTTCATGAGTGTGGCGACGGTGAAGGCGCACATCTCCCACATCCTCACGAAATTGGACCTGGGAAACCGCACTCAGGTAGCGCTGCTGGCGCATGACGCCGGTCTGGCCTGACCGGGGGATGGCTTAGCGTGGGCGCATGATTCGGGTGTTGCTGGCGGATGATCAGGCGTTGGTGCGGGCGGGGTTCCGGTCATTGCTGAATGCCGAGGACGACATCACGGTGATCGGCGAGGTCGCCGACGGTGCGGCGGCGGTGGAACTGGCACGTGCCGAGAAGCCCGACGTGGTGTTGATGGACATCCGGATGCCCGGCATGGACGGGCTGGAGGCGACGCGCGAGATCGGAGCGGATGGAGCGCTCTCTGACGTTCACGTGGTGATCCTGACGACGTTCGATCTGGACGAGTACGTGTTCGAGGCGTTGCGGGTCGGCGCGAGCGGGTTCCTGGTCAAGGACACCGAGCCGGTCGAGCTTCTGCAGGCCGTCCGGGTGGTTGCCCGCGGGGATGCGTTGCTCTCTCCTGGCGTGACCAAGCGACTGGTCGCCGAGTTCGCGACGCGGAGCCGTCAGCCGCACGCGAGCAAGGAACTCGACGTGCTGACCGAACGCGAGCGCGAGATCGTCGCGCTGGTCGGCGAAGGCTTGTCGAACGACGAGATCGCCGCTCGGCTGGTGCTGAGTCCGGCAACGGCCAAGACCCACGTCAGCCGCGCGATGGTGAAGCTCGGCGTACGCGATCGCGCCCAACTCGTCGTACTCGCCTATCAAACCGGCCTCGTCCGCCCCGGCTGGCTCGGCTGAGCTACTCGGCGAGCGTCGGGGAAGCGTGGCACCACTGACGCTTCTCGATCTCCTGGACGATGAATCGGGCGACGTCCGTCCGGGTCACCTGCCAGCCACCCATGGGAGTCTCGTTGTCCTGGACCCGGTACGTCCCGGTGGCCGGCCCGTCCTCCAGGCGGGTGGGCCGGACGAAGGACCAATCGACAGAACTCGATCGCACGATCGACTCCATCAACCGCATGTCGTCGTACGCCTCCTTCATCACGGTCCGGGCGAGCACGCGGTAGACGGGCTTGAAGTTCGGGTCGTCGTGCCGGACGCCGGCCGAGGTGATCGCGATCAACCGCGCGCCACCGGTCGCCTCGAGCGCCGGAACGAGTGCCCGCGCGGCGGCGGAGTACAGGCCCATGGCCTTGCGGCCGGACGGTCCGATCGCCGAGATCACGACGTCTTGCCCTTTCACCGCGGCTTCGACGGAGGCTGGATCCCGTAGGTCGGCGACGATCGACTCGACTCCTGGCAGCGGCACCGAGATCCGCATCGCCGCGCTCACCTGATGGCCGGCCGCCAGCGCCTCGTCGACCAGGCACCGCCCGGTCCGGCCGCCGGCCCCGAAAATGACCACTCTGCTCATGGTCCGCCTCCTGAAAACTCGAACACCGTTCGTCGGACGAACACTGTACGTCATCGCACTGGCGGCGGCATCGGACGGGAGGGCGGCTACTCCCCTGGCGGTATCCGCGGTGACTTCGCCGAGCCGACGCGGGAGCAGAGCTTCGGGCGGCAAGGTCGGGGTATGAGTGAAACTGACCCGGCGGTCGAGATCGCCGGCCTGACCAAACGCTCCGGCGACACCCTCACGGTCGACGGTGTCGATCTGCTCGCCCGGATCGGCTCGATGATCGAGTCGCCGGCGTTCTACCCGTACCTGTCCGGCTTCGACAACCTGCGCCTGCTGGCCGAGTACGCCGAAGTGCCGCGGACCCGGATCGACCAGGTGCTCGAGCTGGTCGACCTCACCGACGGCGCCCGCGACCGCTTCTCGACGTACTCGCCCGGGATGAAGCAGCGGCTCGGGGTGGCGGCCGCATTGCTCAAGGATCCCGAACTGGTGATCCTCGGGGCGCTCAAGACGATACTGACCCAGCATCCCGGCGGCGGCTCGCTGGGGGCCGGCCAGTCACCGGGATGGCCTCGGCCGACGAGACGTCACCTAGTCGGGTAGCCCGCGGCCGGCGTGGGCGAGGGCCAGTTCGCAGAACATGGCGTTCGCCCACGAGAACCATTCCCGCGTGTACTTCGACGGATCGTCGGTGTGGAACCCCTCGTGCATCTGGCCCGTGCCACCGGTGGTGTCGCGTAGGACCTCCAGCAGGTGCTGCCGCTCGTCGGCCGACGTACTGGTCAGACCCTGGACGGCGAGCGCGATCGGCCAGACGTAGTCCGGCGGGGTGTGCGGGCTTCCGATCCCGGCCGCGGCGGAACCCTTGTAGTAGTAGGGATTCTCGGGACTCAGCAACAGCTTCCGCGTCGCCAGGTACGCCGGGTCGTCGGCCGCCACGAAGCCGGACAACGGCGCGGACAGCAGGCTCGGCATGTTCGCGTCGTCCATCAGCAAGTGCGCACCGGCGCCGTCGACCTCGTACGCATAGACCCGGCCGAAAGTCGGGTGATCGACCATGCCGTGGCGTGCGATCCCGTCGTCGATAGCGGCCTTCAGCTCCGCTGCCTGGCCCGCCAGCGAATCGTCGTCCAGCACCTCGCGGGCGATCACCTGCAGATAGCCGAGCACGGCCGAGGCGAACATGTTCCCCGGCACGTTGAAGCCAAGCTCGGTAGCGTCGTCGCTGGGCCGGAAAGCGCTCCACGACATTCCCGTCGGCTGCGTCAAACGGCCGCGCCCGTCCCGGACCAACGTGTCCGAGGGCCGGTCGTCGTGGCGCTGGAACCGGTACTTCGAGTTCTGCTCGTGATCCTGCTCGACCCGCCACAACTCGAGCACCGCGGTCGCCGCCGCCGTGAACCGATGGTCGATGACCTCCTTGCGACCGGTGATCCGCCACAACCGGTAGGCCAGCTCGATCGGATAGCAGAGCGAGTCGATCTCGTACTTGCGTTCCCACACCCAAGGCGACATCTCGGTCTCGTCGGTGGTGTGCCCCGACCCGTCGGCGGCCCGGTTGAACGCGTTCGCGTACGGGTCGATGGCGATGTACTCCAGTTGCCGGTGCAGTACGCCGATCAGGACGTCCTGCAGATCCGGATCGTCGCCGCACAGCACCAGGTACGGGCGGAGCTGGGCCGCCGAGTCGCGCAACCACATCGCCGGGATGTCGCCGGTCAGCACGAAGGTGGTCCCGTCCGGCAGCCGCTCCGCGACGGCCGGCAGGTTCTGGGCCATCGAGCGCTCGAACATCTCCGCGATCACCGGGTCGCCGGTCGCCCGGCGGACCTCCTCGACGGCGCGGGCCAGAACGTCGCGATCGATACCGGTCATCAACACATCACCTTTCAGCAGATCCGAGCTCGACCGCCGGCGGATTCTCCGCCGGAGCCGGTCCGAGCAGCAACACCGAGGGGTTCGGCGAGAACGTGTGGTCGAGCACCAGGCTGGCCGCGCCGACGGCACCGACATCGGCGCCGAGCGCGGTGCCGGCGACGACGAACGGATGCACGGAGCGCACGAGAAAGCGCTCCACCAGCGCCGCCCGGACGAACTCGTCGAAGAACGGCGCGAGCTGGTCCCAGTGCGGGCCGCCGAAGACGACGCGCTCCAGGTCGAGCAGGTTCGCGATGTCCTCGACCACCTTGGCGATCCGGCCGGCCAGCGCCGTGACGATGTCACGCGCCGACCCGAACCCGGCGGCCGCCTGCGAGCACAGCTCGGCGAAGGCGGCGTCGACGGCGTGCCGATCGTCCAGATCGATGCCTTGGGCAAGTACTCCGGCCTGCATCGCCTGCTGGACCAGGTACCGGGGCTGGCTGGTCTCGCCGACGCACCCGCGGCGGCCGCAGTAGCAGAGCGGGCCGTCCGGGTCGACGATGACATGGCCGATCTCGCCGACGTTGCTGGACGAGCCACGGACCACCTCGTCCCCGATCACCAGGCCGGCGCCGACGCCGGTGCCGAGATAGAAGAACACGAAGCTGCCGCGGCCGTTCGGCCCACCGGCCCACTTCTCGGCGGATGCGGCGGCCGTGACGTCCTTGTCCAGCAGGACCGGCAGCCCGGTCTGCTCGCGCAGGGCGTCGCGGAGCGGAACCAGGTGCCAGGCGGACAGGTTCGGCGGATCGACCACCACGCCCCGATCGACGTCGATCGGACCGGGCGCTGCGATCCCGACCCCGACGACGCGGTCCCGCGGTGCGCCGGCGGCCGTGATGACCTCTTCGACACTGGCGGCGATACCGGCGATGAGGACGTCCGGGTCGTCGGTGGTCGCCGGTGTCTCGGACCGGCGGCGTGCGACCACCTGGCCGGTCAGGTCGAGCACGACCACGGTGACGACGGCCGGATCCAGGTGCACGCCGACGGCGTACTGGCCGGTGGGTTCGAGTTCGAGCAGGGTGCGCGGCTTGCCGAGGCCGGCGCTTTTCTGCCGGCCGGCTTCGCGGACCAGGCCGGCGTCCAGCAGCCGGCGGGTGATGTTGGAGATGGCTTGACCGGACAGACCGGTGGCCGCGGCGATCTCGACCCGGCTGAGGCGTTGGTCGGCGCGGCGGATCGCGTCGAGCACCACGGTGTCGTTGAAGCCGCCGACCCGATCCAGGTTCGTACCCCGGCGAACTACGGCCGGAGGCTGTTCGGCGTTCACCACTCCCCCTGTCTCTTCCATCGGGTCGAGCCTCGCACTACGGCACCTCAGCCCGAGGTCGGGTCCGCGCCCCACGGCTGGGACCAGTCGTAGCGGACCTCGTCACCGCCGGCGCGCCAGAGGTTCGGCGTCGTGTTGACCAGCCAGTCCAGCGGCTCGATCCCGCCCCGCGCCGCGTCTCCACCGCTGAGCGCCAACCGTATACCGTCGCTCAGCTCGCGATCCGTCCGCTCCGTCCTCGCGGCCGGGTCGACGGAAACGAAGAGAGCGCTTCCTGAGCGCGCTATCAGATCCAGGAACTGGCGGTTCTGTTCCCAAGGCGTCTGCGGCGTACAGGGCACGCAGTCGGCGTCGAGGGTGAAGAACCGGTTGTGCTGCGGCAGCCGGAAAGCGAGTGAGTTGACCCCCATCTTGCGGGTCCGCTCCCAGTCGCGCCCGGACGTGTCGTCCCCAGTTCGCTGGATGTCGACGAGGCCCGCCGCCAGGTGACCGACGGTGTTGCAGCCGATCAGTACTACGTCTCCCGCAGCCGCGCGGAGCTCGCGATAGAACGCGAGCACGATCTCGGCCGTAGTACGGGTGGTGTCGTGCAGTTGCCAGCCGTCGTCGGTCAGGCGCGCGCCCATCGCCGGTCCGAACCGGCCGAAGACGTCGTACGTGCTGAAGTCGTGTTTGACCAGTTCGTAGCCCCAGTCCCGAAAGCGCTGCAGGTCCGCGCGCACGAGGTCGAGGACTTCCGGGTACGACGGGTCGAGCGCGCGCCCGAAGCCGTCGTTCTGGCCCTGGCGACCCCACAGACCGCTCTCACGGGACAGCAACGGGCGGAACCAGAGCCCCGGCCGGGCGCCGAGTTGTTTGATCGCGGCGGCAGTGCCGGCCATGTCGTCGAAGATCCCCGCGATACCGCTCTCCCACGGTCCGCCCGAACCGTTGCCGCCCGGGTTCCAGCCGTCGTCGACCACGGAGAACGGCTTGACCGGATGCCCGTCGGCCAGTTCGACAACGGTCGCCGCGTCCTGCAGCACAGCCTCCTCGTCGAAACCCTCGCCGTAGGCGTAGTACCAGTTGTTCGCCCCGACTACCGGCACGGGCTCAGGTCGCGCCGGTAGCCGGGAACTCATGGTCTCCACCGCGGCCTGCAACGTCAGCCACGGCGTACCGGCGTCCTCGAATGACCGGACTTCGGCGGCAACGAGGGAACGGCCGCCGAGCCGGGTCGGCCCGCCGCCATTGCGAAGGTCGAGCCAGAGCGTGATGCCGGCGGGGTCCGCGGTCCACGAGCAGAAGGCGCCGGGATGGACGTCGACGCCCATGCCGGTGGTGGCGCCGGTACGACGGTCGTGAGCCAGCCAGTACCACGGGAGCAGGCGCTCGGGCTGGAGGTGGCGCCACTGGAGATCGCCGTACGAGCGCTCCCAGGCGTCTCCGAGTACGAGCACGTCAGGCGAGAGCCGCTGCTCCCAGCGCAGCGCGACCCGCGAGATCTCGCGGATCGCGCTCACAACGATCTCCGGGGCGTTCCAGTTGACCTCGATACCGGCCGCGGTCCAGGTCTGGTCGGTACTGCGGGAAGCCTCCGCGAGGGAGTCGCCGGGCGTTGCCTGGACGAACACCTTGGCCGGTTCGTTCACTCCGCGGGCTCCTCCAGATCGGGTTCCGGAAGCCAGCCGAGCAGCGCGGACCGACTTACCCCATTGACTTTAGTTATTAACTTCCGAGGCAGTCAAGAGACCAGCCGGGTGACGCCTTCGACCAACCGGTCGAGGTCGGATTCGTTCGTGTAAGGAGCGAGACCGGCCCGTACTGCGCCGGTGTCGCCGAGACCTAGGTGCCGGGACGCCTCCACCGCGTAGAAGGATCCGGCCGGCGCGTTGACGCCCTCTTCGGCGAGCCGGGCGGCGACCGATCGTGAGTCATGGCCGGCGACGGAGAAGAGCAACGTCGGCGTACGGCGTTGCGCGTGGCCGTAGAGAGTGACGCCTTCGATCGCCGCCAGCCGGGATTCGAGGTCGTCGCGCAGCTTGTCCTCGTACAGTTCGAGCAACGCCAGAGAACTCAGCAAACGCTCTCTGCGGTTCTCCCCCGTTCCGCCGAGACCGGCCAGGAAGTCAACGGCCGCAGTGGTTCCGGCGAGCAGCTCGTAGGGCAAGGTGCCGAACTCGAACCGCTCCGGTACCACATCCGTTGCCGGAAGCAACTTGTCCGGCCGGAGCCCGTCGAGCAGCGCCGGTGCGGCCGAGAGCACCCCGCAGTGCGGCCCGAAGAACTTGTACGGCGAGCACGCGTAGAAGTCGGCGAAGGATGCGTCCACCGGGGCGTGCGGCGTCAGGTGGACGCCGTCGACGTACACGAGCGCGCCGGACGCGTGCACAAGGTCAGCGATGGCGGGGAGATCCGGGCGGGTGCCGATCAGGTTGGAGGCACCGGTGACGGCGACAAGCCGGGTGCCGTCCGAAAGCAGCGGTTCGAGGTCATCGAGTTCCGAGGTCGCCGGGTCGAAGGCCAGCCAGCGAGCGGTCGCGCCGACAGCCTCCGCTGCCTGCACCCAGGGCCGGATGTTCGCATCGTGGTCCAGCCGGGTCACGACGACCTCGTCCCCCGGTCCCCAGTTCTTGGCCAGGGTGCGGGCGAAGTCGTAGGTCAACTGCGTCATGCTCCGGCCGAAGACGATGCCTCCGGGGTCGGTACCGAGGAGGTCCGCCATCGCCTGGCGGGCGCCGAGAACGATGCCGTCGGCACGCCGCTCGGCCGCCGTCAATTGGCCCCGGTTGGCGAGCGCGGACACCATCGTCGTCGCCACCGCATCCGCGACCACCTGCGGTGTCTGCGACCCACCCGGCCCGTCGAAATGAGCCGCCCCTTCACTCAGCGCAGGAAACTGCTTACGTACCGACTCCACCTCGAAGACACCCATACCGCCCATCCTCACCACCCAACCCAAACCCCCGCCACCCCACCCGCGCGCGCCTCCCCTCGATGGGCTCCACTCCTTCTCGTGGGGTTACCCCATCGCTATAGCAGTGGGGCAACCCCACAACGAGGAGTGAACCCCACGAACAAGCGCCGGGTAGGGCGGGGGGCGGAGGTTGGGTCGGCGGTGGGGTGTTGCCCGATTGTGGGCAGGATGGGGAAATTGTCGGCGGGATGCTGCAGGATGTCAGGAGTGAGCACTGAGACGACTCCTGACATGCCGCCGCTTCGTTCCTGGCTTCCGACCATGCTCTTGCTGGCCGCGATCTGGGGCTGCAGCTTCCTGTTCATCTCCGTCGGAGTCCGCGAACTCCATCCGCTGTATCTCGCGCTCGGCCGGGTGCTGGCCGGCGCTGCGGTCCTGCTCGTCATCCTGGCGATCAAGCGCGAGTCGTTGCCGCGCGAACCGAAGATCTGGGCGCACACCTTCGTGATGGGCGCGATCGGCTCCGCACTGCCCTGGACCCTGTTCGGGTACGGCGAGCAGCGGGTCCCGTCGCTCCTGGCCGGCATCTGGAACGGCATCACCCCGCTGGTGGTGCTGCCCGTCGCGGTCCTGGTCTTCCGGACCGAGAAGTTCAACGCCCAGCGAGCGATCGGCCTGGTGCTCGGATTCATCGGCATGCTGGTCGTGCTCGGCGCCTGGCAGCTGCACGGCGGCGCCGATCTCACCGGCCAGCTCCTGTGCATGGCCGCCGCCTGCTCGTACGGCGTGGCCATTCCGTACCAGAAGCGGTTCATTGCCGGCAGCAAGTTGTCCGGTACCGCGTTGTCGGCGAGCTTGTTGCTCTGCGCAACTGTCCAGCTCGCGATCGTGGCGCCGATCGTGACCGGGCACGCCCCGCCGATGCCCTGGACGCTCTCACTCAAGACCGTCGCCAGCGTGATCGCCCTGGGCGCTCTCGGAAGCGGGATCGCCTTCGTGCTGAACCTGCGGGTGATCCGGCTGGTCGGCGCGAGCGTGACCTCGATGGTCACCTACGTGATGCCGATCTTCGCCATCATCGTCGGCGTCCTGGTGCTGGACGAACACCTCACCTGGTACCAGCCGGTCGGTGCCCTGGTCGTTCTGTTCGGCGTCGCGGTCTCCCAAGGCGTCCTGAGCCCGGGCCGCTGGGCCCGCAAGCCGAAGGTCCCGGCCGAGTCGACGGCCGCTCCGGTGCCGTGAGGCTCAGTTCTTCCTGAGGTTGGGAATCGCGGCGACGACCACGGCGACGAGAGCCAGCAGCGTTCCGGCGACGACCGGGAAGGTGACGGCCTGGTCCGACGCCGGTACGAAGAGGTCGATCAGCAGGCTGGCGATCAGCTGGCCTGCGATCGTGCCGAGACCGAGCACGAAGACGCCGACCACCCGGACGACGGCGGCCGCGGAGCTGATGAAGATCACGCCGCACGCGCCACCGAAGTACAGCCAAGGCTCGGTGGGCAGGCTGCGGGGTGCGCCGCGGAAGACCAGGTCGATCAGCAGGACGATCACCAGCGCTGCAGTGCCGGCCAAGAAGTTGATGAAGCCGGCAGCGAGCGCGCCGTACGCGTCCTTTGATGCAGTGCGCGCCACCCGGCCGTTGATCGCTTGCTGTACTGCAGTGCCGATACCGCCGAGTGCAGGCAGTACTGCGATCAGTAGGCCGGACGGGTGGTTCAACCGGTCCGAGACGGCGAGCACCACTGCGACTAGTGCAAGCACAGCGCCCACTACTCGCAGCGTCGTGTACGGCTGAGGTCCTGCCGGCCCGAAGCCGAGTCGGTCGACCACCAAGCTACTGACGGCTTGTCCGGCGACTACGGCCACAGTGAACACCGCTACGCCGATCACCGACACAGTGATGGACTGGGTGGCCACCAGGAACGCGCCCGCCACTCCCCCGATGCACTGCCACCAGCGGAGCTGGCCCTGCTCACCGGAGCTCGTCCTGATGGTCCGCCAGACGTTGCCGAGAGACGTACGGATCCGCCGGATCAGCAGGCAGGCGACCAACAGGATCAGCAGGCCGGAGACGAACGAGATGAGTGCAGCCGGTATGCCGTCGCCGAGCCTGCTGCCGAGCTCACCGTTGATGCGCGACTGCACTGCGACGAGCATGCCGATCCCGAAGGCCGCCGCGAGCCCGACGACCTGACTCTGTCGAGTGCTGAGGGCAGGGCGGGATTCGGTGATCGTCACGACACCATCATGACCGTTACTGCCCACGCACCTGACAGGTGGTCCGCAGACTGATCCTCACGTACGGCGGATCAGCGCGAGGTACATCGCGTCGGTGCCGTGCAGATGCGGCCACAGCTGCACATCCGGCCCACCGCCGAGCGACGGCACACCCGGGAACAGCTCCCGCGCATCCTCGACGACCGCGTCACTCCGGCTGTCCAGTACGGCGTCCACGACTGCCCGGGTCTCGGCGTGGTGCGGCGAGCACGTCACGTACGCCACCAGACCGCCCGGTCGCACCGAGGTGATCGCTGACGACAGCAGAGCCTCCTGCAGCGGCTGCAGCTCGGCGATGTCGTCCGGCGTACGGCGCCAGCGCGCTTCCGGGCGGCGGCGCAGTGCCCCAAGCCCACTGCACGGTACGTCGGCCAGCACCCGGTCGTACCACCCAGCAGGCCACGTCGGCTTCGTCCCGTCTCCCACCAGCACCTGGTGATCGCCGGGGATCGCGCGAAGGTTGGATCGCACCAGCTCGGCACGGTGCTTCTGCGGCTCGACAGCAGTGAGCAGTGCGTCCTTCTGGTTGGCGAGCGCGGCCAGTAGCGCCGACTTGCCTCCAGGACCGGCACAGAGGTCGAGCCAGCGAGCATCGTCGCCCTCCAGTGGCGCAGTGGCCAGCGCAGTAGCGACCAGCTGCGACCCCTCGTCCTGCACACCCGCACGACCGGTCGCCACGGCGCCGATCCGTCCTGGATCACCACCACCTTGCAGCACAGCGCCGTACTGCGACCAGCGGGTGCGGGTCGCGCCAGCCTCGATCAGCTCGTCCAGCTCCGCCAGGCCGGGACGAGCGACCAGTGTGACGCGCGGCGGGTCGTTGTCGGCGTCGAGGAGGTCAACCAGGTCACGCTCGAGGCCTCGCACCCCCAGCGCGTCATCGAAGGCCTCGATCACCCAGCGCGGGTGCGCCTTGGCGATCGCGAGATAGCCGTACTCGTCGGCCTCGGGCGCGGGCGCGATCGTGGTGATCCACTGGTCGAGCGTGCGCTGGCTGACCTTCCGCAGTACGGCGTTGACGAGGCCGCTGCGGCTCTGACCGGCTTCGGCGCGGGTGAGCGTGACCATCTCGTTGACGGCCGCGTACGAGTCGACGCGCATCCGGAGCAACTGGTGAGTGCCGAGGCGGAGGAGGTCGAGCAGGTTCGCGTCCAGTTCGGGGAGCGGGCGCGACACGCAGCGCGCGAGCACCGCGTCGTACGTGCCCTGCCAGCGCAGCGTGCCGTGCACGAGCTCGGTGCAGAACGCGGCGTCGCGGCCGCTCATCCGCTGGTCGCGCAGCGCCTTGTTGAGGACGAGGTTGGCGTACCCGTCCTCGGCTGTGACCTGGCGGATCACCCGGTAGGCGAGCTGGCGGACCTGGTCCGGACGGCGTTGCGGGGCGCGGTTGCGGGGACTGCGGTCGCTCACTCGGAGCCCAGACGGTCTTCGTCGACGATCCGTACGCCGCGGGCCCAATCGGCCGCGGCCATCGGTTTCTTGCCCTGCGGCTGGACCGTGACGAGTTCGAGCGCCTTACTGCCGGTGCCGACCAGCACCGAGGACTTGGTGGCGCGGATCTCGCCGGGCTTCAGTTCCTCGTCGGTGGCGTTGACCTCGAGCACCTTGAGACGCTCGCCGCGGAAGGTGGTCCACGCTCCAGGCGACGGGTTGCAGCCGCGCACGAGGCGGTCCACTCGCTGCGCGGGCGCGGCCAGGTCCAGCTCGGCGTCCTCGACGGTGATCTTCGGCGCGAGGGTGATCCCGTCGGTCGGCTGCTCGCGCGCTTCGAGGATGCCGGCCTCGATTCCGTCGAGGGTGTCGACGAGCAACTTGGCGCCGGAAACGGACAGCCTGGTGAGCAGATCGCCGGCGGTGTCCTTCGGGCCGATGCGTTCGGTCAGTACGCCGTACACGGGTCCGGCGTCGAGCGCCTTCACGATCCGGAAGGTACTCGCCCCGGTCACATCGTCGCCGGAGATGATCGACTGCTGGACCGGTGCGGCACCACGCCAGGCGGGCAGCACGGAGAAGTGGAGGTTGATCCAGCCGTGCGGCGGGATGTCGAGCGCGGCCTGCGGAAGCAAACCGCCGTACGCGACGACCGGGCAGCAGTCTGGAGCGATCTCGGTGAGCCGGGCGAGGAACTCGGGGTCGCTTGGCTTGACCGGCTTGAGGATCTCGATGCCGCCGAGCTCCTCGGCGTACTGCGCGACCGGGGACGCGACCAGCTTGCGGCCGCGACCCGCCGGCGCGTCGGGACGGGTCACGACGGCGACCAGTTCGTGGCTGCTGGCAACAATGGCCTTCAGCGCGGTGACCGACACCTCGGGGGTGCCGGCGAAGACGACTCTCACAGACCGAATCCGTTCGTCGGGTGCGGCGAGACCTTGAGCGGCGGCGGAGCACCGAACCACTCGGCCTCGCGGATCGCCCGCATCGCGGCCTTGCGGGTCTCGGTGTCCAGCCGGTCGACGAACAGTACGCCGTCGAGGTGGTCGGTCTCGTGCTGGATACAACGGGCGAGCAGGTCGGAGCCTTCGATCACCACCGGTTCGCCGTACATGTTGAAGCCCTTGGCGATCACGTTCAGCGCACGACGGCAGTCGAACGTGAGGCCGGGGATCGACAGGCAGCCCTCCGGACCGAACTGGTCCTCGGTCGACAGGCTCAGCTCGGGGTTGACCAGGTGGCCGAGCTCACCCTCGACGAAGTACGTGAACACGCGCAGGCCGACACCGATCTGCGGGGCAGCGAGGCCGGAGCCGGGCGCGGCCTGCATGGTGTCGGTGAGGTCGGCGACCAGCCGGCGCAACTCGGCGTCGAAGTCGACGACAGGGTCGGCCTTGGTGATCAGCACGGGATCGCCGAACAAACGGATGGGTTGGACCGACACACAAACTCCACAACAGTCACAGAAAGGTGGGACCGAAACAGTCTAGTGCGGTGATGAGGGGCTGACGGCAGCTGGATGCGGTGGTTCGGAGTGGCTGGTGCTCCTGTGTTCGCTGGGTTGGGTGAGGCTGGTGGGGGTGTTGATTGTTGCTGTGAGCACGTACTGTGGTCTCAGGCGTACCTACAGTCACTACAGTCACACACGCCCAACGGGAGACCACCATGCCCACAGCGACACGGGGGGCAGCAGCACTGATCCTCCTCGGCGCCCTGCTCGCGCAGGCGCCGCTGGCCGGAACCGCCGCCGCATATCAACCGCGCGATCCTGCCTACCGCTCCGCCGACACACCGTCCGTGCAGCCGTCGCTGGCTCCGGCCAGTGCACCCACCAGTACGCCGAGCGCCGTAGCGACAGACACGCCGACGATGCCGCCGGGACCGGACCCGACCGCCGTCGACGACCAGCCCGTGGTCGCGCACTCTTGGAGCGAACTGGCGCAGGAGGTGCAGCAGACCTCGCCCAACGACCAGATGCTCCGAGTCAGCACCACCGAGCAGGCCGCTCAGGTGATGCGCTGCTTCAAGCTGGACGAGGAGAACTACTGCCTCGGGCTCGGGTTCGTCGACAAGGTGCCGAGCGGCGCGCAGCTCAGCGCGGCCGTGGCGGAGTCGGCGGCTGATGACGCACTGAGCAGCAGGACGAGCAACTCGGCCGCCGGCGAGGGCGAGGTGGCAGGCGTGGGCGGCGTGCAGCAGGACATCGCGACGGGTGATCAGTCGCCTGCGGGGTTCGTCACCGAGCGGGCCGCGATGCCGAAGGCTCTCCGGATCGCCGCCGAACTCGAGGAGATGCAGACCGCCTGGGAAGGCCGCGACAAGGCCCGCTCCCTGCGCCTGATGAACACCTCCTCGACCGCGAACGGGACACCTGGAACGACGTCGACTCCACCCAGCGTGCCCAGCACACCTGGTACGCCTGGCACGCCTGGCACACCTGGTACGCCGGGTGCACCCGGGGCGACGCCGAGCACGCCTGAGCCGACGCGGTCGACGCCTTCGGCACCGAGTACGCCGGTCGTGAGCAAGCCGCTGCCGAGTTCGGCGTACATCATGAAGGGCTTCGAGGTCTCGCAGGAGAAGGGTTACTGGTGCGGGCCGGCGACGTTCCAGTCGATCGACTGGGCGGACGACAAGCAGAAGGACACCCAGGCGTCGTGGGCGAAGGATCTCGGCTCGACCAGCTCGGGCACCGGGATCTCGTCGATGGTCCAGCAGACCAACCTGAAGACGAAGTGGGACATTGCCGCAGGCACCTACATCGTGCAGAACGTCAGTGGCTGGAACTCGCAGAAGTTCCTCGCCGTCCACCAGAAGCACCTGGGCGACGCCGCGCCCGCGCCGGTGATCGAGCACGTGCAACTGCTCAAGCGGTACTTCCCGTATCTCGCTTTCAACCACAGCGGCCACTACCAGGTCGGCCGCGGCTACGACATGAAGAACGGCACCATCGGCATCTTCGAGGTCTTCAACGAACGTCGCTTCAACAGCCGCGGCAACACCACCAACGGACCGAAGAACATCCCCGCCTCCGCGATGTTCAACGCCACCCTCGCCAACTCCTTCAAGAACATCGGTCTCTGATCCAGTGCACCTGAACACACCCCGCCAAGACCCGTTCACCACAAACCCCTTGGACAGCACGCCACTTGCCAGGAATCGGTTGGTGTCGTCCGCGGCAGTCGGCGTGGTCGCGCTCGCGTTGGCACTCAGCGCATGCTCGTCCTCACCGGAGAGCGCTCCCTCGCAAAGCCCGACCGGTACTACGACCAGCACGCCGGGCGCCACTCAATCGCCGACTGAGCCTCCGACGCCCGGCTCCACCCCAAGCACGCCCGGCAGCTCGGGCAAACCTGGTGGGCCGCCGACCTGGACCAAGCTGCTCAAGCAACCGGTGGACGGGCAGCATGTGGTGACCGCGCTCCCGAAGTACCTCGTCACGCGTGGCAGCGACGAAGCCGGAACCACGACCATCACCGATCGCGCGAACCGGCGGGTCGTCGTCCGCCACGTACCGCCGGCCGGATTCGTCGCCCAGTCACCGGTGGTGATCGATGAACGGTGGGCACTGATCGAAGAGATCCGCTCGGACGGCCCTTCCCCGGAGATTCGCGCTTACCGCTACGACCTCACCTCCGGCGCGAGAACGGATCTGGCCAAGCAGAGAGCGCTCCCCCGGATCTCCGAACCAGAGATCGGCGCGTACGACGGTGTATTCGCCTACAGCTCGACCGACAGCAGCAACCGCTCGTGCCTGATCGTCGCCGAACTGGCGTCACTGAAATCCCGATCCGTGACGTGCGTTGCCGACCCGGGTTATGTGGCGGATCCCGTCGTGTCGGCCGACTCCGTCACGTTCAGCCAGATCACCGCGCCGTCGACTCCGCAACGCTGCAAGCGGCTCTTCACCGCCGCGCTCTCAGGCGGCCCTGCCCGGCCGATCGCGGCAGCCAAGAACTGCATCCAGTGGAGCGGGGCCTCGTTGCGTGGAGCAACCATCTGGTCGGAGGTGGGCGCCGCAGACCCGGACCAGTACCAGAGCAAGGCTTATCTCCGCACCGGCGCGGACAGTCCGACCCAGTCGCTCGGCCAGATCGTCACCGGCACGATTGTTGCTTGCGGCAACTGGATCCACTGGGAAGTCCGGACCGTCACGAACGGCGCCGAGTCCTTCCAACTCCAGCGCTGGCAGCCTGGCATCATCCGTCCGCAACGGATCTACGCCACCCCACCCGACACGGCCCTGACCGCACCCACTTGCCAGCACAACACCCTCATCCTCGAAGCCGCCCACCTGGGGGCCGGCGCGAAGTACACAGAAGCACTCCAGGTGACCACCGCCTGACCTAGCCAACCAGCCGGAGATCGCGCTCTCTGGAGTATCTGCGCAGATCAGCCGCGCCGGCACGAAGTACAGGCGAATGGCCGGTGGGTCAGGGCTTGAGCGGGAGGCCGCGGTTTCTGAGGTGCTGGCGGAGGGTGGCAGCGTCGGTGAAGAGTTCGGCATCGATTCCTACCGCGCGGGCGCCGTCGACGTTGGTCTGGACGTCGTCGGTGTAGAACGTACGCGCCGGATCGAGGTCGAACCGGTCCAGCAGGATCCGGTAGATCTTCTCCTCCGGCTTCGTCGTCAGCTCCACACCCGACACGACCTCGCCGTCGAACCCCGCAAGAATCGGGAACGCCTCCTTCGCGATCTCCCACTTCTCGTCGGAGAAGTTCGTCAGCGCGTAGTTCGGAATCCCCAGCCCGCGGATCTCGGTGACCAACTCGGCGGTATCCTCGAAAACACCGTTGACCATCTTCAGCCAGCCCTTGTCGTACGCCTCGATCCACTCGGCGTGCTCCGGGTGCAGCGACGAGAGCTCGGCAACTGCCTCGGACCAACTGCGTCCGGCATCCTGCTGCCTGTTCCACTCGCTGGTGGCGACGTTGGCCAGGAAGTGTTGCCGCTGGGCGGCATCGGGGATCAGTTCGCCGTACAGGTAGTCCGGACTCCAGTCCAGCAACACCCCACCGATGTCGAACACGACAACGTCCACCCTCTGCTCGCTCATGCCGCAACCCTACGAAACCGTTGTCCGCTCCCGCACAGACCGGGTCACGAACGGAGCAGCAGACTTCACCGTGCGCAGGATCGGAGCGGTCTCCAGCGCACGGATCGACTCGTACGCCGGTAGCCGGCGAACCAGATACTCATGGAGCGCGGCCGGGTCCGGGACCAGCGCGAGCCCCACCAAGTTGGTCTGTCCGGTCGTCGCGGCGACGAAGGCGAGTTCGTCGTGCTGGGCGAGCGCTGTCGCGACAGCGTCCAGGTGAGCGGGTGCGACGGACATCCAGAGCATCGCGCTGGTGGTGGCGCCGAGGACGGCCGGGTTCACATCGACGTCGAAGAAGATCGCACCGCTGGCCTGCAGTTCTGCGAGCCGCCGCCCGACCGTCACCGCGGACCAGCCCGTCGCCTCCGCAAGCTCCGCCAGACTCATCCGGCCGTCACGACCCAGCGCCGCCAAGAGAGCGCTGTCTGAGTCCAGAACGGCGGCACCCTCTCGGCTGCTGACGACCGGCCCTCGTATCTCGGACCGGGTCGGGGTGAGGGCTTCTTGCTGGGTTGGGGTCAGGGTGCTGGACTGGGCGCGCCAGGAGGTCGGGCCACCGAGGTACGTGTGCAGCAGATAATGAGCCGAGAGTGCCGTGATTCCCGACGTGCGCGGGATGTCGTGCAGCAGAAGCGAGTTGGCATCGCCCGGCGCCGGGTGGATGACCGCGACGATCTCCGTACCTCCGGACGCCAGCTTCACCCAGGACGTGTCAGACCGCCGAGCCAACGCCTGCGCCAGATCCTGAGCCGCCCGCGGAGCCGCCGTCAATCGCGCTAACCACTGGGATTGACCGGAGTGTCGCGGATCGGCCAATCCTGCGACCCGGAGTCCGGCCGCTGCCATCAGCCGTCGGTATCTGCGTGCGACGGTCTGCGTCGAGACCCCCAGCACGGCTCCGATCCGACTGAAGGGAGCGCGCCCGTCGATGCGCAGCGCGTGAACCAGGCCACGATCGATCTCATCCAGCATGTGAACATCCTCGCTCAGATGGCTCGCCTGTGGAACATATCTGCAGATCAGCTACAACTAATGGAACCTCTGAATAGGTCTCCTGCAAGCTCCTGCTCAAGCCGCATCCGGCGGCCTTCGGGAGGACTGATGACACAGGTGCAGGCAGGCGAGCAGCCGACAGTGGCGGGCGCCGGGGACGCGTACAAGTGGCGGTGGTTGGTGTTGGGGGTGTTGCTCGTTGCCGAGGCGATGAATCTGCTGGACGCGACGATCGTGCAAGTCGCGGCGCCTGTCATCCACGCGGAGCTGGGTGGGCGGGCTTCGGACATCCAGTGGTTCAGTGCGGCGTACACCTTGCCGTTCGCGGCGTTGCTGATCACCGGCGGACGGCTGGGCGACATCGCCGGGCGCAAGCGAGTCTTCCGGATCGGAGTTGCCGGCTTCCTGGTGACATCGGTCTGTTGCGCGTTGGCGCCGGACCCCGGCGTGCTGATCGCCGCGAGAGCGCTCCAGGGTGCGGCTGCCGCGTTGGTCATTCCGCAGACGATCGGACTGATCCGCGCGATGTTCGACGCGGACGAACTGCCCAAGGCCCTCGGCAGCATCGGCCCCGTGATGGGTCTGGCCGGCATCTGCGGACCGCTGCTCGGCGGCCTACTGACTCACGCGGACCTGTTCGGCAGTTCTTGGCGTCCGGTGTTCGCGGTGAACCTTCCACTCGGCCTGGTGGTCCTGCTGGCCACTCCCCTGATGCGCGAGGACCGGTCGGCCCGTCGACCGCAGCTGGATCTGACAGGGAGCGCTCTCCTGGTTGCTGGTTCTGCTCTCGCCATCGATCCGCTGATCCAGGGTGAGAACTGGATCTGTCTCCCCATCGGCTTGGTCGTCCTCGCAGTCTGCTTCCTGCAGCAGCGGAGTCGTCGGCATGGGCGCGCGATCCTGGTCGAGACCAGTCTGTTCGAGAATCGCGGGTTCGCGCCCGCACTACTGACGTCGACGCTGTTCTTCGCGATGACGACCGGGGTGACGCTGGTCGTCGTACTCCAGCTGCAACTCGGTCTTCACTTCGACGTACTGCGGACCAGCCTCACCTTGTTGCCCTGGTCGGCGGCGAGTGGCGTCGCGTCCTGGTTCGCCGGGGCCGTACTCGTTCCGCGGTACGGGTCGAAGACCATGTTCGCCGGGATCGTGGCGATTCTCGCCGGACTCCTGGGAACTGTTGCTGCGTACAACAACTCGCGAACCGATTGGCCGCTATACGTCCCCCTCGGCGTTTGCGGGCTCGGAGTCGGGTTGTTCGCCACCCCGTTCTTCACCACCGCCCTGCATCGGGTTCGACCACACGAAACCGGGTCGGCCGCCGGGCTGCTGAACGCCGTACAGCAGTTCGGAGGAACGGTAGGGATCGCTCTCCTCGGCACGATCTTCCTCCATACGCTTCGCAGCCGAACCCCGGCAAGCGCGGCAGAGATCGCTCTCGCGGTCGCAATCGCCCTCACGCTCGCAACCGCGGCGTCGGCGGCGTTCATGAACCCACGCACGCCCAACTCTTCATCGACCCCGCCGGCCGTCGATCAAACCCGCCCGGCGAAAGGGTTCGTCAGGCTGCTTCGGCGAGGGCGTTGAGTTCGGCTCGGTGGTGGAGGGCGGGGGCCAGGGCTAGTTGGCCGATGTAGAGGATGACGCCCAGGACCGCGCAGGCCAGCCAGGTGGCGGTGGGGCCGGCGTGTTCGAGGGCGTTGGTGCCGAGGAGGGGGCCGATGACGCTGCCGAGGCCGAAGGACATGCTGCCGGCCAGACCCATGTAGCCGCCGCGCAGGTCCACCGGGGCGAGGTCGGCGAAGACCGCGCCGATCACCGCGGCGAAGCCGATCTCGCCGATCGTCCAGACCACCACCGACAGCCCGTACCCCCACCAGCTGTGCACGATCGCGCCCAGCCCGAAGCCAAGTCCGACGATCAACATCGAGCTGGCGAGCAGCTTCGGCCGGTCGAAGGTGGCCAGCCGCCGGTTCACGAAGGGCTGGACGACGACGATCACCACGCCGTTCAACGCAATCACCAGCCCGTACGTCGAACTGCTGAGGTGGTCCCCCGCCATCGCCAGCGGAAGCGTCGAGTACCCCTGGAAGTAGATGGTCGCGTACCCGATCTGGAGCAGGATCATCAGCAAGAACGTCGTGTCACGCAATGCCACCGGCAGCAACGGCCGTCGCGAGTCGCCGGAGCTCACCGGCCTGGTCTCCGGCACCATCCGCCAGATCACGAGTGCCGCGACGACCGAAGTACCGGCGTTGATCCAGAACAGCAGGCTGTAGCCGACGCTCGCCAGGACACCGGCGCTGACCGTCGAGACCGAGAAGCCGAGATTGATCGCCCAGAACAGCAGCCCGTACGCACGGACGCGCTCCTTGGGCTGCAGCAGGTCGGCGACTGTCGCGGAGACGGCGGGACGGAACATGTCTCCCAGCAGGCCGACCACGAACGCAGCCGCCCAGATCGTTCCCATCGACCGGGCCGAACCGAGCAGGATCAGCGCTGCCGCCGTACCGAGGAAGCCGATCAGCATCGTGCGGCGCCGTCCGAAGCGGTCGGAAACCCAGCCGCCGACGAGTTGGGAGATCACCGAGCCGCCGCCGACCGCCGCGGCTACGGCACCCGCCGTACCGGCGGAGAGGTGGCGGTCCTGGGTCAGGTAGAGCACGAGGAACGGCTGGACGAAGCTGCCGAGGCGGTTGACCAACTGGCAGACCCAGAGCGCCCAGAACGCCCGGGGAAGGCGGGGAGCGTTCTCTGGCACGGCGACGGTCTCACTCATGGGACCACTCTCGGTTGCTTCGGCGGTGCTGTCGAACATTAGGCAGAGGACTAATCGACGAGATCGGCGTTAGAGTGCGGGAGTGATCACCATCAGGCTCAGTACGGACGACGTGAGCCGGATCAGGTTCGCGTTCTCGCCGGTCTGGGAGGCGGTGACCAGCGTCCGGGCACTCAGCAACAATTCGGCTCGCAGCGTGCACGGGCCGTGGTTACGCAAGATCGGTCCGATCGCGGCGGGCGATGACCTGATGTTGCTCAGGGCACTCATTCCGCCGGTCAGCTACATCCCGGACTTTCTGACGCCCGCACCGCCGCGACGGTCGACAAGCTTCGAGTCCGGCCTGGCAGCGATCTCCGCGACGCCGTACGAGTTGGTGGTGCAGGAGCTCGGCAAGCTGCATCATGAGCATCCGCATCCTGTGCTGCCGGAACTGATGGCAGATCCGGAGAGAGCGCTCGACCGGATCACCGGCGCGCTCGACAGTTACTGGCGGCGGACGATCGAACCGGACTGGCGCCGGATGCGGTCGCTGCTGCAGGACGACCTGGCGTTCCGGCTGGACGAACTCGCCGCCGGTGGCGTGGAGCGGCTGTTCCGCAATCTGCATCCGTCGATCAGGTTCAGCGGCGGCCGGGTCGAGATCGACCGGCCTTACTCGTGTGACGGCGTTCCGCAGCCAGGGCAGGGGTTGCTGCTCGTGCCGTGCGTATTCACCTGGCCCGCTGGCCTTTCGGTGATGGCGGCGCCGTACGTGCCGACGATCACCTATCCGCCGCGCGGTCTCGGTCGGCTGTGGGAGAGCCAGCAGGACGCGAGTGAATCCCCGCTCGCCGATCTGGTCGGCCGGACCCGCGCGGCGATCATGAGCCACCTCGACCTGCCGATGTCGACCACGCACCTGTCCCACCAACTCGGCATCTCCGCGCCGACCCTGAGCGTCCACCTCGGCATCCTCCGTGCAGCCGGCGTCGTCGACTCCCGCCGCGACGGCCGCGCAGTCCTCTACTACCGAACGCCGATCGGCACCCAGCTCCTCACCCTCTCCGCCCCCACCCCACTGGCCGACACCGCCTGACCCAGGCAGTTGTTGCAGGTCGGGCCGGCCGGCTGACCATCGGTCGGTCGGCGAACATAGAACGTCGCCGGGGCGGCTTTGAGGGTCAGCCGAAGTGGACGGGATCTACTTGGATGCGCACCGAGCCGGGGAGTTTCTTGGTGGTCCGGGCGGCTTGGGCCTCTTTGAGGGTGCGGGCCAAGGCCGAGCCGGAGGCGCGCGGCGTACGGACCACTGCGCGGCTGGTTTCGTCGTCCAGGGCTACAGGACCGAGAATCTCCAAGCCTGCTTGGGGATCGACGAGTTGGCGCAGTCTTGCGAGCAGGTCGGCGACCGCTTCGGTCGGGCCGGTCAGCTCGGCGAGTTTGGCGGCCGGCGCGAGGCGCGCAGTACGGCGTTCGCCCAGCTCACGTGTCGCGAATCCCTCGGGGCTCCATCGCACGATCGCCTGCAACGGAGTGGCCGACGGCTCCCCCACCATGATCACCGTCCCACCCTGGCGAGCAGGACGGACCAACGCGGCCGCGTTGAACCATCGGCGTACGGCTTCCTCCGGCGCTCGCAGATCCGGCCGCGCGAGCAACAACCAGGTGTCCAGCAGCAGAGCCGCGGTGTAACCACCGGAAGCAACCGGTTCCGCGCCCGGCGTGGTGACGATCAACGCCGGCTCGTCGGACACGGTGTCCAGGACGTTGTCACCGCCCGACGTACGGACGAGAACGCCAGGAAACGCTCTGCCCAGTTCTTCGGCCGTTCTCCGCGCACCGACGACGGCGGCACGCATCCGGGTGTCACCGCACTCGGGACAGCGGTGGTCGGCCGCGGGTCGCCCACATACGGTGCAGCTCGCGGGCCCTGATCCATCAGTACGCCGCAACGTGCCGCCGCAGGTCGAGCATCTCGATGGAGCTCGGCACGTCTGGCACACCAGGCTCGGCAAGTACCCCGCGCGCGGAACCTGAACGAGCACAGGACCCGACCGGAGCCCTGCCCGCGCGATCTCGAAAGCCCGATGCGGCAACCGCGCGGCACGAGCCCCCGGATCGCGAGCCAGTTCCGTGTCCGACTCCCCCGCGATGTGAACCGACGGCGCGGCCGCCCGGATCACCGGCCGATCCGCGATCAGCTCACCGGCCCACCCCGATTCCAGCAAGGCCGCGGCCTCCGCCGACCGCGCGAACCCACCCAGCAAGAAGGCGCACTTCTGCTGATAGGCGCGCAGCAGCAGCACCTCGCGCGCATGGGGATAGGGCGCGCGTGGTTCGGCGTACGAGTCGTCGCCGTCGTCCCACAACGCGACCAGGCCGAGGTCGGTGACGGGCGCGAAAGCGGCGGCCCTGGTGCCGATCACGACTCGGGTGCAGCCGCGCAGAGCGGCGAGGAAAGCGCGATACCTGGCAGTCGGGCCGAGGTCGGCGGAGAGCGTCACGAACCCCTCCGGGCCCAGTACTTCGGAGCAGGCGGCGGCGAGGCGCTCCAGATCACGGGCGTCCGGGGCGAGCAGGAGCGCCCCGCGGCCGGCCGATGCGCAGACGGCGGCGGCCTGCGCGAAGGCCGTCGCCCAGTCGGCACCTGCCACTGCGGTCCAGATGGCGCGCGGCGCCTCGGAACGGCGGAGCGCGTCGAGGAAACCGGGGGCGTTCGGGTACGGCGACCATTCGGACAGCGATGTGGAGAGCACGGGCTGGACAGGCTGCGTGCATTTCAGCGGCTCGGCTTCGATCTTCGCGTGCCGGGGTGGGACGGCGAGGCGGGTCACGTCGGCGAGGACTCCGGCGTACCGGTCGGCGACGGCTCGGCAGAGGTCGGCGACTTCGGGGGTCAGCACCTGCTCGGGTGAGACGACCTTGCGGATCCGGGCCAGCTTGCCGTCGTGATCGGACGACTCCAGGCGTTCGAGGACGAAGCCGTCGAGGTCCTTGCCCGCGAACCGCACTTTGACCCGCGCTCCGGGTTGGGCGGCGTCGGCGACATCGTCGGGCACCAGGTAGTCGAACGGGCGGTCGAGGTGTGGCAGCGAGACGTCGACCGCGATGCGCGCGACGGGCAGCGCGGAGGTGATCCCGGCCGGCACCTTCGTGCGGGAACGGCGAACGGTCTCGCGGAGCAGCGTCAACTGCTCAGGTGAGTCCCCGTTCTGTGCCACCGGTGAACTCTAGTCGCCCCACCCGACAGATACCGGGAGCCCTGTGGACAAGCCCCGAAGACGAGAGAAGCACGCCCGCGCGGGAGCGCGGAGAGCGCGGAGAGCGCGGAGAGCGCAGGAGCGCAGGAGCGCAGGAGCGCAGGAGCGCAGGAGCGCAGGAGCGCGGGAGCGCGGGAGCGCGGGAGCGCGGGAGCGCGGGTGGGGGACGTGCAACTGCCCGCCGGCCCTCGGGGGTCGGCGGGCAGTTTTGTGTGGGACTACTTGGCGACGGCGGCCTTGAGGGCGTCGACGCGGTCGGTGCGCTCCCAGGTGAAGTCGGCGCCGGTGCGGCCGAAGTGGCCGTTGGCGGCGGTCTGGGCGTAGATCGGCCGGAGCAGTTCGAGGTCGCGGATGATCGCGGCCGGGCGGAGGTCGAAGACCTCGAGCACCGCGTCGCTGATCTTGTCGACCGGAACGGTCTCGGTGCCGAAGGTGTCGACGTAGACGCCGACCGGGCTGGCCTTGCCGATCGCGTAGGCGACCTGGACCTCGGCCCGCGCGGCGAGCCCCGCGGCGACGATGTTCTTGGCCACCCAGCGCATCGCGTACGCCGCCGAGCGGTCGACCTTCGACGGGTCCTTGCCGGAGAACGCGCCACCACCGTGGCGGGCCATGCCGCCGTAGGTGTCGACGATGATCTTGCGGCCGGTCAGACCCGCGTCGCCCATCGGGCCGCCGATCTCGAACCGGCCGGTCGGGTTCACCAGCAGCTTGTAGTCGGTCGAGTCGATGTCGAACTGCTCGAGGATCGGGTCGACGACGTGCTTCTTCACATCCGGCGTCAGCATCGAGTCGAGGCTGATGTCGGCGGCGTGCTGGCTGGAGACGACGACCGTGTCGATCCGGACCGCCTTGTCACCGTCGTACTCGACCGTGACCTGGGTCTTGCCGTCGGGACGCAGGTACGCCATCGTGCCGTCCTTGCGAACCTCCGACAGCCGCTCGGACAGCCGGTGCGCGATGGTGATCGGCAGCGGCATCAGCTCGGGCGTCTCGTTGGTGGCGTAGCCGAACATCAGGCCCTGGTCGCCGGCGCCCTGCAGGTCGAGCTCGTCGACGGAGGCGTCCGTGCGCGTCTCGTACGCCGTGTTGACGCCCTGGGCGATGTCCGGCGACTGGCTGCCGATGGCGACCGAGACGCCACAGGACGAGCCGTCGAAGCCCTTCAGGGACGAGTCGTAGCCGATGTCCAGGATCCGCTTGCGCACGATCCCGGGGATGTCCACGTACGCCGACGTGGTGACCTCGCCGGCCACGACCACCAGGCCGGTCGTGACGAGGGTCTCCACCGCGACGCGGCTCTTCGGATCCTCGGCCAGCAGGGCATCGAGGATGGAGTCGCTGATCTGGTCAGCGATCTTGTCCGGATGACCTTCCGTCACCGACTCGGACGTGAAAAGGCGCCTCGCCACGGTTCTCCCTCGGGTTTTCTTTGTCTGTCGTACGGCGGGTAGCCGTACCCCACCTCGCATCGGCTCGAGCGATGCTCCTGGGCAGTATGCCAGCACTTCGGGCGACGGTCAGGTCGGCCCCACCGATCCGTCCGTATGGCGGAATCAGCGACCGAATGCTGGTCAGGCATGCGGTCCGACGGTGACCTTGCCGATGGTCAGTTCCGGGGTGGCGCCGACGATTTCACCCAAGCGCTCGACTTGTTCGTCCAGCGATCGCAGCTGGGCAGGCTTCAACGGGCGAAGGGGTTCGACCGTCACCTGCAGGCGGCGGCCTGAGCGCTTCTGGTGCCAGACGCCGGCGACGATGCCGTCGACGAGAAGCACGGGATAGTTGCCGGCTTGTCCGCCCGCCAAGGCGCGGGTGTAGGCGTCGCCGGGAAAGACGAGTTCCCGCGGATGGCTGCCCACGCCGTACGCGTCGAAGTACGGCAGCAGGCGTACGCCGCGGACCCGCTCGGCCGGCAACTCTGTGTCGCCCGCGTTCAGCCATGCCGTGCTGCCGTTCACCTCGACCTCCTCGAGGTTGGGGCTGGTCGCGAACACCTTTGCCACAAAGCCCGGCGGCGCACTCAGCCATTTCGCGAACTGTTGCGGAGTGGCCGGGCCGTACGTGTGCAGAAACCGTCGGAGAATCTCAGAGAGCGCTTCCTCGCCGTTCCCGGTTGTGAACGGCGCGAACCGCTGCGGGTTGGAGTAGGTGGTCTTGCGGCCGCGGTTCGGGCCGTAGCAGAGAACGCCCGCCTTGCCGGCGGCTGGGATCGCCTGGCGCCAGCGCGGCCAGAACTCCTGGAACGCCGGCATCACCAGATCGCCCGCCCAGGAACCGGTCCGGGCGACCACCTGTTCGCTGAGTTCGTCCATCGTCAGATCGTCGGCAGAGAGCGCGTTCCCGATTGCTTCGATCACCTCGGCGAGTTGGTCGGCGGTCATGCGCGTACCCGGTGCCGCTTGGCCACCAGAGCGGGGCAACGCCGACAATGCCCGCATCCACAGCGACAGCTCGTCGGCGGGCAATAGGTGAATGGTCCCCCGCGGCCCGAAGGTCTTCACCAGCGTGCGGTCCTCCCACAGCGCTCGCTGAATGTCGGCCCGCGTCGCCTTCTCCATCCGCAACGCAACGGAGATCTCCGCCGCCGACAGCACCTGCGCATGCGCCCCACACATAGCCCGTACGACGTCCGCCGGGCTTCCGTTCGCTGGTACGTCCAGGTAATGCCGCCGCACTCGCCGCGCCACGATCGCTTCCCACGCCAAGCCGCTCATACGAAGAACGCTAGAACCAGAAGCGGCCAGCTTCCGTCCTCAATCCAGGCCCGTCCGAACCGAAGCCCGCGCGACCCGCAGCTGTCAGCGCCAGTCGTCGACCGGGAAGCACTCAGTGCCAGTGGGTGGCGACCAAGTTCCAGATGACGCCGGCGAGAGCGTCCTTGCTGCCCGAGGGGAAGGGCAGGGCGCCGCCGTCGCGGTCCAGGATGACCGCTTCGTTGGTGTCGCTGCCGAAGACCTTGCCGCCGGACACGTCGTTCACCACCAGCAGGTCGCAGCCCTTGCGTTCGAGCTTGGCGCGAGCCAACTCGATCACGGTGTGCTGCTCATCACCGGTCTCGGCCGCGAACCCGACGATCACCTGGTCCGTCCGCCGCCGGTCGTGCGAGATGGTCGCCAGGATGTCCGGGTTCTGCACGAGGCTGACCGCGGGCACTGAGCCGTCGGCGGTCTTCTTGATCTTGTGCCCGGCCACATCGGCCGGCCGGAAGTCTGCCGGAGCCGCGGCCATCACGATCGCGTCGGCATCGACGGCGCGCCCGGTGATCTCGTCGTACAGCTCGCGGGTGCTCGTCACGGGGACGACCTGGACGCCGGCCGGATCGGCGAGCTCCGAGTTGGCCGCGACCAGCGTGACCTTCGCGCCGCGGGCGGCGGCGATCCGGGCGAGGGCGTAGCCCTGCTTCCCGGAGGAGGAGTTGCCCAGGTAACGCACCGGGTCGAGGTGTTCGCGCGTCCCACCGGCGCTGACCAGGACGTGTTTGCCGGTCAAGTCGGCGACCGATTGGCCCGCAGCGCGCGCGGTCTCGTCGGCGAGCATCAGCTGGCTGATCGCGAAGATCTCGGCCGGCTCGGGCAACCGGCCACGACCGGTGTCGCTGCCGGTCAGCCGCCCGACCGCGGGGTCGAGCACGGTGATGCCGCGCGATCGCAGCGTCGCCACATTCGCTTGCGTGGCGGGGTGTTCCCACATCTCGGTGTGCATCGCCGCCGCGAAGAGGATCGGGCAGCGCGCGGTCAGCAGCGTGTTGGTGAGCAGGTCGTCGGCCAGGCCGTGCGCGGCCTTGGCGATCAGGTTCGCCGTGGCTGGTGCGACGACGACCAGCTCGGCGGCCTTCCCGATCCGGACGTGCGGCACTTCGTGCACGTCGTCGAACGGATCGGCGGTCACCGGCTGACCCGACAGCGCCGCCCAGGTCGCCGCGCCGACGAACTCCAGCGCGGCCGCGGTCGGCACCACCCGGACCCGATGCCCCGACTCGGTCAACCGCCGGAGCAGGTCACAGACCTTGTACGCCGCGATGCCACCGCCGACGCCGAGCACCACGTTCGGCTTGGCGGTGGAGACGACCGAATCCCCCGGGGCCGAAGCTGCGCCGGGGGTCGGGGGTGGCTGCGTCATCGAGCCTGGCCCTCGGACGAAACTACTCGGACTTCTCCGCGGCTGCGGCGGCTTCCGCCTCGGCCTCGGGGTCGATGTCCGTGCAGGTCAGCACGCCCTCGTTGATCTCGCGCATGGCGATCGAGAGCGGCTTCTCCTGGACGTGGGTCTCGACCAGCGGTCCGACGTACTCCAGCAGGCCTTCGCCGAGCTGGGAGTAGTAGGCGTTGATCTGCCGGGCCCGCTTGGCCGAGTACAGGACCAGCTTGTACTTCGAGTCGGTACGGGTGAGCAGGTCGTCGATCGGCGGGGAGGTGATGCCGATGGCGACGGGCTGGTTGCCAGACAAGGTCAGCTCTTTCCAGAGATGGAGGGTGATCGAATCAACTTTACCAACTGATCGGCCGCCTCCCGAACCGAGGCGTTCACGATCGTGACGTCGAACTCCTTCTCGGCCGCCAGCTCCAGGGTAGCCGTCTCCAGCCGGCGCTCCCGCTCCTCGGCCGTTTCGGTCCCCCGGCCGACCAGCCGGCGGACCAGTTCGTCCCAGCTCGGCGGGGCGAGGAAGACGAAATGGGCGTCCGGCATCGTCTCGCGGACCTGGCGGGCGCCCTGCAGGTCGATCTCCAGCAACGCGGGCCGGCCCTCGGCCAGCTTGTCGAGCACCGGCTGCCGGGGCGTCCCGTACCGGGCGGCCTTGTGGACGACGGCCCACTCGAGCAGCTCGTCGTCGGCGATCATCCGGTCGAACTCGTCGTCGGTCACGAACAGGTAGTGCACGCCGTGCTCTTCGCCCGGCCGCGCCTTGCGGGTGGTCGCCGAGACCGAGATCCAGATCTCGGGGAAGCGCTCCCGGATGTCCGCGGCGACCGTGCCCTTGCCGACGGCGGTCGGGCCGGCCAGCACGGTCAGCCGCGCGCCGCCGACGCCGCGGCCGGTCCGGCCGGACGGGTTGCCGCGCGAGATCGCCGTACCGCTGTCCGGTTCTGTTGCATTCCCCGTGTGCGAATCCATCTCCCGGCCCGTCTCCGCCCGACTCGTGCTCGGTTCAGTCCTGGTGACCGACATCAGCTTCACTCGGCGAATTCGCGCTCGAGCGCGGCGATCTGGTTCGTCCCCAGACCGCGGACCCGCCGCGTCTCGGAGATGCCGGCGCGCTCCATGATCTGCTGGGCGCGCACCTTGCCGACGCCGGGGATGCACTGCAGCAGCGCGCTGACCCGCATCTTGCCGATCACGTCGTTGACCTGCCCCTCGTGCAGAACCTGCGTCGGGGACGCTCCGGAGTGCCGGATCCGGTTCTTGATCTCCGCACGCTCGCGCCGCGCCGCCGCGGCCTTGTCCAGAGCCGCCGCTCGCTGCTCCGGGGTCAAAGAAGGAAGTGGCACCGTTTCACCTGTCCCGTTTTGTGGCTTCGAACGTGAACCTAACACGGCTTCGGACGCCTCCGGGACAGGCTCAGGAGGGCCGCTCCGAACTCCGTGGTGATAAGGCGGCCTGCGCCCCGCGATGTGATGACGCGGACACGATCAGTTGAGCGCCGGGACGTCCACCTTGCAGGAATCCTTGGCATGCGTGGCGATCTGCCGGTACGCCGTGGTGACCGCGCCCGTTTCCTTGCTCAGCCGCGCCAGCTGAACGCGATCGCTCCCGGCCTTCTGCGCCTTCTCCGCGAACGCCACGATCACGGCCCAGTCGTCCTTCACCTCTTTCGGCGCGGAGCCCTGCAGTTTCTTGGCGTCGTCGAGGATCTTCACGTAGTCGGCCGGCTTCTGCGGGTCCACGTTCACCGCGGACGCGGCGTACCCGGCGAGATCGACGCAGTACGCCTGCTCCTCGGTGCACGCGGTCAGGCCGGCGGCCGTCGCGATCATCGCCGCGGTCATCACTAGGGTGCGCATCTGGTTCTCGTCCTCGCTGTCGGTCGTCGGGATGAACCCCCGACGCTACCGGTGAACACAAACCGCGGACCGGCCGTCACAGACCGGTCCGCGGTTTGTGTTCACCGCAGATCGCGGTACGGCGACCCGCAGTACCGGCATCGCGGTACTGCGCGGTCGCGGGACCGATGATCAGCCTTCGATGTTGACCTTGCAGGTGTCCTTCGCCTGCTTCGCGATCGCCTGCGAGGCGGCCGCGATCTTCTCGCCGTCCTTCTTGGCCAGGTCGGTGAGCTTGGCGGTGTCGCCGTTGGCGTCCTTCGCCTTGTCGGCGTAGTCCAGCACCGTCTTCCAGTCGTCCTTCAGGTCGTCCGGCGCCGACTTGGACAGCTTCTTCGCCTCACCACGCATCTTGTCGACCGCGGCCTTGTCCTTGATGTCGAGGCCCTTGACCGCCTCGGCATAGTTCTGCAGCTCACTGCAGTAGTCGCCGCCCGAGCACGCCGTCAACGTGCCGACGCTCAATGTCACTACCGCCACGAGGGCCGCAACCTTACGCATTCCGTTCCTAACTGCCTGCGGGAAGACCGTCTCTCCCCGTCGACGCAACCTTTCCGAATCCCAGGGTCAACCACCCACACCCCACGCCGTGAACAACATCGCATCCCCACACTGGAACCACCCCGTAACCTCCGCCGTCGCTACGCGGTCTCCACTCCCCGCGGCAGGGTTACCCCACTGTTCGGACAGTGGGGTAACCCCATCAGGGAGAGTGAACCCACCCGAACCGTGAGGGGACGCCGGGGGGCAGCTGACGGGTGCGGGGTGCTGGGGGTGTGGTGGTTGTCCACAGATGGTCGGGGACGCGGTGGGGTGGGGGCGGATCGCGGCAGGTTTCAAGGTATGAACATCAAGCTTCGTCGTCGTGCATCGGAGCACGGCGGCACTTTTACGCGTCAGGATGCGCTCGAGTCCGGCTACACAGTGAGTCAGATCCGCGAGCGGCTTCGCAGTGGGCAATGGGTCTCGCTCAGAAGAGGCCTGTACTGCGAACGGATGGTGGACCCGGCTGATGCTCTCCCGTGGGAGCGGGCTGCGGCAGAGCATCGACTCGCGGTCCACGCTGCGGCGCGGGCACTCGCCGGGAGCCGTGGTGATCAGTCATCAGTCCGCTGTTGTTCTGCATGGTCTGCCGACGTGGGGAATGGATCTTCGTCGCGTGCATGTCACCCGTACGGACCGCGCGAAGGGGCGAATCGTCGCGGGTACGTGCCATCACGTCGGCGCGTTGCCGAGCGCTGCCGTCACCACGACCGAAGGTCTGACCTCAACCACAGTTGCCAGAGCGGTGATCGAGGCGGCCTGCGCCACGCAGTTCGAGGCGGCCGTCGTGCTGTGCGACTCTGCGTTGCAGCAGGAGCGTGTGACGAAGGCCGAGCTGGACGATGTGCTCAGTTTCATGTCCGGCTGGCCAGGAACCGGTACTGCGCGAGCCGCTGTGCAATTTGCCGATCAGCGGTCGGAGTCAGTCGGGGAGTCGCGTCTTCGTGTGCTGATGGACACCTACGGGCTGCCGGAGCCCGAGTTGCAGACCCGATTCAGCATCGATTCAGGGAATGTCGTGGCGCGGGTGGACTTCTTCTTCCGGCAGCACCGGGTGATCGTCGAGTTCGACGGACTCATCAAGTACCGCGATCAGGCGGTCGACGTCGTACTGCGTGAGAAGCGCCGAGAGGACCAACTACGGTCGGCCGGCTACCTGGTCGTCCGGGTCGACTGGAAAGACCTGGACCACCCCGAGCGCCTGATTCACCGCATCCGCCGAGCGTTCGCCATGGCCGCCGACGCGTCGACGAGGCGGGTCCACTCCTGATCGAGGGGTTACCCCATTCTTCTAGCAGTGGGGTAACCCCTCGAAGAGAGGTGAACCCCACTGCGAGAGGGGTCAGTAGCCGAGGGCGGCTCGGAAGGTGTCGTTGGAGCGGGCGGCTGCATCCTGGAGGGCGGCGGGGGTGGGGCCGGCGGCGAGGATTTCTCGGGAGCTGGAGGGGACTACGTTGTGGACGGCGGTGCCGAAGACCTTGGTGAGGCCGGCGGCGGTGCCGCCCTGGGCGCCGAGGCCGGGGGCGAGGAGGGGGCCGCGGATGTCCAGGTTCTCCCCTGTGGACTTGATGGTCGCGCCGACGACGGCGCCGAAGGAGCCGAGGTCCTCGGCGTCGGCGTTGAGGTCGCGGAGGCCGTCGAGTACGGCGCCTGCCACGGTCGGGCCGGCCGTCGTACGGGCGGACTGGAACTGGGGGCCCTCGGGGTTGGACGTGAGCGCGAGAACGAAGAGGCCGGCGCCGGCAGCGCGGGCCTCGTCGATCGCCGGCTGCAGCGAGCCGAAGCCGAGGTACGGGCTGACCGTGAGCGCGTCGCAGGCCAGCGGGCCCTTCTCGGCGAGGTACGCGGCGGCATAGCCGGCCATCGTCGAGCCGATGTCGCCGCGCTTGGCGTCGATGATCACCAGGGCGCCGGCGTCACGGAGGCGGATCGTGGCCTCTTCCAGTACTGCGATGCCGGCCGAGCCGAAGCGCTCGAAGAAGGCGGACTGGGGCTTGAACACAGCGACGTGCTCGGCCAGCGCGTCGACCACGCCGTACGTGAAGGACGCCAGGCTCTCAGCGGTGTCGGGCAGGCCCCACTGGTCGAGGAGATGCTGGTGCGGGTCGATTCCGACGCAGAGCGGGCCGCGCTGGTTCATGGCGGCGCGCAGACGGGTGCCGAAGGGCTGGCTGCTCATGGGGCGTTCTCGCTCTCTCATCGATGCTCCAGAAGGCGGTTCGTCCGGCGTACCAGGCCGGGACCGCGGTAGATCAAGCCGGTGTACAGCTGGACGAGGCTCGCGCCCGCGTCCAGCAGGCGGGCGGCGTCGGACGGATCGAGGATCCCACCGACGCCGATGATGGGGAGCGCTCCCTGCGTTTCCGCGTGGATGTGCGCGACCACCTTGGCCGAGGTCTCGGTCAGCGGCCTGCCGGACAGACCGCCGGCTTCGCCCGCCAGCCGTTCATCGGCAGCAGCGAGACCCGAGCGGCCGATCGTCGTGTTGGTCGCGATGATCCCGGCGACACCGACGTCGGTGCAGACGCCGAGCAGTTCGTCGATCGCCGGCTCGGTCAGATCCGGTGCGATCTTGACCAGGATCGGCTTCGGGCCACGACCGCCGGTTGCCAGGGATGCGGCCTCGGCGTGCAGTGCGCTGAGCAGTTCGCGGAGGTGTCCGGAGTCCTGCAGAGAGCGCAATCCCGGGGTATTGGGCGAACTCACGTTGACCGCGAAGTAGTCGCCGTACCGGTAGAGCCGTCGCAGCGAGGTGACGTAGTCCTCGACCGCATCCTCCAGCGGCGTCACCTTCGACTTGCCGATCGAGATGCCGAGTGGGTAACCGAGATCGCCGTACGCCGCGAGCCGGTCCGCCAGCGCCGCCGAGCCGAGGTTGTTGAACCCCATCCGGTTGATCACGGCCTCGCTCTCGACCAACCGGAACAAGCGCGGCTTCGGGTTCCCTGGCTGGGGTTGCGCCGTGACCGTGCCGACCTCGACGAAGCCGAAGCCGAGCACGCGCCAGGCCGGTAGGGCGATGCCGTTCTTGTCCATCCCTGCGGCCAGCCCGACCGGACCCGGGAAACGCACCCCGAAGACGGTGCGCGCCAGGCCGGCCGGGAGAGAACCGTAGCTGCGCGAGAGAGCGCTCACCGCGCCGGGAACGCGACTCAGCCGCTGCAGTCCGTGGAGCGTCTGCTCATGCGCGACCTCCGCGTCCCCCTGGCCCAGCCGGTAGAGCACCGGCCGGACCACCTTGCGGTAAAGGGGAAACGCGGTCACGCCACTCAGCTTTCCACCGAGGCATCAGCCACGGCATCGCCGGCTGCTGAGCTGTCGGCTGTCGTGTCGGCGATGCCGCGGATTCGGGAGGCCCAGTCCTGGAGAGAGCGCACTCCGATGTCGCCGGCCTGTTGTGCCTCGATGCCCTGGACCGCAGCCGCGAGCCCTTGCACCGTGGTGATGCACGGGATGTTCCGTGCCACCGCCGCGCTGCGGATCTCATACCCGTCGATGCGCGGCGAACCGCCCTGGGTGATCCCGATCGGGGTGTTGACGATCAGGTTCAGCTCGCCGTCCTGGACCATCTGCACGATCGTCGGCTCACCGTTCGGCCCCGGACCCTGACTGCTCTTGCGAACCGTGACCGACTCGACCCCGTTGCGCCGCAGTACGTCGGCAGTGCCTTCGGTCGCGTAGATCTCGAAGCCGAGATCCGCCAGCCGCTTGACCGGGAAGATCATGTGCCGCTTGTCCCGGTTGGCGACCGACACGAACACCTTGCCCGACCCGGGCAACGGCTGCGACGCGCCGGCCTGCGACTTGGCGAACGCCGTACCGAACGTCTCGTCGATGCCCATCACCTCACCGGTGGAGCGCATCTCCGGCCCGAGCACGGTGTCGACCGACGAGCCGTCGATGGTCCGGAACCGGTTGAACGGCATCACGGCTTCCTTCACCGCGATCGGCGTCGAGGCCGGCAGCGTCCCACCGTCGCCGACGGCGGGCAGCATGCCTTCCTCACGCAGTACGGCGATTGTTGCCCCGAGCATCACTCGCGCGGCAGCCTTCGCCAGCGGTGTCGCGGTCGCCTTGGACACGAACGGCACGGTCCGCGAAGCGCGCGGGTTCGCCTCCAGCACGTAGAGCACGTCACCAGCCAGGGCGTACTGGACGTTCAGCAGCCCCCGTACGCCGACGCCGCGGGCGATCGCCTCCGTCGAGACCCGAATCTTCTCGATGTCCGCGTTGCCCAAGGTGATCGGCGGCAGCGCGCAGGACGAGTCGCCCGAGTGCACACCTGCTTCCTCGATGTGCTCCATCACGCCGCCGAGGAACAACTCGGTCCCGTCGAAGAGCCCGTCGACGTCGATCTCCACCGCGTCGTCGAGGAACCGGTCGATGAGCACCGGGTGCTCCCAGTTCGCCGCGAGCGCGTCGCCGCTGAGCCGCCGCAGAGCAGCGGTCAGCTCGCCTTCGGAGTACACGATCTCCATGCCACGCCCACCGAGCACGTACGACGGCCTGACGAGAACGGGGAAACCGATCTCTGCCGCGATCGCCTGCGCTTCGTCGAACGACATCGCCGTACCGTGCTTGGGCGCCGGCAGCGAAGCGTCGGCGAGCACCTTGCCGAAGGCGCCCCGCTCCTCGGCCAGGTGAATGGCTTCCGGCGATGTCCCGACGATCGGCACACCCGCGTCCGCCAGACGCTGCGCCAGCCCGAGCGGGGTCTGGCCGCCCAGCTGCACGATGACTCCGGCGACCGGACCCGCCTGCATCTCGGCGTGCACGATCTCGAGCACGTCCTCGCAGGTGAGCGGCTCGAAGTACAGCCGGTCGGAGGTGTCGTAGTCGGTCGAGACCGTCTCCGGGTTGCAGTTCACCATCACGGTGCAGTAGCCGGCTTCGCGCAGTGCCATCGACGCGTGCACACAGGAGTAGTCGAACTCGATCCCCTGCCCGATCCGGTTCGGACCGGAACCGAGGATCAGCACGGCGGGCTTCTCCCGCGGCGCCACCTCGGACTCCTCGTCGTACGACGAGTAGTGGTACGGCGTGGCCGCCGCGAACTCGGCCGCGCAGGTGTCCACGGTCTTGTAGACCGGCCGGATCCCGAGCGCCTGCCGGACACCCCGTACGACGTCCTCGGCCAGGCCGCGGATCTCGGCCAGCTGGAGATCGGAGAACCCGTGCCGCTTGGCGAGCTTCAGGATCTCCGGGGTCAGCCTCGGTGCGGCCGCGACGGCTCCGGCGGTCTCGTGGATCAGGTACAGCTGGTCGATGAACCAGGGGTCGATCCTGGTGGCGTCGTTGATCTGCTCCGGCGTCGCCCCGGCCCGGATCGCGTCCATCACCGTGCGCAGCCGGCCGTCGTGCGGCGTCTTGATTGCCTCCAGCAACGGTTCGAGCTCGGAGGCCGGCGGCTCGGCCCAGGAGAACCGGGCCTCGGGCTTCTCCAGCGACCGCAGGGCCTTCTGCAGCGCCTCGGTGTAGTTGCGGCCGATCGCCATCGCCTCGCCGACGCTCTTCATGTGCGTGGTCAGCGTCGCGTCGGCGGCCGGGAACTTCTCGAACGCGAACCGCGGCACCTTCACCACCACGTAGTCCAGCGTCGGCTCGAAGCTCGCCGGGGTCTGCTGGGTGATGTCGTTCGGGATCTCGTCCAGGGTGTAGCCGATGGCAACCTTCGCCGCGATCTTCGCGATCGGGAAGCCGGTCGCCTTCGACGCCAGCGCCGACGACCGGGACACCCGCGGGTTCATCTCGATCACGATCAGCCGGCCGTCGGACGGGTCGACCGCGAACTGGATGTTGCAGCCGCCGGTGTCGACGCCGACCTCGCGAATGATGCCGATGGCAAGGTCCCGCATGGTCTGGTACTCGCGGTCGGTCAGCGTCATCGCCGGCGCGACCGTGACCGAGTCGCCGGTGTGCACGCCCATCGGGTCGACGTTCTCGATCGAGCAGATGATCACGACGTTGTCCGCCTTGTCGCGCATCACCTCCAGCTCGTACTCCTTCCAGCCGACGATCGACTCCTCGATCAGCACCTCGGTGGTCGGGCTGGCGGTCAGGCCGGCCCCGGCGATCCGGCGCAGATCCGCCTCGTCGTACGCCATCCCCGAGCCGACGCCGCCCATCGTGAACGACGGCCGGATGACCAGCGGGTAGCCCATCGCGTCGGCCGCGCCGAGTACGTCGTCCATCGTGTGGCAGACGTGGGAACGCGCGGTCTCGGCGCCCAGCTTCTCCACGATCGCCTTGAACGACTCGCGGTTCTCGCCACGCTGGATCGCGTCGACGGAGGCGCCGATCAGCTCGACGCCGTATTTCTCCAGCACGCCGTTCTCGTGGAGAGCGATTGCTGCGTTCAGAGCGGTCTGGCCGCCCAGGGTGGCGAGCAGGACGTCCGGGCGCTCCTTCTCGATCACCTTCTCGACGAACTGCGGGGTGATCGGCTCGACGTACGTCGCGTCGGCGAACTCCGGGTCCGTCATGATCGTGGCCGGGTTGGAGTTCACCAGAATGACCCGGAAGCCCTCCTCCTTCAGCACCCGGCAGGCCTGGGTGCCGGAGTAGTCGAACTCGCAGGCCTGGCCGATCACGATCGGGCCGGAGCCGATCACCAGCACCGATTGGATGTCTGTACGGCGTGGCATCAGCTACGTCCTTCCATCAGCTCAACGAAACGGTCGAAGAGGTAGGCGGAGTCGTGCGGACCCGCCGCGGCCTCGGGGTGGTACTGGACCGAGAACGCGAGCGGTTTCCCGTCCCGACCGGTCAGCTTCAGCCCTTCGACGACGTTGTCGTTGAGCGACACGTGGCTCACCTCGGCCACGCCGTACGGCGTCTCCACGCCTTCGTCCAGCGGCGCGTCGACCGCGAAGCCGTGGTTCTGCGCGGTGATCTCGACCTTCCCGGTGGCCCGGTCGAGCACCGGCTGGTTGATCCCGCGGTGGCCGTACTTGAGCTTGAAGGTGCCCAGTCCGAGCGCGCGCCCGAAGACCTGGTTGCCGAAGCAGATCCCGAAGTACGGAATCCCCTGCTCCAGCAGGGCTTTCAGCAGCGTCGTCGGGTGCTCGGTGGTCTCCGGGTCGCCGGGGCCGTTGCTCATGAAGATGCCGTCGGGCTTCACCGCGAGCACCTCCTCCAGCGAGGCCGTGGCCGGGAGGACGTGTACCTCGATGCCGCGCTCGGCCATCCGCTTCGGCGTCATCGTCTTGATGCCGAGGTCGAGCGCCACGACGGTGAACTTCTTCGAGCCTTCAGCCGGTACGACGTACGCCTCGGCCGCGGTCACCTCGGCGGCGAGATCCGCGCCGGCCATCTGCGGCTGCTCGAGCACCTTCGCCAGCAACGCCGCCGGATCGAGGATCTCGGTCGAGATCCCGGCCCGCATCGCGCCGCGTTCGCGCAGGTGCCGGGTGAGCGCGCGGGTGTCGATCCCGGAGATCCCGACGATGCCCTGGGCCTTGAGCTGCTCGTCGAGAGAGCGCTTCGCGCGCCAGTTGGACGAGACCCGGGCCGGGTCGCGGACGACGTACCCGGCGACCCAGATCTTGGTCGACTCGTCGTCCTCGTCGTTCACCCCGGTGTTGCCGATGTGCGGCGCGGTCTGGGTGACGATCTGGCGGTGGTACGACGGGTCGGTCAGCGTCTCCTGGTAGCCGGTCATCCCGGTGGTGAACACCGCCTCGCCGAAGGTCTCGCCGGTCGCACCGTACGACGTACCCGCGAACGCGCGGCCGTCCTCGAGGACCAGCAGGGCCGGCTTCTGGGCCGGTTTCAGGGCAGCCTGGCTCATTGCTCGGCTCCGATCAGGGTCGAGATGGAATCGGTCAGGGAAGCGGTGTCGGCCTTGCGGCGCGGCCGGAAACCGGTGTCGAGCTGATGCCCGTCGTGGTTCCAGGTGACGACCACCAGCCCGGACGCCTCGGCGGTCACCTTGCCCGCGATACCGCGGTCGGTCCGTACGCCGGTCAGCCGGTCGGCCGGGATGAACACGTCCGCGGCGCCTTGGCGGTGGAAGATCAGGCCGGCCGGGTTGACGTCCAGGTCGGCGTTGCTGCGGACACCGAGTTCGTGCACGGCGATCCGGTCCATCCAGTCGCCGGCGGTCGTCGTCGCGACGTACACGCCTTCGACACCGGTGATCTTGTCGGTCGGCGGCACGGGTGGCAGCGGGGCGAGATCGGCCTGCCGCGCCTGGCGATTGCGCCAGCCGCGGTACATGCCGTACCAGCCACCCCCGATCACCGCGAGCGTGCCGAGTATTGCCAGGACCGTCTTCACCGGGTCAGCTTCCCGTCCAGAACGGTCGGCGTACCCCGCAGGAAGGTGGCAACCACCTGACCAGGCAACTTCATGCCGTCGAACGGAGTGTTCCGCGACAGCGAAGCCGACTCCCCCGGTACGACGGTGCGCTCGACACCCGGGTCGACCAGGGTCACGTTCGCGGGCGCACCGACCTCGAGCGGCCGGCCGTGTTCGCCGATCTGGCCGATCGCGGCCGGCCGGTAGCTCATCCGGTCGGCGAGGTCGGCCCACGTCATCAGCTTGGTGTCGATCATCGCGTGCTGGACCACCGAGAGAGCGGTCTCCAGCCCGGTCATCCCGAACGCCGCGGCGCTCCACTCGCAGTCCTTGTCCTCTACCGGGTGCGGCGCGTGGTCGGTGGCGACGATGTCGATCGTGCCGTCGGCGAGGCCCTCGCGGACCGCCTCGACGTCGGCCTTCGTCCGCAGCGGCGGGTTCACCTTGAAGACCGGGTTGTACGAGGTCAGCAGGTCTTCGGTGAGCAGCAGGTGGTGCGGCGTCACCTCCGCGGTGACCTCGAGGCCGCGCTTCTTGGCGGCCCGGACGATCTCGACCGAGCCCTTGGTGGACAGGTGGCAGATGTGCAGCTTGGAGCCGACGTGGGCGTTCAGCAGGATGTCGCGGGCGATGATCGATTCCTCGGCGACACTCGGCCAGCCGGTCAGGCCGAGAACGCCGGAGAGCGCTCCCTCGTTCATCTGCGCGCCCTGGGTCAGCCGCGGCTCCTGCGCGTGCTGCGCGATCACGCCGCCGAAGGCCTTCACGTACTCGAGCGCGCGCCGCATCAGTGCCGCGTCCCAGACACAGTCGCCGTCGTCGGAGAACACGCGGACGCGCGCGGCCGAGTCGGCCATAGCGCCCAGCTCGGCGAGTTGGGTCCCCTGCCGGCCGACCGTGACAGCCCCGATCGGGTAGACATCGGCGTACCCAGCCTCGCGGCCGAGCCGCCAGACCTGCTCGACCACGCCGGCGGTGTCCGCGACCGGGTCGGTGTTGGCCATCGCGAAGACCGCGGTGAACCCGCCCATCGCTGCGGCCCTGGTCCCGGTGAGAACGGTCTCCGCGTCCTCGCGGCCCGGCTCGCGCAGGTGAGTGTGCAGGTCGACCAGGCCAGGAAGCGCGATCTTGCCGTTCCCGTCGACGATCTCGACGTCTTCGGGCCGGTCCAGATCGTTGCCGATGGCCACGATCTCGCCGTTGTCGATCAGCAGGTCCGCGACACCTTCCCCGACGATCGACGCTCCGGTGATCAGGTACGCGGTCATGCTTGCGACTCCTCGCTGGTTTCGTTACTTCCTGACAACAGCAGATAAAGGACCGCCATCCGGATGGCCACGCCGTTCGTGACCTGCTCGACGATCACCGAGCGGGTGGAGTCGGCCACTTCGGCACTGATCTCCATTCCCCGGTTCATCGGGCCGGGGTGCAGCACGATCGCCTCGTCGGGCAACTGCGCCATCCGGTGCACGTCGAGTCCGTACCGGCGGGTGTACTCGCGGGCGCTCGGGAAGAACGCCTCGCCCATCCGCTCGCGCTGCACTCGCAGCATCATCACCGCGTCACTCTTCGGCAGAGTCGCGTCCAGGTCGTACGACGTGGCGCAGGGCCAGCCGGACATGTCGACCGGCAGCAGCGTCGGCGGCGCGACCACGGTGACTTCGGCGCCGAGTGTTGCCAAGAGCAACACGTTGGACCGCGCTACCCGGCTGTGCAGAACGTCGCCGACGATGGTGATCCGGCGGCCGTCCAGCGAGCCGAGGTGCCGGCGCATCGTGAACGCGTCGAGCAGCGCCTGAGTCGGGTGCTCGTGGGTTCCGTCGCCGGCGTTCACCACCGAGCCGGTCATCCAGCCCGAGGTGGCGAGCAGATGCGGGGCGCCCGAGGAACCGTGCCGACAGACCACGCCGTCGGCACCCATCGCCTGCAGCGTGAGCGCGGTGTCCTTGAGGCTCTCGCCCTTGCTCACGCTGGAGCCCTTGGCGGAGAAGTTGATCACATCGGCCGACAGCCGCTTCGCCGCCGCCTCGAACGAGATCCGGGTCCGGGTGGAGTCCTCGAAGAACAGGTTCACCACGGTCCGGCCGCGCAGGGCGGGCAGCTTCTTGATCGGCCGGTCCGCCAGCGAGCGCATCTCCTCGGCGGTGTCCAGGATCAGGTTGGCCTCGTCGCGACTCAGGTCGCCCGCACTCAGCAGATGGCGCATCAGAACCTCACCCCGTCCCTTGCGTCCGAAGAATCGTTGGTCCTGACCCTCGGTTGTTCGGACGCAAGCGGCGTCTTGTCGGCGATCAGCACCGCGTCGGCGCCGTCGTACTCGGTCAGGTGCACGGTGACCCGCTCGACCAGTGAGGTCGGCAGGTTCTTGCCGACGTAGTCGGCGCGGATCGGCAGTTCGCGGTGGCCGCGGTCGACCAGGACGGCCAGCTGGACCGCCTTGGGCCGGCCGATGTCGCCGATCGCGTCCAGCGCGGCCCGGATCGTCCGGCCGGAGAACAGCACGTCGTCGACCAGGACCACGACCTTGCCGTCGATACCACCGGGCGGGATGTCGGTGTGCTCGAGCGCGCGGGCCGGTTTCAGGCCGATGTCGTCGCGGTACATCGTCACATCGAGTGACCCCGTGGGCACACTCTGCCCTTCGACGGCCGCGATCCGCTCGGAGATGCGGGTCGCCAGTCCCACCCCGCGGGTGGGGATGCCGAGCAGGACGACGGGGTCGGCACCCCGGTTGCGCTCGAGGATCTCGTGCGCGATCCGGGTCAGTGCCCGGGAAATGTCGGAAGCATCCAGCACTGTGCGCGGTACAGGTACCGAGGCAGGGCTCATCGCTACCGTTCCTCCTTTCCCGCCTCTCTGGACGGGTCTTTAAAGGACGTTCGGACCGCTTGACATCGTATCGGATGTGACACGCCGTCTTGACGCTGGCCTCGCGACCAGAATATTGTTACTCTGTGTAACCATGGGGGGTTTCGCCAACCCGGCCGTTCCATTACGAGCCGGACAAGACAAAGTTGGAGGGAAGATCCAGCGTGCCTAGCGAATACGCGAAGTCACTCGGCGCCAAACTACGCGCCATCCGTCAGCAGCAAGGTTTGTCCTTGCACGGGGTCGAGGAAAAGTCCAAGGGTCGCTGGAAGGCGGTCGTCGTCGGCTCGTACGAGCGTGGCGACCGGGCCGTCACCGTTCAGAAGCTCGCCGAGCTCGCCGATTTCTTCGGTGTGCCGATGCGTGAGCTGCTGCCCGGCTCGGCCAGCGCGGCCGCGGCCGCTGCGGCACCGCCCAGGTTGATTCTCGACCTGGAGGCGCTTCAGCACCTCGACACCAGCGAGGCAGGTCCACTGATGCGCTACACGGCCACGATTCAGGCCCAGCGCGGCGACTACAACGGCAAGGTGCTGTCGATTCGGCAGGACGACCTCCGCACGCTGGCGGTCATCTACGACGAGTCGCCGACCACCTTGACCGAGCGCTTCATCTCCTGGGGAGTTCTGAACCCGGAGGCCCGCGGAGAGGTCGAGGACGCCGAAGCAGCCGGCGCCTGAGTCTCCACCGGGAATGAGAGACGGCCGGGGCTCGTAGCAGCTTGCCCGCGGCCGCCTGCCCGCCCCTCTTCACAGGGACGGGCCGCTGAGAACGGCAACACCGAACCACCGCAGTACCGGCAACACCGCACCATCAGCAACACCGCACCATCAGCAACACCGCTGCACCGCATCACCTGCAGGACGTGGCGCCGCACCACCTGTGAGGCGCAAGACCTGCAGCAGGCAACACCGCAGTACCAGGCCGGGGCCGTTCCCCCCGCGCCGACGAACGGGGACGCATGAACGGCCCGGCGCCGCACCGTGGCGGTACCGGGCCTCACGAGCTTCTCGGGCTCAGACCCCGAGGGTCGGCTTGAGTTGCAGCAGCCGGGCCAGCAGGCCGTTGACGAACGCCGGCGACTCGTCGGTGGACAGATCCCGCGCCAGCGAGACCGCTTCGCTCACCGCGACGACGTCCGGCACCTGCTCGTCGAACAACAGCTCGTACGCCCCGATCCGCAGGATGTTGCGGTCCACCGCGGGCATCCGGTCCAGCGTCCAGCCGACCGAGTGCGCGCTGAGCAGGTCGTCGATCTGGTCAATGTGCTCCGAGACACCCTCGACCAGCGCCACGGTGAACTCGTTCACCGGCGGATCGTTGTCGGCCACCCGATCGGCCAGGGTGCCACCGACGGGCAGCCCCCGCACCTCCGACTCGTACAAGACGTCGAGGGCGCGCTTACGGGCCTTGCTCCGGGCAGACATGTTCTGTTGTCAGCTCCTGTATCGGCGTGGAGGGCTCAGGACGTGACGCGGCCGAGGTAGTCCCCGGTGCGGGTGTCCACCTTGACCTTCTCGCCGGTGGTCAGGAACAGCGGAACCTGGATCGTGTAGCCCGTCTCCAGCTTGGCCGGCTTGGTGCCGCCGGTGGAGCGGTCGCCCTGCAGACCGGGCTCGGTGTACTCCACCAGGAGCTCGACCGAGGCCGGGAGCTCGACGTACAGCGGGAGGTCCTCGTGCACGGCGACGATCGCGTCCTGGTTCTCCAGCAGGAAGTGCGACGCCTCGCCCACGACCTCGGGGCTGATGTGCACCTGCTCGTAGGTCGAGCTGTCCATGAAGACGTAGGAGCCGCCGTCGTTGTACAGGTACGTCATGTCGCGCTTGTCGACGTTGGCCACCTCGACCTTGACGTCGGCGTTGAAGGTCTTGTCGACGACCTTCCCGGACAGCACGTTCTTCAGCTTGGTGCGCATCACGGCGCCGCCCTTACCGGGCTTGTGGTGCTGGAACCAGACGACGGACCACAGCTGCCCATCCAGGTTGAGCACCATGCCGTTCTTCAGGTCGTTCGTCGATGCCACGCGGGGATTCCCCTTCGAAAGTGATCAGCGGTACGCCGAATTGTAGCGGTCGGCGCAGGTATGAGGTGACTCGCTCGCCCTCGGGGCCTCTACGCTGAGCAGCAGGGACGCAGGATCTGCCGTCAGCGGGTCCGCGGTCGTGGATCGGGAGGCCTGCGATGGAGCAGTTCGTCGTCTTCGTGGTGGTCATCGTCGTGGGCCTCATCGTCAAGGCGGTGAACAAGAAGACCACCGGCACGGGCGGACGCAACCCCGGTACGCCGAATCCGCGGGTCCAGAAGCTGATCGAGCGGATCCAGGCCCAGCAGGGCGGCAACGTGCCGATCCAGTTCCAGGGCCAGTTCACCCAGCCGACGTCCGGTCCGCCGGCGCCCGGCCAGGTGGTCAACTCGGCCGGCCAGGTGGTGCGACCGGCCGGACCGGTGCAGGATCCCGGCCGCGCGCAAGCCTCGGCCCAGTTGTCGGGCATGCTCCAGCAACTGATGCAGGCCGGCCAGACGGCGGGCCGCTTCGGCCAGCAGATCACTGGGCCGGGCCAGTATGCCCAGCAGTCGGGACCGGGGCAGCAAGGTCAGCCGGGCCAGCAGTATGCAGGGCCGCAGACCGGATACGCACCGCCCGGCCAGTTCCAGCCGCCGCAATTCCAGCCGCCTCAGTTCCAGCCACCTCAGTTCCAGGCGGCGTCGTTCCAGGCCGCTCCGCCGCCGTGGGTCCCGGCGTACCAGCCGCCGCAGGCCAAACGGCCGCCGCAGAACAAGGGCGAGCTCGACGCCCGGATCCGCGAACTGATGACGACCGGCAACGAGGTCGCCGCGGTCCGGCTGATCTGCGACGAGAAGGACCTGGGCATCATCGACGCCCAGAAGTACGCCCGCTCGGTCGTCGACGGCTCCTCCAAAGCACGGAGTACGGCGGCTCCCGCACCTGCCGCACCTGGCCCCGTGGCCGACAAGACCGAGGAGGACACCCGGTACGTCGGGTCTGCCGCCTTCGCCGAGTCTGTCTTCGACACCCGCGAGGACGACAACGTCTGGGCCAGTGGCTGGGTCGACAAGCCCGAACTCGAAGACCGCACCGACATCGACGAACTCTGGCAAACCGTCCAGAACACCGGCCGCCCCAAACCCCCCACCAGCTGAACCCACGCCGGCTGTTGACCAACCGCTCAGAGCGCGCTTGATCAACCGCGTCACACCGGCGATCCGCGCCTACCCGGTCGTCGGCCAGCTGACGACCATCCGGGAATGCGGCCGCTCGATCCACAACCGAACCGAACTACCCGGCAGCTCGGCATCCACCTCGCTCGCTCGAGCTGCTTCGGCAGAGCCGATCTTCGCTTCTTCTGCCTCCTCGGGTGCGGGCGCCGGGTAGATGGTCAGCATCGGGCCGGGACCGTGGCGGTGGTGGGTGTCGAAGGTCTGGATCTGGCGGACGAGCTGTTCTGCGCGCTCCTCGGCGGCCGGGCCGTGAGCGACGGCGCCGAGTTCCACCGTGTTCCTGTCCTTGCCCGGGCGCGAAGTCAGGTACGCGAGGGTGCCGTCGGCGACCGTTGCCGAGGTGCCCCAGCGCGGGGTCGGCGAGACCCGGCGCTTCTTCACCGCCGAGCGGTCGGCTGCGAGTACGCAGTACTGATCGAGGGCGGCGGCGAGCCACAGGTTCAGGTCGGAGAGCGGTTCCTCGCGATCTGCGCCGACGCCCGACCAGACCTGACTGGACGGCTGCCGCAGGATGTCGGCAGGCAGTTCGACGATCTCCTGGTCGCTGTCGAAGCCGAGCCGGACGGTGTCCTTCTCGAGCTCGATCACGCGTTCATAGCTCGCCCCGGCTCCCTGCATGCAAACGAATCCGCAGAGCCGCATTGACCGGCTCTCCAACCGCCCGTCCACCAGATCCAGCGCGATCGACCGGGTCTGGCCGCGGAACCTCAGCGGTACGACGACCCGCCCGCCCGTGGCCAACTGCGCGACCCAGGCCGGCGGAATGTCCCAGGCCGTCACCGTGACCACGATCCGGTCATAGGGAGCGCTCTCCGGCGATCCGAACTCTCCGTCGGCAACCATCACGCGCACCTGCTCGTACCCCGCCGCGGCCAGTCCGCGCCGAGCCCGCTCGACCACCTCAGGATCGATGTCGATCGAGGTGACCGTTCCCCCGGGCCTGACCAGTTCGCTGAGCAAAGCGGCGTTGTACCCGCCCGAGCCGATCTCGAGCACCCGGTGTCCGGGCTGAATCGCGGCCTGTTCGAGCATCAGCGCGACCACCGACGGCTGCGACACCGACGAGATCGCCACCCCTGACTCGTCGCGTTTCATCAGCACGACGTCGTCGGCGTACGCGACCGCCAGCGGGACCATCGGCACGAACGCATGCCGCGGCACGGTCAGGAACGCGGCGGCTACCCGGTTGTCATGGAGGGTGCCCTCGGCAACCATTTGGCTGACGAGTGCGGCACGCAGCGACTCCGCCTGTTGGTTGCCGCCGGCATCCATGAGGTCAGTCCGTCTTGTCGCCAAGTGATTCGAGCAGGGTCCGGAGACTGTCGGCCAGCTGGGTCCGCTCCTCGGTCGACAGGCCGGCGAGCAACCGGTCCTCGGTAGCGACATGGGCTGGCAGTACGGCGTCGATCAGGTCCAGCCCGGCTTTCGTCAGCGTCACCTGGACACCCCGGCCGTCGGTCTCACTCGGCTTCCTGGTCACCAGCCCGCGCGCCTCCAGCCGGTCCAGCCGCTGGGTGATCGCACCGGAGGTCACCATCGACGACCGCATCAGGCCGGCCGGGGTCAGGCTGTGTTCCGCATTGCTGCGGCGGAGCGTGGCCAGTACGTCGAACGACGCCGAGTCGAGGTCGTGGGCGGCGAAGTTCCGCCGGAGCTCGCCGTCGACGAGCGTGGCGAGCCGCTTGAGCCGGCCCATCACCGCCATCGGCGACGCGTCCAGGTCAGGCCGCCGCTCGCTCCACTGGGCGAGCACCAGGTCGACGTGGTCTGCCATGGCCCCAGCGTAGTGGATCTCTTAGCGGTGAGGTAGATCACTTAGCGATGAGAGATCTAGTAAATTGCTTAGCACTGAGATACTTTGTCTTAGTGCTAAGCAATCGAGTCACCCTCATCCTGACCACCGCCATCGCTCCCGCGCTGTGGGGCAGCACCTATCTCGTCACCACGGAACTGCTGCCGCCCGGCCGGCCGCTCCTCGCCGGTGTGATCCGGGCGCTGCCCGCCGGACTGTTGCTGGTCGCGCTCACTCGTCAACTCCCGCGCGGGATCTGGTGGCTGCGCGCGTTTCTCCTGGGCGCCCTCAACATCGGAGCATTCTTCGCGCTGCTGTTCGTCGCGGCGTACCGTCTGCCCGGCGGCGTCGCCGCGACGGTCGGCGCTCTACAACCATTGCTGGTGGCCGTTCTCTCGGCCGCTCTGCTCTCGGAGCGCCTGACTCTTCGCACGACTCTCGCCGCGATCGCGGGCGTAGCCGGAGTCAGTCTCCTCGTACTGCGTGCCGGTGCGCGACTGGATGGCTGGGGCGTCCTGGCGGCGCTGGGCGGCGCTGTGGTCATGGCTACCGGTGTCGTTCTGAGCAAGCGATGGAAGTCGCCCGCGCCGCTGCTCGCGACGACAGGTTGGCAGTTGGTGGCCGGCGGACTCCTGCTGCTCCCGGTCGCGCTAATCGTCGAGGGAGCGCTTCCCGCATCTCTCACCACGGCCAACCTCGCCGGGTACGCGTACCTGACGATCATCGGGTCCGCGGTCGCCTACGCTCTCTGGTTCCGCGGCCTCCGGGCCCTCTCCCCCACCGACGTCACGTTCCTCGGCCTGCTCAGCCCGGTCGTCGCCACCCTCCTCGGCTGGCTCGCCCTGGACCAGCGACTCACCGGCGCACAGTTGGCCGGCGCTCTGATCGTCCTCGTTGCCCTGGTAACCGCCCAACTGAAGCGACCAACCCCGCACGCTGCCGCAACCGAGCCCCTGGCGCCCGGCGAATCCAGCGATGGTCAGGTTGCCGTCGCCCACGTGCCGGCCGGAAGGAACTGATGATGCGCATCACCGTCTTCGGAGCATCCGGCGCGGTTGGCAGCCGGGTAACGCAGGAAGCGCTCTCTCGCGGTCACGAGGTGACCGCTGTCGGACGCAACCTCGACCGGCTCGGCGCCCTCCCCCGTGCAGCCCGACTCCGCCGCGGCGACGCCGCCGATCCACAATCCGTCGCCGAACTCAGCACTGATCAGGACGTAGTCATCAGCGCCACCCGACCTCTTCCCGGCCACGAACACGAACTCGCGATCGCCACCAAAGGCCTCCTCACCGGACTCGCCCAGAGTGGGACCCGCCTCATCGTCGTCGGCGGCGCCGCGAGCCTCCTGCTCCCCACCGGTACGACGGTCCTCGAAGGACCGGACTTCCCGGCCGACTGGCGCCCGATCGCCGAAGCCTGCAACGAGCAACTCGCCGTACTGCGGGCCGAAGCTCAGGTCGACTGGGTGTACGTCAGCCCGCCGGCTGTCCTCGAACCAGGGACCCGAACAGGCCGCTACCGTCTCGGCAAGGACCACCTCCTGATCGATGCCGAAGGCAACTCCACGATCTCGATGGAAGACTTCGCCGTCGCCCTCCTCGACGAAGCCGAACACCCCCACCACCACCAAACCCGCTTCACCGTCGCCCAGCACGCAACCGCCAACTGACGCGCGCCCTCGCCCAGCGACCGAACGCGACCCGGAACCCCCAGAGCGCCCCACCCGCTTCACCGTCGCTCACCACACAACCGTCAACTAACGCGCGCCCTCGCCCAGCGACCGAACACAACGCGGAACGCCCGGAGCGCCCCACCCCGTTCACCACCGAGAGCGCCCACGCCGTTCAGCAGGCCGTGTGGGCTGCGTTCGTCGACCACCAATTCGACGTACCGACCATCATCAAGCCCTCAGCTCAGCGGGAGGTTCTAGCTAGTCGGTGAGGGTGGTCAGGGCGCGGAGGGCCAGGCGGTAGGAGTCGGCGCCGAAGCCGGCGATGGTGCCGGTGGCGACGGCGGCGACGACGCTGGTGTGGCGGAACTCCTCGCGCGCGGCGGGGTTGCTGATGTGGATCTCGATCAGCGGCGCGGTGCGCTGGGCGCAGGCGTCGCGGAGGGCGTACGAGTAGTGGGTGAAGGCGGCGGGATTGAGTACGACGGGCGTCTTCGAGTCGGCGGCTTCATGCAACCAGCCGACCAGCTCGGCCTCGTCGTCGGTCTGTCGCACCTCGACGGCGAGCCCGAGCTCGGCGCCGGTCTTTTCGCAGTCGGCGACGAGATCCGCGAACGTCATCGCGCCGTACACATCCGGCTCCCGCGACCCGAGCCGACCCAGATTGGGTCCGTTCAATACGAGCACGCGCCGCCCACCAGCCAGATCAGTCACGCCCCTACCCTAGTGCCCCACCCTCCCTCCCGCCCTGTCATACAACCGTTGGGTTCGAAGGTCTGAGGGCGACCCCCTACCTGCCGGACGGGAAGGTGGCGTAGGCAGTTAGGGCCTCGGCTCGCGCGGTGGGGTACTGCTTGTCGGCGGTGATGCCGCCCGCCATGGCCAGGTAGTTGCGCCGGGCCAGTACCTGTTGGGTGGCGATGAGTTGGGCGGCGGCGACCGCCGCGGTCAGGTCGTTGCCTAGAGCATCGGCCAGGGCGGCCTGGTCGTCGGCGATGAACTGCTGCACGCGGATCGCCAGCGCGGGCGTCTCGAACACCAGCCGGTAGTACGCCAGCACGTCCGGGTGATCGTTCAATCCAGTCACCGGATCCCGCTGGTCGAGCCCGGCAAGAAACGCGTCCCGCAGAACTCCCGCAGCCCACGCCAACCGCCCACCGCCATCACCGGGCAGTACGCCGACGGCGGAGACGGATGCGGGAACGGAGCCGGAGGCGGATGCGGGTACGGAGGCGGATGCGGGTACGGAGCCGGAGGCGGATGCGGGTACGGAGCCGGATGCGGGTACGGAGCCGGAGGCGGATGCGGTCGAGGACGCGGAGGCGGATGCGGATGCGGTTGAGGACGCGGTCGAAAGATCCGCTGCGTCGGCTCGGGTCGCTTTGGGCCGGGCCGTCGCGTCGGCGTTCGGCGAGGCGGCAGTGGAGGCGGCGGCTTGGTGGAGGAGGCGGGCTGACTGGTGGGCGTGGTCGGCGATGCGGTGGAGGACCAGGTCCTGCTTGGTGGCGAAGTACTTGAACAAGGTTGGTTTGGAGACGTGGGCCGCGGCGGCGATGTCGTTGACCGAGACCTGGTCGAAGCCGCGCTCGAGGAACAGGGCTATCGCTGCCGCCGACAGAGCGTCGTGCGTCTGCTGCTTCTTGCGGTTCCGGAGTTCGGCCATGCGCTGAGGGTAGCAAAATGTTAACCTGGGCAAAGATTTAACCGAGTTAACTTTTTGGCGAGAGGCCGGGTGCATGCGGGGGCTGGAGGAAGAGCGGGCGTATGCGGAGCGGTGTCGCGAGGCGCTGCGGGCGATGGTGGCGGGGGCGCGGGAGAACGTGGTCGTCGGTGAGCTGACGTGGGGAGATCGGTATACGGCTGAGCGGCTCGGCTACTACCTGAAGAGTCTTGCGCGGGAGCTCGGGGACGAGGGTGACAGTCCGCCGTTCTTCGGACGGATCGAGTACGGCGTCGGTGGGTCGGCCGGCGAGCACAGCGGGCAGGCGTACTACCTGGGGCGGCGGCACATCTCGGATGCGATCGGGCGACCGCCGTTGGTGATCGACTGGCGCGCGCCGGTGTCGACGGCGTTCTACCGAGCCGGCGTCCGCGATCCGCAGGGCGTCGCCGTACGCCGACGCTACGGATGGTCGAACTCAACCCTGACCGGCTTCGAGGACGAACAACTTTCCCCACCTTCTTCCGAGGGTCCGAATGTGAAGCCTGGAGCGGGCGAGGGTGGAGGGGTTGTTGGGGGGATTCTTCGGGCGGAGATTGAGCGGCCTCGGGTGGGGCCGATGCGGGACATTGTGGCGACCATTCAGCCGGAGCAGGACGAGTTGGTTCGGGCTGAGTTGGAGGCGTCGATTTGTGTGCAGGGGGCGCCGGGTACGGGGAAGACGGCTGTGGGGCTGCACCGAGCGGCGTACCTGTTGTATGCGCATCGGGCGAGGTTGCAGCGCAATGGGGTGCTGGTGCTTGGGCCCAACCGGGCGTTCCTGCATTACATCTCGGCTGTGTTGCCGACACTGGGTGAGGTGGATGTCGAGCAGACGACGGTCGACGATCTGCTGATCGGCGGGAAACTCAGCGTTCGAGCGACCGACGAGACGGCGGCCGCCTTGGTGAAACACGATGGGCGGATGGCCGAGATCCTTCGGAGAGCGCTCTACGCGCGCCTCCGGCCACCGCGCGAGGCCGTCGTCGTACCGGACAGTTCGTATCGGTGGCGGGTCAACCAGTACGAGTTCGCGCGGATGGTCGAGGACGCCAGGGAGGAGGCGACGGCGTACGGGCTCGGGCGGGAGCGGGTGATCTCGCGGTTGGTGGCGGCGCTGCAGCGGCAGGCCGAAGCGCGAGGTCAGAACTGCAATGGTGTTTGGCTTCGACGGATGGCGCGGGTGGTGACGCCTGCAGTCGACGCTGTCTGGCCAGCCGTGAAACCAGCTGAGGTGCTGGCGGAGTTCCTCAGTGATCCCGCTCCGGCGAGCGATGGGGTTCTCAGCCAGGAAGAGCAACAGGCCATCGCCTGGAAACGGCCGAGAAAGGCAGGGAGCGCTCTCTGGACGGCTGCGGATCTGGTGCTGCTGGACGAGGTCAGCGCGCTGGTGGGTCGCGGCGAGAGCTACGGTCACGTGATCATCGACGAGGCGCAAGACCTCTCCCCCATGCAGTGCCGAGCCATCGCGCGACGTAGCGAGCACGGCTCGATCACCGTGCTTGGCGATCTCGCGCAGGGTACGACGCCGTGGGCAGCGCGGGATTGGGTTGAGCAGCTCGGCTATCTCGGCAAGCCTGCGGCGGAAGTGATCGCGTTGACCACCGGGTATCGGGTCCCTGCTGCTGTGGTCGCCATCGCCAATCGGCTCCTCGGAGGTCTGCAGGCGAAGGTTCCGGCGACACGTTCGTTTCGGAGCGATGGGCAGCTCGCGATCAAGCAGACCGACGATCTGGCGGGCGGGTGCGTCGACGCAGTACGAGGCGCTCTCAAAGACGAAGGGTCGATCGGTGTGATCGCTGCCGATGAGGCCATCGCTGAGCTCGCTGCGGCACTTCATGCGGGCGGTATCGAGACCGTCGCGCCGGATGGGGATGGCCGGGTGGCGGTGGTGCCGGCGAGTCTGGCGAAGGGGCTCGAGTACGACCACGTGATCGCTGTCGAGCCGGCGGCGATCGCCGAGGCCGAAAGCCGCGGGCTGAACCGGCTTTATGTTGTGCTGACCAGAGCGGTCTCCCGCCTCGACATCCTCCACCACCGTCCGCTGCCGCCCGAACTGAGCTGAGACCGAGTCGAGCGCCTAGTTGAGCTGGGCAGAGTAGGCGGGCTGGGCGGAGGAGGTGGACTGGGCGGCGGGGTTGGCTGGGCAGAGGAGGTGGCTGGGCAGAGGAGGTGGCTGGGCAGAGGAGGTGGCTGGGCAGAGGAGGTGGACTGGGCGGCGGGGTTGGCTGGGCAGAGGAGGTGGCTGGGCAGAGGAGGTGGCTGGGCAGAGGAGGTGGACTGGGCAGAGGAGGTGGGCTGGGCGGCGGGGTTGGCTGGGCAGAGGAGGCGGCTGGGCAGAGGAGGCGGCTGGGCAGAGGAGGTGGCTGGGCAGAGGAGGTGGACTGGGCAGAGGAGGTGGGCTGGGCGGCGGGGTTGGCTGGGCAGAGCAGGCGGGCTGGGCGGAGGGTTTGCTGGGCGGAGGGGTTGGCTGGGCGGAGACTGCACGGTTGATCGGGCGGGGAGGGAACCTGGGGGTGGGTGCCGGACTCTTCCTGGTGTGAGCACACATATAGCGATGGGGGTGCGGCGGGTGGAAGCCAGGCCCAGGTACGCGGTCAGCGACGACCGAGATCTCTGGGAGCGGCTTCGGGTCGCCGACGAGGACGCGCTGGCCGATCTTTTCCATCGCCACAGCGACGCGGTCTACAACTTCGCGTTCCGGCGTACGTCGTCCTGGGCGAGTGCGGAGGACGTGGTGCAGGCCACCTTCGTCGCGCTCTGGCGCCGGGCTCGGGCCGGGAAGGTCGACCGGCTGACACTGGACACCGCGCGGCCGCTGCTGTTGGTGATGGCCGGCTACGAAGCAGGCAACGTACTGCGCGCCTCGCGGCGGCAGGCAGCCCTGACCGACCGGATCGAGCTGATCGACCACACCGGCACCGTCCCCGACCATTCCGCGGATGCAGCCGCCCGGGTCGACGACGAACGCTCGATGAGTCAGACCCGGCGCTTGCTCGACCGGATCCCGGCCAAGCAGCGCGAGGTCGTCGAACTCGTCGTCTGGTCGGAGTGCTCGATCGCCGAGGCGGCCAGAGCCCTCGGCGTACCGGAAGGCACCGTCAAATCCCGGCTGGCCAGGGCACGCACGCGTCTGGCCGGCCTTCTCGACCTCGGCACCACGGAGGGCCTCGAATGACCAGGCAGATCCCCGCGGAGCGACCGCTCCCGCACAAGACCGTCATCCTCGATCGCGTCCTGGCCGACACCGACGAGAAACGCGGCCGCAAGACCTGGCTGCTGCCGGTCGTGGCCGCCGCCTCGATCGCCGTCGTCGCCACCGGCGCACTCACCGTGCCGTCGATGCTGAAGTCCGATCCAGGCCCGGCCGGAAAGGGCGGGAGTTCGGCGACGACGACAACGCCGAAGCCCGCCGACAACACCGTTTCGGTCGATCGAGGCAGCTTGACCGAGGCCCAGGCGAAGGCGTTCGCGACCGAGTGCATCAAATGGGTCGGGTCCCATGACATCCCTGGACAGACCTTTGAGACCGCACCGCTGGATTGGCCCGGCATGGGCGCCAAGATCGGCAAGATCCGGCACGCCACCAAGGTCACCGATTCCGATCGCAGCACGGACTGGACAGTCGCGGTGGACTCCGGCGGCCGTACCTATGCCTGCGACGGCACGATCACCACGAAGGACCCCGACGGACGCGTCCGGCGCAACTACACCTTCACCACGTTCAGCCGGAAGTATCCCGACGGCCTCGGGGGGTCAGGCGACACCGCCGGAAGCATCGGCAAACCGGACGGCACCCTGACCGGTTTCTCGTCCAGCCGGTGGGTGACGGCCGGGCCTGGTGTCACCACCGTGCAGCGCCGGATGGTGATGAAGGGCAAGCCAGGTCCGTGGTTCACCACCGACGTGGTCGATGGTCTCGCCTACATCCGCTCCTGGAGTTCCGTCACGCTCAGGCTGGGCGACAAGGCGCGGGTCGAGACCCGGCGGCTCGACAAGGACGGCAACGTGGTCGGCCCCGTGGTGACCGACCGCCGGATCGTCGTGAAGGGCCGCTCCGGCGACGGCTACACCGCGTTGGACTTCGACAAATGACCGTCAGCTGATCTCGGCGTAGGCGGCGATGAGGAGGCTCGGGTCGGGGGCTTCGAGGATGGTTGGCTTCGCCAAGCCGTCCAGTACGACGAAGCGCAGCCGGTCGGCCCGGGTCTTCTTGTCCAGTTTCATCGCGTCCTGCAGATGCGGCCAGGCGTCGGCCCGGTAGGACGTCGGCAGGCCAAGGGACTCCAGTACTGCGCGGTGCCGGTCGGCCGTGGCGTCGTCGAGCTTGCCCGCGGCCCGGGCAAGCTCGGCGACGAACACCATCCCGATGCTGATCGCGGCTCCGTGCCGCCATTTGTACCGCTCGAGCCGCTCGATCGCATGGCCGAGCGTGTGCCCGTAGTTCAGCGCCTCCCGGCCGATCGCTCCGCCGAGCGCGGTGGTCCGCTCGCGCAGATCACCGCCGACCGTGTCCGCCTTCACCTGGATGGCGCGGGCGATCAGTTCCTCGGTGTGCTCGTACGCCGGAGTCGAAGCGCCGGCCGGGTCCTTCTCGACCAGGTCGAGGATCGCCGGATCGGCGATGAACCCGCATTTCACCACCTCGGCCAGGCCGCTCACGTAATCGTTGCGGGGCAGGGTTTCCAGCGCGGCCAGATCGCACAGCACCCCGGCCGGCTCCCAGATCGCGCCGACCAGGTTCTTCCCCTCGGCCGTGTTGATCCCGGTCTTCCCGCCGACCGCCGCGTCGACCATGCCGAGCAACGTGGTCGGGATGTGCACGACTCGTACGCCGCGCAGCCAGGTCGCGGCGACGAAGCCGGCCAGGTCGGTCGTCGTACCGCCGCCGATCGAGACGATCGCGTCCGAGCGGGTGAACCCGGCCTGACCGAGCACCGACCAGCAGTACGCGAGCACCTCCGCGGACTTGGCCTCTTCGGCGTCCGGGATCTCGATCGCGTGCGCGGTGAACCCGGCCGACGTCAGGTCGTCGCGGATCGCGTCGCCACTGGTCCGCAGCGCGCGCGGGTGGATCACGGCGACGCGGCGTACGTCGGCGCCCAGCAGCCCTGGCAGTTCGCCGAGCAGATTGTTGCCGATGACAACGTCGTACGGCGCGGCGGCGGCAACTCGGATGCGGCGCGGGTCCGCCGCCCCGGGGGCAGCAGCGTCGGCTCCGCCCGCCGGAACGTTCTGCTCGGTCATCCCAGCTGCTCCAGGATTTCGTCGGCGATCTCGGTGGGAGTGCGGTTGTCCGTGTCCACCGTGAGCTTGGCGACCTCTTCGTAGTACGGGCGGCGGGCTTCGAGGAGGTTGCGGAGCTGGGTGCGGACGTTGCCGAGCAGGAGTGGGCGGGCGACACCGAGGCCGACGCGCTTGGCGGCTTCGCCGACGGTGACGTTGAGGAAGACGACGTTGTGTCCGGCGAGATCCGCGCGGGTGTCGGCATCGAGGACGGCACCGCCGCCGAGCGACAGTACGGCGTCGTCGTCGGTCAGCGCGGCGACGATCGCGGCCCGCTCGAGCTCCCGGAACGCAGCCTCGCCCGAGTCGACGAAGATGTCCGAGATCGGCTTACCGGCTTCGGTCTCGACGTCGGTGTCGGTGTCGCGATGCGTCTTGCCGAGCTTCGCCGCGAGCAGTTTCGCGATCGTCGACTTGCCTGACCCGGGCGGCCCGACCAGGACGACGACCGGACCGGACCCGGTCGATGCGCTCACTCCCCGCTCCACTCGCGCGGGGTGATGGTGCTCGGCAGGCTCGCAAGGTACGCCTTGTGGTTGCGCGCGGACTCCGCGACCGAATCGCCACCGAACTTCTCGATCGAGACATCCGCAAGCACCAGCGCGACCATCGCCTCGGCGACGATGCCGGCAGCCGGTACGGCGCAGACGTCTGAGCGCTGGTGATGGGCCGAGGCGGCTTCGCCGGTGACCGTGTCGATCGTGCGCAAGGCGCGGGGCACCGTCGCGATCGGCTTCATCGCGGCGCGGACGCGCAGGGTCTCCCCCGTGCTCATCCCGCCCTCGGTGCCGCCCGAGCGACCGCTGGTACGGCGTACCTCACCGTCTTCGGCGACGATCTCGTCGTGCGCGCGCGAACCCGGAGTACGGGCGAGTTCGAAGCCGTCGCCGAGCTCGACGCCCTTGATCGCCTGGATGCCCATCAGGGCGCCGGCCAGCTTGGAGTCGAGGCGGCGGTCCCAGTGCACGTAGCTGCCGAGGCCGGGCGGGAGACCGTCGACGATCACCTCGACGACACCGCCGAGGGTGTCACCGGCCTTCTGCGCGGCGTCGATCTCGGCGACCATCGCCTTGCTCGCATCCGCGTCGAGGCAGCGCACCGGGTCGGCGTCGAGCCGGGCGACGTCGGCCGCCGACGGGATCACGCCGTACGGCGCCTTGACCGTGCCCAGTTCGACGACGTGGCTCACGATCGTCACGCCGTACGCCTGCTGCAGGAAGCGCGCCGCCACCTCGCCGAGTGCGACGCGGGCCGCGGTCTCCCGGGCGCTGGCGCGTTCGAGCACCGGCCGGGCCTCGTCGAAGCCGTACTTCTGCATACCGGCGAGGTCGGCGTGACCGGGGCGCGGCCGGGTCAGCGGGGCGTTGCGGGCGAGGTCGGCCAGCACCTGCGGATCGACGGGATCGGCGGACATCACCTGCTCCCACTTCGGCCATTCGGTGTTGCCGACCTGGATGGCGACCGGCGAACCGAGCGACAGCCCGTGCCGGAATCCGCCGAGAAACGTCACCTCGTCCCGCTCGAACTTCATCCGGGCACCCCGGCCGTAGCCGAGACGACGACGGGCCAGGGCATCGGCCACGTCATCAGTGGTGACCTGGACCCCAGCGGGAAGACCTTCGAGTACGGCGACGAGCGCTTGTCCGTGCGACTCGCCGGCGGTGAGCCAGCGCAGCATGCCGCGATTCTTTCACGCGCACCCCGACGCCCCGCGCCCAGTCTCAGTTCCGCGTACGCCGGGCACCTCGCCGACGACCCGGCTGGGGCGATCCGGCAACGACTTGGGGGTCCGGTGGAGCGGCCGGCGCTGTCAGTGGGACGGGCAGGTGGTGGTGTCGTTGTCCATGGAGCGGACGGTGAGGAGGACGTCGAGGGTCTTGCTGACCGGGTTGGCGCTGCAGGGGGTGCTGGAAGGCAGGGCGGCCTGGGCACCGACCACCGCGGCGCCGCCGAGCGCGATCGTGGCCAGGCCCGCGGCCGCCAGTCGCGTGGCGGTGCGGCGGAGAGAGATGCTCATCAGGTGCTCCTTGCGGTCCGGTTGTTCTGTACTACGAACTTAGAAGCCGGCGGCGTCGGAAGAACTGGCCTTGGGACCCGTCTTGGAGGTAGCGCTAGCACTACCCCCGGATACCCTCGTGCGACTGCTCAACGACTGGGAGGCGTCGATGGCACAGCGCACGGAGGACTCGATGACGCGATCACGTGACGAGGCGTATCGCTCTCGTGTCCGCGGGTGCTTGCTCGGCGGTGCGATCGGGGACGCGCTCGGCGGCCCGATCGAGTTCGACGACGGTCAGAAGATCGTTGCCGCTCATCCAGGTGGTCTGCGTGAGTTCGTTGCCGGGGGCGCCGATTGGCCGCCGGGGACGATCACGGACGACACCCAGATGACGTTGTTCACCGTCGAAGGGCTGATCCGCGCCGGCGTACGGACCGATCGCGGGATCGGGTTCACGGTCGCGGTGGTGCAGCACGCGTACGACCGCTGGCTCGACACTCAGTTGCTGCCGGCACCTAGCGGCCGGCGGGACGGGTGGTTGCAGGCCGAGCAATGGTTGTACGCACGGCGCGCGCCGGGCAACACCTGTCTGTCGGCGCTCGGCAAGGCCCGCAAGGGGATGGACCGCATTCCACAGTTCGGGGCGCAGGCGGTGAACAACTCGAAGGGCTGCGGCGGCGTGATGCGCGCGGCGCCGTTCGGATTGTTGCCTGCAGCAAAGGGTTTCACCCTGGAGTGGGCCTTCGACGCGGCCGCTGAGGCTGCCGGCTACACCCACGGCCATCCCACCGGCCAGCTCGCCTCGGGTGCGCTCGCCGCGATCGTGCACCTGCTCTGCCAAGGCGCTGACCTGGACGCAGCCCTCGACGAAACGCAGAGACTGCTGGCCACCCAGCAAGACCACGAAGAAACCAGTACTGCGCTGGTCGCCGCGCGCGAGTTGGCCGCAAGCGAGGTAAGGCCTGGTCCGGTCACCGTCGAGCGGCTCGGTGGCGGCTGGATCGCCGAGGAAGCGCTCGCGATCGGGGTGTACGCGGCGCTGGTCTTTCGCGAGCCCGAGCAGTTCCTCGACGCCCTCGCGCTCGCTGTCACGCATTCGGGCGACAGCGACTCGACCGGCGCGATCTGCGGCAACGTCCTCGGCGCGCTGCACGGCGAGACCGCTCTCCCGGCTGAGCTCGTGTACGCCGTCGAGGGGCGCGGCACCATCCTTCAACTGGCCGACGACCTGGCCTTGGAGTTCACCCAGACAGACAAGCTGCACAGCGAGTACGGCCCACAGACCGCCTGGCACCTCCGCTATCCCGGCTGGTGACAGTCAGGTATCAGCCCAGATAGAGGTGTTCCAGCGGGCCGCCCATCAACACCCCGACCAGGGCACCGACGAGCATGAACGGGCCGAACGGGAACATCTGCCGGCGCCGGAAGACCTTGGCCAGTGTGAGCACGATGCCGATCACGGCGCCGAGGAAGAACCCGCCGTACAGGCCGGTGACGAGTTGCCCCCAGCCGAGCCAGCCGAGCGTCATGCTGAGTAACCCGGACAGCCGGACGTCGCCGAAGCCGACACCGCGCGGGAACACGAACCACAGCAGGTAGAACACCCCGAACCCGACCACCCCGGCGATCGCGGCCCGGCGTAGCGAGCCCCACTCCCCCGATACGGCTGCCCCGACGATCAGGGCCGCGCCGACCACGAAGTACGTCGGCCAGATGATCGCCGACGGCAGAAATCTCGTCCGGGTGTCGATGTACCCGAGCACTGCCCCCGCAACGGCCAGCAGCAGCCATGCCGCCAGGGCAGGCGATGTCCCGAGACTCCACCCGAGCAGTCCACCGGCGACGGCGGCTGCTCCACCACACCAGTACGCCGCGCTGCTCGCCAAGCCGCGGCCGGCCAGTTCGGCGTACGGCGTCTTGGTCTCGCCCTCGTCCAGCACCGGCTCGGGGATCCGCCGCATCAGCCAGGGGCCGAGCAGGAACGCCGCAGGTCCGCAGAGCACCACGCCTGCACCCGCGGCGAGCAACGCGTTCTCTGCCGACACGATGCAGGAGCCTAGACGATCAGAGCCCCGTCCCGCTCCCCCGAGTGTGAAGCCTGTGGACAACCTTCAGGCGCGGGACTTGCGGACGGAGCGGCGGGCGAGGAGGGCTGCGCCGACGCCGATCAGCAGCGGGCCGAGTAGGACGATTGCGAGGGTGCTCGGCCAGCCGTCGTTCTTGGTGATGTAGGTGATCCGCTGGAACTCGTCGTCGTTGGCTGCCGGGGTGAAGGTGAAGTCGTCGGTGATGCGCGACGGTTCGGCGTACGAGACGGTGTAGGCGGTCAGGTAGTTCTGCGATCCGGTCAGCTCGGGACGATCGGTCACCCGGCCGGCGTACAGGAGCTTCGGCTGCACGGACGGATCGGGCAGTTGGGAGGCGTCCACGCGATGGTCGGAGGCGACGTAGACGGTGACCGTTTGCTGCGTGGTGGCGCCCTTGCTGAGGCGCATCGGGTAGACGATCCGCGACGACGCGAAGCTCAACTGCAACGGCGGAGTCGCGCCGGACAGACTCCCGCTCGTCTCCTTCGGCGCGAGCTTGACCGCGACGATCTCCCACTTCTCGGTGATGTACGGCGTGAGGTTGGTGGCCAGCGTCGCCGGTACGACGTAACCGTTGAGCCGCAGCCAGTTCGTCACCGCGCTCGCGCTGCTCCCACCGAGCCGGGCGACCTGGAACGGGCCCAGCGTCATCTGCTGCCGTACGTCGACCGCGGCGGCGCCGCGGGGCGCGCCACCGACCGAGCCGTCCCGGCCGGTGATGTCGAGATCCCGGAAGGGCCAGTACGTCGTACGGGTCACCACCTTCGGCGCGGTGATCGCTTCCAGCCCGTAGAAGGTGTTCTTGTCGCCGAGGCTCACCTCGGCCGCGGCCGGCACGGGCATGATCCAGGCCGCCTTCTTCGACACACCGTGGACGGCCATCGACAACACGATCTCCTCGCGTCGGCCGTCGTACCGGACCAGCGCGTTCTCCCCGTACGCCCGGGCGCGCGACTCGGCGTCCGGCAGATACCCGCCGCAGGCACAGGCCCAAGCAGGGGTGATCCCTGTCGCCACAGCGGCAAATCCGAGCACTCCCGCAACCATCCGCCACAGCTTCATGGCGGAACAGTAGCTAGGTAAGGGTGTACGGCGTGCGGAAGAAGTTGGCCGGGTCGTATTTCTTCTTCGCGGCCCGCAGCCGGCCGAGCTTGGCGCCGTAGTAGGAATTGACCGAGCGGCCGGCCTCGACATAGTTCACGTAGCCGCCGGCCGAGGCCTTCGCGACCGCGTGATGCCCGGACGTGATGAACTTCTGCGCTGCCCCGAGCTGGGCCGAGGTGGGATGCGCCGCGGTACCGCAGTACCACTGGATCACGCCGAGCGCGGACCGCCACGGCCACGCCGTACCGGGTCCGGGCTCCTTCGCCGCTTGTCCCCCGAGCGGATCGAGGATCGCGGCGGCCGGCACCTTCGCCCGGGCAGCGGCCTTCACCGCGCCGAGCAGCCCGTTGATGGTGCCGGCGTCCATCGGACCACGCAGTACGTCGGATCCGGCCAGGAAGCCGGTCCGTGGGCTCGTCGTGCCGCCGCCGAGATAGCGAACGGCCTCCATGTGCGTCTTCACCGTGATCGACCGGGTGCTGGCCTTCGAGCCGACGAACGACTCCACCTGAGCCGCGGCCGCCGCGGCCGAACCGGTCGTGGACACGCCGAGGATGTGGACCGACAAGGTTCCGTTGCTCTGGGCATCGATATGCAGGTTGCCCCAGGCCGTGGCCGGCGCTTCGTGCGCGAACCGCTGCCAGCCCCGTACGACGGCAGCCGCCTTCGCCTCCGGCCAAGTGAGCCGGAAGAACCCGAGCTTGCCTGCGCCGATCGTGGCCAGCCGGAACGACGTCACGATCCCGAGATTGCCGCCACCACCGCCGCGCAGCGCCCAGAACAACTCGGGCTCCTGCGTCGGGCTGACCGTCCGGAAGACGCCGTCCGCGGTCACCACCTGCATCGACATCACGCGGTCGAGGGTCAGCCCGTACGTCCGGGTGTGGATCCCCATCCCGCCACCCAGCGTGAGCCCGGCGATCCCGACGGTCGGGCAGGTCCCGGTCGGGATCGAGCGGCCGAACTTGTCGAGGTACGCGTGTACGTCGTACAGCTTCGCGCCGGCGCCGATCGTCACCACGTTGTTCGCGTAGCTGATCCCGCGCGCGGAGCCGACGTCCACCACCAGGCCGTTGGCGGCCGTGGAGCCGCCCACGTACGAATGGCCGCCGCCCTTCGGGACGCAGACCAGCTTGTTCTTCCGGGCGAACAGGATCGACTCGCGCACATCGTCCACCGTCGAGATCCGGACCACGCCGGCCGGCTGGATCGAGTCGAACCTGGGATTGAAGGTCTGGTGCGCGCCGGCGTAGCCGGCGTCACCCGGGCGATAGAGCTTGCCGGTCAGGCCTTTGCGGAAGCCGTTCCAGTCCGGTCCGGCGGTGGCGGTCAGGCTGTCCGGCCCGGCATTGGCCGGTTTGTTTCCAGAACAGCTGGTCAGGGCGACGGCAGCCAGTGCACCGCCGGTCCTCAGAAGTGTGCGGCGGTCAACTTGGCTCACGATCGTCGAGCTCCTCACGCGCGGCGGCCCTCATGGCCGCCAGAGGCGCGGGCGACCTACCTGTCATCATCTCCACCTGCAGGGTCGCCTGATGCACAAGCAGATCAAGGCCGTTCAACAGCTCTGTACCGATCCGGTGCGCCGCGATCGCGAGTTGCGTCGGCCACGGGTGGTAGGCGACGTCGAAGACCACCGGCGCGACGGCCGCGAAATGGTCCGCCCACGGATCGACCACGCCACCGGGCAAGGTGGACACACACAGGTCGAAGCCGCCGATCTGCTCGACCTGGCCGAAGTCCGCGACCGACGTCTTGAGGCCGAGTTCGGCCGCGAGATCCAGCAGCCGGGCGGCTTTCGACGGATCCCGGACGACGAGCGTCACCTCCGACACCTTGAGCCCCCGCAATGCGGCCAGCGTGGATGCCGCGGTCGCCCCACCACCCAGTACTACGGCCGTGTCGGCGCCCGTGATCCCTCGCTCGGCGAACGCGGCGACGAGCCCCGGTACGTCGGTGTTGTGGGCCGACCGGGAGCCGTCGGGTTCGAACAACATCGTGTTCGCCGCACCGATCAGCTCAGCCACCGGGTCGACGGTGTCCACCAACTCCAGCGCGACCCGCTTCAGCGGCATCGTGAGCGACAGCCCGCGCACGTCGTCGCCGAGCGTGCTCAGGAAGCCCGGGAGCTCCTGCTCACCGACCTCGTAGGCCTCGTACCGCCAGTCGCGCAGCCCTAGTTCGGCGTACGCGGCGCGGTGCATCGCCGGCGACAGTGAGTGCGCGATCGGCGAGCCGAGAACGGCACAGCGGGTCATCAGCACCGACCGGCGTGAGCCGAGCACCAGGCCTGCAGCTTCTGCACGTTCCGCTGGTGCTCCGCGAGGGTGGACGCGAACGCGGTCTCGCCGGTGTCCAGGTTGACCAGCGTGAAGTACTTCCAGCCACCCGGCGTCGGATTCAGCGCGGCCAGCAGGGTGTCCCGGCCGGGCGAGTTGATCGGCGTCGGCGGCAGCCCGCTGCGGTTGTAGGTGTTGTACGGCGAATCGATCTGCCGGTCGGCGTCGGAGGTGAAGACCTTGCCGTTGCGCCCGATGACGTAGTGGATCGTAGAGTCCATCTGCAGGCGCTGATTGCCCGCCAGCCGGTTGTAGATGACCCGGGCGACCTTGCCGTAGTCCTCCTTGCGGTTGGTCTCCGCCGCGATGATGCTGGCGATGATCACCACCTGGTACGGGTCGACCTTCTTGCGCTGGGCGGTCTGCGGCAGCTTGATCTCCGCCGAGGTCCGGGCGAACTGCGACGTCATCAACTTCAGGATCGTGTACGCCGTGGCGCCCTTCGGCACGTCGTACGTGCCCGGGTAGAGGAAACCCTCGGGGTTGTTGTTCGCATACGAGGGCAGGCCGAGGGCCCACGGCTTGGCCATGGCGGCCGCGGCCGCACCCGGTGGGAGTTTGGCGGCCTTCGCCTTCTGCAGGATGTCGGTGATCTCGGCCTTGGTCCGCCCGCTCGGGAAGCCGATCCGGGTCACCAGCACCGACTTGGCCGGGTCCAGCAGCAGGTCGAGCGCCGCCTTCGCCGACATCTCCTTCTTCAGCGTGTACGTCGCGGCCTGGATCGAGCGGGACTTCGGGTTGTCGCGAGCCGCCCGCTCGAAGGCCCGGGCGCTCTTCACCACGCCCTTCTTCTCCAGGGTGTCCGCGATCGACTGCGAGCTCTGCCCCTGGGTGATCTCGACCGTCACCGCGGTCGTCCCGGTGCCGGAGTAGTCCGGCGCCGAGAACATCTTCTCCAGCGCGTCGCGGCCCTTACCGAAGCCGAACGCCAGCCCGGCCAGCAGCCCGCCGACCACCAGCAGCGAGACCAGCCCCGCGAAGCAGCCGAAGCCGCGCCGGGTCCGGGCCTTGCGCCGGTTCGCCCGCCGCTCGACCCTGCTCTCCGGGCGCAGACCGAGGCTGTCCGGCAGGTTGTCGCCCTCGTTGAGGTCTTCGTCCACCGATGGTCCGTTCACAGGGGCCTCCCAGGCGGGTTCCCGGTCTCCCGCTCGAAGTCGAGCGCGTGCTGCAGAATCACGACCGCCGCGGCCTGGTCGACCACGGCCCGCCGCTTGGAGCCCTTCTTGCCACGTTCCCGCAACTGCTGCTCGGCGGTGACCGTACTGAACCGCTCGTCGACAAGGCGCACGTCGGGAGCATCCCCCACGGCGTGGGTCAGCACAAACTGCCGGACCTGTTCGGCGGTCTCGCGGATCTTCACCGCGGCCCGGCCCTCACCGCCCGACAACGACCGCGGCAGGCCGATCACGATCTCGAACGCCTCGAGCTCGGTGACCAGGGCCGCGATCCGGGCCAGGTCGCCCGGGCCACGCCGTACGGTCTCCACCGGTGTCGCGAGGATCCCGTGCGGATCGGAACTCGCCACCCCGATGCGTGCATCACCGATATCCAGTGCCACCCGTACCCCCCGGCGCATCAGTGTTCCCTACGCCGGGGGCAGGGTGGCAACGCTGATGACGCAGCGCTGCCCCACGGGCGTCTGTTCGTGCTCGCCCGGGGGCAGTCGAAGCGCGTCATGGTGTCAGCCGGTGACGAGCTGACCGATGGAGTGTTCGACCGCGGCCAGTGCCTTGTCGACACCGCTCGCGTCCGTGCCACCGCCCTGCGCGACGTCGTCCTTGCCGCCACCCCGACCGCCGAGCTGCTCGGCCGCGACCCGGACCAGGTCGCCGGCCTTGAGCCGCCACTCACGAGCGGTGTCGTTCAGTGCGACCACGACGGCCGGTTTGCCGTCGTTCACGCTCAGCAGCGCGACCACGGCCGGCTTGTCGGCCGGCATCCGGCCGCGAACGTCCAGGGCCAGCTTGCGCAGATCCCCGCCGTTCACGCCGTCGGGCGCGCGGTGGCCGACGTACGCGACCCCGAAGACGTCCTTCGGCTTCGAGGCCAGCTCGGCCCCGGCAGCCAGCACCTGACCGGCCCGGACCTTCTCCAGCTCCTTCTCCGCGATCCGCAGCCGCTCTGCCAGGTCAGCCACCTTGGCGGGCAGCTCCTCCGGCCGGGTCTTGAGATTCTCGGAGAGCAGCCGGACCAGCGCGCGCTCCTTACCCAGGTAGTGCAGCGCCTCCATGCCCACGAAGGCCTCGAGCCGACGGACACCCGCACCGACCGACGACTCGCTCGTGACGGTCAGCGCGCCGACCTGCGAGGAGTGCTTCACGTGCGTGCCACCGCAGAGCTCACGCGACCAGGGGCCGCCGATCTCGACCACGCGGACCTGCTCGTCGTACGTCTCGCCGAACAGCGCCAGCGCACCCCACTCGCGAGCCTCCGGCAACGTCATGTACTGCGCGGAGACCGGAAGGTCCTGCCGTACGGCGAGGTTCGCGACCTCCTCGATCTCGCTGCGCGTCGCCTGGTCGAGTGCCGACGACCAGGCGAAGTCGAGCCGCAGGTAGCCGGGCTTGTTGTACGAACCGCTCTGCAGTGCGTTCGGGCCGAGCACCTGACGCAGGGCGGCGTGGATGACGTGGGTGCCGGAGTGCGCCTGGCAGGCCGAGACCCGCCACTCGTGGTCGACCTGCGCGTGCACGTCGAGCCCGGGCCGCAGGACGCCCTCGACGACCTCGACCTTGTGCACGATCAGGCCCTTGACCGGGCGCTGGACGTCGAGCACCTTCAGCTTCACGCCGTCGGCCACGATCAGACCCTCGTCGGCGATCTGACCACCGGACTCCGCGTAGAACGGGGTCTTCTCCAGCACGACCTCGACGGTCTCGCCCGGCTCGGCCGCGGTCGAGACCACGCCGTCCTTGAGCAGCCCGCGGACCTGTGAGTCGGTGGCGAGCTCCTGGTACCCGGTGAACTCGGTGACGCCCTTCTCCCGCAGCTCGCGGTAGCCGGAAGTGTCCGCGTGGCCGGCCTTCTTGGCCCGCGCGTCGGCCTTGGCCCGGTCGCGCTGTTCCTTCATCAGCGACCGGAAGCCCTCGGTGTCCACCTGCAGGCCCTGCTCGGCGGCCATCTCGATGGTCAGGTCGATCGGGAACCCGTAGGTGTCGTGCAGCTGGAACGCCTGGTCGCCGGCCAACTGGGCGCTCCCGGCGGACTTCAGGTTCTGCACATGCAGGTCGAAGATGCTCGTGCCCGCGGTGAGCGTCCGCCGGAAGGCATCCTCCTCGCCGTACGCGACCTGGCTGATCCGGCCGAAGTCGGCCACCAGTTCGGGGTACGACTTCTTCATCTGCTCCAGGCTGACCGGGAGCAGCTCGACCAGGCTCGGGTCCTCGTAACCGAGCAGCCGGACCGAGCGGATCGCGCGGCGCAGCAGGCGCCGCAGTACGTAACCGCCCTGCTCGTTGCCCGGGTTCACGCCGTCGCCGATCAGCATCAGTGCGCTGCGGACGTGGTCGGCGATGACGCGGAAGCGCACGTCGTCGACCTGGTCCACGCCGTACTTGCGGCCGGTCAGCTCCGACGCCCGCTCGATCACCGGGTAGATCTCGTCGATCTCGTACATGTTGTCGACGCCCTGCAGCAGGTACGCGACCCGCTCCAGGCCGAGGCCGGTGTCGATGTTCTTCTTCGGCAGCTCACCGAGGATCGGGTAGCCCTCCTTGCCGCCGCCCTCACCGCGGATGTTCTGCATGAACACGAGGTTCCAGAACTCCAGGTAGCGGTCGCCCGCCTCCCAGTCGCGGTCGGCGCCGAACTCCGGGCCCCGGTCGATCAGGATCTCCGAGCACGGGCCGCACGGGCCGGGGATGCCCATCGACCAGAAGTTGTCCTTCATCCCGAGCCGGACGATCCGGTCGTCGGGCAGCCCGGCGACCCGCTTCCAGATGTCGATCGCCTCGTCGTCCTCGTAATACACCGAGGCGTAGAGGACCGACTCGTCGAACCCGTAGCCGCCTTCGCTCTGCGGCTTGGTGACCAGCTCCCAGGCGTACTGGACGGCCTGTTCCTTGAAGTAGTCGCCGAAGGAGAAGTTGCCGTTCATCTGGAAGAACGTGCCGTGCCGGGTGGTCTTGCCGACCTCCTCGATGTCGAGGGTCCGGACACACTTCTGCACGCTGGTGGCCCGCGGGTACGGCGGGGTCTGCTGGCCGACGAAGTACGGCACGAACTGCGCCATCCCGGCGACGTTGAACAGCAGGTTCGGGTCCGGCGACGGCAGCGGTGCGCTCGGCACGACCGTGTGGCCGCGCTCTTCGAAGAAGTTCAGGAACCGCCGGCGAATCTCACTTGTTTCCATGGGTGTTACCGGTAGTCCTCACGCTGAGTTTCGTTGTTTTCGATCCCGAGCGCATCCCGCAACTCGGTCTCCCGCTCGGCCATCCCGACCCGCACCTCGTCGCCGAAGTGCCGGATCGCGGCCGCAACCTTCTCCGCCGACTGCTGCAGACTCTCCGGCGCGAGCACCTGGACCCGCTTCTTCAGCCGGGTCACCACATAGACGCCGACGAAGGTGCCGATCACGAACCACAGGATCCGCTTCACCGCGCGTCACCGCGCTTCTTCGCCTTGCGCTCGGCCTTCATCTCGTCCTTCACCCGGCGGGAGACATCGCGACGCTGGCTGTCACCGAGCGCACGCCGTACGCCGTAGGTGAAAGCGGCCGCCTTGACCAGCGGACCGCCGGCCGTCGCTGCAAACAAAGACGTGAGCGCGGCCGCATTGGTTGTCACGGTGCTCGCGTTGTCGGTGATCACGTCCACCTTCGCCAGCTGGGCGTTGGTGGTCGCCACGGTGTTCGTCACCTCACCGAGCAGCGGCACGCTGGAGTCCGAGACGCCCTTGACCATGATCCGGGTCTCGTCCAGCACCTTGCCGAGCTTCAGGATCGGGTAGGCCAGCAGCCCCACCAGGATGAGCAGCGCGCAGGCAGCTATCAGCCCCGCGACTTCACCGACGCTCATGGGAAACGATCCACCTTCCGTAGACACCTCGTGGACCGCCCGACTTTATCGCGGGTCCGCGCTCACTCCCCCACTGGACACCTTCCCCCAGATCACAGTCACTCACCAACTCGGTCCAGGCCCTTGCGCAAAGGGCCGGACTAGTCGAAGCGGATCACCAGTTCGCGCACGAGCCCGTCGGCGGTCCAGGTGAACCGCATCGTGCCGGTAGCGCCCGAGGACCAGCGGAAGCGGATCGCGTCGTCCTTGGCGCCGACGAGCGTCATCGTCTCGGTGGGCGGGTTGTCGCGGTAGGCCTGGACGATCGCGGCGCGGCCGGCGTACGGGCCGATCGGGAGGCCAGGGAAGGACATCACGGCGTCGTGGGCGAAGCGGGTCGCGAAGGTGGTCCAGTCGCCGGTGGTGGCGGCCTGGTTGAAGGCCTCGACGTGCGCTGCAGCCCGGTCCATCAGCGGTCTTTGAGGATCTTGCGGATGCCGGCCAGGCGGTCGGCGTACGTCGCCTCGCCGCCGCGGCGGGTGGGCTTGTAGTACTCGGCGTCGTCGACGACGTCCGGCGCGTACTGCTGGGGGACCACGCCGCGCGGGTCGTTATGGGAGTACTGGTACGTCGAGCCGTGGCCGATCTTCTTCGCGCCGGCGTAGTGGGCGTCGCGCAGATGCGCCGGGACCGGACCGACCTTGCCGGCCTTCACGTCCGCGATGGCGGCGTCGATCGCCATGATCACCGCGTTCGACTTCGGTGCCAGGGCGAGGGCGATGACGGCCTGGGCGAGGTTGATCCGGGCCTCCGGCATACCGATCAGCTGGACCGCGTCGGCGGCGGCGACCGCGACTCCGAGCGCGGTCGGGTCGCCCATGCCGATGTCCTCACTGGCCGAGATCACCAGCCGCCGGGCGATGAACCGCGGGTCCTCACCGGCCTCGATCATCCGGGCCAGGTAATGCATCGCGGCATCGACGTCCGAGCCGCGGATCGACTTGATCAACGCCGACGCCACGTCGTAGTGCTGGTCACCGGCCCGGTCGTACCGCACCGCGGCCCGGTCGACCGCGGTCTCCAGCGTCTTCAGATCGATCAAAGCCCGCCGTACGCCGCTGTCGTCGGCGCTCGACTTGGCGCCGTCTTCGTCGTGCTCGTCGTTCGCCGTGGATTTCGCCTGGTCGCGATCTGTGGACGACCGGGCCTTCGCGGCTTCCGCGTTCGCTTTCGCCTTGGCGCCACCGGCGGCTGCTTCCAGGTAGGTGAGCGCTCGTCTCGCGTCTCCCCCGGCCATCCGCAGCAGGTGATCGCGGGCGTCGTCGGCCAGTTCGTACTCGTTGTCGAGCCCGCGCTCGTCGGTGAGCGCCCGATCGAGCAGTACTGCGATGTCGTCGTCGGTGAGCGACTCCAGCGTCAGCAGCAGCGACCGCGACAACAGCGGCGAGATGACGGAGAAGAACGGGTTCTCCGTGGTCGCTGCGACGAGGGTGACCCAGCGGTTCTCCACTCCGGGCAGCAGCGCGTCCTGCTGGGCTTTGGTGAAGCGGTGCACCTCGTCGATGAACAGCACGGTCTCGACGGTGTTGCCCGGGCGGGACAGATCCCGGCGCGCGCCGTCGATCACCTGCCGGACTTCCTTCACTCCGGCGGTGACCGCGGACAACTCGACGAACTTCCGGTTGGTCGCATGCGACACGACAGCCGCGATCGTGGTCTTGCCCGTGCCGGGCGGACCCCACAGCAGCAACGACATCGGCTGGTCGCCTTCGACCAGGCGTCGCAACGGCGATCCTGGCGCCAGCAGGTGCTGCTGCCCGACCAACTCGTCCAGACTCCGCGGCCGCATCCGGACCGCCAGCGGGGCCGAGGTGTGGTCGGCATCCGCCAGACTCCCACCACCTCTGGCAGGCGCCGGGCTCCCAGGCAACTCGAACAGACCGTCACTCACCCGACGAGCCTACAGACGCCCACCGACAACCCCGCTCCCCGAGCCCACACTGCCTCCCGGCGCCGCGCGGACGTCGTACCGACGGACAGGACGTGTGCTCCCGGTGCCCCATCGGCAAGGGTGCGAGGAGGCGTGGCAACCCGCCGTACGGACGACACCTCCTCTCCGTCGGTACAGGTGCCGGGGCGCTCTCTTACTTCGTACGGCGTCGAAGCGGTAACGGCTCACCGGCGCGGAAAGCGACGGGGGCTGGGCGCTGGGTACTTTGATCGACATGGTCCGCCCCCGTGACCCCGCCACGACCGACCCCGCCGACCGACCGGCCACCTACCGCGAAGTGTTCGCCGTGGCCGAGTTCCGCTGGTTGTGGGCGGCGTTACTGGGGTCGGTGATCGGTGATCAGCTGGCGCGCGTCGCGCTCGCCATCCTGGTGTTCGATCGGACCGGTTCGGCCGGGTTGTCGGCGCTCACCTACGCCCTCACGTTCCTGCCCGACATTGCCGGCGGCCCGCTGCTGTCCGGCCTGGCCGACCGCTACCCGCGCCGCCGGGTCATGGTCAGCTGCGACGCCGCCCGCGCAGTACTGGTCGCACTGATGGCGATCCCCGGCGCACCACTGTGGATCCTGTGCGTACTGCTGGTCGTAGTACAGCTGCTCGCGGCGCCCTTCCAGTCAGCGCGCGCGGCGATGCTGGCGTCGATCATGACCGGCGACAAGTTCAAAGCAGCAACAGGACTCTCTGCTGTCACGAGTCAGACTGCGCAGCTCATCGGGTTCGTCAGCGGTGGCAGCTTGGTTGCGGTACTCGGTACGAGTCAGGCGCTTGCACTCAACGCCGCTTCCTTTGCGCTGTCGGCGGTGCTGCTGCAACTCGGCATACGGCAACGGCCTGTGCCCGTTGGGGCTGACCCTGCAGTCAAACCGAGCTGGTGGGGCTCACTGTCAGCAGGTGCGCGGCTGGTCTGGGGCGACCGCAAACTGCGCTACCTGACCGCACTGATCTGCGTGCCTGGCTTCTACATCACTGTGGAAGGCCTGGCCGCGCCGTACGCCGCATCCGTCGGTGGCGGGCCACTCGCGGTCGGCGTGCTCTTCGCGGCGAACCCTGCCGGGCAGGTGGTCGGCATCCTGCTGTTCTCCCGCCTGCCCCCGTCACGCCGGCTCGCCTGGATGGGACGCCTCGCGATCGGAACGTGCATCCCGTTGGCCTTCTGCGTCTTCGAGCCCGGTCTGTCGCCGACGGTTGCGCTCTGGGCGTTGTCAGGGCTGTCCGCGGCCTACCTGGTGACCGCGCAGGCAACCTTCGTCCAAGACATCCCTGACGCGCAGCGCGGTCAGGCGATCGGCCTGGCCCGCACTGCGCTGATCGTTTCTCAGGGGATAGGGGTCCTGGTCGCCGGGGCGGCGGCGGACCACTGGCAACCACCTCTGGTGGTCGCGGCTGCCGGTATCTGTGGCGTCGCCTTCGCATCCGCTGCCGCGCGCGGCTACCAGCGTGCAGAACACGCCGGCTGACCGGACGGACCGGATGAGGGTGGGCAACGCGTAGGGTGCGGGATCAGCCCCAGTCGTTGTTGTTTCGCATCGCGGCGCACCTCCTCCCGGTATCCTGAACGTCCGCCAGTTTCGGAGCACGCAGTGACATTGCGTGATGCCGCGTTTACTCTGGTCGTGAGGACGAATGTGGGGTTGGGGGAAACGTCTCATGTTGAGTATCCGGCACTGGGACTTCCGGCGCAGAAATCGGCGCCAGAATGACACCCGGCGCGTCTGGACACCGACCCGCTGGGCGCTGTGGTCCACTCCCCCGATCGTGCTGGGCTACGTGCTGGCCGTCGATCTGCTCGCCCTCCTCCTCATCGGCGCCACCGCACGGTTCGTCGACATCGACTCTGCTGACTGGATCCGGCTGGCCGCGCTCGCGCTAGGGTCCGCCTTGCACGTCGAAGCCAGCCGCGGCATCGAGCGGCTGCGCTGGAGCGCCTCCGAGGGCGTCCCGTACGCCAACCTCAAGGGGATGTGGACCTTCGCGGCGGTCCTGTGCCTCCCACCACCCCTGGCGGTCGTGCTGATCCTGTCGGTCTACCTGCACTCGTGGCTGCGACTGCGCAGGGTGCCGCCTTACCGATGGGTCTTCTCGACCGCGACCGTGCTGCTCGGTGCGGCGGCGGCTGCCGTCTGTATGAACGGGATCAGCCCGACCACGTATCCCGACCTGCCGGGCGGCCCGCTGGGACTCGTCACGGTTGCCGCCGCGGCAACGGCGTACTGGTTCGTCAACTACGCGTTGGTCGTCGGCGCTGTGCTGTTGTCCAACCCCGAGGCCAACGGACGCAAGGCGCTCGGACCGCTGTCGGACCAGCTCCTCGTGTTCGGTGCGCTCGGGCTCGGCGTCGCGACCTCTTCGCTGCTGACCTACCAGCCCTGGCTGACCGTCGCACTGCTCGTGACCGTCCTCGGCATGCACCGTGCGCTACTCGTCGGGCAGTTTCAGTTCGCCGCTCGGACCGATCCGCACACCGGGCTCGCCAACACCGTCTTCTGGCACGAGATCGCGACCAAGGAACTCGAGCGGGCCCAGCACGACCACACCTCGCTCGGCGTGCTCTACCTGGATCTCGACCACTTCAAGACGGTCAACGACACCTATGGTCACCCGGCCGGGGATCAAGTCCTGAAAGCGATCGCTGTCGAGCTGAAACACGAAATCCGTACCGACGACCTGATCGGGCGACTGGGCGGTGAAGAGTTCGCGGTGCTGTTACCGAAGACCAGCGATGCGGAGATCGCGCAGGCGGCTGAGCGGATTCGGCGCCGGATTGCGGGGCTTTCGATCAGCGTCACGACCCAGGCGGGACCGGCCACCGTCGAAGGGCTGACGTGTTCCATCGGGGCGGCGACGTATCCGAGCGCCGGCTGCAGCCTCGACGCGTTGCTGCTGGCCGCGGATACGGCGACGTACGCCGCGAAGAACGCCGGCCGCAACCGCGTCGTCACAGCCCCCGCCAACGGCGACCTCTGAGCCTGACAGAGGTTCGACCTCACCGGATCCGCGAGGCGGCCGATCGGCTGGTGAGACTGCTGAGACTGCTGGCGCACCGACTCCAGCAGTCTGCAGCTGTCAGTCCTTCTCGTCGGCCTTCTTGGCTTCCGACGTGTCCTCGTCCAAGTCCGCCTCGCGGAGTTCCTCCGGGAGCTCGTCGGAGAGTTCGTCGTCCTCCAGGTCGCGGAGCTCCTCGGGGAGCTCGTCGAACTCCTCCGGCAGGATCTCCTCCGACTCGGCCGCGGCGGACGGCTTGATGGCGTTGCGGAGCCGGCCGAGGATACGGTCCGCCTCGGTGCCGAACGGGTTGTCGTTGACCAGGTAGGTCCAGGTCGCCGTCGGACGCGGTACGCCGGAGGCCTCCTCGTCGAAGCCGTCCGCGGTGATCTCGGCTTCCTTGAACGTCTCCGCGGCGTCGTTCCACGCGTCCGCGATCAGCGGGTCGAACGACGCGATCGCCGACTTGTTGAACTCGTCGATCGGCTTCATGTGCACGATGCCGCCGGCCAGCGACCGCAGGTGGATGCCTTCGCGCAGGTCCGCGAGGTAGGCGAGGTGGTCGGTCCACTTCCGGTCGAGGTGGTGCAGCGCGATCCTGCGCGCCGCGTCCTTCACCTTGTCCTCGCCGATCTCCTCGACCAACTCGTCGTACCGCTCCTTGGCCCGCTCGGCGAGTTCCTCGGCGGCGAGATCTTCGGTGAGCACCTTCTCGCGGGTGTCGAGCAGGATCGCCCGCTGCTGCCCGGTCAGCCGGTGGTACGACCACGTCGTCCGGTGCAGCTCGGCGTTCGCGCCGTCGGCGACCCGCTGGGAGTGCTCGAGCATCGCGATCGCCTTGCGGTCGGTCAGCCGGCCGGTCTCGTCGGGCGACGGGCGCAGGCCCGACGTCACGGAGTACCGGGTGACGAGTTCGTCGCCGAGGCTGGCGAAGAACAGCGATCCACCCGGGTCGCCCTGCCGCCCGGCGCGACCGCGGAGCTGGTCGTCGAGCCGCTGCGATGCGTGCAGGCCGGTACCGATCACGTACAGCCCGCCGAGGTCGGCGGCGCGCTCCCGATCGTGCGAACCGTCGCGCCCGCCCAACCGGATGTCCGTACCGCGGCCGGCCATCTGGGTCGACACCGTCACGGTCTCCGGTACGCCGGCCTCGGCCACGATCGCGGCCTCTTCGGCGTCGTTCTTCGCGTTCAGTACGACATGCGGCACCTCGGCGGCCTCGAGCCGCTCACTGAGTTGCTCGGACTCCTCGACGCTGTGCGTCCCGATCAGGATCGGCCGCCCGGTCTCGTGGATCTCCTTGATGTGCTCGACCAGCGCGACGTTCTTCTGCTCGACGGTCAGGTAGAGCCGGTCCGCCTCGTCGATCCGGATGTTCGGCTTGTTCGGCGGGACCACCGCCACCTCGACGTTGTAGAACTCCTGCAACTGCTCGCCGACGACAACCGCCGTACCGGTCATGCCGCACAGGGTCGGGTAGCTGCTGACCAGTGCCTGCACGGTGATGCTGTCCAGCACCTCACCGGAGTCGCTGATCGGCACAGCCTCCTTGGCCTCCACGGCCGCCTGCAAGCCGTCCGGCCAGCGCTGCAGCTTGGCGATCCGGCCGCGGCTGTTGTTGATCAGGCTGACCTTGCCGTCCCGGACCAGGTAGTCGACGTCCTTGCGCAGCAGTACTTCGGCGTGCAGGGCAACGTTGATCTGGGTCAGTCGGTCGAGGTTCTCGTCCTCGTACAGGTTGATGTCACCGAGATGCTTCTCGACCGTGTCGGTGCCCTTGTCCGTCAGGGCCACGGTCCGGCCGTCACCGTCGATCTCGTAGTCGACCCCGGCCCGCAGCGTGCGGACGAGCGCCACCACGTCGTCGTCGAGCTCCTCGGTCCGGGTCGCGCCGGCCAGCACCAGCGGTACGCGAGCCTCGTCGATCAGCACCGAGTCCGCCTCGTCGACGAGCGCGACGTCGGGCTTCACGGTGACCCGCTCGGCGACGTCGGTGACGAGCCGATCCCGCAGTACGTCGAAGCCCAGCTCGGTGACCGGGGCGTAGCAGACCTCCGCCTGGTACGCCGCGCGGCGCTCCTCCGGCGTCGAGGCCTGGCCGATGTGGCTGACGGTGACGCCTAGCAGGGCGTAGATCGGGCCCATCCACTCGGCGTCGCGCTGGGCCAGGTAGTCGTTCACTGCCATCACCTGGACACGCCGGCCGCCGATCGCATATCCGGCGGCGGCGAAGGCACCTGCGAGCGTCTTGCCCTCACCGGTGGCCATCTCGACGATCCGGCCGCGCAGCAGCGCCAGCGCGCCGACGATCTGGCCGTCGAACGCGCGCTCGCCGATCGCGCGCTTGCCGGCCTCGCGGGCCAGCGCGAGGAACTCGATCAGGTTGTCCTCGTCCAGCCCGCCGGTCGTCCGCATCTCGGTGACGACCTCGGTGAGCTCGTCGTCGGACAGGCCCTGGACCGACTCCTCCGCCTCGGCGACCAACTGGGTCAGCCGCTCGTACGGGCCGAGGTCGATCGAGCCGGGGCGCTGCAGGAGCCGGCGGAAGCGCGAGGTGATTTTCGTCAGTGCCATGGTCTCCGCAACGTACAACCTCACCCGGTCGTTCCGTGCACCAACCCCGCGTGTTCAGTTCGTGAAGGTGTACGGCGTGGTGGTGGTGACCGCGTGCAGGCCGAGCTTCTGCAGGATCGGCCGGGAGTCCTCGGAGGCGTCGACCCGGAGGAACGAGTAGCCACGCGCCTGAGCGATCCGGGCCCGGTGGACCAGGATCGCGGAGTACAGGCCTTGTCTGCGCCACTCCGGCAACGTGCCGCCTCCCCACAGCGAGGCGAAGCCGGTGCCGGGATGGAAGCGGATCCAGGCGGCGGTGAGGGCCGGACCGTCGGGTCCTCTCAGAGCCTCCTCGATCAGGCTGACCACCAACCGGTCCGGGAACATCCGCGCCTCGGCCGAGAGGCGCTCCTCGATCCGTTCGAGCCCGTTGTGCCACAGGGTGTCCATCAGTACGGCGATCCGGTGGAAGTCCTGCTGCTCCTCGACGTCGCGCAACACCACCTTCGACGGCAGCGCGGACGGACGGGCGACGATCCGGTCGACTTCGCCGAGGATCAGCGTCTCGGGATCCTCCGGCACGAACCCGGCCGCGACCAGGCGCGCGCCGAGATCGGCCGGTTCGTCGTACGCGTAGGTCTTCCACTCGAACGACAACCCGCGCTCGCGGAAGAACGCGACCTCGCCGGCAATCACCGCGTCCGGATCGTCGCCGAGGCCGCGAGGCGCTTCGACGAATCCGCCGCCGCCCGGCCCTTCGAGGTACGAGCGGTGGACCGGGCCGACGTGCTCGACCTTCCAGCCCGGGATGGTGTCGGCGTCCGGCAGGCGGATCCGGCGGTGGAACACGTCGAGAAGCTCATCAGGTGTCATCAGACGCCATCTTGCTCTTTCTCGCGCCCCACCGCCGTTCCTTTTACAGCGTGCGGTCCAGCAGATCGAAGAAGGTGTTGGCCAGAACCAGCTCGTACGGATCGCCGAGCAGCGGCGCCAGGGTCGCCATGTCCGACGGCGTCCACGACCACGCGTTGATCAGCCCCGCGATGAAGAGCGGGTGGGAGCCGTCCCAGCTCGCGATCCGCGCGTCCAGAGCAGCCTTGTACTCCGCGCCCTTGCCCGGCGCGTTCCAGATCCCGACGATCGGCAGACCACCTCGCCGCGTGATCAACGTGTCGCCGTCCCAGGTCTGCATGATCCCCTTCAACGGCGTGTACTTCGCGTAGCCGCTGGCGATCTCCTCCGACAACAGGACCCACTGGTCATCGGCCCTGCTGCTGTACGAATACACCTGATCCATCCCCGTACGCCGCAGCGTCGACCCGGTCAGCTTCAGGTACTGCGTCAGCTGATCGGGCTTCCACGAGCCCGGGTAGGTGTAGCCCGCACCAGAAGGCCCACAGACCAGCAGGTCGTTGGCCGTCGCCGTCCGCTGGTAGTGACTGAACAGGCCAGGCCCGGTCTCCAGCAGCAAGGGACTGATCGTCCAGTTCGTCGGCACTTCGCCGCGCTTCGGGTCGTCCCACAGATCGCGCAGGTGCCGCTGGCAGTACTGGATGTTGTCGCCCTCGCCGAACGTCAGCGTCAGGTACACCTTGTTCTTCGGCTTGCTGATCCGCCGTACCGGCCGGACCTTGGCCGAGATCGGTGCGGTGAACCCGGCGTGCACGGTTCCGTTCATATAGAAGTCGGCGGCGATCACCGGCGAACCGCCTTGCGAGGCGAGGTCGACGCCGTCCCACTCACCGGAGACGTCGTTGGCGAACCAGCCCATGTACGGCGCGAGCGTCGGGTACTTGGCGAAGTGCTCGATCAGCAGCTCGCCGGTCGCGCCGGCCGGTGGTAGCCAGCTCACCAGGGCCTTGGTGGCCACCACGTAGTCCCGGAAGTACGCGAACGGCTCGATCCGGGTCGGCGAGGTGTCGGTCGCCGCGACGACATACTGGTTCCACATCGTCACGGTGACCACCAACGACGTCGTACCGGCCGGCGGTTCGAAGCGGTAGATGAAGTAGCCGCCGCCGTCGCTGAAGCGATTGCCCTCGCCGCCGATCGACGAGTTGACGCCGTCGAAGAGGTACGGCGCCTCCTCCGGCGTACCGGGCAGGAAGTGGGCGATCTGCGTCCCGTTCGCCTTCACGGTGACCTCGGAGATCGAGGCGCCCCAGCCGTCGTCGGTGAACGAGTCGGCGAAGCGGACGAAGACGGCGTCCTTGCCCAGTGCCGACGACACGTCGAGGTCGAAGCTGCCGCGGTTCGAGGAGTCGCGGATCTGGCGGGTCTCGCGGGCGATCTCCTTCCATTGCACGTTCTCGACAGCGACCACGCGGGTCGGTGGCAGGCCGGCCAGCAGCTTGTGGGTGACCCGGGGGAACAGGTGATCGAGCTGCCACCGGTAGGTCTTCACCCGGTCGTCGTCGAACATCCCGCGCAGGTCCTTCACGATCCGCAGGCCGTGCGCCTTGGCCTGCTCGGCGTCGGCGACGACCGCGTCCTCCAGACCGGCCAGGGTGGTCGCGACGTTCAGCGAGTCCGGTACGGCGGGGTCGTGCACGATCGCGCCGCGCACGCGATGGCGGTACTTGGCGACCAGGTCCAGCGGGTTCTGGTACGTCGTGGTGGGCAGGTGCATGTCGGCGAGCCACTTGGCGTCCGGCGTACTCATGGTGCCGGTATCGAAGCTGAAGTAGAGCTCGGGCCGGGTTCGGTTGACGACGCCTTGCAATGTGGTCAGCAGCGTCTGGTCGCCGCCGCTGAGTTTGCTGACATCGCCGTAGTGCAGGTGCTTGGGGCGCTCGAAGGCCGGCAGCAGCCGGGCGGGACTGCCGGACGTCGAAGAGGTGGCGGCCTGCGCGGCCGGAGCGACGGCCGGGAGCAACCCGAACCCACCCGCCGTCACCGCGCCGCTGCCCGCCAGGAACGTTCGTCTCGAGACCATCGTGACCACTCCCCTGTCGTTGACATCGCTGTCAAATGACGGCGAGGTTAACAACGGTGACGGCACGTGTCGATAGCTCGACAACGTTGTCGGGGAAGAAATTTGGAATCGTTTCCGCGTCAACCGCGAGGTGGCCGGCTGCCACGCCTGCTGGAGGTTCCAGGTAGAGCTACTACCAAGCCTGCTGGAGGATCCGGGTGGCTTCGGCGACGCTAAGGCCGGCGCGCCGGGCAGCCCGGGCGAAGGCGGTGGCAGCGGCCAGCGTCTCCTCGTCGTCGACCTGACTGCGGGACGCGAGCACGAACGTGCCGTTGCGGCCACGGGTCTCGATCAGGCGATCGGCTTCCAGTTCCTTGTACGCCCGCGCGACCGTGTTGACCGCCAGCCCGAGCTCGCCGGCCAACTGCCTGACGGTCGGCAACCGCGTCCCCTGCGCCAGCTTCCCGCGCCGGATCATCCCGTCGATCTGATCCTTCACTTGCTCGTACGGCGGTTTCGCGGCAGCCGGATCCACCGAAAGCTTCACAACCAGGTCCCCTCGCGTCGTTTGTGCCAATTGAATTGCGACAAACAACCCGAGGTCAAGCCGGCAACCTGGTGGGGGCCTGCGGACCCTGTTAGGTATGACCATGACCTCGAGCAGGCCCGACAAGCCTCCTCCTGCGGTTGCACCAGAGCCCACCGACCACGACCTGTGGAACGCTCTGCGCCGCTGCGAACCAGAGGCTCTCGGCGACCTGTTCACCCGGTACGCCGGTGTCGTGCACGCCTACGCGGTTCGTCATACCGGCTCGTACTCGGTCGCCGACGATGCGGTGCAGGCGACCTTCATGACCGCGTGGCGGCAGTTCACCAAGGCCGACCCCGGACCGCTGACACAGGACACGGCGCGGGCCTGGCTGCTGACGATCGTCCGCAACGAGCTGCGGAACACCACCCGGGCCCGTCGGCGCCTCGCGCAGTTCGTCAGCCGCCAGCCCGCTCCCCTGCACGCGCCGGACCACGCGGAGGGCGTCGCCGCCCGAGTGGACTCGGAGCAGCAGATCCACGCCGTACGGGCCGCGCTCGGCCGGCTTCCTGCCCACGAACGGGAAACGATCGAACTCGTCTACTGGGCCGAGCTCCCGCTCGCCGAAGCCGCCGCAGTACTGGGCGTCGCCGAAGGCACCGTCAAAGCACGGCTCTCGCGCGCCCGACGCCGCCTCCCCGCCCTGCTCGACCACGCCGGACCGGAGGACCCCAGATGAACCTCACCACTCCACCACCGGTCGAAGACCTCGACCCGCAGTACGCCGACGAACTCCGCTCGGCCCTGGTCGACCACGCCCGCAGGTCCCGCCGCCAGCGGCCGGTCTGGGTCCCAGCCCTCGCGGCCGCCTGCGGCATCGCCGTCATCACGACGGCAGTCGTCGTGATGACCCGACCGCAGGACGACGACCGCGGGCCGGCATCGACTTCGCAGTCCGTGCCGCCACCTCCTTCTGTCCAACAGGTTCCGGCCGCGGAATCCAAGCAGTTGTCACTGGATCTGGAGCCCGCGACAAGGGCCGACGCCCTTCCAATCGCCCGGCAATGCCTGGCAGCGGCAGACAACAACGACCCCCAGGCTCCGAAGCCCGCCGAGGCCGACACCGCCGTGGTTCACTCGGCGAGGTGGGTCCACAAGCTCTCCAGACCGGGACGCCCGACCACCACGGTCGACGGCGCTGTCGTGGTCCAGTCCTTCACCACCGCAAAGGGGATCTGGGTCTCCTGCGTCGGCGCCGCACCCAACGTGTACTACGCCCACCGCGACCCGGGTCATGACGTCGCAGTTCCCGTGAAAGGACAGTGGACCTTCACCGATCTGCCGGACGGCAACACCACTCATCTGTACACCGGCTTCACCTTTCTGACGATCCCAGCGATCACCCGGCTGGAGATCCGGATCCGCTGGAGCGGCGGCGCGTCCGACTGGTACGGCGTACAGGTGGTCGACGGCTTCGGCTATGTCGAGGCTTCGCAGCTCCACGCAGTCCATCAGCGCGACGCGATGGAGATCGACGTCCGTGCCTTCGACCGGCACGGCAAGCAGCTGTACTCCGGGATCGAGTACGGCTAGGCGGCAGGAGACCGGCCGGACCCACGGGGGCGTCCGGCCGGTCTCCTGCCGAGCTTTTGCGCTCTGGCCGGCCTCGGTTGCGGAGGGATCAGCCGAGGCCGGCGCCTACCTTGCCGAGGGCATCGAACTGGGCGCGGCTCAGCTTGCTGGTGTCGCCGGCGAGCGCTTTCGAGCGAGTGCAGATCACACCGGCCGGGACCGAGCCGGTGAGGTAGCGCAGGGCGTTCTTGAAGGAGTCGCAGCGACGCTGGTCCTCCGTACCCGCCGGGAAGCCGATCGCCGCGTCCACCTTGCCCATGTTGAGCGCGTCGGCGTACGGATTGATGTTGCGGGCAACGGTCCAGTACCAGCGAGCGATCGGAGCGCTCCACTGCAGCGAACGGGCCAGCTCGGGGTTGCCGAGCAGGTCGATCCCGAAGTACCGGCCGGCCGGGCCGTAGTTGAAGTCGCCGGTCAACTGGATGTAGCCGCGACCGCCGTACAGCCGGGTGTCGCCGATCTCGCGGATGTTGTACTCGAGCCGCGACTCGTGCACCAGCGTGGCAAGGAAGGCGGCCTTGCGGTACGGCGTGGTGATGTTCGCGTCTCGCATCGCCTGGTTCAGCGACGGCAACCCGGTCTCCACGATCGACGGGTTCGCGATCCGGCTGCCGAACATGGCCTGTACGTCGGCCAGCGTCACGTCACCACTCGGCGGGTTCGGGTCACCGCCGTCACACTCCGGTACGCCGGGGAGCTTGTCCTCGGGGATCGCCACATAGGCGACCGTGACGTAGCCGCCGAAGGCGGGGATGTGCGCCCACCACTTGCTGGAGCCACCGGAGACGGTGACCAGGTCGCCTTCCTTCTGGCAGTCCACGTCGATGGAGGTCGGACCGGACAGCGTGCGGACCACCGCCGACGAGAGGTAGGCGTCGGCGCGGACGTTGACCCCGCTCCCATAGGTCTGGAAGACGGCGGCGTGGGCAGGGGTGGCGGCGACGAGGCCGGCGGCGGTGATCCCGGCCAGTGCCAGGACTGAGCTGAGCAGGCGGCGGATGCGAGGCTTCGGCATGACTTCTCCCGGGCGGGGCGGAGGGCTCTGGAAACGCTTGGTGAAAAATTGCCTACCATGAGTGGCAATGCAGTTACTTTCCACCGGCTCCGCGAGAAGCTCAACCCTTTCCATCCAAATGCAGAGTGCCGTGGCAGGTAACTGCCACGGCACTCTGCGTGATCTTCGGATCAGGAACGGAAGCTACTGCTTGGCTTCGGCCTTCTCCTCGCCCTTCGGCTCGGGCTTGGCGTCGACGCCGGCCTCCTTGCGTTGCTCCGGCGTGATCGGCGCCGGGGCCGAGGTCAGCGGGTCGAAGCCGCCGCCCGACTTCGGGAAGGCGATCACGTCGCGGATCGAGTCGGCGCCGGCCAGCAGCGCGGTGATCCGGTCCCAGCCGAACGCGATCCCGCCGTGCGGCGGCGCGCCGAACTTGAACGCGTCGAGCAGGAAGCCGAACTTCTCGGTCGCCTCCTCGTCGGTCAGCCCCATCACCTTGAACACGCGCTTCTGCACATCCTCGCGGTGGATACGGATCGACCCACCACCGATCTCGTTGCCGTTGCAGACGATGTCGTACGCGTAAGCGAGCGCGCTGCCCGGATCGGTGTCGAACGTGTCCAGCGAGTCCGGCTTCGGCGACGTGAACGCGTGGTGCACCGCGGTCCACGCACCCGAACCGACAGCGACGTCACCAGCAGCCGTCGCGTCGTCCGCCGGCTCGAACAGCGGCGCGTCGACGACCCAGACGAACGACCACGCCGACTCGTCGATCAGCCCACCGCGCCGGCCGATCTCCAGCCGGGCCGCACCGAGCAGCGCCCGCGACGCCTTGACCGCGCCCGCGGCGAAGAAGATGCAGTCGCCCGGCTTCGCGCCGACGTGGTCGGCCAGCCCGGCGCGCTCCTCCTCGGACAGGTTCTTGGCGACCGGACCGCCCAGCTCGCCGTCCTGGCCGACCAGCACGTACGCGAGACCGCGCGCACCACGCTGCTTGGCCCAGTCCTGCCACGCGTCCAGCTGCTTGCGCGGCTGGTCGGCGCCACCCGGCATCACGACAGCACCGACGTACTGCGCCTGGAACACCCGGAACGGCGTGTTCTTGAAGTAGTCCGTGCACTCGACCAGTTCCAGGCCCATCCGCAGATCGGGCTTGTCGCTGCCGAAGCGGGCCATCGCCTCGGCGTACGTCATCCGCTGGATCGGGGTCTGGATCTCGTGCCCCGCGAGCTTCCACAGCTCGGTCAGGATCTCCTCCGACAGCGCGATGATGTCGTCCTGGTCGACGAAGCTCATCTCGATGTCGAGCTGGGTGAACTCCGGCTGCCGGTCGGCGCGGAAGTCCTCGTCGCGGTAGCAGCGGGCGATCTGGTAGTACCGCTCCATCCCGGCCACCATCAGCAACTGCTTGAACAGCTGCGGCGACTGCGGCAACGCGTACCAGGACCCGGGGTTGAGGCGGGCCGGGACGAGGAAGTCCCGGGCGCCTTCCGGCGTCGACTTGGTCAGCGTCGGCGTCTCGATCTCGACGAAGTCGTGCTTGGCGAGCACGTCGCGGGCGGCCTTGTTCACCTTGCTCCGCAGCCGCAGCGCGGCACCGGGACCCTGGCGACGCAGGTCGAGGTACCGGTACTTCAGCCGGACCTCCTCGTTCACCGGCGTCGCGTGGTGCTCCTCGACCGGGAACGGCAACGGGGCCGCCTCGTTCAGGACCTCGATCTCCTCGGTGATGATCTCGATCTCACCGGTCGGCAGGTCGGGGTTCGCGTTGCCCTCGGGGCGAGCCGCGACGGTGCCGACGATCTTGAGGCAGTACTCCGAACGCAGGCCGCTGGCAGCCGCCTCGTCGCGGATGACGACCTGGACCGTGCCGCTGGAGTCGCGCAGGTCGATGAACGCCACGCCACCGTGGTCACGCCGCCGCGCCACCCAGCCCGCCAGCGTGACGGTCTGCCCGGTGTGCTCGGCCCTGAGCGAGCCGGCGGAATGGGTACGGATCACGAGTTCTCCTGAGGGGTTTCGATACTGGGTCGTACGTCGTGTGCGGGCGGGCTCCAGGTCGCCGGATCCGCCGGCACCTGCTCACCGCTGCGAATGTCCTTCACTTCCGGTCCGTTCTCGGTGGTGAACCAGACGAACGGGATTCCGCGCCGATCGGCGAACTTGATCTGCTTGCCGAACTTCGCCGCCGCCGGCGCCACCTCGACCGGGATCCCCCGGGCGCGCAGCGCAGCCGCAGTACGGAGTGCGTCACTTCGCTCTGCTTCGTTGTTGAGGGCAACTAGTACGGCGGTCGGCGTACTGCGGGTGCTCTTCAGCAGGCCCTGGCTGACCAGGCGGTGCACGAGCCGCGAGATACCGATGGAGATCCCCACACCGGGGTACGTCGTCTTGCCGTCGCTTGCAAGGGCGTCGTACCGGCCACCGCCGCCGACGGAGCCGAAGGACTCCTGGCCGACCAGGTAGATCTCGTAGACCGCGCCGGTGTAGTAGTCCAGTCCGCGAGCGATCCGCAGGTCGGCCATCAACAAGCCGGGCGCGTGCTCCTCGGCGGCAGCCATCACCTCGCTGAGCTGCTCGAGCCCTTCGTCGAGGGTCTCGTGTTCGACCCCGAGCGCCCGGACCTTCTCGACGAAAGAGGTGTCGGTGCTGGAGATGTCGGCCAGCTGGACAGCCAGCTTCGCCTGCTTGTCGGTCGCGCCCGACTCGATCAGCCGCTCGACCACCTTCTCCGGGCCGATCTTGTCGATCTTGTCCACGATCCGCAGCACGGTGGCCACGTCGTCCAGGCCGAGACCGCGGTAGAACCCCTCGGGGATCTTGCGGTTGTTCACCTTGATGACGAACTCCGGCACCGGCAGCTTGCGCAGCGCGTCGGCGATCACCAGCGGCAGCTCGACCTCGTAGTGGTTGGGCAGCGTGCCGCTGTCGACGACGTCGATGTCGGCCTGGGTGAACTCGCGGTACCGGCCCTCCTGCGGGCGCTCACCCCGCCACACCTTCTGGATCTGGTAGCGCCGGAAGGGGAACGACAGCTTGCCGGCGTGCTCCAGCACGTACCGCGCGAACGGCACCGTCAGGTCGAAGTGCAGCCCGATGCCCGGACCCTCGTCGTCGGCGCCGGCCGCGAGCCGCCGTACGCCGTAGATCTCCTTGTCGGCGTCCTCACCCTGGTTGGACAGCCGCTCCACCGGCTCCACCGCGCGCGTCTCGATCGACGCGAAACCGTGCAGCTCGAAGGTCTCGCGGATCACGTCGAGGAAGTGCTGCTCGACGATCCGATCCGCGGGAAGGAATTCGGGGAACCCGCTCATGGGGCCGATCTTGCTCATGCCGCCTTGCTCATTTCGATATCTCCAGGTCCTGCAGGTAAGGGTTGGTCGCCTTTTCCCGGCCGATCGTGGTCTGGCCGCCATGACCCGGCAGCACGACGATCTCGTCGCGCATCGGCAGGATCTTGGTGGCCAACGTATGCAGCATCGCCGGATGGTCGCCGCCTGGCAGATCCGTCCGGCCGATCGACCCGGCGAACAACACGTCACCGGAGAAAAGAACCGCTGGTACGTCCTCGGGCCCGTCGTACGGCGTGGTGAAGGTGACCGAGCCTCTCGTGTGGCCCGGGGTGTGGTCGACCGCGAACTGCAGCCCGGCCAGCTCGACGGTCAGCCCGTCCTTGAGCTCGGCCACGTCGTCCGGCTCGGCGAACGTGTGGTTGCCGCCCAGCAGCATCCGGGCACTCTCCGGGCTGATCCCGGCCATCGGGTCGCTGAGCAGATGCCGGTCGTCGGGGTGGATCCAGGCGGTGGCGTCGTAGCTGCCGCAGACAGGCAGGACGGAGAACATGTGGTCGATGTGGCCGTGCGTGAGCAGAACGGCGACCGGCTTCAGCTTGTTCTCCCGAACCACCTGGTCGACGCCTGCGGCCGCGTCCTGGCCCGGGTCGATGACGATGCACTCCGCGCCCTGGCCGGTGGCGACGACGTAGCAGTTCGTACCCCACGAACCCGCGGGGAACCCGGCGATGAGCACGACTGACCTTCCTGGAACAGATGGGGACCAGCCAAGGTTACCGGTCCCTCGATACCGGCTCCGCACCGGATTGGACCGCGATCTGGCTCACTTGCGCGGCGGGATTGTCCCCGATTGTGACGGCAACCCCGTTGCGTAGCGGCGGCGAGTTTGTGATTGTTCAGGGATAAGCGTCGGGACAGGTCCCGACGCGCCCGGCTGGACCCTGTTGACCCGGTTGAACCGGCGATTGACCAGAATGGGCACGAGCGCAGTACATACCGCCGGAAGGGGCGAGTTGTGGCCGAGGAAAGCTGGGGCCGGGTAGCAGACGACGGAACGGTCTTCGTACGGACCAAGGACGGCGAACGAGCGGTCGGCCAGTGGCCGGACGCCAACCCCGACGAGGCGCTCGCCTTCTACACCCGGCGGTACGACGCCCTCGCCTTCGAGGTCGACCTGCTGGAGAAGCGGGTCCAGGCCGGCACCGTCTCCCCCGACGACGCCCGCGCGGCCGTGAAGAAGGTGACCGCCGCCATCGACGAGGCCCAGGCCGTCGGTGACCTGGACGGCCTGCGGGCCCGGCTCGACGCGCTCACCCCACTGGTCGCCCAGCAGCGGGAGAAGAAGAAGGCCGAGCGCGCGGCGAAGGTGGAGGAGGCCCGCGAGGCCAAGACCAAGATCGCCGTCGAGGCCGAGACGATCGCCGCCGGTACCGACTGGCGGCACGGCGTCACCCGGCTGCGCGAGCTGCTCGACGAATGGAAGGCACTCCCCCGGCTCGACAAGTCCAGCGACGACGAGCTGTGGCACCGGTTCTCGTCCGCCCGTACGACGTACACCCGGCACCGCAAGCAGCACTTCGCCGAGCTGTCCTCCAAGCGCGACGAGGCCGCCGTGGTCAAGGAGCGCCTCGCGGCCGAGGCCGAAGCGCTCTCCTCGTCGACCGACTGGGGACCGACGTCGGGCCGCTTCCGCGACCTGATGCGGCAGTGGAAGGCCGCCGGACCCGCGCCGCGCGAGGTCGACGACAAGCTCTGGGCCCGCTTCCGCAGTGCCCAGGACGCGTTCTTCGGCGCGCGTGACGCCGTACAGGCCGAGGAGAACCAGGAGCAGGTCGCCAACCTGGCGGCCAAGGAAGCTTTGCTGGTCGAGATCGAGGCGATCCTGCCCGTCACCGACGCCAAGGCGGCTCGCGAGCAACTCCGCGACCTGCTCGACCGCTGGGACGCCATCGGCAAGATCCCGCGCGACTCGATGCGCACCATCGACGGCCGCCTGCGCGCCGTCGAACAAGCCGTCAAGTCCGCCGAGGACGAGGTCTGGAACCGCAGCAACCCCGAGGCCCGCGCCCGCGCCGAGGCCACCGTCAAGCAACTCCAGTCCCTGATCGCCGACCTCGAAAAACAAGCCGCCAAACACGAGGCCCAGGGCAACACCAAGAAAGCCACCGAAGCCCGCGAATCCATCGCAGCCCGCCGAGAATGGCTAACCCAAGCCCAAAACGCCTTGGCCGAATTCAGCTGAGCCTCGGGCGAGCGGGCCGGGTAGTCCGGTCCGCTCGCGTCCTCCTCCGGGAATAGCCTCGCGTGAGCAGTTCAGCGCCTCAGCTAGAAGCCTCGAGCGATCGCAGTACCAGCATCAACGCGTGGTTGCCGCCGGTGGGATGGACGTAGGCGGCGTGGGCGGCGGCGACGATCGCGGCCAGGTCGCGGTCTTGGACGTCAGGACGGACCGCCCCCGCGTCGCGGGCGCGGGACAGGAGCCGACTCATCGCGCGGTTGAGCTCGGCGACCGGGCCAGACACCGCGGCGTCGACGTCGCCTGCACCAACCTGCAGTCGCGCGGCGAGTTCGTGGGCAGCTGCTCCCTCGGTGACCAGACGCACCAGGAAATCCCGCAGCGCTCCGCCGGCGTCGTCCGACGCGGCATAGGTGTTCGCCGCGGTCACCAGGTCCTCAACGGCGGCGGCGAGGACCGTGTCGACCAGCTCCGCCTTGGTCCTGAAGTGTCGGTGAACCGTGCCCGCACCCACGCCGGCCCGCCGGGCGATCTCGTCGAGGGACACGCTGAGTCCCTCGGTCTCGAACGCCTGACGGGCCGCCGCCACGACCTTGGCGCGATTGGCGACGGCATCAGCCCGACGAGGCCCGGTTGAAGCGGGGCGCGCGCCCCGTTTAGGATCAGTCATCGCCACCATCCTCCCCCACGATCACCCAGGAGCGCCGATGCCACTGACCACCGAAGACCGGCTGGCCATTCACGAACTGGTGTCGCTGCACGGGCACCTCGCCGACGACCGCCGTTCCGACGACCTCGACCTACTGCTGACCGCCGACGCGTCGTACGACGTATCTGCCTACGGACTGGGCATCGTCCGCGGACTGCCCGCGCTGATCGACCTCTTCAAGTCCGCCCCCGGCGACCAGCCCATCGGACACCACGTCACCAACGTGATAGTCACAGCCGACCCCGACCTCGACGACCGCGCCACAGTGCGTTCAAAAGGCTTCTCGGTAATGGCGAACGGCCACGCGGGCACCGTCGTCTACGAGGACGAGGTGGTGCGGACGCCCAACGGCTGGCGAATCAACGCTCGCGTTATCGTGCCATCGCGGCGCGCCTGACGCGTCAGCCCGCGGCGATCCTGCGACAGGGTGGTACTCGCACCCCGACAAGGAAAGGGCCTGTGGACAACGCAAAGCATGGGATGCGCTGATTCAGCCATCCTTCTCGGATGCTGCCTGCCGAGTTCCCGCTGTACTTCTGTGGCCTCCCCTTCACCGCACGCCAAGTGGGGAAGAAACTCCGCTGGCTCCTGGCCGGCCAGGAGATCCGCGAAGTCATCAGAGGCGTCTACGTCGACATCCGTGTGCCCGACTCGTTGGAGTTGCGCGCGAAGGCCGTGGCGCTGTTGGTTCCGGCGGATGGGGTTGCCTGCGGGCGGACCGCGGCCTGGGTCCACGGCATCGCAACCACCGCCCTCGGAACCGAACAGCGGATGGACGTCCGCTGGACCCGCAACCCGACGGATGTGATCGAACTGTTCGGCCTGCGGCTGAGCAGCCCTACCGCCACCACCGTTGAACTCGCGATGGAACTCCCCCGCCCGTTCGCCCTCTCCGCGGTCGACTCGATGCTGCGGTCAGGCATCGACAAAGCAGCGGTGCGCACCGCGTCCGAGGCCTACGCAAGAAGACCGGGCTTCTACCAAGCGCGGCAAATCCTCTCGTACGCCGACCGCCGCGCCGCCTCGCCCGGCGAATCCTGGTTGCGCCTCCGCCTGATCGACGCGGGCTTCGGCCAGCCCGACCTTCAAGTGCGGGTGCAAGGAAAGAGGCGTGACTACGTGCTCGACCTCGGTTACCCCGAACCGCTCGACGACGGTCGGCGGCTCGGTCTTGAGTATGACTCCGACCGGTGGCACTCCGGTTCTCGCCAAGAGGCGCGCGACGAGCAACGCCGTACGGAGTTGGCCGAGCTGGGGTGGCACATCATTTCGGTGCGCCGGCCGGATCTGTGGGGGGCCTATCCGGCGCTCGAGCTCGCCGTAGGTGGGTATCTGTGCCGGCAGCCGCGCCTGCCGCGGCGTTGGTGAGGGTTCTTGTTAAACGGACCGTGGTCCTTTAAGTTAATAGGACTGTAGTCCGATTAGGAGGGTTCGTATGCGGCGGGTCGGGGTGGTGTTCGGGAGTTTGACGCCGGCTGAGGAGTTGGCGGCGGGGGCGCGGGCTGCCGAGGCGGCGGGGTTCAGCGAGCAATGGTTCTCGGAGGACTGCTTTTTCAGTGGTGGGTTGTCGGGGGTGACGCAACTGCTGGCCTCGACGAAGGGCGCGCGGGCCGGGCTGGGGCTGGTGAGTGTGGTGGCTCGGCATCCGGCGGTGCTGGCGATGGAGGTGGCCGGGATCGCGCGGATGCATCCGGGGCGGTTGCGGGTGGCCGTCGGGCTGGGCAGTGAATCGTGGGTGCGGCAGATGGGGTTGATGCCGGATCGCCCGTTGACAGCGGTGCGCGAGACCATCGCCGTACTGCGGGATCTCCTCGCCGGCTCGACTGTCGATCGGAGCACGACCACCCATGAGTTCCATGGGATCAGGCTTGATCTGCCGCCCGCCCAAGTACCGGAGATCTGGCTCGGGGCGGTCAACGAACGGGCGTTGAAGGCCGGCGGTGAGATCGCTGACGGCGTCCTGTTGTCGGTGCTGGCCGGGCCGAGCTACCTCGGCTGGGCCACCGGGCTGACAGGTGGGGTGCCCGTCACGGCGTACGTCCTCGCGGCGGTTGACGACGATCCGGCTGCCGCACGGGACGCAGTTCGAGGCGCTGTCGGCTTCTTCCTGCAGGCCGAGTCGCGATCGTCGCTGGTGACCCGCTCCCGGTACGCCGATGAGGTGCTGGCCGCTGTGGCGGAATTGGCGCCGGGCGAGTCGTTGACCGCGCCGGATCACTGGATCGACGAGTTCGCCGCAGCGGGGACGCCGGATCAGGTGGCCGAACGGCTGCGCGCGTTGCTCGACGCGGGCGCGGATTCCCTTGGTTTGTGGCTGTTTCCGCCCGACCGGCTGACCCAGCAGATCCAGCGCATCGCCTCGGAGGTGCTCCCCAAGCTGGAGCAGTCGTAGTACTAGCTGCGGTAGCCGGCGTGGACGTGGTCGTGGTGGGTGTTGTCGGAGAAGTATGTCAGGCCCGCGAGTTGGTAAGGGCCGCCCACGTTGTAGGAGCCGGTGGAGGCGGCGGCGTGCATGTAGGAGGTGATGAGGGTGCGTGGGGTGGCCGGGTCGACCACCGCGCGGCCGTTGATTTGCCAGGTGTCGAAGGCTCGGCCTCGGGGGTGGTCGCTGGGGCGGGTGGTGCCGAAGACGTCCAGGGGGTGGCCGGAGCGGATGACCGAGATGCCGATTCGGTAGGTCTTGGCCAGTTGGAGCATCGCGATGAGGACGGTGTCGTGGATCGTGCCGGAGCGGATGTCGGCTGCCGAAGCCGGCGGAAGCGAGATGCGATCGTTCGCGAGGACTTGGCGGGCGGCGGCAGTCAGCCTCTTCGCGGGCGCGCCGGGCCGAGCTGGGTGCATCGCTGTCACACGCCAACTCCGACCAGAACGCGTGAGCCGTACGTCGACCGTCGTGCCGCCGGTGATCAAGTTGCCGTTGGCAAGCATGTACTGGCGGCAGACCACGAGCACACTGGCTGAGTCCGCGAGGATCCCGCCGTACTGCGCGTCGATGACCTCGACCTCGGACGGCATGCCCGGTTGGATGAGCAAGCCCTGCACCGCGCGTACGGCGGCAGCCTTCACCTCGGGCTTGATCTCTCCCGGGCCGGGCGTCCACTCCTTGACGGACGGCAGAGTCACCGGCGGCGTCGGAAGCACAGTCGAGGAAGCGGAAGGCGCCGGCGTCAGCTGACCCGAAGTCGTCGGCGTCGCCGGGCCCGCTGGTGTCGGTGTCAGCGGACCTGACGGCGTCGGACCCGCGAAGGATGCCGACGGCTTCGAGCCGCCGCCATCACCACCCGAGCCACCCGAGCCGTCGCTGCAGCCGGACAGCAAACCGGCGCCGAGGAGCAGCAGGCCGCGCCTGGTCAGCTGCGGCCGGCTGATCGACCCGCCCACAGCAGGCCGCCGGCTGGGCAGCCTGCTGTGGGAACCGCTGCTACTGGGTGACCCGGTAGACGTCGAAAACGCCTTCCACCGATCGGACGGCCTTGAGGACGTGGCCGAGGTGGGTCGGATCGCCCATTTCGAAGGTGAAGCGGGACTTGGCGATCCGGTCGCGGGTGGTCGTCAGTGCCGCCGAGAGGATGTTCACGTGGTAGTCGGACAGCACCCGGGTGATATCCGACAACAGCCGCGCCCGGTCCAGCGCCTCGACCTGGATCGCGACCAGGAAGACCGATTGCGCGGTCGGGGCCCACTCGACCTCGACGATGCGCTCGGGCTGGGTCTGTAGGTTCTCCACGTTGGCGCAGTCGGCCCGGTGCACGGAGACGCCGGCGCCGCGGGTGACCCAGCCAATGATCTCGTCGCCCGGCACCGGCGTACAGCAGCGGGCGAGCTTGGACAGTACGTCGGTCGCGCCCTTGACGATGACACCGGCGTCGCCACGAGCAGTGCGCTTGCGGCGCTCCCGGGTCTGCGGCAACCGCAGCCCCTCGGCCAGATCCTCGGCCGCGCCTTCCTCACCGCCGTACGTCTCGATCAGACGCCGTACGACGGCTTGCGCGCTCACGTGGCTCTCGCCGACCGCGGCGTACAGACCGGTCACATCCGGGTAGCGCAGCGAGTTCGCGACCGCGGTCAAGGTCTCGTGCGACAGCAGGCGCTGGAGTGGCAGGCCCTCCTTGCGGAGTTGCTTCGCGATCGCGTCCTTACCGTGCTCGATCGCCTCGTCGCGACGTTCCTTCGAGAACCAGTGCTTGATCTTGTTGCGGGCTCGCGGACTCTTGACGAAGGTCAACCAGTCCCGCGACGGTCCGGCGCCCTGGGCCTTCGAGGTGAAGACCTCGACCACGTCGCCGTTCTCGAGCGTGCTCTCCAGCGGCACCAATCGCCCGTTGACCCGGGCGCCGATACAGCGGTGGCCGACCTCGGTGTGCACGGCGTACGCGAAGTCGACCGGCGACGAGCCCGTCGGCAGCGACATCACGTCGCCGCGCGGGGTGAAGACGTAGACCTCGGAGTTGTTGATCTCGAACCGCAACGAGTCGAGGAATTCCGACGGGTCGGAGGTCTCCCGCTGCCAGTCCACCAACTGCCGCACCCAGGGCATCTCGTTCGGGGTGCTGACGTCGGTGGTCGGCGGGGCGCCTGCCTCGGGGGCCGGCGAGTTCGGGTCTTCCTTGTACTTCCAGTGCGCCGCGATGCCGTACTCCGCGCGGCGGTGCATCGAGAACGACCGGATCTGCAGCTCCACCGGCTTGCCCGAAGGGCCGATCACCGTGGTGTGCAGCGACTGGTATATGTTGAACTTCGGCATCGCGATGTAGTCCTTGAACCGGCCGGGCACCGGGTTCCACCGCGCGTGCAGCACACCGAGCGCGGCGTAACAGTCCCGGACCGACTCGACCAGCACGCGGATGCCGACCAGGTCGTAGATGTCGCCGAACTCGCGGCCGCGGACGATCATCTTCTGGTAGATCGAGTAGTAGTGCTTCGGCCGGCCGGTGACGGTCGCCTTCACCTTGGCCGCGCGGAGGTCCTCGTGCACCTGGTCGATCACGGACGCCAGGTACTCGTCGCGGGACGGGGCGCGCTCGGCGACCAGCCGGACGATCTCGTCGTACACCTTCGGGTGCAGGGTCGAGAAGGACAGGTCCTCGAGCTCCCACTTGATCGTGTTCATACCCAGCCGGTGCGCCAGCGGGGCGTAGATCTCGAGCGTCTCGCGCGCGATCCGCTCCTGCTTCTCCTGCCGCAGGAAGCCGAGCGTGCGCATGTTGTGCAACCGGTCGGCCAGCTTGATCACCAGCACCCGGATGTCCTTGGCCATCGCGACGACCATCTTGCGGATCGTCTCGGCCTGCGCGGACTCGCCGTACTTGACCTTGTCCAGCTTGGTGACGCCGTCGACCAGCATCGCGATCTCTTCACTGAAGTCCTTCTTCAGCTCATCGATCGTGTAGTCGGTGTCCTCGACCGTGTCGTGCAGCAGCGCCGCGCACAGGGTCGGGGCCGTCATACCCAGCTCGGCCAGGATGGTGGCCACCGCGAGCGGGTGGGTGATGTAGGCGTCACCGCTCTTGCGGAGCTGCCCGGTGTGGTGCTTCTCGGCCGTCCGGTAGGCGCGCTCGATGATCGCGAGGTCGGCCTTGGGGTGGGTGGCGCGAACCACCCGGAACAGCGGCTCGAGCATCGGTGCCCGGTTCGGATGCCGGGTGCCGCCGAGCCGGGCCAGCCGGGCTCGCACCCGGGCCGGGGCGATCCGCGGCGGCTGCGCACTGGGCGGAGCGGCAGCGGGCGGCGATGGATTGGCCACCGGGCGCACGGCGGCAGGCGCGCGCGGAGGCTCGTGCGGGACCACATCCGGTACCGCAGAAGTCATCGCCGGGTCTTCGCCCACTTCGTATCCCTCCGCCGACAGACCACCAGTCTAGGGGGAAGGCGTCAACGAGTCAGACACGGGCTGTGGACAACACGCCGACCCGGCCCCGCCGGTACGACGACGAGGCGGGCCGGCGGCTGACTTCAGACAGTGACGAGAGCGCTGACCTGCTCCCCGTCGAGCCGCTTGCGGCCCGGCAGGAAGGAGAGTTCCATCAACACCGTCGTACCGACGACTTCGGCGCCGCAGCGCCGGATCAGGCGCAGGCAGGCCTCGACCGTACCGCCGGTGGCGAGCACGTCGTCGATCACCAGCACCCGGTCGCCCGGCTCGAAGGCGTCCTGGTGCACCTCGATGGTCGCCTCGCCGTACTCCAGCGCATACGACTCCTCGTACGTCGCCGACGGCAGCTTGCCCTTCTTGCGGACCGGGACGAACCCGGCTCCGAGGGCGAGCGCGACCGGGGCGGCCAGGATGAAGCCACGGGCCTCGATCCCGACCACCTTGTCGACCACGACCTTCCCGTCGGCGTCCCGGCCGGCGGTGGCCAGCGCCTGGACCACCAGGCTGAACCCCTCGTGGTCGGCCAGCAGCGGGGTGATGTCCTTGAACACCACCCCCGCCTGCGGGTAGTCCGGGATGTCGCGGATGCCGTCGGTGAGGACCTTCTCCAGCGACCGCATCACTTACCGCGCTTGGACCGCGGCTTGCGCGTCGGCTGCGGGCGACCCGCACCGGTCGACGACTTGACCGGCCGGCTCGACGTCACCGGCGTACCGGCCTTCGGGCGGTCCTGTTTGCGGGCGGCCGCTTCGCTCGTCGCGACCGTTGCCGTGGCGGTGGCAGCGGCCGGAACCGGCTTGCCCGCCGGCGCGGCGACGGCTCCGCCACGCTTGGCCTCCACCCGGCGGCGCAGCGCCTGCATGCCCGGCTCACGCTCCTTGAAGGTGGCCAGCAGAGCCGGAGCGATGAAGATCGACGAGTACGCACCGACGGCGATACCGACGAACAGCGCCAGCGAAAGGTCCTTCAGCGGCCCGGTACCGAGCACCACGGTGCCGACCACGAGGATCGACCCGACCGGCAGCAGCGCGATCAAGGTGGTGTTGATCGACCGCACGATGGTCTGGTTCACGGCCAGGTTGGTCGCGTCGCTGTAGGTGAAGCGGTTGTTGCCGGTGATGGCCCGGGTGTTCTCGCGGACCTTGTCGAAGACCACGACGGTGTCGTACAGCGAGTAACCGAGGATGGTCAGAACACCGATCACGGTCGCCGGGGTGACGTCGAACCCGATCAGCGCGTAGACGCCGACCGTGATGGTGACGTCGTGGACCAGCGCGATGATCGCGGCCATCGACGCCTTCGGCTCCCGGAAGTAGGCCCAGATCACCCCGAACACGAGGATCAGGAACACCACCAGGGCCAGGATCGCCTTGTTGGCGATCTGGTCACCCCAGGAGGCGCCGATCTGCGAACGGCTCACGTTCGAGGCCGGTACGCCGGCCTGCTTGGCGATCGCCGCCTGGACCTTGACCACGTCGTCCTGGCTCAGCGGCCGGGTCTGCACCCGGACCTTGTCGGAGCCGACCGTGGTGACGACCGGGTCGCCCAGGTCATGCGCGTTCGTGGACTTCACCGCGGCGGTGAAGTCGTCGATGGTGCTGCTGGTGACCTTCACGGAGGTCTGGTACTCGACGCCGCCCTTGAACTCGATCCCGAGCGCCAGGCCCCGGGCGAACAGGCCGCCGAGGGAGATGACCACCAGCGCGATCGAGAGGGTGAACCACAGCTTGCGGTGGCCGATGAAGTCGTAGGAGACCTCGCCACGGTGCAACTTGGCACCGATGCTTCCGAGCTTCGACATCAGACCTCGCCTCCCACGGGCTTGCGCGTCGACGGCTTGGCCGGACGGGCTGTCGGTTTCATCTGGCCGGGCAACCGTTCGACGCCGAGATGCTCGGGGTCGAGGCCGGACAGCTTGTGACCGTGGCCGAAGAAGTCGGTCCGGGCCAGCAGCGTGACCAGCGGCTTGGTGAAGATGAAGACGATCAGCAGGTCGATCAGGGTGGTCAGGCCGAGCGTGAACGCGAAGCCCTTTACGCCGCCGACCGCCAGGATGTACAGCACCGCGGCGGCGAGCAGCGAGATCGAGTCGGCCGCGATGATGGTGTGCTTGGCCCGGGCCCAGCCGGTCTCCACCGAGGAGCGCAGGCTGCGGCCTTCCCGGACCTCGTCACGCAGCCGTTCGAAGTAGATGACGAACGAGTCCGCGGTGATACCGATGGCCACGATCAGACCGGCGATACCGGCCAGCGTCAGCGTGAAGCCGATCGCCTTGCCGAGCAACACCACCGAGGCGTAAGTGAGCGCCGCGGAGATGGCCAGCGACAGCACCACCACCAGACCGAGGCCGCGGTAGTACAGGAACGAGAAGATCAGCACCAGGATCAGGCCGATGATGCCGGCCGTGATGCCGGCCGACAGCTGGTCGCCGCCGAGTTGCGGGGAGATCGTCTCGACCGACGACCGTTCGAAGGTGAGCGGCAGCGCGCCGTACTTCAAGACGTTCGCCAGGTCGCGCGCCTCGGACTCGCTGAACGAGCCGGTGATCTGCGCCTGGCCACCCGGAATCGGTCCGGACACGCTCGGGGTCGAGATCGAGACGCCGTCCAGCACGATCGCGAACAGGTTCTGGCCCTGGCCGCGCTGGGAGATGTTGGTGGTCGCGTTGAGGAACTTCTTGCCGCCCTCACCGGTGAACTTCAGGTTGACCTGCCAGGCGAAACCACCCTGCGGGATACCCGCCGAGGCGTCCGACAGGTCGGTGCCCTTGAGGATCGCCGGGCCGAGCAGGTACTTCGACGTACCGGCCTGGTCGCACGAGATCAGCGGCTTGTCCGGCAGGTCACGGTTCGGGTCGTCCTTGTTCAGCGTCGAGCACTGCGCCGCCGCGAAGGCCGCCTGGGTGGCAGCGTCCGGCGTCCACTTCAGCGGGTCGCCGGTCACCTTCGGCAGGTCCGCGGCGGGTGTGACGGGCGTACTGGGCTTCGGCGTGGCCGTCGGCGTCGTGCTGGGCTGCGGGGTCGGGGTCGGGGTCGGGGTGGCTTTGGACAGCGCGCTGCTCCAGGCCCGGCCCTTCGGTGATGTCGCGGGACTTGACGGTGCCTTGATCGTCGGGCTCGACTTCGGCGTGGCGCTGGTCGACGGCTTCCCGGTCGGGGTGCCGGTCGGCGTGGCCGTCGGCGTCGGCACCGGGCCGCCCGCCTGCGCGTCGTACACGATCCGGAAGTACAGCAGCGCGGTCTGGCCGACCTGCTTGATCAGGCTCTCCTGGTTCGAGCCCGGCACCGCCACGTTGATCAGGTTGCGACCCGACGTGGTGATCTCGGATTCACCGACACCCGCACCGTTCACCCGCTGCGCGATGATGTTCTTCGCCTCGGAGAGCTGGTCGGCCGTCACCGCGCCGCCACCGGCCGATGACTTGGCGGTCAGCGTGATGGTGGTGCCACCGCGCAGGTCCAGGCCGAGCTTGGGCTTCCAGGACTTGGTCAGCCCCATGATCCCGAACAGCAGGACCAGGATGACCGCCAGGACGATCAGGAGCCGTCCCGGGCGGGATGTCGTCGTCGTTGCCACGTCAGATTCAACCTTTGCGTTACTGGGCGCGCCGCAGGGTCACCAGGACGCTTGCGCGCCGCACGCCGATAGGACGGAAAATCAGTTCTCGGTGTGCGTCGGCGGCAGCTGGGCCTTGTCCTGCACCTTGCCACCGGTCTCCGGTACGTCGACCGTGTCCCGCGGCGCCTCCTCGGCGACCGCCTCGTCGGCGTCGGCGGCCTCGTCCGCCGATGCCTCGGCCTCGTCCGGGATGACCCGGCCGACCGCGGCCTTGACGAGCTGGATCAGGACGCCCTCGGAGATCTCCAGCGTCACGTACTCGTCGTCGACCTCCTCGACGATGCCGACCATCCCGCTGGTGGTGATCACCTTGGTGCCGGGCGTCAGCATGGCGACCGTGTCGGCCTGCTTCTGGCGCTGCTTCTTCTGGGTCCGGCTCATGAACCAGATCATCCCGACGATCAGGACGAGCGGGAGCAGGAGCGTGATGCCCCCACCGCCGGAGGAGGCCATCGGTACGGCGATCAGTTGCATCGGGACTCAGAATCCTTCGTCGAGAGTACGGGTGTCCTGCGCGCTCTGCTCAGGCGCGCAGGATACGGCGGGATGGCCGAGGTCAGGCCACCGGGGAGTCTAACCCTGAGCGGCGATAAGTACCTCATGACAGGGGGTCACGTTTGCGTTACTCGTCACCCCTTCCAACGACCCCGGCGGCCGGATCGTGCCCACCATCCGACCTGCGCCCGGGACCGCTGTCAAAAGCTGCAAGCTGCGTCGAAATGACCGCGGCGACGCCGAATTACTCGTCCTCGGTGTCGAAGAGCGTGTCGGCGAACGTGGCACCCTTCGGTACGGCGAGGCCGAGGTGCCGCCAGGCCGCCGGGGTGGCGACCCGGCCACGCGGCGTACGCGCCAGGTAACCGGAGCGGACCAGGAAGGGCTCGGCGACCTCTTCGACCGTCTCGCGTTCCTCGCCGACGGCGACCGCAAGCGTCGACAGGCCGACCGGTCCGCCGCCGAAGCGACGGCACAGCGCCTCCAGCACCGACCGGTCCAGCCGGTCGAGGCCCATCTTGTCCACCTCGTACAGCTCGAGCGCCGACCTCGACAAGGCGATCGTGACGATGCCGTCCGCCCGTACTTCGGCGAAGTCGCGGACCCGGCGGAGTAGCCGGTTCGCGATCCGGGGTGTACCCCGGGAGCGGGACGCGATCTCGGCGGCGGCCTCGTTGGTGATGTCGACCTCGAGCAGCGCGGCCGAGCGCTTGATGATCTTCTCCAGCTCGCCGGCCTCGTAGAACTCCAGGTGGCCGGTGAATCCGAACCTGTCCCGCAGCGGCCCCGGCAGCAGGCCGGCCCGGGTGGTCGCCCCGACCAGCGTGAACGGCGGGATCTCCAGCGGGATCGCGGTCGCGCCCGGCCCCTTGCCGACGATCACGTCGACCCGGAAGTCCTCCATCGCCATGTAGAGCAGTTCCTCGGCGGGACGCGACATCCGGTGGATCTCGTCCAGGAACAGCACTTCGCCCTCGTTCAGCCCGGACAGGATCGCGGCCAGGTCGCCCGCGTGCTGGATCGCCGGCCCGCTCGTCACCCGCAACGGCGCCGACAGTTCGCTGGCGATGATCATCGCCAGCGTGGTCTTGCCGAGCCCGGGCGGACCCGACAGCAACACGTGATCGGGCGCCCGGTTGCGACCGCGGGCCGCGTGCAGGACCAGCTCCAACTGCTCGCTGACCCTGCGCTGACCGCCGAACTCCGCCAGTGTGCGCGGCCGCAGCGCGGACTCGATCTTGCGTTCCTCGAGATCCGCCAGGTCTGCCGACACCAGCGGCCGGACGTTGTCTTCCATCTCTTATGCCTTCGACAGGGCGCGCAGGGCCGCCCGGAGCAGATCCGGCACCGACGGCTCGGCACTGTCCGCGGCCAGCGGCGACACCGCGACGACCGCGTCGTCCGCATCGCGCGCCGACCAGCCGAGGCCGACCAGACCGGCATGAACCTGCTCGCGCCACGCCTCGCCCGACTGCAACGGCCGCCCGGACACCATCCGCGACGGCGCGCCGATCTTGTCCTTCAACTCCAGCACGAGCCTCTGCGCCACCTTCTTACCGACGCCCGGGATCTTCACCAGCATCGCGAGGTCCTCGTGCGCGACAGCCTGCCGCAACTGATCCGGGCTCAGTACTGCGAGCGCCGCCTGGGCCAGCTTCGGACCGACACCCGACGCGGTCTGCAGCAGCTCGAACAGCTCCTTCTCGTCGGCGTCCGCGAACCCGTACAGCGTCAGCGAGTCCTCCCGCACCACCATCGAGGTGGCCAGCTTGAACTCCTGCCCCGGCCGCAGCGTCGCCAGCGTTCCCGGGTGGCAGTAGAGCTGCAGCCCCACTCCCCCGACCTCGATCACGCAACTGTCCAGCCCGATCGCGGCCACCGGGCCACGCACGAACGCGATCATCGCCAACCTCCCCGTACTGCGAGCCAAGCGCCCGCCTGCGTCCTACCAGCAGCCGCGCCGCCGTCCCGTACTGCGAACGGGCGCGCCGCCGTCGTCATCGTTGCCCACTCTGCGCCGCGACCGCGGCCCGCAGCCTCGCCACCTGCAGCCGGGACTGCGCCTGGGCCTTGGCCTCCAGCTCGGCCCGGCTTCCCGCGGCCTCCTGCAGCCTGCTGGTCACGCCGCCGCGCCAGACATGGCAGATCGCCAGGGCCAGCGCGTCGGCGGCATCGGCCGGCGTCGGCCGCTCGTCGAGCTTCAGGATCCGGGTGACCATCGTCGTCACCTGCTCCTTGCCGGCGCGACCCGAGCCGGTCACGGCAGCCTTCACCTCACTCGGGGTGTGCAGCGCCACCGGCAATCCACGCCGGGCGGCGACCACCATCGCGACCCCGGAGGCCTGGGCCGTCCCCATCACCGTCCGCACGTTGTGCTGCGCGAACACGCGCTCGACCGCGACCGCGTCCGGCTGGTGCTCCGTGATCCACTCGTCGATCCCGGCCTCGATCCGGACCAGCCGTTTGGCCACGTCCAGGTCGGCGGGCGTCTTGATCAGCCCGACGGCGATCAGCCTCGGCGGCCGTCCGGGGGTCCCCTCGACGACGCCGAGGCCGCACCTGGTCAGGCCAGGGTCGACACCGAGTACGCGCATGGACTACCTCCGAACGTGTGTTCGACAACCCTAGTAGCCCACTCGCCCACCAAGAAATCGACGCGCCGACCGCTCAGCGGTGCTGTGCTTGCCCGCCGACCTGATCGCCCCAGGCAGCCCGTGCTCCTGACTCGCCGACCCGGTAGACCTGTACGCCTGCGGCAACTGCTGCGAGCACTGCGACCACAGAGATCACGGTCCCCGCCAGCGGGCGCCGTGCGATCCGGTCGGTGATCCCCCGGTCGACCAGCACCAGAGCGACGGCCGTGATCAGCAACGGCACAGCGAACCAGATCAGCTGGTCACCCAGCTCGGCGTGTTCCCCCGGATCCCCGACGTGCTTCTCCAGCGACTCGCCGCTGGAGGTGGCTACCGGGATGAGCAGGGTGACGACCAGAGCACAGGCGGCAACCAGCACGCCGTACCGAGGTCGCCAAGCCGGGCGGATCACCAGGGCGAGTACGCCCAGGATCGTGACGGGCAGCAGGACCACGACGGCGTGGACCACGAGGGGATGGATCGGCAGACCGTTGATCGTGTCGAACATGGGGCGGTGCCCTCCTGTAGAAGTTGAGGAGCGCACAGAGTAGGGACGCGATTCTTAGCCGCTGCTTAGAAGTAGTCGAGCATGTACGACGCGCTGGTGAAGGCGGTGTCCAGAGCCGGATCGGTTGCCGGTGAGCCGCCGAGGGCGAGGCCGGCGCGGCGGAGGGTGGCGAGCGGCGTACCGGCGTACAGGGCGGCGAGGCCGCGGGCGTTGAGGCGGAGGGCCTCGCCGCTTGCGGTGGAGGGTGTGAGCGCGCCGGAGCCGTCAGAGACCGACAGGTGCCAGCGGCCGTTGTTGCTGGGCAGTTCGGCGTCGTCGAGTTCGAGCTCGACTTCCAGCGACGCTCCGAGCGCGAAGCCCCGGGCGGCGATCGCTGCGGGTGCGTCGAGAAGGCGCAGCATCCACCGCTGGAGCTGCGCTTGCTTGTCGGCCTCCTGCTCGATCAGGAGATGGATCGGGTCGCTGGGCGGCACGTACGCATTCACAGTGCGAGCAATGGACGAGCCGGAGCCGACAGTGGCCCACAGAGCGCGTGCGGTCGCTTCGGAGCCGGCGATGATCTCGTCGACCCGCAAATCGCCGCCGTCCCAGTTGTAGACGACGAAGCCGTCGTCGGCGAGATAGCCGAAGTTGTCGTCGTCCGCGAGCCAGTCGGCGACCTTGGACTCGGCCCAGACGAGCGGACCACTCGTGCGACCCGCGGTGTGCGCCTGGGCGACCAACTCGAGGATCCGCGCGGCGTCGTCGGCACCGGCACGGCGTACGGCGACTTCCTTGCCACCAAGGGCTCGCAGGCCTGCCGCGGGGAAGCTGAACCGATAGCGCCCGCCACCGAACTCGTACCCGAGGTGGCGATAGATCACCGTGGTCGCCGGATACAGCGCGGTCAGCGGATAGCCCTTCTCCACCGCACGCTGCAGGACGCCGCGCATCATCAGACTGCCGACGCCACGACCTCTGTACTCCGGTGAGACCACGACCCCGGCGACTCCGGCCATCGGCACCTGCCGGCCGCCCCACCACTGCTGGAAGTCCCAGAACCGCGCGCCCGCGACGACCTCGTCACCGTCCAGCACCCCGAGGAAGCGGCCGTCGTCGACGAACTCCTTGGCGTCCTTGATCCAGTTCTCCCGGTTGGCCGCATCCAGCGGGCCGAACGATCTGGACCGGACCCGGACCACGTCGTCGAGGTGTTCGGCGGCGATGTCGACGAGTCGCAAAGCATCAGTCACGGCACGACCCTACGACGCCCCGGTTCGGGCAGGCGAGGGCATTACTTCTTCCGGTCGGTGACCCACAGGTTGATCGTGCCCTCGACCACCACGGTGCCGTCCGTGCGGACCGCCTTCACCCGCACCGGTACGTCGGGACCGGCGCTCCAGGCGGCCGGGTCGGTCTCGGCCGAGCAGGTGAGATCCGAGGTCGACTTGGCGAGGTAGGCGACCTCCATCCCCTTGGGCAGCCAGCGCTTCCCGGGCGGAACGGTCGCCTCCGCGAGCGCCCCCATGGCCGCCTCCAGACCGTTGCACACGGCAATGGCATGCACGGTGCCGATGTGGTTCTGCACCGCCCGGCGCTTCGGGAGCACGAGCGCGGCGTAGTTCGGGCTGACCTGCACGAACCGCGGCCGGACCGACCGGAAGTACGGCGCCTTGCGGGTGAACGCGACCGAGAACAGCCTGGTCCCTCCGGGCAGCCCGCGCAGCCTCTCCCACATTCCGAGCACCTGAGTCGCCATGCCGAGGAGGTTACCCGCCAGTCACTTAGCTGTCGAGCGGCCGGTTGAACCGCTGATTTAGACGATTCAATCCAGCGCCGATAAGCTGATCGTCCCAGTCGGCAGCGGTGACATGAGGGGCGATGGCAACTCCCAGCATCAAGGAGGTCGCGCAGCACGCCGGGGTCTCGGTCGGGACGGTCAGCAACGTCCTGAACCGCCCGTCGATCGTGGCACCCGCGACCCGGCAACGGGTGCTGGACACGATCCGGGAGCTCGGTTTCGTCCGCAACGAGGCGGCCCGGCATCTGCGCCTCGGCCGCGGCCGGACCGTCGGCCTGGTGGTGTTCGACGTGGCCAACCCGTTCTTCACCGACCTCGCCGAAGGCGCCGACGAGGTCGCCTACGAGCACGACATCGTGGTGATGCTCTGCAACAGCAAGACCGACCCGGTCCGCGAGGGCCACCACCTCGGCCAGCTCGAACAGCAACGGGTGTTCGGCATCCTCATCACGCCGTACGACAGCGCCGATCCTGGGCTGCACGCGCTGGTCGCCCGCGGTACGCCGGTGGTGCTCGTCGATCGCACCGCCGACGGGGGCGGCCTGTGCTCGGTCTCGGTGGACGACCAGGTCGGCGGACGACTGGCCGGCAAGCACCTGATCGAGTCGGGTCACCGGCGGATCGCCTTCATCGGCGGACCGCTCGGCATGCAACAGGTCGCCGATCGACTGGCCGGGATCACCAGCACCGTCGAGAAGGCCGGTGACGTCGAGCTGCAGACCTTCGAGGTCGCCGTCATGGGCGTCGCGCACGGTCGGGAGGCGGGCGAGAAGATCGCCGCGCTCCCCCGGCGCTCCCGTCCGACCGCGGCCTTCTGCGGCAACGATCTCCTCGCGCTCGGCTTCCTGCAGGCGATGGCCGCGGCCGGGCTGCAGGTGCCGGAGGACATGGCGATCGTCGGGTACGACGACATCGGGTTCGCCGCGGCCGCCGCCGTACCGCTGTCGTCGGTCCGGCAGCCCGCCGGTCAGCTCGGCCGCACCGCGATGCAACTGCTGCAGGAGGAAGTCGAGGACGCCGAGCGGCATCGGCACCGCCAGGTGATCTTCCAGCCTGACCTTGTCGTCCGGCAGTCCAGCGACTACACCCGCAGCTCTCGATGAGCTACCAGAACGCCCTGGCCTCTCCAGCCGACCTGGACGGCTGGAGACTGGAAGGCGACGGCGCCATCTCCTTCCCGCTCGGCCGGCTCCGGCTGGAGAGCAAGCGGCCGGCCGAGGACGGCCAGGATGCCAATGTCGTGCTCTGGTGCCCGGAGGAGTTCGGGCCGGATCTGACGGTGGAGTGGGACTTCTGGCCGATCCGCGAGCCCGGCCTCTGCATTCTGTTCTTCCACGCCAAGGGTCGCAACGGCGAGGACCTCTTCGACCTCGCCCCGAGGACCGGGCCGTACGAGCAGTACCACCACGGCGATCTGAACGCCTACCACGTCTCGTACTTCCGCCGCCGCTGGCCGGCCGAGCGCGCTCTGCACACGTGCAACCTGCGCAAGAGCTACGGCTTCCACCTCGTCGCCCAGGGACCTGATCCACTCCCCTCGGTGCTGGACGCGACCGGCCCTTACCAACTGAGGCTGTCGATCCAGGACGGCCTGATCACCTTCGCGATCAACGGCCTGGTGTCGTTCAGCTGGCGCGACGAAGAGCCGCTCAGCGGCGGCAAGATCGGCTTCCGGCAGATGGCGCCGATGATCGGCGAATACGCGAACCTGCGGATTTCGCGGCCCTGAGAACGGCTTCGGGCAACCGCTTGCCCGAAGCCTGACAAACGCTTTCCGAAGCGTTGACATTGAGACGATTCAACTATACGGTCACAACACTTTTCACCCGTAACAGCCTCGTCTCAAGGCAGGTAGGTCCGTGAAACAAACCCCGATCAGGACGTGGCTGCTGCCTCGCTCCGGCCGCAGATGAGTACGCAGGGTTGGTCGATCCGTCTGTACGACGCGGCGGACGAACTCGTCTGGGCGATCAAGCTCAACTTCCTGCTGCTAGCGTTCACGCTGCTGGACGGTGTCGCGCTGGGTATCGGCCCGGCCACGCTCACAGCATATTCACTGGCCAGACGCAGGTCATCCGGTGAATCGTTTCACGCCTGGCCTGCTTTCCGGGCCGGATTCCGCCGCGAGTTCGCCCGGGGCACCGTCGTGGTGCTGCCGCTGCTGACCGTGGCGGTCGTCCTCACCGGCAACTACCTGTACTTCGCGTCCCTCGGCGCCCGGGCGTCGATCCCGCGGCTTGCCTGCTTCGCCGCACTCGGCGTGCTCACGGTGATCGCGGCCTACCTGCTGCCGATGGCCGTGCACTACGACCTGCGGCCCCGCGACCTGCTGCCCAAGGCCTCGCTGATGGCGATCTCGCACCCGGCGTCGTCCGTCGTCCTGCTCTTCGTCTTCGTCACCATCGCCTACCTGTCCAGCACCTTGCCGGTGATCGGACTGGTCCTGGCGGCCGGCGGCTGGATCCAGCTGAACACCTGGCTCTGCCTGCGCTTCTTCGCCGAGAACGAGGCGCGCCTGCATCTGAAAGGGAACTCATGACCATCCTGTCCCGTCGGCGCCTCGCCGTCGCCGTCGTCTCCGCGACGGCCCTGCTCGCCACCGCTTGTTCCGGTGGCGGCGACAAGGAACAAGCCTCGAGCAACGAACTGACGGTGATGGCGCCGCTGTTCGGCACCGCCCCCGATCCGGGCGGCGAACTGCAGCAGGCCGTGGAGAAACTGGTCGGCAAGAAGCTCAAGATCACCTGGGTGCCGAACGCGGAGTACGGCGACAAGACCAACGTCACGCTGGCGTCGGACAGCATCCCCGACCTGATGGTGGTGAACGAGAAGGGCCCGTCGTTCGTCAAGGCGGCCGAGGCCGGCGCGTTCTGGGACCTGACCGGCAAGCTCGACAAGTACCCGAACCTCAAGCCCGCCGACGAGCAGACCGCCAAGAACACCACGGTCAACGGCAAGACGTACGGCATCTACCGGGTCCGGCCGCTGCTGCGCTCCGGCATCGTGATCCGCAAGGACTGGCTGGCCAAGCTCGGCCTGCAGGAGCCGAAGACCGTCGACGACCTCTACGCCGTCGCCAAGGCGTTCACCGAGCGCGACCCGGACGGCAACGGCAAGAAGGACACCTACGGCCTGATCATCCCGAAGTGGCCCGGCGGCTACGCCAGCGCCAGCCCGTACGACGTGATCGAGACCTGGTTCGGTGCGCCGAACGGCTGGGGCGAGCGCGACGGGAAGCTCGTCCCGGGCTTCGACACCCCCGAGTTCCTCACCGCCGACCGCTGGTTGCGCAAGTGGGTGTCGGAGGGCCTGGTCAATCCCGACTTCGCCACCTTGGACAGCGCGAACTGGAACGACCCGTTCGTGCAGGGCAAGGGCGGCATGATCATCGACGTCAACGTCCGGGCCACCCAGCTGCTCGACCTGTTCAAGGAGAAGAACCCCAAGGACTTCGACAAGGTCACCCTGGTCGGCAACCTCGCCCAGGCGAACGGCAAGAAGTACTCCTACCCGTTCACCGGCTACAACATGGTGATCGCGGTCTCCAAGCAGCACATCCGGACCGAGGAGCAGCTCGACCAGGTGCTGCAGGCGCTGGACAAGCTGGAGTCCAAGGAGGGCTCGATCCTGCTCACCAACGGGATCGAGGGCCGCAACTTCAAGGCCGACGGCAAGTACGCCGTACCGATCAATTCCGACGACCCGAAGGTGAAGGCGATCCAGAACGACGTCGACAAGGCCTTCATCCAGCTGGGCACGCGGGCCAGCGTCGGGATGGGCGCCTACCAGCTGAAGCCGAACGACGCGGCCAGCCGGGCGATGCGGGAGAAGTTCGACGTACTGATGAACGAGGACCTGAAGACCGCGGTGTTCAACCCGGTGCTCGGGGTGATCGCGCCGACCTCGATCTCGAAGGGCCAGTCGCTGCAGAACATCATCCCGGACGCGCGGATCAAGTACCTGTCCGGCGCGATCACCGAGGACCAGCTGAAGGCCGAGATCAAGCGCTGGTACGACAGCGGCGGCACGCAGATCGTCAAGGAGACCAACGACCTGGCCGCCAAGGTCGGCGGCTGACCCACTGCTGCGGGGCCCGGCGGAATCCCGGGCCCCCACGATCCGAAGGGAGGGCGCCATGGCCACCGATCTGGCGCCGAACCAGGTGGTGCCCCCCGCCGCTGAGGTGAAGCAGGCTCCGCCGCGCAAGCCGCGACGGCCGCTGGGCCGCGAGCTGCTGCGCTACCGCTGGCTGTACGTGATGCTGCTGCCCGGCCTGGCCTACTTCGCGCTCTTCAAGTACCTGCCGATGTACGGCCTGACGATCGCCTTCAAGGACTATGTGCCCTTCCTGGGGTACTCCGGCAGCCAGTGGGTTGGCCTCGAGCACTTCCGCGAACTCTTCACCGGGCCGGACTTCGGCCGGTTGATGTTCAACACGCTGCTGCTGGCGCTGCTGACGATCGTGTTCGTCTTCCCGGCGCCGATCGTGGTCGCGCTGATGCTGAACGAACTGCGGATGAAGGTCTTGAAGCGGTCCGTACAGTCGCTGATCTACATCCCGCACTTCCTGTCCTGGACCATCGTCGCGTCGCTGACGTACCTGCTGTTCTCGGTGGACTTCGGCGTGATCGCCGGCTGGGTGCACAGCCTGGCCGGCGGGCCGAAGGTGGACTACGTCGCGCAGGCCGGCTGGTTCCGGCCGCTGATCGTGCTGCAACTGCTCTGGAAGCAGACCGGCTGGGGCACGATCATCTATCTGGCAGCGCTGGCCGGTGTCGATTCGCAGCTGTACGAAGCGGCCCGGGTTGACGGCGCCGGCCGCTGGCGGCAGTTCTGGCACATCACGCTGCCGGCGATCCAGCCGACCATCGTGGTGATGGCGATCCTCACCTCGGGCCATCTGATGGATTCGGGTTTCGAGCAGATCTGGCTGATGACGACCTCGCTCAACCGCGACGTGGCCGACGTGTTCGACACCTTCGTGTACTACGTCGGCATCACCCAGGGTTCGTTCAGCTACGCGACCGCCGTCGGCCTGTTCAAGGGCGTCATCGGCGTCGTACTGATCTTCGGCTCCAACCGGCTGGCCAAGCGTCTCGGCCAGCGGGGCCTGTTCTGAAAGGGAGCTGTGATCATGGCGAGAAAACAATCCGTCCGGTACTACGACTCCCCCGGCAGCCGCGCGTTCGACATCGCCAACGTGCTGCTGCTGACGGGGCTGGCCATCGTCACGGTGCTGCCGCTGCTCTACGTGCTCGCGGGCTCGTTCGCCTCCGAGTCCGAGATCAGCTCCCGGCCGTTCTTCCTGTGGCCGCAGAAGTTCGTCACCAGCACCTATCAGTACATCTTCTCCACCGACACCTTCGTGCGGGCGCTGCTGACGACGATCTGCGTGACGGCTGTCGGCACGGTCGTGCAACTCCTGCTCACGCTGACGATGGCCTACCCGCTGGCCAAGCGGTACCTGCCGGGCCGTGCCCTGGTACTCAACCTGGTCATCTTCACCCTCGTCTTCAGCGGCGGGATGATCCCGACCTACCTGGTGGTGCGCGATCTCGGTCTGCTGGACAACTACCTGGCGCTCATCTTGCCGTTGGCAATCAACCCGTTCTACCTGATCGTCGTGAAGAGCTTCTTCCAGGAACTTCCCGAGGCGCTGGAGGAGGCCGCTCGAATCGACGGCTGCAACGAGCTGAAGGTGTTCTGGTGGATCGTGCTGCCGTTGTCGAAACCGATCATCGCGACGTTCTCGTTGTTCTACGCGGTGGCGATCTGGAACGACTACATGTCACCGCTGCTCTACATCGACGACAGCAAGAAGTGGACGTTGCAGATCATCGTCCGCCAGCTCACCGCGGCGAACGCGGACTCGGCCAACGTGCTGCAGCAGTTGGAGACCGTGTCGTTCCCTGAGCAGGGTCTGAAGTTCGCGGTGGTCGTCGTGGCCACGCTGCCGATCCTGCTGTTCTACCCGTTCCTGCAGAAGCACTTCGCGAAGGGCGTGCTGATCGGATCGGTGAAGGAATGACGACCCTGCACTGGCTCGAAACCCCTTGCAGACAAGGCGTTACGTGCGGCGTCCCCTGGCCTCGTGGCACAATCGTTGCCGACAGCACCTTCGCGATCGCCGACGGCACCCCGGTGCAGAGCTGGATCACCGCGACCTGGCCCGACGGCTCGGTCAAATGGTCGGCTCACGCGATCGGCCCTGCTGCACACCCGGCGGGTTCCTACGATCTGGTGCCGAACCAGACACCATCAAGTCCCGACGAGCCGGTGGGAGTGATCGCCACCGCTGACGACATCCAGGTCAGCACGGGCCAGGTGACCTGGGTATTGCGGAAGCCGCAGCTGATCGCGTCCATCCGGTACGGCGACCGCGAAGTCTCGCGGAACATCCGGTTGGTGAGCCTCCGCCAGGACGCCCCTGACGAGGACGGCGACCGCACCCGACACGAGACGACCGCGACCACCGAGCGGATCGTCGTCGAGCAGAACGGCCCGGTGCGCGCGGTGATCAGGTTGGAGGGTCGGCACGGCGACTGGTTGCCGTACACGGTCCGCCTCTACTTCTACGCCGGCGCGACCGACGTACGGATCGTGCACAGTTTTGTCTGGGACGGTGATCCGGACCGGGATTTCCTGGCCGGGTTGGGGCTCAGCGCCGACGTACCGATGTCCGACGAGCCGCACGACCGGCACGTCCGGTTGGCTGGGCCGGCCGGGTTTCTCACCGAGGCTGTACGTGGGCTGACCGGGTTGCGCCGCGACCCGGGCGAGTCCGTACGCCGGGCGCAGGTGGCCGGGCGTCCGGTCGGCGAGATCGGCAATCGGGAGGTGTCCGAGCGGCTGCACCTGATCCCGCGGTGGAACGACTACATGCTGGACCAGAGCAGCGCCGATGGGTTCACCCTCCGCAAGCGGACCGGTGCAGGCCAGGCCTGGGTGACGATCCCGGCCGGGACGAGGTCGCCCGGTTACGGGTACGTCGGTGGTGTCAGCGGCGGTCTCGGGTTCGGCCTGCGGGACTTCTGGAAGCTGCACCCGACCCGCCTCGACATCCGGGGCGCCGCAACCGACGTGGCTACCGCAACCGTCTGGATGTGGTCGCCGGGCGCACCGGCGATGGACCTGCGCTACTGGCACGACGGGATGGACCAGGACAGCTTCGCCGAGCAACTCGAAGGCCTGGAGATCACCTACGAGGACTACGAGCCGGGCTTCGGCAACGCGCACGGTATCGCCCGCACCCACGAACTCACCCTGCGCGCCCACGACACCACGCCCACGGTGGCCGACCTTGCCGAGCACGCCGAACTCCTCAACTCCCCCGGTCTCCTGACCGCCTCACCTTCCCGCCTGCTCGAGGCCGGTGTCTTCGGCAGCTGGGACCTCCCCGATTCCGACCACCAGGACATCGAGGCCCGGCTGAACTTCCTTTTCCAGTACTACGTGAGTCAGCGCGAGCAGCGTCGCTGGTACGGGTTCTGGGACTACGGCGACGTGATGCACACCTACGACGCCGATCGGCACACCTGGCGGTACGACGTGGGCGGGTACGCCTGGGACAACTCGGAGCTCTCGCCGGATCTGTGGCTCTGGTACCAATACCTGCGCACCGGCCGGGCCGACGTCTTCCGCTTCGCAGAGGCGATGACGCGGCACACCGGCGAGGTCGACGTACACCATCTGGGCCGCTGGAAAGGGCTCGGCTCTCGCCACAACGTGCAGCACTGGGGTTGCAGCTGCAAGCAGCTCCGGATCTCCAGCGCGATCTACCGGCGCTTCTACTACTACCTGACCGCCGATGAGCGCACCGGCGACCTGCTCGACGAGCTCGCCAACGCCGAGAACACCTTCCTGGCCGTCGATCCGCTGCGCAAGGTGCGTACTGATGTCTACTCCCCCGACCCGCAGGCTTTGTCAGTCGGGCTTGGTGTGGACTGGGGAGCGCTGGCCGCGGCATGGCTGACTCGTTGGGAGCGGTACGGCGACGAGCGGGCGCGGGCCCGGCTGGTGGGGACCATGGCCGACCTCGCCGCATTGCCGTACGGATTCCTTACAGGACAAGCGTTGCTGGACCTGTCGACCGGACGGTTCGGTACCCGCCGCAAGGCGGTCTCGGTGTCGCACCTGTCTGCCGTGTTCGGCTTACCTGAGATCTGTTCCGAGCTGATCGACCTCGCGCTCGACGTACCGGGGTTCGAGAAGGCGTGGCTCGACTACTGCCGGCTGTACCTCGCTCCCGCCGAACAGCAGGTCGCCGAGCTGGGCCACGCGTTGACGGGGATCTCGCTGGTCCAGGCGCACAGCCGGCTCGCTGCGTACGCCGCCGCGCGCACCGGCGACGTCGGGCTCGCGGAGCTGGCCTGGCGCAAGTTCTTCCTCGACGAAGGCGACCAGCTGAACCGCAACGCCCTGCAGCGCGAACCGGCCTGGCGAACGACCGCGGTCGACGGCGCTTTGATGCCCGTCGACGAAGCGCCTTTCGTGAGCACCAACGACGCGGCCCAGTACGCCCTGGCCGCCATCCAGAACCTTGCCCTCATTCGAGAACACCGCCCCGACCATCGACCTGACAGAGGTGCCACAGCATGGAGATCACCCGTCGACAAATCCTAGTCACCTTGGCTGCCGCCCCGGTGGCCTCACTGATCGACCTGCCGACCGCCGCCGCCCGGCCGGCCGCAGTACCGGCTGTGAACCTGACGTGGCTGGAAGGCCGGCCGGCGAGTGCGGCCGTGACGACGTGGGGAACGCCTTGGCCGAAAGGAGCGGTGCGTCCGGACCAGACGTTCTCGCTCACCGCAGCGGACGGCAGCGCAGTACCGGTGCAGAGCTGGCCGACGGCGTACTGGCCGGACGGCACGCTGAAGTGGAGCGCACACGCCATTGCAGCGTCGAACCCCGCTCACTCCTACACACTCGCGCCCGGTACTGCGGCCGTACCCGCCACGGCCGTGACGGTGAAGGACGAGAAGAACTACCTCGACGTCGACACGGGGGTGATCAAGGCTCGCATCCGCAAGAGCGGCTCGGAGCTGATCAGCCAGCTCTGGCGGGACGGGGTCGAGATCGCGCGCAAGGGCACCCTGGTCAACCTCAAGCAGGACAAGATCGTCGAGGACGAGCAGGGCAGCGTCACCCGCGAGCGGTTCGAGAGCTCGGTCGAGAGTGTGGCCGTCGAGCAGTCGGGTCCGGTGCGCGCCGTCGTACGGATCACCGGCAGGCACACCACCACCAACACCAAGGGCAAGGCGTGGTTGCCGTTCACGGTCCGGCTCTACTTCTACGCGGGTGCCGAGAACGTCCGGATGATGCACACCTTCGTGTACGACCGCGATGGTCAGCACGACTACATCGCCGGGCTGGGTGTGCGCTTCCGGGTGCCCATGCGCGACGCGTCGTACGACCGGCACATCCGCTTCGCTGGTGAGTCCGGTGGCGCGCTGAGCGAAGCAGTGAAGGGCATCACGGGGCTGCGCCGCGATCCAGGGGCTGCTGTCCGCGCTGCGCAGATCGCCGGGACCAAGCTGCCCGATCCGGCCACGTGGGACCAGCGGGTGACCACGCGGCTGCAGTACATCCCCGAGTGGGGCGACTACACGCTGAGCCAGCTGTCGGCCGACGGCTTCACGGTGAAGAAGCGGACGAAGAAGGGGTACGGCTGGATCGCGGTAGACCAGGGCAAGCGCGCCCCCGGTCTCGGGTACGTGGGCGGCGTCAGCGGTGGCCTGGCCTTCGGGCTGCGCGACTTCTGGCAGCGGCACCCGACGCAGCTCGACATCCGCGACGCCCACACCGCCGAGGCCGAGGTGACGGTGTGGCTCTGGTCGCCCGATGCCGGGGCGATGGACACGCGGTTCTACCACGACGACATGGGCCAGGACACCTACCCGGAGCAGCTCGAGGGCCTCAACATCACCTACGAGGACTACGAGCCGGGCTTCGGTACGCCGTACGGGATCGCCAGGACGAGCGAGTTGACGTTCTGGGCGCTGGCCGCGACGCCGACGCCCGAGCGGCTCAGCTCGATGGCCGACCAGGTGCGGACTCCCCCGCAGTTGGTGAACCCGGTGGACCAGCTGGTGTCGACCAAGGTGTTCGGTGGCCTCGTCACGCCGGTCGACCGCTCCCACCCGGCGAAGAAGGCGATCGAGGACCACCTGGACTTCCTGTTCGACTACTACCGCGGTCAGGTGGAGCAGCGGCACTGGTACGGGTTCTGGGACTACGGCGACATCATGCACACGTTCGACGAGGACCGGCTGGTCTGGCGGTACGACGTGGGCGGCTACGCGTGGGACAACTCGGAGCTGTCACCGGACCTGTGGCTCTGGTACTCGTTCCTGCGGTCCGGCCGGGCCGACATCTTCCGGTTCGCCGAGGCGATGACGCGACACACTGGTGAGGTCGACGTCTACCACCTCGGCCAGTGGGCCGGCCTCGGTACGCGGCACGGCGTACAGCACTGGGCGGACAGCGCGAAGCAACAGCGCATCAGTACGGCGATCTACCGGCGGTTCTACTACTACCTCACGGCCGACGAACGCACCGGGGATCTACTGTCCGAGCTGGTCGACTCCGACCGGACCTTCCTGGTACTGGACCCGCTCCGCAAGATCCGCACCGAGCCGTACACACCGGACCCACATGCGTTGGCGATAGGCCTCGGCACCGACTGGAGTGGGCTGGCCGCCGCCTGGCTGACCGAGTGGGAGCGGCACGGCCCCAAGGCCGAGCAGGCGAAGACCAAGCTGCTGGCGACGATGGAGACCATCGGTGCGATGCCGAACGGGTTCGTCACCGGCGGTGGCTTCTACGACCTGGACACCGGGCGGTTCGCGCCGGTGACCGAGAAGACCGTCAACGTGTCGCACCTGAGCGCGATGTTCGGCCAGGTGGAGATCTGCGCCGAACTGCTCGACCTGGTGGACCTGCCTGCGTTCGAGAAGGCCTGGCTGCAGTACTGCCGGCTCTACAACGCCACGCGCGAGGAGCAGACGGCCGAGTGCGGCGCATACTTCCCCAACCTCATCCTGCGGCAGGGCCACGCCCGACTCACTGCATACGCGGCAGCACGGCTCAACCGGGACGACCTGGCCGCCCGCGCCTGGAAGGAGTTCTACACCGGCGACGGCTACGCACCCACGCTGCCGTGGAGCGCGCAACCCGTCACCAAGACCCTCAACCCGACACAGGCGGCCACGTGGGTCTCCACCAACACCACAGCCCTCTACGGCCTCGCAGCGATCCAGACCCTGGCCCTGGTCGGCGACCAGATTGTGAACCCATGACGCCGCGCATCGTCGCCGGTGCACTTGCCCTCTGCGCCGGCCTGACTTTCACTCAACCGGCGGCCGCCGGCGGACTCGGCCCGGCGCCGCGCCCAGATCCTGCGCTGCTGTCGCACTGCACCGGCTCGCAGCCGATCACGTGCACCTTCGACGTACCGCCTGGGCACTACGACGTAACGGTGATGCTGGGCGACCGGCACGAGGCAGCCAGCACAGAGGTGTACGCCGAGGCGCGCCGGCTGATGGTCGACTCCACCGAGACCGGGCCGGGCGAGCTGGTACGGCGTACGTTCACCGTGAACGTCCGGTCACCTGAAGGACAGCAGAACGGCTTCGGCGGCCCCGGTACGCCGGGACTCACGCTGACCTTCTCCGGGTCGGCGCCGAAGGTCAGCGGGATCGGTCTGGCGTCGGCTGCTTCGGCGACTCCGCGGCTGTTCGTGGCCGGCGACTCGACCGTGACCGACCAGGAGACACCGCCGTACACCGGATGGGGTCAGCGCCTTCCGAAGTGGTTCCGGCACGGAGTGTCGGTCGTCAATCACTCCGGCTCGGGTGAGAGCTCGGTGTCGTTCCTAGCTGAGCCGGCGATGTGGGCCACGCTGCAGCCTCAGCTGCGGCCGGGCGACGTCGTACTGGTCCAGTTCGGCCACAACGACAAGCAGACGACCGCTGAACAGTTCCGGGCCAATCTGACCGAGATCGTGCAGGGCGTGCGGGCCAGTGGGGCGTCGCCGGTGCTGGTGACACCGATCGTCCGGCGCTGGTTCACCGGGAGCACGCTGAACTCGACCGGGCTGATCGTCAACGGGCTGGGCGTCGACCTGCCCGCGGAGATGCGGTCGGTCGCGGTGACGGAGGCGGTGCCGTTGATCGACCTGACGGCTCGGAGCCGAGACGTCGTCGAGGGGCTCGGCCCGGAGCAGGCCAAGGCGCTCTACCTCACCCGAGAGAAACGCGACGACACGCACACCTCGGAGTACGGCGCGACGGTCTACGCCGGCCTGGTCGCCGCCGGTCTCCGCGACCTCGGGCTGGTCGGCGATCGCTACTGGACCGACTGAGAGCAGTCATCTGAAGCGCAGCAGGGCTTGTCTGGGAGTGACCGGCGGCGTAAAGGACAGCAGGGCGTGCCTGGGTTCCAGACACGCCCTGCTGTTCGAGTGGGGTCGGGTCAGCTGACCTGTTCCATGACCTCGTCGGAGACGTCGAAGTTGGCGTAGACGTTCTGCACGTCGTCGCTGTCCTCGAGTGCGTCGATCAGGCGGAAGATCTTGCCGGCGCCCTCGGCGTCCAGCTCGACCGTCATCGACGGCACGAACGACGCGTCGGCCGACTCGTAGTCGATCCCGGCGTCCTGCAGCGCGGTCCGGACCTTGACCAGGTCGCTGGACTCGCTGATCACCTCGAAGGACTCGCCGAGGTCGTTCACCTCGTCGGCGCCGGCCTCGAGGACGGCCTCCATCACGTCGTCCTCGGAGTAGGTCTTACCGGCCTGCTCCTTGTTGACGACGATCACGCCCTTGCGGTTGAACAGGTACGCGACGCTGCCCGGGTCGGCCAGCGAGCCGCCGTTGCGGGTCATCGCGGTCCGGACGTCGGCCGCCGCCCGGTTCCGGTTGTCGGTCAGGCACTCGATCAGCATCGCGACGCCGTTCGGCCCGTAGCCCTCGTACGTGATCGACTGCCAGTCCGCGCCACCGGCCTCGGCACCGGAGCCGCGCTTGACCGCGCGGTCGATGTTGTCGTTCGGGACCGACGACTTCTTCGCCTTCTGGACCGCGTCGTACAGGGTCGGGTTGCCCGCGAGGTCACCGCCGCCGGTCCGGGCGGCCACCTCGATGTTCTTGATCAGCTTCGCGAAGAGCTTGGCGCGCCTCGAGTCGATGACCGCTTTCTTGTGCTTGGTGGTGGCCCATTTGGAGTGGCCTGACATCGCGAACCCAACCCTTCTACCGCCTGCTGCTGACTTAGAGGTCGCGCACCAGATCGGCGAAGTATCCGTGCAGCCGGGCGTCACCCGTCATCTCGGGGTGGAACGACGTGGCCAGCAGCCGATCGTGGCGAACCGCGACGATCCTACTGCGTTCTGCCTCCGGCCCCACCCTGTCCCACCCTGCGTCCGGTCCAGAGCTCACTGTCGAGAGTACTTCGACGTCCCGGCCGACCCGTTCCACCCACGGTGCCCGGATGAACACCGCGTGGTACGGCGAGTCGAAAGCCGCGAAGGTCAGGTCCGCCTCGAACGAATCCACCTGCCGCCCGAAGGCGTTCCGCCGTACCGTCACGTCGAGTCCGCCGAGCGTCTCCTGGCCCTCGATCCCACCGGTGATCTCGTTCGCCAGCATGATCATCCCGGCGCAGGTCCCGAACGTCGGCATCCCGTCCGCGATCCGCTTCTGCAGCGGCTCGAACAGCTCGAACGAGCGGGCCAGCTTGTCCATCGTGGTCGACTCGCCGCCGGGCAGGACGAGCCCGTCGACCTCGGCGAGCTCCGACGGACGGCGCACCGGGCGGGCCTCGACGCCGACCTGGGCCAGCATCGCGAGATGCTCGCGGACATTGCCCTGCAGGGCGAACACGCCGATCACGGTCACAGCCGTACCCTCCGATGCCAGTCCAGGGAAACCTCGATACGGCCCTCGTCGAAGACCGCGGGAAGGTCACGTTCATGAAGCAGAGCCAGTACGTCGTCCAGCAGCGGCTCGCCGGGTGCGACGTTGGCCGTGTCCGGGTGCCAGACCTTCAGCTCGAGCATCCCGAAGTCGACCGCGTGCCAGACGTCGGTGTCGGTGAAGAACACCAGCCCCTTCGGATCCGCCGCCGCCTCCAGCGCCTCCCGCGCCTCGTGGTGGTCGGTGCAATAACGCACCACCACGAGGCCGAGCGCTTCCAACTCAGCCAGTACTGCGTCCAGCCGGTCGACGTCGGTCTCGCCCGGCCAGCTCTTCGCGTCCTCGCGGACCGCCTGGAGAGCCTCGTCGATCAACTGCGGAACCAGCGCGGCCGGCTCGACCGAGGGCGCATCCTCGCTGACCGCCTCGGTGAGCGCGACGGTGACGGCAGCGCGGTCGGCGAAGCCGGACCGGACGAGGACCCGGGCGAGCCCACGCAGCTCCCGCCCGGTCCGCTCGTCCAACGCGCCCGCCACGCCGTCCGTCACCGAGTCACCCCACCGACGCCGGCGGGGACCGCCCCGGTCCGGATCACCAGCCGCGCTCGGCCAGCCGGTGCGGCTGGGGGATCTCGTCGACGTTGATGCCGACCATGGCCTCGCCCAGGCCGCGGGAGACCTTGGCGAGCACGTCCGGGTCGTCGTAGAAGGTCGTCGCCTTGACGATCGCCTCGGCGCGCTGGGCCGGGTTGCCGGACTTGAAGATGCCGGAGCCGACGAACACGCCCTCGGCGCCGAGCTGCATCATCATCGCGGCGTCGGCCGGGGTCGCGATCCCGCCGGCGGTGAACAGCACGACCGGGAGCTTGCCAGCCTGGGCGACCTCCTTGACCAGCTCGTACGGCGCCTGGAGCTCCTTGGCGGCGACGTACAGCTCGTCCTCCGGCAGGTTCTGCAGCATGCGGAGCTCCTGGCGGATCTGGCGCATGTGGGTGGTCGCGTTGGAGACGTCACCGGTGCCGGCCTCGCCCTTGGAGCGGATCATCGCCGCGCCCTCGGTGATCCGGCGCAGCGCTTCGCCCAGGTTGGTCGCGCCACAGACGAACGGAACGGTGAAGTTCCACTTGTCGATGTGGTTGGCGTAGTCGGCCGGGGTGAGCACCTCGGACTCGTCGATGTAGTCGACGCCGAGGCTCTGCAGCACCTGCGCCTCGACGAAGTGACCGATCCGGGCCTTGGCCATCACCGGGATCGAGACCGCGCTGATGATCGAGTCGATCATGTCCGGGTCGCTCATCCGGGAGACGCCGCCCTGGGCGCGGATGTCGGCCGGGACCCGCTCGAGCGCCATCACCGCGACGGCACCGGCGTCCTCGGCGATCTTCGCCTGCTCGGCGGTGACCACGTCCATGATCACGCCGCCCTTGAGCATCTCCGCCATCCCGCGCTTGACCTTCGCGGTACCGGTCTGCGGGCTGTTCTGGGTCTCGGTCACTACATCCTCCTGGTCGCTGGACACCTCTCCAGCGTAGGACGAGTGACCCGGCGATCTTCAGTCCACCTCAGATCAACTGGACTGACTCTCCTTCAGCGAGCCTGGTCCAGCGCGGCACCGAGGCGGGTCACCACGAGACGCAGTGTGGCCGGTGGAGCGGTGAACGGAATCCGGATGTGCCGCCGGTCGGTGCCGTCCGGTGTGAACAGGTCTCCGGCACCCAGTAGCAGCCCCTGCTCGCGCGCCGCGTCCAGCACCCGCCGCGCTCGTACGTCGGTGAGTTCCAGCCAGAGCGTCATCCCTCCGGTCGGCGTCGCCCACGTCACTCCGTCGAGCGTCTTCAGCCCGGCCTCCAGCGCTTGCAGGTTGGCTCGTAGCCGCGTCTTGCGCCGGGAGATCACCCGGTCGAGCCTGCCGAGGATGGCCTGAGCCAGTAGGTCGTCCAGTGCGCTGGGCGACACAACGCTGAGGTGGGCCGAGGTGTTGATGCGTCTGCGGAGCTGCCGACCGGTCCGCACCCACCCGACCCGCAGTCCGCCCCAGACGGTCTTGCTGAGCGAGCCGACGCTCACTGTGCGCGGGTAGCGGCTCAATGGCTCGGGCTGGTCGCCACTGGCCAGCCAGAGGGGTCGCATGGTCTCGTCGCTGATCAGAGCAGCGTCGTACCGTCTGGCGATCTCGACGACCGCAGTACGGCGATCGGCCGGCAGGCTGAGTCCGGTCGGGTTGTGGTTGTCCGCCTGGAGGTAGATCACTTTTGGCTTGTGCCGCCTGCACAGGTGTGCGAGCTGGTCCGTGTCCCACACACCGGCCGGCCAGCCCACTACGTCCAGCCGGTGCTTGCGGAGAAGGTCGAAGGCGGCCGGGTAGGTGGGCGACTCGGTGATGGCCACTCCGGGTCCCAGGTCCAGCCCTGCCAGCGCAGCGTTGAGTCCGGCAGCCGCGCCCACAGTGAGAGTCAGCTGGCCCGGCTCTGTCAGCACACCCTCCTTGGTGAGGCGCTCGGCCAACGCAGTACGAAGCTCCAGTGAGCCACCGGGCGGCGGGCCGTCTCCGCCCATCGCCTGCGGCAATCCCTCGGCCACGATCTGCGCAGCGACCTCGGCAACGTCATGTGGAGCAGCTGTGGTGGCGAACCGCAGATCCAGCATCGGCTGATCCCCGGCCGTGACAGTCGACGCCGGCGCGATCGGGTCGAGCAACCGGTCCAGCGGACGCACATGCGTGCCGGAGCCGCGCTTGGTCTCCAGTACGCCGTCGGCCCGCAACTGATCCAGAGCCCGTACGACGGTGACGCGACTGAGCCCGAGTCGCTCCGACAACACCCGCTCGGACGGCAACCGAGACCCGATCGACAGCTCCCCGCGCTCGATCCGCCGCAACACCAACGCTTCGACCTGTTCGGTCTTCGTTCCGTCCGCCGGATCCAGATCACTCCCCCGCCACATAAGTCCAGTCTCCCACCACTGGACTGCCACCGGACGCCTCGGGCAGCCGCACCGGCCTCGAGCACGGAAATGTCGGTAGAAGGTGTGAGGATCGGGGGGTGGACGAGCGGTGGGCGATTGCGCCGGAGGAGGGTGGCGGGGCGGTTCTCGTCGCGTTGCATCCGGACGGGCAGCCGGCCGGGGAGGTGATGCACGAGCGCGACCTCGCTGCGGCTGTGGGATCGCGTCCGCAGGTGAGTCGCTGGGTATGGCGGTCCACTGCTGAGATCTACCCACGGTTGCTGACGTCCGGCGTACGGGTCGAGCGGTGCTACGACGTGGAGAACAGTGAAACCCTTCTGCTCGGACACGAAGGGCGCCTGGGCGAGCCGCATTCGGCCGCAGCCGCGTGGGCACGGATGACCGGTGCACCGGTGCCGCCCGACCCGCCGCTGCGCGGAGTCGATCCCGGCGAGCAGTCGTCGTTGTTCGAGATCCAGACCGAGCCGCTGTCGTTCGAAGCGCTGCTGCGGGTGTACGCCGAGCAACTGCGCCGCCACCAGCAAGCGGAGTACCCGGACCGCATGCGGCTGCTCACCGCGTCGGAGTCGTCCGGCTGGCTGGTCGCGGCCGAGATGGACCGGGCCGGGCTGCCGTGGAGCGCGGAGGCCCATCGCGCCTTGCTCAGCGAGCTCCTCGGCGAGCGGTTCGCGGGCGGTGGCGAGCCGCGCCGATTGACCGAGCTCGCCGACCAGGTGTCGACCGCCTTCGGGCGGCGGGTGCGCCCCGATCTGCCGGCCGACGTACTGAAGGCGTTCAAACAGGCCGGGCACCAGCTGAAGACGACGCGTCGATGGGAGTTGCAGACCATCGACCATCCGGCGGTCGAGCCCCTGATCGAGTACAAGAAGCTCTACCGGATCTACACCGCCAACGGCTGGAGCTGGCTGAACGACTGGGTTCACGACGGCCGTTTCCGGCCCGGTTTCGTTCCCGGCGGCACGGTGTCCGGCCGCTGGATCACGAACGGCGGCGGCGGGTTGCAGATCCCCAAGGTGATTCGCCGGGCCGTGATCGCGGATCCCGGCTGGCGGCTGGTCGTCGCCGACGCCGCCCAGATGGAGCCGCGGGTGCTGGCCGCGATCTCCCGCGATCCGGGGCTGATGGAGGTCGCCGGAAGCGCCGGCGATCTTTACAAGGCCGTCTCGGACACGGCGTTCTCCGGCGATCGCGCGAAGGCCAAGATCGCCGTACTGGGTGCCATCTACGGGCAGACGTCGGGCGACGGGCTGAAGAATCTCGCCGACCTGCGGAAGCGGTTCCCGAAGGCCGTCGCGTACGTCGACGACGCGGCGCGGGCGGGCGAGGAGGGCAAGCTGGTGCGGACCTGGCTCGGGCGCACCTGCCCGCCCGACGGTGCGCCGATCGACGCCGCGATGCTGGAAGGTCCGCCCGCCGACGAGCCGCAGAAGGACAGCCGTCGCGCCCGCGCCCGGGGACGCTTCACCAGGAACTTCGTGGTCCAAGGCAGCGCCGCCGACTGGGCGCTCCTGATGATGGCTGCCCTCCGCCAGTCGATCGCGACCCTCAAGGCCGAGCTCGTCTTCTTCCAGCACGACGAGGTGATCGTCCATTGCCCCGCCGACGAAGCCGATCAGGTAGCCGCCGCGATCCAGGCCGCCAGCGACCTGGCCGGCCGCATCACCTTCGGCGACACCCCCACGCGCTTTCCCTTCGACACCGCCGTCGTCGAGTGCTACGCCGACGCCAAGTAGTCCGGCTCAGTCGACGACTACGTCGGGGACGTTCAGGTAGCTGAAGTCCGTCAGCTCGAAGGCGGTCATTTCGGCGATCAGGCCGTCCTCGATGCGGAAGACGTCTACGCCGAAGGGGCGGTAGAGGGTGTCGTCGGGCGTGCGGAGGTAAGCGGCCAGCGCAGGTTGGCGGTTGATGCCTACCGGGACGAACTGCCAGTGGCCGCGGTTGCTGTTGCCGTCCGGTGCGAGGTTCGCCGCGATGACCCGGTGTGCGTCGGCGCGGCCGGAGAACCAGAACGGGTACGGCGGCATGGTGAGCCGCACGTCCTCGTGCATCAGCGCGGCGATCGCTGCCGGGTCGGCCCGTTCCCATGCGTTCATGTACTTCGACAACAGCGCCTTCTCCGCGGCCGAAGGGTCCCCAGTAGGCGCCCAGTCCGTACGCCGAGCGGGCAGGTGCTCCCGTAGTACAGGCCTGGCTCGTTGCAGGGCGCTGTTGACCGCCGGCACGCTCAGGTCGGTTGCCTCAGCTGTCTCTTTGGCCGACCAGCCGAGCACGTCCCTGAAGATCAGTACTGCGCGCTGCCGCGCCGGGAGGTGCTGGATGGCTACCAAGAACGCCAGCTCGATCGTCTCCCGCCGTACGGCTACTGCGTCGGGCTCCTCAGCTCGATCAAGCAGTACGTCGGGGAACGGCTGCAGCCAGGGCAGGTCGTCGCGCGGAGGCAGCGGCGCAGCTGGGAATGACGCCGGCTCCAACTGGTACGGCAGGACTCGCTGCGGTCGGCGGCCCTCGTCGATGCAGGCGTTGGTCGCGATCCGGTACAGCCAGGCACGGAAGCTGGACCGGCCCTCGAAGTCCGCGCGCCGCCGCCACGCCCGCAGGAAGGTCTCCTGCACCAGATCCTCGGCGTCGTCGAACGAGCCGAGCATCCGGTAGCAGTGCACCCGCAGCTCGTGCCGGTGCCGCTCCACCTGTTCGGCGAACGCCTCCTCGGTCATCAGCTGCCGTCCTCCAGTTCGATCGTGCACGGCAACGGCGCATGGCCGGCCAGCCGGAACCAGCTGACCAGCCGACGGGTCCTCAGGTGCCGCGTCGACACCACGATGTCGTTGTGGAACCGCCGTGCCATCTGCACGCGCCGCATGGCGACCCCCAGCTCCACAGCCCACGGCTCGACGTCCGTACCTGTCGCTGCGATCGCCCTGCTCAACGCCGACTCGCACTGCTCGCGATCCTCAGGACCGGCCGTCCGAGCTCGATGGGCCGCGTCCAGCAGGAGCAGCGACGAGGCGGGGTCCAGTACGCCGCTACTGGCCAGCTCAGCGACCAGTGCGGACCTCCGCGCCAGCTCCGTCTCCAGCGACGCGCGCGCGGTCGCGACGCGGTGATGCAGCCGATCCAGTCGCCCGGCCGTCCAGCTCATGTAGGCGCCGAGCAGCAACAGCAAGCCACCGATCACCGCCAATACCCACGACGCCTGCACACCCCCATTCCACACCACCGCCCCTAGCCGCCGCCCCGTGCCGACGCCCCGTGCCGACGGACAGGAGGTACGGCCCGTACTGCGGTTCGCCGGCGCCGGGCTGAGCCTGGATCCGGCGGCTCGGCGCACGCACCTCCTGTCCGTCGGTACGCGATTACGGAGTGCTGACGGTCGGCGCGAATCGGGTAATCGGGGCGACTGCGGCTCTTAGGGTCGACGGTATGGCGGCAATCGGTGTGATCGGTGGATCCGGCTTCTACTCGTTCCTGTCCGGCGCGCGGCCGGTCGAGCTCGACACCCCGTTCGGGCGGCCGAGCGAACCACCCGTGGTCGGCGAGGTGAACGGCCGCGAAGTCGCGTTCATCCCCCGCCACGGCGCAGATCACCGCCTCCCTCCGCATCAGGTGAACTACCGCGCCAACCTCTGGGCCCTGCGCGAACTCGGCGTACGCCAGATCCTGGCCCCCTGCGCGGTCGGCTCGCTCGAACCAGAACTCACCCCGGGCACGTTCGTCGTCCCCGACCAGTACGTCGACCGCACCTGGGGCCGCGAACACACCGTGTACGCCGACGGTCGCCCGGTCGTCCACGTCTCCCCCGCCGACCCGTACTGCCCCACCGGCCGCGCCGTTGTGCTTGCCACTGGCAACCAACACGGGTCCGGCGAAGGTGCTGTCGTGGATGGCGGGACGATGGTGGTGATCAACGGACCGCGGTTCTCCACCCGCGCCGAGTCCCGGTGGCACGCGGCGCAGGGCTGGTCCGTCGTGGGCATGACCGGCGCGCCGGAAGCATCGATCGCCCGGGAGCTGGCGCTCTGCTACACCTCCATCGCGGTGGTGACCGATCACGACGCCGGCATCGCCACCGGCGACGGCGTGACGGAGGCCGAGGTCTACGCGGTCTTCGGTAGCAGCATCGAGCGGCTGAAAGGACTCCTGGCCGAAGCGATCGGCAAACTGCCCAAGCCGGACGAGGACTGCCAGTGCAGGCACTCACTGGACGGCACTGCCGCGGTGGAGCTCTGGTGAGGGTCCTGCTGACCGGCGGCGCCGGTTTCATCGGCCGTCACGTCCACCACCAACTAGTTGCTGACGGCTACGACATTGCCGTACTCGACTCATTGCGCGCGGATGTTCATCAGCATCGGCCGCAGCTGGACGGGTTGATCGTCGGAGACATCCGCGACCCCGAAGCCGTCGACCATGCGCTCAGCGGCGTCGACGCGGTGATCCACCTTGCGGCGAAGGTCGGCCTTGGCGTGGATCTCGACGACATGGACGACTACGTCAGCAGCAACAGTCTCGGCACCGCGGTACTGCTCCGCGCGATGGGCCGGCACAAGATCCACAAGCTCGTCTACGCAAGCTCGATGGTCGTGTACGGCGAAGGCCGCTACGAGTGCGATCGGCATGGAGTCGTGGCACCCGGTCCGCGCCGGATCGAGGACCTCGACCGCGGCCTCTTCGAGCCACCCTGCCCGATCTGCGACAACCCGCTGAGCCCAGGACTGGTCGACGAGTCCGCTCCGACAGATCCCCGCAACACCTACGCCGCCACCAAACTCAACGGCGAGCACCTGGCCGCGGCCTGGGCTCGCGAGACAGGCGGCCGGGTTGCGGCCATGCGGTTCCACAACGTGTATGGACCGGGGATGCCGCGCAACACGCCGTACGCCGGGGTCGCTGCGCTCTTCCGCTCCGCATTGGAGCGCGGTGAGGCACCGCGGGTCTTCGAGGACGGTCGGCAGCGCCGCGACTTCGTCCACGTCCGCGACATCGCCAGTGCCGTCGGTGCAGCCACCCAAGCACTCGACCAGAGCCCAGAGTTCGCCGCGTACAACGTGGGCAGCGGGACCGTGCGCACGATCGGCGACCTCGCAGCGGAACTCGCACGCGCGTACGGCGGCCCGTCGCCCGTCGTCACCGGTGACTACCGGCTCGGCGACGTCCGGCACATCACGGCATCCTCAGCTCGGCTCCGTGAAGCCTTCAACTGGAAACCCGACTACGACCTGGCCACCGGAATCGCGGACCTGCTACGGGGTGGCGTGGACCGGCGGTAGGTCGATCTGGAAGGCGCAGCCGCCCGCGACGTTCGTGACGCCGATGGTGCCCTCGTGGGACTCGACGACGCCGCGCGCGATCGCCAGACCCAGACCGCCGCCACTGCTGCTTGCACTACCGGCCGTGCTGCTGTTCGCCGGCGTACGCTGCTCGTCACCCCGCCAGCCGATGTCGAAGACGCGCTCGAGGTCGTCGTCGGGGATACCGCCGCAGCCGTCGGTCACGGCCAGCCGGACCCGGCCGTCGGACTCGCGACCGACCGACAACCGCACGGTCCCGCCACGTTCGGTGTGCCGGATCGCGTTGCCGACCAGGTTCGTCACCGCGCGGGTCAGCTCGTCCGCGTCCCCGTGCACAGCGAGTCGGTCGTCGCCGTCCGGCGCGTCCACGGTCAGCAGGACGCCCTCCGACCGAGCGTGCTCACACGTCTCCCCCGCCACGTCCTCGGCCAACTCCCGCAGGCTCACCGCGGATCTGCGGCGCGGCGGCGGCGCGGCCGACAATCGGGACAGCTCGAACAGGTCGTCCACCAGCCCGGTCATCCGGTCGACCGTGCTCCGCATCTGCCGGAGCGCTCCGGGCACGTCCTCGATCACGCCGTCCTCCAGCCCTTCGGAGACGGCCCGCAGCCCGGCGAGCGGCGTACGGAGGTCGTGGGACATGAAGGCGACCAACTCTCGGCGGCTGGTCTCCAGCGCGCGCTCCCGCTCGGAGGACGCCGCCAACCGCTTCCTGGTCATCTCCAGCTCATCGGTCAGTGCAGCAAGCTCCGCAGGCACGCTGCCCCTACTACCGACGACAGCAGGCTCGTAAGACGTACCGAGGTGCCGCAGGCGAAGGCCGACGTCGCGTGAGCCCGTCGTGATCCAGTGCCCCAGCAGCACCGACATTGCCAGCCCCAGCAGGGCCGAGAACGCCAGTGTCCACAGCACCACCAGGGAGTCGTGCTGCGAGATGAACATCGCCCGAACGCTCTGCAGTACTGCGGCCAGCGCGGCCGCCATCGGGGCGAGCGCGGCGACGATCATCGTGATCCGCAGTGAGCGACGCCGGAACTGCCACAGGATCGCGCCACCGAGCGCAGCGACCACCAGAGTCCACAGCGTGGTCAACGCCAGGATCGTCATCGTGTCGCGGTTCATTCGGCCACCCCTGCGAACCGGTAGCCCGTGCGCGGGACAGTGAGCACCAACTGCGGGTCGGAGGGATCGACTTCGATCTTCTCCCGCAACCGGCGGACATGCACGGTCACTGTCGAGGAGTCACCGAAGTCCCAGCCCCAGACCCGCCGGAGCAACTCCGCCTTCGTATAGGCCTTGCCCGGGTGTGCGACGAGGAAGGCCAGCAAGTCGAACTCGCGGTGCGTCAGGGACAGCTCAGCACCCGACAGGAATGCACTGCGGGCAGCCGTGTCGACAGTGATCGGTCCGGCGGTCAGCTTGGTCGGCGTGAGGTCCACGCCACCCAGGCGCTCCTCGCGGCGCAACATCGCCTGCACTCGCAGCGTCAGCTCGCGCGGACTGAACGGCTTCACGACGTAGTCGTCGGCGCCGACCTCCAGCCCCACCAGCCGGTCCTCTTCCTCACCGCGCGCGGACAGCATGATCACGGCCGCGCCGTCGTCCGCAGCACGCATCCGCCGGAGCACATCGAGCCCTGACAGTCCGGGCAGCATCACGTCCAGTACTACGACCGACGGCTTCCACTGCTGCCAGACCTCGAGTGCCAGTACGCCGTCGGCGACGACCCGGGCGTCGTACCCGGCCTTCGTCAGGTACGCCGAGACCACGTTGGACACCGTCGGGTCGTCGTCCACCACAAGTACGCGAGTAGCCACGGCACGAGAGTAGATCTTCGAACTCCTGCCGAGTGCCACGCAGGAGCGGTCGATGACCTGCCGTAAGCGATCCGTAGCCGCGATCCGGCCCGCCGGCAGCGCGATCTTCCCTACGGTCGAAGGGTGCCAGCAGCAGAGGTCGATCTCATCCTCCCGTGCCTGAACGAAGCCGCTGCCCTGCCATGGGTGCTCGGCAGGCTTCCGGCCGGCGTACGGGCCGTTGTCGTCGACAACGGTTCCACCGACGGCTCGCCGGACCTCGCGGCCATGCTGGGCGCCACGGTGGTCGACTGCGACGTCCGTGGATACGGCGCTGCCTGCCATGCGGGTCTGGAGGCTGCGACGGCGCCAGTGGTCGCCTTTCTCGACGCGGACGCGTCGCTGGATCCACAGCAGCTAGTGCGCGTCACAGCACCGGTACTGGCCAAGCGGATCGACCTGATGCTCGGTCGCCGCCGACCCGTCTCCCGCGACGTCTGGCCGTGGCACCTGCGTCTCGCCAACGCGGAGTTGTCCCGCCGGATCAGGCGGCGTACCGGCGTACGGCTGCATGATCTCGGGCCGATGCGGGCCGCCAGGCGCGAGGCACTGCTCGGTCTGGCGCTGGTGGACCGCCGATCGGGCTACCCGCTGGAGACAGTCGTCCGCGCAGCCGACGCAGGCTGGCGCATAGCCGAGGTGGACGTCGACTACCTGCCCCGCTCAGGCCGCTCCAAGGTGACCGGTACGCCGCTGGGTGCCGCCCGCGCTGTCCTGGACATGACGAAGGTGCTCGGTCGATGACGGCCGGGACATTGATCGTCATAGCGAAGGAACCGGTGCCTGGGCGGGTCAAGACGCGCCTGCAGACCGAGTTCACCCCCGCAGAGGCGGCCGCGCTCGCCAGGGCCTCCCTTGCCGACACGCTGGCCGCAGTACGCGCCACCGGCGTACGCCGGAAGGTACTCGCGCTCGACGGGGACTCCACGTCGACGCCGCCTGGGTTCACCGTAGTACCGCAGCGCGGCGGCGGCCTCGACGAACGACTCGCTGCCGCCTTCGAGGACGCGTACGCCGGTACGCCGATGCTCCTGGTCGGCATGGACACCCCGCAGGTGACACCGGCGTTGCTACGAGCCGACTGGACGGAGTACGACGCTGTGCTCGGCTTGACCGAAGACGGCGGCTACTGGTGCATCGGGCTTCACCGGCCCGACGCCCGTGCGCTGCTCGGCGTACCGATGTCGACCGACCACACCGGCGCGGATCAGCTGGCCCGGCTGCAGTCACTGGGCTACAGCGTCCTGCTGCTGTCGAGACTGCGGGATATGGATACGCCTGCTGACGCGGCCGCGCTGGCGATGACGTACCCCGAGCTGCGGACCTCCCGCTTGCACCGGCGACTGCAGCACACGGCGCACCCCTCGTTGCTTTTCGACAAGGCACTGGAGGGCGCACCGGTCGTTGCCACCGGCAGCGATGGGCGCACAGTCGCATCATTGTCAGCGGTGGACCGCTGGCAGGCCCCCGCCGATGCGGTGGACCGCTTGGCCTTGAGCCGCTGCGAGGGACCGGTCCTGGACATCGGCTGCGGGCCCGGCCGGATCGTCACCGCCCTGGCCGAGCGGGGTATCCCGGCACTCGGCGTCGACATCTCCGCTCAGGCGGTCATGCTGACGAACGAACGAGGCGCACCTGCCCTGCGGCGACCGGTGCAGGAACCGCTGCCTGGTGAAGGCCGCTGGGGCAGTGTGCTGCTGATGGACGGCAACATCGGCATCGGCGGCGCACCGGAAGCGCTGCTACGGCGCTGCGCGGAGCTGGTTCGCCCGGACGGACTAGTCCTCGTCGAGGTCGATCCCGACGACGACCTGGACGACACCGCGCCGATCGTGCTGCGCAGCGCGAGCCGCCATTCGCATCCGTTGCCCTGGGCAAGGGTAGGCAGCCGCGCCGTACTGCGGTACGCGCTGGCCGCGGATCTCCTCGCCACCGAGGACTGGCGCGCTGACGGCCGCGCGTTCCTCACCTTCCGTCGCTGCAGCACCGCAGTCGCCTCGACTCCGCTGAGAGCCGCCCGCCGATGAGGCTCAAACTCGTGACAGCCGGTCTGCTCACAGCAGGCACCAGTGCCGGGGTGATCGCCGCAGAGTCCGCCAGCTGGTGGCCCAACCTTGTGCTCTGCACAGCCTTCGCAATAGTCGCAGGAATCGTCTGGCTGATCACCAGACATCCCGCAGGCGACCACGCGATCCTGTACGTCGTTGCGGTCGCAGCGCTCTGTCAGGTGCCTGGCCTGACCACCGCGCCCATCACCAGCACCGACGCCTACCGCTACGCCTGGGACGGCCGCGTCCAGCTCTCCGGGAGCTCGCCGTACTCACACGTCCCCCTGGACGACGCACTCGCTCGCCTACGCGATCCAGTGCTTTTCCCCGGCCTCTCCCCCACCGACAAGTCAGGCGTAGTCGGTCCACCGCGCGTCCCCCCCGACCCCGCTGCTGTCACTGCACTCTCCACCGACGATCCACGCACGAGGATCAACCGTCCGCGTGTGCCGACCATCTACCCGCCTGTCGCCCAGGCCTTCTTCACTGCAGTCGCACTGGTCACTCCTTGGTCTGCGGGCACCCTGGGACTCCAGTTGGCCGCAGCGCTGCTCGCCGTAGTACTCACAGCGCTACTCGCCGCGGAACTACGCCGTCGTGGACGTGATCCACGCTGGGCGGCCATGTGGGGTTGGTCACCGATCGTCGCCTTGGAGGCCGGAAGCGCTGCCCACGTGGACGTCCTGGCCGCCCTGCTCATCGTGGCGGCCGTCATCGCAGCAGCCAGGCGTAGACCGGTCCTTGCCGGAGTACTCCTCGGCGCCGCTGCCTCCGTCAAGCTCCTGCCACTCCTGCTGCTCCCTGCCTTCACCTCTCGCCGGTTGCGCACGCCATTGGTTGCCCTCGGCACCTTCGTCGCGTCGTACCTCCCTCACCTGCTGGCCGCAGGCACTCTGGTGGTCGGCTTCCTGCCCGGCTACCTGACTCAGGAAGGGTTCTCCGACGGCAGCTCGAGATCAGCGATTCTCGCGCTGGTACTGCCTCCTGAGGCCCGCCAGCTCGCCGCCGCTCTCCTAGCCGTCAGCCTCGCCGTGCTCGCGATCTACCGGCACGGCCGCGAGCCGATCGCGGTCACCTGCTGCTGGCTGTACGGCGGCGCGCTGCTGATCACGACGCCCACCTACCCGTGGTACGGGCTGCCCTTGATCGCGCTCGCTGTGCTCGCCGGGCGACTCGAATGGCTGGTCGTTCCTGTGGCCGCCTACCTGGCCTACGCAAGCTTCGGGCACGACCTGCGGCAAGGGCTGATCCACCTCGCCGCAGCGACGGTCGTCGTCGCCACGGTCGCACTGCGTCACCGTCCGAACGCCGGAAGAGAGTTTGACGTCCCGGTCGAAGCGCTCCGACACTGATCCGCGTGACTAAACGCATTGCTCTGGCCACCTCCGCCGACCACGCGGACCTGCACGCGCACGACCTGCCGCTGGTGGCAGCGCTGCAGACCGCAGGCCTCGACCCGGTCGTTCAGGTGTGGACCGACCCGTCGGTGGACTGGTCGGCGTACGACGGTGTGCTGCTCCGGTCGGTCTGGGACTACCAGACCCGCTATCTCGAGTTCACCGAATGGCTGGGCCAGCTCGACAAGGCCGGCGTACCGGTGCTCAACGACAGCGACCTGGTCCGCTGGAACGGCGACAAGCGGTACCTGCTGGAGCTCCGCGAGCGCGGCGTCGCGATCGTGCCGTCGCAGGTGGCGGCCGGTGCGTGCCTGCGCGAGGTGGTCGCCGGGCTCAGCGGCCAGGAGATCGTGATCAAGCCGACGGTGAGCGCCAGCGCGCGCAACACCGTGCGCGGTCTGGCCGGCTCCAGCGAACTGGACGCCGCGATCGACGAGTTGCCGGCGGACGTCTATCTGGTGCAGCCGTTCCTGCCGGAGATCCAGTCCGAGGGCGAGTGGTCGCTGATCTACCTCGACGGCGAGTTCAGCCACGCGGTCCTCAAGCGGCCCGCCGACGGTGACTACCGGGTGCAGGATGACTTCGGCGGCACTGCCGAGTCGGCCGACCCGACGCCCGCAGTACGGGCTGCTGCCGACGCCGTCCTGGCTGCGGTCGACACCCGTACCCCGCCGGTCTACGCCCGCGTCGACGGCGTGGTCGCGGCCGGCCGCTTCCTCCTGATGGAACTCGAACTCATCGAGCCCTACCTCTTCTTCCCCCAGCACCCACCTGCCGCCACCCAGCTGGCCACCGCCGTCGCCGGCCGACTGAGCTGACCAACGGGCAGCCGATGAGTCGGGCCGACTAGGGTCGGGGTATGCCGACCCTAGAGGACATCCGCCGAGCAACCGCCGGACTCCAGGGGCGGATTCACCGTACGCCGATGGTCGAGTCGTCCGCGCTGGACGAGTTGTTCGGCGCCCGGCTGACGTTGAAGGCCGAGTTGTTCCAGAAGACCGGTAGCTTCAAGGTGCGTGGGCTGCTCCACAAGACCCTTCAGCTGACGCCCGGCGAACGCGAGCGCGGCGTGATCACCGTGTCCGCCGGGAATGCGGCCGGCGCGCTCGCCTGGGCTGCCCGCGACGCCGGCGTACCGGCGACCGTGGTGATGGCGAAGACCGCCGTAGCGGCCAAGATCGACGCGGCCCGGGCGTACGGCGCGCGGGTGGAACTCGTCGAGGGCGATCTGATCGCGGCGTACGAGTCGATCCGGGACGAGCGCGGGCTGACCGGGGTTCATCCGTTCGACGATCTCGACGTGATCACCGGGCATGCCAGCCTCGCGCTCGAACTGCTCGCCGACGCCCCCGACCTCGAGACCGTGCTCGTGCCGGTCGGCGGTGGCGGTCTGATCTCCGGCGTCGCGCTGGGCATCAAGTTGCTCCGGCCCGCGGTCCGCGTGATCGGGATCGAGCCGGAGACCGCCGATGTGGTCAGCCGCAGCCTCGAGGCAGGTGCGCCGCAGAAGCTCGCCACCGCGAAGTCCGTCGCGGACGGCCTCGCCGCGCCGGTCTGCGGCACGCACAACTTCCCGATCATCCGCCAGTACGTCGATCAAATGGTCCGCGTCGGCGAGGCCGCCCTGATCGAGGCGACCCGGCTGGTGATGTCACGCACCAAACTCGCCCTCGAACCAGCAGCGGCCGCTTCCTTCGCCGCCCTACTCGAAGGCAAGGTCGAACTGACCGGCCTGACCGCCGCGGTGATCAGCGGCGGCAACCTCGACGTCTCCAAACTCAACCTGTAACGAGCGCGCCTGGTCAGGCGTGCGCCGGATCCAGTTGCCGCCCTTTCCTGCGCCTTCCTTTCTTCTGTCCTTTGTTTCTTGCTTTCAGGCGTGCGCCGGATCCAGTTGCCGCGGCGGCAGGTCGGAGACCACGCCGTCGCTGGGGTCGTCGACCAGGTCGCCCTGGCGGACCGGGTCCTTCTCGGGCAGCAGGATGTCGCGGCTGACGACCAGCATCAACCACAGCGTCCCTGCCATCCGGAGGATCACCGCGAACCAGTAGATCTTGTCCGGCGCCTCCGGCTGCCCGGGCGCCAGGAACTGGGCCAGATGCAGCCAGACCATCATCCAGTAGAACGACTCGCAGGCCTGCCAGATCAGCCAGTCGCGCAACCTCGGCCGGGCGAGCGCGACCAGCGGCAACAGCCACAGCACGTACTGCGGTGAGTAGACCTTGTTGACCAGCAGGAACGCGGCGACCACCAAGAACGCCAGTTGCGCGAACCGTGGCGGTCTCGGCGCCATCATCCCCAGGATCGCGATCGACAGGCACAGCCCGGCGAAGATGACGATGTTGAGCTGATTGACGTCGGCGACCTCGTGTTTGGCCAGCTTCAGCACGTACCAGATCGAGCCGTAATCGCTCTCGCGTTCGTCGTTGAAGACCCAGAACGACATCCACTCGTTCTTGGCCAGCAGGTAGATCGGCGCGTTCACCACACCCCACGCGAAGATCGCGGCCACCGTCGCCTGGAACCACGGCCACAGCTTCCGGCCCCGGATGCAGACGATCAGCAGCGGGCCGAGCAGCAGGAACGGGTAGAACTTGGCCGCGGTCCCGAGCCCGAGCAGGATGCCGAACCAGATCGGCTTGCCCCGCGACCACGCATACATCGCGCCGGCCGTGAGAACGACGGCGAACAGGTCCCAGTTGATCGTCGAGGTGAAGGCCAGCACCGGGGCGGCCGCGACGTACAGGGCGTCGAGTGGCTGGCCCCGCGCCGCGCCGGGGCGGGAGGCGACGCCCCGCGCGGTCCCGACCGTGAGGCCGACCAGCAGCAGGGTGCAGAGGAACAGCATCACGACGTTGACGACGAAGAAGACGCCGGCCGTGTCGCGCTTCTGCTCGGGGGTGAGGTCCTTCTTCGGATCACCGGTGATCTGCCAGGTGATCTTCGCGGCGACCTCCATGAACCCACCGGTCAGCACCGGGTACTCCAGGACCGGATAGTTGCCGGTGTCCAGGAACGGCCGGTTGCCCTCGGCGAAGCCGCGCTCCTGATAGAGGTAGCCGATGTCGGAGTAGCACAGCGCCTTGAACGGCCGCCAGTCCTGCCGGTCCCAGCCGTTCGCCATACAGGGCGCCTTCTGCAGTACGCCGAGCGCGAAGGTGATCGTGCAGACCGCGAGCGCGATCCGCAGCGGGGTCCACCACGAGCCACCGAGCCGGGCGAACCGGCCGGCCACACCACCCAGGCCGACACTCAGGCTCGCGACGGCCGGATCGACCTCTGTCGGCGCCGACCGCGGCTGAGAGTCCTGGGTACGTCGTGAGGTCACGGTGGACATCGTCTCCTATCCGGTCGGCCACCTGGCAAGCGGCGCCCGCCAGGGTACCCACGAACCCCGGCCATCGGTGTGACCCACCCTGCGACCCTGATCGAATTCATTGTGACTGCACCGGTCCCGTGCCAGGCTGCGACAAATTCACCTCACCTCTGGGGGCCGGCGTGCCGCTCAATCACCTTCGCCGAACGGCGACCGCCGCCTCCACCCTGCTACTGCTCCTCACAGCGTTGCCGCTGCCCTCCGAAGCGGCCCAGCCCACGGCCCCGGCTCTCGTCACCGCCACCACTTGGCCGGCCACTCCCCCGGCCCAGATCTGCGGCAACTCAGGCCTGCTCGACGGGCCGGCCACTCCCCCGGCAGGAGCGGTCACGGTTCCGGCCGGAGACAACTCCGCCTTCGACTTCAACCGTCCGGGTGCGACGCTGTGGTTCGCGCCGGGAACCCACACCCTCGGCGACGACATCTACGGTCAGATCATCGCCCGCGCCGGTACGACGTACGTCGGCGCGCCCGGCGCTGTGCTCGACGGGCAGCACAAGAACCTCTACGCGTTCACCGGTGAGGTCGCCGGGGTGACGGTGAAGTATCTGACGATCAAGAACTTCGGCCGCGGCCTGGACAACTTCAACGCCGGTGTCGTCAACCACGACTCCGGGCCCGAATGGACGATCCGGTTCAACACCGTCGCCGGCAACGACGGCGCCGGCGTCTTCCTCGGCTCCGGCAACCTGCTCGCCGACAACTGCCTGAGGGACAACGGCCAGTACGGCTTCAGCATGTTCCGGCCGCCGATCGAGGGCGATTCGGCGATCAAGGAGATCACCCTCGACCACAACGAGATCACCGGCAACAACACCGACGACTGGGAGAGCCGGGTCGAGTACTGCGGCTGTACCGGCGGCGGGAAGTTCTGGGACGTGCTCGGGGCGCGGGTGACGGCCAACTGGGTGCACGACAACCGTGGTACCGGGTTGTGGGCCGATACCAACAACATCGACTTCCTCTTCGACGGCAACACGATCGAGGCCAACGACGGGGAGGGGATCTGGTACGAGATCAGCTACAACGCGACCATCCGGAACAACCGGATCGCCCGCAACGCCTGGGTCAGCGGCCGCAAGAACCTCGGCTCCCCCGGCCCGGCGATCTACCTGTCCGAATCCGGCGGCGACGCGAGACTCCGCAGTACGACCAGCGGCGCGGCGAAGATCCGGATCTACGCGAACAGCTTCGAGGACAACTTCTCCGGGGTCTCGATCTTCGAGAACGCCAACCGGTTCTGCAACTCCAACGGCAACACCAGTACGGGGTACTGCACTCCCTTCGTGCACCCGACCCTGATCCCCGCCGAGCCACGCAACCCCGACTATCCCGATCCGGTCAGCTGGAACCACCTCTGCTACACGGCGATCGCGACCGCGCCGTACACGAACGACTGCCGCTGGCGGTCGAAGAACATCGAGATCAGCGACAACGACTTCGCCTTCGACCCGGCCGTCGTCCCGTGCGCCGGCACCTTCTGCGGGGTCCAGGCGCTCTTCGCCACCGGCGCCGACAACATCCCCTGGTCGCCGTACACCGTCGCGGGCATCCAGAACGACGTGATGTTCCACAACGGCAACTCGTTCCACGACAACCGGTACTCCGGCGGCTGGCGGTTCGCGAAGGGCTACGGCGAGACGATCGACTACGCGACCTGGCGAGCCGCGCCGTACAACCAGGACGGCGGCAGTACGGGCGGCAGCACGAACAGGAACGACCTGGACGCCGACACGGCCGGCCTCGAAGGATCGATCGGCCAATGGACCAGCTGGTTCGGCGCGGGCATCAGCCGGGACCAGACGGTAGCGCACACGGGATCGGCCAGTCTGCGGATCGCGGTCACCGATCCGTGGGGCTGGGGCGTCCAGTTGGGCAACTGGCCGGGCTTCAGCACCTCGCCGGGGGTCAAGATCCTCTCCTTGTGGGGAAAACTCGGTTCGGGCAGCGGCCTTCGTCCGAGGCTCCAGGTGAAGTGGCTCGATGCCAACGGCAACCTTCTCCAGGCCGACGAGGTGGCGTTGCCCGACCTGACCTCAAGCTGGCAACAGGCGACCGCTCACGTCACCGCGCCGGCCGGCAGTGCCACGGTCACCGCCTATCTGGTGGGTTCCGGCAGCTCGGGCGACTCGCTCTACCTCGACGACATCACGATCGGCCACTAGCCGGCGCGGCCTGCGATCCGCGCTGGGCGGCACGCTGAGGTCGTGCCCGGCTGGTTTTGCGTGGCTACCATCGGTGGATGGAGTGGCTGGTGTTCCTGCTGGGGGGCGGCGGCGTCGCTTTGGCGGGACGTTATCTGTGGGACCGGCGAGCGGCTCGCCGGTCGGACGCGGCTGAACTGGCGGAGATCCGTAAGGTCGCCGACGAGGACGTCACCGAGTTCGGTGAGGAACTCGGCCGTCTCGATCTCGTCGTCGCCGGCCGCGAACTCGATGTGGACACCAGGCACGACTACCAGCGCGCGCTCGACTCCTACGAGTCCGCCGGCCGCCGGGTCGCGCACCTGCAGACCCCCGACGCGATCAGTGCGGTCGTCGACGCGCTGGCGGAAGGCCGGTACGCGCTCTCCTGCGTCCGCGCCCGTGTCGCGGGACAACCGGTACCGGAGCGCCGATCGCCTTGTTTCTTCAATCCGCAACACGGCCCGTCGGTCGTCGACATCCAATGGACGCCGTCGAGCGGTGGAACGCGCCGGGTGCCGTCCTGCACCCAGTGCGCCGCCCGGGTGAAGGCCGGTGACGAGCCCGCGGTCCGTTACGTCAAGTACGGCGCCCAGCGCGTTCCGTATTGGGAAGCGGGCGCGCTCATCGAGCCGTACAGCCTCGGCTACTTCGGCATCAGCAGCATCGCGCGGGCGACGGTGATGGCGTTGTCGATGGAGATGCGCGGCGAGGGCGGCGGCCGCTGGGGCAACGAACCCGAGAAGGACAACTCGAAGAGCCCCGGCTGACCGAGTACCAGCCGCAGTACGAGCCGCGGTACGAGCCGCGGTACGGGCTGCTAGGAGCGCGGGAGCTTGCGGGTGTCGACGAGTTGCTGGGCTACCTCGCGGAGCTTGATGTTGCCGTGCTGGGAGTAGCGCCGGAGCACCTCGAACGCCCGGTCGGCGTCCAGGTCGAAGCGCTCCATCAAGATGCCCATCGCCTGCCCGATCAGCTTGCGCGCGTCGACCGCCTGCGCCAGGTTCGCCTCTTCGCGGGCCGAGGCCACCGCCACCGCCGCGTGCCGGGCCAGGATGTGCGCGACCGCCTCGTCGTCGGTGCTGAACGCGTCCGGCATCGTGTTGTACACACTGAGGACGCCACCGGTCCGGTCGGAGACCACCAGCGGAAGATGCAGCACGGAGTGGATGCCCAGGTCGCCGAGCAGTTCGGACCAGCGCGGCCAGCGCGGATCGACCTTGGCATCCGGGATGTGCACGACCACTCCGTTGCTGAGGGCATCGATCATCGGGCCCTCGCCGGCCTCGATCTGGAACTCGTAGACCGTTTCGATCACCGGATCGCTGACCGCCGCGACCTGTGGCCGGCCATCCCGGACCGCGAACATCACACCGGCGTGACTGCAGTTCAGCGCCCGCAGGGCGAACTCCACGACCGCGTCCACAGTCTCGGTGACCCCGTCGGAGTCGTGCAGTTCCGTCGCCAGCCGCGCGAAGACGTCGGCAGTCGGAAACTCTGCGGGGTTGAACATGTCGGACTCCAGGCATGCCTCGATACCAAGGGCGCCCGCGTCGCTGGAGCGATCCACGGTCATATGATGCATCCTCGACGCCGGTCCCGCAGCACCCGATGCATAACTTCGGTATTACTGTTCGGCGGCAGCCGGGTCAGGGGATTTCCGGCTGGATCCCGGGCGCGCGGCGGCCGAACCAGGCGTCCAGCAACGCATCGTCGGTGACCACGTCCGCGTGGTCACCAGCCGTCCGCTCCACGATCCGGAGCAGCGCGATCAGCCGTCGTGCAACGTCAGTCCCCAGCACTGTCAGAGCTCCTCTCCCCACCCTGTCTATCGCCGGGGAGCCCGCAAGTGTTTCACCACCTCAGCAAAACCTTCGTGAATGCGTAGTGGCGAAGTAACTGAGCGTCGCTCACCCCTGCCGCCCGCCACCCGCCACCCGCCACCCGCCACCCGCCAACGGTGATAGTGAGGCACAGGATGCGGTGGATCGCGCAGGGGTGAGGTGGCTGGACGTGCACGTACCGCCGGCCGTGGCCGGCGGTACGGCGTACTGGGGGTGGCGGTTACCTGCCGACCGCCTTGGCCAGTTCGGCCTTGTTCATCGTCGAGCGGCCCTTGATGTTCTTCTGCTTGGCCTCGTTGTAGAGCTGCGCCTTGGTCCGGCCCTTCGAGCCGCTGTGCGACCGCAACCCGCCGCGGCGGCTGGAGGAGATGTCGTGGGTCGAGCTACGGCTCGACTCCTTCGCTTCACCTGCACGGGCGCGTTCCTTGTTGACGGTGCGGGCGGCGATCTCCTCGGCCAGGTCCTCGCTCCGGCCGCGCTTCTTCAGTCCGGCCTTGATGTGCTCGTACTGCCGTTCGCGCTTCTTGTTCGAACCAGCAGGCATGTCCTTTCTCCTTTCCACCTGCCGCCCAGGTACCCCGTCGCCGCAGCCGCAATCAGCTCAGAGCGCGAGCCGCTCGTACGCCTGGATCGGGTCGTCGCCCGCGGCGGCCGCCTTGAACTCGGTCAGGCAACGATCGACGGTCAGAACGTTGCTGTAGACAAGCCCACGGCACAGCGCTTCGGGCAGTTCGACCCCGTCGGAGAGGAAGACCATCGTCCGGAAGACGAGCTCGCCGCTGTCGAGGTCGAGCTGGAACGCGCCGGTGAGCAGGCGCCAGTTCGCCCGGACGACGAGTTGGGTGACGGCGTCGAGGTGCTCAGGGCCCACGGTCAGCGGCAGGACCGACTCGAACGCGAGCTGCCCGAACGGGTCGTACGGGCGCGCCCGGCAGTCCCAGGCGTCGTCGGTGCCGGCGAACCGGGTCCGGATACACGGAACGCCGTCGAAAGTATCCGGCGCGACCGGCCAGCCGTCGGCCGCCAGAAACCCGAGCACCTCGCGAAACATCAGAACGCCCCGGCGAGTTCTTCGGCGAGCATGGCCCGCAACGAGCGCGCCTCCGAGAACCCGGGCTCGAGCTGTAGCGCTCGCTCCACCGACTCCCGGGCCGCCCGCAGGTCCCGCATCCCACGCCGCGCCACGGCCATCGCGAACGCCGCCGGCGCACTCGCCGGATGTTCCTTGACCGAGAGTTCGAGGAACTCGATCGCCTCGGGAAAGCGCTGGATCGCCGACAGCAGCAACCCCAGGCACAACGCCACGTCGATCGGTTCGCCAATCGGGAAGTAGTTGTCCCAGACCTGGCCGAGGATCCGCTGCATCTCCAGCTTGGTCACCTCGGGCGCACCCGGAAGCACGTCCAGCAACGCCGGCAGGAACTCGATCAGCAAGGTGGGATCGCAGCGCGACAACCGCAGGCTCGCCAGCATCGCCTCGAGCGACAGCGCAGCCGCCGTACCGAGGAGTGGGCGCAGGCTGAACGTGTTGTCCGGACCGGTATCGACCAGTTGGTCCTGAACCCAGGTAGTGAATCGCTCCGGTTCGGCCACCGGTCCTTGGACGAAGGCGCCGACCACCAGGCTGTTCGCGGGTTCGGCGGGCAGGATGCCGACGCCGCCGCGTCGTCGGACCCAGCGGGCCAGGAGGTCGAAGTTGACCATCAGCGAGAACGCGCTGCCGTGGAACACCACCGCGGGAGTCTCATAGGAGCACAGCTCTGCTCGGGTGCGATGACCCTTGTCGGCGACCATCGCGAGGCTCGGGCCGGCGGTCAGCCCGGCCAGGAACTCCAGGCAGCGCATCCCGCCGACCGGGGCGAGCACAGCGGTGTCGTCGAGCCATTCCCGGTAATGGTCGAGGACAGCGGCGAGATCCGCGTCGATCGGCTCACACGCCCCGGTTTCCCAGTCGATCGACTCTTCCCCCGCGGCCACCTTGAGCTCCAGCAGGTCGCCGCCTCGGAGCGCGAAGCAGTCGTGCCGCAGGGTGTCGAACACGTAGTTGGCGATCCCGATCACCGGTGCGCGCAGCGACCCTGCGCCGATGGTCCGGCCGGAGACGAGCAGTTCCAGTGGGCCGGGCCGATCGGCGTCGAGGACGGCGAAGTCGATCAGTCCTTCCTCGATGAGAGGCCCGTACGACGGGTGGGCTGCCCACGCGCTCACTCGCTCGGCCGCGAAGTCGGTCACCACGTAGGTGAACCGCAGACCGGGAGCGAGCGCTCGCAACTGCCGCACGAACAGATAGGCGAACCGCCCCGTCCCACCGCCGAACTCGACAAGGTGTGGCACCTCCTCGGCACCCTGCGAAACCGCGGTGGATCGCAGGAACTCCAACGCGATCCGGGCATAGGTGTTCGCGATCCGTGGATTGCCGGTGATGCCGTGCGGTACGTCGCCTCCGCCCCAGATCTCCGGCGCACCCCGGTCGTAGAACGTCCGCTGCCGATCCCACAACGGCGATTCGGACAGGCGCACCGCAGTACCCGTCGGTTCTTGTACTGCGGCCAGCACCGACTCGATCGACTTGCCCCCACCGGTCATTCGCTCCCCCAACTGAACTCGGTCTTCCGCAGCACACCGTCGCCGATCGAGTCGACCCGCAGTGGACCGACCGTGACACTCGAGAACCCGCCTTTAGGTGCCTTGGGCAACGACAGCTGATCGACGAGGCCGAGTTCCCAGCCGGCAGACACAGCACCGTCCAGCTCGGGAGGTTCGACGGTCTGAAGCTCGCGGTCGACGATCAGGTAGTCCTTGTCGTAGCTGAGCGCCTCGATCCGAAGCTCGCCCGCAGTGCGGACGTCGATCGGCTCGCTGCCGACGTGCCGGAGCGCGACGCGGACCGGCGTACCGGTGACGGTCAGTTCGATCGCTGCCGACGGGAAATCGGCGAGGTCCTCGCGGAAGCCACGCAGTACGCGAACCAGCTCCTCGTACCCCGGGGGCGGGCTCGCGTTCGACGCGAAGGTGGCGTCCGGCAGGTCGTCCGCGACCAACTGCTCGATCGACCCGCTGGGCGCCCGCACCACCGGCTCAGCCCCCGCAGCCGAGTCCGTCGCGGCTCGCGCGGTGGCTCGGGCCGAGTCCAGGGCGTGGGCGAGGGCGGTGCGTTCCTTCGTCGTCAGGTCTCGGGCGAAGCGCCCGACTCGCCAGCCCTCGGTCTGCCAGCCGGTGACGTGACCGTCGTCGTCGACAACGAGCCCGAGCTCCAATGTCGACGAGCCGTAGTTGCTGAGGGTCAGTCGCACGGTCATCGGCGTTCCGGCTTCCAGACATCGGCAGCACCGGTCTGCAGGGTCCATTCCCGCGCCAGCAGGTTCACGTACGGCTGCACGTGCCGCGGTTCGATCGGGTGCTCGTGATCGGCGGCCTTCAGACCGCCGCCGCCCTTGGCCGGTGTGGTTTCCATGGTCCCCATCAGGCTCCTGTTGGAATAGAGGAACGGCGTGACCGCGAGCCGGAAGTTCTCCTGGAACCCGGTGACGGCCTTGGCGTTGAACGCCGCCTGGATGTCGTTGTAGACCGAGGCCCCTGCGTTCGCCTTCGCGTACTGCTGCGCCACGAACCGGGAGAATCCACCCTGCTTCTCCCCCAGCGCGCCGTTCACCACCGCGGCCAGTTTGGCGCCCCAGCGCTTGTCGTCGCTGGCGGCGATCGGGGCCGCCAGTACGTCGGTCAGCGGCAGGTTGGCCTTGATGTTCGTGGCGAGCTTGGTGCCGTCCGCAGCCACGCCGGCCGGGTCGGCGACGTCGGGCTCCTCACCGGTGGTCGCCACGTAGTGGTCCTCGGTCCGGTTGTACTCGTCGGCCAGCCCGATCAGGTGGCCGAACTCGTGCGGCGCCATCGAGCGCCGAGGATCGATCGTGTACCAGGTGCCCGAGTTCGACCGGCTGTCTCCGCGCTGCTTCTTCGGCAGCGCTGGGTCGAACCGGAACACGTCGACCGCATGATCCCCGCCACCGCGAACGGCCTTGAAGTCGAGGTTCATGCTCTTCTTCTTCGGGTCGCTGTGGTTGACGGCCTTGAAGGTGCTCCAGATCTCCTTGATGTCGCTCAGCCACTGGCTGATCTTCGCGTCGACCCCGGCCTGTTTTTTGGTAAAGGTGATGCCGACGCTGATCGACAGCGCGGTCTTGGAGAGCTTCCAGTCGTACGCCGCGCGGAGCCCCACGTTCTTCACGCCCTCCACCTCCTCGCGCCAGTCGAACTCGACGTGCCCCTGGCTCGCGGCACCCGCCGTCTCCAGCTTCGCCCAGGTCCCCGGGTCCGCGACGCCGTTCGCGGCCACCTTGACGCTGGTCTGGAACTCCTTCAGCGCCGCGTCGGTCTTGGTCCCGAAGATGCCGTCGATGACCAGCTTCTTGCCGGTGGTGGCGCCACTGTGGTTGAGCCGGTCCTGCAGTTCCTTCACGGCCACGCCCTTCGCACCGGCCTGCAGTTGCTTGTGCGTTCCGAGTGCAGGATTGAGCGGAACCTGGGTGTTGCCCGGCCCGACGACGACAGTGTCGGTCCCACTGATCGCGACCGACGGCGCCCGGGTCTTCAGCTGGGCATGAGTGACCCCGTCGACGATGCCGTCCTCGACGACACCGGCCACCTTCTCGGCGATCAGCTTGCGCTGGAACGCTTTCGCGGCCGCGGTTGTCTCCGGATCGAAGCGGCCGGTGATCGCTAGCCGGGCCACGCCACTGACAAGGTTCAGCTGCTGCTGGATCACGCCGACGTCGTGCGAGGGTCCGTCCCCCTCCTTGAGCCGCTGCACGGCCAGCGAGGTGACGAAGTCGGCCACCACCCGGTTGCCGACCTGCCGCTGGAGTCTGGCCAGCTCGTGTTCCGGCGGTGCGGGCGCAGGCTGGTGCCGCCCGGCCACCGGCTTGGTCGCACGGGCGTCCTGGACACGGCGCGGCCGGTCAGCCATACCTCGAACGGTAGCCGCGCCGCCCCCACCAGGTCTTGCCCGAACGGGCAACGAACGCTGCCCGCCCCCAGCCGGCCCACCGGCGTACCGGCGTACCGCTCATCTGCGCACGGCGTACCGGCGTACCGGTCAGGGGACTCGGGTGAGCCAGGCCTCTGTGCCGAACTTCGACTCGACACGGCGCTGCGCTTCCGCGACCGTCTCGTCGTCGATGGTGGCGTCGTCGAGGCCGTAGCGGTTGGCGAACGTACCGACCAGGCGCTTGATCACCTCGGCGCGTTCGAGGCCGGTCTGGCTGCGCAGCGGGTCGACCCGCTTGTTGGCGCTCTTGGTGCCCTTGTCCGACATCTTCTCGCGGCCGATCCGCAGCACCTCGAGCATCTTGGTGGCGTCCATGTCGTACGCCATCGTCACGTGATGCAGTACGGCGCCGCCCGCGAACCGCTTCTGCGCGGCACCCGCGATCTTGCCCGCCGGCGAGGTGATGTCGTTGATCGGCTGGTACGTCGCGGCGATCCCCAGTTCGTTCAGCGCGCCGACGACCCAGTCGTCCAGGAACGCGTACGAGTCGACGAAGGACAGCCCGGAGACCAGCGACTCGGGAACGTAGAGCGAATAGGTGATCGTGTTACCGGGTTCGACGAACATCGCCCCGCCGCCGCTGATCCGGCGTACCACCGTCACGTCGTGCTTGGCGGCGCCGGCCAGGTCGACCTCGTTGGCCAGCGACTGGAAGCTGCCGATGATGACCGCGTTCGACGCCCACTCCCAGATCCGTAACGTCGGCGCCCGCTCCCCCGACCCGACCTGCTCGGCCAGCACTTCGTCCAGCGCCATCTGCAGCGCCGGCTCCCGCGGTACGTCGTGGACGAACTCCCACGCGTGATCGGTCCACGCCGTGGCCCCGGTCAACGCACGCCGTACGGCGATCGCCACCGCCTCGGGCGAGAACCCGACCATCTCGACCCCGTCCCCCAGCACCCCGCGCACCCGGGCAGCGATCTGCGCCACCGGAGCCCCCACCGCTACGCCGGCCAGCGCCCCGTCGATCCGCTCCAGCGCATCATCCGGCTCGAGAAAGAAGTCCCCACTGATCCGCCCCCGCCGCACCACCTCCCCGACGACCTCGAGATCAGCAACAACCAACTTCCCACCGGGCACCTTGTATTCACCATGCACACCAGTAGCCAACCACCACCCCGGACCAGATGTTCCGGGGCGGTGGGGTCAGCGACTACTGGACCTGGAGGGTGGGGCTGGTCAGCTTCTCGCCGGCGCTGTCGCTGGCGTAGAAGACTGTTCCGACAGAGGCGTAAGCGCCTGGCGACCGGGCGACGAAGCAGGCCGTCCAGGGTGTCGACCTGGTCGTCCCCTTGGCGACCTTGAAGTCGGCCTGAGCTCCGTTGCCACACGAATGGAAGACCGTGGACTTGTAGTAGTCCTCCTGGACCAGCTTCGGAGTCCAGTCGTACGGGCTGGTGTTGGAGAAGTTGACCGTGAACCACACGTCGTCGGCATCGGCCCACGCACAGGTCTGCCACTTCCTGGTGTGTGTCGAGTCAGCGTACTTGTACCCACTGCAGGCGCTGCCCTTTCCGCCGGGTGGAACCACCGTCGTTGCCGAGGCTGATCCCGTCGACACGACCAGACCCGCGACCGCCAGCGGCATGATCGCGAGCACCGACGTCGCCCTGCTGAACTTCTTCATTCCATCTCCCTCGAGCTAGACAGTTGACAGCCCGAAGCTACGAACGGAAGGCCGGCAGCGGTACCCCTTCTGCATTGCACGTTGCTGCAAACCCCCTCGTTTTGCAGGTTGTTGCAATCGCCAGCGATTACTTGCCGATGGCATCTAGTTCGGCGACGACATCCCCGGGGCGCGCCACCAGCTCAAAACCAAGCGCGCTGATCCTGTCCGGGGCGATACTCAGTCCATGCGCAACCGCCTGATCTCGCTCCCGACCTGGGCCTTGTTCCTTGTCACCGCGGTTCTGTGGACAGCCGTGCTGTTCGCGGTGGGCCTGATCGAGGGCGGCCATTGGCAGGATGCACTCCTCCCAGCAGCGCCGGTCGGTGTGGTCGTGGGCCTCGGCACCGCGTTGGCCCTGAAACACAGGTGGCGGATGGAGCACCAGGCGCTCGGGCCGATCGCCGCGACGGATCGGCGGACAGCGATGCGGGCCGCCCAGAAGGGACCGGCTCCAGCGGATCCCGAAGTACGGGCCGCGGCGCTCCGGTTGGCGCAGCGGCAGCTCCAAGAGGTACGGCGCCGGTACCCCCTGCTGGCGATCGCCGGCGCCGTCTACACAACAGCCGACCTCGTTGGCGCCTTCGTCTTTTCGAACTGGTTTTTGCTCGTCCCCGCCGTCCTGGTGGTGCCGATGGCCATCTCGCTGGCCCGCCACCCCAAGCGGCTGCGCGCCCGTATCGCGCTGCTGTCCGAGCCGCAGGAGCCTGTCGTTCGCGCTAAGTAGTCGCGTGGCTTAGGTCACAGTGTGGTTACCGCGTCTTGACGTTCTGACTACGTAGACACATTCTGACTGCGTAGTCAGAAGGCAGTTCCCGCTTAAGGTGAGGTCTCATGGAGCAGACGCGGTCGGCGGGTGAGGGTAGGCCGGCGCGTCGTCCTGGGAGTACGGATGTCGCCCGGCTGGCGGGGGTTTCGCAGAAGACCGTGTCCCGGGTGCTCAACGACGAGCCGTACGTCAAGGAAGAGGTCCGGCTCCGGGTCCAGGCCGCGATGCGCGAGCTCGGCTACCGCCGCAACGACGCCGCCCGCGCGCTCAACTCCGGCCGGACCCGGCGGATCGGCGTGGTCTGTCTCGGTACGGCGTTGTTCGGGCCGTCGACCCAGCTCGTGGCGGTCGAGCGCGCGCTGCGCAGTACCGGCTATTCGCTCAGCATGGTCAACACCTTCGAGGGCGATGCCGGCGGCGTGTCCGGCGCCGTGGACGTCCTGCTCGAGCAGGGCGTGGACGGCATCATCTTGTCCGAGCCGATCGACGAGGGCGACGGCCGGCCGATCGAGCTGGACATCCCGGTGCTCAGCTTCGGCCACTTCCCCGGTCTCAGCGCCCGCCCGATGATCGTCACCGGCGGCGACGGGGTCGGCGCCGGGCGGGCCGCGACCGAGCATCTGCTCGGCCTCGGCCACCGGACCGTCTGGCATGTCGCCGGCCCACAGCGCTGGTGGGCCGCCCGGGACCGACTCCTCGGCTGGCGGCAGGCGCTCGCCGATGCGAGTGCCCCCGAACCGCCTGTCCTGCAAGGCGATTGGCTGCCCGCCTCCGGTTATGCGGCCGGTCAGGAGCTGGCAGCCAACGACGAGGTCACCGCCGTCTTCGTCGCCAACGACGACATGGCCATCGGCGTACTGCGGGCGCTCACCGAGGCCGGCCGCACGGTCCCCGGTGACGTCAGCATCGTCGGCTTCGACGACATCCCGAGTGCGGCGTTCCTGACGCCGCCGCTCACCACGATCCCGCAGGACTTCGACGTGCACGTCGAACGCGGCATTCAGAACCTCATCACGGAGATCGAGTCGCCTACCGGTGACCGCTCTTCCGCCTTGGAGCCATCATCGCTCCAGCTGGTCGTCCGTCAGTCCACCGGCACCGCTCGTACGGCGTCCTGACCACTTCGCTCTGACCCGCAGTCCATCCCAGCAGTGAGCCGTCCAGGCACTGGGCCGATGCCCCTTGCCCAGGCACCGCCTTGCCATCTTCCGAGGAGTTGTTCGCAGTGATCGGTCTTCCCAGAACCCGGCGACGCGCCGGTATCGCAGTCACCCTCGCCGCCGTACTCGCCCTCAGCGCCTGTGGGGGCGGCAGCAAGCCGGCCGGCAGTTCGAGTCAGGCGCAGGCGGTCAGCCAGGCCGATATCGACAAGGCGATGACCACCCCGACCCAACTCACCTTCTGGACGTGGGTTCCGGACATCAAGAAGGAGGTGGCGTTGTTCGAGCAGAAGTACCCCGCGATCAAGGTCACCGTGGTCAACGCGGGCCAGGGCGAACCGCAGTACACCAAGCTCCGGACTGCCTTGAAGGCAGGCACCGGCGCACCCGACGCGGCCCAGATCGAGTTCCAGTACGTGCCGACCTTCTCGATCACGAAGAGCCTGGTGGATCTTCGTCCGTACGGCGCGGAAGCGCTCAAGCCGCAGTTCGTCGACTGGACCTGGAACCAGGTGACCGGCTCCGGCGGCCAGGTCTGGGCGATCCCGCAGGACACCGGGCCGATGGGGATGCTGTACCGCAAGGACATCTTCGACAAGTACGGCATCGCCGTACCGAAGACCTGGGACGAGTTCGCCACCGCGGCCCGCAAGTTGCACGCCGCCGATCCCAAGGTCAGCATGACGAACCTGGCCGCGAACCAGAACGGTGTCTGGATGGGGCTGCTCTGGCAGGCCGGCATCAAGCCGTTCGAGGTCACCGGCGCCGACTCGGTGAAGGTCGACCTGAACAACGACCGGTCCAAGAAGCTCGGCGCCTACTGGGACGGTCTGATCAAGGACGGCTCGGTGTCGACCGATCCCGACTTCACCGACCAGTGGTACCAGGCCTTGAACCGCGGTCAGTACGCCAGCTGGCTCACCGCCGCCTGGGGACCGGTCTTCCTGTCCGGCTCGGCCAAGTCGACCAGCGGCAAGTGGCGGGCCGCCCCGCTGCCGCAGTGGGACGCGAGCAAGCCGACCTCCGGCAACTGGGGTGGTTCGACGACCGCGGTGGTCGCCGGTACGAAGAACCCGATCGCGGCCGCCAAGCTGGCCGAGTTCCTCAACACCGATCCGGCGTCGACCAAGATGTTCGCCAGTCAGCAGTTCCTGTTCCCCGCCACCAAGGCGGTGCTGACGGATCCCGCATTCGTGCAGGAGAAGCCGGCCTTCTACGGCGGTCAGCAGGTCAACCAGGTGTTCTCCGACATCAGTGCCACCGTCGATGCGAAGTTCCAGTGGCCGCCGTTCCTGGACCAGACCGTCAACGACTGGGACGAAACGGTCGGTAAGTCCTTCGCCAACAAGTCAGACACCGGCGCCGCGCTCGACCAGTGGCAGTCGCGGACCACGACGTACGCGAAGAACCAGGGCTTCAAGGTCAACCCATGAGCCGGCTCGCATCGAGTCGTCCGCGGCGGGGCGTCGACCCCGCCGCGAGCGGCTACCTGTTCGTTGCCCCGTTCATGCTCGTGTTCGCCGCGATGCTGGTGCTCCCGCTGGCCTACGCGGCGTACCTGAGCCTGTTCCAGGACCGGCTGATCGGCGGGACCGTCTTCGCGGGACTGGACAACTACGTGACCGCGCTGCACGACGATCGCTTGCTGCAAGGCGTCCTCAGGGTGGCGAAGTTCTTCGCCTTCCAGGTACCGATCATGCTGGCCATCTCCTTGCTCGCGGCACTGGCCATCGACAGCGGCCTGCTCCGGTTCGCGAAGGCGTTCCGGCTCGGCATCTTCCTGCCGTACGCCGTACCGAGTGTCGTCGCCACGTTGATGTGGGGCTACCTCTACGGACCCGACTTCGGCCCGGTCGCGCAACTCGCGGACAAGCTCGGTCTGGCCGCACCGAAGTTCCTCAGCGGCGGCTGGATGCTCGGGTCGATGGCGAACATCGTCACCTGGGAGTTCACCGGCTACAACATGATCATCCTGTACGCCGCCCTGCGCGCCGTACCGCATGAGCTCTACGAGGCGGCGGCCGTCGACGGCGCGAGTGCCTGGCGGACCGCGTGGAGCATCAAGATCCCGGCGATCCGGCCGGCCATCCTGCTCTGCGTGATCTTCTCCGTCATCGGCAGCTTCCAGCTCTTCGCAGAGCCGAACCTGCTGCAGCGGCTGGCCCCCAGCGTGATCGACAGCGGCTACACGCCCAACCTGTACGCGTACACGCTTGCCTTCACCGGTCAGCAGGTGAACTACGCCGCGGCGGTCTCGTTCCTGCTCGGCGCAGTCATCGTGGTCGCCTCGTACACGGTGCTGTTCGTGACCAGCCGAAGGAGCAACCGATGACCGAGCGTCGCAGCAGGCTGCTGATGATCGGCATGATCGCGCTGTTCGTGTACTTCCTGTTGCCGTTGTTCTGGCTGTTCGTGGCGTCGACGAAGACCACGGGCGACCTGTTCTCCAGCTTCGGGCTGTGGTTCAGCAAGGACTTCTCGCTGCTGTCCAACATCCGCCAGACCGTCACGTACGACGGTGGCGTCTACGCCCGGTGGATGCTCAACACCGTCTTCTACTCGGTGGTGAGTGCCGGCGGCGCGGCGTTCCTCTGCGCACTCGGCGGGTACGGCTTCGCGAAGTACCGGTTCCGTGGCAACGGTGCGATGTTCGCGCTCGTGCTCGGGTCGATCATGGTGCCGACGACGGCCCTGGCGATCCCGACGTACCTGCTGTTCAGCAAGGTCGGCCTGGTGAACAGCCCGTGGGCGATCATCCTGCCGTCGCTGGTCAGCCCGTTCGGCCTGTACCTGATGCGGATCTACGCCCAGGACGCGATCCCGGACGGCATCATCGAGGCGGCCCGGATCGACGGGGCGAGCGAGTTCCGGATCTTCTTCCAGGTCGCGCTCCGGATGCTCTCCCCCGGCCTGGTCACCGTCTTGCTGTTCACGCTGGTGGCCACCTGGAACAACTACTTCCTGCCGCTGATCATGCTCAACAACCCCAAGCTCTACCCGGTGACAGTCGGACTCGCCGCCTGGTCGTCGCAGTCCGTCGGCGGCGGCGGCTCGACCGGCGCGCTGTTGTCCTCGGTCGTCACCGGGTCGCTGTTGTCGGTCATCCCGCTGATCGCCGCGTTCCTGCTGCTGCAGCGTTACTGGCAGTCCGGACTGTCGGCCGGCGGGGTCAAGGGCTGAATCGCCTTCTACCATTGGAGAAACGCTGTGCAAGATCGTGTACTCTTCGGCGCTGCGTACTACCACGAGTACCAGCCGTACGAGCGGCTCGAGCAGGATCTCGACCTGATGGTCGAGGCTCACTTCTCGGTGATCCGGGTCGGTGAGTCGGTCTGGTCGACCTGGGAACCGGAGAACGGCCGGTTCGACCTGGACTGGCTGCAACCCGTTCTCGACGGCGCACACGCCCGAGGTATCGCTGTACTGCTCGGCACCCCGACGTACGCCGTACCGCCGTGGCTGGCCAGGCTCTACCCGGAACTCGCGGGCGAGCGGAAGACCGGGCAGCGGATCGGCTGGGGAGCCCGTCAGGAGGTGGACTTCACCCACCCGGGGTTCCTCTTCCACGCCGAGCGGGTGATCCGCAAGATCGTCGCCCGCTATGCCGATCACCCGGCGGTGATCGGCTACCAGGTCGACAACGAGCCGGGCAACGAGGTTCTCCACAACCACGGGGTGTTCCAGCGGTTCGTGGACAGCCTGCGGCACAAGTACGGCGATGTGCAGACGCTCAACGACGAGTGGGGACTCGTCTACTGGTCCCATCGTCTGTCGGACTGGGCCGACCTGTGGACGCCTGACGGCAACGTGCAACCGCAGTACGACGTTGCCTGGCGGCAGTTCCAGGCCGACCTGACCACGGACTTCATCGGCTGGCAGGCCGACATCGTCCGCGAGTACGCGCGGCCCGACCAGTTCGTCACCACCTGTATCTCGTACGAGCGCCCGGGAATCGCCGACGACGAATTGGTCCGCCGGCTCGACGTGGCGGCCGGCAATCCGTACTACGCGATGCAGGACGGGCTCCAGCAGCCACCGGCAGCTGACCTCCCCCAGAACTGGACCACCACGGGCACCTGGGCGCTCTACCTCAGCGCCGACCGGATGTACTCGTCACAGCAGCGCCCGTTCCTGGTCACCGAGACGAACGCCCAGTCCATCGGCTTCCCGTGGGACAACCGGCCGGCGTACGACGGCCAATGGCGGCAGGCGGCCTGGGCCCTCATCTCGCGCGGAGCGAAGATGATCGAGTACTGGCACTGGCACACCTTGCATTTCGGTACGGAGACTTACTGGGGTGGCGTGCTCCCCCACAGCGGCCTTCCCGGCCGTACGTACAAAGAGATCGCGCGCCTGGGCGCGGAGTTGGAGGCAGCCGGATCGCTGATGGTCGATCTGACACCCGACAGCGACGTGACCATGCTGTATTCGGTGCCGAGCAAGTGGCTGATGCAGAAGTACCCGGCGCTCTCCCGTCAGGACGGCAGCGCAGACGAACGCTCGTACCACGGTCTCTTCGATCCCTTCTACCGTGGGGCGTTCGAGGCAGGCCTGCAGGTGCGCGTCCTGCACGCCAGTCAGTTCACCGGCCCAGAACTGGTCGCAGAGCACCCCGTCCTCGTCGTACCCGGGCTGTATCTGGCCGACAACAGCCTGCTGGACCAACTCGTCGCGTACGCCGAAGCCGGCGGTCACCTCGTCGTCGGACCACGCACCGGCTACGCCGATCAAGAAGCACGAGCTCGTACCGACGCTCAACCTGGTCGACTCGCAGCGGCAGCGGGGGTGACGTACGACGAGTTCAGCAATCTCAGCCACGAGGTTCGGGTCCACGGAGCTGCCCTGCAACTCGGTGGCGACGCCGCTGCCACCCGGTGGGCCGATGGCCTCCAGGTCGAGGGCGCTGAGGTGCTGGCGAGCTACGATCATCCGCACTTCGGGCGATGGCCTGCGATCACCACCCGCGCTCACGGTCAAGGCCGGATCACCTACGTGGGCACGGTTCCCAACGGACCACTCGCGGTCGCGTTGTTCCGCTGGATCGCGCCGGGGCCGGAGACCGAACTGCCGGCCAGCGTCAGCATCACGTCAGCGACCGCGGCCGACGGGCGGCGGCTCAAGTTCGTGCACAACTGGTCCTGGGACACGGTCGGCGTCGACCTCGAGGAGCCGCTGCACGACGTACTGGCGGACACCCCGGTCGAAGGCAAACTCACGCTCGGACCGTGGGACGTGCGGGTCCTGGCCACCCAAGCATGATTGCCGAGGGCCCCGAAATTGTCGGGGCCCTCAGCAACCGATCGACGATCAGCGGACGGCTGGGCAGACCGCGGCCGGCGCGTTGTGGGCGGCTCGCAGTGTGGCTTGGGCGCGATGGCGGCCGAGGTTCCACTCCAGCCAGTCGTCGTCGCTGACTTTGTAGCCCTGGAGAGCACAGCCGGCAACGTCCGGCGGCAGGGTCGCCAGGACCGGCACTGCGTCGTCCGAAAGCTCCTGCAGGAAAGGCCAATCCACCTTGCCGGTCTGGGCGTACCGGTCCACGTTGTGCTGCGCGATCCAGGCATCCGGGTTGATGGCGGCCAGCAGAAGGAGAAGCCCGGCACCACTCAGCAACGCCGCGCGGGGAAGCCAGTTCGCCTTCAGCGTCAGACCCGCAGCCAGCACGCCGACCACCAGCAGTCCCAGCCAGCCTTCGAAGACGTCGACCAGCAGGCGGAGCTGCGTGAAGCCGTAGGCTTCCTGGTAGACGTGCATCCGATAGAGCGCCGAGGCAACGACTACCAGGGTCAGGACGCACAGCAGGCCGAGTGACCCGCGCAGCCAGGCCACGTCGGCGGCCGTAGTACGAGGTGCCTTCCGGGCAGCGGCCCACACCACCAGGAGCGTGAGCGCAGTGGCGACCGTGAGCTGGCCGAAGCCCTGATGGACGTACTCCGCGTAGGTCAGCCCGGTGATCCGCTCGAGGTAGGCATGCCCACCGAAGCTCGCAGTTGCCTGGGCAGCCAGGAAAACAAGGAAGACGGCGTCGACCAGCAGGACGGGCGCCAGCCATTCGTACCGGCGGGCGACCGGCCGTGCGCTCCCCCCGCCCGGCTCGACGTTCGGCGGGTTCAGAGCCAAGTAGGTTGCCGCCAGCACCACTCCCCCGACCGCAACGGTGATGAACGCACGCAGTACGAACGAATCGAACCTCAGGTCCGGGACGAGCGCGCCCGCCCACTTGGCGAAGATCGCATCCGCGGACGCGAACAGCAGCCCGAAGACGAGGACCCCGAGCACTGACCACACGACGGTCCGCAAGGCGGCTGCACTCGCCTTCAGCCCGGTGACCGTCTGCAGGGAGCGGCCCAGCCACGGAAGTCCACGGAGACCCGCAAGCGGCCAGGCGATACCTGCCAAGACGAAGGCGGGCAGGGTGCGGCCGTTCACCAGTGCAGCCACGCAGACGGCACCACCGGCGAAGAAGCACAGGATCACGATCCAGCCGGCGTCCCGGAAGACAGCGGTCGACGCCAGCAGGAAACAGAGGGCGGCACAGGCCTGAGTGAACCGCGACCGGCGATTGACGCTGAAGCGAAGGATCACGACGCCGGCCGCCGCCAGGACGACGAAGGTGCCGAGGCCGAGGTCGCGGAACGGCAGGATGATGCCGGCCAGCAGACCGGCCACGAGGCTGTAGAGCACCGCGCGCAGCTTGCCCGGCACGCGCGCGTCCGGCCAGAAGCTGCCGAACAACAGGTCCATTCCCGACTCCGGCGCCCGGGTCACCGGGGCTGGAGTGCTGGGTGCGCTGGCCGCCTTGGGGACGGGACTGTCGACCGGCTTGGTCATGAATTGCTCCTCGGCTTTCTGGTGGACGGGTTGGTTCGGCAGGTCGACGCGCACCCGCGCTCCGGTACTGCGCGGCTCGGGCTCGACGAAGTGGATGGTGCCGCCGTGCAGGTCGGTCACCCAGCGGGCGATCGCGAGACCGAGCCCGGTACCGCCACCACCCTCGGTCTCGCCGAGCGTCCCGAACCGCTCGAAGACCCGGTCCCGGTCGGCGACCGGAATCCCCGGTCCCTCGTCGGCGACCTCGAGCCGCCAGCCGGTCGCCGTCTTCGCGGCGGTGATCCGGACGGTCTCACCGGCCGGGCTGTGCCGGGACGCGTTGTCGAGCAGGTTGGCGACCAGTTGGTGGAGCCGCGCCGGGTCGGCCTGTGCGGTGAGATCCGGTGGCGTGACGCGTACGTCGTACCGGACTTCGCGGCCGATCACCTCGGCCTCGGCGACGGCGCGCTCCAGCAGTTCGGCGACGGGCACCTGCTGGGCAGACAGTTCCGCCTTGCCGGCATCGACTCTGGCCAGGTCGAGCAGGTCGGAGGCGAGGGCAGCGAGTCGCTCGGCCTGGTCGAGCGCGGTCCGCAGGGTGGCTGGATCCGGTTCGGCAACTCCGTCGACGAGATTCTCGAGGACCGCACAGAGGGCGGCCAGCGGAGTCCGCAGTTCGTGGCTCACATTCGCCACGAGTTCGCGGCGCTGCCGGTCGACGGCGGCCAGATCCTCGGCCATCCGGTTGAAGGCGCGGGCCAGTTCGCCCACCTCGTCGCTCGACGTGGCGGTGACCCGGCCGGAATAGTTGCCTCGGGCCATTACTCGCGCGGCGGCGGTCATCTCCCGCAAGGGTGAAGTCATACCTGCGGCCAGCAGTTGCGTCACGCCGAGGGCCAGCGCCACGGTGACCGGGACGCTCAGCCAGACCGGCACGCTGCCGACGGCACCGACTGCAGCACCGACCGAGGCGAGCGTGACGCTGACCGCGACCAGGAGGCCCAGCTTCACCTTGATCGAGCGGACCAGGTCTAGCGGCTTACTCACCGGGCGCCACCGTCTCGAGCGCGTACCCGACGCCGTGGACCGTGCGTACGCGGTCCGCGCCGATCTTGGCTCGCAGCGCCTTCACGTGGCTGTCGACCGTCCGTGTCCCGGAGGCACCCGGCCAGCCCCAGACCTCGGCGTACAGGTTCTCCCTCGTGAGCACGACGCCAGGGCTCGCCGCGAGGCAGAGCAGGAGGTCGAACTCGGTCGGGGTCAGGTGCACCTCGGCGCCGGTCACCCACACTCGGCGGGCGGCCGCATCGATCCGCAGGTCACCCAGGTCACTGCTCGACTGGGTCGCCAGCTCCATGGCACGGTCGACCCGTCGCAACAGCGCACCGACCCGCGCGACCAGTTCCCGCATCCGGAACGGCTTGGTCAGGTAGTCGTCGGCCCCGATGCCCAGCCCGATCAGGATGTCCGCCTCGTCGTCGCGCGCCGTCAGCATCAGCACCGGGACCGGCCGCCGGGCCTGGATCCGCCGGCACACCTCGTGCCCGTCGAACCCGGGAAGCATCACGTCCAGCAGCACCAGATCGGGCGCGGTGTCGGCGAACACACTGACCGCGCCGGGACCGTCCCAGGCCTGCACCACGTCGTACCCGGAGCCGCGCAGGCGGTCCGTGACGGCCTGGTTGATGACCGGTTCGTCCTCGACGACGAGAATCCGCCGACCCGCTTCGCTTCCCATGCTCCGACCCTAGAAGCCCGTTTGCCCAGGAACCGGGCACAACTCGTGAAGGTTCTGTGCAGATCAGCTCTCCGCGGGCTGGGCGGCGAAGGCCTGGCGTTGACGCAGATGAGCATCGAGACACCGGGCAGGGTGGACAGTAGACACGCGAGCACCGCGGAGATCAGGAAGGCGGCGGGCATCAGTACGGCGTACTTCGGGAGGACGCCCGCGTCCCAGCGGACGACGTAGTACGCGAGCAGCAGGATCACGGCTGATGGATGAGGAAGGACGGCACGGCCACGAGTAGCCGGGGTCCTTCCATCACCTGTCGAGAAAGTCGATGATCTCGGTGGCCACCCCGACGGTGAAAGCTCCGAACCCAACACCAATCCGGTACGGCGTTCCGTCGTACGGCGTCAACGAGTCGTGGGAGCGGGCCTTGGGGTGTCCTCGATGGAGTGTTGCGGCAGCGACGTACACGACCACCAGCGGCACGAGCATCCTCAGCAATCGCTCTCTCAGAAAGCTCGCCCCGTCCGCCGCCGCCGGGCCATGCCCCAGTCCCCGGACATCAGGAAGAAGAACGCCAGCCCCCACTAGCCAGGAACGCGATCCTTCGCTGGTCTGCGTCTTCCTCACATGCCAGTCCCGTCGTCGAACGGCTGTAAGGCAGGAAAGACGAACATCCTACCGACCGCCAGCACCCGCAAGCAGCCCAGAAACCGACCCCTTCAGCAGCCATCTGGCAAGGATCAGCCCCGTTGGCCCTTTTGTGCCATTCGGATCAACCAGCGAGCTCTGTCAAGTCAACAGCCGCGATCACCGCAGCTAGATCCGGTTCGCCGGCCAAGTCGATGGCGCTGAACTCTTTGTTGGGCCCAGACAACCGGGCGATTCGATCGGTACTGACGTCGTTGACGATCACCGCGGCGTCAACGGTCGCCCATTGCACGCCGAAGAGGGCATCACGGGAGAACCTGGCAGCTAGGAGTGCTTCGATACGGGCCTTGCCGTAGGCGTCGGTCTCCGCCCTGCGCAGGGCGACCACTCGCACATGGGTCAGGCCCGGCGCAACGGCGAACGCCTCCTTTACGGTCGCAAGAACATACCCGCACACGAGAAGCTTGTAGATGTCAGCGTGTTGGCGTTTCGTCATCTTCTTCAAGGACAGATTGCCGGCCGCGGTCGTAGCCGGCAGACGCTCTGGCACGGCTGAGGTTGGCGGAACCACGACGACCACAGAGGCCTCGGAGCCGACGACGCCGATAGGAGCGGCCGCGGCTTCGTTGTCCTCAAACGCTTCGGCGAGAGTGCCCAAGACAACGTCCGGATCGTTGTCTACGAGTCGTCCCCAGAGGCGATCTAGCTCCTCCTGGTAGGCACCGTGCTTGGCACGGTCAGCGGCGGCGACAGCGGCGGCCTCGGCACCGGCCGCGTGATCAGCTGCAGCCTTCGCCGCGCTTCTGGCGGATCGATTGAAGATTCCGATGCCGGCGAGGGCAGCCTTGTGGTGCTTGGCGGTGATGCCCGCTATGTCGACCGGCGGCGGAGGAGGAGCAATGGGCCGTTGCGCCGGTGGAAACTCGGACCGATGTAGGTCGAAGATGGCGCTGAGTGCGTTCGCGAGCTCAGAGGCCTGTTCCGCCTTGGCAGCGTTGGCCAGGGTTCGCGCCGACGTCCCGGTCGACGGTCGGGAGCCACCACCTCCGCGTGACCGGCCGGCGCCAGTGCTGGTATAGAAGCCGACCGGGCCTACCCCGCTGGAGAATCCGGTCCGGCCACCGCCGATATGAACGCGTGCTGCCCGCGGTCCAACGCTGGTCCGCAGTCCCCGACTGGACGCACGGACCCGAACACCGGGTGCGAGTTTGATGGAGAAGCCCATGTGAGGAGGGTATGACGCGTCGAACCCGATATTCGACTGTCGGTGAAGCAGAATTCGACATCGTCACGCACCGCACAGCACCGCAGAGGTCTCGGCCGGCTGTTAACTCACGTCACCATGGATCTGACCGCGCACCTAGCCAGCCTGAAAAACACTGCCACCCCACCAGCTGACGATCGCAGACCCGGACCGCCTCTTGACGGGTTCTGGTCGGTGGCCTAGCTTTTGTCGAAGCGTTTCGACGAAGCGTTTCGACAGGAGGTGGGCCGGTGGCGACGATGACCGATGTCGCCCGGCGTGCCGGGGTTTCGGTGAGCACGGTGTCGTACGTGCTGACCGGGACCAGGCCCATCTCCGAGGCGACCCGCGAGCGGGTGCTGGCGGCGATGGCCGAGCTCGACTACCAGCCCAATGCGATGGCCCGCGGGCTGGCCAGCCGGCGGAGCAACATCGTCGGACTGCTGCTGCCGTTGACCGGCCGTGGCCTCGGCGCGACCGAGACCGCCTTCGTCACCGGCGCGACCGAGGCGGCCCGGCAGGCCGGCTATCACCTGATGCTGTGCTCGGTCGGCACGGACGACTCCGACGAGTTGCAGACCCTGGCGACCCAGCGGCTGCTCGACGGCTTCCTGGTGATGGAGGTGCAGCTGACCGACCGCCGGGTCGACCTGCTCCGCAAACTCCAGGTGCCGTTCGTGCTGATCGGCCGGACCGAGGACGCGGACGGGCTGGCCTGTGTGGACATCGATTTCGAGCAGACGGTCGACGACGCGGTCGCGCACCTGGTCGGGCTCGGCCACCGGACGCTTGCCTACGTCAACCATTCGGAAGCCAGCCTGGCCAGCGGATACGGCCCGGCAAGACGCACAGCGGCGGCGTTCGAGGCGGCCGTGCGCAGGCACGGCGTCGAAGGGTTGATGGTGCCGAGCGACGACACCGCGACCAGCGGTCGGCAGGCGATCCGGAGGGCGCGCGAACAGTCCCCCGAGCTGACCGGCGTACTGGTGATGAACGAGAACGCGGCACTCGGCATCCTGACCGAACTGCGCGAGACCGGACTCGACGTACCGGGCGACGTCTCGGTGGTGTCGATGGTGACCTCCGAGGTGGTCGCTGATCTGGCCAGCCCGGCGCTCACCGCGATGACCTCGCCGGGCGCGGCGCTGGGGGCGGCGGCGACGCGGGCGCTGTTGAAGAGAGTGGGCGAGCACGACACATCGACGTACCAGGAGCTGTTGCCCTGCGTCCTGGAGATCCGCGGTACCAGCGCCGAGGCGCGCAAGCACTGACAAGGGTCCGCCGCCGCGCTGCAACGCGACGACGGACCGAGGAAAGCACCGGACACACACCCGTTCAAAGGAGTACACCCATGCGGTTTCCCCGCACCATGATCTCAGCAGGAGCGGCGATCGTCTCGCTCGCTCTCGTGCTGGCCGGCTGCGGTAGCAGCGGTGACGACAACGACAGCGGCAGCGACACCGGGACCGGGACGCTGAAGTTGTGGCACTACGAAAGCGCGAACGGCGCGATGGGCAAGGCCTGGGACAAGGCGATCGAGGTGTTCAAGACCGAGCACCCGGGCGTCACGGTCCAGTTCGAGCGCAAGGCGTTCGAGCAGATCCAGCAGAACGCGTCGATGATCCTCGCCTCCGACCAGGCGCCGGACCTGATGGAGTACAACAAGGGCAACGCCACCGCCGGCCTGCTCAGCTCCAAGGGCCTGCTCACGGACCTGAGCGACGAGGTCGCCAAGCGCGGCTGGGACAAGGTGCTCAGCCCGAGCCTGCAGACCACCGCCCGGTACGACGACAAGGGCGTGATGGGCTCCGGCAACTGGTTCGGCGTCCCGAACTACGGCGAGTACGTGATGGTCTACTACAACAAGGCCCTCTTCAAGCAGTACGGCGTCGCCGTACCGAAGACGCTCGACGAGATGACCGCCGCGATGGACACCTTCGTCGCGAAGAAGGTCACCCCGCTCGGGATGGCCGGCGCGGAGTACCCGGCCGGTCAGCTGTACTACGAACTCGCGCTGTCCAAGGCCGATCGCTCCTTCGTCGACAACTACCAGCTCTACAAGGGCAGCGTCGACTTCAAGGCCGACCCGCTCAAGTACGGCGCCGACACCTTCCGCGACTGGGTCCAGAAGGGCTACATCTCCAAGCAGTCGGCCAGCCTGAAGGCCGAGGACATGGGCACCGCCTTCATCGCCGGCAAGACGCCGATGATCGTCAGTGGCTCGTGGTGGTACGGCCGGTTCGCGACCGAGATCAAGAAGTTCGACTGGGGCACGTTCCTGTTCCCCGGCAACAAGCTGAACGCGGGTTCCTCCGGCAACCTGTGGGTCGTCCCCGAGCAGTCGAAGAACAAGAAGCTGGCCTACGACTTCATCGACATCACGATGCGGCCCGAGATCCAGACCATCATGGCCAACAACGGCGGCGTACCGGTCAAGGCGGACCTCGCCAAGGTGACCGACCCCAAGAACAAGGAACTGATCGCCAACTTCGACGCGATCACCAAGGCCGACGGCCTCGCGTTCTACCCCGACTGGCCGGTGCCCGGGTACTACGACGTGCTGGTGGCCGGCGGTCAGTCGCTGATCAACGGCTCCAAGAATCCTGACCAGGTACTCGCCGAGCTCGGCAAGGCCTACGACCAGGGCGTCCAAGAAATCAAGAACGGATGACCCGGGGCAAGGCAGGCTACTGGTGGTACCTGCTGCCCGGGGCTGTCGCCTTCACCGCTGTCGTCGCCGTCCCCTTCGGCGCCAATCTCTACCTGTCCCTGACCAAGTGGTCCGGGATCGGCCACCCGCGCTGGATCGGGTTCGACAACTACACCCGGCTGCTGCACGACGACGTGTTCTGGACGTCGTTCCGCAACACCGCGGCGATGGTGGTCGCCATGGTGGTGGTGCCGACGCTGATCGGGTTGGTGCTGTCGGCCACCTTGTTCGACGTGATCGGACGGCGGTTCGGGCCGAAGACGGCCTCCTTCCTGCGGGCCACCTTCTACCTCCCACAGGTACTGCCGGTCGTCGTGGCCGGCATCCTGTGGGGCTGGCTGTTGCGTCCCGACGGTGCGGTGAACGCCGTCGGGAAGGCGATCGGGCTCGGCCAGCACGACTGGCTGGGTGATCCCAAGACGGCGTTGCCGATGGTGATGCTGGTGATGATCTGGGTCCAGATCGGCTACCCGGTGGTGATCTTCATGGCCGCCCTGCAACGCGTCGACCCGGATCTGTACGAGGCGGCGGAGATCGACGGGGCGGGCTGGTTCCGGCGGTTCCAGGCGATCACGCTGCCGCAGATCAGGCCGGAGACGTTCGTGATCACGCTGACCTGCACGATCGCGGCGCTGAAGGTGTTCGGCCCGATCTGGGCACTCACCCGCGGCGGCCCGAACCACGCGACCACCGTGCCGTCGTACTTCGCCTACAACGCCTTCTTCAACAAGCTCCAGGTCGGGTACGGCGCTGCCGTCGCGACCGCGCTCACCCTGGTGATCGTTGCCGTCAGCATCGGTTTCCTGAAGCTCCAAGGCAGGACCGAATCATGACCACACTGACCCTGACCCGTAGCCGGGTGGCCCGCAAGGACCCCGATCGCTACAAACAAGGTACGGCCCGCTGGGTCGTCCTGGCCCTCGTCGTCCTCACCGCGCTGCTGGTCCTGGTGCCGTTCGCGGTGATGCTGATGAACGCCTTCAAGTCGCCGGCCGACTACTCCGGCAACGGGCCGCTGGCGTGGCCGAAGTCGTTCCAGCTGGACGGGTTGAAGACGTACTGGCAGCAGGTCCACTTCGGCGGCAAGCTGGTCAACTCGATCGTCATCTCCGGCTCGGTCGCGGTGCTCGGCGTCGTACTGTCCCTGCTGAACGCCTACGCGCTCGGCGTCGGCCGGGTCCGCGGCCGGATGTGGATCGTCGCCCTCTTCCTGATGGCGAACATGATCCCGCAGGAGGCGCTGGTCTACCCGCTGTACTCGATGGCGAAGTCGCTCGGCCTCTACAACAGCCGGCTCAGCGTGATCATCATCTTCACCGTCATCCAGAGCGCCTTCGGTACCTACCTGCTCGCGTCGGTACTCGGCACCTTCCCGAAGGCGTTGCTGGAGGCCGCGGCGCTGGACGGCGCCGGCCGGTGGACCACGTTGTGGCGCGTCGTCGTACCGACGGTCCGGCCGACGCTGTCGGTGCTGCTGATCTTCTTCTTCATCTGGACCTGGAACGAGTTCTTCATTCCGCTGGTGATGCTGATCGACAACAGCACCCAGACCGTGCCGCTCGCTCTTGCTTCCCTGCAAGGCGATCGGCTGATGGACGCCACCACCACGAACGCCGGGGCACTGATCAGCCTGCTCCCGACCGTCGTGTTCTTCCTGATCTTCCAGCGCACACTGACCCGCGGCGTCACCGTCGGCGCGGTCAAGTAGAAAGGCAGTCGATGAAGTTCACAGACGGCTACTGGCAGCTGCGGCCGGGGCTGACCCGGTTGCGCCCGGCCGCGGTCGAGAGTGTCGAAGCCGCCGAACGCTCGCTGATCGTCTACGCGCCGGCCAAGCAGATCATCGGCCGCGGCGACACGCTCAACCAGCCACTGTTCACCGTCACCCTCAGCTCGCCCTCGGCCGGCATCATCGGCGTCCGGATCGAGCACCACAGCGGCGGACTGCCGCCGCGGCCGGCCTTCGAGCTGGCAGGCGACGACGACCATCCGGTCAAGGTCGAGGTCGACGAGGACACCGCCCGGCTGACCAGCGGCGAGCTGACCGCCGTGGTCCAGCTCGACGGGCCGTGGGATCTGCGGTTCGAGCGGGACGGCCGCGTGCTGACCGGCTCGTCGGCCCGCAGCATCGGCCTGATCACTGACCAGGAAGGCCGCCAGTACCTGCACGAACAGCTCGCGCTCGGCGTCGGCGAGACCATTTACGGGCTCGGCGAACGGTTCGGCCCACTGGTGAAGAACGGCCAGGTCGTCGACATCTGGAACGCCGACGGCGGCACCTCCAGCGAGCAGGCGTACAAGAACGTCCCCTTCTACCTGAGCAGTTCGGGGTACGGCGTACTGGTCGACACTCCCGCCAAGGTCTCCTTCGAGGTGGGCTCGGAGGTGGTCTCCCGCAACCAGTTCAGCGTCGAGGGACAGGCACTCTCGTACTACGTGATCGCGGGCCCCACGCCGAAGGACGTGCTGCGCCGCTACACCGGTCTCACCGGTCGGCCGGCCCGCGTCCCCGCCTGGTCGATGGGCCTGTGGCTGTCCACGTCGTTCACCACGGACTACAACGAGCCGACGGTGACCAGCTTCGTCGACGGGATGGCCAGCCGGGATCTGCCGCTGAGCGTCTTCCACTTCGACTGCTTCTGGATGCGGCAGTTCCACTGGTGCGACTTCCTCTGGGACCCGGTGGCGTTCCCGGATCCCGCCGGGATGCTGCAGCGGCTGAAGGAGCGCGGCCTGCGGATCAGCCTCTGGATCAACCCGTACATCGCGCAGCGCTCGGTGCTGTTCGAGGAGGGCCGCAAGCTCGGCTACCTGCTGAAGCGGACCGACGGCTCGGTCTGGCAGTGGGATCTGTGGCAGGCCGGGATGGCGATCGTCGACTTCACCAACCCGGACGCGACCGCCTGGTTCCGGTCCAAGTTGCAGGCACTGATCGATCTCGGAGTGGACTGTTTCAAGACGGACTTCGGCGAGCGCATCCCGGCCGACGACGTCGTCTGGCACGACGGCTCGGACCCGCAGCGTATGCACAACTACTACCCGCACCTCTACAACAAGGCCGTCTTCGACCTGCTGAAGGAGAACCGCGGCGAGGGCGACGCAGTACTGTTCGCGCGCTCGGCGACGGTCGGTGGCCAGCAGTTCCCGGTGCACTGGGGTGGCGACTGCGAGTCCACCTTCGAGGCGATGGCCGAGTCGCTGCGCGGCGGGCTGTCGCTCGCCTCGTCCGGCTTCGGGTACTGGAGTCACGACATCGGCGGCTTCGAGGGCACGCCGGACGCGGCCGTCTTCAAGCGCTGGGTGCCGTTCGGCCTGCTCTCGTCGCACTCGCGGCTACACGGGTCCGGGTCGTACCGGGTGCCGTGGGCCTTCGATGAGGAGGCCGTTCAGGTACTGCGTCGCTTCACCAAGCTGAAGATGTCGCTGATGCCCTACCTGGCCGTCGTCGCCGAAGACGCCCACACCGACGGTACGCCGATGATGCGGCCGATGGTGCTGGAGTTCCCCACCGATCCGGGCGTCGCGTACCTCGATCGCCAGTACATGCTCGGCCCCGACGTACTGGTCGCACCCGTGATGAGCAAGGAGGGCGAGGTCCGCTTCTACCTTCCCGAAGGAACGTGGACCCACCTGCTCACCGGCGAACAGTTCGACGGCAGCCGCTGGGTCACCCGCACTTACGGGTTCGACGAACTGCCCTTGCTGGCCAGGCAGGGCGCGGTGATCCCCTTCGGCGCAGTGGACGACCGTCCGGAGTACGACTGGACCGATGGTGTCGAGCTGCGCTGGTACGCACCCGCTGAGGGTGCGGTGACACGCGTCCGTCTCCCCGGGCCGAACGGGGAGACCGGCGCGGTCATCGAGCTGACCTTGACTGGCGGCCAGGTGGAATCCCGGGTGCTTGAAGGCAGCTGTGGTCAGTTCACCGTCACGGTGGTCGTCGATGCCTGAGCTCTACTACGGTGGCGACTACAACCCCGAGCAGTGGTCGCCCGAGATCTGGGCCGAGGACATGGAGCTGATGCGCCGTGCTGGGGTGAACCTCGCGACGGTCGGCGTCTTCTCCTGGTCGAGTCTCGAGCCGGAGCCCGGGCGCTACGAGTTCGGCTGGCTCGACCAGGTGCTCGATCTGCTGCACGGCAACGGCATCAAGGTGAATCTGGCGACACCGACCGCTTCACCGCCTCCGTGGTTCAGCCTTGCTCATCCCGACGCGCTGCCGGTCACGGCCGACGGCGTACGGCTGCTGCACGGCAGTAGGGACACCTACTGCGTCTGCGCGCCGGCGTACCGGGAGGCGGCCGTCGGCATCGCTCGGGTGCTGGGTGAGCGGTACCGCGATCATCCTGCGCTCGCGATGTGGCACGTGCACAACGAGTACGGCTCCACCTGCCACTGCGATCACGTCGCCGCATCCTTCCGGACCTGGCTGCAGGGCCGGTACGGCGACCTGGCTGCGCTCAACGCCGCCTGGACGACGGCCTTCTGGAGTCAGGGCTACTCGGTCTGGGAGCAGGTGTTCCCGCCGCGACGGACGCAGTACCTGCCGAATCCCGCGCAAATGCTGGACTTCCGGCGCTTCCTCTCCGACGAGTTGCTGACCGCCTTCCAGGAACAGAAGTCGGTACTCCGTGCGCTCACCCCGGACATCCCGATCACGACCAACTTCGTCTTCGGCGGCTGGGTTCCCGTCGACCACTGGCGCTGGGCCCGCGAGGTGGACCTGGTGGCGATCGACCACTACCCCGACGGTTCCGGCATCGAGGCGGAGCAGCAGACCGCATTCGGTGCGGACCTGGCCCGCTCGTGGGGCGGTGGCCGCTGGCTGTTGATGGAGCAGGCGGCCGGCTCGTTCAACGACCGCGGCCGGATGCACGCCAAGGAGCCCGGGCGGATGGCGCGCAACAGCATCTCGCACATCGCTCGCGGTTCGAGCGGCGCGCTGTTCTTCCAGTGGCGGGCGTCCCGTGGCGGCGCGGAACGGTTCCACAGCGGGATGGTCCCGCACGCCGGCGCCGACAGCCGGGCCTTCCGCGAGATCACCGAACTGGGTGAACTGCTGCCGCGGCTCGCCGAGGCCGACACCGCCGAGGTCGAGGCGGAAGTCGCGATCCTGTGGGATGCCGAATCCTGGTGGGCGACCGACGGTCCGGCACTGCCGTCGCCCGAGATCGACTACCTGGCAGCGGTTCGCGCCGCCCATCGGCAACTGTGGCAGCTCGGCATCGGGACCGACTTCGCGCATCCCACCGCCGACCTCACGGCGTACCGAGTGGTCGTTGTCCCGTCGCTGTATCTGGCCAGTGACGAGGTGATTGCCTCGATCAACCAGTACGCCGACAGCGGCGGCCAGCTGCTGATCACCTCGCTGAGCGGGATCGCCGACGAGACCACGCAGATCCGGCTGGGCGGCTACCCCGGCGCGTTCCGGGAACTGCTCGGTGTCCGCGTCGAGGAGTTCCTGCCGGTGGACGGCACGATCCACCTCGACACCGGTGAGCTGGCCGAAGGCTGGAGCGAACGGGTCCGGCTCGAGGGCGCCGAGGCGATCGCTCACTACCAGGGCGGCGCCCTCGACGGCCTGCCGGCGATCACCCGCCGCGACAACGTCTGGTACACCTCCACCTGGCTCACCGACCCGGCGTACCGGTCGTTGATGACGCAAGTCGTCGGTGCTGCCGGGATCACGCCGGTCGACCTGCCCGACGGCGTCGAGGTGATCACGCGGCGCTCGGCGGACGCGCGGTACCGGTTCGTTCTGAACCACACGGCCGAAGATGTCCGGCTGCCGTCCGACGGGATCGAGCTGGTCAGCGGCGAACAGGTCGACGGTGAAGTGACCGTCGCCGCCGGCGGCTGGACGGCACTGCGCACGAAGCTCGAGGGGTAGCCGCCGGCGAATCTGTTGCCAAACGCAATCAGGGCATTACCGGCTGTTGACTCCCGATTAACACGGCTGCAATAGTTCTCCTATTCCGCCAGCTCACCTGGTTGACCTCGTCCGTCGATTCGAATCGAATTCGACAGACCAAGGATCACGGAGAACCCAATGCCCGCACCGCATTCCGGTTTCGAGCTTCGAGAACTTTTCGAAGCGCTTCGACAGGGTCGCGCGCCACCGCCCGGCGCGCGACCCGACCCGTTCCCCTGCTGACGGCGGGCAGTTGCCCGTCGTGCCCTGTGGTTCCGCCCCCGAAGAGGGAGATCAGCATGTCGAGATCCTGGAAATTGGCAACAGCCCTGGTCGCGGCGCTCGCCGCGTCCGTCACCGCCGTACTACCCGCCAGTGCCGCCACCTGGTCGTCGTCGGACAAGTTCGCGTCCTGGTCCAACGGCGGCTACACGGTCCGCAACGACGTCTGGGGCGGCGGCGCCGGCCCACAGACGATCTGGGCCAACTCCTACAGCAATTTCGGTGTCTGGGCCAACCATCCCAACACCGGTGGGGTGAAGGCCTACCCGCACTCGGCCAGGAACATCGGGCGGAGCATCGACTCCCTCGGCACCCTGCGCAGCAGCTTCAACGTCAGCCCGCCCAGTGGCGGCGCCTACACCAGCGCCTACGACATCTGGGCCGGTGGCAACGCCTACGAGATCATGCTCTGGATGAACAAGCAGGGCGCGGTCGGGCCGATCGGTTCTTTCCAGACCTCGGCGTCGGTCGGCGGCCACAGCTGGAATGTCTACAAGGGCAGCAACGGGTCCAACGCGGTCTACTCGTTCGTGCGGACCTCGAACACCAATTCCGGCACCGTCGACATCAAAGCGGTGATGAACTGGATCAAGTCCCGCGGCTGGATCGGCAACGCCACGATGAATGAAGTGCAATTCGGATTCGAGATCACCTCGTCCAGTGGCGGCATGAATTTCACCACCAACAGTTACTCCGTCACCTCCTCCTGATCTGCCCGGGTGCGGCTGTGAGCTCTGGCGACCTCACAGCCGCACTTGACAGTGAGCGGCCCGCACTCGACGCTGTTCCCTGACCGAACAGATTTCGAAGCGCTTCGAATTCTGATGAAGAGGAGACGCCGATGGTGACCATCGCCGATGTCGCCCGCCATGCGGGGGTCGCGGCCAGCACAGTGTCGTACGTCCTCAGCGGTAAGCGCTCGATCTCCTCCGACACCCGCGACCGCGTACAGGAAGCCGTGCGGGTGCTCGGCTACCGCCCCAATGCCAGCGCCCGGGCCCTGGCCAGCCAGCGCTCGAACGTGCTGGCCCTGGTGATCCCGCTGCGGACCGGGATGCACGTCCCGGTGATGATGCAGTTCGCGACCGCGGTCGTCACGACCGCCCGCCGGTTCGACCACGACGTTCTGCTGCTGACGGCCGACGAAGGGCGCGAAGGACTCGAACGGGTCGCGCAGAGTTCGCTGGTCGACGCCCTGGTGGTGATGGACGTCGAGCTGCACGACGAACGCGTCCCCGTCCTGCGCGAGCTGTCCATGCCGTCGGTCCTGATCGGCTTCCCTGCCGATACCGACGGACTGACCTGTATCGACCTGGACTTCGTCGCCGCCGGTGAGCACTGCGTCGATCACCTGGCCGACCTCGGCCACCGCTCGATCGCCTTGCTCGGTACGCCGTCCGCCGTCTACGAACGCCAGACCGGCTTCGCCCAGCGAACCCTGGCCGGCTTCACCGCGGCCGCCGACCGGCGCGGAGTGCTCGGCGTCGAGACGCCCTGCGAGCACACCTTCGACGCCGTCCTCGGCACGGTCGAGCAACTGCTGCGCGACCACCCCGACATCACCGGCCTGGTCGTGCAGAACGAGCCGATCATCGGCCCGCTGCTCGACGTCCTGCGCCGGCTCGGCCGCCGGGTGCCCGAGGACATGTCGCTGATGGCGATCTGCGCCGACGACGTCGCCGAACGGCAGGTGCCACAACTGTCCTCGGTCGCCATCCCGGCCGACGAGATCGGCCTGCAGGCGGTGGAATCGCTGATCACCAAGCTCGAGGGTGGACAGGTGGCCGCGATGACCCTGCTGCGACCGCAGCTGACTCCGCGCGCGAGCACCTGCCCGGCTCCCGCCAAGCGCTGAAGCGCTCAGACCGGTTCCCCGTAAGGGATTCCCAGGCCGTTGGTGGACAGATACACCCGGCCGTAGACCCGCGGGTCACCGGCGATCGCGTCGCCGGTGGACGCGAACTGGTGCTTGTCGTCGTTGATCCGCAGCCAGCTCCGGCCGCTGTCGTCGGAGCGGAAGATCCCGCGCTGACCGGCCACCTTGCCTGAGCTGTAGACCGCCATCTCCGTCCGTCCGCGCGCTGCCTTACCGAACCCGACGGTGTACGCCTCTTCGATCGACGCCACCGGCTGGTACGTCGCGCCGCGGTCGACCGATCGGAACAGTCCGCCCGCGCCGGCCGCGAGCCAGCAGTGACCCACCCGGTTCAGCACTGTTTCGAGCTTGCCGTTCCCAGTAGGCAGACCCGTTGCCGAGGGCAAGAAAGTCGCACCACCGTTGGTACTGCGGTACGCCGTACCAGTGGACGGATCGAACGCGTAGAACAAGCTCGCGTCGACCCTGTCGCCGACGACCACAGCCTGCGCGGGCAGGCCGGTCACCGCGGTCCAGGTGGCACCACGGTCGCGGGAGTAGTGCGGCACGACGTCACCCGGCACCCACACGATCGTCCGGGCGTCGGTGCTGAGAACGATCTTCCCTGGCTGTGATGAACCGGCCGGCTCACCGGCGAACGGTTGCCAACTCACCCCGGCGTCGGTCGAGTAAGCACCGCGCTGCAAAGAGTTGCCATAGGCAACGCGCACGACGAACCCGGGAGCGGTAGCTGCGTAGTCCAGGCTGGGCGAGCTCCCCGAGACCGGATTGGACGCCTGCCCATCGGGCGGGACCACGTTCAGCCGGTCGTGTCGGTAGACGCCGATGTCGCCGAGTGCGCTGATCAACGGAGGTCCCCACGGCGGGCTGATCAGATCCAATACGGCCGTCTCCTCGAGACCCTGCGCCCGAACGGACCAGTGCGTACTCCGGCCCGCCTCGGCGCCGGTGACGTCGTCCGTGCCGAAGATGGTCGCGCCCGTGACGTACATGACCTTGTCGGAGTCGAACGGATCGATAGAGATGTCACCGATCATCCAGCCCAGCTTGGCGGACGGACCGTGGAAGGTCAGGTACGGCGCACCGGACGTGTCGAGCACGATCCGCTCGCCGATCGAATGCCAGGTCGCGCCGCCGTCGACGGACCGGAACACGTCGTCGACCGGACCCCACCGGCTCATCGTGGAGACCATCACCGTGCCCGGCTGGCGCGGATCGGTGGACAGGCCGGCGTACCCGAATCCTGCTTCGCCGCCGGTGTTCGGCCGCAGTGGGGTGATGTCGGTCCACTCGTCCGTTGCCGTGTCGACCTTGTGCACCGCGCCGTCGTACATCTCGTAAGGCCCGGGGCGATCGCCGTAGGTCAGGTAGATGAAGCCGTCCGCACCGAGCTCACCGTGGTGCGGCAACAACCCGGTCGGCTGGTTCGGCACCAAGGCCCAGGTGCGGCCGGCATCCGTACTGCGGTACAGCGAGCCGGCCGGATCGGTGACGCCCGCGTAGATGACCGGAGTCGGGCGGCCCCGGCGGGCACCTCGCGGATCCATGAAGACGAAGCCGATCCCGATACCGGGCGTGCCGACGACGGGGAAGCTGTCGACGCGGGCCCACGTCACGCCACGGTCGGTACTGCGCCACAGGCCCTGGTTCCGGGTGCCGAAATAGAGCACCCGGCCGTCCAGCGGATCCACCACGAGCCGCTCCCCCATCGAACGGCCCGGCTCGTTGCCACCGAGCTTGAAGGGCAGGTCGGTGCGCTGGAACGTGCGGCCCTGGTCGGTCGAGCGCAGGATCGCGCCGTTGATCGGCGACCACTCGTTGGTATAGGTGCCGGCGGCAAGATAGAGCCGGGACGGATCGCACGGATCGAGGGCCAGGCTCTCGACGCCGGTCAGGCTCCAGTCGTCCCAGCCGACCCATTCGAGCAACTGGACCCAGCGCTCGGTGCGGACGTCCAGCCGGGCCGCGCCGCCGATGTCCGTCCGGACGTAGACCAGGCCGCGCTGCTTGGGGTGATGGATGATGCCGGTGACGAAGCCGCCGCCGACGATCTCGACGTTGCGCCAGCGGTAGTGCCCGCCGGCACCGCCGCCGGTCTGGCCGGCAGTGGCGGCGGCCGGTCCTGCGACGGTAGTGGCCAGGGCCGCTCCCGTACCCAGCGCCAGAAAGTGTCTGCGCGGAAGGGACATGTCTCTCCTCAGTTCGGGACCGGTCAGCCTTTGACCGCGCCGATGATGACGCCCTTGGTGAAGTGCCGCTGGATGAACGGATAGATCACCAGCACCGGAACGACCGCGATCACCACGATCGCCATCTTGATCGCCAGGCTCGGCGCGGGGGCCAGACCCATCCCGGAACCGCTCGTCACCCCGCCGGCGCCGGTCGGCAGTACCTGGGCCTGCACGATGTAGGTCCGCAGCACCATCTGCAGCGGCCACTTGTTGTTGTCGTTGATGTAGAGCATCGCGTTGAAGAAGGCGTTCCAGTAACCGACCGCGTAGAACAGGCCGACGACCGCGACCACTGCCTTCGACAGCGGCAGGACGATCCGGCTCAGCACCGCGAACTCGCCCGCGCCGTCGATCCGGGCACTGTCGATCAGCTCGCCGGGGATGCCCATGAAGAACGACCGCATCACGATCAGGTTGAACGCCGAGATCGCGGTCGGCAGGATCAGCGAGCCGTAGCTGTCGATCAGGCCGAGTGCGTTGACCACGAGGTAGCTCGGAATGATGCCCGGGCCGAACAGGAACGTCAGCAGCACGACGAACAACAGCGGCCGATGCAGCAACGAGCCGGGCCGGGACAGTCCGTACGCCGCGAGCACGGTCAGCCCGAGACTGAAAGCCGTGCCGATGAGCGTGATCCCGGTACTGATCAGGAGCGCCCGGGTGACCACACCACCCGACAGCAGTTGCACATAGGCGGCGATGGTCAGCTCGCGCGGTACGACGACCAGCCCGCCCGCCCGGGTAACGGCTTCCGTCGTCGACAGGCTGGTCACCACGACGACGTACAGGGGGAACGTCACCAGCAGCGCGACCAGCGCCAGCACGACCGGCTTGCTGAGCCGGCCGAACCAGGACGGTTGTTCCTCCCAGACGGGACGGCCCGCCTCGGTCTGGGCCCGTTGCCGCGCGAGGCGGCGCGGCGTACTCAAGGTCTGTGTGGTCATGATCGCGAATACACCCCTTGCTCTCCGATCAGGTGAGCGAACTTGTTGGCCACCAGCACCAGGACGAGCCCGACCAGCCCCTTGAACAGGCCCGCGGCCGCGCCGTAGCCGAAGTCACCGGCCAGCAGCCCCTGGTAGTACACGTAGGTGTCGAGCACCTCGGCCGCACCACCGCCGACCGCGCTGCGCTGCAGGATGAACTGCTCGAAGCCGACCGTCAGCGCGTCGCCGAGCCGCAGGATCAGGAGCAGCACGATCACCGGACGCAGACCGGGCAGGGTGATGTGCCACAGCCGCCGCCAGCGGTTGGCGCCGTCGGCCGCGGCCGCTTCGTACAGGGCGGGGTTGATCGTGCTCAGGGCAGCGAGAAACACGATCATCCCCCACCCTGCGTCTTTCCAGACCGCCTGCGCCGTGACCAGCACGATGAAGGTGTCCGGTTTCGTCATCAGGTCGACCGCGCTGTGGCCGTGTTCGCGCAGGGTCTGCGCCAGCAGGCCGGCGCCGCCGATCATCTGCTGGAACAGCGACACCACCAGCACCCAGGAGAAGAAGTGCGGCAGATAGACGACGCCCTGAATGAAGGTACGCAGCCGGGTGGACAGCACGCTGTTCAGCAGCAGCGCCAGACCGATCGGGATCGGGAAGAAGAAGACCAGCTGGAAGGCGGTGATGGACAGTGTGTTGGCCAGCGCCTTCCAGAACGCCACCTCCGAGAACAGCCGGCTGAAGTTGGCGAACCCGACGAAGTCGCTGCCACGGATGCCGACGTACGGCGAATAGTCCTGGAAGGCGATCACGTTGCCGAGCGTCGGGAAGTAGTGGAAGACGCCGAGCAGCACGATCACCGGCGCGACCATCACCAGCAGCGGCCAGTCCCGCCGCAGCCGGTGCCGCCAGCCCGCTCCGCCGGACCGGCCCCGACCGCTCCGTCTACCGCTAGCGACCGTTGTCACTGAGAACCTTGGCGTAGAAGTCGCGGCCTTCGTCGCCGCCGTTCTTGCGCCACTCCTGGATGGCCACCTTGAGATCGCTCACCGGCCGCCGACCCCGGTAGATGTCCTGCAGCTTGTCGTCGAACGGCTGGGCCAGCGCGGCCATCTTGGCCGGCTGCTCGACCCGGATGCCCTCGAACAGGTTCTTCTCCCGGACCTTGACGGCTTCGTTCTGCCACTTGCTCATCGCCTGGACGTAGCCCGGGTACTCGCTCTGGGTGATGGCCAGCGGCCGCCCGCCGAGGAAGATGTAGGTGCTCGCGACCTCCTTCTGTCCCAGCGCCGTCAGCTTCGGCGCGCCGGAAGGCTGCCGGATGTAGTGCTTGCCCTCGACCCCGTAGTTGTAGAGCTGGTTCTCCTCGGTACCGAACGGCGCGGCCGTGTAGTTGAGCACGCCCAGCAGTTCCGCGATCCGGTCCTTGCCGAGACCCTTCTTCACGAACGTGAAGATGCCGGCCGGGTCACCGCTCCACACGATCGGTGTGCCGCCGTCGTGGGCGAACGGCGAGACGATCTGCATGTCGAACTTGGGGTTGATCGCCATCTGGCGCTGCAGCGACTCGGTCCACGCGCCGAGGCCGTCCTGGCGGACGACGATCTGGCCGCCCTCGAACAACGGCTTCTGGTCGACGGCGTTGTTACCGACCACGGTCGGGTGTACGTAGCCGGACTGGAAGACCCGGCGGACGAAGGCCGTCGCCTCCTCGAACTCGGGCGTCTCGATCTTGTTCACCAGCTTGCCGTCGGCGTCCTTGCGCCAGCCCGACGGTACGCCGAAGGCACGCTGCACCTCGTCGGAGATGCCGCCGAAGGCCCACCGGTTGCGCTTGGCATCGGTCAGCTGCTTGCCCAGTGCGAACAGCTCGTCGGCGGTCTTGGGCGGCGCGGCGCCGACCTGGTCGAAGATGTCCTTGCGGTAGAACAGCGCCCAGGGGAAGCCGTCGGAGGGGAACGGCACCGCCTTGAGCTGGGAGTTCCACACGCCGTACGCCCAGGCCCGGGTCGGCAGGTTCGCCAGCATCGGGTACGCCGAGGCCTTGTCACCGGCCAGGTAAGGGGTCAGGTCCTCGAACAGCTTGTCGACCGCCTGGCCGAACCGGGTCAGCCCGGAGATGTTCCAGCCCGGCACGCAGAGCAGTTCCGGAACGTTGCCCGAGGCAAGCAGCGGGCCGAGCTTGTCGCCGTAGTCGTTGCCGCTCAGGATGTTGAACCGGACCGGCGCACCGATCCGCTCGTTGTTCGCGTCGAAGTAGGAGTTGTTGCCGAGGCCGGGCGGCAGCGGGGCCCACAGCGGGGTCATCGCCGAGACCTCCTTACCGCTCTTCACCGCCTTGTCCGGCACCCCGCGCTTCAGCTCCGACGGGTACTTCGTGAAGCCCGGCGAGGCGCCGTTCTCGCCCGGCAGGTCCGGCTTGACCGATTCATAGGCGATGTACTTCGGGAGCAGGCCGGTCAGTTTGTCCTCGGTCTCGGCGTGCCCACCGGTGGAGGACTTCTTGCCGTCTCCGGAGCACCCGGCCAGCGTCGTGCCGCCGGCGGCCACGGCCGCGCCGGCGCCGAGCAAAGAGATGAAGGTGCGGCGGCTGGTGGAGCCGCCTGGTGATCCGGTCACGATGAATTCCCTTTCGCACTGTGAACGAGAGCCCGGCCCGCGTAGAATTAGTTGGGCTAGTAGCCAAACAAATTAGCTCACGCCTGGTGGCTCCACAAGGTGTAGAACTGAACCAGCCAGCAGGCGGCCGGCGAACGAGTCGACAGGACGGACCTTGACCACACAGACCGCGGACCACACCGACGTGCGTGCCACCAACCTGGCCGCGGTGCTCGCCTACCTCCGCCGCGAGGCGCCCTGTTCCCGGGCCGCGATCGCGACCGGGACAGGGCTGAACAAGGCGACCGTGACCAGCATCGTCGGCGACCTGATCGACCGGCGGCTGGTTCGCGAGACCCAGCAGACGCAGAACCACGTCGGCCGCCCGGCGACCTTGCTGGTGCTCGACGGATCGGCGTACGCCGCGATCGGGCTGGAGGTGAGCGCCCGGGGCCTGAGCGCGTCCGCCTACGACATCGCCGGCAACCAGTTGCTGCGCTGGCACCGCGCCGGGCCCGGGGTGGATGCCGGCCCGGCGAAGACCACGGCCGCCCTGGTCACACTGGCCCGGCGGGCGATCGCGACCGTGCAGTCGTCCGGTCGCCAGGTGCTCGGCCTGACCGTCGGCGTGCCCGGTCTGGTGAATCGGGACGGTTCGGTCGTCCTCGCCGCCGGCCTGGGCTGGCGCGACGTCCGGCTCCGCGCCGACCTGACCCAGGCGCTCGGCCGGCCGGACATTCCGGTCATCGTCGACAACGACGCCAACCTGGGGGCGCTGGCCGAGCTTCGCTACGGTCCGCAGGCCGGTGCCGAGAATCTGATCCTGCTCACCGGTGACACCGGGATGGGCGCGGGCGTGATCTGCGACGGGCGACCGCTGCGCGGCACCTTGGGCTACGTCGGCGAGATCGGCCATCTGGAGATCGAGCCCGGCGGCCCGCTCTGCGGCTGCGGTCGGCGCGGCTGCCTCGAAGCCATGGCCGGCATCCCAGCGATCCTCGCCCGGCTCGCACCGGACAGCGCCGTCGACCCCGATCCCCAGGTTCAGCTGGAGCAGGTGGTGCGCCGGGCCGAGGCGGGCGACGCCGAGGTGATCGGCATCCTGACCGAGGTCGGTGGCCGCATCGGCCAGGGCATCTCGGTGCTGGTGAACGTGCTGAATCCAGGCACGGTCGTGCTGGGCGGCTCGTACGCACTGCTAGCGCAATGGCTGATTCCGTCCGCCGAGAAGGAACTCCGGGACCGGGCGCTGGCTCCCGACGCCGGCGGCTGCGAGGTGATCGCCTCCACCTTCGGCCACGACGGAACGTCGATCGGAGCGGTCGCCCGTTCGCTCGACCGGCTCGACTCCGGCCGGCTGCCGACGGCCCGCTCGTAGAGCCGACTGCCGGCTGCCGGCAGCCCGCTTGTAGTAGCGCTCAGGTCTTGACCGGTTGCTCAGAGGATGCGAACCTCTGAGTCACTCCGTCGTAACACGGCCGTCATGAGCCGCGGCGGATTTTTTGGCCCCTGTCGTCGAAGCGCTTCGATCACGATCGATCCGCCCCTTCGATTTCTGATCGAAGCGCTTCGAATCGTTCCCCCGTCGAGCCCATCGGAGTCCGATTCGATGAACACCACCGCCCCTGTTCCGTACCGCGATCCGGCGCGCCTGCTCGACGAACGGATCACCGACCTGCTCGGCCGGCTCACCCTGGCCGAGAAGCTCGGTCTGCTCCACCAGCACCAGATGCCCGTACCGCGGCTGGGCGTGGCCTCGTTCCGGACCGGCACCGAAGCGCTGCACGGGGTGGCCTGGCTCGGCCCGGCGACCGTCTTCCCGCAGGCGATCGGTCTGGCCGCGACCTGGAACCCCGAGCTGGTCCGCACGGTCGGCAACGCGATCGGCAACGAGGTCCGGGTGTTCCATCAGAAGGATCCGGGTGACGTCGGGCTCAACGTCTGGGCGCCGGTGGTGAACCCGCTCCGCGACCCGCGCTGGGGACGCAACGAGGAAGGGTTCTCCGAGGATCCCTGGCTGACCGGCAAGATGGCGACCGCCTACGGCCGCGGCCTGACCGGCGACCGGCCGGACTACCTCAAGACCGCACCCACCCTGAAACACTTCCTTGCCTACAACAACGAGACGGATCGCTGCGAGACCTCCAGCAACCTGCCGCCCCGGGTCCTGCACGACTACGAGTTGCCCGCGTTCCGTGCCCCGATCGAGGCCGGCGCCGCCGTCGCGATGATGCCGTCGTACAACCTGGTCAACGGCCGGCCGGCGCACCTGAGCCCGCTGATCAACCAGGTGGTGCGGGAATGGACGGCCGACGACCTGCTGGTCGTCAGCGACGCCGGCGCCCCGGCGAACCTGATCGAGCCCCAGCACTACTACCCGGACGGACCATCGGCGTACGCCGGTGCGCTGCTGGCCGGAGTCGACAGCTTCACCCAGGACGGCGCCGACGCCGGCCCGTCGATCCGGCATCTGGAGCAGGCCATCGAGCGCGGCCTGCTCGAGGAGTCCGACATCGATACCGCCGCCCGGCACGCGCTGGCGATCCGGTTCCGGCTGGGCGAGTTCGATCCACCCGAGCTCGATCCCTACCGCAGCCTCGATCCAGATCTGGTGAACTGCCCCGAACACCGCCAGCTCGCGCTGGATGCGGCGCGGCAGTCCGTAGTACTGCTCAAGAACGAGTGCCACGTGCTCCCGCTGGACAGCGCGTCCACCGGCCTGGTCGCCGTCATCGGGCCACTGGGCGACAAGCTCTACGAGGACTGGTACGCCGGAACGCTGCCGTACCAGATCACCGCGCTCGACGGGCTGGTCGAGCGCCTGGGCTCCGACCGCGTCGAGTTCTGTGAGGGCGTGGACCGGATCGCCCTGCGGGTGGCCGAAACCGACCTGCGACTGGCCGTCGGCGCCGAGGACGAGCTGGCCGTTTCCGCAGGCGACGCTGACGAGAGCGCACTGTTCGATCTCTTCGACTGGGGCGGTGAGGCTTGGGCGCTCCGCTCGGTCCGCACCGGCCGGCATCTGACCGTCACCGACGACGACAGGCTGGTCGCGGATCAGCCCGGCCCGAACGGCTGGGAGGTGAAGCAGACCTTCCGGTTGATCCAGACCAGCGAATCGACCACCCTGGTCCAGCACCTGAACAGCGGCCGCTTCCTCCGGGCCGGTGAGACCGTCACGTTGACCGATCGGGCCGAGGCGACGGCCTTCCTCGTCGAGGTCGTCGTCGACGGCACGGCCCGGAGTACGGAGCTCGCCGCTCGGGCGGACGTCGCGGTGGTTGTCGTGGGCAACCATCCGCTCGTCAACGGGCGGGAGACCGAGGACCGCGCCGAGCTCGACCTGCCCGCAGCGCAGGAGCGGTTGGCCAAGGCGGTCCACGCAGCCAATTCGCGGACGGTCCTCGTGATGAGCAGCAGTTATCCGTTCTCGACCTGCTGGGCGCAGCAGAACCTTCCGGCCGTGCTCTGGTCGGCACACGGGGGCCAGGAGTACGGCCGGGCGCTCGCGGACGTCCTGTTCGGGGACTGCGATCCCAGTGGCCGGCTGCCGCAGACGTGGTACCGGTCGGCCGCGGACCTGCCCGACCTTCTCGACTACGACATCGTCGCCACCGACGCGACCTATCTCTACTACCGCGGCACTCCCCTCTATCCGTTCGGCCACGGACTCAGCTACACCACCTATGCCTATTCCGATCTCGAGATCAGCGCCGCGTCGATGCCGGCCGACGGCGAACTCCGGATCAGCTGCACGGTCACCAACACAGGCACCAGGGCCGGACGCGAGGTCGTCCAGCTCTACACGCATCAGCAGCGCTCACGCGTCAAGCAACCCCTGCGGCAGCTGCGTGACTTCCGGCGGGTAGCCCTCTCCCCCGGCGAGAGCGAGCGGGTCGAGCTCACACTGTCGGCCGCCGAGTTGGCGTTCTGGGACGTCACCCGGGATCGGCCGTGCGTCGAAACCGCGCGGCACAGCATCCTGATCGGCCGGTCCTGCACCGACACCCGGCTGACCGCGACCGTCGACGTCCTGGGCGAACGCATCCCGGCCCGGAAGCTCACCTCCCGTCCGCTGGCGTCGATCACCTTCGACCAGTACTGCGCGATGACGCTGATCTCCGTCGCGCCGGACCGGGGCGAGGCGACCCAGTCGCTGGATGCCGGCGCCTGGCTCGCGTTCGACGACATCGAGCTGCCGATCGGCCGATTCACCTGTACCGCAAGGGTTTCCAACGAGAGCGCTGCATCCGGCCGGCTCGAACTCCGCGCCGACGATCCCCTGCACGGCGAACTGCTCGGCCAGTGCGACATCGCGCCGACCGGCCCGCGACACAGCTGGACCGAGGCCGATTTCGAACTCACCACCAGCCAGCCGCCCAGCACCCTGTACGTCGTCTTCGCCGCGCGCGGCCTCGGCCTGGAAACCCTCACCTTCACTCCGATCGAGCCGGTCTGACAGCGGTGCTCCTAGCAGGCAGGAGACTCAACCAGAGCGCGGCAGCGCCGTGGTACCGCCTGGCTGGTAGGCGGCCGGGACGAGTTGGGGCGGGAGTGGGTCGGCGCCTTCGAGTTGGCGGATCAGGGCTTCGGTGCCGAGCTGGCCGAGCTCGGGACCGGGGGTCCGCATGATCGTGAGTTCCGGGTCGGCCAGCCGCGCGGTCTCCGACGACATCAGCAGAGCCAGCACCGAGATCTCCCGCGGCACGTCGTGGCCCAGCTTCTTGAGGCCGGACACGACACCGAGGGCGGCGTACTCGTTCACCACCAGGACCGCCGTCGTGTTGGGATGCTCGGCCATCACCCGGGCCGCGACCTCCTGACCCGACCGGGTGGTGTCCGAGCTCTCGATGATGACGGTCTGCACGCCGTACTCCGCCGCGACCCGGCGATAGGCCGCCTCGCTGCGGACGTACGGGCCGTAGTTGCGGAAGCTCGGATGGCTCAGGTCGCCCGCGACCAGCACGATCTGCCGGTGACCCAGGCCGTACAACTCCCCTACCGCGTTCTCGACCGTGGTCTCGAAGTCGATGTCGACGTGCGGAAGGCCGTCCGGGGTGGTGGTCCGGCCGATCAGGGCGAACGGCGTACCGATCGACTGCAGGATGCCGACCCGGGCATCGTCGAGCTGGACCTCCATCAGGACGACGCCGTCGACCAGGCTCTGCCCGACCAGCTCGGTCAGCTCGGCGCCGTCGTTGCCGACCGGCCACAACACCAGGTGGTAGTCCTGCTTGCGGGCCGCGTCGGCCGCGCTGGTGAAGAACTCCGCGGCCGAGAACCCGAACCGGTGGTCCAGTGCCGGGTACGCCATAGCGATGATCCGGGTACGCCGGCTGGCCAGCGCCCGGGCCACCATGTTGCGCCGGAACCCGAGCTCGGTCATCGCCCGCTCGATCTTCGCGCGGGTCGCCGGCGTCACCGGCTTGGTGTCGTTGAGGACGAAGGACACGGTCGCGATCGAGACCCCGGCCCGCTGCGCGACGTCTCGCATGGTCACCATCGGAATCGGCCCTCCCTGAACTCTTGACAGCAGTGTGACGCAAGGAACATAGTCCTGTGACACCTCAGTTAAGCGGTTTACCGACCCATCCACAAGGTAGCCACCCTTCTCCGCCGGCCAGCGGTTAAGCGCTTAGATCGCGCCTTCCGCGGCCGCCGTCACCATTCATCCGAAGGAGAGCAATGTCATGATCGGCAACCGGATCGCCGCGGCGCTGGCGGGTGTGACAGCACTGTCGCTCGCGCTGGCCGGCTGTGGCGACAGCGGCAACAAATCGTCGTCGTCGGGCCAGAGCGTCACCAGCCTCTCGATCCTGGACTACTACAACAACGACCCGGACAAGGCGCTGGTCCAGAAGGGCCTCGACTCCTGCGCGAGCAAGCTGGGCATCACCATCAAGCGCGAGACGGTGCCTGGTGACACCTTGATCGCCAAGGTGCTGCAGCAGGCGTCCTCGAAGACGTTGCCCGACGTGCTGATGCTCGACAACCCCGACGTCCAGCAGATCGCGGCCACCGGCGCGCTGGCGCCGCTGAACGACCTGGGGCTGAACGCCGACGGAGTTATCCAGGGCATGGTCGACGCGACGTCGTACCAGGGCAAGCTGTACGGACTGGCGCCGGTGACGAACACGATCGCGCTGTTCTACAACAAGACGATGCTGGCCGACGCCGGTGTCCAGCCGCCGAAGACCTGGGACGAGCTGAAGGCCGCGGCCAAGAAGCTCACCAAGCCCGGCCGGTACGGGATGGCCTTCAACGCGAACGCCACCTACGAAGGCTCCTGGCAGTTCCTGCCGGCGATGTGGACCAACGGCGGCGACGAGACCGACCTGAAGAGCCCGCAGGTGGCCGAGGCGCTGCAACTGTGGGTCGACCTGGTCAAGTCGGGGTCGGCGTCGAAGAGCGTCATCAACTGGACCCAGGGCGACGTGAAGGACCAGTTCGTCGCCGGCAAGGCCGCGATGATGGTGAACGGCCCGTGGCAGATCCCGGCCCTGGCGAAGGCGCCGAACGTGAAGTGGGACGTGGTCACGTTCCCGCTGAACAAGCCGGACCAGACCCCGGTCGCGCCGCTCGGCGGTGAGGCCTGGACGGTCCCGCTGAACAAGGACCAGGCCAAGCAGCAGAAGGCCGCCGATTTCGTGAAGTGCCTGAACTCGGACGAGAACGAACTGGCCTGGGCGAAGGCCCGGTTCACCCTGCCGACCAAGACCGCGCTGCTCGACCAGTACGCCCAGGAGGTGCCGTCGATGAAGGCGTTCGCCGAACAGGTCAAGACCGCCCGCGCCCGGACCGGCAAACTCGGCGACAAGTGGCCGGACGCCGCGAAGGTGATCTACCAGGCGATCCAGCTCGCGCTGACCGGTAAGGCCTCGGCCCAGGACGCCTTCAAGCAGGCCTCCGGCTGAGCCGGGCGACAGGGAGAAGAACCATGGTGCACGCACCGACGCTCACTCCCAGCACCGAGGAATCCGGCCCGCAGCCGGTGCGCAAGGCCCGGCTGCGGCGTCGTCGGGGTGAGGAGCTGACCAAGGTCCTGTTCGTCGCCCCCGCGGCGCTGGCGATGCTCGCGCTGTTCGGCTATCCGGTGGTGAAGAACCTGCTGATGAGCGTGCAGGACTACACCCTGCGGACCTTCTTCACCGGGCAGGCGCCCTGGGTCGGGCTGCGGAACTACACGACCGTCGTGAAGGACCACCTGTTCTCGCAGGCGATGGTGAACACCGCGCTGTTCACCATCGGGTCCATCGCCTTCCAGTTCGGCATCGGGCTGGCGCTGGCGCTGTTCTTCCGGCGGCGGTTCCCACTCGGCGGCGTACTGCGGTCACTGCTCCTGCTGCCATGGCTGCTGCCGCTGATCGTGTCCAGTGCGACCTGGCGGTCGATCCTCGAACAGGACAGCGGCATCCTGAACCGCACGCTGATGGGGCTCGGCATCGTCAACGATCCGGTGCCGTGGCTCAACTCGCCGTCGGTCGCGCTGATCGCGGTGATCGGCGTGAACATCTGGATCGGCATCCCGTTCAACGTCACCCTGCTGTACTCCGGCCTGGCCGAGATCCCGGTGGAGTTGTACGAGGCCGGGCAGCTGGACGGGGCCACCGGCTGGCGCGGGTTCCGCTACATCACCTGGCCGAACCTGCGCGCGGTGGCGAGTGTGCTGCTCGTGCTCGGGGTGGTCTACACGATCAAGGTGCTGGACATCATCCTCGGCCTGACCGGTGGTGGACCGGCCAATGCCACCCAGACGCTGGCGACGCAGTCCTACCAACGGTCGTTCGTCGACTTCAAGTTCGGCCAGGGCGCGGCGCTGAGCAACATCCTGATCGCGGTCTCGCTGGTGTTCGCGATCCTCTACCTGCGCACGACCCGGCGCGCGGTGGACGAATGACCGCCGGGAGGAGTACGCCGATGTCCGATTCCGTTGCCCGTCGTGCCGTCTACACGGCGATCGGCGTGCTGATCCTGGCCATGATGCTGTTCCCGGTCTACTGGATGGTGAACGCCTCGCTGCAGCCGTCCGGGAACACCCTCACCGCGGGCTTCCTGCCGCTCGACCCGACGTTCGCCGGCTATCGGCGGGCGCTCAGCGAGCAAGGGCACAACCTGGTCACCAGCGTGATCATCGCGACCGGCACGGTCGTGCTGTGCCTGCTGATCTCCGCGCCGTGCGCGTATGCGCTGTCGCAGTTCCGGTCCCGCTGGGTGAGCATCGGGCTGCTGGCGATCCTGGTCTCGCAGATGATCCCGGGCATCGTGATCGCCAACGCGCTCTACACGGCGTACGAGAAAATCGGGTTGCTGAACTCGATTCCCGGGCTGATCCTGGCCAACTGCAGCAGCGGCATCCCGTTCGCGATCCTGATCCTGCGCTCGTTCATGCTGTCGCTGCCGGCCTCGCTGGTGGAGGCCGCGCGGGTGGACGGCGCCGGACTGGTCCGGGCGTTCGTCGCGATCGTGCTGCCGATCAGCAAGAACTCGCTCATCACCGCGGGACTGTTCACGTTCCTGTTCTCCTGGAGTGACTTCCTCTTCGCCCTCACGCTGACCACCAAGGGAGGCGTGCGGCCCGTCACGCTGGGGATCTACCAGTACCTCGGCACCCAGGTCCAGAACTGGAACGCGGTGATGGCGACCGCTGTGCTGTCGGCGATCCCGGCCATCGTGCTGCTGATCGCCGCCCAGAAGTACATCGCCGCCGGCGCCCTCGGTGGCGCCGTCAAATGACCCTCGACAACCAAGGACGAACACTGATGACGATTCGGGTACTCGTATGGGGCGAGAACCGGCACGAGCAGATCGAGCCGCACGTCGCCGAGATCTACCCCGACGGTATGCACGCGACGATCGCCGCCGGGATCAGCGACAACCTCGGCGCCGACGCCTCGGTCAGTACGACGACGCTCGACGAACCCGAGCACGGCCTGACCGAGGAGGTGCTGGCCAGGACCGACGTCCTGGTCTGGTGGGGCCACGCCGCGCACGGCGAGGTGGACGACGCCGTCGTCGACCGGGTCTACCAGCACGTGCTGTCCGGGATGGGCCTGGTCGTGCTGCACTCCGGCCACTGGTCGAAGATCTTCGGCAAGCTGATGGGCACCAGTTGCACGCTGCGCTGGCGCAGCGAGCAGGACCGCGAGCTGGTCTGGACGGTCGATCCCACCCACCCGATCGCGCAGGGTGTGCCGCACCCGATCGTGATCGAGCAGCAGGAGATGTACGGCGAGTTCTTCGACATCCCGGTGCCGGACGAACTCGTCTTCGTCTCCTCGTTCAGCGGCGGCGAGGTGTTCCGCTCCGGCTGCACCTTCCGGCGCGGCCACGGCCGGATCTTCTACTTCTCCCCCGGCGACCAGGACTATCCCGTCTACCACCACAAGGACATTCGCAAGGTGATCGCCAACGGGGTCGCTTGGGCCAACAGCGATCGGCCGGAGCGGGCACTGCCGACCCTGCTGCGGTACGAGACCGGCGACTTCTTCAACGGCCACGGCTACAGCGGCCCGATCGAGGAGCCTGCCGATGCCTGAACCGTTGCGCCTTCTCCAGGTCGGTGCCGGCGGCATGGGCCGGGCCTGGCTGGGCGCGATCGCGGCGAATCCGGACGTCGTCCTGGCAGGCTTGATCGACCTCGACGTACCGCTGGCGCGGGCGGCCGCCGACGAGCACGGGTACGGCGACGTACCGGTCGCCGCGTCGGTGGAGGAGTTGGCGGTGCGGACGGGCGCCGAGGCGGTCATCGACGTGACCGTGCCGGGTGCGCATGCCACCGTCAGTGTGGATGCGTTGCTGCGCGGGTTGCCGGTGCTGTGCGAGAAGCCGTTGGCCGAAACGGTGCGCGAGGGACTGGCGATGGTGGCGGCGTCGGAGGTCAGCGGGAAACTGCTGATGGTGTCGCAGTCGCGTCGCTACTTCCGGGCCGGTTCCGCGTTCGGCCGGCAGCTCGCCGGGCTCGGCCGGATCGGGTCACTGTTCTGCGAGTTCTTCAAGGCACCGCATTTCGGCGGCTTCCGGGAGCAGATGCCCGAGCCGCTGCTGGTCGACATGGCGATCCACCAGTTCGACTTGGCCCGCAAGCTGATCGGCTCCGAGCCAGTCTCGGTGTACTGCGAGTCGTACAACCCGGACTGGAGCTGGTTCGACGGCAACGCGGCGGCGTCGGCGATCTTCCGGTTCGCCGACGGCACCCGCTTCTCGTACACGGGAAGCTGGTGCGCGCCCGGCCTGGAGACCTCGTGGAACGGCCGCTGGCGGGCGAGCGCGTCCGGCGGTACGGCGGCCTGGGACGGCGACGGCGCACCGGAAGCGGAGCTCGCATCAGGAGAAGCACTGACCGCTGAGGTCGGCGACGAACCCGAGGAGATCAACGGGTCGCTGGTCGAGTTCGTGGCGGCGGTCCGGGAGTCGACGATCCCCCAGACCGAGGCGCACTCCAACGTCATCAGCATCGCCATGGTGGAGGCGGCCGTCCGGTCCGCAACCCTCGGTACGCCGGTGGCCATCGCCGACGTCATCTCCGACGCCCACGCCGAGGCAGTGGCCGCCGTCCAGGACCCCACCCTGAACGCGGCCCTGCAGGCCTGGCCCGATGTGCTGAAGGTGGTCGGCCTGACCAGCTGATGCCTAGGGCAACTAACGGATCACGGCGGTAGGAGCCGAGAGAGCAGTCGCGGGCGCGGCACCCCGGCGTACCGCGGTCACCTGTACTGCGAGCCGGTGACCGACGTCTGCCTGGCTGAGCTGGTACTGCTTGGTGGTTGCCCCCGGCACCCACTTGCCGTCCCGGATCCACTGGTACTCGAAGGAGAGACCGGTCTGGTTCCACGCGCCGGGTGTGCCCGTGAGGGCATACCCGGCGACCGTTTTGCCTTGTACGGCGGGCGCCTTCACCACCTTCGGCGCCGGCGTCAGCGGGACCACGGGCTGCACACTGGTGAGCGTCGGCACCACCTTCGCGATCGTCCCGTCGGCGGCGAAGTACAGCCGGTCGATCGTGGTCTCGCGATGCTGACCGTCGCCGCCCGGCATCCCGAACCGGTGATAGGCGATGTACCAGTCGTCCGTGCCCGGGACCTGGATGATCGAGTGGTGCCCGGTCGCGAGGATGCCCTGCGCGGGGTCCTTCTCCAGGATGACGCCGCGGTAGGTCCACGGTCCGTCGATGCTCTTGGCCGTCGCGTAGCCGACTCGGTAGTTCGGCGAACCGGTGTCGTCGATCGAGTACGTCAGGTGGTACGTCCCGTTGCGGTAGTTGACGAAGGAGCCCTCGCGGAACCCGGTCAGGCCGCTGATCGGCTTCAGGGTCTCCGGCTTGATCGCCAGCATGTCGTCGGTCAGCTCGGCGTACACCGGTGAACCGTTGCCCCAGAAGAGGTAGTACCGCCCGGTGACCGGATCCTGGAACGTGGCCGGATCGATCGCCTGACCTGACGTGACGGCCTCGTTGTTGAGGATCATCGCCGTCGGCTGCGCGGTGAACGGGCCCTCGGGACTGTCGGCCACCGCGACGCCGATCGTCTTGCGGTTGTACGCCGGGTTGTGCCCGGAGAAGTAGAAGTAGTACTTGCCACCGCGCTCGATGATCGTCGGCGCCCACGCGTTGCCGCTCGCCCACGGCACGTTCCCGTTCGCGCCGTCGAGGGTCAGGATCGGTTTCGCCGACCGCTGCCAGTCCACCAGGTTCTTCGAGTTCCAGACGTAGAAGTCCTTGCCGCCCCAGCCGGCGTACCCGTCGGTCGTCACGTAGAGGTAGTAGGTGTCGCCGAAGCGGGCGATGTTCGGATCCGCGTTGTAGCCGGGCAGTACGGGAGAGCGCATCACGACCGCCTTCACCGTCCAGGTCCGCTTGGTGCCGTCCTGCGCGGTGACCGTGAAGGTCTTCGGCGTCGACAGGTCCACCGGCCCGGTCGGCGAGATCGTCGAGGTGGACACCACCTTGAGCACCGGCGCGAGTTTGGTGAGATCGGTGCCGGGGGCAACAGGGAGCGTGACGGTCGACGAGGCGTCGTCGATGATCGCCGGAACCTTGAGGCTGGCCAGGTCGACGCCGATCACCGCGTGGGGGTCCGCGTCCTGGTCGCTGACCTCTGCGGCCGACAGGGCACGGTTGTAAAGCCGGAAGTCGCGCATCTTGCCCTTCAGGTACTTGTCCGAGGTATACACCGAACGCCCCAGGTAGTTCGCTGTCGTCCGCCCACCGCCGATGTCGCCGGGAGCGATGGAGACACCGGTCTTCTGCCCGACCTGGACACCGTCGAGATAGATCGTGGCGACGCCGTCAGGGGTGAGCGTGTAGGTGAGCGCCTTCCAGACACCACGCGGTACGGCGTTGGCCGCCGACGCGGTCTGCTCGGTCGTCCAGTTGCCGGTGGCAATCGACGTACGGTAGCCGTCACCCGTGGTGAAGAGATAGCCGTTGCCGGCATCGCTGGCGGTGTTGCCCAGTCCCCAGATGAAGTACGGCGTCTGCTGGCCGGAGTCGATCCAGACCTTGGTCGAGACAGTGATCGCGTCGAGTCCGGCCATCAGGTTGTCGGGCAGCTTCACGTGACCGTTGGTGCCGCCGAGAGTGAGAGCGCCGTCGGTCCAGGTCGTGTCGCCCGAGACCACACCGTCGTACCCGTGCCCGGTCACGTCGGTCGCCGTGGCGCCGCTGGTCTGATTCAACGGGTAGTGCGCGACCAGACCGTTCGCGTCGGCCTTCACCGGATCGGGGAGCACCAGGCCGTCGCGCAGCCGGTCGAGTTCGGCCTGCGTCACGGGGAGGACCGTGCCGTGGCGTGGACTGGCCGGCAGGGAGTACGTTGTCGGCACCTTCCAGTTCGGCGCCTCCAGGTCGTCGGTGCCGAGAGGGATGTACCCGCGGCCGCCGTACTCGTCGACGAACAGGTAGTACTTGGAGCCGGAGGTGTCGCCCGGGTTGGCCTTGAAGACGGTCGGGCCTTCGACCGCCGACGTCCCCGCGTCCCGGCCGATGCACGAGTCCTGCATCACCCACGACGGGTTGCCGGGCAGGTCCACCGCCGTCAGCGACGACGACTTCTCCTGGATGATGTCCGAGCATCCGGTGCCGCCACCACCCTCGTCCTTGGTGAACCGGTAGTACGCGCCGTTCTCCCTGATCACCGTCGAGTCGATCCGGGACTCGCCCCGGTCCTGCCAGATCTTCGGTGCGCTGAAGGTCCGGAAGTCCCGGGTCGTTGCGTAGAGCATCCGGTTGTACGTCGAACCCGTGTGTCCCGGATCGTCCGCGGCGTACAGCTTCGATGCCCAGAAGACGACGTACGACTGGAGTTCCTGATCCCAGTAGGCCTCCGGGGCCCAGGTGTTGCCTGCGGTCTCGGGTGAGACGAGGACGTGCCGTTGCTCGGACCAGGTGATGAGGTCGGTCGACTCCCAGACCTCCAGATAGCGGCTGCCCTGGCGCTGTGCGGCATCCCAGTCGCCGTTGCGGCCGATGGACAGATCGGTCGCGATCAGGAAGAACCGGTCACCCTCGGGCGAGCGGATCAGGAAGGGATCGCGCAGACCGAGAGTGCCTTTGGTGGACTCGAGCACGGGCCGGCCGTTGTTCAGCTCGTCCCACTTGAGTGCGGTGTTGCCGCGGCTGGCGGCGAAGTAGATCTTCTCGCCCGCGATGGAGTTGCCGGTGAAGTAGCTGAACGCGTACCCGGTGTACGGCGCGGCCGCTTTCAGCTCGCGAACCGTGAGGACGATCTGCCGCGTGGCGGTGGCCGTTCCGACTGTGGTTGTCGCGGTCAGCGTGACCTGCGTGTCACCGGCTCCGTTCGGCGGCCGATGGACGACACCGTCGCTTCCGACCACGGTGGGAGCCGACGAGGCCCAGGTGACCGAGGCGCCGTACTCGCCGGTGGGCGGCAGCGTCAGATTGCCGCGGACGTCGTCGGCGTGGACGACGGACAGCGCGGCGGCAGCTCCGTCCGCTTTCGACTGGTCGGTGAGTGCGATCATCGCGACCTCGTCGGCGCCGAGCGCGCGGTTGTAGACACGGAAGTTGCGGACCTTGCCCTTCAGGGTGTGATCGGTGGCGTAGTTCGACTTGCCCAGCAGGTTGTTCGTGGTCGCGCCGCCGCCGATCTGGCTCGGCAGCACGCTGACCGCGGTGTTCTGGCCGACCTGGACGCCGTCCTCGTACAGAGTGCCGGTGGTGCCGGTCTGGGTGTAGGTGACGGTCTTCCAGACACCGCGCGCGAGGTCGGCGGAGGGAGTCTTGGCGGTGACCTTCTCCCCCGACCAGTTGGTCGTGGTGACACCGGCCCGGAAATTGTTGCCGCTGGCAAAGAGATAGCCGGTGCCGGAGCTCGAGGACGCGGTGTTGCCGAGCCCCCAGAGGAAGAACGGCGTGGCCTGGTCCGGCGCGACGAACACATCCGAGGACACGGTGATCGAGTCCAGGCCGGTCATCAGGTTGTCGGGCAGTTTCACGTAGTCGTCGGCGCCGTCGAGGGAGAGGTCCGAGCCACTCCAGGTGCCGCCACCGACGAGGCTTCCGTCGCGACCGTTGCCGGAGTTGTCGGTCACGGTCATCCCGGCGGTCTGGGTGAGGTCGTAGCGCAGTACGAGGCCGGCGGTCACGTCCTCAGTGCTGGCGCCGAGGGCCGGAGCGGGCGGGAGGAGTTGCCCGCCGAGCAGGGCGAAGGCCGCCGTGACAACCCAGAGAGACGAGCGCGTACGCAGCTGCATGAAGGCCTCACCCTTGTGTTAACGCTAACAGTGCGCCGTACTTTGGCCGAGCGCGCACTGGCATGTCAAGACCTGAGGTAGGCGGTGTGTGTCTCACCAGGTCACTCCACCGCCTACCTGAGCCTCGAAGGGGTCAGCCGATCGAGCAGGACTGCGCGTTGACCGTGAAAGCCGTCGGAGCGTTGTTGGTGCCGGTGTGCGCGGCGTTGAAGCCGATCTCGACCGTGGCTCCCGGGGCGATCGTCGCGTTCCACGACCCGGGGACGGCAGCCGCGGTGACCGTCGTACCGGACTGGGTCCAGGTGGCGTTCCAGCCCTGCTGCAAGGTCTGGCCGTTGGCGAAGTCGAAGACCAGCCGCCAGTTGGCCAGCGGTGCCGTCGCGGTGTTGGTGACCTTGACCGTCCCGGTGAAGCCGGTGTTCCAGCTGTTCGCCGAGTAGTTCACCCGGCAGGCGCCCGGCGGGTTGGTCGATCCCGTCGTCGTGGTGACGGCCAGTGCGGCCGACGCGGCGGAAACGTTGCCTGCGGCATCTTTGGCCCGGACGGTGAACGAGTACGCCGTACTCGCGGTGAGCCCGGTCGCGGTGAAGCTCGTCGTGGCCGAACTGCCCGCCAGAGTCGTGCCGCGATAGATGTCGTATCCCGCCACGCCCACGTTGTCGGTCGAGGCGGTCCAGGCCAACGCGACCGAGGTGTCCCCGATCGTCGTGGTGTGCAGACCGGTCGGAACCGACGGTGCGGTCTGGTCCGGCGTGGTGCTGCCGCCGATCGCCGGGTAGGCGTTGCGGACCAGTTCGTTGAACTGCGACTCGAACCAGCGGCCGGCCAGCGGAGCACCCGGCGAGGCACCGGTCAGCTGGTTACCGAGTTTGGGCGAGACGAAGGTAGGGTCGCACATCCGGTCGAACCGCTTGCCCTCGTCGTTCGGAATGTCGGTCGACGCGCCGTCGGACTCACCCGGCGGCTTGATCCAGACGAAGGCGTCCAGGTGCGAGCCGGGATAGCCGGACGGCGTGGACCGCGGGCGTTCGCCGATCCCGGCACCGAGCGGGTTGCACCAGGCGCCCCGGTGGTTGCGACGATCCACTCGTGACTGGTTGATGTAGGTCTCGAGGTCGGTGCTGGTCGACGTGGCGGTCGGCCGCGCGGTACCACCCCAGCCGTTGCGCGAGGTGTCGATCAGCATGCCGGTACTGGCCGGGAAGCCTTCGGCGATCAACAGGTTGTACAGATGCGCGGTCCAGTCGATCTCGTCGAAGTCGAAGTTCCACTCGTAGAACTTGGCCGACCGGATCGGCGTACCGTTCAAGGTCAGCGAGGAGTTGGGCAGGTACGGCTCCTCCAGCGGCGTGGTGTTCGCCGTGTTCGTGACGAAGCCGTCGATCGAGGCGAAGCCGGCCTGGGTCGACCGGGCGACCTCGGCGAAGAGCTTGGCCGCGGGACCGGCGTTGTTGTCCCAGCCGAGCCAGCCCGAGTGGGCCGCGTCGATGTAGTTGTAGACGTTCGGGATGGCGTGCAGCTTGTCGAGCGCGTACTTCACGCCGTCGCGGTAGAACGGCGCGGCCGTCTGGCATTCGGGCTGCGAGCTGTTCGTGACCAGGTTCGGCAGCGAGTCGGGCTCGATCGTCGCCGCGATCCGCAGACCGGCGTACTTCGAATCCGCCAGGATGCTCGCGATCGCGTCGATGTACTCGGCCTTGTAGCGGGCCAGGCCCGCGGCGGTCGCGGGGAGTTCGCCGTTCGAGGCGAGCGCGTAGCAGTCGCGGCCTGGGAGGTCGTAGATGACGAGGTTGACGACGATCGGCGTACCGGACTGCTTCTGCAACAGCGCGCGGTCCAGGTGGAAGCGCAGTCCGTTGCCGTCGGCGTTGCCGGTGATGGCGCTGATCCGGTCCATCCACACCGCGGTCGGCTGGGTCTCGACCTGGCGCATCTTGGCGGCGAGCGCCGGGTCGGTGGCCCGGGTGGCGGCGCCTTCGACGGCTGCGGCCCAGGTCGGATTCACGTACTGCGTGGCGCCGGCGTACGGGTTGTCGACGTGCGACTCGGCGACGGCGTTCGTGGCGATCAGCGGTACCGCGACGAGGGCGGTCGCCACGGCCGTGCCTGCGGCGAGTAGCCGCTTGGGGATCTTGGACACGCGGTCCTCCAGGGATCAGTCCGGCGTACCGGTCCGGGCGTGAAGCGGTACGAGCCGCTGCGGACACCGGCGGCTGAGCCGAACCTCACATGCACCGCTGCACCGCCGGGATGGGGCGAAACGTTTAAGCCGGTGGCGCGTTACGCCATCGTGACCGGCTGCTCCGGCCGCTTCGGCTGGTTCGGCTGCCTTCGGCTGCTCGGCTGCTCCGCTGCTTCGGGTGTTCAGGCTGTTTCGGCTCAGCGGGCGCGGGGGCCGGTGCTGCCGCGGACGGCGATGCCGCCCAGGGGGACGACACGATCGGCTGCCACTCCCCCGGCGAGCAACGCCAGCACGGTTTCACCGACCGCGGTGCCCACGGCCGTGAGCGGAACCGGAAGCGCGGTGATCGACGGGGTGGCGAGCCGGCAGAGCGCGGAGTCGGCGGCGGCCAGGATCGACACGTCCCAGGGGACTTCGAGACCGAGCCGCCGGGCCACGTCGAGCGCGGCAGTCGCCATCTGGTCCGAGTCGTACACGATGAAAGACGGCGGCCGCGGACCGGTGAGCAGTCGTCGGGTCGTCGCTGCCGCCTCCTCGGCGCCGGCGTTCGTCTCGACGTGCGTCACCGTTCCGCGGGCGCCCTCCAGAGCTCGCGTCAACACGTCCATCCGCAGCTTGGTGCGATGCAGGGTCGCCGAGGCGGTCACGGCGGCGATGTCGCGATGTCCCAACCCCACAAGGTAATTCGCGACCCGGGCGAACGCTTCCGTCTCGTCGAGCGCCACCGAAGTCAATCCGCGCGCCACCTCGGGCGGCCCGAGTACGACGGCCGGGACGCGCAACTGCCGCAGCGCCTCGACCCGCGGATCCGACGTCAGGACATCGGGCACGATCATCACGTCGGCCCTGCGTTCGGCCCACCACTTCTGGTACGTCGCGACGGCTGCGTCGGTGGAGTCCACAACCTGCAACAGCAGTGCATAGTCGTGCTCAGCAAGGACGTTCTGGGTGGCCGTGACGAAGTCGAAGAAGGAGGTGGCATGCGTGCCACCGCCGTCGCTGCTGACGACCAGGCCGACCGCACGCGGCCCGATGTGCATCGAACGCGCGGCCGCACTCGGGCGCCAGCGGTACTCCGCGGCGATGCGCAGCACCCGTTCGCGGGTGGCCGCCGAAACGCCCGGCCGTCCGTTGAACGCGTACGACACAACGGCGATCGACACACCCGCCGCCCGCGCGACATCGGTGATCGTGACACGGCGCGCGGGCGACCCGGGACTGTCAGCGGACGGTGTGCGCACAATGACCTAGTGTGTCGCCCGCTGCCCGAATGCGCATCGGCTCGGCACCGATGACGTGGTGAGGAGGCGCATGCGGCAGCGATCGGCCGGTCCGGGTGGACGCCACACGATCGGCATCCTCTCGCCGGTCGTGGGCGGCTTCTACTTCGGTGCCCTGATCGCCGGCGCCTCGAGGGCCGCGCGCGACGCCGGTCACCGCGTCGTCGCAGTACAGACCTATCCGTCAGGTCTCGATCGGGAACGCTATCCCGACGAGCCGTTGCTCGAGGTTCCGGTCGCTCTCGACGCGGTGGACGGCATCATCGTGGTGGTGAAAGCCGTCCGGCACGACCGGCTGGCGGCCGCGCAGGAATGGGGCCGGCCGGTTGTCCTGATCAGCGAGGAGCAGACCGGCCTGCAGGCACCCGTCGTCGTACCGGACAACGCAGGCGGCGTACGGGCGGCTGTCCGGCACCTGATCGATCACGGTCACACGCGGATCGGCTTCACCGGTAGTCCTTCGCAGCGTGACATCCGCGAACGCTACGAGGCCTACCGCTCAACGCTTGCCGAGCAAGGAATCGAGGCGCGGCCCGAGTGGTTCCACGAGACGGCCGACAATCACGAACAGGCAGGCGAGGACGCCGCCGTACGGTTTCTCGCGGCCGGCGCTCCGACGACCGCGACGATCGCCGCCACGGATCGCAATGCCATCGGATTTCTGCGGGCGTTGCGATCCAGCGGCCTGGTGCTGCCGCGGGATCACGCCGTGATCGGGTTCGACCACATCGAGAGCGGAGCCCGGTTGATGCCGCGGTTGTCGACCGTCGACCCGCATTACGACCGGGTGGGCAGCCTTGCGGTGGAGCTCCTGCTCGCCCGGCTAGGAGGCACGCCGGTGGCCGACGGCGTACATCGTTCGGCCGCCACGCTCGTACTACGTGAGTCCTGCGGCTGCCCCGGATCGACCGCCACCGTTGGCGATTCTCCGGTTGCCGCCGGACGGCCTGCCGCTGTGGCTGTGCTGGAGCGGCTCGCCGATACCGGATTCGGCGCGCCTTCGGTCGGGACAGTGCATCGGACCGGCGATGACGAGGACCGGGCCAACTGGCTGCGCGCGATCGTCGACCCGATGACCGCCGCTGCCGAACGTGGAACAGCGCCGACCACGAGATCGCTCGGCCTGCTTGCCGATCTCACCGCGGCTCGGCGGCCACACCCCGAAACGCTGGAGCAGCTCATCGCGGCCGTTCGCGACTTCGAACGTGAACTGGCCGGCAGCCACCCGGCCGCGGTGTCGCAGGCGGGGACCGAGATCCTGCTGGCGTTGACGAAAGGCTGCACCCGGCCGATGCTCGCGCGCAGCGGCTACCTGGAACGGACGATCGCCGATCAGTACGAGCTCGACATGGACCTGCTGCGTGGCAACGGCCCGAGCCCGCGCACCCTGACCTGGTTACCGAGGAACGGACGTGGCGCCGCCTGCCTCGGGCTGTGGGTCGGCCACTCACCGGGCGACCGCGAGATCGAGATCGTCGGCGTCGACGACAACTCGGGTGCGCTGTCGCGGCTGATCGGCCTGCGCTCACCGGCGAGCCAGTTCCCGCCGGCAGCGCTGACCCGCGGCGCGACACCCGGTAGCAGCCGGCTCACGCTCGTGCTGCCGGTCACGTTCGGCGGCAGCGACTGGGGGCTGCTCGCCATCGACGGCAACGTCGACACCCGCGCGACCAGCGGCCGGGACAAGTACAACCACTGGGCCGCGCTGCTGGCCGTCGCACTGGATCACGAGCGCCTGCTGGCTTCCCTGCGCGATCAACGCCAGGCCTTGGAGGAGGCCGCCGAACGCGAGCGAGCGCTCGCGGGCACCATCCGCGCGAGCGAGGAACGCTATGCCCTGGCCTCGCTCGCGGCCCAGGACGGCACCTGGGATTGGGACGTCTCGGCCGGCACCGTGTACTACTCGCCTCGCTGGAAGCAGATCCTCGGGTACGCCGACCAGGAGATCGGCACCTCGCCGTCGGAATGGCTCGACCGCGTCCATCCCGACGACCACCAGGATCTGTCAGCCTCCATCGCGGCCCAGCTCGGCGGAGCCCGCACCCCACTGGAGATCGAGCACCGGGTGCGAACGGCTTCTGGCGACTACCGGTGGATGCTGTGCCGCGCAGTGACGATCCTGGACGACGCCGGCTGCCCGGCCCGCTTGGTCGGCGCTCTCTTCGACATGACCGAACGCAAGGAGCAGGAACTCTCCCTGCGCGAGAACGTCCTGCGCGATCCCGAGACCGGACTGGTCAACCGACCGCTCTTCCTCGACCGGCTCGGCGCCGCCATCAAACGCACCCGCCGCCGCGCCCGCGACTACGACTGCGCGCTCGTCCTGCTGCGAGTCGTCGACCGCTCCGGCGACGACGCCGACGTACGCCGTGAGGTGGCCCGCCGCCTGCGCCTCGCCCTCCGCGACGGCGACTCGGCCGCCCGTCTCCGGCAGGACGAGTTCGCCGTCCTGCTCGACGACATCGGCGCGACCGGCGACCCGGTCCGCGAACTGCTCGCCACGATCCTGTCCGATCCGGAAGCCGACCTCGCCGTCGGCGTACTCCCCACCATCCAGCGCTACAAGGACGCCGACGACGCCCTCCGTGCAGCCGACATCGCCCTCCTCCGCTCCCAGACCCGGACCCGATAGCCCTCGGTCCGGTTCCGACTTCGCGATCGGGTGCATCCGTTCTGGGGGTTCGGGCGGAAGTAGAGGCAAGTGACCATCTCTGGGAGGGTTTCATGTCTTTTCGCCGAATCACCGCACTGACTGCTGCCGGGCTGCTGCTCGCCGGGCTGCCGGTAGGCGTGGCCGCGACCGCGCAGGCCGCGCCGACGGCCGATGCCACCGTCTCCGTCCTGCACGCGGTTCCCGGTGCCACCGTGGACGTGTACGCCAACGGCAAGGCGCTGCTGACCAACTTCAAACCTGGCACGCTGACCGACCCGCTCAAGCTTCCCGCCGGCAGCTATGACCTGAAGGTCACCGCCGCAGGGGCCGGCGCGAAAGGAAAGGCCGTCATCCAGGCCGATGACGTCACGGTCCCGGGCGGCGCCAACGTGACCGTCGTCGCGCACCTCGACGCGGCCGGCAAGCCGGTGCTGACTCCCTACGTGAACGACGTTTCGAAGCTTGCCGCCGGCAAGGCCCGGCTGACGGTCCGCCACGACGCGGCCGCTCCCGCGGTCGACGTCCGCGCGGGTGGGAAGCCCGCCTTCAAGAGCCTGACCAACCCCAAGGAGGCCAAGGCCGACCTTCCCGCCGGCACGATCAGCGCCGATGTCGTCTTGGCCGGCACGTCGACGGTCGCGATCGGCCCCGCCGACGTGAATCTCAAGGAAGGCACCAACACGATCGTCTACGCCTGGGGCAGCGCGGCGGGCAAGAATCTGAAACTCGCCGTCCAGACCATCTCCGGTCTCCACCACAACCCCAGTGGTATCCCCGGTGGTACGGGTGGCCAAGCGGCGCAGCTCGACAACGGCTCGCCGGCCTTGGGCCTGTTCGCCCTGCTGGCCGTGTTCGGCTTGGCGGTCGTCGGGACGACGGTTGTCCGGGCACGCGTCCGGTCGTGACGGTTCCTCGTCGCGGTGCGGCCACCCTCGTGGTGGCCGCACTCACCTGTACTGCGTTGGCAGGCCTCACCGCCTGTGGCGACCCGGAAGTCACCGGCGACCGGCCGTCCGCGTCTGCCAGCCGACCGATCAGTCCGCCATCCGTAACACCACCACCGAGTTCGGTGCGCACCCATGCCGCGGACCTGCCGACAGTCGCGGCTCGGTCGCCAGTCCCGATCCGGCTGGTGGTGGCCACGGCGGCACTGAACATGGCGGTGAAATCGGTCGGTGTCGGCGCCGACGGCCAGATGGCGCTGCCTGCCGACCCCACCGACATCGGCTGGTACCGGTTCGGCCCCGGCCCGGCCGATCGGGCCGGCTCCGTCGTCCTGGGCGGTCACCTGGACAGCCGCGAGTTCGGTGTCGGTCCGCTGTCCAGGCTGCGCAAGGTCCGCCCCGGCGACCTGATCGAGATCACGATGACCGACCGGAGCGTCGCCGGCTATCGGGTGACCACGGTCAAGAACATCCCCAAACAGAAGCTGGCCGTCGACGACCTGTTCGACCGCGAGGGATCACGCCGCCTGCGGATCGTGACGTGCGGAGGACCGTATGACGCCGACGCCGGCGGATACCGAGACAACCTGGTGGTTACCGCTGTTGCGTCCTCTTGATCTACCCACGCGGGGCCCGGCTACAGTGCGCCCTGTGAGCACCACCGACGCGGGTGACCCCTCGGCGGCCGACATCGCGAAGGGTTTCGCGGACGGCCGGGAGGAGAGCCTCGCGGAGGCCTATCGCCGCTGGTCGGGTCTGGTGTACACCCTCGCGCTGCGGTCGGTGAACGATCGCGGTGACGCCGAGGAGATCACCCAGCAGGTGTTCGTCTCGGCCTGGCGCGGCCGGACCGGCTTCGACCCGGAGACCGGGACGCTCGGCTCCTGGCTGGTCGGCGTGGCCCGGCACCGGATCGCCGACCATCACGCTGCCCGGACCCGGCATCGACGCAACGTCGAGGCGGTCACCCCGGCGCCGGCGGTCTCCAGTGGCGACGAGGACCGGCTGGTGGACCGCGTGGTCCTCGCGGACGAACTGAACCGGCTGGACGACCCGCGCAGGACGATCCTCAAGCTCGCCTTCTACGAGGACCGGACTTACTCGCAGATCGCGGAGCAGCTCGATCTACCGTTGGGAACGGTGAAGAGCCACGTACGGCGAGGGCTGCTGTACCTGCGAGCCCGACTGAAGGAGGTGACCGGTGACGCATCTTGACGACGAGACGCTGGCGCAATGGGCGCTGGACGACCACGAACCGAGCCCGGAAGCGACCGGCCACCTGACCACGTGCGCGGACTGCCAGGGCAGGTTGGACGAACTCCGCCACCTCGCCGACCTCAGCCACGACCTTCCGCACCTCGAAGTGCCGCCGCCCGAGGTGTGGGAACGCATCGCCGCGGAGCTCGACCACGAAGACGGCGCCACGCGTACTACGGAACCTCTTGCTCAGCAGCCGAGCGCAGTCGTAGTACGGACCAGCCGGCGCGCCCTGGTGCTCGCGGCGAGCATCGCGGCGATCCTCGGCCTCGGGGCCGGCGTACTGGGCACCCGGCTGATCGACAAGCCGACGGACACCACGACGCAGGCTGCGATCAAGCTCGAGCCACTCGAAGGCAAGTCGGGCGACGGCACCGCGGACCTGGTCCGGGTCGGAACCGGCGCCGAGCTCCGCGTCACCGCCTCGGGCCTGCCGGCCCCCCGCGGGTTCTACGAGGTGTGGCTGATCAACCAGGACGGCAAGAGGATGGTCTCGCTGGGCGTCCTGTCCCCCGGCACCGTCGGCACCTACCAGATCCCGCCGGACGCCACCGGGCAGGGTTACCGGATCGTCGACATCTCGCTGGAGCCCGACGACGGCAATCCCGAACACTCCCACGACAGCATCATCCGCGGCACTCTGCCGACCTGAATCACGTGCTGGACAAGGCGAAGGCGGCCCGCCGGAGCGGAGCCGCCTTCTGGTCCGACCGGTGCGGCCGGCCCAGCGCTCAGCCGTCGTTGCGAATCCCGAGGGCTGCGACTGCCTGGGGGCGGAAGCCCTTGAAGGTCATCCAGAGGCCGATGGTGAATTCCCAGGCGGCGATGGGCAGGGTCAGGAAGAAGGAGGAGGCCGAGACCTGGTCGGTGGCGCCGAAGAGGGCGGCGATGAAGGCGGCGAACAGCAGGGGTGCGCCGATCAGGCCGACGGCCGGGATGATGCGCGGAACCAGCCGGGACTTGTAGAGCAGGGTGCCGAACAGCAGCGCGTTGAAGACGGGCATCAGGCCGGGGCCGAACAGGAAGGTCCAGTTCCGTACGTCGACGAGTGCGTTGGCCGTCACCGTCAGGGTCGCCGGATCGGCACCGACGTGGTGCTGGCGCAGGGTGACCACTGCGAGCAGGTTGACCACGCCGATCATGACCACGGCCGCCTCGACGAGGCGGGACGTCACGAAGCCGAGGGCCATCGATCCGTTCTGCCGCTTCACCACCGAGTACGCCGCGACTGCGGAACCGACCGCGGTCAGGCCGTTCACGCAGTCGAGCAGGCAGCCCCACAGGATGCGGGTGTCATGGCCCGCGCCGGTGACGTAGGCGGCGTCGTTCAGCACCGGTCCGAGCAGGATGAGTGCCGGGATCGACGAGGCGAAGGTGAGCAGGTAGAAGATGCCCGCGGCACGGGCGTTGTTGCGGGTGGGATCACGCCGTACGGCGGTGGTAGTGGTGGCGGCGGGTGCGGTGATGGTCATGTCAGGCTCCTGTGGTGTCGCGATGATGGGGTGCGTGCGGGGCGTCGTCGGTGTGGACCTGGCGGACGGAGACCAGGGGCAGACCGATGTCGCGGAGTTGATGCAGCAGTCCGTGCAGGGCTGCCTGGTCGACGACGGGACCGGTGAGCAGGGTCTGGCCGTCGCCGGTGGTCAGGGTCATGCCCGCGAAGCGGGCGGACCAGCGGGAGTCGAGGCGACCCTGGATGCGGATCTCGTACCAGCCGGATCCCTCCGGCGTGCTGGCTGCGGTGTCCATGTCCGCACGCTAGGAGCCGAGGTGGTGAGCGCGGATCACATCATCTGGTGAGCTGGGTGGTGATCGTGCTGTCAGAGCAGCCCGAGCTCGGTGGCCCGGGTGACCGCCGTACGCCGGGTGTTGACGCCGAGCTTGGCGTAGATGTTCTTCGTGTGCGTCCGGAAGGTGTTGAGCGAGATGTAGAGCCGGCGCGAGATCTCGGGCCCGTCGAGGTCGGTGGCGAGCAGGCGCAGTACGTCGTACTCGCGTTCGCTCAACTGGCCGGGGAGGCCCTGGTCGACAGGTCGATGCCCAGGGTCGAGCGCTGCTCGCAGGCGCTGCGGGTAGGTCCACGACGGGTGTTGCCGGATCAGCACTTCGAGTAGCGGTGCGATCGGTCGTCCCTCGCCGATGAAGATCCGGACGTAGTCTTCCGGCTCGGCCAATCGCAGTGCCTGCTCCAGTGGCGCCGGCGCCTCGTGCGCGAGCGCTTGCAGGGTGAGGATCTCGATCAAGCTGCCGAATCGTCCGCCCTGCTCGGCGGCGATCCGGAGACGTTCGAGCAGGCTGTACGCAGTACGGGCGGTCGACTGCTGGTGCAGCAGGATCCGGGCGAGGGTGATGTGCTCGTACTCGCGGACGTAGGCCAGTTCGTCGTGCGGATCGAGATGCTGGGCCCAGTGGAGAGCCTCGTCGATGTGGCCTTGCGCGAGAAGAACTCGCGCACGCTGGGCCGGGATGGGTTGCACGTTCGGCGAGTAGTCACCGACGTACACGCGCTCGGCCTCGTCGAGCAGCGCCACGGCCCCGGACAGGTCTCCCTCGGCCAGTCGTAGCCGAGCGCGCGCGACCCGCCATCGGTAGGGGAACTGGGGCAGACCGAGGCGCTCCCCCAACGCGTCGACGCGCTCCAGGTACGCCGCCGACGCCGCGAGATCGTTGCGCTCGAAGGCGAGTTGGCTCAAGCCGACGAGCATGTCGGCCGTTCCGCGCAGCGGCCCGTCGACCTCGTGAGCGGCGGCTAGGCGGAGTGCGTCCTCATAGGTGCGCGCGGCATCATCGAGCCGGCCTTGGGTGATCCGGAGGTCTCCCAAGGTGATCGAGCAGCCGAGGACGTCGGAGATGTTGCCGGCGCGTTCCAGGCCTTTCACGGCGATCGAGTAGCCGTGGTGAGCCGCTTCCAGGTCGCCGCTTCCCCACGAGGCAAGGCCGGCGAGCGCCGATGCGGCCGCGACGGTGAGATCGTCTCCGGGCGCGGCTTTGGCGATCGCCAGGTCGGCGTGGGCGACGGTGCCGGCCGGGTCGTTCGCGACGAGGGCGAGGGCTGCCCGGTAGGTCTCGATCGCCCCTGGCAGCCGCGCCAACTCGGCCTGGTCGAGCACCACCACATTCGCCGGCGGAGCGGCCAGTAGTCGTTCGAGATCTTCCAGGCGGTCCTCGACGGTCTCGAAGTCGCCTCGCGACATCAGCGCGCCGATGAAACCCAGCGCGAGGACGGGGCGGCGGAGCACCACGTCGTACGGAATGTCGTCCAGCCAGCTTCGCACCGTCGCCTCTTGACGCTGCCGCAGCAGCTCGATGGCCGAGCGCTCCACGAGGTCCGCTGCCTGCTCGATGTCTCCGGCTGCCAGTGCGTGCCGGACAGCGGGCACTGGTTCGCCGGTTGAGCCGTACCACTCGGCGGCGCTCTTGTGGAGATGGGCGATCTCGTCTGGCCGCTCTTCGGCGAGGTGCGCTCGGAGGACCTCGGCGAAAAGGTGGTGGTAGCGATACCAGCGGCGGCTGTCGTCGAGGCGGATGACGAACAGGTTCGACCGCTCCAAGGATTCGAGCACGGCCTTGCCGTCGGTGCCCCCGGTGACGGCGTCGCAGAGGGACCCGGTGAGCCGGTCGAGGATCGAGGTCTTCAGCAGGAAGGTCCGGACAGCCTCGGGCTGGCGGCTCAGGACCTCCTCGACGAGGTAGTCGACGACATACCGGTCATCCCCCGCGAAGCCCGCGATGAACCCGGCTGCGTCCGCGCGTCCCTGCAGTGACAGCGCAGCCAATTGCAAAGCCGCGATCCAGCCCTCGGTCCGGCCTTCCAGCGTGGCGATCTCGGCGGGGTCGAGGTCGAGGTCGAAAACACCGTTCAGGTACGCCGTGATTTCGTCCACCGTGAACCGCAGGTCGGCCGCGCGGATCTCCACCAACTCCCCTCGCGCTCGCAGCCGGGCGAGCGGAAGCGCAGGGTCGGCGCGGGTGCTGATCACCAGATGCACCTGAGGCGGAAGGTGCTCGAGCAGGAACGCGACGTCGGTCGCGATCTGTGGATTGTCGGCGAGGTGATAGTCGTCCAGGACCAGGTCGACGCCGTCCGCCACGGCTGCAAGCTCGTTGAGCAACGTGGCGAGGATCGACTTCAGCTGTGGCTGCGGAGCTCGCAGGAGAGGCAGTACGCCGAGGCCAACGCCCGGCGCCGCCGCGTCGAGCGCAGTGACGACATAGGTCCAGAAGGACGCGGGCTCCTGCTCGCTCTCCTCCAGCGACACCCACGCGATCCGTCGGCCCGCTGCTGCCGCGCCGCGCGCCCATGCCGCCAGGAGAGTCGTCTTGCCGAATCCGGCCGGCCCAGAGATCAGCGTCAGCCGCGGGTTCTCGCTCAACCGCTCGTCCAACCGCGGCCGCGGCACCACGACGTGCCGCGCCTGAGGCACGTACAACTTGGTCCCGACCAGCGGACTCGCCATGCCCGCTCCCCCCAACTGCCTTCACATCAGACAGTCCCGACCCTAGAGCACGAGCCACCGGCGTCGTGAGGAAGCTGCGCTGGTGGGTGACCCAGGTTGTCGCATGAGGGAGTGCTGCGCGGGTACCCGTACGCCCCCTCAGCAGCGAGGGGTGTTGACGGTTCGGATCGAATGATGCGGGAGTACGCCGAGACGCGCGGCTGCCGACGCCAGTTCCTGCTCTCCTACTTCGGAGACGAACTCGCCGAACCCTGTGGCAATTGCGACACCTGCGAGACCGGCACGGCCCAGGCGCCGGCGAGCGACAGTTCGCCGTACCGGGTGAACGACCGGGTGCGGCATCAGGAGTTCGGCGAGGGCGCCGGCGAATCGCTAATACGGGAGAGCGACGTAGTCGACGTTGCGACCGACGTTCGGGTCGTTCTCGATCTCGGCCGGGACATTGCGCACGATGAGGCCGGCCTGTTCGGCAGCGGACAGTGCGGATTCGTCGTAATGGCTGCGACGCCAGATGTCGCACATGTATTTGCGCGTCTTCAGGTAATCGACATACCGGCTCATGTGGGCGTCGTCGAGACCGAGTGCCGCGAACAACGCGATCCTGTCGCCGTCGCGGGGCGCGACCAGCCAGCTGGGGAACTTGTCGTGCTGATGCGGCAAAGCCGCGTAGGACTTGGGGAATCTGAGCAACGTGGCGTTGCCGCTGTGAGTCGTCCGCAGACTCCAGACCGCGACGTCGCCGGGCCGGGTCCGCACGTAGACGTTCTTGCCCACGATGAGGTCCGGGGTGTTGTGCGACCGGTGCCGCAGATTCAGACCGCCGGTATGACGGTAGTGATCCTGCAGGTAGACGCCGAATCGCAAAATCGTGTAGCGCCCGTTCCAGTCCGGCGCTTTCGGATCGACCCGGTCCGCATTGTCCTTGTGGAATCCACGCTGCACACCGTTCACCGTGAAAGCGCTGTCGCCGCAGTACACGATCTTGTCGTCGCCGAGAATGCGACGCGCGATCTCGACGAAATTCCCGTCCGTCAGCACCTCGCGCAACCGCGGATTGGCCAGCAGGTCACCGCCGAAATGCTTCCGCGACCAGTACGCCGCGTCGCGCAACCTCTGCACGTCGTCCGCGGTGTAGACCCCGCGAACGATCGTCCAGCCGTTCTCCCAGAAACCAGCCGCATCCACCTTCCGCACACCGGACATGCCAGCCTCCTCACCGGTTCGGCCCGCCCACAAAGGCCGGGGCACGGCGTCGGTTCCCCCGGCATGGGCCACGAAACGCCAATGGGTCCAGAAACGCGGCGGGTGTCGCCGTTTCGCCGGGCCGACGCTGGGCACCTAGGCCTTTTCGCGAAGGGAGCAGCCGATGCGCGCGATGGTCTATCGAGGGCCTTACCGGATCCGGGTCGAGGACAAGCGGCGGCCGGTGATCGAGCATCCGAACGACGCGATCGTCAAGGTCACCAGGGCCGCCATCTGCGGCTCGGACCTGCATCTGTACCACGGCATGATGCCCGACACCCGGGTCGGGATGACGTTCGGGCACGAGTTCATCGGGGTGGTGGACGAGGTCGGGCCGTCGGTGCGCACCCTGCAGCCCGGCGACCGGGTGATGGTGCCGTTCAACATCTTCTGCGGCACCTGCTACTTCTGTGCCCGCGGCCTGTACGCGAACTGCCACAACGTCAATCCGAACGCGACCGCGGTCGGCGGCATCTACGGCTACTCCCATACCTGCGGCGGCTACGACGGCGGGCAGGCGGAGTACGTCCGAGTGCCGTTCGCCGACGTCGGGCCTGAGCTGATCCCCGACTGGATGGACGACGAGGACGCGGTACTGCTCACCGACGCCGTGGCCACCGGCTACTTCGGCGCCCAGCTGGGCGACATCGTCGAGGGCGACGTCGTGGTCGTCTTCGGCGCGGGACCGGTCGGACTGTCGGCCGCGGCGTCGGCCTGGCTGATGGGCGCCGGCCGCGTCATCGTCATCGACCACCTGGACTACCGGCTGGCCAAGGCGCGCTCGTTCGCCCATGCGGAGACCTACAACTTCACCGAGCACGCGGACATCGTCGTACTGATGAAGAAGCTCACCGACCACCTCGGCGCCGACGTCGCCATCGACGCGGTCGGCGCCGAGGCCGACGGCAATCTGCTGCAGCACATCACCTCCGCGAAGCTGAAACTGCAGGGCGGCTCCCCCATCGCGCTGAACTGGGCGATCGACTCGGTCCGCAAGGGCGGCACGGTGTCCGTGATGGGCGCCTATGGGCCGATGTTCAGTGCGGTCAAGTTCGGCGACGCGATGAACAAGGGCCTCACGCTGCGGATGAACCAGTGCCCGGTGAAGCGACAGTGGCCGCGGTTGTTCGAGCACGTCCGCAACGGCTACCTCAAGCCTCGCGAACTGGTCACCCACCGCATCCCGCTCGAACACATCGCCGAGGGGTACCACCTGTTCTCCGCCAAGCTCGACGGCTGCATCAAGCCACTCATCGTCCCGTCCGCCGCCTGATCCGATCGGAGCCCCGCGCATGACCTACACCCAGCAACGGCCACCGATGGCCGAGAGCAGCGACGAACTGCGCGCCCGCATCCCCGGCTGGGGAGCGGACCTGAACCCGCGCCACCGCCCCGCAGTACCGATGGAGCGGCTGGATCCACACCCGTACGGCGCGGTGTGGGACTTCCCCGAGCGCCAACCGGAGAAGTGGCCACGGGAGCGGTCGAACGAGCACGCCTTTCTCACTCCGGTGTTCGGCACGTCCTGCCCACCGCATGGAGCCGCCGGCGCGATCCGCAAACTCGCCTATCGCCGCTACAGCGAAGGCCGTGCGGCCCACTGGCTGCTCCTGATGGCGGCCGATCGGATCGACGCGAAAGCCAGCACGCTCCGCACCTTCGCCTCCCGCCGCCCGGCCAACCCGATCACCGAGACCGGAATCATCGCGGAGCTCAAGTACCACGGCCTACGCTCCCGCCGCGGTCAGCAACGCGCGGACCTCGTGCACCAGCCCCTCGACCTCCTCATCGTCGGCGGTCCGTGGATAGCCGCGGCCTTCGGCGCCTACCGCCTCGTCCGCCGCATACGCCCCGCTCGCGCCCGCCGCTGAAGGACAGCTGAGCCGGCCAGCTGCCGAAGCGGTTCCCGCGCACGTCCGTATAGGTCAGCTACTGATCAGCGCAGGAGAACGGACGGCTCTGCGGCGTCTTCGGCTGGTACCCGCCGGCCAGCGCCACGAACTTGCGGTCGTAGACCTTCCGCCACGCCGCGTCGCGGTACCCAGATCGCCTCGGCCTACACGTGGTCGCCAGACGTGCGCGAGCGATCGACGATCAACCCGGCCCGCGCACCTGCCGCCCGACCTGCAACGCCGCGGTGATCAAGCGGCCGGCCCGGGGACCCTGGGTCGCGGTGATGTTGGCGAGGTACGTCGCACCGCCTACCGGGACCGGCTCGGACACCACCCGGAACGTCTGGTCACCGACCGCGAACAGCGCACCGGCAGCGATCGCCTCGGCCGCGAGCAGGAACCGCCCTGCTCCGACCTGCACCGCCTCGATCGGCACCGCCGCATCGTTGCTCACTCACCCCAAGTACCCACAAACATCCACGCCCACCGCGCAGTCTTCGTTGCTCGGCGCCCCTGTTCGGCGTCACGAAAGAATGCCTCTCAGCGCTGGAAGGCTCCGGCGGACTGCCAGGTTTCCAGCAGGGTGAGGCGGTGTTCGAGGTCGGGCGGGATCGGGCGGCGTGCGGCCAATGCGGCCGGGAGTCGTGGTACGGCGGTCAGGACGGCGCGCAGGCCGGCGGTGCCGGAGCGTGAGGCACGTAGCGCCTGACGCAGGACGACCGACAAGGGTCGGCGCATCGTTGCTGTCAGCAACCGATTGCGCAGGATCAGCACGTCGCGATCGCGGGCTTTGCCGCGCGACAATGACGGATGATGGTGGACGACGAGGTCCGGCTCGTAGCAGAGCTCCCACCCGCCGGCCGCCAGGTCGAGTGCAAGCCGCTCCTCCTCCCCGCCGAAGAAAACGACCGGATCGTAGCCCTGCGAGATAAGGAAGGCGTCCCGCCGGACCACCGCGGCACACGCGACGAAGCCCAAGATCGGTTTAGCGTACCCGCCCGGCTCGGGGCGCAAGGGCGAGTTCGCCATCAGGTCGCAGACCGGATCTGGTCTGTTCTCCGGACCGAGCAGGATCCGCGCCGCGAGCAGACCGATTTCCGGTTGCTTGTCGAGGATGCGGGCGGCCGTGTCGAGGGCGCCCGGTTCCCACCAGGAGTCGTCATCGGCGAACGCGACGTACGGCGTGGTGGCCAGCGCGACCCCCAGGTTTCGCGCCGTCGCGCCGTGGTTGCTGCCGAGCCGGACCACCCGGACGGCCGGATGGACGTGCTCGACCGCATCGGCCGTCCCGTCGGTCGATCCGTTGTCGATCAGGATGACCGGCGACGGATGGTGACCGAGCGTCTGCAACAGCTCGGACTTCCGGTTGCGGCTCACCACCACGACAGTGACGAGGCCCTCGCCGTCGCCCATCGGCACTCCTTTCACGGTCGTATCGTCACGAGACGTACCTGCGCGCCTTGCTGGTGAGTTGCATGTGATCGAGCAACCGGTAGCCCCGCTCGACCTCGGCGGGCACGACGTTGCGCTCGCGGAGAACCCACGGCAGACCTCGAAGCGCCTCGGCAACGGCGTACAGGCTGATCCGGTCGCGCGGTACGCGAGCCAGATGCCGGGCGGTTCGGACGAGCGCACTGCGCAGGGGCCTGCGGAGCCAGGTGAACCACAAGGTGTTGCGAATGCCGTGCCGTCGGCGCAGGTGGGGATCGCGAAGCTTCGACGCCTGGTGGTGGGCGACCACCTCCGACACGTAGGACATGGCCCAGCCTGCGCGAGCCAGGTCGGAGGCGAGAAGTTCTTCTTCTCCGCCGAGCCAGAGGCGAGCCGAGAAACCACCCGCCGCCACGAACGCCTCCCGCCGTACGACGGATACCCCCGCGAGGAAGCTCAGCAACGGATGGCCAGGGATGCCGGCAGGTCGCCTCAGCGGGCTCTGCGCCATCTCGCTGCAGATCGCATCGAGAGTGCCGCCGGGCTCGACCAGGATCGACGCGGTGACCACTGCGAGCGTCGGGTGCTCGTCCAGCAGGTCCGCCGCCAACGAGAGCGCGCCCGGTTCGTAGTACGTATCGTCGTCACAGAACGCGACATAAGGCGTATCCACCGTCGCGACACCGATGTTGCGGCCGACGGCTCCGAGGTTGCGTTCCAGGCTGATCAGCCTGATTCGCGGGTGCCGGCTGAGGACCATGTCGGCCGTGCCGTCCGCGGATCCGTTGTCGACCACGACGACACAGGGCTGTTCCGGCAGCCGTTCCAGCCGGTGAAGGGCCGCGTCGAGCTCATCGCGTCTGTTGTAGGTGATCACCACCACCGAGACGCGCCGATCCGGTCCCACCGTGCCCCTCCCTTCGCCCCAACTTGCCGGCGTCGAGCGTCCGCCGGGTACCCAGCGGGACTCGCCGGAAACCGGTTGAGACCGGTCTCTGCGGGGAACTGGCGCCAGATGGGGATGCGAGTTGTTGTCACCGGTGCCAGCGGCAACGTCGGCAGTGCCTTGATCCGTCGGCTGCGCGCGGACGGCGAGCACGACGTCGTCGGGTTGGCTCGGCGGATCCCTGACTACGCGTCGATCGACGGACCCCGGTGGATCTCGGTCGACCTGACCGACCCGGACGGCGGATCGGCCCTTCGGCAGGCGTTCCGCGGCGCGGACGCGGTGGTGCATCTGGCGTGGGCGTTCCAGCCGTCCCACCAGGTCGACTATTTGGAGGCTGTGGGTGTCGGCGGGACCCAGCGGGTCCTCGACGCTTGTACGGCGGCCGCGGTCGGCCACGTCGTACACATGTCTTCCGTGGGCGCCTACTCACCCAAACGGGACACTGCTCCGGTCACGGAGGACTGGCCGGTCGACGGCGTACCGACGTCGTCGTACAGCCGTCACAAGGCAGCAGCCGAGAAGCTCCTCGACGCGTTCGAGCGATCGGCGGATGTGCCCGTGCTGACGCGGTTGCGCCCCGGCATCATCGGCCAGCGCGCGGCTGGTAGCGCGCTACTCCGGTACGGCGTTCCCGTTCTGGTGCCGGCGAAGACTCTCGGCGCGGTCCCGGTGCTGCCGTTCCCCGACGGGATGACGATCGCGATGGTGCACGCCGACGATGTCGCCGACGCGATCGTCCGCGTCCTGGACCGGCGAGCAGCCGGAGCGTTCAACCTGGCCGCGGCGGAGCCGGCCTCGGCAGCGACCATCGCAGAGGCACTCGGCGCGCGCTGGATCCCAACGCCTGCCCGCGTACTACGTGCAGCAATGGCGGCCGCCTGGCACCTGCGTCTGCAGGCCGTGTCCCCGGGCTGGCTCGACCTGGGTTGCGCCGCGCCGGCCCTGGACAGCTCCCGGGCAGCGCGCGAGCTCGGTTGGTCACCGACTTTCGACGCACTCGACGTACTGCGCGAGACCGTCGACGGGATGAGCCACGCAGCCGCCGGCGCCACGCCCGTACTGCGACGCCGCACCGTCCTCGCCGAACTGTCCGCCTTGACCACCAAAGGCCCGATCAGCCACCGCCACCAACCCTGAGCTCAGTCTGCGAGCACCTGCAGCGGCGGCATGTCCCAGCCGCGGGCCAGTGACGACGGGTACGCCGGCCGACCCCCGCCGAAGTACTCCGTGAACTTCATGATCAGCGGGTCCCAGCGCAGCGGGTCAATGTGGTTCTGATGCTGCTCCAGCAGCAGGTCCTCCCGGACGTTGACCCGCTCGACCGCCATCTCCAACGCCCGCAGATTCGAGTCGCTGCCGCCTATGCCGTGGATCGCCACGATCCGGCCCTCGAGCGTGATCGGACTCTCCGCCACCGCGTCGAGCTCGACAGCACCACCGGGCTCTCTGGTCAGTCCCCCGGCGGCGAACTTGTCGGGTTCGTACCGGTAGCCGCGGCTTCGCTTGGCCGCCGACATCGTCTCCGATCCGGTCAGCAACGCGATCCGGTCGAGCGCCGCGACCATCGCGGGCTCGACCAGGTTGAGGATGCACTCGGGTCGCTCGACCAGGTTCTTGACCGTCTGCGAGCTACTGCTCATCCCGAGCATCGCGCTGCGATCCAGCCACCAGGCCGACGACATCGGCCCGAGATTCGTGCTGCCGTCGGGATTGCGAGAACTGACCAGCACCACCGGCGTACCGAAGTACAGAACTTTGAGATCCACGACTCGCTTCATACGGCTACAACGGCCCAGCGGCCGGTCATGTGAGGCCGACTGGCTGACAGCCCACCCCTCGGGTCAGTGGGCAACAAAAAAGCAAGGAGAGGAGTCTCCTTGCATTTACAGGTTATAGCGTACTGGTGGGCTTGCGGCAAGGGCGGGGTGATGCTTCATGATGGCCGACCGAACACCTGTTGGCCGTGCAAAAGATGGGGAGTTGGATGCGAGTGAATCCGCAGTACGTGCTGGAACTTCAGGCGCTCGACGCGACGCAGGTGATGGTTGCCGGCGGCAAAGGTGCGCAGCTCGGCGAGCTGTCGCGCATCGAGGGCGTCCGGGTGCCGGCCGGGTTCTGCGTGACGACGGACGCCTTCGAACGGTTCCTGGCGCAGGCTCCGTCGATCGACGACCGGCTCGCCGAGCTGGCGTTGGTTGCCGTGGACAACTTCGAGGCGATTCGCGCGCTGAGTGCGGAGATCCGGCAGACGATCGAAGAGTTCGCCGTGCCCGACGAGGTGGCGGCGGAGGTGACCCGCGCGCTCACCCGGGCCGGTGAGCATTCGCCGTACGCCGTCCGGTCCAGCGCGACCGCGGAAGACCTGCCGACCGCGTCCTTCGCAGGACAGCAGGACACGTACCTGAACGTCGTCGGCGCGGAGGCGATCCTGCAACATGTACGGCGGTGCTGGGCGTCGCTGTTCACCGAGCGCGCCGTGACGTACCGGCTCCGCAACGGCTTCGACCACCACAAGGTCCACATGGCCGTGGTCGTCCAGCAGATGGTCTTCCCGCAGGCGTCGGGCATCCTCTTCACGGCGGATCCCGTCACCGGTAACCGGAAGATCGCCGCGGTGGACGCCGGCTTCGGCCTCGGCGAGGCGCTGGTTTCCGGCCTGGTGAACCCCGACGTGTACAAGGTGCGCGAGGGTGAGGTCGTCGAGAAGACGATCGCCGCCAAGCACCTGGCCGTGCAGCCCGCGGCGGACGGCGGGACGCAGGTCCAGGCGATCGACCCCGACCGGCAGGAGCAGCCGGCGTTGACGGACGAGCAGGTGCTGCGCCTGGTGGAGCTCGGACGGCGGATCGAAGCGCACTTCGGCCGTCCGCAGGACATCGAGTGGTGCCTGGTCGACGACGGTTTCCAGATCGTCCAGAGCCGGCCGATCACCACCTTGTTCCCGATCCCGGAGACGGGTGACCAGAGCAACCACGTGTTCCTCTCCGTCGGTCACCAGCAGATGATGACCGACGCGATGAGGCCGCTCGGTCTATCGGTGTGGAACCTGACGTCCATGGCCCGGATGCTCGAGGCGGGCGGCAGGCTGTTCGTCGACGCCACCCCACGACTGACCTCGCCGGCCGCCCGCACCGCCTTCCTGGATCTCGTCGGCAGAGGCGATCCGCTGATCCGGGATGCGCTGGAAACAGTGCTCGACCGCGGCGATTTCATCCCGACCGTGCCCGACGTTGCTCCCGGCGGCCCGGCGGGCGGCGGAATCGCGATGCCCCGTGGCGCGGCCCCGGCCCCGATCGAAAACGATCCCGCGATCGTCACCGAGCTGATCGAGCGCAGCGAGTCCTCCATCGCGGCCCTGCGCCGCGACATCGCGACGGTGACCGGGCCGGCGGTCTTCGACTTCCTCCTCGAGGCCTTCGAGGAGCACAAGCGGGTGCTCACCGATCCGCTGAGCATGCAGGCGATCATGGCCGGTATGGAGGCCACCTGGTGGCTCAACGACAAACTGCAGGAGTGGCTGGGCGAGAAGAACGCGGCCGACACCCTCACCCTGTCCGCCCCGAACAACATCACCTCGGAGATGGGTCTGGCACTGCTCGACGTCGCCGACGTGATCCGCCCGTACCCGGAGGTGGTGGCGTTCCTCCAGCGCGTCGAGAGCGACGACTTCCTGGCGGAGTTGCCGAAGTACGACGGCGGGACCGCGGCGCGCGATGCGATCGAGGCGTACCTCGACCGGTACGGCATGCGCTGCGCGGGAGAGATCGACATCACCAGGCCACGGTGGAGCGAGCGCCCGACCACGCTCGTGCCGCTGATCCTCGACAACGTGAAGCTCTTCGAGCCGGGTGCCGCCGCGCGCCGGTTCGAGCAGGGGCGGCAGCAGGCCGAGGACAAGCAGCGTGACGTGCTGGAACGCCTGCGGGCGCTGCCCGACGGGGAGCAGAAGGCCGAGGAGACCCAGCGGATGATCGACCGGGTCCGCACCTTCATCGGGTACCGCGAGTACCCGAAGTACAACATCATCAGCCGGTACTACGTGTACAAGCTGGCCTTGTTGCAAGAGGCCGAGCGCCTCGTGCGGGCCGGGGTGCTCCCGGAGAAGGAGGACGTCTTCTACCTCACCTTCCAGGAGTTCCACGACCTCGCTCGCACCGAGCACCTCGACACTCAACTCGTCCAGGAACGCAAGGACGCTTTCGAGATCTACCAGACGCTCACGCCACCCCGAGTCCTCACCTCTGACGGCGAGGCCATCTCGGGCGCGTACCGGCGCGACGACGTACCGGAGGGTGCGCTGGTCGGTCTGCCGGTGTCCGCCGGAACCATCGAAGGCCGGGCCCGCGTCATCCTCGACATGGCGAAGGCCGAACTCGACGAGGGCGACATCCTGGTCACGGCGTTCACGGATCCGAGCTGGTCGCCGCTGTTCGTCGGAATCACGGGCCTGGTGACCGAAGTGGGCGGCACGATGACGCACGGCGCGGTGATCGCCCGCGAGTACGGCCTGCCCGCTGTCGTGGGTGTGGACCAAGCGACCCGGCTGATCCGCGACGGCCAGCGAATCCGCGTCCACGGCACCGACGGCTACGTCGAACTCCTCTGACCGCCAACAGATCGAGGCCTTCCCGGCATTCCCGGGAAGGCCTCGATCGTTCGCTTGCCGGTTGGCACGCGATCTTCTGACGCGCAGGGCTGAAGCGCGGTCTGTTAGGCGCTGGGGCGGATGTTCTGGTTGAGGTGGAAGACGTTGGCCGGGTCGTAGGTGTTCTTGAGTTCGGTGAGCCGCGCGAGTTTGGCCGGCGGGAAGGCGCGGTTGATGCTTTCGCCGTTGAGGGTGTTCAGGTAGGCGCCGCCCGCGTAGGCCTCGAGGGTGGCGGCGTACGCGCGCACGGTGGCGATCTGGTCGCTGTCGTCGGCGGGGTCCTGCCAGCGGGTGGCGGTGACGAACTCGAACTGCGTATCGCGGTGGCTGAAGGCGGCCTCTTCGTCGGCGATGTCGGCGATGGCACCGCCGTAGGCTTGCAGGCTGGCGCCGATGCCTGGGTTGCGCAGCAGTGCGTGGATGGCCTCGTCGGGCAGGGACTTGAAGTAGTGGCCTTTCCAGTACCGGCGGAACCGGTGGCCCTGGACGCTGTCGTCCCGGCTCTGCAGGGTCAGGTACGGCATCTCTTCGATGCTTTCGGCAACGACCGTGCCGAGGGAGCGGAAGGCCTCGATCAAGTCGGAGCAGTCGGCGGGGTCGCCGACCCACACGAACCCTGCGGTGACTTCGGTACCGCGGATGCCGGCGGTGAAGGTGGCCTGGCGGGGTGCAGTGGCATTCAGGTCGCGCCACGCACGCAGTACGGCGAAAGCCTGGTCGGTGCGGTAGGTGAAGTCGGCGACCAGCGTGCGGGTGCCGATGTGGTGCAGGCGGAACTCGAACGAGGTGACGATGCCGAAGTTGCCGCCGCCACCGCGCAGACCCCAGAACAGGTCGGCGTTGTGGGTGGCGGTCGCGGTGACGACGTCGCCGGTCGCGGTGACCAGCTCGTAGGAGACGACGTTGTCGCAGGCCAGGCCGTACTGGCGGGCCAGCCAGCCCATCCCGCCGCCCAGGGTGAGACCGCCGACGCCGGTGTGGGAGACGTTCCCGGCGGTGGTGGCGAGGCCGTGTTGCTGGGCAGCGCGGTCGAGTTCGCCGAGAAGTGCGCCGCCCTGGACATGGGCGAGTCGCTGGTCGGGGTCGATGCGGACCTGGTTCATCGGGGTCAGGTCGATCATCAGACCGGCGTCGGGGACGGCGAGTCCGGCGATGTTGTGGCCACCGCAGCGCACCCCGACCTCCAGATCGCGGGCCGCGGCGAACCGGACGGCCGCGGCGACGTCGGTGGTGCTGTGACAGCGGGCGATCACGGCCGGGCGCCGGTCGATCATCGCGTTCCAGACCGTCCGCGCCTCGTCGTAGCCAGGCTCGCCCGGGTGCAGTAGTTCCAAGGTGAGAGTCGTGGTGGTCATCGGGGTGCTCCTTGCCGGAAGTGGTGGTATCCACCACCCTGGCAGCGAAGCGGTCCTCGGATAAGGTCCAGTTCCCGGACCCGATCCAGGACCAATTCCGGCTCTCTGATCAGAGGCGCTCGGCGGTGAACGACACCATGAAGCCGATGGTCGCGATCAGGCCGGTGTACAGGTGCGTGCGCTCGAACGCCTCGGGGATCATCGTGTCGGCCACCATCGCCAGGATGGCGCCGGCCGCGACCGCGGTGATGACGGCAACCGTCGCCGGCTGAGCCCCTTCCAGGAAGACGACGCCGAGGAGGCCGGCAATGCCGCTGATCACGGCGATGCCTACCCAGACACCGAAGACGTACCGCGCACTGCGTCCGCTGTGCTTCATGCCGGCAGCACTGGACAAGCCTTCGGGAAGGTTCGAGATGAAGATGGCGACCAGGACCGCGACGCCGACACCGTGACCGCCGAGCAAGGACAGCCCCAGCACCACCGACTCCGGGATGCCGTCGAGCAGGGCGCCGATCGCGATCGCCGTACCGCTCCCCTGCTGCTCGGACTCGGACGGCTGCTGGTCCTCCGACCGCTTGCGGTGGCGCGCGCCACGACGGGCGAGTACGACGTTGGCCGCGACGTACACGGCCGCGCCGCCGAGGAACCCGATGACGGTCGGACGAAGGCCGCCGGTCGATTCGGCCTCGTCGACCAGGTCGAAGGCCAGGGCCGAGATGAGCACCCCGGCACCGAACGCCATGATGCTGGCCACGACCTGCCGTGGCACCCGCGCGAACCAGGCGATCGCCGCACCGACAACCAGCGCACCTCCCGCCAGCAGCCCCCACAACCCCGCCTGCAACCAAACCGCCATCAGTCCACCTTTCCCTGGCTCGCCCCAAAGCCTCGCAGAACCCACCACGCAGGCTACGCACCAGCGCGCCCCACGTTCCTTCTCGTTCCGATGTGAGGGCGAGTACGGAATGCTTGCTGATGTCAATAAGCGGGGTGGTATGTGCACTAGCGAGCACATACCACTAGGGCATAGCCTGGTCGCTATGGAGTTGGAACTGCGCCATCTGCGGGTGCTCTGCCGGGTGTCGGACACCGGCAGCGTGTCCAGGGCGGCCGCTGCGCTCGGCGTTTCGCAACCTTCGCTGACCGCTCAGTTACACCGCATCGAGCAGACAATCGGCGGCCCACTCTTCGAACGTGGCCCGTACGGCGTACTCCCGACTCCACTCGGCCGGCATGTCCTGGGTCGCGCGCGGGCCATGCTCGCGGACATGGACGATCTGCTCGGCAGCAGCCGGCGTTATACCGACGCGCCGAGGACCTTGCGGCTCGGGTCGCTGCGAACCGTGATGTTCGGAGCCTGGCTCGCACGACTCGAAGACTTGCTTCCGGAGCGGGAGTTCAGCACCCAGGTCGATGTCTCCTGCGCAACTCTCACCGATCTCCTCGCGGCCGACATCTTGGACGTGGCGATGATCGGGCGTTGTGACGACGACCACGCACCGCCGTGTCCGCCCGGTGTTCGGGAGCAGACGATGGTCCATCCCGAACCCGTCGCGCTGGCGCTACCGCTCAACCATCCCCTGGCCGACCGCACCGACATCACCTTGACGGACCTCGCCGACGATGTCTGGATCTGCCCGCCGGCCGGCAAGGAGGACGGTGACCTCGCCTCACTGCGCGATGCCTGCGAGCGGCTCGGGTTCACTCCGCAGTTCCGCTACTACAACCTCGACGGCACGGAAATCGAGCAGTTGATCGCCGCGGGCCGCGGCATCAGTCTGTGCGCTCCTACGGTCCGCGACATCCCAGGGTCGGTCATCCGCCCGCTCGTCGGCCAACCAATCTCCTGGCGCCGCGTCCTGCGCTACCGGCCCGAGAACATCAACCAGGCCGAGCTCGACCTGATCCACCGCGCCTTCATCGACACCTACCGCACCACCATCGCCGAGAACGCCGAACTCCGCCCCTGGTGGCCGGAACATCCCGACTCCCACCCGACCGTCATCGAACCCTGACCAAATCTGGAATTCCTCGGCGCGGGTTGTCGGATTCCAGGCAGCGGGTTCGTGGAGTGGGCAAAGGAACCAGAGTCGAGGGAGAACCACGATGAGCGACCAGACCGGCCGAGTTACCAGACCTTTCCGCTTCGGTGTCGTCGCGCCGGTCGATTCAGACCTGCCGACCTGGCGAGACCGCGTGCGCCGGATCGCCGACAGCGGCTACTCGACCTTGCTGATGCCCGACGTTCCGACCTGGCAGCCGACGCTTGCTCCCACCTTGGCCACCGCGGCCGCGCTCACCGACCTGCGGATCGGCTCGTGGGTCTACGCCTCCGCGCTGCGCCAGCCGTGGAGCACAGCATGGGAGGCTCACTCGCTGTCGGTACTCACCGAAGGCCGCTTCGAAATGGGCATCGGCGCCGGCCGGCCAGGCATCGAGGTCGAACTGGGGCTGCCAGCCGTCTCCCACGCTGACCGTCGTGCCAGGATGCGCGAGACCGTGACCGCCCTGCGGGAGTTCGACGGCCCCGAGCTGCACACACCGGTCGTCATGGCGGTGAGCGGACCGAAGTCGCAGGCGCTGGCGCTCGAAGTCGCCGACGCGGTCACCTTCGTCCTCCCGGCGGACGACGACCGGGCCGAAACCACGAGCCGGGTCCGCGACTTCGCGGGCGGCCGGGACATCGAACTCGCCCTGCACGTCGCCGCCGTCGGTGACGGTGTGGCTCCGTTCATGGCGGCACCCAACCTCGACACCGCGGCCCTTCGTGCAGCCGATTCCCTTCTCATCCTGCCGAGCGACCCCGCAGCAGCCACCGAAGAAATCCAGCGCCGCCGCGAGGAAATCGGCTTCTCCTACTTCGTCATCGGCGCCGACTTCGCCGAAACCCTCGCCCCCGTCGTAGCCGACCTGGCCGGCCACTAGCCGCCGCTCCCACCGCCGCAGTACGACGTGCTCCGAAGCGGGGCGAGGTCGTCGGGTGTGGCGGGTTGATGGGCGAGGTCACAGCTGTAGCGACTGGGTACCCAGGACGACGGCGAGGTCGAGACGGTCGGCGTCTTCGGTACCGGGCTCGGCGGTGTAAACGGTGATGCGTAAGTCGTCCATGGTGACGAGCAGGGTGTCGCAGTCGAGGGTGATCGGGCCGACCGCCGGGTGGTCGATGGTCTTGCGCCGGGACGGTTCGGCCGGAGGCGGCGGCGCCTCGGCATCCCACAGCTCGGCGAACCGTGGACTGCCGGCGATCAGGTCGGCGATCAAGCGCCGCAGCGCCCGGTCGGCCGGGTAGCGCGAAGCGGTCAGGCGCAGGTCGGCCACGAGCCGGGCCTCGTGCTCAGCTTGCTCCTCTGGGGTGTGCACGACCCTTGAGGGCAGACGGGTGACGTTGCGCCAGACGGCGTTGCGTTCCAGGCCGTGCCAGGTGGTCGTGTCGCCCATGAGCGCGTCGTACGGCGCGTTGGCCAGCACGAGGGTCCAGCTGGCGTCGTAGACGACCACCGGGGTGTGCGAGAGCCGGTCGAGCAGCCGTTGCACGCTTCGAGTGAGCCGGGACGGCACGATGTCCGGGCCGGGTGCGGCGTGTCCGGCGAGCCGGTAGAGCAGGTCGCGTTCAGCGTCGGTCAGGCGCAGCGCCCGGGCCAGTGACTCCACGACCTGCACCGATGGTGCCGTTGCGCGTCCCTGCTCGAGACGGGTCAGGTAGTCGGCCGAGATGCCGGCGAGGGCAGCCAGCTCCTCTCGGCGCAGCCCGGTGGCCCGGCGTCGGCGGCCCACCGGTACGCCGACGGACTCGGGCGCCACCCGGTCGCGCCATCGGCGTACCGTCCGGCCGAACTCCCACGTCTGCACAGGCTCCAGTGTGCGCGAGCCCGCACGGGTTGTCCTGGCCCTGCCAGTCCTACGAAAACCGGACGACTGGTTGCCGCCCGGCAGTTCTCGCAGGCTGCGGGTATGACCGAACCCGGAACTGTTCTGATCACCGGCCCGACCCGCAACCTGGGCCGCCACGCCGCGCTGTCCATGGCGGGCCGCCCGGACGGGCACCGACCTGACCTGCTCCTGGTCGGCCGCGCCGGGCGCGACCTGACGGCGGTCGCCGAAGAGACGCGTGCCCTGGGAGCACGCGTGCACGAGATCGGCTGCGACCTCGCCAGCCTGGCCGACGTCCGTGCCGCTGCTGCCACCGCGCGCGATGCTCTTGCCGCGGGTGCCGTACGACCGCTGCGTGCTCTGGTCGCCAACGCCGGCACCATGTCCCCCGACACCCGGCGCGCCTCAGCTGACGGCTACGAGATGACCTTTGCCGTCAACTACCTCGCTCACGCCCAGCTCATCGGCGACCTGCTCGGCTCGTTCACCGCCCCGGCGCGCGTCGTGCTGCTCGGCTCGAACACCTATCACGCCAACTTCTGGCGCAAGCTCTTGCACGTGCCCGAGGCTGACTGGGCCGACCCTTTCGAGCTAGCCCGCCCGGCCACCGGCGAGCAGGCTCCAGGCATGGCCGCCTCCGGCATCGCGTACTCCAACGCCAAGCTGGCAATCCTGTACTACGCCCACGAACTGCAGCGCCGCGTCGGCGCGGGCATCAACGTGTCGGTGTTCGAACCGGGCTGGATGCCTGGCACCGCACTCGGTCGCGGCGCCCCGAAGGCGCTGCAGGCGATCAGCCGCGCCCTGGGCCGGATTCCGGGCGCCTCGACACCATTGCGCTCAGGCCCCTTGTTGGCCGCAATGGCCCTCGACGACACCTGGGCAGAGCTGCGGGACGGCGCCTTCGTCCTGAAGACCAAGCTGACCGAAGTACAGCCGATCGCTCACAACCCCAGCCGCGAGCACCACCTCTGGGAAGCAACCGCCAACCTGCTGAAACACGCCGGGGAGCACAACCTCAGCTGATCGGCTGGACGCGGTTCAGGACAGCAGGACGTCGGTGATCGGGCGGCGCGGGGTGGCCGGTACGGCGGGGCCGTAGCCGAACCGGATCACGGCCTGGGGGCGGGTCCAGACGCCGAGTGGCTCGTGCAGCAGCCAGCGCAGGTTGTCGTGTTCGATCGCCTGGTTGAGCAACGAGGTGGCGAGCCCGGCAGCCGTTGCCTCCAGCAACAGTCGTTCCATCGCCTGGCCGGCCCGCAGCCATTCCGCCGGGCCGTCGCGCCTGGTGGCCAGAATGGCAAGCTGCGGGGAGCGCTCGAAGGCCGCCGACCGTCTACCGGTATCCGCCGGGGTGGCCGCCAGGTCCCGCACCGGTGCCGCCGGGCGATCGGGGCGGGGACCCAGCGCACTGGACGGCACACCGTCGGCCGACCGCGCACCTCCGACCCAGAGTCGCCGCTCCTGCGAGCGCGCCAAGCTGTAGTCATCCGTCTGGCCGGCGTCAGCTGTTGCCAGATGCAACCAGTTGAGCCGGGCTGCCTGGTCCAGCCATTGCAGCTCGGCGCCTTCCAGGCCCGCGGTCAGGTTGAGCAGCCGGCGCAACTCGGCCGGTACCGGTTGATCGGTGTACGGGAAGCGGTTGGTACGCCGGAGCCAGATCGCCGGCGCCAGCCGATGGAGTTCTTCGGCTTCCGCTCCACCCCTGGACAGCTCGATCTCGGCCACCAGGTCCGGCCGGGCGCGGTCGAGCACCGTCCGCACGATCGTGCCGTACGCCAGGCGGGCCGCCTCCACCCGAAGGTTGAAGACGGCCGCGCCCAGCGAGAGATGGAGCATCCGGCGGTCCGGGTCCTCAGCCGGCAACTCCCGGTCCCGGTCACGATGCACCTCGATCACGCTGCCGGCGAAGCGGAACTTCCACGGCTGGGTGTTGTGCATCGAGGGCGCCGCGACGGCTGCCCGGAGCAGCGCGTCGCGGTCGTGACCGGTGGGTTCGAGCATCGGCTCAGCCCTTGAGATCCTTGGACTCGTCGCTGAACAGCGCCACCTTCAGCGCGCCGGTCTCGCCGGCCCGCGAGAACACGTCGTACGCGTCCTGCATCTCGTCCAGGCCGAACCGGTGCGTGATCAGACCCGGCATCGACAACCGGCCCGCGGCCAGCATCGACAACAACCGCGGCGTGGTCCAGGTGTCGACCAGACCCGTGGTGATCGTCACGTCCTTGATCCACAGGTCTTCCAGATGCAGCGTCGCCGGAGCACCGTGAACACCGACGTTCGCGACCCGGCCACCCGGCCGGATCACCTGCGTGCACAACTCGAAGGTGGCCGGTACGCCGACCGCCTCGATCGCGACCTCGGCGCCCAGACCACCGGTCAGCTCCCTGATCGTCTCGACCACGTCGTCCTCCGGGCCGAATGCCAGGTCGGCGCCGTGGTCCAGCGCGGCCTTCTGCCGGGCCGGGGCGGAATCGATCACGATCACGCTCGACGGGCTGTACAGCTTGCTGGTGGTCACGGCCGCCAGTCCGATCGGCCCGGCCCCGACGATGACGACGGTGTCACCAGGAGTGACCTGCCCGGCCAACGTGCCGACCTCGTACGACGTGGGCAGGATGTCGGCCAGCAACAGGGCCGACTCGTTGCTGACGTTGTCGGGCAGCTTGTAGACCGAGCGGTCCGCGAACGGGACCCGGACCTTCTCGGCCTGCGTGCCGTCGATCAGATGGCCCAGGATCCAGCCGCCACCACCCAGACACTGCCCGTACCGGCCCTTGCGGCAGTACTCACAACGCCCGCAAGAGCTGATGCACGAGATCAGCACCCGGTCCCCCACCACGACGCCCCGGACACCGTCGCCGACAGACAGGATCGTCCCGACCGCCTCGTGCCCCAGGATCCGGCCACGCTCGACGGTCGGAACGTCACCCTTCAAGATGTGCAGATCAGTGCCACAAATCGTGACGGCATCCACCCGCACGATCGCATCCTCAGGGTCCTGGATCACCGGATCCGGCACCTCGTGCCAACTCCGCTGCCCAGGCCCGTTGTAAACAAGCGCCTTCATGGTCGGTCGACCTCCAAGGGTCTGAGGATTTGTCTGTCACTCCGAATCTCCTCGCCCCACCCCCGTCCGGGCAGGGCCCAAACACACCACTCGCGCAGGACCTTCGTCGCCTCCGGCCAGGCCGTTGCTCCCTGGACGCGGAGCGGCCGTAGTGGGTTCAGCGGAGGTGGCGGGCGTTCCAGTCCGGTTCGGGGTCGGCCGGAGCCAAGCGGAGCTTCACGTCGACGGCGACGGCTCCGATCGGGGCGGCAGTCAGCGGGTTGATGTCCAGCTCGGCGAGTTCGGGGACCGCTTCGGCGAGCCAGGCGATCCGGTGCAGGACATCCAGTACTGCGGCTTCGTCGGCGCCTGCGCTTCCGCGATAGCCGGCCAGCAAGGGCGCACACCGCAACGACCGGAGCATTTCCGCAGCGTCAAGGTCGGTCAGCGGCAGTCCTCGCCACCGCCGGTCCGCCATCAGATCGGTGAGTACTCCACCGCTGCCGACCATCAGCACCGGACCGAACAACGGGTCCCGGACCAGACCGGCCACGAGTTCCACTCCGGGCGAGGCCATCGCCTGGACCACCACGTGCGGATCGCCGACCGCGGCCGTCAACTCGGCATACGCGTGATCGAGTTCGGCGGGTGTCTGCAGCCCCAGTCGGACTCCGCCGACATCGGTCTTGTGCACGATGCCGGCCGCCGCGGTCTTCAGGACGAGGGGATAGCCGACCCGCTGCCCCGCTTCCAGCGCCGCGTCCCTCGTCGCGGCTGCCAGCGCGGCCACCACCGGGATCCCAGCGCACAACATCAACTGCTCGGCACGAGCCGGGTCGAGCCAGCCACCGTCCGGATGGCTGTTCAGGAAGTGCCGGACGATCGCCCGCGCCCCGTCCCGGTCGACCCCGTCCACCGCCGGTACGACGCCCTGTGGCCGGGTCCGCCAGGCGGCGTACCGGACCGCATGTCCGAGCGCTCGGACGGCCGTCTCGGGGAACGCATAGACGGGCAGACTCGATCCGTCCGCCAGCGTGATCTGTGCCGGCGCTTCGGACGCGCCGAGGCAGTTGACGAGGATCGGAACGGTCGCGCCGGTTGCCGCACGCGCAATCGCGGCGTACGTCGCGTCGAGGTCGCCCGCCCGGGTGGCAGCGTAGGTGACCAGTACGGCGTCCACTTCGCCGCTGGCCAGGACGATCCGGATCGCGTGTTCCAGCGTCTGCGGTGTCGCCGCCGCGCCCAGGTCGACCGGGTTGCCGGCGCCGACAGCCCCGGTCACCTCGACCAGCTCGCTCATCGTGGTGGCGCTGAACTCCGGCACCTCGAGATCGATGGCGCTCGCAGCATCAGCGGCCAGTACTCCGGCACCGCCCGCATTGCCTACGATCCCCAGTCGACGGCCCGCCGGCAGCGGTCGGCCGGACAGCACACGGGCCGTGTCGACCAACTCCTCCAGCGTCTCCATCCGCAGCACACCCGACTGCTCGAACAACGCGTCCACGGCGGTGTCGGGGGTCGCCGCTGCAGCAGTGTGCGACGCTCCGGCGCGGCGGCCACCGGTCGACCGGCCACCCTTGACCACCAGCACCGGCTTGCTCCGCCCGACCAGCCGGGCGAGCCGGCCGAACTTACGCGGGTTGCCGAAAGACTCGAGGTACAAGCCGATCACGTCGGTCCGTGGGTCGTGCCACCAGTGCAGCAGCAGGTCGTTGCCGCTGACATCTACTTTGTTGCCGAGGGAGACGAACTCGGAGATACCGAGCCCGACCCTGGTGGCATGGTCGAGTACGGCGATACCTACCGCACCGGACTGCGCGGCGAGCGCCAGCGAACCGGCCGTCGGGCGGATGTTCGCGAACGTCGCGTCCAGCCGGACAGCGGGGTCGGTGTTGACGATGCCGAGACAGTTCGGGCCAATCAACCGCAGGCTGTGCCGGCGCGCGAGCTCCAGCAGCTCCTGCTGGGCCTGCCGGCCATCGGCTCCGAGCTCGGAGAAGCCGGAGGTCAGGACGACGGCTCCGCCGACGCCGTACTGCCCGCACTCCTCGACCACGCGCGCAACCTGAGCGGCGGGTACCGCGATCACCGCGAGGTCGACCGGCTCGGGGATGTCGGTGACCGTAGGAAATGCGGTGATCCCGGCGATCTGGTCCGCGTTCGGGTTGACGGCGTACAGCCGGCCGGTGAAGCCGCTGTCCGCCAGGTTCCGCAGCACCTCGTGGCCGATCCCGCCGGCGCGGCGACCGGCACCGATCACAGCGATGCTGCTGGGCGCGAGTACCGGCTTCAAGGACCGCGACTCGGCGATGCTCTCCCGCTCGGCCATCTTGTCCAGGGTGCGTACGTCGTACTCCGTGTCGAGCGTCAGCTCCACCAGGCCACTGTCCAGCTGGTGCACCTCGCGGAAACCCGAATCGAGGAAGAGCCTGAGCATCGGCGCGTTCTCGGCCAGCGTGTCCGCATGCAGCTTCCGGATCCCCCGCTCACGCGCGACGGCCGCTAGTTGCTCCAGCAGCAGCGTCCCGATACCGCGGCCGTGCACCGCGTCGTCGACGAGGAAGGCCATCTCCGCCTCGTCGGCGCGCATCGGCTCGTAGCTGGCAACTCCGACCACCGCACCGTCCAGTTCGGCCACCAGCGCGACGTACCCGTGCTCGGGATCGGCACCGACCAGATGATGCGTGTGCTCGTCGGCGTTCAACCGGCTGAGCGCGAAGAACCGGAGGTAGATGGACCGGTCCGAGACCCGGTGGTTGATCGCCTTCAGGGCGGGCTCGTCCGCACGACAGATCGGCCGCAGATGCACGACCGAGCCGTCGGCTGCCAGCACGTCCCAGCCGACCGCGCCGGCTTCCAACGGCGTTGTCGCGTCCGCTGTCGTCATGGACCGGACTCCTCTGCTGCTCGACCACGTTCCGTCCAGTCCACCCCGGCACCGCGCCACCGGGACAGGGTCTGAGGGTCCCTCCGGTGCAGGACCTTTGGCTCTGGGAGATCAGCGGCCCGGACTGGGAGCGTCGGGGGCATGGATGCCATAGACCTTGCCCGGTGGCAGTTCGGGATCATCACCGTGTACCACTTCCTGTTCGTGCCGATCACGATTGGGATGTCCGCGCTGGTCGCGGGCCTGCATACCGCGTGGTACCGGACCGGGAAGCAGCAGTACCGGCGGATGACGCAGTTCTGGGGAAAGCTGTTCCTGATCAACTTCGCCATCGGCGTGGTGACCGGGATCGTCCAGGAGTTCCAGTTCGGGATGAACTGGAGCTCCTACTCGAAGTTCGTCGGCGACATCTTCGGGGCGCCGCTGGCGATCGAGGGGCTGCTCGCGTTCTTCCTCGAGTCGACCTTCCTCGGCCTGTGGATCTTCGGCTGGGACCGGTTGCCGAAGAAGGTGCACCTGGCATCGATCTGGCTCGTTGCCATCGGCACCCAGCTGTCGGCGTACTTCATCCTGGCCGCCAACTCCTGGATGCAGTGGCCGCGCGGCTACACCTACAACTCCGCGACCGGCCGGGCCGAACTGCACGACTTCGGCGCGGTACTCACCAACAAGGTGGTGCTGGCCACCTACCCGCACACCATCGCGGCCAGCTTACTGACCGCCGGCGCCTTCATGCTCGGGATCGCGATGTGGCACCTGCTGCGCCGACCCGGCGAGAACGGCAGCCTGTTCCGGCCCGCCGTGAAGCTGGGTGCGATCACGACTCTCGTCGCGGCCGCCGCGCTGATGATCACCGGTGACATCCAGGCCAAGATCATGACCGACACCCAGCCGATGAAGATGGCCGCCGCGGAAGCCCTGTACGACACCTCGGCCCCGGCGCCGTTCTCCATCCTCACGATCGGCTCGCTCGACGGCAGCAAGGAGGTCTGGTCGCTCAAGGTCCCGCACGGCCTGTCCTTCCTGGCGACCAGCACCTGGAACGGCAAGGTCGAGGGCATCAACAACCTGCAGACCGCGTACGAACAGCGCTTCGGTCCCGGCTCGTACAAGCCCAACGTGCCGCTGACCTACTGGACCTTCCGCTTCATGATCCTGGCCGGAGTACTGACGGCAGCGATTGCCCTGCTCGCCCTGTGGCAGCTCCGCAGGCAACGAAAGTCCACCAAGTGGCTGATCCGCGCGGCTCTCGCGGTACCGCTGCTGCCGCTGCTCGGAAACAGCCTCGGTTGGATCTTCACCGAGATGGGCCGCCAGCCCTGGATCGTCTTCGGGCTGATGCAGACCCGCGACGGCGTCTCCCCCAGCGTCGGTGCCGGCAGCGTGCTGACCTCCCTGATCGTCCTCACCCTCCTGTACGGCGTACTCGCGGTGGTCGAGGTCTTCCTGCTGCTCCGCTTCGCCCGCGAGGTTCCCGCGGAGACGACCGAGCCGTCCGACCCGGAGGCCGCTGAACCGGCCTTCCTGTACTGAGGAGCACTCCGGTGGCACTCACTGATATCTGGTTCCTGCTCATCGCCGTTCTCTGGACCGGCTATCTCGTCCTCGAAGGTTTCGACTTCGGTGTCGGCATGCTGCTCCCGGTCGTCGGCCGGGACGCCGTCGACCGCAAGGTCACGCTGCGCACCATCGGCCCGGTCTGGGACGGCAACGAGGTCTGGCTCCTGGTCGCCGGCGGCGCGACCTTCGCGGCCTTCCCGTTCTGGTACGCGACCTTGTTCTCCGGTTTCTACCTCGCCTTGCTCATCATCCTGGTCGCACTGATCCTCCGCGGCATCGCGCTCGAGTACCGCGGCAAGCTCGACGACGCGACCTGGCACCGCCGCTGGGATCTGGTGATCGTCGGCAGCAGCGCAGTACCGGCTCTGCTCTGGGGTGTCGCCCTGGCCAACATCGTGCGTGGTGTGCCGATGGGTGCCGATCACGAGTACGCCGGGAACTTCTTCACTCTCCTCAATCCCTACGCGCTCCTGGGCGGCGTCACCACCCTGCTGCTCTTCGCCTTGCACGGCGCGATCTTCCTTGCACTGAAGACCCATGGCGAGGTGCACGACCGGGCCCTGAAGCTGGTGCCGCCGATCGGTCTCGCCACTGTGGTCGCAGCCGCCGGCTTCCTCGGCTGGACGCAAGCCTTCGACGGCTCAGCGCTCACCTGGACGCTCGCCCTGGCTGCCGCCCTCTGCCTGGTCGGTGCGCTGGCCGCATCGCGGTTCGGTCGGGAGGGCTGGGCCTTCCTCGGTACGGCGGCCACGATCGCCTTGGCAGCCGCCACGCTGTTCACCACGCTCTACCCGAACGTGTTGCCGTCGACAACCGATGCTGCCTTCAGCCTGACCACGGTCAACGCCGCGTCGACCCACTACACGCTGACGATCATGACCTGGGTCGCCGTGATCTTCACCCCGGTGGTCCTCGCCTACCAGGGCTACACCTACTGGGTGTTCCGCAAGCGCCTCGGTCGCACCGACATCTATCAGCCGGCCGAGAAGGTCACCAGCTGATGCCTGCCATCGACCCGCGTCTGCTGCGCTATGCGAAGACCACTCGCGTCTTCCTCACGCTGTCGGTCCTGATCGGCGCCGGTCAGGCCGTGGTGATCTTGACCCAGGCGTGGCTGCTGGCGTCGATCATCACGGACGCCTTCCTGCACGGCGCGGGCTTGAGCGATCTCAGCGGGCGGCTGACGTTGCTCACCATCACCCTGGTGACCCGGGCGTTGCTCGCCTGGGTCACCGAGGTGACGGCCCACCACTGCTCGGCGGCGGTGAAGTCGGAGCTCCGGATGCGCCTGCTGCACAAGGTCGTCCAGCTCGGCCCGCGCTGGTTGACCGGCGAACGCAGCGGCGAGCTGACCACACTGGCGACCCGCGGAATCGATGCCCTGGACGACTACTTCTCGCGCTACTTGCCGCAGTTGGTGCTGGTCTGCTTCGTCCCAATGGTCGTGGCCGGGCGGATGTTCGCGGCCGACTGGCTGAGCGCCTCCATCGTCGTCATCACCCTGCCGCTGGTGCCGATCTTCATGATCCTGGTCGGCCTGACCACCAAACAGCTGATGGCGAGGCAATGGACCGCGCTCCAACTCCTCGCCCACCACTTCCTCGATGTCCTGGCCGGCGTGGGCACCCTGAAGGCGTTCGGCCGCTCGCGGGCGCAGCTCGTCACCATCGAGAGACTGGCCGACAAGCAACGCAAGGCCACGCTGTCGTCGCTGCGCATCGCCTTCCTGTCGTCGTTGGTACTGGAACTGCTCGCGACCTTGTCCGTCGCTCTCGTTGCCGTCTCGGTCGGTCTCCGGCTGGTCGACGGCCGCCTCGATCTACAGACCGCGTTGCTGGTGCTGATCCTGGCACCCGAGGCCTACCTGCCGCTGCGACTGCTGGGAGCGCACTACCACGCCAGCGCCGAAGGCCTCGCTGCCGCCGAGCAGGTCTTCTCGGTCCTCGACCACGAGGTCGCCGAGGTCGGCACCGAGTCCGTCGAAGCCGACCGGACGATCGAGCTGGACCAAGTGGTAGTCGCGGGCAACGATCGCGACGGGGCCGCCCTCGACGGTCTCTCGCTGACCATCCCGGCCGGGAAGGTCACCGGCATCCTCGGCCCGAGCGGCTGCGGAAAGTCCACGCTGCTCGCCGTACTGCTCGGCTTCGTCCGGCCGGACAGCGGCCGAGTAGTTGTCGGCGGCATCGACCTCCAGACCGCCGACCCGGCCGGGTGGCGGTCCCAGGTTGCCTGGCTCGGCCAGGATCCGGTGCTCTTCGCCGGCACGGTATTCGAGAACATCAGGCTGGGCCGCCCGTACGCCGACGAACTCGCCGTCCGGCGCGCCGCTCAGGCAGCCCGCGTCGACGTACCGCTGGAGAAGGTGGTCGGTGAGCGCGGCAACGGTCTTTCGAGCGGTCAACGCCGCCGGATCGCGCTGGCTCGCGCCCTGCTGCTCGACGCTCCCCTGTTGTTGCTCGACGAACCGACCGAAGGCGTCGATCCGGAGACGGAACACGACCTGCTCAGCACTTTGCCGACCGCCTTGGCCGGGCGCACCGTAGTACTGGTCACGCACCGAACCGCGCTGCTGAGCCTTTGCGATCATGTCGTTGAACTCGCGCCCGCGGCGGTGGCGGCATGACCTCCCTGCGCTGGCTCCTTCGGATCGCACGCCCCGAAGCATGGCGGCTCCTAGCAGCCGCTGTACTCGGCTCACTGGCGCTCGGTTGCTCCATCGGCTTGATGGCGACATCCGGCTGGCTGATCTCACGGGCGGCCCAACAGCCACCGGTGCTCTATCTGAGCGTCGCGATCGTCGCTGTCCGTGCCTTCGGCATCGGCCGCGGCGCCCTCCGGTACGCCGAACGCCTGGTCGGCCACGACGCCGCGTTCCGCGTACTCGCCCGGACCCGCGTCCAAGCCTGGATCGACCTGGACCGGGCCGCACCGGCCGGCCTCGGCAAACTCCGCTCCGGCGACGTCCTCGCCAATCTGGTCGGCGACGTCGAGGCGGTGCAGGATCTGCTGGTCCGCGCGGCGCTGCCCATCGCCGTCGCGGTGATCACCGGTACGGCGACCGTGGCGCTGCTCGGCGCGTTGCTGCCGGCTGCTGGGCTTGTCCTGCTCATCGGCTTGTTGGTGGCGGGTTTGGCCGCGCCGGCGATCACCTTGTCGGTGGCGGGCCGGGCCGAGCGCAGACTGGCCCCTGCGCGGGCGGCTCTCACCGATCCGGTGCACGAACTGCTGACCGGCGCCGCCGACCTGATTGCTTATGGCGCAGCCGCGTCGGCGCTCGACCGGATCGCCGGGCATGACCGGAAGCTGACCTCGCTGGCGCGGCGGTCGGCTGCCGGCGCCGGTGTGGGTGCGGCGGTCGGTGCGACAGCGCTGGCGTTGACGGTGGTGGGCGAGCTCCTGGTCGGAGTACAGGCTGTGCGCGCGGGGCAGCTGCCCGGCGTACAGCTTGCTGTTCTTGCGTTGACGCCACTGGCCGCTTTCGAACTGACCAACTCCCTGCCTGCCGCGGCCCAGCACCTGGTTCGTGGTCTGCGGGCGGTCGACCGGCTCCGCGCGCTGGAAGAACTACCCCGGCCATCCGTTGCCTGGGGCAACAAGGATGTCATCGGTCATACCTTGAAGCTCGCCGGCGCTGCTGCTCGCTGGCCGGGGGCTTCGCAGCCCACCCTGCAGGACATCAGCCTGCGGCTGGACCCGGGCCGCCGGATCGCTGTGGTCGGCGAGAGCGGTGCCGGCAAGAGCACCTTGATCGCAACCCTGGCGGGCTTCCTGGCGACCGAACACGGAACGGTCACCTACGGCGGGCGCCCGCTGACCGAGTTGGACGAGAACGCGTTCCGGCGCCAGGTCGTCGTCTGTGCCCAGGACGACCACCTGTTCGACACCACGATCCGGAACAACCTGCTCATCGGCAAACCCGATGCCACCGACACCGAACTGATGAGCGCTCTGCGGCAGGCCCGGCTCGGAGCGTGGGTCAGCCGGCAGCCACACGGCCTCGACACCACCGTCGGCGAACGCGCCGACCAACTCTCCGGCGGCGAGCGTCAACGCCTCGCGCTGGCCCGCGCCCTGCTCGCCGACCCCGGGGTCCTGCTGCTCGACGAACCCACCGCCCATCTCGACGAGCCCACCGCCGCCGAACTCACCCGCGACATCCTCGCCGCCACCCGCGGCCGCGCCACCCTGCTCGTCACCCATCGCCTGGCAGACCTGGACGACCTCGACGAGATCATCGTCCTCGCCCACGGCAAGGTTCAGCGCCGAGGCCGGCCGGCCGACGTACTGCAACCGGCACCGAGCAACTGAAAGGTCCTGGCACGCGACCTCGCGGGGCCGGTCCCTGACCAGTGTCCCGGCCGGGGTGGACCTTTGGCCCTGCCGCGGGAAGCGGGCGAACGACAAGGTGGAGGTACCGATCGAACAGACCGAGGAGCAGGTATGGAGCAAGTCGCAGACAAACCCTTGACCACCGCCGAAGTTACGGCGCTGGACGCGTACTGGCGGGCGGCGAACTACCTGTCCGTAGGGCAGATCTATCTACTCCGGAACGCGTTGCTGAGGAAGCCGTTACAAGTCGAGGACATCAAGCCGCGGCTGCTCGGGCACTGGGGTACGACGCCTGGCCTCAACATGCTGTACGTCCACCTCAACCGGGCGATCAAGCAGCGCGACCTGAACATGATGTATGTGATCGGCCCCGGCCACGGTGGACCCGCGATCGCCGCGAACACCTGGCTCGAAGGCAGCTACAGCGAGACCTACCCCGACGTACCGCGCGACGAGCACGGGATGAACCACCTGTTCCGTCAGTTCTCCTTCCCCGGCGGGATTCCGAGCCATGTGGCTCCCGAGCTGCCCGGCTCCATCCACGAGGGCGGCGAACTGGGCTACTCACTCAGCCACGCGTACGGCGCGGTGCTGGACAACCCCGATCTCGTCGTCGCGTGCGTCATCGGTGACGGCGAGGCGGAGACCGGTCCGCTCGCGGCGTCATGGCACTCGAACAAGTTCATCGACCCGCGCACCGACGGCGCAGTACTGCCGATCCTGCACCTCAACGGCTACAAGATCGCCAACCCGACCGTGCTCGCGCGCATCAGCGACGAGGAGCTGACCGATCTCCTGCAGGGTTACGGCTACCGGCCGTACCTGGTGGCCGGTGACGATCCCGAACTGGTGCATCAGAGCCTCGCCGCGACGCTCGACCGGGTGCTCGACGAGATCACCGACATCCAGAACGAGGCCAAGGCCGACGCTGCCGCACCGCGTCGCGCGTGGCCGATGATCGTGCTCCGGACTCCGAAGGGCTGGACCGGGCCGCACGAGGTCGACGGCGTCCTGATCGAGGGGACGTGGCGGGCTCACCAGGTGCCGCTGTCCGGCGTACGGCAGTCACCGGAACACCTTGCGCTGCTCGAGGAATGGATGCGCAGCTACCGACCGGACGAGTTGTTCGACGAGTCCGGTACGCCGGTACCGCAGCTGCTCGACCAGGTCCCGGACGGCGACCGGCGGATGGGTTCCAACCCGCACGCCAACGGCGGCCTGCTCTCCCGCGACCTGGAGCTTCCGGACCTGTCGGCGTACGCCGTCGACGTACCGCATCCCGGTAGCGGTCCGCACGAGCCGACCCGCGTGCTGGGCGATTACCTACGTGATGTCATGAAGGCCAACGACCAGCAGAAGAACTTCCGGGTCTTCGGGCCGGACGAGACGGCCTCCAACCGGCTGGGTGCCCTTTACGAGGTGACCGGCAAGGCCTGGAACGCCGAAGTCCTGCCGACCGACGAAAACCTCGCGGTCGACGGCCGGGTGATGGAGATCCTCAGCGAACACACCTGTCAGGGCTGGCTCGAGGGCTATCTGCTCACCGGCCGGCACGGCTGGTTCTCCTGCTACGAGGCCTTCGTGCACCTGGTCGACTCGATGGTCAACCAGCACGCCAAGTGGCTGAAGGTGACCCGCAAGCTGCCGTGGCGGCGGCCGATCCCGTCCCTGAACTACCTGCTCACCTCGCACGTCTGGCGACAGGACCACAACGGCTTCTCGCACCAGGATCCCGGCTTCATCGACCACGTCGTGAACAAGAAGGCCGAAGTGATCCGCGTCTACCTGCCGCCGGACACGAACACCCTGCTGGCCACCGCCGCCCACTGTCTTGCCAGCCACGACTACATCAATGTGATTGTCGCAGGCAAGCAACCGCAGGAGAGCTGGCTGGACCAGGAGTCGGCCGAGCTGCACTGTGCCCGTGGGGTGGGTGTCTGGTCGTGGGCCAGCAACGACGCGGGCGAGCCGGACGTCGTGATGGCGTGCGCCGGCGACGTACCGACCCTGGAGACGCTCGCCGCGGTCAGCCTGCTGCGCGAGCACCTGCCGGAGCTGAAGATCCGGGTCGTCAACGTCGTGGATCTGATGCGTCTGCAGCCGGCCGCCGAGCACCCACACGGGTTGACGGACGCGGAGTACGACGCGCTCTTCACCACCGACAAGCCGGTCGTCTTCGCGTACCACGGGTATCCGTGGCTGATCCACCGGCTGACCTACCGGCGTACCGGGCACGACAACCTGCACGTCCGCGGGTACAAGGAGGAAGGCACGACCACGACACCGTTCGACATGGTGGTCCGCAACGACCTCGACCGGTTCCACCTCGCGATGGACGTGATCGACCGGGTGCCCGGACTGGCGCAACGCGCGGTCGAGTTCCGCCAGTGGCTGATCGACCAGCGAGCACGCCACCACGCCTACATCCTCGACCACGGCGACGACCTCCCCGAAATCCGCGACTGGCACTGGCCACTCCAGGACAAGACGCCAACGGTCGTTGCTCTCAGCAAATAAAAGGAACCACCTGCGCCTCGGTCGTCGAGGCGCAGGTGGTCAGGCCACTGGTACTGCGCTCATCAGGTCGGTACGGCGGTACGCTCCGGCGACGGTACCTGTGCCTTGTCGACCGGTCGGCTGACGTCGCCGGTGTGCTTCAACTCGCCCGACGCCAGCAGCCGGTGGACCTTCTCTGGCGATATCGCCAGCGCGCCGGCAGCCTGTGCCAAAGTGAGCCAGTCGAGTCGCTGCTGGGCCAGGTCCTCGACCTCGTCGCGGACCAGCGGCAACGGGCCCCCGTACCAGGTCAGCAACCGGACCGACGTCAGCCGGTGAACGGCCGTGCGCGACTCGCCGAGGATGCCGGACGCGGCGGCTACGGAGATCCGGGGCGGGGACTTGGCCCAGGCGAGCACCGTTGCCAACCGGATCGTGCGCGTGAGGAGCCGGCCGTCCGCTGCGTTCTCGCGAGGCAGTGCCCCCGAGTGCAGCAGACTCCGCACGACGGCGGGGGTCAGGCCGAGGACGACCGAGGTCTGCTTGATGTCGATCAGCGGATCGGAGGTCAGCAGCGGCTCGCCGAGTTGCTCCTCCAGCCGGGCCCGCTCCCCTGCTGACAAACCGATCATGTCGACCGCCTCCTGACGCTGCTACGTCATCGCCTGCACTGGTTGCCGAGTCTGGTCGGCGGCCGGAGGACCTACCAGGGTCTTTGGTCCCGCGATTCCGGGCCCCATCGGCAGGCGGGTCTGCCATGCTCGAAGGACGAGAGCGGAGGGCAGCGGATGAACCAGCGCAAGTCGGCCAAGGCCGGCGGCCGGATGCCGAAGAAGCTGTACGAGCGGGAACTCCTGCGCCTGCAGGCGGAACTGGTGAAGCTGCAGGAGTGGGTCCGGGTCGAGGGCGCCAGGGTGGTGGTGATCTTCGAGGGACGGGATGCGGCCGGCAAGGGCAGCACGATCAAACGCGTGACCGAATTCCTGAATCCGCGCGTCGCCCGGATCGCGGCACTGCCGGCCCCGACCGAACGGCAGCGCACCGAGTGGTACTTCCAGCGCTACATCGAGCACCTCCCGGCAGCCGGGGAGATCGTGCTGTTCGACCGCAGCTGGTACAACCGGGCCGGTGTCGAGCGCGTGATGGGGTTCTGCACCAACAAGGAGTACACGCGATTCCTGCACCAGTGCCCGATCTTCGAGCGACTGCTGGTCGAAGAAGGCATCGAATTGCGCAAGTACTGGTTCTCGGTCAGCGACAACGAACAGGAGAAGCGGTTCCGCAGCCGGCTCGAGGACCCGATGCGCCGTTGGAAGCTGTCCCCGATGGATCTCGAGTCGATCGCTCGGTGGGAGGACTACTCGCGCGCGAAGGACGAGATGTTCGTGCACACCGACGTACCGGAGGCACCGTGGTACGTCGTGGAAAGCGAGGACAAGCGGTCGGCGCGGATCAACATGATCGCGCACCTGCTGTCGACCGTTCCTTACCACGAGGTCCAGCGACCGCCGCTCGAACTACCGCCACGACCTCCGTCCAAGGGCTACGAACGTACGCCGCGCGAGATGCAGACCCTGGTCCCGGACCACGCCGCGAGGATCCGGGGAACACTCCCGTCCCCCGAACCGAGGTGAAGCCGGCTCAGCAAAGCTTTGCAGGCCGGGCCTTGGGGGTTCGTGTCTAAGATGCGGAGATGGGTGAAGGGGTCGACGGAGTGTTGGCCGGGTTGAGGGCTCGCGCGGCGGTGGCGCGCGGCAGCGTTTCGGCTGCGGAGCGGATGGCCTATTTGCGGTCGTTGGTGGCTCCCTTCGACCGGTCCTCGGTTCCGGTGATGTCGCTGGTCGACCGGGTGGCGTGTGATGGCTACCGGCGTGATCGGGTCGAGCTCGAGGTGTTGCCCGGAGTTCGGTTCAACGCCTATGTGCTTGTCCCAGCTGGGTTGCGCGGTCCGGCGCCCGCGGTGCTTGCGGTGCACGGGCATGGATATGGGAGCCGGCAGATCATCGGGTTGCGACCCGACGGCGTACCTGATGCCGACGGCAACGATCTGTACGGTCGGTTCGCGGTACGACTTGTCCGCAAAGGGCTGGTCGTCGTTGCGCCCGACGTGGTGGGCTTCGGTGAACGGATGACCGACGTCGATCGGGTCTACGACCCGGAGGCAACCAGTTCCTGCTATCGGCTCTCGATGGAGTTGCTGATGAGCGGCTACACGCTGACCGGCCTGAGAGTCGCGGAGTTGTCAGGGGTGGTCGATGCCATGCTGGCGCATCCCGAGGTCGATCCCGATCGTGTTGGCGTCTTCGGTCATTCGGGCGGCTCGCTGTGGTCGCTGATCGCCATGGCGCTGGACGAACGAATCAAGGCCGGCGTGCTTTGCGGCTTCGCCAACACCTTTGCCGACAGCTTTCTGGCGGTACGACACTGTGCGTGCAACTTCGCTCCCGGACTGCTTGCCGTGGCCGACCAGCCTGATCTACTGGCATTGCTGGCGCCTCGGCCGCTCTTCCTCGAACTGGGTGCGGACGATCCGATCTTCCCCGCGTCCGGCTTCCGGCAGGCCGTCGACGCGGTGTCGAAGGCCTACACCGACCTCGCCGCCACCGACCGCTTCCGAACCGATCTCGTGCCCGGAGTCGAACATGCCGTCTCCGGGCGATTCTCCTTCGACTGGCTGGCCGAAACACTCACCAGCTAGAAAGCACCTTGAACCGACTGGTCCATCGCCAGCGCATCGTGCAGGTCGGAGCTGGTTTCGATCCTTGCCTGGATGACGCCGTCGGGTCGGACGAGGAGGCCGCCGGTCCCGTTCGTCTCGTAGATGCCGTCCCAGCGTTTGCGCTGAGATGAGTCGAGGACGCTGGCGTCGACGGCGGCGGTCGCGACGAGGTCGGTCGGATGCTCGGCGAGTTCCCGCAGTACGCGGCTGGTGTGAGGCCCGATGAGAGTGAAGCGGACGGGATCGAGGAGGTCGATGGTGCTGCGGCCGTCGGCAAGGAGCACGTGTGGTGCCCGCGTCCCTGGTTCTCCGCTGGGGTTGACGGGATTCTCGACCGGGACGCCGCCGTCGCGTCCGTAGTGAAAGCCGAGCGCGATACCGATGGCGTCGATCTGCGCCGGTGGTGGTGCTTGCCCCGGCGTCTTCCGGGAGCGCAGCAGGGCTTGCTCGACAGTCAGTTCGACGATCGGTCGCCGTTCGGATTCATAGGTGTCCAGCAGGGCGTCGGTGGCATCGCCGCGGCACACGGCCGCGATCTTCCACGCGAGGTTGTGGGCATCCTGCACCCCGGTGTTGCCGCCGAAACCGCCGTACGGCGGCATGATGTGGATCGCGTCTCCGATCAGGAACACCGGACCGACGGTGAATCGGTCGGCGACGTAGGCGCCGGTCGTCCACCGTGCGGTGTCCTCGATCACCGGACGCAGGTCCGGCAGGCCGGTGGCGGCTCGGATGATCTCGGTCAGTTGGTCGCTCAGCGCGTCCGGCGCCAGCGCCTCCCATCCGGGCCGCAGGTAGGTGCCGAGCTGCCAGGACCGGTCGTTCTCGGTACCGCGGGCGAACAGGAATGCGGCTGCATCGCGGCACATGATCGCGTTGACCTGCCGCCCGCGCAGCGCCGGTTCGAGGTCGGCCCGGAAGACGGCGCTGACCGACTCACCCTCGACCTTCTCACCGCGCAGCGCGATACCGAGCCGCGTGCGGATGGTGCTGCGGGCCCCGTCGGCGGCGATGACGAACCGAGCGCGTACGACGGTCTCCTCGCCGCCCTTCCCGTGCAAGGTGACCGTCGGCTGCCCGTCGATGGGCTCAGTCAGGACGGCGGTGGTGTCGAACCGAACGGTCGCGCCCAGTTCTCGCGCGCGTCGCAGCAAGATCGGTTCCAGACGCTGCTGGTCACACGAGTACGCGACGGTCGGGCTCAGACCTGCAGCATCCGACTCGTCCGCGGGCGGTGCGATCCACTGCTCCCAGTCAGCCGCCAGGGTGCCGGCGACCTGGAAACCTCTGTTCGGCTCGCCTGCCGCACGCACCTCCGACTCGACTCCCAAGGCGCGATACAGCTCCATGGAGCGGACATTCACCAGCCGCGCCTTCGGATGCACCGAAGTACCCGGATGCTGATCGACCGTCAGCACCCGAACCCCCTGCTGCGCGAGGAACGCCGTCGCAGCAAGTCCCGTCAGCCCCGCGCCCACGACGATCACCTCGACGTCATCGCCCGTGGTCATCACAAGGTCCTCCACGCATTCGGCTTCCGCTCCGGCTTCGGATGGACGGGCAGGTCGGAGGCGAGCGAAGTCACCAGGCTGTCGAGCTGGCCGGCGAACCGACGGATCTCCTCAGGCTTCCAGCCCGCGAGGTGACTCGAGAAGCGCGCGATCAACTCGTTCTGGAACCGCTTACGCTCCCGGCGCCCGGCAGCGGTCGCCTCGATCACATATGCCCGCCCGTCGGCGGCGTCACCGACGCGGCGTACCCATCCGGCCGCCTCCAGCTCCGCGACCGCCCGTGTCACCGACTGCGGTGGAACATCCAGCTCCTCCGCCGCCACGCTCGGCCGCACGGCGCCCTGCGCAGCCAGGTTCAGTACGCCGAGAGCGACCGGACCGATCTTCGAAGCCGCCGCACCCCGTCGTTGCACCTGCGCCGCCCGGTGCAGCGACCGGACGATGCTCCAGACCGAATCATTTCCTTCCATGCAGGAACTATATCAGTTCCCCAACGAACCTCCGGCCGGACCTCCGTCAGTCGACGCCTTCGACGATGCGGAAGTCGCGCTCGACGCCGTCGGAGAGGGCGACCAGCGCCTCCTGGTAGGCCGCACTCTCGCGTGCCGCGACGGCCTGCTCGAAGCTGTCGAACTCGACCAGGATGGTGCGCTCGGCGATTCCGGCGTCGTACGCCACAACCTGACCGCCACGAATGCGGGTCCGCCCGCCAAAAGCCAGGACGGCCGAACGGGCCAACTCGTTGTAAGCAGCCAGCTTCTCAGGGTCTGAAATGGTGCGGTAAACGCTGACCCAGTAGCCCTTGGGCATCGAACCTCCAGTGCTGGAACGAAGTGAACCGTTGAGATTGTTTCGAAATTCGAAACATGCAGGGATGCTAGTGTTTCGAATAACGAAACGCAAGGAGGATCATGCCGACGCCGCGCCCAGGCAGGCCGGTTCGAGGATCGACGACCGGCCTTCCGATCATGGCCGCGATGGACCTCTTCGGCCGTCGATGGGCGCTGCGCGTTCTCTGGGAGCTGCGTGCGGGGCCGCTCGGCGCCCGCGCGCTGCTGGCACAGTGCGAAGGAATGTCATCCAGCGTCCTCTACCAGCGGCTTCGCGAACTCACGGCAAGCGGGATCATCGCCCCCTCAACCGACGGCTACGAGCTCACTCGCCTGGGGGCAGCCCTCAGTCAGGCCCTCCAACCGCTCAACGAATGGGCGAACACCTGGGCGGAAGAACAGGACGATCAGAATCCCGCGAAGGCATGAAGGTGGCGCAACCGGACCGACTGAGGCGGGCTGAAGTGATGGACCGTGAATTGCTGGCGGACTTCCTCCGAGCCCGGCGGGAAGCGCTGCAGCCGGAGGAGGTGGGGCTGCCGCGAGGCGCCCGGCGTCGTACCGGTGGGTTGCGGCGCGAGGAGGTCGCGGTGCTGGCCGGCATGTCGGCCGACTACTACAGCCGGCTCGAGCAGAAACGTGGCCCGATGCCGTCCGAGCAGATGCTGGCCGCCGTGGCCCAGGCCCTGCGGCTCAGCCCGGGTGAACGGGAGCACCTGTTCGCCCTCGGCGGGCACGCGGCTCCGCGGCGTACTCCGCCGGACGACCGGGTCAGTCTGGCCATCAGGACCATCGCGGAGCAGCTCTCGGACACGCCCGCGATCGTGTTCTCCCGATTCGGGGAGGCCTTGCTGCAGACCCGCGCGGCGAAGGCGCTGTTCGGCGACTACACCCGGTTCGACGGCCTGTCGCGCTATCTGGTCTATCGCTGGTTCACCGACCCGGCCCAGCGTGCCATCTATCCGCCCGAGGACCACGACGTACGCGGCCGGGTCTTCACCGTGGACCTGCGGGCGGCGTACACGACCGAACCGGCAGGCACCGCCGGAGAGATCGTCGAGGCGCTGCTGGCGGTCAGCCCTGAGTTCGCGGAGGTCTGGCGGCGGCACGAGGTGGACGTCACCCATCACCACGAGCTCAAACGCTACCGGCATCCCGAAGTGGGCGAGTTGGAGTTGTACAGCCGGCGGCTGGTGGATCCCGACGAGGGCCAGGATCTGCTGGTCTTCATGGCCGAGCCCGGATCACCGAGCCAGGCGAAGCTCCAGCGGCTGGTCGCCATGGCCCGCGACGAGGCCTGACTGTCTTATCCATGGTCTCTCATACCGTGGATGACAAGAGCATTCATCCGCGTCCCTTCCTGCGCAACGCTTGAGTGGCCGAACAGGGTTCTGCCGACCGGCAGTGACCAGCTGAGCCGGCTATCAGAGCACACACCCAAATCAGGAAGACGAGGTCCGCCATGAAGGCAGTACGTTTCCACGAGTACGGCACCCCCGAGGTCCTGCACTACGAAGACGCGGACCAGCCGGTCCCCGGCGTCGGCGAGATCCGGGTCCGGGTGGCGGCGACGTCATTCAACCCGGTCGAGGGCAACATCCGCGCCGGTGTCATGCAGGGCCCGATCCCGGTCCGGCTGCCGCACACCCCCGGCATCGACATCGCGGGCACGGTCGACGCGCTCGGTGAGGATGTGACCGGCTTCGCCATCGGGGACCGGGTGATCGGCGCGCTGCCGCTGACCAGCACCGGCGCGGCCGCCGAGTACGCCGTAGCCCCTGCCCAGATTCTGACCGCAGCCCCCACGAGCGTCCCGCTGGTGGACGCCGCCGGACTACCGCTCGTCGGCCTCACCGCGTGGCAGGCGCTGTTCGAGCACGCGAAGCTGACCGCCGGCCAGCGGGTGCTGGTGAACGGCGCGGGCGGCGTGGTCGGCGGCTACGCGGTACAGCTGGCCAAGAACACCGGCGCGTACGTGATCGCCACCACTGGCCCGCACAGCTCCGAGCAGGCCAAGGTGGCCGGCGCCGACGAGATCCACGGCCCAGGAATCCCCGAACTGTCCGAGCCGGTCGACGTCGTACTCAACTTCGCCCCGATCGCCCCCGAGCAGATGGCCGCCCAGGCCGCGGTCATCCGGGACGGCGGCGTTCTGGTCAACACCACCGTGTGGATGCCCGCTGCGTCCGACGAGGCCCGCGGCGTACGGGGAATCAACCTCTTCTTCCGCCCCGACGCCGAACAACTCGCCGAGCTGGTGACCCTCGTCGACGCCGGCAAGCTGCACCTCGGCGCGACCCGCCGCGTGCCGCTGGCCGGAGTCGCGCAGGTGCACACCGAAGCCGCCACCGCCCCCATCAACGGCAAGATCGTCTTCGTCACCCCCAACGCCCCCCTCGACTAAGAAGGCCACACTCGGCCCCCAAGGGTGTCGGCGTCAGGTGGATCTCCGTCAGGTGCGTCAGCGGGAGTGTGTGAGGACGAAGGCGATGGTGGTGGGCCAGGCTTTCGCCAGGGCCAACTGATTGGCCTGCGGGGTTCGCCCGGCTACTTCCGGGATCGGCGTTTCGGGCTGAAACGGCAAGAGTGTGCCGATGCCGTGTCCCGCGTCGGGATATCGTCGGCGCGGTCGGGGTCAGCTCGGACGTGACGAAGCCGTCAGTTACTCACGCGGTCTCACTTCCCGTGCAGAGCCCTGCGGCGACGTCCGCGAAGTACCAGCACGCCGCCGGCAGCGATGAGCAGCAGGCCACCGATGGCGCCGTACGTGACAGCGCTGCTCGCCCCGGTGGAAGCCAGGCCCCTGGACGCGCTCCTCGGGGCCAGCCGGCCGACGGGTGCGCCGCCCTCCGCTTGCGCGCGGGTGCCGGTCGTGCCTGATGCGCCGACAACCGGCAAGGTGGCGGTCAGTGTTGGCGCGGTCCGTGTGGGGCCGGTCGGTGTCGAGGCGCGTGGTGTCGAGCCGGGTTGTGTGGCGGCGCGCGTCGGCTTTTCAGCGCCAGCGGTCCTCGACGCGGGCTTCAGCTGAAGAGTCGTGATCGAGTACGGCGGCAACGTCTGGGCGACCGCCGTGCCCCGCTTCGCCGTCGTCAGGGCGGCGCCTGCTTTGCCATACGAAACGGTAGTGACCGGCCCTGCCGCCGGGGTGAATCCGGCGTACGAGAGCGACACCGGCGCCGCTTTCTGCGGGCTCTTGTTGATCAGCATGACGTTCAGACCGCCGGTGCTGCTCCGCACCGCGTGCACAGCAACCGACGAGTTGCCCGAGGACGACTTGACCATGGTGTCGCCAGGCTTCGCCAGCGCGGTCAGCGAGCGGATGCCCCAGTACGTCGGGAAGGGCGTGTCGCGGGCCGGTTCGCATTTCCCCCCGGCGCAGGTTCCAGCGGAGAGCACACCACCGTCCCGGTAGTCGGTCTCGCCGTTGACGGTGGTGGGTGCTTCGCCCGAGCCGTTGTGCAGGTTCCACCAGTCCACGTGGTTGGCGCCCTGCTCGAACCAGGTCATGTAGGTGTCCGGCGCAAACAGGGCCGCGGCCTGGCTGGTCAAAGCGGGCGAGCCGACGGCGTCGGTCTCGGTGACCGCGATCTCCACCGAAGCGGCACGCGATCCGGCGTACGTGGAGATCAGCGAGCGCAGCTCGGACCTGACACCGCCGATCCGGGAGGGGGTGTTCAGCAGGTCGGCCGTGGTGGTGCCGCCCGGATACCAGTGGACGATGACGAAGTCGATCGACTTCGCCGCGATGGACAGCACCGTGTGGTTCCAGTCGGCGCTGTCACCGGGGGCCTTCTCCTTATCCGGCCAGCCGCCAGGGGTCGTGAGCACCGCTCCGATCTTCACCTTCGGGTCCACGGCCTTCATCGCCTTCGCGTAGGCGATCAGGTTCTTCGCGTACGCCGTCGGGCTCTTGTCGGCGTGCTTGTCGGTTTCCCAGCCCTTGCCGTCGCCGTAGTGCCCATTGCCGTAGACCTCGTTGCCGATCTCCCAGTACTTCACGCCGCAACCTTTGTCGACGTTGGCGTACTTGACCCAGTCGGCGGCCTCCTGGGGGGTGCCGGAGCCGTAGTTCGCGGTGATGATCGGCTGGGCGCCGACCCTCTTCGCGGTGGCCATGAAGTGGTCGAAGTCGGTATTGGAAGGGATCCAGCCGCTGCCGTCGCCGTACGTGTGGGTCTTCCAGTGGTATTCGTCCGCGCCGGAGCCGCCGGGATAGCGCAGCTGCCGAACTCCCGCGGCCTTCATCAGCGATGACACCTCGGCAGTCCCCATATGGTCGTCGCCGAAGCCCGTGTTGAGGCCGATACCACTGCTGGGCACAGTGCCCAACGACGTACCGGCATCCACACTGATGCGGACGGTCGGCGCGGCGCCCGCGCTTGGCGTCACGGCGCCCACACCTGCCGAGGCGGCTAGCACCGCCACCGCCCCCACGACAAAATGCCGCATCCGGCTACGGCGGGGCAACGACGGCTCGGCGGATCTCGGGTCTTCTGGTGGCACGTAGTGCTCCGATCGGGTGTTGGCACAGAGGGCGCAGCGCCGCTATCCACGGCTCGCCCTCGTCGGTACACCCCTAGTTGCCACCCAGAACAAAAAGGTTGCCCCTTCAATCGTTTCCGCCGAAACGCGCTAAGGCGGACGCGCGCCTGCGGTCGTCGGGCTCAGCCGGTGAGGCTGCGTGCCAGGCGGTTGAGCAACAAGGCGGCCCGATCTGGATCGTCGGCGACGGCGCCCAACGCGTCATAGGTGACAAATGACGTCACGGCGGTCACGGCGGCCAGAACCTCAGCCTGGTCGAGTTCTGACTCAGTCGTGGTCTCCGCTGCGAGGCGTCGTACCAGACGCTCCATCTGGTTGCCACGCCATTGTTCGCGGTCGGACAGGATGGAGCCGACTTCGCGGTCGACACCGGCCAGGCCGAACAGCGGCCGAAGAAGCTGGCGCTCGGAGTGCCAGAACCGGCATGTCCGCCGCACGATCTCGGTGCACGCATCACCAGCGCTCAGGTGTTCTGTATCCGTCAGGAGTTGGTCCATGCCGGCGCGCTCAGTGAGATCGGCCAGCACTGCGTCGAGCAGTCCGCGCTTGGATCGAACCTGGTTGTAGACAGTCACCCGGGTCACCCCGGCACGGTTGGCGACAGCCTCGATGGTGAAGTGCTGCCACTGCTGCGTCGCCAGTAGTTCCCGAGCGGCGTCGATGATGCCGCGGCGGGTTGCCGCTGTCGCAGCGGCACGTCGGCCGTCGGTGCCCAATGCGCCACTCCTCCCTTGACACGGTGTATAGCGAATGACTATACAGGCTGTAAAGCGAGTGAAGGGACAAGCATGACTTGTAAAGGATTGCTGCTCGAGTTCGGCGGACTGCCCGGTACCGGCAAGTCGACACTCGCCGGTCTGCTTGCCGCTGACATCAAGGCGGTGTGGCTGCGCATCGATGAGATCGAAGGTGCCATGCGCCGGAACGGTCTGACTCCTGAACAGACTGGCATTGCCGCCTACAGCGTGGCCCACGACGTAGCAGCGAATCATCTCCGGCGTGGCTTCACGGTGATTGCCGACGCCGTCAATCCGGTAACCGAGGCTCGTAACGGGTGGCGTGACCTGGCGGCGGCCGTCGGTGCTGACCATGTGGTGATCGAAACGGTGTGTTCCGACATCATCGAGCACCGCCGCAGGGTCGAGACCCGGTTGAGCGATCTGCCCGGCTGGGTTTATCCCTCCTGGGCGCAGGTGCACCGGATGATGGCGGAGTACGAGCCGCGCACCGGTCATCGCCTCGTTCTCGATACCACCCGTCCCCTGGACGTCTCCTATCAGGAATTGACCGCCCATCTAGGCGCCGACGATCTGCACCGACACTCATAAGGCGATGACGGTGCACGCTCGTTCAATTGAGCGCTGGTATGGGCAGCCCGCTCGAGCGCCTACGGTTGTCCGACGAGGCTGCGTACTGCGGCCTGCAGGGCGGCGCGGTGTTGTTGCATCCGCTTTGGGGAGAGCGGATCGCCACCGCCGGCGGCTTTGAGTGCGGGCGGGGCGCTCAGCCAGCTCTCGGTGATGCGCAAGACGAACGCGAACAGGTCCGCCGCCGGGATGTCTGTCCGGATCCGCCCCGCACGTTGCGCGTTCTCGACTGCTTCGATTCGTGCCCGGAATGCCGCGCGCTCCCCCTCGGCGGGCTCGGTCTGCTCGAAGCTGCGCCAGGCAGCGATCCGTCGCGCGTCGGGGTTGGCCAGCACGTAGTCGAAGCGGGCGATCGCGAACGCACACAGGTCACCCTCGTCCATCGGAGCAGCTTCGAGGACCGCGTCGGTCTGCTCTTGTACGACGGCGTCGAACAGCTGATTCTTGTCACCGAAGTACACGTAGAGCAGGCGCTTGTTGGCGCCGGCGCGTTCGGCGATCCGGTCGATCCGCGCGCCGGCGAGTCCGTACTCGGCGAACTCTTCAGTCGCTGCCTTGAGCAACAATGCCTTGGTCGCCTCCGCGTTGCGCGGACGTGGTTTCCGCGCGGCCGCCCCGGACATGCTGATCACCTTACCTGTGGGCGAGTCGAGCTCAGGCAGGTCCTCACCAGGCCACGGGCCCGTTGGCGTCGAAGAAGCCGCCGGTCGGGCCGTCCTGGCTGACCTGGGCCAGGTGGACGATGCTCGCGGCCCCCTGCTCGACCGTCTGCGTTCCCGTGTGGTGGTTCAGATCGGTGGCGGTGAAGCCCGGGTCCGCGGCATTGATGCGGATGCCGGGGAACGCCTTCGCGTACTGCACCGTGATCATGTTGACCGCCGCCTTCGACGCCGGGTAGGTGATTCCGGGGTAGAACCGCGCGGGCGCATCCGGGGCGGCCAGGTCCCGCGTCAGCCCGAGCCCGCTGCTCACGTTCACGACGACCGGAGCTGCCGAACGCTGAAGCAGCGGCAGGAAAGCGTGGGTGACGCGAACGAGGCCGAAGACGTTCGTCTCGAAACCCGTCCGCAGGTTGTCGGCCGTCAAGTCCGCGGCCGCCACGAATCCGCCGTCGGCCGTACGCTCCTCGATCCCGGCATTGTTGACCAGCACGTCCAGTCCACCGTCGGCCTCGATTTGTTTGACCGCCGAAGCGACCGAAGCGTCATCGGTGACGTCGATCTGGACGAACCGCGCCCCCAACTGCTCGGCCGCCTGAGCCCCGCGCTCCGCATCGCGAGCCCCCACATAAACCACGTGCCCCGCAGCCACCAACTGACGAGCCGTCTCGTACCCGAGCCCCTTGTTCGCTCCGGTGATCAGTGTGGTCGTCATGCCAACTCCTCCTTGCTAGCTGTATCTAACTGAACAGTTACCAACGTACTGCGAGCCGATTGGTAAATCAATAGTTAGTTACATACGAGGCTCCAGCGCGGCAACCACCGGATCAGGACGAGCGTGGCGACCGGTTCACCGGCCGCCGCAGCGCCGCAAGGGGTGGGCGACGTCCGGGAGGCTAATTCGTTGGTTCCAAGGAGGTGAAGAAGGCTCTGATGTCGGTGGCGAACAGCGTGGTCTGCTCAAGCGCAAAGAAGTGGCCGCCGCTGCCTGGCTCGTGCCAGCTACGGAGGTCGTCGTAGCTGCGGTTGGCCAGCTCGCGGGGGTAGCCAACTGACGAAGGGCCGGCGACCCAGAGGTCCTCAGCACTCAACGTGACGGCTGCCGGTACGGCGATGCGCGGACGTGGCGGGTTCTTGGGATAGTCGTAGTAGGTGCGGAGCGAAGAGCCGATACAGCCGGTGCTCCAGTACAAGGTGAGCAGCGTGAGCAACTCGTCGCGGTCGAAGGCCTCGTAGATGCGGCCGTCGCCCCAGGAGTCGAACTTGTCCAGAATCCACGCGGCAAGTCCGGAGGGCGAGTCGATCAACGCCGCGGCCAGAGTGTCCGGGCGGGTCGCCTGCACATGACTGTAGCCACCATCCAACGCTTCCTCGTCGATGTCGCGTTGCCGGACGTAGGCCTCTTCCGCCTCCGAGAGCGGCCCACCATCGGTCGACACCTTGGGATGGATTGTGTGCAGGCCGGCGACGGAATCCGGGTGCAGCCCGGCCATCCAGTGCACGACATCCCCGCCGATGTCGCCACCTACGACGCCGTACCGCTCATAGCCCAGCACGTCGGTCATCAGCCGGTGCCAGTGCTCGGCGATCCACTTCCGGGTCAGCGGCTCGGCCGGTGCCTCGGCGTACCCGAAGCCCGGCAGCGACGGAATGACCAGATCGAAGCGGTCCTTCAGCTTCTCGGCCAGTGGAAGGTACTCCGTGAACAAGCTCGGCCAGCCGTGCGCCAGCACCAGTGGCAGAGCGCCATCCCTGCCGGAGCGGACGTGCACGAAGTGTGTCCGAACACCGTCCAGTGACACCTTGTACTGCGGCCAGGCGTTCAGTCGCCGTTCCTGCTCACGCCAGTCGAATCCGTCGGCCCAGTAGGTCACCAGCTCCTTGAGGTAGCTGACGTCGATCCCGGCGTGCCACGACTCAGCCGGTGTCGGCTCAGGAAACCGCGTCCGCCGCAACCGGTCAGCCAGATCACCCAGAACCGACTCGTCGACCCGAATCTCGAACGGCTCCGGCAGTATCGGCTCATCCACTCACCAAACTCTGTCACAGCCAAGGTCGACCGACCGATCACCGGTGAATGCGATCGGACCCCTGTCCTTGGCACCATCTGCTTCTGCAACTAGGTGCAATCGACGGGGCGATGACGGATCGCGGCTGCGATGATGCGGTCTGTGAAGAAGATCATCATCGCGCTGGCCGGCAGCGGGGGGTTGGTGCTGGCTGTCGGGTGTGGGGCCGGCGCCGATTCCGCGGCACCTGCACCCACCCCCACGGCGAGCAAGACAAGTGGCAAGCCGATCGTCAGCCCTACGCCGGTCGAGCTGACCCGAGCCAATATCGGCCAGCAGGTGCAGGCCGCGCTGAAGAAGCAGGGCACGTACCGGATGACGATCACCTGGCAGTACGAGCAGGACGAGCACCTCACCACCACGGTCAAGCTCACCGGTGCCGGCGAGGACTTCTCGCTGAGCGGTGCCGACGGGTCGGTCATCGGCGTGGGTGGTCAGTACTTCTACACGGATGGCCCGCTGTCGAGCAAGGCCAAGTGGAAGAAGTACGACCCCAAGGCCAAAGGACGCCAGGCCCTCACCACCAACGGGATCATCCTGCTCTACCGCAAGCTGGTCGAGTCGTCGCGACTGCTGGACGGGGCGCCGTACTCGAGCCAGTTCGCCGTCTCGCCCGGGCCGTATGTAGGTGAGGTGCTCACGACTCGTTACGTCATGCTTCTCGATCTCAGGAAGGCGGCCGCGGACAACAAGATCTACGGCCCCTTCTTGTCCGCCAAGGAGGCCGCGAAAGAAAAGACACTGCCGGTGAGCGCCCTGCTCGACTCCAACGGCCTACTTCGTGAGCTCAACTACGGCACCGGCGAGAACGCGTTCTCGGTTCATTTCGACAACTTCGGCACCAAGGCCGTCATCACGCCTCCCACCAAGCAACAGCTCACCAAGTAGTCATTGCTGGATGGGTCACGCCGACATCTGTTCCAGCGGGGAACCCCAGATCGGGCGGCGAAGCTGTAGCGGCCGAGCAGGTTCAGGTTGCGGTGCTTGAGCGGGGAGAGCCGGGCGATCTGTGCCTCACGGGGGTCCGACCGCCCGGCATGGTCGAGAGGCTCAATGACGCGATCTGCCTACTTTTCGGGCTCTTGGAGCGCCGGACGGCTTCGGCGATGGCGTGCACACCACGGACGAGCTGGTGCTCGGAGAGGTTGCCGAAGGCAAGGAGCAGTGCTGGCGGGGCCGGGGGGTACGTGAGCCGGTAAGGACGTAGACCGGTGACGCGGACCCCTAGGGATTGGGCAGACTCCACGACAGCGTCCTCGTCGACATCGAGGGGAAGCTGGAGCACGGCGTGGCAGCCGGCAGCCAGCCCGTGGAGGCGGTCTGGCCCGAAGACGGCGGCCACTTCCTTGGCAAGGGTGTCGCGGCGTTTGCGGTAGAGCTCGCGCACCCTCCGCAGGTGCCGGTCGAACCTCCCCGACTCGATCAGGAGGGCCAGCGCCTCCTGGTCGAGCCCGGGTGCGCCCCGGCTGCTCAGCTGTTTTTCCTCGCTGAGGGCTTCGACAAAGCGGGGCGGTGCGAGAACCCAGCCGATCCGGATTGCCGGCGCGATCGTCTTGCTCACTGAGCCGAGGGCAAACACCCGCTCGGGGTCCAGGCCCTGAAGGGAGCCGACGGCCTGCCGGTCGTAGCGGAACTCGGCGTCGTAGTCGTCCTCGAGGATCACGCCGTCGACCTCGTGGGCCCACGCAACGAGTTCGCGACGGCGTGTCGGGCTGAGGGCCACGCCGGTGGGGCACTGATGGGCCGGGGTGACTAGCACGGCTCGCGCCCGGCTGGCCCGGAGCGCGGCTACGTTCAGCCCTTCGGCATCGACCGGAACCGCTACGACGTTGAGTCCGGCGCGCTCCGCGATGATGTCGTGCTCACGGGGGCCGGGATCCTCCAGGGCGAGGACCTCGATGCCGGACCGCGCGAGCACCGCGAGGGTGAACGCCAAACCTTGGCGGAAGCCGCCGACGACGACGGCGTCGTCTGCCGTCGCGCACCCGGCCCGCACCCGGCGGTGGTAGGCGGTCACCACCTCGCGCAGGTGGCGTGAGCCGGCTGGTTCCTCATCTCCCAGCCCGGCCGTCGGCAGCGTTCGCGTCGCCTCGCCCACGGCCCAGACCCAGTCGCGCAGCGGAACCGAGCCGAGGTCGGGGATGCCGTACTCGAAGTCGATCTGAATGTTCGGTCGTGGTGCCGCGGCGGCCGGAACGCCGGTGCGAGGGCGCTGAATGCCGGGAATCCGGGCGACCCGGGTGCCCGACCCGACCACGGAGTCGACGTACCCCTCCGCCCCCAGTTGCTCGTAGACCTCCACTACGGTGCCACGCGAGACCCCGAGCTGGTCGGCCAACCGCCTGGTGGACGGCAGCCGCTCCCCCGCGACCAGACGGCCCTCACGAATCGCGTCACGCAGGTGCCCCTGGATCTGCAGCGCAAAAGAGATGCCGGTGCGGTCCAACGCAATCACCAGCTCCGCAGAGTCACGGCTCCAGTCGGCAGGCATGAGGCCCAGTCAACCAAATGGTCCAATCCGCCACTCGACGAGTGGACCTTCAGAGCGGACCGCCTGACGGTAATCATCGAGCCACGGGCACCGCGGCGGAGCTCACCGGCTCCGCATCGGCATCTCCGCCTTTGCCGTGGCGACGCTCGCGATCGACTGAAACACACCAAGGACAACGAAGGGACTACTCATGCGCAAGCTCACCGTCCTCATGCAGACCACGCTGGACGGTCGAATCAGCACCTCGGACGGACGGTTCTGGCAGCCTTTCGCGTGGGGCGAGGAGGAGACCGCCTACCTCAACCAGACGTTCGCACGAGCGGACACCTGGGTCGGATCCCGCAAGCTGTACGAAGTCGTGGTGCCATATTGGGAGCAGGTCGCGGCCGGCACCTCACCGGACAGCGACGTCCAGAACAGCCCCGCCAGCCTCGAGTTCGCCCAGCTCCTTGGCGCCATGCAGAAGGTGGTGCTCTCCCACACCCTCGGCGCCGATCCCAGCACGCGTCGCGAGATCAGGTCGGGAGACGCCGTCGAGCATCTACAGAAGCTCAAGGAGCGCGACGGCGCCGACATCATCGCCTCATTCGGTCCCAGAACCCTCGGTCCGCTGGCCGACTCACCCGGCCTGATCGACGAATACCTCCTCGTCATCCACCCGGCCGTCCTCGCATCGGGCCCCCGGCTGTTCGACCACCTCACCCGCGACCTGGCCCTGACGCTGGCCTCGGCCCGCATCTTCGACGGAGGTGCCGCCGTCATGCGCTACCGCACGCTCGACGCAGGCGCGCCGTAACAGCCACTGCACCGCCGCGCGCATCGCACATCCCCGAGGCCACCCGAGAGGCCTGATAAGCCAGGTATTGATTGGCTGGTGGAGGCCAGCTCTGTTGCCCAGGCCCGCCCAATGCTCGGAGTGGGCCATAAGGGTGACGGGATGCGTCTCGTGGTTACGGCTTTGCGTCACGGCTCGGGTCACGGTTCTGGCGGCGCTTCGGCCAGCGCGTTGGCGGCAGCGCGGCGAGAGCGCCGCCTGGCTCCCGACCGCGCCGCCGCCGAGTCGCCGCCGGATCTCACGAGAGGTCCTCATCCAAGTTGCCGCATATCGAGAGCGCTACGGCATCACCAGCCGCATCCTGCTGGGCGACAGACCACCGGCCAACGCACACGCCCAATCCGGCGACTACACCGTCTCCACGCATTGATTTCTGTTCCCGAGTCCGGCTCTACGCAGACAGCAGCAAGCAGTATCGGCGCACCCGGGCCGCGGTCCACTCCTTGAGTTCGTTCCAAGATCGTTCGATGACAGGCCGCGAGCATAAGTGGTGCGGCGAGCAGGACACGCGTGAGCAGATCGCGTGAACCGATGGTCCGCCCAGCATGCGAATTGCATCTTGTTGCAAGTGATTCACAGGATCGAACTCTGGATCGTAAGTGCCTGCTGTGTCAGCTTCGGATGGGCGTCGTTCGGCTCGGGGGTCGTGTCCGGCGACGCAGTTCCGTCCTTCTACTGGGGGTTTCTGCATGTCTGCAAGTTCGCCCAGGCGTCGTTCGGCCGTTGCGGTCTCGGCGGCGCTGTTACTGCTTTCAACAGGTTTGGCTGTGTCGCCGGCGCACGCTGGTACAGAGGTCATTCTCACGCCGGTTCTGACGGGTCCGAGACCGTCGGCGACGCGAGTGCCGTTCGCGGTCTCGGATCGGGTGTCGGCGTCGGTCGATGTCGGCACCGGCAACCTGCTGGTCACCACTACAGAGATCACGCTGCCGGGCATCAGTACTGATGTCGAGCTCGGCCTGACCTACAACAGCCTCGCCCTCGCGTCTGGTTCCGCGGCGCCGTCGGGGGCGGGTGGTTTGGGCTGGTCGATGCGGCTCGGTCAGGACACCAAGCTGATCTTGAACAGCGACAACTCGGTGCTCTATCTGGCGCCCGAGGGACGCCAGGGGCTGTTCCAGCCGGCGACCTCGACGACCTACACGTCGCCTGCCGGGTTCAAGGTCGCGATGGTCAAGACCGCGTCGGGCTGGACGGTCACCGATCATGCGAGCAACGCGGTCTCGACGTTCGACTCGGCCGGTCGGTTGACGAAGATCACCGATCGCAACAGCCAGGCGACCACGTTCACCTACGCTTCTGGACAGCTCACCACCATCGTCTCCACCCGCGGCGGGTCAGGAGCCAAAACCGCGACGTTGACCTGGTCGGGCAGCACGCTGGCCACGATCGCCCAGACCGGCGACGACGGGACCCTGAGGAACTCGAGCTACACCTACACGGGTGGCCGGCTGACGAAGGTCAGTGATCCGTCCTCGAAGAGCATCCGGCTGGCGTATTCATCCGCTGGTGACCTCTCGAGCATCACCAACGAGGACGGCCACTACACCTACTTCGACTACGACACCTCCCACCGGGTGATCTCGGTGACCCAGGAGAATCCGGCCGGGGACGCAGTCACCCGGTTCACGTACTACTCCTCGAACCAGACCTACGTCGCGGACCCGAACAACACCGCCCCGACCGGCGGCCCGCTCACGACGTACACGCTGAGCAGCAGCGAACTGGTCACCAAGGTCGTCGACCCGCTCGGCCGGACCCGGGACCGCACCTACACGCCGTTCGCCGATGTCGCGACCTCCACCAACGGCGTCGGCGGCGTCACCACGTTCGGCCACAACGCGACCGTCAACGGCGGCGAGTCGTTGACCAATGTCACCGCCCCCACCGGCGCGACGTCGTCGGCGTCGTACTCCAACACGGGCGCGGCGAAGTTCCTGCCGTCCGGCGGTACGGACTTCCAGGGCAACGCAAAAACGTTCACCTACGACGGCGCCGGGAACCCGCTCAGTTCGGCCAACACCGCCGCGACGACGACCGCGTCGGTCACCTACAACACCGACGGCACCGTGGACACTTCCAAAGATCCGGTCGGTAACGTCACTGACTACACCGAGAACGCCGACCACCAGATCACCTCGATCGCGCCCGCTACTGGGTCGACGCTGCGCAACCAGACGCTGGCCTACGACGGTTTCGGGCGGCTCTACAGCATCGATGCCGGCGTCGGGTTCGGCACGATCTACAACTACGACCGCGGCGACCGGGTCAAGACCATCAAGTTCACCGACTCCACCCCGCAGGTCGTGTCCACCTTCGACGGCGAAGGCAATGTCCTCACCCGCACCGACGCCTCCGGCACCACCACGTGGACCTACGACGCCCAGAACCGGGTGAAGACCCGTACTGCGACCAGCGGCGGCGGCACCTTGTCCTACGACTACGACAAAGCGGGCAACCTGATCTCGAAGACCGACGGGCACGGAACGACGACGTACGCCTACGACGCCGCGAACCAGGTCACCCAGATGACGACCCCGAACGGCCAGAAGACCGCCTTCGCCTACGACAACAACGGCAAGCGCACCGACACCTGGTTCAACACCAACACGACCCACACCACCTTCGCTGCCCACACCAAGACGACCTTCGACACCTCCGGCCGGATCTCCCGGACCTGGACCGCCCGCGCGTCCAACGACGCCACCAAGACGTTCGACACGTCGTACTGCTACTCGCCGTATGTCGCCGGGCAGGCCTGCCCGTCCGCGTCGGCCTCGACCGACACCGGCCACATCCGGTGGAGCGTCAACAACCTCACCGCCGCGCGGTCCATCTACACCTACGACACCTCCAACCGCCTCACCGCGGTATCGAACTACGGCGGCCACGACTACGCCTACACCTACGACAAGAACAGCAACCGCACGAGCGTCAAGGTCGACGGCACCACCACCCAGACGCTCACCTACAACACCGGCAACCAGATCAGCAGCAGCGGCTACAACCATGACAAACTCGGCCGCCGCACCGCTGATCCAGCCCAGGGCACTCTCACCTACAACGCGCCCGGCCAGATGACCAGCCGTGACAACGGATCGAGCGGCTCGAGCAGCTATGTCTGGGCCGGCGCCGACCAGAACGAGCTGGTGTCCACCACCACCGGGTCGAGCACCACCAGCTACGTCTACGGTCTGCCCGACGCCAACGGGGTCCCCACCATCCAGTCCTTCACCAAGAACGGCCAACTCACCTACATCGACACCGACCCCACCGGCAGCCGCATCGAACTCCAAGGCCCCAGCGGCACCGACTACTACACCCTCGACAACCAAGGCAGCCCGATCGGCCTCATCAACGCCGCCGGCGCCATCACAGCCACCTACACCTACGACCCCGCCGGCAAACAACTCACCGCCACCGGCACCTCCGCCGCCACCAACCCCTACCGCTACACCCAAGGCCTCCTCGACGAGAACACCGGCTGGATCAAACACGGCCAACGCTGGCACGACACCACCACGGCCAACTGGACGTCCATCGACCCTGTGGACCTGCTACTGCAGCCGGATGCAGCAAGCCGCTACGGTTACGTCGCTGGCAACCCCATCAACCACCTTGATCCTGCGGGACGGGGCTGCGGAGACGACCTCCTGGCGTATGGCGGAATCGCGTCCTTCGTCACTGGGACGGTTGAGGGCGCCGAGGTAGCGTCTGGCTTGCTGGTCGGAGAGGTAGCTCTTGGTCCTGCAGGACTTATCGTCGGTGGTGCGTTCCTCGTGGGCGCTGCTGCAGTATGGGCAGCATGTTGACAGCTCGCAGCAACCGCTGGCACATCTTCAGCATCACGATTGCCGCAGTGTTCCTGATCGCCATGCTGACTGGCGCAATCTTTGCGGCGACGGAACGCTCCTGGGTCTGGTTGGTCGTCCTAACAGTGATGGCGATCTTCCAACTGAGCCTCATTGTCTTCATCCTTAGAAACCGGAGCCGGCCTCCTGCCTAAGGCCGCCGGAGGCCTCAGGGATCCTCTGAGGCCTCCGGACGCTCGCAGGAAAGGCAACCCAGTGGTTCACCTCCCCTAGTTGGACCACGGCGGTCCACGCCACGAGGTTCAAGCGCCCAATCGCTACCCGATCTAGTCTGGTCAGTGAGTGGTTCTGCAGCATAGCCAGACCTAGCCGGCTGACAGCTAGCTCGGGTATCCGTCGCGAGTCTGGCTATGAATCACGCACTGGCCGTTTCAACAGCGCCCCGTTGGTGCTGCGCGAGACTAACCACTACCGTCGGGGTTGATCTCGACCAACGTAGTCCACCCTCTGCCTGGGTTATGGTCGATCCGCCAAGCCCCCGCGAGACATTGAGACGCCATTCCCACGTCGTGACAGACGCGGCAGATCTCCGCACACAGGGTTAAGGGCTGACCTCCGCACTCACCGGTACGGCATGCAGCGATCACCATGTCTCCCATCCGCTGCGAACGAACGCGCAAGATGCATCAACCCCTCTGCGCGCTCTAGCGGTTGGGCGATCTCATGCGCCAGTTGGCGAGCGTCGTCGGGAAGACCGGCTCGTTCCTGTGCGTCGACGACCCGCCGCACGGATCCGCGCCACCAGCGGTGTTGTCAATCTCGGGATGCCCAACCTCGTCGCAGTGACCCGACGGCGCGCCGGACCTCCGGCGACTTATCCAAACCGGCCGCATCAAAGTCGCCCGCCAGATGGCCACCACTCGTCTCAGCGCTACAAACCCACCTGCGACGCAACCGAAGCCCTCCTCAACCAGGTCGACCAGGCCGCAGCTCCCGTTCCCACAGACACCCCGACCTGGAGCCCGTCTCACGCCCTTCCGCAAAGCGGTAGCCACCGCCCTCGACGACGCCGGCCCAACCCCACCGCTAGCTCGCGACCGCGTGCAGCTCGCCGGGCGCGATGAGGTCGCGGACCGACTTGGTGAACGTCTCCTGATGGACGTCAATCGCCGCTCGGCGCGCAACACGCAGGAGATCCTCATACGTCGCGCGCATCCCGCACCGCGCGAATGTCCGAGGCGGCTGACCGCAGGGCGTCTGCCACCGCCAGGCGCCAACTCAACTCATCCATCGACACCTGCATCTTGTCGACGTACTGCGCCGCCTCTTCCAGCAGAGCCACCGGGTCCCCCTCCAGCGCCCCGACAGACGACCCGTACGGCGGAATGTCCAGCAACTCACAAACCCGATACCGACTTAACGCCGTCATCGCCCACCGTCCGTCGGCAGCCTTCACCTCCACCGCTTCGAGGATCGCTGTCGGAGTGATCAGGTCGCCCTCCTCGGGTGGAGGGCGCCGGCCAGAAACTCGGTCACGTGCTGGGTCCAGTCGGCTGGGTTGTCGGCCAAGGCTGCGCTATGGGCGGCTCGTGGCGCGATCCACACTCTGACAGTTGCCGGGGAGCCTGCCTGGATGTACGCGGCTGCCTCCGCCTCATCCCGTGCTTTGCCACCTGCGATGAGGAGCACCGGACTTCGGCTGGAAGCCACAGCAGCGCGCAACTCGACGGGTGGGCGGGCAGCCGTCAGAAGATCGGTGGCGCCGTACGTCAGCCTCTCGAGGCCCTCCTGAAGTCTTCCGCGCCAACCGAAGTGGTCCGACAGCCATGCCTTGTCGCCGGCCACCCGGCTCGTCGCCCCCTCCGCGACGACGGCCCGGATCCGGTCGTCGGCGGCGGCCGCGCCGATCGCCTCCTCACCGCCCATCGAGAGTCCGACCGCACCGATCCGCTCGTCGTCCGCGTCCTTGCGGCTCTGCAGGTATGAAACGGCCGCCGTGATGTCCTGGTCGCCGTACCAGCCGAAGTCCATCGCCCGGCCGCCACTGCGCCCGTGTCCGCGCGCATCGACAAGCAGTACGCCGTACCCGTGCCCGGCCAGCACGACCGCGTGAGCGAGAACATCCGATCGAGTCGAGCCTGCCCCGTGCCGCAGAACGACCGCCGCCCTGTTTGCGGAGGGCAGATACCAACCAGCCAACGGAACGCCGTCAGCCGTAGTGAAGCCGACCTCGCTGAAGGGCAAGCCGTAGTCGGCCGGCGTCAGATCGCCAAGGTCCGTCCGCGGCACGTTCGTGGCTGCAACCGCTTGGCCCAGCGAACTCAGCGCCACCAACGCAGTCGCGAGCAACGCCGGTACTACGAGCGCCCACTGCCAGCCCGGCGTGCGCCGTACCAGTAACGCACCGCCACCACAGATCGATACCAATCCGCCGAGGAGAACCAGCAGGCCGACGAAGGTGGTGAACCGGACACCAGTCTTGACCAGATGCGGCACGCCGATCCCAACGCCCACAGGCATGGCGACCAAGCCGACTGCGAAGGCGGCCGAGGCCCGCTGTCGACAGGTGCCACGATCCACCAGCAAGTAGCTGACGAGCGTCAGCATCAGCACTGTCACCGAACACGCGAGCTGAGAAGGTGACACACCTTCTCGCGCCACCAGATACGTCGTTCCCGCTCCAGCCATCAGGACGGCAGCACCCAGCGTCCGCCGCACGGTCTTACCGCGTTCGGGTTCCGCTCTCGCTTCTGTCTCCGCGCCGACGTGCAACTGCGACGACATTGTTCCTCCTCAGAACGGTCGTACAGCGCCCTGTGCCAACTGTTTCAACCAGCTCGGCACGCCAGCAGAGTCGGAAGACCCGTGGTGGCAGGACATTCCAGGCCGTTGCGGTAGGTCGATGACAGGACTTCGTGCCCTGTGGCGGGTTCAGGTGAAGTCCGACAGTGGAGGTGAGGAGCTAGGAGGCAGTCATGAACGAGACGCCACTGGGTTCAAGCCGGACCGATGATGACAAGTTGCGCGAACAAGCGATGGACGAGCTCCGCAAGCGCCGTGAGCTCGCTGGCCACGTTCTCGCCTATCTGACGGTGAACACCTTCCTGGTGGTCATCTGGTACCTGACGAGTGCCGGCTTCTTCTGGCCGGCGTTCCCGATGTTCGGCTGGGGCATCGGCCTGATCTTCCACGCCTGGGACGTGTTCTGGCCCCAACCGAGCGAAACCGCCGTCCAGGCCACGATGGATCGCATCGCACACCGCAGGTGAGCAGCCACGCGGTCTAGGGAGTCGATCGGCTATCCGGTGGTCGGGGTCACCGACCACCGGCCACATGCCCGGCTATGGCAGTTTCGCGGACACCTGGATGGACGTACTAACCGCCGGGTCCGCTTGCGCGAGGACGTGGCCAGAAGGATCACGAGACTCGGCCTGCCGCTCGACCGGGCGTTCGCCTGCCGGACGCTGACCGATCGGGCGTCTCGCGGGTGGTGTCTGCCGACCGGCTCGGGTTCTCGCCAACCGCGTGGCGAGAAGCAGACCCACGAGTGCGATCACGCCGCCGGCGAGGCCGTCGAAGAGGTAGTGGTTCGCGGTCAGGACGATCGAGGCGAGCATCGCCGCGGGCATCAGCCAGCCGAACAAGCGCAGCAACCTTTGACCGGCCAGACCGGCGATGGCGATTCCCATCAGCAGGTTCCAGCCGAAATGCAGGCTCGGCACGGCGGCGTACTGGTTGACGAACGCCGGCGGCTGCAGGACCCGGTACGCCGAGGTCTGCTGGGTGACCGTGTCGATGAAGCCGTAGCCGACCAGGAAGCGCGGCGGCGCGACCGGGAACAGTGCAAAGATCGCCAGGCCGATTCCGCCGGAGATCAGCATCGCGTTGCGGAAGGTCCGATAGGCGTCGCGATGCCGGATCAGTAACCACAGCAACGCGGTCAGCAACACCGGCCAGTGTCCGTAGATGTAGAAGTAGCTGACCGCATCGATCAGCCAGGCATGGTGCCCGGCCGCGGCCTGCAACTCGGGCTCGGCGAAAACGCCGGCTGATTTCTCGAGAGCGATCACGTTCTCCGCATTGCGGTAGGCAAGGTCGACCCGGGTCTCGATCAGCCCCCGGACGCCGAAGTACAAGACGATGGCGGTGGCGATCAGGGCCACCTCCCGCGCGATCTGGTAGGCGCGCTGTGGCAGCCGCGATCCGGTCTTCCGGCTCTGCGCCGCCATCGCACACTCCCCCTTCGGATGCTCGTGATGCCACCTTCGTCCGCTGACCGGCTTGTCCCCAGGGCCGGACCGCCTTTGTCGCCGGGACCAACGGCACCCCTCTATGCGTCCCGATCCGCGATGCGCGGCGGACGCCGGCGTCATCCGCGATGCGCTGCGGACGCCGGCGTGTCGCACGGCACCGCCGATCCGCGGTCGACGAGCCGCACGGCTTGGACAAGGCAGTTATGGTCTTTGCACGGCGTCCTGGGGCGACTAGAGGTGAGCGCCGGGTATCAGCCCTGAAGGAGCCCGTGGTGCACATCAGCGACAGGCGAATCGCGCGCATCCTGTGGCTCGGCCGCGCGATCGTCTCCAGCCGCGCTGTCCGGGTCGCCGCGCTGTTGGCCGCGACCGGACTGGCTCTGTGGAACGTGGACCGGGTTCCACATCCGACGCTGCTGCCCGCAGTGATCGGCCTGATCCCGTTCGCGGTCGGCAAGTACGTTCTGTGTCCGTTGCGCTGGCACGCGGTGTCGACCGGCGGACAGACCCGCCGCTGGCACTTGCGGGCGTATGCGGAGAGCGAGGTCCTCGGCCTGATCTCGCCGTGGCACGCGGGCGCCGACCTCTGGCGGGTGCACCGCTTGGAGGCCACCGGCGTACGACGCTCTGCCGCGGTCGCCGGTGTCGCTCTGGACCGGTTCGTCGGTGCCGTCGGACTGATTGTCGCCGTCGCAGTGTGCGGAGTGACCCTGCCGTGGAGTGTGCTGGTCGTCGCGCTCGGCCTTGCCGCCGTGGTGCTCGCCGCGGCCCTCGTCGTACGGCGGCGGCGTCCCGACCTGGCCGGTCGCTGGCCGTGGCCGTCGCCGCGTGTCTTCGCGGCCGGCGTAGTGCTGTCGATCGGCTACCAGGCAACGATTCTCGGGCTGCTGATCGGAGCGATCCACGCCGTCGGCGACTCAGTGTCGGCGTTCCAGTTGGTCGCCGTTTTCGGTGCGAGTCAGATCGCCGGGGTTCTGCCTGGCGTCCACGGTGCAAGCCCTCGTGAAGGCGCGTTGGTCGCGGGCCTGGCCTCCATCGGAGTCTCCTGGACGGACGCCTTCGGTGCGGTGGCGCTGACTGCCTTGCTCTACTGGGTTCCAGCCGTGCTCTTCGGCGGCAGTTGCTTCCTCCTCCGCTGGCGCGGCTGGTTCACCGAACCGTCAGCGAGTACGCCGTGACTCGCCGAATCGTCGTGGCGCACCGGGCCGGTAACGAGCTCGGCACGCTGCGGTCCGCGCTGGATGCCGGCGCTGACCTCGTCGAAGCCGATGTGCACGCCTACCGAGGACGCCTCGAGGTACGTCATCACAAGTCGCTCGGCCCGTGGTGGCTCTGGGAGCGAGGCGAGCTGCTCCGGCGCCGGGACACCCCGTTGCTCGAAGCTCGCGAGCTGCTGGCGGCACTCGGCCGTGATCACCGCTTGATGCTCGATCTGAAGGGAATCCACCCGCGTCTTGCGGGCAGGCTCGCCGCACTACTGCGCCACGTCATGCCGGACGTGGTGGTCACCGTGTGCACGCAACACTGGTGGATGCTCGATGCGTTTCGCGACTTGGAACACGTCCGGCTCGTGCTGTCCGCCGGCAGCCGGCGCGGGCTCCGTCGCCTGCGAGCCAGGCTGCGTACCCGACCGACGTACGGCGTCTGCGTCCACCGCCGCCTGCTCACCCCGGAGCTCGTCATGGAGTTGCGTCAGAGCGCGACCGTCGTCCTGACCTGGCCGGTCGACACCGAGTACGCCGTACGCGACGCCCACCGCCTCGGCGTGGACGGCCTTATCGGCAAGAACCTCCAGTTGCTCAGGCCACCGGCCTGAGGTCCGAGCCGAGGGACGTTTTGGGCCCTCCGGCCCTGCCGCGGCTCGTGTCGCCGGTGGACGATGACTGACGACAGCATCCAGCATCGTGACAGGAGGAGCTCATGGCCGAGCAACGTCCGCTGCCGAGGAAAGTCGCTGCGACTGCAGTCGGCCGGTGCCTACTGACCACACTTCGGCTGCTGCTCCAGCGACGCATCCACCAACCGCGCGAGCATGTTGGGTTGTTCCTGCGGTTCGCTGACGGAACCGAGGGCCGGGTGTACCGGGAGACCGTCATCGACCGCCCACCTCCAGCCGACCCGTGCGTGCTGGTGGTCGCCTTCCGGCTGCGCGGGGCCGGTCACGTGCTCTTCCGGTGGGAGTCCTTGTTCAACACTCCCCTGTTCGCCGGCTTCCCCGGCCTGATCTCCAAGCTGTGGCTGGCGCACGACGACTCCGCCACCTACCGGGGCTTCTACGAATGGGACGGTGCCGAATCCGCCGAAGCCTACGCCCGCGCCTTGTGGCGCATTCTCGAACTCGTCAGCGCACCGGGCTCCATCCGGTACCACGTCCTTCCCGGCCTCCACCGCGACGACGTTCTGAGCAAGCCCGAACTCCAGGAACCAGCGGATTCTTTTTCCTGGTGGCGCCTCGTCGGCACCCGCTAAGCGGAGCACTCGACCGGTGTGCGGCAGCCGTGGTCGGCCCGCGTCGACTTCAGCCACGCGGCCGGTGCTGCCTTGACCGTGGTCGTCTCCACCGGTGGTCACCTCCAAGGCGTCGAGAGGTTCGCGGTCACCGGCTTGCGGCCGGCCGCGGCGAACTGATCGCGCGGCCTGGTCGCCGTACTAGGTACGTAGCAGGCGACGGCCCCGGAGCAGGGCGATGTGGATCTGGATGACGTGGTCCAGGCGGCCGGCCCAGGAGCGCAGCGGGAATTGCGAGACTCTGTCGAGTTCTGCGGGGTCCGTGACGACGGTTGCCTGGCCGACGGCGGTCACGCTCCAGCCGGTCTCGGTCGTCGCGTCGTACTCGTCCACCTCAAAGGCGACCACCGCGCCGGCGGCCGCGACGGCCAGCTTCGAACCGGTCATCGCCCGGATGATCACACAGCGGCCGTCGACGACGAAGTTCACCGGTTGCACGGCCGGCAGGGCTCCCTCGGTGAACACGATGCGACCGACCGGTACCGTCGGCAGCAGCGCAAGGCACTGCTCGTCGGTGAGGATCTCCAGCCCGGCCCGGTCGAACTCGGTCTGCACACCCACGGCGTGCGGCGCCGGCGATTCCGTCAAGGTCACCTCTCCCACCGGTCCGCGGACCACGGACGACCCCCGGCAACAACCTGTCGGTTCCATCAAAGCCCAATCAGCCCCGCCTGGAACAGGGCCGGAGGCCCCTAGTTCCCAACCGTGTTCATGGTGTATGGGACCCGTTAGCTGCTGAGGCGGCGCCGGAGCAGAACGGCCGCCAGTCCGAGCATTCCGGCGGCGAAGCCGGCCAGCACCGCGAGGTCCGTCGCGATGTCCGCGAGGCCGCCCGCGCGGGACAGCAAGGTGATCCAGGCGTCCACCGCCCAGGCATGCGGGGTCGCGTGGCCGACCGTGCGGACGGTTTCCGGCACGATCTCCAGCGGCCACATACAGCCGCCGAGCATGGCGAACGCGATCCCGACCACCGGGCCGATCGCCGACGCCTGGTCCGGGGTCTTGAAGACTGCTCCGCTGAGCATGCCCGCACCGGTCCCGACCAGCGCCCAGGTCACGACCAGCGCGATCGCCGCCGGCAAATTGCCCCAGCTGACACCGAACAGCAACGAGCCGGTGCCGATGATCAGCGCCGACTGGAGGAGCGCGAACGTCAAGTAGGACAGGGTTTCGCCGAAGACGAGGTCCCGCGCCCGGACCGGTGCCGCCAGCGCACGACTGTAGATCCCGAGCTGCCGCGTCTGCACCACCGTCGCACCACCGGCCAGCGCATTGATGAAGACGAACAACACCAACATGGTCGGCGCGCTGTACCCGAACCCGAGCGGCAGGTAGTCGCTACCACTCGCGACGTTCTCCGTGCTCACCGAGATGCGTGGGGTCACCCGCTGCAAAGCAGTGGCCCTAGGCAACTGTTCGGCAACGGAGCTGTTCGTACGCCGAGCGGCGAACGCCGCCGCCTGGACCCGTTCGGCATGCCGGGCGACGGCAGCGGAAACGGCGGACCGTACTGCGCTCTGCGTCGATTCCGCACCACCTGCCAGCACCGGGATCACCACGTCGTCGCCGCGCAGCAAAGTCGCTTCCAGGTCGACCGGAACGAGCACCACCGCGTCCAGTTCGCCACGCCGCAACGCCGTACGAGCAGCCTGCTCGTCGGTCTGGAACTCGACCGGACCGGCCGCGCCGAGATCGTCGACCAGCGAAGTGGCCAGGGCCGGACCCGCGGCCTGGCCGGCCAGTACGCCGATCCGGAAGCCGCCCGGGTTGTGCACGACGGTGCCGATGATCGCGATCACCAGCACCGGCAACAAGACGACGAAGAACAACGCGGTCCGGTCGCGCAGCATCCGGCGAAGTGAGGCGGCAGCCACGGCGAGAGCGGTCATGAGGCGGCCCTCCAACGACCGATCACACCGGCGAGCAGGCCGACCAGCGCGGCCATCCCGAGGATCACGAGCGCCGGCGCGAGCGCGGCGGTCGCGGCCGCACCGGTGGCAAGATCGGTGAAGCCACGCAGCGCCCAGCCGTTGGGGGTCAGCAGAGCCAGCTTGCGCAACAGGTCGGGGGCCTGACTGATCAGGACGAAGTTCCCGCCGAGCAACAGCAGAGCAAAGGTGATCATCATCGCGATCCCGTCCGCCTGTCGCTCCGTGCGCGAGACGGCGATGACCAGAGCGGTCAAGGCCACGAGCGCCGCCGACATCGCCAGGATCAGCGCCGCGGCCGGGAGCGGTGGGCCCCACTGCGCGTCGAAGGCCAGCGACGACACGACGGCCAGACTGGTCAGGCTCGCAACGCTGTAGACGAAGGCCGCCAGCGACTTGCCGAGCAGGACGCCGCCCCGGCCGATCGGTGCGGCGGAGATCCGTTCCAGGGTTCCGCCACGCTGCTCGGCGAAGAAGCTGTGAGCGGTGAACCCGATCGCGAACAGGACGAACATGATGCCCATCGCCGGTGCGTAGTAGCTGGCTGTCGTCAGTTGCCGGTAGCCCGTCGCCCGGGCCTCGACCGACTCAGGGAGCCTCAGTCCGGCCACTGCCTTGGCCAACTCGGCCGTACGACCAGCAGGTACGCCGGCCGCCAGCGCCGTGTGCACCGAGAGCCGGTCCGCGTTGAGTTGCGCGACATAGGCATCCGCCACAGCCTTCGCCACCTGCGCTTCGAGTGGATTGTCAGGGCTGCCCAGCACGGTCAGGCCGACGGGTTCGTCGCCTACCGCCGCCGCGCTGAATCCAGCGGGGATCACCAGTCCGGCACCGACATCGCCGTCGTCCACCAACTTACCGGCCTGCTGCTCGCTGCCGACCGATTCGATGCTCAGAACGTCGGACAGTTCCCGGCTGGTCAAGGCGGTCCGCAGAGCGACCGCGATCTGCCCGTGGTCGTTGTCCACGAAGGCGATATCGGCGTGGAACGCTTCCACGGACGAGAAGGCGAAGCTCATCAAGGCCGCCACCAGGACGGGGGCGATGAACCCGAGGACGATGGCCGAGCGGTCCCGGAGGCGATGGCGCAGATCCTTCGCGGCGATGACCAGGGCAGTGTTCACGATCACTCCCGCAAGGCGGTGCCGGTGAGGTGCAGGAACACTGCTTCCAGGTCGGGCTCGGCAACCTCGACGGAGCGCACCGTCGTACCGATCCGCTCCGCTGCCTCCAGTACGGCGGGCAGCAACCGGCGTCCCTCGGTGGCCAGCAACTGGATCTGGCCGTCCTTGACGTCCGCCCGGTCGATTCCTTCGAGCCCACGGCAGCGATCGGCCAGCGCGGCGAGATCACCGGTCGCGGTCAGCTGGATGTGGTCGTGTTCACCGAGCTGCGCGACCAGCTCCCGACGGGTGCCCTCGGCAACCAATCGACCGTGGTCGATGATGCCGACCCGGTCGCACAGACGCTCGGCCTCCTCCATGTAGTGCGTCGTGTACAGCACCGCCATCCCGGCCGCACCGAAGGACCGCACGCTCTCCATCACCGCGTGCCGGCTCTGCGGGTCCACTCCCACGGTCGGCTCGTCGAGGACCAGCAGGGTGGGTTCGTGCAGCAGCCCGGCGCCGATGTTGAGCCGGCGCTTCATCCCGCCCGAGAACGACTCGACCCGATCACGACCGCGTTCCGACAGCCCGATCAGGTCGAGGACCTTGCCGACGCGGTGGTTCAGTGCCTTGCCGTGCAGCCCGTAGAGCCGGCCGAAGAACCGCAGGTTCTCCCGCGCGGTCAGATCGGGGTACAGCGCGATCTCCTGCGGGACATAGCCGATGGACTTCTTCGCCGGTGTCGCCGTCGTACTGATCGGCTGTCCCGCGATCAGGATCTGCCCGGCGTCCGCCCGGAGCAACCCACAGATCAGCCGGATGGTGGTCGTCTTGCCTGCGCCGTTCGGCCCGAGCAGTCCATAGGTCTCCCCCGCCGCGACCGCGAAGCTGACGTCGTCGACAGCCACTCGGTCTCCGAACCGCTTGGCCAGGCGCGAGGCGATCAGCACCTGGGCGGAGGTCTGCTCGAGGTGCGCGGGTACGGTCTCGACGCTGTGCACGATGCCTTCAATCTCGGGTCGTGACGGTGTCGTCGAACGCCCAGGTCAGGTTGTTGCGGACATCGACCACGCCGTCCACCTCGCGGGTCAGCTTCTCGGCGATCGGCACCAGGCTGCGGTTGTCGAGCTCACCGGCGAGCGTCACGACACCGTCGGTCACCGACACCTCCACACCGAACGGGTCGTCCCACAAGGCGTGCTGGATCACGTCCAGCCGAACCCGTCGCAGGATCTCATCGTCCGTGGCGACATAGGCGCTCAGCAGATCCGACCGCGTCACGATGCCTTCGAGGAAGTAGCCGTCGGCATCGGTCACGACCAGCCGGGTGATGTCGCGGGCCGCCATCAGGCGGGCTGCCTCGTCGATGGTGGAATCCCGCACCACGGTGACCGCCGGGCGGGTCATCAGCTCCCCCGCCGTCACGGCGGCTGCCTTCGCCCGGCGCCGACGCTGCCACCAGCGAACCAGCCACGGCCGCTCCGCTGCCCGCTGAAACTCCTCTTTGCGCAACAGGTCCGTCTCCGACACCACGCCCACCACGGTGCCTGAACTCCCGATCACGGGTACGGCGCTGATGTGGCGCTCGGCCAGGGTTTCTGCCACCACCTTGAATCCCGCGTCCTCGGGCACCGTGACGACATCGGTCGTCATGACGTCCGCGACGGTCAGCCGGTGTCTCATCGCTATCGCCTCGGGGGCCGGACGACCGCGATGGGGCAGTTCGCGTGGTGGAGCAGGTTCTGGCTGACGGAGCCGAGCAGCAGGCCTCTGACTCCACCGCGGCCTCGGGAGCCGACGACGACCATGGAACAGCCGCTGCTGCGTTCGACAAGTACGACGGACGGCCGGCCGGCGACGACCTCGGCGCGCACCCGCACGCCGGGGAACTTGTCCCGGTACGGCGCCAGGCTGTCGGCGAGCCAGTCCTTCAGCAACTCCTCGGCCTCGTCGATCGACACCTCGTTGCGGCCCATGGGCTGCCAGCAGTAGACGACTTGCAGGTCACTGCCGGTCCGCTGCGCCTCTTCGAATCCGAACCGGACGGCAGCATCGGAGTCTTCGGAGCCGTCCGTGCCGATCAGGATCGGCCCGTCGGCCGGCGTACCGCGGACCACGACGACCGGGCAGGGCGCCTTCGCCGTCACGGCGGTCGCGACCGAACCCAGCACCGCCGCACCGAGCTTGGTGCCGCCCTTCGACCCGAGCACGATCAGCTCCGCTTGCGGTGCCTCGGTCAGGATCGCGTTCGCGGCCGGCTGGTTGGCCAGCCAGCCGGAGCCGTTCTCGTAGCCGAGCCGGTCCCGGACGATGTCGACAGCGGCGTCGAGTTCGGTCTGGTAGCGGTCCGCCTGCGACGGGGGGATGAAGCCCTCGGCTCCGATCGCCGGCCACTGGGCCACCTGGTCCAGGTAGGCACGGACGATCCGTACGCCGGTGCCGCGCGCGGCGGCGGCCTGGATCGCCCAGCGCAGCGCGAGCTGGCTCTCCGGAGTCTCGTCGACCCCGACGAGGACGAACTCGGGTGCACTCTTCATGATCAATCCTTCAGTCGGTCGGGGAAGGCAGAAAATTCCTGGTCGTTGCCGAGGACCGGCCGGTGCCTCAGTGCGCCGGCGAGCCGAAGCGTTTGGCGACGTCCTCGAGGTCGCGGGCGACCGCGTGCACAAGCTGGTGGGACAGGTCGGACAGCGCGCGGGCCACGGCCAGCTCGTCGCCGATCTCGGCGGCCTGGTCGTCCACGGGATTGCGGTGCGCATCGCCCTGGCCGACCAGCTGGGTCCGGTCGTTGGTGTGCAGCCGGGCCTCCGCGTGGGTCAGCCCGCTCTCCTCGTGCTCGTCGATGTAGATCTCGACACTCCAGCGGCGCATCGTCGTCATCGGTCCGGCCCTTCGTTGTGTCGGATCTTCTGCAGTCCCAGCGTGCGCCGGGGCCGTGCAAGCTGGTCAGAGCCCTAGGTCCCGCGTCACAGGGCCTTTGGGCGTCGGTCAGCCGAGGTAGTGGCCTGCCGGAAGCTGCCTTCCCCGCTTCCGTTCGACCGTCAGGACGGCGAGATCCGCCGTCGTCAGGAACCCGACCAACTGTCCGTTCTCGTCCACCACCGGCACGAGCTCCAGATCCAGCGCGGTCATCTTCCGGGCCACCTCGGGCAGCGGGGTGTCCGGCCGGACAGCGATCGGCTCTGTGTGCATCACGTCCCCAGCCATCTCTCGGTCGGTCATCGTGTCCTCCGTCTCGAGGCCGCCGGCGAACCGATGCCGGTCTGAGTCCACCATCCGGCCTCTCCGGCCGGCGACGACAGGGACGTCGTACTCCGATCGGCGGGACTTTCGTCCACCCGGGCGCGACCGGCCCAGTCGCGGACTCGTCCTCTTGTTCCGACGATGCGCCCACATCCCTGCGTTGTCTGGAGACCACGGACCGTGCTGACCGGGCTGAAGGTCCCGGTCAACTGGTGACCTCAGGCCCTGCGGGGCGCCGCGAACGACGCCAAGTCTGGAGCTGTCCAGCTCGAGAGCATCAGGAGGATCTATGATCTACGCAGCACCGGGCACGCCAGGAAGTCTCGTCGAGGTTGCCGAACGCTATGACAACTTCATCGGTGGCAAATGGGTTGCACCGCACAACGGTGAGTACATGACCGACCTGAGCCCTGTGACCGGCCGGCCGATCTGTCAGGTGGCGCGTTCGTCGGCCGAGGACGTCGACGAGGCGCTCGACGCGGCCCACCGCGCCGCGCTCGAGTGGAACCGGTCGAGTCAGACCGAGCGGGCCGCCGTACTGAACCGGATCGCCGACGCGATCGAGGCCAACCGCGAGATGCTGGCCGTCGCCGAGAGCTGGGAGAACGGCAAACCGGTCCGCGAGACCCTGAACGCCGACATCCCGTTGGCCGTCGACCACTTCCGGTACTTCGCCGCCGCGGCGCGCAGCCAGGAGGGCCGGCTGACGGTGATCGACGAGCTCACCACGGCGTACCACTTCCGCGAGCCGTTGGGTGTGGTCGGCCAGATCATCCCGTTCAACTTCCCGCTGCTGATGGCCGCCTGGAAGCTCGCGCCGGCCCTTGCCGCCGGCAACTGTTCGGTGATCAAGCCTGCCTCGCCGACGCCGTGGTCGATCCTGAAGCTGGCCGAGATCATCCAGGACGTCGTGCCGCCAGGTGTCGTCAACGTCATCACCGGACCGGGGGGCGAGGTCGGCAAAGCACTGGCGACCAGCCCGAAGGTCGCCAAGATCGGCTTCACCGGCGAAACGACCACCGGCCGGCTGATCATGCAGTACGCCTCGCAGAACCTGATCCCGGTCACCCTCGAACTCGGTGGCAAGTCGCCGAACGTCTTCTTCGACGACGTGATGGCCGAGGACGACTCCTATCTCGATCGCGCGATCGAGGGCCTGGTGCTCTACGCGTTCAACAAGGGCGAGGTCTGCACCTGTCCGTCCCGCGCGCTGGTCCAGGAGTCGATCTACGACCGGTTCATGGAGCGCTGTCTGGCCCGCATCGCCGCGATCAAGCAGGGCGACCCGCTGGACGAGTCGACCATGATCGGCCCGCAGGTCTCCCAGCAGCAGCTCGACAAGATCGCTTCGTACGTCGAGATCGGCCGGGCCGAAGGCGCCGAGGTCCTGATCGGCGGCAGCGCGACCGAGCTGACCGGTGACCTCGCCGGGGGCTACTTCTACCAGCCGACCGTGCTGAAGGGGCACAACAAGATGCGCGTCTTCCAGGAGGAGATCTTCGGCCCCGTCCTGGCCGTCACCACCTTCACCGACGAGGCCGACGCGCTCGCGATCGCCAACGACACGCTGTACGGGCTGGGAGCCGGCGTCTGGACCCGGGACGCCAACCGGGCCAGCCGGATGAGCCGGGGCATCAAGGCCGGCCGCATCTGGGTCAACTGCTACCACCAGTACCCGGCCGGCGCGTCCTTCGGCGGCTACAAGATCTCCGGCATCGGCCGCGAGAACCACCAGCTGATGCTCGATCTGTACAGCCAGACCAAGAGCGTCCTGATCAGCACCGACGAGAACCCCGTCGGACTGTTCTGACCACCGGAACCGGCCAAGCCATGGACAAGTCCCGGCTGCCCCGGGTCACGGCAACCGCCGCCGCTGAACGAGCAATCGCCGATCTCGTCGCCCGACGAGGACCGCTGATGTTCGTCCAGGCCGGCGGCTGCTGTGACGGCAGCGCACCGATGTGCTTCGAACTCGGCGAGTTCCTGACCGGCGACCAGGACCACCTGGTCGGAGAGGTCGGCGGCTGCCCGGTGTACGTCGATCAGCGCCAGCTCGAGGCGTGGCCGCACACCGACCTCGTCCTCGACGTCGAACCCGGCTACGCCGACGGCCTGTCCCTGGCGGCAGGTCCCGACCTCCACTTCGTCACCCGGTACCACGGCGCCGACCGGCGCGGACCCAGAAGGACGGACATCGTGAACAGCACCGCCCCCTCCGCCACCACCACGGTCTGGTCCGTGGTGGTGGGGATTCCCACCGAGCACCCTGGCGAACAACGTGTCTCGCTGCTGCCGGAATCAGTCCGCAAGCTGGTGGGCCGAGGGGCCGGCGTACTGGTCGAGAGCGGTGCCGGCGCCGGTGCGTACGCCACCGACTCCGACTACGCCGCCGCCGGCGCCCAGGTGGTGGCAAGGACGGAAGTGCTTGCCGGCAGCAACGTCGTGACCTGCGTTCACCCGCTCGAGGCTGCCGCGCTCCACGACGGCCAACTGCTCGTCGGTCTGGCCGGCAGGCGCACCGACACCGAAGCAATGAGCCGGTACGCCGACCGCGGCGTCACCGTCGTGAGCCTGGACGAGCTGCCGCGCAAGCTCAGCAGGGCCCAGGCGATGGACGCGCTCACCTCGCAGGCCAACCTGGCCGGTTACAAGGCCGTGCTGGTAGCCGCCACGGCCTACCCGTCGGCTTTCCCGCTGCTGATGACGGCCGCCGGAACGTTGCGCCCGGCGATGGTGCTGGTGCTCGGTGCCGGCGTCGCGGGTCTGCAGGCGATCGCGACTGCCGCTCGGCTCGGCGCCGTCGTACACGGTTACGACGTACGGCCGGAGGCCCGCGGTGAAATCGAGTCGCTGGGGGCGAAGTTCCTCGACCTCGGCATCACCTCGAGCGGGAGCGGCGGCTACGCCGGGGAGCTCGGCACGGACGAGGCGAGTCGCCAGCAGGCCCGACTGGCCGAGGCGATCGGGAAGTTCGACGTCGTGATCACCACCGCCCAGGTGCCGGGCCGGACCCCACCGCTCCTCGTCACCGAGCACGCCCTGGCGCGACTGCGCCCCGGCTCGGTGGTCGTCGACCTGGCTTCCAGTGGCCTCGGCGGCAACGTCGCAGGTTCGGTACCGGGCCGGACCGACACCACGCCGTACGGCGTCACTGTCGTCGGCGCCGGCGAACTCGCGGGCACGATCCCCGCAGCGGCCTCGCTCGTCTACTCACGCAATCTCGTCAGCGTCCTCGAGCACCTGCTCGCCGACGGCCGGCCGACGATCGACCTCGACGATCCGATCCAGTCGGCCGTCGTCCTGACCCACGACCACCACCTCGTCACCCCGGAGGACCACGATGAGTTACAGCCTGTTCGCTGACCTGGCCGTGTTCGTGCTGGCGGTCCTGGTCGGGATCGAGGTGATCAGCAAGGTGCCGGTCACCCTGCACACGCCCTTGATGTCGGCCGGTAACGCCATCCACGGCATCGTCGTCGTCGGCACGGTGTCGATCGCTGCCGAGGCCGCGGCCACCGGGAGCTATCTGCTGACGTTCGTCGCCGCTGCCTTCGCGGCCGCGAACGTCGCCGGCGGCTATGTCGTCACCGACCGGATGCTCGCCATGTTCCGGCCCCGCAAGCCCGTCGAACCCCGCCCGGCCGAAGGAGACACTCATGACTGACTTCGAGACGGGTCGGCATCTGGCCTACCTCGCCGCCGCGGCGCTGTTCATCATCGGCCTGCACCTGATGAACTCCCCGCGCACCGCCAGACGGGGCAACCTCGTCTCCGGCACGGGAATGCTGCTCGCACTGGGGACCAGCGTCCTCGCATTGATCCATGACGGCACCGCCCGCAGCTGGGGCCTGATCGCCCTCGCCCTCGGCGCTGTCGTGGGCGGCGCCGCCGGATTCATCGCCGCCCGCCGGTTCAAGATGACCGACATGCCGCAACTGGTGAGCCTGTTCAACGCAGTCGGCGGCGGCGCGGCGGCGTTGGTCGCGATCGTCGACGCCGGACAGCGGCCCGCCGGTCTCGACTCGATCAGCGCCGGCACCGGCTTCGTCCTCGTCGCCGACATCGCCATCGGTGCGGTCACCTTCGCCGGCTCACTGGTTGCCGCAGGCAAGCTCCAGGGCATCGTGCCGGGGCGCCCGGTGGTGTTCCGCGGCGCCCGCGGCGTCAACCTCCTGCTCGCCGTCGCCGTGCTGGCCGCGGCACTCCTCACGATCACCCGCACCGGCCCCGGCTGGGCGCTGGCCACCGCCGGTGCGGCCGCGATCGTTCTCGGCGTCACCTTCGTGCTGCCCATCGGCGGAGCCGACATGCCCGTCGTGGTGTCGCTCCTCAACGCCTGTACCGGCATGGCGGTGGCGATGGCCGGGTTCCTGCTCAGCAACACGGTCCTGATCACGGCGGGCGCACTGGTCGGCGCGTCCGGCACGATCCTGACCGTCCTGATGGCCAAGGCCATGAACCGTTCCCTCGCCAACATCGTCGCCGGCGGATTCGGCACCGGCGACAACGCCGTTACCACCGGTGTCCCGGGCACGGACGACCGAGCGGTGCAGTCGGTGACGGCCGACGACGTGGCGATGCAACTCGCCTACGCCACCTCCGTCGTCGTCGTGCCGGGCTACGGCCTCGCCGCGGCTCGCGCCCAGAGCGAACTCGTCGACCTCGCCAACACCTTGATCTCCCGCGGCATCTCCGTCTCCTACGCGATCCACCCGGTGGCCGGCCGGATGCCCGGTCACATGAACGTCCTGCTCGCCGAGGCCCACGTGCCGTACGACCAGATGCTCGACCTGGAGACCGCCAACCGCGCGTTCGGTCACACCGACGTGGCGCTGGTCGTCGGCGCCAACGACGTCGTCAATCCGGCCGCCCGCACACCGGGCTCGGCCGTCTACGGCATGCCCATCCTGGACGCCGACAAGGCCGGCACGGTCATCGTGATCAAGCGCTCGATGGGCCACGGCTACGCCGACATCGACAACCCACTGTTCTCCGACCCGAAGACGCGGATGCTGTTCAACGACGCCAAAGCCGCCCTCAACGACATCGCCGAGGCCACCAAGACCCTGATCAGCTGACCTTGAACGCGGACAGGGTCTCGCAGGCTATCTGCCATTCCTCGTTGGTGGGGATGACGAGGACTGAGACGGGGCTGTCGTCGGTGGAGACGCGGTGGCGTCGACGGTGCCGAGCACCGATACGACGTAAGCGCTGCTTCCGAGACCCCGAACCCTTGTAGTCAAAGCCGGTCAGAGCCGTTCGGGGCACATCTCGATGACCCCGCTCGGGCATTCGGCCGCGCACAGTCCGCAGCCCTTGCAGAAGTCGAGGTCGATCTCGTACTTGCCACCGCCGAGCTTGATGATCGCGTTGTCCGGGCAGACGCTGAAGCAGTTGTCGCACTCCAGGCAGTTGCCGCAGGACATGCAGCGCCGGGCCTCGAACAACGCGGTAGACGCATCCAGGCCGCCGACGACCTCGTCGAAGGTGCTGACCCGCCGGGCGAGGTCCAGCCGCGGTCGTACGGTGGCCGGAGCGTCCGAGTAGTACCAGGTGTTCAACCGCTCGTAAGTGGCCAGGTCGTGGCGAGGCGGCCGCTGGTCCGTCGTACCGCGCAGCCAGGCGTCGATGTTCCGGGCGGCCTTCTTCCCGTGGCCGATGGCGACCGTGGCCGTGCGCTCGGACGGGACCATGTCGCCGCCCGCGAAGAGACCCGGATGGCCGGTCATCAGATGCGCGCCGACCTGTACGACGTGGTCGGTGATCGTCACGTCGTCCAGACCCTCGACAAGTGCGAGGTCGGACAGCTGCCCGAGCGCGAGCACGACCGAGTCGGCCTCCAGGTCCTCGAACTCGCCGGTCGGCACCGGGAACCCGGTCTCGTCCAGCTTCATCTTCTCGATCGTGATCCGGCCCGCGTCGGCGTACGTGATGGTGGACAGCCAGCGCATCCGCACACCTTCTTCGAGCGCCTCGGTGACCTCGATGTCGTGCGCGGGCATCCGGTCCCTGGTCCGGCGGTAGACGACGACGGCGTCGGTGGCGCCGAGACGGCGCGCGGTCCGGGCGACGTCCATCGCCGTGTTGCCGCCGCCGTAGACCGCGACCCGGCGGCCGAGCAACGGCTGGTCGCCCTGCTCCACCTGAGCCAGCACGGACACGGCGTCGAGGATGCGGGCGGAGTCGCCGGCGGGGATGTCCGCGCGCCGGCCGACGTGCGCTCCGACCGCCAGGAACACCGCGTCGAAAGCGTCCAGTTCGGCCCGCAGGTCCGCCACGGTCGTGTTCAGCTCGAACCGTACGCCGAGGTCGGCGATCCGCTGGATCTCGGCGTCGACGACGTCGCGTGGCAGACGGTAGGCCGGGATGCCGTAGCGCATCATCCCGCCGGCTTCGGGGCAGCTGTCGCGAACGGTGACCTCGTGGCCGAGCAGCCTCAGGTGATACGCCGCAGAGAGCCCGGAAGGCCCGGCCCCCACAACGAGAACGTGCTTGCCGCTGGCCGGCGCATCCACGGACACGGCCCAGCCCTGCTTGATCGCCTCGTCGCCGAGGAACCGCTCGACCGAGTTGATGCCGACCGGCTCGTCCAGGATGGCCCGGTTGCAGGCCGTCTCGCACGGGCGGTAGCAGATCCGGCCCATCACCGCCGGGAACGGGTTGTCGGCCATGATCTGGCGCCAGGCCGCCTCGTACCCGGACTCCTCCGCGTGGTGCAGCCACTGCTGGATGTTCTCCCCCGCCGGGCACGCGTCGTTGCACGGCGGCAACCGATCGACGTACGCCGGTACCTCGGTCCGCCACGAGCCGGTCTTGTTCGCCAGGCTGGAGCCGGGGTCGAGGGTGATCGCGAACGGCAGCGTGCCGTGTTTGCTTGCCTCAGGCATCTAACTCACCACTCCGTGAACGGGTACTTCGGGGTCGGTCAGTCCGAAGACACGGACGTTGCGGTCCGCCTCGGCCTGGATCTTGGCGATGACGTCCTCGCGGGGCGTCGCGCCGAACAGGTGCGCGAAGCGTCCCTGCGGTTGCAGATAGTCCGCGACCGGAAGTCGCCTGCGGATCTTCGAGACCGCGACCACCTCGCCGTCCTCGGCCTCGAAGACAGGGAAGATTCCGGTCTCGGTGGCCAGCCGGGCGATCTTGACGGTCTCGTTCGACGCCGTCCTCCAGCCCAGTGGGCAAGGGACCAGGACATGCAGGTACCGCGCGCCGTGGAACTTCATCGCCCGGGTCGCCTTGTACTCCAGGTCACGAAGATCCGCCACCGTCGCCGTCGCGACGTACGGGATGCGGTGTGCCATCGCGATCGCGGGCAGGTTCTTGCCCTTCCCGAAGTCGTTGCCCGGCTGGGGCCCGACCGCCGGAGTGGTCGTCGTCGCGGCACCGTGCGGCGTCGCCCCGGATCGCTGGACACCGGTGTTCATGTAGCCGCCGTTGTCGTAGCAGATGTACAGCACGTCGTCGTTGCGTTCGAACATGCCCGACAGACAGGCCAGGCCGATGTCGACCGTCCCGCCGTCGCCGCCCTGGCCGACCACCCGTACGTCGGTCCGTCCCTTGGCCTTGAGCGCGGCGGCGACCCCCGTGGCGACCGCGGGCGCGTTGCCGAAGAGCGAGTGCAGCCAGGGCACCTGCCAGGCGGTCTCGGGGTACGGCGTGGAGAACACTTCCAAGCAGCCGGTCGCGTTGACCGCGACCATTTGGTTGCCGGTGGCACGCATCACCGCGTCGAGGGCGTAGCGGGCGCCCAGTGCCTCCCCACAGCCCTGGCAGGCACGATGCCCCGAGTTGAGGGAGTTGGTCCGGTGGGTGTCCGACTGGACGGTCTGCAGTTCGCCGTCCAGCAGCCGGTTCCCGGCAGCGTAGCTTCCGATCTGGTAGAACCGCACGCGTTCCATGACTGTCCTCTCAACCGACTCGGGTGCCAAGGTCGCGCAGCAGGTTCTCCGCCGCCGGCCCGGAACGTCGCGTTGTCCTGGTCCGCTGCAGTTCGCGCTCGACCAGGTCGCGATCGAGGTCGAGGAACGTCAGCGGTTCGAGCTTGTCGGCTGCCGCCTCGTGGAAGAGGCGGCGCAGCGAAGCCTTGGTGATCGCGCGACCGCCGAGACCGGCGATCACGGTGTAGCCGTGCAAGGAGATGCCCGACAGCGCCATCCGGACATTGGCGGCGACGATGCCGCCGATTCCGACCGCGAGGGCACGCTCCAGTACGACGACCCGCTGCGCACCGCCGAGCGCCGTACGGACTGCGTCCAGCGGGAACGGGCGGAACGAGGTCAGGCCGAGTACGCCGATGCTCATCCCTTCGTCGCGCAGCTCGTCGACGGTGTCCTTGATCGTGCCGAGCACCGACCCGAGCGCGACGACGACCGTCTCGGCGTCCTCACAGCGGTACGGCCGGACCAGCCCACCCGAGTCGCGCCCGAAGGCTGCTCTGAAGTCCGCGGCGACCGCCGGGATCAGGTCGAGCGCCTGCATCTGCTTGTCGTGCGCCAGGTAGCGGACCTCGGTGAAGGCGTCCGGGCCGACCATGGCGCCGATCGAGATCGGATCCTCCGGATCGAGGACCTGCCGCGGCTCGTACGGCGGCAGGAACGCGTCGACCTGCCCCTGCTCCGGCACGTCGACCCGCTCCACCGCGTGGGTCAGCACGAACCCGTCCATGCAGACCATCACCGGCAGCGACAGCTCCTCGGCGATCCGGAAAGCCTGGATGTGCAGATCGAGCGCTTCCTGATTCGTCTCGGCGTACAACTGGATCCAGCCCGAGTCGCGCTGGGACATCGAGTCGCTGTGGTCGTTCCAGATGTTGATCGGAGCGCCGATCGCCCGGTTCGCCACCGTCATCACGATCGGCAGGCCGAGACCGGAAGCGTTGTAGAGCGGCTCGGCCATGTAGAGCAGCCCCTGGCTCGCCGTCGCCGTATAGGCCCGGGCGCCGGCGGCGGAGGCCCCGATGGCCACCGACATCGCCGCGAACTCGGACTCGACGTTGACGAACTCGCACGGGGCCAGCTCGCCGGACTTCACCAGAGTGCTGAGCGCCTCGACGATGTGCGTCTGGGGCGAGATCGGGTAGGCACAGATCACCTCCGGGCGGCTCAGTGCCACCGCCTCCGCCACGCCGCGGGAACCCTCAATCTGCTTGAGCACGAGCCCACTCCTTGATCTGTGCGCGGACGTAGTCATAGGCCTCGTCAGCCGCGGCGATGTTGCCAGCAGCAACCACTGGCGAGAAACGTTCGCGGATGGCCTGGTTCACCGACTCGATCTCGACCTGCCGGGTGAGCGCCGCGAAGGCGCCGAGCAGTACTGCGCCCGGCAGCGGCCGGCCCAGGTGCTTCAGGGCCAGTTCGGTCGCCGGGACGGTCATCACCCGGTTCCGGCCGAACCGCTCGACGTACTGCGCCAGGCCGAGTTCGGACAAGGTGCGTGAAGTGTTGACCAGCAGATAGCCCTCAGGATCGAGTCCTTCGAACACGTCCACCTGGTGCAGCAAGGTGGCGTCCTGGATCAGGACCGCGTCGGGACGCGCGACCGGCTCGTGGCTGCGGATCGGATGGTCGTCGATCCGGCAGAAGCCGACCACCGGAGCGCCGGTGCGTTCCGACCCGAAGGTCGGGAACGCCTGGGCCTGCCTGCCCTCGGCGAAAGCCGCGACGGACAGCAGTTCAGCGGTGGTCACCACGCCCTGACCACCGCGACCGTGCACTCGAATCTGGAACATGCTCTGATCGTCATCGCCCTGGCTGCCGATCGGGAGGGACCTAGGTCCCTGGGTCAGAAGGCCGATGGCAGATGTTTCGCAGAGCGGTCGCGGGTTCTCATGGTCCAGAGGTGATGGCAATGGACACGGTGAACCGAGTCGGGAACAACCACGGAAGATCCGGTGGGGATCTGGCCCGGCGGGTTCGTGCGCGGCGGCTGGCGCTCGGGCTGAGCCGTGACGAGGTCGCCGAGCGGGCGCGGCTGGACCCGTCGTACGTCGACCGGATCGAGAACGCACCGGTCGCACTGACCGGCGGCGCCCTGATGCGGTTGGCCGGTGCCCTCGACACGACGATCTCGGAGTTGCTCGGCGCCCAGCCGCAGCGGCCCGCCGGCGCCGGCCCAGCGGCGCTGCATCCAGTGTTCGAGACGATGGACGACGACGAGTGCCGCCGGCTGATCGAGCCCGGTGGCGTCGGCCGGGTCGCGTTCCAGCTGGCCGGCCGGCTGAACGTCGTACCGGTGAACTTCGGGCTGCACGACGGTGCCGTGGTCTTCCGGACCAGCGCGACCACCGCACTGGGACGCTACGGGTCCGGCGCCGTCAGCTTCGAGATCGACCGCCTGGACGAGGGGATGCACCAAGGGTGGAGCGTCCTCGTCAGCGGCACCGCGCGGCAAGCCGGCCCCGGGGAGGCCGAGCGGCTCCGTACCGCGATGGACGTCGAGCCCTGGGCCGGTGGCGACCGCGAGGTCTACATCGTGATCGAACCGGAGCAGGTCAGTGGACGACGCGTTCGTGCCTGGTGAGGTGGCGAGATCACTTCGGCGGTTGCTGGCGGTTGGCCCGCTCGACCGCGTAAACGGCCGCCTCGGTCCGGCGCTCCATCTCGAGCTTGCGCAGCAACCCCGAGACGTAATTCTTCACGGTCTTCTCGGCCAGGAACATCTCCTGCGCGATCTGCCGGTTGGTCTTGCCCTCAGCGATCAGGTCGAGGATCTTGCGCTCCTGCTCGGTCAGCGACTTGTACCGCGGATCGTCGTCCTCCACGGCCGGATGCCGCAACCGCTCCAGCACCGCCGTCGTCATCGCGGGGTCCAGCAACGACTCCCCCGCCGCCAGCCGGCGGATCGCACCAACCAGATCCGTACCGCTGACCTGCTTCAGCAAATAGCCCGCCGCACCCGCCATGATCGCGGTGAACAACGCCTCGTCGTCGGAATACGACGTCAACATCAAGCAGGCAGGCGGATCGTCCATCGCCGACCGCAACTCCCGGCACACCGTGATCCCGTCACCGTCGGGCAGCCGCACATCCAGGACCGCGACGTCAGGGCGCAGCGCCGGAACGCGTGCGATCGCATGCGCGGCCGTGCCCGCCTCACCGATCACCTCGATGTCGCCCTCGGCCTCCAGCAGTTGCCGCAACCCAAGCCGGACCACCTCGTGGTCATCGAGCAAGAACACCTTGATCGCCATGTCGCGCCACTCCCGCAGTCGCAGTCAGTCCTGACCACCACACTAGACCGCCACCACCCTCGAAAGGGGTCACGATGAGTGCCCCGCCCCGCCGCTTCGACCACACCGGCCTCCAAATCATCGACGACGACGAATGCCTCAAACTCCTCTCCTCGGTCCCGGTCGGCCGGCTCGTCTACACCCGCGGCGGGCTGCCCGCCGTACGGCTGGTCAACTTCCACACCAACCACCGAACAGTCCTCTTCGCGACCGCCGACGGTGACAAATACCGCGCCGCCCAACGCGGGGACGTCGTCGCCTTCGAGGCCGACACCGTGGACCCCGACCGACATCGGGGCTGGACCGTGACCGCCACCGGCCGGCTATCCGTCGTCGACCCCGCCGAAGCGGCACTCGTCGAACACACCACACCGATCCGCCCCTGGGCCGCCAACCACGACCAGCACCTCATCCGGCTGACCATCGAAGTCCTCGAAGGCCGCCGGCTCCTCGCCTGGGCGCAACGCCCACACCCGTCGGAGGGGGAACGATGATGAGCACACTCACCCGGCTCCGGCCCGGAGCACATCACCCGGTCGTGGTCGCGCACCAGCGCGAACGCGCGGCCGACGTGCAGCTGCGGATCGCCGACGCCATTACCGCGTTCGCCGGCTCGATGATGTTCGTCTACCTGCACGCCGGGCTGTTCGCGCTGTGGATGCTGGTGTTCGAGGCGGACCCCTGGCCCAAGCTCACGCTGATCGTCTCGCTGGAGGCGATCTTCTTGTCGACTTTCGTGATGATCGGGCAGAACCGGCAGGCCGAGTTCCAGAAGGCCAAGGCCGATCACGACTTCGTCGAGCAGGAGCAGGAACTGAAGACGAACACCGAGCTCACCCGCGAGATCCGGCGGTTGACCGAGGAGATCCATCGGATCGTGGTCGTCGACCCACCGTCGCGCTGAGCCGTTCATCACCCGGCCGGTTCAGGTGGCGGTCCGGGTGCGGAAGGGTTGGCGATGCCCAGGGCAAGTAATTCCTGGTCGGCGTCGACCCGTTCGTGCCGCTCGCCGGCGAAGGCGCGCCCGGTTGAGTGCCGTGGTCGACTCGGGGCCGACGGACAGCAGGCGCGACGTACCGAGGACCGATCAGTAGGTCGGGACTACGACCTCGCCACCCGGGTCGACAGCGCGTAGGCGTTGAGCGCGTTCCTTTGCGGTCACGTGATGCGGCACGATCGCGACGGGGCAAGCCATCGCGGCGATGGCCCGGCGGGCGATCGGATCTCCGACCGGAAGCAGACCGGCGCGAGCTCCCAGGACGACCAAACCGGCTTCTGCACCCTCGTGGACCAACGCCTCGACCACCGGCTTGGCCGTCAGGAAGCGCGTCACCTTGACCTCGGGGTACTCGTCGGCCCAGCCGGCCAGCGTCTCCGACACGGTCAGGTCGCCACGGCGTACCCAAGAGCTCTCGACGTCGCCGTCGAGTCAGGTAGATGTTGCCCTGCGCGGCCACCAGACGCTGCGGACCGCGAGTCCGGGTCCGCCCGACGATCAACAGCCGGGCATGCCGGGCAGCCTGAGGCAGCACCTTCAGCCGGGCGCCCTGTTCCGAGACCGCCGTGATCTGCAGGGTGTAACCGTAGTGATGGCGGATGTGCGCGACAGCCGCGCGGAGTGCAGCGTCGGCAAGCTCACCCGGCGGCTTCGGCTGGTAGCCCCATTTCATCCTCCTCATCGGTTACCCCCAGCGTCTCGCTCGCGGGCACCTCGCCGGCAGTGCCGCCGGGCACCGATCAGCGGGACCGAAGACGCCCGCCCACAGGACCTTCGGCCCGCTCGTCGGCAGCGGCCGCGCCGGTTCCCTTTCGGTCTGTGGTTCCGTACCGTTGCGCGCATGGGTGGGACGAACAACCAACCGCGCAATACCTGGGACGAGGGCGCGCTGGAGTTTGCCGGCTTGTCGAGGGTCCGACTGGATGCGTTGTTGCAGGAGTTGCTGGGCCGGGTGGACGAGATCCTGGACTCCCAGGAGCGGCTCCGGGCCCTGCTCGACGCTGTTGTCGGGATCGGCGCCGACCTCGATCTGAACAGCACCCTCGACCGGATCGTGACCGCTGCCTGTGAGCTGGTCGGCGCCCGGTACGGCGCACTCGGCGTGGTCGGCCCAGACGGTAAGCGGCTCGTGCGGTTCATCACGCACGGCGTGACCGCCGAGGAGATCGCGGCGATCGGCCCGTACCCCGAAGGCCACGGCATCCTCGGCCTATTGATCGACCACCCGAC
>NZ_QFXK01000008.1 GCF_003261635.1 Kribbella monticola | reverse complement strand
GGCAGATTCAACTCACTTGGCGCTGGCGAGCTGAGTGCGGATGGTCTTGGCTGCAGACACCATGTTTTGCAGGGCTGGCTTCACCTCGGTGTACTTGCGAGTCTTGAGACCACAGTCAGGGTTCACCCATAAGATGTTGGTGTCAAGAACTGCAAGCATCTTGTTAACTCTGTCAGCAATCTCTTCGGTTGATGGTATTCTTGGAGAGTGGATGTCGTAGACACCAGGGCCAATACCAGCTCCGTATTTCACTCCCTCCCTGAAAACTGAGAGGAGCTTCTCATCAGAACGTGAGTTCTCAATGGTGATCACATCAGCATCCATGTCGATGATGGAGTGGATAATGTCGTTGAAGTTGGAGTAGCACATGTGAGTGTGGATCTGTGTGGTGTCCTCGATACCGACGTTGGTGATTCTGAAAGAGTGAACGGCCCAGTTCAAGTAGAAAGCGTGCTCAGCCTTCCTAAGAGGCAATCCCTCTCTCAATGCAGCTTCATCAATTTGGATGACTGTGATTCCAGCCTTCTCCAAATCCTCCACCTCATCCTTAATGGCCAAAGCAATCTGGTAGCAAGTCTCAAACCTAGGTTGGTCATTTCTGACAAAAGACCAGTTAAGAATGGTGACAGAATGGTGACAGGGCCAGTAAGCATTCCCTTCATTGGCCTCTTGGTCATCTCTTGAGCTTTTGAGGACCAGAAGACAGTCATTGGCTTAGGGCGGCTCACATCACCATAGATGATTGGTGGCTTCACACATCGAGATCCATAAGATTGAACCCATCCATTGGCAGTGAAAGCAAAACCAGAGAGCTGCTCTCCGAAGTACTCAACCATATCGTTCCTCATCCTCTGGAAGCTTGAGCAGCAGCATTAGCAGAGAAAAATGCCTCATCCTTGGCACCAGACAATGCCTTGGCCAAAGCATTCACTTCAACAACCTTCTGGGCAGCAAATGCCAACCATGATTTGATTTCATCATCTAGTTTTGTCTCATTGATCAGATCAACAGCCGTGTGGAGGAGGGAGCAAGATGTAGAGGCAACAAGCTTGTCTTTTCCTACAACTCCCTCAAGAGATTGCAGGAGAGCAAGAGATGCAGCAAGATCATTTGCCCAGATGTTCCTTCCGTCAACCACTCCTGCAAACAAGTACTTGCCTGAAGGGAAGCTACTCTTGATTAACTCAAGGGTCTGAGTTCCACGGACCAAGTCAAAGCCAAAGGCGGTAACTCCCTTCAAGGAAGTGAGGGTTTTGAATGCCCCAGCAGGAACATCAGCAAAGTAGGTCTCAACGAGAACATTAAGGCCAGATAGAGATGACTCGAGATCAGCATAGGCCTTGGTGAATGCTTCCAATTTGTGAGACTCTAGAACACAAGTGTGGGCTCATCTAACTGGATCCAAGAAGCACCAGCTGCCTTCAACTCAGCGATAACTTCCTTGTAAATTGGAAGGATTTTGTCCAAAAGTGACAAAAGGGGGAAAGATTTCTCAACACCCTTAGCAGGCTTGGATAGCAACAAGTATGAAACTGGACCAACAAGAACTGGAACAGTGTCTACTCCTTGTAGTTGGTGTCAAACCACTTAGTCATCTCCATAGCAGGGACGGAGGCATTTCCTCTGGCCATGGAGAAGTAAGTACCGAACTCAATCTCACCACCGGTCCAGTTGTACCTAGATGGGACAGCACCAAGCATTGCGGTTGTGTCGAGCACCTGATCATAGTAAGAGAATGTGTTGCTGGGAATGTACTTAATACCAGCATCAGACATCTGCTTCCAGATGGATGACCTGAGGTCTGCAGAGACCTTCTTCAAATCCTCAGCACTGCTCTTTCCATCCCAGAAAGACTCGAGAGCGAATTTCAGCTCTCTCTTTGGGCCCATACGGGGATATCCAACAACGTGAGATGCCATTTTTCTTTAGGAAAAAAGGTATAGAACCGGTGGAGACTGGTTCTTGTGTGATGAAATT
>NZ_QFXK01000006.1 GCF_003261635.1 Kribbella monticola | reverse complement strand
CCCAAACAAAGTGAATGCTGAACCATTCAAGCCTTCAGGCGTCCATAGAATTTCTGCTTCTCTTGGGTGGTCTGGAAGCGACCATGTCCAAACTTTGAGGATGTGTCGATGAACTTCAGCTTAATCTCCTCAAGAGCAACACGAGAGGTCTGGTTGAGCAGGGATTGACGCAGGGTTACAACCCTCTTCTTAGGACCAACACAGCATCCCTTGATCAACAGGTAATCATCCTTCACCACACCATAATGGGCAAATCCACCAATAGGAGTAATCTCTTTCTCAGTAGTGTGAGCCAACACACGGATGACACAAGCATACTTCTTCAATTTCTCCAGCTGTGCCTGGATATCCTTTTTCCCTTCATCAGTTTCATATTTCTTGGAGTATTTTAGGAAGGCCTTCTTCTTGGATTTGCACCAGTTCTTGTAGAACCTCCTCTTAATATCTTCACTGAGATGTTGAGCCCAGACTGTGTTCAGGCAACGAAGACCACGAGGGGTCTTCACATACCCGACAACACCATGTTTCAACAATGGTAACAGCTTCACATGTCTCTTTCTTGTGGAGTT
>NZ_QFXK01000005.1 GCF_003261635.1 Kribbella monticola | reverse complement strand
ATTGACAGGGATATATCGCACGCCGAGACTGTGAGCGCTCCCAGAAAGTGGGGCGGACCGGCCAAGGCTCGGTCCCGGTACCCAGGAGGTCGGAATGTTGGAATCGGTTCGGATCAGCAGGCGACGGCTCCTCGCCGGAACGTCCGCCGTGGTCGGTGGCGTGGCCGCCGGAGGGCTGCTCAGCGGCTGCAACGCCAATTCGTCCGGTACATCGGCGGGTACCGGTGGTCAGAGCAACGGTCAGGGCACCGTGACGCTGACCGTGATGTACAACAACAACGAGTTGACCAAGGAGCACATCGCCGACTTCGAGGCGAAGAACCCCGGCATCAAGATCAACTTCCTGCAGAACGACAACACCCGGCTCAACGCGATGCTGGCCTCCGGTGCTCCGCCGGACCTCGTCCGCGGCGCGGCCGTCGGCAGCGCCAACGTCAATGCCCGGGGGCTGGCCACCGACCTGACGCCGTACCTGGAGAAGAGCCAGGTGCTGAAGAAGGACGATCTGCTCTCGGTGAACGACAGCTATCGCTGGGACGGCTCGAAGATCGGCCAGGGCGCGTACTACGGCATCGTGAAGGACTGGAGCCAGGACGCGACGCTTTGGTACAACGCCCAGCTCTTCGACCAGCAGAAGATCGCGCACCTGAGCGAGACGGAGCCGGTCGGGTACGACGATTTGCTTGCCATCGGCAAGAAGCTGACCAGCAAGCAGGGCGGCAAGACGAGAGTCTACGGTCTCGGCCTGGAGTGGGCCTGGAACCTGTACGCCCCGCTCGCCACGATGATCCTTCAGCAGGGGGAGAAGGTCTACAGCGACGATCTGACCCACACCGACTTCACGACGACGGCCGCCCGCCGCGCGGTCGCGTGGTACGTCGACTTCGCCCAGGCCGGCGTCGGGCCGACCTCGCTGGCACCGCTGCCGGACGGCGCCGACCTGTCCACGTTCATGGCCAAGCGGATGGCGATCAGCCAGGACGGCTACTGGTACGGCGGGAACTTCGTCAAGGAGTCTGCGTTGCAGTCGGCGGTCCGGATGGCCCCGGCGCCGGTGATGGGCGATCACCGGGTCAGCCCGACGTACGCCGGAATCGGTGCCTGGATCCCGGCGAAGTCCAAGCACAAGGACGAGGCGTGGAAGCTGATGGAGTACTTCATGGCGGGTCCCCCCGCGCTGGAGCGGGCCAGCAGCGGCTGGGGCCTACCGGCGTTGAAGTCCCTGCTGCCGAAGTTGCCGCAGGACCTGCCGTACCAGAAGCAGGCGTTCAAGACCGCCCAGAACGAGTTGCAGTACGCCGCCCCGCTGCCGGACTCGCCGTACGTCACCGTGGACGCATGGAACCTCGCGCTGGACAAGCACCTGCAGCGGGCGATCAAGAAGCAGGCCACGGTGGACGAGGCCTGCAAGGCGATCACCGAAGAGATCAACAAGGTGCTCAAGCAGGGCAAAGAGCAGATCGGCTGACGGCGAGATGGCCCGGAACAGCTGGACGCGTTACTCGAACCGAACCTTCTACCTGTTCGTCTCGCCTTGGGTGCTGGGCTTCCTGCTGCTGACGGCGGTGCCGCTCGGCTACGCGTTCGGGGTCAGCCTGACGAACTTCGACGGCAGCTCACCACGCTGGCGGTGGGTCGGATTCCGCAACTACGTCGAGCTCTTCGGTGACGCCGAGGCCTGGCACGCCATGCTCAGAACGGTCGCGTACGCCGCGATCGCCGTACCGCTCAGCGTCGCCGGGGCACTGGGGCTGGCCGTGTTGCTCAACCGCCGGCTGATCGCGGTCGGCCTGTGGCGGACGATCTTCTTCCTGCCCTCGGTGGTTCCGGTGGTGGCGATGGCGATCATGTGGAAGCTCGTGCTGAACCGCGACGCCGGTATCGCGAACGCGATCCTGCACGTCGTCGGGATCAAGCCGATCGCCTGGCTCGTCGACCCGATGGCCTTCTACGCGCTGATCGTCCTGACCTTGTGGGGACTCGGCGGCGGCATGGTCATCATGCTCGCCGCGCTCCAGGGCGTCCCGACCGAGCTGGAGGAGGCGGCCGTCGTCGACGGCGCCAACCGCTGGCGGGTGTTCCGGCACATCACCGTGCCGATGATCTCGCCGGTGATCTTCTTCCAGGTCGTCACGGGAGTGATCGCGACCCTGCAGATCGTCGTCCAGCCGCTGCTGCTCGCCGAGACCAACAGCATCTCCGGAGTGGGGCAGGTGCCGCAGAGTACCCATCTCTACATGGTGCAGGTGTACCAGGAGTTCTTCACCAGCAACCGGTTCGGCTACGGCTCGGCGATGTTGTGGGTCTACTTCCTGGTGATCCTGGCCTTCACGCTGCTGATCCAGCGCTCGAGCCGGTCGTGGGTGCACTACCAGGTCGACACCGACTCGGATCGATAGGAGAAGCACTGTGCATGTACGCCGACCCGCGCCGACCGGGGTGCACCGGGTGTCGTCCCGGAAGCCGCGGCTGAGCGCCGGAGCCGTCTACGTACTGCTGATGGCGGTTGCCGTGCTTTTCGTCGGGCCGTTCGTCTGGCTGGTGCTGGCCGCGCTGAAGACCCGTGACGAGTGGGCCTCGGTGCCGACCCACATCCTGCCCCGGCAGGCGCAGTGGGAGAACTTCACGCACGCCCTGACCGACATCAACTTCCCGGCGTACGCCGTCAACTCCTTGTTCCTGTCGACGATGTACGCCGTACTGGTAACCGCCTCGAGCGCGGTCGTCGGCTTCGGGTTCGCCAGGCTGCGCGGGAGTGGTAAACGCGGCCTGTTCCTGGTGCTGCTGTCGACGATGATGTTGCCGCAGATCCTCACCTTGCTGCCCACCTACGTCCTGTTCTCGCGCTTGGGCCTGGTGAACACCTACTGGCCGTGGGTGCTGTGGGGTGTCGCGTCGTCGCCGTACCTGATCTTCTTGTTCCGGCAGTTCTTCGCGGCCATTCCCTCGGAACTGGAGGACGCGGCGATCATCGACGGTTGCGGGTGGGGGAGGATCTTCGTCCGGATCTTCCTGCCGTTGTCGCGGCCGGTGCTGCTCACGTCGTTCCTGTTGTCCTTCGTCTGGACCTGGGGCGACTACATCGCACCGGCGCTGCTACTCGACGTCGATCACACGACCTTGTCGGTCGCGATCACGGCGTGGTACCGCGATCCGCACGGCAACGCGATCCCCACGGTGCAGGCAGCGGCTGCGGCGTTGTACGTATTGCCCGCGCTGCTCATCTTCCTGTTCGCCCAGCGCTACTTCATCCGCAGCATCGTCTCCTCCGGCGTGAAGGGCTGAGCAGTCGGGGACTGTGCTCGATCCGCGAGAGACCTGTACTACGGTGTGCAGCACGGGCTGGTCGTCGGTGGAAGGGGGCTCGATGGCTGTCACCATGCGGGATGTCGCCAGGCATGCGGGCGTCTCCCCGAAGACCGTATCCAATGTGCTGAGCGGGTACCCGTACATCAGGGAGGCCACGCGGTCCAAGGTGCTCGAGTCGGTCGATGCCCTCGGCTACCAGTTGAACGTGCTGGCCCGCAATCTCCGCTCCGGCCGCACCGGGATCATCGGGCTGGCCGTGCCCGAGCTGAGCCTGCCGTACTTCGCGGAGCTCGCCGACGCCGTGATCGAGGCGGCCGACCAGCGTGGTCTGACGGTGATGATCGAGCAGACCGGTGCCCGGCGCGAACGTGAGCTGACCGTGTTGTCCAGCGAGCGGGGCAAGCTCGTCGACGGGCTGCTGTTCAGCCCGCTGGCGCTCGGCCCGGAGGACGTGGACCAGTTGCGGACCAGTACCCCGGTGGTGTTGCTCGGTGAGCGCATCTTCCATGGGCCGGTGGACCACGTGGTGATCGACAACGTCGCCGGCACCCAGGCAGCGGTCGAGCACCTGATCGCCTCGGGCCGCCGCCGGATCGCCGTCATCGGCACCCACCCGGGCGAGGCCGTGGGTACCGCTGCCATCCGGTACGGCGCGTATCTCTCGACGCTGGCCGCTGCGGGGATCCGGCCGGTCAAGAAGCTCGCCGTACCCGCGGGTCTTTGGCATCGGTCCAACGGAGCCGCGGCGATGGAGCAGTTGCTGTCCACCGGGTCGAAGTTCGACGCGGTGCTTTGTCTCAACGACACCCTCGCGCTCGGTGCCCTGCGGGTGCTCACCAGGCACGGTCTCCGTGTCCCCGACGATGTGGCCGTCGTCGGCTTCGACGACATCGACGAGGCGCAGTACAGCACTCCGACCCTGACCTCGATCGATCCGGGCCGGACCGAGATCGCCGCGGCCGCCGTCGACCTGCTGGTCGCGCGGATGTCCGGCGACACCTCGGCGTACCGGGAGATCGTCGCGCAGTACGCGCTGAACGTCCGCGAGTCGACCGCGGGTGTTCGCGTTCACATTTCCTGACCAGCAACGCCTTTCGCGCTCTTGACGGCGTGGGTGACGCCCGGGCATGATCCGTTCTACACCGGTGTAGAAGCCGCCCGGCCGGAAGGGAACCGCCATGCCCAACCATCCAGCGTCCCCTCGACCGGGCCCGACCAGACGCCGGGTCCTGGCCGGTGCGCTCGGCCTGACCGGCGCGCTCGCACTGCCGGGCTGCGGCGCGACGAGCGGCCCGGCCCGGGTCCGCGAGTGGAACCTCTTCGGGGGCGGCGACGGCGCCCGGCTGCTCCAGATCCACCGGCAATTCGTTGCCGAACGCAAGGACATCGCCTTCGAGGCGCACACGCTGGCCTGGGGCCCGCCGTTCTACACCAAGCTCGCGATGTCCGCGGCCGGCGGCCGGGCGCCCGAGGTGGCCACGCTCCATCTCTCCCGGCTACGGGGTTTCAGCCCGACCACCCTGCTCGACCCGATCCCACTCGACCGGCTCAGTGCGGCGGGCATCAACTCGTCCGACTTCCTGCCCCAGACCTGGGACCGCTGTCTGATCGACGACAAGCTGTACGCCGTACCGCTCGACCAGCACCCGTTCGTCCTCTACTACAACACCGACATCTGCCGGCGGGCCGGTTTGCTCGGGCCCGACGGGCGGATCAAGACGATCAAAGGTGTCGATGCGCTGATCGAGACGATGAAGGCGGTCAAGGAGACAACCGGAAAGTTCGCGGCCTCGGTCGAGACGACCAATCCGTGGCGACTGTGGTGGACGCTCTACGGCCAGCTGGAAGGCCGGTTCTTCGACGAGTCGGGAACGCGGCTGGCGCTCGACGACGCCAAAGCCCTGGAAGCCCTGCAATTGATGGCGAAACTCGCCGCCGACGGCCTCGTCCCGCGCTCCTCGCCGTACGCGGCCCTGGTCGCGATGTTCACCAACGGTGACGCGGGGCTGAGCTTCAACGGCGAGTGGGAGGTGACGACGTACGAGACCGCGAAGATGAAGTTCGGGATGGCGCCGTTCCCCCAGGTGTACGACGTGCCGGCCTGCGCGGGTGATGCGCATACGTTCGTGATGCCGCACCAGAACGGCCGGAGCGCGGCCAGTACCCAGGCCACCGTCGAATACATCGCCTGGATGTTGAAGCACAGCGTCGAGTGGGCCGAGGGCGGGCACATCCCGGCGTACCAGCCGGTCGCCACCAGCGCCGAATACCTCGCACTGCGGCCTCAAGCGGACTATCGCGACGCGGCGAATCATGTGCTGCTGGATCCCGATGCCTGGTTCAGCGGATCGGGTGCCCAACTGCAGAACGAGGCCGGTGCCGCGTTCTCCGGAGTGTTCTCCGGCCAGTCCAGCCCGCGGCAGGCACTCGATCAGTTCAAAGCCGCCGTCCAGAAGCTTCTCGACACCCCGTCCCCTGTCTAACGGGAGCAGATCATGGCCGTGCAAACCAGCCCCCGTACGCCGACCGGGAGCAGCAGTACGTCGACCGCCAGCCCTCGTACGCCGACCGGGCAGCCGTGGACGGAGAAGTGGGGCGGACTGCTGTTCGTCGCCCCGTTCCTGGTGCTGTTCGGATTCTTCCTACTCTGGCCGACGCTGAGCGGACTGTGGAACAGCTTCTTCAACAAGAGCCTGGCCGGCGTCGGCGGTGAGTTCCTCGGGCTGGCCAACTGGCGCGAGGTCTTCCACGATCCCGCCGTCTGGTCGTCGCTGAAGAACACGTTGGTGTTCACCGCGATGAGCACCCCACCACTGGTCCTGACCGCGCTAGTGATGGCGTTGCTGGCGAACCGGACCGGAGTGTTCGGCTGGTTCCTCCGGTTCGCCTACTTCGCGCCGTTCGTCCTGCCGGCGACGGTGGTCACCCTGATCTGGGTCTGGATCTACCAGCCGGGCTTCGGCTTGGTGAACGGCCTGCTGACGTCGGCCGGCTTCGCCGAGATCGACTGGCTGAACACCGAGAACCGTGCGATGCTCGCCGTCGTGATCACCACCGTCTGGTGGACGGTCGGCTTCAACTTCCTGCTGTATCTGGCTGCCCTGCAAGGGATTCCGGAGCACCTCTACGAAGCCGCCGCGATCGACGGGGCCGGCGACCGGCAGAAACTCTTCCGCATCACGCTGCCCCTGCTGAGCCGGACCACCGGACTGATCGTCGTACTGCAACTGGTCGCGTCACTGAAGATCTTCGACCAGATCTACCTGATGACCGTCGGCGGCCCGAACTTCAGCACCCGGCCGATCATCCAGTACATCTACGAGAGCGGCTTCACCAGCTACCGGATCGGCTACGCCTCGGCCATCTCCTACCTGTTCTTCGTCGTGATCGTGATCGTCTCGATCGCGCAGTTCAAGCTCTTCTCCGGCCGCAAGGAGGACCTTCGATGACAGCCCAGGCCATCTCGTTGCGGCCGGCGGTGAGTGGACCGGTGCAACCGAGATTCACCTTCGCCAAGGTCGCCCTGATCGCTGGAGCGGCGCTGCTCGCCCTGCTCTGGCTGGTGCCGCTGCTGTGGGCACTCGACACGTCCCTCAAGCCGGAGCCGGAGACCACCCGGACGCCGATCACCTGGTTCCCCATCGATCCGACCTCGGCCGCCTACCGGAGCGTTCTCGAACAGGGATCGATCCTGCGCTGGTTCCTGAACAGCACGATCGTGGCGGTCCTGGTAACCGCCTTGACCCTGCTGGTCTCGGTGCTGGCCGCGTACGGTTTCTCCCGGACCACCTTTCCGGGCCGGAAGGTGCTGTTCGGGCTCCTGGTCGCCGGAATCCTGGTGCCGCCGCAAGTCCTGATCGTGCCGTTGTTCGCCGAGATGACCACGCTGCGACTCGTCGACACGTACTGGGGTGTCGTTCTGCCGCAGGTGGTCGCGCCGGTGATGGTCTTCGTCCTGAAGAAGTTCTTCGACGGCGTACCGCGTGATTACGAGGACGCAGCCCGGGTCGACGGAGCGAACCGGCTGCGGATCGTCTGGAGTGTCATGGTGCCGATGTCACGGCCGATCCTCGGCGCCGTCGCCATCTTCACCTTCATCGGTGCCTGGAACAACTTCCTCTGGCCGTTCATCGTCACCACCGACCCGTCGATGATGACGATCCCGGTCGGGCTGGCGAACGTCCAGGGCTCCTACGGTCTGCGGTATGCGCAGATCATGGCCTCGGCCGTGCTCGGTGGCCTGCCGTTGCTGATCATCTACGGCCTCTTCCAGCGGCACGTCATCCGGGGAGTGGGAGACGCGGGGGTGAAGGGATGAGGCGCTTCCAAGCTCTCCTCGGTTGTCTGCTCCTGCTCGGTGTGCTCACCGCAGCGCCCAGCGCGAACGCCGGCCCGGGCGGCGGCGAACTGACCGGCGACCTCACCGCTCACGATCCCGCGCTGATTCGCGACGGCGGCCAGTGGTACGTCTTCTCGACCGGTGACGAGCGCATCGCGGGTGGCACGATCGAGCTCCGCAAGTCCGGCGACGGCCGGCAATGGTCCTTCGCAGGCACGGTGTTCGACCGGATTCCTTCCTGGCTGAGCTCCGAGGTGCCCGGCGTCTCGAACCTTTGGGCACCGGAGGTGGTGAAGCACGGCAACACCTTCTACCTGTACTACGCCGCCTCCACCTTCGGTTCGAACCGCTCGGTGATCGCGCTGGCCACGAACACCACGCTGGACCCGGGCAATCCGGCGTACCGCTGGGTGGACAGGGGCCTTGTGCAACGATCGGCGACCACCGACGACTACAACGCGATCGACCCGGGCGTGATCACCGACGGTCAGGGGACTCCTTGGCTTGCCTTCGGATCGTTCTGGAGCGGCATCCGGATGATCCGGCTGCAATGGCCTTCCGGTCTGGCCGCGCCGAACCAGGGCACGCCGTTGCGGCTGGCCGATCGAAGGGTCCCGCCGAACGCGATCGAAGCGCCGTACGTCGTGTCGCGCGGTGGCTGGTACTACCTGTTCGTCTCGTTCGACTTCTGCTGCCGCGGAACCGAGAGCACCTACAAGATCGCCGTCGGCCGCTCCCGGTCCGTCACCGGCCCGTACTCCGACCAGGCAGGCAAGCCGATGCTCGAAGGGGGCGGCACCGTCATCCTCAGCAGTGCCGGCCGCAAGATCGGGCCCGGCGGTCAATCGGTGTCGGGCAACTGGCTCGCCCACCACTACTACGACGCGGATGCCAATGGCGCCGTCCGTTTCGACATCCGTCAACTCAGCTGGGGATCCGACGGCTGGCCCAGCATCCGCTGAGCCGACCGGCCCCGACCACGACAGGAGCCACTCCGTGACCTCTGCCTCTCTCGTCCTCGACCCCGCCTTCCGCGTCGCGCCGGTGAACCGGCGGATCTTCGGCTCGTTCGTCGAGCACATGGGCCGCTGCGTCTACACCGGCATCTACGAACCCGGCCATGCCACCGCCGACGAGGACGGCTTCCGCAAGGACGTCCTCGAACTCACCCGGGAACTCGGTGTCTCGCTGGTGCGCTATCCCGGTGGCAACTTCGTTTCCGGCTACCGCTGGGAGGACGGCGTCGGACCGCGAGAAGCGCGCCCGCGCCGGCTCGACCTGGCCTGGCACAGTGTGGAGACCAACCAGTTCGGCCTGGCCGAGTTCGACCGGTGGTGCAGCAAGGCCGGCGTGGAGCCGATGATGGCTCTCAACCTCGGCACCCGCGGCGTCCAGGAGGCGCTCGACCTGCAGGAGTACGCGAACCACCCCGGCGGCACGGCGCTCTCCGACCTCCGAGTCCAGCACGGCGCGCAATCGCCGTACGGGATCAAACTGTGGTGCCTGGGTAACGAGATGGACGGACCCTGGCAGATCGGCCACAAGACCGCGGCGGAGTACGGACGGCTCGCGGCCGAGACGGCGCGCGCGATGCGGATGGTCGAGAACGACCTCGAGCTGGTCGCCTGCGGCTCGTCCTCCCGCGCGATGCCGACCTTCGGCAGCTGGGAGCGCGACGTCCTGCGGGAGTGCTACGAGTTCGTCGACCACATCTCGGCCCACGCCTACTACAACGACGAGGAAGGCGACACCGTCTCGTTCCTCGCCTCGGCGGTGGACATGGACCGCTTCATCGACGCCGTGGTGGCGACCGCGGACCATGTCGCGGCCGAACTCAAGACCGACAAGAGAATCACCATCTCCTTCGACGAGTGGAACGTCTGGTACGGCGAGCGCTCGCGGCGCACGGATGGTCCCGGCGATGCCTGGGAGGTGGCGCCGCGGCGGATCGAGGACGAGTACAACGTCACCGATGCCGTTGTCGTGGGCAACCTTTTGATCTCGCTGCTGCGGCACAGCGACCGGGTCGGGGTGGCCTGTATCGCGCAGCTGGCCAACGTGATCGCGCCGATCATGACCGAGCCCGACGGTACCGCCTGGCGGCAGACGACGTTCCACCCGTTCGCGATCACGTCCGGGCTGGCGGCGGGCCAGGTGCTGCGGGTCGAACTGGAGTCCCCGTCGATCAGCACCGCGAAGTACGGCGACGTCCCCAGCGTCGACGCGGTCGCGACGTACGACGAGGAGTCGGGCAAGCTGGCCGTCTTCCTGGTCAACCGTTCGATCGACGGCCCGGTCGACATCACCATCGACACCAGCCGCACACCGGTGACCGAAGTACTGGAAGCCCTTGGAATTCATGACGACGACCGTGATGCCGTCAACACCGCGCAGCACCCGGACCGCGTGACGCCGACCAAGAACGACACAGTCCGGCTCGACGGCGGCAAGGTCACTGTGACCCTGCCTGCAACCTCCTGGACGGCGCTGAGCCTCGCAACCGATGCGCACCCCAGGTGAATCCACAGCACTCACCGGGTGCCGCCCGCGTGGCCAGGGGCTGGACCGGGTACTGCGGGGAGGTAACCGCACTCAACAAGGAGTCCGCTGATGAGTAGCAGCCAGTTCACCCCGATGCCGTTCGATGGACCGGAGGACCCGGACAACAACCCGGCTCCCGACTCGGCGAACGAGCCCTTCGACCCCGACGACGAGCCGCTGGCCGAGAGCGGCGAGCCCGACGACGACGAGACACCGGACGAGGAGAACCCGGACGACCAGCTACTGCGCGACTGAGTAACAGTCAGTCTCGTCCCTCGTGCACGTTCTGGTCGGTGCACTCCTAGCCTTCGTGGTTCTGCGGCCGGGTTCGGAGCGGCTGCCAGCGAACCGGGCCGACTCGGAGGGCGGGCTCGCTCCGGGTCGGGGGCTGGGGCGTCACCCGGACGTGAGGTCGAGGTGTGGTCACCGGCCGGGTGCGGGTGTAGGCGGCTCGGCGGATCGGGTCTCGCAGGCAGTCGTACGCGGCCAGGATTTCCTGCAGGCGCTGGTCGGCGGCTGCGTCCGGCTCTGAAGGTGCGCGCGTGTCGGGATGGAGCCGGCGGACGAGACGACGAAAAGCTTGATCGAGCTCGTCGTCCGAGGCCGTGGCGGGCACGCCGAGGACCGCGTACAGGTCGGGGATCGGTCGCGTGGTCACGACTGCGCCTCCTCGGGACAGAGCATTCTCGGTGGTGTCAACACACACTTTCTTTATACTGCGGACGTCGTTCACCGTGAAGGTGGACCTTTCGGCGCCGCAGCACCGCGGGCCGCCGTACTCGCCGAGCTCTTCGCGGCCGCGGCCCGCGGCGAACTGCACCCCGTCGTCCACCAGACGATCGTCCTCAGGCCCTGACCGGCTCGCGGGACGGCGTCGACTCAGACTGTCTTTGCTCGGTGAGGAAAGAGGTGAGGAGGAGGGCCAGCGCGACGACCCAGGCGAGGACGCTCAGGACGGCCTGTGGAGCGGGCTGCCAGCCGCGTTCGGTGAAGCCGAAGAGACCGATGGTGCGGGAGACGGTGAAACCAGCCAGCCCGCTCAGGCACAGGCCGGCTGCGGCGAGGCGTAGCAGTACGGGCCTGCCGACAAGGAAGAGTGCGGCGACAGCGAACGATGCGGCAGCGTCCCACCGGAATGACGTTCCGATGTAGGGGATCGCGTGGTAGCCGCGGACGTAGAGCTGGGCGTGGATGTAGCCGCTGGTCGCCAAGCAGAGGGCTACCGCCAGACGGGTCGCGAGGGCCAGTTTCATGCGAGCTTCACGTCCTTGACCGCGAGGTTCCGGGTGCCTTCGAGGTAGCTGACTTCGCGGATCCCGAGGGCGTCCTTGAGCTTTCCAGCCGGCAGCGTGACCGGGGTCGGGGCGGGACGTTCGCCGGGACGTGGCAGCGGATAGGCGGTGGTGGTCGCGCTGTGGAAGGTGACGTTGCCTTCGGTCTTGGTGAAGAGCTGGTGGATATGGCCATTGAGGCAGGTGACCGACGAGAACCGTTTGAGATAGCTGAGGGCCTGGGTCGCGTCGTCCGTGCCCCAGCCCCACTGCGGATACAGAGCGAACAGTGGGATGTGGCTGAACACCACGATCGGCGTATCCGAGGACAGCTTCGCCACGTCCTTCTCGATGAACTCGAGCTGTTCGGTGCCGAGATGGCCCAGCTTCTCCAGGCTCAGCGTGTTGACCAGAGACAAGAAGTGCACGCCGTGGAGGTCGAAGCTGTACCAACCGTCGCCGACCGTCCCGGCGCCGAACGCCTTGCGGTACTTCTGCCCCGAATCATCGATGGAGTCGTGTTCGCCAGGAACGGTGAACACGTGGCCGGTCTTCAGTTCGCTCATCATCTGCTTGACCTGGTCGAACTGACCGGCGGTGGACAGGTGGGTGAGATCGCCGGTGTGCATGACGAAGTCAGCGCGGTACGGCAAGGCGTTGATCTGCTGGATGGCCTCGGCGAAGGAGTCCTCCACGCCGGTGTTGGCGGGGCCTTTGAAGCCGAGATGGCTGTCACTGATCTGGATGAACCGCAGCGATGCAGGAGCGGCTTGCGCCGGAGGTACGTCGTCCGGCCGGGCGATCTGGCTGATCACCTCGCCGCCGGTGACGGTGAGGACCACAGCGGCCCCGAACCATGCGGTATGCCGCAGCAGTTGGCGTCGCGTCATCCCTTCGGGGCTGAGGTCCTCCTCGACAGGTGGTGAATCCTGGCCGTCGGCGTTCACGCTGTCACCACCACGGTGCCGGTCATGAACGGGTGGATCGTGCACAGGTAGTCGTAGGTGCCGGCCTTGGTGAAGGTGTACTGGTAGGTGTCGCCGTTGTTCAATGTTGCCGATTTCAACGGTCCGTCCTTGGCCTGGCTGGTGACCGTGTGCGGATCCTGATCAGCGTTGGTCCAGGTCACGGTCGCGCCGACCTTCACGGTGATACTTGCCGGACCGAAGGCGAACTCCTTGATCTTCACCGACTGGGTCGCGACGGCCGGACCGGTGGGCGCATCGGTCGGCGACATCGACATCCCCGGCATCGGTGAGGTGGCCAATGAGGTGTTCGCGGCCGGCGTCGAGGGAATGGGCTGGGACTGGGGCTTCGTGTCACCGCACGCGGCTACGGCCGTCAGGCTGACGGCCGCGGCGAGCGCGGTGATGAAGCGTCGTGTTCCACGGCTGTTTCTCATGCCTGTCAATAGGCGTTGGGGTTACGCCGGCTGCGGCGGCACGAAGACCTGGATCACTCCCTCGGACTCACGGACCATCAGGCTGGGCAACGGGGCCAACGCGATCGGGAGCCGGTGGTGCAGGACCGAACCGTCGACGGCGAAGGCGGCGTTGTGACACGGACAGTTCAGTTGCCGCGCGGGTGCGTCCAATGCCAGCTTGCAACCGAGATGGGTGCAGACGCCCGACACGGCGTACAGGCCTTTGCTTGTGCGACGGACGAAGCCGACCATCGTGCCGGTGTCGAACGGACGGACGCTGCCATCGGGGAGGTCCTTGGCGGCGACCACCGCGCGCCATTCGCCGTTGTCGGGCGTGAGGGTCTGCTCGGCCGGCGACGGCTCGGCAGTGACAGCGCCGCTCAGTCCCCGTTCGATGGCGGCGCCGAGCCCGATCGAAGCAGCCGAAGCGGCCGCCACCGACGTCACGAACCGGCGCCGGCTGTTACCGCGGGGCAGCTCAACCGGCGGGGTTTCGTCCAGTTCCGTCCGCAGCCGCTCGCGAAGCGACTCGACAAACTCCGGGCTCGGCCCCGTGTCTGAGCCGCCTGCCTTCAGTGCGATCGCGGCCCGCAGTTGCGATTCGTCCGCCCGGTCGACAGTGAAGGGCTTGGTCCGGCGCTGTCGCAGCAGGTCTTTGACGAAGCGGCGCACTCCACGCATGGTCACGCCTCCATCCTGTCTGCCACTACCGCGGCCTGACGAAGTGCCCGGTGCTGAAGCACCTTCGCGTTGCCCACCGTCACTCCCAATTCCGCCGCGGCCTCTTTCAGCGAACACGCATTGAGAAACCGTAGCTGCAGAATGCGCCGATACCGCTCGGGCAACTCGGCCAGGATCGCCTCGGCGCGAGCGCCGGCACCGGTGCTACCGGAGTCCGCGACCGGCTCGACCAGCGCCCAGTCCTCCTCGAGCACGGTGATCTCCCGGCCGAGCGTTCGCCGCCAGTACCCCGCGAGCACGGTCCTCGCGGTCGCGAGGAGATATGCCCGTACTTCGCCGACGCTCGCGGCCAACCGCAACGGCCGCAGCGCGGTGACGAACACCTCCGCGGCCAGATCCTCCGCGTCGGGCCGGTTGCCGACCTTGGCGTACATCAACCGGTACACCCGGTCGACGTTGTCGTTGTAGACCGCCTCCCAATCCGGGTACCTGTCGTCGCTCACCACGTGCAGGTGAACCGGTGCGGCCACACCGTCATCCGCAGCGGGCTCATTGTCCGCTCTCCGCCGACCCCAGAACCGCTGTCCCGCCACGCGTCACCGCCCACTCCAAGTCAGGATCGACACCACATCAGGTAATAGGCGACGGGGTTACACGGGCCGGGTTGTAACTCCTGCGCCTATCTGTTGATGTCCATCGAAATCTCTCCCTGGAGTCATCGTGACATCTCCGGTCTCGCGTCGAGATCTCCTCCTCGCCGGCGGCACGATCGTGGCGGCGTCCGCGGTAGGAGCCGGTACTACGGCCGCCGCCACCCCCGACCTCCGGACGCGCCCTGGCGGCCACAGCGGCGGCGGTCTGGTCGTCGCGTGGAATCAGACCCTGCTCCGCATCGTGCGCACTCCCGGGGCTCAGCCGGCCACCGTCCACCCGACCCGAAGCTTCGCGATCCTGCACGCCGCGATCCACGATGCTGTGACCAGCTCTGGGAGGTCGCACCTGCACGTCGGAGCGCCGACTGCCGCCGCGGCGCAGGCGGCCCACGACGTACTGGTTGCGTTGTATCCGGCTCAGGTGGCGTCGCTCGACTGGCAGTTGAGAACGGACCTGGCCACGGTCGAACAGCGGCATGCTCGTGAGATCGGGATCGAGGCCGGCCGCCTAGTCGCCCGGCGGCTCCTCGACCTGCGCAGGAACGACGGGTCGTCGGCCACTCCGTCGCCACTGCCGCCAGGCACCGAACCTGGCCAATACCGGCCGACGCCTCCCGGATTCTTGCCGGCCGCGTTCACCCACTGGTCACACGTCACGCCGTTCGTCGTCGACCGGGTCGACCGGTTCCGGCCGGAGGCGTATCCAACGCTGAGCGGCCGCCGGTACGCCGCCGCGATCAACGAGGTCAAACGCCTCGGCCAAGACACGAGCACCAGCCGCACCAGCGACCAGACCGAGCAGGCGCACTTCTGGGCGGCGCCGATCTGGAACTACTGGAACGAGATCACCCAGACCGCAGTGCTTGCCCAGGGCAAAGACCTGGTCCACGCGGCCCGCATCTTCGCGCACCTCAACCTGGCCTTGGCCGACGCGGTCATCGCCTTCTACGACGCCAAGTACCACTACCGCATCTGGCGACCGATCACCGCGATCCGCTTGGCCGACAGCGACACGAACCCCGCCACCGTCGCGGATCCTGCCTGGAACAGTCTCGCCACCACACCACCGGATCCGGCTTATCCCGGCGCCCACAGCGTCATCTCCCAGACCAGCGCGACACTGTTGACCGCAGAGTTCGGTCGAGGCCACCGACTCGCCGTCACCTCCGAAGCGCTCCCCGGCGTCACCCGCCACTTCACCACCTTCCAGTCCATCGCCGACGAAGCCGGCCTCAGCCGCATCTACGCCGGCGTCCACACCAGACTCGACCACTACGCCGGCCGCACCCTCGGCCACCACCTGGCCCGCGCAACCCTCACCCGAACACCCACAGGCTGAGGCTGCGAGCCGGTTGTCTGGCAGCCTGGCCGGATGACGAGCATGCTCTGGATCGGTGGGGCGCCGGGTGCCGGCAAGTCGACGATCGCGCGACAGTTGGCGCGGGCCGGAGATCTGCCGTTGCACCCGGTGGATCTCTGGACCTACGACCATCTCGAACGACTGCCCGCCTACAGGCTGCTGGCCGAGAAGCCTGTCGAAGGTCCGCAGGGCGCCGCGGAGGTGTTCGTGGAGATCTCGCGGGTGCGGCTTCCGGTGATCCTCGAAGACGTCCACGCGCGCGGACTCGGCGAAGTACCGGCTTTGGTGGAGGGTCCACAGCTGTTCCCGTCGATGCTCGGGCCTGCCGTCCGGGCAGCCATCTGGCTGGTTCCCGATGCCAGTCTGACTCGGAAGGCACGCGAGGAAAGGCTCGACGCTGTCGATGATCCGCAGGCCCGAGCGCGATTGGATTCGTTGCTGGCGCGCGACGAGATCCTGGCGCGGTGGGTCTGGGACGAGGTGACCGCGGCCGGGTTGCCGTTGATCGAGGTGGATCCGGATCCTGACTGGAATGCGATCACGGCGAGGGTGGAGACAACTCTGGGTGACGTCCAGAGGCTGCAAGCCGGTGACGAACTAAGTCGCCAGCGCAAGATCGAGAACACGGCTGCCTGCCGTCAACTACGGCTATGGCGCGCCGACCGCGGCTTCGCCGACCTGCCGATGTTCCCGTTCGCCTGCGAGTGCGGCCGATCAGGCTGCACTTCGACCGTCCTCGCGAACCCCGACCAGTACGAGGAACTCAGCGGCGATCGCCTCTTGGCCCCACAGCACGGGGCCACGCGATCACCTCACTCGCCTTGAAAAGTTGCCTTCTACTCGCCGACGTGGAGGGAGCGGCCGCTCAGGAGGCTGTGCTTTCGCGGATGACGAGGTCGTAGTCGGCGGGGATCTCGGTCGGCGGGGACTGGTCGCCGTCGAGGCGGTTGAGCAGGAGCTGGACGGCGTGCGTCGCGATCTGCGTCTTGTCAGGGCGGATGGTGGTCAGGCTGGGGGTGCTGTAGCGGCCGTCCTCGATGTCGTCGAAGCCGACGAGTGCGATGTCCTCGGGGACGCGGAGACCGCGGCTGAGGATGGTGCGGAGCGCGCCCAGCGCCAGCAGGTCGTTGTAGCAGAAGACGGCGTCGGGGGGCTCGGGGAGGGCGAGCAGCTCAGACATGGCGGCGGCGCCGTCGGAGCGGTGGAAGAACTCCGTGGGACGGATCAACTCGGGGACGATCTCGTGGCCGGCAGAACGCAGGGCGGTCATGTAGCCCTGCGTCCGGAGCCGGCCGGTACGACGGCTTTCGTCGGACTGGTCGCCGATCGCGGCGATCCGGCGGCGGCCGAGGTCGACCAGGTGCTCGGTCGCCAGCCGAGCGGCGCCGACGTTGTCGATCATGATGTGGTCCAGGCCGCCCTGGATCACCCGCTCACCGAGCAGCACGACCGGCGTCGACGACGGCCGGTCGCGGAGGTCGGCGTCACCCAGCGCCAGCGGGTTGAAGATCAGCCCGTCGAACATCGCGGCCCGGCTGCCGCGCATCACCAGCTCCCGCTCGCGCACCGGATCACCGTCGGTCTGGTCGACCACGACCGTGTACCCGGCCGCGGCCGCCTGCTCGATCACCGCCCGGGTCAGCTCGGCGAAATAGGGGACGTCCAGCTCGGGCAAAACCAACGCGATCAGCCCCGACCGTCCGCGCCTCAGCGTCCGGGCGACCGCGTTCGGCTGGTATCCGAGTTCGTCGAGCACCCGCTGCACCCGGGCGCGGGTGTCCGGCGCCACCTGTGCGAAATCGTTGACGACGTTCGACACCGTCCGGACCGAGACCCCGGCCCGCTCGGCGACCTCACGCAGTGTGGCACCCACTCCGTACCCCTTCGCTGGCGTTCTTTCGACCCCTTGACACTTGCAACGTTGCAAGCTTAGCGTTTCAACACTGTTTGCAACGTTGCAAGGATCATACGAAAGTCACCGGCTTCGGCTGAAGGTCCGGTTCCCCTTGAGGACGCGCCATGATCAATTCCGTTTCATCCCCGGTTTCCCGTCGCACCGTACTGCGTGGTGCCGGTGCCGCCCTGGTCGCCGGTGGCCTCGGCGCCTGCGCTCCCGGCAACACCACCGGCAGTGATCCGCTGCCGACCGGCAAGGCGACCACTGCGCTGTCGGGTGAGCTCACCATCTGGGACCGCACCGGCGACCTCTACAAGGTGTTCGACAAGGCGATCGCGTCGTTCACCGCGAAGCACCCGCAGGTGAAGGTGAACCACCTCGCGGTCGACATCAACGCCAAGCTCCCGGCCACGCTGATCAGCGGCGCCGGCGTGCCCGACGGCGCCTTCTACGACGACTCTCTGCTGACCGGGGTCGCGCCGCATCTGCACGACCTCAGTCAGCTGATCGAGCAGTACAAGCCGGACATCGCGCCGTACAAGCTCGGTGTGGTCACCGTCGACGGCAAGGTGGTCGCGGTGCCCTGGGACCTCGACCCCGGCCTGCTGTTCTACCGCGAGGACATCGTCACCCAGGCGGGCGTCGACCCGGCGAGCCTGACGACGTACGACGCTCTGCTCGGGGCGGCGCGGACGGTCCGGGACAAGTTCCCGCAGGCCAGGCCGATCCACCTGGAGAACGACCAGTTCCTGGCGCAGTTGTGGATCGACATGTTCGCCAACCAGCAGGGCGGCGCCATGATCGATGCCCAGGGCAAGCTCTCGATCGACTCCGATCCCTACCGCAAGGCGCTGACCTGGCTGGACACGGTCCGATCGGAAGGGCTCGGCACGCTGGCGAAGTACACCCAGCCGACGGATCTGCAGACGCAGGACAAAGGTACGCAGGTGTTCGTGCCGTGGGCGCAGTGGTTCGTGTTCGCGCCGCAACAGTTGCTGAAGGCAAGCAAAGGCAAATGGCGTGCGGCGGCGCTGCCGGCATGGCAGGCCGGTGGTCCGCGGGCGGGAGTGATGGGCGGCTCGTCGTTCGTGATTCCGGCCAAGGCTAAGAATCCGGAGCTGGCCTGGCGGCTCTACGAGCACCTGGTCTTCAGCAAGGAGGGGTATACGACGGTCTACGGCCCGAACACGGTGTACCCGGGCGGCCTGAACACGTCGATCCCGTCGTACCTGCCGGCGCTGGATCCGGACACTCCATTGTTCAGGCCGATCGATGCCCTCGGCGGCCAGGACCTCTGGAAGGTGGCCGTCGAAGCGGGCAAGCAGGTGCCGGGCGGGTACGCGATCCCGACCTGGTGGGGCAAGGCGGTGGACTACTTCGGTGTCAACGTGCAGAAGATGCTCGCCGGCCGGCTCAGCCCTGATGAGGTCCTGAAGACGTCCGCGACCCAGATCCAGAAGAACCTGATGGGGCCCAGTTGATGGTGACCGTGACCGAGGCGATGGCGGCACGGCGGGAGGCGAGGACGGCAGGGCGACGCCGGGTCAAGGCAGCGCCGTACCTCTTCGTCGCACCGTTCGTCCTGGTCTTCGCGGCCTTCAGCGCGTACCCGATCTTCTTCGCGCTGCAGTTGAGCTTCACCAACTGGCACGGTGCCGGTGCGCTGAGGGTGGTCGGGTTCGCCAACTACCGCTACCTACTGGCGAGTCCGGACTTCTGGCAGTCGATGGCGACCTCGGGCGTGCTGTGGCTGCTCGTCGTACCGGCGCAGGTGCTGCTCGCACTCACCATCGCCGTTGCGTTGCGGAAGGCGCGGTTCCGCGGGCTGTTCAGCGCTGCGCTGATCGCGCCGTTCGTCACTCCGCTGGTGGCGATGGCGCAGGTCTGGATCATCTTGTTCGACAAGGACTTCGGCGCGGTCAACCACGGTCTGACCTCGCTCGGACTGCCCGCCGTCGGATGGTTGACCACCTCAGTGTGGGCCAAGGTGACGGTTGCCCTGCTGGTGCTCTGGCGCACCACCGGGTACGCCGTCATCTTGTTGCTGGCCGGATTGTCGACGATCCCGTCGGACGTCTACGAGGCGGCGCGGATCGACGGGGCCGGCGCGTGGCATCAGTTCTGGTCGATCACCGTCCCGCTGGTGACGCGGACGCTGAGCTTCGTCGTCGTGATCGGCACGTTGACCGTGTTCCAGCTGTTCGCCGAACCGTACGTCGTGACCGGCGGCGGACCGTTCAACGGGACCCGGACCGCAGGGCTCTATCTCTACAAGCACATCACGAACTCCGATCTCGGCCTCGGGGCAGCGAACTCGATGCTGCTCGTGCTGATGGTGCTGGCGCTGTCGGTCGCGTCGATCCGGCTGCTGCGATCGAGGGAGGACTCATGACAACCCGTACGGGATCCACGGCGTCCGTCCGGCTCGGCGCGGTGGGACGATACGTCCTGCTGATCGTTGCCGCTTGCATCAGTCTGGCGCCGCTGCTGTGGATGATGGCCTCCGCGTTCAAGCCGGGTGGCGACATCATCGCCCGGCCGTTCAGCTTCGACGCCGGCCGGCTGACGCTGCACAATTTCCGCGCGATGCTGGAGACGATTCCGATCGGTACCGGCTTCCGGAACACCGCGATCGTCGTCGTGATCAAGGGCGCGCTGACGATGATCTTCTGCCCGATGGCCGGGTTCGCCTTCGCGAAGTACACCTTCCCGGGCAAGCGGCTGCTGTTCGGCACCGTGTTGACCACGCTGATGCTGCCGACCCTCGTCCTGCTCATCCCGCTCCTGCTGGAGATGAGTCAGCTGGGCTGGGTCAGCACGTTCCAGGCCCTCATCCTGCCCAGCGCGGTCGACGCGTTCGGTGTGTTCTGGATGCGGCAGGTGATTATGGCGATCCCCGACGAACTCCTCGACGCCGCCCGCGTCGACGGCGCCGGTGACCTGCGGATCTTCGCCAGCATCGTGCTCCCGGTGATCCGGCCCGGGCTGGCAGCCCTCGGCGTCCTGAGCTTCATCAACATCTACAACGACTTCGTCTGGCCCGTGGTGGCGGTGAACGACGAGCAGCACCAGACCCTGCAGGTGATGCTCTCAGCGCTGGCGCAGAACATCCGCTCGGGTCAGCTCGGCGCCGACTGGACCAGCGTCTGGGGTCAGCTGCTCGCCGCCAGCACCGTGGCCGCCGTGCCCGTCCTGGCCGTCTTCATCGTCCTGCAACGTCACCTGATCAAAGGCGTCATGGCCGGCAGCCTCAAAGGCTGACGTCCCGACTTGGAGAAACAACCATGAACACACCCCGTCCCGAATACCCACGTCCCCATTTCGACCGCTCGTCGCGCTGGCTCAATCTGAACGGTCAATGGGATTTCGCTCATGGCCCGGACGACCCGAGCGACTTCCCGGAAACCATCGTCGTGCCTTTCCCGTGGGAGCACCCCGATTCGGGTGTGATGGCGCACTGGCTACCGACGGCCTGGTATCGCCGGCACCTCGATCGTCCCGCAGACTGGGCGGGGGAGCGGACGATCCTGCACTTCGGCGCGGTTCACCACCACGCGACCGTGTGGGTGAACGGTCAGCTCGCCGTCGAGCACGAAGGTGGTTATCTGCCGTTCGAGGCCGACATCACCGACCTGCTCGACTCCTCAGGTGCCGGGACGCTGGTGGTCCGGGTCCAGGCGCCAGCTGACAAGCGGTTCATCCCGCACGGCAAGCAGCGCAGCTTGCCTGCCGACGACTACGACGGCTGTGCCTTCACGCCGTCCAGCGGAATCTGGCAAACCGTGTGGCTCGAGCCACGCCCGCCGGAGTACATCTCGCAGCTCGACCTCCGCCCGACCCCGGCGCTGGACGGCATCGAGGTCACGGTCACGGGTCCGGCGCCGGTCCGGATCGAGATCCCAGGCGTCGTCGTCCGCGAGTACGACGAACTCTCGGGCCCGGTCACCCTTCCGATCCCGGAGCCCCGGCTGTGGAGCCCCGAGGATCCCTACCTGTACGACGTCGTCGTCACGGCCGGCGAGGACACAGTTCGCGGCTACACCGGGTTGCGCAAGGTCGAGTGGCAGGGCACCAACCTGCTGCTGAACGGCGTACCGACGTATGTGCGCGGCGTGCTGGACCAGGGGTTCTGGCCGTCGGCCGGACATGCGGCGCCGAGCGACGAGGCGTTGCGGCGGGATATCGAGCTGGCGCGCGAAGCCGGGTTCAACCTGGTGCGCAAGCACATCAAGCTCGAGGATCCGCGCTGGCTGTACTGGGCCGACCGGCTGGGGATGCTGGTCTGGGCCGAACCCCCGTCGACCGGCCGGTTCACCGAGGAGGCCGTTGCCGCATTCGAGGACGTCACGGCCGGGATGGTGGCGCGGGACGGCAACCATCCGAGCATCGTGATCTGGGCCGCGTACAACGAGGAGTGGGGGCTGGACTGGGACGTCCCCGGTGATCCCGCGAAACAGGACGCCGTACGCCGGGCGTACCGGCTCATCCGGGTGCTGGATGCGAGTCGCCCCGTCGTCGACAACTCGGGCTGGGCGCACGTCGAGACGGATCTGGTCGACTGGCACTACTACGACGACGACGCCACCTCGTGGGCCGCGGTCGTGGATCGTCTGATCAACACCGCCGACGGAAGTTTCCCGGTCCGGCTCGGGCCGGACTTCGTGGTGGACAAGGTGATTGCGGCACCTGGTTTCGATCCGGGGGACAAGCCGCAGCTCAACGGTGAGTACGGCGGTGGGTCGACGAGTGTGGAGCGCGGCTGGCACCTGCGCTGGCAGACCCAGGAACTCCGCCGTCATCCCCGCAATGCCGGCTACATCTACACCGAGCTGTACGACATCGAACACGAGACGGTCGGCATCTACACCTACGACCGCCGCACCAAGGATCTGGGCGGCACCGTCCCGTCCGATGTCCACGCCGAGACCACGCTCATCGTCGACGTCACCCCGCACGCACCCGGCCGCGACCTCGTCGTTTCGTCCGGTTCCGTGACGGTGCCGGTCCGTGTCTCCCACCACGGATCCGAGCCCTTGGTCGGAACCCTGCACTGGTCGTTGTCAGGCGCTGCCGCTTCCGCGCCGATTGATGCCAAGCCGTTCGCCGTCACCGACCCGATCGAGGTCGTGGTCCCGGTGTCTCGTTCCGGGCGTCTGCACCTGTGGATCACCGACTCGGCGGGCACGACTGTCGCCCGCAGCTTTGCGGACGTCACGCAGTACTGATCTCGGGGACCTCTCGACCCACCTGCCCAACGTCTGAGGAGGTTTCATGTTGATTCGTAGGTTGTTGGTTGCTGCCGGCGTCGTCGCCGGAGCTCTCGTCGCGATGCCGGCCACCGCGGCGCCGCCGGGGAACGTGCTGTACAGCCCCAACCTGTCCACCTATCCGAATGCCGACGCCAGTTATCCGCGGGCGATCCGGCTCGACCACGACGGGAACGGCGGCCGGACCGTGCTGGCGACCTTTGCCCGCCGCAACGAATCGGGGCCGAGCAACTTCCCGATCTTCCGCAGTACGGATGGCGGCGCGAGCTTCGGGTCGACCCCGATCAGCACGATCAGTTCGAACACCGCCGGCTGGGACCTCGGCGCGCCGGTCGTCTACGAGGTGCCGCGGACCGCGAACGGGCTCAACCAGGGCGACCTGCTCGCCGCCGGCACCGCGTGGGACGAGGGGAACTTCACCGCGCAGAAGATCGAGGTGTTCAAGAGCACCGACCACGGCGCGCACTGGCAGTACCTGTCGAACTGTACGGCGACCAGCGGCCAGCCGAACACCATCGGCCAGGGGATCTGGGAGCCGTGGTTCCTGCTCGCCCCCAACAACACTCTCGCCTGCTTCATCTCTGACGAACGCCCCGCGGGTTCGCCGACGAACAACCAGATCATCGGTCACTACACCTCGACCAACGGTGGCGTCACATGGAGCGCCGCCATCACCCCTGACGTCGCGTTCCCCGCCGACAATCTGGCCCGGCCTGGTATGTCGATCATCACCCCGCTTCCCAACGGCCAGTTCCTGATGTCCTACGAGCTCTGTCGCGACGCCACCAACCCCGACCACGCCTGCGAGGTGTACCTCAAGACCAGCCCTGACGGTTTGAACTGGGCACCGACCAACAGCCCTGGCACGCTCGCCCAGACCAGCGACGGCCGCCACCTGCTGCACACGCCGTACGTCGCCTGGGTCCCCGGCGGTGGCCCGAACGGGACGTTGCTGCTCTCCGGGCAACGCGTGGTGACCGGACCGACCGGGAACAAGGCCGTGATGGCGGAGTCCGGATCGGTGCTGTTGGCTAACACGTCCCTGGGTACCGGCAGCTGGACCGAGCTCGAAGCCCCGGTCAACGTCAACCCCACTGGCAGTTACGGCCCTGGCGCCCCTGGCTGCCCCGGCTACAGCTCGCCGATCGTTCCGTCGAGCAACGGTACGTCGTTCCTCTACCTGGCCGCGACCTGGCTCGGCACCGGGAACCAGTGCCAAGTCCGCTTCGGTACCGGCGGCGTCGGTGGACCGACCGGCGCGATCACCGGCCCGGCGGCGGCCGGTAAATGTCTGGATGTCGACCACAACACGGCGGTCAACGGGAACGCCGTACAGCTGTGGACGTGTGGCAGCGTGCCCGGACAGCAATGGACGATGATGGCCGACGGCACCATTCGCGCCTTCGGCAAGTGCCTGGACGTCGTCGGCAACGGTACGGCGAACTTCACCAAGGTGCAGCTGTGGGACTGCGGCCCGGCCGGTGGACAGCAATGGCGGCCGCAAGCCAACGGTGCACTGCTGAACCCGCAATCCGGTCGTTGTCTGGACAGTCCCAGCGGTGCCACGACCGACGGCACCAAGCTACAGATCTACGACTGCAACGGCCTCGACCCCCAGAAGTGGAGCCTGCCCGGCTCGCCGACCGGCCCGATCACCGGGCCCGCGGCCGCCGGCAAGTGCGTCGACGTCGACACCAACACCTCGACCAACGGGAACGTCGTCCAGCTGTGGACCTGCAACGGCGTACCGGGTCAGCAGTGGAGCGTGGCGACCGACGGCAAGATCCGTGCCTTCGGCAAGTGCCTGGACGTCGTCGGCAACGGTACGGCGAACTTCACCAAGGTGCAGCTGTGGGACTGCGGCCCGGCCGGCGGTCAGATCTGGCAGCCACAAGCCAACGGTGCCTTGCTGAACCCTCAGTCGGGACGGTGCCTCGACGCCCCTAACGGCGCGACCGCCGACGGCACCGACCTACAGATCTACGACTGCAACGGCCTCGACCCCCAGAAATGGAAGGTACCGCTGTAAACCGCCTGCAGAGCCCCGAGGACTTGCCGCTCACCCCGGCAAGTCCTCGGCCCGGACACCTTCCGATGCAGCGCGGGGACGTTGTCTCCGACTCGTTCCGTCGACGACTGCGCGGAAGGGAACGGAGGCGGCGAGTGTCAGGACCGCCTGGAAGGACCAGAAGTAGAGGGCGATCCACGTCTCGCGCGGGCCGATGGTCGCGGACTGGGTGAGGGTGGCGATTGCCCAGCCCGGGATCGGCCCGAGGGCGAACAGACCGCACGCAACGCGCACCCAGCGCCGCCCGGGACCGGCAAGGGCGTAGCCACCCGCTATGGCGAAGAGGGGGAGGGCGAGTGCTCCACCGCCGATTCCGTCGGCCAGAAAGTTGGCTGGGTCGGTCAGACCGGGAAGCAGAACACTGGCGAAGAGCAGTGGGGAGAGCGTCAACCATCGCCTGCGTTCGCCGCCTGTCCGTCGGATGTGCTCGGCCCATCCGAGGAGTACGCCGATCAGCACCCCAGGCAGCAGGATCCAGCCGAACGTGCCCGACCACGACACCGCGGAGTCGGGACCAGCGACCTGAGTCATGAAGCCTCGGAATCCCGAGGCCCAGGCCAGCCCGCACACGCCGCCCCAGACCAGCAAGCGCAGGTTCGAGTGGATCATCCTGCCCGCCTCCTGCTCACTGCTCGATCCGGGCGCGAAGGCGCTCGGATCGCTCACCGGCCGGGCTTGCGTGCAGCGTGTAGACGGCGAGATACAGCGCGCAAAGTGTGAGGCCGTAGATCGCAACCCCGACAGGCAGTGCGCTGGTGAAGCTCAAGCCGATCATGAACAACGACCAGACCCCGGCACCCACCGGTGCGTACCGCTGCCATCCGTGCCACTCACCCGATCGCAGTACCGCGACGCCCGCGACCAGCAGACCGATCGCGGTGACCGCAACGCCGAGGCCGAAGAGACCACCGACCACCTGCGGTCCGGTCTCGTCCATTCGCTGATCGGCGAACGGGATGCTCGCGAACTCCGCGAGGAAGAGCAGGAAGGTCCCAACCAGCGCGAGTCGCGCGCCGGCCCGCCCACGACGAAGAGAGCGCGCGAAGGCGAACATGCCGAGGAGGACGAGGAGATGCATGCCGGCGAACACGATCGACACCGGCGTCAGGGCGTCGCTGCTCCACGGGTAGCTCCACATCTCGTTGGATACGTCGGACGCCGGCTTGACGACCGCCTCGATGACGACGCCGGACAAGACGGTCGCGAGACCGCCGGTGAGTCCGGCTACCGCAAGCCCGCGGCTCGAATGGTTGTTCATGATGGTCCCGCCTTTCGGAGCAGAGGTGATGTCGCTGACGCTAGGAGCCGGTGATCAGTCCGCGCATCGGCGCCAGTACGAGACCTCGATCGGCGATTCCGCGCGATCGCCGTAAGTGCTAGCACTGTTGGCCGCGACCGTCGTCCGCTGTCACGATGGGCGGGTGGGCCGACGGACTGTACCGGCAGTGCTCTTCGGAGCGACCGTGGTCGTGGAGATCGCCGCGGTCGTGCTGTCATGGCGTTTGGAGCCCGGGTACGACACCCTCCTGTACGCCGTCGCAGGACTGACCACCGTCGGTGCCGGCGCGGTGATCGCACACCGCCGGCCGGAGAATCCGATCGGCTGGCTGTTCTGCGGCTTCGGTCTGCTCAACGCGATCGCCGCTGATCTCCTTCAGGGGTGGGGCCTCCGGGCCGCTGCCGACGCCTGGCCGGGCGGTTCGCTCGCTGAGTGGATCGCCTCGAGCAGTTGGCTGATCAGTGGCTACGGCTGGACACTGACTTTCCTGCTCTTCCCGACCGGTCACCTGCCCAGTCCACGGTGGCGGTTGGTGCCGTGGGCCGGCGCGCTCGGCATGGTGCTCGGTACGACCGGGTGGGCGCTGAGTCCGGACCGGGGCCGAGATTTGACCAGCGGCCGCAATCCCTGGGCGGTCGAGTCATTGCCGACCGGCTTCCTGCTGACTGTCGGAATGCCGCTGTTGCTCGGCTCACTGATTGCTGCCGTACTGTCCCTCGCGGTGCGTTTCCGCAGGACCAGCGGCCTCGAACGTCAGCAGCTCAAGTGGTTCGTCCTCGCAGCCTCGGTCGCGGGAGTGGTACTCCCCATCACCTTCGCGCTGTGGTACGTCACCCCGGCCGCCGGCGTGGTCGCCGCCCTCGCCCTCTCCGCGCTACCGCTCGCGGCGGGAGCGGCGATCCTGCGCTACCGCCTTTACGACATCGACCTGGTCATCAGCCGAACGGTCGCCTACGCCACGCTGAGCGTAGCGCTGGCGGCTGCGTACGGCGTACTGATCGTTGCTCTCGGCACCATGTTCGGCCGGAGCTCGGGGTGGGCGACCGCCGCGGCCACGGTGGTGTGCACGATCTTGTTCCACCCCTTGCGCCGCCGGATCCAGGACGCCGTCGACCGCCGCTTCAACAGATCGCGGTACGACGCGCTGCGCCGGATGGCGGTCTTCCTCGACGAGGTTCGCGGCGGTCGCCGTGCACCGGAGGACGTGCAAGCTGTGCTCCGTGAGATCCTCGCCGACCCGGACCTCGAACTCCTCATCTTCCTCCCGGAGACTCAGCAGTATGTCGATCTGGCCGGGAACCCTCGAGACGAGGACGCCCGGCACCGGATCGTGATCGAGCGTGGAGACGACCCGATCGGCGTTGTACTGCACAACAGCGGGGCGAACTTCGGTCCTGAGTTGCTACGGTGCGTCGTCGAGGAGGGCGCCTTGGCCGTCGAGGTCGCGCGGTTGCGTGCGGAAGTGCGTTTGCAGCTGAGCGAGGTCGAGGCCTCGCGAGCCCGGATCGTTGCCGCCGGCCACGCCGAGCGCCGCCGGATCGAACGGGACCTGCACGACGGCGCGCAACAGCGTCTCATCTCCATCGGACTGGCGCTTCGGCATGCGCAGCATCAGCTGGGTTCGTCGCGGGATGCGGTTGGCGCGACGCTGGATCGGGCGGTCGGTGAGGTCAGTGTCGCGATCGGCGAGTTGCGCGAACTCGCTCGCGGTCTGCCACCGACGCAGCTCGACGCCGGTCTGGGACCGGCATTCGATGATCTCGCCCGTCGGGCACCGTTGCCGGTCTCGGTGGAGGTGCCGGGCGAGCGGTTCGGCCCTGGCGTGGAGGCAGCGGCGTACTTCCTTTGCTGCGAAGGCCTCACCAACGCGGTGAAGCATGCGAACGCAAGCCGGGTCGCTCTCGCTGTTCGTTGTGATCAGCAACGATTGCTGGTCACTGTGACGGACGACGGCATCGGTGGTGCCGACGCGCGCCAAGGCACCGGACTCACCGGGCTGGCGGACCGGATCGCCGCCCTCGGTGGAACCTTCCACATCTACAGCAGCCCTGGTAAGGGGACAACCCTCACTGCGGAGCTGCCATGCGGATCGTGATCGCCGAAGACCAGGTTCTGTTGCGCGAAGGACTCGCGATGCTGTTCGTCGACGGTGGGCATGAGGTGGTGGCGACTCTGGGCGACGCGGAGGAGTTGCTCGCCGCGGTGACGTCGTACCGGCCGGACCTGGTGGTCGCGGACATCCGGATGCCACCCACGTTCAGCGACGAAGGGGCGCGGGCGGCTCAGGCGGTGAAGCGTGCGCACCCGGAGGTCGGCGTACTGCTGTTGTCGCAGCACATCGAGTCCCAGCACGTGGTCGAACTGGTGGCCCTCGGCGGGTTCGGGTACCTGCTGAAGGACCGGGTCCTCGACGTCAGCGAGTTCCTCGGCGCGGCTGAACGGGTCGCGCGGGGCGGGTCGGCGCTGGACCCGCAGGTAGTGGCCGGACTGGTCGCGCGCAGCGATCCGCTGGCACCGTTGACCGATCGGGAACGGGACGTGCTGGAACTGATGGCGGAGGGGCTGACCAACAGCGGGATCGCGAAGCGCCTGTACCTCAGCGAACGCACCGTGGAAGCACATGTCCGCCACGTGTTCACGAAGATGGCCCTCCCCGAAACCGAGGACGGCCACCGCCGTGTGCTGGCCGTCCTCACCCATCTCAGCACAGCAGCCCGCTGACGATCGACGGTCGATGAGTCGTTCGGCATCGATGGAGGCAGCCGCCACCCCTAGACGACCCTGCCTAGTTGGGTTTGGGTGAAGACGTTGGCCGGGTCGTAGGTGCGTTTGAGGTCGTGTAGCCGGGTGAGTTTGGCCGGGGAGTAGGCGCGGCGTACGGCGGCGGGGTCGTGGTCGGAGATGGTGTTGACGTAGGAACCGCTGGTGTAGGGCTCTAGGCCGGCGGCGTAGGTGCGCGCTGCTGTGATGCGCGCGTCGTCGTCGGACGGGTCGGTCCAGGAGTCCCCGGTGGTGAACTCGGTCAGCGCGTCGCGGTGGCTGAAGGCGGTGTCGGCATCGGCGAGGTCACCGATTGCTCCACCGTTGAGCGTCATGCGGGCACCAGGATTGTTGTCTTGGGCAAGGAACGCCTCGATCGCCGCGTCCGGAAGCGAGCGCAGGTAGTGACCCTTGCAGTAGCGCCGCACCGCATGCCGTTCGTCGTCGTCCAGCCGCGTCTGCAGCTCCAGATAGCTCAGCTCCTGCACCTGCGTCTCGACCGGCTTCCCGATCGCCCGGTACGACGGAAGCAGTCGCAGGCCCTCCTCGGCATCACCGACCCATACGTACCCGATGCTGGCCATCAGCCGCCCGTCCCGCAGCCCGACCCGAGCCACCGGGGTCGCCAACCGAGGCGTGTCGACCAGCAGGTCGCGCCAGCCACGCAGTGCCTCGTCCGCGTCCGGCATCTCGTAGTACTGATTCACCATCAACGCGCGAGTCCCGACCGGGTGCAGCCGGAACTCGAAGGCTGTCACCACCCCGAAGCTCCCGCCGCCTCCGCGCAGCCCCCAGTACAAGTCCGGATGCTCCCGGGCGCTGACCCGCAGTACGGAACCATCGGCGGTGACCAGCTCGTACGACGTGACGTTGTCGCAACTCAGCCCGTACGCCCGGGCCAGCCAGCCGATCCCACCACCGAGCGTCAACCCGCCGACGCCGGTGTGCGAAACGTTCCCGGCGGTGGTCGCCAATCCGTATCGCTGCGCCGCCCTGTCGAGCGCGCCGAGCAACGCACCGCCACCGACTCGGGCAAGGCGCCGGGCCGGGTCGACAGTGACCGAGTTGATCGCAGACAGGTCGATCAGCAGGCCGCCCTCCACCACGGGCAAGCCCAGGAAGCTGTGTCCGCCGCAGCGCACACCGATCTCCAGGCCGGCCTCGCGTCCGTACCGCAACGCCGCCACAACGTCCGCCGTACTCCGGCATCGGGCGATCGCCGCCGGACGCCGGTCCACCGTCGCGTTCCATACCGCGCGACCCGCTTCGTAGCCCGCATCGCCAGGCCGCAGCAGCAGCCCGTCCAGCGCGGTGACAGTCATCGCCGGACCAACTCACGCACCGACGCCCGGCGGAACCAGGCGATCACCGCGGCGAACGCGAGGAAGACCAGCGGAATCGCCGGCGAGATCCCCAGCACGAAGGCGTTGGTGATGGTCGCGCCGATCATCAGCGCGACCAGGCCGGACGCCGCGAGGCCGCACAGCCGCGGGATCAGCAGCCCGATCGCCCCGGCGAGCTCGAGGGAGCCGATCAGGTACCGGAACCACTGGCCGGCCCCGATCGAACCGAACTGCTCCACCATCGCGGGATCCCCCGTGAGCTTCGGCAGCGCCGCCATCACGAAGAAGAACGCGAGCGCCACCTGGGCCACCCACAGGGCCACGATGCCGGGCCGGATCCGCCGCGAAGTCGTCATCGTCGTACTCATCATTGACCTCCAGGAAAGAGTTGTTCTGCTACGACGAGCCTCGCGGCGCGAGCCGGTCGGCCACATCCGTGCCGACCACGGATTCACCACGGAAGGCCCGCGGATCGGACATGATGTGCGCGTGAACGAGGGGACGGTGTCGGCTCGCGAAGCCGAGGTACTCGAGGCGCTCGGTGCGCATCGGTCGAACGCGCAGATCGCGGGCGCGCTGCACATCTCGATCCGTACGGTCGAGAGTCACGTTTCGTCACTGCTCCGCAAGTACGGCGTCGCGGATCGTCGCGAACTCGCCGACCTGGCCGGGTCACGACGCGGTCCGGGAGTGAGCGGTATTCCGGCCGGCCGGACGACGTTCGTCGGCCGCAGCCAGGACACGGCGACGGTGCGCGACGCTCTGGGACGCTCGCGATTGGTGACGCTGCTCGGTCCTGGTGGCATGGGCAAGACCAGGCTGGCGGCGGTGGTCGCCACCCAGTGGGGGGCAGGCGGCGTCTTCGTCGATCTCGTCCCGGTCCGTGCCGGACTGGTGACCAGGGCGATCGCGACGGCATGCGGACTGACCGAGCGGCCGCCGCAGACGCTGGATCAAGTGCTGATCGAGCATCTGCAGACCGGCCGCTCGCTGCTGGTTCTGGACAACTGCGAGCACCTGGTCGACGAGGTCGCGGCGCTGACCGAACGGCTGCTGCGAACCTGTCCTGAGCTGACGGTGCTCGCGACGAGCCGCGAGCGGCTCGGCGTTCGGGCGGAAACCACCGTGCTGTTACCCCCGCTGGACGCGGCTGCCGAACTGTTCGTCGACCGGGCCCGCGTGGTCGATCCGGAGTTCCAGGCGTCGGCCGACGACATCGCCGAGATCTGCGCGCGGCTGGACGGCATCCCGCTGGCGATCGAACTCGCCGCTGCCCGGATCGGTTCACTCGGCGCGGATGGCCTGCGGGCTGCCCTCGACGACCGGCTCCGGTTGCTCTCGGGCGGCCGGGGGATGGATGAGCGCCACCGGTCGCTGGCTGCGGTGATCGGCTGGAGTCACGAGCTGCTGGACGAGCGGGAACGCCTGCTGTTCCGCCGCCTCGGCATCTACGTCGGTGGGTTCGACCTGGCAGCCGCGGCTGCGACCAGTCCTGAGCTGGGGCGAGGTGAGGTCGCCGATCTGCTCGGCCGGCTGACCGACAAGAGCCTGGCCGTACGTCGTGGGTCGCGCTGGCTGCTGCTCGAAACGATTCGGGAGTTCGCCCACACCCAGCTCAGCGGCGACGAGCTCGCGACCGCACAGGACCGGCGTTTGCACTGGGCGGCCGACACGGCCGCAACGCTGGAAGGCCGACTGGACGAAAATGGGCTCGAGCCGGACGACCGCACCGGATGGCAGCAGTCGTACGACGAAGTGGTCGCCGATCTGCGCGCTGCTCTGGCAGCGACGCCGGCCGAACCCGATCCAGCGGCGCACCGATTGGCGCGTTCACTGGGCCATCTCGCCTTCGCCCGGCGCGAGTTCCTGGAGTCGGTCGGGCACTATCGCGCGGCGGCCGAACGCGCGGAGGACAGGGTCGCGGCCGCGTTCGATCTGCGATCGGCCGCCGATGCGACGATCGCGATCTCGGACGCGCAGACCGGCGTCGAGCTCCTGCTCGACGCCGCCGACCGTGCAGTTGCCAATGGCAACGTTCGTGCCACGATGCTCGCGCTGGCAGTGATCGCGGTGAACCGCTATCCCAACGGCTCGCTGTTCGAACTGTCGGGGGAGGAGACCGAACGGCTGCTGACGGAGGCCGTCGGCTGTGCCCAGCCCGGTGACCCGCAGGTTGCCGCTCTGCTGGCCGCGGCGAAAGCGTGGGAGCAGGGCGGCCGTCGGATGGAGGCCGATCCGGCCCTCGCGGCAGAGGCGGTCACCGCGGCCCGTCGTACGGGCGATCCTGTCCTCGTCGCCGGCGCACTGGATGCGCTCGGCGTCGCGGATGCGCGCCACGGACGGTTGCGGGCCGCCCGGGCGGCTGCGGTCGAGCGGATGGAGCTGGTCCGGCCGCTTCCGCGCCAGAACCCTATGCGGCCGCGGAGATCATCGATGCTTTCCACGTCGCGCCGACGACGGCGACCGCGGTCGGTGATCTCCGTGCGGCAACGGCGGCGGTGGGCGCGCCGGACGATCCGGTCGGCGATCATCCGTACATCTCGTTGCCGCGGCTCATCCGGGTGTGTGCGCTGACCGGCCGGTTCGACGACTGCGTCGCACAGGCGGATGCGCTGTGGAACCGCTGGCAGCGGGCCGGCTCCCCGCCCATCGAGTGGATGGCGTCCGCGATGTCCGCGGTGGCCATGGTTCACGGGCTGCGGAACGACGGCCTGTTCAGCACCTGGGAGGCGCGTGCGCTCAGGGTCGCGCGATCCGATGATCTGGCCGGTGCGCCGTGGCTGATCGCTCCGCAGCTCTTCGCCCAGGCGCGAGTCGCGATCCATCTGGGGACCTTCGGCGACGCGGCCGACGTCGTACGACGTGCTTTCGGCGAGCTGGGCGAATACTGGTGGGCGCCGTACGCGCGGGCGGCCGCTGCCGAACTGGCGGTGGTTGCCGATCTCCCTGAGGCAACCGCCTTGCTGGAGGCGGCGGCTCCACTCGGTGCGGAGAACGACTGGGCCGCCGCATGTCTGCGGCGCGCCGAGGCACGTCGTACGGGAGATCTTTCGGTGCTGGCCGGTGCCGCTGCTGAATTCGAGCGCGTCGGCGCCCACTTCGAATGGGCCTGCACGCTCGCTCTGATTCCGGACCGTGCCGCCGAGGCCCGCGCCGAACTCGCGGCCTTGCACGCACCACTTCCGTAGCGATTCAGCGGTCAGCACAGATGTCCCGAGGGCGCCGCGCCGCCAGGTTGGAGGCAATCCCGCGTTACGCCTGAAGACCAGGCAGTGGCCCGGTGGGTCGCTCAGAGCCAGTGTTGGCGGGAGGCTTGGACGCCTAGTTGGAAGCGGGTCTGGGCGCCGAGGGCTTCCTGGAGGCGGCTGATCCGGCGAGCGATCGTGCGTTCGCTGACGCCGAACTCGCGGGCGATCGACTCGTCGGTCAGCCCTGCGCTCAGATAGGTCAGTAGTCGCTTGGTTTCCAGCGCCGGGGCACCGCTGGTCTCGGTACCGCTGGTGATCGGCACCGCCATCCGCCAGAGCGCGTCGAACACCCCGACCAGGCCGGCCAGGAAAGGCGAGTGATGCACCACCATCGCCGCGGTACTCGTGATCTCGCCGACCGTCGTCCGGGCCGAGACCAAGGCCCAGCGGTCGTCCACGATGGTCAGGTTCAGCGGCACCTGCGGGAACACGCGCGCCTGCTCGCCGGCGTCGACGCACTGCTGGACCTTCCGCAGCGCGGCAGGGTCCTGCAGCACCTGCGTCCCGTAGATGACCTCGTAGCTGACCCCGCGCTCGAGAGCCTCGAACAGCCCCTTCACGATCTGGTGATCCGGCGACGCGAGGTTGCCGACCGTCATCGCCCGAACCTGTTCCTGCGCGTCGACCTGGACGTGGTCGAGCACGGCACGCGCGGTCTCGGCCGACGGCAGCAGTTCGACGTACGTCTGCCGTCCGATCCCCGCGGTCCACAGTTCGGAGAGCAAGGATGCGCTCTCCCGGGCGAGCGCCGCGTCCCTCGTACGCCGTTGCGCCAGCGCCTCCATCGCCAGCTGCGGCGGCTGCGGCTGCACCTTCCCGTCGGCGTTCTCGATCAGCCCGAACGCAGCCAGCTCCGCCAGCGGCCCGTCGAGTCCCTCGCCGTGACGCACCGCGATCTCGCCGACACCGAGCGGCCCGCGCGCGATCAGCTCGAGGTAGATCGCCTCAGCCTCGGCGGAAACACCCAACGCCCGAAGTTGCTGCATCCCCCCTGTGTACCAGTTGGCAATCGATGAATCCTGCTCGGCATTCGGATCTACAGGTGGAGAACCCAGCCTGGCGTTCTCCGGCAAGGTGAGTGGGGGGGTTCCTCGTGGTTGCGATGAGTTCGGTCCGCGGGGCCGGTCTGTAGAGGTGACAACACACTCTTGGAGAGCTCGGCCGATCGTCTCTCCGCCCAGATGGAGGTCTCATGCAGATCAGGAAGCTCCGCCCGGCCGCCGTCGTACTCCTTGCCGCCGGCGCGGCCGCGGTGGGGACCGCGCCCAGAACTCGTGGGGGCCGGGGCAAGTCGACGGGAAGCTCGCCGACAACGCGGTGGGCGACAACCGCATCAGCGCTCTCCGCGTGAGCTGCTGATTCGCTGATCCACCACGACAGGCCGCCCCGGATGCCTCCGGGGCGGCCGCTCAGGAGAAAGCGATGATCCGAGGAATCGTGGCGTTGCTGATGCTGGCGGCGTTGTGCGCCTGTGACTCGACGCAGACGCCCACGCAAACGCAAACACAGCAAGCCGAGCCCGCGCCGGCCGCAGCCACCCTGCCGGCAGTCGACTTCAGCCTTCCTTTCGATCGTTACCGGTTCAGCCGTGCAGAGCAGGCATTGATCCAATCGGCCCTCGATCGGCAGACTGCACGATGTCTGGAAAGGCAGGGCGTTCCCGCTCCGCCCGCCAAGCCGCTGCCGCCTGCGGAAGTCAGCGGCAATGCGCGACGGTACGGATTGATCGACCCTTCGGCCGCCCAGCAGTACGGATATCACCTCTCTTCGGATCCGAAAGGGACTCGAGGATCGGCCGACCATCGGGTCAGCGATTGCGAGAACCAAGCCTCACGGCAGCTGCTGTACGGCGTCCCGAAGGTCGACCGGTCATGGCTCGACCGTCTCAACTTTTCGTCGGCCGACCGCTCCGCAGTCGCACCGGGCGTCCAGCGGGTGACCGCGGACTGGAGTCGGTGCATGCAGACGGCCGGCTTTCACTATTCCACTCCACTCGCTGCGATGGCCGACCCTCGGTGGAACCTCGATACAGCAGAAATCTCCGCCGACGAGATCGCGGTGGCGACCTCCGACGTGCGTTGCAAGCTTCGCGTGCAGCTGGTCGGTATCCGCGCCGCTGCGGAGACCAAGATCCAGAACGCGTCGATCGCGGCCGACCCGGTCCGGTTCGCGGACCTCGAGCGAGCGAACCAGCAGACCATCGCCGCAGCCCGAAAGCTCCTGACCAACTGAACCGATCGAGCACCGGCACTGCCCTAGCCGGCCAGGTCGCCGTCAACCCGACGATCCCCGGTACGGCGACGATCCCCGGTACGGCGACGTTCCCCGGTACGGCGCGGATCCTCGCGGAACGGTTCGCGGCCGCGCTCGAACGCGGCGAGCGCGAACACCTGGCGGCGCTGTTCCGATGAATTCGCGCTCCGGCCGCGGTCTACATCACGTGACCCGCAACCATGACTGGAGTGAAAAGAAATGACGGACCGCGTCAAGTCGACATCCGCGCAGACCTGGGTACTGCTCCTCAGCGCGGTGGCGTCGTTCATGGTGGTCCTCGACATGCTCGTCGTCGCCACCGCCCTGAGCGCCATCCAGACTGATCTCGGCGCCTCGCTCGAAGAGCTGGAATGGACGGTGAACGCCTACACCTTGAGCTTCGCCGTCTTCTTGATGACCGGTGCCGCACTGGGCGATCGCTACGGGCGAAGGCGGATGTTCGCCGTCGGGCTCGCCGTCTTCGGCCTCGCGTCGGCTGCTTGTGCACTCGCGCCGAACGTGCCGAGCCTGGTCGCGGCTCGCGCGGTCCAGGGGACCGGCGCCGCACTGATCATGCCGCTGGCCCTGACGCTGCTGAACGCGGCTTTCCCGCCCGAGCGCCGAGGCTGGGCGACCGGAGTCTTCGGCAGCGTGACAGGGCTCGCCGCAATGCTCGGACCGGTGGTCGGAGGTCTTGTCACCGAAGGGCTCAGCTGGCCGTGGATCTTCTGGCTCAACGTCCCGATCGCGGCCATCGCCGTACCGCTCGTGTTGACTCGGCTCCCCGAGAGCAAAGGACCCGCAGGAAGAGTCGACCTGCCCGGCCTCGTCCTGGCCGCCGGTAGCGCTCTCGGTCTGACCTGGGGCCTGGTGCGGGCGAACTCGGTTGGCTGGACGGCAGCGGAAACCGTGGTCGCGCTGGCGGCCGGGGTGGTGCTGGGAGCCGCCTTCGTGGCCTGGGAGCTGCGGACCCAAGCGCCGATGCTCCCGTTGCGGCTGTTCCGTTCGCGGGCGTTCTCGTCCGGCAACGCGGTGATCTTCTTCGTCAATGCGGCGATGACCGCGGCGATCTTCTTCACGGCTCAGCTGCCTCAGGTCGCGTTCGGTGAAGGCCCGCTGCTGGCCGGCCTGCGGCTACTGCCTTGGGGAGTCGCGCCGTTCCTGATTGCTCCGAGGGCGGGCGTACTCGCGGACCGGATCGGTGAGCGGCCGCTCATCCTGATCGGCACCGGGCTGCTCACCCTCGGTACGGCGGTCCTGGCGCTGGTTTCGACCTTGAATACCGGGTACGCCGTGACCGTCGGCCCCATGATCGTGGCAGGCATCGGGTTCTCGCTGGCCATCCCTGCCGTGACGAAGGCCGTGGTGAGCTCGGTGGCCATGCCGGACATCGGCAGGGCGTCCGGGACGTTCAGCACCCTTCGGCAGCTCGGCGGTGCTTTCGGCGTTGCGATCGCGGCCGCCGTGTTCGCCTCGACAGGTGGCTATGCCGGTCCGGACGTCTTCGTCGACGGCTACCGGCTCGCGATCGGATCAGCCGCGGCGCTGGCGCTGGCCGCCGTGCTGGTGAGCTTGCCGCTGCCACCGAAGGTGAAGCGGCCGACGAACGAGAGTGCTGACCGCCTCGCCGCGACTGTCGACAAGTAGCCGGATCGTGCAGGAAGTCAGCAGGTGAAAGGAGATCCGGGCCGTGACGGCCGGACCAGGTTTCGTGGTCCGCCGACGACAGTCCCTGGGTCTTCAGGCGAGTTGGAGGAAATCCAGGACCAGCGGGCCGGCGATCGATTGGAACTCGTGGAAGTAGGCATGCCGTGCGCCGGGGATGATCTCGGCGCGAGCGTCGGGGATCCGGTCGGCCAGCAGCTGCGCGTTCGCCGCCGGGCTGAAGACGTCGTCCGACCCGTGCAGGATCAGGGTCCGCGCCTTGATCGACGCTAGTTCCTGCCAGGCGTCATGGTTGTTGCTGGCAACCAGATGACGACCGCGGGCGTACGTCGGCATCGTCGGGTCGCCGAGCACGTAGTACGGACCCTGGTTCTCGGCGATCCAGCCGGGGGTGTACATCAGGTCGAGCAGGACCCGGTCTCGCTCGGCCCGGTCCGACTGAGCGAGCGCTCTCCGCGTTTCCTGGCTCCGCTCGAACCCGTGCGACCTCCCCGGTGAGGTGCAGCCGAGGACCAGCGATTCGACCCGCTCGGGATGGCGAATCGCCAGCCATTGGGCAACCCGGCCGCCCATCGACGTCCCGTAGACGTCCGCGGAGTCGACCCCCAGGTCGTCCAGCACCGCGACGACGTCATCGGCGAAACCTTCCGTGCTGTAGAGCTCATCGGGCTTGTCGCTGTCGCCGGTACCGCGCCAGTCGAGGGTGATCGTGGTGAACCGTGTCTCGAAGTCGCCGCGGACCGGATCCCACCAGTGATGGTTGTTGGCTTGCCCGGCGAGCAGCACCAACGGCGGACCGTCGCCACGCACCTGATAAGCGATCCCGACCCCGTCACGCCTCGCAATCCCCATAGCCGCAGTCTGCCAGCAGGCGCCGATCGCGGATCGTGTTGTCAGGCCTACTGGACAGTGAGAACCGCCTTCCCTCTGAAAGTGCGGTGCTGCAGCCCGTCGAGGGCCGCTTCGACCTGTGTCCAATCGGCATGGAACCCCAGGTCGGTCGTCAGCTTCTTCTGCGCAACGAGCTCCGCCAGGGTCTGGAGATCCCGGTTGATCGGAGACGGGTCGGCGTACGACATGTAATTGACCAGTCGTGCTCCCTCGTGGCCGATGAAGTCGTAGACGTCAATGGGAGTCTTGGCTCCGCTGCTCGTGCCCAGCACGACGACTGTGCCGCCTGGGGTGATCTTCGCGATCGCGTGATGCAGCGACTCACCGCCGCTCGATTCGGCGACCAGGTCGTAAAGGCCGTCAGCATCCGTGACACTCGATACCGTTTTGGCAGCGCGGTACTCCGCTCCTGAGCGAGAGACTGCCGCCACGTCTGCACCGGACAGTACGGCGAGTTGCACTTGGTAGTGTCCGACGCCGCCGGTCGCGCCGGTGACCAGCACCTTCCGGCCGAGCAGGTTCCCGCCCAGACGGATCGTGTTCAGTGCGGTTCGGCCGGCCAGTGGCAGTGCCGCCGCCTGCTCGATCTCGACCTCGTCGGGGAGTTCGGCCAGACGCCCAGTCGGTACTGCGGCGAGCTCTGCCCAGCCGCTGTCTTCGACCAGTCCGACGACCCGCGTGCCGGCCGCGGGGCCCGAACCGTCGGCGGCCGCTTCCACCACGACACCGGCGATGTCCTGCCCTGGCCGCCAGTCTTCGGTTCTGGCGGCAAGCAGAGCCAGTTCGCCCCGGTTCACGGAGAATGCCCGGACCGCGACCAGCGCTTGGTTCGGGCCCGGACTCGGGTCGGGAATGCTCTTGAGGACGAGACCTGCGGATGTGTTGATCAATGTCTTCATGCCTCAATCCCAGTTCTCCGCAGGCCTTGTCACAAGGCGACATCGCCATCTGGACCGATCAGCAATCGTGATGAATCCGGCGACGGTTTTCCGGCTTGCGGTGGGTCTACACAGGTGACCGAACCCGACCATCCGTGGAGTGTGCGATGCCCGAATCCTTCAAGACAGCGCACGCATCGGTGTTCCTTTCGATGTTCGTCGGAGGTCGTCAGTTGGTGGCAGAGTCAGGAGGCTGTCAGGCAGGTGTCGAGGAGTAGCTGAACGGCCGCCGGTTGTGGGCCTGGGGGAGTCACGACGACGGTCTGGACCGCGGGCAGGTCCAGCTTGCGGAAGGCGATTCGGCGGACTCGCAACTGCTCGGCTGCGGCCGAGTACAGCACTGTCCAGGCCGCGTCTCCGGTTCCGATCTCGGCGAGGGCGTCGTACACAGAGATGATCGGTACGCCGCGGGCCGGCTCGACCTCCATCGACTCGAGCTGGCGCTCGAGCAGGTCATGGAGCCCCGGGTTGGCCTCGCGTGGGCTCATTCGCAGCGGTACGTCGGCCAGGTCGCCGAGTTTCACTACCGATCGCGCAGCCGCTGGATGCGTGGCAGGTAAGGCGGCGACGAGTGTTTCTGTCCAAACGGGCACTGTACTGAGGTCGGTGACCTGTGGGGCCGGCCGGACGAATGCGGCGTCGAGTTGTCCTCGGCGCAGCGCGTCGAGGCGCCCCGCCGAGGGGAGACTCACCAGTCGTACCTGCAGGCGTGGCGCCTGGTTGGCCATCGAGTCGAGGACCTGATCGAGGCGGTCGCCGAGGCCTTCGCTGGTTCCTATCCTGAGCGTGCCGGCCAACTCGTCGACAGGCTCGACCACAGTGGCCCGCAACCGTCCGATCGCCGTCAAGGCTTCCTTTGCCGCTGGCAACAACCTCCGTCCGGCCGCGGTCAGTTGAACCCTGCGAGTGGTGCGATCGAAGAGCTGCGCACCGAGTTCACGCTCCAGCCGGGCGATCTGCTGGCTGACCGCGGGCTGCCCGATGTGCAGGCGGTCCGCGGCGCGCCCGAAGTGCAGGTCCTCGGCGACGGCAACGAAGTACTCCAGCTGGCGAACTTCCACGGTCCACTCCTGACAGGTCATCCCCCAGCTGTAACGCGACCGTCTGGTCAGCTTCTTCCCTGGGGCGCCGCAACGACGAAATTGTCTGCGATCAGGCCGACGCCCTCGCCGCGTCGTGAGTCTTCGGCAGGCCGTTCTCGTCGAGAGTGATCGTGACGTGCTCGGTCCATCGAGCGTCCGTGTGCGGGTAGTCCGAGCGCCAATGGCAGCCTCTGCTCTCCTGGCGAGCGGTTGCTGCCGCGATGACGGACCGTGCCACCGTCGCGAGCGGTCCGTTGCCCAAGGCACTCAACTCCTCCGCGGCGGCAGCGAGACCGGCGCCGTCGCGGCGGATCCCCGCGTACTTGGTCAAGATCGCCCGGATCCGCTCCGGCTCGCGGTCCTCGGTCAGCACTACCTCGTACGACGTACTCTCAGTGCTCGCCGGCAGATCCAACGTCAACGCGGTCGCCACCCGTCGCCCGAAGACCAGACCTTCCAGAAGGCTGTTGGATGCGAGCCGGTTCGCCCCGTGCACACCGGTCGCGGCGACCTCGCCCACGGCGTACAGACCTGGTACGCCGGTTGCGCCGTCTCGGTCGACCTGGATGCCGCCGCAGAGGAAGTGTTCGGCCGGCGCCACCGGGATCTGCTCGGACAGGAGGTCGACACCGATCGACGCGCAGGCGGCCAGTACGGTCGGGAACCGTCGGCGGAGAACGTCCGGCGCGATGCTCCTCGCGTCGAGCCAGACGTGATCGGAGCCGTCTCGGCGCATCGCCGCCTCGATCTCCCGGGCGACGACGTCACGGGGCGCCAGATCGGCCCGCGGATGCCGGCCCGCCATGATGAGGCGGCCGCGGGCATCACGCAGTACGGCGCCTTCTCCGCGGACCGCCTCGGTCACCAGCGGCAACTGGCCGCGGGTCTCGCCGGTGAAGAGCGCGGTCGGGTGGAACTGGACGAACTCCATGTCGACCAGCGACGCCCCGGCCAGCAGGGCGAGGGCGATCCCGTCACCGCGCACCGCGGACGGATTGGTGCTCGCAAGGTAGGCGTTGCCGATACCGCCGGTCGCCAGTACGACGGCGCGCGCGTCGATCCGGATCGTCTCGCCGCCCGCCTGGACGAGGACGCCGGTAACCCGGCCCGACGCCGATTTGGTCAGGCCGATCGTCCGTCCGGCCATCGTTTCGACACCGGCAGCGCGAACCGCGGCACGCAGCGCGCGATCGACCTCCGCCCCGGTGGCATCACCACCGGCATGCACGATCCGGGGATGACTGTGGCCACCCTCGAGAGTCCTGGACAGTGAGCCGTCCTCGCGCCGGTCGAACAGCGCGCCGTGCGCGATGAATTCGGCCACCCGCTGTGGTCCCTCCTCGACCAGGGCCCGCACGTTCCGCGGATCGCAGAAGCCGGCCCCGGCGATGTCGGTGTCGTGCGCGTGGTCGAGGGGATCGTCGTCGCCGAACGCGACGGACACTCCGCCTTGTGCCCAAGGCGTACTGCCGTCGCCGGCGCTGAGCACGAGGACCTCACGGGTCGCAGCCAGGCCGAGCGCGGCCGAGAGCCCTGCCGCGCCCGCACCGATCACGACGACGTCGACCGCGCGGTTCACCGTGCGCCTGCCGGCTTGCCGATGGCAACCATCCGCTGGACGGAACGCCGGGCGCGTTCGGCGAGGTCGGCCGGAAGCTGGATCTCGTCGCGTCCCTCCCGCAGACACCGCAGCAGCAACTCCGGCGTGATCATCTTCATGAAGCGGCAGGAGGCCTTCGGGTTCACCGGCAGAAACGTCGTCTGCTGGTTCACCTTGCGCAGCTGGTGCAGCATGCCGATCTCGGTCGCGACCAAGGCGGTCTTCGCGGTCATGTCGCGAGCAGTGTCCAGCATGCCCGCGGTGGAGAGGATATGGGTCCGCTCCGCCGGCAGGTCACCACGCCCGGCGAGCCAGATCGTCGACGAGGCGCAACCGCATTCGGGATGAACCAGGACCTCGGCCTCGGGATTCGCCGCAACCTGAGCGCGCAGATCGACGGGGCTGATACCTGCGTGGACATGGCACTCGCCCATCCACACTTCCATGTTCTTCCGGCCGGTCTGCCGCCGGACGTGTTCGCCGAGGAACTGATCGGGCAGGAACAGGACCGGCTGGTCCGCCGGGATCGAGTTCACCACCTCGACCGCGTTGGACGACGTACAGCAGACGTCTGCTTCGGCCTTCACCGCGGCGCTGGTGTTGACGTAGGCAACGACCGCCGCGCCCGGGTGCTGTGCCTTCCAGGCGCGCAGCTGGTCGGCGTCGATGGTGTCCGCCAGGGAGCACCCGGCCTGCGCGGTGGGGATCAGCACCGTTTTGTCCGGGCTGAGCAGCTTGGCGGTCTCCGCCATGAAATGTACGCCGCAGAACACGATCGTCGACGCGTCGGTTTCGGCCGCGATCCGGGAGAGCGCGAGCGAATCGCCGACATGATCGGCGACGTCCTGGATCGCCGGTTCCTGGTAGTTGTGGGCGAGCACGACCGCGTCCCGCTCGTGGGCGAGGCGGCGTACCTCGTCCTGCCAGGTGTGCGCCGTGCGCTGGCCAACAGTCACGACAGATCCTTCCAGAGGTTTTCGCTTGACAGTCGATAACTAGGAACGACGCTAGCATCGTCGACGTGCCCAATGCCAAGAAAGGTGATCCGGTTAACTGGCCGAGCTATCCGCACGAGGTGCTGGCGGTGGTGCTGTCCGTCCGCGACGGCAGGCTGAGCGTGTTGCTGTGGAAGCGTGCTCGCAACCCGTATCGCGGCCGCTGGTCACTGCCCGGAGGTGGGGTCGAGCCCACTCAGAGGCTCCGCGAAGCCATCAGCGCGCACCTGGCACAGAAGGTCGACATTCGTGAGGTGGCTCATCTCGAGCAGTTGGCCACGCACAGTGCCGTCGATCGGGACCCGCGAGAGCGCGTGCTCGCCACGGCGTACCTGGGCCTGGTCCCGTCCGACGTACAGCCCGAGCTTCCCGACGACACGGCCTGGCATGCGGTCGACGAGCTGCCCGAGACCGCGTTCGACCACCATCACTTCATCGACGCCGCGGTCGGGCGGCTGCGCGCGAAGCTCTCGTACACCAACATCGGCTTTGCCCTGGCGCCGCGCGAGTTCACCATCTCCGAGCTGCGCGACCTGATCGGCGCGGCCCTGGGCTACCAGCTCGGAGCGACCAATCTGACCCGGGTGCTGACCCGGCGACACGTCATCGAGCAGACCGATCGCACCGCCCGCCCCGGCCAGTCCGGCGGACGCCCCGCCACCGTCTACAAATTCGCCGCCCGCGAACTGACCGTCACCGACCCCTTCGCCGTACTACGCCCCCCACGCTGAGCGGTCGTACACCGCGCTCGCCACGTGTACGCCGTACAGCCGGCCCAGGTATTTGCCTTCGGCAAGGATCCGCGATGACAGGCCGGATTGCAGGTACGGCGGTGCCTGGCGGGGCGGGGCGGTTCAGCCGAAGCTGAAGGTGAAGGCGGAGACGCCCGGACTGTAGGTCAAGGTCATCGTTTTGCGTTCCTGGCCGGGCTTGTCGACCAGTTGGTAGGCGTTCGGCGTGCCAGAGACGGTGATCGTCTTGTCGGCTTCGCCCGGAATGGAGACGGTGACGGTGCCTTCGCCGGACAGGACGTGGAAGACCTTGGCGGCGTTGAAGTTCAGCTTGGCTGTTGATCCCTTGGTGGAAGTCACGCTCTGGGTGCCGACGGCCCAGTTGCCGCCGAGGCTGTAGGTGTCGTCGGGCTGGGCAGGATTGAGGCCGAAGGCAACGGTCTTGTTCGGTGTGAGCTTGCCGGTTCCGCTGAGATTGGCCGACCGGGAGTATGCCAGATAGGTCTCGGGCGTAGTACCAGCTGCGCCGATGGTGTCCGCCTTGACCGCGCCGTCGACGGGCGCGGGGAGCTGGACGGTGGGATTGGCGTCCTTCAGCAGTTGCCGGATCTGGTTCTCGGTCTGGCCGTAGCTGCCTTCACCGAACTTGATCGACCGCACGGTGCCGGTGGCATCGACGAGGTACTTCGCGGGCCAGTACTGGTTGCGGTACGCCGTCCAGGTGGTGAGGTTGTTGTCCTGGCCGACCGGGTAGGCGATGCCCTCCTTGCGTACCGCGGCGTCGAGGTTGCCGGCGCTCTTCTCGAAGGCGAACTCCGGTGAGTGGATGCCGACGATCTCGAGCCCCAGCGCCCGATAAGCCTTGTCCCAAGCGAGCAAGTGCGGAGTCGCGCGCTGGCAGTTGATACAGGAGTACGCCCAGAAGTCGACCAGGACGACCTTGCCCCTGAGCGCGCCGAGAGTGGCCGGCTGTCCGCCGCGGGTGTTGAACCACTTCTGGGTACCACGGAACTCCGGCGCAGCACCGCAGAATGCGAGTTCGGCCGCACCAGGGGTGCACTTGGCGAGGTCGGCGCTCGCGTTGTTGCCTATCGCCGGTGCCAGGGCTCCTTGGACGGTTTTGGAGTCGGCGACCTTCTTCTCGATGCCACCGGTGTAGCTGGGCAGGGAGCGTTGGATGACGTCGGTGATGTTGAAGGCGAGCGCTATGGCGAGCGCGATCATGACGATCCCGCCGCCGATCCGGAATCCCTTCTGATGGTTGCGGTAGGCCTTGACCCGCTGGGAGATGCGCGATCCGGCCGAGGCGAAGATCAGCAGAGGCAGCGCCGCGCCCATGGCGAAGGTGACGGTCAGTACTACGGTGCGCCAGCCGACGTTGCCGGTCGCGCCGGCGACGGTGATCGCGGCCAGGACCGGTCCGGCGCAGGGGACGTAGAGAGTTCCGAGGCCGAGCCCGAGGACGAAGGCGCCGTTGTTGTTGCGATTGATCTTGGGCAGCCGGTAGAACGGCTTCTCGATCCAGTGCCCGATCGCCGGGAAGATCAGGCCGATCCCGACCAGCGTCAGGATGGTCAGGCCGCCCCAGCGCAGGAAGCTGTCCGGCAGGCCGAGCGCCGACAAGATGACCGAGCCGGCGAGGGTGAAGAGGCTGAAGCTGACCACGATGCCCGCGATGATCTTGAGCGGCCGGGAGTCGCGTGGCGGCTTCCCGGCCTCGACCTCCTCGACCAGGAGGCCGCCGTCCGGCGTACCGGCGGCGGCCTTGCGGGTCCGCTTGGTGGCTGGCGCCGTGGCGGTTTTACCGGCGGTGCCGGCGAAGAAGATGATCGGCAGCATGGGCAGGACGCACGGAGAGACTCCGGTGATCAGCCCGCCCAGCAATCCGATGAAGGCCAGCGTCACCATGGGGTCACTCCAATTCGAAGAATTTGAACAGCGTCACCTCCACTTCGATTCAATCCCGCCTCCCGGATGGGCCGTCACAGGCGCCGATTGATTACGGCGTCCTTACCGCGCCGCCATTCCCGGCCGCTTTGTCCGGACCGCCGATGAGTCTCGGTGAGTGCCCAGCTCGGCCGCGGCGGGAAATATCCGGACGTGGCACCCATCCGGGGCAGGGGCGGCGCCGAAGTACCGATGTCAGCTGCGAGCCGCACAAAGCGCCTCAACAGCAACTGGTGGCGACAAAGCCGGGTAATTGACGGTCTTCGCCGGAATTACCAGTCGCCCCGGCTTCCGTACCATTCAGTGAAAGAGAGATCTCGTCATGTCCAAGAGCCTCGTTCGGGTCGGCCTCGCCGCGTCCGCCCTGTCACTGCTGTTCGTCACCGCCGCTTGCGGCGGCAACGACGACAACTCGAGCAGCAGCCCGTCGACCAGCACCTCCACGACCACCTCGGCCCCCGCCGAGACGCCGAGCGCGATGCCTGTCGACAACACCACCGGTCTGGTCGGACCGGGCTGCGCCGACTACGCCAAGGCCAACCCGAGCGGCGCCGGCTCGGTGGACGGCATGGCCGCGGCTCCCGTCGCCACCGCCGCATCAGGCAACCCGCTGCTGAAGACGCTGGTCGCTTCGGTCTCGGGCAAGCTGAACCCGAAGGTCGACCTGGTCTCCACCCTCAACGGTGGTGAGTTCACCGTGTTCGCACCCGTCGACTCCGCCTTTGCGAAGATCCCGGCCGCGACCATCAACACCCTCAAGACCAACGACGCGCTGCTGAGCAAGATCCTGACCTACCACGTCGTACCGGGTCAGCTGGACAAGACAGCGGTGGTCGGCAAGCACACCACGGTCGAGAAGCAGGCCCTCACCGTCACCGGCTCCGGCGACAACCTGATGGTCAACAACGCCAAGGTGATCTGCGGCGGCGTGAAGACCGCCAACGCGACCGTCTATCTGATCGACACCGTGCTGATGCCGCCGGCGGCCTGACGATCCCGTCGGTCCGGCATCACCGGGTCGATGTCACCAGGCCAGGACACCAGATCACGGTGACACCGACCCAGCAGTAGCGGTGGTGCTTCCCAACTCCAGGGAGGCACCACCGTTCCAGCTCCAGCTGAGGACGCCTTCCGATACACCTCACCGCGACGGCTCCAGGGAAGCGATGCCACGTGACATCAACAGTCGACATACACGCCCTGAGCGGTCCGTACGTCATGGACGCCGTGGACGACTGGGAGCGAGCCGCGTTCGACCGGCATCTGGCCGGCTGCACCGACTGCGGCACCGAGGTGGACGATCTTCGCGAGGCCGTCACCAGACTCAGCCGGTACGTCGCCAGGCAGCCGCCGGCGGCCCTGAAATCCAAGGTGCTGACAGCGGTCGGTCGGCTCCGGCAGCTACCGCCCGAGCCCCGTGCAGAGGTCAGCGTTGCCGCAGGGTCCAGACCGAACCGGGCTCGAACGGTGCGGCGCTCGCTGACCCTCGCGGCCGCCTTCGTCGCTGTCGCCGCCAGCGGGGGAGTCGCGTTCGACCAGTACCGCGACAACGCAGCGACGACCGCCGCAAACACCAGCACCGCGACCATCCTGGCCCAGCTGGACACCCGCACCTTTCAGGGTGCGGTCGCCGGCGGCGGCCAAGCCACCGTGGTGTTGTCGGCACACCAGGACGCCGCCGTCGTCCTGGTTCGCGGCCTCAAACCGCTCACCGGCCGCAGGACGTACCAGCTGTGGCTCATCGACGGCTCACACAACGCCCGCTCGATCGGACTCACCGACGGCAAATCGCTGCACCCCACTGTGATCAGCCACGGCACTACCGGCAAGGTCGCCTTCGGCGTCACCATCGAACCACGCGGCGGCTCTGCCCGCCCGACGCTGCCCAGCGGCGGCGACCTCGAACCCGTCGTCCAGCTCAGCACCTCGACCGCCTGACCGCGCCACAGCCCCGGCCGCAAGTACAGGCGAACTCCGTCGCTACGGCATCGCCGGCTGACCACCGATTCTGTGGCGGGGCAACTCCGCGGACCGTGGCAGAAATTCGTCGCCCGTTTCACCCATCCACTGGCCGACCAGGCTCGAATGCCCCCCGACCGCCGTTGTGATCCAGGTCACGACAGCTGCGATGAGGTCGCATGTGTGGCGGTCCGGTCAGCGGCATTCGCCGGTGGCCGCGTAGTACCGGAGAAGGAAGGGACAGTCATGAGTGACGCAACACGCCGCGGCTTTCTGGTGTTCGCAGGTGCGGGGACCGTGGCCGCGGCCGGCGCTGTTGCCGCGCCGAAGATCTACGGCGCGCAGTCGGCCGACGCCGCGACCCAGCTGGAGCAGTCCGACCTGGCCGACGCCGAGTCGTTCGTTGTCCACGTCAAGGACGTGAAGAAGGGCGAGCTGGCGATCATGGTCGGCGAGCGCGAGGTGCTGATCACCGACCGCGAGCTGGCCGCCCGCCTCGCCGGTGTGCGAACCGCCTGACCGTCGCCGGTCCCGCAGGGCCGCCGCCGGTGGCCTGCCCAGCTCGAGCTCGACCTTTCACTGGAGGAAATTTCATGTCTTCGCATCGCGAAGCACCGGAGATCTCGAAGGACCCGGTCGCCGACAACACCGACGTGTACGCGTTCGTCAGCCCGGACAAGCCGGACACGGTCACGCTGATCGCCAACTTCATCCCGTTCCAGAACCCGTACGGCGGGCCGAACTTCTACGAGTTCGGCGACGACGTGCTGTACCAGATCCACATCTCCAACGGCGGTGACGGCAAGGCGGACATCAGCTACCAGTTCCGCTTCCATGCCGAGATCCGGAACAAGAAGACCTTCCTGTACAACACCGGGCCGATCACCTCGATCAAGGACACGACCTGGAACCGCCCGCAGTACTACTCGGTCACCCGGGTCGAGCACGGCCGCTCCCGGATCCTCGCCCGCGACCTGGCGGCGCCGCCGGTCAACGTCGGCCCACGCAGTACGCCGAACTATGCCAAGCTCGCCGGTCAGGCGGTCCACACCTTCGGGACCAACCGCAAGGTGTTCGCCGGCCAGCGCGCCGACGGGTTCTTCGCGGACCTCGGCAGCATCTTCGACCTCGGAACGCTGCGTCCGTTCCAGGCGGCGCACCTGATCCCGTCCGCCGGGGCGATGGGCGTGAACGGGCTGCAGGGCTCGAACGTGCACACGATCGCGCTCCAGGTGCCGATCACCGACCTGACCCGGGACGGCAGGAAGCCGACCGACGTGATGGACGCTAGGTCCGTCATCGGCGTCTACGCCACCGCGAGCCGCCAGCAGTCCAAGATCTTCGACGACCTGCTCGGCATCTCGGTGTGGCACGGCCCGCACAAGCAGGTCTCCCGGCTGGGCAACCCGCTGTTCAACGAGGTCATCGTGCCGATGGCCGAGAAGGACAAGTGGAACAGCCGGCCGCCGTCGGAGGACAAGAAGTACGCGCAGTACGTGACCAAGCCGGAGCTCGCGGGGCTCCTGCCGGTGCTCTATCCCGGCGTGTTCCCGAACCTGGCGGCATACAAGAAGCCCCGCGCCGATCTGGCCGCGATCTTGCTGACCGGGATCCCGAAGGGCGTGGTACCGGGATTCCAGAACTACACCGGCCCGGTCCAGGCCGACATGCTCCGCCTGAACGTCGCCGTCCCGCCGGCCAAGACGCCGAACCCGCTGGGCCTGGTGGCCGGCGACGCGGCCGGATTCCCGAACGGGCGAAGGGTTTTCGACGACGTCGTCACGGTCGAGATCCGCGCTGTCGCGGGCTTGACGATCCCGCTGGTCGACCCGGCGTACAAGCCCGACGGTGCGGCTTCGGCAGTCAAGGACGGTACGTCGAACACCAACTCCGACTACCTCAAGGTGTTCCCGTACCTCGGTACGCCGGGTGGTGGCTACCAGTCCAAGCCAGGCGTCCCGGCCGCGTCATGACTGCGCCCATCACCAAGCCGCTGACCAACGCAGAGGAGAACCCGCATGCGGGCAAAGGCTCCTCGGTCCTGCTCGACATCGGTGACGACGTCGGCGCGATCGTGCTCACGATGCCGGCCGAACTGGAGGACGTTGAAATCGAACGTCGCCCGGCAGGCTGGACCGCCGGGGAACCTGTTCCCGCCGGTCACCGGCATGACCACGCCCATGATCACGGACCTGGGCACCACGAGCACACTCACGGGTTCCCGCACGTGGCGGTCGTTCCCCGAACATCGCCCGAGGGGGAGACGGTCTACTCGGCGGTCTTCTTCGAAGTCCCCGCGGGCAGCTACGAGCTGTACGTGCTGCCTGACGGTCCTGTGCAGCTGACGGTCGACGTGGTCGGAGGGCGGGTCACAGAGGCCGACTGGCAGGATTAGCCAACCTCCGACCTCATGCGATGGAGACCGTCCTCTGCCCCCAGGGCCGCCGCGAGTTCGAAGTCCCGCGGGGAGTCTCGAAGTCTGGCTTTGGGGCTGGGGAGCGGCTATAAGGGTCGTGACGGTGTGGGGACTCCATGGGGGTGTGGAGTGCGCCGTCGTTGATGGGGGGAACCATCAGGGATCAGAAGACGGCTCTCGCCGCCCCGGTGCTGCCGTCTGCCGGTGGGTTGCCGACCGGGGGTGGTGCGATCCGGGGGATCGGCGAGAAGTTCGGGGCCGAGTCGGTTCGCGGTACCGGCGGGATGACGTTGTCGCTGCCCGCGAGCGCGTCGCGATCGGGCTTCGGCCCGGAACTGGCGTTGCGGTACGACTCCGGGACGGGGAACGGGCCGTTCGGACTCGGCTGGTCATTGGATCTGCCGGTCGTCAGCAGGGCGACCGAGCGAGGCCTGCCGCGGTACCTCGACGACCTGCCGGGCGAGCAGGACACCTTCCGGCTGAGCGGACTCGACGACCTGGTCGCGGTCCGGCTGCCCGACGGAACACCACGGCCGGACGACAAGATCGGCGGGTACGACGTACGCCGGTATCGGCCGCGGGTCGAAGGCAGCTTCGTCCGGGTGGAGCGGTGGACCCGGAGTACGGACGGCGACGTCCACTGGCGCACGCTGTCGCCCGCCAACGTTCTCGCGGTCTACGGCCGCGATTCGAGCTCACGGATCGAGGACGCACCGGATCCGGCCGACCCGGCCTGCCGCAGCCGCGTCTTCAGCTGGCTGCTCTGTGAGACCCGCGACGACGTCGGGAACGGCGTGTACTACGAGTACGCCGCCGAGAACACCGACAACGTCGACCTCACGGCGCCGCACGAAGTCGGCCGACCGGCGGCAGCACGCACCGCCAACCGCTATCTCAAAGCAATCCGCTATGGCAACCGCACGCCCTTTCTGGACGCTACCGGGAGTCGTCCGGTTGATGTACCGGCGGCCGCGCTGGCTGACGCGCGATGGATGTTCGAGCTCGTCTTCGACTACGGCGAGCACGACGCCGGCCGTCCGCTCCCGGGCGACGACGGGTTGAGGCCGGTCCGGCCGGACGCCTTCTCCAGCCGGCGGGCGGGCTTCGAAGTACGGACCTATCGGTTGTGTCGCCGGATCCTGATGTTCCACCACTTTCCGGACGAGCCGGACGTGCGCGCCGACTGCCTGGTCAGCTCGATGGATCTCGGCTACGAGCTTTCTCCTGTCGCGTCGCTGCTGACGTCGGTGACCCGGCACGGCTACCAGCGCTCCCCGGACGGCTACACCAGCGCCGGCACGCCACCGCTCAGCCTCGAGTACAGCCGCGCAAAGATCGACCGAACCGTCCATGAGGTGGCACCGGGCACCCTGCCTTACGGACTTGGCGCGCCCGGTAGTCACCAGTGGCTCGATCTCGACGGTGACGGCCTGACCGGCGTACTCACCGAGCAGGCGGGCGGCTGGTACTACGCCCCGAACCTCGGCGGCGGCACGCTCGGTCCGCTGCGGACGGTCGACCCGTTGCCGAACGCGGCCGACTTCGGCGCGGGTCACCGGCTCGTGGATCTCGACGGTGACGGCCGCCTCGACCTGGTCAGCCTCGGCCGCGAGCCGGCCGGTTTCCACGAGCGCACCGACGACGGCGGCTGGGCGCCCTTCGTGCCGTTCTCCGAGCTGCCGCGGATCGATTGGGATTCGCCCGGGCTGCACCTGGTCGACCTGACCGGTGACGGCCTGGCCGACGTCCTGATCGCGGACGAGGGCGTCTATCGCTGGCATCCGTCCCGCGGTGACGCCGGCTTCGGCCGGGCGCTGCCGGTACCACGGCCGAGCTCCGAGGAGGCCCGGCCTTCGATCGGGACCGGTCCGCGCGAGGGTGTCTTCCTCGCGGACATGTCCGGCGACGGTCTGAACGACCTCGTCCGGATCAGGAACAGCGAGATCTGCTACTGGCCGAATCTGGGCTACGGCAGGTTCGGCGCGCGGATCGTGATGTCCGACAGCCCTTTCTTCGATCGGCCCGACCAGTTCGACGCCAGCCGGCTGCGGCTGGCGGACGTGGACGGCTCGGGCCTGGTCGACATCCTGTACGTCGGCCCGACGCAGGTGCGCCTGTGGTCGAACCAGAGCGGCAACTCGTGGAGCGCGCCGGCCGACCTGCCGACGCTGCCGCACCTCGACGACCACACCGTGGTCCAGCTGGCCGACCTGCTGGGCGAAGGCACCGCCTGCCTGGTCTGGTCGTCGCCGTTGCCGGCGGACATCCCGGCGCCGGTCCGCTACGTCGACCTGATGGGTGGAACCAAGCCGTACCTGCTGACCACGGTCACCAACAACATCGGCGGCGTGACCAAGATCGGCTACGCGGCGTCGACCAAGTTCCTGCTGGCAGATCGCCGGGCGGGTCGGCCCTGGGCGACCCGGCTGCCGTTCCCGGTGCACGTGGTCGAGCGGCTCGAGGAACTCGACCTGATCTCACGGACCAGATTCGTCTCGACGTACACCTATCACCACGGTCACTACGACGGCGAGGAACGGGAGTTCTGTGGTTTCGCGATGGTGGAACGCCAGGACACCGAGAGTGTCGACGAGTTCGTCCCCGCTGCCGGGCAGGACCCTGATCCGCTGGTGCAGCAGCCTCCGGTCACCTCGCGCAGCTGGTTCCACACCGGCGCGTTCCTCGGAGCCGACCGGATCCTGCACCAACTGCAGAAGGAGTACCACCTCGGCCTGCGCGAGCTCCCCGACGCCGGGTTGCCGCCGGGCCTGGACGCGGCAGCTCTGCGAGACTGCGTGCGGGCGCTCCGCGGACTGCCGCTGCGCAAGGAGACCTACAGCTTCGACGGGTCGCCGAAGGCCGCGAATCCCTATCAGGTAACGGAATTCGGCTACGAGGTCGAGCTTCTGCAGACGACCCGTGAAGGACCCGGCGCCTGGCATCCGAAGGCGGTGCAGACTCTCGACCGGCACTACGAACGGGAGTTCGGAGATCCGCGCGTCGAGCACAGCATCGTGCTGTCGAGCGGACCCTTCGGCATCCCGACCTGCACTGCGTCGATCACCTACGGCCGGACGCTCGCCGACCCCGAGCTGCCGATCGAGGTGACCGAGGCCCAGCAGCGCCTGACCGTCACCATCACCGAGGTCGACCTCACGCCCCAGATCGACGGCCCCACGGTCTTCCGCCTGCCGGTGGCTTACGAGGGCCGTCACCATGAACTTACCGGTACGACGCCGGCCGCTGTCCGCTTCACCCGTCAGGAGCTCGGCGACGCACTCGCCACCGCCGTACCGATCGACTACGAGGTTGTTGCCGACGGCATCAGTCTTCAGAGCCGGTTGCTGGCACGGACGAGGACACTGTTCGCAAGCAACGATCTGACCGAACTCCCGCTCGGCCAGTGGGACACCCTCGGTCTCAGCCACCACACTCTCCAACTGGCCTTCACCCCTGGAGTGGTTGCCGAGTACTACGGGGGCAAGCTCAGCACCGACGATTGGCTCGACGCCGGCTACGTCCATGCCGACGGCGACCCCGGCTGGTGGATCCCCTCCGCGTCCTACGTCTATCCGCAGGATCCGGCGGCACACTTCTTCCTTCCCGCAGGTGTTGTCGACCCCACCGGCATCGAAACACTCACGACCCTTGACCAGTACGACCTCCTGCCCGAGCGGGTCCAGGTCACCCAGGCGCCATGGCAGGACAGCCTTGCATTGAACGACTACCGGGTGCTCGGACCGGTCCAGCTGACCGATCCGAACGGCAATCGCACTGCCGTCCGGTACGACGAACTCGGCCGGGTGACTGCTTCGGCGGTGATGGGCAAGGCCGGAGCCGGCGAAGGTGACACCCTCGACGATCCGACCACCCGGGTCGAGTACGAGATGTTCAACTGGCTCCTCACCAATACGCCCAACCGGGTGCGTTCGTTCCACCGCACCGAGCACGGGGCAGGGCAATGGCGTCAGAGCCTCGTCTACGGCAACGGCTCTGGCGGTACTGCGATGCGTAAGTCGCAGGCCGTGCCGGGCAAGGTGTCCCGGGCGAACCCGGACGGCAGCACCACCGAGATCGATGCCGACCCGCGCTGGCTCTGCAGCGGCCGCACGCTCCTGAACAACAAGGGCCTGCCGGTCAAACAGTACGAGCCGTTCTTCAGCGATACGGACGGCTACGACGAGGAGGAAGCAGTACGGACGGTCGGCGTCTCCTCGGTCCGGCACTACGATCCGTTGGGCCGGGCCGTCCGCGTGGAGAACCCGGACGGCACATTGGCCAGGGTCACCTTCACGCCTTGGTGGCAGCGGGACGAGGATGCCAACGACACCGTGCTCGACAGCCGCTGGTACGCCGAACGCGGCAGCCCTGATCCGGCCGGCCCCGAGCCGCTGGCTGATCCGGCCGCGAGAGCGGCGTGGCTGGCCGCCAAGCACGCGAACACGCCGGCCACCGCTCACTTCGACAGCCTCGGCCGGACGGTCTGGACCGTGCTCGACTACGGCGGCGGCAAGACTGCCGCTTCCCGCGCCGAGAGCGATCTGACCGGCCGCTTCAGCGCACTGTTCGACCAGCTCGGGCGGAAGGTGTCCACGAGCTTCACCGCCATGAGTGGCGCGGCTGTCTTCGGCACCAGCCCGGAGAAGGGCGATCGCTGGTCGTTCGTCAACGCCCGTGGCGCGATCGTCAGCAGCTGGGACGCTTCCGGCCGGTCCTACCGCACGGAGTACGACGCCCTGAACCGGCCGAGCGGCACCTTCGCGGCCGGGCCAGGTCAGCCGGAGATCCGCCTGAGTCACCTCGTCTACGGCGAGGCGGTCGCGGACGCCGAACAACGGAACTTGCTCGGTCTGACCCACCAGGTGTTCGACTCGGCCGGCATGACCCGCGTGCTCGAGGTCGACTTCAAGGGCAATCCGGTCGCGCTCGAACGCATCCTGACCGCCGACCACACCGCGCTGCCCGACTGGAGCGCGGTGGCCGCCGCGGACGGGTACGCCGCGATCCAGGTCGCCGCGGCCGCGTTGCTCGACGCGGAGCCGTTCCCCGCCGGTTCGGAGTACGACGCCTTGAACCGGCCGCGGCGGATCACGTTGCCGGACGGGAGTGTCGTCGTACCGACCTACGACCTCGCCGGCGCGCTTGCCCGGCTGCAGGTCCAGGTACAAGGGCAAGGACCGTTGGTGGAGTTCCTGGCCGAGCAGGAGTACGACGCGCTCGGCAGACGACGGTCCGCGCGGTACGGCAATGGCGTCTTGCTCAGCTACCTGTACGACGCGGACACCTTCCGGCTGGCGAATCTGGTAGCGGTCAAGGCCGGTGAGGATCCGGCGTCGCAGAGCTTGCAGAATCTGCACTACACCTACGATGCCGTCGGCAACATCACCGAAGTCCGCGACGAGGCCCAACCCACGTTCTTCTTCAAGAACGCGGTGGTCCCGGCACAAACGCAGTACGGGTACGACGCGCTCTACCAGCTCACCAGCGCCAGTGGTCGCGAGCATGCCGGTGGCGCGAACGACACCGTGCTCGGCAGCGGCGACGTCGAGGCGGTCCCGCAGCTTCCCCACGTCAACGATGTCGGTGCCGTGCGCAACTACACCGAGTTCTACGACTACGACCAGGCCGGCAACCTGACCCGCCTGCGCCACGTCGCACCGACCGCCAATGGAAGCTGGACCCGTCACTACCAGTACCAGTACGAAGTCGATGCGACCGAGCTGACCAACCGACTCGCCGCGACCAGCGTTGCCGACGACCCCGACGTCGGCCCTTACAGCGCTACCTACGACTACGACGACCGTGGGAACCTGCTGCACCTGCGACTGCCCACCCCCGGCGAGCTGACCTGGAACCTCCTGGACCAGTTGTCCAAGGTCGACCTGGGCGGCGGTGGTACGGCGTACTACAGCTACGACTCCGGCGGTCGCCGCGTCCGGAAGGTGATCGAGCGCGTCGGCGGTGCCAGGGTGGAACGCATCTATCTCGGCGCGGTCGAGATCTACCGCGAACGACAGGCCAACGGCCCGGTCAGGCTCGAACGCCACACCCTGCACGTGTCCGACACCGCGGGCCGGATCGCTCAGGTGGACCTCAAGCTCCGTGACGACGACAACACCGATCCGGCCAACCCACTTGGCACCGCCCTGATCCGGTACCAGTACGGCAACCAGGTCGGCTCGGCGACGCTCGAGACCGACGACACCGGCACACCGATCTCCTACGAGGAGTACCACCCGTACGGCACGACGGCGTACCGGTCGGGCAAGCCGTCGGCAGATCTCAGCCTGAAGCGCTACCGCTTCGCGGGACGCGAACGAGATGACGAGACCGGCCTGCACTACGGCGGCGCCCGGTACTACGCGCCCTGGCTGGGGCGGTGGATCAGTGCCGACCCCGGTGGTTTCACCGACGGCACGAACCTCTACCTGTACTGCCACAACAACCCGGTGATGGTGGCCGACCCGACCGGCCGCGAAGGCTGGTCCCTCGCCGGCAAACCACCCGAGATCAAGGCGGCGCAGAAGGAGCACACCGAGGCCGCCGGGGCCAAGTACGAGGCCTGGGTCCGCTCACAGTCGTTCGATGTGGACGGCAAGAGTTACCGGGTCAAGCCGGGCACCGGCACGCTCAAATGGAACAAGGGTGCTTGGCTCATCGCCGACGTGACGGTCGAGGAGGTCACGCCACCGGCGGCGGATGCCGACAGCGGCTCGTCCGGTGGCAGCTCCGGAGCCGGCTCGGGCACGGGGTCCGGCGGCGGTTCGAGTGGTGGTGTGAACGGTACGACCGGCGGTGGCGGCGGGCAGGCTCCGGCCGCGTCAGTTGGCGGTGGTGGCGGGGTCGGCCTGCTCAGCCGGCCTGCTGTCCAAGGTCCGCCCGGGATCTCGCCGGAGATCAAACAGATACCGAAGATCGACCTGCCGAGCGCGCCCGCGGGCACCGACTTCAAGGCGGCCGAGGCGGCCGGCCGGGCCAACGCACGAAACTTCTACACCTTCGGCCCGGGCGACAACGCCCAGCACTACCTGAAGTGGCTCCAGGGCCGGCGGACCAACCTCGATCCGCGGATCACCAACGACCCGCGGTACATGGGTCCGCTGCAGTCACTGGCCAAGAACAGCACGCCGCAGGTCGCGCCGAACGGGCGCACCTACGCGACGCCGCACACGTACGCCGACCGTGGGCTCTATCCCCATTACGAGGCCGAGGTCGAAGAGGGCTGGGGTGACTACGCGAGTCCCCGGACGCTGCACGTGGAGACCGGCCGCCGGGTGATGAAGGACATGACCGGCAGCCGCGGCCCGATGCCGCCGTACATCCTCGGACCGACGCTGGTCGGGGCCGGCGGCACGCTGGTGGTCGGGCTGGTGCGGGGCACGATCCCGCTGGTGGCCGAGGTGGAGACCGGGCTGGCCGGCCTGTCGATGTACGCCTACGGAGCGGGCTACTCCGCGCTCGGCAGCGGTCTGGCGACGGCATCGGCGTACACGCCGCTGGTCGCCGGCAGCGCGGTCGCCGGAGTCCTCGGCGGCAACCTCGCGGAGTACGGCGCGTCCAAGCTGACCAGCAACCGGGACGCCCAGTTGGCCGCGGGTGTGATCGGAGCGGCCGCCGCGGGGGCCGCGATCGGAGCCTTGATCGGTTCGGTGGTGCCGATCGCCGGTACCGCGATCGGGGCCGGCACCGGGGCAGCGATCGGTGCCGCCGTGGGCCTGGCCGCCTACTTGATCAGTAAGTACTGGTGAGGACGACGTGGAAGGTAGATCCAGATGCCAGAAAACGATGTGACCCTCACCGGCCGGATCGGCAGCAGGAGCGGCGTCGTCGAAGGGGCGACCGTCCGCGCCTTCGTGCGACTGCGGCGGCCGCAGCCGGGTCAGGAGACCGTCCGCTTCGGCGACGATGCCCTGACCGACCGCGAGGGCAGCTATCGGATCGACGCCAACCCGGATCAGACGCCGGACCTGTTACGTGGCGCCGGAGTGTTCATCCAGGTGCTGCGCCACGAGGTCCAGCTGGGCGAGAGCGAGTTCGTCCGGGTAGAGTTCCCGCGGACGGTGCTCGACCTCACCATCGAGCGCGACGACGAGCCGGATCCCGGCGAGCCCGGCGATGACACCCGGCGCGTCTTCGGTGCTGTCCGGGACGCGTACGGCGAACTGCGCGACGACGTCAGCGTCCAGGCCTTCGACCGGGACCTTCGGACCGAGCAGTTGCTCGGCAGCAGCCAGACCCCGGGCGGGCGCTACGAGGTCCGCTATCAGCCGTCCCAGTTCCGCCGGTCGGACAAGCTGTCCGCCGATCTGGTGCTCAAGGTTGTCGACGGCCAGGGGCAGGAGCTCTACCGGACGCCGGTGCAGTACAACGTGCCGAACGAGGCAGAGATCGACATCACCTTCACCGGTCGCGCGTTCCAGGGCAGCTCACAGTGGGACGAGCAGAGCGGTGCACTGCTGCCGCTACTGGAAGACGTGGCGCCGCAGGAATTACGGGACGACGAGCAGTTCCAGGACATCACCTTCCTGGCCGGCGAGACGGGGTACGACCCGCTGGCGATCGGTACCTGGGCCGCCTGCTTCCGGCTCGCCGAGAAGTCCGAGCGCGAGCAGGCCCCGATGGTCCCCGAGGCGTTCTACGCCTTCCTGGCGCAGGGACAGCCGTCGATCTTCCATGACTCGTTGCGCGAGGACATCAGGCATCCCGACCGGCTGGTGCTGCTGGAGGACAAGCTGCTGCGCGGGCTCGCCGAGCTGACCCCGGTGCTGCAGGAGAACCTGCTGGACCGGGCCGTGGCGGACAACCTGGTGTCAGCGCGGATCAGGGACGCCAAGAAGGACATCCTTGCCGCGCTCGCGCAGTACAAGGTCAGGTTCGCGGCGGAGCAGACTTTCGGCGGTGGCAAAGGGACCATCGGTCAGTTGCTGGAGCTGGTGCCGGAGTCGGCCCAGCGCAAGGACGCGTTCCTGGCGGCGTTCGCGAACCACGCCGGACCGCTGGGGACCTTCTGGCAGGACCTGGTCCGTGACGACGTACTGCCGGCCGACGCCGTCCCGAAGGTGAAACGGACCTTCGAGCTCGGGGCGCTGACCCGCAACCACGTGCCGCTGGTGCAGGCGGTGAGCAACCGGCTGGACGACGGGTCGCTGACCGGCTTCAGGAATCTCGCCCGGTTCTCCCAGCCGGAGTGGATCGAGCTGTTCAAGAGCCGGCTGCCCGACGGCGAGGTGGTCGGGGTGCCGGCGAACCTCGACGGCGACGAGGAGACGCGGATGGCGCAGTACGCCGCGATCCTCGACGGCCAGTTCCAGCGCGCCTATCCGACGGCGTCCTTCGCCGCGAAGCTCGGCCGGGCAGGTGAGGTGTTGCCGCAGGCGGCCCGGGTGTCGGCGTTCCTGGAGCGCAACGAGTCGTTCCAGCTGGACCGGTTCCGGATCGACCACTTCCTCGCCGAGCATCCGGAGGCGATGGACGGTGTGGACGACCCGGCCGGCCTGACGGCGAACCTGAAGGTGGTCCAGCGCGCGTTCAAGCTGACGCCGACCTTCGACGGAGTACAGACCCTGATGAAGCTGGGGGTCGACAGTGCCCAGCGGGTGTACTTCAAGGGCCAGAGCCAGTTCCTCAGCGCCGTGAAGGACACCCCGATCAACACGGTCGAGGCGCGCCGGATCTATCGCAAGGCCGAGGCCACCTACGCCATGGCGCTGACCTGGTTCGGGCAGTACAACCAATCCCTCAACGGCGGTTCGCCGTTCGCGGTGCCGACACAGGTGCTGGATGCGGAGACCGAGGCCAAGATCGCCACGTTGCCGAATCTGCAGTCGCTGTTCGGCTCGCTGGACTACTGCGAGTGCCCGCCCTGCCGCTCGGTCTACAGCCCGGCCGCGTACTTCGTCGACATCGTCAGCTACCTCGAGGACCGGCAGACCCAGGGGACCGGGATCAACGCGGGCAAGTCCGTCCGGGAGGTGCTGTTCGAGCGACGGCCCGACCTCGGCGACGTCGAGCTCAGTTGCGAGAACACCAACACCGGCGTGCCGTACGTCGACCTGGTCTGCGAGATCCTCGAGGACGTCGTCGCACCGCCGGCCGGCGCGATCCTGTCGCCTGCCATCGAGGCGGACCTGGTGGCCGGTACGGCGAAGCAGTCGGTCCTCGACGAGTTGGCGGCCCATGAGGTGGCGATCGGCCAGGATGCGCTGGTCTACGCCCAGGACGTCACCGGCCGCTGGGTGATCCGCGATGCCGAGCACGCGTACGGCGTACGGAAGACCGGGGCGGGACTCGTGCTGCTGCCCAGCAAGCAGACGTTCCTTTCGGCCGACGAGGTGCGGGCCAACCCGGAGTACATCAACGCCGACGCCTATACCAAGTTGGCCGGTGAGGTGTTCCCGATGAATCTGCCGTTCGACTTGTGGAACGTGCAGTCGCGGTCGTACCTGGAGCGCCTCGGAGTACCACAAGCGCGGCTGTTCGAGTTGTTCCAGCAGCAGACCACCGGGGTGCTCGCCCCGGACGCCGTGCAGCTCGAGACCGCATGGCTCGGACTGAGTCAGGTGCAGCGCAAGATCATCACCGGTACGCCGATCGGCCGCGACCCGTGGGAACTCTGGGGTCTGGCCGAGAACGGCAACAACCTGCCGCACCCGGACACGCCTACCGACCCGACGACCAATGTCACCGGCGGCTGGCTCGACGTACTGGCCGTCGTGCCGGTGATGCTGCATCGAACCGGCCTGAGCTATCCACAACTGCTGCAATTGCTGGATCTGCGCTTCGTCAACCCCACCCGCGCGGTCCACGTCTTCGAGAACGCCGACCCCAACACGGCCAACTGCGACACGGCCACCTTCGTGATTCGCAACCTGACTGCCGACGTGCTGACCAGGATCACCCGGTTCATCCGGCTCTGGCGGGCACTGGACGCGCAGATGTGGGAGCTGGACAGCCTCCTGCCCGACGGCGACCCGAATCCCGCTGTGATCGATCTGCAGCTCACCGACGCGGTGCTGCAGGACATCGCGCGGATGCAACGGTTGCGTTCGGCAAGCGGTTTGGACTGGACCGAGGTCCGGGCCTTGTACGCCGGCATCGACGACACGTCGTACGTCGACCGGAGCAACGGAAGCGTCGCCATCCAGACGCTGTACCAGCGATTGTTCCGCAACAAGCTCGTGGATTCCGTGGCTGCCTTCCCGGCATCGCCACAGCTACTGACCGGGCCGATCTCGGGCCGCGTCCCCGGGCTGCTGGCCGCCTTCCGGATCAAGGAGCCGGATCTCACCCTGATCCTGGCGCAGCTGGCCCTCACACCGGCGGATCCGCTCGACGCCGAGGTCCTGGCCGGCATCTTCCGCATCACCACCTTGGCCCGCGCGGCGGGACTCGGCGTCGAGGAACTGCTCGTGCTGATCCGGCTGTCAGGTCAGGATCCGTACGCCGATCCGGCTGCCACCCTGGCGTTTCTCGATCTGACCAGGCAGCTGGCCGGGTCCGGCTTCTCGCCTCGCGAACTGGACTACCTGCTGACCGACCGGCGAACCGGGGCCACCGGTATCGCCCTTGAGGACAAGGCGATCAGCGCGATTCTGAAGACGCTGCGCGAAGGTTTGCAGCGGGTCGCCGACGACGCCCACAGCCATCCGGGCGACGCCGCCGAGTTCGTCCAGGAGAAGCTTGCCCAGGCGCTCTCGCTCGACGTGCCGACGACGTACTCGCTGCTGGCCGGCTTGCGGCTGCCTGGTGGCGCGGATCCGTTGGCGAAGGTGCTCGACGATCCACGGCTGCTGGCCGTGCTGCCCGACGGGAGCTACCAGTTCGCGCTCGACGAAACCGGCTTCCCGTCGCAGTTCGCAGCCCTGCGCCTGCTGCACAAGAACGCCGAGGTGATCAGCCGGCTGTCGCTGAGTGCGCCCGACGTGGCCTGGTGGCTGGTCGAGGCGAATGCGACCGGACTGGCATGGCCGCATCCGGGCGACTTCCCGGTCGACTCGACCGGGCCCGCCGTCGACCTGGCCAAATGGATCTCGCTCCGGGGATTCTTCGCCTGGCGCTCGGGGCTGCCTGCCTCGGCCGGTACGGCGCTGGAGCTCGCGTCCTTACTGCTTGCACCGACCACCGCACCTGCGGCCGCCGTGACCGCGTTGAGTGCGCTCACAGGCTGGAACAGCGCCGACGTGGTGTCTTTGGCTGAGGCGTTCGGCTGGGTCGACAAGGTGGCCGGCACGGACACGACCGTGCAGCAGTTGCTGAAGCCCGGGACGCTGAACAGGTTGGCTGACTGCTTCGGCGCGCTGCGGTCGTTGGGGGTCACTGCTGCTCGGGCGGTCTCGTGGGCTGTGGCGCAGCCCACCGAGGACATCGTCGAAGGGCTCAAGCAGTCGGTCAAAGCGAAGTACGACCTGTCCCAATGGCTGCAGGTCATCACTCCCGTCCAGGACGGTTTCCGGGAGGCCAAGCGGCAGGCGCTGGTGAGCTGGCTGGTGGCCCATCCCGACCAGGCACAAGGACAGAACTGGGTCGACTCCGACGGTCTCTACGGCTACTACCTGATCGACGTCGAGATGCAGCCGTGCATGGTGACCACCCGGCTCAAGCAGGCGGCGGCTTCGGCGCAACTGTTCGCTCAGCGGTGTCTGCTGAACCTGGAGGTCGACATCCTCGCGAACTCGGCGCTGGACCAGAAGTGGAAGCAGTGGCCGTGGATGAAGCGGTACCGCGTCTGGGAGGCGAACCGGAAGGTCTTCCTGTATCCGGAGAACTGGATCGAGCCGGAACTGCGCGACGAGAAGTCGCCGTTCTTCGTCGATCTCGAGCAGGAGCTGCTGCAGAACGAGATCACCCAGGAGACGGCGGAGCAGGCCTACCTCAACTACCTGGAGAAGCTGGACGCGGTGGCGAACCTGGAGATCCGGGCCACCTACGACCAGGCGATCGGGGCGGACGAGTCGGTCCTGCACGTGATCGGCCGGACCCGCAGCAGCGCCAGTCCGGACCACTACTACCGGCAGCGGATCAACGGAGCCCGGTGGCTTGCCTGGCGCAAGGTCGAACTCGACATCAGCTCCGAACACCTGGTGATCGGCCTGCACAACCGCAGGCTGCACCTGCTCTGGCCGCAGTTCGTCGCGAAGGCCACTCCGCCGACGGCCATGACGACGCCATCCGAGAACGCCAGTACGACGCTGATCGCGCCGACCCGCTTCTGGGAGGTCCGCCTGTTCTGGAGCGAACTCAAGAAGGGCAAATGGACCCCCAAGGTGCTGTCGGACTCGTTCGTCAACCTGTCGGAGGGAACCGTCGGCGGCAGCCGGCTCGACAACGTCAGCTTCCGGACCAGGGCCGAACCGTTCATCAGGACCCGCGTCTTCGCCACCAACGACACTGCCGCCTACGCCCCGATCAGCAACGCCTGGTTCGACAAGGTCGGCAAGCAGATCACGACGGCGAGCCAGACCTCGCAGTACGAGCAACTGGTCTCGCCCGCGGAGAGCCGGTTCGAGAACAACCTCATCCTGCACCAGACGCAGTCGCAGTACTTCTACTACAACGCGATCGAGGAGACCGGCGTCAAGCCGCATCTGCTCACCGCGCACGAGAACGCGCCGGCGATGCGCCTGCTCGACCAGATCGCGCCCGGCCTGACGCGCACGGTCGTCGACTCGCAGGCGCGGGGTTTCGCCGGTGACGGCTCGTTCTTCGTCTGGGACCCCTGGCGCTCGTACTTCGTCGACTACTCGTGGCGCACCGACTGGTCGTACTGGTCGCACGCCTGGCACTCGAAGGAGATCGCGACCTTCGAGTTCTTCCCGCACTACCACCCGTACGTCGAACTGTTCATCAAGGAACTCAACATCTGGGGCCTGGGTGGACTGCTGAACCGGCGGATCCAGGTCGACCCGGCCGCGATCACCGGCAGCCCGGCACCGTTCGACTTCGCCGGCTACAAGCCGACCCCGGTGGTCACCAAGCCTTATCCGGTGGAGGACGTCGACTTCAGCTACAAGGGCGCCTACTCGCCGTACAACTGGGAGCTGTTCTTCCACGTACCGTTCTTCATCGCCAACAAGCTGAGCTCGGACCAGAAGTTCGAGGAGGCGATCAGCTGGTTCCACTACATCTTCGACCCGACGACGCCGGACACGACGACGGCCGACCCGGACACGCCCCAGCAGCGGTTCTGGATCACCAAGCCGTTCTACGAGACGACCAAGGCGCAGTACTACCAGCAGAAGATCCAGAACATCATGCTGGGGATCGCCAAGGGCGACGCCGAGCTGCGCGAGCAGGTCCGGGAGTGGCGCGACAACCCGTTCAACCCCCATCTGATCGCCCGGATGCGTACCGTGGCTTATCAGAAGAACGTGCTGATCAAGTACATCCAGACGCTGATCGCCTGGGCCGACCACTTGTTCGCCCAGGACACCATCGAGTCGATCAACGAGGCCACTCAGCTGTATGTCATGTGCGCGGAGCTGCGGGGGCCGAGGGCACGCGTGGTGCCACGGCAGGACCCGGTACCGGTCAAGACCTTCAACCAGCTGAGGCAGGAAGGCATCGATGCCTTCGGCAACGTCTTGACCGAGATCGAGAATCTGGTGCCGCCGCCGTCGGGCGCCGGAGGAGGCGCCGGCCCGGCCGGGCCGGAGTTGCCGCGACTGGACGTCCTGTACTTCGGGATCCCGGACAATGACAAGCTGCAGACGCTGTGGGACACGATCGACGACCGGCTGTTCAAGATCCGGCACTGCATGAACCTGGCCGGCGTCGTCCGCCAGTTGCCGTTGTCGGATCCTCCGATCGATCCCGCCCTGCTGGTCCAGGCGACGGCGGCCGGTCTGGACATCGGTGCCGTGATCAACGATCTGTCGGCGCCGGCACCGCAGTACCGGTTCACCGTGATGCTGCGGCGGGCCCGAGCCGTCTGCGACGAGGTACGGGCGCTCGGCTCGGCGATGCTTGCGGCGCTGGAGAAGCGGGACGCGGAGGAGTTCGCCGTACTGCGGGCCGGGCACGAGCAGAAGCTGCTCGAACAGGTCCGCTCGATCCGCTCCGATCAGATCACCGAGGCGATGCGCAACAAGGAAGCGCTGGAAGCGTCGAAGCTGATTACCCAAGCTCGGTCGGCGCACTACACCAAGCTCATCGACGCCGGCTGGAACGGTTGGGAGAAGGCGTGGCTCGGGCTGACCATCGGCGCGATGGGACTGGAGACGGGTGCGACCGTCGTCCGGGCGATCGGTGCCTCGCTCGCCCTGATCGCGGAGATCGATGCGGGCGTGTCCGGCTTCGGCGGCTCCCCGACGGTGAAGCTGAAGATCGGCGGGAAGAACTTCGCGATCTCGCTGTACGGCGCGGCCGACGCGCTCCGGGGCGGCTCGACGATCGCCCAGATGGGCGCCGGGATGACCTCGACGATCGGCAGCTACGACCGGCGCGCGGAGGACTGGGGGCTGCAGAAGACCCTCGCCGATCTGCAGCTTCCGCAACTGGACAAGGAGATCGCGGCCGCCGACATCCGGCACCAGCTCGCCGTGAAGGAGCTCGCCGGGCAGGACCAGCGGATCGAACTGGCCAAGGTCGAGGCGGAGTACCTGACCACCAAGTTCACCGCCACCGAACTGTACGAGTGGATGGTGAACCAGATCTCGACCGTCTACTTCCAGAGCTACCAGCTCGCCTACGACCTGGCCAAGCGGGCCGAGCAGAGCTTCCGGTACGAACTCGGGCTGCCGACCTCGAACTACGTCAAGTTCGGCTACTGGGACAGTCTGCGGAAGGGGCTGCTGGCCGGCGAACGCCTGTCGTACGACCTGAACCGGCTCGAGGCCGCGCACCTGGAGCAGAACAAGCGCGAGTACGAGCTGACCAAGCACGTCTCCCTCGCGCAGTTCGATCCGGTGGCGCTGCTGTCCCTGCGGGAGAACGGCGAATGCCACGTCGACCTGCCGGAGGCCTTGTTCGATCTGGACTTCCCCGGGCACTACTTCCGGCGGATCAAGTCGGTCAGCCTGTCGATCCCGTGTGTGGCCGGACCGTACACGTCGATCGCCTGCACACTGACCCTGACCGGGAACCAGTTGCGCGCCGACTCGACGCTGCTGGGTGGCAAGTACCCGCGCGACACGTCGGTCGAAGATCCGCGCTTCCGCGACGGCATCGGCGCCGTCCAGTCGATCGCGACCAGCGACGCCCAGCACGACGACGGGATGTTCGTCCTCGACTTCGCCGACGAACGGTACCTGCCGTTCGAGGGCGCGGGAGCGATCAGCTCATGGAAGCTGCGGATCGCGAAGGAGCACGCGCAGTTCGACCTGGACACGATCTCCGACGTCGTCCTGCATGTGAACTACACCGCTCGCGAGGCCGGCGAGGCACTCGGCGAACCCGCGACCGCGGCACTGAAGAGCACGTTGAACGAACTGGAGCTGGCGGACGGGCGGCAAGGCCTGTACTGGGTGTACGACCTGCAGCGCGACTTCCCCGATGCGTGGTACCGGTTCCTGCACCCAGGCGGGCCGGGAGACGATCAGCAACTGGCGTTGAGTGGGCTTGCCGCGCGGCTGCCCTTGTTCGCCAAGAAGGCCGGCGCGAAGAAGGTACGCCGGATCGAGGTCGTCGCGCGGATCAAGGGCGGCGACCACCAGGTGATGGTCTCGGGGCTGGGCGAGACGCCGGCGGATCTGCTCACGCTCAGCGTCGATCCGGCTTTCGCCGGGATGCACCGGGCGGTGAAGGATCTGACCGGCGCGGAACTCGTGCTGGCCGACTGGGTGCTGAAACTGCGGGCGGACGGCGCCGCCGACTGGCATTCACTACCGGCCGACGCGATCGAGGAACTGTTCCTGATCATCAACTACACGGTGGCCTGACATGCTGACGGACCGCGAGATCAACGCCCTGGTGGATCGCATCGTCGCCCGCGCCGACCCCGAGGAGGTGATCGTCATCGGCTCGTACGCCAAAGGCACCGCCACCGCGGCCAGCGACCTCGACCTGGTCCTGATCCGCGACACGGATCTGCCCGCGTCGCGCCGGACCACGGACCTGATGCCCTTGGTCAGCTCCATGCTCATCCCCGTCGACATCCACGTCTTCACCCGCGAGGAACTCACGGAGTACGCGAAGGAACCGTTCTCCTTCCTGCACACCGTCACCACCACCGGCCGCACCCTCTACCGCCGCCCCAACCCCGCCAACGCCACCCCTCACGACTGACCAGGCCCCGAGCGATCTCGGTCTGCAGATTCCTGAGGCCGGTCATTTCGACTCCTCGGCTGGAGTGTGGACGAAGGTGGAAACGGGTCGCCGTGGCGTTGCGCCGTGCACTGTGCTGTGGCCGAACCGGATCACCATGTGCGCGATGCGTTCGCCGCCGATCCAGTGGGATCGCTCCTCGCGGCGGTGCCAGTCGCCGATCTCGCGCAGATCGGTGTCGACCAGCAGGTCGAGGACCGCGTGGACCTTGTCGGGCGGCAGCCAGGTGAGGTCGGCGCCTTCGTCCATCGCCGCCGAGGTCAGCGCAATCCGCGTGTCCGTGGACAGTTGCACCGGTCGGACCGGCTCCCTGCTGGTGTGCCGGCGGGGAATCTGGGTGTAGAGGTTCTGGAGGTTGCGGTCGGGGGTGTCCGTCGGCTCGACGACGATGCGGGCGACCAGGTCGGGCTCCTTGGGGTTGGGTACAAGACCGAACCAGCTGTTGTAGCCCATGGACGCGGCTGCGCAGCGCAGGTTGTAGGTCGCGGCGCCGGCGGCGATGCGCATCGCGCGGCCGGTGGGGTCTTCGGCGGGCAGGGCTCGGGAGCCGTCGAGGTAGACGTCGATCACGTTGCCGTCGATCTCGAACCGCCATGGCTGGGTGTTGTGCATGCTGGGTGCGGCGACGGCGGCGCTGAGCAGTACGTCGATCTGTTCCATCGTCAGCTGGTCTTCGGACATGAGGGGCCTCCACGAACTGCTCACGCGACAACCGCTGCCGCACCTTCAGCCTGTCTGCGGACTGGCGGTAACGCAGCAGGCTTGGGGCCCGTGAGGACAGGCCCTTCGGCACCAACGCCTGTGACCACATGCTCTGCCGAGCAGGGTGCGGCGGCCGCCACGATCAACACATCACTTCGATTCGAAAGGAAAGATCATGACCACCACACCGCACCGGCGGCCCATCCCCGCACCTGTGATGGAGCCCGACCGCGATGCAGTACCGACCAGCGCCACCCGGGTTGCTGCCGGGCGGGCCTTCGCCGTACTGCGGATCGTCTACGGCCTCACGTTCTTGTGGGCGTTCGTCGACAAGGTCTTCGGGCTCGGCTACGCCACCAAGTCCGGCAAGGGCTGGATCGACGGCGGCGACCCGACCGC
>NZ_QFXK01000039.1 GCF_003261635.1 Kribbella monticola | reverse complement strand
GCGGTGAGGGCGGGGAGGGGCGGTGAGGGCGGGGTGAGGCGGGACGGGCGGTGAGGGCGGGGAGGGGCGGGGTGAGGCGGGACGGGTGGTCGGGTGAGGGAGGAGGCGGGGGGAGCTGGGACGGGCGGTGGGTGAGGCTGGAGGCGGGGCCATGTCGAAGTCGCGCTGGGTGGGTCGCGCGGGCGGGAGAGGTGGGGTGAAAAAAGGAGGCAGGGCGGTGCGGGGTGGGTGGTGAGGGATGGTTGGGGGTTGCTGAGGGTGGTGGGGTGGGGGCGGGTGGTGATTGCCGCTGGGGGGTGGACCAGTTTTGGAGTGGTACGGCGGGGATGCACAGGGATCGGTACGAAGCTGTGACGGAAGTCGCAGGAATGACCTTGGTGGTGTTACACCGGGGTGATTCGAGCGTGCGGGCGCCCCGGGATGAGACCACTGGTTGGACTGGTGTCTCACCGCTGGACGGCTTTGCGTACCGGCGTACAAGTCGGCGTCCAGACAGTTAGCGGATCAGCAACCTCATCGGTACGGTGTCCGGCAAGATGGGCAGTGATACCAGTGAGGAGGTTCACTGCCATGCGGTGTGCATCAACCCTGGATCCACGCGGTCCTAACCCTCGAAGCCTCACCCGGCTGGATGGGCCGGGACCCGTGCAACGTTGCGGTCGCGGCGATCCCGCGCTCGAACCCGAGGAGTGCATGTGAGTGAGTCGGTGCCGGGCCTTGCCCCGGAAGTGTTCGCGCCCGTCGAGGCGCCGGTCAGTCCGTCCCAGGCCTCCGAGGAGGTCGAGTTCGTCCAGCTGCTGACGCCCGAAGGTGAGCGCGTCGAGCATCCGGACTACTCGTTCGACCTCGACGACGAGGCGATCAAGGGGTTCTACCGGGACATGACCCTGGTCCGCCGGATCGACACCGAGGCGACTGCGCTGCAGCGTCAGGGTGAGCTCGGCATCTGGGCCTCGCTGCTCGGCCAGGAGGCCGCGCAGATCGGCTCCGGCCGCGCCCTGAACAAGAAGGACATGGTCTTCCCGACGTACCGCGAGCACGGTGTCGCCTGGTGCCAGGGCGTTGACCCGCTCAACCTGCTCGGGCTGTTCCGCGGCGTCGACCAGGGTGCCTGGGATCCGCGGGACAACAACTTCCACCTGTACACGATCGTGATCGGCGCCCAGACGCTGCACGCAACCGGGTACGCGATGGGCCAGCAGCGCGACCACGCGGTCGGTGACGCCGACAACGGTGAGGCGACGATCGCGTACTTCGGCGACGGCGCAAGCAGCCAGGGCGACGTGAACGAGGCCTTCATCTACGCCTCGGTGTTCAACGCGCCGGTCGTCTTCTTCTGCCAGAACAACCAGTGGGCCATCTCGGAGCCGATCGACCGGCAGACCCGGATCCCGCTGTACCAGCGCGCCGCCGGCTTCGGGTTCCCCGGCGTTCGCGTCGACGGCAACGACGTGCTCGCGACGTACGCCGTCACCCAGCAAGCGCTCAAGCGCGCTCGGGAGGGCAGCGGTCCGACCCTGGTCGAGGCCTACACCTACCGGATGGGTGCGCACACCACCTCCGACGACCCGACGAAGTACCGGCTGTCCGAGGACCTGGAGTACTGGAAGCTGAAGGACCCGATCGAGCGCGTGAAGGCGTACCTGGCCCGCTCCGCCGGCGTCGACCACGACTTCTTCGACGAGATCGAGGCCGAGGCCGACCAGATCGCCGCCAAGCTGCGTGAGGGCTGCCTGTCGATGCCCGATCCGACGCTGACGGACTTCTTCCAGCACGCGTACGTCGAGCAGACCCCGCAGTTGGTGGAGCAGCAGGCGCAGTACGCCGCCTATGCCGCCTCGTTCGAAGGGGAGCACTGAGATGGCGAAGATCAGCCTCGGCAAGGGCATCAACATGGGCCTGCGGGCCGCCATGGAGAAGGACCCGAAGGTCGTCATCATGGGTGAGGACATCGGCAAGCTCGGCGGCGTCTTCCGGGTCACCGAGGGTCTGCAGAAGGACTTCGGCGAGGACCGGGTGATCGACACCCCGCTGGCCGAGTCCGGCATCATCGGTACCGCGGTCGGCCTGGCGCTGCGCGGGTATCGCCCGGTCTGCGAGATCCAGTTCGACGGGTTCGTCTTCCCGGCGTACGACCAGATCATCAACCAGGTCGCCAAGATGCACTACCGGTCGATGGGCAAGCTGAAGATGCCGATCGTGATCCGGATCCCGTTCGGCGGCGGCATCGGCGCGGTCGAGCACCACTCCGAGTCGCCGGAGACGCTGTTCGCGCACGTGGCCGGCCTCAAGGTCGTCGCCTGTAGCGACCCGGTCGACGCGTACTGGATGATCCAGCAGGCGATCGCCTCCGACGATCCGGTGGTGTTCTTCGAGCCGAAGCGCCGGTACCACGAGAAGGCCGAGCTCGACGAGAGCGCCGACCCGGGGTACCCGCTGTACAAGGCGCGGGTGGTCCGCGAGGGCACCGACGCGACGCTGTTCTGCTACGGCCCGATGGTGAAGACGGCGCTGCAGGCGGCCGAGGCGGCGGTCGAGGACGGCCGCAACCTGGAGGTCGTCGACCTGCGCTCGATCTCGCCGCTGGACCTGCCGACGATCTTCGAGTCGGTGAAGAAGACCCGGCGCGCGGTCGTCGTGCACGAGGCGCCGTTGTCACTCGGCCCTGGTTCCGAACTGGCCGCGCGGGTGAGCGAGGAGTGCTTCTACCACCTGGAGGCTCCCGTACTGCGGGTCGCCGGGTACGACACTCCCTATCCGCCGTCGCGGATGGAAGAGGAGTACCTGCCCGACCTGGACCGGGTGCTCGATGGTGTCGACCGGGTGATGGAGTACTGATGGGCATCCAGCAGTTCCGCCTCCCGGACGTGGGAGAAGGCCTGGTCGAGGCCGAGATCGTCAGCTGGAAGGTCAAGGTCGGCGACACGGTCAAGCTGAACGACACGATCGTGGAGATCGAGACGGCGAAGTCGCTGGTCGAACTCCCGGTCCCGTACGCCGGTGTCGTCACCGAACTCCTCGTGCCCGAAGGCGAGACGGTCGACGTCGGTACGCCGATCATCTCGGTCCAGACGGCCGACGCGACGCCGGGCGACCTCGCTCCGGCGCCCACTGGCACCGGTGCCGAGGACATGGTCCCGTCGATCCCCGACGGCGACGAGATCGAAGCCGGCAAGATCGGCGGCGCCGCTCCGGGTGGCCGGACGGCGGTCCTGGTCGGCTACGGCCCGAAAACCACCGAAGCAAAGCGCCGCCCGCGCAAGGGCGGGGCTCCTACGTCGCCCGGCGCTGCTGCTCCTGCGTCGCACGCTGCTGAAACTGCGGTGGCGCCGCAAGCCGCGCCTGCAGGTGGTGCCGCGCCTGGCTCGGCTTCGCCATCGCCGGCACTCGCCGGACCCTCCGCCTTCCCTTCGGTTGCCGAAGGCAACCGTGGGTCTGTGCATGTGCTGGCCAAGCCGCCGGTGCGGAAGTTGGCCAAGGATCTGGGGATCGATCTGGCTGAGGTGACCGCCTCCGGGCCGGGTGGGGTGATCACTCGGGCGGATGTCGAGAACCACACGGCTGCGGCCGTGACGTCCGTAGTACCGGCTGCTGCTCCTGTGGTCAGTGCGCAGGGGGACACCCGGATTCCGATCAAGGGTGTGCAGAAGGTGATGGCGCAGGCGATGGTGAGCAGTGCGTTCACCGCGCCGCATGTGACCGAGTGGATCACCGTGGACGTCAGCGCCACGATGGAGCTGGTCGACCGGCTCAAGCAGGACAAGGCGTTCCGCGACCTCCGGGTCTCGCCGCTGCTGATCCTGGCGAAGGCGGTCACGCTGGCGGCTCGCCGTACGCCGATCATCAACGCGGCGTGGGACGAGGCCGCCCAGGAGATCGTGCTCAAGGGTTCGGTCAACCTCGGTATCGCCGCAGCCACCCCACGCGGGCTGATCGTGCCGAACATCAAGGGCGCCGAGTCGCTCACGCTGCCCGAGCTGTGCGCGGCGCTGAACAACCTGGTCGCCGTGGCCCGCGAGGGCAAGACGCAGCCGGCCGACCAGGCCGGTGGGTCGTTCACGATCACCAACGTCGGCGTGTTCGGCGTCGACGCCGGTACACCGATCATCAACCCGGGTGAGGCCGCGATCCTCGCCTTCGGCGCGGTTCGCAAGCAGCCGTGGGTGGTGAACGACGAGATCGTGCCCCGCTGGATCACCACACTGGCGCTGTCCTTCGACCACCGCCTGATCGACGGCGAGAAGGGTTCCACCTTCCTCGCCGACGTGGCCGGCATCCTCGAGGACCCCGCCCGCGCACTGATGTTCTGACGGGTCAGGCGAACACCAGGAACCCCGGGCGATCCGCCCGGGGTTCCTGCACGTCGAGCGCTGGTTTTCGCGCTGATTGAATGTGTTGTCGCCTGCGCACGGCCCGCGTACGTTCCATCGCAGTGAGTGCCCGCCCACCCAGATGGAGTCCGCCGTGCGCCGACGTCTGCTTGCCGCCTTTCTCGGAATCGCCTTGTTCAGTGGGCTTCCCGCACTTCCGGTGCAGGCCGCGCCGGCCGCCGCGGCTGCCAAACCGAACCTCGCGCCGACGCCGCCGATGGGCTGGAACAGCTGGAACACCTTCGGCTGCGACATCAACGAGAAGGTGATCCAGGGCACCGTCGACGCGATGGTGTCGTCGGGGATGGTTGCGGCGGGGTACGAGTACGTGAACCTCGACGACTGCTGGATGGCGCCGCAACGTGACGCCGCCGGGCAGCTGACGGCGGACCCGCGGCGGTTTCCCCACGGAATCAAGGCGATCGCCGACTACGTCCACGCCAACGGTCTCAAGCTCGGCATCTACTCGTCCGCCGGTTCGTACACCTGTGCCGGCCTGCCCGCGAGCCTGCACCACGAGACCGTGGACGCGCAGACCTGGGCGAGCTGGGGTGTCGACCTGCTCAAGTACGACAACTGCGGCGACCACGACGGCATGTCGGCCCAAACCCGCTACCGGACGATGAGCGACGCGCTGGTCGCGAGCGGCCGCGACATCCTCTTCAGCATCTGCGAATGGGGTCAGAACCAACCCTGGTTGTGGGCCTCGGAGGCAGGCGGTCATATGTGGCGGACCACCGGCGACATCGCCAACAACTGGCCGAGCGTGATGTCACTGCTGGACCAGCAGGTCGGGCTCGAGGCGTACTCCGGACCGAACCAATGGAACGACCCCGACATGCTCGAGGTCGGCAACAGCGGCCTGACCGACGGCGAAAGCCAGGCGCACATGAGCCTCTGGTCGATCCTGAACGCGCCGCTGATCGCGGGCAACGACCTTCGCAACATGCCCGCGACGACGCGGGATCAGCTGACCGACCCGGACGTCGTCGCGGTCGATCAGGACTGGGCCGGCCAGCAGGGCAAGAAGATTCGCGACGACGGCGACCTCGAGGTCTGGTCCAAGAAGCTCTCCGACGGCTCCGCCGCGGTCGTGCTGCTGAATCGATCGCAGAGCCTCGCCACCATCAGTACGACGGCCGGCGCACTCGGGCTCGGCGCCTCCTCGACGTACACGGTGAAGAACTTGTGGACCGACGCCGTACGGGCTTCAGGCGGGACGATCCGCGCGCAGGTGGCATCGCACGAGGCCGCGATGTTCAAGGTGACGCCGGGTGCTTCGGTCGGCCTGGCGCCACTGGTCGTGGTGGAGGCCGAGCCCGTGAAGCCCTACGTCTCCACGGCTGGGCGAGTCGACGTACGGGTGAAGATCAACAACGACGGCCCCGCTGCGCTGACGGCTGCGCAGCTTGCCCTGAATGCACCGAGCCCGTGGTCGACGACTCCGGCCGGATCGACGCAGTTGCCAACTGTCCCCGCTGGATCGACGGGTGTGGTGACCTGGCACCTCGCAGCCAGTCAGCCAGCCCTTGGACCGGTGGAGCTGACTGGGAGTGCTGACTGGACCTGGAACGGCAGCGTGCAGCACGCTTCGGGCGGAGGCGGCTTCACGGTGTCCGATCCGCCGCCAGTTGGTCGTACGACGCTGTCCGATCAGGCGTGGGTGTATTCGGAGAACTATTGGGGTCCGGTCGAGCGCAACCAGAGCGTGGGCGGTCAGGACTCGGGGGACGGCAAGCCGCTGACGGTCGCCGGCACGGTGTATCCGAAGGGACTCGGCGCCCACGCTCCTGGCCGGATCGGGTTCTTTCTCGACTCGAACTGCACCCAGCTGACCGTGGCGGGCGGCATCGACGACGAGGTGGGCGACCAAGGTCAGGTGCGCTTCGAGGTGTGGGGTGACGGGACCAGGTTGGCCCAGGCCGACGCGAGCGGCTCCGGTGGTGCCGTGACGCTGAACGCGAATCTGAGCGGTGTGGATGTACTGGAACTGCGGCTCGATCCAGGGGCGACGCCCGATTACGACCATGCGGACTGGCTCGATCCGCAGATCACCTGCCTCGGTACGCCGCCGCCGGCCGGCAAGTCCAAGCTCGGTGACCGGCCGTGGGTCTCCATGACGAACGGCTGGGGTCCGCTCGAGCGGAACCGCAGCGTCGGTGAGCAGGCTGAGGGCGACGGACAGCCACTCACGGTGGCCGGTGTGGTCTACCCGTCCGGTCTCGGCGGTCACGCGAACGGCGCAGCGAGCTTCTACCTCGGCAAGCAGTGCAGCAGCTTCACCACGTCGGTCGGCATCGACGACGAGGTAGGCGACCGCGGGCAGGTCCACTTCGAGGTCTGGGGTGACGGCACCCGCCTGGGCCAGGCCGACGCCACCGGAGCCGGTGGTGCTGTTGCGATCAACGCGACGGTCACCGGCGTCGCGGTACTGGAGCTACGTCTCGATATTGCCGGTAGCCCCGACTTCGACCATGCCGACTGGCTGAATGCGGAAGTCACCTGCAGTTAGCTCTTCCACGGTCAGGAACTCGGTGGTGGTTGCCCCCCTGCTCGTACAGGGTGGTGGGGTGACGGTGTTGCTGGCGGTGCTCGGTGCGGCGGTGCTGCACGCGGCGTGGAACGCGATGGCGCACGGCGTACCGGATCGCCTTGGTGGGTTCGCGCTGCTCGCGTTGTCGTCCGGCGCGTGTGCCGTCGTCGCGATCGCGATCACAGGGCTGCCACCGGCGAAGGCGTGGCCGTACATCATCGCTTCGGTGGTGGTGCATCTTGCGTACTACGGCGGGTTGGTCATGTCGTACAACCTCGGTCAGTTCAGCCAGGTCTACCCCCTGGCGCGCGGTACGTCGCCGTGGGTGGTCGCGGTGGTCGCGGTCGTGGTGCTCAACCAGCACCTGATGCCGCTGGAGTTGGCCGGCGTACTGCTCATCTCGGCCGGCCTGATCGCCCTGGTCTTCATCGGCGGCCGCCCAAAACGCCACCAGGCGCCTGCTTTGCTCGCCGCGTTCGGCACCGGCCTGCTGATCGCCGCCTACACGGTGGTCGACGGAGTCGCCGTCCGCAAGGTCCCGCTCGCGTCGTACATGGGCTGGACCTTCACCCTCCAGAATGCCGTCCTGATCCTCTTCGTCCTCTGGCGACGGGGCTTGAGCTTCCTCCGGGTAGAAAAGCGCTACCTGTACGCCGGCCTCGCCGGCGGCCTGGTCTCGCTCGCCGCCTACAGCCTCGTCCTATGGGCCCAAACCCGCGGAGCCCTAGCCGCCGTCGCTGCCCTCCGCGAAACCAGCATCATCTTCGGCGCCATCATCGGCGCCCTCTTCTTCGGCGAACGCTTCGGCCCCAAACGAGCCCTGGCCGCCACCGTAGTAGTAGCCGGCATAACCCTCATAACCCTCGCCTGACAGCAGCCTCGGGCACGAGCTGCGTGGGCGTCGTGCGGGGTTAGTGGTGTTGGCCGAAGGCTAGGGGTTGGCGGGTGCAGAGGTAGGTGGCCCAGTGGAGGGTGGTGGGGTCGCCGGTCGAGTCGCGGGTGATGCGGAGGAGTTCGCCGGTTTCGCGGCCGGAGACTGTGCGGTAGAGGTCGGCGGAGATGCGTTCGAAGACCGCGGGTCCCTTGTGGGCGGGGGCTCCTGGGGCGGCGGCTTCGAGGCGGCCTTCACGGACCGAGAAGACGAACGGCTGGCCCTCGGTGAACCAGGTGCCGAGGACGCCGGTGAGTTCGTCGGGGACCGAGGTGCCGGGGATCCACGGCTTGGGTGGCAGCGGGTCGTCGTCGAGCACCTTGATCGCCAGGTCGGTGGCGAGGCCGGCCGGGTCGGGGGCGGAGGTGGTGTTCATGAGCGCGATCCCCGCAGTACCGGACGGGCGGTGCACGAAGCTGCCGGTGATGTGACCGGGCATGCCGCCGGTGTGGCCGACGAAGACGCGTTCGCCGAGGCGGAGCAGCATGAAGCCCAGGCCGAAGCCGAGTTGCCAGCGGTCCACGTCCGCCATGATTTGCGGCTGGCACATCTCGTCGATCGTGTCCTTGGAGAGCACCTCGTCGACCGGATCGGCGATGAACGCCATCCACTTCGCCAGGTCCTCGGCGGTCGAAGCGAGCCCGCCGCATGCGTCCATCGCGCCGAGGCTGAGCAGCGGCTCCCGCACGGGCACATCGGAGAACGGCGGAACGTAGTACCCGGTGGCGGCCGGCCCGCCGTCCATGCCGACCGTCGTACGGCGCATCTCGAGCGGCTGCAGGATCCGCGCCTGCACCGACTCGTACCACGATCGGCCGTCGAGCCGGGCGACGATCTCGCCGAGAAGCGAGTAGACCAGGTTCGAGTAGTGGAACCGGTGGTGCGGCTTGCCGATCCGCTCGGCCTCGTTCCAGCCCGCAACCAGTTGCTCACGGTCCGGGAACTTCATCTGGTCCCAGACGTCCCCGACCGGTTCGCGCTGCATCCCGCTGACATGGCTGAGCATCTGCCGGATGGTGATTCCCGCGTGCTTGCTCTCGGGCACGAACTGCTCGAGCCGGTCGTCGAGGCTGAGCTTGCCCTCGTCGCGCAGCGCCATGATCGCGACCGCGGTGAACGTCTTGCTGTGCGAGGCGATCAGGTACTGCGTATCCGCGGTCGGCGCCACTCCCGGCGTCTCGAGATCGGCGGATCCCGCGCCGCCGGACCAAGCCAGTGCGCCTTCCCGTACGACGGCGCCCACCAACCCGGGCACGCGATGTTTGCTCTGACGCTCGGCGAGGATCCGGCTCAGATCGGACTGGGTCTTGGCGGCGATCTCGGTCACCCGGCCGACAGTAATGCACGACCCGGTCGGTGCTGGAAGGTGTCGGCATTCATGCCGGCCGGATCGGGGAGATGACAAAAGACAGGGGAGATGGGGCGGGTGGTGTGGGAGGCTGGAGGGGTGCGCATAGCGGTGCTTGGGCCTCTCGCGATGTGGGCGGCCGACGGTAACCCGCTGGACGTCCGCGGACTCCGGCTGCGCGGGCTGCTCGCGCGGCTGGCGCTGGACGCGGGGCGCCCGGTCGGGATCGACACCCTCGTCGACGGGTTGTGGGGCAGTGAGGCGCCGAGCGCCAACGCCCTGCAGTCGTTGGTGTCGCGGCTCCGGGCGAGTCTGCCGGTCACCGAGTCGAGCATCTCGGTGCAGTCCGGGCCGGCCGGATACACGCTGACGATTCCGCCGGAGTCGGTCGACGCGCTGCAGTTCGAGGATCTTCTACTCCGTGGTCGCCGGCTGCTCACCAGCGACCCGGCGCAGGCGAGGGCCCTGCTGACTCAGGCCGAGCGCCTCTGGCGAGGTGACGCGCTCACGGATCTGCGCGATCTCCCGTTCGCCGGGATCGAGGCCGACCGTCTCGCCGAGCTGCGACTGGGCGCGGCCGAGGACCTCGCCGAGGCCGCCGTGACCAGCGGCCACGCACGCGACGTGATCGCGGAGCTGGAGCGCCTCGCCCTCGCCCAGCCGCTGCGCGAACGCCTGCACGAACTGCTGATGAGAGCTCTGTACGCCGATGGTCGCCAAGCGGAAGCGCTCTCGGCGTACGAGCGGGTCCGGACCACGCTCGCCGAGGAGCTGGGTGCCGATCCGGGCACCAGGCTGCGCGAACTGCATGTCGCAGTACTGCGTGGGGACGTGATCGACCCGGCTGCTGTCGTCGCTGTGCCGACGCCGGTGCCGTCGGCGCCGAAGAGCAACCTGCGTGCGCCGCTGACCAGTTTCGTGGGCAGGTCCGACGATGTCGCGGAGCTGACCAGGCTGCTCACCAACGGCACGCGGCTCGTCACCATGGTCGGTCCTGGTGGTGCCGGCAAGACTCGGCTGGCGACCGAGACCGGGCGCTCACTGCTTGAACGCGGCAGTGATGGGATCTGGTTCGTCGAACTCGCTCCGCTCGGCGATGCGGCCGATGTCGCGCCGGCGATGCTGAGCGCGCTGGGCGCCAGCGAGTACGTGGACAGCATCAAGACCTCGCTGACTCCGACTCACCTACCTGCCAGCCGGGCCGCGACCGAGCGGCTGGTCGAGGTGATCGCCGATCGCCGCGTGCTGCTGGTGCTGGACAACTGCGAACACCTGGTCCAGGAAGTGGCCGGGCTGGTCGATTCGCTGCTGGCCGTCTGCCCGCGGCTCCGGGTGCTGACGACCAGCCGCGAGCCGCTCAGTATTCCCGGCGAGCACTTGCACCAGGTCGGCCCACTCGGGTTGCCGCCGGAGGACAGCGAGACCGACGCCTACCCGTCGATCCAGCTGTTCGTCGACCGCGCCCGCGCAGTACGGCCGGACTTCGCCGTCACCGACGAGAACCGGCAGGCGATCGGGGAGATCTGCCGACGGCTGGACGGGATGCCGCTGGCGATCGAGTTGGCCGCGGCCCGGTTGCGTGCGTTGTCCCCGGAGCTGATCGTCGAACGGCTCGCGGACCGGTTCAGGTTGCTGACGAGTGGTTCCAGGACGGCGCTGCCCCGGCATCAGACTCTGCGGGCCGTCGTCGAGTGGAGCTGGGACCTGCTCGACTGCGACGAGCAGGCCGTCGCCCGCCGACTGGCACGCTTCTCCGGTGGCGCGACGCTCGAAGCCGCCGAGCAGATCTGCAGCGGGCCAGGCATTCCCCCCGAAGCGGTGCTCGGTGTGCTCGCATCCCTCGTCGACAAGTCGCTGGTCGAGGCGGTCGCGGGTGAACGCTCGGTGCGCTACCGGATGCTCGAGACGGTCAAGGCGTACGGCGCTGAGCAGCTCGCCGCATCCGGTGAGCTCGACCAGGTGCGGAAGGCCCACACGCAGTACTTCGTGGACCTCGTCCGCCAGGGGAGCAAGGAGTTGCGGACCGGTTCGCAGCTGCAGTGGATCGCGAGGTTCGACGCCGACAACGAGAACCTGCTCGACGCACTCCGGACCGCGGTGGATCTAGGTGACGCGGACACCGCGATCGGTCTGGTCTCGGTTCTCGGCGAGTACTGGAACATGCGGGGCCGGCCGGCAGAGGCGGTCACGTGGTTCGAGGCAGCGCTGGGCGTGCCGGGTCCGACCGACCCGCTGGTCCGCGCCTACACGCTGATGATGTACGCCCTGGGCACCTTGTCGTCCGGTGGCGATGTGGCAGTGTCGTTCCCCAAGGCCATCCGTGGGCTGGCCCGCGTGCGGCTGCTCGCCCGCCGGCATCCCGTCGTCGCGGAAGCCGGTGTCGGTCGCTTCACCAACGCGATCTGGGCCGCGATCCGCCGCGACAAGGCCGGCTGCTTCCGGGAACTCGACGAGGCCCGGACCCACGACGACCCGTGGACCCGGAACATGGCCGTGATGATGTCGGCGATGTTCCGCGAGAACGAGGGCCAGGTCGACCAGATGGCCGCCGACCTCACCACCGCGCTGGCCGGTTTCCGGGCGCTGGGCGACCGGTGGGGTACTTCGCTGGCGCTGCGCGGCCTGGCGAGTCACCAGGGCACGGTGGGCGACTACCGGGGCGCGGTCGACTCTCTCGAGGAGGCGCTGAAGCTGACCAACGAGCTCGGTACCACCGAAGGGCTGTCCCAGCTCCTCGGCCAGTGCGCGATGTACCGGCTCGAGCTCGGTGACGAAGAGGGAGCAGTCCAGGACCTGCAGCGCTCGCGCCAGCTGGCCGAGGAGACCGGCAGCCGTGGCGGCGAGGGCATCGCGATGCTCGGGTCGGCCGTGATCGCCCGTCGCGCGGGCCGGCTGGACGAGGCGCTGGAGCTGGCGCAGGCGGCGTACGGAACCCTCGATCTCAAGGCGGAGCGGATGGCCCCGCACGGCCAGGCGATGATGCTCGGTCAGCTGACCCGGGTCCGGGTCGCCCGCGGCGAGCTCGCGGAGGCGCGCGAGTACGGCCGGCAGGCGGTCGAGCTCGCGCTCGGTACCGAGGACATGCCGCTGGCCGCGGGGATCGTCGAGTGCTGGGCCGAGGTCGAACTGCTCGCGGGCGACGCCGTGCAGGGTGCCCGGGCGCTGGGCATGGCCGGGGAACTGCGTGGCCTGCGGGCCGTCGGCGACACCGACGTACGCCGGTTCCAGGAACGGGTCCGCGAGGCGCTCGGAGCCGACGGATTCGAGGCGGCCTATGAAGCAGGCGCCGCACGGACCCGCACGGAAGCCTTGGCCGAGCTCCGGGCCCGGGTCACGCCGGCCTGAATCAGTTCACCATCAACGACACGGCCAGGTCGCGGAGCGCCCCGGAGATCTTCGCCTCCGGCGGCCGCGGGTCGGCGAGCATCCAGTCGTACACGACGGTGTTGACGGCGCCGATGAAGCACAGTCCGACGAACCGGAAGTCCCTCGGCTCGATCTCCCGGCGGGCGACCGCGGTCTCGCCGACCTGCACGACGCTGGAGATCAGCAGCTCCCGGAAGGCGATCCGCTGCTCCTCGACCGCAGGGCTGATCCCGACCACCTCGACGAACGAGATCCGGGCGCGGCGCGGATCGGCCATGATGGTCTGCAGATAACCGTCGACTGCCGCCACGATTCGCTCCCGGACGGGCGCGTCGGCTGTCGCGGCCAGCGCCTCACCCGTACTGCGGACGCCCACCTCGATGAGCTCGGCGTGCACCGCGAGCAGCACGGCCTCCTTGTTCCGGAACTCGTGGTAGAAGTGCCGCGTCGACACTTTCGCCTGTGCACACAGGCGTTCCACCGAGGTCGCGGGATAGCCTTCGGTCCCGAACAGCTCCAGCGCGGCGTCCAGCAGACGCTCCCGTCGTGCCGCCTTCCACTCGTCGACCGAGCGCCCGGAGTAACGGCGTACGGAGGGTTCGCTCATTGCACCTCTTGTCGATACCCCGTGCCTGAACTCTCGTCATCTTAGCCAGACCGACTCCCGATTTCTGACCAGTTTCCAAGCGAAAACTCCACCTTTCGCTTGCCCTGCAAGAGATCGGGCCCATCCGGCCCACGCCACCACCCCTTCGCCGCGTCCTCAGTCGGCTGGCTCCCACCACCTGAATCGCGAGGCTCCGAGGTCGCCTCCTCGGTTGCGCCCGGATGCGACTTCGTTGCTCTGAGCAATGAATTGTGGAACGCAGGAGCGCCCGTAGCTGGCGGCGGGGAGCCGGCACCTGCGGGCGCTCGTTCGGTACTGCGGGTTTCAGGTGCGGCGGCGGTAAGCGCGGATCGCCAGGGGAGCGAAGACCGCGATCAGGCCGACCATCCAGGCCAGGGTGATCAGTAGCGGCTTCTCGACCGGGCCGCCGAGCATCAGGCCGCGCATCACGTCGACCAGGTGGGCGACCGGGTTGATCTTGACCCAGGACTGCAGGAAGCCGGGCAGGGTGCCGGTCTGGACGAAGATGTTGCTGCCGAAGGTGAGCGGGAACATCACCAGGAACGCGATGCCCTGCACACCCTGTGCGGTCTTCAGTTTCAGTCCCAGCCAGACCCAGATCCAGCACAGCGACAGGGCGAAGAGCAGCACAACCAGGCAGGCGAGCAGCCCGTTGCCGACGCCGTTCTGGAACCGGAAGCCGAGGATGAACCCGGTGGTCATCAAGATCACGATCGACAGCGTGTACCGGACCGCGTCGCCCAGCACCGCACCGATCAGCGGCGCCACCCGGGCGATCGGCAGGCTGCGGAACCGGTCGAAGACGCCCTTGGCGAAGTCGTCGTTCAGACCGACGCCGGTGCCCATGGTCGAGAAGACCACCGTCTGGACGAGCAGACCCGGCAACAGATAGGGCAGGTAATCGTGCCAGGTGCCGCCGTTCGCGATGGCCCCACCGAAGACGAACAGGAACAGCAGCAGGAAGATGATCGGCTGGAACGTCACGTCCGCCAGTGCTTCGGGGTTCTGCTTGATCCGGACGATGTTGCGCCAGGCGAGCGTCAGGCTCTGCTCGACCCAGGCGAACGGCCTGCTCCGGCGGGCGGCGTGCGCCGCGACCGGTTCCAACGTGGCGGTGCTCATCGGCCCGCTCCTTCCAGTACTGCGGTGTCTTGGACGGCGGCGTGACCGACCAGGGCGAGGAACACCTCGTCCAGGCTCGGCAGCCGCAGGGACAGTTCGGTGACGGCGATACCGGCCTCGTCGAGCCGGCGGACCACGATGGGCATCGAGGTACCGTCCGGTACCGGCGCGCTGACCACCGCGTTCACCACGTCGACCGTCGGCCGTACGCCGACGGCCTCCGCGACGATGGCCGCGACCCGCTCCAGATGACCAGGCTCGGCCGGCCGTACGTCGAGCGTCTGCCGGCCGGCCTGGGCCTTCAGTTCGGCCGGGCGCCCGGAGGCCACCACCCGGCCCTTGTCGAAGACCATCAGCGAGTCGGCCAGCGCGTCGGCCTCTTCCAGGTACTGCGTGGTCAGCAGCACCGTGGTGCCGTCGAGGACCAGGTTGCGGATGGTCTCCCACACCCCGTTTCGGGCATGCGGGTCGAGACCGGTGGTGGGCTCGTCGAGGTACAGGATGCTCGGGTTGCCGACGAGGCTGGCGGCCAGGTCGAGCCGGCGCCGCATACCGCCGGAGTACGTCTTGGCGATCCGGTCACCGGCCTCGCTGAGTTCGAACCGCTCGAGCAGCTCGGCCGCCCGGAGTTTGGCCTGCGCCCGGGGCATGCCGAGCAGCCGGCCGATCATGACCAGGTTGCGGTGGCCGGACATGTCCTCGTCGACGGACGCGTACTGGCCGGTCAGGCCGATGATCTCGCGGACCCGGGGCGCCTCGCGGACGACGTCGAACCCGCCGACCGTCGCGTGTCCGGCATCCGGCCGCAGCAGGGTGCCGAGGATCCGGACCGCTGTGGTCTTGCCGGCGCCGTTCGGGCCGAGGACGCCGAGCACGGTGCCGGTGGGCACGGTCAGGTCCACGCCGGCCAGCGCGGTGGTGGTACCAAACTTCTTGACCAGACCTTCGGCCGAGATGGCGACCTGGTTCGTTGTGGACATCGGTTCCTCCCAGATGACTGTTTCTGGGACAACCGTGCTCCTGACCGCTGGTACCAGCCTGTCACTCGGCTGAGAGCGCATATCAGCCGGTGCCAGCGGCTGAGATCAACTCGTCAGCGGGACGACCTGGTTGGCGCGCAACGCCTCGTAGACCTCCGGGTTGTACCTGGCCAGGGTCGCGCGGGCGCGGCGCCGGTACCGCAGGATCTGCACCGTCCCGAGACCCCACAGCACGTACTGGAACGTCAGGGCCCACTTGAAGTCGCCGATGCCTTGCGGAGCACCACCGGACGACGCGTCCAGCAGTACCCCGACCATGCCGATGCAGATCAGCGTCGCGATGAACCCGCCGGTGTTGACCATCCCGTTCGCCGCGCCGAACCTGGTCGCCGGGTTGAACGTCCGCGCGTAGTCCAGCCCGAGCATCGAGCCAGGACCACCAGCGGCCTGTACGACGATCAGCAGGAGCAGCACCGGCATCGGGGCCCGCCCGGGCCAGAGCAGTACTACGGTCCACATCGTCACGGAGCCCGCGATCACCGCCAGCACGATCCACGAGCGGTAGAAGGGAAACTTGGCGGCGTACCGGCCGACCAGTGGGCCGTAGCAGAGGCCGGCCAGGACCGGCAGGATCAGCATGGACGCCGCGGTCGTCGGAGCGAGGCCTTCGCCGCGAACCAGGAACGGGTAGCCCCAGAGCAGGCCGAAGGTGCTGCCGGAGAAGCTGGTGGTGAAGTGCGTCCAGAGCCCGAGCCGGGTGCCCGGTTCCTTCCAGGCCCGGCGCAGGTTGCGGCGGACCTCGGTGAGCGATTGCTTCGTCCGGTGCAGCGGCTCGTCGTACGGGCTGTTGCGGAGCAGGAAGATGACGGCCAGACCCGTGATCAGGCTCAGCACGCTCGCGCCGGCGAAGGTGGCGGTCCAGCCGAACGCGTTGAACGCGGCGGCCATCGGTACGGTCGACACGATCGCGCCGATTCCACCGAGCATCCCGGTCGCCTGCGACATCACCGGCTGGCGAAGCGCCGGGAACCACGACATCACCACCCGCAGAACGCTGATGAAGACGAGCGCATCGCCGACACCCAGTACTGCGCGGGCCGCGAGCGCGGCTGGGTAGGAGTCGACCAGGCTGAAGGCGGACTGCGCGATGAAGAGCAGGCCGGATGCGGCGATCAGGAGGCGTCTGGAGCCGTAGCGGTCGAGCAGAATGCCGACGGGGACCTGCATGGCGGCGTACACGGTCAGCTGGACGACGGTGAAGCTGGCGAGCGCGGAGGCGGAGATGTGGAACCGCTCGGCCGCTTGGAGGCCGGCGACGCTCATCGAGCCTCGGTGCAGGACGGTGACGAGGTAGGTGAAGACAGCGGTCGCCCACACCGCCCAGGCTCGCCGACCGCCCAGAGGGAAGCGGAGCTCGGTCACTGCACGCCCCGCAGATCTGTCGCGGCGACGTGGATGTGGGCGATGACGAGTTCGCGGAAACGCTTGGCGCTGTTGCCGCCGAGCGCGTCGATCATCTCCTGGTGCGCGGCGACGGACTTGTCCATCCGCGCGGGCTGCACCTCGATACCCGGTACGCCCATCCGGACCTGGCGGTCGCGCAGGCTGTTGTAGAGCTTGGCGAGGATTTGGTTGCCGGCGGCACCGACGATGGCCTCGTGGAACGCCCGGTCGGCCTCCAGGAAGCTCTTCGCGTCGCCGGCCTTCTTGTGCTTGCGCATCTCCTCGACCAGCGGGACCAGCTTGTCCACCAACTGCTTGCGGCGCGGCCAGACCTTGGCAGCGGCGTGCGTCTCGATCAGCTCGCGCGCTTCGAGGACGTCGTTGATCTCCTGCGGCAGGACCGGCAGGACGAGCGCGCCCTTCTTCGGGTACAGCTTGACCAGGCCGGACTCCTCCAGGCGCAGCAGGGCCTCGCGTACCGGCGTACGGGAGACTCCGACCGCGGTGGCCAGCTCTCCCTCGGTCAGCAACTCGCCGCCGGGGTAGACCCGGTCGAGGATCGCTGCCTTGACATACGCGTAGACGCGCTCCGCTGCCGGGATCCGCTCGGCCGCCGGACCCTCCTCGGCGACGATCCGCGCGATCTCGGTCGTCTCGTCCCCCAGTACCACCGTCGCCGGCTCTTGCTCCGGCACCCCGCTACTCAACTCTCACCCTTATCCATGCAGCTCGTATCTCTGTTGTATCTATCTTACACATCAGGATCCACCGCCCTCGGCGCGGAGAGGTCCAGGCAGCTGTGGACAACGGGTGTCAACAGGGGACGTGCGCCTGGATCGGCTGTTGACTCCACAGGTTGTCCACCTGTCAGCCTCGCTTGTCCACGAGTTATCCACAGGGCCTTCCACAGCTGTGGGCAAGGGGTCGTGGGCGGAGCGTGACGGTGGGAACGGTGGGTACTGCGGAATGCAGGGTTTCCCGTGTCTTGGGTGGTCAGGAGCCGCTGAGGTCGCGAACCGTTCTAGAGTCACCCGGAGCGTTTCCGTTCACTCGCTGTCGCCCCGAGGAGAGAGTGTGTTCCGAACCTTTGGTACCCGCCGGCTGAGTGCCGGACTGGCCGTCGCCGCGCTGGCGTTCACCACGGCCGGCGCCGCAACCGCTGCCCAGGCCTCGCCGTACGCGGCGAGCGGCTCCGCCACCACTGCCGCCGCCGAGTCTGGTGTGCTGATGAACTACGTGGTGAACACGAAGGCCAGCCCGGGTCACGTGCGCAAGGTCGTGGCCGCGGTCAAGGCCGCCGGCGGCACCGTGGTGCAGGCGTACGACCAGATCGGCGTGGTGGTCGCCCAGTCGACCAACCCCGACTTCCGTACCGACGTGCGGACCGGCCGCAACGGCCGCGAAGTCCAGTCGGTCGGCGCCACCCGGACCGCCGCCGTCAGCGAGGGCCCGGTCGGCTCCGCTGCCGCCAAGCTCACCTCGGCCAAGAGCATGATGGCCGGCCAGGCCGCGCCGGTCGCGGACCCGCGCGAGGCCGAGCAGTGGGACATGAAGCAGATCAAGGCCGACCAGGCGCACGAGGTCACCGACGGTTCGCGTCGGGTGCTGGTCGGGATCAACGACAGCGGTGTGGACGACACGCACCCGGACCTGGCGCCGAACTTCGACGCCCGCGACTCGGTCAACTGCATCAACAACGGCGTACCCGACACCACCGTCGGCGCCTGGCGGCCGACCACCAGCTTCCACGGCACACACGTGGCCGGCACGGTGGCTGCCGCCCGGAACGGCATCGGCATCGTCGGAGTCGCGCCGGGCGTCCGGATCGCTTCGGTGAAGGTGGTCAACGACGACGGGTTCATCTACCCGGAGTACGCGATCTGCGGCTGGATCTGGGCCGCCGAGCACCACATGGACGTGACGAACCACAGCTACTACATCGACCCGTGGGAATTCTGGTGCAAGGACAACGGCGACCAGGGCGCCGTCCAGGAGTCGGTACGGCGTGCTGTCGCATTCGCCACCAAGAAGGGCGTGCTGTCCGTCGCGGCGGCCGGTAACTCGAGCTACGACCTGGCCAACAAGACCACCGACAACGGCAGCCCGGACGACAGCACCCCGGCACCGCGCCAGCTCAACAACAGCTGCCTCGACCTGCCGACCGAACTGCCCGGCGTGATCACGGTCGCCAGCACCACCCAGGCGCGGGCGCTGAGCAGCTTCTCCAACTTCGGTCTGAACAAGATCGACGTCGCGGCTCCTGGTAGTGGCATCCTGTCCACCTTGCCGGGTGGCGGCTACGGAACGATGAGCGGTACTTCGATGGCGTCGCCGCACGTCACCGGCGTCGCCGCCCTGATGAAGTCGGTGCACCCCTGGTGGACGCCGCGCGACCTGGAGAAGGCCCTCCGCAAGGAAGCCGACGACACCGCGTGCCCGACCACCCCGGACGCCCGCTGCACCGGCACCACCGCCAACAACGCCTTCTTCGGCGAAGGCATCGCCGACGCCCTCGACGCAGTACACCGCCCCTGAACTGAGCCAGGGGGCCCTCCGCCCAGGACCCCCTGGCTCCCAACCGCCAGCCCCCGCCGCGCCGCGCGCCGGGGGCTGTTCCACGTACTACGCCAAGCGGGCTAGCCGGTCTTGCCGTCGAGGAGTTCGCGGAGGATGTCGAGGTGGCCGAGGTGGCGGGCCGTTTCCTCGATCATGTGGCAGAGGATGAACCGCACCGAGGCTTGGTTTCCGTCGCGATCAGGTGCGCGCTGCACGTCGTCGAGAGAGAACCCGGCGACGATCTCGTTCGATCGAGCGCACTCCTCGTCGTACTCGTCCAGCAGTCGGGCGAGCGGGACGCCGTCCACCATCATCTCCTCGTTCCGCGGACCACCTTCGGTCCACGGCGTCTGGCCGGTGTCCGGAACGCCGAGCAGGTCCTCGTGGAACCAGGAGTACTCGATCCAGCGCATGTGCGACACGAGTCCCGCTACCGTCATCAACGGCGAGGTCGGCAGCAGTTTGCGATAGGCGTCGGCTTCGCTCAGTCCCTCGCACTTGCCGCGGACGAGCGATCGTTGCAGGTCGAGCCAGCCGACGAGCTGCGTCCGTTCGTCACCGGTGAGCGGAGGTCGGCCGGTCACTCGGGCGCCTTGGTGTAGCTGGTCGTACCGTCCAGCAGTTCGCGGATGATGTCGAGGTGACCGAGATGCCGCGCGGTCTCCTCGATCATGTGGCAGAGGACGTACCGCAGCGAGGCGGCTTCGCCCTTGGCGGCGTACGGGCCTTTCTCCACCTCGTCCAGCGACAATCCGGCGATCGTCTCGTTCGACCGGGCGCACTCGGCGTCGTACTCGTCCAGCAACTGAGCCAGCGGTACGTCGTCGACGAACATCTCCGCGTCGGGATGCCCGTCCTCGGTCCACGGGGTCTGCCCGGTGTCCGGCACGCCCATCAGGTTGAGCTGGAACCACGAGTACTCGTTCCAGCGCAGGTGGGCGACCAGGCCCGCAATCGTCATCAGCGGCGAGGTTGGCAACAGCTTGCGATGCGCGTCTTCCTCGCTGAGGCCTTCGCACTTCATCCGCACGAAGGATCGCTGCAGATCCAGCCAGCCGGTCAGTTGGGTCCGCTCGTCAGAGGTCAGCGGCGGACGGGAAACAACAGTCATTCAAAGCTCCAAGGAAGAAAGGAGCTGCCCGGGATCTCAGTCGCGGGTGCGACGGACAGGCAGCACGACGGGAACACTCGACATCGCGCTCACCTCCCTTCCGTCGCTCGACCGCAACCTTAACTGTCGCGGGTGTCATCGCCTACTGATTTAACAGGCGTGCCTTCACCTCGTTCTTGAGCACCTTGCCCACCTTGGACCGGGGCAGGTCGTCCCAGACCACGACCTGTTTGGGCGTCTTCACCCCACCGAGCCGGCTCTTGACGAAGTTCCGTACTTCGGACTCCGTCACCGTCAGCCCCGGGTGCAGTTGCAGTACGGCGGTCACCCGCTCGCCCCACTTCTCGTCGGGCATCCCGACGACGGCGCAGTCGCGAACGGCCGGGTAGGCCATCAGCGCCTGCTCGACCTCGGCCGAGTAGACGTTGAATCCGCCGGTGATGATCATGTCTTTCGCTCGATCCACTAGGTAGAGGTAGTTGAACTCGTCGAGGAACCCGATGTCCCCCGTGTGATGCCAGCCGTACTGCGAGGAAGCCGCCGTCGCCTCCGGGTCCCGGTAGTAACCGGCCATCACCAGCGACCCCCGGACCACGATCTCCCCGCGTTCGCCACGACCGGCCAGTTGCCCGTCGTCGGTCATGATCGCCACCTGGGTGAGCGGACTCGGCCGCCCGGCGGAGGTGAACCGCTCGACCGCCATCGACCCGTCGGCGTGGAAGTGGTCGGCCGGCGCCATCGTCGCGATCATCATCGGCGCCTCGCTCTGACCGAACAGTTGCCCCATCACCGGCCCGATGCGGGTCAGCGCCTCTTCCAGGCGTGCCGCGGACATCGGCGCGGCGCCGTACCAGAAGCACTGCAGGGAGTTCAGATCCGTTGTGGACAAGGCATCGTGGGACAGCAACATGTAGATGAGCGTCGGCGGCAAGAAGGTATGAGTGACGCGATGCCGTTCGATCAAGGCAAGGAAGTCGCCCAGGTCCGGCGCGGGCATGATCACCACCTCGCCGCCGAGCGCGAGGATCGGGAAGCACAGCACGCCGGCCGCGTGCGTCAACGGAGCAAGGGCGAGATAGGTCGGCCGCCCCTCGAACGGGTAGCTCATCAAGGTGATCGCCGACATCGTCTCCAGGTTCCGCCCGGTCAGCATCACCCCCTTCGGCCGGCCGGTGGTCCCGCCGGTGCCGACCAGCAGCGCGAGGTCGTCGAGGGCCGGCGCCTCCCACGGATCAGCCGGTACGCCGTCCAGCCAGTCGACCAAGCTCGTGGCTATCGGCAAGGAATCGTCCAGGCAGATCACCGTGGTCAGCTTGGGTAGGTCGGGCAGGATCCGTTCGACCAGCGGGAGGAACGCGCGCTGGAAGATCAAGCAGGAGCAATCGAAGGAGTCCAGCAGTTCGCGGTTCTCGGCCGCCTCGTTGCGAGGATTGATCGGGCACCAGACCGCGCCGGCCCGGGAGATGCCGAAGACGCAGGCGAACGAGATCGGGTTGTTCGCCGACAGGATGGCGACCTTGTCGCCCGGTGAGATCCCGGACTTGTGCAGTGCGCGAGCCACCTGGTGGGAGAACTCCTGCACCTCGGCATAGCTGAGGCTGGCCCCGTTCATGGTCAGGCAGGGCTCGTCCGGTCCGAGCGAGGCCCCCTTGTCGAGGTAGTCGAACAACCGCACGCCAGCTCCCAAACGCGATTCCCCAGTCCCGGTAGGTGGATCCAGGTGCAGGTGCGGGAGCGCCCGGGGGGTGGGTAGAACTCCCGCACCTGGTCCTGGTGTCCCGCGCCGGGTACGCCTCGTCCTGTGGCGACCCCGGCGCGGGCGATCAGTGGTGCACGGTCACGACCGGCTCGAGTACCAGCCCGAAGCTGCGTAGTACGCCGAGTAGTTCGCGGTGTCCGAAGGCCTGGCAGGCCGACGCGAGTCCGGCGCGACGCGGCGGCTGCTGAAGCAACGAGTACGCCGCGTACGCCTGCAGTGCACCGGTTTGCTTGTAGTTGCTGTTGCCGTGGATGACACAGTGCGCCCGGCCGAGCGGACCCGAGGCGTGGACCGAGTCGAGCGAGGTGTTGATCCTCGGGTTCTCCCGGGGTGGCATGCTCGCCTGCACCGAGGCGGCGACCTCGCCGAGCGCGGCGTCCTGCTGGTCGAGGGGGAGCGTCTTGATCTGGCTCTCCACCATCTTCACCGCCTCGACGACGCCCTGCATGACGGTCCGGTCGAAGACGCCGCCGGCCACCTTGACGTTGGCCACCCGGGGGTCGTGCCTGAACCACACCGGGTGGCTCGTCCCACCCCAGGGCAGCGCGAGGGCACTCGCATGCTGTCCCGGGACGTTCACCTCGAAAGTGGTCAACGGATCCCACTTCACGAGTTCGTTCTGTTCGAGGTAGTGCCAGTCCGCCTTCAGAATGGTGAAGATCGTCTGGGTCGACGCGTACGTCGGGAAGCCCTTCCAGAGCACCAGGATGTCGAGCGTGTCGAGCCCCGGTGTCTCCAGGCAGATGTTCGCCGCGATCTCGCCGGTCGTGTACATCTGGGCGACACCCGGCGACAGCAACAGGCCTTGCGCGGCGAACTTGTCGCTCCAGTTCTTCTCCGCCTCCAGCATCCAGTCCTGCTCGCCGGTGGTGTCCAGGTAATGGCAGCCGGCCGCCAGGGACGCCTCGACCACCTCGGGCCCGTACTTGACGAACGGGCCGACCATGTTGCTCACGACCTTGGCGCCGCTGAACAGCTCGGTGAGCGCAGAGACGTTGTGCTCGACCTCGACCACCTCGTGGTCGACAGTCTCGATACCGGGGACCTTGTCGAGAACCTCTTGTACCCGGGCCTTGTCGCGTCCCGCTGCGATGAAGGGGACGTTGTATTCGCGCAGGTACTCGCAGACGAGCCGGCCCGTGTACCCCGAGGCGCCGTACACGACGACCGGTTTGCCGCCCATCACATGCCCATTCCGCCGTCGACCGGCAGGCCCGCGCCGGTGATGAACTTGGCGGCGTCGGAGGCCAGGAACACGACCGCGTCGGCCATGTCGCCGACCTCGCCGAGGCGCCCGAGCGGGGTCAGCCCGATCACGTCACCGACGGCGGCTTCCGCCGACGGCCAGAGCCCGAGGGTGACCATGTCCGCGGCCAGCTGCATGCCCATCTCGGTCGGCACCAGGCCGGGGTACACACAGTTGACGCGTACGCCGTACCCGAGCTTGCCGGACTCCATCGCGGCGACCCGGGTCAGCCGGTCCACCGCCGACTTGGTCGCGGAGTACCCGGCGATGCCCGGGAACGGGATCGTCGCCGCAACGCTGGAGATGTTGACCACCGAGCCACCAGACCCCGCCGGTCCACCCGGGCGCATCGCCCGGAACGCGTGCTTCACGCCGAGCGCGGTGCCCAGCACGTTGATCTCCAGCATCGTGCGGACATCGGCCGGATCGAGGTCGACGACCAGACCGGACAGTTCGACGCCGGCGTTGTTCACCAGGATGTCCAGACCGCCGAGCTCAGCGATGGTGGCGGTGACGGCCGCCTCCCAGTTCGCGTCGTCGGTGACATCCAGTGGCACGAAGGCGGCGGTGGCGCCGGTGTCCTTCAGCCGGTCCGCGGTCGCCTTGCCGAGATCTTCCTGGATGTCCGCGATCACCACCGAAGCACCGGCCTTCGCCAGCGCCTCGGCCATCCCCGCCCCGAGGCCACGAGCGCCCCCGGTCACCAGCGCCTTGCGGCCGGTCAGGTCGTACATGCACTTCTCCTCCCGCTGCGGGGTGCCCGATCACCGATGAGGTGCGGTGACCGGGCGGTCCTGACAGCGTTGTGGAGATCTGGACAGTCGTCAAGAGTTCCTTGGACAACTGTCAAGAAATCGTTTCGTTCGGGGTACAGTCGGAGGACTACCTCCGGCGCGATCCGATCGTGGTCGCAGCCGGGATTCCAGGAGGCCTGACGTGACCGAGGTGACCGATCGCATCTCGCGCCGGCAGGTGGACAAGTTCGCGGAGCGCCGCTCCCAGCTCGCCACCTCGGCGCTGCGAACGCTGTCCCAGCTCGGCTACGCCCGCACCAGCCTGCGCGAGATCGCGCAGAACTCGGAGTTCTCGCACGGCGTCCTGCACTACTACTTCCGCGACAAGGTCGAGCTGATCATGTACTGCGTCAAGCAGTACAAGGCCGAGTGCGTCACGCGGTACGACCAGATCGTCGCCACCGCCGAGGACGCAGACCAACTCAAGGTCGACTTCGGTGCGGCCCTGGCCGTCACCTGCGAAGAAGACGCCACCATGCACCGCCTGTGGTACGACCTCCGCAACCAGTCCCTCTTCGAGGAGTCCTTCCGCGAGGACACCCTGGAGATCGACAAGTCCCTCGAACAGATGATCTGGCGCATCGTCACCACGTACGCCGACCTGGCCGGCCGCGACCTCACAGTCACCCCCGCCACCGCCTACGGCCTCCTCGACGGCCTCTTCCAGCAAGCCCTCTTCCGCCACCTCGCCGGCGACCCCACCGCCCTCCCCACCCTCCGCACAGCCACCGAACAAACCCTCCCCAAGTTCCTCACCTGACTCCACCCGTGCCCACACCTGCGGGCGTTCCCTCCTGAAAGTGTGGGCTGGCGCGGGGCGTACAGATCGACAGGTAGTGCACCTCCGTACGGCGTACACGGGGTGCCGGGTCGCGCTCAGGTGCACTAGTTGCCGTCGGCTACTACCTGTCCGTCGGCACGCCGGCGATCATGCGGTCAGAGGTGGCGGCGGTCGTTGATGCGTTTTGCTTTGCCCAGGGAGCGTTCCAGGGCGTGGGGTTGCAGGATCTCGACGCTGGCCGAGATGCCGATGCGGTTCTTGATGAGGTTGGTGAGGGCGTTCGCGGCGGGGGTGTGGTCGGTGAGGCCGGGGGCGGCTTCTACCTGGACGGTCAGTTCGTCGAGGCGGTTGGGGCGGGTGAGGGTGCAGAGGTAGTGCGGGGTGAGGCCTTCGATGGTGAGGATGAGTTCTTCGATCTGGGTGGGGAAGACGTTGACGCCGCGGATGATCATCAAGTCGTCGGTGCGGCCGGTGATCTTCTCCATTCGGCGCATGCCGGGGCGGGCCGTGCCGGGGAGGAGTCTGGTGAGGTCGCGGGTGCGGTACCGGAGTACCGGGAAGGCCTCCTTGGTCAATGTGGTGAAGACTAGTTCGCCTTCGGAGCCGTCCGGGAGTACCTCGCCGGTGACGGGGTCGATAATCTCCGGGTAGAAGTGGTCTTCCCAGATGTGCAGGCCATCCTTGGTCTCGACGCATTCCTGCGCGACGCCGGGGCCCATCACCTCGGACAGCCCGTAGATGTCGACCGCGTGCATCCCGGTCCGTGACTCGACCTCGGTGCGCATCTGCTCGGTCCACGGTTCGGCGCCGAAGATTCCCACCCGCAAGGAGGTCTCGCGGGGGTCGATGCCGCGAGCAACCATCTCGTCCATGATCGACAGGAAGTACGACGGCGTGACCATGATGATCTGGGCGCCGAAGTCGCGGATCAGGTCGACCTGGCGTTCCGTCATCCCGCCGGAGACCGGTACGACGGTGCAGCCGAGCCGCTCGGCGCCGTAGTGCGCACCGAGTCCACCCGTGAAAAGTCCATATCCATAAGCGACATGGCACACGTCTCCCGCGCGACCACCCGCGGCGCGGATCGAGCGGGCGATCAGGTCGGCCCAGTTGTCGATGTCGGCCCGCGTGTACCCGACCACGGTCGGGCGCCCCGTCGTACCGGAGGAAGCGTGCACCCGGACGACCTCGGTCCGCGGTACGGCGAACATGCCGAACGGGTAGTTCTCCCGCAGGTCGTGCTTCGTCGTGAACGGCAACCGGCTCAGGTCCTCGAGCGACTTCAGGTCGTCGGGTGCGAAACCAACGCCGTCCAGCGCCGCGCGATAGTGCGGGACGTTCTCGTACGCCGCGCGCACGGTCGCCTGGAGTCCGGCGAGCTGCCGCGCGCGGAGCTCGTCCACGGACAGCCGTTCACCGGCGTCCTGGAGCTCCACCGGACACGCCTCACCGAGGAACCGATCGGTCATCCCAACCTCCCTAGAGCCCCAGTATTGCCCTGGGTAGCACTACGGCCGTGCGAGCAGGGTCGCGATGCCCTGACCCACCCCGATACACATCGTGGCCAGCGCGTACCCGGCGTCGCGGTGGCGAAGCTCGAGAGCGGCTGTCAGGGCGAGCCGGGCGCCGGACATCCCCAAGGGGTGTCCCAGGGCGATAGCGCCGCCGTTCGGGTTGACGTGCTCAGCGTCGTCGGGAAGCCCGAGCTCGCCCAAGACCGCGAGCGACTGCGCCGCGAACGCCTCGTTCAGTTCGATCACGCCGATCTCGGACAACGCGATGCCGGTGCGCTCGAGAAGCTTGCGGGTGGCCGGGACCGGCCCGATCCCCATGATCCGAGGCGGTACGCCGGCCGCGGCGGTGCCCACGATCCGCGCCAGCGGCGTGACGCCGAGCCGCGAGACGGCCTCGCCGCTCATCACCAGCAGAGCAGCAGCCCCGTCGTTCACGCCCGACGCGTTGCCGGCCGTCACCGTGCCCGGCGAACGGAACGGCGTCTTCAAACCGGCCAGCGCTTCGAGAGATGTCTCGCGCGGATGCTCGTCGACTTCTACGGTGGTCACGGCGCCCCGCTTGCCAGGCACGGAGACCGCGGCGATCTCCTCCGCCAGACGCCCGTTGGCCTGCGCCTTCGCGGCCCGTTGCTGACTGCGCAACGCGAACAGATCCTGGTCTTCGCGAGAGATGCCGAAGTCAGCGGCCACGTTCTCGGCCGTCTCCGGCATCGAGTCGATCCCGTACTGCTTCTCCAGCAAGGGATTGACGAACCGCCAGCCGATCGTGGTGTCGAAGATCTCCGCCTGCCGAGAGAAAGCACTAGTTGCCTTCGGCATCACGAAAGGTGCCCTGGACATCGATTCGACGCCACCGGCCAGCACGATCTCGTTGTCTCCGGCAATGATCGACCGAGCCGCCGAGGCGACCGCATCGAGGCCGGAGCCGCAGAGCCGGTTGATCGTCGTACCGGGCACGCCCTCCGGCAAACCCGCCAATAACAAGGCCATCCGGGCGACGTTGCGGTTGTCCTCGCCGGCCTGGTTCGCGCAGCCGAGGATCACATCGTCGATCGACGCCGGGTCGAGCGCGGCGTGCCGCGCGAGCAGCGACGAGATTGCGTGCGCCGCGAGGTCGTCCGGGCGGACCGCGGCGAGCGCGCCGCCGTACCGGCCGATCGGGGTGCGAATACCGTCGACCAGAAATGCCTCACGCGCCATCGTTGCTCTCCTTCAACACTGTCCCCGGCAATTGTCGGCTCCGACCGCGGAACTCGGCGATCAGGTCGTCGCCGCGGCGGACCGTGACGTCGTAGATCCCGTTCCGCCCGTACGACGCTCGCTCGCGCGCCTCGGCGACCAGGAGGTCCCCGCGCTGAGCCGGTGCGACGAAAACGATGTCGGCCCCTTGCGCGACGGTGACCTGGTTGCGGGAATTGCAGGCGAACGCGAAGGCCGAGTCGGCCAGGGTGAAGACGAAGCCGCCGTGCGCGATCCCGTGCCCGTTCACCATGTCCTCGCGCACCGGCATCTCCAGGACGGCCGTTCCTTCGCCGACCCGGACCAGACGCATGCCGAGGGAGGCGCTGGCACTGTCGTCGGCCCACATCGCCGCGGCAACGGCCGCGGCCAGGTCCTCGCTCATCCGTCCACCAAACTGAGTCCCGTTGAAGCTCACTGCAGAGGGGTTGTGACACTCTATCGGCGATCTGGTCATTGACTGTAACATCACCTCTGAGACCCGGCCTACGCTGTTCGGTAGCAGCAGGCAGTTCCCGACCCTGGAGCGCGCAGATGACCACCGCACCGACCCGTACCGATTGGCTCGCCGCGCATCGTGAGCGCCTGGACGGAGCTCTCGCCGCGATCCGCAGCCGGGGCTACTTCTCCGCGTTCCCCGAGTCGCCGAGCCCGCGGGTGTACGGCGAGACGGCGGCCGAGGACGGCAAGGCGGCCTTCGAGGCGCACCGCGGTACGGCGTACCCGGTCGAGACGCCGGGCTCGAACGGCACGGTCAGCACCGAGGAATCGCCGTACGGGATCTCGCTGGACGTGCAGTATCCGCGCACCGTCGAGGACGGCCTGGACGAGCTGCTCGCGGCGGCCCAGCAGGGGATGCCGGACTGGCGCAAGGGCGGGATCGAGACTCGCGTCGGCGTGACGCTGGAGATTCTCGACCGGCTGCACAAGCGCGTCTTCGAGTTGGCCAACGCGGTGCAGCACACGAGCGGTCAGGCCTTCGTGATGGCGTTCCAGGCCGGCGGCGCGCATGCGCTCGACCGGGCGCTGGAGGCGATTGCCTACGCGTACGAGGAGATGAGCCGTTACCCGGCCGAGGCGGTCTGGGAGAAGCCGGCCAAGGGCGACCCGATCCGGCTGGAGAAGAACTTCACCGTCGTCGGCCGTGGCGTCGCGCTCGTCATCGGCTGCAACACCTTCCCGACCTGGAACTCCTGGCCCGGCCTGTTCGCGTCGCTGGTCACCGGCAACGCGGTGGTCGTGAAGCCGCACCCGCTGGCCGTGCTACCGCTCGCGATCACCGGCGAGGTCTGCCGCGAGGTGCTCGCCGAGGCCGGCTTCGACCCCAACCTGGTCACCCTGGCCGTCGAGCACCCCGGCGACGGGCTGGCCAAGCCGCTCGCGCTCCGGCCCGAGGTGAAGATCATCGACTTCACCGGCGGCAGCGAGTTCGGCGAGTGGCTCGAGCAGAACGCGACGCAGGCCGAGGTGTTCACCGAGAAGGCTGGCGTCAACGCCGTACTGATCGACTCGACCGACTCGTTCAAGGCGCTCTGCAACAACCTGGCCTTCACGCTGTCCCTGTACTCCGGCCAGATGTGCACCACCACCCAGAACCTGTTCGTCCCGGCCGACGGGATCGAGACGGACGAGGGTCACAAGTCGTTCGACGAGGTCGGCGCCGGGATTGCGAACTCGATCGGCAAGCTGCTCGGCGACGACGCGCGCGCGGTCGAACTGCTCGGCGGCATCGTCAACTCCGCCGTCGTCAACCGCCTCGAGTTGGCGCCGGAGTACGGGCAGGTCGTGCTCGAGTCGCGCGCGATCAAGCACCCGGCGTACGAGGATGCGGTGGTCCGTACGCCGTTGCTGGTCGCGATCGAGGCCAAGGACGAGGAGGTGTACGGACGCGAGTGCTTCGGCCCGGTCTCGTTCCTCGTCCGTACGGCGGACACCGACGAGTCGATCCAGCTGTTCCGCAAGACCGTCGACGAGGGCGGCGCGATGACGGCCGGGGTCTACTCCACGGACGAGACCGTGCTGGAGAAGGTCCGCGACGCGGCGCTCGAAGTCGGGGTGGCGTTGTCGGAGAACCTGACGGGCCAGGTCTTCGTCAATCAATCGGCTGCTTTCAGCGATTTCCATGGCACCGGAGCGAATCCGGCCGCCAACGCGACGTACACCGATGGTGCGTACGTTGCGAGTCGCTTCCGCGTCATTCAGTCTAGGCGTCATGTCTGACGCCCTGGATTCCGAGAACCTGCGAGAAGCACTCGCGTACTACGACAGCTGGCTGGCGTTCAACCAGCGCTACCAGCGGATACCCGGGGTCCAGGCGGCGGTGTACGCCGGCGAGGCGGTCGCGCTCTCCTCGGCGTACGGGCTCGCCGATGTCGAGCAGGGCGTGGAGCTGACGCCGCAGCACCTGTTCCGGATCGCTTCGCACTCGAAGACGTTCACCGCGACCGCGGTACTGCAGCTGGCCGAGCAGGGCAGGCTGCGGCTCGACGACAAGGCTGAGCTGCACGTCACTGAGCTGGTCGGGACTCGGCTGGGCGGGCTCACCGTCCGCGAGTTGCTGGCGCACGCCGGTGGTGTCACGCGCGACAGCGGCGATGCGGGCTGGTGGCAGCTGGTCAAGGCGTTCCCGGATCGCGAGGAGCTGCTCGCCGTACTGCGTGACGACACGTCCGCGGTGATCGCCGACAACGACCGGTTCAAGTACTCCAACATCGGCTACGGGCTGCTCGGACTCGTGATCGAGGCGGCCGGCGGTACGTCGTACAACGACTACGTCCAGACCGCGATCGTGGACAAGCTCGGGCTCTCCGGGCTGGGTCCGGAGCTGGATGCCGCGCGGAGTACGGAGTACGCGGCGGGCTACAGCGCGTACAGCTACGCCGACCACCGGGTGCCGATCGATCACGTGGACACCCGGGCGCTGGCGTCCGCGACCGGGTTCTTCGGCAGCGCGAGCGATCTCGTCACGTACTTCTCGGCGCATTTCCCGGGCGACAACCGGCTGCTGACCGACAAGTCGAAGCGGGAGATGCAACACCCGCTGTGGCAGACGACGGAGGAGGACTGGCCGCGGTACGGGCTCGGTCTGCAGGTGTCGAAGAGCGGCAAGCGGAAGCTGTTCGGCCACGGCGGCGGGTACCCGGGGCACATCACCCGGTCGCTCGTCGACGGCGAGCAGCGGATCGCGGTGTCCGTGCTGACGAACGCGATCGACGGCCCGGCCGGACAACTCGCGGAAGGCTTCTTCAAGCTGCTCGACCTGGCCGGCTCCAAGGAGCGTGGGACCGAGGCGGGGCTGGAGCGCTTCACCGGCCGGTTCGCGAACCTGTGGACGGTGTACGACTTCGTCGTACTCGGCGGGCGTCTCTATGTGCTCGACCCGACCTCGCCCGACCCGGCAGCCGAACCGCAGACACTGGAGGTCGACGGCGACGAACTGCGTGTCACCGGCGGCTCGGGGTACGGCTCGTACGGCGAGTCCTACCGCTTCAACTTCGGCCCGGACGGTCAGGTCGAGTCGGTTCGCGGATCCGGCGGACTCCTCTCTCAGCCGATCGACCGTTTCACCCTCCCCGACCGGGTGCGTACCGTGCAGGCATGACGATCCACGGGGAGCACCCCTTCCTGCCACCGGAGTCGGAGCGAAGCCCGGTACGGCGGTTGCGCGGGCGACTGCCATCGCCGGTCGGCCTCTGGACCACCGCGTACGACGGCAAGCGCGCCGGGCTGACCGTGTCGTCCATGCTGATCGCCGACGGTGAGCCCGGTCTCGTGATCGGGCTCATCGACCCGGACTCCGACCTGTGGAAAACGTTGCGCTCGGCAAGGACCGCCGTGGTCAGCCTGCTCGGCGCCGGCCACCAGCAACTCGCGGACGCCTTCGGCTACGTCGCTCCCGCACCCGGCGGCCCGTTCCGGATGATCGACTGGACCGACACCGCCTGGGGCCCAGCCCCCGTCGGCGTCACCACCTGGGCCGGCTGCACCCTGGTAGACCCCGATCCCCCCGAACTCGGCTGGTCCCTCCAGGTCCACCTCGAAATAGCCCACGTAGAACTCCACCCCGACGACCTCCCACCCCTCATCCACCGCCGCGGCCGCTACACGGTGCTGTAAGCGCCCTGCCCACGCGACCTCTTACGTCGGTCGCTCTCCACCCCCTGCTACGGCACTCCTCCGCTGCCTCCCTCTGGGATCAGCGGAGGCCAGTCAGTTGGCCGAGGGCGATTGCCAGATCTCGATCGCCGCCGACGGCCACCATGCGCTGACAGGTGGCGTCATCGGCGGCGCTCTGGTGCATCACGTTGGTTGGCGGTGTGTTCTCGGGCCTTGCGGTGGATCCGTTGCGTGAGGGGAGTGTGTACCGGCGGACAGGAGGTGGCGGGAGTGGGGTAGTGCACCTGAGCGTGAGGAGGGGGAGCGTACGGCGTACCAGGGTGTGCACTACCTGTTCGTCGGTACGCCGGGCTCGCGGTGGTTGGGTTAGTTGGTCGAGGCGCAGGTGGTGCAGGTGCGGGCTGTTGGGCGTGCTTCGAGGCGCTCGTCGGAGATTGGGCGGCCGCAGAGCTCGCAGGTTGTGTAGGTGCCTGCGGTGAGGCGGGCGATGGCGGCGTCGATTTCTGTCAGGTGGTGGCGGGCCTGTTCGGCGAGGGCGCCGAGTTGGGAGCGTTCGAAGGCGATCGTCGAACCCTCGGGATCGTGCTCGTCATCGGCGTTGCTGTCGCGGGATGCGGCCACCATCGCATCGAAGTCGCCGGTCAAGCTCGCCAGGCGCCCCAGCGTCTTCTGCCGCTCACGTTCGAGGCGCGTCCGCTGATCGTCCATCTGTCCATTCTCAACCGTCGTCGCCCGCGAGTTCCTGGCCTGGCTCAGCGCCAGCTTCCCAGCCTCGCCCAATACGACCAGCACCGCGCCTATCTCTTCGGCGGCAGCCCGGCAGGGTTGTTGCCCGGGCCCGCCGCCCTCGGCTTCGTGCTGCTCAGGTCGGCGCCGACATACCTGGCGACGGAGCTGGATAGACCAGCGGAGCCAGCACTCGGGCGGCGGCCTCGGCGCCTTGAGTTGCTTCGACGGCGAAGGCTTCGGCGATCAAAGCCCGGGCCGCTGGTGACGTGTCAGCTGCGTGCTCCTCGGCGAACTCGCGCGCGTCCTGGGAACGATCCGCCAGCAGTGCACCCTGGACCGTCGCCGCGATGACATCGGCTCCGGCGGTTCCTGCCCAGCCCAGCCCTTCGGTCCGCCAGCCCGTGTCGGTCTGGTCGGCAGGTGGAGCGCTGTGCTGGTCGTCCATACCCCCAGATTGTAGGCAGCTGAAGCCGCTGGAAGGACCACCGCCAGTTGCACCCGGCCGCCTGCGGCCGAGCGCAACCATCAACGGGGTTCACCCAGGAGCTCTGCCGGTCCTGATCCGGTACGCCGTAGGCCTGAGACAGCGCCTCGACGCGTCACTTCTGGCTGATGTCTCGGATGTGCTTGGCTGGTACGCCGGCGGCGAGGGTGTTCGGGGGGACGTCGTGGGTGACGACTGCTCCTGCGGCGATGACGGAGTTCTCGCCGACGGTGACGCCTTGGAGGACCATCGCGCCGGCACCGATCCAGACGTTGCGTTCGATCCGGATCGGGGCGGCGGAGATGCCGTCGCGGCGGGAAGCAGGCGGGACCGGGTGGCCGGAGGTGATCAGGCTGACGCCGGGTCCGATCATCACGTCGTCGCCGATCTCGATGCCGCCGATGTCGTTGAGCTGACACCGCTGATTGATGAAGACGTTGCGGCCGACGCGGATGTTGATCCCGTGGTCGCAGTACAGGGGCGGGATGAGGGTGAACGTCTCGTCGACGGGATGCCCGGTCAGTTCACTCCAGACCGCGCGGATCGCGTCGCGGTCGTCGTACGAGAGTGTGTTGAGCCGCTCGGTCATCCGGATCGCACGCTCGACCCGCTCGCGGATGCCGTGCACCTCGGTCACGCCGCTGTCGGTCCAAAGCTTGGCCATGTTGCTCCTCACTCGTTTGTTGAGTGGTGATGCAAACAGGGCGCGGCAGGACCGCACAAACAACCGCCGGATCGGCGAGCCACAACCCTTGGTTGTCTAGGGTGATCGGGTGGATCTCGAGGCCGTCCGGACGTTCGTGGCAGTCGCCGATGGAGGGCAGTTCCGCATCGCGGCCGACGAACTCGGCATCACGCAACAGGCTGTCTCGAAGCGCATCGCCGCCTTGGAACGAGAGCTCGGCGTACTCCTCTTCGCTCGTTCCGCCCGCGGCACGCAACTGAGCGTCGACGGGCAGGCCTTCCTGCCACACGCCCGCGAACTCCTTCGGGTCGCCGACCGCGCGATCACCTCGGTCCGGCCTGGTCGGCGCGCCCTGCGCATCGACGTCCTCAACCGTCGCGCCGCCCCGGCCGCAGCGCTGCACGCCTTCCACCAAAGCCATCCCGGCATCGATCTCGACGTCGTCACCTTGCCCGACGCCGACGTGGACTCCGCGGTCGCAGCCGTCGCCGATGGAACGATCGACGCCACATTCCGAGCCGTCACGCGGCGCCAGCTCGCTCTTCCCGTCAAGGCGTTCCGGGTCATCGACGACCCTCACCAGCTCCTCGTCGGCCCCCGCCACCCGCTCGCGGAGGCGACCAGCCTGACGCCCGCCGACCTTAGGCCGTACCGGATCTGGATGCCCGGCATGATGCCTGGCTCCGAGTGGCGCCTGTACTACGAGGAGCTCGCGCGCGCCTTCACGCTCGCGATCGACATGGGAGGTCCGAGCTTCGGCGTCGAAGTACTCCTCGACGAACTCGCGCACTCCACCGACCTCGCCACCTTCGTCGGCGAAGGCACCCGCTATTTCTGGCCGGAGACGTTCGACCTCCGCCGCATCCCCATCGTCGACCCCACCCCGGTCTATCCCCACTCGATCATCTGGCGCGACGACAACCCCCACCCAGCCCTCGCAGCCTTCCTCCACCACCTGCAATCAACCACCACCCCTCCGACGGGGAAGACCTGGGTCCCTCACTGGGCTGAAAAGGTAGAGAACTAGTATTACGGGCAGTCCGCCCCCGCGGCTCCTCCGTCGCCGCTCCCCACCCCCCAGCTACGGCGCTCCTACGTCACGCCTTCCGCTGCCTTTGTTCGAGGGGATTGCGCTGATGTCGGGCTCGCACTGCGGATCGGGATCTCATCGGACTCGCCGTCACCCACATCGTTGCGATCGCCGGCCTGGTCAGCCCTCGAGCCGTCGAGCTCGCGAACGCCACCATCCAGCGAACAGACAGTTGTGCGAGGTGGAGCCGTCATTTCCGCGGACACGCACCGAGCGGCGGTGCGTCTCGCGTCGCACACGAGGTGGGGCGCGACATAAGAGCGCCAGAGCTGGGGTATGCCGAGAGGCGTCGAACTGCTCGGCGGTCGCATCGGAGCTGCAGATCAGCGAATTGGCTTGGTTGCGGTCTCCGAACGCGACCAACCCGATTCAGAGATGACGCCGGCCCCACGCGTTCGAACAAAGGCAGCGGTAGGTGCGACGCAGGAGCGCCGTAGCTGGGGGGTGGGGAGCGCCGACGTAGGAGGTGCGTGGGTGGCAGTCGTTGAAAGATCTAGAGTGCTTGGCATGAAAGCGACGACGATTCATGCGCCCTTCGATGTGCGGCTCAGTGACGTTCCGGATCCGGTGATCGAGAAGCCGACGGATGCTGTGGTGAAGATTGTTGCCGGGTGCATCTGTGGGTCCGATCTGTGGTCGTACCGCGGGGAGAACAAGATCACGCCGGGGAGCAGGATCGGGCACGAGTACGTGGGGATCGTGCAGGAGGTGGGGTCGGAGGTCCGCACGGTGAAGCCGGGTGACTTCGTCGTCACGCCGTTCGTCGCGAGCGATGGGACGTGTCCGAACTGCAAGGCCGGGCTGCAGTCGGTTTGCCAGAACATCGTGGGGATCGGCAGCAAGGGTGCCGACGGCGGGCAGGGTGAGTACGCGAAGGTGCCGTGGGCTGATGGCACGCTCGTTGCGACGCCCGAAGTACCGGACGATGCGTTGGTTCCGTCGTTGCTGACGCTGTCCGACGTCATGGGTACGGGCTGGCATGCGGCTCGGTCAGCGAGAGTGAAACAAGGTGACACCGTCGTGGTGGTCGGCGACGGCGCTGTTGGTTTGTGTGGGGTTCTCGCCGCCGCCCGGATGGGTGCTGAGCGGGTTGTCGCGCTGTCGCGGCACGAGTCGCGGCAGAAGCTCGCCCGCGAGTTCGGCGCGACGCACATCATCGCCGAGCGTGGGGACGAGGCGAAGGCCGCAGTACTGGAGCTGACCGACGGGGTGGGAGCGGACGCCGTACTGGAGTGTGTTGGCACCGACCAGTCGTTCAAGACCGCGTTCGATGTCGCCCGGCCGGGCGCGACCGTCGGGTTCGTCGGCGTGCCGCACGGTGTGGAGGTGCCGATCCGGACGATGTTCAGCCGGAACGTCGGGTTGGCGGGCGGTGTCGCTCCGGCGCGCCAGTACCTGCCCGAGCTGATGGCGGACGTACTGTCGGGAGCGATCAACCCGGGTCTCGTCTTCGATGCGGAGCTGCCGCTGAAAGCGGTTGCCGAGGGCTACCAGGCAATGCACGAGCGGCGCAGTATCAAGGTTCTGCTGCGCCCCTGACGGCGACTGGCCGGAAACCCACGCATTGAGTTCAGGCCGTGAAGGCCCTCAACAATTGCGCACATTAAGGTGTCACATCTACACAACGTGCGTGTGTAGAGCGTTGACACCCGCCCGTACGCGTGCCCAGAGTTGGCCCGTCAAGGGGGCATTCATGATGTCCAGACAGCTCCATGAGCTGATCGGAGAGTGAAAAAATGCGTGGTGGTTTGAGCAAGACCTTCGCGGTCATGGGTGCCGTGGGTCTTCTCGCGGTCAGTGCCTGCGGTAACAGCGACGACAACTCCGGTGGGGGCGGCTCGTCGGCCAGCAAGGACGTCACCGTCTTCACCTGGTGGGCCGACGGTGGCGAGAAGGCCGGACTGGACGGCCTGGTCTCGACGTTCAACACCGAGTGCAAGGACTACAAGTTCGTCAACTCCGCCGTGGCCGGTGGCGCCGGTTCGAACGCCAAGCAGGTGCTGGCGAACGACCTGGCCGCCAAGAAGCCGCCGTCGACCTTCCAGGCGCACGCCGGCGCCGAGCTGGGCGACTACATCAAGAACGGCCAGGTCGACGACGTCAGCGACCTGTACAAGGAGTTCGGTCTGGACCAGGCCTTCCCGAAGAGCCTGCTCGACAACCTGACCGTCGACGGCAAGATCTACTCGGTACCGGCCAACGTCCACCGCGCCAACGTCGTGTGGGCCAACCCGACGGTGCTGAAGAAGGCCGGCCTCGACGCCACCAAGGCGCCGGCCTCGGTCGACGCCTGGATCGCCGACCTGGAGAAGCTGAAGGCGGCCGGGGTCAAGGCTCCGCTGGCCACCTCCAAGGGCTTCGCCCAGGAGATGGTGATGGAGGTCGTGCTGCTGGCCGAGCTCGGTCCGGACAAGTTCACCGGTCTGTGGAAGGGCGACACCGACCCCAATGGCGCCGATGTGACGGCCGCGCTGACGAAGTACCAGAAGCTGCTGAGCTTCAGCAACGTCGACCGTGACGCGGTCGACTGGCCGGACGCGCTGGGCTACGTCAACAAGGGCCAGGCCGGCTACACCGTGATGGGTGACTGGGTCGCCGCGCAGCAGCTCGCCGACAAGGTGCCGGACTCGGCGTACACGTACTGGCCGGCGCCGGGCACCGCGGGGGACTTCCAGTTCCTGGCGGACTCGTTCACGCTGCCGACCGGTGGTCAGGACCCCGAGGGCGCGAAGTGCTGGCTGAAGGTGGTCGGTAGTTCGGAGGGCCAGAAGGCCTTCAACACCAAGAAGGGCTCGATCCCGGCCCGGTCCGACGCGGTGCCGACGGACTACCCGAAGTACCAGCAGTCCGCGATGGCCGACTGGAAGTCGAACAAGATCGTGCCGTCCTGTGCACACGGCGCTGCCTGCAGCCTCGGCCAGAACGACAGCATCCTGTCCGCGATCAGCCAGTTCAGTGGCAAGCCGGACGTCGGGACGCTGCAGAAGGCCCTGGCGGCCGCGATCAAGTCGTCCTGATCCGCGTTGTCCTCACCGATCGCTAGAGATCTGGAGTCCTGAGCATGCATGGAAGGATCCGTACCTGGGGTCCGGGTGCGTTGGTGTTGCTGCCGACGGTGTTGTTGCTCGGGTACTTCGTCTACGGGTTGATCGCCTGGACCTTCAACACCTCGTTGACGGACAAGCACAACGCCCGCCCGCTCCCGACGAAGCATGTCGGGTTCGAGAACTACGTCAACCTGTTCGGTGAGGACCGGTTCCTCAACTCGCTGAAGAACCTCGGCGTGCTCACGGTGGCGTTCATCGTGGGCACGCTGATCTTCGGCGTGTTGTGGGCACTGCTGTTGGAGAAGGGGGTCACCGGCGAGGGCGTGTTCCGGTCGATCTTCCTGTTCCCGATGGCGGTGTCGATGATCGCGTCCGGCGTCGTCTGGGGCTGGTTGCTGAACCCGTCCCAGGGCGACGACGCGCGCGGCCTGAACCGGCTGTTCGACCTGCTGCACCTGAATTTCCTGGAGAATCCGTGGTGGACCGCGGGGAGTCGATGGACGACGATGGCGTCCATCGCGCTGCCCGCGGTCTGGCAGTTGTCGGGGTACATCATGGCGCTGTTCCTGGCCGGCTTCCGCGGTATCCCGCCGGAGCTGCGCGAGGCGGCGCGGGTCGACGGCGCGTCGGAGTTCAAGCTGTACCGGTACGTGCTGTTCCCGCAGTTGTCCCCGATCGCGTTGTCGGCGCTGATCATCCTCGGGCACATGTCGCTGAAGCTGTTCGACCTGATCTACGCGATCACCGGGCCGAACCAGTTCCGTACCGAGGTGCCTTCCGTCTACATGTGGAACACCTTGCTACGCAGCGATATGGCCAAGGCGGCTGGTATCGCGATCGTGCTGCTCGCGGTCGTCGCCGTCCTCGTCATTCCCTATGTCGCCTACACCGTCCGGCAGGAGAGCGAAGAATGACCGTCGTGGAGGCATCGGCTGCCACCGGTAAGGCCGCGGCGGCGATCAGCCGGAAGCCGCAGCGCAGTACGATCAGTGACGGATCGACCAGGAAGAGCCGGACTGTTCGCTACGTCCTGCTGCTGTTGTTCCTGCTCTTCGTCCTGACGCCGGTGTACGTCGTACTCATCACCAGTTTCAAGACCTCCAGCGACACCACCGCAGCCGCGCAGTGGTCGTTGCCGCAGACCTGGACCCTGGAGCCCTGGCGCAAGGCCTGGGACGTCCTCGAGCCGTACATGGTCCGCTCGCTCTCCCTGGCGGTGCCGGCGGCGATCATCGCGTCGATGATCGGTTCGGCGAACGGGTTCGTGCTGGCCCGCTGGCGGTTCCCCGGCGCGAACCTGGTGTTCGCGTTCATCCTGTTCGGGATGTTCATCCCCTACCAGGCGGTGATGTTGCCGCTGCGGCAGACGTACCAGGACCTCGACGTGACCCGCGGCATCCCGACCCTGCTGATCACACACGTGATCTACGGTCTGCCGATCTGCACACTGATCTTCCGCAACTATTACGCGACCGTGGTGCCGAACGAGATCATCGAGTCGGCCCGGGTGGACGGCGCCGGCCTGATCCAGACGTACGCGCGGATCATCCTGCCGATCTCCATCTCCGGCTTTGTGGTCACGCTCATTTGGCAATTCACGTCGGTCTGGAACGACTTCCTGTTCGCGCTGTTCCTGACCCAGCAGAACAACGGCCCGGTCACCCTCGGCCTGGCGGCGCTCGCGGGCGGCCAGAAGGTGGACTACGCGGCCTCGATGGCCGGTGCCCTGATCACGTCCTTCCCGACCCTGCTCGTCTACATCCTGCTCGGTCGCTGGTTCATCGGCGGCCTGATGGCAGGCGCCCTCAAGGGCTGACCCCCGTACTACGGCCTTGCGGCTCGCGCGCACTCCGGTGAGCGCGAGCCGCGCGTCGTACTGGATTCACGTCGGGTGTGTGTGTCGTCACGGCGTGTCGAGACCTTCATCCACAGGACGCGCGCACGGCCCTGCGGGCAGGTGCTCATCAGCGGTAATCTCGCCAGGGTGACCAAGTCACGAGGCCGGGACGGACGCGGCAGCCACCTGCGGCTGGTCGACTCCAGTCCGGGCTCCACCCCAGCGCAGCCGCCGGCGGGTGTCGTGGGGACAGACCTCGACACCACGCCGAGTGTTGCCGTGCTGGAAACCCTGCAGGAAACGCTGCAACTCGACCTTGCTGCGGCCCCGCCCGCGCTGCATCCGGTGATCGCGGAGGCCTCGGTCGCCCGATCCGCCGCGTTGCTCGCCGACCAGCTCTGGCCGGCCGGGCAACCCGACGAGATCGGTGAGGTGGAACGGTTCTTCTGGGCCGACGCAGCTCGCGTGCTCGGCGAGCGGCGGGACCTGGAATCCTTTGTCCTGTTGACGAGTCTGGCGCGAACGGTCGGTCCGGCCGGGCGGTTGCCGCTGCAGCGAGCGCACCTGTCGCGCGGGCGTACGCAGTACGGGGTGCCTGATTGGGTGTCCCGGATCGCGGGGTTCCGGCTGACCAGCGCGATCGTGTCCGAGGACGTCAGCGGGGACGGGCTCAGCGTCGTGCTCGACTACGACGACGACCAGCATCCGCACACCGTGGTGGTGTTCGTCGACAACAACCAGGGCGCGATCGCGAAGGATGTGTTCGTCGGGCCGCCGGTCGATCGGGTCGTCGAGGCCTATCAGCGGGGCGGGCGGGTCACCGTGCGCACCGTCCGGCCGGCGACGGCCGCCGGGATCATCCTGCAGGCGCTGGGGGAGACCCACGATCACGACGACCCGCCGGTGACCGAGGACTTCGAGTTCTTCTCGGGTCTGCTGGTGAACCGGCTGACCCAGTTGCCGGAACGGCCGATCCGGCCGCCGGTGCGGCCGCAACTGTCCGGGCGGCAACGCGACCAGCTGGTGACGGAGTTCCTCGACTCCGGCTATGCGAGCGGTCTGCCCGACGACGCGGCCGATATCGCGCGACTGTGGATCGACCATGCTGTTGACCGGACGGTTGGCGGGCCTCTTCGGGTGAGCGCCGTACTGGTCGAGTTGTTCCTTTCGTACTGGTTGCCGCGCAAGGTGCTTGCCGACAGCACCTACTTCGCCGCGGTGCCGTTGGTGGTGAAGGCTTGGCTCGAGTTCGCGGGGGAGCGGACGGCGCTGGATCTGGCGACGATCGAGGAAGCCGTCGACGCCGTGGACGTGTGGACCCCTGCGTTGGAGGCGGCGGCGCTGGCGGAGCCGATCGGGTCCCGCACCGGCGAGCGGGTGTTCCTGGACGACACCAGCGAGGACCTCGAAGACGCCTACCGAACGCTGGCCGGCCTCGGCGCGCCCCCACAACCGGACCTCCGCGGCCTGGACAAGTCTCAGGCCGCGACCTTGACCGTGCTCGCCCCGCACGCCTGGCTGCTGGCCGGCGAGACCCTCGGTACCGACTACGCCGCCGAGGCCTACGAGATCGCCGACCGCCTGGTCCGCGACGCCCCCGACCTGCTCACCAAGGCCCGCCTCTCCACCTGGCCCCGAGCCATCGTCTGGCTCCTGGCCCACCGCCACCGCCTGGTAGGCCCCGGCGAACCCCTCACGCCGTTGGCTTTGGCGTCCGAGCTCTCCTCCTCCCCACCCACCCTCCGCAAAACCGCCAAACTCCTCACAGACACCCTGATCCTGCCCCGCTGAGCAAAGCGAAGGGAAGGAAGGCGAAGGGACGGTCAGTAGGTGGGCGGGCGCTCGGGCCGGTTGAGGTGGGACGGACAATGGGCGTATGCATGTGCGCGCGCCGGAGCTCAAGGGTCGGGGATGGTTGAACACCGGGGGACGGGAGCTCAAGCTCGCGGACTTCCGCGGACGGTTTTTGTTGCTCGATTTTTGGACCTTTTGCTGCATCAACTGCCTGCATGTGCTCGACGAGTTGCGGCCGTTGGAGGAGAAGTACGGCGATGCGCTGGTGATCGTCGGCGTGCATTCGCCGAAGTTCGCGCATGAGGGGGAGCAAGCGGCGGTCAAGGCGGCGGTGGAGCGCTATGAGGTTGCGCATCCGGTGCTCGACGACCCCGAGCTGGTGACCTGGCAGAACTACACCGCTCGCGCCTGGCCGACGTTGGTGCTCGTGGACCCGAACGGGTACATCGTCGCGCAGTACTCCGGCGAGGGGCACGAGCACGCCCTGGATGCCCAGTTGGCCGAGTTGATCGCCGAGCACGAGAAGGCCGGCACGCTCACCCGGGGCAAATCGCCGTACGTCGCGCCGGAGCCAGAGCCGACCGAGCTGCGCTTCCCCGCCAAGGTGGTTGCTTACGGCAATGGATTCCTGGTGGCCGACGCCGGGAACCACAGCATTGTTGAGCTGGCGGACGACGCGACGACGGTGGTGAGGCGGTTCGGCACCAAACGGCGCGGATTCGCCGATGGTCCTGCCGACCAGGCGTCCTTCTCCGAGCCGAACGGGTTGACCCTGCTGCCGGACGAGGTCGCCGCGAAGGTTGGGTACGACGTGGTGGTCGCCGATACCGTCAACCACGCGCTCCGCGGGATCAACCTGAGGACCGGCGAGACGCGGACGCTCGTGGGCACCGGCAAGCAGTGGATGGACGGCGACGGCACCGGCGTACTGAGTTCGCCTTGGGACGTCGCCTGGTGGCAGGACAAGATCTGGATCGCGATGGCCGGCGTACACCAACTGTGGACGTTCGACCCGTTCACCGGCACGACCGAAGTGGCCGCCGGTACGACGAACGAAGGTCTCCGCGACGGAGCGTTGGAGCAGGCCTGGTTCGCCCAGACCAGCGGCCTCGCGGTCGACGGCGATCGGCTCTGGCTCGCCGACTCAGAGATCTCGGCCCTGCGCTGGGTGGACACCGAGGTGCACACGGCCATCGGGACCGGCTTGTTCGACTTCGGCCTGCGTGACGGCAAGGCCGAGGAGGCGTTACTCCAGCACCCACTGGGCGTGACGGTCCTCCCCGACGGGTCGATCGCGATCGCCGACACCTACAACGGCGCCGTACGCCGGTACGATCCGCGCGCCGGCCTGGTGGAGACGATGGCGACCGGTCTCGCCGAGCCGAGCGGAGCTGTTGTATCAGGCAACGAACTGCTCGTGGTGGAGTCGACCGCGCACAGGCTGACCCGGATCCCGCTGGGCGCGTCGGCCAAGCCGGACGAGTTCTCCACGAGGACCCAGCGGCCGCCGATGGAGATCGCGGCCGGCGAGGTGACGCTGGAGGTGGTGTTCTCGCCGCCGCCGGGTCAGAAGCTCGACGATCGGTACGGGCCGTCGACCCGGCTCCTGGTGTCGTCGACGCCGGAGGCGCTGCTGAAGGAGGGTGCAGGCGATACGACCGACCTGGTTCGTCGCCTGGTGATCGACGAGCACGTCGGCGACGGGGTGCTGCACGTCGCAGTACAGGCCGCTTCTTGTGACGACTCGGCCGAAGTCGAGTTCCCGGCCTGCCATCTCCACCGCCAGGACTGGGGCGTACCAGTGCGAGTGACGGCAGATGCCGCCACTCGCGTCGAGCTGGTGCTGTCAGGCGCCGCCAGAAGCTGAGCTGCGAGCCCCAGAAAGTCGTGCGCGAGCACTAGAAGCTGAGCTGCGAGCCCCTGAAGCTCGTGCGCGAGCACTAGAAGCTGAGCTGCCAGCCCCAGAAGCTCGTGCGCGAGCACTAGAAGCTGAGCTGCGAGCCCCTGAAGCTTGTCTGCGAGCGCTAGAAGCTGAGCTGCGAGGGCTGGTGGTGCTGCCCTCTGTCCTTCCTTGCAAAGTCTAATTTAGTGCTTTTGTGCTCGCTCAGCGGAGTTGTCCACAGGGTTATTCGGTGATGTCGCGGTGGTGTTCTTCGACTACGCGGTATTCCTCTTCGACCGCGGGGTCGATCGCTTCGGTCGGGACGCGGCGGCGCCGGTTGGTGATGTAGAACGACAGGGCGATCCCAGCGAGGCCGGCGAGCATCAGGATGTACCCGACCGCGGTCAGGTTGACGGCGTCCCACGAGTCGCGGACGGCGAACGCGAAGATGGCGCCCACCACCATCAAGAAGATCCCCACACCGATGCTCATACCCGAGCCCTCCTCGAGAAGATCCAGACACTTAGACGCTACGCCCGTCCCGGCACCGAGGTCCATCACCTACGTGTGTCGGTGGTCACCCACGGCAACCAGCCAGGCTGGTACGACCTCCACGTACCCGCGCGTAAACCCCGTCCGTCGGCTGCGCGCAGTCCACCGGCCAGGCGCAGCCGATGGGTCAGTTGGAGTGGAGAACTACGTCGCCGCTGACAGTCGTCGCGGTGATCTTGTGGTCCGCCGACGTGTTGTTGGTGAGGTCGTTGTCGATCTCGCCGCTTCGGGTGTCCGCCGCGATCTGGTAGTCGCCCGCGGGGGCCTTGACGGTGATGTCGCCGCTAGTGTCCTCGGCCTTGACGTCGGTCGCCTCGTCGAGCGCGATCGTCAGATCGCCGGAGACGGTCTTCGCGTTCACCGGACCCGCCTTGAGGTGTTCGGCGTGGAGATCGCCCGAGCTCGCGTCGAAGTCGAGCTTCCCGGACAGTCCGTCGATCACCGCGTCGCCCGAGGTGAGGGTGAGCCTGACGTCGCCGCTGACGTCTTCGAGTTCGACCCGGCCGGAGTTCGAACTCGCGTCCACCCCGCTGACGCCGGCGATCGAGAGGTCGCCGCTGCCGTGCTCGCCGGTCACCTTCGTACCGCGCGGGACGGTCACCTCGAAGTCGACGTGGCACTGCCAGCCGCAGTCGTTGGTCAGCCGGAGCGTCTCCCCGTCGACCTTGTACGCATCACCGTGCTTCACCAGCCAGTAGGAACGCTTCTCCTTGACGGTGGTCTTGTCGCTGTCGCCGACCTTGATGGTGATGTCCGCATTCGCGGAGTCGAGCCTGACCTCCGAGATCTTGCTGGTCACCTCGTGCTGGTCGCTGGAGTCCTTGTCGCCGACCATCCAGAGCGTGCAAACCCCCGCCGCCGCCACGAGCAACGCACCCACCTGCCGGGTGTCAGCCATCGCCATCCGCCTCTTCTCGTCCCTGCCCCACTTGTCGCTCGACAGTAGGTCCGGGACGCCGGCAGGCGGATCAGGCACAACCCCCAGAACCGCCCTGACCCCAACCCCCGAAACAACCCGAACTCAGGAACGGCCGACCGAGAAAAAGACAGCTGCCGTCTGCAGCGGTCGAGCTGAGGGAAAGCGAGGTGAGCGCTGAAGCCCGGTGGGTCGGGGAGGAAGTGCCGGGTCGGACAGGCGATAGCCCGGTGGGTCGGGGAGGAAGTGCCGGGTCAGACAGGCGATGTGGGGTGGGTCGGGGAGGAAGTGCCGGGGTCGGGCAGGCGATGTGGGATGGGGCGAGGGAAGGGCGTGATGGTTGGGGTGGGTTCAGGACTTGTATTCGCCGCGGGATACGGCGGCAGCGAGATCGTTGCCCAAGGCGCCGAAGAAGGTGCGGGCCCAGAGGTCGGTGCCGTGCCAGTACGGGCCGTCGTCGCCGGGGAGCGACTTCGGCGCTACTCCGCGCTTGAGCGCCTGGCGGCATTCCGCGCAGAGCGGCAGACTCACCGTGGTGCCCTCGGACTCGACCTGCGTCGGACGCCCAGAAGACCTTCCGTGCAAGGGATTGAACGCACAAAGCGCCTGTACTACGGGAGGCTTGCGCCCCTCCGCGAGAGCTTTCGCGATCTCCAGTTCGCGCCGGCCCTGGTCGAGCAGCACCATCGCACCCACCACGTCGACCAGATCGCGAGACGCGTCCAGTACTCGCTCGGCCGCGTCGTGCGCATCAAGGGCCAACTGCTGATGACGCAGCCCGTCACCGGCCACGGTCGGCAGAGCGGCCAGCTCCGAACCGAGGTCGGTCAGCTCTGCCGTCGTCTCCCGGGTCAACCGACGACGACGCTCTGCGGCCACCGTAGCTGCGACATGCGGCGGAATACTGAACGGCTTCTCCCGACGGACCGCACCACCACTACCGCGCCGCCGCAACCCGATCCACAGCCCCAGCGCGACCAGAATCGCCAGCACCGCCAAACTGATGCCTAAGGCAACCAAACCACCAGAGGGACCGCCGTCGGACGAGGCCGCATCGCCCGACCTCGCTCCGGCCCCCTCCGGCTTCGGCGTGGTCGCCGGCAGCGGCGGCCCGGCCAACAGCTCGTAGAACCGAGCCAGTACCTCGGTCGGCCCCGCGTCGTACCCGGTGTCGTCCAGCGCCCGATCCCGAGCCGGGCTCAGCACCTTCTCGTCGAGCGTCGGGACATCCTTGATCTCGTACCACGGGAAGCGCCCGCCGCCATCGACCACGACGTACAGGCCCGGTTTGCGGAGCGCATCCATCACCAGCGTGATGACGTTGCTTTCCTTGCCCTGGAACGCGTCGCTCGGGCTCAGCGGCAACACGATCGTGTAGACCGGATAGCCGAGCGCCTTCGCCTTCTTCCGGACGTCACCGATCATCGTTGCGGACAGCGCCGGCGCATACACAGGATCGATGTAGACAGGATCCTTCACCAGTGCAGCGGCAATCTCCCGAGCACGCTCGGCCGGCGTCTGCTCCGCATGGCTTGGCGCTGTTTGAACCAGAAGAGAGTCCTGGGCCGGGACCGCCAGCGCAGGGGCCGGCAAGGCGAGAGCGCCGAGGAGGAGAATGCCGGCAACGAGGCCGAGGCGGGGCTTCATGAATGTCCTTCGCGTCGTCGGGCGACCAGAGCCGCCAGGCCTAGGACCGGCAGGGCGAGAAGTGCTCCGCCCATCAGGCCGAGGGTGAATCCACCGAGTCCGTTGCCGAGTGCCTTGGCCGGGGTGAACCGTTCTGGTTCGTACGTCGGTTCCGGCTCGTCGGGCAACGGCGTCGTCCGGGCGGCACTGGGCTGGTAATCGCTGTCTACCTCGACCTCGTCCAGGTAGGCGGCGACCTCGTCGGCGGCAGTCGCCTTCGACGAAGAGGCGTAGGTGGTCCGCGGGCTGCGTACTGCGATCAGGTGGGCCGCGCCGCTCGTCGAGTACTCGTCGAGGACGAGGTAGAGACCAGGCTTGCCGTTGGCCACCGCGAGCCAGCCGGCGAGTTGGACGACGTCCCTCTTCTCCGGGAACCACGGACCCGTCGGCACCGCCGCGGCGTACACCGGCACCGGCGCCTTGGCGATCAGCTCCGCCGCCCGCCGTACCGACTCCGCCTCGAACCCTTCCGACCCGGCGAACAACGGATCGACGTACACCCGATTCGTCTTCCAGGCGGCAACGGCTGCCGTCACCCGCGGGTCGGACCGGAAGTCGGCGTTTGCCGGCGTGGTGGAGGTCAGTACGACGAGCAGGCCGGCCGCCAGCGCCAGCAAGACCCGCCTCATCGGCCGGCCCCGTAGACGCGTTCGACCCGGTCCGCCAGATCGTCTTCGAGCGCACCGAATCCGGTCGCCAGCAACGGCTCTTCCTTCGGATCGAGGGTCCAGTACGGAACGGCCTTGCGATCGAGCCCGAGCAACCCGGACTTCTTCCACAGCCGGAACCCGCGCGGAGTCTCGCCCCGAGCCAGCACCCGCGCACAGGCAGGACAAGCCGGTACTTCGGTGTCCTCGGTCCAGGCAGCCTGGACGCTGCCCGGCTGGTGGGTCGGGTCGAAGAAGCAGGGCGGCTGGACCTCCTTGCCCCCGGCAACTTGTTGAGCTTGCCGGGCTAGCACCAACGCGCCCGCGGTCGCTGCCAGGTCCTCCGGGGCCGCACTCCGCAGCGCGCGGGCAGCCGTCAACCGCTCCGACGCGTCGTCCCGTTGATCCAGCAGCTCGGGCAGCTTCACCTTCGCCCGGCCCCGGTCCGACGCCGTGATCCGAGCTTCCAGGTCGCGTACTGCGCGATCCGCCTTCGCAATCCACCGATCCGCCTGCAGCTGAACCGAGGCGATGCGGGTCGGCGTTCCAGCTTCGGTCGCGCCGATGCCGGCCTTCGCCTTCGAGCGCGCCTTCGTCTTCGAGCGCGCCTTCGACCTGAGGCGGGCTTTGGCGGACGGTCGCCGGCGGTGGTGCCGCAGCGTCAGACCGATCACCAGCAGGAAGCCGACCAGTCCGCCGGCGCCCATGCCGATGAACGCGGACAAATCCTCCTTGTCCGTCGTGGACATGCCGGAGTCGTCCTCGTCCGCCGGATCCAGGTCACCGGCCGGTACGTCGGGCAGCGGGCGGCCGTCGTACGCCGTCGCCGCTTGCTGGATGGTCCGGACGATGCCCGGGGCCGGACGGCTGGTGACGACCTTGTTGTCCCACTTGTCGTCCAGCTGGACCCGGGTCAGGCTGCGCCCTTTCAGTCCACCCGGCCGGATCAAGGTCTCCTCGCCCGACCAGTTTTCGCCGGCGGCCGTCCAGACCAGATACAACCCGGGTTGCCCGACGCGTGCCTGCAGCAACGTCGGTAGGTCGAGATCGCCCGATCTGGTGACCGGGGTCCGCGGTAGCAGGGCGATGTACACCGGGAAGCTGACCGTCCGGGTCGCGGCGCGGATCCGGTCCAGCTCGGCCTGCGGGAAGCTCGACCGCATCGCCGGATAGAGGTAGACGTGGTCGGTCCGCCAGGCTGCGGCGATCTGGTCCGGGAGTTCCGGCGGGGCCGCCGCGGCGGGGAGCGGGAAGAAAAAGGCGAGCGCGGCCAGTGGCACCAGGCGCAGCAGTCGGGCGGACATCGAAGCCAGCGTACGACGCGACGAACTGAGCCGAGATCCCGCCTGCGGAGCCAGCCGACGACGCGACGAACCGAGCCGAGATCCCGCCTGCGGAGTCAGCCGACGACGCGGCGGAACCGGACGAGCTCCTGCCTGCGGAGTCGGCGTACGACGTGGGGACACGTCTTCGTTGACGCTGCGGCGGTCGCAGGGGTTCCGGACGAAGCGCGGCCCTGGCCTGGACAGGGGAGACCAAGCCAGGGGCGCGCATCGCACGGGCAGAAACGTTCCTTCATCAGCCCCGCGCTCACCAGGGCAGATCGCGGGGCAGATCAGCTGCCCCGCGACCGGGCCTCCGACTCGGCCCGCGCAAGCGGCCGAGCCGGAGGGGCCTCACCCCGGTCGAACAACGGTCAGAAAGCCGACTCGGGCAGATCCATCACATCGAGGTCGGTCAGCTCGGCCTTGATCCGCTCGGCGCGCACAGTCGGCATCGTGGACCGGACGAACCACTGCGCGGCCGCGAGCTTGCCGGCGTAGAAGTCCTGGTCCGCGGGCGACAGCTCGCCACCCAGCTTCTCCAGTGCGACCTCGGCCTGCCGCAGCATCAGCCAGGAGCACACCACGTCGCCGAGCACGTACAGCAGCCGGGAGGTGTTCAGGCCGACCTTGTAGATGTTGCGCGGGTCGCCGTTCTCTGCCTGCGGGTTGCTCGACATCAGCGCCTGGCCCATCACGCCAAGGATCTTCTGGGTGTCCTCCAGGCCCCTGGCGAGGAGTCCGCGCTCTTCCTTCAGCCGGCCGTTACCGGCCTCGGAGGCGACGAACTGCTGGATCTGCTCGGCGAGGTGGCCGAGCGCCTTGCCCTGGTCCTTGATGATCTTGCGGAAGAACAGGTCCTGACCCTGGATCGCCGTGGTGCCTTCGTACAGCGTGTCGATCTTGGCGTCGCGGACGTACTGCTCGATCGGGTAGTCCTGCAGGAAGCCGGAGCCGCCGAAGGTCTGCAGCGACTCCGTGCCGAGCAGGGTCCACGACTTCTCGGAGCCGTAGCCCTTCACCAGTGGGAGCAGCAGGTCGTTGACCCGCTCGGCCTCGAGATCGTGCTCGCCGGCGTACCGGGCCTGCTCGGCGCGGTCCTGGTAGGTCGCGGTGAACAGCACCAGGGCACGCAGCGCCTCGGAGTACGACTTCTGCGTCATCAGCGAGCGGCGTACGTCGGGGTGGTGGGTGATCGTGACGCGCGGGGCGTCCTTCGCCGGGTTGGTCAAATCGGCGCCCTGGACCCGCTCCTTGGCGTACTCGAGCGCGTTCAGGTAGCCGGTCGACAGGGTCGCGATCGCCTTGGTGCCGACCATCATCCGCGCGTACTCGATGACCTGGAACATCTGCGCGATGCCGTCGTGCACCTCGCCGAGCAGGTAACCCTTGGCCGGGATCGTCTCGCCGAAGGTGATCTCGCAGGTCGTGGACACCTTGATGCCCATCTTCTTCTCGACGTTGGTGACGAAGGCGCCGTTACGCTCCCCGGTCAGCTCGCCCGTCTCCAGATCGAAGTCGTACTTCGGTACCACGAACAGGCTGAGCCCCTTCGTCCCCGGGCCGCCGACGCCCTCGATGCCCTGCGGGCGGGCGAGCACCAGGTGCACGATGTTCTCGGTCATGTCGTGGTCGCCGGAGGTGATGAACCGCTTGACGCCCTCGATGTGCCACGTGCCGTCGTCCTGCAGGGTGGCCTTGGTGCGACCCGCGCCGACGTCGGAGCCGGCGTCCGGCTCGGTCAGCACCATCGTCGCGCCCCAGCCGCGGGCGATCATGTGCTGGGCGATCAACTTGTCCCGCTCGGTGCCGTTACGCCACAGCACGTGGGCGAAGTTCGGCCCGGCCGCGTAGATGTGGATGGCCGGGTTGGCGCCCAGGACCATCTCGGCGGCGGCCCAGCGCAGCGAGGGCGGGGTCGGCTGGCCACCGAGCTCCGGCGGCAGCTCGAGCTTGTACCACTCGGCGTCCATGTAGGCCTGGTAGCCCTTCTTGAACGCCTCGGGCATGGTCACCGAGTGCGTCTCCGGGTCGAACACCGGCGGGTTGCGGTCGGAGTCCTCGAACGACGCGGCCAGCTCGTTCTTCGCCAGCCGGTCGATCTCGCCGAGCACCTCGCGTGCGGTGTCGACGTCCATATCGGCGTACGGCCCCTGTCCGAGCACCTCGCCACGGCCCAGGACCTCGAGCAGATTGAACTCGATGTCCCGCAGATTCGACTTGTAGTGGCTCACGCGGTTTCCCCTGCCTCTTCGCTGCATGTACTCACGAGTAACTTAAGTATATACCCGTCAGTAACAGACGCAAAGGGAGTTGGCTGGGGCAATGACTGTGAAGCTCATCTACGAGACGCACTCGACGACCGTCGACAACGAGGGCGGCGTCGCGACCGGATGGTTGCCGGGCGTGCTGTCGGCCGCGGGCGAGCGGGAGGCGGTGGAACTGGGGCAGCGTCACCCCGAGGTCGATGCCGTTTTCAGTTCCGATCTGCGCCGCGCAGTACAGACTGTCGAGCTCGCCTTCGCAGGACGGGACATTCCGTACTTCCAGGACTGGCGCCTGCGCGAATGCAACTACGGCGACCTCAACGGTGCTCCGAGAGAACGCCTCGAGCCGCGCCGGCGGTACGTCGATCACCCGTTCCCCGGCGGCGGCCAGAGCTACCGCCAGGTCCTCGCCCTCACCAGGTCCTTCGTCGCCGACCTCAAGACCCTGTACGACGGTCGCACGGTCCTCGTGGTCGCCCATTCGGCCAACCGCTGGTCCCTCCAGCACCTCGTGGACAACACCGCACTCGAAGATCTCGTCGACGCACCCTTCGACTGGCAGCCCGGCTGGGAGTACGAGGTCTGACCAGTGGTCGTCGGGTCGCCGTGGCGGAAGATATAGACCAAGATGGGAACCGAGACGGGAGGAAAGTTACCGGGGGCTGAGCCGAGGAGAGCTATGAGCAGCACCGCGCGGGTCGAGGACCGGGTGGACCGGCGGTCGTTGGTGGCCGGCACGGTCGGGAACTTCGTCGAGTGGTACGAGTTCGGCGCCTACGGGTTCTTCGCGACCGTGATCGCGGCGAACTTCTTCAGCAGCACCTCGACCAGCGACGCCGAGAGCCTGATCAAGACGTACGCCTCGTTCGCGCTGGCGTTCTTCTTCCGCCCGATCGGAGCAGCCGTCTTCGGCCGCCTGGGCGATCGGATCGGTCGCAGGCCGACCCTCATCCTGGTGCTGCTGCTGATGACCGGCTCCACCACGCTGATCGGCGTACTGCCGACGTACGCGACCGTCGGGGCCGCGGCGCCCTGGCTGCTCACGCTGGTCCGGGCACTCCAGGGTTTGTCCGCAGGTGGTGAGTTCGGCGGCGCGGTGTCGATCATGACCGAGTTCGCCCCGAAGACGAAACGCGGCCTGTACGGCGCCTGGCAGTCCTTCACGGTCGCGCTCGGGCTGCTCGCGGGTGCCGGGCTGGCCGCCGTCCTCGCGACAACCCTCAGCAAGGACGCGCTCTCCGACTGGGGTTGGCGCGTGCCGTTCCTGCTCGCGCTGCCGCTCGGCCTGGTGGCGCTGTGGCTGCGCCTGCGGTTGGCGGAGACTCCCAACTTCGATCGGGTCAAGGAAGAGCTACGAGAGCCCGCGGACAAGACCGAGGTGGCCAAGGCGATCGCGCTCGGCATCGGCCGGCTGATGGGGTGGTCGGCGGCCGGCTACACCTTCTTGGTGGTGATGCCGTCCTACCTGCAGGCGACCTTGCATGCGACGTTCCAGCAGGCGCTGGTCGCGACAGTGCTGGCGAACCTCGGCTTCGCGGTGTCGATCATGCCCGCGGGTTGGCTGAGCGATCGGATTGGCCGCCGTCCGGTAATGGTGACCGGCGCCGCGCTGGTCGTCGTACTCGCGTTCCCATTGATGAATCTCCTGCAGGACAAGGGGAGTTCGAATGCGGCGAAAGGGGCCGCGGTGTTCGGGGCCGGGCTGGTCGTCGGGCTGATGGCCGGGCCGGGGCCGGCGATGCTGGCCGAGATGTTCCCGACCCGGGCGCGCTACACCGGCCTCGGGCTGGCCTATTCGCTGTCGAATGCGGTCTTCTCCGGCAGCGCCGGCCTGATCATCACCGAGCTGATCAAGCGGACCCACAACGTCGACATCCCGGCGTACTACGTGGCGGTCACCTCCGCCATCAGCGTGCTCGCCCTGCTCACGCTGCGCGGCGACGACCATCGACGAGAGTTGCGGGACTGACGTATGCGGGTCATCGGACTGATGTCGGGTACGTCGTACGACGCGATCGACGCGGCGGCAGCAGATCTCCGGCTGGAAGGCGACACGATCGTCCTCACGCCACTGGGCCTGCTGAGCCGCCCCTACCCGGACGATCTGCGCCGGGAGCTGGCCGGATCGTTGCCGCCAGCAACCACGTCGTTGGAGCAGGTATGCCGGCTGGACACCGGCATCGGGCAGGCCTTCGCCGCCGCAGCCGGGCAGGCGGTCGAGCAACTCTGCGGCGGTCACGCCGACCTGATCGTGTCGCACGGCCAGACCGTCTTCCACTGGGTCGACGGCGACCAGGTCCGCGGCACGCTCCAACTCGGCCAGCCGGCCTGGATCGCCGAAGCCACGGGCACCACCGTCGTCTCGGACCTGCGCTCGAGAGACGTCGCGGCCGGTGGCCAGGGCGCACCGCTGGTCAGTATCGTCGACGTGCTGTGGCTGCGCGGCCGCCCCGGTGCGCCGATCGCGCTCAACCTCGGTGGGATCGCCAACATCACCGTGATTCGGGACGAGCCGATCGCGTTCGACACCGGGCCCGCCAATGCGCTCGCCGACGCCGTTGTCCAGGAACTCACCGGCGGCCGGGCGAGCTTCGACGCCGACGGCGTGATGGCCGGGCGCGGCACAGTCCACCCCGAGTTGTTCGAGCGGCTTCTGGCCGAGCCGTACTACGGCCGGCCGGCGCCCAAGAGCACCGGCAAGGAGCTGTTCCATCTCGGCTACCTGGCGCACGCGATGGACGGCCTGCCCGAGGTCGCGCCGGACGACCTGGTCGCCACCGTGACCGCGTTGACCGCGCGGACCGTCGCCGACGCGGTGCACAAGTACGGCGGGACGGAGGTGATCGCCGCCGGTGGCGGGATCCGCAACCCGGCCCTGATGCACCGGCTCGCGGAGGAGCTGGGCGACGGCGTTCCGCTGCGGAGTACGGATGAACTCGGGTTGCCATCGGTGGCCAAGGAGGCGTACGCGTTCGCAGTACTGGGGTTTCTGACGGTGAACGGGCTGGGCGCGACCGTGCCGAGTTGCACGGGCGCGCGGCACGCGAGTGTGCTCGGGTCGATCACGCCGGGTGTGGGCCCGATACCGCTGCAGTCGTCGCCCGCGGTGGCGCCGGTGAAGCTGCGATTGAACTGAACCCACCGTCATGTGACGATCCAGCGGTGATCACCGCCAAGGAAGTCCAGGTCGACGGCCGACCCGCGCTGCTGACAGTCCCCACCGACGAGCCCGTCCGAGCCGGGGTCGTCGCGCTGCACGGGTCCGGCAACTCGTCGTACCGGCAGGTGATCTTCGAGCATCTCGCGAACACGCTCGCTCCGCTCGGCGTGGCCGTCCTCAGCTTCGAGCGGGAACCCTGGCCGCGCGACGACGTCGACATCCCGTACGACGTCCAAGCGGCGGGCGCGGTCGCGGCGTACGAGGTGCTGAAGTCGTACTACGACGTGCCGACCGGCTTCTGGGGAGTGAGTCAGGGGACGTGGATCGCGGCACTAGCGGCCCAGCGGCTGCCGGAGACCGCGTTCATGCTGCTGCTCGGATGCTCCGGGGTCAGCCCGGCCGAGCAGATGCGGCACGCCACGATCGAGTCCGTCCGGCGGGCCGGGTACGACGAGGCCGCGGTCGCCGCTGCCGTGGAGATCCGCGACCAGGTGGCAGACCTGCTGCGCGGCAAGCTCGATCGCGCGCCGGTGGACGAGCTGCTGCGGCGGCAGGCGGACCAGCCGTGGTTCGACCTGGCCGGCATCCCGGTGGACCTGGGTGAAGAGCTGCCGCTGTGGCACGAGATCGACTTCGCCTCCGAGCCCCTCTATGCGACGGTGACGTGTCCCGTCCTGCTTATCCACGGTGAGGACGAGGCGAATCTGCCCGTCCCCGAGACGCTGGAAGTCTGGGGCCGGGCCGCGGCGGCGTCGGGCAACACGCAGATCGAGAGCGTCCGCATCCCCGGGGTCGGGCACTGGCCGGGGTCACCCGATCGCTCGCTGGAAGGGATCAGCGCCGACTACACCGAGATCCTGCGCGACTGGACCTCGAGATTCCTTACTCGTTGACCCAGGCAAGGATCTTGCGGGCCGACTCCTCCGGCGTCCCGTCGCCGGCGACCGAGCGCGGGACCAGCTTGCGGATCTCGGCGGCGTCGGCGAGCGCCTCGGCGATCTGCTCCTCGGTCCACCCGCGCGCTGCGAGTCGCTTCCGGCGTACGGCGTCGGGGCAGTCGAGGTGCAACCAGCGGCCCTCGGGCAGCTGGGCCGGGACGTCCGGCGTCAGCAACAGCATCGGCGTGCCGGACCGGCGGACCAGCTCGGTGATGCGCATCCAGAGCGCGTTGTACGCCGGCCAGTTGGCCGCCGCGGCCGAGGTCGCGATGTCGACGCCGAGCACCCGGCCGTCGGCATCGAGCAGCTCGTCCATGTCCATCACGACCAGCTGGCCCTCGCCGGCGGACGTGGTCCGGCGCAGCCGCAGCAATTCGGGCACGACGGTCGACTTGCCCGCGCCGGGCGCTCCGGTCACCACGAACAACCTCGACACGGTCCTATTTTCACCTCCAGCCGCGACTCGGGCAGCCCGACGGGAGTTGACCTTCGACTTGGTCGAAGTCGGAGGATCAGCGGCATGACAGGCGAGCTGCTGACCATCAGTACCTTCGCGCGGCGGGTCGGGCTGACGCCGAGCGCCCTGCGGTTCTACGACGACTGCGGACTGCTCCGCCCGGCCGAGGTGGACGACCAGAACGGCTACCGGTACTACTCACCGGAGCAGGAGCAGCGCGCTGTGTTGCTGCGGGATCTGCGCGAGATCGACCTGCCGCTGGCCGACGTACGCGTCGTCCTGGACGAGGCGCCTGCGCAAGGCGCAGCCGTGGTGCGGGCGCATCTGCGGACGGTCGAGAGTCGCGCGGATACGGCTCGGCGAGCGGGCGCGCGGATCCTGGCGATGCTGCCGGCGGTGCCGTACGAATGCGCGGTGACGCTGGGCGGAGCGGAGTTGGCCAGCGCGATCCGGCAGGTTTCCGCGGCCGCGGCGCCGACCGATGAGATTCCGGCGCTGGCGTGCGTGCTGGTCGAGCTCGGTGAGGACGAGGTCACGCTGGTCGCCAGCGACCGGTACCGGTTGTCGGTGCGCAAGCTGCAGTCCCTCGGGTTCCGGGGCAACGCTCGAAGCCTGCTGGTGAAGGCGAGCGAGCTGGTCGACCTTGCGCGCTGGGTGGCCGCGGCGGAGAAGGTGACGATCGAGGTGGGTCTTGGCGGTTCGGCCGTCGTGCGGGCCGGCGAAGAGTCGCGGGAGGTCGGGGTGGTCGAGGACGACTTCCCGGCGTACCAGTCGATCCTGGACGGGCTGGCGACGCCGGTCTGCCGGGTGGTGGTCGACCGGCTGCGGCTGCTCGAGTTGCTGACCGGCGAGATCGTTGCCCTGGACATCAAACCCGGCCGGTTGACGGTCGGCGAGGCCGGCGAGAACGGTGCAGCCGTCGCGCCGAGCAAGGGTGAGCTCGAGGTGGTCGGGGTCGGCGAGGTGCGGGTCGGGTTCACGGCGGCAGTGCTGGCGGCCGCGCTGAGCGTGAGCGTCGGACCCGACGTCCTGCTGGAGATCTCCGAGCCGGCCACTCCGGTCGTCGTCCGCTCAGCCGACCAGGGCACCTTCACCACCCTGGTCATGCCCGCCCGTCTCGACGCCTGACGCGCGGCTCGGACAACGTGCTCGAAGGTCAGCCCGAGGCTCGCGGTACTGCGGTATGCGGCGGGGATCGGCGGGGCGGGCGCCTGTTCGGCCACGCTGCGACTGTTCGGACTGCCGCGATTTGAGCGGATAGGGGTACCTTGAGGGGATCGGAGGGGTGGACGTTCACTGTCGAGCGCCTTGGAGTCTCCGGTCTGACGAGGCGATGTCGATGTCGATTCCGCTGTACCTACCGTCGTCCCGCCCCCTGTCGCGTTCGCGGAACCAAGCGAGCCCGGCCGATCCCGTTGCCGCCGGGCGCCTGACCGGTGTCGGCGAGCCGGTCCGCCGTACGCCGTCGGACATCACCTTGGCGGTGATCTTCGCCGAACTGACCGCCGCACGCGCCGCCAACCAGGCCGAACGCGGTACGCCGCGGCTGGGCAGTGCGGGCGGCCCCCGCGCCGACCGCCTCCTGGTCAGCCTGGAGACCTGCGTGCACGCGCTCGAGGACCGTAACCTGCCGATCCCGCCCACGCTCAGAGACGAACTTCGCCTCCGCCGCGCCCTGTACCCGACGCCCAGGCGTTAGGACGCGGCGGTCCGCCCCACGACACTGCCGCTGGGCGGACAAGCCGCTGCGTCACGGTCGCTGCGACCACCCAGACGGCGGCCAGCGTGCCGAGCGCGAACTTGTCGCCGTTCTCCTCGTCGAAGAGCAGCAGCAGGCCGAGGTTGATCGCTGCGTGGGCTGCTGTCGCGACGGCCAGGTTGGCGCCACCGGCGATCTGCAGGACCGCGCCGATCACGACCGAGATCGCCACGGCCATCACCACGAACAGACCCATGTAGACGAGCCCGTGCTCGAAGCCGCCGATGTGCCAGAACCCCCACAGCAGGCCGACGATCAGCGACGACCGTAGTACGGAGAAGCGCGTTTGCAGGTAGGGCTGCAGGTAGGCACGCCAGCCGAGCTCCTCGCCCGCGGCGCCGACCGTCATCGTCAGGACCAAGGCCCAGAAGGGGAAGTGCAGTCCGTCGCTCCACCAGCCATGGATCGGGTGCCCGGCAACGACGTGGACGCCGATCGAGGCGAGCATCGTGGCCACCACGATCGCCACGATCAGCGCCGATCTGCCCGCAACGAGCGCCGGCGGGGTGAACCGGGCCTGGACCGGGGTGGTCCGGCGGAACAGCAAGAACATCACACCGACGGCCAGGGCGGGTGCGAACTGCACCAGCTGGATCAGGTCGGGGCTGGGGCCGGTGCCGGCCTGCACAGCGTTGAGGACGCCCGAGAAGAGCATCGTGGTCAGGTAGAAGACCACCACACGCAAGAACATCGTCACTCCGGTAGATAAGGCGAGAGCAGCAGGTCCAGCTGGTCCCGCAGGAAGTCGGTGAGGGTTCCCCAGCCGTTCACGGCCCAGACCTGCAGGGCACCGTTGAAGCAGACCAGGGTCAGTCGGGCCAGGGCGAGCACGTCGACATCCGGCTTGAGTTCGCCTGCCTGCTGAGCGGCCGCCAGCAACCGGGCAGAGCTGTCGACGATCGCGGCCGAGTGGGCGAGCGCGTGGGCGCGGAACTCGGGATCGGCGACATCCAGCTGGACGAACCCGAGCCCGTTGCCGAGCTCCTCGCGATGCTTGATGTGGGCAACGCTGGACAGGGCGAAGTCGCGCAGCGTCGCCAGCGGCGAGGTGTTTCGCGCTTCGGCCTCCCGGACCGCGCGCAGCACCATCTCCGGCGAGCGCGCTGCCGAGGCCAGCAGCAGCCCGCGCTTGGACCCGAACCGCTGCATCAGGGTCGGCGGAGCGAGCCCGACGCGTGCGCCGACTGCGGCGAGCGTGAGCTTGGTGGGGCCGAGCTCGGCCAGCACCTGGCGGGTCGCGTCGAGGACGGCGTCGTCACTGATCAGACGTGGTCTGGCCACGGCGCCTCCCTCTCGCGGTTTGTGAACAGCCATTCATTAACTCGGCCGAGAGTAACAGATCTTTGTCCGATCAGTTATTCCTTCACGACGGGTGGACGGCGGGGTGCGCCTCGCTAAGGTCTGTGCCGGTCGGCCCTCCGCCACGGGCCGAACTTGTCGTACCAACGGGGAGCTCCACCATGCGTTTCGCCCGCGCCGTCCTCGGCCTGCTACTGGCCCTGGCCGGGTTGCTGATCACCATCGCCGGTGCCGTCGCCGCCTTCTGGCTGGTCGGCCCGGACGACACCGTCGACACCGGTGCGCACCGGCTGACCGGCAAAGGTCTTGCCGTGATGACCGCGCCGGACCTGCTCGACCGGCACGGTCCGACGCTGCACGTGACGGCGACATCGGCCAAGCCGGTCTTCGTCGGGATCGGCCAGGACCTCGACGTGGCCAGCTACCTCGGCAGTTCGCAGTACTCGCGGGTGGTCCGGCTGAGCCTGCCGCCGAAGTTCCAGACCCAGGAGATGACGGGTGGGCTGAGCCCGCTCACCCCGCCGGCCGAGCTGGACTGGTGGACGGTGAAGGCGAGCGGTGCGGGCAAGCAGTCGATCAGCTGGCCGATGGCCGACGGCGCGTACGACGTGGTCGCGATGAACGCCGACGGTACGCCGGGGACCGACGTCGGGCTGACTCTCGGCGTTGAGCTGGCGGGGTTGTTCGGGACCTGCCTGCTGGTCTTCGGGGCCGGGCTGGTGCTGTTGATGGTCGGGCTGATGCTGCTGTTCTTCCGACGACGCCGTCCGCCGGTGCCGCTGCCCGCCGTGGCGGTGGTCAAGCCATTGCCCGAGTTCGTGACGGCGGGCGCTTCGTCGGCGCCCTCCCCGCCGGCAACCCCTTCTTCGCCGTCGAACCACGCGCCGGCGTACCAGTCGCCGACGTACAAGGGCCCGGCTCGCCGGGTCGCCGGTACGGCGGTGTTGTTGCTCGTGGCAACTGGTTGTGTCGCGGTGCCGGTGAAGAACACCAGCGCGTCGACGAGCCGCCCGGCGGTCACTGTGGCCGACGGCCAGGCCGTCGTCGCGCGGTACAACGAGCTGAACAATCAGGCCAACCAGGCCCGCGACCCGAAGCGGTCGGAGGCGATCGAGGGCGACCCGACGCTGGCGATGACCCGGGCGGGGTACCAGATCAGCCGCAGTACCGATCCGGCCGGGAAGAACCTGATCAAGCCGTTCACGTACGTCGCACCGAAGATCGGCGCGCCCCAGTTCAGCTCGTACCCGATGCGGTTCGTGGTCGACTCCGGTGTCTCCAACGACGCGAACAGCCGCCAGCTCGGCGTCTGGCAACGCCAGAACGCCGGGACGCCGTGGGTGCTGACGCACTCGGTCTACCCGGCGTCGACGATGCCGCTGCCGTCGTTGGAGGGGCTGCGGGTCCCGACCCAGGCGGATATGGACAAGCTGTCCAGCCTGCCGCAGGCGGCCGCCGCAAATCTGGCGGTCTACCTCACCGGCGGCGCGCGATCGCCCAAGTCTGCGCTCTTCACGCCATCGCCGGGCATGGTCAACCTGCTGAACCAGCGGGTGAAGGAGCGGACCGCAGACGTGGCGCAGAGCTACATCGCGAACGCCACCGACACGTTCCGCCCGTCCGGCGATCCGGTCACCTTCATCACCTCGGCCGGCGAAGGGCTCGTCTTCCTGACCGTCACCGAGCAGTACCTGCAGCTGATCGAGCCCGGCTCCAACGCCTACTGGACCAGCGGCGAGGTGACCGCCTTCAGCAGGATGGTCAAGTACACCCAGACCCTGCACCGCGACTACCTGCATCAGATCGCCGTCGTCATCCCCCTCAAGGGCGGCGGCCGCATCCGCGTCCTGTCCATGGACGGCCAACTGGTCGGCGCGGGCGGGTCCTGATCACGGTTGGTTATCAGGGGTTGTGTGCGGTGGGTGACGGGTTGATGCTGTAGGCCGGTTGCCGGCGAGGCGGGTGGGGATCGGTCTCGCGGCATTGGGGGGAACAAGGGTGGGGTATGCGATCAGGACGTTTGCTGTGTACTGCTGCGGTGCTGTTGCTGTCCGTCGGACTGCTGACGGGATGCGAGGCGGAGGAGAAGGCCGCGGGTCAAGTGCCCGTCGCTGCTCCGGTGACGACTGTGGAGACGACGCCGTCGGTCGAGGTGACGCCGAGTGAAGTCGCGCCGACGCCGGTAGAGGCCAGTACGGCCGGTGCAGCCGACCGCGCCGCCGGTGTCTGCGGCACCGGTGACGGTGAAGCGGACGGTGATTGAGACCAAGACGATTCCGTTCAAGAAGCGGACCGCACTGGACTCGTCGGTGCCCAAGGGACAGAAGTCGATCACCAAGCGAGGCGTCAACGGCGTACGGCGGCTGACGTACGAGGTGACGCTGGTCGACGGGGTGCAGACCGCTAAGCGACTGGTCAAGCAGGTCGTGTCGACCCAGCCGGTCACACAGATCACCACTGTCGGTACCAAGGTCGACGAGCCGTCCGGCGGCGGTGGCTGCGACCCCAACTACTCCGGCTGCGTCCCGATCGCTAGTGACGTCGACTGTGCAGGCGGCAGCGGCAACGGCCCGGAGTACGTCCAGGGCCCGGTCACTGTGATCGGCTCAGACATCTACGGCCTCGACGCCGACCACGACGGCATCGGCTGCGAGTGATCACCGCTGCGACAAGAGCCAGCGCCAGCGAGCCCGTTCGGTCACCGATGGGTACTACGACCGAGGGGTGTCAGGGCTGGAGGACGGTGGACAGGGTGCGGCCGTAGGTGTGGTTGGTGTTATAGGTCAGGCGGGTGCCGGTGACGGTATGGGTGACCGTGGCGTCGCCGGAGACCTTGCGCAGCCATTGGCCGGTGAGGGTTGTGGTGATGGTGGCTCGCCTCATCGTGGGGTCGGAGACGGCGACCGTGGTGGTGCGGTCCGGGTGTCGCTGGGTCAGGACCGAAGCGGGGCCGTCGATAGTGAGACCGGGCAGCGCGTGGCGTCCTGGAGTGAAGGTGTTGGCGGCAGTGAGGTTCAAGGTCGTGTGACGGATCGCCTGCAGTCGTTTCGTGTTCGAGAGCAGCAGAAGCCTGCCGTGCGCGTAGGTGCGTAGCTGCGCCTCGGTTGTGTTGGGGACCAGGGCGTAGGCGAGCGTAGTACTGGCAGAGGTGAGGGTGAAGACCTTCTTCGTCACCGCGGTGTCCGGGTTGGTCGCACGGATCGCGCGGCGGCTGCGGGTGACGTCTGTGAGGTCTGTGGTCACATCGCTGGGGGCAAGTAAGTAGTAGCCGACAGAGGTGCCCGCGGTGACGTTGGCGTAGCGCAGCCACCTGGCGTCGCGAGTGACTACTACCTGGTCCGTCGGTGCTGCTATGCGAGCGTCCAGGGACGTCGTAACGGCTCTGGTGTCGTCGCCGATGCCTGCGGCGAGTACGACGATCTCCTCGTCGAGCATGAACCACGACTTGGTGGAGCGCGCATTGCGGTAGACCACGAAGTCGTCCGGCAGAGAGTCGCGTTCGGCGTACGCGACGTCGTCGGACTGGATCCAGCCGGCTGCCCCGTACGCACCGAGGGTCGCGCCACCGGAGTACTGATTGGTGCCGCGCGGGAAGTAGACGTAGGTGTTCTGCGCTTCGGAGGAAGCGGTGAAGACGGGGGGATTGTCGTAGTACTGCGTGCCGTAGAGCTCGGGGATCGTGCGGCGCTCTTCTACTGGTGCAGTGACGCCGGCGAGGGTGTACGGCGAGACAGTGGTGAAGTAGTCGACGCCAAAGGACTTCGTCTGGTCCTGGCCCGACAGGTAGAGGTAGTGCGCGCCGTCGCCCTGGAACCACGGCATCAGGTTCTCGCCGCTCATGTACTCGTACTTGCTGATCCGGTCCGAACTGCGCGCCAATGCGAACGCGAACCCGGGTCGCCGGTGCACCGTCCGGTCCATGGCGTTGAAGGCGACACTGCTGGCCGGCGGATTGAGATCAGCCGCCTGTACTGCGGGGTCGCTGATGATGTCGGCGAAGCGGGCCACGCTGACGGGGGAGACGAAGCTGTTCGGGTTCAGCGTCGGCCGCGCGGTGAACTTGACGTAGCCCTTGAGCAACGCGGCATCCGCGGCCGTGGCGTAACCGGACAGGTCCACGATCGCCTCCACCACGACCGCCACGTCGTCGTACCCGGTGGTGGTCCGGCTGACCGCACGGCCCTTGACGATCTCCATCATCCAGCCCTCGAAGATCAACGGCGCGAAGCCGTTCACCACCCAGCCCTGGACGACGCCGACGAGGTCGCTGCTCTGCGCGTACCCGGTGCCTTCGAGCATCTTGATCGTCTGGACGACCCGGCTGAGCAGGCCCTTGCCGTACGACCCGGTGTACGCGACCGAGTCGTGCTGAATGAACGAACCGTCCGCGTAGTACCCGTCGGTGACGCCGTGCTGCAGGTCGTACGGGTCGATGGTTGCGAAGACCGTGAACTGATCCTGCAACGCCTTCCTGATTCGGGCGTCGTCCTCGAGCAACGCGCCCTGGATCACCCGGTTGGTGGTGATGTCGGCGAGGTTCGCCCCGGTGTGGAAGCGGGAGTCGAGATTCACGTCGCCATTTGTCCCGTTGCGCAGATAGGCGTCCATCGACGCGACGTACGTCGTGATCAGGTCGCGCGGCGCGTCCAGCAGGGCGAGCGTGCGACCGACGTACGTCGAAATGCCGATCTCCCAGGTGAACCAGTTGCCGTAGTACCCCTTCGCCTGGTCGCCGTAGTAGTTCGTGTGCAGCCAGGTGAGCTTGTCGAGCAGCCGCGTGCGAATCGCGGCGTTGCCCTGCAGTTCGGACGCGGGGCCGGGGCGTCGGGTGGCGAGCGCGATCTCGTAGAGGTGCTGGTACGACGCGCTGAGGTTCGGGTCGCTGGTGCCGAGGGGGAGACCGGCGAAGAGCTCGCCCGGCTGGGCGCGATCCATCGCGCTGAGCCAGGTGCGCGCCGTCTGATCCATCGCCGCGAGCTTGGCCGCAACCTCCGGCCGCCCGTTGGACTCCGCAGTCCCGGCAAAGACCGCGACGGCATTGCCGAGCAGTTTGGCTTGGCCCGGCGACTCGTCGACACCCCCGGCGATCGCCTGTGCAGGCCGTACTGCACTCAACAGCGCAGCAGCTGGAACAAAAGACAGCAGGCGGCGACGCGTGATCTCCACTGGCACTCCCGGGCGAAAGGGAAAAACCTCACCCCCCGAGTCAACCAGCCGAAACTAACTTACGGCAACCGCCAATCCCGACTGACGGCCAGCTGGTGACGGACGCTCGCAGCGATGATCGCTGCCAGTGTGCAGCCCGCGGTGTTCAGCAGGATGTCGGTGAGATCGCCGGCGGTACCGAGCGGAGTGAACGTCTGCAGCGCCTCGATCATCGAAGAGATCACGGCTGCACCTACGAACGCGACCAGGACGACTCGGCGCCGGTTCGCATGGCGCGCGATCCAGGGCAGGACGAATCCGGCCGGCATGAACAGCAGCACGTTCATGACGATCTCGGTGTCGGCGGCTGCGGTCTGGGTGGCGAATGGAACCCAGTTGAAGAAGAAGGTTCCCGACTCGTCCCGAGGTCTGCCGCCGAGGGTGACCGCCAACAGGCCGACACCCCACAGGACGCCGAAGGTCGTTGCCAGCCGAGCTGCTCGGGTGAAGTCGCGCGACCGGGTCAGTCTGGTCAACCGCACCGCCACCCAGGCAAGGAACGCGAACGCCACCACGGCCGCGGGAATGACGCGGTTGTCCGGGATCACGGACAACTGACTACCACGACGGCCGGCGCGTTCACGGCTGGACGATATCCGGACGGATTTTCCGCTTCATGTGGAATCGAAATCAGATGTGCGCGTGTTCAGTGGGGGTCTGTTGCGGGGGTCAACGTTCTTCGCGTGCTCGGCTAGCTGACGGGGGTCGGGTCGTCGACGAGTTCTGGGTGTTGGATTGTCAGAACCTGGCGAGCGTTTGCGAGGAGGTGTCGACGAGGCGTAGCCAGTGGGCGATCGAGGGGGTTCGGGGGGTGGGACGACGAAACCCCAGGTCGGGAGGTTGGTCCTGACCTGGGGTTTGGTGGAGCGGGTGACGAGAATCGAACTCGCACTGTCAGCTTGGGAAGCTGATGTTCTGCCATTGAACTACACCCGCCGGGCTGGCTGTGAACCAGCAGACCGCAGGATCATACCTGAGGCCGTGGGCGGTTTGCACGGGGGGTTCTGGGGGAGTTTTCCACAAAGGGCGCGCCCAGGACTGGGCAGGCCGGTCAACATCTGGCAGATTAGAACGCGTTGCCGGGGGCAACATTCGACGCAACGTGAGGATGCGGTCCCTGCCGGGACCGGACAAGATGGTTGCGGGGCAACTGAAAAGAAGGGGTGAACAGGTGGCAACTGAAACCAACGATGCGCTGGAGAACCTGGAGAAGGAGCTCGTCACGTTGGCGCGCCGGCTGCGTGGTCTGCAGCGGACGCTGTCCGACGAGGCACATCCGGACCTGGAGCCGGCGCAGTACGCATTGCTCAACCACGTCGAGGACCTGGCGCCGGTGCGGATGGCGGATCTGGTGGCGGCACTCGAGGTGGACAAGGGACCGGTCAGCCGGGCCTGCGCACGGCTGGAGGAGGAAGGCCTGCTGAAGCGAGCCGCGGACAAGTCCGACGCCCGGGCGACCCTGCTGACGCTGACCGCCAACGGCAAGCGCAAGCTGGCGGCCGCGCGGAAGAAGCGGCACAAGGTGATCGAGGACCTGCTCAAGGACTGGTCGCCGGCCCAGGTGAAGACGTTCGCCAGCCAGGTGTCGAAGTTCAACAAGCTGGCCGGCTGATCCGTTGCCGAAGGCCCGTAGCTGGGGCGATCCGGGGAGCTGAGGGCTCCGGAGGGCCATCTTCGGGCCTGTGGCGGCTGCGACCGGTCGATCGCCTGACCGGTCCGCCGAGACAGTCGCGTCACGCCGGTGCGGCCGTTCAACTGGGCGCGGAAATCTGTCCCGTCGTTGTGCAGGCCCATCCCGGGCCGGGCGGGGCAGGCGCAAACGACGGCGTGCTGCGGTAGGTTGCGTTTGTGCTGCTCTCCGACCGCGACATCCTGGCCGAGATCGACGCGAAGCGGGTCCAGCTGGACCCGTTCGATGCTGCGATGGTGCAGCCGTCGAGCGTCGACGTACGGCTGGACCGCTTCTTCCGGGTGTTCGAGAACCATCGCTACCCGCACATCGACCCGGCCGAGGAGCAGCCCGACCTGACCCGGATGGTCGAGCCGGAGGGTGAGGAACCGTTCATCCTGCACCCCGGCGAGTTCGTGCTCGGCTCGACGTACGAGCTGGTGACGCTGCCCGACGACGTGGCGGCGCGGCTCGAGGGCAAGTCCTCGCTCGGCCGGCTCGGCCTGCTCACCCACTCCACCGCGGGTTTCATCGACCCCGGTTTCTCCGGGCACGTGACGCTGGAGCTGTCCAACGTGGCGACGCTGCCGATCAAGCTCTGGCCCGGGATGAAGATCGGCCAGCTGTGTTTCTTCCGGCTGTCCTCACCCGCCGAGCACCCCTACGGCTCCGCGAAGTACGGCTCGCGGTACCAGGGTCAGCGCGGCCCGACGCCGTCGCGCTCGTACCAGAACTTCCACCGCACCGACATCTGACCCGGTACGCCGAAGGGCCCGGTACGCCGAAGGGCCCGGTACGCCGAAGGGCCCGGCACGGATATCCGCACCGGGCCCCTCTCAGGCAGCACCGATCAGCCGATGGCCTTCTGAACCACCAGGATCTTCTCGGTTTTGAGATCCGCGTTGTTGCCCGGCTCCTGCAGGTAGACGCTGCCGTACTTCGAGACCATCAGCGGCGACTGCTGGTTGCCGGACAGCATCGAGGTGTCACCCCAGCCACCCGCGTTCCCGTAGCCGGACGAGTCCTGCGGTGTCGTCCCCTCCGTCGGAGTCGCGCTGGAGGTGCCAGTGGGAGTAGCGCTCGGAACGACGACGTCCTGGCCGGTCTTCGCGTCCAGGATCGCGGGCTGGCTGTCGGCCTGCCCGTAGACCAGTCCGTTGTAGATCGTGGTGATCTTCGGTACCACCCGGTTGGACGTCGAGTCGTAGCCCCAGACCAGCTTCCCGGTGGCATCGTCGAGTCCCGAGATGGCGGTCTTCTGATCACCCAGCGAGCGGTTGCAGACGACGGCAGCCACATGGTCGGAGAAGCAGGTCGCGTCGTTGGAATCTCCCGACGGCGGCAGCTTGTTCTCGACCACTTCGCCGGTCGCGATGTCGACGGCATAGATCGCGTTCGCGTGGTCGGCATTGTCGCCGGCGCCGGCGAGGAAGCCGCTGCCGGCGAAGTAGCCGTGCTTGCCGCCCGAACCGGTCGGGGTCAGGTAGTTCATCGCCGGCACCGGCACCGTCTTCTTGACGGCTCCGGTGACACCGTCGGCCTGGACGATCGCGTTGTCCTTGGCGCCTTCCGGCTGGCTGCCCTTGGCGCCGACGACGACACCGTTCAGTACGCCGGCCGCGCGGATCCCCGGGATCGTCGTGGCCTTCTTGGTCACCGGGTCGGCGAACACAGCGAAGTCGCGGACCTTCGATGGCGCGGCCTCGTTGTAAGTGGCCTGGAGACTGACCACGATCTGGCCGGTCGCCGGGTCGAAGGCCGGCGTGCCGAGGCCGGAACTGGTGTTGCCCGGCCCGAGCAGGGTGCTCAGATCGGCTACGGCCGTGGCCAGGAGGTCGCCTTCGGCCGGATCGATCCACTGGAAGCTCACTTGGTCGTGCGCCTTCTGCGTTCCGCTGCCTTCGACGACCTGCTTGTAGGCGACCGCGACGACCTCCTTGCCGTTCAGCTGGACGGCCATCGGCGCGGTGAGGCCGGTGGTCTTCGTGGTCGAGTCCTTGGCGGACGGAACCTCCCAGCTGTTCGCGTCGAGGGTGTTGCCCGCCAGACCGGTGCGCAGTCCGTACAGCGCGGTCTTCCCGACCATGCCGGCCTCGGTGTAGTACAGGTTGGGCATTCCGGCCACACCGCCCTTGGCCAGGGCCGAGACCGGTGCGAACGCCTTGGGCTGGTCGAACGTCGCCAGCTCTGGGCCGGACGGGGTCGACGCGCTCGGCGTCCCGTTGTCGGTCGACGTGTCGCCGGCCTTGTCGTCGCCGCCACTACAGGCACTCAGCAGCGCGATCGCGACGGCCGCGGTGAGAACGGGACGGAGTACGCGCAGGTCTGCCATCAGCCGACCGCCTTCAGGATCTGCAGGGTGCCGCTGAAGTCGTCGCTCAGCTCCGGCTCGGCTAGATAGACGCCACCGTATTCGGAGACGCTCTGCGGCGACTGGAGTTGGTTGGCCGGTTGGGCAGCAACGGGGGCGCCGGAGCTACCCCCGGACGGCGAGCTGCTGTCGGTCGGTGTCGGGTCCTCGCTCGGAGTCTCGCCAGGTGTGCCGGTCGGCCCGGCGGTGTCCGCGCCGGTCGGGACGGTCGGCGTCGGAGTGGGGATGTCCTGGCCGGTCAGCGCGTTCAGCAGGACCGGCTTTGTCTCGGCGCTGGCGTAGAGGACGCCGTGGAACGCCGCGGTCACCTGCGGCACCACCCGGCCTGCGCTCGCCTCGGTGAAGCCCCAGGTCTTCTTCCCGGTCGTGTCGTCGAAACCGACGATCTCCGCCTCGGCTGCCTCGGGCTGATCGGCTGTGCAGACAACCGTCTTCTGGCCGTCGGCGAAGCAGCTGTAGTTCTGCAGGTACTGCGTCTTCTTCACGGCTGTCTTGGTTTGGACGACGGCACCGCTGGCCGGGTCGACAGCGTAGAAGTAGCCGACGTAGTCACCGGCGAATCCGATGCTCTTGTCGTACTTCTGGCCGTACAGGTAGACGTATTTGCTGCCGTTGGCGCCGGTCGGGGTCAGCCCTTCCAGCCCGGGCAGCAGACCCGACTTGGTGATGCGACCGGTGGCGGCATCGACGAGAGCGACCGTGCGCCGCGTGTTCTCCTTGCCCTGTGTGCCGACCAGGACGCCCTTGCTGAGCCCGGCCGGCCGCATGAACGGCAGGCCGACGGCCTTCTTGGTAGCCGGATCGGCGATCACGGTGACGATGCCGGACTTGGCGCCGATCATGCTGGCCGGCGAGACCCCGACCGCCACCTGCCCGGTGGCCGGATCGAAGGTCAGGTTGGTGAAGCCGCCGGGCAGGCCGCTGTTCACCTCGGCGTCGCCGAGCAGTGCCGTCACGTCGAAGGTTGCCTCAGACAACGGCTTGCCGTCGGCCGGGTCGAGCCAGCGGAACAGCACCGAGACTCCTGGCTTCGCCGTGCCGGCGCCCTTGACCCGCTGGTAGTAGGCGACCGCGACGGCCGGCTTCCCGTTGAGTTGTACGGCGACCGGGACCGACGCGTCGTTGATCACCACGCTGCCGTCGGTGGTCTCGGTGGCCAGCGTCTGCCAGGGCTTGGCCGGCCCGGCGAGGTTCTGGCCATCGACACCGCGGAGGCTGTTCGCCACGGCGGTCGAGCCGACCATGGCGACCTCGGGCTTGAACGAGCTGTGCCCCGTCACCTCGGGCAGGGAGTATGCGTAGGTGGCTTCGAAGGACTTCGGCGGGTCGTACGGCGTCAGGGCCGGCGCACTCGGCGTACCGGGGGTCTGGCTCGCGCCGTCCTTCGAGCTGTCGGTGGATTTGTCGTCACCCCCACTGCAACCGGCCAGCAGAACGACTGCGGCGGTGGCGGCGGCCAGTGAACGCAACACCATCGGATCTCTCTCTTCCCCAAGAGTCTTGAACCACAGGACGGCCCAAAACCTAGCAGCGTCAGCGGGTCGGAGCGGTGAGCAGACCCAGGCGTTGCAGCAAGCTGCAAAGTGCCTGATAAGACATCGATCTCACCGCACCACGGACAGGCCGGTACGACGGTGGCGGGGCTGCGGTTCGAGCCGGTCGGCCAGCCGGCGCAGTACTCCGGCGAGCTCGTGTCGCGGACCGGCGGATTCGCCCTCGGCCCGCACCGCGTCGCGCCGTTCGTTGCGTAGGGCCCGTAGTTCGGCGGTCCTGATCTGCTCGGCGACCCGGTGGCGGGCGACCTCTTGGTGTTCGGTGATCATGGTGGTTTCTCCTTCACAGGGTGTTTGCTGGGTGGGTGGTGGTTCAGACCCGGACGACGGTGATGTCGCCGGAGACGGTGCGGGCCCGCAGGACCAGCGAGCGCTCGCCCTCGGCCGGCCGCTCGCCGGCTTCCAGATCGCACCGGATCTCGCCGGTGACCGTCTTCAGATCCAGATAGGTCGGTACGCCGTCCGGTACGCCGATGTGTACGTCGCCGCGGGCCGTCTCGGCCCGGACGCTCGGCCCGTCGGCGAGCTCGACCGTGACGTCACCGGAGCCGGAGGTGGCGACCGAGTGGTCGCGGATCCGCTCGATGGTGATGTCACCGGAGCCGACCTTGACGGTGGTCGGACCCGCGGCGTCGCCGATCCGGATGTCGCCCGAGCCGGTGCTGAGGCCGAGGGAGTCGGCGGCCTCGCCGATGTCGATCGCGCCGGAGCCGGTCTTGGCGCGGACCGGGCCACCGGCGTACCGGACCCGGAGCTCGCCGCTGCCGGTGTTCGCGCCGAGGCTGCCCTCGACCCGGTCGAGCTGGATCTCGCCGGATCCGGTCGACAGCCGCGACTCGCCCAGCGTGGTGCTGGCGATGATGTCGCCCGAGCCGGTCTTGATTCGGGTGATCAACTGCTCCGGGGTCTGGATCCGGACCCGGATCTCCGGGCCGCGCCGGACGTTGCGGGGCGCCTCGACGACCACTTCGCTGTTGACGACCTCGAACCAGACGCTCTCCTCGTCGCCTTCGTCGGCATCCACCGACACCAGGGTCTTGTCGCCGTCGACCGGGAGGATCTCGACCAGGCCGGCGCCGATGTCGATCCGGACGCTGTCGATCTCGCCCGGCTCGGCGACCACCTGCGAATGAAAGCCGCTCACTGTGCCCACCCCGTCATCTGCTGTCCCGGTCCGCGTCCACCGCGGCGTCCGTGGTTGTCCCGGCGGCCTTCGCGCCGCCGGTCGCGGTCACCGCGCTTGTCCCGCTCGCCGAAGACGCCGTCGGGTCCGAACGGGCCGTCAGGTCCGAACACACCGTCCGGGCCGAAGACTCCGTCGGGTCCCAGCGGTCCGTCCGGTCCGAGCGGGCCGTCGGGGCCGAAGAATCCGCCTCGCGGTGCGCGCGGCGGGCGGGGCGGCCGGGGGCCACCACGACGGCCACGGTCACCGGTCAGCGCGGTCATCACGGTGCGCATCAGCCACGCGTTCGAGGAGATGCCCTCGGTCGCGGCGGCTTCGTCCACCTTGTTCTTCACCGAGACCGGCAGCCGCAGCGTGATCCGCGCGGTCGGCTCGTCGGCGTCCGGGGCGATCTCCTCGGCGACGGCCTCACGGTCGGCGGCCTCGTCGTCCAGGTCGTCGTCGGAGCTGGTCAGCTGGCTCGGAGCCGGCGTGACCACGAACTCGGGGCGGCCACCGGCCATCCGGAGCTCGACCGAACCGGGCGACAGCTCACGGCTGATCTCACCGGCGGCATCGGACAGGGCTGAGATGAGGGCCAGGCGGCCCGCGTCATCCAGCGTGGCACCGAGGCGCTGGGCCACGGAGCGGGTTTGGTCGTCGGCCAGGGCGGTGGCGTTCTCCACGCTACGGCGGACCGACTCGAGGTAGTGGTCAAGTTCCATGACGCAATACTGACGTCACAATGACGTCACTGTCAACCCCTCGTGATGTCACGACGCCGCCATCATGCCGTCAGGGTGGGCTCCGGGTGCGGCAGAATGAGGGTTCACCGAGGCGAGGAGTGCGTTGTGAGTGTGTCCAGAGGAGTGCTCGTCACCGGGGCGTCGCGAGGCGTCGGGGCGGCCACGGCGAAGGCATTCGCGGCAGCCGGGGACCGGGTCGTGCTGCACTGCCGCAGTGCCGCCGACGAGGCCCGCGCAGTACTGGCTCAGTTGCCTGGCGACGGTCATTCCGTCGTCACCGGAGACGTCGGTGATCCGGCCGGAATCCCTGCCCTGGTTGAAGAATCGGCCGCATCGCTCGGCCGCATCGACGTGCTCGTGAACAACGCCGCCCTGTACGTCGAGGAGCTCGTCGCCGGGTCCCGCCGGATCGGGCATCCGCTCGCGGACACGTCGTACGACGAGTGGGTCGCGGCCTGGCGCAGAACGCTCGCGGTGAACCTCGAAGGGGCGGCGCACCTCACCTGGTGCGTCGCGCGGCAGATGCTCGACGTGGCGCCGGCCGATGGCGTCAAAACGGGTGCCATCGTGAATGTCGGGTCTCGCGGCGCCTATCGCGGCGAGCCGGACGTACCGGCGTACGGAGCGGCCAAGGCGGGACTGCACGCCCTGGGGCAGTCGCTGGCCGTGTCGCTGGCGCCACATGACATCACCGTGACGTCAATCGCGCCCGGATTCATCGCGACCGACATGACCGAACAGCTGTTGGAGGGACCGGGTGGCGACGCGATCCGGGCTCAGAGCCCGCACGGCCGGGTCGCGACCGCCGAGGAGGTCGCCGACGCCATCGTCTGGCTCGCCTCCCCAGCCGCCACCTGGTCCACCGGCGCCGTCCTCGACTTCAACGGCGCCTCCTACCTGCGCTGAGGTCAGCGCTTGACGATCTTTGACGCAGGAGGTGCGGTGATGGTGACCGGGTGGTTGTACTCGCTCATCTTCATCACCATGCTGACGCCCTGCAGGTTGAACGTCATCTTGTGCACGAGGTGATCCGGGCCCATCCAGACCGTGTACGGCAGCGTCTTCGGAGCGCCGGCGGGCAGCTTCTTGCCCTGGAGCTTGAGGGCCGCGGCGGTGTTGACGCTCACCTGGTAGCGGTCGAGCTTCACACCGTCGACGGTCTCCGACCGGACGAACTTCACCGTCTGCAGGCCCTTCCCGAATGCTTCGAACGTCTTCGTCGGGTCGCTACCGTTCAGCAGCTCGCTGAAGTTCTCCGCTCCGGGCGTGTGCTTGAGGTCGACCTTCAGGAACTTCCCGGCCGGGGTTGCCCCGGGCATCGACATGTAGAGCATCCCGCCGACCACAACCATCTTCGCGGTCTTGCCCTGGAACGCGAGGCCACTCATCTCCAGCGAGGCGGCCAGCGGCTTGGCCTGCTGGTAGCCGCTCATCGTCATCACCGTGCGGCCTTCGGCGGTCATCGTGGCGACCGTCCGCCAGGTCTTCTGCTTGCCGAACGCCGCGCTCATCGCCGGCACGAAGGTGACCCTGTTCAGGTGGGCGACCGGTGCGGCCTTCAGGGGTGCGGCGGTCGCGGGCGCGGTTGGCGCCGAGCTGGTGACCGGTGTGGGCAGCGTGCCGGTGGCTTCCTTCTTGTCGGCGCCACCGCAGGCAGCCAGGCCGAGTGCCAACGGCACGGCGATGGCGGCAGCTGCCACCCGAGTACGAAACCTCACGACAAAACCCCTCCTAGTGGACCCACCCCGAGCCGCTGGATCTTACGGCCCGGACGGGTCCAAGAGGAAGACTTTTTGCAGCAAGCTGCAGCTACTGACCTCGTTTGACAGAGGTGAGCAGGAGTTGGGCGACGTCCTGGACCTCGACGGACTCGCGGGCCGAGCCGTCGGCCTGCTTGGCGGTCAGGCCGTCGGACAGCATCACCCGGCAGAACGGGCAGCCGGTGGCGATCTTGTCCGCGCCGGTCGCGACGGCCTCGTCGGTCCGGTTCAGGTTGATCCGGCTGCCGGTCTTCTCCTCCATCCACATCCGGGCGCCACCCGCGCCGCAGCAGAAGGACTTCGTCTGGTTCCGCGGCATCTCGGCGAACTCCGCGCCCGGGATGATGTCGAGCAGCTCGCGCGGCGCGTCGTACACCTGGTTGTGGCGACCGAGGTAGCACGGGTCGTGGTACGTGATCTTCTGGCCGTTGAGCGCGCTGTCGGTCGGCGCGACCGGGGTCAGCTTGCCCTCGCGGACCAGCCGGTTCAGTAGCTGGGTGTGGTGGATGACGTCCAGCTCGACACCGAGCTGGGAGTACTCGTTCTTCAAGGTGTTGAAGCAGTGCGCGCAGGTGGAGACGACCTTCTTCGCGCCGGTCTCCTTGAACACCTCTGCGTTCTGCATCGCCAGCTGCTGGAAGACGAACTCGTTCCCGGCCCGCCGCGCAGGATCACCGGTGCAGGTCTCACCATCGCCCAGTACTGCGAACGAGACACCCGCGATGTTCAGCAACTCCGCGACGGCCTGAGTCGTCTTCTTGGCGCGATCCTCGAAGGCACCCGCGCAGCCGACCCAGAACAGGTACTCCACCTCGGCCAGCGTCTCGACATCCGTGCCGACCTGCTTGACCTCGAACGGCAGGTCCTTGGCCCAGTCCATCCGCCCCGACGGGTTCATGTTCCACGGGTTGCCCTTGTTCTCCAGGCCCTTGAACAGCCCGTTGAGCTCGGACGGGAACGACGACTCGATCAGCACCTGGTAGCGGCGCATGTCCATGATCGCGTCCACGTGCTCGATGTCGACCGGACACTGCTGCACGCACGCGCCACACGACGTACAGGCCCACAACGCCTCTTCGTCGATCACGGCGACATCGGGCGAGCCGACCAGCGGGCGCTCGACCTCGGCCTTCACCAGATCGGGCAGCGACTGGCGCTCTTCGTCCGAGGAGGCCAGCAGGTACGGCGCTTTGGCGTACGCGTGCTCGCGCAGGTTCATCATCACGAGCTTCGGCGACAGCGGCTTCTCGGTGTTCCAGGCCGGGCACTGCGACTGGCAGCGGCCGCACTCGGTACAGGTGGTGAAGTCGAGCAGGCCCTTCCAGGTGAAGTCCTCGATCTTGCCGACGCCGAGCGCCGCGTCCTCGTCGAGTTCCTCGATGTTCTCGAAGTCGATCGGGGCGCCGTCGACCATGATCGGCTGCAGCGCGCCCAGCGCCGTACCGCCGTCGGCCTTGCGCTTGAACCAGATGTTCGGCCAGGCGGTGAACCGGTGCCAGGCCACGCCCATCGTGGCGTTCAGCGAGATCGTGATCATCCAGGCGAACGAGATCAGGATCTTGATCATCGCGACCAGGTAGATCGCGTTCTCCAGACCGTGCTCCGACAGCTCGCCGAACAGCGACGTGCCGATGAAGAACGTGGTCGGGAAATGGAACTTCGACGCCTCGCCGAGCTGGTACTCCAGCCCGCGCAGCAACAGGATGCAGATCAGTACGCCGAGGATCGTGTACTCCACGTAGTACGCCTGCCACGCCCGCGAGCCGAAGAACCGGCTGTACCGGCCCTTCTCCCCACGAGGCAGGTTGCGCAGCCGGATCGCGATCAGGCCGATGATCGAGACCAGACCGGTCCAGGTGAGGAACTCGCTGACCCACTCGAAGACGAACCAGTGGCCGATCACCGGCAGCACCCAGTGCGCGGAGAACAGCTGCCCGAACGCCGTCACCAGGCTGAGGAACAGCCCGATGAAGCCGAACGCCACGAACCAGTGCAGTACGCCGATGTGGCTCCACTGCAGCATCCGGGTGTGCAGCAGCGACTCCTTGGCGAGGGTGGCCGTGCGCTGCCCCGGGTTGTCGGTCCGGCGGGCCGGCTGACCGAGCTTGATCACGGACACCATGTGCCCGATCGTCTTGCCGAACAGCGCGATGCCGACGGCGGCGACCGCGAGCGAGACGACGATGGCGAGGATCTGCATACCAGCGATGTTATTGGTTGGTTACCGGTCAGTCATGTCGGTGAGGGCCTCATCACGCCAGCGTGTCCCGTCTCACTCTGCGCCGAACCCGCCGAAGGACTGCCGGGCCGCCCGGAAGGCCGCGGACAAGCCGAAGGGCCGGCCGAGCGATGCGCTCGACCGGCCCAGCGGGTTCTGCTACTTGGTACCGAAGACCTGGATCTCCGACATGTCCGTGAACTTGCAGCCGCCGAAGGCGCCGGCGGGGCAGTTGTTCTGGAAGTCGGGGACCTGCGGGCTGAGCATCACGAACCGGACGAACTTGATGCCGGTCGCGTTGCCGCTCGGGGTGAGCTCGGTGTACTTGCCACGGTTGGCCGCGGTGAAGGTACCGGTCTGGGCAGTGGCCCAGGTGGTGCCGTCGACCGAGGTCTCGATCCGGTAGTCGCCGGTCGAGGCGCTGCCCGGGTCACCACAGGTGTTGGACGGGTCGACCGAGAACTTGGTGACGTTCACCGCCGCCGGCAGCGCGATGTCGATGTGCTTGGGGATCATCACGTTGGTCGGCGTACCAGCGTTGTCACCGGTGGTGCTGCCCCAGCCGGTGCCCTGGCTGCTGTCGATCGCGAAGCCCGGCCCACACTGTGGGCTGAAGTCCGGACCGTTGAAGGCCTTCACCGCACCGCCGCCGGAGGCCGAGGCCCAGTTGCGCCGCGGGCTGAAGTTCGCCGTGGTGCCGCTGCCGGACACGGTGACCGACTGGTTCAGGATCTCGTAGCCCTTACCCGCGACCACGAACTTCGGGTAGGTGCCCGGGAAGACCCCGGAGATCGTGTACTTGCCCTGGGCGTTGGTGACGGCGCTGTAGTCGCCGCCGAAGCCCGAGTCGTGCCCGGCGATGAAGACCAGGGCGCCGTTGACGGGCGCGTTGGTGTCCTTGTCGATCACGGTGCCGGACAGCGTCGCGGTCGCGCCGGTCGGCGGGACGTGGAAGTCCTCGGCCGGCAGCGAGTCGCCCGCGTTGGTGGCGCCGGCGAACCAGCCCATGCCGCGGTTGGCGAAGATCTTCCACAGCGCCTTCTGGTTCGCGCCACCGAAGGCGACCATGTCGGCCTGCAGGATCGCGTTGCGCATGTCGAGCATCGACGGGTCGGCCGGGGACAGCTCCATCCCGCGGGTGATGTCCGACAGGGCCATCGTGCGGCCCAGCTTCTTGCGGATGTCCCACAGCGTCTGGGCCCAGACCTCACCGGAAGCGTGCACCTCGGGTGCGCCGCCGATGGTCGGGAAGTCGCCGTAGGTGTAGCCACCCTGCGAGCCGTCGATCCCCACGCAGTTCGCCGAGGCGGAGCCGACCGAGCAGTCCATCGCCTGGGTGCGGAACAGCGCGCCGAAGGAGACGTACTTGCCCTCGAGCACCTCGCCGTCCTTGCTGGTGTCCTTCTCCAGGCCGTGGGTGACCAGGTAGTCCATCGCGTAGAAGTCGCTCCACGCCTCACCCATCGAACCGGCCTGGATGCTGTTCAGCGTCGAGTTGCCGGAGGCGTCGACCACCAGCCGGTTGGACAGACCGTGGGTGTACTCGTGGTACAGGATGCTGGCGTCGTTCGCGCCGCTGCTCGGGACGAACGCGTCCTGGGTGTCGTCCGCGCCGGGCGTGTGCCACAGGTACATCTGCATGGTCGGCGACAGGCCGTCCGGCGGGGTGTTCATGTTCGCGTTGTCGAGGTGGTTCGCGTCCGGGCCGCCGTTGGCGTCCGTGGCCGCGCCGTCGAGCGCGTTCAGGCTGACCGGGTCGCCGCCCTTGGCCTCGAAGTTGCCGGCCGCCGGGGTGAAGCCGATCGGCTTGGTCTCCAGCCAGTCGTGGAAGTTGCTGGCCAGGTAGAACGCGTTGGTGACGTCCTGGTTCTTGTTCACCTTCCAGGAGTCCGGCTTGGCCGGATCCCAGGTGCAGATGAAGGCGGCCGAGCACAGCTTGCTGGAGTTGTTCTTGTTGAACGACTTCAGCACGTACTCCGCGCCGTGCTTGGTGCCGGGCACCTTGACGCTCTCACCGGGGTTGGCGACGTTGTCGTCGTTGACGTCGGCGAAGGCGTGCACGGAGGTGCCGTCGAGGGTGGTGGCGCCCTTCAGCAGGAAGCCGCGCTGGAAGAGGTTGACCACGTGCTGCTGACCACCGCGGGGAGCGCCGGGGTAGTTCTCCTGGACCAGGGCGTCGCCGTTGGCCTCGTCGGTCAGGTCGCGGCGATACAGCACGGCACCGGACTGGGCGTCGATGACGTGCGTGTAGTTGAGGGAGTCGCCGGCCTGGGTGTACGTCGCCCAGCCCTTGCGCAGACCGTCCGCGGTGTAGAACCACACCAGCTTGGCCTGGTCGCCGTTGGTCCAGTTCTTCACGTTGCCCTTGGCGGTGCCCTTGACGGCGGCGGCCTTGCCGTCGACGTCGGAGGCAGCCTTGCCCCGGGCGGAGTCGGCGGAGACCGCCGGACCGGCCGCGCGGCTCGCGGCCATCCCGTTCAGGCCTGCCACCGGCGAGCCCTGGATCGAGATCAGCTGGCCGCGCTTGGTGACGTTGGCCTGCAGGCCGTTGCCGAACAGCGGGACGCCGTTGACGACCTGCTCCCACGAGACGTGGTGGGTGCCGACGATGTCCTTGTAGTCCTTGCGGAGCCGGAGCGTCTGCAGGTCCTTCTCGGACAGGTGGAAGATCTCCGGGTGCGCCCGGATGTAGTCCAGCGCGACCTTGGCGGCGGGCTTGTTGCTCGGGCCGGTGAGGAAGCCGTTCAGCTTCGCCACCTGCTTCGGCGTACCGGTCACCTGGTCGACGGAGACGACGCCCTGGCTGCCGAGGGAGTTGCGGAACTTCTGCTGTGCCGCACCCTGCTTGCTCATGGTGCGGGCGGCGTTGGCGTAGTCGACCCGGTCGCTGGGCGTCCGGGCGTCGAAGTTGCCCTTGCGCTCCTTGGCGGCCTTCTTGTCCGACTGACTGGTCTGCTTGGAAGAGTCAGGACCTGGCTTGGCGGATGGTGCCGCCAGCGCACCGCTGGCAGTCATCGCCAGCACAGTGGTGGCTGAGACAGCGGTGACTGCCAGAAGCCCCCGCCCCCTGCGTGATGTGGTCACAGCTAAACGCTCCATGAAGTTGTGTTTGCGGATCGCCCTCCACGACCCGTCCGGCCTGACCATAAGCCTGGTTCTGCGTGCACGGAAGGGTTATTCCCGGAATACCACGCAGACGAGGGTTGTCCTTCGTGCATGCGCTTGTACGGGGAGCAACCAATGATGTCGCATAGAGCATTCACTCAGCTGCGAAGAGTATCGAATTCCGGGCATGCCAGTAGCCGACGGCAACTATGCCGTCGGCTACTGGACCTGGTGGAGCCGGTGGGTCAGAAAGCGCCGGCGCCGTTCGGGGTACCGAGGCCGGTCGGGCCGTCCCAGCCGGTCCGGGCGTTGCACCACTGGGTCGTGGGGCAACTGCCGTTGGAGCCGGTGGTCACGTCGAACAGCGAACCGCTGTGCGCGTACGGCAGGGCGTTCGCGTAGCCGGCGGTGTTGCCCGACAGCGCGTAGACCGAGGCGATGATCGGCGCGGCCTCACTGGTCCCGCCGAACTGGGCCCAGGTCGAGGCCGTCTTGCTCGTCGGGTAGTAGATCGCCATGCCGCCCTTGCCCGGGTCGGCAGCGGCGGAGACGTCGGCCATCGCCCGCTTGGAGCAGCCGGTGCCGAAGCTCGATGCCGCGCTCAGAGCGGTGTTGACCGTGGAGCAACCCGAACCGGCGCCGCTCCAGACCGACTCCGACCAGCCACGAGTGTTGCTGGCGGCAACCAGTGACGTTCCGCCGACAGCGGTGACGTACGACGACGAGGCCGGGTAGCTGGCGCCCTGGTAGCCGTTGTCGCCGGTGGATGCGGTGACAGCGATCCCCGGGTGGTTGTAGTACGTGCCGTACGTCGAGTCGGCCGAGTCGCCGCCGCCGTAGCTGTTCGAGATGGCGACGACGCCGGGCTGCTTGGCGGCGGTGACGACCGCGGTACCGAGGTCGGCGAAGCTGGCCGAGTTGGCCTGCACCACCACGATCTTGGCGTCCGGTGCCGCCGCGGAGACCGCGTCGACGTCGAGGGCCTGCTCGCCGGCCCAGCCGGTGTTGAAGCGGGGCAGCGAGGTACCGCCGGTCTGGTTGATGATCCGCAGGCAGCCGTTCGCGACGGTGCAGGCGGACAGGCCGAACTGGCTCCGGTAGACACCGAGGTCCCGCTCCAGGTTCGGGTAGCCGTAGGCGTCGACGATGGCGACCGTGCGGCCGTTCGCGCTCAGGCCGTTGAGCTTGTAGGCGTCGCGCAGGCCGGCCGGGGTGAGACCGGTGGCCGGTGGCGTGGCCGTAGCCGGCGAGACCCCCTTGGCGTCGACCAGTTTGAAGGCGTGGCAGCTGGCGGTGTGGGGCGAGGTGGCGGTCGCACAGACCTTGGCGGCGTGCTTCCCGGCGGTGTACGGGGTGGGAGCCGCGATGGCGGCTCCGGTACTGGTCAGACCTGCGACGGCTAGTGCGCCGACACCCAGGGCGGACACGAGAATCCGTTGCTTCAACAGAACTCCTCGAGCTGGGCTGGCCCGCTCCGGCACAACACGGTCGGGGCGGAACCGGCGTTGATTGGTGTTCGGAATCGTCCGCCCGCGCGCCGCCGCCGTACCAGCGGTTCCGCCCCTGACAAATGTCATGGGTTTCAATCCGGCATCGCCGGTTTTTCCTTTCATTCCGGCCAGATTGTGCCCTCGGAGAAGATTGAAGGATTCCCCCTGCCTTTCCGCGGCGCACCCTTTGCGGCAGTGCGGCCGGCCCTCAGAGCAGACCGAGGGACGTGGTCTCGGCGTCGGTGAACAGGCGGGAGCGGATCAGGAAGCGGACGCCTTCGGGCGCTTCGACCGAGAAGCCGCTGCCGCGGCCTGTGACGACGTCGACGGTGAGGTGGGTGTGCTTCCAGTACTCGAACTGGTTCCTCGACATCCAGAACCCGATCGGCTCCGCCAGCCCGTCGACGGCGAGTTCGGCCAGCAGGATGTCCGCGTCGCCGGTCCTGAACTCGCCGTCGGGGTAACACATCGGCGAACTGCCGTCGCAGCAGCCGCCGGACTGGTGGAACATCAGCGGGCCGTGCAGCTCGGTGAGGCGGCGGAGCAGCTCCGCCGCCTCCTCGGTCAGCGTTACCCGCTCGGCCATCAGAAGAAGCCGAGCTTGTTCGGGCTGTAGCTGACCAGCAGGTTCTTGGTCTGCTGGTAGTGGTCGAGCATCATCTTGTGGTTCTCGCGGCCGATCCCGGAGTTCTTGTAACCACCGAAGGCAGCGTGCGCGGGGTACGCGTGGTAGCAGTTCGTCCAGACCCGGCCGGCCTGGATCTCGCGGCCCGCGCGGTAGGCGGTGTTCATGTCCCGCGACCAGACGCCCGCGCCGAGCCCGTACAGGGTGTCGTTGGCGATCTTCATCGCGTCGGCGTAGTCGTCGAACCTGGTCACCGAGACCACCGGGCCGAAGATCTCCTCCTGGAAGATCCGCATCTTGTTGTCGCCCTCGAAGATGGTCGGGCGGATGTAGTAGCCGCCGCTCAGGTCGCCGCCGAGGTCGGCCTTCTCGCCACCGGTGAGCACCTTCGCGCCCTCGGCCCTGCCGATGTCGATGTAGGACAGGATCTTCTCGAACTGGTCGTTGCTGGCCTGCGCGCCCATCATCGTCTCGGTGTCCAGCGGGTTGCCCTGTTTGATCGCCTCGGTCCGTGCGGTCGCGTCGGCCAGGAACGAGTCGTAGATGCCGGACTGGATCAGTGCCCGCGACGGGCACGTGCACACCTCGCCCTGGTTCAGCGCGAACATCGTGAAGCCCTCGAGCGCCTTGTCGTAGAAGTCGTCGCGGGCGGACGCGACGTCGTCGAAGAAGACGTTCGGGCTCTTGCCGCCGAGTTCCAGCGTCACCGGGATCAGGTTCTCCGACGCGTACTGCATGATGAGCCGGCCGGTCGTGGTCTCACCAGTGAACGCGACCTTGGCAACTCTGTTGCTGGCGGCAAGCGGTTTGCCGGCCTCGACGCCGAACCCGTTGACGATGTTCAGTACGCCGGGCGGCAGCAGGTCGCCGATCAGCTCCATCAGCACGTGGATCGACGCGGGGGTCTGCTCGGCGGGCTTCAGGACGACGGCGTTGCCGGCCGCGAGGGCCGGAGCAAGCTTCCAGGTCGCCATCAGGATCGGGAAGTTCCACGGGATGATCTGCGCGACCACCCCGAGCGGCTCGTGGAAGTGGTACGCCACGGTGTCGTCGTCGAGCTGCGAGATCGCGCCCTCCTGGCCGCGCAGCGCGCCGGCGAAGTACCGGAAGTGGTCGACCGCCAGCGGCATGTCGGCGGCCAGTGTCTCGCGGACCGCCTTGCCGTTGTCCCAGGTCTCCGCGACCGCGAGCAGTTCGAGGTTGTCCTCGATCCGGTCCGCGATCTTGTTCAGGATGTTCGCCCGGTCGCTCGCCGAGGTCCGGCCCCAGCCGGGGGCCGCGCCGTGCGCCGCGTCGAGGGCGCGCTCGACGTCGTCGGCCGTGCCGCGGGCGATCTCGGTGAAGTTCTCACCGGTCACCGGGGTCGGATTCTCGAAGTACTGGCCCTTGACCGGCGGCACCCACTCGCCGCCGATGTAGTGGTCGTACCGGGATTTGAACTCGGCCGGGCTGCCGGTCTGGCCGGGGGCTGCATAGATCGTCATCGGTCCTCCTGCGGAGATGTGGCGTGCCCGCACCGTAGATCTCGCGACGTTGCATCGACGTTGCACAACTTCGCCCCCTTGAACGGCGGGTACTTCGGGGCGACGCTGGAGCGTGGACCCACGCGAAGAGGCCCGGCGGCTCAGCGAGCTGTACGACGGGGTGCTCGGCGCGGGCCGGGTGTCCGGCGCACCGCGCCCCGTGGTCGCGGAGTCCTGGGAGCGTTCACTCGCGGCAGCCGTCGATCCTGAGCTGGACGGGCCGCCGATGGTCATCTCGACCGAATTGCTGGAATCGCTGCGCGAGAAGCATCCGCTGCGTGCGGTCCTGCCCCTGCTGCGCCAGACGCTGACCACGATCGCGGACGAGGCTTCGCACATCATGATCGTCACCGACGCGCACGGACTGATCCTGTGGCGTGAGGGTGCAGCCGACGTACGCCGGCAGGCCGACCGGATCGCGCTGTCCGAGGGCGCGAGCTGGTCCGAGGACTCGATCGGGACCAACGGGATGGGGACGGCACTCGCCGCCGATCAGCCGGTGCAGATCCACTCGGCCGAGCACCTGGTCCGCAGGATCCACGCCTGGACCTGTGCGGCCGCGCCGGTGCACGACCCGGATACCGGCAAGCTGATCGGCGCCGTCGACGTCTCCGGACCACTGCGCACTGTCCATCCCGCGATGATGGCGCTCGTGACGGCTGCCGCCCAGCTGGCCGAGGGGCAGTTGCGGGTCCGGATGGCCGCGGCCGACGAACAGCTTCGCGCGCGGAACATGCGGCACCTGATCGCCCTCGGCGATACGCCCGGCGCGTTGCTGACGCCCAGCGGCCGGGTGCTCGCCGTACAGCCCCTCGAATGGCTGCCCGGCCGGCTGGAGATCGCGGCCGGCGCGGACCGGGTCGAGCTCGGCGACGGACGTGAGGCCGTGGTCGAGCAACTCGACGAGGGCTATCTATTACGGATCCCAGGCGTCGTACGCCGGACGCGCGCGTCGCTGCGGCTGAGGCTGCTCGGTGCTGACCGGCCGAGCGCGTTGATCGGCGGCCGGGAGATCGCGCTGACGCTTCGGCGTGCCGAGGTGCTCGCGTTGCTACTGCTCCATCCGGCGGGACTCACCGCCGAGCAGTTGATGCTGCAGTTGTACGGCGACGACGGCAACCCGACGACGGTCCGGGCCGAGATGCACCGACTCCGGAACGTGCTGGGCGAAGGCATCCTCGACACCAAGCCCTACCGGTTCCTTGCCGACGTGACCGCCGACGTCACCGATGTCCAGGCCGCCCTCCGCGCCGGCGATCTGGCCACGGCGATCAGCCTGTACTCCGGTCCGCTGCTCGCGCGCTCCGATGCGCCCGCACTCCGCGCGGAACGCGACGAGCTCGACGCGACCTTGCGCGGCGCAGTACTGGAATCGAAGGATGCCGAGCTGCTGTGGCGGTTCGCTCAGACATCGGTGGGTGCCGAGGATCTCGAAGTCTTCGAAACGCTGGCCGAGGTGCTGCCGGTGGCCGATGCCCGCCGGGCCGCGGTCGGTGCCCGGTTGCAGCGGTTGGCCGTCGAGCGTTGAAGCTGGTGACCGGATGGTGGACGGTGTCTCTTAAGTCGACTGAATTAGTCTAGTTTCGACGCTGTGGATGTTGTGGTCCGGAGGTCGTCGTCACGCCCGGCTGGGTGGGGCGGCGACCGAGCCGCGCTCGATCAGGGTCGGCTCGACGGTGGTGCGGCGGACCCGGCGGTTGGTGTCGACGGCGGAGGTGACGCGGGCGACGACGTCCGCGACCAGCTCGTCGAGCGGCCAGTGGAAGGTGGACAGCGGCGGGGTCAGCAGCTGGGACATCGGCTGGTCGTCGTACCCCAGCAGGGACAGGTCGTCGGGCAGCCGGATGCCGAGCTCGGTGCAGGCCGCGTACACCCCGAAGGCCATCGAGTCGGCCAGCGCCAGGATGCCGGTCGGCCGGGGACTAGTGGTCAGGATCGTGCGGGCGACCTCGGTCGCGCCGGCCAGATCGTGCGGACACGGGACGATGCGGATCTTGAGCTTCAGTCCGAACGCGATCCGCTGAGCGATCTCCTCCGCCGGCCGCTCCACCTCGAAGCGGCGGGACGGACTCAGAACGGCGACGCTGCGGTGACCGGCCTCGGCCAGCCGGCGGAGCGCCGTACTGACGCCGGTCTCGTTGTCGAACAGGACCTCGGACTTCGCCTTTGCGGCCGGCAGCGCGTCGCCGATCGCGATCACGGCCGCCTGCTGGGCGATCCTGGCCCAGGCCTTGGCGCCCGGGTCGATCGGGATCACCACGATCGCGTCGGCGCGATGGTCGACCAGGTGCTGGGCGAGTTCCAGCTGGCGGTCCGCGTCGCCGGCCGAGTCGATGATCCAGGCGTTGCGGTCCGGGGCGAGCAGTTCCCGGCCGAGAGCGGCGGCGAGGCGTTGCTGCCAGAGGTCTTCGAGCGAGGCGCAGAGCACGCCGATCGAGCCGCTCCGGCCGGACGCGAGGGCGCGAGCGACCGGATCGGCCTGGTAGCCGAGTCGCTCGGCGGCTTCGTGCACGCGCGCCTGCGTTTCCGGCGTGCCTTGCAGACCTCGCAACGCATACGACACGGCCGCCATCGAGAGGCCGGTCTCCGCCGCGATGTCCTTGAGGGTCGGTCGGCGGCTGGTTCCGGACATGGCATCGACCCTAGGGCACGGCTGGGACAAAAGCTGGCCGGTGGCTGTCGCGGGCCGGCGGCGAGGTTGACAAGGCAGGCTTTGAAGCGCTTCACTGTACGCAGCTTGAAGCGCTTCAAAGCGGAGCGGACTACCAAGTCTGACCGGGTCAAATTCGAGTGGAAGGGGTGCCGGTGACCGCCGTGATCGATGTTCACCAGCACCTGTGGCCGGCTGAGTTCGTCGAGCGGCTGCGCGACCGCACCGAGCCGCCGTACCTGGACGGCTGGACCTTGCACACAGTCGGCGAACCGGCGTACGAGGTGGATCCCGCAGCGCATGAAGTCGGCAAGCGAGCTGCGGTGGAGCAGGATGCCGGGACGACGCTGGCCGCAGTGTCGCTGTCCAGCCCGCTCGGGATCGAGCAGCTCGGCGATGCTGCCTTGCTCGACAGTTGGCACGAAGGCGCGGCATCGTTGCCTGAGCCCTTCAAGGCCTGGGCCGCTGTCAACCTCCTCGAGCCCGACCTCGACGGCCTGAAATCCTTACTGGGTAAGGGTTTCATCGGTCTGCAGTTGCCCGCCCATGTGCTCGGTACGCCGGCCGCCTGGGCCGGGGCCGGCGAGCTGCTGGCCGTTGCCGAGCGGCTGAACAAGCCGGTCCTCATTCACCCTGGTCCTGCCGCTCCACCAGCTGGAGCTGTGCCGGGGTGGTGGGCGCCGGTGGTGGATTACACGCTGCAGCTGCAGGCGGCTTGGTGGGCCTGGCATGCGTTCGCTGGCCGGACGGCTTTCCCGCGCCTTCGGCTGTGTTTCGCCGCCGCAGCAGGACTGGCGCCCGTTCACCACGAGCGCCTTGCTGCCCGTGGTGGTCGCCTGGGGACCATCGACCCGAACCTCTTCGTCGACACCTCGAGCTACGGACCGCAGGGGATCGACGCGGTGGCCCGGGTGCTCGGCATCGACCAGGTCGTCCACGGCACCGACCGCCCGTACGCCGGAACGGTCGAACTCCGCCAGGGCGCGGCCGCGACCGCGGTGATCCGCTACAACAACCCGCACCGCCTGCTGTTCGGTGTCGACCCGGCGGCGGAGAGATGAACCAGTACAGACTTTCCGGCCGCTGTCGCGCCGGAGACACCGCGCCCCGTCGTACGGGGATCCACCATCAACCATGCCGAGTGATCGGCGTCTTCTCCGAGAGGGGAGTGCAGTGACTGTTCAGCAAGTTTCCGACGCACCCGTCGTACCCGCGCGTCAGGCCAGCCGGCTCGTGGAGCTCAACGGCTGTCTGTCATTGGACAACCTTCCGGGCCGTGACCTCGATCCCAGCGAACTGGCCGAACTGGCCGGCGGGATCGCGGCCCAGCCGCACCTGTGGGAGGACAAGGTCGCCTACAGCGACGAGGAGCGCGTCTTCGCCTCGCTGCACCGCGACGCCAACGTGGACGTCTGGCTGATCTGCTGGACTCCGGTCAACGACACCGGCTGGCACGACCACGACGTCTCCTCGGGTGCGGTCGCCGTCGCGCGCGGCAAACTCGTCGAGCACAACCTGGCGATCGGCGTCGAGTCCGTCGAGACCGAGATCGAAGCCGGCGACGTGTACGGCTTCGGCCCCGACCACATCCACCGCGTCGTCGGCCTCGACAAGGGCAGCGTCACCGTCCACGCCTACAGCCCGCCGCTGTGGCGTATGGGCCAGTACTCCGTCAAGGACAACGTCCTCCGCCGGGTCTCGGTCTCGTACGCCGACGAACTCCGCCCCCTCGACTGACGAATCCACGAGCCGCCCGTCTCCCGCGCCGGAGCCGGGCGGTTTCGCACACCCGGCCGGTCAGCCCGCGAACTGCGCCGCGAGTTCCTCGAAGTCGCCCACGACGAGGTCGGGCGCGGTGAACGTCCTCGGGTACGACGTCCGCCGCCGGTCGACGTACCACCCCTGCAGCCCGGCCCGCTTGGCGCCGTCGATGTCCCACGGGTGAACGGCCGCGAGTGCCATCCGATCCAGCGGCACTCCGCACGCCTCGGCCGCGTATTCGTAGGCCGCTCGGTGCGGCTTCCAGCGACCCGGCTTCGTCACGTCCAGCCGCTGCTCGAGCAGCGGCAGTAGTCCCGCGTCGGTGAACATCTGCTCCGACATCCGCGCGGCGCCGTTCGTCAGGGTGACCAGGCGAAGCCCCGTCGCGTGCAGACGCTGCAGTCCCGGTACGACGTCGGGGTGAAGTTTCAGCTGAGTCATCCCCGACAGCACGCCCCGGACCGCATCGTCGCCGGCATCGACTCCCGCGGCGGCGAGCTGCCCGGTGAGAATGTCGGCGGCGATCGCGCCGAAGTCCGCAGGCGCTTCGACAGCGGTCAGCGCGAACCCGTCCCGCAAAACGGCGGCGAACCAGGTGTCGAGGCTGTCACCGGGCAGGCCGGCGGCTTCGAACCGCTGCCGCATCGGCGTCAGATCGGACAGCGTCTCGTTGACATCCAGGACCAGGACCTCAGGGCGGCTTGCGGCCATCACGACCCCTTCCATAAACTTGGACCAGTCGTTCCAAGATAAGGGGTGTGCGGTGCCGGATGTCAAACACTTCGAACCGGACGGGGTGCTCGGTATCGCCGAGCTGCTGTTCTGGCGGCAAGGCGTCGCGGCGACCGGGATCCAGGACGTGGTGGCGGCGACCGGCCTGAGCAGATCGAGCCTCTACAACGCCTTCGGCGGCAAGGAGGGGCTGTACGTCGGCGCCCTGCACCGGTACGTCGAGCAGCGCTCGAAGCCGATGTTCGCCCGGCTGGCCGAGGATCGTCGCGGCCTCCCCGCCATCGAGGACTTCTTCCACCGGCTCGTCTCGGTGCGCTGTAGAGGCAAGTTCGCCGGGTGGGGCTGTCTGGTGTCGAATGCCCACCTCGAAAACCCTTCCGGGGAAGCAAAAGCAGTCCTGGACAGCCACCAAGCCGGCCTGAAAGCGGCAGTGCAAGCCGCTCTCGAAACCGCCGCCGAGCTGAAGCAGCTCCGTCCCGGCCTCGACCTGAGCGCAACGGCGGAGCACCTCACGCTCCTCGCCTACGCCATCAATCTCCGCTCCCGCGCCGGCGCATCCCCCCGTCACCTCGGCACCGCGGTCACCGCCGCCCTGAGTCCACTGGCACGTGATCGGCCGTCACCCCGGAAAGCCTGATACCGCAGGGGATCGGGTGAGCTGATCTGCCCCTGGTTGCCCTGGGTTGCCCCGGGATCTGGCCTGCCGGACGGAGCCGACGGCCTCGAGACTCGGTTGGTATGACGACTTCTGTTGATCTTGAGACGCACTACACGAGCCGGCACGACGAAGGGAGTCGGCTGAGTTCGACGCTGAAGGGACAGTTGGAGCTCGCCCGGGTGCGGGACCTGTTGGAGCGGTACCTGCCGGAGCCGCCGGCCGTCGTCGGGGACATCGGAGGCGGCCCTGGCGTGCACGCGAGCTGGTTGCAGAAGCGGGGCTACGACGTCGAGTTGCTGGATCCGGTGCAGCGGCATGTCGACCAAGCCGTGGCGGCCGGGATCGACGCGGTACAAGGGGATGCGCGGCGGCTGCCGTGGGAGAACGAGTACTTCGACGCCGTGTTGCTGGCCGGGCCGATGTACCACCTGCCCGAGGCCGCGGATCGCCGGCTGGCGTTGCGGGAGGCGGTCCGGGTGATCCGGCCGGGTGGGTTCATCGCGGTGATCGCGATCAACCGGGCGGCGAACCTGATCGGCGCCACGCTGGCGAACAAGCTGCAGCAGCGGGAGAAGATCGTCCGCGAGATCCTGGAGACCGGGTTCAGTCCGGACAACGAGCGGATGGCCGAGACGACGTACCACACGGTCACGCAGTTGCGGACGGAGTTGACCAACGCCGGGTTGCGGGCGGTCACGGTGCACGGGCTCACCGGGCCTGGCGGCTGGCTGACGGTCGCCATCGACGCGCACTTCATGGACCAGCCGTTGCCGGCCTCGTTGAGCGATCCCGACCCGTTGCAGACCGCGCTGGCCTGCACGCGGATGGCCGATCAGTACCCCGAGCTGATCGCCTCCAGTTCGCTCCTGTTCGCCGTTGGTCAGCGTGCTTAGGGAGCGGCTCCGGCGGCGCGCGGTCCGGTATGTCGAGAATGGCTGGACCGTAGCGCCGCTGGTGGTCCCGAGAGCCGGGGTATGTCTCTGCGTGCGTGGTGACTGCGTCGATCCGCACCTGGCCGGACCAGTCGTCCGTAGTGTCCGGCACGCCGACGCGATCTGGAGCGAACATCCATGGGACATCGCGCTGATCACCGATGCGTACGACGTGGTCGACGTGCCCGCGCAGTACGGCGCGTTGCTCAACCAGTTGCTCAAGGCAACGTGTCCGACGGCGATGGCGCCGGCCGGGCGGCGCTGGTGGTTCTTCGTCGTGGCCGGTTCGGTTCCGGCCGCCAAGGTCGCAGCGGCAGGCGGCGTACTGCGCTCCGGTCCGGCTGAGTGGCTTCCGGCACCTGGCACGTCCACCGAAACCACCGGCCGCATCCGCTGGCTGGTCCATCCGCATGTCACCAGGTGGCGGCCATACCAGCGCCGCGATCCCATCGATCTGGTCCTCCCGGCGTGACGATTCTCTGACTATAGTCAGAGAATGGGGATCGCCGACGTCCGGAGATTCAACCGGACCGTGACGCAGCGGATCGGTGCGCTGAACGACGCGTACATGTCGCGCGACCGGCCGCTCGGGCAGGCGCGGGTGCTGTGGGAGATCGGGCCGCACGGCTGTGACGTGCGGGCGTTGCGGGCGCGGCTCGATCTCGACTCCGGCTACCTGAGTCGTCTGCTGCGCGTGCTCGAGAACGACGGGCTGGTCGAGGTGAAGCAGAGCGGTGACGACGGCCGGGTCCGCATCGCCCGGCTGACCGAACACGGCCGGACCGAGCGCGCTGTGCTCGATCAGCGGTCCGACGACCTCGCGAAGTCGATCCTCGATCCGCTCACCGAGCGCCAGCAGGAGCGACTGATCGCCGCGATGGGCGAGGTCGAACGGTTGCTGATCGCCTCGACCGTCCAGATCGGCATCGTCGACCCGCGACGTCCGGAGGCGAAGTTCTGCGTGCAGTCGTACTTCGAGGAGTTGGGCACCCGCTTCGACGGCGGCTTCGACCAGGCCCGGACCATCTCGGCCGACGTCGACGAGTTGACCTTGCCCGCCGGGCTGCTCCTGGTCGCGACGCTGCATGCCGAGCCGGTCGGGTGTGGCGGGTTGAAGTTCCACTCGGGTGAGCCGGCCGAGGTGAAGCGGATGTGGGTCTCCCCGGACGTGCGCGGTCTCGGCCTCGGCCGGCGGTTGCTGACAGAGCTCGAAAAGCAGGCGGCGGCCCGAGACACCGCAGTACTGCGGCTCGAGACCAACCGCAGTCTGACCGAGGCGATCGCTCTTTATCGCGCGGCCGGCTATGGAGAGGTCGAAGCCTTCAACAACGAGCCGTATGCCCATCACTGGTTCGAGAAGCGGCTGGCTGAGTAGTCCCCTGAAACTGCTCAGCCGGCCGCAACAACTCGAGGGCTACGGGTGTCGCAGCACGCCGAGCAGCCCGTGCGTCTCGTCGTCGATACCGGCGGAGAACCAGACGGCGTCGGTGCCGCCGGTGGTCGCCGTACCGGGTAGCAGGGCCCAGAGGCCGGGGATGACCAGCGTGTGCCCGTGGGTGTCCTTGACCTGACCCTCGATCTTGTTGGCGAAGCGGCCGTGCGACTTGGCCTTGACGACGTTGATGCGGCCGTCGCCGAAGTTGCCGATCAAGAGGGATCCGGCAAGCTCGCCCCACGAAGCGGGCGCGATCGCCAGACCCCACGGTACGTTCAGCGAACCACGGGAGGCGATCCGGTCGACGAAGTGGCCGTTCACGGTGTACTCGTCGACGAAGCCCAAGCCGCGACCGGCGGCTTCCTCACCGGTCTTCGGGTCGACCTTGGCGTAGGCGACGAAGATCCGGCCGTTCAGCGTCTGCACGTTGAAGGGCGAGTAGCCCTTCGGCAGGAAGAAGTCCTTGAACGCCCACCACGGCTGCTTGACCGGGTGGAAGGCGCTGTCGAAGACATCGATCCGGCGCTGCGCGAAGTTCGCGGCGTACAGCTGATCGCCCTTCGCAGCGGTGGCGATGGCGAGACCCGTGTAGACGGCTCCCGGCGTGGTCGCCTTGATCTCGGCGGCACCGATCAGCGGGCTGACCGGCGGTCCCCAAGCGGCGATCTGGCCGGTCAGCGTGGCGAAGATGAACCGGGCCGGCGCGCTGACCGTGCCGTTGGTGAGCTGGAAGCCGGTGCCCGAGTTGTTCACCTGGCCGGTCGGGTGCGGTACGCCGACGCGGACGGTCGGCACCTTGGTCGCGGTGGTGGCGCCCGCGGCGGAGGAGTACAGCGTGGAGGACGAGGTGCCTTCGTTCGACGCCCAGATCGGCGTGGTCGCGCCGAACGAGAGACCCCACGGGTTGACCAGGTCGGGATCCTGTAGCGCTGCCATCCCGGGCAGGTCCGACACGAGGTTGACCTGCTGGACGGCGAGGTCGTGGTGGTGACCGTAGGACTCGTGCGCGCTGGCGGTGCTCGGCGCGACCAGGGCCAGCCCGCCGATCAAGGCGGTGGCGACGGCGAGTGGTCGGCCTTTGGTACGTAGCGACATGACACTTTCCTGTCGGTTGGGAAGTGGAACACCGCCTACACGGACGAAACGTGGCTCCGGTTCACGCCTTCGGCAACCGAAGGCCAGTCGGCCGGAACTGGGTATGGATCGTGTCCACGCCGGCGCTTAGCGTCAGGGAATGCGAATCAGGGTGGTGGATGCGTTTACCGATCAGGCGTTCGCGGGGAATCCGGCCGGCGTGTGTCTGCTGGCGGCCGGCGACTGGCCGGACGAGGCCTGGATGCGGGCGGTGACCGCGGAAATGCGGCACTCCGAGACCGCGTTCGCCCGGCCGTCCGAGCAGCCGGATGTCGACTGGGATCTGCGCTGGTTCACGCCTGTGGTGGAGGAGAACCTCTGCGGGCATGCGACGCTCGCGACCGTCCACTCGATGGTCGCCGAGGGGCTGGTGGCTGAAGACGGCAAGGTTCGTTTCAGCAGTCGGAGTGGAGTCCTGATCGCGGAGGTCGGCGCCGACGGCTGGATCACGCTCGACTTCCCGATCGCGGAACTCACCGAGAGGCCGGCGCCCGACGGACTGGTCGCCGCGCTAGGCGCAGTACCGGAGGCTGTCTTTGGGACCGGGGCGCTACGCGATCTGCTCGTGGTGTTGCCGGACGAGCAGACGGTGCGTGGCTTGGCACCGGACTTCGATGCGCTCACCGAGTTGACCGAGCGGGAGGACCTGCGCGGCGTCGTGCCGACCGCGCCCGCGGCCGACGGAGCGGAGTACGACTTCGTCTCGCGGTTCTTTTCACCAGGTGACGGGCTGCCCGAGGATCCGGTGACCGGGAGCGCGCACACCGCGCTGGCGCCGTACTGGGCGAAGCGCCTCGGGCGGGACGACCTGGTCGGTTACCAGGCGTCCGCCCGCGGCGGCCTCGTCCGTGCCGTCCCGGCCGGCGACCGCGTCTACCTCACCGGCCGCGCGGTCACCGTCCTGGACGGGGACCTGCTGGTCTAGGCCCAGGTCTCGGCGTGGGTGACTACGCCGTTCGGGGCGCTGATCTCGGTGGCGACGTCGTCGGCGTCGGCCTCCAGCGGCTCGAACGGATATTCCGGTACGACGTACGCGCGTGCTCCGGCCACCAGATCGACGCCGGGTAGCTCGAACCACGCCTCGCCCATCTCGCGGCTGATCTCGTAGATCGCCTGCTCGGCGGTGTCCACCGGGTCCGGCTCGCCGGAGTGCTCCAGCTCGGCGGGGTGCCGCTCCTGCGCGGCCCGGCCGGCGTCGAGCAGCGCGTCCAGGTCGACGACGCGCAGGTCGAACCGCGAGACCACGCTGATCACGTGGTCCTGCTCCTGCAGTTCGTCTTCCTCGTCGGCGCCTTCGGTCTCTTCCTCCAGCAGCAGCGGTGCCGTGCCGGTGTACTCGAAGACCGCGTCGTTCCAGCCCTCGACGAGCTCCTCCAGCGCGACGTTCTGCTCGTACAGCGCGTCCTGCTCGTCCGGGCCGCCCTTCATCGCCAGCAGGGCCTGGGTGTGGGCCTGGAGGCGCTCGGCGAGCAACTGGCTTGCCTCGGCCAGAGCCTTGCGGCCCTCTTCCGAGAAGAACTGGTCCCCGGAGAACTGCGGCTCATCCACTTCAGTCACTGCGTCATTCCTTAACTATCCGAGGGCGTCTCATTGCCAGGCGTAAGTATGCGCAACTCCGGCCGGAGACCGAAGTCCAGTCCGCCCACTGTCCGCATGAGAGCGGTGTGAGAGGTCGGCGGCGTGGTGTGAGAGAGCTGCGAGAAGACCCGTGTGCCGGCCGGCGGCGGTGTGCAGTGGAGGCATGAGTACTTCTGCCGGGCTGGACCTGTCGTGAGCGCCGAGAACATCGCCGGGCTCGTGATCGCCGTGGGGTTGGTCCTCTATCTGGTCGCCGCCCTGATCTTCCCTGAGAGGTTCTGATGTCCGACACCACAGCCGGCCTGCTCCAGGTCGGCTTCCTGATCGCGCTCCTCGCGGTCGCCTACCGGCCGCTGGGCGGCTACATGGCACGGGTCTACAGCTCGGACAAGGACTCGCGCATCGAGCGCGGCACGTACCGGCTGCTCGGGGTCGACGCCAGAGCCGAACAGACCTGGGCCGTCTACGCCCGATCGGCCATCGCCTTCTCCACCGTCAGCGTCGTCCTGCTCTACCTCCTCCAGCGTCTGCAATCGCACCTGCCGCTGTCCCTCGGTCTGCCGGACATCGGGTCCGGCCTGGCCTTCAACACCGCCGCGTCCTTCGTCTCGAACACGAACTGGCAGTCGTACTCACCCGAGGCGACGATGGGCCACCTGGTCCAGTTCGCCGGCCTCGCGGTCCAGAACTTCCTCTCCGCCGCCGTCGGCATGGTCGTCGCGGTCGTCGTGATCCGCGGCTTCGCCCGGTCGAAGACGGACCGGCTCGGCAACTTCTGGGTCGACCTGATCCGGACCGTACTGCGTATCCTGCTGCCGATCGCCGTTGTCGGCGGGCTCGCCCTGGTCGCGATGGGCGTCGTGCAGAACTTCTCCGGCGGTCACGAGGTCACCTCGGTGATCGGCCAGACCCAGACCATCCCGGGCGGTCCGGTCGCCAGCCAGGAAGTGATCAAGGAACTCGGCACGAACGGCGGCGGCTACTACAACGCCAACTCCGGACACCCGTTCGAGAACCCGAACGGCCTGTCGAACCTCTTCGAGATCTTCCTGCTGCTGCTGATCCCGGTCTGCCTGACCCGCACCTTCGGCCTGATGGTCAAGGACAAGCGGCAGGGCTACGCGATCCTCGGCGTGATGGGCACCCTGTGGGCAGCCTTCACCTTCGCCGCCACCTTCTTCGAAACCCAGGGAGCCGGTACTGCGACGCAAGCGGCCGGGGCCGCGATGGAGGGCAAGGAGACCCGGTTCGGCGAATGGGCCTCGGCCCTCTTCGCCACCTCGACGACCGGTACTTCGACCGGCGCGGTGAACTCGGCCCACGACTCGTTCACCCCACTCGGCGGCGGGACGGCGCTGTTCCACATGATGCTCGGCGAAGTCTCACCCGGCGGAACCGGGACCGGCTTGTACGGCATGCTCGTGCTCGCTGTCCTCACGGTGTTCGTGGCCGGCCTGATGGTCGGCCGGACCCCGGAGTACCTGAAGAAGAAGATCACCGCGCGCGAGATGAAACTGGTCTCGCTCTACATCCTGGCCACGCCGACCGTCGTACTGGTCGGTGCCTCGCTGGCGATGGGACTGGCCTCGGCGCGGGCGTCGATCTTCAACACCGACAGCCCGCACGGGTTCTCCGAAGTGCTGTACGCGTTCACCTCGGCCGGGAACAACAACGGCAGTGCGTTCGGCGGACTCAGCGCGAACATTCCCTTCTACAACACGGCTCTGGGGCTGGTCATGCTGATCGGCCGGTTCCTGCCGATCGTCATCGTGCTGGCGCTGGCGGGTTCGTTCGCGCAGCAGACCCCGGTACCGGTGACCGAGGGCACGCTGCCCACCCACAAGGCCCTGTTCGTGACTCTGTTGATCGGCGTCGTGCTGATCGTCACCGGCCTCACCTACTTCCCCGCACTCACCCTCGGACCCCTCGCGGAGGGACTGTGACCACCGCTCTGAAAACCCCTGTCGTGCCGCCGGCCGAGCAGGTCGCGAAGAAGGCGCCGTCGGGTCTGTTCGACCCGAAGATGCTGCTCACCTCGCTGCCGGACGCGCTGCGCAAGCTCGATCCGCGGGTGATGGTGAAGAACCCGGTGATGTTCGTGGTCGAGGTGGGTGCCGTCGCTTCGACCGTCCTCGCCTTCACCGACTCCAGCGTGTTCGTGTGGTGGATCGTGGTCTGGCTCTGGCTGACGGTGATCTTCGCGAATCTGGCCGAGGCCGTCGCGGAGGGGCGAGGTAAGGCCCAGGCGGCCACGCTGCGCCGGGCCAAGACCGAGACGACCGCCCGCAAGCTGTCCGCGGACCGCCTGAGCGAGCAGGAGGTACCGGCCGCGTCGCTCCAGCTCGGCGACCTGGTCGTGGTCGAGGCCGGTCAGATCATCCCTGGCGACGGTGACGTGGTCGAGGGCGTGGCCAGCGTGGACGAGTCGGCCATCACGGGCGAGTCGGCGCCGGTGATCCGCGAGTCAGGCGGTGACCGGAGCGCCGTCACCGGTGGCACGAAGGTGCTCTCGGACCGGATCGTCGTCAGGATCACCACCAGGCCGGGCGAAAGCTTCATCGACCGGATGATCGCGCTGGTGGAAGGAGCGTCCCGGCAGAAGACGCCGAACGAGATCGCGCTGAACATCCTGCTGGCCAGTCTGACCATCGTGTTCCTGATCGCGACGGCGACGCTGCCGACCTTCGCCTCCTACGCTCACACCGAGCTGAGCCTCGTCATCCTGGTTGCCCTGCTGGTCTGCCTGATCCCGACCACCATCGGGGCCTTGCTGTCGGCCATCGGGATCGCCGGGATGGATCGGCTGGTCCAGCGCAACGTGCTGGCGATGTCCGGACGCGCGGTCGAGGCCGCCGGTGACGTGAACACCCTGTTGCTGGACAAGACCGGCACGATCACGCTGGGAAATCGGCAGGCCAGCGAGTTTATTCCGCTGACCCGAACCACCGAGACCGAACTGGCCGACGCGGCGCAGTTGTCCAGCCTGGCCGACGAGACGCCGGAAGGCCGCTCGATCGTGGTCCTGGCGAAGACGCGGTACGGGCTGCGCGAACGGCACACCGGTGAGTTGCCGCATGCAACGTTCATCGAGTTCACGGCGCAGACCCGGATGAGCGGGGTGGACCTGGACGGCCGGCAGGTCCGCAAGGGTGCGGCCGGCGCGATTGATGCCTGGCTTCGCCACCAGGGCGGCACTGTGGTGCCGGAGCTCGGGGAGATCGTCGACGGCATCTCCACCTCCGGCGGAACGCCACTGGTAGTTGCCATGAGCAAGGATGGCGTTGCCCGGCCACTCGGCGTGATTCACCTCAAGGACGTCGTCAAGGAAGGGATGCGGGAGCGGTTCGACCAGTTGCGGGCGATGGGCATCCGGACCGTGATGATCACCGGCGACAACCAGTTGACCGCGAAGGCGATCGCCGAAGAGGCCGGGGTCGACGATTTCCTGGCGGAGGCGACGCCCGAGGACAAGCTGGCGCTGATCAAGCAGGAGCAGGCGGGCGGCCGGCTCGTCGCGATGACGGGAGACGGGACGAACGACGCCCCCGCGCTCGCGCAGGCCGATGTCGGCGTGGCGATGAACAGCGGTACGTCGGCGGCCAAGGAAGCCGGCAACATGGTCGACCTGGATTCCAACCCGACCAAGCTGATCGAGATCGTCGAGATCGGCAAGCAGTTGCTGATCACCCGCGGCGCGCTGACCACGTTCTCGATAGCGAACGACGTGGCCAAGTACTTCGCGATCCTGCCCGCCCTGTTCGCGGCGGCCTACCCGGGGCTCGATCGGCTGAACGTCATGCACTTGCACTCGCCGGAGTCCGCGATCGTCTCGGCCGTCATCTTCAACGCGCTGGTGATCGTCGCACTGGTCCCGCTGGCGCTGCGCGGCGTGCAGTACAAGCCGTCCTCGGCGTCGGCGATGTTGCGGCGCAATCTGCTGATCTACGGCGTCGGTGGCCTGATCAGCCCGTTCCTCGGGATCAAGCTCATCGATCTGCTCGTCTCGCTCGTCCCCGGTATCCGCTGAAACCGAAAGAGGCAACACACCATGATGGCAAGCAGGCTTCCCGCGACGATGCGGCAGTTCGGGGTGGCGGCCCGGGCACTGATCGTGTTCACGCTCGGCCTCGGGGTGATCTATCCCTTGGCGATGACCGGACTCGCGCAGACTCTGTTCCACGGCAACGCGAACGGTTCGGTGATCAAGGTCCACGGCAGAGATGTCGCCTCGGACCTGATCGGCCAGGCGTACACGCGGCAGGCGACCAAGGACGGCAGGCCCGAGGTCGATGCCGACGGCAAACCGGTGATGGTTGCCGACCCGCTGTGGTTCCAGACCCGGCCGTCCGCGGTGGAGTATGACGCGACGGGCAGCGGCGCCTCGCAGTACGGGCCGAACAATGCCGACCTGCTGGCCGCGGTCCAGCAGCGCCGGAAGGCTGTGGCCGAGCTGGAAGGTGTGGATCCGGCCCAGGTGCCGCCGGACGCCCTGACGGCCAGCGGCAGCGGCCTCGACCCGCAGATCAGCCCCGCGTACGCCGCGTTGCAGGTCGGCCGGGTCGCGCGGGAGCGCGGACTCGATGTCGCCGAGGTGCGACAGTTGGTGCGGGAGAACACCTCGGGACGCACCTTGGGCTTCCTCGGTGAACCAGCGGTGAACGTGGTCACGTTGAACGCCGATCTTTCCGCACTGGGCTGAGACGATGGAGACATGACTAGCAGCGGTCGCGGGCAGCTGAGGGTGTACCTCGGCGCCGCGCCCGGCGTCGGCAAGACCTACAAGATGCTGGGCGAGGCGCAGCGCCGGCGCGAACGCGGTACGGACGTGGTGGTCGGCCTGGTCGAGACGCACGGCCGTGAGCACACCGCCGCGATGCTCGACGGGCTGGAGGTGGTCCCGCGCAAGATCCTGGACCACCGCGGCGCGAGCTTCACCGAGCTGGACCTGGACGCCGTGCTGGCCCGCCGGCCGGAAGTGGTGCTGGTCGACGAGCTTGCCCACAGCAACGTTCCGGGCAGCCGGAACGCGAAGCGCTGGGAGGACGTCGACGAGTTGCTGACCGCCGGGATCGACGTGATCTCGGCGGTGAACATCCAGCACCTGGAGTCGATCAACGACGTGGTCGAGAAGATCACCGGAGTACCGCAGCAGGAGACGGTGCCGGACCGGGTGGTCCGGGCGGCGGATCAGATCGAGCTGGTCGACATGACGCCCGAGGCGTTGCGCCGCCGGATGGCACACGGCAACGTCTACGCGGCCGACAAGATCGATGCTGCCCTGGGCAACTATTTCCGGGTCGGCAACCTGTCGGCCTTGCGCGAACTGGCCCTGCTGTGGCTGGCGGACCGCGTCGACGCCGGCCTGCAGCAGTACCGTGCGCAGCACGACATCGACTCCACCTGGGAGGCGCGTGAGCGCGTCGTGGTCGCGCTTACCGGCGGGCCCGAGGGCGAGACCTTGATCCGGCGTGCGGCCCGCATCGCCGCCCGCTCGTCGGGCGGCGACCTGCTCGCCGTCCACATCGCCCGCTCGGACGGGCTGACCGGCGCCAATCCGGCCAAGCTGGCCCAGCAGCGGCAGCTCGTCGAGAGTCTCGGCGGCACCTACCACCAGGTCGTCGGCGAGAACGTCCCCGAGGCGCTGCTGTCGTTCGCCCGCGCCGAGAACGCCACCCAGCTGGTGCTCGGCGGCAGCCGTCGCTCGCGGCTGGCCGCGCTGTTCACCGGTCCCGGGATCGGGGCGAGCTCTCTGCGGGACTCCGGCGACATCGACGTACACATCGTCACCCACTCGGAGATGGGGCGCGGGCGGCTGCCCAGGGCGCAGGGCAGTCTGTCCAAGCGTCGCCTGATCTACGGCTTCGTACTGGCGCTGGTGCTACCGCCATTGCTGGCTCTCCTGCTGGGCATCGGTGACGATGCTCTCAACCTGACCAGCAACGCGCTCGCCTTCCTGTTCGCAGTCGTCGTCGTCGCTCTGGTCGGTGGCCTCTGGCCGGCGATCGTGACGGCCGTTGCCGGCACGCTGGTGCTGAACTGGTTCTTCACCCCGCCGGCCCACTCCTTCACCATCACCGAGCCGAACAACGTGCTCGCGCTCAGCATCTTCGTGCTGATCGCCGGCCTGGTCTCATCCGTGGTCGACCGCGCCGCTCGCCGGACCAGGCAAGCGGCCAGGTCTTCGGCCGAGTCCGAGACGCTGGCAACGCTGGCGGGATCCGTACTCCGCGGCGAGACCGCCCTGCCTGCCCTGCTCGAACGGGTCCGGGAGGCCTTCGGGATGACCGCCGCCTGCTTGATGGAACGACTCGAGACCGACGAGCTGACCGAGACCTGGCGACCCATCGCCTCAGCCGGTACGCCGACCTGCCGGCGCCCGGAGGACGGCGATGCCGAGATCCCGGGCCGCGACGACCTCGTCCTGGTCCTGCAAGGTCGCTCGCTGGCCGCCGACGAGCGCCGCCTGGTCGGTGCCTTCGCGGCCCACGCGGCCGCGTTGGTGGACAAGGCCCGGCTCAGCGAGGCCGCTGCCGAGGCGAAGCCATTGGCCGAAGCAGACAAGCTCCGTACTGCGCTGCTCCGTGCGGTGGGCCACGATCTGCGGTCCCCGCTGGCCTCCGCGAAGGCCTCGGTGACCAGCCTCCGCAGCTCCGACGTGGACTGGACTCCTGCGGAGCGGGACGAGTTGCTCGAGACGGCAGACGAGTCCCTGGATCGGCTGACCCGCCTGGTGGACAACCTGCTCGACCTCAGCCGCCTGCAGGCCGGCGTACTGCCGGTTTTCACCCGGCCGATGGCGCTGGACGAGATCATGCCCGGCGTCCTGGCCGAGTTGGGTGATGCTGCCGCTGCGGTGACCGTCGACCTGCCGCACACCCTGCCACTGGTCGACGCGGACGCTGCCCTGCTCGAGCGGGTGATCGCGAACCTGCTGGCCAACGCGGTCCGGCATTCGCCGGCGGGACGGCCGCCGCTGGTCACCGGTAGTTCGCTCGGCGATCAGGTCGAGCTCCGGGTGGTGGATCGCGGACCGGGAATCCCGCGGGCCGACCGCGACCGGGTGTTCGCGCCTTTCCAGCGGCTGGGCGACACCGACAACACGACCGGGGTCGGGCTGGGGCTCGCACTTGCCCGGGGGTTGACCGAGGCGATGAACGGTTCGCTGCAACCCGAGGACACGCCGGGAGGCGGGCTGACCATGGTCGTATCGTTGCCAGTGGCAACCGTGCGGGCCGGTGACGCGCCGGTTCCGGGCAGTCGTGAGCGGTCCGCGTCCGGTCCGGAGGTGCAGGGATGACCAGGATCCTGGTGGTCGACGACGAACCACAGATCGTTCGCGCGTTGCAGATCAACCTGAAGGCCAGACGGTACGAGGTACACGTGGCCGACAGCGGTACGGCGGCGCTCAAGGTCGCCGCGCAGTACCCGCCCGACCTGGTGATTCTCGACCTCGGGTTGCCGGACCTGGACGGCGTCGACGTGATCCGCGGTCTGCGCGGCTGGACCGAGGCGCCGATCCTGGTGCTGTCCGGGCGGACCGACAGCACCGACAAGGTCGAGGCGCTCGACGCGGGCGCGGACGACTACGTGACCAAGCCGTTCGGGATCGACGAGTTACTGGCCCGGATGCGCGCGGTACTGCGCCGGAGCAATCTGGCCCAGGATCAGCCGGTGGTCGACGTCGGCGGTGCCCGCGTCGATCTGTCAGCGAAGCGGGTGACGCTGGACGGCGGCGAGGACGTCCGGCTGACCCCGACCGAGTGGCATCTGCTGGAGGTGCTGGTCCGGCATCCCGGCAAGCTGCTGTCCCAGCGGCAACTGCTGACCGAGGTGTGGGGACCGGGGTACGAGACGGCCGGCGGCAACCTGCGGTTCTACATGGGCCAGCTCCGCCGCAAGCTGGAAGCGGATCCGGCCCGCCCGGCGCACCTGCTGACCGAGCCGGGGATGGGCTACCGCTTCGAGCCGTGACGAACGGCTAGGCGCCGCGGGCCAGGAGTTCGTCGAGGATCTCGCCCTCGCGGCGGTAGGGCTCGAAGTGACCGAGGTCGCCGAGCTCACGCAAGGTTGCCGTGGGCAACTTGTCGACGAGGCGCTGGGCCGCGGTGAAGGGGCAGTTGCGGTCGGCGACGCCGTGCCACCAGGTCACGCTGGTCTTGATCGCGGTCAGATCGATGTCGGCCCAGTCACCGCCCATCGCCAGGGTCTCGTCCACCCAGCCGTCCATGCCCTGGGCGAAGGCCGCCTCGATCGCCTTGGTCTGCGCGAGCCGCCAGCGCGGGTCGCTCATCACCTCCAGGTCGGACGCCGGCGCGGTCTTCATCGCCGCCTCCAGCCCGGCCAGCGGCCCTGCCTGCATGGCCTCGTACGACGGAGTGAGTACCTCGCGTACGCCGGCCTCGTCACCGGCCCGGGCTGCCCGGAAGGCGGCCGCGTTGAGCGGGATCATCGCGTCGTACTCGTGGTCCTCCAGCGGTGGCAGGCCGACCGTGATCGTGGCGGCGATGACGCGATCGGGGTGGTGTGCGGCGAACGCGAGTACGTGCGGACCGCCGCCGCTGCCACCGGTGAGGTAGACGCGGTCCAGCCCCAGGTGATCGAGAATCGCGGCCAGGTCGTCGGAGTGCTCACGGAACCGCCGCCCCGGGAGCCTGCTGGAGCGCCCGTAGCCCGGCCGCTCGGTGGTGATGACCTGCAGTCCACGGTCGGTCCAAACCGATCGATCCGCCCGGATGCTCCAGCGCGACCCTGGCGTACCGGGCAGCCGCAGCAACGGCGTACCGGAGCCGGTTCGGGTCCAGGCGACGGTCCGGCCGTCCGGGCGAACCAGGTCCTCGTCGAGCACGTCGGCGTACAGGTCGTCGGTCATAGCCGCGATCATGCCAACCGTGCGGGTCGCGACGTGTCCGATTCGTTCAAGACTGTTGGCGGTCCGTGCGGGAAGGTGGAGGCATGGACCTTTTCACTGCTGCCCGGGACTTCGTCCGTACCGACGGCCGGCTGGTCGAGCGCCGGCTCTTCGCGACCCTCTTCGAAGGCGCCGATCCCGGCGGGGTGGTGGACGCGCTGCGTGGCTACCAGAACGCCGACGGCGGCTTCGGTCACGCGCTGGAGCCGGACAAGCGATGCCCGGACAGCCAGGGGCTCGACGTCGAGACCGCGTTCGACATCCTGCTGGCGGCCGGTGCCCACGACGACGACCTGGTACGCCGTGCCTGCGACTGGCTGGCGTCGGTCGCCACCGGTGAGGGTGCGGTCTCGCTGTGCACCCCCGCGATCGAGAACTACCCGCGCGCCGAGCACATGAGCGACTGGACCTATCGGCCCGATCTCAACCCGACGGCCGGTCTGGTCGGCCGGCTGCACAAGCTCGGTGTCGAACACCCCTGGCGTGAGCAGGCGGCGGCCTGGTGCGCGAAGACGCTCGCCGACGGTCTGCCCGGTGACGCCCACGCGCTGCACGAGGCGATGGAGTATCTGGAACACGCTCCCGGTGGAGTCGACCTCGACCCGATCCGCGAGCACCTGGCGAAGGTCTCGTACTTCCGAGCCGACGCCGACGACCCGGAGTACGGCGTGACGCCCTTGCACCTCGCGCCGACGCCGGACAGTGTCTGGCGACCGCTGTTCACCGACGAGCAGATCGCCGGGCACCTCGATCGCCTGATCGCCGACCAGCAACCCGACGGCGGCTGGGCCATCACCTGGGAACCTCCCGGCGCCGCGGCCAAACTCGAATACCGCGGAGTCGAAACCGTCCGCGCACTGCGAACCCTGCAGGCCTACGACCGCCTGCCGACCAGCTGATCGCCGAGTTCGGTGCGGGCGTAGAGGACGACTCGACCGGCCCGGGCCTTCGTGACCAGGCGGTTCGCAGTGAGAGCCGCGAGTTGTTGTGAGATCGCGCTCGGGGTGACTCCGCGGCGGCGGGCCAGTTCGAGCGTCGAGGCGGGGGAGTCGAGCGTGGCCAGCAGACCGGCTCGGGCGCGCCCGATCAACTCGTCGAGCGCTTCCGGCCCGGGCTCGACCGCGGTCTCCCAGAGCGTGCCGATCCCGCGCGCGGGGTACGCGACGGTCGGTGGCTCGTCGGCACCGACCGGGCTGATAGCGTGCTTCGCGAACAACGTCGGCACCAGCCAGAACCCCCTTCCCTGCACCACGGCGTCGTAGTCCAACCGGTACGACGAGACGCGCAGCCGTAGTACGCCGTCGGCCCAGATCGCGCTCGGATCGAGTCCGGTCAGTACGGCGGCTGCCCCGTCTCGGGCGAGCAACCTTGCCCGATAGACCATGTCGGCTTCGAGAACGGCCTGCATCCGGCGCCAGTGCGGCTCGATGGCCAACTCCCAATACGACTCCAGCAGGTCGCTCAACCGGTCCCGGAGGCGGCGCGGCTGCTCGCAGAGCCGAGCCAGTTCGGGCGGCAGCGGCCTGCCGCCGTACGCGCCGAGTACGTCGGTGAGTGCCCGGCCCGGTGGTGTCGCTCGGACCCGTCGAAGCTCGTCCTTCACTTCGGGCAGTGGCGATTCAGGTCGTGGCGTGAGGAAGTCCGGCAACCACTGCACCTCGGGAGCGACGAGCGACAGCAACAGGTCTCGGTCGGGCCAGTCCGCGATCAGCGCCTCGGTCCGGCGGATCCAAGGCAGGTGGACGACATGCGCCGAGGGTTCGTGCAGAGCCCACAGGCTGGTGGCCGCCTCCAGGAGCGGAGAGCAGGCGAAGCGCATGTCGGCCAGATCGTCGACGTCGAGCCGGTAGCTGATCATTTAGTCCCAGACTAACTCTCTGGCCGACACCACCGAGCCGATCGTTCGATGGGCGGCATGACCGAGATCCAGCTGGTGGGCCGTCCGACCGGCGTACCCACCGCCGACCTGTTCGCCTTCGTCGACTCCGAGCCGCCCGTCGTCCAGCCCGGGACCGCACTGGTGGAGAACCTTTATCTGTCCGTCGACCCGTACATGCGCCAATGCATGGACGAGCTGTGGGAACTGCATTCGCCGCTCGAGGGCCGCTCGCTCGGGCGCGTTGTTGAGTCGCGCACCCCGGAGTACGAGGTCGGTGACATCGTCTTCCACGGGAACGGCTGGCGGACCCACGCGCTCGTGCGTCCCGGCGAGAGCCGCCGGATCGAGGAGATCCCCGGCGTACCGCTGTCGGCTCACCTCGGGATCCTCGGTGGGACCGGGCTCAGCGCCTATGTCGGGCTGGTCCGGGTCGCGAAGCTTCAGCCGGGCGAAACCGTCTTCGTCTCGGCTGCCGCCGGCGCAGTCGGTACTGCGGCCGCCCGACTGGCCAAGCTGCTCGGAGCAGGCCGGGTGATCGGCAGCACCGGGTCGCGGGAGAAGGCTGAGCGGCTCGTCTCGGAGGTCGGCTTCGATGCCGCGTTCTGCTATCGGGACGGGCCGATCGTCGACTCACTGGCCAAGGCTGCTCCGGACGGCATCGACGTCTACCTGGACAACGTGGGTGGCGAGCACCTGGCCGCGGCCATCGACGTGCTCAAGCAGCGCGGCCGGATCGCCTGGTGCGGCGCGGTGTCCACCTACAACCACGAGGCGCCGGTCGCGCCCCGGAACCTTTTCGACATCGTCGGCAAGGAGCTGAGGCTCGAAGGCTTCCTGGTCCGCGAGAACCTGGATGCCAGACCCGAGCTGTACGACCTCGTCGTCCCCGAACTCCTGGCCGGCCGGATGGTTTCGGACGAGACGGTCGTGACCGGCTTCGACTCGATGGTCGAAGCCTTCCTGGCGATGTTGAGCGGAGCGAACAGGGGAAAGATGATCGTGCGGTTGTGACAGAATCGGCGGTCGTGAGGAGGCCGGTGGATCGTGTTGATTGGTGACAGCTGGGTGCGGTCGCTGATCTCTGCGATCGCCGCTGTCGTCGCCGCGGCCCAGCCGGTTGCGCCGCCCGCACCGATCGCCGGCCAACCGCCTGCGCAGGTCCGCAAGGCCGGGAACTGGGTCGGGAGCTGGGCGACCGCGGTCACGCAGGCCGACAGGACCGGCCTGTCCGCGACCGGCGTCGCCAACACCACCTTGCGCCAGGTGGTGCATCTTTCCGTCGGCGGCAACTCGGTCCGGATCCGGTTGTCCAACCGCTTCGGGATCCGGCCGTTGACCATCGGCCGGACCACCGTCGCGCCGCGCAAGACGACGGCCGCAGCGACGCCGAACGTCGAGATCCTGCAGATCCTCCCGCTCACCTTCAAAGGCAGGCCGGGCGTCACCATCCCGGTCGGTGCCGAAGTGCTCTCCGACCCGATCTCGCTGTCGGTCGCGGAGGACAGCGACCTGGTGATCAGCACCTTCTTCCCCGCCGCGACCGGGCCGCTCACGCAGCACCCGGCCGGCTACGCCACCGCCTTCAGCGCGTACGGCGAGCAGACCACGGGCGGCGGCGCGCAGTACCGGAAGGTGCCGGGGATGGCCCGGTTCGTCGTGTCCGAGGTGGACGTCCGTGGCTCCGCGAAGGGCGCGATCGTCCTGTTCGGCGACTCGATCACCGACGGGGCGGCGTCGCCGATGGACCGGAATCTGCGCTATCCGGATCAGCTCGCCGACCTGCTGCTCCTCCGCGACGTGGGCGCCCTGAATGCCGGGATCGCGGGGAATCGGCTGCTCGCGAATGCCGGGTCGTCGGGTGAGGCCGCGATCGGGCGGTTCGAGCGCGACGTGGTACGGCGTACCGGCGTACAGGCTGTTGTGGTGCTGGAGGGGATCAACGACATCCGGTTGACCAGGGGCGCGATCTCGGCGACCCAGGTGATCGCGGCGCATCGGCAGTTGATCGCGCGAGCGCATGCGGCCGGCTTGAAGGCGTATGGCGCGACACTCACGCCGTACTGGGCCTCCGCGCAGTACACGGTCGGTGGTGAGATCGCTCGGCAGGCCGTGAATCAGTGGATCCGGACCTCCGGTGAGTACGACGGCGTCGTCGACTTCGAGACCGCTCTCCGCGACCCGAAGTCGCCGCTCCAGCTCCTGCCCGCTTACGACTCCGGCGACCATCTCCACCCGAACGCAGCCGGCTTCACCGCCATGGCCAAGGCCTTCGACCTCAACCTGGTCGGCTAGCCGGATTCGGCTGGGTGTTCGACCTGGCGGTCGCCCCATTGGGTGAGGAGGCCGCGGGCGATCTCGAGGTCGTCGCGCAGAGAGCGGTCGGTGAGGTCGTCGGGGAGCGCGGCCAAGGCGTCGGCGAGCCAGGGGCTGACCGCGGCAGGCGCGAGTTGTTCCGGCGTGATGCCGGCCAGCCGGGCTGCTCGGACCGCCGTGACGAGCTCACAAGCCAGAACGTCCCGGAGTGCGTCGAGCAACTGCGCAGTGAGTACTGCGGCTTGCGGGGCGAAGCTCGCGTGGTGTTCAGCACCCCGGCTGAGGGTCGCCGTCCCCAGGGTCGCCGGTTGCGCGGTGGACCGGACCGAGGCGAGCGCGTCGTGGGCGACGTACTCGATCATCATCACGCCGGAGCTCGCCTCGGCGCCGCTGGCCAGGAACCGGCTCAGCCCGGTGAACTCCGGATCGACCAGGTTGGCGACGCGGGAGGTCGACAGGGTCGCCACGCTGTGCAGGCTCAGCCGCAACGAGTCCAGGGCGAGCGCGATCGGCATCGCATGCCAGTTTCCGTTGTGCAGCACGGTGTCACCGGCGACGAGCGGGTTCTCGGCGGAGGCGTTCAGGTCGATCGTCAAAGCGTTGCCCAGGGCATCGACATGGTCGACGGCGGGTCCGAGGACCTGGGCGAACGCACGCAGACCGAAGGGGTCCTGGATTCTTGCCGGGGGCAACGGCAGCTCGTCCAGCAACCCGCGCATCCGGCGGGCGACCCGGACCTGCCCTGGTTGCGGGCGCGCCTCGTGCACCCGTACGTCGTACACCTCGGCGTTGCCGCGAAGCGCGACGTGGGAGAGCGCGCCGACCAGCGGTACTACGTTGATCAGGGTGGCGGCTTCGACGTACGCGAGGCAGGTGTCGGCCAGCGTGAGTGCGTTGCTGGACAGCAGGGGGAGCGCGCTGGTCCCGTCGATCACGTCGCCGAGTGCGAGCCCGAGTTCCGCGAGCGGGCCGAGGTCGCCCGTGCCGATCGCGCCACCGCGGTGCAGATCGGGCAGGTTGTCGTCGTTGAGCAGGCCGACGATCGCGTCGGCGACCTCGGGTGCCAGCCCGGAGCCGCCAGTCGCGAGCTGGTTGACGCGGATCAGCAGGCCGAGTCGCACGACCTCCTTGGGGTACGACGTGGTGCCGGTGGTCGAGTGCGACGCGAGCAGCCGGGCGCCGTGCTCCGGATCGTTCGTCAGCACGTCCCGGTTCGCGCCGACACCGGTCGTCCGGCCGTAAACCGGACGATGCAGGGCGATCTCCGCGACGGCCGCGGCCGAGTCGGCCATCTTCTTGCGAGCGGTCTCGGCCAACTGCACCGGCGTCCGCCGCTGCCCGAGCGAAACCACGTCCAGCGGCGTCAGCCCCACCCCGGAAATCTCGATCGGCTCCACCCGCCCAGTGTGCGACCTGTGACCCACACCACGGCGTACCCGCCTACGATCTTCCGTCTGAGATCCGAGACAGTTGGTTTTGGGAACGCAAAAGCCCGCCACTCACGAGGAGTGGCGGGCCGTTGGGGGCGTGAGTGTTACGAAGCCTTGCCGTAGCGCTTGTTGAACTTCTCTACGCGGCCCTGGGTGTCCATCACGCGCTGCTGGCCCGTGTAGAACGGGTGGCTGGCGGACGAGATCTCGACGTCGACGACCGGGTAGGTGTTCCCGTCGTGCCACTCGATGGTCTCGGTGCTCTGGCGTGTCGAGCCGGTGAGGAAGCTGAAGTTACCGGACTTGTCCCGGAAGACGACCCGGCGGTAGTCGGGGTGAACGTCCTTCTTCATGCTGCTGCACTTCCTTCCAGATAAGGGGCGAACGGATCGGTCAGCTGAGCTGCCGATTCATCCGCACGAAGGACACAACCATCCAGGCGGCGCTCTAATTCCCAGATGTCCAGATCGATTCCGGTGATGGACAGGTACGTCGCGCGATCGCCGTGCTCGGGGTGCCACTCCAGTGCCGAGCGGGCCTGATGGGTCCGGCCCACCTCGGACCAGCGGTCCGCCGGAAGGTCGGCCAGCCAACGGCCGAGTACGCCGAGGGAGATGTTCGTGCCGAAGCTGTCCCAGCCGAGTCGGAGGTCCGGTCTCGATGCGAGCCAGACCGTCCCCTTGCCACGGGCCGTCCCGGCGACGATGTCCTCGAGGGCGTCGTACAGGCGTTCGGGGTGGAACGGCCGGGTGGACTGCCAGACGAGCGTGCGAACCCGGCCGCCGTCCTGCAGTGGCGCACTGATGGTGCCCGGCTCGACCCAGGTCTCGGCCGTGTCAGGATCATGCAGCCGTACGCCGAGCAGGCCGGCCGGGTCGGTCCGGACCATCGCCTGCGGGTTGATCGCCCGGGCCAGTGCTGCGACCGTTTCGTCGGGGCTGCTCAGGATCACCGCGTTGGCGTACTCGAGCTGACGGGCGACGACCTCGGCGATCGCGCGGCCGTCCTCGGCAGCGGTCGGGATGCCGCGGTCGTGGATCAGGCTCTCTCCGGTCAGGTCGGTGACCACCGTCGCGGTGTCCAGGACTGTCAGGACGGCGTCCACTCGGAGCTCGTCGCTGCCGTCGCGGGCGATCTCCTCGGCGAGCGCCTGGGTGTCGCCGGCGCCGGGGACCGACACGATCACCGCTTGGTACTTGCCGGTCGCTGCGATGCTCAGCAACAGCGCCACCAGCGATCCGCGGATCGCACAGGAGACGCAGGGGTGACCCATCCGGATCACCTCCTCGTCGATCACGCCGGCCGAGGTCCGGGCGATCCGGACGACGGAGCCGCCGGCGAGACCGCTCACGTCGTACTCGACAAGTACCGCGCTGGGTGTCAGCAGGGTGGTCGCGACGGCGTTCCGGCTGGGCTCGTCGATCCCTGTCAGCAAGGTGACCGGCAGCATGGCGTCTCCCGTCTTATTGAAAATGATTACCAGTAACGTACACTGCTCAGGACGGCTGGGAATACCGGGTCGCACCGCCGGTGTTCACCGTACCCAAGCATTCGACGGCGCCTCGGCGCCTGGAAGGAAAGGTCAGATGGCCAAGCGCGACGGAGTTCGCCCGATCATCAAACTGCGGAGCACCGCGGGCACCGGGTTCACCTACGTGACCCGGAAGAACCGGCGCAACGACCCCGATCGGCTGACCCTCAGCAAGTACGACCCGAAGGTCCGCCACCACGTCGAGTTCCGCGAGGAGCGGTAGCAGGCGTGGCGAAGACCAGCAAGATCGCCAAGAACGAGCAGCGTAAGAAGACTGTGGCCCTGTACGCCGGGCGCCGGGCGGAACTGAAGCGGGTCATCGCCGATCCCACCAGTTCGTTCGACGCCCGCGGCGAGGCGCAGCTGAAACTGCAGAAGCTGCCGCGGGACGCGAGCCCGATCCGGGTCCGTAACCGCGATGTGGCCGACGGCCGGCCGCGTGGGTTCCTCCGCAAGGCCGGGATCTCCCGGGTCCGGTTCCGCACGATGGCCCATCGTGGCGAACTGCCGGGAATCACCAAGTCGTCCTGGTAGATCAACCGTGCAGCCGGCGCGTCAACGCGTCGGCTGCCTGTTTCGTCCGGCGGGCCAGCGCCGGGATCGCTTCGGATGGGACGGATTCGGTGCGGAAGGTGACGCTGATCGCGGCGACCGGATGGCCGGCGTGATCGACGGCGGCACTGGCCACCGAGGCGAATCCCGGCGTGATGTGTGATTCCTCGATGGCGTATCCCTGGCGCCGTTCGTCGGCCAGCAGCCGCCGCAACTGGCTGAGCGTCTGCGGGCCGGCATCGGTACGCCGTACGAAGCTCTCCGGGGTTGGGAACAGTGCCCGGACCTGCGGGGCCGGGAGCTCGGCGAGGAGGGCCCGGCCGGATGCCGTCAATGTGGCGGGCAGGCGTACGCCGACGTCGGTGACGAGCGTGACCGGCCGGGGTGGCTGTTCTTTCAACAGGTAAACGAGTTCGCGGCCGTGCAGGACGCCGAGGTGTGCGGTCTGGCCGACGTCCGCGACGAGTTGGACGAGCAGCGGCCGGGCCAGTCGTTCGAGCGGATCGTGCCGTAGATAAGCGGATCCGATCTCGAACGCAGCGACGCCCAGCCCGTACCGCTTCTCCTCCGGCAGATGGACGACGAAGCCTTCACTGATCATTGCCTTGAGCAAGTGATACGTCGACGAGCGTGGCAGGCCGACCGCGGAGGCGATGCGCTCCATCGGTACCGGACCGGGCTGGGTGGCCAGGAACGTCAGTACCCGCAAGGTGCGGGTCGAGGCGGGAACGTTGCCGCTCACAACAGCGAGCGTAGTGCCCAGCGGTCAGAATCGGGCCGATTGGCGAGCCGGGGGCTCCGTGTCCGCCGGGGTCTGGCGCTTGCGGCGGAGCCACAGTCGCAACGCCTCGCCGAGCAGGGCCAGGCCGAACAGGCCGAGCGCGACACCCCAGGCGAAGTCGTCCTCGCCGGACAGCAGGAAACCGACACCGGTGGCCAGCGCGGCGAAGACGGTGATGGCGATCAGGAATCTCGTCATTTACAGGGTCTTCTCCGCGGTCCAGGCCGATGCTGTGGTCTCGTAACCGAGCCAGCGGTTCACCGCGAGCATCGGCGCGTTGTTGCTGTCGTTGCCGGTGAAGGCGGTGACGAATCCGGCGTCGCGGCTGCGCGTGAGAGCGGCCGACTTCACCACTTTGGCCAGCCCGCGGCCGCGGTACGACGGAATCGTGCCGGTCAGGTTCGACCAGATCACCCGCCGCTCGGGGTCGGCCGTCGTACTCACGAACGACACCACCTGCCCGTCTTCGGTCAGCAGGGCGATGCTCAGATCGCGGCGGAGATCCGGGTGATTCCAATCGGCCGCGAGCCATTCGTCGTACGCCGGGGTGTGCGACAGTCCGCTCGGATCGCCGTCAGCCACCGCAGCCCACGCTTCCCAGACCTTGTGCGGATCGATCTCGTCGAAGGTGACGACCTGAAGCCCGTCCGGTACTGCGGCGGGCGCGGGTGCCTGGCTGAGCTCGGCCTTGGCGTGACTCATCTGCCGGGCCAGGGTGAATCCGTTGTCGGCTGCGAACTTCTTCGACTCGTCGTCGTCCGACACGACAACCAAGAGGCTGCCGGCGCCGGAATCCACAGCCGCGTTGGTGATCGCCTCGGCGACCGCGGTCCCGATCCCACGCCGCCGCTCGGCCGGCGGCACGTGCACCGTCACCCGCAACCGCGGCGAGCCGCCCGCATCTTCGGCCGGCAGGTAGACGTTGCCGTAGCCAACGACCTTCTCGTCCTCCACAGCAACCAGCACGACCCGCGAGGTGTCGGTCCGCAGCTCGGCCTCGATCCCCCGCGCCGTCTTCACCAGATGCGGCATCGCTGCCGCCCACACCCCCGCAATCCCCACCGCATCCCCAACCCCCGCCACCCGAATCTCAAACCCCATCCCCCGACCCTAGATCCCCACAGGGTCGCCGATAAACCGTTGGAACCGGCCCGTGCGTCAGCCTTAACGTCATCGCCATGACCATCACGGTGACCCGCTCACCGGACCAGGAAGGCTGGATCGCCTCGCGCGACGGCGCCGCGATCGGTGAACTGCATCCTTGGCTCGCGCCCGACCGCAAACTGCGCCTCTTCTTCGGCGACACCGAACCGACGGCGTACGAGGCGTTGATCGCCAAGATCAACGGACCGTGCCTGACCACTGTCAACGAAGCTGATCGCTTGGCGATCGACGCGCTGGTCGCCCTGGGCTTCACCTCCGTCCGCCGGGAGGTGCAGTTGGAGATTCCGGTGACGCGAACCGGTTTCGAGTTGCCGGCGGGGTACCGGCTGATCAGCGCAGCTGATACCGGAGTACGGGAGTTGATGGCTCTCGACGACGCGCTCCGGAGCGATGTACCGGGTGCTGAAGGATGGGAATCGGACGAGGCGTCGTTCCGCGAGCAGACCTACGACTCGCCGTACTTCGACCCGGCGACCTACCTCGTCGCTGTGGCTCCCGATGGCTCCTACGCTGGGCTGGTCCGGGTCTGGAACGGGCCGCGTCCGCTACCCCGTCTCGGTCTGATCGGCGTACTGCGGGACCACCGTCGCCGTGGACTTGCCCGTGCTCTGGTCTCCGCGGTCCTCAACGTTTTGGCTGATCGCGGCGCCGTCCTGGTCACCGCCGAAGCCGACGAAACCAACACCGCCTCCTTGACCCTCCTCGCGTCCTTCGGCGCCACGCAGGTCGGCGCGGAACTGGAGCTCGCCCGGAGCTGAACGAGTGCTCGGGTCGCGCGGGTTGTCTCGGGTTTGAGACGGGAAGGGGGGTGGGGGTGCTGGTGGGTGGGGGTGGGGCGCGGTGGAATGGGCTGGTGCAGACAGCAGAGGTGGTTGTGGGCGTCGGGCCGTTGAGTGCGGGCGACGTGGTGGCGGTGGCGCGGTACGGCGCGTCGGTGCGGATCGATGATCAGGCGCTCGAGCAGATCGCGAAGTCGCGGGCTGCGATCGAGGCGCTCGCCCATGCGGAGACCCCGCATTACGGCGTGTCCACCGGGTTCGGGGCGTTGGCGACGCGGCATATCGCGCCTGAGCTCCGGGCTCAGCTCCAGCGCAGTCTGGTCCGGTCGCACGCGGCCGGCTCCGGACCCGAGGTCGAGACCGAGGTGGTCCGGGCGCTCGCGTTGCTCCGGCTGTCCACGCTCGCGACCGGCCGGACCGGGGTCAGGGTCGAGACCGCGCAGGCGTACGCCGGGCTGCTGAACGCTCAGCTGACCCCAGTCGTGCACGAGTACGGCAGCCTCGGTTGCTCAGGCGACCTCGCCCCGCTGTCGCACGTTGCTCTCGCGGTGATGGGGGAAGGCAAGGTCCGCGATGCCGCCGGCAATCTCCGCGATGCGGGTGAGGCGCTCGCAGCCGCCGGACTCACGCCGGTCGTCCTCGCAGAAAAGGAAGGCCTCGCGCTGATCAACGGCACCGACGGCATGCTCGGCATGCTGGTGCTCGCGCTCGCCGATCTCGACCGCCTGCTCAAGACCGCCGACATCGCGGCCGCGATGAGTGTCGAAGGCCAGCTCGGCACCGACCGGGTCTTCGCCGCCGACCTGCAAGCGCTGCGCCCGCACCCGGGGCAGGGCGCGGCCGCCGCGAACCTACGCGCAGTACTGGCCGACAGCCCGATCGTCGCGAGTCACCGCGGACCGGACTGCAACCGGGTCCAGGACGCCTATTCACTGAGGTGTTCCCCGCAGGTGCACGGCGCTGCCCGCGACACCTGCGCTCACGCCGCGACCGTCGCCGGCCGTGAGCTGGCTGCGGCGATCGACAACCCGGTGGTGCTCGAGGACGGTCGCGTCGAGTCCAACGGAAACTTCCACGGCGCACCGGTCGGCTACGTGCTCGACTTCCTCGCGATCGCCGTCGCCGACGTGGCCAGCATCAGCGAACGGCGTACGGACCGGTTCCTCGATGTCGCCCGCAACCACGGGCTGAACGCCTTCCTGGCCGACGATCCCGGTGTCGACAGCGGCCACATGATCGCGCAGTACACCCAGGCCGCGATCGTGTCCGAGCTCAAGCGGCTCGCCGTACCGGCCAGCGTCGACTCCATCCCGAGCAGCGCGATGCAGGAGGACCACGTCTCGATGGGCTGGTCGGCTGCTCGCAAGCTCCGCAAGAGCATCGACGGTCTCCAGCAGGTGCTGGCGGTCGAGATCCTCACCGCCGCGCGCGCCCTCGACATGCGCAAGCCGCTCGAACCGTCGCCCGCCACGGCCGCAGTACGGGCTGTACTGCGTGAGCATGTCGAGGGACCCGGCACCGACCGGCACCTCGCCCCCGAGATCGCGCACTCCGTCCGGCTTGTTGCTGACGGCACCTACTTGTCCGCTGTCGAGGCCGTCACCGGCCCGCTGTCCTGAGAAAGGCTGGATCACCCATGTCCGGACCACGTCCCGTTCGCGCCCCTCGCGGTACCACCCTCACCGCCCGCGGCTGGCAGCAGGAAGCCGCGCTGCGGATGCTGCAGAACAACCTCGACCCCGAGGTCGCGGAACACCCTGACGAACTGGTCGTGTACGGCGGCTCCGGCAAGGCCGCGCGCGACTGGAACTCCTTCGACGCGATGGTCCGCACGCTGACCACGCTGAAGAACGACGAGACGATGCTGGTGCAGTCCGGCCGGCCGGTCGGCGTGATGCAGACGCACGAGTGGGCGCCGCGGGTGCTGATCGCGAACTCGAACCTGGTCGGCGACTGGGCCAACTGGGAGGAGTTCCGCAAGCTGGAGGCGATGGGCCTCACGATGTACGGCCAGATGACGGCCGGGTCGTGGATCTACATCGGCACCCAGGGAATCCTGCAGGGCACCTACGAGACGTTCGCGGCCGTTGCGGCGAAGAAGTTCGGCGGCTCGCTGGCCGGCACGATCACGCTGACCGCCGGCCTCGGTGGCATGGGTGGCGCGCAGCCGCTCGCGGTCACGATGAACGACGGCGTCGCGATCTGCATCGACGTGGACGACTCCCGGATCAAGCGGCGGATCGAACACCGGTACCTCGATGTGCAGGCGACCTCGGTCGACGAGGCACTCCGGCTCGCTGAGGAGGCCAAGGCGGCCCGCAAGCCCTTGTCCATCGGCGTTCTGGGCAACGCGGCCTCGATCGTGCCGGACCTGCTGCAGCGCGGCGCGCCGATCGACATCGTGACGGACCAGACCTCGGCCCACGATCCGTTGATGTACCTGCCGGTGGGAGTGGAGTTCGAGGACTGGACCACGGCACGCGAGAAGGACCCGGCCGGCTTCACCGAGCGCGCGCAGGAATCGATGGCGCGGCACGTCGAGGCGATGGTGGGCTTCCAGGACGCGGGTGCCGAGGTGTTCGACTACGGCAACTCGATCCGCGACGAGGCCCGCAAGGCCGGGTATGCGCGAGCTTTCGAGTTCCCCGGATTCGTACCGGCGTACATCCGGCCCTTGTTCTGTGAGGGGAAGGGCCCGTTCCGGTGGGCCGCGCTGTCGGGCAACCCGGCCGACATCGCCAAGACCGACCAGGCGATCCTCGAGTTGTTCCCGGAGAACGAGCACCTGACCCGGTGGATCAAGATGGCGCAGGAGCGGGTCGCGTTCCAGGGGCTGCCGGCCCGGATCTGCTGGCTCGGTCAGGGCGAACGCGACAAGGCCGGCCTGCGGTTCAACGACATGGTTGCCTCCGGCGAACTGGAAGCGCCGATCGTGATCGGCCGCGACCACCTGGACACCGGCAGCGTGGCATCGCCGTACCGGGAGACCGAAGGGATGCTGGACGGCTCGGACGCGATCGCGGACTGGCCGCTGCTGAACGCGATGGTCAACGTGTCCAGCGGTGCGTCCTGGGTGTCCATCCACCACGGTGGTGGCGTCGGGATGGGCCGGTCGATCCACGCCGGTCAGGTATCGGTTGCCGACGGCACCGAGCTCGCCCGGCAGAAGCTGGAGCGGGTACTCACCAACGACCCGGGGATGGGCGTGATTCGGCATGTGGATGCCGGGTACCAGCGGGCGGAAGAAGTCGCGGCCGAGCAGGGCGTCAGGATCCCGATGCGGGAGAGCTGACAGTTTGCACTGTGCGACCGAGGCAATCCATAGCGCTAAGGTGCACATTCATCAGGGATGAGATTCGGTCAATTGGGGTGGTACCGGGCTCTCGTCACACTAGGATCGTGCGGGCGATCTCCGACGAGCGCGAAGGGGCGCCATGATCGAGTTCGAAGACGTCACCAAGCAGTATCCGGACGGCACCGTCGCCGTCGACCAGCTGAGCCTGCGGATCCCGAGCAACGAGATCACCGTGTTCGTCGGGCCGTCCGGCTGCGGCAAGACGACCTCGTTGCGGATGATCAACCGGACCATCGAGCGCAGCAGCGGCCGGATCTCGATCGACGGTGAGGACATCAACGACAAGGACCCCGTCGTCCTGCGGCGCGGTATCGGCTATGTGATCCAGCATGCCGGGCTGTTCCCGCACAAGACGGTCGTCGACAACGTCGCCACCGTGCCGAAGCTGCTGGGCTGGGACAAGAAGAAGTCGCGCTCGGTCGCGATGGAGTTGCTGGAGCGGGTCGGCCTCGACCTCAAACTGGCCGAGCGGTATCCGGCCCAGCTGTCCGGTGGCCAGCAGCAACGGGTCGGGGTGGCCCGCGCGCTGGCCGCCGATCCGCTGGTGATGCTGATGGACGAGCCGTTCAGCGCGGTCGACCCGATCGTGCGGCACCAGTTGCAGGAGGAACTGCTCCGGCTGCAACGCGACATCGGCAAGACCATCGTGTTCGTCACGCACGACATCGACGAGGCGATCAAACTCGGCGACAACGTGGCCGTACTGCGGGTCGGCGGCAAGCTGGCCCAGTTCGCGCCACCGAAGGAGCTGCTGGCCGATCCGGCCGACGACTTCGTCGAGAGCTTCATCGGCCAGGACCGCGGCTACCGCAAGCTGACCTTCCTCAAGGCCGACCACCTGCCACTCGGCCCGGTGCCGGCCGACCTCTCGCTCGGCGACAACGGCGAACCGCTCGGCTGGCAGAGCAACGGCGAGGTCCTGCCGATCGGCGCCGCCTTCCGCACCGGCGACTCGCTGCGCGCCGCGATGGACGCCGTACTGACCTCCCCGGTCGGTCAGGGCATCTGCGTCGACGAATCCGGCAAGGCAGTCGGCGTCATCGACTACACCACCCTCACCGGGGCACTCCGACCATGAGCTGGATCGGTGACAACACCGGCTTGATCTGGACGCAGCTCGGGCAGCACATCTATCTGTCGCTGATTCCGATGGTGCTCGGGCTGCTCATCTCGGTGCCGTTGGGGTACGTCGCGACCCGGTTCTCCTGGCTGGCGAACCCGCTGGTCGCGCTCGGTGGGGTGCTCTACTCGCTGCCGTCGATCGCGCTGTTCATCGTGTTGCCGGCCATCATCGGCACCAAGGTGCTGTCGCAGGCGAACATCATCATCGCGCTGACCATCTACGCGGTCTCGCTGCTGATCCGGAACGTGATCGACGGACTGCGGTCCGTGCCCGAGGACGTTCTGCAGGCCGCAGTGTCGGTGGGCTATGGAACGCTTCGCAGAGTGGTGACCATCGACCTTCCCATCGCCGTACCGGTGATCTTCACCGGGCTGCGCGTCGTCACGGTCGCGAACATCTCGATGGTCAGCGTCGGCGCGATCATCGGCGTCGGCGGGCTCGGTCAGCTGTTCACGCTCGGCTTCCAGCAGGACTTCCTCACCCCGATCGTGGTCGGCGTGGTGCTGTCGCTCGCGCTGGCCCTGATCGCCGACATCCTGCTGGTCGGCCTGCAACGGCTGCTGACGCCGTGGGCCCGCGCGGTCGCCCCGGTCAAGGAGGTGCTCCGATGATCCAGGGATTCCTCGACTACATCACCGACCCGGCGAACTGGTCCGGTGCCGAAGGCATCGCCAACCGGATCGTGCAGCACCTCGGGTACACGTTCCTCTCGCTGCTGATCGCCGCGGTGATCGCGTTCCCGATCGGCCTGCTGATCGGTCACACCCGGCGCGGCGCGTTCCTGGCCATCAACACGGTGAACGCGTGGCGGGCGCTGCCGACGCTGGGCCTGCTGACGCTGATCGTGCTGCTGATCGGGATCGGCAAGGTGCCGGTGATCATCGCGCTGGTGGTGCTCGGCATCCCGCCGATCCTGGCCTCGACGTACGCCGGGGTGTCCGGCGTGGACCCGGCCACCATCGACGCGGCCCGCGGGATGGGGATGACCGGGCGCGAGATCCTCACCAAGGTGGAGATCCCGATCGCGTTGCCGCTGATCATCTCCGGACTGCGCAGCGCCACCCTGCAGATCGTCTCCACCGCCACCGTCGCGGCGTACGTCGCGCTCGGCGGCCTCGGGCGGTATGTGATCGACGGGCTCAGCCTGCGGGACTTCCCGCAGATGCTGACCGGCGCCGTGCTGGTCGCCGTACTGGCCATCGTGCTCGATCTCATCTTCGCCGCGATCGGCCGGTACGCCGTGTCCGCCGGCCTCACCGGCCGACGCCGGCGAAACACTGACACCAAGACTTCAACTGCTCCGGCACCGGCCGGGGTGTAGTAACGGACCCTGGAGGATCCCGTGTTCAGAAGAACCTTCATCGGCGCCATCGCCGCGACCGCCGCGCTCGCCCTGGCGGCCTGCGGCGGCGGCAACGACGATCCGCTCGGCAGTGGCAGCAAGGACGCCGGCGGTGGCTCGGCACCCGACAAGGTCGACTCGCTGACGGTCGGCTCGGCGAACTTCGCCGAGAGCCAGCTGCTCGCGGAGATCTACGCCCAGGCACTCGAGGCCAAGGGCATCAAGGTGAACCGCAAGCTCAACATCGGCGCCCGCGAGCTCTACATGGCGGCGATCCAGGACAAGTCGGTCGACCTGCTCCCGGAGTACACCGGCGCCACCTTGGTCTACTTCAAGAAGGACGCCCCGGAGAACGAGGCCGAGGCCGTGTACAAGGCGCTCCCGGGCGTGCTGCCGAAGGGCCTGGAGGTGCTGGACAAGTCGCCGGCCGCCGACGAGGACGCGATCGTCGTCACCCCGGAGACCGCGGCGAAGTACTCGCTGAAGTCGATCGGTGACCTGAAGGCGGTCAGCAAGAACATGGTCGCCGGGGGTGGTCCCGAGTTCAAGACGCGGACCGCGGGCCTGGCCGGGATGAAGGACAAGTACGGCGTCGAGTTCAAGGAGTTCAAGACGCTGGACGCCGGTGGGCCGCTGAGCCTGAAGGCGCTGAAGGACAACACCATCCAGGTGACCCAGTTCTTCACCACCCAGTCGGCGATCCTGGACAACAAGCTGGTCGTGCTGGAGGACCCCGAGCACATCCACCTGCCGAACAACGTCGTACCGCTGATCCGTACCGACCACAAGAGCCCTGATGTGGCGTCCACGCTGAATGCGGTGCAGGCGAAGCTGACGACGGACGGACTGACCGCGCTGGTCAAGCGGATCGAGGTCGGCAAGGAAAGCGCCGACGTGGTGGCCAAGGACTGGCTGTCGAAGAACCCGCTGTCTTGACCGACTCCTTCGAGGCGATGTGGGCGGAGCTGGCCGCCATCGGCAAGGACCCCTCCACCGGGGGGTACCACCGAGGCGGCTGGACCCCCACCGAGCGAGCGTGCACCGAGTGGTTCACCACCCAGTGCACCGCCCGCGACCTCACCCTGGAATCCGACGGCCTAGGCAACCTCGTCGCCTGGTGGGAGCCGTCCGCCGACCTCGGTCGGAGCCCTGAGTCCGGCTCTCATTCCGCCGACCTTGGTCGGAGCCCTGAGTCCGGCTCGCCTTCCGCCGATCTCGGTGGAGGAGCTGGGCTGCACTCGCCTTCCGCCTTCCCTTCCTCTGACCGAGGCGCGCGCGAAGCGCGTGCGAGGTCAGGTGTTGTGACTGGAAGTCACTTGGATTCGGTGATTGACGGCGGCGCATTTGATGGGCCGTTGGGTGTGGTGTCGGCGCTGGCGGCGGTGGATCGGTTGCGGGCGGAGGGGTTTGTGCCTTCGGTGCCGATCGGGGTGGGTGCGTTCGTGGAGGAGGAGGGGTCGCGATTCGGGATGCCTTGTCTGGGATCTCGGGTCGCAACGGGAGTGCTGCCGGCCTCGAAAGCGCTTGGTTTCAAGGACAGAAGCGGTGTGCCGTTGGCGGAGGCGCTGTCCGAGCTGGGGATCGACCCGGCTGGAGTTGGTCCGTCGCCGTTGCTGGAGCGGATGGGAACGTTCGTCGAGTTGCACGTGGAACAAGGGCGAGCGCTGACCGCGCCCGTGGGAGTGGCGAGCTCCATCTGGCCGCACGGACGGTTCCGGTTCACCTTCACCGGCGAGGCGAACCACGCCGGTACGACGTTGATGGAAGACCGGCACGACCCGATGCTCACCTATGCGATGACCGCCCTGGCGGCCAACAAGCAGGCCCGCCTCGCCGGCGCGCGAGCAACCTTCGGCCGCCTCTCGGTCGAGCCGAACGGCACGAACGCCGTACCGTCGCAGGTGACCGCCTGGCTTGATGCGCGGGCGGCGACCGACGAGGTGCTCCAATCGTTGCTGTCGGCAATTACCAGGCAAGCGGTGGAACGCGCCGAGCGGGACGGTACCAGCGTCGAGGTGACGCCTGAGTCGGTCTCGCCGATCGTGGAGTTCCCGTCCGGTCTGCGTGACCGGCTGGCCGCAGTACTGGATGATGCGCCGGTGTTGCCGACCGGGGCCGGTCACGACGCGGGGGTGTTCTCGGACGCGGGGATCCCGACCGCGATGCTGTTCGTACGGAATCCCACCGGTGTCTCGCATTCGCCGGCCGAGCACGCGGAGATGGACGATTGCCTGGCCGGGGTGGACGCGCTGGCCGCAGTACTGAAGGATCTCGCAAAGTGACGGCGTATTGGTGTGAGCAAGCGCTGTTGCCGACCGGGCTGGCCTCTGGTGTGCTGGTGACGGTGGTGGACGGACGCTTCGCCTCTGTCGAGGCAGACGCGTTGCCCGGTGACGCGGCGCGGTTGAGCGGGATCGTCCTGCCTGGCTTGGCGAACTGCCACAGCCACGCGTTCCACCGCGCGCTGCGTGGTCGCACGCAGACCGAGCGCGGGACGTTCTGGACGTGGCGCGATCAGATGTACGGCGTGGCGTCGTTGCTCACCCCGGACAGCTACTACCAGCTAGCACGGGCCGTGTACGGCGAGATGGTGCTCAGCGGGATTACCGCGGTGGGGGAGTTCCACTACCTTCACCACGCGCCTGGCGGCAAGCGGTACGACGATCCGAACGCGATGGGGCAGGCGCTGATCGCGGCCGCGCGGGATGCCGGGCTGCGGATCACCTTGCTCGATACCTGTTATGTAGCAGGCGGAATCGACCAGCCGCTGAGCGACGCTCAGGTGCGGTTCAGTGACGGCGATGCGTCGGCCTGGGCTTCCCGGGTGCTGTCGCTGAGCTCGGACTTCGGAGACGACGTGGTGATCGGCGCGGCCGCGCATTCGGTCCGCGGGGTGCCGGTCGACCAGCTCGGCGCGGTGGCCTCGGCGCTGCCGGCTGCGCCGCTGCACATCCACTTGTCGGAGCAGGTCGCGGAGAACGCGGCCTGCCTGGCGGCGTACGGGCGTACTCCGGCGCAGGTGCTCGACGAGACCGGGTTCCTCGATGCGCGGACGAGCGCGGTGCACGCGACGCATCTGACGCCGGTCGACGTCGGGTTGCTCGGCAGTTCCGCGACGTACTCGTGTTTCTGCCCAACGACCGAACGCGATCTGGCCGACGGGATCGGGCCCTCGGTCGCGCTGCGCGACGCGGGATCGCGGCTGACATTGGGCTCGGACAGTCATGCGGTGATCGACTTGTTCGAGGAGATGCGCGCGGTGGAGCTGGACGAACGGCTCGCCTCGCAAGAGCGCGGGCACTGGTCGGCTGCCGAGTTGCTGGCCGCTGCGACCGTGGACGGGCATCGGTCGCTCGGGTTCGACGACGCGGGGGCGATCGAGGTCGGCGCGCGGGCGGATCTGGTCGCCGTACGGACCTCGACTGTGCGGACGGCCGGGACCGGATCGTCCTTGGAGACCTTGGTGTTCGCCGCTTCGGCGCTCGATGTCTCCGAGGTGGTCGTCTCGGGGAGACAGGTTGTTGCTGATGGCAATCATGTGAAGCTGGACGTGGCGGCCGAGCTGGCCGCGTCGATCTCGGCGGTGACTTCGTGACGTCGGTGTTGCTGACCGGGATCGGGTCGCTGGTCACCAACGACCCCTCGCGCGGCGCGGTCTCCGGCGGCGCGCGCCCGGACGGAGTCGCCGCGCTCGGTGAGGTGACGGACGCGGCGATCGTGATCGAAGGCGGCAAGTTCGCCTGGGTCGGGCGGCGAGTGGATGCCCCGGCGGCGGACAGTTCGTTGGATCTGGGTGGGCGCGCGGTGATCCCGGGCTTCGTGGATTCCCATTCGCACTTGGTCTTCGCGGGCGACCGGGCGGAGGAGTTCGCCGCCCGGATGACCGGTACGCCGTACAGCGCAGGCGGCATCCGTACGACGGTGGCCGCGACACGAGCCGCGACTGACGAGCAGCTCACCGCGAACGTCGCCCGGCTGGTGACCGAGATGCGCCGGCAGGGTACGACGACGGTGGAGATCAAGTCGGGATACGGGCTGACGGTCGCGGACGAGGCGCGTGGCCTGGCGATCGCGGCGGAGTTCACCGACGAGACGACCTACCTCGGGGCGCATGTGGTGCCGCCGGAGTACGCGGACGACCCGGCGGGCTACGTGTCGCTGGTGACCGGGCCGATGCTCGAGTCGGCGGCTGCTCATGCGAAGTGGGTGGACGTCTTCGTCGAGAAGGGTGCGTTCGACGCGGATCAGGCCCGGGCGATCCTGACCGCCGGTGCGAAGAAGGGGCTCGGGCTGCGGGTCCACGCGAACCAGCTCGGCCTCGGCCCCGGCGTACAGCTTGCCTGTGAGCTCGGCGCGGCCGCAGCCGACCATTGCACGCACCTGTCCGACGCCGACGTGGACGCGCTCGCTTCGACCGGGGTGGTCGCAGGATTGCTGCCGGCTGTCGAGTTCTCCACGCGTTCGCCGTACCCGGACGCCCGGCGCCTTCTCGCTGCCGGCGTCACCATCGCCCTCGCGAGCGACTGCAACCCCGGCTCCTGCTACTCGTCGTCGATACCGCTCTGCATCGCCCTCGCCGTCCGCGAGATGCACATGACCCCCGCCGAAGCCCTCTGGTCCGCCACCGCCGGCGGCGCCGCCTCCCTCCAACGCCCCGACCTCGGCCAGATCACCGCCGGCACCCCCGCCAACCTTGCAGTCCTCGACGCCCCTACCTACCTCCACCTCGCCTACCGCCCCGGCGTCCCCCTGATAGCCCAAACCTTCCTCAACGGCCGGCCGGTCTGAACCGCCAACACTGATCAACCCGCAGACCGGAGCAGTCGCCACGCTCACTGACATGGTCAGGCGACTTGGAGGAACTGGTTGGTCAGTGTTGGCAGTCCCATCGCCTTGGTCACCGCCTCCACCACCCACTCTGGGTCGTACATGATGTCCTCCCAGCTGAACCGCAACAGCCTCCAGCCACGAACGCTCAGGGCGACGTGTCGGCGGCAGTCTTTGACCAGCGCCTGTCGAGTGCCATGGTGTTCGAATCCGTCTGCCTCCAGCGCGATACGCAGACCTGGATGGCCGAGATCGAGGCGACCGGAAAAGCTCGCATCCCGAACCACCCACTGAGGGACGAATCCGTCGATACCAGCTTCGATCAGAATGGCTCGCAGCGCCGACTCCAGCACCGATTCGGATCGTCCGTCCGCCAGCAACACCAACTCCTTCAGGCGGCGTCGGTGAGGCCCGCGACGCTTGCCGGCCGCTGCCAGCAGATCGTCGTGGTCCACCAGCCGCTGGTGCAGAGCCGAATCCGCGACAGCGAGTCCCTCCGCGAGTGGCAGGCTCCGCAGGCAGTCGAGGACGGTCTGGATCGGCGTCGTCACCTCACCGTCGACGGCCACCTCGGCCCAATGCATTACACAGGGCCGGCCTGTTCGCCGGCGCACCTTCTTCGGTGCCAAAGTGACGTGCGGCAAACTCGGTCGGGTGACTACATCCATCCCCCAGTACTCCGCGGCGCTGAGATAGGACACGACCCCGCCGTGGCTGCGAGCGGCGGTCAGCGCAGAGGGCGCCTTCGGGAGTGCGTAAACCCCCTTCGCTACTCGCTGGATCGAGCCTTCTGCCAGGGCCTTCCTGATCTCGTGGGCAGAGACGAGGGCGCGAAGGTCGCCGAAGGTTGCACTTCCGCCACGTCGGCCGAGCACATCGACAACGTCTCCCATCCTCACATCGTGGCCCAATCACAGCCGGTCCGACCGGGGTTGTCCACAGGTGCGGACCGCCAACACTGACCAACTCTCCTCGAGCCGCCCGCAGCGGCCAGCCTGAGCGTGCAGTCAGGAGCGCGGAAGACGTTGATCAGTGTTGGCAGTCCGGTTAACTGGGCGGCATGTCGCGTATCACCGTCGCTCGGAGCATTCAGGGGCAGTTGCCGTACTTTCCGTCTGCGGTGCGGACGGGGGACGGGCGCGTGGTGGTGGTGTGGCGGGAAGGGCGTGGGCATGTGCGGAGTGTGGGGCGGATCGTGCTTGCCGAGAGTGTGGACGGGGTGGAGTGGTCGGAGCCGCGGGTGGTGGTGGACGGGGTGTACGACGACCGGGATCCGATGCTCGTGGAGCTTGCGGGCGGGGATTTGTTGCTGAGCTGGTTCCAGATCGACTGGTCGGTGCCGCCGTACGTGTGCCCGGGGGTGCTGGTCGCGCGGTCGACGGATGGCGGGGCGACCTGGGGAGAACCGGTGGCCGTCGGGTCGCGGATGGTGCAGGAGACCGAGGAGGTCTGGCACGGGTTCCGGGCGGGGCACATCGTGGCGCACGGGCAGCTTCTCGAGTTGCCGGGCGGGGACCTGCTCGCACCTGTGTACGGGGTGTTCCCGGGCGACGCGCGCCACTCGGCGAGCGTGGTGCGGTCGACGGATGGCGGGCGCACCTGGCCGGCGGCGAGTGAGGTGGTGCTGGGGCGGCGCCCGGATCGCGAGTACCTCGAACCCGTGCTGACCCTCCTGCCCGGCGGCCAGGTGGTGGCTCTGCTCCGGACCGACGAGGAGGCCGAGCTGACCAGATCGGACGACAACGGGCTGACCTGGTCCGAGCCCGAGCCGTGCGGGTTGCACGCGTCCTCAGCAGACACGCTGACCCTGTCCGACGGCGCCGTACTGGTTGCGTACGGCGATGTCTCCAAGCGCTTCAACCCCGGCCGGCCGACGGTCGCGACGATCGTCAAGGACCCGCTCGGCCGGTGGGACCAGGACCCGGTGCACCTGGTGATCGACGCCGGCCGGGACACCCAGGACCAGTCGAACCCGGCCGTCGTCGAACTCCCCGGCGATCGCCTGCTGATCATCAGCTACGACATCTTCACCCGCGAGATCGTCGGCGAACTCCTGCCGCGCGCCGCTCTCGACTGAGAAAACCTGATGCGCCACGGGTACGTGCTCGGCACCCTTGAAGCATGTCCAGGACCGCGGTCGCGAGAGTCGACGGAGATTTCCGCCGGCGGCTGGTGGCTGCCTTCAACTGGACCTGGGACCGCGGCGCGTACTCCGGCTACGCCAACCTCACCGGCTGGTGGCGCGACGCCGACCTGATCCGCGAACTCGGCCCCGCCCTCGGCGGCCTGTACGACGTACGTCCCACCGTCGTCGTCGGGCCGGTCTCTCGCGGCGCGCTGGTCGGGGCCTTGACCGCGGCCGCGCTGGGAGTCGGGTTCGTGGAGGTCCGCAAGAACGCGGGACAGTCGACCGACAGCGATCGCTGGGTACTGCGAACGACCGGGCCGGATTACCAGGACCGGCATGTGGTGTTCGGATTCCGCCGCAACCTGATCAAGGCCGGCGACCGGGTGCTGATGGTCGACGACTGGGCCGCCACCGGCGAGACGGCTCGCGTGGTTCGAGCGTTGATCGAGGACTGCGGCGCTCAGTGGATCGGTGCCGCTTGCATCGTCGACGCGCTCGACAACGCCCGCTTCCGGCACGAACTACCGCTACGCGCCCTGCTCGACGTACGGAATCTCTAGGCGGTCAACTGCCGCAAGAGCGCTAGTCGGTGAGTTCCTTGGAGAGCATGGCGCTGGTGGTGTGGTTGGGGCGGCGGAGTTTGCCGACCTCGACGAAGCCGCGGGCCGCGTGGAAGGCGAGTGAGGCCTCGTCGGGTGGGTCGGACTGGACCCGGGCGACCAGCCGGTCGAAGGGCTTGGCCGCGCGTTCGACGGCCCGGTAGACGCTGGTGGCGATGCCCTGGCGGCGATGCTTCTCGGCGACCACGATCCGGTCCAGGTGCAGAAAGCGGTCGGCGTACGTCGCGTTGAACCACTGGAAGTCGAGGCTGTCGTGGGCGGAGCCGGGGGCGAAGGTGAGCACGAAGGCGGCGACCTCGTCCTCGATCTCCACCACGGCGGCATGGGCGGCGATCAGCCGGAGCCAGTCCAGCCGGTCGGGGCCTAGCGGGTCCGTCTGCTCGACCGCGGCTGCGTTCAGCGCGAGCACGGCCGGCTCGTCGGCAGAGGTCATGGGGCGGAGTTTCACCCTCACACCCTCCCACGCGGGGTGCCTTCCGCGGCAGGGGTGTGGTGAGGGCTTGACCAGGCTCTTCCCCGATCCGGCCCCGAAAATCCGGTCCCGGGGTTGGGAATGACCCCGGGGTGCGGCAATGTTGAGCCAGGTGAACTCAAGTCTGCTGATCCGGCCGCCGGTCCGATTTGAATCCGGACCCCCGGCGAGGCAACATTGAGTCTGCATCACTCAACTTCGTGGAGGTAACGCACATGGCCCGCGCGGTCGGTATCGATCTCGGTACGACGAACTCTGTCATCGCCGTACTGGAAGGTGGCGAGCCCACCGTCATCCCCAACGCCGAGGGAGCCCGTACGACGCCCTCGGTCGTGGCCTTCGCCAAGAACGGCGAGGTCCTGGTCGGCGAGGTGGCCAAGCGCCAGGCCACCACGAACGTCGACCGCACGATCCGTTCCGTCAAGCGCCACATGGGCGAGGACTGGAACGTCAGCATCGACGGCAAGAAGTTCACCCCGCAGCAGATCAGCGCGTTCGTGCTGCAGAAGCTGAAGCGGGACGCCGAGGCGTACCTCGGGGAGCAGGTCACCGACGCGGTCATCACCGTGCCGGCCTACTTCTCCGACGCGCAGCGCCAGGCGACCAAGGAAGCCGGCGAGATCGCCGGTCTGAACGTGCACCGGATCGTCAACGAGCCGACCGCGGCCGCGCTGGCCTACGGCCTGGACAAGGGCACCGAGCAGACCATCCTGGTCTTCGACCTCGGTGGCGGCACCTTCGACGTGTCGCTGCTGGAGATCGGTGACGGCGTCTTCGAGGTGAAGGCCACCAGCGGTGACAACCACCTCGGTGGCGACGACTGGGACCAGCGGATCGTGCAGTGGCTGGTGACCCAGTTCAAGAACAAGAACGGCACCGACCTGTCCGGCGACAAGATGGCCATGCAGCGTCTGCAGGAGGCCGCCGAGAAGGCCAAGATCGAGCTGTCCAGCGCCGCTGAGACCTCGATCCACCTGCCGTACCTGAGCCTGACCGACTCCGGTCCGCTGCACCTGGAGGAGAAGCTCTCCCGGGCCGAGTTCCAGAAGCTCACCAACGACCTGCTCGAGCGCGCCCGCGCCCCGTTCAAGGCCGTCATCAAGGACGCCGGTATCGACGTGAGCAAGATCGACCACGTCATCCTCGTCGGTGGCTCCACCCGGATGCCAGCGGTCGCCGAGCTCGTCAAGGAGCTGACCGGCGGCAAGGACCCGAACAAGGGTGTGAACCCGGACGAGGTCGTCGCGGTCGGCGCCTCCCTGCAGGCCGGTGTGCTGAAGGGTGAGGTCAAGGACGTCCTGCTGCTCGACGTGACCCCGCTGAGCCTGGGCATCGAGACCAAGGGCGGTGTGTTCACCAAGATCATCGAGCGCAACACCACGATCCCGACCAAGGGTTCGGAGATCTTCACCACGGCCGAGGACAACCAGCCGTCGGTGATGATCCAGGTCTACCAGGGCGAGCGCGAGATGGCCCGCGACAACAAGTCGCTCGGCAACTTCGAGCTGACCGGCCTGCCGCCGGCGCCGCGGAACGTGCCACAGATCGAGGTCACCTTCGACATCGACGCGAACGGCATCGTGCACGTGAACGCCAAGGACCTGGCCACCGGCAAGGAGCAGCGGATGACCGTCACCGGTGGCTCCGCGCTGCCGAAGGACGACATCGACAAGATGGTCCGCGACGCCGAGCAGTACGCCGAGGAGGACCGCAAGCGCCGCGAGGCCGTCGAGTCCCGCAACCAGGCCGAGGGCCTGGTCTACCAGACCGAGAAGTTCCTGACCGAGAACGAGGACAAGATCCCCGACGACGTCAAGACCGAGGTCAAGGACGGCGTCAGCGAGCTCAAGAAGGCGCTCGAGGGTGACGACGCCGACGCGATCAAGGCCGCGTCGGAGAAGCTCGCCCAGTCCAGCCAGAAGATGGGTGCCGCGATGTACGCGAACGCCCAGGCCGCCGGCACCTCCGACGAGAGCGCCTCGGCCGACGGTGAGAGCACCGGCAACGCCGACGACGACGTGGTCGACGCGGAGATCGTGGACGAGGACCGCCCGCAGGACTCCAAGCCTGAGGACACCAAGTGACCGATCGCCCCACTTCTGGCAGCGAGTTCGGTGACGGCGAGCCCGTCGTCCGCGACAAGCGCCGGATCGACCCCGACACCGGGAACCTGCGAGAGCCTGCCGAGGCTCCCGCGGGTGCCCCGCCGGCCGCACCCGGTACGCCGGGCGCGCAGCCGCCGCGGGATCCCTCGGACCTGATCGGGCCGTCGGCGCAGGAAGCTCTGCTGACCGAGGCCCTGGCGGAACGGACCGCCGACCTGCAGCGGTTGCAGGCGGAGTACGTGAACTACAAGCGCCGGGTGGACCGCGACCGGGAGGCGAACCGCGAGGTCGTCATCGGTTCGGTGCTGACCGAGTTGCTGCAGACCCTGGACGACATCGGGCGGGCCCGCGAGGCGGGTGAGCTCGAGGGTGCGTTCAAGGCGGTGGCCGAATCGGTCGAGCGGGTCACCGAGAAGCTCGGCCTGGTGAAGTTCGGCGAGGTGGGCGACCGCTTCGACCCGCGGATCCACGAGGCGCTGCTGCACAACTACTCCGACGAGGTGGACGGCCCGACCGCGACGCTGGTGATGCAGCCGGGGTACCGCCTCGGCGACCGGATCCTGCGGGCGGCCCGGGTGGCCGTCTCGGAGCCGACCGAGCAACTGCCGGAGACCAAGCCCGACGACGAGTCCGGCGACAGTGAAAAGCCCGCTGAGTAAGCCGATCGGTGAGGAGGTGAGGCGTCGATGAGTACGAAAGACTGGTTGGAGAAGGACTTCTACAAGGTTCTCGGCGTCTCCAAGACCGCGGAGCCGGACGAGATCAAGAAGGCCTATCGCAAGCTGGCGCGCAAGTACCACCCGGACTCCAACGCCGGGGACGCGTCGGCGGAGGCCAAGTTCAAGGAGGTCTCGGAGGCGTACGACGTCGTCGGGGACGCCAAGAAGCGCAAGGAGTACGACGAGGCGCGCCGGCTGTTCGGGAGCGGCGGCTTCCGGATGCCGGGCAGCGGCGGCACGGCCGGCGGGCAGGGTGGTTTCGGCTTCGATGTCGGCGACCTGTTCAACCGGTCGGGCTCGACCGGTGGCGGCGGCCTCGGCGACATCCTGGGCGGCATGTTCGGCGGCGGGGCCGGCCGGACCACGACCACCACGTCGACGGCCCGGCCGCGGCGCGGCGCCGACATCGAGACCGAGGCGACGATCGAGTTCGCCGAGGCCGTCAACGGTGTCACCGTCGCGCTCCGGATGACCAGCGACGAACCCTGCAAGACGTGCCGCGGCACCGGCGCGAAGTACGGGACTGTGCCGAAGGTCTGCCTGAAGTGCGAAGGCACGGGAATGCAGACCTCGGTCCAGGGCGGTGTCTTCGCGATGACCGAGCCGTGCACCGAGTGCAAGGGGCGCGGCCTGGTCGTGGACCAGCCTTGTGAGACCTGCCACGGTTCCGGCCGCGGCCAGTCGAGCAAGACCATGCAGGTCCGGATTCCCGCGGGTGTGCAGGACAACCAGCGGATCCGGCTGAAGGGCAAGGGCGCGGCCGGCGAGCGGGGTGGCCCCGCGGGCGACCTCTACGTCAGCGTGCACGTGAAGCCGCACCGGATCTTCGGCCGGCAGGGCGAGCACCTGACGCTGACCGTGCCGGTGAGCTTCACCGAGGCCGCGCTGGGTGCCGAGATCAAGGTGCCGACCCTGGACGGGCTTCCCGTCACCGTGCGGATCCCCGCCGGTACTGCGAACGGCAGCAAGCTGCGCGTTCGGGGCAAGGGATCGGTGCGGCGGGACGGCACCAAGGGCGACCTGCTGCTCACCATCGAGGTGCAGGTCCCGCACGAGTTGACCGACGAGCAGCGGACCAAGCTGCAGGAGTTCAACACGGCCTCGGCCCAGCCCGACCTGCGCGCCGGGTTGTTCGGGAGTTCCTGATGGGCATCCCGTTCAACCAGGTGCCGACCTGGGACGACCGCACCCCGATCTACGTGATCTCGGTGGCGGCCCAGCTGGCCGGTATGCACCCGCAGACGTTGCGCCAGTACGACCGGCTGGGGCTTGTCACGCCCAGCCGGGCGTCCGGCCGCGGCCGGCGCTACTCGGCGTACGACGTGGCGAAGCTGCGTTACGTCCAGCACCTGTCCCAGGAGGAGGGTGTCAACCTCGCGGGAATCCGGCACATCCTCGAGCTACAGTCGGAGGTGGAGGGCCTGCGCAGGCGGGTCAACCAGCTGCTGGCCGAAGTTCAGCGCGGTGTCGGGGCGTCGCGCCAGCACACCAACAGCAGGGTCTTCTCGGCCGGTCCCGCCGGTGACGTGATCGCGATGGGCCGCCAGCAGACCAGCACCCGATGGATCCGTACCCAGCCGCTCGAACTAGGGCGGCCCTGACTGCCGGAAACTCCTTCTTCTGAAGGGGTCTCCGATTCCCCGGACGCGCCACATCCCCCCAGGTGCGTCCGGGCCGGGGCGCCCTCCCCAAGGCGCCGCCGAAAGACCGGAGCGAGTCCACCCCCCCAGGACGACCTCCGGCAGACCGGAGGTCGTCGCCCCCCGCGACACCTCCGGAGGACCGAAGGCGGTCCACCCCCCCAGGATGCCTTCGGTTGAGCCCTCGGACCCCACCCCCGGGTCCGAGGGCTTCCTCATGTCCGTGCGTGGAGTTCACCTGCTGATCACTCGGTGGTATGCGACGAACCTGTCGTTCCGTCGACCGGCGGCCTACGCTGGCGAGGTGACGCTCACCTTGCAGACGGACCGGTTGCTGATCCGGGAGTGGGAAGAAGGCGACGCCGAGGCCGCGCTGGAGATCTACGGCTCGGCCGATGTGGCGCAGTGGTTGTCGCCGGCGATCGACCAGGTCACCGACGCGGCCACGATGCGCGCCATCCTGCAGGCCTGGATCGAGGCCCAGCCGAACTTCGTCGTACCGGCCGGGCGCTGGGCCGTGGTCCGCAAGGAGGACGGCGAGGTGATCGGCGGCCTGCTGATCCGCCTGCTGCCGCCGTACGAGGAGGACCTGGAGATCGGCTGGCAGTTCCGGCCGTCGGTGTGGGGCAACGGCTACGCCAGCGAGGCGAGCAAGGCGCTGATGGGCTGGGCGTTCTCCAGCGGCGACGTCGACGAGTTGTTCGCCGTCGCCCGGCCGAACAACAAGCGGGCGATCGGCACCGCAGGCCGCCTCGGGATGGAGTGGGTCGGCGAGACCGACAAGTACTACGACCTCAACCTGCAGGTGTACCGGATGCGCGCAGCCGACTTCAAACCCTGAACCACCAAGAAGGCGGCCCCGAGTAGGACGTAGCCCGAGCCCACGAGGTGCTCGGGCAGAGACCACTTGCGCCCTTCCGGATTCAGGTACTGGTGCGGCCCGATGACGAAGTCGGCGAGGATCACAATCGTTGCCGCGAGCATCCACTTGCTCTGCCGCGCGTACTTGATCAGCAGCAGCGAGGCCGGCGCGATCCACACCCAGTGGTGCGACCAACTGACCGGCGAGGCGAGCAGTCCCCACACAGCGATCACCAGCAGCGCCCGCACGTCGTCGCCGACGGCCCGTGCTCGATAGGCAGCAAGACCGGCCAGTACGCCGCTCGCGAGCACCAACCCCAGCCACACAAGGGTTCTGGGTGTCCCGTCGCCCATCACCCGATGCAGCACGGCCTGGAAGCACTGGTTGTACGCGTACGTCGCGCCGCCGATGCGATCCGGGTCGAACAACACACCGAACCAGTACTTCGTGGAGTCGGCCGGCGCGAGCGCGAACCCGACCAGGGCCAACCCGACGAAGGTCATGCCTGCGACGGCTGCCTCGCGGTACTGCCGGCGTACGAGGAAGTAGACGATGAACACGGCAGGGGTCAGCTTGATCGCGGCGGCCAGGCCGACCAGGACGCCCCGGGGCCAGCGGGTGCGGGGGAGCAGACAGTCGAGCGCGACCAGGCCCATCAGGATGAGATTGATCTGACCGAAGCCGATCGTCGACCGGACCGGTTCGAACGCGAACGCAAAGACCGCACCGAGCAGACCGATCGCGAGGGCCCGCCGGTTCCAGCCGAGCAGGCGGTGGAGCACGGCGAGCATGGTTGCGGTCAACGCCGCCGTACTCGCAACACACATCGCGAGATCAGCCAGTGGCATGGGCAGCAGGTGCAGGGGGACGAACAGCACCGCCGCGAGCGGTGGGTAGGTGAAGGGAAGCGCGATCCAGGGGACGAGCTGCCCGAAGCCTTCGGAGTACAGGCTGACGTGGTGCAGTACGGCGAATCCACCGGTCCGGTAGACGTTCAGGTCGACGTTGCCCGACCACCAGAAGTAGAGCAACGGCGTGAGGCCCACCGCCAGCAGGAGGAGCTGGAGATGTCTGCGCTCCAGCCAGTCGACGACCGCGCTCACCGGACGGCCTCGACCGGATCGGACTGAACGACCGGCGGCCTCGTGACTACCGCGCGCAGACTCGTGACTAGCAAGGCGATCCCGGCGATCAGGTACGAGTTGCCCATCAAAGCCTGCGGAAAGTTGTGATGGAACTCCTTGTCGTCCGCCCAGGGAGCCCACCAGGGCAGGCCGAGGGCGAACACGAGTGTCCAGGCCGCTGCAAAGATCTTCATCGCGGTGCCGCGGGCGACCCAGGACCACACGACGGCGGTGGCGGGCAACGCCCAGACCCAGTGATTGGACCAGGAGATCGGCGAGACGAGCAGTCCGGTGAAGCCGGTCACCACGAGCGCGTCGAGCGAGCGTCCGGCGGAGTACAGGCGGCGGGCGATGGCGAGGCCCGCGGCGCCGACGATAGTGGCCGAGAGCAACCAAAGCGGACCGGTGGCTGCCGAGTTCTCAGTGAGCCGGGCGATCGTGCCCCGCAATGACTGGTTGCTGATGTAGTGGGCCGGGCCCGGACGGCTGGGGTCGAAGATGTAACGGGTCCAGAAGTCCACTGTCGGACCGGGCATGACGAGCCAGCCCAGCACCAGGGTGCCCGCGGTCGCCGCCGTGGCGACGGCCGCCTCGCGGAAGCGCCGGGTCACCAGCAGGAAGACGATGAAGATCCCCGGAGTCAGTTTGATGCCGGTGGCAACACCGACCAGGAGGCCGCGGAACCGGCGTGGGGTGTGACCGAGCAGGTCGACCATCAACAGAGCCAGCAGAACAAGGTTGATCTGCCCCATCCCGAACGTGGACGACACGGGCTCGAGGAGCAGTCCGGCCGCGGAGCAGAACAGCCCGGCTCCGATCAGCCGGTCCCGGGACCACCGCGGCCGTAGCGCACGGGCCGTGACCGCGCCGACGGCAAGCAGCGACAGGCCCGACAGCAACGTCATCAGCAACCTGGCGAAGTGCTCGCCGATCGCCAGCGGCGCCATGATCACGGCCGCGAACGGCGGATAGGTGAAGCCCAGTCCCATGCCGGGGTACTTCTGGTTCACGGTGTAGATGTCGTCACCGTCGACGAAACCTCTGGCGCCGGCGAAGTACACGCGCAGGTCGGACATCGAGGACGACGGCGGCCAGAGCGCCACGCAGGTAACGATGACGTCCGCTCCGGCGAGGGCGAACCAGGGCAGCAGGTTCCGGCTCTTCACCGGTGGGAGAACTGGACTTGTGGTCATGTTTCCGACCCTCGCCGCCGGACCCCGGTCACCACATCGCCGTCAGGTGCCCACTGTGGTCACTGGATCGGATGACGCGCCACGAACGGCTGTCACTCCAAAGAGTGACGGCCTGAGCCGCACTGGGCCGCAGAATGAAGGGGTGAGCGGAGAGATCGCGCCGTACGGCGGAGCAGGCGAGCGCATGATCCGCGTCCGCGCCCTCGTTGCGGGCGGCAACTTCGACATCGTGCTCGCGGTGATCGGATTGGCGATCACCCAGGCGCAGTTGGTCAGGCAGCCCGGCGGCTGGCTGGACGCCGCACTGCCTGTCCAGGTGTTCCTTGCCACCGCCCCAGCACTCCTCGCGATCCGGCGAGTGGATCCGGTGCTCGCATCGGCGGGGCTGGTCACCGGCGCTTACCTCTCGGTTCTGGTGAACAGAGGGGACTTCGACTACGTCCTGCTGATCGGCGGAGCGCTCGCCCTGTGGTCGCTGGCCTCGCGTTGCCGTGTGCGCACGGCCCTGCTGGCCGGGGCGGTGATCACGGCTGTCCCTGTGGTCGCCAGAGTCCGCTGGGGAGTGTTCGAGTCCGCGCTCTTTCCCTCGATCTACCGCCAGGTGGGAAACGACCCGCTGTGGGACGCGGCCGCGAGTGGGGGACCCTCCCTCGAGGACTACAACCGCGCGATGGCGTCGAGATGGCCGTGGTGGCTGTCAGTCGCGCTCTTCACGGTCTGTCTGCTCGCCCTGCTCTACCGACGCCTGCGCCGGACCGAGGTCGTCGAGCGCACCGTTTGGGAACGCATCGAGGACCTCCGTACCTTTCTGCTGACCACGGCCGCGCTCGATGCGGTGCTGGCGATGGTGACCACCTCGCTGATCCTGGCGGACCTGGGCCGGGACGTTGCCAGGGGCAACTGGTGGAGTGCGCCTGGCTGGATGCCGTACGCCATCGCCTTTTCCGCGCTCACGCTGGTCCAACGGCGCAAGTGGCCGGCCGTTCCGGTCGTGGTGCTCGCCATCGGCGCCTTGCTGTCCTACTGGCAGACCAGCACGAGCTGGAGCGTCCTCGTCGCGCTGTCGATCGCGCTCTTCACGATGGCGTCCGTGCGGCGAGTGAGGTACTCGATGCCGGTGGCCGCCGTCGTGCTGACTGCGCTGCCGGTGATCGCGGCGTTCGTTCGCTACCCGCAGATGGTGCTGATCTTTCCCGCGCTGAAGCATCAGCCGCAGACGTTCGGTGACCTGCACGATCCACCGGACAACAGGATCCACAACCTCGTCTACGAAGGGATTGTGGACCGGCAGTGGCCGATCACGTTGTCGCTGATCCTCGTTCTGCCGCTCTGTGCCGGTGTTCTGGCGCGGCTCTACCGGCGGAACCGGTCTGCCGCGGCGCGGGAAGCCGAGCTGGAGCAGCGGGCGGTGGAGCAGGACGCGGCCCAGGTGGTGCTGACCGAGCGGTCACACATCGCCCGGGATCTGCACGACGTCGTGGCGCACGCGGTGAATCTGATGGTCATCCAGGCGGAGACCGGACCTGATCTGCTGAAGCGAGGAGACGACGACGCGCTGGCGGGCTTCCAGCGGATCGGGGACGCCGGGCGCCGCGCGCTGGGCGAACTGGACCGGATGCTGTCGGCGCTGCGCGATGCCGAGGGTCTGCCCGACCCGGCGTTGACCCCTCAGCCCGGTCTCTCTGACCTCGGTCAGCTCGCGAAGGATCTGTCGGACCAGGGGCTGCCCGTCGAGTTGGAGCTGCGGGGTGGGACCGAAGGCGTTCCGGCGGGGATCCAGCTCACGGCGTACCGGCTGGTTCAGGAGGCGCTCACCAATGTCGCGAAGCACGCGAAGGCGGACGGTGCGAGGATCCTGGTCGAGCCCAGCGAGAGCGGTGTCGCGCTCAGGGTGGTCGACGACGGTCAGGGGTTCGATCCGGACAGCCGCCCGGAGGGCAGGCACGGCCTGACCGGTATGCAGGAGCGGGTCCGCATCCATGGCGGCACCTTGACCATCACCTCCAGCCCTGGCGCCGGTACGACGATCAGCGCCTGGCTGCCGGCCGGTGAGCGATGACCGCCGCCGAACAGACCACGACGACCAGCAGTACGCCGTCGACCGCGGGCCGCCGGGCGGTCGTCGTGGACCTTGCCCTGGCTGCCACCGGACTGGTGATCTCATTGGCCCGCGCCTGGCATCCAGCCCCCGGCTGGTCGTACGGCGATCTGCCGCTGGTGATCATGGTCGCGCTGGCGCCGGCACTGATCGCGCTGCGCCGGCTAGCCCCGATTCCGGTGGCTGTCGCCCTGATGGGCGCGGCTTTGGGCGCGTTGGTCCTGGGTACCTTCGACCCGGTTCTGATCGCCGGTTGCGCACTGGCCCTGTGGTCTGTCGCGGCACTGCGTCTGTGGCTGTCGGCGGCAGCTGCCGCCGCAGTGGTTGGCGTCCTCCCACTCCTCACGACTCGGGTCTGGGACAGGCTCGTACGGGATTCGTTCAGCCGTGTTTCGCAGCCGGGTCTGGTGCAGTACCAGGGCCAGGATCTGCCGGGCGTAAGCCACGGGATCGTTCCGGACGACTTCGAACGATTCCGCTCCCAGCACTGGCCTTGGTGGCTGTCAGCGGCTCTTGCCGCAGTCTGGCTGACAGCGGTCCTCGTACGCCGGAATCGGGGCGAGGCGCCGGCGATCGGAAGGCACGGGGCGCCAGGAGGCCGGCTGGAGAGCCTGCGACAGTTCGCAGCCCGGCGGGAGAACGTGCTGTGGCTCGACGCACTGCTGGCCGTCGTCATGACCGTCCTGCAATTGCTGGACATCCGCCGTGGTCAGGCGATGGGCAATTGGTGGGTGGCACCGGACTGGCTCATCTACACGATCGCGGCGATGCCGCTGAGCCTGGTGTTGCGGCGATATCTGCCGATGATCCCGTGCGTGGTGCTGGCGGCGGCCTGCATTCCGGCGTACTGGGCGAACGACGGCATCCCCTTCTTGCTGCTCGCGCTGGCTGTTGCGCTCTTCTCGTTGGCCTCGTACCGCAGGCCGCTGCTGGCGGTGCCGGTATCCGTCGTACTGCTTGCTGCCATGCCGGTGCTGAGTCGGCAGGCGATCGAGCACTACAAGATCCAGCTGTGGTTCTTGCCCGTCCTGACCCAGAACGTCGATCTCGACATCAGCTACGGGCACCCGTTGGACTACGGCTACGAATACCTCCGGGTGAGCCAGCGGGTCTGGCCGGTCTCGCTTTCCCTGGTGCTGGCGCTGGCGACCGTGCTCGGCCTGCTGGCGAGGGTCAATCGGCGTACGCGGGAGGGCGCGGCTCGCGAAGCCGAGCTGGAGCGGCGCGCGCTGGAGCAGGACGCGGCGCAGGTGGTGCTGACCGAGCGGTCGCACATCGCACGGGACCTGCACGACGTCGTGGCGCATGCGGTGAACCTCATGGTGATCCAGGCCGAGACCGGGCCCGATCTGCTGGGGCGGGGCGATGAGGAGGTGCTCGCCGGGTTCCAGCGGATCGGTGATGCCGGGAGGCGTGCTCTGGGGGAGTTGGACCGCATGCTCTCGGCCCTGCGGGACGCGGAGGGTTTGCCGGATCCAGCGCTCACCCCACAGCCAGGTCTGGCCGAGCTGCCGCAGTTAGTGAAGGACGTCTCGCATGAGCTCACGGTCGACCTCTCTCTGCACGGGGACACGGACAGCCTGCCTGCGGGGCACCAGCTCACGGCGTACCGGCTGGTGCAGGAGGCGCTGACCAATGTGGTGCGGCACGCCGGGGCCGAGCCGGTCACGGTGACCCTGGAGGTGCGGGGCGACGAGGCGGGCGTCGCGGTGCGGGTGGTCGATGACGGGCAAGGGTTCGATCCGGAGCGTCGCCCGGACGGCCGGCACGGACTGACCGGTATGCAGGAGCGGGTCCGTATCCACGACGGCACGTTGAGCATCAGCTCCAGCCCGGGATCCGGTACTACGGTCAGCGCGTGGCTGCCGGTGGGTGCGCGATGACCGTGGATGGCGGTGACGGTGAAGGAGACCGAGTGATCAAGGTGATGGTGGTCGACGACCAGGATCTGGTCCGGGACGGGATCTCGATGATCCTGGACGGGCAGCCGGACATCGAGGTGGTCGCACAGGCCGTCGACGGCGCCGACGCGCTGCACCAGGCGTCCGCCGTCCTGGATCTCGGCGTGGTCCTGATGGACGTCAGGATGCCGGTGATGGACGGTATCGAGGCCACCCGGCGGCTGGTCGGCCGGCCGAACGCGCCGCGGGTGCTGATCCTGACCACCTTCGACCTGGACGAGTACGTGTACGACGCGCTGCGGGCCGGGGCGAGCGGCTTCCTGCTGAAACGGTCCTCGCGGGACGAACTGATCAACGCGGTCCGGGTGATCGCCGACGGCGACGCCTTGCTGGCGCCACCGGTGACCCGGCGGCTGATCGACCGCTTCGCCGACAACCAGCTCGATCCCGCGATGGTGGCCCGCCTCGACGTCCTCACCGCCCGCGAACGCGAGGTCCTCGTACTGGTTGCCAAAGGCAACTCCAATGCCGAGATCGCCGCGGCCCTGCATCTCACCGAGCACACCGTCAAGACCCACGTCAGCCGCATGCTCACCAAAACCGGTCTCCGCGACCGGGTTCAGGCGGTCATCCTCGCCTACAACACCGGCCTCGTCTCAGCCGGCCAACCCAGCTAACAGGTCAAGATCGTGGCGGTGCCGTGCGATCAGCTGAAGGCCAACGGGGAGGCCGTCGGCGGTGAATCCGGCGGGCAGGCTGACGGCCGGGTGACCGCTGAGATTGAAGGCCCAGGTCAGGGCGACGCTGATCAGCTCGCCGGGTCCGTCGTGGCCATGCGGCGGGTTCGGGGTGGTCGGAGTCGCGATCAGGTCGGTCGTCCGGAAGATCGCTCGCAGCCGCCGGTCGTTGTCGGCGCGGATACCGGTCGGGTCCTCGCCGGTTCGGCCGAGACGCTGCCCGTTGTCCTCGCCGCCGCGGGCTCGTAACGACGTCCAGGCCGGTTCGGGATCGCGAAGCCGAACCACTGTCTCGACCTCATCGAGCCGGCCGTCCGCCACCAGCCGGTCCAGCGCCGCCCGGGCAACCGCCGCGATCCCAGGCACGGTTTGTGCGAACCCGAGGTCCGCCGACCACGTCACCCGCAGCGGCCCCGTCGGACCGCTCAGCGCCCCGGCTACGACCTGGAGATAGGTCAGCAGGTCGAGGGAAGTCCTCGCCAACGCACCGCCGACGGCCAGTCCGGTGCCGTCGCCGGTCGGGACCAGGCCGTTCGTCGGCTTCAACCCGATGACGGCGCACCATGCCGCCGGGATCCGGATCGAACCGGCTCCGTCGCTTCCGGTCGCCAGCGGCACCATCGACGTCGCCACTGCAACGGCCGACCCGGCTGACGATCCGCCTGGAACCAGCTCTGGATCGAACGGGTTCAGCGTCGGCCCGCGATCGGTCAGTCCCCACGTCTGCCACGGCGTACCAGGACCAGGCGTCGACGTCAGCCCGATCGGAACAGCACCGGCGGCCGCCAACTGCGCGACCTGCCTGGAGCCGGCGTTCTTCACCGCAATCGGTACGCCGAGAAGCGGGCGTCCGTCGGCATCAGCGGCGTCGATCGCCCGCGCCGTGGTCCGCGCTCGATCGGCCCACACCTCACGGAACGCACGAACCTCTCGATCGACCTGAGCTATCCGCCGCAGAGCCGCCTCGACGACCTCGAGCGCGGACAGCTCACCCGCGGCCACCGCAGTACCGATGGCAACCGCCGACAGCCGCTCGTACTCCTCGTCGGTCACCGCCTCACCGCGACTGCTCACCACCGTTGCGAGAGATGCCCGGCTCTTGCCTGCCGGCATTCGAGCGACCGTCGGCGGGCTGGTTGACCTGTTGGGCAACAGCACCGGCAGCCGGCGCCAGATTGCTGCGCGCTGCCATCTCACCGCGGGACAGATAGGCGACCTGGGGGACGGACCACGGATCGCGGCCGGGATCGACCTCCTGCCGCACGATCCGGTCCATCAGCACGGCCATCTCCACCGGACCGATGCCCCCGGGGACAGGGGTGATGTACTGCGGGATCTGCTGCGCGGAGGGAGCGATGTCGCCGGCGATCGAGCCGTCCGGCTGCGGCATGAACCCGGAGTCGACCACCAACCGGTGATGCGGCCGGATGTGCTCGTCGGTGAGCACGTGCGGGTTGCCGGTGGCTGAGACCACGATGTCGGCATTCCGGGTCCGGCGCAGGTCGTCGCCCGCGTCGAGGCTCTCCACTCGCAGACCGTCCTGCTGCAGCAACCGGACCACTCCACTGCCGACGAACCCCTGGCCGCCGACCACTGCGATCTTCGGATCGTCCTGCGCGAACGGCCGGACCACGCGGGTGATGCCGTCCGCCGTCGCGCAGGCCTGCTGCAGCGATCGATCACCGAGCAGACCGTCGATGTCCTTCTCGGGCGCGAGCCGCTGCACCAGCGGAGCCAGATGTGGGGGCGGTGGGTACTGCACGATGACGGCCGACGTCCGCGGGTCCGCGCTGTGCCGGTCGATCAGGGCCGCGAAGTCGGCCGCGCTGGTCCTTCCGGACAGCACCTGATGGTCGACCTGGTAACCCAGCTGCGAGAACGCCTTCTCCTTCTGTACCGCCGAGACCCGGGACGCCTCCATCCGGCGCTGCCACAGCCCCGGGTCGGTCTGTTCCGCGGCGAACCTGATCACTGCGACCTGCTTGTTCAGTGGCGCGATCTGGTCCCGGTACGGCGCGAGCTCGGCGCGGATCGAGCTCAGCAGCTTCCCTCCTGAGAGCTGCTGGGTGGGGCGGACGCTCATCAGGACGGAAGGTCCAGCGTCGCGAGCACCGCCCGTACGGGTTCGAGGCCCAATGAGCGGCTCAGGGTTTCCGTTTCGGTGGCGGACAGGAGGTGTTGGTCGGTCAGGTCGCTGTGCAGGCGGCTGCCGTCGGACCGGAGCTGTACCTCGGTGAGGGTCTCGGGTGCGCCGGCTGCGTCGTACGACGAGAAGTCGCCGTGGTGGGCGAGCCAGCGGACCGACGTCGGGTCCACCCCGAAGAGTGCGGCAGCCACCGTAGCGGCACCGGCGAAGTCGCTGACCAGACCGACGGCGTCCGGGTTCCCGGCCACCTCCGAAAGCACGATCACCGGTTGCTCGGATCCCGGCGGAACCACGAGGCGGCCGAGACAGTACGCCAACCCACCCGAACTGTGCTGCCAACGAACTACCGCCGGCTCTGCTGGTCGTCCATTCTCGCTGCTCACCCGGGAATCCTATTCGACGCCGGGGGCTCTCAGAGGTGGAGCCGCGACTGGCGGCTCCACCTCCGAGCGGGCTATTTCAGGCCGTAGGCCTTTGTTATCTGCTGGTCCAACTTGTTGCCGTCGGCATCGGCTGCGGTCAGCCGCAGCGACGGTGCGTGGCCGGACTGGGTGGCCGGATGCGTCACCGTGGTGGTGTAGTGGCCGTCGGCTGTTTTGGTCAGTGCGAGCTTGGTCCAGTGGGTGTTGTCGTAGGACAGCTCCAAGGCGGCCGTGGTGAACCTCGCGGTTGAGGTCGATCCTGCCTGGTGCCGTAGACCCAGTGTGAGCGTGATCGGCCGGCCGGTCGGCACCCGGTTGAGGTCATCGGTCTGCGGTACGTCGAGATCGGCGACCACCAACGGCATCACCTCGTCCTCGCCGCCGCGCGCCTTGAACGTCCAGCTGGAGTGGATCTGCGTGGAGTATTGCCAGAAGTCGGCTTCCCGCTGAGCATCCAGCGTGAACTTGTACTCCGCCGCGTCGGCCGGTACGTCGGCCCACAGCCCGGCCTCCTCGGACGTCGCCACCTCCACGCCGTTGCGCTCGAGCGAGGAGCTGTACTCCCCGTTGATGCCGAACACGTCGCTGAACTCGTCGGGTCCGTGCCGGAACGGGCTGATCGAGATACTCAGGCCCTCGTAGGCGCGGCCGACCCCGGCCGCCTCGGTCCGCTTCGCCGGCAGACCGCTGTTCTCGACCGGTGCGACCCACCGCATGCTGGTCCGCTCCCCGGCACGATAGGTGTGCGGCGGTGCGTTGACGGCCGCGCTCTCACCGCCGTTGTCGAGGATGACCAGACTCGACCACGGGAGCCGGTTCCCCAGTACGTACGACGTGCGGTGGAACGGAGCGCCGATGACCGGCACCAGCCAACCGCTGAAGTCGGTGCCGCCCGGCGTCCGGGCCGTCCGGGCTTCCGAGGTAGGCGTTCCGGCGGTGTGTGCGCCGAAGACCTCGTCCACCCGCGCGAACTGGTCCTGCCTGGCGTTGACACCGACCGTGGCCGGGATCTGGTTCGGCCACGCCTTGGCCAGGTCGTAGACCACCGGCGTCGAGGCGACTCCGGTGAGCCGCACGGTGACCGGCCCGGTCTTCAGTTGGTCGAGCAGTTTCTGCGCGGCGACCCGAGTCGTCCGCGCGGCCGGGATGGTCGCATCCGGTGCGTCGCCGTACACCCAGTACGGCCCGACGCCACCTTGACCGGCACGGTCGGGGTTGTAGATCAGGGCCGCGGCGGCGCCGGCGCGCTCCGCCGCCTTGACCAGTTCGCCGACGGGGCGAGGATCGCTGTCGACGTAGCGAATCAGTGCCAACTTGCCTCGGGCACCATCCAGTTCGCCCGGGTTCGCAGCGCCCGCATCGGCCAGGCCGAGGGTCTTCGTTCCCGTGAGCCGCGGTCCGAAATAGAAGTCGAGCACGGTGAACGCGTCGCCGCCGATCACCTTCGCCCGGAACGGCGGGATCTCCAGCCGGGCCGAGGCCGCGAACTCGCTGGTCCCGGTGACCGGCTTCGCGGTCGGCGTGGCGCCGAGGATCCGGGCCGCGCCGGTCACCTCGACTCCGGTCGCGCCGGTGATCATCCCGTCGGTGTTCTTCCGGGAGTAGACGATGGCGCGCTGGCGTGCGGTCAGCTCGGGGTGGCCCTGCACGCTGGTCGGCACAGGATTGGCCCGCCGGGCGTCGAGCGTCACCGTGGTGTCCTTGGTGAGCGTCGTCTCCGGACCGGTGACGACATCGATCTTCTCCAGCTCCGCGTCGGTCGCGGCCGTGAAGAAGGTGGACATCGCCTGGTACTTGCCGGGTGGGATCCGGAGCGTCGCCGTACCGTTCACCATCCGTACGCCGAACGGACCCAGGTCGAGCGGCGGTCCGTCCAGACGGCTGACCGCCAGGCTCGCGGTGGCCGGGCTGCCGTCGCGGTTGATGCCCTTGACCGTCAGGTTGTACAGCTCCGGTTCGGCGTACCAGCCGAAGGTCGTCACGATGGGGTCCGCTCCGGCCGCGGTGGCGGTGACGCGTCCCGAGAAGAATCCGGTTCCGCCGGCAGCACGGTCGGCAGTCACGGTCACCTTGGCCTCCCCACCAGCCGGTACTACGAGTTGGCTGCTGCTGAGCTCGGGAGTCGCAGCGACCGGATCCACGGAAGCTGCGAGGTCCAACGTCACCGCAGTACTGCCTGGGTTGCGGTAGGTGAGTTCGCGGCTGACCTTGTCCGAGGCGGGGTAGGGCCAGCGCAGTACGCCGAGCTCGAGCTCGCCGGTGTCGACGGTGACGCTGTCGTCGGTGGCCTGGTCGGCGTCGACGCGGCCGGCGCCTTGCTCGTCGACCTTGCTGCCGGGCTGCGGGTCGGCCGTCGAGATCAGGCGCGCCTTGAGCTGGGCGGCCTTCCAGTCCGGGTGGGCCTGCGCGACCAGTGCGGCCGTTCCGGCGACGTGCGGTGTTGCCATCGACGTACCGGACAGGGTGGTGTAGTTGTCGTCGACCGGGTCGCCGAGGCTGGTGCCGGCGGCGCGGGCGGCGACGATGCCGGTACCGGGAGCAGAGATCTCCGGTTTCAGCGCACCGTCGCCCTTACGCGGACCACGGCAGGACGTGTCGTTCAGCGATCCGTCGCGCTGAAGGTTGCCCACGGCAAGGGCATCGTCGGCCGCGGCGGGACTGGAGACGGTCTGCGGTTCCGGGAAGAAACAGTTGCCTGCGGCAATGACAAAGAGAGCGCCGCTCTGCCGGCTGATCCGGTTGACGGCCTGCGAGAGATCGTCGGTGCCGTCGCTCGGGTCGCCGCCGAGGCTCATGTTGATCACGGAGGCACCCTGGGCGGCGGCCCATTCCATCCCGGCGATGATGCCCGAGAAGTCACCCAGGCCGTAGTCGTCGAGAACCTTGCCGTTCAGCAGGGTCGCGTCGGGGGCGACACCCTTGTACTTGCCACCCGAGGCCGCGCCGTTGCCGGCGGTGATGCTGGCGACATGTGTGCCGTGACCGTAGTGGTCGACGGTGTCCGGCGCATCGGAGAAGTTCTCCGTCGCGCCGATCCGGCCGGCCAGGTCCGGGTGGGTGGGGTCGATGCCGGTGTCGAGGATGGCGACCTTGACGCCCTTGCCGGTCAGGCCGCGCTGCCAGGCGGCCGGCGCGCCGATCTGGGGGACCGACTGGTCGAGACTGGCCTTGACCTGCCGATCGAGCGAGACACGCTGGACGGTCCCGGCGACCCGGCTGGTCGCGCCCGGCGTGAGCGAGCGCCAGAAGTCGGTCGCGGCGGTCTTGGTGACCTTGGCGGCCTTGGCACCGATGCTGGACAGCAATCGGGTCGACGCCGCGCCGGGGATCGCGGTCTGCTTGGCTCGTACGCCGGCCGCGTCACCGGCGTACCGGATGATCACCGGCATGGTCTTGGAGTGCTCGTCGTCGCGGTGCTCGGCGATCAGCATTGTCACGTCGAACAGCGTGCGGTCGAGCCGGCCGGAGGCGACGTCGGCGACCGCTGCCGACGGTACGACGTACGTGTGGCCGCTCTGGTAGGTGATGGTCGCCGCGTCCGATCGGCTGCCCTTGGCCGGCTCGAAGACGACCTGTGCGGGCTGACCGGGCCGGGGCGTGACCCGGACCCGGTCGCCGGTGATCAGCGTGACGCGGGTTCCGCCGGGAGTCGGGTCGGCGGGAGACGGTGGCCGGGGCGGCGCCCCGAGGGCGGGGATGGTGACAGCGCTCAGCACCAGGCCGAGACTCACCACCGGTGGGATCCAGCGTTTGGACGGCAAGAGGTCCTCCAGGCAGGCGGAAACAGCACTTGCCCTGAAGGACGGTGGGATCACCTCGGAAGGTTCGCTTTTCGAATCCCTTCGAAATGGTTGCCGGCGAACCGGCAACCATCCGACGTCACTTCAGTCCGTACGCCTTGGTCACCTCCTGCTGCAGCTTGCCGCCGGAGGAGTCCGTGGCGGTGAGCCGGAGCGAGGGCGAGGTGCCTGCCTTCGCCGCCGGGTGGTTCACCGTTGCGCGGTACCGGCCGGGCGCTGTCTTTTCGAGCGGTACCGGGGTCCAGGTCGTCCCGTCGTAGGAGATCTCGAGGCTCGCGCTGGTGAACGCCGACCCCTTCGGCCCCGTCTGGTGCCGGAGGCCGAGGGTGACGGAGACCGGTACGCCGGTCTGGACCCGGTTGAGGTCGTCGGCCTTCGGTACGTCGAGGTCGGCCAGGACGAGCGGCATCACCTCGGTCGCCGAACCGCTCGACCTGAACGACCACACCGACTGCACCCGGGTCGAGTACTTCCAGTCCTCGAACTCGCGCCGCGTGTCCAGGCTGACCTTGTAGTCGGCGGCCTCGGCCGGGGCGTCGATCGCGGTGGCCGCGCCTTCTCGAGTATCGGCGACCTGAACGCCGTTCCGGTCCACGGTCAGCCGGCTCTGGTCGAACTGGGCGAACGAGCCGCCCGAGACCTCAGGCCCGTGACCGAAGGGACTGAGAGCGACCTGCAGTTCTCCCTCCTCCTGGTGGACTCCCAGCCAGTCGTGCGGCGTCGCAGGCAGTCCGCTGTTCGCGACCGGCATCGTCCAGCCGACCGACGACCTGGCGCCCGGCTGGTACCTGCGCGGGCTCGTCATCGCCTCGAAATAGGCGGACCCGTCGCCATGCCCCTGAATGATGTGTCCTGACCACCGAACCTCGTTCGCCAGCAGGTACGACGTCCGCCGGGCAGGCGCCTTGAACAGGGGCAGCGCGGAGCCCACGCTGGTGATCCCCGCAGGGGAGTAACCCCACCGGTACTCCTGGATGTTGTTGTCCGGGACATGGGAACCGAACGTCTCGTCCACCCGGGCCAGCCGGCTCGGATCGACCGCGACCCGGAGATCGGCGGGGATCCGGTTCTTCCACGGGACCATCAGGTCGTAGACGACCGGCGAGGCCGCCACACCGGTCAGCCGCACCTGCACCGGGCCGGTCTTCAACCGGGCGAGCAAATCCTGCGCGGCAACTCTCGTCGTCCGCAGCACGGGAATCCTGGTGTCGTCCTGCCAGCCGCTGATCCGGTAGTCGTCCGGCGCCACCCCGGCGAGATCCTGGTCGTAGAACAGCACCGCCGCGGCGCCGGCCTGCTGGGCCGCGAGCACCAGATCACCGCTGAGCGGCGTACCGGTCCACGCGATCATCGCGAGCTTGCCGGCCGCCCCGGCGAGCTCGTCCGGAGTACCCGTGCCCGCGTCGTACAGGGGCAAGGTCTTCGTCCCGGTCAGCCGCGGAGCGAACGACATCTGGTACGCCGGGAAGCCGGTGCCGTCGACCCGTGCCTGGTACGGCGGAACCTCCAGCCTGGCGACCGAGCTGAACTCGGAGCTGCCGCTGGTGGTCGCCGGTGTCGGCGTGGCGAACATGTCGTTGGTCTCCGACGCGTACACCGACAGGGACTCGATCACCTCGCCGGCCGCGTTCTTGCGGAGGTTGATCAGCTCGTGGCTCCTGGGCGACAGCCCGGCGCGTCCGCGGACACTGAAGGAGACCGGCTTGGCGAGCCGGGCGTCGAGCGTGACGGTGGTGTCAGTGGTGACGCTGGTCTCGGGACTGACCAGCAGGATCACCTGCCGCTGCCGCGCATCGGTGGCAGGGTCGACGTAGGCGCCGCTGACCGCGTACTTCCCCGGTGGTACCCGGACCGTGACGGTTCCGTTCCTCAGCCGCGGGCTGCTCTCCGATCCCAGCGGCGGACCGTCGAGTCGGGTCAGGATCAGATCGGCGTCGGCGGGCCCACCACTGCGCAGCACGCCCTTGATGGTGAGGTTGTGCAGTTCCGGCTCGGCGACCCAGCCGATGAGCGTGACGAGCGGATCGGCACCCGCCGCGGTCGCGGTGATCCGGCCGGAGAACGCGCCGGTACCGCCTCCGGCTCGGTCAGCGGTGACGGTGACCTTCGCGCTGCCATGCGCCGGTACGACGAGTTGCGAGGTACTCAGCTTCGGTGTCGCCTTCGCCGGCTCCAGCGATGCGGCGAGTTGCAGCGTCACCGGCGTACCAGTCGGGTTGCTGTAGCTGAGTTCGCGGCTGACCGGATCGGTGGCCGGGTACGGCCAGGCGAGTCTGCCGAGGTCGAGTTTGGCGGTGTCGACCGTGACGCTGTCGTCGGTCGACTGGTCGGCGTCGACGCGGCCTGCGCCCTGTTCGAACACGCCGCTACCGTCCTGCGGGTCGGCGGTGGAGATCAGCCTGTTCTTGAGCTGGTCCGCCTTCCAGTCGGGGTGGGCCTGGGCGATCAGGGCCGCCGTACCGGCGACGTGCGGGCTCGCCATCGACGTACCGGACAGCGTTGTGTAGAAGTCGCCGACCGGGGTGCCGATGGTGGTGCCCTCCGAGCGCGCGGCGACGATGTCGGTGCCGGGGGCGGAGATCTCCGGTTTGAGCGCACCGTCGCCTGCGCGCGGGCCACGGCAGGAGGTGTCGTTGACCGACCCGTCGCGCTGCAGGTTGGCGACCGCGAGCGCGGCATCGGCCGAAGCCGGCGCCGACACCTGGCCGGGGCCGGAGTCCCAACAGTTGCCGGCGGCAATGACCATCAGCATGCCGGTGTCGTGGCTGATCCGGTTGACCGCCAGCGAGAGTTCGTCGGTCCCGTCGCTCGGGTCGCCGCCGAGGCTGAGGTTGGCGATCGTCGCACCTTGGGCCGCGGCCCACTCCATCCCGGCGATGATGCCCGAGGTACTGCCGTTGCCGTAGTCGTCGAGTACCTTGCCGATCAGCAACGTGGCGTCAGGTGCGACGCCTTTGTACTTGCCGCCGGAGGCCGCGCCGGTACCGGCTGCGATGCTGGCGACGTGGGTGCCGTGCCCGTAGCGGTCAGCGGTGTCGGTGGAGTCGGAGAAGTTCGCCGTCGCCGCGATCCGGCCGGCGAAGTCGGCATGCGTCTGGGCCTCGCCGGGCGCTTTGCCGGTGTCCAGGCCGGTGTCGAGAACTGCGATCTTGACGCCCTTGCCGGTCAGGCCGCGCTGCCACGCCGCCGGGCCGCCGATCTGCGGCACGCTCTGGTCCAGGGACGCCTTGTACTGCCGGTCGAGGGTGACGCGCTGGATCGTGGCTGCCACCCGGTCGGAGGGGCCGGGCGTGAGCGATGCCCAGAAGTCCGCGATGGCGTTCTTCGGTACCGAGGTGGCCCGGGCGCCGATGCTGGTCAGTACGCGCGCCTTCGCGCCTCCTGGTACGACGCCCTGCCGGGCCCGGCCGAGGGCGGTCGCCGGGCTCCCGGCGTACCGGATGATGACCGGGACGGTTGCGCTGCCGGCGTCGTCGCGATGCTCCGCGATCAAGGTGGTGACGTCGAACAGGGTGCGATCGAGGCGGCCGGAGAGCACATCCGCCTCGGCCGCTGACGGAACCACCACTGTGTGGCCGGCGACGAACGAAGTGACCGCGGCGGTCGATCCGCTGCCACGGCCCGGCTCGAAGACGATCTGGTCGGGCCGGCCCGGCACCGAGGTGACGCTGACATGGTCACCGGTGATCAGGGTGAGCCGGACCAGCTTCGAGGCGGCGCCGGCTTGGGCAGCTGGGGTCGGTCGGGACGGAGGGCTGGCGCCGGCCGGGACGGCGGCGAGGTTCAGGACCACGGCCAGCCCAACGGCGGCGGCGGTCCAGCGGATGGGTCGCAAAGCAGTCTCCTGAGGACGGAAATGGGTTCACAGCGGAGACGGAAGGAGCGGGCCGATTCGTTCGCATCGGGCGGAAATCGCTCGCTGACCCTGAGATCTCCCCCAGGTTCGGCAAAGTTGAGTGGAATGGACTCAACCTTGGATACGTTGTATCTGGTGATCGCTGTTTTTTGAGTGGAAAGGCTGGAACCAGATGGACGTTCAGCGGTTGACGACGCTGGCCCGGGAAACCCTGTCGGTCGCGATCCGTCAGACCTCCGCGGCGGGCAATCCGACCGTGGAACCGATTCACCTGCTGTCGGCGTTGCTCGCGCAGCCCGAGGGGACCACGATCGGTCTGCTCGAGGCCGCCGGAGCCGACCTCGACGCGGTACGCCGCCGTACGGCGGAGCAGCTGACCCGGCTGCCCAAGGCCAGCGGTGGCAGTGTGCAGGCGCCCAGCCTGTCCCAGAAGACGAGCGACGTGCTGAACCAGGCGGAGCAGCGGGCGCTGGGGCTCGGGGACGAGTTCGTCTCCACCGAGCACCTGCTGATCTCGCTGGCGACCGTCGAGGGTGTCGCGAAGAGTGTTTTGGATGTAACTCCGGATGCATTGCTGCAGGCGTTCGACGCCGCGCGCGGGAACCGGCGGATCACTTCGCCCGAGGCGGAGGGGACGACCAAGACGCTGGAGAAGTACGGCGTCGACCTGACCGAGCGCGCTCGCGAGGGCAAGCTCGACCCGGTGATCGGCCGTGATTCCGAGATCCGGCGCGTGGTGCAGGTGCTGTCCCGGCGTACGAAGAACAACCCCGTGCTGATCGGTGAGCCCGGCGTCGGTAAGACCGCCGTCGTCGAGGGCCTCGCGCAGCGGATCGTGGCCGGTGACGTGCCGGAGTCCCTGCGCGGGCGCCGGCTGATCAGCCTCGACCTCGGCGCGATGGTCGCGGGCGCGAAGTACCGGGGTGAGTTCGAGGAGCGGCTGAAGGCCGTGCTGACCGAGATCAAGGAGTCCGGCGGCCAGGTCATCACCTTCATCGACGAGCTGCACACCGTCGTGGGCGCCGGCGCGTCCGGCGAGGGCGCGATGGACGCGGGCAACATGCTGAAGCCGATGCTGGCCCGCGGCGAGCTCCGGATGATCGGTGCCACCACGCTCGACGAGTACCGGACCCGCATCGAGAAGGACCCGGCGCTGGAGCGACGCTTCCAGCAGGTGTTCGTCGGCGAGCCGTCGGTCGAGGACTCGATCGCGATCCTGCGCGGTCTCAAGGAGCGCTACGAGGCGCACCACAAGGTCGCCATCTCCGACTCCGCGCTGGTCGCCGCGGCCACGCTGTCCAACCGGTACATCTCCGGCCGGCAGCTGCCCGACAAGGCGATCGACCTGGTCGACGAGGCGGCCTCACGGCTGCGGATGGAGATCGACTCGTCTCCGGTCGAGATCGACTCGCTTCGCCGTACGGTCGACCGGCTGAAGATGGAGGAGCTCGCGCTGTCCCGCGAGGAGGACGCCTCGTCGCAGGAGCGGCTGGCCCGGCTGCGGGCCGACCTCGCCGACCGCGAGGAGGAGCTGCGCGCGCTCGAAGCCCGCTGGGAGAAGGAGAAGTCCGGCCTGAACCGGATCGGTGAGATCAAGGAGCGGATCGACGAGCTCCGCGGCCAGGCCGAGCGGGCCCAGCGCGAGGGCGACTTCGAGACCGCGTCGAGGATTCTGTACGGCGACATCCCCGAGCTGACCAAGGAACTCGAGGAGGCCTCGGAGGAGCCGGCGGCGGCCGAGACGGCCGACGCGATGGTGAACGAGGAGGTCGGGCCCACCGAGATCGCCGAGGTGATCGCGATGTGGACCGGGATCCCGACCGGCCGGCTGCTCGAGGGCGAGACCGGCAAGCTGCTCCGGATGGAGGACGAGCTCGGTCGCCGGCTGATCGGCCAGCGCGAAGCGGTGAAGGCCGTCAGCGACGCCGTACGCCGGGCGCGCGCGGGCATCTCGGATCCGGACCGGCCGACCGGGTCGTTCCTGTTCCTCGGCCCGACCGGTGTCGGCAAGACCGAACTGGCGAAGGCGCTGGCCGACTTCCTGTTCGACGACGAGCGGGCGATGGTCCGGATCGACATGTCGGAGTACGGCGAGAAGCACAGCGTCTCGCGGCTCGTCGGTGCTCCTCCGGGGTACGTCGGCTACGAGGAAGGCGGTCAGCTGACCGAAGCCGTCCGGCGCCGCCCGTACTCCGTGATCCTGCTGGACGAGGTGGAGAAGGCGCATCCCGAGGTCTTCGACATCCTGCTGCAGGTGCTCGACGACGGCCGGCTGACCGACGGCCAGGGGCGTACGGTCGACTTCCGCAACGTCATCCTGGTGCTCACCAGCAACCTCGGTTCGGCGTACCTGGCGGACATGTCGATCGACGACACGCTCAAGCGCGACCAGGTGATGAACGTGGTCCGGCAGTCGTTCAAGCCGGAGTTCATCAACCGGCTGGACGAGATCGTGCTGTTCGACGCGCTCGGCAGCGAGGAGCTGACCAAGATCGTCGGGCTGCAGATCGTCGGCCTGCAGAAGCGCTTGACCGACCGGCGGATCACGCTCGACGTCGGTGACGACGCGATGGAGTGGCTGGCGCTGACGGGGTACGACCCGGTCTACGGCGCTCGTCCGCTGCGCCGGCTGGTGCAGTCCGCGATCGGCGACGAACTCGCCCGCGGCCTGCTCTCCGGAGCCATCCGCGACGGCGATACCGTGCACGTCCGGCTGAACGAGGCCAAGGACGCGCTCGAGGTCACCTCGGCCTGACGCATCGACGGCCGGGATCCTGCTTGCCGGGGTCCCGGCCGTTCTGCGCGGCTGTGGTTGGGGCGATCTGGGAGGATCGGGGCAAGCGGCGCGGCCGGCGCGCCGGCGGAAGGATCTCCAGGCAATGAGCGACCAGTACGGCGAGCAGCAGCCGCCGCGCGACCCGGATCGACCCGGCCCGTACCAGGGGGTCTTCGGTGGTCAGTCGCCGTTGCCGGGATCGCCGGCGCAGCCCGGCTTGCAGCGGCCCAATCCGTACTCGCAGGTGCACGCGGGGCCGCCGAAGCAGGTGATCATCGCGTCGGTGATCTCACTCGCGCTAGGGGTGCTCACGATCCTGCTCGGCCTGTTCGCGTTGACCTCGGCCGGGCGGCCGATCACGCAGACGCTGACCGGCGACGAAAACGCGCAGAACGTGGTGCTGGTCGCGGCCGTGATCTGCAGCGCCGCTTACATCCTGCCGGCGATCTTCATCCGCAAACAGCGCCCGTGGGCCCGGACGATGCTGATCGTCGTCGCCGTCTTCGGCATCGCCGGCAGCATCACCGCACTCCCCGGCGGCCTGCTCGGCCTCGGACTCCACCTCGCCCTGCTCGTCCTGATGCTGCAGACCCCCACCAAACTCTGGTTCCTGGAGGCACGACGCTGATGGAGATCTGGATCAACCCCGCCTGCTCGAAATGCCGAACCGCCACCGCGGCCCTCGACGAAGCAGGCATCTCCTACACCGTCCGCCGCTACCTGGACGACCCTCCCACCCCCGAGGAACTGTCGGACGTCATCACCCGCCTCAACCTCGACCCCTGGCACCTAGCCCGCCTGAACGAACCAGCCGCCGCCCTGGTAGCCGACCTCCCCCGCGACGAGGCCCACCGCGCCGACTGGATCAGGCTGATGTCCGCCAACCCCACCCTCATCCAACGCCCCATCATCACCACCGACGACAACACCACCGTAGTAGCCCGAGACCCCGAAACCCTGGCCACGGTTCTCAAGACCCCTTGAAAACAAGGCCTCTTAATCTGCCCCAACCTGCCCCGGAAAGCCCTGGGAATGTCGCCCGCCAGACGGTGAGTCCTGCTGCATCATCCCTTGATGCCCAGCACGCCCCCACCTCTTTTCACCCTCTCCGCCTGGATCGACGAGTCGCTCATCATCGACAGTCGCGATGTCCCGGACACGTACATGATGGCGGCGGTGGTCGCCGATCAAGACGACTGCGAAGACTTGCGAGCCACCATGCTCGACCTCGTCGTACGTCCAGGAGTGCGACTTCACTGGGTCGCCGAATCAGCCAAGCGCCGTGATCTGATCGCCCACCAGATCAGCACGCTGGACATCGCTGCCATCGTGGCAATCGGTGCTCCGATGGACAGATCTAGGCAAGAGCGGGCGCGACGGTGCTGTCTGGAGTGTCTCCTGTATGAGCTCGACAAATTCGGGGTATCCCGGGTCTGGTTGGAGTCGCGGGCGGCAGCGCAGGACCGGCGCGACCTGAGGCTGGTCGACAGCGCGCGGTACAAGGGCCTGATCTCGCGAGAGCTGTCGGTCGACTTCGCTCAGCCAGTCCAGGAGCCGATGGTCTGGTTGCCGGATGCGGTGGCCGGTGCCGTGGCGGCGGCACGGCGGGGAGAGCCGAGATGGCTGCTGATGCTGTCCGAGTCGGTCGACGTCCGCGAGGTGAGAGTGCGCTAGGAAGCGCGAAAGCTGGGCCCCTTCATTCCGGAGGGAATCCCAGCTTCACTTCTCCACAAGGTGCCCTAGGGAGCTGATGTAAGTCTTGCACAGGGGCGGAGGGTGTGTCATGCCGTTCGGGAATCTGCCCCGGGATGCCCGTGGATGCCCTCAGAGTTTGGTGAGGCGGGACAGGGCTTCTTCTAGTACGTGGGTTTGTTTGCAGAAGGCCCAGCGGACCAAGGGGCGGCCGGCGTCCACGTTGTCGTAGAAGACCTGGTGGGGGATGGCTACTACGCCGGTTTTCTCGGGGAGCATGCGGCAGAAGTCGACGCCGTCGGTATAGCCGAGGGGGCGGACGTCGGTGGTGACGAAGTAGGTGCCCTGCGGGCGGTGGACGCCGAAGCCGAGGGATGCCAGGCCGTCGCAGAGCAGGTCGCGTTTGGCTTGCATGGTGGACCGCAACACATCGAAGTACTCGTTGCCCAAGGCAAGCGCTCCGGCGACGGCGGGCTGGAACGGGGCGCCCGAGACGTAGGTGAGGAACTGTTTGGCCGTGTTCACCGCGGTGACGACGGCCGGGCTGCCGGTGACCCAGCCGATCTTCCAGCCGGTGACCGAGAACGTCTTGCCCGCGCTGCCGATCGAGACGGTGCGCTCGGCCATTCCGTCGTACGCCGTGAGCGGGTGGTGCTGGAGTCCGTCGAAGATGAGGTGTTCGTAGACCTCGTCGGTGATGACGACCAGGTCGTGTTCGACTGCCAGAGCGGCGATCCCGCGGAGTTCGGTGTCGTTGAGGACGGTACCGGTGGGGTTGTGCGGCGAATTGATCAGCAGCACCTTCGTCTTCGGCGACACGGCGGCGCGCAGCTCGTCGAGGTCGAGCCGGAAGTCAGGAGCCCGCAAGGTGACCGGCACCCGATGACCGCCGGCCATGGCGATGCAGGCGGCGTACGAGTCGTAGTACGGCTCAAGAGCGATCACCTCGTCGCCCGGCTCGACGTACGCGAGCAGTGAGGCGGCGATCGCCTCGGTGGCGCCGGTGGTGACGAGCACCTCGGTGTCGGGGTCGTACGTCAGCCCGTAGAAGCGCTGCTGGTGGTCGACGATCGCCTGGCGCAAGGCAGGAATCCCGCGGCCGGGCGGATACTGGTTCGCGCCGGCCCGGATCGCGGCGATCGCGGCCTCCAGCAGTGAGTCGGGTCCGTCGGTATCGGGGAACCCCTGACCGAGGTTCACCGAGTTCGTCCGGACCGCGAGCGCCGACATCTCGGCGAAGATCGTCGTCCCGAGTCCCTGCAACCGCTGAGCGTGATCGCGCATACCTGCGACCCTAACTGCTTCTCACGGTTCGTCGATGGGAACTTCGGTGTTGACCATGCGGTGGAGCCAGGCGCGGGCCGCTTCGCGGTCGGCGGGGCTGAAGTCTGCTTCGAGTTCCTCTTCGACGGCCCGTACGGCGGGGGTCGCGGCCGCGAGCCGGGTCTTGCCAGCGGCGGTGAGGTGGACGAGCTGGGAGCGGCGGTCGTTCGGGTTGGCCTGGCGTTCGATCAGGCCGGCACGTTCCATCCCGGTGATCAGCTCGTTGGCGGACTGCCGGGCGGTGCCGACCTTGCGGCCGATCTCGGCGATGGTGCAGCCCGGCTGGTGGCTCAGGATCAGCAGCGTTCCGTACTGCGGGACGGACAGCTCGTGCTCCGCGAGCGCGGCCGCGACGGCCGACCGCATGCTCAGCCAGGCGTGCCGCACCAAGAAGGTGACGCAACTGTCTTCGTCGACGTAGCTCATGCCGCCATTCTGCCCGGGATCCGGAACGACCAGAAAAGACCAGGAACACCCTCGCTTCGCTCGGGGTGGTGTGAGTGAAACACCCTCGCTTCGCTCGGGGTGGTGGGAGGAACACCCGCGCTTCGCTCGGGGTGGTGGGAGGAACACCCGCGCTTCGCTCGGGGTGGTGGGAGGAACACCTTCGCTTCGCTCGGGGTGGTGGGAGGAGCACCTTCGCTTTGCTCGGGGTGGTGAGGGATGATTGACAGGTTCCTGACGATCGTGGCACGCTCGTCGCGTCAGGAACCTGTCAATCATAGGGAGTCGACGTGGACCTTGTCGATCACCGGCGGCAGCGCCGGATCCTTTCCATCCTCGTCGTGTCGGCGATCCTGATCTGGATCGACTCGACCGTGCTCGGCATCGCGCTGGAACGCCTGGCCGACCCGGTGCACGGACTCGGCGCCACCCCGAACCAGCTGCAATGGGCGCTCGGGATCTACTCGCTCTTCTTCGCCACCGCCCTGTTCGCCGCCGGCGCGCTCGGCGATCGCTACGGCCATCGGACCGTGCTGATGATCGGTATGGCGGTCTTCGGCGCCTCCTCGGCCTGGGCCGCCTGGTCGACCGGGCCGGTCTCGCTGATCCTCGCCCGCGCACTGATGGGGATCGGCGGCGCGATGATCATGCCGACGTCGATGGCGATCATCGGCGCCACCTTCCCGCCCGAGCGCCGCGCCGGTGCGATCGCGGCCTGGTCGTCCTCGGCCGGCGTCGGGGTCGCAACGGGTCCGGTACTCGGCGGCCTGCTGATCGACCATTTCTGGTGGGGTTCGGTCTTCCTCATCAACCTGCCGCTGGTCGCCGCCGGCCTGGTCGGCGCCGCGCTCGTCGTACCCAACCCGCGTAGCCCACAGCGGCGGCGGCTGGATCCGCTCGGCCTCGGCCTGTCCACCCTCGGCTTGCTCGGGGTCGCGTACGGCCTGATCGAAGGCGGTCAACGCGGCGGCTGGAGTCGCTGGCAGGTCTGGGGCAGCATCGCGGCCGGCGTCGTACTGATCTCCGCGTTCCTCTTCTCGGAGTGGAAGGAGAAGCAGCCGAGCTTCGATCCGCGGCTGTTCCGCAACCGGCGGTTCGCGGCCGGCAACTTCGCGCTCGCGGCCTTGTTCCTCACGATCACCGGGCAGAGTCTCTATGTCACTTTCTATTTGCAAGGCGCCCGCGGCATGACCGCACTGCATGCCGGTCTGCTTTCGTTGCCCGGGGCACTCGGTGTCGTCATCGGCGCCCCGCTCGGAGCCCGGTTGGCCCGCCGCTTCAGTATCGCGGCGGTCTCCGGTACTGCGCTGGCCGTGTTCGCGTTCTGCCACGCGATGAACCTGACCTACGTGATCGACACCCCGCTGATCTGGTTCTGCCTGGTCGGATTCGTCGCCGGTACTGCGATCGGCGCCGCCGTCGCGCCGACCTCAGCGGCGATCATCGCGGCCCTTCCGGTCGACCGGATCGGCGCCGGATCGGCCGTGAACAACGCGATCCGCCAGGTCGCGAGCGTTCTCGGCGTCGCCGTACTCGGCACGATCCTCTCGAACGTCTACCAGCATTCGATCGCGCCATCGCTGGCCGATCTTCCTGCCGGAGTACGTGAAAACGCCGCAGGCTCGGCCGAAGCGACCCGGCGTACGGCGGTTGCGCTCGGCCGGCCCGAGTTGGTCCACGCGGCCAACGACGCCTTCATCCACTCGATGCACGTCGCCGCCGCGACAGCCGCCATCTGTGCGTTCGTCGGCGCGATCGTGATCATCGTCGCCTTCCGAGCGCGACGCAGTACGGCGGTCGGCGAGCCCACCACGCTGGAGCCTGCCGCTGTCGAAGGCTGATCAAGCAGTGCGGTGGATGGGGGGCGAATCCACCGCACTGCAAGGGGTTACGGCCAAGGGCTGGGCGCTGGCGGCGGCACCACCGGCGGCCGGTCCTCACAGTGGCCGGGTGCACCGGCATCGGCCGTCCAACCCCCGTCGTTGCTGTCCCCGATCAGCCGTACGTCGAACTCCGGCGTACCCGTGAAGTGGAAAGTGCCGCAGTTGTTGACGAACGGCGCACCCACGTTGCGTGCGTCCACGTTCTCGAAGCTGGCGAAGCCGCCGACCCGGGCGTTGACCACGTTGGTCCCGGTGCCGTCCACCTTGATGTTGCGAAAGGCAACGTTCGTCAGCGAATAGGTGTCCTTGACCGGCCAGTCGACCACGAACATGATCGCGTTGTACGTCGAGTCGAGGAACGAACTGTCGGTGACCTCGATCTTGCCGGACATGTCCGACTGCAAGGCGTACAGCCAGATCGAGCCGAGGCCGAGGTCCCAGTTGAGATCGCGTGGGCCGCCGCGGACGGTGGTGTTCCGGGCGAACGACAACGTTCCTTCGAACGGTGTCGCGTTGAACCGCGAGCCCGCGTGCAGGGTGCTGCCCTCGCGGATCGGGTCGGCGACCAGGTTGTCGGTGACCGCGTTGTCCTTGCCGCCGTAGATCGCGATGTCGTTCGCCAGGACGGGCGTCTGCACGGTGTTGTGGTCGTAGACGTTGTCGTGGTTGGCCAGTCCGTCGGGGTTGGCCTCGGACCACATCGCGAGCCCGTCGTCGCCGCTGTTGCGGACGAAGTTGTTGGTCGCCCGGACGTGCGAGACACCCAGGTGGAGATTCATCCCGTCGGCGACCGCGTCGGTGATGATGTTGTTGCGGATCAGCAGCCCGTCCATCGGGCCGTCCAGCCAGATGCCGACCTTGGTGTGGTGCAGATAGAGGTTCTCGATCGTCGAACCGCCGCCGATCGAACCGCCGATCCCGTTCACCTGGTCGGTGTCGATCCGCTCGCGGACGTCGCTTTCGATCGCGAAGTCCTTGAGGTGCACGTTGGTGCTGCCGCCATCAGTTGCGTACTTGCCGTAGAAGCCGGGTGCGCTGTGCACCGACTTGTCCGGCGCGGGCTCGGCGAGTGGAAGCACCTTGCCCTTGATGATCGTCCACCAGTTCCCGGCGCCTTGCACGGTGACCTTGTCGACCACGATGTGTCGGTTCACCTGGTACGTACCGGGAGGGATGTAGACGGTCCAGCCGAGCTTCTTCGCGAGCGCGATGGTGCGGTCGATCGCCGGCGCCGCGTCGTACCGGCCGGTCGGGTCGGCGCCGAAAAGCCTTACGGACAAGGACTTCCGGGGCTGCTTGATCGGTGCCGCGACCTGCTCGAAGTCGGCGACGTCGAGCACGGTCCAGGCGGCGGGGGAGTTGGCGGGGAGTTGGAAGCGGACCTTGTCACCGGCCTGGTACGTCTTGCCGAGGAGCAGGCGCTGCTCGTCGTAGAAGTGGTTCGGCCGGAAGGGCTTCGCGACCGGGTCCGGTTCAGGCTTCCACCAGCCGGGGATCGGGTCGACATTCGGGTCGTTGGAGAACGGATACATGCCGTAGAGCCACGCGTACTCGGACGTCAGCGTCATCGTCTGCTTGTGCTTGCCGTTGACGGTCACGTCCAAGGGCGCGCGCAGACCACCACCGGACGCTGTGTCGGGAATGCTGTAGCGCAGGGTCAACGCGTTGGCAGCTTGCGACAAGGTGAACTCGACGTACTGTCCGGGCGTGGTCAGCCGTACTGCGGTACGCCCGGAAGCCTCGGCCGGCAAGGTGTAGGCCTCACGGCCGGGACCGAGTTTCTCGCCGGTGGTGGCAGCGTTCTCCGCCTCTTGCTCGACGAACGGGACAGTTGCCCCGCGGCCTTTCACCAGGACGGGATCGAGCCCCGCTCTGGTGATCTTCGGGGGTGTGGTCGCGACGGGTGCGGCGGTCGGGTAAGCCGCGGCCGTCAAGGCGGCGGTGGAGAGTAGGGCGCCGACTGCCAGGCTGCTCACTGCGAGCCGGCGTCGGGACAAGGGCTGGTGGGACACGGGCGACATCCCCCTCAACTGAACGGCCGTACCTGCTCATCGAGGTACGGCAGGCGTCACCGCTTGGGCCCGGACGATACGCATCCGGATGATTCCCTGCAAGATCTCGACAATCGGAAGTAATTTCCCGCGTCTGTCAGATCTGCGGTACTGGCCGGAGGGCTCGGAGCCAGAGTTCCGTCTGGGCGATGTGGGCGGAGGCGGCGGTGGCCGCGGCGGCGGGATCGCGGCCGGCGATGGCGGCGAGGATGGCGCGATGGCCGCGGTCGCTGGTCTGCTTGATCGCGTCGAAATCGGCGCCCGGTTCGAAGATCCGGTAGTGCCCGCCGCGGCCGCGGATCACTCCGGTCAGCGCGGTCACGGTCGGGTTGCCGCCCGCAGTACAGATTGCGCCGTGGAACTCTGCGTCGAGAGTCTGGATCTCCGCGGCGTCCGTGGTGGCCTCGAGGCGGTCGAGGATGTCGCCGAGGTGTTTCTCGAGGTCGGCGTCCTGCCGGGCTGCGGCCGCGGCGGTCGCGTGCGCTTCGAGGACCCGGCGTACTTCGAGGAGTTCGAGCACTCCTTCGAGTGGGATCAGCTCGACCGACAAGGAGAAGCGGCTGATGATCTCGGCCGGGTCGAGGGCGGAGACGTAGGTGCCCGAACCGTGCCGCGACTCGATCACGCCGAGCGCGGCCAGTGAGCGGGCCGCTTCCCGGAGCGAACTGCGGGATACGCCGAGGCGGTCGCACAGTTCCGGCTCCGGCGGGAACTTCTGGCCCGGACCGAGGGTCCCGGAAGCGATCATCTGCCGCAGTCCGGCCAGCGCCTTGTCCGTGGCTGCCATCGGCACCTCCCCTTCGGTCGCCCAGAGTATGCCCCGAGGATAAGTCCTCAGAGTACTTACGGCCAGGGTGTCTGTAAGTGCTTGTCGAGCAAGCGTAATTCTGGCAAGGTTCAAGGATCGGTTGACCAAGTCATCAGATGTCAGAGCAAAGTTTGGGCAGAACTCTGGCACACCTGGCCCACATCCCCTGAGGAGAAGCGCCATGCGCTACCGACAGATGTTCGCATCGATCGCCGCGGCCGCCGTGGTCGCGGCCGTGGCGGCCTGCGGCCCCGGCCCGGCCGAGAAGGCGAACGGTGAGGTCAAGCTGCAGATGGTCGAGAGCCTGACCAACCCGACCAGGACCGCGCTGTTGAAGAAGCTGATCGGCGACTTCGAGGCGAAGAACAGCGGCATCAAGGTGCAGCTCATCTCCCCGCCGACCAACCAGGCGGACCAGAAGATCCAGCAGATGCTCCAGTCCGGCAAGGGCGTCGACGTCCTGGAGGTCCGCGACACCACCGTCGGCCCGTTCTCCACCAACAAGTGGATCTACGACATGGCCCCCGAACTGAAGGGCTGGGACGGGCTGAGCGCGCTGACCGAGAACGCGCTCAAGGTGACCCAGCAAGGCGGCAAGTCCTACATGGTGCCGTACGGCTTCTACGGACTGTCGCTGTTCTACCGCAAGGACCTCGTCCAGCAGGCCGGATTCAGCGGCCCGCCGAAGAGCTGGTCCGAGCTGGTCGAGCAGGCGAAGAAGATCAACGACCCGGCGAAGAACCGGTACGGGTACTCGTTCCGTGGTGGACTCGGCGCGGGCGGCAACGCGGTCGCGATCATCTCGGGGTACGTGATCGACGAGCTCAACCACGACAACGCGTTCAAGCTGACCAACGGCAAGACCATCTTCTCCTCGCCGAAGGCCGTCGACGCGCTCAACCTGTACCTCGATCTGTTCAAGAACGCCTCGCCGAAGTCCTCGGTCAGCTGGGGCTATCCGGAAATGGTGCAGGGCTTCACCTCCGGCACCACCGGCTTCCTGCTCCAGGACCCCGAGGTGATCGCGACGGTCAAGGAATCCAAGACGATCAAGGAAGACCAGTGGGGTACCGCGCCGCTTCCGGTCGGTCCCACCGGCAAGGCCGCGCAGCCGCTGGCCAACGCGGGTTGGGGGGTTGCCCAGGGCAGCGAGCACAAGGCGGAGGCGGTGAAGCTGGTCAAGTTCCTCACCTCCGGCGACGCGGCGATGACGTTCTCGAAGGAGAACAGCCTGGTCCCGATCCTGAAGAGCGCCGCGGACGACCCGTACTTCAAGGACGGCCCCTGGGCGTCGTACGTCGCGATGAACTCGTCCCCGGACACCTACATCGTGGTGACACAGCCGCGCGGGGTGCCGTGGTCGACCGAATGGGGCAACAAGTCCGACGCCGACGTACAGAAGCTGATCACCGGCAAGGCGCAGCCGGCCGACATCCTGAAGGGCTGGGACGACTACTGGACCCAGAAGTGGGCCGGGAAGTGAGCTGATGGCCGTCCTCCAAACAGAGCGGCCGGTACGCCGGCCGCCCGCAAGGACAAGTCACCGACGTCAGTTCACCGGCCGTACTGCGCTGGTCCTGCTCGCCTTCATGCTGCCCGCGATCGTGTTCGTGGCGTTGTTCACCTACTACCCGTTGCTGAACGGCATCCAGATGGCGTTCCGGAACTACAACCTGAACGACCTGTCGGACACCTCCTGGGTCGGGCTGAAGAACTTCCGCACCCTGCTGCACGACGACATGTTCCGCGGCACGGTGAAGAACTCGGTCGTCTGGGTGGTCGGTTCGCTGGTGCCGCAGTTCCTGATCGGCTTCACGATGGCGCTCTGGTTGCGGCGCAAGTTCAGGTTCCGCGGCACCTACCAGGCACTGGTGTTCTTTCCCTGGGCGGTCTCCGGCTTCCTGATCGGCATCCTGTTCCGCTGGATGTTCAACGGTGAATTCGGCGTGGTCAACGACCTGCTGATGAAGGCGCACCTGATCGACACCCCGGTGCCGTGGCTGGCCGACGCGAAGTACGCGATGGTCGCCGTGATCGTCGCGAACGTCTGGTACGGCGTGACGTTCTTCGCGATCATGATCCTCGCCGCGCTCCAATCGGTGCCGGACGAGCTGTACGAGGCGGCCGCGATCGACGGCGCGGGCAAGGTGCGCACCCTGTTCGGCATCACCATCCCGTCGATCCGGACCACGCTCGCCCTGACCGTGCTGCTCCGGGTGATCTGGATCTTCAACTCGCCCGAGCTGATCTTCGGGATGACCGGTGGTGGCCCGGCGAACGCGACCCACACGGTCACGTCGTACATGATCCAGGTCACCCAGGAGGGCGACTACGGCCGCGCCTCGGCGATGGGCGTGATGGTGGTGTTCGTGCTGATCCTGTTCGCGATCTTCTACCTGCTCGCGATCCGGCCGAGAACACCCCGTACTACGGCACGAAAGGTGGCCGGATGATCCGCTCCGAAACCCTGGCCGGCCGGATCGCGAGGTTCGGCGGCCTCGGGATCTGCCTGCTGTTCACCGTGTTCCCGCTCTACTGGATCCTGGTCACGTCGTTCAAGGCGCCGGGCACGATCTTCGCCTACCCGCTGAAGTACTGGCCGGGTGACTTCTCGCTGGAGAACTACCGCGGGCTCTTCAGCCAGTCGAACTTCGCGGTGTTCCTGGTCAACAGCCTGATCGTCTCGACGGTGGCGGCGGCGTTGTCGACGGTGATCTCGTTGCTCTCTGCGTACGTGCTGGCCCGGTTCGAGTTCGTCTCCAAGGGCGCGGTGATGGGCGCGTTCCTGGTCACCCAGATGATCCCTGGTTTCATCGCCCTGGGATCGCTCTACATCCTGATGACGAAGCTGTACCTGGTCGACAGCAGATGGGGTCTGGTGCTCGTCTACGTCGCGGTCTCGATCCCGCTCTGCACGGTGATGTTGCGCGGGTTCTTCGAGAACGTCCCGGCCTCGCTGGAGGAGGCCGCGATGGTGGACGGCTGCTCGCGGCTGTCGGCGTTGTTCCGGGTGCTCGTCCCGGTGATGACGCCGGGCCTGGCCGCGTCGTACATCTTCAACTTCGTGAACTGCTGGAACGAACTGTTCCTGTCGGTCACCTTGCTGAACAGCGACAACAACAAGACGATCCCAGCCGCCCTGAACGGCTTCATCAGCAGCTACAACATCGACTGGGGCTCGATGTCGGCGGCCGCCGTCCTGTCCATCGTCCCCACCATGGTCCTGTTCGCCTTCGCCAGCCGCTACATCGTCGAAGGCCTCACCGCCGGCGCCGTCAAGGAGTGACAGACTGAGGCGGGCGTCGACGGGAGGACCACAGCTGTGACCGGGGTACGGCTCTACGCGGGCGGGTCGGTCGGTGGTGACGAGGCGATGGAGCTGGCCGTCGCGCATGCGCTGGTCCGGCGGGCCTCGAGCGGTGAAGTGACCGAGGCGTTGCGCATCTATCGGCCGGCCTCGCCCGTGGTCGTCTTCGGTCGACGGGACACGCGGCTCCCCGGGTTCCAAGCCGCGGTACAGGCTGCTCGCTCAGCAGGCTTCGAGCCGCTGGTGCGAGCGGTCGGTGGGAGGCCGGTCGCCTATACGACCGAGGCGTTGGTGGTCGACCACGTCAAGCACGAGTCGCTGGCGCCGGAGGGGATGGAGACCCGGTTCAGGGAGTACGGCTCGCTGTACGCCGAGGTGCTGCGCGAGCTGGGCATCGACGCACGAGTCGGCGCAGTACCGGGGGAATACTGCCCTGGCGCCCACAGCGTCAACGCTCGCGGCGTTGTGAAGCTCGTCGGCACAGGCCAACGAGTCGTCAGCCACGGCTGGCTCTTCAGCGCCCTGCTCGTCGTAGGGGACGACGAACTCCTTCGACCACTGCTGACCGACATCTACCGCCACCTCGACCTCCCCTTCGACGCAGCCTCGGTCGGCTCCTTGTCATCAGAACTCCCCGGCCTCGACGTCTCCACCGTCGAGCACCGCATCCTCACCGCCTACAACGCAGGCGCCCCCACACCTCTCGACGCCGCGACTCTCCAGTTGGCTACAGATTTGGCCGCCGACCACAGACCACCCGCCGTTTAAGCCTCACGCCGAGGGCAGCGAACGCAGATAGGCAGCGAGATCCCAGACCCGTCGCCGCCGTGGACCGACGGCCTCGTACTGCGCCGGGCCGGGCCCGGGCTCTCCGCCGACCCAGACCGTCGCCATCCCCAGCTGCTCCGGCACGTCGAGGTTCACCGCGAGATCGTCGAAGAACGCAGAAGCCTCCGCGCCACTGGAGGGACGCAACCCTTCAACTGGCCGCCACCCTCACCCCCGACCACGCAGCTGAGAGCGCCAAGTAGTGACAGACTGGCTGGGTCATCGACGGGAGGAATGGAGCTGTGGCGACAGCGCTCATCACTGGGCCTACTGCGGGGATCGGGCGGGCCTTTGCGGACAAGTTGGCGAGCGAAGGGTATGACCTGGTGCTGGTCGCGCGGGACGAGGCGCGGCTGAAGGAGGTCGCCACGGAGCTCACCCAGTTGCACGGTGTGGCCTGTGAGGTGCTGGCGGCGGATCTGACTGAGCCCGATCAACTCGCCCGCGTCGAGCAGCGATTCGGCACCGGGCCGATCGAAGTACTGGTGAACAACGCCGGCTTCGGGCAGAAGAAACCGTTCTGGGCGAACCCGATCGAGGTCGAGGAGAAACAGCTCGATCTCCTGGTCCGCGTGGTCATGCGGCTCACCCATGCCGCCGTACTGCCGATGATCGAACGCGGCTCGGGTGCCGTGATCAACGTGTCGTCCGTCGCGGGCTTCCTGCAGCGCGGCAGCTACAGCGCCCACAAGTCGTGGGTCACCAACTTCACCGCAGGCTTGGCGATCGAGCTGCACTCCAAGGGCGTCGCCGTGATGGCTCTCTGCCCCGGCTTCGTCCACACCGAGTTCCACGAACGAATGGGAATGGACAAAACCATCATCCCGTCCTTCATGTGGCTGGACGCAACCGACCTCGTCGACGAAGCCTGGTCCGACCTGATGCGCGGCAAGGCCATCTCCATCCCCAGCCGCCGCTACAAACTCATCACCACCGCCGCCCGCTACACCCCCCGAACCCTCATAGCCCGCCTCTCCACCGTAGGCCTCGACGGCCGCCGCCGAGCCTGATCCGGCCGGTCGCGGCCGAAATCCCAACTCAACTTCGTCCTTCTCGCTAGCGTCCCAGGGGCAAGGGAAGCTTCGCGGGAAGGTTGGTCGGGGATGGGCGTACGGGGATCGAAGCGGGTCGCGGTGGTTGCCGCTGTGGTAGTGGTGGGGTTGTCGGTGGGGGCTTGTGGCAACGATCAGAAGCCGGCAGCGGGGGGTGGTACGCCTAGTGAGACTCCTAGTGCGCCAATGACTTCGGTGCCTAGCGGGACTGTTGGTACGCCGAGTGGGACGCCATCGACGCCTGGTACTGCGACGCCGAGTGATGGGCCGAGTCAGACTCCTGGTGGGCCTACTCCTAGTTCCTCGCCGGGCAAGCAGGTGAGGTTGGTGGCCTCGATGCTGCTGACGGGCGTGGAGGTGGCCAAGGCGGATCCGGGGCGGCGGTGGGCGGAGACTGTGGGGAGTGCCAGTACGCCGGTTTGTGGGCGGGGGTCCACTCGGGGGGATGGGGTTGCAGGGAGTTTGGATCGCAACTATGCCAATGGGTTGGATGCGTCGGGTGGGCAGTGGTTGAGTCGTTACAAGACGCCGGGCGCGGCGAAGGCGGCGTACGGGTCGATTGTGAAGACGATCAAGTCGTGCAAGGCGGCGCGGCCGGCGCCGACGCATGCGCGGAAGCTGACCGAGAACCGGACGCTGGCGGTGGGGGACGCGACGTCGATCCTGCGCTGGTACGACTATCCGCTGCCGTCCGATCCGGGGAGCGAGGACGGTGGTTTTCCGTACGCCGTGACGCTCAAGGGCAGCGTCGTGAGCGTGATCGCCTTCCGCGAGATGGGCAAGGGCGTCAAGCCGGCCAACTTCGAGAAGTTCGCCCGCCTCGCCGCTGCCCATCTCCCATAACCGTCGGTACGCCGGGTCAGCTGGCCGCGAGTTCGGCGGCGATTGTGTCGGCCAGGGGGGTGGTCGGGCGGCCGATCAGGCGGGAGAGGTCGCCTGGGGTGGCGGACAGGGCGCCGCGACTGATGGCGTCGTCCACGTCGGCGAGGATCTCGGCGAAGGCTTCGGGGATGCCGTAGCCGATCAGGCGGGCGAGGTTCTCGTCGTGGCTGATCGTCTGGTGCACGACCGGCTTGCCGGTCTGCCGGGTGACCTCGGCCGCGAAGTCGCCGAAGGTCCAGGCCGTGTCGCCGCCGAGCTCGTAGGCCTTGTTCAGATGACCATCGGTGCTCACGGCAACGGCCGCCGCGGCCGCGTAGTCGGCCCGCGTCGCCGTCGCGAGCGTGCTCTCCGTCGCGACGCCGTTGACGACCGCGCCGTGCTCGACGACACCGGCGAGGCCGCCGGTCAGCATCTCGGTGTACCAGTTGTTGCGCAGGAAGGTGTAGGGCAGACCGGAGTCGAGGATCAGCTGCTCGGTCGCGCGGTGGTCCGCCGCCAGCAGGAAGTCGGCCTTGGGCCCGCCGAAGATGCCCGTGTACGCGAGTTGCGCGACCCCCGCCGCCTTGGCCGCGTCGATCACGGCCTGGTGCTGCGGGATCCGCCGGCCGGCCTCGCTCGCCGAGATCAGCAGCACCCGGTCCGCGGCGTCGAACGCACCCGCGAACGTCTCCGGCCGGTCGTAGTCGGCCTCGAGCACCTGAATGCCCTGCTCGGCCAGGTCCGCTGCCTTTTCCTTGCTCCGGGCAACGGCCGTGATTCCGTCGGCGGGCACACCGGCGGCCAGCAGGTCGGCGATGACGAGGCGGCCGAGATGTCCGGTCGCGCCGGTGATGACGATGCTCATCAAAAAACTCCTGAGAGATAGGTTGTGGCACTAACTCTAGGGTGGGTACTAACTTCACATAAGTACCCACTTTGAAGTAAGGTACTAGTCCTCAGGTGAGCTAGAGGAGACCGACGATGACCGAGCTGCTGATCCCCGACGTGAATCGCGTCAATTGCCCGTCGCGCGTGATCCTCGAGCACGTCACCAGCCGCTGGGGTGTCCTGGTCCTCGCGGCCCTGGGCGAGCGCTCGTACCGGTTCAGCGAGCTCCGCCGGCACGTCGGTGGCGTGAGCGAGAAGATGCTCGCTCAGACCCTCCAGGCGCTGGAGCGGGACGGCTTCGTACTCCGCGACGCCAAGCCGGTCATCCCGCCTCGCGTCGACTACTCTCTGACGCCGCTGGGCCAGGAAGCCGCCGAGCAGGTCTCCAGCCTCGCCCGCTGGGTCGAGCACAGGGTCCCCGAGGTACAAGCCGCCCGCGCCGCGTACGACGAGGCCAAGGTCTGACTCATCGCACCGGGTCGCCGTTCGGGCCGGCCAGCTTGATCGAGGCCGCGATGGCGGTGAAGTTCGTCAGGTACGACGAGAGCGGCGACTGCTCGGCGATGGCGAGGTACCCCTTCGTCAGGCTGAACCGGGTATAATTGTCGTCGGGATGGACCTCGGCCGGCCGCCCGTTCACGGTCGTCGTCGGTGCGAAGGCCGGTGGCGGCGTGGTGATGCCGACGGTGAGCTGTGGCTGTCGTTCGGCCGGCGGCAGCGGCCCAGAGCCCACCGATTCGATGACGGACCCACTCTCGGTCCCGGCCCCGACGTCGAGGCCGAGCAGGTACTCCGTCGGCGTCGTCGGATCGGGCGTACCGCTCCCGATGGGGGTCGAGACGCTGGTCACCTCCAGTTCGGAGCCGATCGCCGCGCGACTGACGGTGAACGGAACCGTCACCGGCCGCCCGGCGCCGCGGTGCACGCTCTCGGCGATCTGCCGCGCCCGATCCACCTGAGCGGCCGAGTAGCCGGTCACCGTGACAATTCCCCAACTGTTCTCGGCGTACTGCCAGGCGATCCTGACGCTGGCCTTGGCCTGATCGAGAAGGTAGGCCGGCCGATCCTCGATGTTCGCGATCGGGCTCTTCTCGGCCCAGCTTTTGTCGCTCGTCTCGGGTTCGATCCCTTGCGCCAGCATGGTCACACCGGCCCACGCCTCTTTGCCCAGTCCGGTCGTCGCGGGCCGCAGGGCGATCTCCTGCCAGTACCTACCAGTCTTGTAGCGGTACGGCGTGAAGCCTCCCGCCGACCCGGCCTCGAAGACCTGGGACCAGACACCGAAGAACTGCACGGATCCGGGCGACGGCGCGACGGCGACTCCGTCGTCCGAGTTGCCGATGCCGTTCAGGAGCAGGGGAGCAGTGGACACGGCGGCGATCAGCGCGATGACTGCTGCACCGCCCGCGATGCGGTGCCGGCGTACGGTCCGGCGGCCGTCCTGGATCGCGCGGTCGACGCTGATGCCGCCGGTGTCCGGAGTCGTGTCTTCACGGAGTGCCTGCAGCAGGCCGGTGTAGTCCTCGTCCTCGGTCTTCATTGTGCTACTCCCTTCCCTGCTTGAGGTCTGAGGTCCACGCGGTCGCCGAGCGACTGCCGCAGTACGGCGAGGCCGCGGGCGGTCTGGCTCTTCACGGTGTTCTCCGAACACCCGAGGGTGGCGGCGGCTTCGCGCACGGAGAGGTCGTAGAGAAAGCGCAGTACCAGTACTGCGCGCAGCTTCGGGGGCAGCCGCTGAAGGGCATCCGCGATCACCAGACGCGTCTCGACCTCGCGTGGCTGATCCGCGGGCAACTCGGTGAGCTCGTCGGTGAGGCGCACCCGCGACCAGCGCAGCCGCTGGTCGTTGAGGAACGTGCGGACGACGATGGTCCGTACGTAGGCGTCGAGGTTGTCGGCCCCCCGGGCGCGACGCCAGTGCACGTAGAGCTTGGTGATCGCGTTCTGTACGACGTCGTCGGCCCGGTGCGCGTCCTTGCAGAGCGACCCGGCGAGGCGGCGCAGGTCAGGCAGTCGCGCGGTCACGTACTCGACGTACTGCCGCTCGTCCTGCGCCCGCACGACCCGCCCCTCTCAGTTCGAGCCGAGAGGATCGGACCAGCGCACCGGGACCTCGACGACCTGCAGCCCGAGCCGGCGAAACAGGTGGAGTACTTCGGCGTCCGAACCGCTGTCCAGTCTGGCGCGCTGGAAGACCACCCGGGCCCGCGGACCGTCGTACAGGTTGAACCCGGTGGTGGCGTCCTGCATGCCGGGTGCGGCGACAAGCTGGATCAGGCCGGTGCCGATCCAGCCGCAGAACTGGCGCAGTGGATGCTTCCGCACCGGTGAAGGCGGCCGACGCGACCCGATCGCCACACTCGCGCCCTCTTCGAGCGCGTCGTGCAACCTGGGCAACTCCTCGATCGGCGTCGCGTTCCCCGGGTCGCACATCAACACGCGCGCGCCTCGAGAAGCCAGTACGCCGATCCGCGCCGCGTGCCCCTTGCCGCGCCTGCCCGGCCGCCGGATCAGCCGCACCCGGTCGTCCCCGAGTACCGCCACCGCGCGGGCGACCTGATCCGACGAGCCTTCGTCGACGACGAGGACCTCCCAGCCCTTCTCCTGCTGCTGCAGGTGCGCCACCAGGCAGCGCAATGTCGCCGGCAACCGCGCGTCGTCCCCGTCACGCGCGGGGATGACGACGCTCAACTGAACGCTCACAACCCACTGACCACCACACCCGGCAGATGCGTTGTGTGACGTGGGTCACCTAGTCGTGGTCAGCGGGAGTGCGGCGGCCGTCTCGGACAGCGCGCTGATCGTTGCCTTGATCAACGGATGGGCGGCCCGGCCCGTGCGGGTGGCGGCGTAGACGCGGCGAGTAGGCGTGGGCGGCGCGAGCGGACGTAGTACGGCAGTGCCGGGGTGAGGGAGCGCCAGCTGGGGGACCAGTGAGACGCCCGCGCCCGCGGCTGCCAGGGCGGCCACGGCACTGAAGTCGTCGGAGTGGTGGGCGATGCGGGGAGCGAAACCCGCTTGTTCGCAGGCGAGCAGGACGACGTCGCGGATCGGATTGCCGATCGAGGTCATGACCCAGTCGTCGTCGGCCAGCTTCGCGAGATCGACCGCGGCGTCGGCGGCGGCGGGGTGGCCGGCCGGAAGCAGGGCCACGAAAGGCTCGGCGTACAAGGGGATCCGGGTCAGCCGGTGGTCGTCGGAGCGGAGCGATCCCCGGTGCTCGACGGCGACGGCCAACTCCACCTCGCCGTCGAGCAACTGGGTGATGCCCTGATGGCCTTCGGCATCGCGTACTACGAGGCGCAGGCCGGGCGTGGTCGTCCGGAGGCGGGCCAGCGACGGGGCGACCAGGAGGTTGATCGCGGTCGCGAAGGCGGCGATCCGGAGCTCGCCGGTGGCGCCTTCGGCGTACAGGCGCATCGCGTCCTCGGCACGTTCGACGTCGGTGAGGATGGTGTCGGCGTGACTGAGCAGCAGGCGGCCGGCCGAGGTGATCGCGACCCGGCGGCCGCGGCGTTCGAGCAGCTCCTGGCCGACCTCGGATTCCAGGGCGGCGAGTTGCTGGGAGACGGCCGACGGGGTCAGGTGCAGCACCTCGGCGGCCGCCGTCACGGTGCCGTGATCAGCAAGTGCGCGGAGCACCCGCAGCCTTCGGACTTCGATCACGATGCTCAGCTTGGCATACGGCCGCCGTCGACCGGCGGTGCAGCCGGCGGCTGAACCAGTGCGGGCGGGGCGGGTCGTAGGGGACGACCGGGGCGTCGGCGAAGCCCGACCTGGACTCCTTGGCGACCTTGGCGATAACGGTGATCGGGAAGACGTACATCTGCGGTTCCTTTCGTCGGTTTCGACGCTACGGAGCCGCTGTTGATACGTCCAATGAGAGTTTTCCGCAGAGTTGATGCGTGTGGTGCATGATGTGGCGATGGAGCTTCGCCAGCTGAACTCGTTCGTGGTGGTCGCCGAGGAACTGAACGTGGGGCGTGCCGCGGTCCGGCTGCATCTCACCCAGCCGTCGCTGAGCCGGCAGATCGCGGCACTCGAACACGACCTCGGGGTCGAGTTGTTCGCCCGGGTGAAGCGACGGTTCGTACTGACAGCCGCCGGGGAGGCCTTTCTCGTCGACGCGAAGGAGTTGCTGCGGCGGGCGGACGAAGCGGTTCGTACCGCGCAGCGGACCCACCGCGGGGAGTTGGGGACGCTCCGGTTGCGATTCGTTCAGTCCGCGACCTTCGAGGCGTTGCCGCGGTTGCTCGGGACGTTCCGCGCGGCGTATCCCGAGGTCGTGCTCGACCTGGAGACGATGACGACGCTGCGTCAGACGGACGCCTTGCGCGACGGGCGGATCGATGTCGGTCTGCTCCGGTTGCCGGCGGCCGAGCCGGGGCTTTCGTCGCGGGTGGTCTCGCACGATCCGTTGGTGGTGGCGTTGCCCGCGGGACATCGGCTCGCGAAGCGCAAGCGGATCGGCCTGGCCGAGTTGGCCGAGGAGACCTTCGTGCTCTACACCCGGGCGACCGGGCCGTCGGTCCACGACGCGATCGTCGGCTACTGCCGGGCAGCCGGTTTCGTACCGCGGATCGTGCAGGAGGGCGCTGACGTACAGACGATCGTGGCGCTTGTCGCCGCCGGGCTCGGGGTGTCGCTGCTGATCGCCCCGACCCCGCCGATCGACCCGGAAGCCGTCGTCTACCGCAAGTTGTCCGACAACCTCCCGCCCTGGCAACTCTCCGTAGCCTGGTCGCCGGACAACTCCTCACCCGTCCTGGAGCGATTCCTCCAACTGGTCTGAAGCGCTGATCAGCCGAAGGTGTCGGGGTCGCCGCCGGTGCGGTGGCCGGTTTCGAGGTCGGCGATGGCGGCCATGTCCTCGTTGTCCAGCGTGAAGTCGAAGACGTCGATGTTCTCGGCGACCCGGCTCGGAGTCTTCGACTTCGGGATCACCACGTTGCCGAGCTGCAGGTGCCAGCGGATGACCACTTGCGCCGGCGTCTTGCCGTGCTTCTCGCCGAGCTTCGCCAGCGTCGCGTCGCCGAGCAGCTCACCGGACGCCAGCGGGCTCCACGCCTGGGTGACGATGTCGTTCTCCGCGTTGAACGCCCGCAGTTCGTCCTGCGGCAGGGCCGGGTGCAGCTCGATCTGGTTCACCATCGGGCGTACGTCGGTCTCGTCGAAGAGCCGTTGCAGGGCAGGGATGTGGAAGTTGGAGACGCCGATCGAGCGCACCCGCTTGTCGGCGTACAGCTGCTCGAACGCTTTCCAGGTCTCGACGTACTTGTCCTTCTTCAACGCCTGCCAGTGGATCAGGTACAGGTCGACGTGGTCGAGGCCGAGCCGCGCGAGGCTCTCGTCGAACGCCTTGAGGGTGGAGTCGAACCCCTGCTCGCTGTTCCACACCTTGGTGGTGATGAACAGCTCCTCGCGGGGCAGGCCGGCGGCGGCGATCGCGCGGCCGACCCCCTTCTCGTTGCCGTAGATCGCGGCGGTGTCGACATGCCGGTAGCCGGCCTCGAAGGCCGACTCGACGACACCGGTGACGACGTCGTCCTCGATCTGCCAGACCCCCAGGCCCAGCTGCGGGATCTCGACGCCGTTGTCCAGAGTGATGGTGGGGACTGTGCTCATCCGTCTATTCCACTGGTAGCAACGGTCGTAGCCCAGTCATCCGACGTGTGACAACAACCTCATCAACTGCCCGTAACCAACTCGTAGGTCTTCGCATCCGGCTCCAGGAACCGCAGCAACGCGCTCCCTTCCCGCTCCAGCTCGCTCGCTGCCTTCTTCGTCGTCCGGCCGAACGGGGTGAGCGTGAGAGTGGCCACACCGCGCTTCCTCTCGGTCGTCCACAGGCCGGCGACGTGGCCGTCGACCGTGTACGTCGACTTGATCCGTAGGTTCTTGGTGAAGACAGCCGGGCGGTGCTCGTCGGCGATGATCCGCTCGCGCTTCGCATGGGCGAGCAGAAGATTGTCGAACTCCGGCAGGAACCGGACGGGCGCCGGCGTGTCCGGATCGGGGCGCGGCGCATCCGGTACGTCGTACAGGGTCTTGCCGTTGTCGTCCTTGAACTGCTCGAGCTCCAGCCCGTCGAACACCGGCTTCGCCTTCGGCAGGCCGGACCAGGTCTGGAAGTCGGCTGGAGTCGCGGGGCCGAACGCGGCGAGGTACCGCAGTACGAGCTCGTCCGGTACTGCGGTGGGGTGGAGCTTGTGCTTCAGCCACTCCTCGGCGGGGGTGAACCGGGCGTTCGCCGGCCAGCCCCAGCGGGTGTCGGTCGGGTACATCACCAGCGGCACCATCATCCGCGTGCAGAACCCGAGCGCGCGGTCATTGACCTCGGGGAACTGCTTCTGGAGCGCGTCGCGCACCTCGGTGAACGTCAACGGCTCCTTCGCCAGCAGCTTCTTCGCCGCCGCTACCACCTTGCCGACATCCAGCCCTTCGGCCCGCTCCCCGAGCATCTTCAACCCACCCTCGAGAATCGGCCCCATCGTGCTCCGGAACCGCAGGTAGTCCGCCGCGGCCACCAGATGCAACGTCCCCCGAAACAAGGTGGCCCGCACCACCTCCCGCTTCTCCACCGCCGCGGTCAGCTGCTCGTCGGTGAACCCCTCCACCCGCCCCCACAACCCCACAAACGGATGCTTGGCCTCCTGCCCCTGCATTCCCACCAACCGCTCAACCGCCCCCACAACCCCAACGTCGGCCCGCTCCAGCAACAGTTGCCGAGCGAGAGTCGCACGATTGACGGCACGAGCCGAGAGGGTCGTCATACGGACATCATGACGACCCAGGCCGACAGTTTCAGCTGAGGGCGGCGCGGGCTTGGATGAAGGCTGTTATGGCCTGTTCTACGTCTTCGGTGGAGTGGGCGGCGGAGAGTTGGGTTCGGATTCGGGCCTTGCCGTGCGGGACCACCGGGTAGGAGAAGCCGATGACGTAGACGCCGAGGTCGAGGAGTTTGTCGGCTAGGCGGGCGGCTTGGGCGGCGTCGCCGATCATCACCGGGGAGATGGGGTGGTCGCCGGGGAGGATGTCGAAGCCGGCTTCGGTCATCTTCGTGCGGAAGAGTTTGGTGTTGGCGGCGAGTTTGTCGCGTAGGTCGCTGGTGGAGCCGATCAGTTCGAGCGCCTTCAGCGAAGCTGCCGTGACCGAGGGCGCCAGCGAGTTGGAGAACAGGTACGGCCGGGACCGCTGGCGGAGGAGCTCGACGATCTCGCGGCGGGCGGCGACGTATCCACCCGATGCGCCGCCGAGCGCTTTGCCGAGGGTGCCGGTGAGGATGTCCACCCGGTCCTTCACGCCGAACAGCGACGGCGTACCGGCTCCGTCCGGGCCGACGAAGCCGACCGCGTGCGAGTCGTCCACCATCACCAGCGCGTCGTACCGGTCGGCCAGGTCGCAGATCTCGTCCAGCGGCGCAACGTAGCCGTCCATCGAGAACACGCCGTCGGTGGCGATCAGCCGGTACCGCGCGTCCGCGGCGTCCTTCAACTGTGCTTCCAGGTCGGCCATGTCGCGGTTCTTGTACCGGTAGCGGCGAGCCTTCGACAACCGGATGCCGTCGATGATGCTGGCGTGGTTCAGCTCGTCGGAGATCACCGCGTCCTCAGCGCCGAGCAGCGTCTCGAAGAGACCGCCGTTCGCGTCGAAGCAGGAGCTGTAAAGGATGGTGTCCTCGGCGCCGAGGAAGTTGCTCAAGGCATCTTCCAGGTCTTTGTGGATCTGCTGGGTGCCGCAGATGAAACGCACCGAAGCCATCCCGAAACCCCAACGATCCAAGGCTTCCCGGGCCGCCGCGATGACGTCGGGGTGATCCGCCAGGCCGAGGTAGTTGTTGGCGCAGAAGTTCAGCACGTTGCCCGAGGCAACAGAGATGCCGGCGTTCTGCGGTGACGTGATCACCCGCTCGGACTTGTACAGCCCCGCGTCGCGGATCTCGCCGATGGTGCCTGCCAGGTCTTCCCGCATCTTGCCGAACATCAGACATTCCCCTCGAAGCTAGCCTTGGTCCAGTCCAGGATCACCTTGCCGCACTGCCCTTGTCGCGCCACGTCGAAGGCTGCCTCGAAGTCGGCGTACCCGAACCGGTGCGTGATCACCGGGGCGAGATCCAGCCCGCGCTCCAGCATCACCGACATCGAGTACCACGTCTCGAACATCTCGCGACCGTAGATGCCCTTGATCGTCAGCATGTTCAGTACGACGGTGCTCCAGTCGATCGCGATCTCGTCGGCCGGCAGCCCGAGCATCGCGATCTTGCCGCCGTGGTTCATGTTCGCGAGCATGTCGCGCAGCGCGGCCGGCTGCCCCGACATCTCCATCCCGACGTCGAAGCCCTCGCGCATACCCAGCGAGCGCTGCGCGTCGGCGATGCTCTGCTCGCCGACGTTGACCGCGTGCGTGACGCCGATCTTGCGGGCCAGCTCCAGCCGGTAGTCGGAAAGGTCCGTGATCACCACGTTTCGCGCCCCTGCGTGCAGAGCGACCGCGGCGGCCATGATCCCGATCGGCCCCGCACCGGTGATCAGCACGTCCTCCCCAACGACGGGGAACGACAGCGCGGTGTGCACCGCGTTGCCAAAAGGATCGAAGATCGCGGCGACATCCAGGTCGAGTGGGTCCCGGTGCACCCAGACGTTGAGAGCCGGCAGGCTCACGTACTCCGCGAACGCGCCCGGCACGTGGACGCCGAGCCCGCGCGTCTTGATGCACAGGTGCCGGCGGCCGGCGCGGCAGTTGCGGCACCGCCCGCAGATCAGGTGCCCCTCGCCGCTGACGATGTCACCGACGGCGACATCCCGTACGCCGGCGCCGATCTCCACCACCTCGCCGCAGAACTCGTGCCCGGTCACCATCGGCACCGGCACGTTCTTCTGCGCCCACGGGTCCCAGCTCTGGATGTGCAGATCGGTCCCGCACAGCCCTGTCCGGAGGACCTTGATCAGCACCTCGTCCGCCTCGATCTTCGGCTCGGGGACGTCCTGCAACCACAGTCCCGGCCTGCTCTCGGCCTTGACCAGCGCTTTCACCGCGTACCTCCTCAGGAGATTGCCTTCCACATCGTTATCCCGGGCAACCACCGGCGTCCATCGACACGTCGTACACAGGCTTTGCAGTTCCCCTGCACGAAAGGACGCAGGGGGTCGCAGGGATACTGGGCGCCATGGCACGGGGCGTAGTACGAGGGCTGGGCACGGCTCTGCTCGTCACCGGGGTCGGGCTGCTCGGTTGGGCCGGCTGGCAGTACTTCGGAACGGCCGTCACCTCGAACCACACGATGGACCAGGGCAAGCGGGACCTGCGCGACCGCTGGGCGGCCGAAGTCCCTGACAAGGCACCGAGACCAGCCGGTACGGCGGAAGTGCTGCTCCGGATCCCCAAGTTCGGCGCGGACTGGGAGAAGCCGGTCGTCGAAGGCGTCGGCAAGGACGACCTGGCGAAGGGAATCGGCCACTACCCGGACACCCAACTGCCGGGGGAGCCGGGCAACTTCGCGGTCGCGGGGCACCGGGTCACCCACGGGTCGCCGTTCGGGAAGCTGCTCGACCTGGTCAAGGGGGACGAGGTGATCGTCGAGACGGCCGACGCCGTCTACACCTACGAGCTGGACGCCTCGCCGCGCGACCTGACCGTCAAGCCGGCCGACACCTGGGTCCTCGACCCGGTGCCCGGCGAGCCCACCGAAGTACCGACCGCCTCGATCCTCACCCTCACCACCTGCCAGGACCTCTTCCACTCCCCGGACCGATCGGTCGCTTTCGCCCACCTCACCAAGGTGACTCCGAAGAGCTGACCCGTATGCTCGACGCTCATGAGCGTTGATCGGGATGGGTTGCTGGAGCAGGTCAAGTCCAAGGCGATCGTGCACGGGCGGGTGACGCTGGCCTCGGGCAAGGAAGCGGATTACTACGTCGATCTGCGCAGGATCACGCTGGATGCCGAGGCGGCTCCGCTGATCGGGCCGGCGATGCTGGAGCTCACCGCGGATCTGGAGTACGACGCGGTCGGCGGGCTCACCCTGGGTGCCGACCCGGTGGCGATGTCGATGCTGCACGCGGCGGCTCAGCAGGGACGCAAGCTCGACGCGTTCGTCGTACGGAAGGCCGAGAAGACGCACGGGTTGCAGCGGCGGATCGAGGGACCGGACGTCAAGGGGCGCCGGGTGCTCGCTGTCGAGGACACTTCGACCACCGGCGGGTCGGTGCTGACCGCGGTCGAGGCGTTGCGCGAGGCGGGTGCCGAGGTGGTCGCTGTCGCCGTGATCGTCGACCGGTCGACCGGGGCGCGGGAGAAGGTCGAATCGGAGGGCCTGGAGTACCGCACGGTGTTCGGGCTCGAGGAGCTGGGCCTCGACTGATGGAGCTCGCCCTCGTCGTCGTCGCCGGCCTGGCGATCGGCGGGCTGGTCGCGTACGTCAATTACGTGAACGCGAAGAAGCGCCGCGAGGCCTTCGCCGCTTTCGCCGCGCAGCAAGGCTTCTCGTACCTGCCGGAGAACAATGCACTGGCGAGCCGATGGGGCGGCACGCCGTTCCAGACCGGTGATCACTGGCGCGTGCGGAATGTGCTGAGCGGGCAGTTCCAGGGTCACCAGATGGTTGCCTTCGACTACAGCTACCAGACCCACACGACGAACGGGAAAGGCCAGCGCCGCACCACGACGCACAAGTTCGGCGTCGTGGTGATGCAGTTGCCGGCGCCGCTGCCGAACCTCGAGGTCGGGCACGAAGGCATCTTCGGCGGCGCGGTCGCGAAGGCGCTCGGCTTCGGCGACATCCGGTTCGAGAGCGAGCAGTTCAACCGGACCTTCCGGGTGACCGCGGCCGACCAGCGCTTCGGGCACGCGGTGATCCACCCGCAGATGATGGAACTCCTGCTGGCCCGCGGCGAGATCGCCTGGCGGATCGAGGGCAACTCGCTGGTCGGCTGGGACGCCGGCCCACACACTCCCACCGAGGTGATGAACCGCCTCCAGCTCCTCCAATCGGTGCTCGCCAACATTCCGCCGTACGTCTGGCGCGACTACGCAGGAGTCGACCCGAGCAGGCAATAGCCTTCAGCGATGGAAGGTACGACGCTTGTATCGCTGCTGCTGATCGCCGTCGCGGTCGCATTTCTCGTACGGCGCTGGCTGTCGACCCAGGCACGCATGAGTCTGGTCAGCGAGCTTGCGGCGGCCCGCGGATGGTCGTTCAACCCCGACGAGCCGGGCTTGGTCGGCAAATGGCCGGGGGAGCCGTTCGGGCGCGGCGACGAGCGGTCGGCGACGAACGTACTGCGTGGATCGTGGGACGGGCGCAAGTTCATCGCCTTCGACTACAGCTATCAGCCGTTCCGGGTGCGATCGGACAAACCGCCGCGCCGGTTCGGGGTCATCGCGATGCAACTCCCGGCGGCGTTGCCGTGGCTGGAGGTCGAGCACGAGAAGCTGCTCGTCAACCCGGTCGAGGCACGCCAGGACATCCGGTTCGAGAGCGAGATCTTCAACCGGACGTTCCGGATCACCTCGCCGGACGAGAAGTACGCCCGCGCGGTCATCCACCCCCGCCTGATGGAGCTCCTCCTCGACCGCGGCGAGTTCGGCTGGCGAATCATGGACGAACACCTCCTCGGCTGGTACGCCGGCACCCACACCCCCACCGAACTGGAACGCCGCCTCACCCTCCTCACCCAGATCGCCAACCACATCCCACCCTTCATCTGGCGCGACTACACCAACACCGACCCCCGCACGTGATGCTCGCCTTCTCCGGAGTTCTCGCAGTGCTGGCGGGGCTGGGGATCGTGGTGGTCCGCGCGTTCCGCTCACGCGATTCCGTGGACCGGGCGCTGGCCGAGTACGCGCTCGAGATCGGCTTCTTCTACGCGGCTTCCAACAGGGAATTGGTACGCCGTTGGCGCGGCTCGCCTTTCGGGCGAGGCGATATCCGGGTCGCGCGCAACGTCCTCACCGGCTACCGGCACGGCCGCCGCGTAATTGCTTTCGACTACATGTACATCGACATCGGTAGACCCGCACAGCAGTTCGTCGTGCTGGTCATCCGGCTGCAGGCCGAGTTGCCCCAAATCGAGATGACCTACCGCTGGCCGGGTTCCGGCGTGCTGGACTCGTTCCGGTCGCACCGGATCGAGCCGGAGAGCGAGGAGTTCAACCGCGAGTTCGCCGTTGCCGCGGCAGACCGGCGCTACGGGCACGCGATGATGCATCCGCGGATGATGGCCTTCCTCCTCTCCGGTGAGGGCTTGCCGTGGCGGATCGAAGGCGCTGATCTGGTGTGCTGGACCGAGGGGCGGCTGCTGCCGGCGATGGTTCTTGAGCGGGCGGAGTACCTGGCTGGGATTGCCGAGCTGATTCCGTCGTTCGTGTGGGCGGACTACGGGCGTGCTGCGCGTCGCGCTGACTGATGCGGACCCGGGGCGGGGTTAGAGTCGCGGGAGGATCTTCGAGACTCGGGAGCAGGGAATGACGCTTGTCATCGTGGTGGTTGTCGCGATCGTTGTGATCGTGGCGATCGCGCTGATCGTTTCGTACAACCGGTTCGTCAAGCAGCGGAACCTGATCCAGGAGTCCTGGCGGCAGATCGACGTCGAACTGCACCGCCGCTACGACCTGATCCCGAACCTGGTCGAGACCGTCCGGGCGTTCGCCGCGCACGAGCGGCACGTGTTCGAGGAGGTCGCCCGGCTGCGGACGCAGGCGGTCAGCGCGGAAGGCGCGTCGCCGGAGCAGCGGGCCGCCGCCGAGGGGCAGCTGTCGGGCGCGCTGCGGCAGATGATGATCTCGGTCGAGGCCTACCCGCAGATCCAGTCGAACCAGAACTTCCTCAACCTGCAGCGCGAGCTGACCGACACCGAGGACCGGATCGCGGCCGGCCGCCGGTTCTACAACGCGAACGTGGGCGACTACAACACCCGGGTCGAGTCGTTCCCGTCGAACCTGATCGCGGGCGGGTTCAAGTTCGAGAAGGCCGGCTACTTCGAGGTCAAGGACGAGTCGGTCCGCTCGGTCCCGCAGGTCTCGTTCGGCACCATCGGCTCGGTCGCCGGTGAGCAGGCGCCGCCGCAGATGCAGCAGGGCAGTCAGTCGTCGGGCCAGATCCAGCCGCAGATGCCCGGTAACGAGCAGGGCGGATATCCCCAACAGGGTCAGCCCCAGTTCCCGCCGCAGGGCCAGTCGCCGTACGCCGGTCAGCCGCCGGTGGGTGGGCCGCCCGCGGGTGCCCCCGGACCGCAGGACGGCCAACCGCCGTTCACCGGTGGGCAGTAACACCCCCGCACTGCCACCGGTGTTCCGGATTCCCTGAGCTTCGGCCGGGACCGTGTCGCAAGGCGCGGTTCCGGCCGTTTCGCCGTCCCCCGAACCGCTCTCGCGAACTCCCCCCGGCCCCGCCCCGCGGCCGAAGCTCAGTGAACCCAGGTCAATTCCAGGCCCGGGTGCGACGATGGTCACTCGCCACTCCCGGGCCTGCCCTCCCCCCGGTACCGAGGACAACAGTGCCGGGCCCGGATACATCCGCCGTACATCGCGACGTACATCGCAGCGCCGGGCGCTTCCCGGCAGGTGGGCCGGGATGTGACGATGGGGCCGTTCACCGTCGGAGAGGGCAGCCAAGTGGAGAATCTGAAGTACCAGATTCTCGGCCCGTTGCGCCTCAGCAAGGTCAAAGGCGAACCGCTCAAGGCCAGCAAACCACGCCAGTTGCTCGCCACCTTGCTGCTGCACCCGAACCGGTTCGTCTCCACCGACCTGATCGCCGACGCCCTCTGGGAGGGCAGTCCGCCCCGCTCGGCGACGGCGAACATCCGCACCTACGTCCGTGCGCTGCGCGGTGTCCTGCAGGATGCCGGGTTGCCGGCGCCGATCGACACGTCCGCCGCCGGGTACAGCATCGAGGTCGGTGTCGACGAGCTGGACTCCAGCCGGTTCGAGTCCCTGCTGGCTGAAGGCGGTCACCTGCGCGACGTCGGTGAGAGCCGCCAGGCCATGGAGGTGCTGTCGCACGCCTACACGCTGTGGCGAGGACATCCGCTGGAGGACCTGACGATGTCGGCGGCCTGGGAAGGCTCCATCTCCCGGCTGGAAGCGCAGTACCGGGGGCTCGTCGACGGACTACTCGACCTGCGGCTCGAGTACGGCGACGCGACCGGCGCGGCTGTGCTGCTCAGCGGGCGTCTCACCGAGGACCCGTACGACGAACAGCTCTGGCGGCGGCTCGTCGACGCGCTGGTGGCAGCCGGCCGAACCGGTGAAGCGCGGGCGGCGTACCGCAAAGCCGTCCAGACCCTCGCGGATGAGCTGAACATCGAACCGGGCCCCGAACTCCTGGCCGCCGGCGCCCGCGCCGAGAACGGCCGGTCGGCGAACTGGCCCGACCCAGGCATCCCAGCAGCCCGTACGACGAATCGCCGGCCGCCGGGCGAGGACGTAGTACCGGGTCCGATGGCAGCGCCGGTGCTCTCGGATCCGCAGCGGCCGCCGAGTCAGTTGCCGCTCGACCTGCCCGACTTCAGCGGCCGGAAGCAGAAGCTCGAGCAGTTGCGGGATCTGGTCTGTGGACGCGATCCGGTGCGTCCGCCGGTCGCGGTGATCTCGGGAGCGCCCGGGACAGGCAAGACCTCGCTGGCCGTCCGGCTCGGGCACCTGGTCCGGGACAGCTTCCCGGACGGTCAGATCTACCTGGACATGCGCGGCGCCACCCAGCCGCGCGACGCCGGTGGTGCGCTGACGGACCTGCTGCTCAGCCTGAACATGCCGGACTACGCCGTACCTACGGACCCGGATCGCAGGTCGGCGATGCTGCGGTCCGAGCTGGCCAGCCGCCGGGTGCTGATCATCCTCGACGACGTGGCTTCGGCCGGCCAGGTCGCGCCGTTGATGCCTGGAACCGGTGCCTCGGCGGTGGTCGTCACCAGCCGTAACCGCTTGATCGACCTCGCCGGTGCGGACAGCATGCCGTTGGACACCTTCAACGACAGCGAGGCGTCCGAGTTGCTGGAGCGCGTCGCCGGCAGCGGTCGTGTCGATACCAAGTCGCCCGCGGCCGAAGAGATCCTGTCGGCCTGCGGCAACCTGCCGCTGGCGATCCGGATCGTCGCCTCACGCTTGGCGCAGCGGCCCGACCTGAGCCCGACCGAGCTGGCCCGGCGATTGCGGGACGAGACCCAGCGGCTGGACGAGCTGAGCATCGGGGAGCTCGCCGTACGGACCAGTGCGGATCTGAGCTACGGCTCGCTCAGCGCCGAGGAGGCTCGGCTCTACCGGCTGATCGGACGGTTCGCGGTCGGCGTCTTCTCCGCTCGCGTACTCGAACCGGTCGCTTCACCTGCCTCGGTACGCCGAAGCCTGGATCGCCTGATCGAGGTGAACCTGGTCCAGATCAGCTCGGTCGACGACAGCGGCAAAGCGCGGTACAGGGTGCACGATCTGCTCCGGCTGCATGCGATCGGCGTCGGCGACGAGGAGCAGAAGGCGCAGGCGGTCAAGGACCTCACGACGGTCCTGGATGCCCTGCTGCACAAGGTCCGCCGGGCCGGCGCCGCGTTACCGGTCGTGTACTTCGGAGTGCTCGACCAGCCCGGTCCCGCGCCGTCACCAGGGCCTGCGCCGTTCACGGACGCGGACGCGATCGCCTGGTTCGACAGCGATCGGAGCACGTTCGTCCCGGCGATCAGGGCCGCGGCGCAGAACGGGCTGCACGAGTACGCCTGGCGGATCGCGGCCGGCTGGGGGCCGTACCTCGACATGCGGGCCGGCTTCGACGACTGGAACGAGTCGCACCAGGCCGGCCTGGCCAGCGCGATCGCGTGCGGGAACCGGCACGGTGAGGCGATCATGCACCGCAACCTCGGCCAGCTCGCGCTCTACCGCGACGACTGGGAGCCCGCCTGGTACCACCTGAACGAGGCGGCGACGATCTTCGCCGAGGTCGGCGACCGGCTCGGGACGGGCGTCAGCGCGGTCGGGCTGGGGACGTGGCTGCGGGAACGCGGCCGGCCGGACGAAGCGCTCGCGCAGTACGAGCGGGCCTTCGATGCCTTTGTCGAGGTGCAGAACGCCAACGGCGAGGCGGTCGCCCGGACGGCGGCCGCGTCGATCTGGCGGGCGCGCGGCGATCTGGTGATGGCCGGGCGGTACCTGGCCGAGGCCTACCTGACCGGCGTACGCCGAGGCGACGTGCACCGGGTCGCCAAGGTACGCCGAGGGATCGCGGGACTCCGGGTACAGCAGGGCAACCCGGCGCAGGCGGTCCGCCAGTTGCAGGCGTCGCTGGCGATCTTCAACGGACTCGGTGACGACCACTGCGCGGCGTACACACGGGCCGAACTGGGGCACGCGCTCATCCTGGTCGGCGAAGGTGCAGCAGCGCGGCGAATGCTGCTGGACGCGATCGAGATCGGTACCAGGCTCGGCGATCGCAGTGTCGAGGGCGCCGCGGCGCTGCACCTCGGCCGGCTGCACGCGAGCACCGGCAACGAAGACTTCGCCCGCCGCTACCTCAGCCGCGCGGTCCGTGCCTGGCAACAGGTCGGCAACGACACCAAACTCACCGAATCCCGCCAGGCCCTCGCCGCCCTGGCACCCACCACCCAGGCCACCGGCTGACGTCACCGCATCTCTTCACGAGATACCGCATCTCTTCACGAGGTGATGGTTGGAATGTATCGGCGGTGTATGTGGGCGGGTGAGAATTCTGCATGCCTCGGCAACGGCCGGCGGATGGGGGAGCACGGCCATGGGGGAGATCGCGGTGGAGCGCCGGACTGTCGAGTGGGTCTCGAACCCGCGGGACACGGAGTCCGCGCTGAGTTGGCAGCTGGAGCGGGTGGGGTCCGCGGCCTGGCAGGACTGGTCGCTGAAGTTCCAGCGCATGGCGTTCGGATACGCGCAGGACAGCGGCTGGCACGATCCGGCCGACGCCCTGCGCTGGCTCGACCATCACGCCCTGTTGCACGAAGGGGCGGTGCCACGGGGGGCACTGGTCTGGTACCAGGCGGCGGACCGGATCCGGGTGGCGTGTTCACTCGGGTCCGGCCAGGTGGTCGGCCCGCTACCGGGCGGTCAGGTCGGCGTAGCGGAGCTGAGCGAGCTCAGCACCGACTACGTCTGGTCAGACGCCCACTTCCCGTTCGCCCACTGAGTTCCGCCCGCGGCGCCTGGCCAGCAGGTACTCGATCAGCATCGGCACCAGCGAGATCAGCACCAGCAGGACCAGGGCCGGCTCGAGGTGGTCGTGGATGAACTTCACCTTGCCCAGGGCGTGCCCGAGCAACGTGATGCCGGTGGCCCACAGGACCGCGCCGATGCCGGTCCAGAGGAAGAACTTGCGCGGGTCCATCCGGCCGGCACCGGCCACGATCGTGATGAACGTGCGCACGATCGGCACGAACCGGGCCAGCACCAGCGCCCGCGGACCGTACCGCTCGAAGAAGTCGTGCGTCTGCTCGATGTACTTCGGTTTCAGGAACTTCGCGTCCGGGTTCCGGAACAACGACGTCCCGAGCGCCCGGCCGATGTAGTAGCCGGACACGTTGCCGAGGAACGCGGAGACGGTCAGGATCACGCAGGCCAGCCACAGCGGCACGTCGATGGCGCCCCGGGCGATGAACAGCCCGACCGCGAACAGCAGCGAGTCACCGGGCAGGATCGGGAACAGCAACCCGCATTCGATGAAGACGACCGCGGCCGTGCCCCAGAGTGACCAGTCACCCAGCCAGTTCAGCAGGTATTCCGGGTCCATCCAGTTCGGCATCAGCATCGCGATCTGTAAGAGCACGGCCACAGGGTAGCGTCCCGACCCATGCAGGAAGCCAATCGCGAGAACGCAACCGACCTGATCGGAACCGATCTGGTCGCCGCGCCGGAGGTCGGAGTGGGCCCTTGGCAGGGCGACCTGCCGGACGACCCGCGGCTCGATCCCGAACTGCTCGCGACGGGCGATCGGCGCAACGTGGTGGACAAATACCGCTACTGGCGGCTGGAGGCGATCGTCGAGGATCTCGACGCGCATCGGCACCCGTTCCACGTCGCGATCGAGAACTGGCAGCACGATCTGAACATCGGCTCGGTTGTCCGTACTGCGAACGCCTTCCTCGCCGAGGAGGTGCATATCGTCGGGAACCGGAAGTGGAACCGCCGCGGCGCGATGGTGACGGACCGCTATCAACATGTCCGGCACCATCCCGAACTGGCCGGCCTCGCGGCGTACGCCGAAGAGCGCAAGCTGCCGGTGATCGGGATCGACAACCTGCCCGGCTCGGTCCCGCTGGAGACGTACGACCTGCCGCCGTCGTGCGTCCTGCTGTTCGGCCAGGAAGGCCCCGGGCTGACCGAGGCGGCGCACGCGATCTGCACCGATGTGCTGTCGATCGCCCAGTTCGGTTCCACCCGCTCGATCAACGCCAGCGCGGCGGCGGCCATCGCGATGCACGCCTGGATCCGCCGCCACACCTTCGGTCAAAAGCCCTAGCCCGGGTCCCTAGAGCCGCAGGCACATCCAACGTCATCCACTACCCAACCTGCTGAAGCCGACGTAGGCGGCAGTGTTGTCGGCTGCCTTGCCGGCAATCCAGAGCCGCCCGCCGGTGACGGTCGAGCTGAAGAGGAGGCCTGCTCCGGCTGGGTCTGGCTGCCGGACGAATCCCGTCCCGGTCATCCGCAACAAGTACGGTCCGCGCGGGCTCTCACCGACAGCCACTGGTTGGCCCTTCACCAGGTTGACCGACCAGAGCTCGCCCGAATCAGCAGGTGTCGACACCTCGGACCACACTTTGCCGTTGAAGTGGTAGACGAGCGGACGCCTCCGTAGTACGGGATCTTCTCGATGGCCGACGGCCCAGATGTCGGACGGGCTGACCGCTGCGAGACCGCGCAGATGTACCGCGGGGGACGGACCACCGGGCAGCGCGGCGTCCTTCCAGTGTTGCCCGTCGTAGTGCTTGATCCCGTTCTCGGCAGCGATCCAGACGTTGGTGCGGCTGAGCGGGGCGATGTCGTAGATGAACAGCGATGCGGCGCTGATCGCGTCGTTGACGCCGATCCACCGTTTCCCGTCGTACCGGTAGACGATGCCTTCGCTGGAGCCCTCTGTCGGCCCTGGCCCGCTTCCGGCCGCCCACACCTGACCACCCTGGATGGCGACGGTGTAAAACTCGCTGCCGTCTTCCCTGGCGGGGGTGGGGCCGGCGACCTGCTTCCACGCCTTCCCGTTCCAGTGCTGGACGAGTAGATCTGACCACAGCGCTCCTGGGGCCCACTGGGCGCCAACCGCCCAGGCATCGTCGGCTGTCCTGACGGCGACATCGCCCAGTCGACCGTGGCCGGCCGGCTGAGGCGTTGTCTGCCATTTCCCGTTCACCCAGCGCGCTGCGACTGGCTGGAAGTCGTCCCTGGTGTCGATCGCGCCCACGGTCCAGAGGGCTCCGCCGCCGGTCGAGATGCTGTAGGGAAGTAGCGCGTCCACTCCGGTCGGTGTTTCGTGCCAGTCGTCAGCTGCCGCGAGCGCAGGGCCGGTGGTGAGGATCAACGCGGTGGCGGACAGGCCTGCGGTCAGGGCGAGCTTCATCAGTTGGCTCCAGGGGAGTTGATGGACTGCGGTACGGACGGTTCGGTGACCAGGCGTGGCCGGAACAGGTGTTCGCTCTTGGCAACGAAGGACTGGTCCAGGCGCGGGTGCCAGCGCGTGCTGGTCGCGATCGCCTGCAACTGAGCAAGCGTGATGGCCGGTTGGGCCGGAGCGTTGTTGTAGGCGATCAGGTCGAGGCTGAACCCGTCCTCGCGGCTCAGATTGGCCTGCAGTTGCTGGATGTCCTTCTTGCCTTGACCACCGCCCACGCTCGCGGTGAGCAGACGAAGCTTCGATCCGTCCGGAAGGCGAACCACCTTGCAGCCGGCTTCGTACGCGGCACACGAGTAGGGGACCGGGTTCTTGACGATCTCAAGCCGCAGTACGGCGGTGCCGTAGTCGGCCGTCGCGTAGATCCCTCGGACCTTGTTCATGCCGTCGAAGCCCCCGCGCCGGTTGATGGCGAGGTCGGAGTTGGGCAACAACTCGAGCAGTACGGCGAGCGCCGCCTGCGGGGTGATCGGCACCTGCTTCTCGGGGCGGGTCGCGGTGACCGTTGCGGCCGGCGGGATCTTGCCGCCGGCGGGATTGTTCAGCGTCCCGGCGTAGGCGAAGGCTCCGCCCAGCGCGGCGACACAGGCCGCACCCGCGACGATCCGGGTCACCCGCCGCCGGCGTACGAGCTTGGTGCCGTAGGCAACGCTTCCGGTGAGAAGTTGATCGAGATCGACAACGGCGTCATCGGTCTCGGCGTGCAGCCGCTCGCTGAGTTCGGTCTCGAAACCCATCAGGGGTCCTTCCGGTTCCGGGCTCATCGCCCACTCAATTCGCTGATTTCGGTACCGAGCCGCTGCCGCAACTTGCCGAGGGCTCGCTGACTCCTGGTTCGGACCGTGCCGGAGCTGACGCCGAGGATCGTGGCGGTGTCCTCGACGCTGTGGTCCTCCCAGTACCGCAGTACGACGATCGCCCGGTCGCGGCCCGGCAGCTCGGCCAGCGCGCTGAACAGGGTCAGTCGCAAGGCGGTGTCCTCGCCGTGCCGGCCGCTGTCCGGTACTTCGGCGGTCGGTCGCTCCAGCCTCGTCCTGCGCTGGGAAGCGACGTAGGTGCGAACCATCACCGTGCGGCTGTAGGCGACCGGGTTGTCGGCCCGGCTGACCTTGGACCAGGAGGCGTAGAGCTTGCCGAGCGTGGTCTGGGTCAGGTCCTCGGCCGCATGGCGGTCACCGGCCAGCAGGTACGCCATCCGGAACAGCTGAGTACCGCGCGCGGCGGCGAATTCGCTGAACTCCTCGAGATCGGCACTCACGATCACCCTTCCGTCGCCGAACTGCTGTCGAAGGGGTAAGAGTCCGCGGTGCGCGGTCTTGTTGCAGCCGGTGCCGGAAAAGTTGCCGGCTCAGGGGCCGTAACCCCGAGGGGTTGAGCTCCGTTGGAGCAGCTAGGTACGAAGGATTGGGGAGTTCTTCGAGCTGTGAGGCAGTTGAGGCAACTTTTCCCAAATGGGGGCAATCCATGAGTTCGAATCTGCATGTCCGCCGTGCGTCGGAATTCGACGAGATCCCGCAGGTCGCCTACGCGCGCCCAGCATCCATCGAGCAGCTCCAGGAGATCTGGGGCGCACTCGTCCACGAGGTCGCCACCGTCCAGGCCATCTCCACCGCCGCCGCCACGGCCCGCACCGACGAGTCCCGCCTCGCCTACCTGAAACTCCTGGAAGCCGAAACCGCCGAAATGGTGGCCCTGGTAGAAGAGGCCCACCCCGCCTTCCTCAACGCCGCTAGCTGACACACACCTGCGCGCGCCCCGTGGTTCAGGGGTCCTCCGCGGGGGCGGGGGAGCAGCGACGCAGGGGCGGCGTGGGCGGATGACTACTGTGGTGTTCTCGTTCGGGAGGAGCTGGGATGCCGCTGTGGGCTGATCATGCGATCTGGTGGCAGGTGTATCCGTTGGGGTTCGTAGGGGCGGAGAAGACTGCGCCTCCCGGCCGGCGGATCGTGCATCGCCTGCCGCGTGTGGAGAACTGGCTCGACTACGCGATCGAGCTCGGTTGCTCCGGCCTGCTGCTCGGTCCGATCTTCGAGTCGGAGACGCACGGGTACGACACGGTCGACCACTTCCAGATCGATCCCCGGCTGGGTGATTACGCCGACTTCGACCGGCTCGTCGCGGCGGCCAAGGCGCGAGGCCTCCGGGTCGTTCTGGACGGCGTGTTCAACCACGTCGCGAGATCGTTCGCGGCGAAGCCGGAGTGGTTCCGCCGCCACCCCGATGGCGCACAGGTCTACTTCGAGGGCCATGAGCACCTGCTGGTCCTCAACCACGACCTGCCTGAGGTCCGCGAGTACGTCGCCGACGTGATGTGCCACTGGCTCGAGCGCGGTATCGACGGCTGGCGTCTCGACGCGGCGTACGCCGTAGCGCCGGAGTTCTGGGCGGGCGTGCTGGCGCAGGTGCGTGAGCGCTACCCCGAGGCTTGGTTCGTCGGTGAGCTGATCCACGGCGACTACGCAGGCTATGCCGCGACGAGCACGCTCGACTCGGTTACGCAGTACGAGCTGTGGAAGGCGATCTGGAGTTCGCTGAACGACGGCAACTTCTTCGAGCTCGCCTACGCGCTGGAGCGGCACCAGGCGGTGGTCGACCCGATGGTGCCGCAGACGTTCGTCGGCAACCACGACGTCACCCGGATCGCCACGAAACTCGACGACGAGCGGCATCTCGGGCACGCGCTCGCGATCCTGTTCGGTGTCGCCGGCATCCCGAGCATCTACTACGGCGACGAGCAGGCGATGACCGGACTCAAGGAGGACCGGGTCGGTGGCGACGACGCCATCCGGCCGGAGTTCCCGGAGAAGCCGGATCAGCTCGCCGACGCCGACTGGACGACGTACCGGCTGCACCAGCGACTGATCGGCGTACGGCGTCGCAACGCGTGGCTGACACGGTCGCGGACGAAGGTGGTTCACCTGACGAACAAGGCGCTCGCGCTGCGATCTGGTGACGCACGCGGCCAGCTACTGCTCCTCCTGAACGTCGGCGACGAGGCCTACCACTTCCCGGTCGAAGTGGCAGGCCTCGTGATCGCTGCCCAACCAGATCATTCGCCGCTACCGGAGGAGCCGTTACTGGTCGCTCCGCACAGCTGGCGCATCCTGACGTCGCCCTAGCAGTCGTTCGAAGGCCTCTGTCAGGGCAGTGGTCGGATCCGCGTCGACAGCGCTTGCCCGGTAGGCGATATGAGCATCAGGCCGTACTACGAGGCACCCGGTGTCCGTGATCTCGCGAAGCCGGGCCCAGTCGCCGTACAGGTCCTCCAGGTCGCGGCCGGGACCGATCACGAAGGGCTCGATCCCCACGCCCAGCCGTTCGGAGACGAGTTCCGCGGCTTTGACCCAGGCGTCACCGCCGATCCCGCTGAGCAAGGTGAAACGGCCCTTGCCGACGACGTCGAGCGTGCTCACGGTCTCGGTCCCGCGGGTCAGCCAGCAGTGCGGGATGCGTGCGCCGGGCCAGGTCGTCGGGTGGTAATAGAGCTCGGGATCCCTGTCGTACAAGGGTTCCGGCGTACCGTCCGGAACCACTGCCGCCGATCGATAGCGCTGCCCGAGCTCGACGCCGTGCGCGTTGAACTCGTAGTCCTTGAGCTTGATCGCCTCCCGGAGTTCCTCGCGCTGGGCGGCACCCTCGGCCGTGTCGTCCTTGCGCGAATCGATCGTCCGCCCGGCCGGCGCGTCGGGCGTCATCCCGAGCGCCCGGAAGATCTGACCGAATTGGGTGCGGCTCTTGTTCGCCCGATCGACGATCTGCTTGGCGATCGGCGCCCGCTCTGCGTCGTACGTGTCGAGCAGTTGAGGCGCGGCCTGACCTTTGAGGACCAGCGCCAGCTTCCAGGCGAGGTTGTAGGCGTCCTGGATCGAGGTGTTCGAGCCGAGCCCGTTGCTCGGTGGGTGCCGGTGGATCGCGTCGCCCATGCAGAACACGCGGCCGGCCGACGTCTGCTCGGCGTACATGTGGTTGACGCTCCAGACCGACGTGCCCTTGAGCTTGACGTCGATGCTGTCGTCGCCGACCAGGTTGTGCACGATCTCCGTCGCCATCGCCTCATCGACCACAGGCGCGGGCTGGTTGATGTCGTAGCCCCAGACGACCAGCCACTCGTTCCACGGCCGGACCATCCGGACCAGGCCGGCGCCGATCCCGCCGATCTGGGCGCCCGGCTGGAGCACCCAGTAGAGCACGCTCGGCCGATGCGCGACGTACTTCGACAGGTCCGCCTCGAAGACGATGTTCACCGACCCTTCGAGGTCCATCGCGCCCGCCATCGGCAATCCGATGTCTTGGGCAACTTTGCTCCGCCCGCCGTCAGCGCCGATCAGGTACTTCGCCCGGATCTCGTACTCCGAACCGCTCAGCCGGTCCCGGACTCTCGCGGTGACGCCGTCCGCGTCCTGCGTCAGCGACAAGTACTCCGTGTCGAAGCGGATCCGGGCGCCGCGAGCCGCCGCCGTACTGACCAGGATCGGCTCGAAAAGCGTCTGCGGGAGATCGCACGGCAACGTCGGCGACGCCTCGGTGTAGTCGGCGAGGCGTTGCGGATGCGTTCCCCAGGTACGGATCCGGCCGATCTCCTCACCGGCGAGGCTGGTGCAGAAGGCGGTCTGGCCCATCAGTTCGTGCGAGGTCCCCTTGCCGGTGATCTCGTCCTCGATGCCCATGTCGCGCATCAGTTCGACCGTGCGCTGGTTGGTGATGTGGGCGCGCGGGGTGTTCGCCGTCCAGCGGTAGCGAGTCAGTACGACGTTGTCGACGCCGTAGCTGGACAGGAAGAGCGAGGCGGCCCCACCCGCCGGGCCACTGCCGATGATCAGGACATCGGTCTCGAATCCCTCGGTCATAGCGCGTGCGTCTCCTCGGTGGTCGCGAGCACCAGGTCGTACTGGACTGTGCTGTAAGGCTGCTGGAGCTCGCGGCCGTCCGGAGCGGTCCCGGCCGGATGCTCGGTGAACTCGGCGATCAGCGAGTCCTTCACGCCGAACACGGCGTCGTCGTGTAGATGCTCGTCTCCGGCCGCGAAGACATGCGTGATCAGCCGGGAGAAGCCGGGCGCGGTGACCATGAAGTGGATGTGCGCCGGCCGCATCGGCCCACGGCCACCGGCCCGGAGCAACTCGCCGACCGGCCCGTCGTCGGGAATCGGATAGGCCACCGGGCGGACGGCCCAGAACGAGTAGTTGCCGTCGGCATCCGTTGTCAGGTGACCACGGTTCTGCGGCCCGTCGGTGTCCTTCTGTACGTCGTAGAAGCCGTCTTCGTCGGCCTGCCAGGTCTCCACCAGCGCACCCGCGATCGGCTGCCCCTTGGTGTCCAGGACTCGCCCGCTCACCAGACACGGTTGTCCGGGAGCCCCGTTGGACAAGTCGCCGCCGAGCTCGATCTCCGGCGAACCTTCGACGAAGAACGGCCCGAAGACGGTCGACTCGGTGACGCCCGGAGGAGTGCGGTTGGCGAGTCCGACGGTCAGCATCGACAGGCCCAGCACATCGGACAACAGGACGAACTCCTGCCGGGTGCCGGTCGACTTGTGTCCGGTTCGGGTGAGAAAGTCGATGCCCTTGAACCATTCCTCCTCGGTCAGGTCGACTTCCCGGGCGAACGCGTGCAGGTGCCGGACCAGCGCGCCCATCACGGCCTTCGTGCGGTCGTCAGGGCTGCCCTCGAAGCTCGCCACCACCGTGTCGGTCAGGTCTTTGCCTTCCAGGTCCATCCGGTTGCTCCTATGCCTCGATGACCATCGCGAGGCCTTGGCCGACACCGATGCACAGCGTCGCCAGGCCGTAGCCGCCACCACGCCGGCGCAACTCGTGCGCGAGCGTGGTCAGAATCCTGGTACCGGAGCTGCCGAGGGGATGCCCCAGCGCGATTGCTCCGCCGTTCACGTTCACCTTGCCGCGGTCCAGCTCGGGCCATTCCCCCAAGCAGGCAAGGCTTTGCGCCGCGTACGCCTCGTTCAGCTCGACGAGCGTCAGGTCGTTCCAGCCGATCCCGGCCTTCGCCAGTGCCTTGCGCGACGCCTCGACCGGACCGATCCCGAAGTACTGCGGTTCGACCGCGTGCACCGCCCGGCTGACGATGCGCGCCAGCGGTGCGATTCCGAGCCCTTGTGCGGTTGTCTCATCGGCAATCAGTACTGCGGAAGCGCCGTCGTTCAGTGTCGACGAGTTTCCGGCCGTCACCGTGCCGCCCTCTTTGAACGCCGGCCGGAGCTTCGCCATCACCTCAGGGGTGCCGCCGTCGCGGATGGATTCGTCTCGCTGCAACGGGGCACTCTTGGGAGGAAGGATGGGTGCCAGGTGCTCCCACGGAACGACCTCGTCGTCGAATCGGCCTGCTGCCCACGCCTTTCCAGCCTTCTCATGACTCTCCAGTGCGAAGAGATCCTGCGCTTCGCGTTCGACGTGGTAGCGCTCAGCCAGGAGTTCCGTCGCCTCGCCGAGGGAGATCGTCCACTCCCTCGGCATCCGCGGGTTGACCAGCCGCCAGCCGAGCGAGGTCGACTCCGCGGTCATGCTGCCGTGGGGGAAGGCTTTGTCAGGCTTGGGAAGGACCCAGGGTGCGCGGCTCATCGACTCCACGCCGCCGGCGATCACCAGGTTCGCGTCGCCGGTCTCGATCGCGCGGGCCGCCTGGATCGCGGCTTCGAGACCGGATCCGCAGAGCCGGTTGACCGTCGTACCGGGAGTGCTCGTCGGGAAGCCGGCCAGCAGGGCTGCCATCCGAGCGACATCGCGATTCTCTTCACCGGCGCCGTTCGCGTTGCCGAGGAAGATGTCCTCGACCATCTCTGGATCGAGCCCGGGGTTGCGGCGAAGGAGCTCCTGCAGCGTCACGGCCGCCAGATCGTCCGGCCGCCCACCGGACAACGCGCCGCCGAGCTTGCCGACGGGTGTCCGTACCGCGTCCAGCAAGTAAGCGGATCTCATCGGGAGACTCCTTCAGGTTTGCTGCCGTTCCAAGCGCGGAGGAGTATGTCGGCGACAACTTTCTTCTCCTCCTCGGGATGGGCCGCTGCAAACTTGTCAGCTGCCTCGCTGGCCTGGGCTTCGGTCAATCCAAGCTCTTTCAGGCTGATCGGCACGTGCGCCTCGGTGAACAGGTCGAAGAGTCCGGTTGCCAGGTCGTCGGTCTGCAGAGCTGCTTCGAGTCTTTGCTTTGCCCGTCCGGTCGCCTTGTATCGCGAGACCTGCGGAAGGACAGCGGCATGCGTCTCCGCATGCGGCAGGTTGTAGGCGCCGCCGAGCAAGTGGCAGAGCTTGTGGTGGATCCCGGTGCCCGCACTCGCCAACGCCGAGCCGGCCAGCGAAGCGCCGTACAGAAGGTTGCTGCGGGCATCTAAGTCGGTGGGGTTGGTGAGGACGGTTTGCAGACCGTCGCGTAGTGCCCGGACTCCTTCTACTGCGATGACTTCGGTGATCGGGTCGGCCTTGGCAGTCCAGGTCGCTTCGACGCAGTGGGCCAACGCGTTGGCAACGCTGGCGGCGGTGATGTCCAGGGGGAGTTGCCTGCTCAGCAACGGATCGTAGACAACAGTCTTCGGCAGTACTGCGAGGTCGGTGCCCGTCGTCTTGTCGCCGTCGGCCGTCTGGCCCCAGACCGGTGTCATTTCGGAACCCGCGTACGTGGTCGGGATCGCGATGATCGGGAGGTGTGAGGTGAGCGCGATCGCCTTCGCCAGGCCGATCGCCGAACCACCGCCGATCGCGACGATACCGGTTGCATCGACCTCTCTGGCCTTGGCGCGAGCCGCCTCGGCTCGTTCCATCGGGACGTGCTGCTTCACTCCGTCGATGCGGCCGGCGAACCGGTCCTGCAAGGCGAGCTCGAGCAAATCCGCCTCGTTGCGCACCGAGTTGGTGGCGATCAGCAGCACTTTGGTGATCTCGAGCAGGTCCACTTCGTTCGGGACGCTGTCCAACGTGCCGGGGCCGAGCACGATCCGGCTCGGCAGTCCGACGTGTACGAAAGGCTCAGGCATCAGCGGTCTCCCGGTTACGGAGGCTGCGCAAAGCGGCCAACTCGGTCGCGGTCGGTGGCGGGACTTCTTCGATGCTCTCGGCAACCTTCAGGTCCCAGCCGGTCGCCTTGCGAGCATCCTCGACAGTGACACCTTGATGCAGCCGCGTCATCGTCAACTCATTGGTCCCGGGATCCGGCTCCAGTACGCCGAAGTCGGTGATCACCAACGTCGGCCCAGCACCCATCGCCCCAGCACCGGTCGGCCCAGCACCCATCGACCCGGCGCCGGTCCGGCCAGCGCCCATCGCCCCAGCGGCGGTCGGGCCAGCGCCCATCGGCCCAGCACCGGTCGACCCGACGGCGGTCCGGCCAGCGCTCATCGGCCCAGCACCGGTCGGCCCAGCGCCCGTCGCCCCAACACCGGTCGGCCCAGCACCCATCGGCCCAGCACCGGTCGGCTCGGCGTCGGTTGGCTCGGTGGTTCGGTCGGGGGCGCTGCGGGTGCGGCGCTCGCGGCCGGTGGGGCCGTAGCCGACGGACGTGATGAAGTCGAGCTGCTCGACGAACGTGCGGGGCGACTGCTTCACGATCACGATCACCCGGCCGGCCGCGGCCGCGATCTCCGGCGCGCCACCCGCACCGGGCAGCCTCGTCGTCGGATCGGCATGGCTGCCGATGACCGTGGTGTTGATGTTGCCGAACCGGTCGATCTGCGCGGCCCCGAGGAACCCGACGTCGATCCGCCCGGCACCGACCCAGAAGTTGAACATCTCCGGTACCGACACCACCGCGATCGCCGTCGCCGCCAGATCGTCGTCCCCGATCGACAACGGCAACCGCCTCGGCTTCGCGTCGATCGCGCCGGACTCGTACACCAGCCGGCAGTTCGGCGCGTGCGTCCGCCGAGCGAGATTCGCCGCCAGGTTGGGCGGCCCGACCCCGACCAAACAGACGTCGCCGTTCTTGAGCTCACGTGCCGCGGCGACATTCATCATGTCGGCGCTGTCCCAGTCAGACATGCGAGTTCTCCTTCTGCGGTGGAAGCCCGTTGGCGGCAGCCCATTCCAGAAAGGCTTCGCGATCGCGGGAGATCTTGTCCCACTCCAGATAGAAATCGTTGTCGCGAACCGAGTAACCGGCCGCATACGAAGGCCAAGCGCCATTCGATACCACGCAAACAGCAGCCAGCACCCAGTTCGGCAGAATCACCGCGCCCGTGTGCTCCGGGAACTCGTCGACCACTTCTTCGACCGTGACGATCGCCCGCTTGGCCGCCAACACGGCTTCTCGCTGCACCCCGGTGATTCCCCACAGCATCACGTTGCCGTCGCGGTCCGCGAGCTGCGCGTGGATCACCGTGACGTCCGGGTTCACAGCCCGTACGGCGGCCAGCTCCTCTCCGGTGAACGGACAGGTGACCCGCGAGATGATGTCGCGCTGCTCCTCGAGATCCGTGCCGCGGTAGCCACGCAGTACGGCGAACGGTAGGCGGGCGGCTCCGGCGGAGTACGCGTTGGCGAGCCCGGCATGGCTGTGCTCGTGTATTGCGAGTCGGTGCGGCCAGTGGTTCTCCACTGCGTCGCGAAGCCGGTGTAGCGAGCCGACGCCCGGGTTGCCGCCGTACGAGAACACCAGCTGGTCAGCGACGCCCAGGCCGATCAGCTGGTCATACACGAGGTCCGGCGTCATCCGCACGAGCGTCAGCTGCCTGCGCCCCTGCCGCGCGATCTCGTGGGCAGCAGCGAAGGGGATCAGATGCGTGAAGCCCTCGAGCGCGACGGTGTCGCCGTCGTGCACATGCTCGGCAATGGCATCAGCCAGCGGAACTGTCATAGCTGGACGCGGCTCCCTGTTCTCGGTTACCGTCTGAGTAGATTTCGCTCAGCGAAAAGTTTTTCTTTCAACGAAAAGAGCGTAGCTGATGGCCGGTGAGGCGTCTACGGGGACTTTTCTGCAGGGGCTGGAGCGCGGGCTGGCGGTGATCCGGGCGTTCTCCGCGGATGCGCCGTCGCTGACGCTGAGCGAGGTGGCCCGCGATGTGGGCATCACCCCGGCCACAGCCCGACGGATCTTGCTGACTCTTGAGGAGCTCGGCTATGTGCGCAGTGACGGGCGGCGGTTCTCGCTGACGCCGCGAGTGCTGGCGCTGGGCTGGGCGTACCTGTCCTCGCTGGACCTCGGCGACATCGCCGGCCCGTTCATGGAGGAGCTGAGCGCCAAGACGCGGGAGTCGTGCTCGATAGCGACGCTGGACCTGCCCGACATCGTCTACGTCGCCCGGGTGCCCACCAGCCGGATCATGACGGTCGCGCTCGGCGTGGGGGCGCGCCTCCCGGCGTACGCGACTTCGATGGGGCGCGTGCTGCTCGCGGGACTGCCGGAGGAGGAACTGTCGGCATACCTGGAGTCACTGGACGCCGAGGCACATACAGAGCACACGGTGACGTCGACAGACGCGCTACGTGAAGTGGTGACTCGCGCTGGTGCGGACGGGTACGCGCTGGTCGATCAGGAGCTGGAGCTAGGGCTGCGGTCGATCGCAGTACCGATCAAGGACTCCCGCGGCCGACCGGTGGCTGCCCTGAACGTCTCGGCCCACGCGTCCCGAACATCAAAGGCAGCCCTGCGCTCCGACGTACTGGAGCCTCTACGAGACTGCGCGGAAAGCATCAGTACTGCGTTGCGCCGCCGCGGCCGAATCTGACCGCGGCGACGCGCTGCTGGTCGCCAGCGGTCAGCCGAGGCCGGTCGACGTGATCCAGCCGTCACGGCACGGCGGCGGGACATACCTGCGACTGAATGGCAAAAGCTGCAAGTATCCCTGTATCCATCGACTCTCGGTAATCGACTGCCTACGTTGCCTGCATGGCGAGCAAACGATTGTTCACCACGATGACCCTGTCCGCCCTCGTGATCGCCGGCCTCGCCTCGACCACCGCCAGCGCCGCCGAAGCACCCGACTCGGGCGCGCCGCGCAGCGTCGCGCCCTCGGCACCTCCAGTCGTCGGACTGCGGACGACCGGTCCGTCGGCCTCACCAGCAGCAGCTGAGGACTGCCCGGCAGGCTGGTTCTGCGCTTTCGCCGAGATCAACTACCGCAAGGGCTGGCTCGGAGGCACTACCCGCGGTGTCTGCTACACGCCCTTCAACCCGGGCCGCAAATCGATCGTCAACCACACGAACTTCTACGTCACGGTCTACAACGGCGAAGGATGCACAGGTGGCTGGCGGCAGTTTGCGCCGGGCGAACGCTCCCCGGGGGAAAGCATCCGCAGCGTGCGTACCGTCTGACTTTCCTGGGGTGACGGAGGTCCCGGGGGTCTTCTGCGATCATCTTTCGCCCTGATCAGCTACCTGACTGCCAGCCTGTCCGGCATCCTCGATGCCCAGCAGGCCTAGGACACCCAGAAAGCAAAGCGCCCGCCACCTCGAACTTCAGGTGGCGGGCGCCTGTACTGCGGGCGCCGCTCGCGTCTGGTGAGCGCGGGCTTTGCGGCGTTGCCGACGAGGGGTCAGTCGGTTTGGGTGACCTTGCGGAGGCCTCGGGGGGCGTCGGGGTCGAGGCCGAGTTTGCGGGCCAGGGCCTCGATCGCGCGCTGGGCCGGGATGACGAGGGCGAGGGGGGACAGGGTCTCCGGGAGGTCCGGGCCGGCCAGGTTGACGTCGCAGCGGGAGGCGAAGGTCGCGTCGCCGCCGATGCCGAGGATCTTGCTGCCCTTCTCTCGCACGATCGCGGCCAGCTCGGTCATCCCCGGCAGGGCGGGGCCGTCGGCGGCCGCGACGAGGATGGTGACCAGGTCCGCGTCGACGACGGCGATCGGGCCGTGCTTGAGGTCCGCGTACGAGAGTCCGCGGACCGGCTGCAGGCAGGTCTCCTCGAGCTTGAGGGCCACCTCGAGCGTCGTACCGAAGGTGAGGCCGCGTCCGCTGGACAGTACGTCGTGCGCACCGGCGAGCAGGTCGGCGGCGGCTTCGACGGAGCCCTCGAGCATCTTCGCGGCCGCGTCGGGGACCCGGGCGATGTCCGCGTCGAGCGTGCCGGGCTTCTGCGCCAGCGCGTCGACCGCGACGGTGATCGCGGCCAGTTGCGTGGTGTAGGTCTTGGTCGCCGGGACCGCGAGTTCCTTGCCGGCCTGGGTGATGAGCGCGACATCGGCGGTCGAAGCCAGCGGGCTGTCGCCGTCGTTGGTGATGCCGACGATCGCGGCGCCGTTGCGCTTGGCCCACTCGGCGGTGTCGACGATCTCCTGAGTGGCGCCGGACTGGCTGACCGCTACGACCAAGGAGTTCGACAGGTCGAGGTTGGCGCCGTACAGGGTGGCGACCGACGGCGCGGCCAGCGACGCTTGCCGGCCGGCGTGGATCTCGGTCAGGTACCGCCCGTAGACGCCCGCGTTGTCGGACGACCCGCGGGCCACGAAGATCACGTGCCGACGCCCCGCGGCCAGCCGCGTGACGTCGTGCCGCAACGGCAGCAGGGCCTCGAAGGTCGCGGCCAGCGCGGCGGGCTGTTCGGCGATCTCGCGGGCCATCTGGGTTGCCGGGGCGGGGACGGGCGTTGACACCACAACGATCACTGGTCCTATCTGGTCTTAACAGGTATGATGCGCACGATAGCAGTGAGCGGCGTACCGGGGCACCCCCTGCGTGGCCGCCCAGGTCTGGAGGATCGAGATTCGATGGTGGCTACCAAGCGGGCCCAGGTCCGATCGGTGCTCGAGCGGCTGATCGACGTCGAGCTGCACCCGGGTGACCCGATCCCTTCCGAGCGTGCCCTGGTGGACAAACTGAACGTCTCCCGGGTCACCGTCCGGCAGGCGATCAGCGACCTGGTCGAGTCCGGCGCGCTGGAGCGGGTGCACGGCAAGGGCACCTTCGTCACCGGTCCTCAGGTCGACTCGCAGCTGCACCTCACCTCGTTCTCCCGGGAGATGCGGGCCCGCGGGCTCGAGCCGGGCACCGTGGTGCTGTCGGCCACCGAGATCGAGGCCTCCGACGAGACGGCCAAGGGGCTGCGCGTCCCGAAGGGCACCAAGGTGATCCGGGTCGAGCGGCTGCGCACCGCGGACGCCTCGCCGATGGCCTACGAGATCGGCTACTACCCGTCCGCGCTCTTCCCCGGCCTGCTCGGCCGAGAGCTCGGCACCCTGTACGACGTCTTCGCCAGCGAGTACGACGTCGTCGTCACGTCGGGTGAGCAGACCGTCCGGGCGGACAACGCCGACGGTCATGTCGCCCGGGTCCTCGGCGTGGCCAGGCGGGCACCCCTGCTGGTCCTCGAGCGCACCACCTTCGCCGGCCGCAAGGTCGTCGAACTGTCCTGGTCGGCCTACCGGGCCGACCGTTATCGGCTGCACATGGCCCTGACGCCGCGTGGCCCGCGGACCGGATCGGCCTGAGTCCCGGTGCCGGTGACGCAACACGGCCGACCCGGCGCCGCAACGAACTGGATCAGTCCTCTTCATGAACTGGTCTCTTAGCCTGCTGTTCGCTCCCCGGCTACCTGGCCGGCCCGGCAAGGAGGCCGCCGCGTACGACGACGTGCGCGACGGTGATACTGGAGCTCGACCCACACGTTCTTTTGCTGTGAGGAGTACCGCGAGACATGCCTATTGCCACCCCTGAGGTCTACGCCGAGATGCTGGACAAGGCCAAGCAGAACAGCTTCGCCTACCCGGCCATCAACGTCAGCTCGTCGCAGACGCTGACCGCCGCGATCCGCGGTTTCGCCGAGGCGGGCTCGGACGGCATCGTCCAGGTCTCCACCGGCGGCGCGGAGTACCTGTCCGGCTCGACCGTGAAGAACATGGTCACCGGTTCGGTCGCGCTGGCGGCGTACGCGCACGAGGTCGCGAAGAACTACAACGTGAACATCGCGCTGCACACCGACCACTGTCCCAAGGACAAGCTGGACGGCTTCGTCCGGCCGCTGCTGGAGATCTCCGCCGAGCGGGTCGCCCGCGGCGAGAACCCGCTGTTCCAGTCGCACATGTGGGACGGTTCCGCGGTGCCGCTGGCCGAGAACCTCGAGATCGCCAAGGAGCTGCTGGCCAAGGCCGCGGCGGCCAAGATCGTGCTCGAGATCGAGGTGGGCGTCGTCGGTGGTGAGGAGGACGGCGTCGCGAACGAGATCAACGAGAAGCTGTACACCACCGTCGAGGACGGCCTGGCCACGGTCGAGGCGCTCGGCACCGGTGAGCACGGTCGCTACCTGACCGCGCTGACCTTCGGCAACGTGCACGGCGTCTACAAGCCGGGCTCGGTCAAGCTGCGGCCGGAGATCCTCAAGGAGATCCAGGACCAGGTCGGCGCCAAGGTCGGCAAGGAGCGTCCGTTCGACCTCGTCTTCCACGGCGGCTCCGGCTCGACCCTGGAAGAGATCCGGGCCGCGGTCGATCACGGCGTGATCAAGATGAACGTCGACACCGACACGCAGTACGCGTTCTCGCGTCCGGTCGCCGGGCACATGTTCACCAACTACGACGGCGTGCTGAAGATCGACGGCGAGGTCGGCAACAAGAAGGCGTACGACCCGCGTGCCTGGGGCAAGGCCGCCGAGGAGGGCATGGCCAAGCGCGTCGCCGAAGCCTGCGAGAACCTCCGCTCCACCGGCACCTCCCTGCTCGCCTGACCCACGCCGCAACTCCGGAAGCCGCCGAACACTTGGCTCTTCCATCAGAACCTCCGTCGTCACATCGATGGTGATGATCCCGCCGCTGTAGGTGGGAGACACCGCCGGCTCAGATGACCCGCTTGACCGAAGAGCCCGTCACCCCAGGTGGCGGGCTCTTTCCGTGCAACTGCCCGCCAGGGTGCGTCCGGAGGTTGAGGGTGTCTGCGAGGGGCGTGGTGGGTCTGTTGAGTGGCTATGAGCCGAGTGAGGGCTGGCTGTGGGCCGAGTGAGGGCTAGGTGTGGGCTGAGTGTGGGCTCGGTGTGGGCGGTGTGGGCGGTGTGGGCGGGGTGTGGGCTCGGTGTGGGCCGGGTGGGAGCGGCTGCGGACAAGGGGCTGCTCTCCTATCGTCGGGGGATGGCGCCTTTGAAGTCTGCTGTCTGGATTCCGTTGTTCGACGAATTGGCTGATGCGCGCGTGGTCGCCGAGTTGGCGGCGAGTGCTGAAGAAGCGGGCTGGGACGGACTGTTCGTGTGGGATCACGTGCGCTGGGAACGGCCGGTCCGTGCGCTCGCCGATCCGTGGATCGCGCTCACCGCCGCCGCGATGAGGACCGAGACGTTGCGGATTGGGCCGATGGTGACGCCACTGGCCCGGCGGCGACCGGCGATCGTCGCTCGGCAGACGGCGACTCTCGACGTACTGAGTGGAGGGCGGTTGACGCTCGGCGTCGGCATCGGCAGCGATCGGTTCGGTGCGGAGTTCAGCCGTTTCGGCGACGAGGTCGACGATCGCAAACGCGCCGAACTGACCGACGAGTCTCTCACCATCCTGCAAGCGGCGTGGTCGGGAGAGCCTGTCCGTCATCGCACCGACAACTACGTCGTCGACGACGTCGAGTTCCTGCCCAAGCCGGCGCAGGACGCCGGGGTGCCGATCTGGATCGCCGGCTTCCCCGGGAAAGTTCGGCCCCGACGCCGGGCGGCGCGGTACGACGGGTTCTTCCCGGTCAACCTCGTGCATCCGGATCAACTCGCAGAAGCGGTGGAAGGCGTCCAAGAGTTTCGTGCCGACCGCACCGCGCCGTACGACGTGGTGGTCGCGCTGCCGCCGGGGTCGGATCCTCGGCCCTTCGCTGCCGAGGGCGCGACCTGGTGTCTGACCGAGTTCGACCAGAACAACCTCCGGCGCGCGGAGGTCGCCGCAGTAGTTGCCGACGGCCCCTTCTCATGAGTTCGTCCCGGTGCGTCGTCGACCGCAACCCGCCGGCATCGTCGATCCGCGAACCGTCGGCGTCGCCGATCCGCGACCCGTCGGCATTGGCGATCCGCGACCCGTCGGCGTCGTCGATCCGCGATCCGCCGGCGTCGTCGATCCGCGACTCGTCGGCATCGTCGATCCGCGACCTGTCGAACGGTTCGGCGAGCCCGCTGGTTGAGTTCGGCCGGCGTTGGCGGTCAGCCGTGGCTCGCGCAGAGGTGACACCTGCGGGTGTTGAGGTGGCACCTGCGGATGAGGTGGCACCTGCGGGTGTTGAGTTGGCTCCTGCGGGTGTTGAGGTGGCACCTGCGGATGAGGTGGCACTTGCGGGTGTTGAGGTGGCACCTGCGGGTGTTGAGGTGGCACCTGCGGATGAGGTGACATCTGCGGGTGTTGAGGTGGCACCTGCGGGGGCTGAGGTGGCACCTGCGGGGGTGCTGGGGTGGCACCTGCGGGGCTGAGGTGGCACCTGCGGGTGTCTAGGGTTGCCGGATGGGTCTTCGGCGAGTGGCCTCCTGGGGTGTGGGTGGGGCGATCGTGCTCTTGTTGTGGGGCGAGTACGAGCATTGGCGCGCCTCTCGTCGCCGGTTGGCTCCTGCTGCAGTCGGTGGCCAGGGCACTGAAGCTGTTGTGGTGTTGGGGTTTCGGAATCCCGGGGCGCGGATCAACGCGGTGAATCGGTGGCGGGTGCGGGTCGGCCTTCGATCCCGGCGGGCCGAGGGAGCGAGTCGGCTGGTGTTGTGCGGAGGGCCGATCGGCGGCGCCGTTTCCGAGGCTGAGCTGATGGCTCGCTATGCAAGGGAAATTCGCGGCTACCAGGGCGAACTGGCTTTGGACACGACCAGCCGGAGCACCTGGGAGAACATTCAGAACGCCGTCCCGTTGATCGAGGACGCGGCCCGGATCAAGATCGTCTCCCACTCCCTCCATGCCGAGAAGGCGCGCGCCTACCTGCACCGGTTGCGTCCCGACCTCGGAGCCCGGCTGGTCCGCGGCGACGACTATCGCTTCGGCGAATGGATGCTCGCCAAACCGTTCCTCGCCGCCCTCGGCAAACGCAACCTCCGCCGCATCCGGTCGCAAAGCGGGCTCAGCTGGGGAGATCCTCCTGCGTCGGAGTGATGAGTCGGCCGGGCCAGTGTCGGTGGACGCCCGACTTCCGGCGGCGGGTGGGGTCGAAGAGACGGATGCCGGTACGGCGGGTGGCTCGGGTGAAGCTGCTGTGGATGCGGTCCACCACCTCGGTGGGGTTGTCGAGGTCGGCCCAGGAGATCCAGCAGTACTCGAGTGGCTCGGGGTAGGACTCGTAGTCGCTCGGGTCGTGGGCTGAGATCGCATGGTCGGGCAGCTCCTCGGTGTCGTCGTCGGAAACGTAACTGGGAAAGGGAAAGCGGGCCTCGAACTCGATCACCGTCCGCTCGTCGGGAAACCAGAGAGCAGAGGTCTCCCAACCGCCCCCGACCTGTAGGCCGCCGACATCCGAGCCGCCCACCTCCGAGCCGCCGTAGTGCGGTCCGTCGTAGTGCGAGCCGCCGTAGTGCGAGCCGCCGTGGTGGGAGCCGCCGTGGTGCGGGCCGCCGTAGTGCGAGCCGTCGGTGAGTGAGGCATCGGGAACCGAGCCGTCGGCAGGTGGGAAATCGACCGGTGGTGGGCAGGACAGCGGCGTCGGCAGTCCCGCTTCGGACAGGATGAGGCGCAGCCGGGACTCGGCCACCGAAGCAGACCCCATGCCGGCGAGCTCGATCACGCGATGGGCTCGGTGAAAGCCCCGCACCAGTTGGCTTGTCGCGCGCCGCAGACCGGCCGGCGTCACCAACCCGGCGTACAGGGCGGCTTCGGCCAAGGCGACGGCAGGTGCGCGGTCGGCGGCGGCGGCGACCTCGGCGACGGCTCGGGCGGGTGATGCCATCCGCAACTTGTTCCAGGTCAGCACCTGTGGGCCGACCGGGTCGCGGACGTGCCGGTGCACGCCGCCCGCATGACGGCCGGGCCGGCCGTCGCGCGCGGTCACGTGCACCTGGCCGAGGTCGAGCCCCCAGGTCGGAAGGCCGTGCAGGGCTGCGGCCGACTGGTGGCTCGCGGTCAGCCCGGCCTCGCCGTACCGGAGGAGGCGGTAGATCCGCCGGAGGTGGACCATTCGCTCGTCCACCACAGTGAGCACCTGGTGCGGCGCGTAGGTGCCCGGCCGGATCCGGCGCCAGCTACCGGTCTCCAGCAGGGAGTCGATGTCCGGGTCGGGGTAGCCACACGCGCGCGCATCGGCACGGGTGAACACCCCGCCGCGGATGAGAGTCATCACGCTGAGTTGTGGGTTCACACTGGAGAAGATGCAGCGATCGGCCCCGGATCCTGGCCGCTACTTCAAAGCTGTGGACAAGAGGGCATGAAAAAAGCCCGTCATGTCTGTATGACGAGCTCGGCGCGGGTCGGTACCCAAGGTTGCCAGAGGAGCGGCATGTTGGCCTCGGACGGGGTCCGGTTGCCTTTGCGCTCGTTGCACGACGCATGGGCGGCCACCGCATTCAGCCATTCCGTCCGGCCGCCCCTGGATCTGGGTTGGACATGATCCATGGTGTCGGCGTTGTCCAGGCCGCAATAGGCACAGCGGAACCTGTCCCGCCGCAGTACGCCGTGCTTGCTGTACTTCATCCGGCCGGCCGCATAGCGCCAGTGGGTGACCACGTACCGGACGAGGCGGAGTACGCGAGGCACTGGAAAGGGGCCGATGGTCCGTTCGCCGTGCGCCTCTTCGACCACCGCGACCTCGCGGACCAGCATCCGGATGGCGTGCTGGATCGACACGGTGTGCAGCGGCTCGTAAGACGCGTTCAGGACGATGACACTCATCCGATGCCTCCTCTCCGGCCGTAGCTGGGAACCACGGCGGTCTCGACGCAGGGTCTCAAGCATCCGTGGCCGTCCGGTGAACGGTCAACGGATTTCGCCAGACGGTCACATGCCGCAACGGCTGCGTGATCGGCGAAGATGTGCCTATGGAATTGAACAATCTGCTGTCAGGTCCACCCGAGACACTACTCCCCGTAGACCCGGCCGCGGCGGAACTCGCCGCCGGGGCCGCTGCGGTGGACATCGCCGCCAAGTTCCCGACCTCTTCGCTGGCCTGGTCGGTGCTGGCCGAGGCGGCGTTCGAGGACGGCCGCACCATCGAGGCGTATGCCTATGCACGCACCGGCTACCACCGTGGCCTCGACCTGCTCCGGCGCAACGGCTGGAAGGGTCACGGGCCGGTTCCGTGGGAGCACGAGCCGAACCGCGGCTTCCTGCGCTGCCTCGCCGTTCTGGGCAAGGCGGCCGCCGTCATCGACGAGAAGGACGAGGCCGAGCGCTGCGCCACCTTCCTGCGCGACTCGTCCCCGACCGCCGCGGACGTCCTCAGCTGAAGCGCCGGCCGAAGCCGGCAAGCTGATCTGCCCGGCCGGAGCCGGCAAGCTGAAGCGCCGGCCGAAGCCGGCAAGCTGATCTGCCCGGCCGGAGCCGGCAAAGCCGCGACCGGCCGACCTGAAAGAAGTTGTCGGAGCCGGCGCCGGCGGACGATGATCCGTCGGTGACCAGCCCGTACTCGCAACACGGATATCGCGTCGGCTTCGACTGGGGTCCGGTCGGCGCGGCCGCGGTCAGTGGTGACCTGGTCGCCGTGGTGGACGTTCTGTCGTTCACCACGGCGGTGACGGTGGCCGTGGACAACGGCATCGAAGTCCTGCCCTATCGCTGGCGGGACGAGACGGCCGTGGCCTTCGCGGAGCAGCACAACGCAGCGCTGGCCGTCGGTAGAGGAGAAGCTGGTGCCGACGGCATCAGCCTCTCGCCGGTCACGATCCGGCGAGCGCAGAACATCAAGCGTCTCGTACTGCCGTCGCCCAACGGCTCGACGATCTCGCAGCAGCTCCTCGACTGCGGCTCCACTGTCCTGGCCGTTTCACTGCGCAACGCGGCTGCGGCTGCGACCTATGTGGCTACCCAGCTGGCGGCGGAGCCTTCCCAGACCGCAGTAGCCATCGCTGCCGGCGAGAGGTGGCAAGACGGTTCACTGCGGCCAGCTGTGGAAGACCTGTGGGGTGCGGGCGCATTCCTGGCCTCATTGGCCGACAGCGGCATCGGTCCGTTGTCACCAGAAGCGCGAGCTGCCGCGGCGGCGTACAGAGATGCTGCCGACGAGCTGCCTGAGCTACTCCGAAACAGTGCCGGTGGACGTGAGCTCACGGCGTACGGATTCGCGGAGGATGTCGAGATCGCGGGTGAGCTCGGCGCCAGTCTGTCCGTGCCGGTACTGCGCGATGGCGTGTTCCGAGTAGACTGAGCTCGTCACCAGAACCCTAGAGGTACTGCCCGGTGATAGAGCCGGTAGGCGGCGTGCGTCCCCGCTTCCTACCGAAAATGGACGGTTGTAGGCGGCATCGACGGACCGGCAGAGCAGGACGCCCACGGTCAGATCACCGCCCCGCCGGGCAGCGGAAGGTCCTACCGTGCCGGTTGTCTCCGGACGGATCCGCACGCCCGAAAGGCAGCAGAGCGGCTACGGCGCAGCCCTGCAGACGCCCGGAGCGTGGAAGTTCTATCTAGCCGCTGCGCCTGCGCGCATCGGCATCGCCATGACCGGCCTCGGCATCGTCTGGCTCGTCCACGGTTCGACCGGCTCGTACGCCGTCGCCGGTGCCGTGACGGGCGGCTTTGCCGTGGCCGAAGCACTCGGTGGGCCGCAGGTGGCCCGCTTGATCGACCGGTACGGCCAGAGCCGGATGCTGCCGGTCACCTTGTTGCTGCACGCTTCTGCGATCGCGCTGTTGATCGCCCTGACACTGTCTGCTGCACCGCTGTGGATGCTGGTGCTGGCCGGAGTACTGGCAGGCGGGTCGTTGCCGCAGATCGGTGCGCAGACTGCAGCCCGGTGGTCGCATGCGCTCCGAGGTGATCCCGTCATCTCATCGGCGTTCGCTCTGGAGTCACTGGGCACCGGTATGGCCTTCCTGGTCGGGCCGGCTCTGATCGGAACCGTCAGCGCCCTGGTATCGCCAGTGGCCGGCTCGGTGCTGGCGACAAGCTTGGTGCTGGCCGGTGGCTTCGCGCTCGCCGCACAACGCAGTACTGCCCCGCCCTTGGCTGCAGCAAGTTCCCAAGCAAGCTCAGAACGCCTGCTACGCAAGGGTTTTCTCGCGATGGTCGGTACGAACGTCGGCGTCGGTCTGTTCTTCGGCAGCATGCAAGTCTCCGTCACGGCCTTCGCTGTCGACAGAGGGGCCGCATCCCTGGCGGGGCCGCTCTACAGCATCACCAGTCTGATCAGCCTGATCGCCGGTATCGCCTACGGTGCAAGGCGATGGCGACTCGCGGCTCCGACCCAGCTGGTCCTCGCCATGACTGTCCTGGCCGTCACGTGCGTGCCTTTGCTTGCTGTGAACAGTCCACTCGCTCTCGCCTTGGCGCTGGCTCTTCCCGGGCTCGCACTCGCTCCTATCCAGGTGCTCTCCGCAGTGCTGACGGAAGCAGAGGTAGAGCCCGCAGTACTCACGCAGGCTTTCACGTGGCTCAACTCCGGTAGCGCTGCAGGCATCGCTCTCGGCGCGGCCATCGCCGGCCGAGCCGTAGATACCCACGGCCCGCACCTTGGCTTCACCCAAGCCCTGGCAGCAACCCTCTTCGCAACTGCGATGGCCGCGGTGGTCCGGAGAACTACCGGTAGGTGATCTGGCGTTCGGCCTGGGCTCGGGCGGCGTAGTCCGCGGGGGTCAGGCCGATCTGCTCCTTGAACTCGTGCGAGAAGTGGGCCTGGTCGAAGTAGCCGAGTGCGACGGCGAGGTCGGCCAGTTCCGCGGACTCACCGCGGGCGAGGAGGTCGGCGCCGTCGTGCAGGCGGTAGCGGCGGAGCACCCACTTCGGGCCGACGCCGACGTAGCGGCGGAAGAGGCGCTGGAGCTTGCGAATCGGCAGGTCGAACCGCTCGGTCACCTGGTCGACCCGGGTCAGCGTACGGTCCTCACTCATCGCCGCGATGACGGCCCGGACCAACTCGTACTGCGGGTCTTCCACCACCAGGTGATCGGACAGGAACGCCTCGACCACCGCACGCCGGCGTACGTCGGAATCCTCGGCGAAGACCAGGTCGGCCAGCCGGTCGGCGTCGTCGAAGACCTCGCGCAGCGGCAACACCTGGTCGCGGAACGAGCCGACGTCGAGACCGGTCACCGCGCCGAACCCACCGGCCCAGAACTTCACCCCGAAGCACCGGCCGCGGCCGACCAGTTCACGCTCGAACTTGGTGGTACAGACACCGTTCACGAACGCGCCACCGGGCTCCTCGAAGGTGACGTTCACGCTCGGGAACGGCAGCACCTCCGCGACGTACGGCTCGGCCAGGTCCCACTCGACGATCCAGTACCACTCGACGAACCGGTCGATCCCCGGCCCGGCGGCGAGCCTGGACAGGTTTCGGTGCCGGGCCTGCTCCCGTGGGTGCAGGATGCCCTTCTCGCTGTACGTCGGCTCACTCGGCACAGGCCAAACCTACGACAGCGCACCGACAACCTCCGGCCTGTCGGTGGAACGCGCAGTGCGATGATCGGGCGGTGAAGATTCTCTCGATCCAGTCCGCGGTGGCCTTCGGGCACGTGGGCAATTCGGCGGCCGTCTTTCCGCTCCAGCGCATCGGTGTCGAGGTGCTGCCCGTCTACACGGTGAACTTCTCCAACCACACCGGCTACGGAGCGTGGCGTGGACCGATGATCAGCCCGGACGACGTACGCGAGGTGCTGCTGGGCATCGAGGAGCGCGGAGTCCTTCCGCAGATCGACGTGATTCTCTCCGGTTACCAAGGTGGCGAGGGGATCGCCGACGTCATCCTCGAGGCGGTCAAGCGGGTGAAGGCCGCGAATCCTGCGGCGGTGTACTCCTGCGATCCGGTGATGGGCAACGCGAAGTCCGGGTGTTTCGTCGCTCCGGCCATCCCGGTGCTGCTGCGCGACCGGGTCGTGCCGGCGGCCGACATCATCACGCCCAACCAGTTCGAGCTGGGTTTTCTGACCGGGACCGAGCCGGACACCCTCGAGTCCACGCTGGCCTCGGTGGAACTCGTGCGCGCGACCGGGCCGCGTACGGTGCTCGTCACGAGCGTCGAGCGCCCTGACCGCGAGGACGGCACGATCGAGATGCTCGCCGTCGACGACAGCGGCGCATGGCTCGTGCAGACGCCGTACATCCCGATGAAGGCGAACGGCTCGGGCGACGTGACGGCCGCGCTCTTCACGGCGCACTACCGGCGTACGGGCGATCTCGCGGACGCCCTCGCCCGGACGACTTCGAGCGTGTTCGACCTGCTCACGCGTACGCACGAGTCCGGTGAGCGCGAGTTGCAGCTGGTCGAGTCTCAGGACGCGTACGCCGAACCGCGGATGCAGTTCAGCCCGCAGCGCGTCGCCTGACCAGCCCAGGTCCTCGCGGCTGTCGCGTTCTTACAAGACCCACCGGGCGCTCGTCGCGAAGACTGAGGGCATGACGACGAACAAGGTGAACCCCATCCCGGCCGGCTACCACTCGCTCACCCCGTACCTCGCGGTCGACGACGGCCCGAAGGCGATCGAGTTCTACCAGCAGGTGTTCGGAGCCGAGGTGATCAGCCGGCAGGACATGCCCGACGGCCGGGTCGGCCAGGCCGAACTGAAGATCGGCAACTCGATGCTGCAGCTGAGTGACCAGATGCCGCAGATCGGGCTGCGGGCGCCGAACGGCGAGTGGGTGCACTCGTCGCTGGTGCACTACACCGAGGACGTGGACGCCACCTTCGCCCGGGCGATCGAGGCCGGGGCGCGGCAGGTGGAGGCGGTCCAGACGTTCATGACCGGCGACCGGTACGGCACGGTGATCGACCCGTTCGGGCACCGCTGGGCGATCCTGACGAAGGTCGAGGACGTCTCACCGGAAGAAGCCGACCGCCGGGTGAAGGAGTGGCTGGCGTCGAACCCGGAAGGCCTCGACTGAGCAGGCCCAGCCAGCGGACCCGAAGTCTGTGACGTAGGCACGAAGATTGTCGCGTAGACACGAGAAAGCGGCCCGCCGGAACCGTCCCCTGCGGCAGTTTCGGCGGGCCGCTGACTAAGAGTGTGCACGTGATCACGGAAAACCGCAACCCGTCGTAGTGAATTAAACGCACGATGTCACGTGTTGCCCGTCACGCACGGCCACAGCGTGGTAATGCGCAGGTCCGGTAGACTCCTGTCGCAAGAGCCTGGAAGCCTCACCGAGTGAACTCTCGGTGAACGCGTCCGGGCTTCACCGTTTTCTTATGCGGCCAAGACTGACACGGCCAAGAGGAGGGCTGAGATGCCCGCAATCGTGCTCGTCGGCGCCCAGTGGGGCGATGAGGGCAAAGGCAAGGCGACCGACCTGCTCGGCAACACCGGGGCCGAGATCGACTACGTGGTGAAGTTCAACGGCGGTAACAACGCCGGCCACACGGTGGTGATCGGCACCGAGAAGTACGCGCTGCATCTGCTGCCGAGCGGGATCCTGACCCCCGGGGTGACCCCGGTGATCGGCAACGGGGTGGTGGTCGATCTCAGCGTGCTGTTCGAGGAGCTGGACGCGCTGAACGCCCGTGGGGTCGACACGAGCCGGCTGGTGGTCAGTGCGAACGCGCACCTGATCCCGCCGTACAACCGGACACTGGACAAGGTGGCCGAGCGGTTCCTGGGGAGCCGCAAGATCGGCACCACCGGGCGCGGCATCGGCCCGACGTACGCGGACAAGATGAACCGGATCGGCATCCGCGTCCAGGACCTGTACGACGAGAAGATCCTGGAGCAGAAGGTCACCGGCGCGCTGGAGCAGAAGAACCAGCTGCTGGTGAAGGTCTACAACCGGCGCGCGGTCGAGATCGCCGAGGTGATGGACGAACTGCTCGGGTACGCCGAGCGCCTGCGTCCGATGGTCGCCGACACCAGCCTGCTGCTCGGCAAGGCGCTGGACGCGGGCAAGACGGTGTTGATGGAGGCCGGTCAGGCGACCCTGCTGGACGTCGATCACGGCACCTACCCGTTCGTCACCTCGTCGAACGCGATCTCGGCGGGCGCCTGCACCGGATCGGGCATCCCGCCGACCCGGATCGACCGTGTGATGGCGGTCGTCAAGGCGTACACCACCCGCGTCGGCGAAGGTCCGTTCCCGACCGAGTTGCTCGACGAGGACGGTGAGTGGCTGCGCCAGCAGGGCTTCGAATTCGGTACGACGACCGGCCGGCCGCGTCGCTGCGGTTGGTACGACGCGGTGATCGCCCGGTACGCCGCCCGCGTCAACGGGGTCACCGACTTCGTGCTCACCAAGCTGGACACGTTGACCGGACGGGAGAAGATCCCGGTCTGCGTTGCGTACGACGTCAACGGCGTCCGGCACGACGAGATGCCGATGACGCAGACCGACTTCCACCACGCGACGCCGGTCTACGAGGAGTTCGACGGCTGGTCGGAGGACATCACCGGCTGCCGGACGTTCGAGGATCTGCCGAAGAACGCGCAGACCTACGTCAAGGCGGTCGAGGCGATCAGTGGCGCCCCGATCTCCGCGGTCGGTGTCGGCCCCGAGCGCTCCCAGATCGTCATCCTCGACAACCGGATCTGAACCCTGAGCCCACCCCCGGAGATAGGGGGTGGGTTCAGCGGTTGTTGCCGATGATGGGGAGATCGCGGATCAGGGGATAGCCGCGCACGTCGGTGAGCTCGGATGCCGAGGGCACGTGGATCGCAGTACGGGCCCAGCGGGAGCCGGAGCCGTTGGATGCGCCCGTGAATGCCGCGACGGCAGCGACGAGCAGCAGTACTGCGACCAGCAGGCTCAGCCAGGCTGGGCGAACGGCCGAGCGCAAGGTGATCTTGGCGCCTCGGCGTAGCGAACTACCGCCAGGACCCCACCAGGCAGCGAGAAGTCCCGCCACGCCACCAGTGCCGAAGCCGACTGCGGACAGCGGCTCCCACCCGGTGCCGTGCGAGTTGGCGGCACCGGCGGTCACGATGCCGCCGACCATGAAGCCGACGATGACCGGCAGGATCAAGCAGAACAGCGTGATCAGTGAGGCTGCCATCAGGTGTACCGGGCTGGCTGCGATCGCGATGACGCCGTCCGACTTGCCACGTCCGCCACGAACCTGGCGGCGGCGCATAAGCGCAGTACTTCCGCGGTCGACCGTCCTGGCGAACACCAGCAGCAGCGTCGTGACCAGGAGCCCCAAGCCGGGGTAGAGAGCCATCAGACCGGACAGCGCGAGCAGTAGAGCCACTAGCAGCACAGTCCGCGCCAGCTGCTGGTTGGCAGGTGCCGCGACGTCCCCGGCAGGCTGTTTCGGCACCACGCTCTGACCCGGCGGCTGGCGCCCGCGGTAGGGCTCCGGCTGGTACTGCGGCTCTGGCTGAGGTTGGTAGAACTGCGGCTGCGGCTGCGGCTGCGGCTGCGGCTGGTACGACTGCTGTGCGTACGACGGTTGCTGGTACGTCGGCTGGTACGGCGCAACCCCCTGCCCCGGATAGCCGCCGTAGGCCGGCCCCTGAGCGCCCAGCGGTAGCGCGGGTGGAGCCGCTGCGACCGGCGCCGGACTGTAGGTCGCAGGGTGGATCGGCGCCGGACTAGCCGCCTTCGCCTTCTGCTGAGCAGCCACATCCCGCAGCTTGTCCCGCAGTGGCGTGAAGGCGGAGAGCGGTGGAATGACCGAAGGCACCAGGCTCGCGACCTCGGCCGGATCGTGACCGGCAACCGCGGTCGCCGCGACGGCGTCCTCCGGCATCACGCGGGTCATCACCGCAGTCGGCGGATTGACCTCGGCCGTCTCCTTCGCGGCCGACTCGACCGTCGGGTCGGGGATGAGAGCGTCCCTGCCCTCGGCGTACCGGTTGAGGCCGGTCATGATCTCGAGCTGGGTCGGGCGGTCCCGGCGATCAGGTGATAAGGCCGCAGCCAGCAGAGGCTTCAGGCGCGGGTCCAGGCCCTCCAGGTCGGCCTTGCCGGTGTGGACGCGGTGCAGCACGACCTCGAAAGGTCCCTTACCGAACGGACGTCGTCCGGTGGCCGCGTAGGCGACAGTGGCGGCCCAGCCCCACCAGTCGGCGGACTCCGAGACCATCTCGCCTTCGATGAGCTCCGGCGCGAGGTAGCCCGGCGTACCGATCACGAGCCCGGTCTGCGTGAGGCGGAGGTCGTCGGCGGCCTGGGCGATGCCGAAGTCGATCATCACCGGCTTGCCGTTGAACATCATCACGTTGCCGGGCTTGAGGTCCCGGTGGATCACACCAGCCTGGTGGATCGCCTGCAGCGACTCGGCGAGGCAGCCGGCCAGCGGAAGCCAGCGCTGTGGCGTCAGTGGGCCGCGCTCGTCCACTTGCTCGTCGAGTGGCCGGCCGGGGATGAAGCGGGTGACGAGGTACGGGCGGTCGCCGCGTAGGTCGTGGTCGAGGATGCCTGCGACACCAGGGTGGTTGACCTTCTGCAGTGTGGTGGCCTCGCGCTCCAGCCGGGCGCGCGCGGTCGGATCGTGGGCCACGTGCGGCCGCAGTACCTTCAGCGCCACCTCTTTGTGCACAGGCCCTTCGGCGAGGTACACGACCCCCATGCCGCCCTGGCCGAGTCGGCGCAGCAGCTTGTACGGCCCGATCTGCTCGTCCATCACGGTGGCAGCATCCACGTCTACCGGCGCGGTAGGACGTCCCCCTGTCACTGACATGGAATCTACGGTACGTCGACGTAAGCCCACCAAGACCTTTCGTCACCGAGAGCATTCGGCCGATCTCGAAGCAGGCTGGCCGGAATCTGACGATCGGCGTCTCGCGAACTGCTGGTGAGCGCCTCAGCGGATCGCGGAACTGGTACCGCGGCTGTCCTGGATCGCCTCGGTCTGCACCGGAGCGATGCTGCTGGCGGAAGCCGGGCTGGTGAAAGGTCGCCCGGCGACCACGAACCGGAACGCCTGGGCCGAGCTGGAGACGTTCGGCGCCGAGCTGAAGAAGAACCGGGTCGTCGACGACGGCACGCTGGTGACCGCCGGCGGGATCACGGCCGGGATCGACCTGGCGCTGCATCTCGTCGAGCGGGAAATCTCCGGCGAGGTGGCGGACAGCATCGCGGCGTCGATGGAGTACGCGCGGGACCGGGATCTGTACTCGTCGGCAGGGGAGCGGGGTCGGTAGAGGTCGGGAGTGCCGCCGGCCGCCCCGCCAACGGCACTCCCTGGGAGGAGTTTATGCAAAGTCCCTACGGAAAGTCGATCACGGGGTGTCGCCGAAACAACCCTGTGTAGGCGACCGGGGCGGTCGACCTCTGGCCGCATAGGTTCAACGGGTGATCAGGCTGGGGTGGCTCGTGGCTGTGCTGTTGCTCGTGGGCGGATGTGGAACCGAGGTGGCGACCGACGCGGCACCACGCCGTACGCCGGACGGTGACGCCGCCGTCGCCACGCCGACCCCTGGGCCGACCCCCAAGCCGACGCTCCCGCCGACGAAGTGCCCGCCTTCGGGTGGGGCGATCACGGTCGGGCCGGTGGATCCCGCGCTCGGCCACCGGGCCGTGACCGTGAAGCTGACCAACTGCGGCTCGAAGACGCTCGTCGTCGACGGCTATCCCGAGGTCGCCGTCCTCAACGCCCGCCGGGGCAAGTTCGAGCTCATCGTCGCGCGCGGATCGTCTTATATGGCGACGGATCCTGGGCCGACCACGATCCGGCTGGCGCGCGGCAAGTCGGTCCTGGCGTCAGTTGCCTGGAGCAACACCGTGACCTACGGCGACAACCAGAGCGGCGCGTACTTCGCGATCTCCTGGCGCAAGGGGGTGTCGCCGGTGATCTGGCCGGAGTACGTCGACATCGGTACCACCGGAAAGATCACGCTGACCGCCTGGAATCCCAAGCCTGCTTAGTTCTTCAGCTGGGGATAGAGGGTGGTGAGATCGGCGGAGAGGCCGGCCTTGACGTTACGGCTGAGCTCGTCGGCCACGACCTCGTGGGTGCCGGTCTCGATCGCATCCAGGGCCTGCTTGGCGATGTCCTCCGGCCGGGACTTCGGGTCGGAGATGTGCGCGGCCATGTCGGTGTCCACGTAACCGACGTGCAGGCCGGTGACGCCGATGCCGCGGTCGAGCAGTTCGAGGCGCAGGGCGTTGGTCTGGGACCAGAGGGCGGCCTTGCTGGCCGGGTAGGCGCCGCCGATGCTGATCCAGGACAGCACGGAGTGCATGTTCAGGATGTGGCCGCCGCCGTTGCGTTCGATCACGGGGACGAAGGCCCGGGTCACGTTCAGCGGCCCGAAGAAGTTGGCCTCGAACACCTCCCGGATCTCTTCGACCGGTGCGTCGAGCAGGCTGCGGCCGCCGGTGATCCCGGCATTGTTGATCAGCACGGTGACGTCGGGTGCCGCCGCCGCGAGGGCTTCGATGGAGGCGGGATCGGTCACCTCCAATGGCACGTTCACGAGCCGGTCATCGGTGCTCGGCTGGGGGTTGCGGGCGGTGGCGTAGACCTTCTTGACGCCGCGGGTGAGCAGGTCGTCGACGATCGCCTTGCCGATACCGCGGCTGCCGCCGGTGACGAGGACGACGGCGCCTTCGAGGGTGGTCATTGCTAGCTCCTGATGAGAGGTGGGAAACCGTTCTGTTTCCAGAGCGTAAACCGATCGGTTTCCAAACGCAAGCCGACCCGGTACGCTCGATTCATGACCACCCAGGCGACACCCCGCGAGCGACTGCTGGACGCGGCGGGCGAACTCTTCTACCGCGACGGCGTGAACATCGGCGTCGATGCGCTCTGCAAGGCGGCCGGGGTCTCGAAGAAGTCGATGTACCAGTTGTTCCGGTCCAAGGACGAGCTGATCGCGGAGAGCCTCGCCAGCGTCGGGCCGTCGCACCAGCAGGCGCTGGAGCCGGGGGTCGAGGACGGGGCGACGCCGCGGGAGCGGATCCTGGTCGTGTTCGAGAAGCAGGATCGGCTTGCGGCCGGCCGCGAGTTCTTCGGTTGCCCGTTCGTGAGTACGGCGGTCGAGCTGAAGAACCCGGAGCACCCGGGCAGCGTGGTGGCGCGGCACTTCAAGCAGCGGCTGACCGACTTCTTCCGGTCCGAGTTGATCGCGGCCGGCGTCGAGAACCCGGACCTGCTGGCTGTCCAGCTGACGATGGTCTTCGACGGCGCGAGCGCGCGGGCCGTAGTACGGGCGCAGCCGCTCGGTGGGATCGGAGTTGCTACCGCGTCGGCCCTGCTCGACGCCGCGGGTGTGAAGGAAGAGGCGCTGGCCGGCGAGGCTCACCGGCGCTGATCCGGTAATGCGGTAGCCGGCGGAAAATGCACGAGCATTCGGTGGGACAAAGATGCGTTTTGTTCCATTTTCGGTGGGACGAAGTATGACTTTGTTCCAGAGGAATTCTGGGTCGCTGGGATATTGACGGCTCGGGGTTGCATCGGCACACTTCCGAAAAGACTCTGCGGTATGCGGGGGGAATCGCGGAGTCCACCGCCCCGAGAACAGGACATCCGCCCATGCGAAAGAAAGCATTGATTCCCCTGGTGGCCGCTGCCTGCGCAGCCGTCATCGCCGGCGCTCTCAGCAATCCGGCGATCGCCGCCGAGCAACCCGCTGCCGCGGCTCAGCGACCCGCTGCCGCGGCTCAGCGGCCTGCTGCCGTGAATGCGCCGGCCGCGTTCGCCCATCCCGGCGTCGGCGTCAGCCGCGCGCAACTGGACTTCGTCCGCACCAAGGTGCAGGCCGGCGCCCAACCGTGGACGAACGCCTACAACCAGGCCAAGAGCAGCAACTACGCGTCCCTGAGCCGTACGCCGACCCCACGCGCGGTGGTCGAATGCGGTCCGTACTCGAACCCGAACTACGGCTGCACCAACGAACGCGAGGACGCGATCGCGGCGTACACCGATGCGCTCATCTGGTACTACACCCGCGACGATCGCTATGCACAGAAGGCGATCCAGCTGATGGACGCCTGGTCGAACACGATCACCGACCACACCAACAGCAACGCGCCGCTGCAGACGGCCTGGACCGGGTCGTCGTGGCCGAAGGCGGCCGAGATCATCAAACACATCTACGGCAACTGGCCGAACGCGGGACGCTTCGCGACCATGCTGCGCAACGTCTACCTGCCCGAGATCATCAACGGCTCGAACTCCAACGGCAACTGGGAGTTGAGCATGATCGAGGCGATCCAGGGCATCGGTGTCTTCCTCGACGACCCGACCGTGTACGACAAGGCGATCTCGCTCTTCCGGGTCCGCGTGCCCGCCTACGTCTACCTGTCTTCGGACGGCGCGCTGCCGAAGACCAAGCCGAGCCAGAACCTCGACACCCGCGACAAGATCATCGCGTACTGGCAGGGCCAGAGCACCTTCGTCGACGGCCTGACCCAGGAGACCTGCCGCGACTTCACCCACACCGGTTACGGGATCTCCTCGATCTCCCACGTCCTGGAGACCTCCCGGATCCAGGGCATCGACCTGTACCCCGAGTTCGGTGAACGCCTTCGTCAGGCACTCGGCTTCCAGTCCCGCTGGGAGCGCAACCTCGAGCCGGTGCCGTCCTGGCTGTGCGGCGGCAGCGTCAACCGCGGGCTCGGCCCGATCACCGAGGTCGGCTTCAACGCCCTGCACACCCGACTTGGTATCGCGATGACCAACACCCAGGCTCTGACCGAGTCCAAGCGCCCGGCGGGTTCGAACAACCTGTTCGTGGCTTGGGAAACCCTCACCCACGCGGAGAACCCGAGCTGATCGATCCGCATCCGGAGAGCCCTGCCCGGCTCTCCGGATGCGGCTGTCTGCGGTTCAGATCTGCGGTTCGCCACGCTTCCAGTAGCCCTGGAAGGAGACCGCCGGCTTGGGCAGGCCGACGGTGTTGACGAGATGGCGGCGGACCTGCTTGATCATCCCGGACTCTCCGGCGACCCAGGCGTAGTCGGCGTCGTACGGGAGGTCTGCGGCTTTGAGGGCCTCAGGCAACGATCCGGTACCGCGCGTGATCCAGGCGACGTCCACCTCGCCCGGACTCGGCAGCGGGCGGATGTCGCGGGCATCGGGAACCTCGATGAAGACGGTCGCGCGTACGCCGGCCGGCAGGTTCTCGAGGATTGCCGCCACCGCCGGCAATGCGGTTTCGTCGGCCACCAGGATACGGCTGGTACTGGTCGCGGGCGGAACATAGTCGACGCCCGAGTTCAGCAATCCTTTGATGCTGGTGGTGTCGACCGAGAACGGCACGATCAGCCCGACCTGATCGCCCGGCCGGGTTTCACTCACCCAGGCCGAAGCCGGGCCGTTCACGCCGTGCAAAACGAATTCGATATCCAATTCGGCCAGCTCGGGACGCATTGCGCGAACGGTGTAGGTGCGCATGACGAAACGTTCCTCGGCCGGCATCGAGCACCAGTCGGCGTACCACTCGGGGCCGGTCGGCAGGCGGAGTACGCCGCCGTCGGGTGGGGAGAGCAGGACTTTGATCCGCTGATCGGGACCGGCGGTCACCACGTCGGCGAGCCTGGGTGCCACGAACGTGACCCGGCGCAGGTGCGGGCTGAGGTCCTCGATCGACGCCACCGTGGCGAGGACCGAGTCGAACGCGATCGGGCGCTCGAGCAACGTCGTCATACCGGTTCTCCGATGTAAGTACTGACAAAGCAGGGGTGCTCGGATGCGACCCGATGGCGTGCGGGCTATCCTGAGGCAACAAGGTTAGCCTTACCTAAGAGGATATCTAAATCCAATGCCCTCGCCGTCCACTGCCGCCGCCACCCGGCCGGAGACAGCCGCCGTGCCTCGGCGTCGCTCGCGGACCCGTCGCGGCACCTTGATCCTCGGGTTGGCCGGCTGCGTGGCGTTGCTGCTGGTCGTGGCGTGGCTCAGCGTTGCCGTGGGCTCGAAACAGATCGCGGTGTCGACCGTGTTCGATGCCTTGCGCCACTACGACGCCGGCAATACCGATCAGGTGATCGTTCACTCGCTGCGGGTGCCACGGACTCTGGTCGGCCTGCTCGTTGGTGCGGCGCTCGGCCTGTCGGGAGTCCTGATGCAAGGGGTGACGCGGAATCCACTGGCCGATCCGGGCATTCTCGGGGTCAACGGCGGGGCTGCACTTTTCGTTGTCGCGGGCATCTATTGGTTCGGGCTGACGAGCCTGACGGCGTACGTGTGGCTGGCCTTCGCGGGAGCGGCGGCCGCGTCGGTTGCGGTGTACGCGCTCGGCTCACTCGGCCGTGAAGGTGCGACGCCGGTGAAACTCGCCCTGGCCGGAGCTGCGTTGACGGCCATGCTCGGCTCGCTCACCACCGCGCTGCTGATCGGTGACGTCAACACGTTCGACCAGTTCCGGTTCTGGGCGGTCGGATCGCTGGCGGGCCGTGGCTCGGACATCGTCGGTCAGGTGGCGCCCTTCATTCTGGTCGGCATCGTGCTCGCGCTGTTCTCGGGCCGGGTGCTCAACGCACTGTCGCTTGGTGACGACGTCGCGCGATCGCTGGGCCAGCGGGTCGGACTGGCGCGGATCTTCACGGCGCTCGTCGTCGTGCTGCTCTGCGGAGCAGCCACCGCCGCCGCGGGACCGATCGGTTTTGTCGGACTCACCATCCCGCACGTCGCGCGCCTGGTGACTGGTCCCGATTACCGCTGGATCCTGCCGTATTCGATGCTGTTGGCACCGATCCTGCTCCTCGGATCCGACATCATCGGCCGGCTCGTCGCCCAGCCCGGCGAACTCCAGGTCGGCATTGTCACCGCCGTAGTCGGCGCTCCCTTCTTCATCGCGCTTGTACGCCGACGCAAGCTGGCGGCCCTGTGACGGCCGGCGTGGAGCTGTCGCCCGCCCAGGTGATCTCGCGGGCGAGGTCGGCCCGGCGGGCGCGGTCGGTGGTCGTGATCGCCGTCCTGGCCGCCGTGGTGTTCGTGATCTTCTGCGTGTCGCTCTCCCTCGGCGATTTCAAGATCCCGGTCGTCGACGTGGTGAAGACGCTGTTCGGCGGCGGTGACCGGGCCACCGAGTTCATCGTCAACAAACTGCGGTTGCCGCGCGCGCTGACCGGCGTACTGGTCGGCCTTGCGCTCGGAATGTCCGGTGCGATCTTCCAGAGCATCGCGCGCAATCCGCTGGCCAGCCCGGACATCATCGGTGTCACGTACGGCGCCAGTGCGTTCGCGGTGCTCGCCATCGTCACGCTCGGCCTGACCGGCGCGGCAGTGGCCGCCCTCGCGATCGCGGGGGCCTTGCTGACCGCGATCATCATGTACCTGCTGGCCTGGCGGCGTGGTGTTTCCAGCTACCGCTTGATCCTGGTCGGGATCGGGATCGGTGCGATGGCGACCAGCTTCACGTCGTACCTGCTGACCAAGGCGCGCGTCGAGATCGCCCAGCAGGCGCTGATCTGGTTGACCGGGAGCCTGAACGGCCGGGACTGGTCGCAGGTCCGTTCGATGGCGATCACCCTGGCGGTGCTTTCGCCGGTGCTGGTGTTGCTCGTACGCCGGCTGCGCATCCTGCAGCTCGGCGACGAAACGGCGTACGGGCTGGGGTTGCAGGTTGAGCTGTCGCGGCTCGGGCTGATCGTGGTGGGTGTGCTGCTGGCCGCGATGGCGACGGCTGCGGCGGGGCCGATCGGGTTCGTCGCGTTCGTCGCGCCGCCGATCGCGCGCTGGCTGACGCGTTCGCCCGGGCCGGCTCTGGTCGCATCGGCGCTGATCGGCGCGTTCGTGGTGTCGCTGTCCGACCTGATCGCGCAGCACGGGCTGGGCCACACGCAGTTGCCGGTCGGTGTGGTCACCGGTGTCGTCGGCGCGCCGTACCTGATGTTCCTGCTCGCCCGGACCAACCGGGTAGGCAGTGGTGGCTGAGATGGAGACCCTGATGGACCACAGCCTGTCCGCCGAGAACCTTGCCGTCGGCTACGACCAGCGCGAGATCATCCACGACCTGTCGGTGCGCATTCCGGCGGGCAAGATCAGTGTGATCGTCGGCGCCAACGCGTGTGGCAAGTCCACGTTGCTGAAGACGCTGGCCCGATTGCTCAAGCCCAGCAGGGGATCCGTGCTGCTCGACGGCAAGAGCATCCAGCAGATCCCGACCCGTGAGGTCGCCATGAGGCTCGGCTTGTTGCCGCAGGCGCCGACCGCACCCGAAGGCATCACGGTGGCCGATCTGGTCGGCCGGGGACGCTATCCGAGGCAGGGCTGGATCCGGCAGTGGACGCCGGCCGACGACGAGGCGATCGCCGACGCGATGATGTCGACCGACGTGCTGGAGATCGCCGACCGTCCGATCGACGAGCTCTCCGGCGGTCAGCGGCAGCGGGTCTGGATCGCGATGGCGCTCGCGCAGGAGACCGGCATCCTGCTCCTCGACGAACCGACCACCTTCCTCGACCTGACCCACCAGATCGACGTCCTGGAACTGCTGGTCGATCTGAACAAACGCGACCAGCGAACCATCGTCCTGGTCCTGCACGACCTGAACCAGGCCTGCCGCTTCGGCGACCACCTGATCGCGATGAAGAACGGCACCATCGTCGCCGAGGGCAACCCCGCCGACGTCATCACCGAACCCCTCGTCCAAGACGTCTTCGGCCTCGCGGTCAAGGTCATCCCCGACCCAGTCGCCGGCGCCCCCATGGTCGTCCCCCTCGGCCGCCACACCAACCGCGCCGACGCACGTCCGCACCCCAGTACTCCGGCCGCCAAGGCCCTCGCAGCCTCCGCAGCAGCCACCGGAATCTGCACCCCCACCCAGCACTAGCCTCCGCTTCGTGCCTCTCCTACTACCCGGTGAGGCATTGACGGGTGGATAATTGTTAGTTAACTTTCCTGACAGTTAGAGAAACACTCCCGATCGCCCCGCTGGAGTTCTCATGTCGCGAAGTCGTGTGATGGTCAAAGTGTTGCCCCCGTTCCTGATTGCCGCGCTGGTGGCTGGGGTCGGGTTGAGTGCGAGTGCCCAGACAGCCGCCGATTCGCTGCTGTCCCAGCGTAAACCGGTGCTGACGTCGAGTGTGGAGACCAGCTCGTACGGCGGAAGTCTCGCCGTCGACGGGAGTCTCACCACCCGGTGGGCAAGCACGGAAGGCGTGGATCCGCAGTGGATCCGGGTCGATCTCGGCCAGGCTGCCACGGTTCACCGGGTCAAGCTGACCTGGGAAGTGGCGTACGGCAAGGACTACCGAGTAGAGGTGTCCGACGACGGAACCACCTTCACCACCATCAAGGATGTTGTCGGCGGCAACGGTGCTACCGACGACCTGACCGGGCTGACTGGTCACGGGCGCTACGTCCGCGTGGTCGGCACCAAGCGCGGTACCAGCTACGGCTACTCCCTGTGGGAAATGGAGGTCTACGGCAGCACAGACTCCACCGGCGACACCCAAGCGCCCACCGTCCCGACCGGACTGGCCGCCACTGGCGTCACGGCAACCACCGCAACGCTGAACTGGACCGCCTCGACAGACAACGTCGGCGTGAGCTCGTACGACGTACTGCGCAACGGTGCGGTGATCGCCAACGTGGCCCAGCCGCCGTACAACGACACCGGCTTGAGCGCGAGTACGGCGTACAGCTACACCGTGCGGGCTCGTGACCTGGCCGGCAACGTCTCGGCGGACAGCGCCGCCCTCAGCGTGCAGACACCGGCAGGTGGCGGCGGCCAGTTCGTCATCGCGGCGGCGGGCGACATCGCCGAGCAGTGCACCGCTTCGAGCTCGAGTTGCGCGCACCCCAAGACCGCGGCTCTGGTCCAGGCGATGAACCCGGCCAACGTCATCACGATGGGCGACAACCAGTACGACGACGCGCATCTGTCGGACTTCCAGAACTACTACGACAAGACCTGGGGCAAGTTCAAGGCGATCACCAAGCCGATCCCGGGGAACCACGAGACGTACGACGACACGCCGTACGACGGCTACCACAAGTACTTCGGGTCGATCGCGACGCCGCAGGGCAAGAACTACTACAGCTGGGATCGCGGCAACTGGCACTTCATCGCGCTCGACTCGAACGACTTCGTCACCCACGACAACCTGGCCGAGCCGGCGCAGATCACCTGGCTGAAGCAAGACCTGGCCAACAACACCAAGGGCTGCATCGCGGCCTACTACCACCACCCGCGGTTCAGCTCGGGTGACCACGGCGACAACCCCGACAGCGCCCTGCTCTGGCAGACACTGGTCGGCGCCAAGGTCGACCTGGTTCTGAACGGTCACGACCACCACTACGAGCGGTTCTACCCGCAGAACGTCGACGGCCAGAAGGACCCGAACGGTCCGGTCCAGATCATCGGCGGAACCGGCGGCGCTTCGTTCTACCCGGTGCACGCGGCGCACCCTGCCACCGCCAAGTTGATCCACGACAAGAACGGCGTGCTGAAGCTCTCGATGACCGACAACACGTTCACCGAGCAGCTGATCGGGGTCGACAACACGGTGCTGGACAGCAGCCCGACCTACACCTGCCACTGAGATGTACCTCGCTACCAGCCGGGCCGCCGACAGCGGCGGCCCGGCCACCGGTACCACCGCCCTCCGCTGGCGCCGAGTATCCGGCAACGTCGTCGCGCTCGGTCTGGTCAGCCTGGTCACCGACATCTCCTCGGAGATGGTGACGGCCGTCCTTCCGCTCTACCTGGTTCTCGGTCTCGGCCTCAACCCGTTGCAGTTCGGTCTCCTGGACGGCCTGTACGCCGGTGCGACCGCCGTACTGCGGATCGTCGGGGGATACGCCGCGGATCGCTGGCACCGTCTCAAGGCGGTGGCCGGGATCGGCTACGGACTCTCGGCGATCTGCAAGCTCGGGCTGATCCTGGCGGGCTCGTCGGTGGCCGGGATCGGTGCGGTACTTGCTGTCGATCGTGCGGGGAAGGGCATCCGGACCGCCCCTCGGGATGCCCTGATCTCGCTGAGCAGCAAGCCGGAGGCGCTCGGCCGTTCGTTCGGCGTACACCGTGCGCTGGACACGGCCGGTGCGTTCCTCGGTCCGCTCGTCGCGATGGGTGTGCTGTGGGTCAGCCTCGGCGACTTCGGATCCGTCTTCGTGACCAGTTTCTGTATCGCCGGCTTCGGCGTGCTGCTGCTGGTCGTGGCAGTCCGCGACCGGGTCCGGAAACATCGTGCCGCGGGTATTCCGTTGCGGGCGATGTTCGCCTTGCTGGGACGGAAAGGTTTCCGCCGGATGTGCGGCTGGGCCGCGCTGCTCGGCCTGGTCACGATCACGGATTCCTTTGTGTACTTGGCTCTGCAGCGACGGTGGGAGATCAGCAGCACGATGTTTCCGTTGTTGCCGCTCGGTACTACGGGAGTCTTCCTGCTGCTCGCCGTTCCGCTCGGCCGGCTGGCCGATCGGGTCGGTCGGTGGAAGGTGTTCGTCGGCGGCCACCTCGCCTTGGTGGTCTGCCTGGTCCTGGTCTGCGGACCGGTCGGCGGTCCGTGGCCGGCCGTCGGCGCATTGGCCTTGCACGGAACGTTCTACGCCGCGACGGACGGCGTGCTGCCCGCGGCCGCCGGCCCGTTGCTGCCGGAAGGCCTTCGAGCCAGTGGTCTGGCATTGCTGCAGACCGGCCAGGCGCTCGCGCGGATGGCGTCGGCCGTGCTCTTCGGCCTCGCCTGGACATTGTGGGACCTCGGTCCGTCCCTGCTCGTGACGGCAGGACTGCTGCTGACGATCACGGTCGCAGCCGCCGTCGTCAAACCCTGGGAGGCAAAGGGATGAAGAAGCTACTGATCGGCCTCGTCGGGTTCGCCTTGTTCGCGGGGGCGGCGATCGCGTACGTCGTGTCCGCGCGCGGCGACGAGCCGGCGGTCAACGCGGTCGCGGTGGTCACCGGACAGCCGCTGCCGTTGGACGGGCACACCCTGTTCTTCCGGAATGTTGCCCAGGGCCCGGATTTCGGCAAGTTGGCGGCCGTGCCGAGAACTGCTCCGACCGAGGCGCGAAAGGTCGGAGATCTCCACTGCGACCGCTTCGCGGCAGCTCGCAGTACGGGGATCTGCCTTCGAGTTCGGCAGGGGTCGTTGCCGCCGGTGACCGACCTGCTCGTGCTCGGCTCCGATCTGTCGGTCCGGCATCAGGAGACCTTGCCCGGTACGCCGAGCCGGGCGCGGGTTTCCCCGGACGGGCAATTCGTCTACTGGACGCTGTTCGTCACCGGTGACTCGTATTCGGCCACCGGGTTCTCCACCCGCAGCGGTCTGTACGAGGTACGGACGGGCCGGTTGGTGAAGACCATCGAGGAGCTCCCGGTGTTCGTCGACGGTAAGCGGTACTTCGCTTCGGACGTCAACTACTGGGGAATCACTTTCGATGCCGATGGCAACCGCTTCTATGCGACCCTGGGCAGCAAGGGCAAGACGTATCTGGTCGAGGCCGACTACCGGCAGTACCGCGGCGACGCGATCCTCGAGAACGTGGAGTGCCCTTCGCTGTCACCGGACGGAAAGCGAATCGCCTACAAACAAAAGGTTTCCGACGGTGTGTGGCGGCTCGCGGTCGTGGACCTGGCGACGAAGCGGGTGACCCGGCTGGCCGAGACCCGCAGCGTCGACGACCAGCCCTTGTGGCGGGACGACGCCACGATCCTTTACGGACTCCGCCGGGACGGCGACGCCTCGGACGTCTGGTCGGTGCCCGCCAACGGGGGCGGTACGCCGGTCTTGCTCATCCCCGACGCGAGCAGTCCGGCGTACGGGTGATCAGGTAGTCTGGGCGGCAGAGGGAGTGCGGCGTCGGAACGCTCCTTCCGCCTTTCCCGGCTCCCGAGGCGCATGGATGGATCAGCTGTGCTGGTCCCTGTGCCTTGGAGGAATTGTGACGACACTTGTCATCGGTGCCCGGGGAAGCATCGGGCGTTCGGTTCTCGATCAATTGCTGGCCGAAGGTGAGCCGGTCCGCGCCTCGGTACGGCGTGGTGGCCACGAGTTGCCCGAAGCTGTTGAGGTCGTGGCCGCCGATCTCGGTGACCAGGACAGCCTGGATCAGGCTCTCGACGGAGTACGCCGGGTGTTCCTGTATACCCCGGCGCCGGAGCAGGTCGAGGCCGTGATTCGCGCGCTGGAGAAGGCGGAGCTCGAGCGGGTCGTGCAGCTGTCGTCGGGAAGCGTGCTGCTGGAGTCCGCGGCCGGGAACGCCATCGCCGAGGAGCATCGGCTGGCCGAAGCCGCCTTCGCTCGCTCGGCCCTGCCGTGGGTGCCGATCCGGCCGTTGGTGCTGGCAACCAACGACCTGTACTGGGATACTCGCGGGCCCGTCCGGCTCGTCCGGCCGGAGGCTTGCACCGCGCCCGTCCACGAGCACGACATCGCAGCGGTCGCCGTCGCCGCTCTGACCGGCGCGGTCGATCTCGAAGCAGCCAGCGGGATGCTCACCGGTGCTGAGCTGCTCAGCCAGCGGGAACGGGTCGCTGTCATCGCCGACGTACTCGGCCGCCCGATCGAGATCGAGGAGCTGACCGAGGACGAGGCGAGAACGGTCTTCCCCGACAGCGCTCAGGCCGACGCGATTCTTGACTTCCTCCGAGAAGCCGCCGCGGGTGGATCGCCCGCGACAGGCGTAGTACGGGAACTCCTTGGCCGGGAGCCGCTGTCGTACCGGCAATGGGTGATGGACCATCGCGAGGACTTGTCGTGAGTCGCGGTCAGACTTTCCTTGTCTGGTGGACGATCAGTCCGGCGAGCAGGGCACCGAGCGTGCCGAGGGTGAGGTCGCCGAGCGTGTCGGTGTAGGCGGTCTGGAGTTCGGGCGAGTGCCGGACGAAGGCGACGTACTCGCCCAGCTCCCAGATCACGGCCGCGGTGGCACCGAAGCCGAGCGCGACGAACACGGTCAACGCGCGGGTCAGTGATCGCGGCGCGAAGGCAGTCAGTACGCCGGCCGTGAGGAGCGCCCACAAGACGAAGTGCATGGCGTCGTCCCACCAGCTGATGGTGTCGAACAGGTTCAGCCGGTTGCCGATCAGGTCCACCAGCCAGGGCAGCGTCATCAACAGGTCGGCGGACCACGGGAACGCCTTGTGGAGTTTGCTCTTCGCCCGACCGTAAGCCAGCCACCACAGCGGCAGGACGAGAGCACCGATCGGGTAGACGATCAGCCGGGCGGTCGAGGCCTTGCCCTTGATGCCGCTCAGATCCGGCCAGATGAGGGCCGAGAGCAACAAAGCGAAGAGGGCGACCTTGGCCGTCAGGGCGGCGTACCGGAGTACCGCGGGCCGGGTGGTGGCAGGGGCAGCCATCGTCGTCATACCTCCAGTGAACCTGCCCGGGTCCGCCTGTGGATGAGTAGATCTACTGAAAAGCCCCCGGCTGCGTCATTGTGACGCAGCCGGGGGCTTCTTGGTTGGAGGTCGTCAGCCGACGCTGACCAGGTCGACCACGAAGATCAGGGTCTCGCCGGGCTTGATCGCGTTGCCGGCGCCACGGTCGCCGTACGCCAGGTGCGGCGGGATGACCAGCTTGCGCCGGCCGCCGACCTTCATGCCCTGGACGCCGGTGTCCCAGCCCTGGATGACCCGGCCGACGCCGAGCTGGAAGTCCAGCGGAGCGCCGCGGTTGTACGAGGCGTCGAACTCCTCGCCGGTGGAGTGGGCGACGCCCACGTAGTGCACGCTCACCTGGGACCCGGCCTTGGCCTCCGCGCCGTCGCCCTCGGTGATGTCGGTGATCTCCAGATCCGCCGGCGGCGGGCCGTCCGGAAAGTCGATCTCAGGCTTGTCAGTCATACCTCAAGCTAACCAGATCCCCTGGGCGCCGCATTCCACAGCCCTGTACTCCGGTGCGCCCGCGGCCTGACACGGGCGCACCGGGGTGTTACAGGTCGCAGTCAGTTCGCCAGGGCCTCACGCAGGGTGGCGGCGAACTCGGTCGGCTTGCCCGGCTGGCCGTACTCGTCGCCGAGGAAGCCGCCGTGATTGCTCGGGAACGTCACCGGGGTGAGGCCGAGCCGCGCGGCGATCGCCTCACCGCCGCGGCGCGCGAACTGCCCCTCCGACTCCTCACCGACCCCGACGACGATCTTGTCCTTCACCTGCGCGAGCGCGTCGAGGTCCGGCTGGTACGACGTACAGCCGCGCACGTTCTGGCCGAGCAGAGCGTCGTCGCGAGATCCGTCGTCGGTCGTCGGCAGGCCGAACATCGCCGGATCGGGCGCTGGTTGCTCGGTGTAGTCGTCCGAGATCTCCCCGGCGTAGCTGACGAACGCGATGAACTTGGCCATCCCCGCGCCCATCCCGTCGCGCTGGTAGGTCTGGTACATGTCCTCGACGACCTTGAGAGCCGCCTCGGAGTCCGGTACGAGGGTGGCCAGCGGCGGCTCGTGGGCCACCAACCGGCGTACGAGCTCCGGCCGCTGCGCCATCAGGGCGAGGGCGTTCACCGCGCCGCCGCTGCTCGCGAAGAGGTCGACCGGGCCGGCGTCGAGCGTCTCGATCAGCGCGGCCAGGTCGGCGGCGTGGTCATTGGGGGACAGTTCGCCGCTGCCGTCGGTCCGCGTACTGCGCTCGACCCCGCGCGGGTCGTAGGTCACCACGGTTCGGTCGGTGAAATTCGACGCCAGGGTAAGGAATCCGCTCGCGGCCATCGGGGAGCCGATCATCAGCAGCACCGGACGGTTCTGGAGGTCGCCGCGGACGTCGTACGTCAGAACGGCGCCTGGTACGTCGATGGTGGCGGTGACGGGATCCGGCATGGAAGCTCCTCGAGTCGTGATTGCTTGGACCCTATTGATGCACCCCGAGGGGGTTAGCGTCGACACCCATGCGGAAGAAACTTGCCTTGCTGACCACGGCCGCCGCGCTGCTGGCCGCTGCCGGCGCGGTCACCATGTCGCGCGCGTCGGACGCCAGTACGACGACCGTTGCCGCCGAGAACTATGGGCAGTACTCGCTGATGTTCGAGCGCTCGGCCGGGCAATATTGGGCCGGTGGATCAGCCGCGGGCCAGTGGGCGTGGACACCACTGTCAGCCACCGAGTCGGACATCTCCTGGGGCGACCCGAAGACCTGGCCGCCGAAATCGGCCGAGCACTTCATCCACTCCGGCGACTGGGTTCTCCTCGACGGCTACAACGACGGCGCCGGCCGCCCGCTGACCCAGCTCCAGCGCGTCACCTCGGAGAAGATCGGCAACGCCACCTGCGGCGCGATGACCCCCATCCCGTCCGCAGGCGGCAAACAGCACTACGTGAAGTGGACGATCCCGACGACCGGCTACTGCCTCGACGCCGTCGGCACCATCAAACCCCCGAACGGCTCCACCACCGTCAACTTCCGCCACCTCCAGAAGTGGTCCCCACCGCATCCCTGCGCCAACACCTACTTCTCGAACCAGACCTGCATCACCCAATTCGAACAATGGTGGGACGACAACAACCACCCCTACGGCTTGCAACTGTCCCGGACCTTGGAAATAGCCCGAGGCAAAGGCCCAGCCTTCACCAACCACACCACAGTCCCGGTGAGCTGGAACGCCGACGGCAGGTACTACTGGCATTACTGAATGTCGACCGATCCCGCTCGCCGATGGGCGGGGTGGGGCGGAGTCAGTCGGTGGAACGTGGCGCGTGGGGCAGGTGCGGCCGAGAGACTCGGCCGCACCTGCCGTAGTACTACTTCTTGACTGTTTTGTTGTACTGGTCGATCTGGGGCTTGATGGACGCGGCTGCGTCGGTCATCGCCTTTTGGGGGTCGGTGCCGAGGACCGCCTTTTCGAGGCCGTCTTCGGCGGCCTTGCGGGCTTGGGGCATGACGCCGAGGATGCAGCCGGAGGAGGCGTTCGACGGCTTGGTGTTGTGGAGTTGGGTGATCGCGGTGGTGAACTGCGGGTACTGCGCCACCCAGGCCTTGTCGGCCGGCAGGTCGAGGGCCTTGGAGTTGATCGGGAAGTAGCCGGTGCCGGTGTGCCAGGCGGCCTGCTGCTCCGGCGACGAGGCGAACTTCACGAACTCCCACGACGCACGCTTCTCCGCGTCGGAGTGACCCGGTCCGTCGACCCACAGCGAGGCGCCACCGATGATCGGACCGCCGGTGTCGGCTGCGCTCAGCTTCGGGAACGGCGCCGTCAGCACGGTGAACTTGCCCTTGGCCGCGTTGATGTAGCCGCGCAGCGAGCCGGTCGACTCCAGGTGCATCGCCGAGGTGCCGGACTTGAAGACCGCCTGTGCGTCGTCGGTCTTCTTGCCGGTGTTCGGCATGTAGCCGTCCTTGACCATCTGCTGGTACCAGGTCGCGATCTTGACGCCCTGCTCGCCGTCGAAGTTCACCTTGGTGGCAAGGTCCTTGCGGCCGTTCTCGTTGTCACAGTACGTCGTACCGGACTGGGCGATCAGCTGCTCCAGGAACCACCCGTAGATCGCGGCGTTGAAGCCGTACTGGACGGTCTTGCCGCCCTGCTTGATGGTCAGCTTCTTCGCCGCCGCCATGATCTCGTCGAGGTTCGTCGGCGGCTTGTTGGGGTCGAGGCCGGCCTTCACGAAGGCTTCCTTGTTGATGTACAGCAACGGCATCGACGTGTTGAACGGCATCGAGTTGAGTTTGCCGTCGATCGAGTAGTAGTTGGCGATGTTCGGCTCGATCGAGTCCAGCGTGTAGCCGTCCTTGTCGGCGAAGCTCTGCACCGGCACGGTCTGCTTGGAGTCGATCATGAACCGCGAGCCGATGTCGTAGATCTGTACGACGGAAGGCGTGTTGCCCTGCTGCACCGACGTCTTGTACTTCGTGATCGTGTCGTCGTAGTCGCCCTGGTAGACGGCGGTGACCTCGATCTTGCCGGCGTTGGCCGTGTTGAACGCCTTCACCAGTTTGTCGACGGCCTCGCCGTTGGCGCCCTTCATACCGTGCCAGAACGTCACCTTGGTGACGCCGGTGGCCTTGTCCAGCGCGTCGGCGCCGGGCGCGTCCTGGCCGCCGGTCGCCTTGTCGCCGGAGTTGTCACTACCGCCGCAGCCGGCGGCGACGAGTGCCACCACTGCCAGCAGCGCCGCCACGGTCGCCGTACGCCGTTGTCGGACAGATCGCATCGCTGTGCCTTTCTTCTGCATTACCGGATCGCGCCCGCGGTCAGGCCGCGGACGATGAAACGCTGACCGAAGATGACGATGGCCAGGGTCGGGAGAATGGACAAGGTGACGCCGGCCAGGATCAGGCCCGGGTCGGCCGCCTCGACGTCGTTGAGCTGGCTGATGCCGATCTGCAGCGTCCGCCGGCTGGCGTTGTCGCCGATCAGCAGCGGCCAGAAGAACTGGTTCCACGCTGCCAGGAAGACGTACAGGCCGACAGCCATCAGGGCCGGTTTGTTCAGCGGCAGCAGGATCTGCCGGATGAACCGCCAGTGCCCGCAGCCGTCGATGGTGGCCGCGTCGCGCAACTCGGTCGGGAACTGCAGGAACGACTGCCGCAGCAGGAACACCCCGAAGGCGTTGGCCAGGAACGGGAGGACGAGCGCGACCATCGTTCCGGCGTACGACGCGGTGAGTCGTTCCCCGCCGACCGACCAGCCGGTGATGGTCAGGTAGTTCGGCAGCACGATCGATTCCCACGGCACCATCAGCGTGCCGAGGAACAAGCCGAACAACACGGTCCGGCCCCACATCTTCATGAAGACGAACGCGTACGCCGCCAGCACGCTGGTGATCAGCTGGCTGAGCGTGATCACCGAGGTCTGCAGTACCGAGTTCAGGTACTGCCGGCCGATCGCGGTGGTGGAGGTGGCGCCCTTGTAGTTGCCGGTGAAGAGGCCGTGCGGGAACAGGTCGGGTGGGTACGACGAGATCTGCCCCGGCGACATGATCGAGCCCGCGATCACGTAGTACACGGGGAAGATCACGGCGATCGCGGCGACGATCAGTACGGCGTACGTGATCACCCGGCCGACGGTCAGATTCCTCACTTGTAGTGCACCCGCCTCTCGAGGACGCCGAACTGGATCGCCGTACAGGCCAGCAGGATCACCAGCAGCACGATCGCCTGGGCGGAAGCGGCGCCGAAATCGCTCGCGTTGTTCGCGAAGGCGGTGTGGTAGATCGAGTAGACGAGCGTCTTCGTGGACTGTTCCGGGCCGCCCTCGGGGGTGAGGATCTTGATCTGGCCGAAGCCCTGCAGCGACTGGATCGTCGAGATCACGATCAGGAAGAACAGTTGCGGGCCGAGCATCGGCACGGTGATGAACCGGGCCGCGCGCCAGCCACCGGCGCCGTCCAGCGTGGCCGCCTCGTTGATCTCGGCCGGGATCGCGCCGATGCCTGCGGACAGCACCAGCACGTTGTAGCCGATGCTCATCCAGACCGTGGTGATCGCGACACTGATCAGCGCCCAGGACGGGTCGGTCAGCCAGCCGACCCGGTCGACGCCGAACCGGCCGAGCATCCCGTTGGCCAGGCCGATCGCCGGGTTGTAGATGGTCGCGAAGATGACCGACGCGCTGGCGACCGAGAACGCGAACGGCAGCGCGAAGGCGGTCCGGAACACCCGGATGCCCTTGATGTGCTGCTCGAGCAGCAACACGATCGCGAGGCCACCGAGTACGCCGGGGATCACGGTCAGCAACACGAATGCCAGCGTCACCCACAGGATGTGCCGGAACTCCGCCGAGCCGAGCATGTCGCGGTAGTGCTGCAGCCCGACGAACGCGTCCGGACGACCGAACAGGTCGGAGCCGTGCAGCGACAGCGACACGGACTTCCCCAGCGGCCAGATGATGAACAGTGCGAAGACGATCAGGCAGGGGACCAGCATCAGCCAGGACGCCAGTGAAGCAGGGGTTGGCCGGCGGCTGGCGCGCGCCGGCACTGAGCTAGTAGTCAATCGAGTACCTCCAGTAAGGCGCAGTCTTACACCGCCCGGGGCCGGACGAACCGAGTACGCGCCCAGCGAAGTCTCTGCACCGGGGGCGAGTGCACTAGGCTCGTGGCCCGTGAAGGTTCTTGTCATCGGCTCAGGCGGCCGTGAACACGCACTGGTCTGGGCGTTGAGCCAGGATCCCGAGGTCGAGCAGGTCGTCGCGGCCCCGGGTAACCCTGGCATCGCCGCGTTGCAACCGGCGTACGACGGGCAAACGGTCGTTTGCCGTCCGGTGGACATCTCGGACCATGACGCGGTGGTCGCCCTCGCGACCGAGCTCGGCACCGACCTGGCCGTCGTCGGACCCGAGGCGCCGCTGGTCGCCGGCTTGGCCGATCCGCTCCGCGCGGCCGGGATCGCGGTCTTCGGCCCGTCCAAGGACGCCGCCCAGCTGGAGGGATCGAAGGCGTTCGCCAAGGACGTGATGGCCGCGGCGAGCGTGCCGACCGGCCGGGCCTACGTCTGTACGACGCCGGAGCAGGCCGCCGAAGCGATCGATGCTTTCGGTCCGCCTTATGTGGTCAAGGACGATGCGCTTGCCGCTGGCAAGGGAGTGGTCGTTACCTCCGATCGCCAGGAGGCCCTCGCCCATGCGGGCGAATGCGGCCAGGTACTGATCGAGGAGTTCCTGGACGGCCCCGAGGTTTCCCTGTTCGCGATCACCGACGGTACGACGGTGCTGCCGATGCAGCCGGCGCAGGACTTCAAACGGCTGGGAGACAACGACGAAGGCCCCAACACCGGTGGTATGGGCGCCTACACTCCGTTGCCCTGGGCACCGGAAAAGCTGGTCGAGGAGATCACCGAGAAGGTGCTCCAGCCGACCGTCGACGAGATGCGCCGCCGCGGTACGCCGTTCAGCGGCCTCCTGTACGCCGGCCTCGCGCTCACCTCGCGCGGGATCCGCGTGATCGAGTTCAACTGCCGCTTCGGCGACCCGGAGACGCAGGCGCTGCTCCCACTGCTCAAGACTCCGCTCGGCGGTCTGCTGTACGCCGCGGCGACGGGCAAGCTGGCCGACGTCGAGCCGCTCGCCTGGAAGTCGGGCGCGTCGGTCGCGGTGGTGGTGGCGGCCAAGAAGTACCCGGCCAAGCCACGCAGCGGTGACGTGATCAGCGGGATCGAGCAGGCCGAGGCCGGTGGGGTCCGCGTCTTCCACGCCGGTACGGCGATCGAGGACGGCGAGGTCGTCACGGCCGGCGGCCGGGTGCTGGCGGTCAGCGCGACGGGGAAGGACCTCGACGAGGCGCGCCAGCGCGCGTACGCCGGAGTCGGCCAGATCCGGATCAAGGGCTCCCAGCACCGCACCGACATCGCCCTCAAGGCGGCCCGCGGCGACATCCACCTGGTCAGCTAGGCAGGGACCTCGCCAGTCCGTCGAGGATCAGCGTGAGGCCGAACTCGAACTCGTCGCCGAAGTCGTAGCCGGGCTGCAGGACGTGCTCGGTCGTCAGTTCGACCAGGTGCGGGTACTGGCCGGTGGTGAACAGTTGCATCATCGGCGCGGCGACCTCCGCGACGGTGTCCGGCCCTTCGAACGGCAGCGCCGCCTCCTGGAGCGCGAAGCCGTACACGTAACTGTCGATCAACGCGTAGGCGTGCGCGGTCATCGCGACCGAGAAGCCGGCCGCGCGCAGCGTGCCGATGTTCGCATCGTGGTGCTTGAGAGTCGCGGGACCGGGACTGGTCCTCGACTCCATCAAGCCGATCGCCCACGGGTGCCGGCGGAGTACCTTGCGGGCCGAGTGCGCCCGGCGCCGGATCTCGATCGTCCAGTCGCCGCCTGGTGACGGCAGGTCGATCTCGGCGAAGACGAGGTCGACGATGTTGTCCAGGATCTCTGCCTTGCCGGCGACGTGGTGGTACACCGACATCGGCTTGACGCCCAGCTCCTCGGCCAGCGACCGGATCGTCAGCGCCCCGATCCCGCCCGCGTCGGCGATGGCGATCGCGCTTCGCAGTACGCGGTCACGGCTGAGCGGGGTGCGGTCGGGGGCCTTCGCTGGTCTGGGCATCGGTCGAACCGTAGCACTTTCGTACTAAGTACGGTACGTTCACCTTACTTAGTAAGGCTGAGACCCGAGGGGGAGAACGATGGAAGCAGTGGTGCAGGACCGGTACGGACCGGCCGACGTCCTACGGATCGAGGAGATCGCCCGTCCACAGGTCGCGCCGGGGCAGGTGCTGCTGCGGGTCCGGGCCGCCGGCCTCGACAAGAGCGTCTGGCACCTGATGGTCGGCAGGCCGTACCTGCTCCGGCTGGTCTTCGGGCTGCGCGGACCCAAGCTCCGGGTGCGGGGCAGTGAGGTCGCGGGGACGGTCGTCGAGGTCGGTTCCGGGGTGACCAGGTTCTCGGTCGGTGACGAGGTGTTCGGGGTCGGCATCGGCACCTTCGCCGAGTACGCCGTGGCGCGCGAGGACAAGCTCGCGCTCAAGCCGACCGGACTCAGCTTCGAGCAGGCGTCGGTGGTCGCGATCTCCGCCTTGACCGCTTTACAGGCGCTTCGCGACGCGGGCAAGATCCAAGCGGGTCAGAAGGTGCTGATCAACGGCGCTTCCGGCGGCGTCGGCACGTACGCCGTACAGCTGGCCAAGGCGTTCGGCGCTGACGTCACGGGAGTCTGCAGTGCAGCGAAGGCCGACCTCGTCCGCAAGCTCGGAGCAGACGAGATCATCGACTACACGTCGGAAGACTTCGCCGACGGCGTGCATCGCTACGACCTGATCATCGACCTCGCCGGCAACCCTTCACCGACGCGCCTCCGCCGAGCGCTGACACCACGCGGTACGGCGGTCATCGCCGGCGGCGAGGAAGGCGGTGACCTCACCGGCGGCATGGACCGCCAACTCCGCGCGATGCTCCTGTCCCTCTTCGTCCGCCAACGCCTGACCCCCTTCCTCTGCAAGGAAAACGCCGCCGACCTCGAAGTCCTGAAGACCTTCTTCGAAGCGGGAGTCCTCGTCCCGGCCATAGACAGCACTTGCTCGCTGTCCGAAGTACCGGATGCACTCCGCCGCCTGGAAGCAGGCACGATCCGCGGCAAGCTCGCGGTCGTCCCGGCCGGCTCATGACCGCCGTACTGCCTGCGCCGCGGACCCGGCCGACGATGCCCGCTCCCGGACTGGTCGCGGGCGTTGGCCTACTGTTGCTGGCCGTTCTCGCGGCCCTGGCCAACTTCGGGGTTGTCGAACGCCTGGTCACCGAGGACGACGCAGCCAGGACAGCACTGGACATCTCGGCGTCGGAAGGCTTGTTCCGGTGGGGAATCGCCGCGCTGATGCTGGTGGTCCCGCTGGATGTGGTCGTCCTCTTCGGGGCGCACCTGCTGCTGATCGGCTACCTGGCTTACCGATCTGGGCGGGTCCCACGGTGGATCGGCATTCTGGTTGTGATCGCCGGCCTCGGCTACCTCGTCGACAGCTTCGGCGCTTTCCTCCGCGTCGGCTACTCCCTCCAGATCAGCGGAGTCACCTTCGTTGGCGAGGCCCTCCTGATGTTCTGGCTCCTCGCCAAAGGCCGGAGATCCTTGCTTCCTCGGTGACTCTCGCCGGCTGAGCAACCTCCCGCGCAAGGGTTTTCGTATTGAGGGGGACAGCGGACAGTGGGAGGCGCGATGGGTGACCGGGACCGGGAGTATGTGGAGTTCGTCGAGGCGGCGAGTTCGTCGTTGCGGCGGACGGCGTACCTGGTCTGTGGGGACTGGCATCGGGCGGACGACGTGGTCCAGGACGCGCTCTACAAGCTGTACCTGGCCTGGTCGAAGGTGGATCGCAGCGGGAACCCGCTGGCGTATGCCCGCCGCGTCGTCGTGAACACGGCCCTGGACAGCGGTCGGCGCCCCTGGCGCCGGGAGGTTCCGACCGACACGGCGCCGGACCTCACGTCGTACGGCGGGGATCCAGCCGGCACGCAGGCGGACCAGGACGAGCTCCGTACTGCGCTCGCCGTCCTCTCACCGCGACAACGGGCTTGCGTGGTGCTCCGGTACTACGAGGACCTGTCGGTCGACCAGACCGCCGAAATCCTCGGCTGCACCACCGGCACCGTCAAAAGCCAGTCCTCCCGCGCCCTCCAAACCCTCCGACAGGCGATGACCCGGGCGCGGCAGATCGGCCACGCATCATGAAGGAGTACGAGATGAAAGACCTCCAGGAACTCGGCGCCGAACTCCACCGCCTGGCGGACAATGACCCGCTGGACCCGATCGACTCGGCAGCCCTGCTCGAACGCGGCCGGCGCGGGCGAAAGCGTCGCAGGGTCGCCTCGATCGGCGGGGTGGTCGCCGGGGTTGCGGTGATCGCGGCGGCCGCGGCCTACCTGCCCGATCTCGGCACGACCTCGGGCCGTCCGGGCGTAGCCGGCACCAGCCCTTCGCCCACCTTCGAACGGACCAAGATCGTGAAGGTGCAGAAGAATTACCAGCGCAATGTCGACGCGTCGGGTCGCACGGTGGACAACCCGAAGTTCGACGAGGCCGCGCTCTTGGAGGCTTGCGCGGCCAAGCTGAACGACCCGTCCCGCCGTGGCCCCGCGAAGGCAAGCCGACCGGCGGCCGTGGATCTCACCGGCTGGCGAGTGATGGCGCGCTCCGTTCAGCCGAAAATCGGTACGGCGCTCGTGGCGGTCTCTCCGTCGAACAAGCAGGTGGCGTACTGCGACCTGTACGTATCGACGGTGCCCTCGGGCCTGGGGGCGAGTTCCTACACCCGAGTCGGGACCGTGACCGCCGCGCCCAAGAAGATGGATCCGAACCTGATGGGCCAAGGGTCGGCCTGCGCGGCAGGCACACCGTGCAAGGGCATGCTGTTTCTCGACGGCAGCCGTTTGCCGGTGCGCGCCGTGCGGCTCGAGATCGACGCCAAGAACGGCCACAAGATCTCTGTGCCCGTCAACGACGGCTACTTCGCCCTGATCTGGGCTGCCGGACCCAATGCCTTGTTCCCCGCCGCCTACCGGGCGTACGACGCCGCCGGGAAGGCCCTGCCCCAGGACCCGCCCGCCCTGGATCCGACCAGGATTCCGTGACCGGAGACCCGTCGTGGCGGGGCTTGCAGGGCGCGGGGGAGAATAGACGGGTGCCTGCCTCCAGTAAGCCCCGGATTCCTAATGTTCTTGCGGCTCGTTATGCCAGTTTGTCGATGGCTGAGTTGTGGTCGCCGGAGCACAAGATCGTGCTCGAGCGGCGGTTGTGGCTGGCGGTGCTGAGCGCTCAGAAGGACTTCGGGGTGGCGGTGCCGGACGGGGTGATCGAGGACTACGAGCGGGTGCTGGACCAGGTCGACCTGGAGTCGATCGCGGCCCGGGAGCGGGTCACACGGCACGACGTGAAGGCGCGGATCGAGGAATTCAACGCGCTCGCCGGTCACGAGCACGTGCACAAGGGCCTGACCAGCCGGGATCTGACCGAGAACGTCGAGCAGTTGCAGATCCGCGCCGGGCTGGAGCTCGTGCGCGACCGGGCTGTGGCGACGGCCGTACAGCTGGGGCAGAAGGCCGCCGAGCACGCGGCGCTGGTGATGACCGGGCGGTCCCACAACGTGGCGGCGCAGGCGACGACGCTGGGTAAGCGGTTCGCGTCGGCGGCCGACGAGTTGCTGGTCGCGATCGCGCGCCTGGAGGAGCTGATCGAGCGCTATCCGTTGCGCGGGATCAAGGGCCCGGTCGGTACGTCGCAGGACATGCTCGACCTGTTCGGCGGCCAGGAGAAGCAGCTCGCCGGGCTCGAGGGCGAGGTCGCTCAGCACCTCGGTTTCCGGCGCGTGCTGACGAGTGTCGGCCAGGTCTACCCGCGATCCCTGGACTACGAGGTCGTCACCGCTCTCGTCCAGCTGGCGGCGGGGCCGTCCAGCCTGGCGACGACGATCCGGCTGATGGCCGGCCACGAGCTCGTCACCGAAGGCTTCAAGGAGGGCCAGGTCGGCTCGTCGGCGATGCCGCACAAGATGAACACCCGGTCCTGCGAGCGGGTCAACGGTCTCGCGGTGATCCTGCGCGGGTACGCGTCGATGGCCGGCGAGCTGGCCGGCAACCAGTGGAACGAGGGCGACGTCTTCTGCTCTGTCGTACGCCGGGTCGCGTTGCCGGACGCGTTCTTCGCCCTCGACGGCTTGTTCGAAACCTTCCTGACCGTGCTGGACGAGTTCGGCGTCTACCCGGCCGTGGTCGCCCGTGAGCTGGAGCGCTACCTGCCGTTCCTCACCACCACGAAGGTACTGATGGCGGCGGTGAAGAACGGCGTCGGCCGGGAGACCGCGCACGAGGTGATCAAGGAGCACGCCGTCGCGATGGCACTGGACTTGCGCAAGGGCTCGTCGGAGAACGACCTGTTCCGCCGGCTCGGCGAGGACGGCCGGCTCGGGCTGACCGAGGACCAGATCGTCGGCATCGTCGGCGAACCGCTGTCGTTCACCGGTGCGGCCGTTGCCCAGGTCAACGCCGTGGTCGCCAAGGTCGACGCGCTCGCCAAGCGGTACCCCGAGGCTGCGGTCTACAAGCCTGGTGACATCCTCTAGCTCGACATGTACGAACCGCTCACCTGGGCGCTGGTCGCCCTCTCGCTCGCCGCGACGGTTTTCGCGGTGCTGCTGGCCGCCCTGGACCGCCGGGTCAACTGGCCGATCCTCGGTGTCCTCGGCGTGATCGAGGTCGCGCTGATCGCCCAGGTGGTGGTCGGAATCGTCCAGCTGGCAGGGACAAGCAGGGACGTGTCCGGGCCGTTCTTCGTCGGCTACCTGATCGGCTCGCTGATCATCCTGCCGATCGGCGCGCTGTGGGCGCTGGCGGAGAGCAGCCGCTGGGGCGCGGGCGCGCTGGCCATCGCGTGCCTGGTGATTCCCATCCTCGAACTTCGCCTGCACGACATCTGGGTCGCGTGAGATGACAGACGCATCGGAGACCAGGCACGGCCCTGGCCGGATCCTGATCGCGGTCTACGCGATCTTCGCGCTGGCGGCGACCGCGCGCGCCGGCGTACAGATCGCAACCCAGTACTCCGAGGCTCCGCTCGCCTACACGTTGTCGGCTGTTGCCGCGGTCATCTATTGCGCCGCCACCTTCGCGCTGGCGAAGGCGACCGTCGTGTCGCGCAAGGTGGCGACCGTGGCGATCATCGTCGAACTCGTCGGTGTCGTGGGCATCGGCGCCTTCAGCTATGCCGCTCCCGAGGACTTCCCGGATCAGACGGTCTGGTCCCACTTCGGCCAGGGCTACGGCTTCGTGCCGCTCGTGCTCCCGGTTCTCGGCCTGCTGTGGCTGCGCCGCACTAAAAGCTGACTCCCAGCGAACTGCCAGCTCTGCACAGGCAGTGACTCAGGTTCACCGGACAGCATCGGTGACATGCAGATTTCAGGTCATCCTCGGGTCGAGATCGTCGTACCCGTCAAAAACGAGGAGTACGACCTCGGCCCGAATATTCGCCGGCTACGGGAGTATCTGGATACCGCGTTCCCGTTCGCGGCCGAGGTCTGCATCGCCGACAACGGCAGTACGGACGCCACTTACGAGATCGGCTGCCTGCTGGCCACCGAGCTGCCCGGGGTCCGGGTGGTCCGGATCGAGCAGCCGGGCCGCGGTCGCGCGCTGAAGCAGGTCTGGTCGGCGAGCGAGGCGGACGTGCTCGCGTACATGGACGTAGATTTGTCGACAAATCTGAACGCCTTGCTGCCCCTGGTCGCGCCGCTGGTCGCCGGTCACAGTGACGTCGCGATCGGCAGCCGGCTGGCCCGCGGTTCGCGGGTGGTCCGGCGGCCCAAGCGAGAGGTGATCTCGCGCGGCTACAACCTGTTGCTGAGGGCAACCTTGGCGACCGGCTTCTCCGATGCGCAGTGCGGATTCAAGGCGATCCGCCGCGACGTGGCCGTCGAGCTGCTGCCGCTGGTGGAGGACACGAGCTGGTTCTTCGACACCGAACTGCTCGTGCTGGCCGAACGAGCCGGGCTGCGGATCCACGAGGTCCCGGTGGACTGGGTCGACGACCTCGACTCCAGGGTCAAGATCGCCAAGACCGTCGCCGAGGACCTGCGTGGCATCGCCCGGCTGAGCCGGAGCACTGTCGATCTCGAGCCGGTACGCCGTACGTTCGGCCGTCCCGCGATCGCCGATCCGAAGACCGCGCTCGCAGTACGCGTACTGCGGTTCTGCGCGATCGGCGTACTGAGCACTCTCGCCTACGCGCTGCTGTACCTGGTGATGCGGCACGCGATGCCCGCCCAGGTGGCGAATCTCCTTGCCCTGCTGGTGACCGCGATCGGCAACACCGCACTCAACCGCCGCGTCACGTTCGGAGTACGGGGTGGCCAGAACCGCGTGCGGCATCAGCTGCGCGGCCTGGTCACGTTCGCCATCGGCTGGAGCCTGACTGCTTCATCCCTGTGGTTGTTGCACACGGCAACCGCAGTACCGGCGCGGGGGCTGGAGATCGTCGTCCTGACGGCCGCGAACCTGGCCGCGACGCTGGTCCGCTACAGCCTGTTCGCCGGCTGGGTCTTCGACGACGACGCACCCACGCTGCCCACTTTCGAGACGCCCGCACTGATCGACAACACCCGGAGCAACTGATGAGCACCCTGACTGAACCGAGAACCGTCGCCGGGCCGTCACGCGCCCGGCCACTGACCACCACACTCGCCGTCACCAAGGACAAGGCCTTGCTCGGCGGACTGTTGTTGCTAACAGCAATCGCCTATCTGTGGGGTCTGTCCAGGAACGGCTACGCCAACGAGTACTACGCGGCCGCTGTGCAGGCCGGATCGACCAGCTGGAAGGCCTGGTTCTTCGGGTCGTTCGACTCGTCGAGCTTCATCACCGTCGACAAGACACCGGCCTCGTTGTGGGTGATGGGACTGTCCGGCCGGATCTTCGGGTTCGGCGTCTGGAGCATGCTGATCCCGCAGGCCTTGATGGGCGTCGCCAGCGTCGGCGTCCTCTATGTCTCCGTACGCCGCTGGTTCTCGGCCAACGCCGCCTTGCTCGCCGGAGCGGTTCTCGCGTTGACGCCGGTCGCGGTCCTGATGTTCCGCTTCAACAACCCGGACGCGCTGCTGATTCTGCTGCTGGTCGCCGGCGCCTGGGCGGCGACGCGCGCGATCGACTCGGTCGAGTACGCCGGACGCTGGATGGCGCTGGCCGGGATGTTCGTCGGGTTCGGGTTCCTCACCAAGATGCTGCAGGCGTTCCTGGTCCTGCCGGCCTTCGGGCTGGCTTACCTGATCGCGGGCAAACCCGCGCTCGGCAAGCGTTTCGTGCACAGTGCGGTCGCGCTCGGCGCGATGATCGTCAGCGCAGGCTGGTGGGTCGCGATCGTCGAGTTGCTGCCCGCTTCGGCGCGGCCGTATGTCGGTGGTTCCTCGACCAACAGCATTCTCGAACTGACGCTGGGCTACAACGGGCTCGGGCGGTTGACGGGCGACGAGACCGGTTCGGTCGGCGGTGGCGTCGGCAATCCTGGCTGGGGCGGCGCGACCGGACTGCGGCGCTTGTTCGGCGGCGAGTTCGGCAGCCAGATCTCCTGGTTGTTGCCGACGGCACTCTTGTCTCTGGTCGTACTGGTGGTCGCTGCGGGACGGGCTGGGCGCACGGACAAGACACGTGCATTTGCTGTGTTGTGGGGCGGCTGGCTGGTCGTCACCGGGCTGGTCTTCAGCTACATGCAGGGCATCATCCATCCGTACTACATGATCGCGCTCGCTCCTGCGATCGCTGCCCTGATCGGTGCGGCCGCGATGGTTCTCTGGCGGCGCCGAAACGAATGGCTGGCTCGGGCAACTCTTGCCGGAGGCACCTTGCTGACAGCTGGCTGGAGCTTCTCGTTGCTGAACGCAACACCTTCCTGGCAGCCGTGGTTGCGCTGGACTGTTCTCATGGCAGGAGTGGCCGGCGCCGGTCTCGTGATGCTCCTGCCTGAGCTGCAGTTGCGTCGTACTGCGGTCCGGCGGGCCGGGCTGTTCGCCGGAGCCCTGCTGGCTCTGACGGCACTGGCCGGACCTGCGGCGTACTCGGCGCAAACCATCAGCACGGCGCATGCCGGAGCCATTCCGACGGCCGGCCCGGCCGGGGCAGCCGGTCCCGGTGGCATGCGTGGCCGGATGACACCGCCCGCCGGTGCCACGACAGGACAAGGTGGCCCGGGTACGACGAACGGCCAGGGTGGCACGGGTACGAACGGGCAAGGTGTGCCGGCCATGCCGCAAGGTGGCGGCGGGATCGGCGGGTTCCTTGGCGGGAGTGGGACCAGTGGGGTGTCGAGTGAGCTCGTCTCGCTGCTGCAGCAGGGGGCCAAGGGCTACACCTGGGCGGCGGCCGCGGCGACCGCCATGAGTGCCGCGCCACTGCAGCTCGCGTCCGACGTGCCGGTGATGGCGATCGGCGGGTTCAACGGCACGGACCCGGCGCCTTCGCTGGCGCAGTTCGAGGAATTGGTTGCTCAGGGCAAGATCCACTACTTCGTCGGCAGTGCCGGCGGCGGTTTCGGCGGCAACCGGGGCGGCACGTCGAGCGACATCGCCACCTGGGTCGCCGCGAACTTCCAGGCGCAGACCATCGGCAACACCACCGTCTACGACCTCACCGGCAAATGACCAGGCCAACCCAACCGGAGTACGAAATGACACAGAACCCTCAATACACCCCTGACCTGCCGCAGTGGATCGCCGGAAGTCAGACGCCACCCGCTGATGCTCAGCCTCCGGCAGCAGAGCCGCCCGCTGATGCTCAGCCTCGGGCAGCAGAGCCGACCGCGCAGCGGCAAGTAGCGCCTGTGAACACGGGCAAGGGAAGGTGGAAGTCGTCGGACGGCAAGCCGACTGGGCTCGCTCTGGCGAGTGCCGGCTCGCTGCTCGCGGTACTGGCATTCCTTGGCGGCACTGCCGTCGGGCATGCGTGGGGTGGCGCGAGCGGTGCGGATCAGACGCAGTTCGGTGGACCGGGTGGCGGCCGCTTCCGGCAGTTCCCCGGGCAGACGCAAGGTGGCACCGGGCAAGGAACCCTGCCCGGGCAGCAGGTGCCCGGCCAGCAACAGATGCCCGGCCAGAATCAGTCCGGCGGCCAGAACCAGTTCGGTGGTCAAAACCAGTCCGGTGGTCAAAACCAGTCCGGTGGTCAGACCCGGACGAGCTGAACGACGCTGTCCAGTGGATGGAACGAGACACAAAGGGTTCCATCCACTGGAGAGTGGGGTAAGGATCGGGGCGTGGAATGGTCGAACGTCACTTGGTTCCTAACCGCCCTGGGGGCCGTCGTCGTCCTGCTGACGCGTATCCGGCTCGGCGGCGACTCCGGCGATGGCCATCGGGTCAGCGGTGTGGCCGGCTTCTCCTCCGCGCTGGTGCGGATCCACACCACGGTCGGCGTGCTGACGCTGATCGCGTGGATCGTTGCCCTGGTCACCGGTACCCACTTGATCGCACTCGGCGCGCTGGCCGGATGGTGGCTGCTGGCAATCGTCGGATTGTTGCTGCTGGCCCGTTGGCTGCCCAGCGGCAGCAAGCACGCGAAGGGCGCGACGGGCGACGCCTGGGGTTCCGGTGCCGGGCTGTCCGTTCTCGGTCACGTCGGCATGGTGGTCGGCGTCGCCTACTTCACCTTCGTCACCGTCACCGAGCGTCTGTAGCCAACCCGGTCAGCAAGGCCGACAGCGTACGCCGTACCGCGTGCTCGTAGGCCGCGGTCGACATCGTGCTCCCGGCGCCGGCCAGGCGGTCGTAGAGCAACCCGTCCATCATCGCCGCCACCGGCCACGCGACCTCCGCCGCATCCGGAATTCCGAGTGCCGTCAGCATGTGTGCGAGCCCGTCCCGCAACTGGCGGCCGCCCTGGACGATCGCCTCCTGGAGGTCCGGTTGCCGCCGTGCTTCCAGCGAGAGTTCGTACCGCGCGGCGAGATCGTCGGCCCGTGCCTTTGCGATGCCGATGACCATCTCGGCCAGCAACTCCTGCAGTGGGGTGTCCCCCGGCGGCGGGGAGGTGGCGGTCAGGTCGCGGGCGAGCATGCGGTTCACGCAGGCGGTCAGCAGCGCGTTGCGAGTGCGCAGGTAGTACGAGGTGGAGCCGGGCGGCAGGCCTGTTTCGGCGTCCACTGCCCGGTGGGTGAGTCCGCGGAGGCCGCGCGTCGCGACCAGGTGGATGGCCGCATCGGCGATCGCAGCTTGCCGGTCCTCACCCAAGGGAGTCTTCGTCACGGCGGAAGTCTACCCACGGTGACTCTACAGGTGTAGAGTCTCGATCATGAGGACAGCGATCGTGGTGGGAGCGGGGATCGGTGGGGTCACGGCGGCCGTCGCGCTGGAGCAGTGCGGCTGGCAGGTCACGGTGCTCGAGCGGGCGGCCGCGTTGGGCGAGGTCGGCGCGGGGATCTCCGTCTGGCCGGGCGCTGTCGCGGTGCTGGAGGAGCTCGGGGTGACCGGAGTGCAGAAGGTCGCGGTGCTCGGCGACCCGGCGGGGATGCGCCGCCCGAACGGGAAGTGGGTGGTCGAAGCGACCGACCTGGGGTTGGAGCTGCCGGTGATGATCCACCGCGCGCGCCTCCACGAGTTGATCACCGACCGGCTCGGCCCGGCGGTCACGATCCGCACCGGAACCACCGTCACGGCGGTGAACCAGGACGAGACCGGGGCGACCGTGACTACGCAGTACGGAAAGCTCGAGGCCGAGCTGGTGGTGGGGGCGGACGGGATCCGGAGCATCCTGCGAGACAGCCGGCCGCGGTACGCCGGGTATACGGCGTACCGGGGGATCGCTGCGGTCGATACGGCCGACGGCGGCGGGGAGACGTGGGGGCGGGGACGGCGGTTCGGGTTCGCGAAGCTGATCGACGGGCGGATCTACTGGTACGCGACGCTGAACCGGCCCGCCGGACAGCCCGCTGGACCGGGCGGTCCACGGGGCGATGTCATCGAGGCGTTCGGCGACTGGCACGACCCGATTCCGGCCCTCCTCGCGGGCACCCAGGAGGTCCTGCAGAACGACCTGTACGACCTGCCGACGCCACTGGCCCCCTTCGTCGACGGCCGCGTCGTCCTGCTCGGTGACGCGGCCCACGCGATGACCCCGAACCTCGGCCGCGGCGCCTGCTCGGCTATCGAGGACGCCGGCGCCCTCGCCCGGCACCTGCGCGAAGCCCCGGATCTGGACGCCGCAGTGAGCCGGTACGACGCCGAGCGGCGACCCGTCACGACCAAGCTGGTCAAGCGCTCGCGGGCGGTCGGCCGCCTCGGTCAGGTGGACAACGGGGTGCTCTGCACGGCACGGGACGGGCTGCTCGGGCTGGCCGGTCTGGCGGCCTCCTTGCGGGGGAAGCGAGCCCGGGTGGAACAATCGCGCACGTGACCACACTCCCGCAGGCCGTCGAGATTCCCGGTGCGAAGCATCTCCATTCCGGCAAGGTCCGGGACCTGTACGAGCTGGAGTCCGGCGACCTGCTGATGGTCGCGAGCGACCGGATGAGCGCGTTCGACTGGATCTTGTCCACGCCGATCCCGGACAAGGGCAAGGTGCTCACCGCGATGAGCCTGTGGTGGTTCGAGCAGCTCGGCGTGCCGAACCACATCATCTCGACCGACGTACCGGCCGAGGTCGCCGGCCGTGCGGTGGTCTGCGAGAAGCTCGAGATGTTCCCGGTCGAGTGTGTCGCCCGCGGCTACCTGAGCGGTTCGGGCCTGCTCGACTACAACGCGACCGGCGAGGTCTGTGGCATCCCGCTGGGCGCCGGCCTGGTCGAGGGCTCGCGACTCGACGAACCGATCTTCACCCCGGCCACCAAGGCCGACCTCGGCGAGCACGACGAGAACGTCTCGTACGACGCCGTGGTGGCCACCGTCGGCGCGGAGACGGCCGACACCTTGCGGAAGCTGACCCTCGATCTCTACCGCGAGGCGCACGACCGCGCCGAGCAGTGCGGGATCATCCTGGCCGACACCAAGTTCGAGTTCGGCGCCCGCGCGGACGGCACGATCGTGCTCGCCGACGAGGTGCTGACGCCGGACTCCAGCCGGTTCTGGCCGGCGGACCAGTGGCAGCCGGGCCGCCAGCAGCCGTCGTACGACAAGCAGATCGTGCGCGACTGGCTGCAGTTCGAGTCGGGCTGGGACCGGCACTCGGGGGAGGCCCCGCCGCCGCTGTCCGACGAGGTGATCGAGCGCACCCGTTCGGCGTACATCGACGCCTACGAGCGGCTCACCGGCCGTACGTTCACCAGCTAGAACAGGCCGACGCCCAGCGCGAGGGTGACGAAGCGGGCCAGCCTGCCGACCAGGGTCGAGAGGCCGAAGGTGAGCACACCCATCCGGCTGGCCCCGCCGATCAGCGCCACGCCGTACAGGGGCGGGATGCCGACCGATGCGCTGAGCAACGTGACCGGGATGCCCCATCGGCGGTCGCTCATGGCGTCGAGCAGTCGTTTGCTGACGTCGCGGTTCCACTGGACGAACCGGCCGCGCCGGGTGTCGAGGTTGACCGGCTTCGGCTCCTTGGCCACCTTCTTGGCGTACCCGGGCCGGTAGCGGACCGCGAGGAACATCGCCACCTTGCCCAGCGTCTGGCCGACCGAGACACCGATCGCGGCGACCACCGGGTCCAGCGCGCCGGAGCCGCCGCCGACCACGACGTACGCCTCCGCGTTCATCACGGGGATGACGGCGGACCCGATCCCGAAGCCCACCGCCAGCGCCAGTTGCCAGACCCACATGCCTAGAGGTTATGCGGAGATAGCTTCCCGATCAGGGAGGCCAGCACTACCCCAGGGTGAACTCAGCACCACCGCTCAGGTCGACCGCAGGTTCTCCGGGGCCACCGCGTCATGCAGATGTCCGCGCAGCAGGAAGGCGGCAGCGTCCGCGATCAGCCAGGCCAGCGCACCGCCCACAAAGGTCACGCCAACGGTCACCAGCAGTCCGATGGTTTGATCGGGCGGGCGAATCTCGCGCGCCGAGAGATCCGCGAACAGCAGGCCGCCGATCAGGAGGCCGGAGGCAGCGGCCCAGGTGATGCTCGCCGCCAGCTGGTAGCGCACGGAGGTGCGCAGCTGCGCCTCTCCGACACCGAGGACGTTCAGAGCGGCCAACTGGCGACGCTGGTCCAACAGGTCGTCGGCCGTCCCGGCGAGCAGAGAGACGCCCGCGATCAGTGCCGTGAACACAGCGGCGCCCGCCGCGAACACCAGCCCGGGTACGTGGAAACCAACGTCGTACAAGTTCTTGGACCGGAGCAGGTCGACCGCCATGGCGGCCACGAAGCCGACTGCCGCGCCGCACAGAACCAGCAGAGCAAGGGTTCGTCCGTGCGGACGCGCTGTGCGCAGCAGACGTCCTCCGGCCAGCACCTTCAGTGGGTCGCTCGATCGCTCCAGCAGGTTGCCCTGCCAGGCGATCAGCAATGTGGGGCTCGCGAGGCAAACCAGGACCAGACCCAGTCCCAGTGGGACCAGGGCTGCGCTGTACTGCTCCCTGATGAGGTGACTCACCAGCACGAGTCCGATCCCGACGGCGCCGACAACGGCCGCCCGGGTGACGCGAGGGGCCTTTGCCGGCCTCTCTCGTGGTTCCGAGATCACACCGCGCCCGAGCAGAGCACCGACTGCAGCCGCAGCGGCAGTCAGTACGACGACCACGATCGGCCAGGTCGCCAGGTCCACCGAGTTGGCGGGTGGCAGCATCCGGGCCGTCCGGGGCAGGGCCTGGATCGCCAGCGTCAGCAGGAGATACAGCGGACCGGCGAGGAGACCGCCGATGAGACCGGCGAGCCCGGCGTCGACCGCGCCGAGACCACGGACCTGGTTCGGCGTCGCGCCGGCCAGGCGGAACGCGGCCAGCCGGCGATCGCGCGCCGCAGTACCGAGCTTCAACGCCTGGAACGCGAGCAAGCAGGAGGCCAGGGATAGCAGGACGGCAGCAAAGACGACGCCGCTGCGGATGCCGGACTCTTGGATGTAGTCGCTGTACTTGGCCGAGACGTAGTAGTCACCGAGGCCGAGGCGCTTGATGCGCCACGCCGCCAGCAGGAACGCGCCGGCGATGGCGATGGTGGCCGCCAGCAAGCGGAAGCGGGTGCGATCGGTGGCGGAGCGTGGGCGGGCCAGTGCGAAGAGGGTGGCGAGGTTCAAGAGAGTGCCACTTCGTGCTGTACGACGCCGTCGCGCAGGCGGACTTCGCGGTCGGCGTACGCGGCGATCATGTTGTCGTGGGTGACCAGCACCAAGGCGGCTCCACCGGTCCGGACCGAGGCGAGCAGCAGCTCCATCATCTGCTCGCCCGCGAGGCTGTCCAGGCTGCCGGTGGGCTCGTCGGCGAACACGATCGCCGGTCCGGTCACCAGCGCCCTCGCCACGGCCGCCCGCTGGTTCTGCCCGCCTGACAACTCGCCTGGCACCGCACTGGCGTCATCTCCGACGCCGACCCGGTCCAGCCACTCGGTCGCAGCTCGCCGGGCCCTCTGCCGGTCGTGACCCTCCAACAGCAAAGGCAGCGCGACGTTGTCGATCAGAGTGAGGTCAGGCACCAACTGCCCGAACTGCAGGACCACGCCCGCTTGCGTGCGTCGTAGCCGCGTGCGGTTCGCTTCGGAAAGGTCCGCCAGGTTCTGCCCGACCAGTTGGACAGTGCCCGCTTGTGGACGGAGGATGCCGGCGGCGCAGTGCAGCAGAGTCGACTTGCCGCAGCCGCTCGGTCCGGTGATCGCCACGACCTCACCAGGCTCGACCTTGAGCGAGACACCGCGCAAGGCCACGTCGCGGCGGTAGGCATACTCCACCCGGAGCAGCTCCAGGGCGAGGTCGGTCATCGACGGGTCTCCTTCAGCTCGGTGATTCGGTCCATCGCGCCGTCGAGCCAGCGCAGGTCGGCGTCCAGGTGGACGGCGACGAAATCTCGCACCAGCCGGGCCGGGGTGTCGTCGTCGGCGTCGGCCGACGCGGCCCGCAGTTCCCGGATCCGGCGCAGGTGGCTGGATCGCTGCCGGGCCAGGAACGCGGTCGCGTCCTCACCGGTGTGGATGGTCGCGACCACCTTGCGGACCATCTCGTCGACCGCGCCCAGGGCGGGCTGGATCGGCTCGGACAGCCAGTCGGCCAGATGCGCGCGGCCCTTGTCGGTCAGCCCGTAGACGGTGCGTTCGGGGCCACCCTCCGAGCCACGTTCGACCACCTCCACGAGTCCGTCGCGCTCGAGCCGGGACAGCGTCGTGTACACCTGGCCGAACGCGAGCGGCCGGCTGTCCGGGAACCAGGCGTCGTGCCCGCGCTTCACGTCGTACCCGTGGGCGGGACCCCGGTGCAGCAGTCCCAGAACGAGCTCAGCAGTTGCCATGACGGCGACTATACACACGATGTATGTACTCAGTGAATAGTCGCCGATGCGGGAGTCCGAGGCGGCGGTCGGTAGGATTCAGCCCGTCAGCGCCGCATCGAAACCAGGAGTGTCAGTGGCCCGCGTTGTCGTGGACGTCATGCTCAAGCCCGAGATTCTCGACCCGCAGGGCAAGGCGGTGCACGGTGCGTTCGGCCGGCTCGGCTTCGACGGCGTGGCCGATGTCCGTCAGGGCAAGCGGTTCGAGATCACCCTGGACGGTGAGGCGACCGAGGAGAAGGTCGCCGAGATCCGCAAGGCAGCGGACACGCTGCTGGCCAACCCGGTGATCGAGGACTACACCCTGCACGTCGAGGACGACCGGTGAAGATCGGAGTCGTCACCTTCCCGGGCTCGCTCGACGACGTCGACGCCCGCCGGGCGGCCGCGGTCGCCGGTGCCGAGGCGGTCGCGCTCTGGCACGGCGACGCCGACCTGCACGGGGTCGACGCGGTGGTCCTGCCCGGCGGCTTCTCGTACGGCGACTATCTGCGCGCCGGCGCGATCTCGCGGTTCGCCCCGGTGATGGAGACCATCATCAAGAAGGCGGGCGAGGGACTGCCGGTGCTCGGGATCTGCAACGGCTTCCAGGTGCTCTGCGAGTCGCACCTGCTGCCCGGCGCGCTGATCAAGAACCACCACCGCAAGTTCATCTGCAAGGACCAGCCGCTGCGGATCGAGAACAACCGCACCGCCTGGACCAGCGACTACGACGCGAACCACGAGATCACCATCGTGCTGAAGAACCAGGACGGCTCCTTCGTCGCCGACGAGGCCACCCTGGACCGGCTCGAGGGCGAGGGCCTGGTGGTCGCGCGCTACCTCGACGAGAACCCGAACGGGTCGTACCGCGACATCGCCGGGATCAGCAACGAGCGCGGCAACGTGGTCGGCCTGATGCCGCACCCGGAGCACTGCGTCGAGACCCTGACCGGTCCGAGCACGGACGGCCTCGGCTTCTTCACCTCGGTTCTCAAGGCCGTCGTCTCCTCCTGATGAACCATCGCTTGCGTCCGAAGAACCGCAGGGCCTGCCCCACGTTCCTTCGGACGCTAGCGCTCGGTCTCGCCCTCTTCGCGGCAGCTTCAGCCGGTACTGCGTACGCCGCGCCGCCGACGGCTGAGCGGGCGCTGCCGGCGAAGGTGATCGTGATCGGCGCCGCCGGGCTGACCTGGTACGACGTCAAGGCGTCCGCCGACCTGACCGCGCTCGTCGATCAGTCGAACGTCGGCTCGATCACCGTGAAGACGGCCGGCCCGCACACCTGTCCGGTCGACGGCTGGCTGACGATCAGCGCCGGCACCCGGGCCTGGGGGAGTGTTCCCGACGACGATTGCGGCGAACTGCCGACGGTTGCAGGCGGCAAGATCTCCGACTGGCAGACGTATGTGGACCGCCAGGCGGAGCACCACACCGGCGCTCCGCTGGGCCGGCTGGCCGAGAGTCGCCAGGGAGTCTGCGGTTTCGGGCCAGGCGCCGCGATCGCGGTCGCGCGGGCCGACGGGACGGTGGGCGATTGGCGGCCCGGCGTCGACCTGACCAAGCTGGGCAGCTGTGGCGACGCGATCATCGATGCCGGAGCGATGCCGCTGCGCGAGGGACGCGAGGAAGCGCGCAAGCGCGTCGCCGAGTTGGTGAAGCAGGCCGAGGCTGCCGCGCCGGACGCGTGGGTGCTGCTCGTCGGCATCGGCCAGGAGATCGCCATCGCGCACCAGGAGCCGCTGGTCGCCCTGCAGCTGCCACCGGCCGACGGGGCGCGCTGGCTGACCAGCGACTCCACTCGCAGGCCCGGTCTGATCCAGCTCACCGACGTGACCGCGACGATCCTCCGCGGCCAGGCGAAGGAACTGGACCCCGCCGGAGAGGAGCAGCCTGGTCCCCTCGACGGCAACGAGATCACGGCCGCCGGTGACAAGCACACCGACGCGGCCGCGGTGATCGAGGACCGGCTGGATACGAACGAGCGGTTCGAGCATCCACGGCCGGTGTTGATCGCGGTCGTGATGACGTTGCTGGTGGCGCAGTTGGCGGCACTCGGCTGGTTCCTGATCACCAGGAGCCGGCGGGCACGTAGTACGAGTGAGTTCACCATGCTGGCGCAGGGCGGGTTCTTCATCGCGGTGTTCTTGTCCACGGCAACTGTCTGGTGGCGGTGGCCGTCGCCCGGTTTCTCCTTGTACTGCGTGGTGTTGGGCATCAGCGCGTTGTTCGCCGGAGTCGCGAAGGTGTTCTTGAAGCAGTACGCCGGACTGGGGATCCTGTTGGCCGCGTACGTGATCTTGCTGGTCGACGGGGTGCTGGGGACTCCGCTGCAGTTCGGCAGTATGTTCGCGGACGGGCCTGTGATCGGCGGGCGCTTCTACGGCTTCGGGAACTCCACCTTCGCGACGCTGGCTGTCGCTGCGCTCGTGACTGCGGGCTGGGTGGCGCAGAAGCTGCTGGAGCGAAGCAGGGTGCAGGCTGCGCTCGCAGTACTGCTCATCGGCGGCCTGGCGATCATCGTGGACGGCAAGCCGGGCTGGGGAACCGACTTCGGCGGCATCATCGCGTTGACACCCGCAGTACTGCTGCTGGCCTGGCTCACGTGGCGCGGCAGCATCTCACTGAAGGCTCTGATCGGTATCGGCGTCGCAGGAGTGCTCGCGGTGTCAGCGGTCGCCTTCCTCGACTACCTGCGACCCGAGGACCAGCGCAGCCACTTCGGCACCTTCGTAGCGCGACTGCTCGACGGTGACGTGGGCGATGTGCTGATCCGCAAGCTGCAGATGTCGCTGGCGTTCTTCCACACTCCTGCGGGCTGGTTCATGCTCGCCGGCGTCGTGCTGGCGATGATCGCGACCGTCCGGCCGGACAAGGTCCCGTTCGAGACCTACCGCCGGTACTACGTCAGCCGGCCGATGATCCGGCCGACCCTGCTCGCCCTGTCGACCTGCGGCCTGGTCGGCATGTTGCTCAACGACGCCGGGGTTGCACTGCCCGCGATCATGGCCGGTTTCACCCTTCCCCTGCTCGTAGCTCACCTGATGGCAGCTACCGTTTCACCCGAGTCCCACCTAGTTCAGGAGTCATCAAGTGTCGACCGACACCGTCAGTAACGCGACCAGTACGCCGGACGTGGAGCAGCCGTGGGCGGAGCTCGGGCTGAAGCCGGACGAGTACCAGCGGATCCGCGACATCCTGGACCGGCGGCCGACCAGCTGCGAGCTGGCGATGTACTCGGTGATGTGGAGCGAGCACTGCTCGTACAAGTCGTCCAAGGTGCACCTCAAGAAGTTCGGCGACATCCCGCAGGAGACCCCGGCCGGCAAGATGCTGGCCGGGATCGGCGAGAACGCCGGCGTGATCGACATCGGTGAGGGCTACGCCGTCACGTTCAAGGTCGAGTCGCACAACCACCCGTCGTACGTCGAGCCGTACCAGGGCGCGGCGACCGGGGTCGGCGGCATCGTCCGCGACATCCTCGCGATGGGTGCCCGCCCGGTCGCGGTGATGGACCCGCTGCGGTTCGGGCCGCTGGACGCGCCGGACACCAAGCGCGTCCTGCCGGGGATCGTGTCCGGTGTCGGCGGCTACGGCAACAGCCTCGGCCTGCCGAACATCGGCGGCGAGGTCGTCTTCGACGCGACGTACCTGGGCAACCCGCTGGTCAACGCGCTCTGCGTCGGCGTGATGCGGCACGAGGACCTGCACCTGGCGAACGCGACCGGCATCGGCAACCAGATCATCCTGTACGGCGCGAAGACCGGCGGCGACGGCATCGGCGGTGTCTCGGTGCTGGCGAGTGAGACCTTCGCCGAAGGTGGGCCGACGAAGCGCCCCGCCGTCCAGGTCGGCGACCCGTTCATGGAGAAGCTGCTGATCGAGTGCACGCTCGAGCTGTTCGCGGCCCGGATCGTCGAGGGCATCCAGGACCTCGGTGGCGCAGGCCTGTCCTGTGCGACGTCGGAGCTGGCCAGCGCGGGTGACGGCGGCATGTTCGTCTCGCTCGACAAGGTGCCGCTGCGGGACGCCTCGCTTGCTCCGGAAGAGATTCTGATGAGCGAGTCGCAGGAGCGGATGATGGCGGTCGTCACGCCGGAGAACGTCGAGCAGTTCCTGAAGATCTGCGAGAAGTGGGACGTCCAGGCGGACGTGATCGGTGAGGTCACCGACACCGGCCGGCTGCAGATCGACTGGCACGGCGAGCGAGTGGTCGACGTACCGCCGCGGACCGTCGCGCACGAGGGTCCGGTCTACGAGCGCCCGTACGCGCGGCCGGACTGGATGGACGCCCTGCAGGCCGACGGCGCCGAGAAGTTGCCGCGGGCAACCACCGGTGCGGAGCTCCGGGACACCCTGCTGAAGCTGATCGCCTCGCCGAACCTGTGCGACAAGTCCTGGGTCACCGACCAGTACGACCGGTACGTGCTCGGCAACTCGGTGCTCTCGCAGCCCGAGGACAGCGGGATGATCCGGGTCGACGAGACCAGCGGCCTCGGTGTCGCGGTCTCCACCGACTGCAACGGCCGCTTCGCCAAGCTCGACCCGTACACGGGTGCCAAGCTCGCGTTGGCAGAGTCCTACCGCAATGTCGCCACCACGGGTGCCCGCCCAGCAGCGGTGACCGACTGCCTCAACTTCGGTTCGCCGGAGGACCCGGGCGTGATGTGGCAGTTCTCCGAGGCCATCCGCGGCCTGGTCGACGGCTGCATCGAGCTGGGCATCCCAGTCACCGGTGGCAACGTGTCGTTCTACAACCAGACCGGCGAGACCCCGATCCTGCCGACGCCGGTCGTCGGTGTGCTCGGAGTCATCGACGACGTGACCCGCCGTACGCCGATCGGCTTCACCGCCGACATGGAGGGCCACCAGCTCTACCTGCTCGGGGAGACCGAGGAAGAGCTGTCCGGGTCGGAGTGGGCGCATGTCATCCACGGCCACCTGGGCGGTCGCCCGCCGGCGGTGGACCTGGCCGCCGAGGCACAGCTCGCGGACATCCTGATCAACGCGTCCCGCGACGGCCTGATCGACGCGGCCCACGACGTCAGCGACGGCGGTGTCGCCCAGGTGCTGGTCGAGTCCGCCCTCCGCGGTGGCGTCGGCGCGCGGGTGTGGGCGCCGGACGGCCTCGACCCGTTCCTCTTCCTGTTCGCCGAGTCGGCCGGCCGCGCGGTCGTCGCCGTACCGCGCACCGAGGAGGTGCGGTTCACCGACATGTGCACCGCGCGCCGCTTCCCGCACACCAAGATCGGCGTCGTCACCGGCGAGTCCCTCGACGTCCAGGACCAGTTCGAGGTCTCGCTGTCCGAACTCCGTGAGACCTGGACTGCCACCCTCCCGGCCGCCCTCGGCTGATCGAGTGGATTGGGAAGGTGCACGTCAGCTCGGCGGCCAGGTCTACCGATCTGGGCCGCCGAGTGACGCAGTACGGGAGCAGTTGATCGCTGCCGGAGTCACCGGGGTCGAGGCGCCCGACGAGGGATCCGATGGACCGGCGTACTACGGGGAGGCGCTGCGGCGCTCGCCCGGTCCGGTCACGTCGGTCTTCGCGCGGATCGCGGATGCTGAGCCCGGCGAGGTACTGGTCTTCGGGGACCGCACCTCGATGATCGCCGCGATGCTGCAGACCCTCGCGGGTACGCCGGTCGCGGACATCCTGGACGATTACGAACTCGACCTCCGCGCGGCCAACGAGACCGCACCGGAGCCGCTGAACGAAGGCGCCCTCGACCTGTACTGCGCGGACGCGTGTCTGGCGATGGTGGCGTTCCTCGGCTCCACCGATGTCGCCGGCTACCTCACCGCGAGCGGCCTCACCTTCGAGCAGCTGGACCGTCTCCGCGAGCGGCTGACCGGCTGAGCGTCGACCAGGCGTCTGGCACACTCGAAGGGAGGCGAGTGGGGAGAGTGGATGGCCGAGAAGGCGAAGCCGAATCTGGTGAATCTGACCGGGATGGCGGCTGCGGCCGGGCGGGAGGCCCGGGAGGCGGCGGCGCGCCGGAAGGTGCAGGCGGTCCGGCTGACCGATCAGGAGCGCCGGATCTGCTCGGACGATCTGGCCGAGCAGTTCGCGGTCGGCCGGCTCGACGTCCGCGAACTGGACCAGCGGCTCGACCTGCTGCACATGGCCGTCACCCATGGCGACCTGGTGGCTGTCTTCGAAGGACTGCCGGTCCCGCAGCTGTACCTGCGCGAGCCACGCAAACCCGGCCGCTGGCGCTGGGCCGCCTTCATCGCCACGGTCTGGCTTGCGCTCCCGTTCATGCTGGCCGGACTGGTCTTCCTGCTCTTCGGCCGTGAGGTGGCGGCCGCGATCTTCGGCATCCCGTCCACCGTCTGGGTCCTCGCCACCTGGCGCTGGGCCCGCAACGGCACCCGGGCCCGCAGCGCCCCCGACCGCCGCCGCTGACCCGCTACTTCTCCGGCTCCGGGCCGATCCAGAGCATCACCTTGCCCGGCGAATGCGGCTGGATGCTGTGGACGTACCAGTCGGCCGGCACCGGGTCGACCTCCTTGGCAGTGTTGACGCCGTTGACCAGCTCGGTCTTCGAATTGAAGTACGACTCGACGGACAGGCCGTGCGTGGCGAGCAGCTTTTGTACGTCGGCCACTCGCTGGTTGCGGTACGACACACCCGCCAGCTCCTCGCCAGGAGCGTTGGCCTCGGCCGGTGAGGCCCGGTAGATCTCACCGGGCTTCGCAGCCCGGCCGAACTCGATCTCGGCATGGCCCTTGAACGACTTGCTCACCTCGACGCCGTACTGGCAGCCCGGATCGCTCGCGTTCAGGGTCGCCGGGCAGTTCTCGCCAGGCTTGAGCAGGTGCAGCTCGCTGCCGTCACTGCCGGTGTTGTAGAGGAACGTCGCATAGTTGCCGACGTTGGACGGGGAGACGCCGACCATCCGCACCTTGATGTCGAGCCCGAGCTTCTTGAACTGCTGGTTGTACGCCTTGGGGTCGGCGTCCTGATCGACGACCCGGACGGTCAGCGACGTACCGCGGTCGGCGACGGACAGCGCCTGCGGGAGATCCTGGCCGAGACGGTTCGCCACCGTCGCGGCGACCACTCCGCCGATGAGCAGCAGGCCGGCGGCCGCGAGCAGGAGACGGGGGCGAGCCGGCGTACGGCGTACTGGGGCCGGCGCGTCCTGCATCGTTGCGGTGATGCCGTCCGACAGCTCGGTCCACGCGGACTCGGTGATCTGCGTGCTGGGGGAAGGGCCGAGGCCGCGGGTCACGGCGTCGAGGTCATGCGTCTTCATGCGAAGCCTCTTCTCTGAGGACGGTCCGGGGCCGAGCAGCGGTCAGCGACCTGGCGAACCGCTTCCTCGCCCGATGCAGCCTGATCCGTACGGCGTTGCGCGTGATGCCGAGCGCAGTCGCGATCTGCGCGGTGTCGAGTTCTTCCCAGGCGACCAGCGACAGCAGCTCCTGGTCCTGCTCGGACAGCGCGCGGAAGGCGATGGCCGCTGGACTGTTGTCCGCCATCGGTTGCGGCTCGAGCTGCTCGGTCAGTTCGCTGCGGAGCCGGTCCGCCAGGGCGTGCCGGCGGCCTTCGCCTCGGCGATGGTTGGCCAGCGCTCGCCGCGCCACGCCGTACAGCCATGGTCTGGTCTGGTCGCCGGGCGGTACGTCGTCGAGCCGCCGCCAGGCGACCAGGAAGGTGTCAGCGAGCAGGTCGGCGGCGTCGTGCCGGTTCGCCGTCCGGCGGAGCAGGTAGCCGAGCACCGCCTCGCGGTTGGCCGCGAAGAACTGCTCGAACCTCGCCCTGGGTTCGTGCCGCACGCCCGCCTCACTAACCGGCCCCGGCCGGGCCCTGGTCGAAATCTCGGTCATACCCTCCACATGTCCGCCACCCGCGCCGCTCATTTCACCCCACCCGAGGTCCCTGCCGCTCAGGGCCTGCTCGTGGGCGTGGATCGGGGCTGAAATAGCCTGGCCGGGTGATCGCCGCACAACGTCTTGCCGAGCCGGCCGACGCACCCGCCGTCGCAGAACTGATGCGCGCCTCGGTGGCCGAGCTGTTCGGTGCGTACTACGACGCCCGCCAGGTCGCCAGCGCCATCGCCCACGTCGCGGTCCTCGATCTCGCGCTGATCGAGGACGGCACGTACTACGTGCACGAGGCCGACGGCGAGATCGTCGCGTGCGGTGGCTGGAGCCGGCGCAACAAACTCTTCAACGGCTCCACCGCGGGTGCCGACGAGCGGCTGCTCGACCCGGCGACCGAGCCGGCCCGGATCCGGGCGATGTTCGTCCGCTCCGACTGGACCCGGCGTGGACTCGGCCGGGCGATCCTCACCTCGTGCGTGGACGCCGCCCGCGCCGAGGGTTTCACCCGGCTCGCGTTGATGGCCACGCTTCCCGGCGTACCGCTGTACAAGTCTTTCGGTTTCACCGAGGTCGAGGCCGCCGAGCTGACCATGCCGGACGGCGTTGTCCTCGGTGGTGTCGCGATGGAACGTTCAGTCGATCAGATCGGAGACGCACGATGACCGCAGGCACCACCGTCCAGGCACCCGACGGCACCGAGGTCGTGCTGGGGGAGATCGGCACCCGGGCCCTGCTGGAGAACTCCCGTGTCCGTGTCTGGGAGGTCTCGCTCGGGCCCGGCGAGGCACAGGCGTGGCACCTGCACCACAACCCGTACGTCGTACTCTGCCTCGCCACGTCGCCCTGCCACATGGACTGGCTCGACGGCAGTCCCGCCCGGCAGCTCAGTGAGACCATCGGCGGCTCGGTCTATCGCCCGGTGTCCCCGGTTCACATGCTCACGAACGACGGCGACTCGCCGTACCTCAACCGGCTCGTCGAACTGCTCGACCTCGGCGAAGAGGCCAGTGGTACGCCGTACGACGTCGCGCCCGGCGTCGCCCAGGAGAGCGGCTTCACCGAAGCCGGCGAGATTTCGGCGAAGACCGTCGTCGACGAGGCGGACGTCCGGGTCCAGCACGTCACCCCCGGCGCCGGCGAAAGCCTCACCTGGCGCACCGGCGCCTACCCGGCTCTCGTGGTGGACCTCGATCTGGATTCGCCCACTGTCACGTACCTCAACCCGGGCGAATCCCACACGCTGCCGACCAAGACGAGCCAGGCCCCGGGCTTCAACCTCGTGGAACTCCGCTACTACTCCACCTAAGCCCGCCTCCCCCCTGCCCCCTCCCTCCCCCCGCCGACCTGGACTGGGGAGCGCCGCATACCCGGGGCGGTGGGTAGGGCTCCCCAGATCCGCCTATTCGGCGAGGAGTTCGCGGACTGCGGTGGCGCTGGGGAGGGTGAGCGCCTGCGCTGCGGTCTTCGCGGCCTCGGTGAGGTCGGTCCGGCGCAGGCGGGACTTGATCACCGGGACCTGTGGGCCGACGGCGCTGAGCTCCCGGATTCCCAACCCTGCAAGGAGAACCGCAGCATCCGGATCGCTCGCCAGGTCGCCACAGACCGCCACCTCGACGCCGGTGGGCACCTCTCGCACGACCCGGTCGATGAGTTGGAGCACAGCCGGGTCGAGCCCGTCGGCCAGCGGAGCGACGGCGCTGTTGCCGCGATCGGCGGCGGTTGTGTACTGCGTGAGGTCGTTGGTGCCGATGCTGACGAAATCCAGGCCCTCGGCCAGCGACGAGATGCGCAGCGCGGCGGCCGGGACCTCGACCATGATGCCGACCTTCACGCCCCAGCCGGACGAGCCGATGTCGGCCAGTTCGGCCAGCGCCCAGGCGACTTCCTCGGCGGTCGTCACCATCGGGAACATCAGTTGGACCGGCGTTTCGAGCGCCACCTGACAGATCGCCTTGAGCTGGTCGCGCAGGAGTTCGGGACGCCGCCGGAACACCCGGATCCCGCGCTCGCCCAGGAACGGATTCGCTTCCTTGCCCTGGGCAAGGAACGGTAACGGCTTGTCGCCGCCGATGTCCCAGGTGCGGATCGTGATCGGCTTCCCGCCGAACGCGGCCGCGATCGCCCGGAACGCCTCGACCTGCTCCTCGACGGTCGGCGCCACTCGGCGATCCCCGAACAGCACCTCCGTCCGCACCAGACCGGATCCGTCGGCACCACGTGCGTCCGTCGCGTCCTGCACCGACCCCACATTGGCGAACACCTGGATCGTCTGTCCGTCCACGGTCACCGCGGGCTGTTCCGCCTCAGCCAGGGCGGCCTCTCGCTCAGCGGTCCGCTCGCGGATCGCAGTACGGAAAACATTTGCGTCCGGTTCGACCACGAACGACCCGGCGCGCGCGTCGAAGCCGACCAGGGTGCCGGACGGTACGTCGACCTCGCCGATCCCAGTGATCAAAGGGATTCCGCGGGACCGGGCCACGATCACGCCGTGCCCGGTCGTCCCGGCCGCCCGGACAGCGATCCCGGTGATTCGCTCGGCATCGATGGCAGCCGCGGTAGCAGCATCCAGCTCCCGTACTACGAGCACACCCGCGTCGGCCGTGACCGGCTCGGCTGCGCCGACCAGCGCCCGTAGTACGCGATCGAGGACGCTCCGGACATCCTGCGCGCGCTCGCGCTGATACGGGTCGTCGAGCCCTTCGAAGGTCGACGCCAGTGCGTCGAGGGCAGACTTCCAGGCCTGCGGCGCGTTCTCGCCTCTGCCGATGTTCTCTGCCACGGAATCGAGCACGACTGAGTCGTCCAGCAACGCCAACTGGGCATCGAAGATTGCGGCTTCGGCGGCGCCGACGTTCTCCGCCGTACGCTCTCTCAGCGTCTGCAGTTGCTCTTCCGCTGCTCGGCGCGCGTCCTGTGCGCGCTCCTGCTCGTTTCCACCTGCTCGATATCCACGGAGGTCGACGTCCCGATCGGCCACGATGGCCGGCCCGATCGCCACGTCCAGGCCCGACCCGCTCTTGCTGTTGCTAGTGCCGACCGATGGTTGTGCAGCCGGTGCATCGTCGAAGTCGCGCTCAGCCAAGGCGCTGATCGCAGTCAGCGCTTCCTGCGCCTCCGGACCGCTTGCCCCGACCCGCAGCCGATGGCCTTGTTGCGCGTTGAGTGTCGCGACCATGCTCAGACTGCCCGCGTCGACCGGCCCGCGCCCGGTCGTCAGGTTCGTCAAGCTGACCCTGGCATCGAACCGTCGAGCCAGCCCCACCACCTTCGCCGCCGGCCGGGCGTGCAGCCCATGTTCGTTGCCGACGGCAATATCAATGAAGTTGTCAGAAGCAACCACTTGCTGTGTGGCCGCAGGGCCGTCCCCGAGATGATCCTGCTTCCCGGCCAGCCCTCGCGAAGCTTCTTCCAGTACGGTGTCCAGCGGTGCTCCCGTCGAAGCCGTCACCACCGCCGCGACCAGTCCCTCGACCAGCGGAGCGCTCGACAGCTTGACCCGCTCAGCGACTTCCGGATCCACGAATTCCAAGGCCATTTCGGCACTCAGCACCGCGCTGCCCAGATCCAGTAACACCAGTACGCCGTCCGTGCTGTCCGCCGCGCCGATCGCCTCGGCAACGGCGGCCGCGTCCGTCCCGAAGGTGGTCTCGTCCAGTCCAGCCGCGATCTCGATCACCGGACGGTCGCCCTCGGCAACCATCTCGGACGCCAGTCCGACTGCGGCCTCGGCCAACGCGCGACTGTGCGAGACCACCACGATCCCGATCACCAGTCGCCCCCTGAACGCCGCAGCGCTCGTGGGGCAGGACCCTCGGCCCTCCGGATGATCAGGCCCTCGGCGAGGCGCGGGCCGGGACGGCGGATGTCAGCGAGCATCATGCCAGCGTGCGAGCGGCCGACTCCAGCAACAGGGTGGTGCTGGTCGCGCCGGGATCCTGGTGGCCCACGCTGCGCTCACCGAGATAACTCGCGCGGCCCTTCCGGGCGACCAGCGGAGTCGTCGCGTCCCGGCCCTTCGCCGCCGCCTCGGCTGCCGCCGCGAGTGCCCCAGCGAGATCCGAGCCGCCCGCGACGGCCGCGTCGTACGCCTCCAGGGCCGGCGCCCAGGCGTCGTACATGGTCTTGTCGCCGAGTTCGGCCTTGCCGCGGGCAAGGATCCCGCCGACGCCGGCCTTCAGCGCCTCGCCGATCGAGGCCGGCGTGATCTCCGCACCGGCCAGCGCGGTCCCGAAGCGGAGGAAGAACGTTCCGTACAACGGCCCGCTCGCGCCGCCGACCTTGCTGACCAGCGTCATCCCGGCCTTCTTCAGCAACTCGTCCACGGCGGAGAAGCTCGTCTCGTCGAGCACGGCAACGATCGCCGCGAACCCACGATCCATGTTGCTGCCATGATCCGCATCCCCGATCGCGGAATCGAGCTCAGTCAGATACCCCGCATTCTCGTGCAACACCCGAGCCGAATCTCGCAACCAGTTCGCGAAGTCCTCCACACCCATGCTCACGCGCCCCAGCGTAGGCCGGGGGTGTTCACTGGGGCGTCCCAGAGGCGTATCAGTTCGTCGTCCACCTTGAGGAGGGTGACCGAGCAGCCGGCCATTTCCAGGGAGGTGATGTAGTTGCCGACCAGTGAGCGGGCGACCGTGATGCCGGCGCGATCCAGCAGTTGGTGCACCTCGTTGTACATCAGGTAGAGCTCGATCAACGGCGTACCGCCCATCCCGTTCACGAACGCGATGACCGAATCGCCTTTGCTGTAAGGCAGATCGCCGAGGACGGGGTCGACCAGCATCGCCGCGACCTCCTTGGCCGATGCCAGCGGCAACCGTTGCCGGCCGGGCTCGCCGTGGATGCCGATGCCGACCTCCATCTCGTTCTCGGCCAGCTCGAACGTGGGCTTGCCCGCGGCCGGCACCGTGCACGAGGTGAGCGCCATACCCATGCTGCGGCCGTTGTCGTTCACGCGCCTGGCGAGGTCGGCGACCTCCTGCAACGGGCGGCCCTCCTCGGCGGCCGCGCCGACGATCTTCTCCAGCAGCACGGTCACGCCGACACCGCGCCGACCGGCCGTGTAGAGGCTGTCCTGGACGGCGACGTCGTCGTTGGTGACCACGGACAGTACTTCGGTGCCCGCGTCGGCGGCGGCCAGTTCGGCGGCCATCTCGAAGTTCATCACGTCGCCGGTGTAGTTCTTCACGATGTGCAGTACGCCGGCGCCCGCGTCCACCGCCTTCGTCGCGGCCATCATCTGGTCCGGTACCGGCGAGGTGAACACCTCACCCGCACACGCGGCATCGAGCATCCCGAGCCCGACGAACCCGCCGTGCATCGGCTCGTGCCCCGACCCGCCACCCGAGATCAGCCCGACCTTCCCGGCTCTCGGCGCTTCCTTGCGGTAGACGATCCGGTTCTGGTGATCCACCCGCAGGCGATCAGGGTGCGCGGCCTCCATCCCCAGCAGCGCTTCACTCACAACATCGGCAGGGTCGTTGATGAGCTTCTTCATGGACCCATCTGAGCACACCGAACGCCGCAAGGGGAGCCCCCGAACTCCGTACGCCGTCCGCGACGGCTCGTCGTACGGCGGGACCGGTTCAGCCGGCCTGGGACGCGGCTGCCTCGGACAGTAGCGGGATCGCACGGATCGGACCGCTGAGCGTGAGCATGACGGCCGACAGCGTCATGATCCCGCTGAACACGAGCAGCGCGGCGCGGGCACCGGCATGGGCCAGCAGGATCCCGCCGAGTGCGGGGGCGAGGGGGGTCGTGGCATTGGCCAGGAAACCGATCGCACTCTGGGCCCGTCCCTGCATGCCATCGGGCGTGATCATCACCTGATAGCCGAACAGCCCCGAGTTGAAGGCGGGGACCAGAAAGATCGCGCCGGCCAGCAGAACGATCAGGATCACCGGGCGAGTGAGGAATGCGGTCGTGGCGAACGCCAGCGTGATGATCCAGGCCGCCACGATCCCGAGCCTCCCGGTCCGGAACCGGCGAAGCAGCCTCGGTGCCGCGATCGCACCCAGGACGCCGCCGATGCCGATGCCGGTCTCCAGCAAGCCGATTGTCGAGGCGTGCACACCTCTGCGTTGCAGATTGAGGATCAGCACCAACAGCGCCCCACCGGCGGCGAAGTTGATCAGCGTCGCGGACGCCGCCATCGCCCGGATGGCCGGTTGACGGACGACCCACTTGAGCCCGGTCCGGATCGCCCGCAGCATCGGCTCGTGCTTGTCCCCGTCGGGCCGGGGTGCCGGCAGCCGGCGCCGGATCGTCATCAGCATGACGGTCATGAACAGGTAGGACACGGCGTCGAAGGCGATCGGCAGCACCCGGCTGACCGAGTAGAGCGCTCCACCCAGCGGTGCGCCGAGCAGCCCGGCGACGTGCTGCCGGCCCTCGTTGGCGGCCATCGCAGTACCGAGGTCTTCCGGTTCGACGATCTTGCGGAGTGCGGCGTTCTGGGCCGGCATGAAGAAGGAGTTGGCGGCACCACTACCGAAAGCGACGACGAGGAGATGCGCGATCGTCAGCCGGTCGAGCCAGCCCGCGACCGCGACCGAGCCGTAGAGCACGGTGCCGACGAGACCACAGCTGACGAGTACCTTCCGGCGGTTGAGCCGGTCGACCAGAGCTCCCGCCGGCAGCGAGACCAGCGTGCCGCCGAGCGCAGCCGCAGTACCGACCAGTCCCGCCTGAACCGGCGACCCGGTGATCGCCATGCCCAGCAGGGTGAACACGAACGAACTCATCGCCGTACCGAGCGAGCTGATGCTCTGCCCACTCATCAACCGGAGATAGTCCCCGTTGTGCAGTAGACGTCTCGGCCCGGCCATGCCGTGAGAGTACGGTCACACCAGGTCAGGGCGGAGCGGTCAGTCCTTCGGGCGCAGAAGGGGGCGGACTACCTCGCGGGCGTCGTGGATGCGGGACTTGATGGTGCCGAGCGGGGCTCCGACTTCGGCGGCGATCTCTTCGTACGAGAGGCCGTAGACGTCGCGCAGTACGAGCGGAGTGACCATCTGCGGGCGGTCGCGCTCGAGGGTTTCCAGGGCTTCGAGCAGGTCGAGGCGAGTGCCGGCGATGACGCTGGTCGTCCGCGGGTCCGGCTTCTCCATCTGCTCGGGGTTGTGGGCCGCCTGGGCGGTGCGCTTGAGCTTGCGGTACGTCGAGCGGGCCGAGTTCGCCGCGACGGAGTGCACCCAGGTCGAGAAGCTGCTGCGGCCGGAGTACGTGTGGATCTTGGTGGCGATGTTGAGCAGCGCCTCCTGAGCGGCGTCCTCGGCGTCGGCGGAGTACGGCAGCACACTGCGGCAGATCCGCAGCACGCGGGGATGGACCTGCCGCAACAGGTCGTCCATCGCGTTCTTGTCACCGCCGGCGGCACGCTCGGCCAGGACGGCCAGCTCGTCGGTCGGGCTGCTGCTTTCGCTCATCTGCGCCTTCGTTGTCAGCGGTCCCCCGGGCGTGGGACTCCGAGTACTCCATAATGCCTTGTATGGGGGTCCCATCCAGACTAGGCCGGTACGTCGTGCGCCGACGCCTGGGCTCAGGCGGTTTCGCCACCGTGTGGCTCGCGTACGACGAGCAACTCGACGCCGAGGTCGCGGTCAAGGTGCTGGCCGACAACTGGGCGCACGACGATTCGGTCCGCCGCCGGTTCCTCGAGGAGGGCCGGTTCCTGCGCCGGGTGGAGTCCGAGCACGTCGTCCAGGTCCACGATGTGGGCGAACTGGAGGACGGCCGGCCGTTCCTGGTGCTCACGTACGCCGACCGCGGCACGCTCGCCGACCGGTTGAAGAAGGAGCCGCTCGCCCTGGACGCGGCCGTCGGCGTCATCGTCCAGGTGGGTCGCGGGCTGCAGGCGCTGCACCGGCGCGGGTTGCTGCATCGCGATGTGAAGCCCGCCAACGTGCTCTTCCGCAGTACCGACGAGGGGGACCGGGCGGTCCTGTCCGACCTCGGCCTGGGCAAATCGCTGGACGAGGTGTCGAGAATCACGATGCCCGGCGGTACGCCGTCGTACGTCGCGCCCGAGCAGGCGATGGGAGACCGACTCGACCAGCGGGCCGATCAGTATTCGCTCGGCGCGGTCGCGTATGCCGCGTTGACCGGCCGCTCGCCACATCAGGTCGACGGTCTGGGCGCGGCCGGGCGGGTGCAGGCGCCGCCGCCGCCGAGCTCGCTGGGGTTCGCCGTACCGGACCGGGTGGACGCTGCGATCGTGCGCGCGCTCGATCCGGACCGGGAGAAGCGCTGGCCGGACGTCGCCACCTTCACCCGCGAACTCGTCGGAGCCCTCGACGAGACCACCCAGCACTTCGTCACCCAGGTCAAGCCCGCGACGGCTGCAGCCGCCGTCGCCGAGGTGAAGACCGGGCTGGCAACGGCTGACGCCGAGACCGCGACGATCGACCCAGCCGGCGAGACCACCGCCCTGAGCGACTCGAACGCACCAACGGTGATCAAACCCACCGACGACACCGCGCCAGCCGGCGTCGAAGCACCAATCGACACCGACGACGAAAGCGATGGCAACGACTCCGGTAAGAGCACCTTGTCCTTGTCCGGTGCCGGTGCGGATGCCGCGGCGCATGTTGCTCTTCTCGGCAGCCAAGGCGTCGAGCCAGCCAGTGCGACCGCCGCACCGAAGAAGCGGCGGCGTGGCCGATGGGTCGTTGCCGCCTTGCTCGCGCTGATCCTCGGCGGTGGCGCAGGTTTCTTCGCCGAGCGGTACTACGAACCGCGTCGCGTCGTCCCCGTCAGCCAAGGGAGTTTCACCGCCAAGGTGCCCAAGGAACTGGCCGGCTTCGTGGTCCAGGGCAACTGGCGTCCGCCCGGCAGCCCGACCGATCGCCCGGCCTTCCGGGTCAGCCGGGACGACAACTGGACCGCGCCCGGAACCTCCACCCGCGGCCTGTTCGTCGGAGTGATGCCGCAGGCAACCGATGCGGACAAGAAGCTGGCCGGCGGAGCGCAGTACGGCTGCAACAGCGACAACGAGCTCACCAAGAGCAGTATCAACGGCTACGACGCCGTGGACAGGATCTCGACCGGCTGCCCGGGCGGCAATATGCTGCTCCAGCGAGTCGCGACCTTCGGCGGTTACTCCCTGCTCGTTCAGGTGCAGGTGTCAGCCGCCGATCAGGCCCGCGCACTCGAGATTGCCAATTCGATCTCCTACGCCGGTGATGGGAACTCGTGAGGATTGACGTCGAACGGCTCCGGCCGTCACCCGCTCTGCTCCAGTCCGGACGTCGCCGGTTCTACCGGCTGCGTTCTGTCGTGTTCCGGACCATCTGGCCGCGCTGACGAGATCGTCAGCCAGGTGAGTAGCGCCGCGGCCAACCACAGCCCGGCACCGATCCACGCGAGTTGATGCAGCCCGCGCACGAAGCCCGGGCGGGTTGCCGGGCTGCCCACAACCGCGCCGTACAAGGCGATTCCGAGCGCCCCGACAGCCTGCCGTGCGGTGTTGTTCACCCCACTCGCGAAGCCGGCGCGATCGGCCGGCAGCGAGGCGATCGCCGCGCTGACGACCGCGGCGGTGAGGCACCCCATCCCCAGGCCGAGGCCGAGCTCGACCGGTACGACGGCGGCGTACGCGCTGGTGGGCCGCACCAGTAGCAGGCAAGCAGATCCTGCTGCCCCGAGGAGTAGCCCGGCCGTCATCGGCAGCCGCGGCCCGAGACGCGCGGTGATACGCCCGCTGACCGGCCCTAGTACCGCGAGCGGCACGAACAAGGGCAGCAACTCCAGCCCGGCCCGCAGAGCGCCGTGGCCGAGTCGCTCCTGCAGGTAGAGCGTCATCACGAGGATCGTCCCGAGCCCGACGAGGTTCATCAGGCCGGCGATCACGTTGCTGCCGACAAAGGCCCGGTTCAGGGCCAGCCGCGACCGAGCCGACGGAGCACTCGGCGACCGAGCCGGAACAAGCCGTACGGCGAGGGGAATGGCGGCTCCGATGAGTGGCAGGTTGATCAGGAACACAGCGCGCCAGCCGAACGTACTGACCAGCAAGCCGCCAAGGATCGGACCCGATGGCAGAGCGAGGGCACCGGCACCGGCCCAGATCCCGACAGCCCGGGCACGAGCGGCGCCGTCGGAGTACAGGTCGGTGATGACGGCGAGAGTGCCGGGCAGCAAGAGGGCAGCGCCTATGCCCTGAAGTGCTCGTGCAGCTACCAGTAGCTCGATGCTGGGTGCGACACCGCAGCCCAGCGATGCCAGACCGAAGACGCTGAGTCCGGTCAGCACCACCTTGCGATGGCCGATCCGGTCACCAGCGGCGCCGCAGACGAGGAGGAGGGCGGCGAGAGTGATCATGTAGCCGCTGACCACCCACTGCTGGCCGGCGAGGCTGGCGTGGAGTCCGATCCGGAGCGCGGGCAACGCCACATTGACGACGGTGACGTCCAGTTGCACCAGGAAGATTCCGACACAAAGCACTGCGAGCAACATGTTTCCAGTCTGTACCGCTAACACTTCGGGGCGCATCGAAGCGTGTCGGTGGAACCATGGAGGTATGGAACGAGCCGGAGACGCGGATGTGGCGGCAGCCGCAACACTGCTCGCTGAGCCGGCCAGAGCCAAGGTACTGGTGGCTTTGGCCGACGGGAGAGCGCTGCCTGCCTCACTGTTGGCAACGGAGGCAGGCGTGTCAGCGCAGACGATCAGCGCACACCTCCGCAAGCTGCTGGACGGAGGACTGCTCACAGTGGAGACCTCTGGCCGGCACAGGTACTACCGCCTCGCCGGTCCCGAGGTTGCAGCCGCAGTGGAAGCCGTAGCCCGCATCGCCCGCCCAGAGCCGATCAAGTCGCTGAAGCAGAGCACCAGAGCCGCAGCGCTCCGCGAAGCCCGCACCTGCTACGACCACGTCGCCGGGAGACTAGGAGTCGCCCTCCTGGAAGGCCTCGTACGCCGGGAGGCGCTCCTCCGAACTGATGGCTGCTCCGGCGCGGCGCGGCGACCGGACGACCCCCTGGCTCAGCAATTGCCGGACGGCCCGTACGAGCTCGGCCCGGCTGCGCCCGAGATCTTTGGTGAACTCGGCGTCGACCTGTCGACAGGCAGCCCGTCGCGCCGTTTGTTGCGGTTCTGTGTCGATTGGAGCGAACAGAAACACCACCTGGCCGGCCGCCTCGGAGCATCCCTCGCGAACGCCCTCTTCGACCGCGAGTGGATCACCCGCCGCCCTCGTCACCGCGCCATCGACCTCACCCCAGCCGGCCGGGCCGCGCTCACCGACCTGAAGTTGTTGGCCGAGGGCAACTAAAGCGGCGAGTCCTTCCGGGTAACGCTGTCGGTCGCGTGATCAAGCACGTCGAGCAAAGCGTCCGCGTCCTGCCGCAGCCCGGTCGAGCTCATCTCCACGGCGACTTTGCCACTCGCGTCCAGGGCGGCCCAGCGGACGAAGACGTACCGGAGCGTTGTCGCTCCGGCGGGTAGGTAGCTGTACGACAGCGTGGCGGTCCGGCCCGACGGGTCGACCTTCTGGCTGTGGATCGTGAGCAGCTGGTCGGCCGGGACCTGGGTCTTGAGCACCTCGATCCGGAGCTCCATCGAGGCGGCCGGCGGTCGGGTCAGGCTGAAGCCGGACTCGATCCGGACCCAGCGCTTGGCGGTGGGATCGGTGAACCGGGCCTCACGCTTGGGATCGGGTTGGGTCATCCACCAGTTCCGCGGCACCTTCACCGTGACCCTCGAACGCACCACGCCTTCGGTGTCGAACTCACGCGTCTGGTAGCTCAGGTCGTCGGCTCGCAGCGGCGCCGAGTTGTCCGGTGTCGGGGTCCTTTGTGGCTTCAGCGTCTCCGTCGGCGTGCTCGTCGGCGCAGGTGTCGGCGTCGATTCCGGCGGCGTCACAGCACCCAGCGGTACTGCGCGCCCGTTGGGCTCGGAGGCTGCACTCGTCAGCAGCCCGATGCCGTAACCGCCTGCTCCCCCGAGCACGGTCACCGCGAGCAGGCCAGAACCGAGCAGAGCGCGCCCGATCCCACGTCCGGCCACGATCACCCCTCCTCCCGGTCCACCCAACTACGCTCCTTTGACACGCTAGCCCGCCCGCAGGTTCGCTTCGCTCTCCGACCTGTCACCCAACCGTGATCCTCAGCCGGTCTGGTGGACCGAGCGGGAGGTTTCCAGGAGCAGGGCGCGAAGGGCTGCCGCGTCCTGGGGCAGGCCGGTGATGCTCATCTCCACGGTCGCGTTGTCGTCGCCGTCGGTTGCTATCCAGCGGACGATCACGTAGCGGAGGGTCTTCTTCGGGATGTAGGTGTAGGTCAGCGTGGAGACCGTCCGGGTCTCTCCGTTGGCCTCGAGCTGTTCGTCGGTCTGGGAGAGGATCCGCAGATCGTTCTCGTAGGGCTGACTCGACTTCAGGTTGGCCACCAGTTGGGTCATCGAGTCGGTGGTCGACGTCGCCGGTGGTGGAAGTGCGGACTCGACCCGGACCGCTCGTTCCTTGAGCGGGTCGAGGAACTTGACCTCACGTGGCATCTTCGGATCCCGGGTCAGCTGCCATCCGCGCGGGATCCTGATCGCCATGCCCACCGGCGAGCCGGAGTCGTCGTGGATGGTGAAGTTCTGGGTGTGGAAGTCCAGCTCGTCGGTGGTCAGCGACGGTACCGCGGACGGCTCGGGTGTCTTCCGCGGGAGTGGGGGATCGGTGGGCCGGGCGCTCAGCGGTGCTGCCGGGGCGGCTTCGCGGACGGTGGCCGGGCCTGTGAGTTCGCCGCCGTAGTAGCCCGCGGCGGCGCCGGCAACGGCGAGCAGGACGATGCCGCTCGCCAGGACCGATGTCCTCACCCGGCCACCAGATCCCAGAAAGCCAGTTCGAAGCGGACCACCCGGTCGAAGGCGAGGCTGAGGTCCGCGCTCAGTTGCTCACGATCCACCAGTGCGCCGAGCTGTTCGACGTACGCCGCGAACTCCGGCGACGACCAGTTCGCGATGAACCCGGCGTACTGCGTGTCCGGGCCGGTCGTGTCGCGGACAGAGGCCCAGGCGTCGTAGTACGCCTTCTCGACGGCCCAGAGGACGGTGATGCCGAGCGGCCAGCCGGCGGGCGCCGAGGCAGCCAGATAGGAGGTGTAGCCGAGGTTGAGCAGGGACGGTTCGACGTCGAGGTCCAGCCCGCGGTCGGCCGCGGTCGCTTCGAACAGTTCCAGTTCGGGGACGAGTGCGGCCGATCCGCCGGCCAGCACTTCCCGGGCCTGGTCGTCCGGCGCGATGGCGGTTAGGTCGGCGAGGAACGCACGGAACGACCGGACGAAGTAGTAGTCCTCGACCAGCCAGCGATCGAAGGCCGTGCGAGGCAGCGTGCCCGCCGAGGTCTGCGCCACGAACGGGTGATCCAGGATGAGTTTCCAGGCCGTCTCCTGGCCACTCAACAGGGCACGGGTCGTCTCAGGCACAGCGCCCATTCTGACATCCGTCGCAGTCAGGCTGCCCTGCGCTGCGCCACCGCTGGGCTGAATCCTTTCAATTGATGGCGGCGGACCTCTTGACACCTCCTCCAAGGCGTCCGTAGCGTGCCCGGCGTGAGGAAATTAACACCTCATTCCGAGTAGTTCACGTCAATCAGCGATATTTTCTGGAGCGTTTCACGCTCCGAGCTCAGGAGGAACCGTGGCATCCGTAATCGAGCGTCCCGTCAGCCGCCGGCGTCTCCTGCAGCTGATGGGCGGGGCCGCAGCGGTCGGCACTCTGGCTGCCTGTGGCGGCAAGTCGTCCGGTGGTGGTGGCGGCCAGCTGAAGATCATCGGCGCGGGCAGCCAGGAGGCCGGGCTCCGCAAGGCGCTGGAGGAGTACAAGGCGAAGAACGCCGACTTCGACTACAACCTGTCCTTCTCGCCCGCCGACCAGTTGCAGACCGCGCTGCGCGCGCAGCTGGCGGCCGGTAATGCGCCGGACCTGCACGCGGTCTACCCGGGCAACGGCAGCGCGATGTCGATGGTCCAGCTCAGCAAGGCGAATCTGCTGGCGGATCTGAGCGACCAGGCCTGGACGCAGAAGATCCCGTCCGGGTTCAAGGGTGCCTTCCAGCAGGACGGCAAGACCCGTATCTTCTCGCCCGGCACCAGCGTGCTCGGGGTCATCTACAACAAGAAGGCCTTCGCCACCGCCGGAGTTCAGCCGCCGACGACCTGGAGTGAACTGCTGACGGTGTGCGAAACCCTGAAGAAGAAGGGCATCGTGCCGCTCGCCCTCGGTGCCCAGACGCCGTGGGTGACGCAGCTGATCAACTACGCCCTCGTGCCGGGCACGGTCTACGCCAAGCAGCCCGATTTCGACGACAAGATGGCCGCGGGGTCCGCGACGTTCGCCGGTTCCGGGTGGGCCGACGCGATGAACAAGTACCTCGAACTGCAGAAGCGCGGTTTCTTCAACGACAACCCGAACGGTACGACGTACGAGCAGGCCACCTCGATGGTCGGCACCGGCAAGGCGGCGATGGTGGTCCAGGTCTCGGCCGTCCTGCAGGCCTATCGCGAAGCCGCGCCGTCGCCGGACGACATCGGCATGTTCCCGCTGCCGGCCACCGACAACGTCGCGGACAACTGGATCCCGGGCGGCATCGTGGTCGGTATCGCGGTCAGCGCCAAGAGCAAGAAGGCCGACCAGGGCCGCAAGTTCATCGAGTTCTGCGGCCGGCCGGACGTCGTCAACGCCTGGGCCGAGGCGGTCGCCTGTGTCCCCCTGTACTCCGACGGCGAGGCCAAGGTCGACCCCGTGCTGAAGCCTTTCCTCCCGTTCCTCGCCGACAACAAGGCGGTCCCCTTCATGGACCAGCGCTGGCCGAACGCCGAGGTCCAGCCCACCCACTTCGCCGTAGTACAGGAACTACTCGGCGGCAAGACCACCGTCGACGGAGCCCTGAAAAAGATGGACGAGGCCTACCGGAAGCGCGCATGACGGCGGTCATGTCGCCGCCCGTCACGCCGGTCCCGCCGCCGGTACGACGGGTAGGCCGGCGCGGTGGCATCGCGCCGCCGTGGTTGTTTGCCGCTCCTGCGCTGCTGGTCTATGCGTTGGTGATGTTGTACCCGAGCATTGTCGGGGCCGGGTCGGCCTTTACCGATTGGTCGGGGGTGGGGGAGCAGCGGTCCTTTGTCGGGCTGGCGAATTTCAAGCAGTTGCTGCACGACGACCAGGCGCTCGGGGCGTTGCGGAACACGTTGTTCCTGACGGTCGCGATCGTCGTGGTGCAGAACGGGCTCGGCTTGCTGCTGGCGCTCGGCGTCCACACCACCATCAAGAGCCGGATGGTGCTGCGGGTGATCTTCTTCGCGCCGGTCGTGGTGAGCCCGGTAATGGTGTCGTTCCTCTGGAAGTACGTCTACAACCCCGCGCCGGACGCCGGCCTGAACGCCGCGCTGAACGCGGTCGGCCTCGGATCGCTGCGGCAGGACTGGCTGGGCAATCCGTCGCTGGCGATCTGGTCGGTCGCCTTCACCGTGATCTGGCAATGTGCGGGCTATTCGATGGTGATCTTCCTGGCCGGCCTCGAAGGCGTGCCGCAGGAACTGCACGAGTCGGCGATGGTGGACGGGGCCGGCACGGTCGCGCGGTTCCGGCACATCACCTGGCCGTTGCTGGCACCCGCTGTGACGATCAACGTGATGCTGTCCACGGTCGGCGGGCTCACGCTGTTCACCCAGATCATCGCGATGACGAACGGCGGACCGGGTTACGCCACCGACACCTTGTCGACGGTGCTCTACAAGCAGGCCTTCGTGTTCGGCAAGTTCGGCTACAGCACGGCCGTCGCGCTGGTGCTGGCGATCTTCGTCGCGGCCGTGTCGTTCATCCAGATCGGCTACCTGCGCTCCAGGGAGACGGCCGCATGAGAACCGGATACCGGCCGCGCACCTTCGTGCTGGAAGTCGTGATGGTGGCCGCCGCGGTCGCCTTCCTCTTTCCCGTCTACGCGCTCGTCACGCTGGCATTCAAGGATCCCGGCCAGATCGCGAACGCACCGCTGTCGCCACCGAACCCGCCATCGGTGAAAAGCTTCGGTACTGCGTGGCAGTCGGCCTCGCTCGGCTCGGCGCTGCTCAACAGCACGCTGATCACCGTGTCGAGCGTGATCGCCCTGATCGTGCTCGGCTCGCTGGCGGCGTACTTCCTGGCCCGCCGGGCGTCGCGGCTGAGCTACAGCCTCTACATCCTGTTCCTGGTCGGCATCATCCTGCCGTTCCAGCTCGGCATGATCCCGCTCTACCAACTCGTCAACGACCTCGGCCTGCTCGGGACCTACCAAGGCATGATCCTCTTCTACACCGGGATCCAGTTGCCGTTCACCGTGTTCCTCTACACCGGATTCATCCGGTCGCTGCCGGCCGACTACACGAACGCGGCGTTGATCGACGGCGCCTCACACCTGCAGGCGTTCGGGTACGTGATCTTCCCGCTGTTGCGGCCGATCACCGGCACCGTGCTGATCCTCAACGCGGTCCACATCTGGAACGACTTCTTCACCCCGTTGCTCTACCTCGGCGGCTCCGGCCGGGAGACCGTGCCGGTGCGGGTCTTTGCCTTCGTCAACGAATACACCTCGGACTACGGACTGGTCGCGGCCGGCCTGGTACTCGCCGCGCTCCCGATCCTCGTGGTCTTCCTGATCCTGCAGCGCTACGTCATCCGCGGCTTCTCCAGTGGCCTGAAGGGATAACCAGTGCCCCTCCCCGACCGCCTGGCAGCGGCTCTCACCGATCCGCCCAGGTCCTTCTCACCCGTACCCATCTGGTGGTGGAGCGGCGAGCCGCTGGACCCGGCCAGGTTGCGCTGGCAACTCGAGCGCTTCGTCGAGGGCGGTGTCTACCAACTGGTCGTGCTCAATCTGGCTCCGGCCGGATCCGACCACGGTTGCGATGCCGACGATCCACCGTTCCTGTCCGAAGCCTGGTGGGACATCTTCCTCGGCGTCTGCGCCGATGCCGAGGAGCTCGGTGTTTCGCTCTGGTTCTACGACCAACTCGGCTTCTCCGGCGCCGACCTGCAGGCGAAGCTGGTGGCGGGCCGTGCGGCGTACGCCGGGCGTCGATTGCAGCGGGCAACGATCGAGGGGACCGGGCGACTCGTTGCCCACTGCCCAGCAGGTGGGCGGCCGATCGCGGCGGTGCTCGAGCCGCTGGATGGGGGCGCAGGGCAACCAGTAACGACGCCGGGCGACGGCGCTGAGTGCGAGGCGCCGACGGAATCCCGGCTTTCCTTGTTCTACGAGACGGATCACGGCTTCGACTACCTGAGCCCCGAAGCCTGTACTGCGTTGCTCGACCAGGTGCACGGAGAATTCGCGCGTCGGCTCGGCGCCAAGCTCGGCAAGGTGGTGGTGGGTTCCTTCCAGGATGAGCTTCCCTCGATGCCCACCTGGTCGGCCGACTTCGCCGAGCAATTCGCCGGCAGATACAGCTACGACCTGCGAGAGAACCTCGGCGCCTTGTGGGGCGGCGCGTCACCGGATGCGGCCCGGGTGCGGCGCGACTATCACGCACTCCGGGCTGCGTTGGCCGAGGAGGCGTTCTTCAAGCCCCTGTACGAGTGGCACGAGCGCTATGGACTGATGATCGGCTGCGACCAGCAAGACCCTGCCCGGGCCGGCCGTCCTGTCGAGGGCGTTCAGTTGTACGCCGACTACGCGCGCACCCATCGCTGGTTCAGCGCACCCGGTTCGGATCATCACGGTGACGCGCGGATCCATTCGTCGCTCGCCCATCTCTACGACCGGCCACGGACCTGGATCGAGGCCTTTCACTCCACCGGCTGGGGCGGCACGCTGGAGGAGACGTTCGACTGGTTGCTGCCGTGGCTGCGAACGGGCGCCACCCTCTACAACCCGCACGCGGTCTACTACACGACTCGCGCCGGCTGGTGGGAATGGGCTCCGCCGTCGACCGACTGGCGACAGCCGTACTGGCGGCACCACAAGCACTTCGCCGACACGGTCGCCCGCCTGTGCGCCGTCCTGTCGATGGGCCGCCACGTCTGCGACGTCGCCGTACTGTTCCCCAACGCGACAGCGCAAGCGGACCTGACCATGGACGGGCCGGGAGCTGAGGCGATCAGAGCGCAAGAGATCTATCGCGAATTGATCGGCGATGCGACCTGGTTCGCGCCGGTGCTCGGAGTGCTCGATCAGGCTCGTATCGATGCTGACGTGATCGACGACGACTCGCTGGCTGCTGCCGAGGTGGGTGAAGGGCCGCGGCTGTTCGTTGCCGACGAGCAGTACGCCGCTGTGGTGTTGCCTGCAGCAACGGTCTTGGAAGGTCCGGTCGCTGAGCGGCTCGACGAGTTCGTCGCGGCCGGTGGGCTGCTGGTGGCGGTGGGTGCGTTGCCCGCCCGAAGTGTGGCCGGTGGTGACAAAGCCGTCGCTCTGCTGAGAGAGCGGTTCGCCCGAGGTGAGGCGCACTTGGTGGCAACGGCCGCGGAGGTTCCCGGCGTACTGGCTCGGCTGTCGCGTCGGGTGGAGGCCGAGGTGCCCACGCTGGCTCGCGAGGTGGATGGAGCGCTGGTCGTCTTCGTCACCGCCACCGAGTGGAGCGCGACCCGGGTCGGCGACGGACGGCCGGTCGAGCGGGGGATCAGCCACGACTGGGCCACTGTCGGCTACGACTTCGACCCCGGCCGGTATCTGCGGGAAGTGACCGTGCGGGTTCGCAACGCGCCAGGTGCGCCGATGCTGGCCTCTCCGTTCGGCGACGAGCCGAGGCCGCTTGCCTTCACCGTCGATGGAGACGTGACCGAGGTGGTCGTCCCGTTCGACCGAGGACCGGCGGTACTTCTGGTGTTTGCTGAGGGCAACCAAATCGCATCCCGCCGCACGTCAGCGGCCGCGCAAGAGCAAGTACTCGACGACGACTGGGAAGCCGCGCTGCTGCCGACGCTGGACAACACCTGGGGTGACTTCGCCTGGCCGCCGACCGCGCCGACTCCGGCGATCGAGTCGTCTACCGAAGTCGTGGTGGAGAGATGGGCGCTGCAGCATCGCGTCGACGGCTCCACCGAGTGGACCGACGCGCACGCAACCTTCGGCCCGCACGGCCTGGTCGACGGCGTGCCGGTCGAGTATTCGGAGCGCCTCGGCATCCGTAACGACCCGATCCACAAGGACTCTCTCGGCCCGAAAGGACACGTGCCGGAGGAGTTCCTCGACTTCGGCGTGGTCGCCGCCGGGCAGACCGTCACCTTCCAAGCCAGCTTCGAACTCGACGAGCCGCTCGACAGCACAGTCGTGATCGGCGCTCCCGCCGCCAAGCAACTGATGATCGACGGCACACGTTTGTCGATCGACGACGCGGGCGGCCAGTTCGCCTCGGGCGCCGTGACTCTTTCGGCCGGCCGGCACGAGCTGGCACTCCAGCTCACGGCATCCGAGGAACTGTGGCTTCGCGCCAACCTGGCCTTCGTCCGTGACCCAGCGGCCTACCGCCGCCCCGAGTGGATCGCCCCCGCAGAGCAGCCACCACCCGGTACTGCGATCCGCCTGACGTCCACCGTCGTACCAACCGGCGAAACCGAACTCACATTGACCGCAAGCGGCTCGGCGCGCCTGTTGATCAACGGCACCGAGGTCGGTCGCCAAGGCGGCTTCCTTCCGTACGAGCGCCCCACCCCGCGCGTACGCCGGTACGACGTGGCTGCGGCGCTGCGACCCGGTGAGAACGAGGTGTCGATCGAGCTCGACCGCTCCGCACCGATCCTCGTCGACGGACTCGTCGTCTCCGATCACGACTGGTACTGCGAAATCGCCGGCCAACGGACGAAGGTGATTCGCAAGCGCCAACGGCATCGCGCACTGGCCGACCTGTATCTCCATCGCCGTCCGCATCCGTTGCCCGCGGCATCCTGGCTGGACGGCACGGACGAAGTGGCCGAGCCGATCACCTTCGCGGTACCGCGGACTCAACCACAGCGGACGGAGTACCTGCGGTTCGATCTCCCGCCGGGCACAGTTCGCCTCGAGTTCGATCTAGCGGTCCACGCTGTCGTCACTGTGGACGGAACCGAGGTAGCTGCCGGATCCGGGCGCTTGGTGGCGGAGCTGCCGGCCGGCGCGCGCGGCGGCGAGCTGAAGCTCCAGACCAAGCCCGGTCGCGAGGTGGGTGCAGCGCTCAACGGACCGATCCGCATGACCGTGGGTCCGGGGCGGATCGGCTTGGGCGATTGGGAGGACCTGGGTCTCGCGGAGTACAGCGGGGGCGTCCGCTATCGCCGCCGGATCACCACGGACGGCCCGTTCCAGCTCGACCTCGGCAAGGTTCGCGGTACGGCCGAGGTCTTGCTCGACGGCCGCAGCGCGGGAGTCCGGTTCTGTGCGCCGTACGTCTTCGAGCTTGCTGCTCCCGCCGGCGAGCACACGCTCGACGTCGAGGTCTTCGGCACCGTCGCGCCGTACCTCGACGCGGTCAGCCCGACCCACTTCGTGTTCGCAGGACAGCGGACGTCAGGCCTGTTCGGGCCGGTCCGAGTGAGGCACTTCCGAGAGGAGCCCTGATCAAGTGACCGAAGATCTCAGACCCGCGGTGAGACTGGCGCGACGCCGGTTCCTCACCCTCACCGGCGCCGCCACCGCAGTGGCGTTCGGGACCAACCTGCCCGGAACCGCGGTCGGCAGTGGTGCGACCGGCGGACTCACCGGCAACCCCTTCACGCTCGGCGTCGCCTCCGGTGACCCGCTACCCGACGCGGTGGTGATCTGGACCCGCCTCGCCCCCAAGCCCTTCGAGCCACTCGGCGGCGCACCGTACAAAGAGGTCGGCGTCGACTGGCAGGTTGCGAAGGACGAACACTTCCGCCAAGTCGTGCGAGCAGGCCGGGCCACTGCTCGACCGGAGTACGCGCACAGCGTGCACGTCGACGTACAAGGCCTGCAGCCCGGCCGGCACTACTGGTATCGCTTCCGCGTCGACGGCTACCTCAGCCAGACCGGCCGCACCCGTACTGCGCCCGCGCCCGGCCAGCGAGGTGGTCAGCTGACCCTTGGCGTCAGCTCCTGCCAGGCCTGGACCGACGGCTACTACACAGCCCAAGGGCATCTGGCGTCCGAAGATGTCGACGCCGTCGTTTTTCTCGGCGACTACATCTACGAGTTCGGCATCTCGGCAGCTGGTGGGTTGCGAAACCTGGCCGATCCGGTGCCGGACCAGTTTCGGACCGAGGCGGACACGCTCGACCGGTACCGCCTGCAGTACGCGCTCTACAAGGCGGACCCGAACCTGCAGGCGGCCCACCTCAACACTCCTTGGATCACCACCTGGGACGATCACGAAGTACAGGACAACTACGCCGGGCTCGTCTCCAAGAGCAACGCCCCCGTAGAGGACTTCCTGGTACGCCGGGCGAACGCGTACCGCGCGTACTGGGAACACCTGCCGTTGCGCGGCCCTGCTCCACAAGGGCCGAACTACTTGCTCTACCGCCGGTTCAGCTTCGGGCGGCTGGCCGAGTTGAGCGTGCTGGACACCCGGCAGTACAGGTCGGACCAGGCGTCTGGTGACGGTTGGAAGGCCGACTCCGAGGCCCGGCGCGATCCGGCCCGAGTACTGGCCGGACAGCAGCAGACGCAGTGGTTCCTGGCCGGACTGAACCGCTCGCGTGCGACGTGGAACGTGCTCGCCAACCAGGTGATCATGAGCCGGATGGATCTCGACCCGACCCCGGCGGATCTCTACAACATGGACGCCTGGGACGGCTACGAGGCCGAGCAGAAGGTGATGCTCGACGGACTGGCCGCGAACCGGCACCGCAATCCGGTGGTGCTGACCGGTGACGTGCACGCGGGCTACGCGATGGAGATGAAGCGCGACTTCGCCGATCCGTCCTCGCAGACGTACGGCGTGGAGCTCGTACCGACCTCCTTCAGCAGTGGCGGCAACGGCGTCGACGTGTCGGCGAACGGCGAGAAGTTCCTGGCCGCCAATCCGCATCTCAAGCTGGTCAACGAGAAACGCGGGTACTCCGTCCTCCGCTTCGACGAGAAGGAACTGCGGGTCGACTTACGCGCGGTTCCGTACATCGACCGGCCGGGGGCGCCGATCTCCACCATCCACTCGTTCGTGGTCGAGGCCGGCAACCCGGGCCTGAACACCGTTGCCGGGGAGGCGGTCCGATGATGAGGCTTCGTTCAGGCTGGCGTCCGGCTGCCGTACTGGGCGCCGTCGTCCTGGGGATGGTTGCCGCAGGCATCACCGGTCCGGCTGCGGCCGATCGTTCCGTCCAGCGTGGATTGAGCATCGGGACCGATGTCGCGCAGGTCGCGGTGACACCGGTTCCCTGCGCGAAACAAGGCTTCGAGCTGCGCTTCGGCAACACGGGCACCACCGCCGTGTACGCCGATGCGTTCCTCGACGCGGCCGCTCCGCTCACGCTGTCGCGCAAACTCGTCTCCAGCTATCTGCCGCCGGGCTACACTCTCAAGGTGCCGATCGCGGTCAACGCTCCACGAGGGACCGCGAAAGGCTCCTACTCGATCGAGATCAGAGCAGGAGATCAGAAACTCACGCTGCCCGTGCAGGTAGGGGAGGCGCCGACCGACACCACCGGCAACCTCGCGCGCTATGTGCCGGTGAGTGCGTCCACCGAACACCTGCCGGTGTATCCGGCCTGTGGTGCGGTCGACGGCGATCGTGACTCCGAGCACTGGGCCAAGACCACCGGCTGGAACGACGCGACCAAGGGCAGCTTCCCGGACTGGTTGCAGGTGACCTTCGATCAACCGCAGAGCGTCGGCCGGGTCGACCTCTACACACTGAACTCCAAGCAGTATCCGGCCGCCGGATACGGCCTGAAGGACTGGGACGTGCAGGCCAGGGTCGGTGACGCCTGGCAGACCGTCGCCGAGGTGAGAGGCAACGTGGCGGGTCTGAAGAGTTCCACCTTCACCCCGGTGACGGCCACCGCAGTACGGGTCCTCACGTTGGCGAGCAACGAAGGTCCGACGTACTCACGAATCGTTGAACTGGAGGTCTACGACAACTAGTAGACCTCGATCCGGTCGAGGCTGATGACGGTACTGGACGACGCGGGGTTCTTGTCGCCGGTCACGCGGACCTTCAGGGTGTGCGGGCCGGCCGGCAAGGCCGGGCTGACGTAGACCAGTTGCTCGCCGACGCGGATCGAGCTGTAGTAGTCGACCCGCTGTTCGGGACCGCCGTCGATCGAGAGGCCGGCAATTCCGTTGCCTGTGTCAACGACACTGAGCAGCGCGACCTTGGCGCCGGTGAACCTGATCGTGGCCGACGCGTTCGTCTCGCCGGACCAGTGGTCGTTGCCCCAGAAGCACTGGTTCCCGCAGCCGGATCCGGAGTTCCAGGTGCCGGCGTACTCGACCTGGTTGCTCCCGGTGCCGGCGTCGGTGTCGTTGATCCAGTAGTTGGTCGAGCCCGGGTCTCCGGACGGCAGCGTCTGGGTGGCGCCGGCCGCCAGCGGGCTGCCGAGGTTCGGCGTACCGTCGGCGTTCCAGCTGATCTTCTGCGCCCGGGCGGTGCGGAACGAGTACGTGTAGGTGCTGGTGTTCTTGCCGTGGTACGCGATCCAGTCCTCGGTGCCGTCGGGGGACTTGAAGAAGGAGTGGTGGCCCGGTCCCCAGACGCCGGTCGAGTCGTTGCGGGCGAAGATCGGGCCGGCGTGCTGGACCCAGTTCGCCGCCACCATCGGGTCGGCGCCGTTCGCGATGCTCTTCATCCACAACTGGTAGTCGGGCTTCCCGGTGTCACAGGTCGAGTAGGTCAGGAACGTCCGGCCGTTGTGATACAGCGGAGTAGGACCTTCCCGTACTTCGGGGCAGCCACCGTCCGCCGGGATGGCGACCCGGTTGCCGGTCGCCGTCCAGGCGTTGCTCATCCGGACGATGTAGAGCTGCGCCGGTCCACCCTGGCCGCGACCCGGGCCGGTCCAGACGAAGTACTGCTGGTTGTTGTGCGTGATCGGCTCGCCGTCGATCGCGTACTCGCCGAAGTCGGCGATCTTCGCCTTGAAGTGGTACGGGCCGAGCGGGTCGTTGCCGGACGACTCGAGTACGTACATCCGGTGGTTCGCGTCCACGCCGTCGGAGGCGGTGTAGTAGATGTACCAATGGCTGCCGACGTGCCGGAACGCGGGCGCCCACATCTGCGTGTTGCGGCTGGTGTCCGTGTCGCGCCACACGACCTGCTCGGGCGCCACCAGCAGGGTGGCCAGACTGGCGGACGACCAGATGCCGATGTGGTCACCGGTGGTCGTGGCTACGTAGTACTTGCCGTTGTAGAAGAACAGCGACGGGTCGGCACCGGCGTTGACCGGATTGCGGAAGCTGTGGGCCAAGAGCGCGTTCTCCTGCTTGTCGGGCAACTCGGCGGCCGGCGCCGGACCGGTGTGAACACCGGTCAGCAGTGCAGCGAGGACCGCGATGACCAGGGCGGGGCGGAGGAACCTCATGCCCCGTTCCTACAACGATGGAAGCGGGTCGTAAACCGTTCACACCAGCATCGAATAGTCGGCCCGCGCTACCGCCAGAGCGGATTGGCCGCGAGGAACTTCTCGTTCAGGGCAACCATCGTGGCGGTCAACGCGGCGATCCGCGGCCGGACCACCTCGTCCGCCAGCAGCCCGGTGGCACCGCATTGCTCGAACTCCCGGGAGCTGTCGACGACCAGGGCGAACAGTCCGGTGTTGCTGCGCAGAGTCAACCGCTGCAAGGCGATCCGGTGCGCGGCAACTCCGTTCAGCCGCAACTGCAGCCGCTCTCCCGTCACCAGCGCCGCCCACGCATCGGTCAACGGGACCGACAGCTCTTCGAGCCAGGGCCCGACCGCTGCGGCGAGGAGTTCGCGGTACTCGCTCAGCCAAGGCGAACACGGGCCGCGACCGCCCTCGACGGTGAAGAAAGCGGCGGTCGTCCCGTTCGCCGCGATCGCCCGGACGACCGCCACATTCGCCCGCACGGTGGCGAACTTCGGCGTACCGCTGAACAGGTCGAGAACTCCGCCCGGCCTGTGAAACGTGTTCGGCACAAGAGTGCCCAGATCAGAATCCATGGTCCCCCCACGACGCCGATCGCTCAGTTCAAGGTCCGCCCGCGGGAGGCCGGTGTCAAGGGGGTCACCCAGAGCGGCCGAGCGACTTCGTACCGGCGCCGCGGATCTCCCTTCGCCGACTCGAGGTGTGCCGGTACCAGCCGTACGCGAGCAGCGCGCAGATGGCGCCGTTGAGCACGCCGGCGCTGACGTCGGTGACGTGATGCATCCCGCGATAGAGCCGCGCGAATCCCACCATCATCGGCATCGCCAGACAGAGGATCACGGTGGTCCAGCGCAGCCAGGCGCGCTCGATGCCCAACGCGAGCAGGGCGAACGCGAGGTACAGGCCGGTCGACGCCCCTTCGTGCCCGCTGGGATAGCTGGCCGTCGGCGGTGACTTGTCCAGATGCGGGACCTGTGGGCGGTCGCGGTCCACGACCTTGGCGGCGATCAGGAAGATCAGTCCCTGCATGGCGATGGCTATCGGTGCGACGAAGGCCAGCCGCAGGTCCTTGGTCCGCCACAGCAGCAGGGACGAGACGACGATGCAGACCGCGACCACGCCCGCGGTGTTGCCGATCTGGGACCACACCGCGGTGATCGTGTTCCAGGTACCGTCCCGGTGCGCGGCAAGGTCTTTGTTGACCCCCTCCTCGGCGTGGGAGACGCCGTCGAGGGGTCCTTTGAGCGCGAGCCCGAAGCCGACCAGGATGCCGCCGAGCGCTACGCCGGGTGCGACGGTCCGGGTGAGGAGGTCGCTGCCGTCTTGCCGATGAATCCGATCCATGAAGCGAACATAATGCCCAAACCGAGTACGTGCCCGCCGAGGATGTCGGACGGGAAATGCGCACCGATGAAAAGCCGGTCCAGACCGACGATGACAGACACCACGATCGCCAGCGCGACGGCGATGCGGCGCTGGGTGGCCGACAGCACAGGCCAGAGCAGGAACACCAGTACGCCGGCGGCCAACGTGATGTTCAGGGCGTGCCCGGACGGGAACGAGTAGCCGTGGGCATGCGGGAAGGACTCGTCGTCGACGACCGGCCGGGCGCGCTGGGCCAGCGGCTTGGCGAGGCCTCCGAGTCCCCAGCCGATCATCATCGTGACGAAGGCCCACAGCGCGCGCGCCCGGAGGTCCTTCGACCGCCAGGCCCAGGCGACGACGACGGTCGCCACGACGTACACGATGATCGGCTGGCTGACGAGCTGGATCACCTTCAGGGCAGGTACCAGTCCGTGCCGCACGCTGAATCCGGTCGCGGTCCGGCTGGCCGACTCGTCGGCCCTGACCAGCGGATCGAACTGCTGCCGGACGGCGAAACCGAGCAGCGCCACGGGCAGCGCGAAGAGCACCATCGCCAGGACGCCCCGGAGCAAGCGCAAACTCCGTGTCCGGACGATCGTGGTCGCACCTGCGCGCCGCGTCGCCATCCCCGCTCCTGTACCCACTGGCGCGAACGGGACGCAGATACCTGTCGGTGACTAGGTGATCACTGTCCGGTGAGCTGGTCAACGCGCCGGACGGGCCCATATTCTTTACCAAGATTTAGGCGTGACGTTTCGCGAGTGCCGGTCGTTGACCTGTCAGACAGTTCCTGATCATCGGGGTCCTGGGGGACCCGGGAGGGCCACCCGTGCATCGATTCAACCCACCACCCAGCTGGCCCGAGCCGCCGACCGCCACCTGGCGTCCGCCGCTCGGCTGGGAGCCCGACCCGGAGTGGCCCGACGCACCCGCGGGCTGGGGCTTCTGGATCAACCGGCACGGCCGCAAGGCCAGTGGCCCGATCGGTGCGTACGGCGCCGTCGACGCCGGCCGCCTCGAGCTCGCCACCGCCGATCGCGCCGTGCTGCTGATGCATTCCTGATCGTCCTGCACCACCCTGTTATCGCGCTTTGATGTTATGTTACCAACCGACATAACATCGCTGCGGCGACAACGGGAGGCGCGAGCGTGGGGGAACCGTCCTGGATCGGCGTCGACCTCGGCACCCAGAGCGTGCGCGCGGTCCGCGTCGCCGCGTCCGGGGCCGTGCTCGGCCGGGCGACGCGAGGGCTGAGCAGTTCGCGCCCCGCCGACGATCGCCACGAGCAGGATCCGGCCGACTGGTTCGCCGCCGTCGACGCCACCCTGGCCGAGGTCGCCGACCCCTCGGTCGAGGGCATCGCGATCTGCTCCACCTCCGGCACCGTCCTGCTGACCGACACGGCCGGGCAGCCGATCACGACGGCCTTGATGTACGACGACGCCCGCGCCGCCGCGGAGCTCCCACGCATCGTCGCCGCGGACCCGGCTCGCTGGTCCACCGCGATGCAACCCACCTGGGCCCTCCCCAAGATCCTCTGGCTGACCGACGGTCGGCGTACGGAATGGCGGATCGCGCACAGTGCGGATGCCGTGGCTGCCCAGCTCACCGGGCATCCCGTCGCGACCGATACCAGTCATGCGCTCAAGACCGGCTACGACCTCGTCGCCGGGACCTGGCCGTACGACGCCTTCGACCGCCTCGGCCTGGCGCGCGAATGCTTCCCCGACGTCGTCCTGCCCGGCACCGAACTCGGTCGCGTCTCGGCCGCAAAGGCCCAGGTCACCGGGGTCCCCGAAGGCACTCCCGTGTACGCGGGCATGACCGATGGCTGCGCGGCCCAACTCGCCGCGGGCGCCCTCGCGCCGGGCGCGTGGAACTCCGTCCTCGGCACCACGCTCGTCCTCAAAGGCGTCAGCAAGGACCTGCTCGACGACCCGACCGGCGCGGTCTACTCGCACCGGCACCCCGACGGCGGCTGGCTCCCCGGTGGCGCCTCGAACACCGGCGCCGGCGCGCTCACCGCGTTGCTGCCGGGCGCCGACCTCGATGCCTTCGACCGGCAGGCTCGCGACCTCGGCCCGATCGACGCCGCGATCTATCCGATCACCAAGCGCGGTGAGCGATTCCCCTTCGTCGCACCGGACGCCACCAGCTTCGAGCTCGGCGACTTCCCGGACGACCTGCACCGGTACGCCGGGGTCCTGCAGGGCGTCGCCTTCATCGAGCGGCTCGCCTTCGAGCACCTGGTGAAGCTCGGGGCAGAGCCGGTCGGCTCCGTCTCCCTCACCGGCGGCGCTGTGCGCAGCGGCTACTGGAACCAACTCCGCGCCGACGTCCTCGGCGTACCGGTGGAACTCCCGGCCACTCCGGATCCGGCATACGGGATGGCGATCCTTGCTGCCTCGCGCGAGACCTCGGTGACCGAGACCGCTGCCCGGATGGTCAAGGTGGCGACAGTGCTGGAGCCGCGGCCACGAGGGCGGCTCGAGAACCTGTACGGCGAATTCGTCGCCGAGCTGGATCGCCGGGGGTACCTGGGATGACGCGGACCATCGTCGTACTGGCTCGGCACGGGCGGACCGAGTGGCATCACGGCAACCGGTACACCGGCGCCACGGATCTGCCGATCGACGAGGTCGGCCGGCAGCAGGCGGATCAACTCAAGGACTGGGCGGCGGAGTTCGCACCGGACGCGCTCTGGTCGTCACCGATGCTGCGAGCCCGGCAGACCATCACCCCGACCGCCGAACTCCTCGACCTCGAACCAGTCGTCGACGCACGTCTCCGCGAACTGGACTTCGGTACTGCGGAAGGCCGGATGCTCAGCGAACTGCCTGTCGACGTGGCGAAAGCGTTCGAGCTGGATCCGGTCGGCCGGCACTTTCCCGGCGGGGAGGATCCGGTCGCGGCGGCCGACCGGGTGTACGAGGTGTTCCAGGAGATCGGCACGGCGCACGCCGGCCAGAAGGTGCTCGTGGTCGCGCACAACACGCTGATCCGGCTGCTCACCTGCCGGGTGCTGGGGCTGGAGTTGCGGGACTACCGCAGACTGCTGCCAGCGCTCGGGCCTGCCGCGCTGGTGCGATTCCGCTGGCAACCGGACACAGTGGGCCTGGAGGCGTACAACGTTCCGGCAGTGCGAATGGAGAAGCTGGCATGAGTTCTGATCCCGATGGTGACTCCCCGGAGCTGAGCCGTCCGGCCCGGCGCCAGGCCGAGATCGCGGCGTACGTCGTCAAGCACGGCTCCGTCTCGGCCAACGATCTGGTCGAGGCGTTCGGGGTCAGTGTGATGACCGTGCACCGTGACCTGGACGAGCTGGAACGCCAAGGGGTGGTCCGCAAGTACCGCGGCGGCGTGACGGCGCAGCCGACCAGCGTGTTCGAGAGCAACGTGGCCTACCGGCTGAACACCGCGCAGGCGGAGAAGTCGGCACTGGCCCGGCATGCCCGCGCGATGATCGAGCCGGGGATGTCGGTGATGCTGGACGACTCGACCAGCGCACTCGCGCTGATCGATCTGTTCGAGGACATCACCCCGCTGACCGTGGCGACCAACTTCCTGCCGGCGATCAGCAAACTGAGCCAGCTCCGCGACATCACCCTGCTCGCGCTCGGCGGGATCTATTCGCCGTCGCACGACTCGTTCGGCGGCCTGCCGTGCGCGCAGGCGGTCGAGGCGCTGCACCCGGACTTCTTGTTCTGCAGCGTTTCGGCGGTTTCGCCGACGCACGCCTTCCACCAGGAGCAGGAGATCGTCCTGGTGAAGCAGGCGATGCTGCGGTCCGCACGGACAAAGGTGCTGCTGGTGGACCACGGCAAGCTGCAGCGCACCGCCCTGCACAAACTCGCCCCGCTGACCGATTTCGATCTCGTGGTGGTCGACGAGAAGACCCCGGCCGACCTGGTCGAAGGTCTGCGCGATCACGGCGCCACGGTCGAAGTCGCAGCACTGTAGGAGGCTCGGATGGACGTCGGTGTGGATGTCGGGACGACGGTCACCAAGGCGGTCGTGTTCGACGACGAGGGCCGGCAGGTTGCCGAGGCGTCCCGGCCGACCAGGCTGGTCCGGCCGGGACCGGGACGGTTCGAGCACGACACCGACGAGATCGTTGCCTCAGTCAACGAGGTGTTGCGGGAGCTCGCCTCGTCCGGGGCGGCGCGGCCCGGGGTGCTGGCCATCACTGCTCAGGGTGACGGACTTTGGCTGGTGGATGCGGACGGGCGCCCGGTGCGGCCGGCGATCTCCTGGCTGGACGCGCGGAGCAGTCCGATCCTGGAGCGGTGGACGTCTGAGGGTATTGCCGAGGATGTCTTCCGGCGCTCCGGCAACAGGATGTTCCCAGGTGCTTCCGGCCCGCTGCTGGCCGCAGTACTGGCTGAGGAGCCTGACGTTCTCGGTCGTGCGCAGACGGCGGCGTACTGCAAGGACGTGGTGATGCAGCGGCTCACCGGCGTGCGGGCGACTGATGTCTCCGATGCGTCTGCGCCCTTCCTGGATCCTCGGACCGGGCACTACGACGCCGATGCCTTGGCTGCGTGTGGGTTGGGTGATTGGCAGCATTTGCTGGCTCCCGTGGAGGTCGGGCCGGTGGGGGAGCTACGCGACGCCCGTACTGGTTTGGCCTTGGGGACAAGGGTTTCTTCCGGTCCGTACGATCTTCCTGCGGCTGCTACCGGCGCCGGTGTCACCGAAGTCGGCGACGCGTTGCTGACTGTCGGTACGACGCTCGCCTGTCAGGTGGTCACACAGGAGTTGCCGGTCGATGGCGAGCCCGCCGGGTTGTTCCTGGGGACGTGGACGCCCGGGACCTGGTTGCGGGCGATGCCGGCCATGGTCGGTACGGCGGCGCTCGACCGCGTGCTCGCACTTGTCGGGCTCGGAACCGATCAGTTGGCGGCGCTGCTCGCGGAGAGCCCGGCTGGTGCTCGTGGTGTGACCGTGCTGCCGTATCTGTCCGAGGCGGGCGAGCGCGCGCCGTTCGTGGACACCCGTGCGCGTGGTTCATTCGACGGGATCGACCTTTCCACCACGCAGGCGGATCTGGTCCGGGCGACCTGCGAGGGGATCGCCTACGCCGCTCGGCATTGTCTGGAGGCGGCCGGGTGGTCGGGTCGCGTGACCGTCTGCGGAGGCGGCGCCCGCAGTACCGAATGGACTCAGATCCTTGCGGACGTGCTCAACAGCCCGCTGCACACGACTGAGGCGTCGCAGGTCGCGGCGCGTGGAGCCGTGATCGGCGCCCGGCGCGCTGTGGACCCGGACAGCACGGGATCCGAGTGGATCGCGGAGACCCGGCAACTCGATCCGGACCCGGCCCGTGCCGCCTTCTACGACGAGGGATACGCCCACTACCTGCGGCGGATCGAGCTCGCCCGCCCGCGGTGGGCCGACCCGGCGCCTCGCTGAGACCTCAAGCCCTGCACAGATGAGACCAGGAGTCCGATGAGAACCGTCGCCACGCTGCTTGCCGGAGACCACTTCGTCCGCAACGAACTGCTCGCAGCCGAACTCGGCAAGCTGCCCGAGGTCTCCTTCGACTTCCGCGAAGTCACCTTGCCCTGGCCGCTCACGCCGTACGGGCGGGTGGCCGAGGTGGACGAAGCCAGCGACGCCGAGGAGGAGTTGATCGCGGCGCTACCGGGGATCGAGGTGGCCGTCACGCAGATGGGCCCGTTTACCGAGCGCGTGCTCGACGCGGCGCCGGACCTGCGGTTTCTGGTCTGCTGCCGTGGTGGTCCCGTGAACGTGAACGTGCCTGCGGCAACGAAGCGCGGGATCATCGTGTCGTCCACCCCCGGTCGCAACGCCGGTGCCGCGGCCGAGCACGCGGTCACCTTGATGTTGGGTGCCCTACGCAACCTTCCCCGGCTGCAGCGCACCCTGGAAGACGGGCAGTGGCGCAGCGATCTCTATGCGTACGACGAGTGCGGCGGCGAGCTGGACGGCGCGACCGTCGGGCTGATCGGCTTCGGCGCTATCGGTCGCCGGGTCGCGCGAGTGATGCTTGCCTTCGGTGCGCGGGTGCTGGTGAACGACCCGTTCGTCACCACCGCGACTGACGGGATCGAGTTGGCCGGCCTGGACGAGTTGCTTCGGCGCTCCGACGTGGTCAGCCTGCACGCGCGGCTGACAGACGAGACTCGAGGCATGATCGGAGCCGAGCAGTTGGCGCTGATGCCGAGAGGCGGCGTACTGGTCAACACGGCTCGTGGTGGGCTGCTCGACTACGACGCGACCGTCGATGCGTTGGAGTCGGGGCACTTGAGTGCCGCGGCCTTCGACGTGTTCCCGGCGGAGCCGCTGCCGGCCGGCTCGCGGTTGCTGACGGCCCCCAACGTGGTGATGACTCCTCATCTGGCCGGTGCCACCCGGCAGACCGCGCACCGGGCCGGATCGATCGCGGCCGAAGCGGTGGCCGCCTACCTCGCGGGCCGGGATCCGGTCGGCAAGGTGGCTTGATGAATCGCCCCTGGGCACTGGTGAGGTCATGAAGCTGGCGACCTCGGACACCTGGGTCGAGCTGCTCCTGCTGCTGATCGCGTTCGTGCTGTCGATGCTGATCGGCGTCGAGCGGCAGATCCGGCAGAAGAGCGCCGGTGTCCGCACCCACACGCTGGTCGGCACCGGCGCCGCGGTCTTCACACTGGTCTCCGGCTTCGGTTTCGCGAACGTGCTCGGCTCCGAGGTGAACCTCGATCCGTCCCGGATCGCGGCCCAGGTCGTGTCCGGCGTGGGCTTCCTCGGTGCGGGCGTGATCTTCATGCGCCGCGACGTCGTGCGTGGGCTGACCACCGCGGCGACGATCTGGATGACCGCGGCGATCGGGATGGCCTGTGGCGCGGGGATGCCGATCCTCGCGGTAGCGGCCACCGTTCTGCATCTTGTTGCCGTCGGCCCGTTCACTCGGTTGACACGGCACCTGCCGTCGCCGGACCGCCGCAAGATCGTCACGGTCCGGTACCTCGACGGCGCCGGCGTACTGCGGGAGATCCTGCACACCGCCAGTGCGATGGGCTTCGAGGTGTCGGTGCTCGGCACCGAGGTGCAGCGGGAAGCCGGCAGGCGGCAGGTGCGGGCCGGGATGCGGTTCACCGGCCGGGCGCCGCTGCAGACGCTGGTCCTGGCCCTGGACGAACTCGAGGGCGTCACCGGCGTGCGGCTGCGCGACGATGATGACGACTGATGTGATTTCGATGAGAAGATAACAAGGATTAGCTATACGAAACCACGATTCAGTGATAATTTCACGGCGTGCGCCTTGTTGACGTCAATGAGTTCCTAGCTCTCGCCAGCACTCTCGCGACCGCGGCGGGGGCGGAGTTGCTGGCCAGGGAGGCGACCGTCAGCATCGACGGACCTGCCGTGGAGATCAAGAGTTCGGCCAGCGACCCGGTCACCGCTGCCGATCGCGCGTCCGAGCAGCTGATCACCGACGGCCTGGCGATGGCCCGGCCGGACGACGGCCTGCTCGGTGAGGAGGGTGCCGCGAAGCCATCGGTCTCCGGCATCACCTGGGTGATCGACCCGCTCGACGGGACGGTGAACTACCTCTACGGCCGGCCCGAGTGGGCGGTCAGTATCGCGGCCGAGGACGACGCCGGCGCGCTGGTCGGGGTCGTGCACCAACCGAGGACCGGCCTCACCTGGCAGGCCGTTCGCGACGGCGGCGCCACGCGGAACGGCGTACGGCTGGCGGTTCGGGAGTCGCGCGGGACAGCGGCTGCTCTGGTGAGCACTGGGTTCTCATACCTGGCGGAGCGGCGCGCCGAGCAGGCGGAGTATCTGCGGCGAGTGCTCCCCGCCGTACGGGATCTGCGGCGTGGTGGATCGGCCGCGCTGGACCTGTGCGCGGTCGCCGACGGCTCTGTCGATGCGTACTACGAGCACGTGATCCAGCGATGGGATGTCGCCGCCGGTGGGTTGATCGCCCGGGAGGCCGGCGCGCAGACCGTCGGTGGTCCGGGGACCCCGCTGCCGGACGGCGTACTGGCGGCTTCGCCCGGGCTCGCCGACGCGTTGCTCGACCTGCTCGAACCGTGGCCCAGCCTGTGAGGAGGTTGTCGTGACCGCTCTCGACCTACCGGTCCGGACGCATCCGGACGAACGGCGACAAGTTGCCAGCGGCAACCAGGAGCAGCGTCGGCGCCGCCGCCGCGAGTACCGGCTGTTCGCTTTGCTGGTGGCACCGAACCTGCTGGTGATCGCCGTGTTCGCGTACTGGCCGATCCTCTACAACGCGTTTCTCAGCCTGACCGACTGGAACATGATCGCGGCCCGCCCGACCTTCGTCGGGTTGACCAACTACGCCAACATCCTCACCGATCCCGCCTTCCACAAGACGTTGTGGATCACGCTCGTCTTCACCGGGCTGATCGTGGCCGGCAGCCTGGTGATCGGGCTGGCGCTGGCGTTGCTGTTCAACCAGCCGCTCAAGGGGCGCGGTGTCGTGCGGACGATCTCGTTCGCGCCGCACATCCTTTCCGGCGCCGCCGTTGCGACCATCTGGCTGTTCATCTTCGATCCCGGCTACGGACTGCTGCGCGCGCTGATCGAGCCGTTCGGCGCGGAACCGCCGGACTGGATGAACAACTCCGACTGGGCACTGCCCGGCCTGGTGATCGTGTACCTGTGGAAGAACGTCGGCTTCACGGCCCTGATCTACCTGGCCGGCCTGCAGGGGTTGCCGAAGGAACTCGACGAGGCGGCCGCGATCGACGGTGCGGGAACCTGGACCAGGTTCCGGCGGATCAAGTTGCCGCTGCTCGCGCCGATCACGTTCTTCCTGCTGATCACCACGGTGATCGGCACGTTCCAGGCCTTCGACGTGATCGCGGTGATGACCGGTGGTGGCCCTGGTGATGCCACCACCACGTTGAGCTGGTCGATCTACAACGAAGGCTTCCAGGCGTTCAACGCCGGCCGCGCGGCGACCCTGTCGATCATCATGTTCGTCATCCTGCTGATCGTCACCGCCGTCCAGGCCCGGGTGATGGAGAGGCGGGTGCACTACAAATGAGCCGCTTGGGCACGAGGCCGCTGCAGTACGTCGTACTGGTCGGCGTCGCCGCGATCTTCCTGGCTCCGCTGTACTGGTTGATCAGTACGGCGCTGAAGCAGCCGGCCGACATCTACCAGTGGCCACCGGCCTGGTGGCCGCACGACCTGACCTGGGAGAACTTCTCGCTGGCCTGGAAGGCGGCTCCGTTCGACCGATTCTTCCTGAACTCCACGATCATCACAGTCGTCGGTACCGCGGCGAAGGTGGCCAACGCCGTACTGACCGCGTACGCCTTTGCCTACTTGAGGTTCCCGTTCAAGAAGGTGCTGTTTACTTTGGTGCTCGGGGCAATGATGGTGCCGGGACACGTCACGTTGCTGCCGAACTACCTGACCGTCGCGTCGCTCGGCTGGATCAACACGTACGCCGGGTTGATCGTGCCCGGGATCGGGTCGGCGTTCGCCACCTTCCTGATGCGCCAGCACTTCCTGACCTTGCCGTCGGAGGTGACGGATGCGGCCGCCGTCGACGGAGCGGGTCATCTGCGGACGCTGTGGCGAGTGGTGCTGCCGATGTCGCAGCCGATGCTGATCACGGTTGTCGTGATCACGGCGGTGGAGGAGTGGAACAACTTCGTCTGGCCGTTGATCGTCACCAACACCGCCGACATGCGGACGTTGCCGGTCGGTCTGCTGATCCTCAAAGACGAGGAGGGGTTGGCCAACTGGGGCACGATCATGGCCGGCACGTTGCTGGTTCTCGCGCCGATGCTACTGATCTTCTTGGTGGCGCAGCGCTACATCGTCGGGGGCATCACTCAGGGAGCGTTGAAAGGATGAGGCGTCGCGCGTTCTTGGGGTTGGCCGCCGCTGGGTCCCTGGCCGGGTGTGGGTACCGGTCGGTCGATGCGGAGTACGAGCAGCCGGCGGGCGCAGTACCGAAGCAGTACGCCGGGCGGACCAGGGTCGTCTTCTGGTCGTCGTACGGCGGGGCGAACGGGAAGGCAGTCGACAAGCTCGTTGCCAAGTTCAACGAGTCGCAGCAGGACGTGTATGTCGAGGCGCAGTTCCAGGGCAGTTATGACGACGTCGCTCAGAAGGTGGCTGCCTCGTTGATCGCGCGGCAGGCGCCCGACATCGCAGTACTGTCGGATGTCACCTGGGAGCGGTTCTACTTGAACGACGCGCTGGAGCCGTTGAACGGGTACTTCACCGACGGTTTCGGGCCGGCTGTCTATCAGCAGAAGCTGTTCGGTGAGTATGTGGTGAAGGGGCAGAGTTGGTGTGTGCCGTTCGCGCGGTCGACGCCGATTCTGTACTTCAACCGGGATGCTTTCGCCAAAGCCGGGCTGCCGGATCGGGCGCCACGGACCTGGAGCGAGTTGCGGTCCTGGGGGCCGTCGCTGGCTCGCGTTCAGTCCGGTGGGCGGTCGTTGCGGAGTCTTGCGTTGGCGAAGGTCGACGGCGACTGGCAGTTCCAGGGGAATGTGTGGCAGTTCGGCGGGGCGTACTCGAACGGGCTCGACGTGACGATCGATCAGGACGGTGCGGTCGCGGCCGGGGAGTGGCAGCGGCGGATGGTGCACGACGACGGCTTCGCCTACATGGCGAACAGCGCGATGACGGACTTCGCGAACGGGCTGGTCGCGATGGTGCAGGACTCGACCGGTGGACTGAAAAGCGCGATGAGCAAGGCGAAGTTCAAGGTCGGCGCCGGGTTCGTGCCGTCGGAGGTGGCGGCCGGGATCGCCACTGGTGGCGGTGGAATCGGGATGCTGCGGAACGCTTCTGCTGAACGCAAGCAGGCGGCGGCCGCGTTCCTCGCCTTCCTCGCGCGGCCGGAGAACTCGGCCTGGTGGACGACCCAGACCGGGTATCTGCCGGTGGTCGACAAGGCGCGCGAGGATCCGGCGCTGAAGAAGCTGATCGCGGACGAACCCAACTACGGGGTCGCGATCGCGCAACTGACGAACGCCCGCAAGCAGGACGCGATCCGGCTCTTCGGGCGGAACTCCAATGTGGCCATCTACACGGGGTTGCAGCAGATCTACGCCGACAACGCGTCGCCGCGCAAGGTGTTCGGCGCGGTCGCGCGGCGGCTCGAGGCGATCGGCGACGAGGTCCGGCGCCAGTACGAGGAGAAGGTGCTTTGATCATCACCGGCCATCGCGGCGCGCTCGGAACCGAACCGGAGAACACGCTGCGATCCTTCCGTCGCGCGGCCGCCGACGGCTGCGACGAGGTCGAGCTCGACCTGCGGGTCAGCGCGGACGGCGAACTGGTGGTGATCCACGACGCCACCGTCAACCGCACGACCGACGGCACCGGCGCGGTCGAGGAGCTCACCCTTGCTCAGCTGCGTGCACTGGATGCGGGCCTCGGCGAGGTGATTCCCACTTGGGCCGAGACGGTCGCCGCGGTACCGATCCGTTTCCAGGCGGAGATCAAGGCGGCTGCCGCGGTTCCTCTCCTGGTCGAGTCGCTCGAAGCCGACCCGGACCTGGCCGCCCGCACCCTGATCACCTCGTCGCAGTCGGAGGTCCTACTCGCCGTACGCCGTCTGCGCCCCACCGCCGACACGGGCCTCATCCTCGGCCGCACTCCACCCATCCCCGACGTCATCACCCTCTGCCAGGACGCCCAGGCCACCACCGCCCTCTGCGGCATCAAGGGCCTCACCCCCGAAGGCGTAGCCACCCTGCACGCCCACGGCCTGACCGTCACCGCCTGGCCCGTCCCCGACCCCGACACGCTCACTCGCGCCATCGCCTTGGGCGTGGACGGAATAACCACAGACCATCCCGACCGTCTGTTGGCTCCCACCCACACCTAGCCCTCCGTCTTGATGTGCAAAACTGTTCTTACATAGACGACAAATGTGTGATTGCCTTGCGGTATGAGTCTCAGCATCGGTGTGGTCGGCGCCGGCCAGTTCGCCCCTTCGTTCCTGCGGTTGTGGACCGCTCACCCGGACGTCTCGTCGGTCAGGCTGACCGACGTGCTGCCGGATCGGACCGCCGAGATGGCAGCCCAGCAAGGCATCGCGGTCACCTACCAGTCGTTCGAGGAGATGCTCGAGTCGGACGTCGACGCGGTCGCGATCTTCACCCAGCGCTGGTTCCACGGCGAGATGGCGATCCGCGCGCTGGAAGCCGGCAAGCACGTGTACTCGACCGTGCCGATGGCGATCGAGGCCGACCAGATCGCCCGCATCATCGAGCTGGTCAAGGAGACCGGCCTGACCTACATGATGGGCGAGACGAGCTACTACTACCCGTCCTCGGTGTACTGCCGCGACAAGCTCGCCAAGGGCGAGTTCGGCCGGGTCTTCTACTGCGAGGGCGACTACGTCCACGACATGGATCTCGGCTTCTACGCCGCCTACCAGTACTCCGGCGGCGAGGACTGGAAGAAGACCGCGTCGTTCCCGCCCATGCTGTACCCGACGCATGCCGTCGGCAACGTTCTGTCCGTCACCGGGCAGCACGCCACGCACGTGTCCTGTATCGGTGTGAAGGACGACCGCGGCGACGGCGTGTTCGACAAGGAGATCAGCCAGTTCGACAACGACTTCAGCAACGCGACCGCGCTGTTCAAACTCGCCGACGGCGGCATCATGCGGACCAACGAGATGCGCCGCGTCGGCTACCCGTCGCACCTGCGTGAGTCCCGGTTGCGCGTCTTCGGCACCGAGGGCAGCTTCGAGCAGCTCGCCACGACCACCGTGTGGCAGACCAAGGAGGGCGTCGAGGACATCAGCGCGCTGATGGAGACGAAGCCCAGCAGCTCGCTGGACGACGCCGACCTCGCGAATGTCGACCCGGCCCTGCGCGACGCCTTCCGCTCGGGCCTGTCGCCCGTGCACGACCGCAGCCGCCTGCCTGCGGAGTACGAAGGAATGCACAACGGCCACGAGGGTTCGCACCACTTCCTCGCCGACGACTTCGTCCGCGCGATCGCCGACAAGACCCTGCCGCCGGTCAACGCCTGGGTCGCGGCCCGCTACACGCTCCCCGGGATCGTCGCCCACCAGTCCGCCCTGCAAGGCGGCGTACAGCTGGAGATCCCCGACCACGGCGACGCCCCCTCCTAACCTGTGCGCATGACTTCGACAGGGCTTACGACGTACATCGGTCCGGCTGGTGACCACAACGACCGGGCCATGGCGGCGGCCCGGGTCGTCGGCGAGGCGATGGCGAGACGACTAGGCGTCGAGCCGACAGTGATCGGTACGCCGGTGCCCAGTGATCCACAGTCGTGGGAGCTCGAGCTCGAGCGAGCCCGTGGACCACTGGGCGAGCTGGCTGCCCGGATCGACGCGGTGATGACCGACGGGCTGGTACCGGTGTCGGCCATCACCCGGTGCGCAGTGGCCCTTGCGACTCAACCGGTCGTCGCCCGGCATCGACCGGATGCGGTCGTCGTCTGGCTCGATGCGCACGGCGACATCAACGTTCCTGCTGACACCACCACCGGGTTCCTCGGCGGGATGGCGCTGTCGGGGCCGCTCGGCTGGTGGGATTCAGGTCTTGGTGCCGGTGTCGGGCACGCGGTGCTGGTGGGTGCCCGTGATCTCGACCCGGCCGAGGCGGAGCACATCCGCTCGGGGCGGATCGAGCTGATCGAGGCCGGGCCTGATCTCGGCGATCGGCTGGCCGCCGTTCTTGCCGGCCGGCCGGTCTACTTCCACCTCGACTGCGACGTCCTCGAGCCCGGCCTGGTCCAGACCGACTACCAGGTGCCTGCCGGCCTGTCCCTGGAAGATCTCCACGCCTGTGCCGAAGCCGCCGCGCAGCACGAGATCGTCGGAGTCGAGGTCGGCGAGTTCGAGGGGGAGGGGCGGGTGACGGCCGATGAGCTGCTCGCCGCGCTGGATCCTCTCTTCAGTTCCTGATCAGGTCGTTGCCAGTTCACTGCGAGGGCCTTGCGGGTGGTTGGCGGCTGACATAGGAAGGACGTATGACTTCCCGCCCAGCTGTCCGCTCCCGCCGCCGACTGGCGGCCGGCGTCGCGTTGTCCACGTCGCTCGCCATCGGCTCAGCCCTTGCCGGTACTGCGTCTGCTCAGCCGCCCGCCGGATCACCGGCCGGCGTGGTGGCGTCGGTCGGTCAAGCGAGGCTGCCGCTCGGTCCTGCCGGCTTGCCCGAGACCAGGGACAGCCGGGTGTTGCAGCCCGGTGTCACGCTGACGACGATCGTGCGCGGTCAGGCGGACCCGAAGTCCGTCTGGACCGTCGAGGTGGCGATCCCGTCCAGTTCCCCTGATCCGGACGCCCCGGCCACTGCGATCTCCGATCAGGCGACGGCAGAGGCGGCCGCCGCGCGACTGCGAGCCGCCGGGCTGGAGCCGCGGGTGGAGGACGTTCCGACGCCTCGACTTGCCGACGCGGGTGGCAACCTCTTGGGGTACCGGGTGCGGCTCGGCTCGTTCGCGACGAAGGCCGAGGCCGAGGTGCTGCGGGCGAAGGTCGTCGCCGCCGGGCTCGGCGGGTCCAGCATCTTCACCGGCTGGGACGGCGAGCCGGACGATGTCAGCGGATCCACCGGTCCCTGGCACGTCCAGGTGCTCACCATCGACCCGAAGAAGTTCCGCGGCGGCCTCGACGCGTCGTACGGGATCGACATCGAGGCGCGCGAGACCACCAGCACACTGGCCGCTCTCACCGGCGCGACCGCCGCGACCAACGCCGGCTTCTTCGTCCTGGACCCGAAGGCGGGTGCGCCCGGTGACCCGGCCGGCGTCGGTGTGTACGACGGGCGCCTGGTCAGCGAGCCGACCGCAGGACGTCCCGCACTGGTGATCCACGACAACGCCCGCGGTACTGCGGTCGAGCGCTTCCGCTGGCACGGCGACGTCCGGGGGATCGGGCGGCCACTTCCGCTCGACGGGCTGGACCGGGTGCCGGGGCTGATCCGCAACTGCGGTGGCACGACCGACGACCTGCCGACCTCGAAACCCTTGCACGACGTGACCTGCACGGACCCGGACGAGCTGATCGCCTTCGATTCGGCGTACGCGGCCTCGACGCCGAGCGGACCGGGCGCAGAGGTTGTGGTTGATCGGCATGGCGTGGTGACAGCAATCCGTACGACGACGCGTGGGGGCGCGATCCCCGAAGGCGGCCGGACGGTTCAGGCGACCGGTAACCAGGTACCGCTGCTCTTGGGTGCTGCAAAGGTCGGCAAGCGCTTGGTGATCCGTGCCGCGCTGACCGATGCTCGCGGGCACGACGTACGCCTCTCGCCGCACACGACCATCGTCAACGGCGGTCCCGAACTGGTCCGCGACGGTCAACTGCACGCGACTCCGGCCGCCGACGGCATGGCGCCCGCCGACAACCCGAGCTTCTACTACGGCTGGGTCCACAAGCGGAACCCGCGCACCTTCGCCGGCGTGGACGCCTTCGGCCGTACCGTCATCATCACCGCCGACGGCCGCTCGGAGACCAGCCTCGGCCTCGGCATCGCCGAAACAGCCGCCGTCGCCAAGTCCTTCGGCCTCCGCAACGCCATCAACCTCGACGGCGGCGGCTCCACCACCATGGTTGCCAACGGCAACGTCCTCAACTCCCCCTCCGACGCCACGGGCGAACGCCCGGTAGGAGACGCCCTCGTCATCACCCCAACCCGCTGACACGGTGACGACGACTACCCGCGGAAAGCTTCAGGTAGTCGTCTTCACCGGCCTTCGGCTGACTGGCTGCTAGGCGCCCTCAAACAGCGCCGCTCACCGTCCCGCACCTAACGGGGCGACGCCATTCAGTCCATCACCGACAACCGCGAGAAGGTCCATCGCTACCTGACCGGCACGCCGATGGCAGCTTCGACTTGATGGGCTATTCGTAGATTTTTCGGAGTCGGTGGGTCATGGAGTTTTCCAGGTGGTGGTGCATGGCGGCTTCGGCGGCGGTGGGGGTGCCGGTGGTGATGGCTTCGACGATCTGGCGGTGTTCGACGAGGACTTCGGGGCCGGTGTCGCGGTCGTAGTGGAGGCGGAAGATGTGCAGGTGGCAGTGGGTTCGCTCGAAGGCGAGGCGGACCTGGTCGCTGCCGGAGAGACTCGCGATCAGTGTGTGGAAGCGGTTGTCGTGCGCGGTGAGCGACTTGTACCCCGCGTAGTCGACCGCCGTCGGCTCGACCGCGGTCGAGAGTTCGGCGCGGAGCCGGGCCCGGCCTGCGTCGTCGATGCGCTCGGCGGCCCGGCGCGCGGCCCACGGCTCGAGCAGTTGCCGGAACCGGTACAGGTCGTCGAACTCCTCCAGCGTGAGCAACGGTGTCGCGCGATACCCCTTCAGCGGTTCCTTGTCGGCGAGTCCCTCGGACTCCAGCCGAGCGAGCGCCTCACGCACCGGAGTCGACGAGACCTGGAAGTCGCGAGCCAGCCCGTCGATCGAGATGCGGGCACCGGGGCGGATGGTGTGGTCCATCAGCATCGTCTTGATCGCCTCGTACACGTCGTCGGCGAGCATCTGGCGCCGGAGCAGCCGGCGATCCTGCGGCTCCACGGCACCGGATCCTGGCAGAGGCGCTGCGCCGGGATCCACGTGCTGGTCGGTCTCCGTCATCGCATTCTCCAGGATCGCTCCACGGACTGGTCGCGCCCTTGACCCGGCCCGCTCTGTTCGGCAGGGTGGCACTGTAATCATGCATCATGCACGATTTGGCACCGGACAGCTACCGGGAGGCGCCCGCGATGGTGAGATTCGACGAGATCGGTGTGCTGCCCGAGCCGGGCGACAACGTCGCGATCTGCTCTCGCCGGCTGGAGCAAGGTGCCGTCATTGACTTCGCCGGTACGGCGGTGACGCTGCCGCACACGGTCCTCGAAGGTCACCGGATCGTCGCCCGCCCGATCGCGGCCGGCGAGGCCCTGCTGTCCTGGCACACCCCGTTCGCCCGCGCCCGCCGCGACCTGTCGATCGGCGACTACGTCTGTACGCCGACCAGCCTGGCCGCCGTGTCGGCTCGAGGTGTCGAGGGGTTGCCGAGTGAGCCGTCGGCCGACAACGAACCACTGGATCCGTACGAGCTGGACGAGAACGCCCTCAACCTCGGCCAGCAGGTCACTTCGGTCGAGCAGCCGGGCACGTTCCTCGGCTATCCCCGTGCACAAGGTCCGGCCGGCACCCGCAACCACGTAGTACTGCTCGCCACCAGCTCCCGCAGCAGCGGCTTCGTCACCGAACTCGCCAAGCGGTTCGCCGGAGCGAAGGGGGCTGACGGCGCCGCGGCGTTCGACGGCGCCGCAGGGTTCGACGGGGCGGAGGGGTTCGACGGCGTCGTGCCGGTGGCGCATACCGAAGGCGGCGAGGAAGGTACGCCGAACAATCTGCACCTCCTGCTGGCGACCCTCGCCGGGTTTGCGCTGAACCCGAATGTCGGTGCCGTCCTCATCGTCGATACCGAGGACGACCTCGTCTCCGGGCAGGCGATTCGCGACTTCATGGTTGAGCAGGGCTATCCGCCGATCCGGGTGCCCCACGCGTACTTCACCCGGCAAGGAGGTTTCGAGCACGACCTCGCAGAAGCGGCCGAGCTCGTGCGGCCATGGTTGCCGATCGTGGCGGCCCAGCAACGCGAAGAGGTCCCGCTCGCGGATCTCTGGATCGGCTTGCAGTGCGGCGGATCGGACGCTTTCTCCGGTGTGAGCGCGAACCCGCTGTCCGGCGCCGTCGCGCGCGAGGTGATCCGGCACGGCGGCGTCGCAGTACTGGCTGAGACCGACGAACTGATCGGTGCGGAAGGCTATGTACTCAAGAACGTGCGGGATCTTCCGACCGCTCGCCGGTTCCTGAAAACCGTGCAGTCGTTCAAGGAACGCGTCGGTTGGCACGGTCACACCGCCGAGGGGAATCCGTCCGGCGGCAACGTGTACCGCGGGCTGTACAACATCGTGCTCAAGTCCGTCGGCGCCGCCCGCAAGCTCGATCGCGACGTGCGGCTCGACCACGTCATCGACTACGCCGAACCGATGCCCGGCCATGGGTTCGTCTTCATGGACAGTCCGGGCAACGACCTGGAGTCCGTCGCCGGGCAGGTCGCCAGTGGTTGCAACCTGATCTTCTTCACCACCGGAAACGGCTCGATCACCAACTTTCCGTTCGTGCCGACGATCAAGTTCGTCACCACCTCGACGCGGTACGAGTTGCTGCACGCCGAGATGGACGTGGACGCCGGCCGCTACCTGACCGGTACGCCGATGGACGAGCTGACCGCGGAGACGTTCGACCTGACCGTGCGGGTGGCGTCGGGTGAGCCGAGTGCGGGGGAGCGGGCCGGCCACAGCCAGGTGTCGATCTGGCGCAACTGGCGGCAGAGCGGCCCCCGCGAAGGTATCTCGATCACCACGGACGGCCGTACGTCGCGCAAGCTCGCCGACCTCCCGGCCGAAGACCGCGACGCCCCCCTCCCGGCAAAACCGCTGACGTTTTCCGCCCCGCAGGCAACAGAAACCATGCGCGTGACGCTGTTGGAGGCGGACGGAAAGCGTGTGCCCGAGCAGGTCGGGTTGATTCTGCCGACCAGTCTCTGCTCGGGGCAGATAGCGCTCAGACTTGCGGAAACGGCGGAAACCGAACGCTGGGCCGGGGATGCGGTCACCAGGATGGTTGCGTTGCCGCACACCGAGGGGTGTGGTTCGAGCGGTGGTGCCTCCGAGGAGACCTTCGCGCGGACGATGCTCGGCTACCTCCTCCACCCGAACGTCCGGATGGCACTGCTCCTCGAACACGGCTGCGAGAAGACCCACAACGACTACTTCCGTTCCCGGCTGGTCGAGGCCGGTGCTGATCCGTCCCGGTTCGGCTGGGCAAGTATCCAGGCGGACGGCGGCCTCGACGCGGTGACGACGAGGGTCAAAGACTGGTTCGGCAGCTTCCATCTCCCGGCGCCCGAAGAGGTCGAAGGCAGCATCGGCGAGCTCACCGTCGGCCTCGAAGCTCGCGGCGACCTCAGCCCGGAGACCGCCGAGGCGATGGCTTTGATCGGCCGCGAGATCGTCGGTGCCGGCGGCTCGGTCGTGCTCTCCTCGCGAGGCGCGCTGATCACCGACGACAACTTCCGATCCGCCGCCTTCGGCTCGCCGGCCCCGGTCCAACCGACGATCGCGCACGGCCAGCGATTCACCACGCCGGGCTGGCACGTGATGCGCATGCCGGGCACCGACTGGATGGAGACGGCGACCGGCTTCGGCGCCGGCGGAGTACAGCAGATCCTGGCGCATGTTGCCGGCGGCACCTTGTCGGCGCAGCGGTTCGTGCCCGTCGTCGAGATCAGCAGTGATCCGCCGACGGTCGCGAAGTACGGCGAGGATCTGGATGCCGTCGCCCTCGGGGACGCCGCTGAACAAGCCCGAGCCGGCCTGGACGTGATCGCCGCGGTGGCGAGCCGCCGGCAAATTCCCAAAGCGGTTGCTTCAGGCAACGTCGGCTTCCAGATCACCCGTGGCCTGCTCGGTACCTCGATGTAACCGTGTCCCGAATCGTGAGAGGCAGAACCTGATGCATCTGGTCCGTTTCCAGCTCCCAGGCCAACCGCCCCAGGCCGGGGTCCGAACCGGTGACACGGTCGCACCGGTTCGCGGTGTCACGGGGATGGCGGAGCTCCTCCGGCTGGGAGTCGAGGAGCTCCGCGCCGCCGTGGCGAAGCTCGGCGACGAGGTCCCGCTGGCCGGCGTACGGCTGCTGCCGCCGCTCGACGGGTACGGCGAGGTGTGGTGTGCGGGCGTCACGTACGAGCGATCTCGCGGTGCCCGGATGGAAGAGAGCACCGAGCAGTCCGTGTACGACCGGGTGTACTCCGCACCGCGGCCGGAGTTGTTCCCCAAGGCACCCGCGTGGCGGGTCGTCACGGACGGCGACCCGATCGGAATCCGGGCGGACTCGGGTCACGACGTACCGGAGCCCGAACTCGCGATCGTCGCCAACAGTCGCGGTGAGATCGTCGGGTTCACCGTCTGCAACGACGTCAGCTCGCGGTCGATCGAAGGTGAGAACCCGCTGTACATCCCGCAGGCGAAGGTGTTCGCCGGCGGCTGTGCGCTGGCGGCCGGGATCCGGCCGGTCTGGGAGGTCGCCGACCCGAAGGACCTCACCATCGACCTGGTGATCCGACGCGGCGACGCCGAGGTGTTCACCGGGACGACGTCCACCAAGAACCTGGTCCGCGAGTTGCAGGACCTGATCGACGTGCTGTTCGTACCGAACGAGTTCCCCGACGGCGTGATCCTCGCGACCGGCACCGGAATCGTGCCTGAACTCGACTTCGCGCTCCAGCAGGGCGACGTGGTGGAGATCGCGATCAGCGAGATCGGCACGTTGACGAATACGGTGGCAGTCGGCCGGGAACCTTTCGCCTTCCTGGCAGCCGAGACTTTGGAGGAGACCCGATGACCCCGGACACCACCCCTGCCGAACTCGAGCAGGCCCTGACCGACGCCGCCGACGCCGCGAGGCCGCTGGCCGCCTCGGAACCGGCCGCGCGGGCCGGGTGGATCCGAGCCGTCGCCGACGCGCTGGACGCCGCCGCCGACGAGCTGGTCCCGATCGCGATGCGCGAGTCGTCGCTGCCCGAGCCGAGGTTGCGCGGCGAAGTCGCCCGCAGCAGTGGTCAGCTCCGGATGTTCGCCGACGTTCTGGAAGAGGGCTCGCTGCTCGAGGTCGTCATCGACACCGCGGACCCGCAGGCAAAGCCGGTACCCCGGCCGGACCTGCGCCGCGTTCTCGTTCCGCTCGGCCCGGTGCTGGTGTTTGCCGCGAGCAACTTCCCCTTCGCCTTCAGTGTCTGCGGAGGCGACACGGCCTCGGCGCTGGCGGCCGGATGCCCGGTGATCGTCAAGGCCCACCCCGGCCACCCTGACCTGTCCGTCCGGACTGCCGAGGTCATGATCGAAGCGCTCCGTGCCGCAGGTGCTCCGGACGGCACCCTCGGCCTGATCCAGGGGTACGACGTGGGTGTCACCGCGCTCAAGGATCCCCGGATCACGGCCGCCGGTTTCACCGGATCCGTCCCGGCCGGCAAGGCGTTGCACGAGATCGCGGTGACCAGGCCAGAGCCGATCCCCTTCTACGGCGAACTCGGCAGCCTCAACCCCGTCTTCGTCACCCAGGCGGCTGTAGATGCCCGAGGCAACGAGATTGCCGGCGGGTACGTCGGATCCTTCACGCTCGGTGTCGGCCAGTTCTGCACCAAGCCCGGCCTGCTCTTCCTGCCGGCCGGCCACGGCCTCGACGACCAGTTGATCGAGGCAACGAGTTCGGTCGCCGAGGCGAAGATGCTGAACGACCGGATCGCGGAGGGCTTCTCGTCCGGTCTCGACCGGCTGCGCAAGGTCGAGGGCGTGCGGGTGCTGAGCGACGGCGGCGCGACGTTGCTCGGGACAACGGTGACCGAACTGCTGGCCCGGCGTGACGAGATCCTCGAAGAGTGCTTCGGCCCGGTGTCGATCGTGGTCGAGTACTCGTCGGTGGACGAACTCCGTGCGGCCGTGGAGGCGTTCGAGGGCAACCTGACCGCAACCCTGCACGCGGAAGAGGCTGCCGATGCCGAGCTGGCCCGCGAGCTACTTCCGTTGCTCACGGCAAGGGCCGGTCGGGTGCTCTGGAACGGGTGGCCGACCGGGGTTGCCGTCAGTTGGGCGCAACACCATGGTGGTCCGTTCCCGTCGACGGTCGGCTCGATCCACACCAGCGTCGGCGTGACGGCGGCGCGCCGTTTCCAGCGTCCCGTGGCCTACCAGGACACGCCCGACCTGGTGCTTCCCGCAGTACTGCGTGACGCGAACCCGGCCGGGATCAGCCGCCGGGTGAACGGAACCGTGACGACAGGAGAGGTGTCTCGATGAGCGACCGACCCACTGATGGCGAGGGCGGCCTGCCGCCGGTCGCCGACAACGACCAGCCGCTCGCCGACAACGATGCGCCGCTCGCGCACCGCGACCAGTCGGTCGCCGGTGCCGGCTCGGACGGCGCGCATTCCGAATTGCCTGCTGACCCCGAAGGTGAGCCGACGCCGGAGAAGACGGGGCGGCCGACGACGGAGTCGCCGAGCAGGGCGATCCCGGTTGATCGGTCCGCGGCGCACACCGGGCGGCGCAGTTTCGACCACTGGTTCGGCGAGAAGGACCGCAACGGGTTCATCCATCGCTCGTGGATGCGGGCGCAGGGGTTCTCGGACGAGGTGTTCGACGGGCGCCCGGTGATCGGCATCTGCAACACCTGGTCCGAACTGACGCCCTGTAACGCCCACCTGCGCCGCTTGGCCGAGTCGGTGAAGCGCGGCGTCTGGCAGGCCGGCGGTTTCCCGCTCGAGTTCCCGGTGATGTCGCTCGGCGAGACGATGCTCCGGCCGACCGCGATGCTGTTCCGCAACCTGCTCAGCATGGACGTCGAGGAATCCCTGCGGGGCAACCCGATCGACGGTGCCGTCCTGCTCACCGGCTGCGACAAGACCACGCCGGGGTCCATCATGGGCGCCGCGAGCGTCGACCTGCCGACCCTGGTGGTGACCGGCGGCCCGATGCTCAACGGCAAGTTCCGCGGCTGCGACATCGGCTCCGGTACGGCGGTGTGGCGGTTCACCCAGGACGTCAACGCGGGCCGGATGACGCAGGAGGACTACGCCGCCGCCGAGTCCGGCATGTCGCGCAGCAACGGGCACTGTATGACGATGGGCACGGCGTCCACGATGGCTTGTATGGCCGAGGCGCTCGGTCTCCAACTGACCGGCTCAGCAGCGATCCCAGCGGTCGACTCTCGCCGGTACGCGATCGCCCAGCAGGCGGGTCAGCGGATCGTGCAGATGGTCGAGGAGGACCTCAAGCCCAGCGACATCCTCACCCGCGACGCCTTCGCCAACGCGGTCCGCGCGAACGCGGCGATCGGTGGTTCGACCAACGCAGTCATCCACCTGCTCGCGATCGCCGGCCGGGTCGGCGTGAAGCTCACGCTCGACGACATGGACGAGTGGGCTCGCGGCGTACCGTGGCTGGTCGACCTGCAGCCGTCGGGCAAGTACCTGATGGAGGACTTCTACTACGCCGGTGGACTGCCCGCCGTACTGCGGGAGATTCTGCCGCTGCTGAAGGCCGATGCGATCACCGTGACCGGCCGGACGATCGGCGAGAACGTCGCCAACGCCGAGCGGACCGTCGACACCGACGTGATCAGGGCCGTAGGGAATCCGCTCGGCAGCGGCGCGGGAACCGCCGTATTGAAAGGGAATCTCGCTCCCGACGGTGCTGTCGTCAAGCAGTCCGCAGCGTCCGAGCGGTTGTTGCAGCATCGCGGTAAGGCGTTGGTGTTCAGCAGCATCGAGGAGTACGACCTGGCCGTCGACGACATGGATCTCGATGTCGACGAGGACACCGTGCTGGTCCTGCAGAACGCGGGACCGCGCGGCTATCCGGGGATGCCCGAGGTGGGCAATATGACGATCCCGCGCAAACTCGCCGAGCAGGGTGTCGACGACATGGTGCGGATCTCCGACGCGAGGATGAGCGGTACGGCGTACGGGACCGTGGTGCTGCATGTCGCTCCGGAGGCGGCCGTCGGTGGACCGCTCGCGCTGGTTCGCACCGGTGACTGGATCGAGCTGGACGTGCCGGGGCGGACCTTGCATCTCGACGTGTCCGAGGAGGAGCTGGCCAAGCGGCGTGCCGACTGGCAGCCTGCGACAGCGCCGTCGGATCGAGGCTGGGCGAAGCTCTACGTCAACCACGTCACGCAGGCCAACGAGGGTTGCGACCTCGACTTCCTGGTCGGTCGCAGTGGCTCGGCCGTGGCCCGGCAGAGTCACTGATGTCCACCTCCTGGGGTCCGTTCGAGGCGATCCGGGGACTCCGCCCTGACGGCGTGATCCCGCAGGTCACGCCGATCAGGCGACTGCTCCCGGACGTCCCGACCGAGCAGGACCCGTACGCCGCTGCGCAGGCGGCCTTGGCGCCGTTGGCTCCGGCGGTGCGACCCGGTGCGCGGATCGCTGTCACCGCTGGGAGTCGGGGCATCCATGACCTGGTCGTCGTGGTTCGGGCAGCGGTCGACTGGCTCCGGGATGCCGGCGCTGAGCCGTTCGTCGTACCGGCGATGGGTTCGCACGGTGGGGCGACGGCCGAGGGGCAGCGGGAGATGCTGGCGGGTCTCGGCGTCACGCCCGAGTCGGTGGGATGCCCGATCGAGGCGACCATGGAGACCGTTGTCGTCGGCACCTTGGACGACGGGACGCCGATCCATCACGACGCGCTGGCGGCGAAGGCGGACGGCGTTCTGCTGGTCAACCGGGTGAAGCCGCATACCGACTTCCACGGTCCGGTGGAGAGTGGGCTGGCGAAGATCCTCGCGATCGGGCTGGGTAATCACGCCGGTGCGGCCGCTCTGCACGCCGGCGGGATTCCCTCTCTGGGTGGTGCGATCGAGGCCGCGGCTCGGATGGTGATTGCCCAGGGCAAGGTCTTGGGTGGGCTGGCGATTCTGGAGAACACACTGGAGCGGACGGCCGCGGTGGAGCTGGTGGTTGCCGAGGGCATCGGTGGCGCTGCGGAGACTGCTTTGTTGCAGCGGGCCGGGGCTTTGATGGGCCGGTTGCCGTTCGACGAGCTGGATGTGCTCGTGGTGGACGAGATGGGCAAGGACAAGTCGGGCACCGGGATGGATACGAACGTGCTCGGGCGGTGCTGGGTGCACGGGATCCCCGAGTTCGAGTCGCCGTCGATCGCGGCGGTCAGTGTGCACTCGTTGTCGGAGGCATCGCACGGGAACGCGTCCGGGCTCGGCCTGGCGGATGTGATTCCCGCGCGGCTGCTGGAGCAGATCGATCTGCGGACGAGTTATGTGAACGCGTTGACGTCCGGCGCCGGTGGCGCGCGCCGGTCGCGGTTGCCGATGGTGCTGGAGGACGATGCGGCCGCGGTGGTGGCAGCCGTCACGATGAGCGGACGGCGGGACTGGTCTTCGGTGCGGTTGGCCCGGATCCGCGACACCTTGTCGCCGAACGAGTTGATGGTCACGCCGGCGCTGCTGACCGAGGTGGCGGAGCGGTTCGACCTGGAGATCGCCGGCACCGCCCGGAATCTGACCGATCCGTCCGGCTGCCTCACCGGCTGGCAGGAGCTGGGATGAACCTGCGCGAGGCCCGTGCCCTGCTGGCGGATCGGGGACTGATCACGCCGGCGCCCGAGTTCTCCTCGACGGGGCGCTTCGGCGACGGTACGCAGTACAAGGTGGAGATACCGAGCTGTGAAGGTCCGGGGGTGATGCGGACCGTGCTGGACGAGGCGGGCGCACGTGGCGTCACCGTGCACCGGGTCTCGCAGGGCAGCGGCGTGATGATGCTGACCGACAGCGAGATCGACGAGATGCTCACGCTCGGTGCCGACCACGACGTGGAGGTCTGCCTGTTCCTGGGTCCGCGCGGCGCCTGGGACATCGGCGGCCAGGCCAAGGTCTCGGCCGCCGTCGGCGGTGTTGCTCGCGGCAACGACATGGTTGCCGCGTCGCTGTGTGATGCGTATCGGGCCGTCGAGCTCGGGGTGCGGAGTCTGCTCGTCGGCGACCTCGGCGTACTGGAACTGCTCGGTCTGCTGAAGAAGGAAGGCGAGCTACCGGCCGACCTCGTGCTGAAGACGTCGGTGCTGATGCCGTTGCCAAACGCATCGACCGCCGCGCTGTACGAGCGGCTCGGAGCGACCAGTCTCAACGTCTCGACCGATCTGCCGATCAGCGTGCTGGCGGAGATCCGGGCGATGACGACCGTGCCGATCGACATGTATATCGAGGTTCCTGATGATCAAGGCGGGCACGTGCGGTTCTACGACGTACCGGACGTGGTGCGGGTGGCGGCGCCGGTCTATCTGAAGATGGGGCTGCGGAACGCGCCGAACATCTATCCGGCCGGCGCACACCTGGCCGCGACCGCCGAGGCGCTCGGGCGGGAGCGCGTCCGCCGGGCCGAGTTGGTCCTTCGATTGCTCGCGGAACAGGAGGAGGAATGAGCCTGATCGCGAGGCTGACCTCCTCTCTCGGAGAGAAGGCGGTCGTCACCGACCCCGACGTACTGGACAGCCATCGCAACGATCATGCCTCGTTCTGTACTGCGGGTGTGCCGCTCGTGCTCGTCCGGCCTTCGTCCACCGCCGAGGTGCAGGAGGTGCTGCGGGCGTGCACGGAGTACGGCGTACCGGTGGTGACGCAGGGCGCCCGGACCGGGTTGTCGGGGGCGGCGAATGCGCTGGACGGGTGTGTGTTGCTGTCGACCTCGCGGCTCGATCGGATCCTGGAGATCTCGGTCGAGGATCAGGTCGCCGTGGTTCAGCCCGGAGTGGTGAACTCTGTGTTGTCTGCCGCCGTGCTCGAGAAGGGGCTGTTCTATCCGCCGGATCCGTCGTCGTGGGAGATGTCCACGATCGGCGGAAACATCGCCACGAACGCGGGTGGGTTGTGCTGCGTGAAGTACGGCGTGACGGGCGACTTCGTGCGGGCGCTCGAGGTGGTTCTCGCCTCTGGCGAGGTGATCCGCACCGGGCGGCGATCGGTGAAAGGTGTGGCTGGGTACGACGTGACCCGGCTGATCGTCGGCTCCGAGGGGACCCTGGGCGTGGTCACCGAGGCGACTCTGGCGTTGCGTCCCGCCCCCGAGGCTGCGTTGACGGCGGCTGCCACGTTCTTGTCGATCGAGGACGGGATAGCTGCGGCGGCCGCGGTGATGGCGTCTGGTTTGCGACCTTCGTTGCTGGAGTTCCTGGACGGGCTGACGGCTCGGGCGATCCAGGACTATCGGGACATGGGCTTGCCTGCTGACGTCGGGTCACTGCTGATCGCGCAGTCCGACCGTGGTCCGCGAGCGGCTGCCGATGTTGCCGAGATCGCCCGTATTTGCACGGCTTTCGGGGCTGTCGAGGTCGCCGAGGCCTCCGATGCGGAGGAGTCGCGTCTGTTGCTGGAGGCACGTCGGCTGGTGAACCCCGCACTGGAGTTGCGTGGCGTGACGCTGGTGGACGACATCGCCGTACCGCGCAGCAAGCTGGTCGCGCTGCTCAACGGCGTCGGGGAGATCGGCGCGAAGTACGGCGTACAGATTTATTGCCCTGGGCATGTAGGTGACGGAAACATGCATCCCACCGTCGTCTTCGATCGCGACGATCCCGCGGCCGAGGCTCGCGCTCTGGAGGCTTTCGGTGCGGTGATGCAGCTCGGGTTGTCGTTGGGCGGCACGATCACCGGCGAACACGGCATCGGCAAACTCAAGTCCCAGTGGCTGGCCCAGGAACTCGGCCCGGTCGGCCTGCGCCTGCAACGCCAACTCAAGTCGGTCTTCGACCCCGCCGGCCTCCTCAACCCGGACAAGCTGTTCCTCTGAGTCTCCCTGCCTGGAGTCGAACCAGGAACCCGGCCTTCGGAGGGCCAGGCGTGCATCCGTCACCAGGGAGCTTCCACCCCGGGCGCTTTGCGGCACCGGGGTGTTGGTCACTCCTCGACCGTGATCACGCGGACCCAGTCGGAGCAGTCGGACTCGCACCACACGTGATCGCCCACGTGCGCGATCCGATCGCGCTGCACATGCCCACAGGCGAGCTGCACCCGCCGCAAGGCATGCCCTTGCTGAACCGGAGCACCGGTCCTACCGCCAGGAATCTTCCTGCGCTTGTTTCTGAGATCGGCCACGGCCGGTCCTCCTCTCTTACTACTTGATGGTTGGAGTGCAGGAGACAGGATTCGAACCTGCTCAGCCGAGACGACGGGGTTACAACCCATCCCACCTCTCCCACGGTGGCGCTCCTGCTCATAGGTAGTACTTGCAGCGCAGACGGGACTCGAACCCGTAAACTCCGCGGTGAAAGCGCGGCGACTCTTCCCGTTCGTCCACTGCGCCCTGCGTACCCCGTACCGGATTCGAACCGGCGATCTCCCGGCTGAGTACCGGACGTCCTACCCACTAGACCAACGGGGCCTACTCGTTCCGCGCCTCGTACCGGATTCGAACCGGCGATCCCCCGGCTGACAACCGGGTGCCCTGAGCCACTAGGCCAACGAGGCTTGCTGTTACTCCGCGGTGAAGGCGAGACTCGAACTCGCGGACCGGTCGATGGCCGGTTGATGGGTCTAGGAAGCGGACCCGCTGTCAGCGCTCCATCTCATAGGTAAGCGAACACCGGGTAGAGCTGAGCTCGATTCCGGCTAGGACCGCTGTGGTGTCCTTGACAGCAACTGATCTGTGTAGCGATGTGGACTTCAACAATAGGCTGCTGGACTCAGCCTGGCACTGCGGCGGCAGCCGCGACATTCGTTAGAAGGCCGCTGATGATCGACGCAGTGGCGGAGCCAATGGCGTAGAACTTCTGCTTAACGGTCATGGCGACCTCCTTTCGCTCGGTACCTTCACATTGCATAGAGCGCCGAAGGAGTGCGTTCGAAACAAGGCAAAAAATGACTGCAAGAACAAGTAGCGCCACTGCCAGCACCCGGGTTACCGGGCTCAATCCAGCTAAGCGAGTGTGGCAGCTGCTCCATGGAGCGTCAACATAGTTGCAGCCGACGAGTCAGCCTCCGGAGCTGAGGAGAGGCGATGCCCCAACGCGTCGTTCGCCAAGACTTGCGTAGCGGTAGGGAAGATCGTGCCGCGATGATTCTCCGATTGAGGCTCGGACGGAGCCGAGCGGTAGCTGTCCGACGGATCTAGGTTTACGCTCCGTAGCATGGGTGACGAACTGCGTGCGGACATTCAAGCTGCCATGGCAAAGATGAGTTCGAAGGTTGGCAGCAGGCGAGAAATCAAGAAGCTGCCCGAGCACCTCTGGGAGGGGGAACGGGTCGCCATGATCACCAGTGGCACGTACGGCGCTGGCACTGGCATCGTCGTTCTGACAGACCGGCGGCTGTTCTTCCTCAAGGACGGTCTGATGTCGAAGACCTCTGAGGATTTTCCGCTGGTAAAGATCAGTTCGGTGCAGTGGTCGTCGGGGATGCTCCTGGGCAAGATCATTGTCTTTGCTGCCGGCAACAAAGCGGAAATAACCAACGTACAGAAGGCTGATGGCAAGGCCATCACAGATGCCCTTCGTGCCAAGCTTACCGAGAGTCCGCAGTCCGGTCTCGAATCTCAGCAGGTATCTTCGCCGGTGACTGAGGATTTCAAGCCGGACATCTACGAGCAACTTGCGAAGCTTGGAGAGCTACGCAACGCTGGCGTGCTCACTGATCAAGAGTTCGAGACCAAGAAGGCAGAGCTTCTCAACAGAATCTGACGTCATGTACGCAGCCCATGAGCCCTCGGGTGCATGCGGATGACCGCAAGGGTTCGACCCACTTTGTCGTCGGCCTTGAATCGTCTAACGCGGTGAGGGCGAGATTCGAACTCGCGGACCGGTCGATGGCCGGTCGACGGTTTAGCAAACCGCTGCCTTTGCCATCAGGCGGACCTCACCAACGGCCCGGCCGCCGTCCCTCCGGCGACCGGGCTATTCGATGCCACCGGTGTCTCCGGCGGTTGGGTCTGCGGACCGTCGCGTCCCCTGAGCGCGGCGGTCCGTAGTACGGGGTGTCAGCCCTTGACGCAGACGACCTGCTTGAGGTGGGCAACGACCTCGACCAGGTCGGACTGAGCCGCGATGACCGACTCGATGTCCTTGTACGCCGCGGGCAGTTCGTCGAGCACACCGGCGTCCTTGCGGGACTCCACGCCGGCGGTCTGGGCGATCAGGTCGTCGACCGTGTAGCGGCGCTTCGCCTCGTTGCGGCTCATCCGCCGGCCTGCCCCGTGCGAGGCCGAGTAGAACGACTGCTCCGAGCCGAGCCCACGGACGACGTACGAGCCGGTGCCCATCGAGCCCGGGATCAGCCCGAGATCGCCCTTGCCGGCCCGGATCGCGCCCTTGCGGGTGACGAGCAGGTCGAGGTCGTCGATGGTCTCCTCCGCCACGTAGTTGTGGTGGCACGAGATCGGCTGCTCGAACGTGATCTCCTGCTCGAACGACTCGCGCACCGCCTGCATCACCAGGGCGAGCATGACCGCGCGGTTCCGCGATGCGTACTCCTGCGCCCAGGTGAGGTCGCGCCGGTACGCGTCCATCTCCGGCGTACCGGACAAGAACACCGCGAGGTCGCGGTCCGGCAGATCGGCGTTGTGCGGAAGGGCCTTCGCGATCCGCATGTGCCGCTCGGCCAGTTCCTTGCCGATGTTGCGCGAACCCGAGTGCAGCATCAGCCAGACCCGGTCGTCGTCGTCCAGGCAGACCTCGATGAAGTGGTTGCCACCACCCAGCGAACCCATCTGCTGCTGCGCCTTCTTCTCCCGGTCCTGGACGCCGTCGTGCAGGCTCGAGAACGCTCCCCAGAACCGGTCCCAGCCGCGATCCAGCCCGAGCTTGCGGACACTCACCGCGTTCTCGTGCGCCCGGAAGCCGACCGGCACGGCGGCCTCGATCCGCGACCGGATCCCGCTGAGGTCGTCCGGCAGATCCGACGCGGTCAGCGACGTGAGCACACCCTCCATCCCACAGCCGATGTCGACCCCGACAGCGGCCGGCGAGACAGCCTGGTACATCGCGATCACCGAACCCACCGTCGCGCCCTTGCCGAGATGCACGTCCGGCATCACCCGGACGCCGTGCACCCACGGCAGCGCTGCAATGTTCCGCAACTGCTGAAGGGCCTGCGCGCCCACCTCGTGCTCCTGAGCCCACATCAGAGTGGAGCTCTTGGCCCCGCTCAACTCGACGGGGTACTGAACGTTCATCTCCCCACTCCTTTGGCTGGTTTGCGGCCTGGCGTGCCGCGGTACAGAGCTGCCAGGGCAGGGCTCGAACCTGCGAGGCCTCGGGTCAGAACCGAGGATGGGACGCCGTCGCCCACCTGGCATCGCTCTGACGCGACACCTGGGGGCGCCGGGTCAGAGTGCTAACTCGGCACGCGTCGGAATCCACGGCTGCCACAACAGCGGCATACCGGCTTCCTCTGGCGTGCGTGAGCCCTTCTTCTCGTTGCATGAGGCATGGGCCGCTACTGCGTTCAGCCACTCGCCGCGCCCGCCACGGGACCGTGGTACGACGTGATCCATCGTGGTGGCGCCAGTACGGCCGCAGTAGGCGCAGCGGTACTTGTCACGCTTCAGTACGCCGACTCGGGTGTACTGCAGTCGCCCAGTGGCGTAGCGCCACTTCGTCACCACGTAGCGCACCAGCCGTAGTACGCGGGGGAGGGGGAACGGGCCGATGCTGGCGCCGTCGTGCGCCTCTTCGACGACCGCCACTTCCCGGACGAGCATCCGGATGGCATGCGGGATCGACACCACGTGCAGCGGCTCGTACGAGGCGTTGAGCACTATGACACCGCTCATGCTGGTTCCTCCTCTCATCCAGTGTGCCCGACGCTTCACAGCCGGGACGGCTCTCCCGGTGCGGCTCGGTGTCCCGTACTACGCCGCGCAGGGGCGGCCACAGCACGCCCGGCAGGACTCGAACCTGCAACCTCCTGCTTCGTAGGCAGGTGCTCTCTCCGATTGAGCCACGGGCGTTCGTTGCGTTGCGCCCTGCGCCGGATGGGTTGCGGATTTCCGGCGCAGGGCACGTTTGGGGCGCCCGCTCGGCCGGTAGCTGAGCTTGCTGCGGGCGCCTGGTCGAGCTGGGGAGATTCGAACTCCCGATCCCCTCATCCCAAATGAGGTGGCCTGGCCGCTGGCCCACAGCTCGCTCTCCCCGGGTGCCCTTGGAGGCCCCGGGGAATTGCAATGGCATATCCAGTTGTCAATTCTGCAATTCGCCGCTCGTAAGCGTCGACAAAAGCATCGGTGGAGGGAATCGAACCCTCGCGGCGCGGGTTTGGAATCCGGCCGGCAGCCATTGCGCACCGACGACGGTGTGGCATAGTTCGGGGCAAAAAGAAAGAGCCGCCTCGGGTCGGTATCCCGACTCGGGCGGCTCCTGTGATCTGCGATCAGATCAGACAGGTGGGCCGCCGGAGGTCGGGCTGAACTCGGCATCGCGCAAGGAGGTCGAGGCGTGACTGGGCAGGGATCGCAGGCACGTCGGCGCGACGGCGTACTGCTCCCGCCACTCCCGCCCTACGTTCCGCTTCCCGAACACGACCTTCTCCTATCAGCTCTGGTTGACCTTGCGGGCATAAGTTTCACCCGACGACACACTCGGAGTCAATGCATTTCTCGGCGGAATTGTTCCCGCGCGCCGCCCGGCAAATTCACGCCGTCACGGAAGTGGCAGGAAGGCGAGTCGCTCGTGCACTTCGCCGCCGATATGGGTGGTGTCCGAGCCGACCCACAGACCGGTCGAGGTGAGCAGCAGGTCGTACCCACCGATGCCGCGGTCCTTGGTCGGGTTCCACGAGTAGGCGAGGCCGCTGTGTGGGTTGAGTGCTGCGATGCCGGGCCGCGATACCGCGCCGGGACCGGCGGTGTTGTTGCCACCCGGGTTGTTCATCCAGCGCTGGTGCCCCTGCACGTAGACGGCTGCGCGGGTGACCTGCACCGAAAGCAGGGTGTCGCCGCCGGTGTAGTTCACCCAGACCGGGTACGTCGTACGGGCGTCGTTCGTGTTCCACCGGGTCGCGGCGTCGCAGATCAGGTCTCTGTTGTTGGGGGACGTGCCGCCGGTCGTGACGATGACGAAGAACGTGCCGTCGTACGAGAAGTCGACATCACGGGTGTACGTCGGCGTCTCGCTCCAGCAGGGCTTGTCGAACAGCGTCGAGTACCAGGTGCTCGTCCAGGCCCCATACGTGCCGAGGGTGATCAAGGCGGCTTGCCGCCGGAGCTGGCCGCCGACCGAGGTGAAGGTGCCGACGATCGCCAGCCGGGTGCCGGCCGGGTTCACCGCGAAGCGGAACACCTTGGTCTGGCCGGCGTTCGTGCCACCGGGTGCTCCGGTGATGGCGAGCTTGATGTAGCCGGTGTCGGCGCCGGTGGCGGGATTGACTGCCATCAGCTTCTTGCCGAAGGCGCCGCCGAGGATGAGGCGGCCCTTCACCAGCGCCATGTCCGTGACCGAACCGGTCAGCTGCGCGTTGAAGGCGGTGTCGACGGCGCCGGTGTACGGGTCCATCTTGACCACGCCGGTGCGGGCGACACCGTTGACGTTGTTGAAGTACCCGCCGACCCACAGCGACCTGCCGTCGGTGGCCATCGCCCAGACCGCGGCGTTGAAGGTGGCGTGGAACCCCGTCAGACCGCCGGTGACCGGGTTGAAACCGAACAGCCGGCTCCGGGCGATGGTGCCGGAGTTGTTGTACGGCTTCACCGAGCTGAACTCGCCGCCGGCGAACATGATGCCGCCCAGCTGCAGCATCTTGTAGACCGCACCCTCCTGAACCCGCGGCGTCAGATCCGACGGGTTCGGCGACACCACGTAGTCCTGCGAAATCGGCGAAGCGACCGCAGCCCCACCCTGCAGACCCGCCACCAACGCGGCAACGACCACTCCGACAACCACCACAAGCTTCTTCATTGTCCCCGCCCCTCAGCACGGCCCTGATCCCCCCGGCTGTCTACGGACTCTGGCACACCCAACCCGCCAACAGAACCCCCAAGCACCGCCCCCGCCCCATTGCGCACCCGCCCCTCACACGCAACTACAGCGCGTCACCACCCCCGCCCCTGATCGCCCCCGCCCTATCCGATTCGGAATCCCCCCGCCCTCCCGCTACACTCTTGCATCGGCCCCCGGGCCACGCCGCCTTAGCTCAGTCGGCAGAGCGTCTCACTCGTAATGAGAAGGTCGTCGGTTCGATTCCGACAGGCGGCTCCACAAGAACCCCCAGGTCAGAGGTCAGTTTCCTCGACTGGGGGTTTTGTCGTTCCCGCCTCGAGTCATGACCGCAAGGTGAGCTCTATGGGGTTCGGGGTGCTCGCGCTGTGGGTGGGGAAGTGGTAAGACGGCGGGATGAAATTGCCCTCAGCGCCTGTTCTGTCGGGTGTCGCGGAGCCGCTGTACCGTGCGGCCGTCGAGGGCGGGAGGGCGAGCCTGGAGGTCCTGGCCGAGCGTGCCGGTTTGGACTGCACCGCTGCTGCGGACGAGGTGGAGGTGCTGGCTGCCATCGGACTGCTCGAAGTGAGTGACGAGGGGATAGAGGCGGTCGCTCCGCGGATTCCGTTGGAGCAGGTGGCGGCTGAGCATGCGAAGGCTGCTGACGCCACTCGTCAGCTCGCGTCGGTTTTTGCTCACATCTGGAGCGAAGCCGGCGACCGCTCGAGTTTTGTGGAGGTCATCACCGACGAGGCGCGGTGCGCGGCAGCCGAGGCCAAGCTGATGGATGACACAGCCCAGACCGTCGACGGTTTGTGCATCGGCCCTGTCTCGCCGCGGAAGGTCCGGACCGGGATGGAGATCCCGCGACCCGGCGTGGCGGTCGGATTCTTCGAGGCCATGGAACGTGGCGTACGCGCACGCGGGCTCTACGGCGTCTCGGTACTGGAGGACTTCGAAGGGCTTGCCGCAGTTCATCAGTGCATTGCAGTCGGCGAACAGGCGCGCGTCTTCGCCCAGGTGCCGCTCAACCTCATGCTGTTCGACGACAAGCGTGCGCTGATGTCGGTTCCGGGCCAGAAAGGGGCACGGCGGTCACTCGTCATCGTCCACGAGTCCGGTCTGCTCGACTCCTTGGCCGGCCTCTTCGAGGTCTTCTGGCAGATGGGCGTGCCGCTGTCACCGGAGTCCCAGGTGGTCGACGCGTTGGGTGGTCCGGGTTCGGACGAGCAGCAGCTGCTGTCCTACCTGGCAGCCGGTCTCACCGATGAGGCGATCGCCCGCGACCTGGGCGTGAGCGCTCGCACGGTCGGCCGGCGGATCGCTCGTCTCGAAGAGGTGCTCGGCGCTCACAGCCGATTCCAGTTGGCGATTCAGGCGAGCCGGCGGGGCTGGATCTGAGTCGGCACAGCAGCACCTCCCCGAGCCCGAAGCGCTCGAGGAGGTGCCCACTGCTCAGACGCGTCGCGCCCGAACTCGTTCTGCCAGTTCTGCGATCACTCCGACACGGAAGCCGTGAACGCACCCGATCCGGAGTCGGCCTTCACCACGAGGCGGTAGGTGCCTGCCGTGTTGTTGTAGGTGAACGACTCGTCCGGGTTCGGGCTGATGCCTTGGGCAACTGTCACCCAGGACAATCCGGACTGCTTCTGCAGGTAGACATCGAAGTCGCTGCCGGTCGGCCCGTCCAGGCAGACCTTGAGCTGGCCCGCGTCGCTGTCGCTGAAAGCGGCAAACGTCTTGCTGCCGCCCGCGGTGAGAGTGCCGCTGTAGTTGAGCGCGCCGTTGCAGGCGCCACCGCCGCCACCGCCGGAGACGACCCACGAGAAGGAGACGTTGGCCGTCTTGCCCGCGGCGTCAGTGACCGTCGCCGTCACCGTCGAGGTGGCCGCGGTGGTCGGGGTACCGGACACCAGACCCGTCGAGGCGTTGACCGTGAGACCTGCGGGGAGACCGGTCGCCGACCATGAGTACGGCGTGGTGCCGCCCGTCGCTGCGAGCTGCAGCGTGTCAGCGGTCCCTACCGTGCTCGTCTGCGCGCCGGGGTTGGTGACCGTCGGGGAGCCGGGGTCCGGGTTGCTCGTGCCGCACGTCTCGGTCGTCGCAGCGACGGCGATGGCGGTGAACGCCTTCTCGACCGCCTGGCACTCTGCCGAGCCCTGGCCGTAGAGATCCTTGGCGGACTTGATCGCGCCGGTCCGGGCGTTGGAGTACTTGCTCGACGACGTCAGGTAGGTCGACAGCGTGCGGTACCAGATCTTCTCGGCCTTCGCGTGACCGATGCCGGTCACGGCCGCGGCACCGGAACAGGTGGGCGAGTTGTAGCTGACCCCGTTGACGGTCTTGGCGCCCGAGCCCTCGGAGAGCAGGTAGTACCAGTGGTTGAGCGGGCCGGAGGAGTAGTGCGGATCCAGCGAGCCGAGCGTCGAGGACCAGCAGTCCTTCGACGCGCCGTCCTTGCTCGGCTTGTCCATGTAGCGCAGCGGCGAGCCGTTGCCGTGGATGTTGATCTCTTCACCGATGAAGTAGTCCGGTACGTCGTTGGGGTTGTTCACGTAGAACTCGATCGCCGTACCGAAGATGTCGGAGGTCGCCTCGTTGAGTCCGCCGGCCTCACCGCTGTACACGAGTCCTGCGGTGTTCTCGGTGACGCCATGGCTCATCTCGTGCCCGGCGACGTCCAGCTCGGTGAGCGGAGCAGCGTTGTTCGCGCCGTCGCCGTACGACATCTGCGTGCCGTCCCAGAACGCGTTCACCATCGCGTTGGCGAAGTGCACGCGGGAAGGGGCCCCGCGGCCGTCGTTCCAGATTCCGTTCCGGCCGAGCTGGGTCTTGTAGTAGTCGAACGTCTTCTGCGCGCCGTAGAGCGCGTCGACGGCGGCGGACGCGCGGTCGGACTGCGCTCCGGTTCCCCACTTGTCGTCAGCGTCGGTGAAGATGTCACCGGCCGGGCCCTCACCCGTGTTCGGGTCGCCCTGGTTGTGCACGTCGGTGGCAGTGTGGCCGAGCGCGTCCCGCATCTCGAAACCGCCGCCTGACTTGGCGCTGGTGTTGATGGTGACGTTGCCGACGAAGATGCCGTCGCCGGTACCGGTCTTGATCTCGTCGTCGGTCAGGAGTACGGCGCCCGTGCCGGCGTCGACGTAGGTGTGCAGCCGAGTCGGAACCTGGTTGGCACGGATGCCGGTGGTCAGAACGTCGTACGCCAGCTTCGGGCCCTTATCGGTGACGAGGACGACCAACTCGTTGCGGGCGGTCGTCTCGTCCTTGGTCGCCTGCGCCGCGGCGAGACCCTTGGCCTGTGCCGCCGCCTTGGAGATCTTCGGAGTCCGCGACGCGGGGGTGATGTTCTTGCGGCCGAGGTTGTAGGTGACGCCGCTGACAGCGCCCTTCGCGTCCTTGTGGGTGACCAGATCGCCACCGATGACGCGCAGCCCGTCGAGCGTGCGCTGGTACCGCACGTGCGTGCCGCCGTCCGCATCCTCGATGACCGCTTTGACAGTCAGCTTCTCGCCCGATGCCAGGCCGAGCGCGGTGGCACTCGCCGGCGCGTGCGCCTGCTCGTCGGCCGCCAAGGAGTGCGGGTCGTGGGCGACGGCGCCGGGAGACGTCTGGTCGGCGTGGGCGGCGAAGAAAGGCGTCATCACCAGCCCAGCGGCGAGAAGACCGCCGGTGGCGATCAGACTGGTTCTGGGTCGTTTCACAACTACTCCTTGGGGGGCGGGGTCGACGATCGGCCGACCTGTGTACGCCGGTTGCGTCCGGGTCGTGTCGGCCGCGTCGGCGTTCGGGTGGTCCGAGTTTGAGCACGGCCCATGACCAGCGGAAGAGCTGCCGCTGGCGGAGATCGGCAGCGCCGATTTACGACATCCCCCGGGGACCGCAACGGCATCGTTGCCGAGAGCACCAAGGCGGCAGTCGGTGGATCGCGGCCGGCGTGGGCGGAAGTTATACCCCAATGGGATGTCTCTGGGGCGGGAGATGGTGCAAATCTTTTCTCACGCAGATCCGTGGTTGTTCATCCAGTCGCCACTTCGAACTGAACCGCGCGGTTTGTGTCGATTTCGGTAGCGAACACCTTCGCCGGCAGTTCGTGCCACCGCCCCCGCCCGACCCAGTGAGGAACCGACATGCGCAGACCCCACCAGCGTCGCCTGTCCATGGCCATCGCGGCTGCTGCCGTAGCAGCCCTGGCGGCGACCACCGCAGGCAACGCCCTCGCCACCCAGGCCTCCTCGGCCGCCGCGCGGCCCCTCGAGAACTCCGCGCCGTCCAAGCAGACGGTGGCCGCCTCCAAGGCCGTCATCGCCGCGGCGACGAACGCGGCCCTCGCGCACGCTGCGGCCACTGGGCTGGGCAAGTACGACAAGCTCACGCCCGTCGATGCGCTGATCGACCCTGATGGCAAGCAGCATGTCCGTTTCACCCGTACCCACAAGGGACTTCCCGTACTGCGCGGCGACCTCATCGTCCACCTCGATGCCAAGTCCGGCTGGATCGGCGTGACCCGCGCGTACAAGAAGGCTCTCAAAGCCGACACGGTCAGCCCCAAGCTGACAACCGGCCAGGCGAAGAAGAAGGCCGCCGCCGCGGCAAAGGGCACGGCAGCCGACGTACAGCTCGTTCTCAGCGCGGGTGAGTCGGGCTCCACGCTCGCCTACCAGGTACGGGTCGTGGACAGCAGCAGCAAGGAATCGCCGGTCCGCGAAGTCCTCATCAATGCCCTGAGCGGCGCGCTGATCAGCAACGCCGCCGTCAACGACTCCTTCATCACCCCGCAGGTGCAGGACAAGCTGCGCAAGCTCGGCGCCCCGGCCACCCCGACGTCGGGCATCGCCACCGCTGACCGCTCCTCGTCGCCCCTCGCCGCTGCCGCGACGGCGGTCACCTACCCGGCGGCCGCGGTCGGCTCCGGTACGTCGCTGTTCGCGGGCGTCGTTCCGCTCAACACCGTTCAGACCGCCGCGACCTCGTATCTCCTGAAGGACTCGACCCGCGGCAACACCCAAACCCGTACCGCACGCAACACCGACACCAACGACTTCTCCGCGGGCAGCAGCTTCACCTCCACCACCAACAAGTGGGGCCTCAGCGATCTCACCAAGCCCGCTGTCGACGCGCAGTACGGCATCACGAAGACCTTCGACTTCTACAAGAACACCTTTGGCCGCAACGGCATCAAGAACGACGGCGCCGGCGCACACGCGCTCGTCCACTACAGCCAGAACCTCGGCAACGCGTACTGGGACCCGGACTGCGACTGCATGCTGTACGGCGACGGTGACGGCGCAACCTTCACCAAGCCGCTGGTCGTGCTCGACGTGACCGGTCACGAGCTCAGCCACGGCGTGGTCGCCGCGACCGCCGCCCTCGAGCCCACCCGTATCGACTGGCAGGGCAGCCAGTTCGGCGAGCCGGGCGCCCTCAACGAGTCGCTCGCGGACATCTTCGGCTCGAGCACCGAGTTCGCCACCAACAACCCGAACATTCCGCCGAACTACCTGGTCGGCGAGCAACTCGGCCTGGCACAGAAGTTCCTGCGCCGGCTGGACCATCCCTCGCTCGACAAGCTCGAGGGCACCGTCGACTACTGGTCGAAGGCGGCGTACGACACCGAGGTGCACGCCGGCTCCGGCATCTCCTCACACGCTTACTACTTGCTCGCGGAAGGCAGCGGCGCGAAGACGATCGGTGGCGTGAACTACTACTCGCCGACGTACGACGGATCCGTGGTCGCCGGCGTCGGCCGCACCAAGGCCACCGCGATCTTCTACCGGGCCCTGACGCGGTACATGGTCTCCACGACCGACTTCCACGACGCCCGCGTCGCCACCCTCCAGGCCGCCGCCGATCTGTACGGCGCCACCAGCACGGAGTACCAGACAGTCAACAAAGCCTGGGCAGCCGTAAACGTCACCACCGCCAACACCCCAGCCGCCCGCTGAACCACAACCGCCGTTGGGCGCTCCCGAACCACGGGAGCGCCCTCGGCGCGCCACACCGGGGCCGAGCAGTTCACCGACGAAGGCGCTCCAGCAGCTGGCTGAACGAAGTACTGAGACCATTCACCGGTTGCTTTTGTGAGGGGGCGGGGGGAGGGGAGGCCGCGTGGGTCTCCGGTGCCGCGGCATCATTCCATGGTGGGGATCGTGGTCAGCGGCTGTTCGTGGAGAGTTCGGTCGCTGGGGTGACCGTTGAGCAGTCCACGGGCTCAGATCTCGCTAGCCAGAGGGCGGTGAAGACGGCCGTAGTCAAAGTGACGGCGCCGGCAGCGATGAAGGCGGTATTGAGGCCGGTCGCGAAGGAGGCGCCGTTCGATTGGCGGGTGCGGACGATGGCTCCGAGTATTGCGACGCCTAGTACAGCGCCGATCTGGCGGGTGGTGCTGCTGATGCCGGAGGCGAGGCCGCCTTCTTGTGGGCTGACAGCTTGGATGGCGGCGCCTGTCAGGGGGGACATGGTCAGGGCGAAGCCGATTCCGACGATGGCCAGCCGCCACCAGACGTTCGCGTAGCCCGTGTCGGCGTGCACCATGCCCAGCGCGAGCAGCCCCGCTCCGGCCAGGGCGAGGCCGATGCTGACCACGATCCGGAAGCCGTACCGGGCGGCGAGCCGGCCCGCGAACGGACTGACGATCACCATGGCGACGGAGGTGGGCAGGGTCTGCAGGCCGGCCCGGAGAATCGAGCTGCCTTGGACGTACACGAAGTACTGAGAGAAGAAGAACGACGAGCCCATCAGCGCGAACCCCACCACGACCATCGCCGTGTTGGACACAGTGAACAGCCGCTGCCGGAACAGCCGGAGCGGCAGCATCGGTGATGAGCGACGCGCTTCGACGGTGACGAAGCCGGCGAAGAGGATCGCCGCGGCGGCGAAGCTGGCCAGGATGATCGGCGAGGTCCAGCCGCGAGCGCCACCCTCGATCAGGCCGTAGGTCAGTGCTCCCACAGCCAGGATGGACAGTGCCGTGCCCGGGATGTCGATCGCAGGGGCGCTCGGATTGCGGGACTCTTCCAGGTGCCGCAGGCCGACCAGCAGCAGGATCACCCCGATGGGCAGGTTGACCAGGAAGATGGCGGGCCAGCCGAAGGCATCCGTCAACACGCCGCCGGCCACTGGTCCGGCGACCAGACCGATGCCGCTGAACCCGGCCCAGAGGCCGATCGCCTTGATGCGTTCCTGAGGTACGGGATAGGCGGCGGCGAGCAGGGCCAGCGAGGCAGGGCTCAGTGCCGAGGCCCCGATGCCCTGCAGGACCCGGCCGCCGATCAGCCATCCGGCCGAGGGCGCGAGGCTGCACAGCACCGATGCCGCGGTAAACACCACCGCACCCGCCAGATACACCCGCTTGCGACCGAACCGGTCGGCGAAAACACCGCCGGACAGCAGCAGCATGGCGACCAGCAGCACGTACGCGTCGACGATCCACTGCAGACCTGTCAACTGGATCTGCAACCGGCGCTGCATGTCGGGCAGCGCTGCTCCAACGATCGTGTTGTCGAGCAGCACCATGAACTGGCCCAGGCAGGTGACCGTGAGCAGCACGGCCCGGTTCGGTCGATTGCCTACTGCCGCAGGCGATTCGGCCATGGGGATTCCTCTCGTCGGATACGCACACTTGCCCGGTCAGCCGGGAGTGCTCTAAAGCAGTTGGGAACTGCGTTAGGAGACTGTACGGAGGCGCGAGCGTAAACGCAAGCGACGACTGCGTTAAGGTGAGGGCATGGAGCAGCAACAGCGAGCCCGGCGACCCGGTGGGCGCGGTGCCCGCGTGCGCGCGGCGGTGCATCAGGCCGTCACCGACCTGATCAGTGAGCGCGGCTACGGGAAGTTCACCGTCGGCGAAGTCGCAGCTCGCGCGGGGGTGGCCGATAGCAGCATTTACCGTCGGTGGGGCAGCTTGGAAACGCTGCTTACCGACGTGGCGTTAGCTCGCCTCAACGCGCGGTCGCCCATGCCCGACACCGGCAGTTTGGCCGGTGACCTGCGCGTCTACGCGGCCAACGTGGCGCGCGAGATCACCGGCCCGGACGGCCTGGCGCTGGTACGGCTGGCCGTCGCTTTGTCGAGCAACGGTCAGCAGGGGATGCAGGCACTGGACGAGCTCCTCGCCGAACGCGGCCGGCAGCTCCAGTCCATGCTCGACCGCGCCAACGAACGTGGTGAGCAAGCACCCGACGCCCTCGGCGTACTGGACCACGTGATGGCCCCGATGTACATCCGCGTCCTGTTCGGCATGGGACCCCTCACCCCGGAGTACGTCGACGGTCTGGTCGATCGATTGCTCTGACCTCAGCCTCCGGTGCCATCGCCGATGCCGGCCTGCTTCAGGTTGGCCTGGTGGGGCGTGGCGAGCCACTCCTGGCTCAGGCGCGGGTCGGCCGGTTCCGTCCCTTGGCGTAGAGCGTCGATGTAGGCGCGGTCGGCGGCGAGGCGGGCTGCTACCTCGGGACCTTCGGCGACGGCACCATGGCCGGGGACCACGACGTTGACGTGCCGGGCGGCCTCGGCGAAACGGTCGAGCGACTTCGCGTACGCGTCGAGCTGATCGGGGCGGCGGGGGTCGAGGAGTGGGATCAGGATGTCGGAGAGCATGTCGCCGGCGATCAGGACGCCCCGGTCGGCAAGGAGGATCGCGGCGTGGCCGATGGCGTGCGCCTCGTGTTCGATGATCTCGCCCGGTATCGGTCCGCCGTCCGCGGGCAGCGGGGTGAGAAGCGCGACCAGCTCGAGCGGGATGCCTTTCGCAGTCTCCGCCGCCATCGCCTGCGCTCGCTCCCGGGCTTCGGTGGCGGTCTGGACGCAGCCGGAGGTGGCGTACCGCGGTACGTCGCCGAACCGCGAATGCCACAGCAGGTGATCCCAATGCGGATGAGTGCAGAACCCTGCAATCAGCGGAAGACCGAGCCGGTCCACGTCGTCGGCGAGCTCGTTCAACTCGACGCCGTTGATGCCGGGATCGACCAGGATCAACCCGCCTTCAGCCCGTACGACGGTGGCGTTGCTCCAGACGCACTCGCTCTGCCGAACCCAAACCCCGTCGGCCACCTCAGTCAGCATCCACTCACCTTGTCAGCTGGCTCCACACACCGCGAGCTGCGACGCCCGGTGAAGAAGGCAGGATTGGGAGCATGTCTTTGTCTACCCCGACGTTGCAAACCGCTCGGCTGAGATTGCGGGCCGTGACCAGCGTGGATGCGGACGCGCTCTTCGCACTGCACAGCAACGCCTACGTCCTGCGCTATTGGGACTCGCCACCCTGGAGCGATCGTGCTCGCGCCGCGCACTTCATCGCGGCGTCCGAGCAAATGGCTACTGAAGGTAGCGGAGTACGGCTGGCCATGGACCGGCTCTCCGATGGCACGTTCGTCGGTTGGTGCAGTCTGACTCGCTGGAACCCGGAGTATCGCAGCGCATCGCTTGGCTACTGCCTCGGCGAAGCGGCGTGGGGCAACGGCTATGCGACGGAGGGCGCGCGCGCCTTGCTGCACTGGGCTTTCGGCACGTTGGACCTGAATCGAGTCCAGGCCGAGGCCGATACGCGCAACGCCGCATCCGCCCGCGTCCTGGAGAAACTCGGCTTCCTGCGCGAAGGCACGCTACGAGAAGACTGCATCGTGAACGGCGAAGTCTCGGACTCCTGGGTCTACGGCCTGCTCCGCCGCGACTGGCAACCGTCGTACGAACCTGCATGATTTCGCGGCTGGCTATCTGGGGTCGGGGGCGGTTGACTGGCGGGAGGTTGGGTTGGTGAGGTGAGGGGAGAGCGGGATGGTGCGGGTGGTTGTCGAGACTGATGAGGCGCCGAAGTCGGCGGCGTACAGTCAGGCGGTGAAGGCTGCGGGGCTGGTGTTCGTGTCGGGGCAGGCGGGGTACGACCCTGCGACCGGGTTGCTGGCGGGGGACACGATTCAGGAGCAGACGCGGCAGTGTCTGCGCAATGTCGCCGCGATCTTGGAGGCGGCGGGGAGTTCGCTGGACAAGGTGGTCAGCGCGACCTTCATCCTGCGTGACCCGGCGGACTTCGCGGGGATGAACGAGGAGTGGATGGCGTGGTTCCCGACCGTTCAGCCTGCCCGCCAAGGCGCTTCGCTGCCGGTGGACGTGGAAGGACTGCGGGTCTCGATCGCAGCCATCGCCGAGGCCTAGGTGCCGACCTGAAAGTCGGCTGAGAACCCAGCTGGAGGGACATTTCCGGACGCGCCGGCTCGTTGCAATCGGTAAGACGGTCACTGCGGAGGAACCATGAGTCTTATCGGAACGCTGGTCGGGTACGCGTTGTCGTTGTTCATCCTGCTGCTGCTTGCACGCATGGTGCTCGACTGGGGACGAGTGCTGGCTCAAGGGCCGCACTGGGTCGGCCGCGCGCGGGCGGTCGTCTACGCGGGGACGGAGCCGGTGCTCGCACCCGTACGGCGAAGGCTTCGGCCGGTGAGCGCCGGCGGTCTCTCGTTCGACATCGCCTTCACCGTGGTGTTCATCGCCGTACTGGTGCTGCGCTCGATCGCCTTCAGTTTGTAGGGGATTCGAGTCCGTCCCACGACCAGCGCGGAATGCTGAGGCCGTTGGGGACGTCGTCCGCAGAGCCGGTGTACTGCGTCATGCTCGTCGTCGTGGCCCACGCGAAGTAGTCGTGCAACACCTGTCGCAGTGGGTCCGTCAGACCGACGTCGTCGAGAGCCTGGTCGAAGCAGACGATCGCGCGCCGGTCCATCTCGTCGTGCGGGCCGTTGCCGCTGTGCGTCCGTACGACGGACGACTCGTCGCCGTACGACTCGGAGTATGTGGTCGGTCCGCCCAGAGCTTCACCCCAGTACGCCGCGAGCCGGTGACTGTGCTGGGGATGGAAGCCGTGGCTGAACGCGTGACTCACCACCTCGTCGGCCATCACCCGCGCATGCCAAGCCTCGGCCAGCCGAACCATGCCCGCCTGCCCACCCGCCGCCTCATACACCGTCACCATCGCCCCAGCATGCCGCCCCCACCCCACCAACGCGAGACCCGCCCCAAGAAACCCCCGAATGCGCCCGGCCACGCCGATAGCTCGCTGTGACTCCAGACGTCACCGACAGAAGTTGTTAGTGCTTGAGGGTGTGGCCTTCTGAGGTTAGGCGGGCGCGGAGGTCTTTGACCTCGGAGGGGGGTCGGGGTGGGCGCCAGTCCGAGGCCTCGGTGCCGTGTACCGAGGACTCCTCCGACTTACGGCGCTTTCGCCGTCGCCACCACATGGGTTGAGCATGGCGTATGTGTGCTTCCTGGCGCCACGGGTGGTGGAGAAATGACAAAGATGATGGCCGGATCTGAACCTCGCGGACTGTCCGTGGGCGGGTCTAGTGTGCGGAGCAAGGGGAAAACACTCGGGCTAGGAGCGATCTGATGGCGTCACGACTGAATCCGTACATCAGCTACAACGGCACTGCGCGGGAGGCGTTCGAGTTCTACCGCAGCGTGTTCGGTGGGGAGCTGGCGATGAACACCTTCGGCGAGTTCGGCGCGGCCGATGGGCCGGATGCCGACAAGATCATGCACGCCTCACTGGAGGCGCCGAACGGCTTCACGTTGATGGGCTCGGACACGCCCGAGGGGATGGAGTTCAAGCCCGGTACGACGATGTCGGTCAGCCTCAGCGGTGACGACGGCGACGACCTCCGCGGGTACTACGAGAAGCTCTCGGAAGGCGGCACCGTGACGATGCCGCTGGAGAAACAGATGTGGGGCGACGAGTTCGGCATGGTCATCGACCGGTTCGGCGTCTCCTGGATGGTGAACATCGCAGCGCCGCAGGCCTGATTGACCAGCGAGCTTCTGCGCCTGCCCGACGGCCGGCAGGCGCAGTACTGGAGTGCGGGCGAAGGCCCGGTCGTGTTCTTCCTGCACGGCTGCCCGGACACCCGGCACGCGGCGTATCCCGGCGCCGAGGCTGCGCGTGACCTCGGCGTACGGCTGATCGCGGTGAACAGGCCGGGGTACGGGCAGTCCGACGCGTGCGAGTCGGACCACCTGAGCGTGGCGGATGATGTCGCGAGCGTGGCGGATCTGCTCGGCGTCGAGCGATACGCAGTACTGGGCATGTCGCTGGGTGGTCCGTATGCGCTCGCGTGTGCGGCTCGCCGGCCGGATCGGGTTCGCGCGGTCGCGGTGGTCGCGAGTACGGCGAACGTGCCGGAGCTCGATCCGCCGTACCACCGTGACGACCTGACGCCGGACAAGCAGGCCTTCATCCGGAAGCTCGCGCGGTGCTCCATCAGCGAAGCGATCGAGCTGATGCGGCCGGAGTTCGAGTCGTACGTAGCGCAGCTGGATCCGCGTGGATCGACAACCGAAGCGCTCGCCCGGAAATGGATCGACGGGCTGCACCCACTCGACGTGGAGGTGCTCGCGCGGCAGGACCCGGCTGAGTTGGCCGCAGCGGCCCGCGAAGCGTTGGCGAACACGGCCGGCTACCTCCGCGATGCCGCAATCTCCTTCAGAAGTTGGGCTTTCCGACCCGAGACGATTACCTGTCCAACGACGATCTGGCACGGCACCGAGGACCCGAACGCGTCGATCCGCAACGCGCACTGGCTCGCCGCACAGATCCCCGGCGCGACCCTCGAGTTGCGGCCGACGGCTCATCTCAGCACCCTCCACACCCTCTGGCCTGAGCTTCTCGCGACGCTTCGCGGCGTAGACAAATGAGTACGCCGGGTCACGGACCGGCAGCTACTGTCGGAGGAGAGACGAGCCGGCGGAATGAGGAAAGCGTGAACGACGTCCTGTACGGCGCGGTGCGGCACAACAACTGGCCGATCTGGGACCGCTGAGACGCCGTGCAGCAGGTCGCGGTTGTCGAGGTGTGGCGAGGGCGGTTGTGGAGCGCTGTGCCGCAGGTGGTGGTGGAGAGAAGCGCCAACCGATGGGTGACGTATGCACCGGCGGGCACGCTCGGGGTCTACGCGAGTAGTCGCGGAGTCGCCGGACGCGAAGGGCTTTCGCGCGCGGAGCGGAAGCTGGCAGCGATGGAAACCCTTGTTTACAACGCCGTCGAAGCACCGGCGGATCTCGCGACCTTGACGTTTCGCACCCGTGGCGCCTGGTCGAGTATCAACCTCGGCTGGTCCGGGCCCGACTTCGCCGGGTGGTACGTGAACTTCGAGCTGCCGTACGACGAAACGCAGTACGGTCTCCGGACCATGGATCTCGTGCTGGATCTCCTGGTCGACCCCGCCGGCAACCCGCAACTCAAGGACCAGGACGACTACGCCCAAGCGGTTGCCCGCGGCATCCTCGACGTGCCGGTTGATCTGGAAGAAGAAGCGGCTCGCGTACTCCGTGAGCTCGGGCGGCGCCGAGGTCCGTTCGATCCGTCCTGGATCGACTGGCGTCCCGATCCGAGTTGGTCGACGCCGGTGCTGCCACCGGAACTCCGACTCGGTGGTGCCGCTTGGTCAGTCGGCGTCGAGCTGGGTGATCAAAGCGCGGGGGGCTTGGCAGCGCCAGGCGTCGGTGAGGAGCTCGGTTAGCTCTGTCGCGTCGACTGCCGCGAGGCGGACGAGGACGGCTGGGTAGCCGTTGTAATGCGGCTCGGTGAAGAACTTGGCCGGGTCGGCGGCCAGGAGTTCCTCCTTCGCCGCCGCACCGGCGACCCGGATCGCCAGCACCCCAGGGTTCGGGACCCGGGGTTTCTTCGGCTCGACGCGCTCGTTCCAGACCCAGGCGAAGGCCTTGTCCTTGCCCTTGTTCGGCACCGAGAACGCGAAGGTGTCGGCAGATTCCGTCACCTCGGGCAGCCCGAGCGCGATCCGCCGTACGTCGTCTTGATCAGCCATCACCACGTCGTACCAGATCCGCCGATTCCGGTACAGGGGTCACCGGTACGCCGTGGTCGAACCAGCTGACCAGATTCGCCACGACAAGCCCGCCCATCGCGTCGCGCGTCGGGACGCTGGCGGAGCCGACGTGCGGAAGCAGTACGGCGTTGTCCACCTCGAGCAGACCCGGGTGGACCTCGGGTTCGTGCTCGAAGACATCCAGCCCGGCGCCGAGAATCGTCTTGTTGCGCAGGGCATCCACCAGCGCCGCCTCGTCGACGACCGATCCGCGGGCAACGTTGATCAGGATGCCGTCCGGGCCGAGCGCCGCCAGCACTTCCGCGTTCACCAGGTGCTTGGTCTCGTCGCCACCGGGTACCACGATGGTCAGGATGTCGACCGCGGTCGCGAGTTCGAGCAGCGTCGGATAGTAGCGGTAGGCAACGTCTTTGCGATGACGATTGTGATAGGCAACGGAAATACCGAAGGCCTCAGCGCGATGAGCGATCGCCTCGCCGATCCGGCCCAGCCCGACGACCCCCATCGTGCGCCCACGCAGGGTTGTCGGCGTCAGGGGATAGGACCGCTCCTGCCAATGCCCGGCTCGCAGGAATCGCTCAGCCTGCGGAAGCTGGCGGACCGTCATCAGCAGCAGCCCGAGCGCGGTGTCGGCGACCTCGTCATCGAGTACGCCGGGCGTGTTGGTGACCACGACGCCACGGTCCGCCGCCGCGTTCGCGTCGATCTTGTCGTAGCCGACGCCGAAATTCGCGATGAGTTGCAGTGCAGGCAGGCGATCGAGAAAGGCGCCGTCGATCGGCGTACCGGCGTTGGCAACGGCAACGATGTCCTTCGCCCGCTCGGCCAGCACGGCATCCGGGTCGTCGGTCTCCCAGAGCCGGATGACCTCGAAACGACCGTCCAGCCCGGCCGGCACGGAGCGGTTCATCGGACCAGGCATCAACACGGTGGGCAGCGCCATCGGATCTCCTTCGCGGTTCATCACAGCTTCACCCGATCAACCCTATTTCACCGCTCGCGGGGGTATCGCGAGACGTAGTACCGGCGGACCATCGGTGGGGAACGAGAGGAGTCGGCCATGATCATCGACTGCGCGTACTACCGGGACGGGCGTCGCCAGCATGTCGGGGCGATGTCGATCGAGGACGCCGCCCAACGGTGCCGGGAAGGCGGGTTCGTCTGGCTCGGCCTGTTCGACCCGACCGCGGCCGAGCTCACCCAGGCCAGCGAGTGCTTCGGCCTGCACGAACTCGCCGTCGAGGATGCGCAGACGTTCCACCTGCGGCCGAAGGTCGAACCGTACGAAGGCGACATCCGCCTCGTCATCCTGCGCACTGCCCGGTACGACGACGAGCGCGAGGAAGTCGACTTCGGCGAGGTGAGCGTGTTCGTCGGGCCGGCCTTCGTGATCACCGTCCGGCAAGGGGTCGCGAGCGAACTGCACGGGGCGCGGACCCGGCTCGAGCAGCGGCCGGAGCTGCTGGAGAACGGTACGAACTCGGTGCTCTGGGCAATTCTCGACCAAGTGGTCGACACCTATGGTCCGGTCGTCGCGGAGTTGGAGCGCGACATCGAGCAGGTCGAGCGGACCGTGTTCGCGGGATCGGTGGCGCCGACCGAGCGGATCTACTTCCTCCGCCGCGAGGTGACCGACTTCTACCGCGCGGTCCACCCGCTCCTCGCAGTACTGGCCAATCTCGAACGCGGTGCCCGCAACACCGGCTTGCTGCCGTACTTCCGCGACGTCCACGACCACCTCGTACTGGTGAACGAGGAAGTCGCCGCACAACGCGATCTGCTCGCGACCGTGCTGGAGGCCAACATGGCGGTGATCTCGGTCGAGCAGACCAAGGTGAGCGTGCAACAGAACGCCACCATCGAACAACTCACGATCCTCGCCACCGTCTTCCTCCCCCTCACCTTCGTCACCGGCTTCTTCGGCCAGAACTTCGGCTGGCTGGTCGACCACATCAACCAGCGCTGGGACTTCTTCGCCTTAGGCCTAGGCGGCCTCCTCCTCCCCTGCATCGCCCTCTTCCTCTGGATCCGCCGCCAACGAGCCGCCCGCACGTAGTACGGCGTCTGCCTCCGGCGATTCGCTAACCCCAGGATTGTTCGCAGGTCTCTTTTCGGAAGTCTTGGAGAGAGCCGGTTTTGAGGTTTCCGGTGGCGAAGTCCGGGTAGCGGAGCTCGCCGGATTTCAGTTCCGCGAGGGAGTTCTGGCTGAAGTCGAGGTGCATGGCGGAGTAGCTGTTGTCCGTGGACCAGCCGTAGATCGTGTACTCCGTCGCAGGGTCGCGCGGTAGGAGTTGCCGAGCGGCGCGCCAGTCGCCAGTCGGTGCCGCGAGGTTGAACTGGGAGAACCCCTCGACCGCGGGGCTGACGACCCAGCGGCCGAAGATCTGGTCCTCGGACGAGTCGTCGTCCGACCGGTACAAGGTTGCGCCGTCGATGTGTCCTTCGCACATCTGGATGTAGATCACCGGCCGGCCGTGCCCGTCGACGCTCACACCGATCGCACCGCCGGCGGGGACGCCGCAGCCAGCCAGGCTCAGCAGCAGCCCGGCCGAACCCAGCAAGCCCCACAGCCGCATCCGCCTAGCCTAAGCGCTCGACTAGCCGGCCTGAAGTCGTGGTTGGGGAGGTGCGGTGGGTAGCGGCGGTTGAGTAGGTTGCTGGGATGTCTTTCAAGGATCTTGTTTATGCCCTGTACGCGCGGCGGGTTCGGCGGAAGCTGAAGGGGCGGGCGTTGCCGGAGCACATCGGGATCGTGATGGACGGGAATCGGCGGTGGGCGCGGGGAAAGGGGCACGCGAATCCGAGCGTCGGCCACCGGTACGGCGCGTTGCACGTCGAGAAGGTGCTCGGTTGGTGTGAGACCGCCGGCGTACAGCATGTGACGGTGTTCCTCTGCTCCACCGAGAACCTGGTCAAGCGTGGCGACGCCGAGGTCGCGTACCTGATGGAGGTCACGGAGGAGATCGTCGCGAGCCGGCTGTCGCAGCCCGGCGGTCGCTGGCAGGTCCACCTCGCGGGGCTGCTCGACCTGTTGCCGGACAGTACGGCGTACGCGCTCAAGAACGCGGTCGAGGCGACGAAGGATTGCGCCACCGGCAACCACATCACGTTGGCGATCGGGTACGGCGGTCGTCAGGAAGTCGTCGAGGCAGTCCGTTCGCTGCTGGAGTCCGAGGCGGAAGCGGGCAACGATCTCGACACCTTGGCCGAGACGCTCAGCGCCGACGACATCACCAAGCACCTCTACACAGTCGGCCAGCCGGACCCCGACCTGATCATCCGCACCAGCGGCGAACAGCGCATGTCGAACTTCCTGCTCTGGCAGAGCGCGTACTCCGAGCTGTACTTCTGCGAGGCGTACTGGCCGGCCTTCCGCGAGGTCGACTTCCTCCGCGCCCTCCGCTCGTACGCCGACCGGCATCGCCGCCGCGGCGCGTAGTACCGGCTCTCAGCCGCAGTCCTTCGGGGTGTACTCGTCCATCGTCACGATCTCGCTGGTGTCGGTGTAGCCGACCTTCCACCGCAGGACCTGGCCCGGCTGGAGGTCTTTCAATTCCGTCACGGTGAATCTGACGTCCTTGGCATTCGACCAGCCGTTCTCCTTCTTGCCCCGCAGTTCGTAGTGCCGGGTCACGTCGAGTTCCGGGACCGGTGACTGCGGCTTCCACTTCCCCGCACCTTCGACCAGCGGGAACTGCACGATGCCCTTCGGCGACTTCGGGTTGGACCACTCCACCAGCACCTTTTCGGGATCGGTCTGGAGCCTGCCGAGCATGACGAGCTTCAGCTTGTCGATGTCGCCCTTGCAGTCCTGCAGTACGACGATCGTGCGACCCGCGTCGTCCACGCTCAGCCCGATCGCCCCGGACTGCCCCGGCCCGCAACCGGTCAGCGACGCGCAGGTGATCGCCAGCAGAAGCAGCACCCGAGACCGTCGCATCCGGCCATGCTAGAGCGAGCTGAGGTCTTCGAAGATCAGGGCGGTGCGGGTGGCGAGGACTTCGGGGATGGCCTGGAGCTTCTCCAGGACGACGCGGCGCAGCCCCTCGTTGTCGGCCGCGCGGACCAGGAGGATGGCGTCGAAGTCGCCGCCTACTAGCGCCATGTGCTTGACCTCGGGGATGGCCTGGAGCTGGGTCCGCAGGGTGCGCCAGGAGCTCTGCCGGAGACTGAGAGTCACGTACGCCGAGGTCGCCAACCCGAGTTTGAGCGGGTCCACCGTTGCCGTGAACCCGGTGATCACGCCCGTCTGGGTGAGCCGCTCGACCCGGGCGTAGGCGTTCGCCCGGGAGATGTGCACCTGGTCGGCGAGGGCGCGGATCGACATCCGGCCGTCCCGCCCGAGCGCCTCGACGAGTTGCCGATCGACCTCGTCCAGCGCCGGGGCGACGAAGTAGTGCTCGGCGGGAGCGGCCAACTGTCCAGCTTCGGCCGACGTGGACGACACCTGGTCGGACAAAATGCTCCTCAAAACTGGGAGAACTGATCGAATGTCTCGCGATTCTCCCAGCTATGGATCCGATTGGCCAGAAGTACGACGATGAGCCATCCGTCCGTCTCCTGCGCAGGAGGGTCTATGACTACCGTCGAGGAGCGCCTGCTCCCCTCCGCCGAGCCGATCCAGTTGATCGACGAACACGGCGTACCGCACGACCACCCGCAGTACAGGCTGCCCGCTGAGCAGACCCTGGTCGACGGTTACGCACAGTTGGTCAAGGGGCGCCGGATCAACGACCAGGCGGGCGCGCTCGTCCGGCAGGGCCGGCTCGCGGTCTACCCGTCGTCGCACGGGCAGGAGGCATGCCAGGTCGCCGCCACGATGGTGCTGCGCGACCAGGACTGGCTGTTCCCGACGTACCGCGACACCGTGTCGATCATCAGCCGCGGGGTCGACCCGATCGAGACGCTGACGCTGTTGCGCGGCGACTGGCACTCCGGGTACGACCCGTACCAGCGCAATGTCGCCCCGCAAGCGACTCCGTTGGCGACACAGCTGATCCACGCCGTCGGAGTCGCGCACGCGGCGAGGCTCAAGGGCGAGGACACCGTCGTGATGGCGTTGTGCGGTGACGGGGCCACGAGCGAAGGCGATTTCCACGAGGCGCTGAACTTCGCCGCGGTGTTCAAGGCGCCGGTGGTGTTCTTCATCCAGAACAACGAGTACGCGATTTCCGTGCCGCTCGCCCGGCAGACGGTGGCGCCTTCCCTTGCGCACAAGGGGATTGGGTACGGCGTACCGGGGGAACGGGCCGATGGCAACGACTTGGCCGGCCTGCTCGCAGTACTGGGACAGGCTGTCGACAAGGCGCGGGCCGGTGAGGGACCGCAGCTGATCGAGGCGCACACGTATCGCGTCCAGGCGCACACGAACGCTGACGATGCCACCCGCTACCGCAACGATGCCGAGGTCGCTCCTTGGCTCGAGCGGGATCCGCTGAAGCGGTTGGAGGCCTACTTGGTCGAGCGCGGTCTGCTCGACGAAGCCTCGAAGAACAAGGTCGTTGCTGCCGCTGACCAAGCTGCGGAGACCTTGCGGATCGGGCTGATGGAAGAGGTTCAGCCGGATCCGGCGGAGCTCTTCGACTACCTGTACGCCGAGAAGACGCCGCAACTGAGGGAGCAGGCCGCCTTCCTGCAGGACGAACTCGCCCGGGAAGAAGCATGACGATGACTGCCACCACGCTGCTGAAACTCACGATGGCGCAGGCGCTCAACCAGGCCCTGCGCGATGCGATGAAGGCCGACGAGACCGTGCTGATGTTCGGCGAGGACGTCGGTGCGCTCGGCGGGGTCTTCCGGATCACCGACGGGCTGACCGCTGAGTTCGGCGAGGATCGTTGCTTCGACACCCCGTTGGCGGAGTCCGGCATCGTCGGGATGGCGGTCGGGCTGGCGATGAACGGGATGCGGCCGGTCGTCGAGATGCAGTTCGACGCGTTCGGGTATCCGGCCTTCGAGCAGGTTGTCTCACACGTGGCGAAGATGCGGAACCGCACCCGCGGCCGCGTCACGCTGCCGATGGTGATCCGGATGCCGTACGCCGGTGGCATCGGCGGCGTCGAGCACCACTGCGACTCGTCCGAGAGCTACTACGCGCACACTCCCGGGTTGACCGTGGTCGCGCCGGCCACTGTCGCCGACGCGTACACCCTGCTGCGCAAGGCGATCGAGCACCCCGACCCGGTGATCTTCATGGAGCCGAAGAAGCTCTACTGGGCGAAGGAAGAGGTCGATCTTTCGGTTTCGCAGCCGGGCATCGGGAAAGCCGTCGTACGCCGGGAAGGCCGCGACGCGACCCTGATCGCGTACGGGCCGACCGTGCCGATCGCGCTCGAAGCAGCCGAGGTCGCGGCGGCGGACGGACGGCAACTCCAAGTCGTCGATCTGCGGTCGATCGTGCCGTTCGACGACGAGACGGTGTGCACGGCGGTTCGTAGTACGGGACGCGCTGTCGTGGTTGCCGAGGCGAGTGGGTTTGCGAGTGTGTCGTCGGAGATCGTGGCGCGGGTGACGGAGCGGTGCTTCCACTCGTTGGCCGCGCCGATCCGGCGGGTGACCGGGTTCGACATTCCGTACCCGCCGCCGAAGTTGGAGCGGCACCAGTTGCCTGGGGTGGATCGGATCCTCGACGCGGTGGACGACCTGCAGTGGGAGGACTCGTGACCACGCAGACTTTTCTGCTGCCTGATCTCGGTGAAGGGCTGACCGAGGCCGAGGTCGTGCGCTGGCTGGTCGCGGTGGGCGACGTGGTCGCGGTCGACGCGCCGGTCGCCGAGGTCGAGACGGCCAAGTCGATCGTGGAGGTGCCGTCGCCGTACGCCGGTGTCGTCGCCGAACTCCACGCCGACGCCGGCACCACCGTCGACGTCGGCAAACCGCTGATCACCATCGGCGTGGTCGCACCAGCCGCCGAGGCGTACCGCGAAGAGGAAAAGGCCGGCTCGGGCAACGTCCTGATCGGTTATGGGACGCCAGAAGGCGGCACCTCCAGCAGACGCCGCAAGCGCCGCGGTACACAGACCGCCATCGCACCCGAGCACACGCTGAATGGCGTTGCCCTCAGCGAGCAAGGCACGCACTCGCCCGCCTCCAGCCCCACCACCCCTTCCAGCGCCTCCGGCGCCGCCGCCTCCAGCGCCTCCGGCGCCGCTACCTCCAGCGCCTCTGGAGGCGCCGCCACCTCTGGCGCCTCTGGCGCCGCTACCTCCAGCCCCACCGGCTCGACCGCCTTCGGCGGATCCACCGGCTCGACCGCCTTCGGCGGACCCACCGGGGTGACCGCCTCCGGCGGAGTCAACGGCTTGAGCGACGGCGACGGACCCGCGGTGGCGCGGGTGCCGTTGGTGATTTCTCCGTTGGTACGGCGGTTGGCGCGCGATGCGGGCGTGGATCTGCGGACGGTGAAAGGGTCAGGAGCGGGTGGACTGATTGTTCGCAAAGATGTAGATGCGGCAATTGCTGTCGCTGGTGAGGCGCCTGTTCCAGCACCTGCACCTCGCGAGGACAGGACTGGGTTGGGGGAGTTGCGGCGTACGCCTATGAGTGGGTTCCGGAAGGCGGTTGCGGCGACGTTGAGTCGGAGTCGGGCGGAGATTCCGGAGGCGACGACCTGGGTGGATGTGGATGCGACGGCGCTCGTGGAGCTGCGGGAGTCGTTGCGGACGGCAACTGATCCCGGACCGGGGCTGCTGGCGTTGATGGCGCGGTTCGTGGTGGCAGGTTTGCAGAAGTATCCGGAGCTGAACGGGTTCGTCGACACCGAGCGGGAGGAACTTGTTCAGTACGACGGGATCAACCTCGGGCTGGCGGCTCAGACCGACCGCGGCCTCGTCGTACCGGCTGTTGCCAACGCGCAGGCGCTGACGGCTCGTGGGCTCGATGCGGAGATCCGGCGGTTGACGGCGTCTGCGCGGGACGGGCGGTTGTCGACGCGGGAGTTGTCGTGCGGGACGTTCACGCTGAACAACTACGGCAGCTTCGGGGTCGACGGCAGCGCGGCGATCATCAACCACCCGCAGGTCGCGATCCTCGGCGTCGGCCGGATCATCGACCGCCCGTGGGTGGTGGACGGCGAACTGGCGATCCGCAAGCTCACCCAGTTGTCGCTCGTCTTCGACCACCGGGTCTGCGACGGCGGTGTCGCGGCCGGCTTCCTCCGCTTCGTCGCCGACGCTTTCGAGTCACCCACCTCCGCCTTCGCCGACCTCTGACCGCAGCGGTCAGCGGAGTTGGCGCGGGCGGAGGCCGATGAGGATGGCGCGGAGGCCCGCTTCGAAGCGGGCCTGTGGACCGGCGAGGTCTTCACGGTTGAGGTAAGCGGCCAGGGTGGCGGCGCCAACACCTAGTTGATCGCCCGCGGCATCGGCCCACTGTTGCTCGGTCATCCCGCTGCGCTGGACGATCGCGGTCCACGCTGCGTCGGTCACCGCGGCACCGACCACGTAGTGAAAGACGGCTGACACGGCGGCGTCGAGATGGACGCCCTTGAACCCGGCCGAGTTCAGGATCGTGAGCACGCGCTCTGCGTACGCCTGGTAGTTGGGCCCGAGTCCCGCGTGGCTCGCGAGCAACTGCGGCGCCCACGCGTGCTGCCCGAGTACGTCGTACGCCGCTCGCGCGAGGACCGTGAGTCGATCGCGCCAGTCGCCCTCTTCGGCCGGCACCAGTGCTTCACCGATGACCGTGTCGACGGCCAGTTCGAGCAGGTCGTTCTTGTTCGCCACTCGCCAGTAGAGCGCCGACGTCGCCGCCGTACCGAGTTCGGCGGCGAGTCGACGCATCGAAAGCTTCTCCAGGCCGTCCCGGTCGAGGATCTCGATCGTCGCCTGGACGATGTCCTCGCGACTCAGAGGTGCGCGCGTCTGCTCCGGCTCGGCGCGCAGCCAGACCGATCCCAGCGCTGTTCTCTCGTCTGCTTCCCGTGCCATCAGGCGGACAATACACTGTTTCAGAATCTGGAACGTCGTATTAGAACACCGATGGCCGATCCCCGTGGGACCGGCCATCGGTGCGCTCTGGGTCAGCTGTTGATCTGCGCCTGGAGAGCGGAGGCGTACGACGCGACCTCGGCGTACACACCGGGGTTGCCGGCGTCCGCGCAGCCGATCCCCCAGGAGACGACGCCGAAGAGCCGGCCGTTCAGGACCAGCGGGCCGCCGGAGTCGCCCTGGCAGGAGTCCTTGCCGCCGGACTTGTACCCGGCGCAGATCTCGCCGTTGGCGACGTAACCGTCGCTCGCGTACACGTCACCGCAGTACGCGTCGCCGAGCACCGGCACGAGGACCTTCTGGAACCGGTCTTCCGGTCCGGTGCCCTCCGTGTCGCCCCAGCCGTAGACGGTCGACTGCGCGCCCACGGCGTCCGCGGCCCGGCTGGTCTCCAGCGGCAGCGTGGCGACGCCGGTGAACGGCGTGGTCAGGGTCAGTACTGCGACGTCGTGACCGCCGACCTGCCCGTACTGCGGGTCCTTCCAGATCTTCGAGATCTTGGAGGTCCGGCCGCCGGTCGACTTCAGGTCGTCCCGGCCTTGGATGGCGGTGTAGGTGCTCCGCGGCTGCCCGACACAGTGCGCCGCGGTGACGAGCTTGTTCGCCGCGACCAGCGTGGCGCCGCAGTACTGACCACTGGGCACCGGGGAGTTGCTGTTGTTGAGCGCGATCGCCCAGGGCGCCTGTGCGGTGCTGGCCAGCGAGCCACCGACGATGTCGGTGGTCGGCGGTGCGGTTCTCGCCTCGGCCGTACCGACGGCGCCGGCCGATGCCAGGGCGACCGCGGTGACGGCAAGCGCTGTACGGGCGAACTTGAGCTTTCCTGTCATGCCTCACGCTCCAGGTGTCGTCTCTGGCTGCAAGGGCGGAGCAGCCGTGTGCGGAGAAGAGTCACCCGAACACGGTAGGTAGCGCAAGCGATTGTTTGAGGCACATCGGTGACGGCGCAGCGCTGTGTCACTCCGACGCAGCGCTGCGCGGCGGGAATCAGGCCGTGGTCAGTACTGCGTCAGGCTGGGCCGCGGGGCGGCGTCGGTCGAGCAGACCCGAGACGAAGGCGACGGCGAGACCGGAGGCGGCCAAAGCAGCGCCCACCCAGTTCGGCGCGGTGTAGCCGAGGCCGTGCTCGATGGTGAGTCCGCCGAGGTACGCGCCGCCCGCGTTGCCGAGGTTGAAGGCGGCGATGTTCGCGGCCGAGGCGAGTGCCGGCGCGCCTTTCGCCTTGTCCATGACTCGCTTCTGCAGCGGTGCCACCGTGGCGAACCCGGCCGCGCCGAACAGTGCGATGGTGATTGCCGACGGCAACTGTGCGTGTGCGGTGAAGACGAAGACGACCAGTACTGCGGCCAGCAGCGCGAGGATGACGTAGAGACTCGGCATCAGCGACCGGTCGGCCGCTTTGCCGCCGAGCAGGTTCCCGACCACCAGTCCGCCGCCGAACAGCACCAGCAGCCAGGTCACGGCACCCGTGGAGAACCCGGCGACCTCGGTCATCATCGGCGCGATGTAGGTGAAGGAGGCGAACACCCCGGCGAAACCGAACGCGGTCATCGCCAGCGCGAGCCACACCTGGAGGTTCCGGAAGACGGCCAGTTCGCTCCGCAGGCCCGGCCCTTCGCTCACCGACTGGTTCGGAACCAGCGCGACGATGCCGAGCAGCCCGATCACCCCAAGCGCGGTGACGGCCCAGAAGGTGGAACGCCAGCCGAAATGCTGACCGAGCGCGGTGCCACCCGGTACGCCGAGCACGTTCGCCACGGTCAGCCCGGTGAACATCAACGCGATCGCGCTGGCCTGCTTCGCCTTCGGGACCAGCGAGGCGGCGACCACCGAGCCGACGCCGAAGAACGCGCCGTGCGACAGCGCCGCGACGATCCGGCCGGTCATGAGTACGCCGTACGAGGGAGCAAGTGCGGAGATCAGGTTGCCCACGACGAACAGGCCCATCAGGGCGATCAGCACGGTCTTGCGGGAGATCTTCGAACCGATCGCGGTGAGCAGCGGGGCGCCGACGACGACACCGAGGGCATAGCCGGAGATCAGCAGTCCGGCCGAGGGGATGCTGACGCCGAAGTCGGTGGCGACCTCCGGCAGCAGGCCCATGATGACGAATTCGGTGGTGCCGATCCCGAAGGCACCGATGGCCAGCGCTAGCAAAGCGGCGGGCATGGTTTCTGCTCTCCTCGAATGTAGTCTTGTGACTGTTACCGGCGTCCGCGATAGTTGCACACGCGGACTATTGCATGAGCGCCATACTGCCTCATGCAACGGTAGAGTTCAAGCGCGGGCCGAGGAGGAGCTGTGGGACTACCGGATGACGCCGCGGAGGCGCGCGCCCAGGGATGGCGGACGCTGGCGGCGCTGCATGCCCGGATCGAGGACGAACTGGAGCGCGCCCTGCAGAAGCAGCACGGGCTGTCCGTGAGTGAGTACAGCGTGCTCGACGTGCTGGCCCGCCAGGACGACTACCACTTGCGGATGAACCAGTTGTCGAACGCGGTGGTGCTCAGCCAGTCCGCAACGACCCGCCTGGTCAACCGCCTCGAGGACCGCAAACTGCTCGAGCGCTACCTCTGCCCGACCGACCGCCGCGGCATCTACACCGAAGTCACCCCGGCCGGCCGTGACCTTCTTGAGCAGGCCCAGCCCACGCACGACGCAGTACTGACCGCCGCCCTGGCCAAGGCCGCTGAGCTGCCTGAACTCTCCCCGCTCGTCACCGCCCTGTCCGAACTCGCCCTCCCCGCCAACGTCGGCTGACGACGCTTCGGCGACTGGCTGTGGGTTGGCTGAAGATCGAGGCCGGAAGGTGGTCCCAGGGGTGCGGGGCTGGCCAAGATCGGGGACATGGGTGAGATCAGTGAGCGCGCCGCAGTACGGCGGTTGCACGATCGGCTGGGCTTCGGGCTCGGGCCGGGCGATGCGGACGCCGGGTACGACGTCGCCGTACGGCGATTGCTCGCCTCAGCGACGGAAGGTGCGCCGCCACCGGCGTTGACGGCTCCGGCGCCGGTGGACAAGCCGGCCAAGGGGGAGAAGCGGGACAAGGAAGCCAGGAAGGCGGCCAACAAGAGCCGGCTCGCCCAAGAGGCGAAGGTGACGGCGTGGTGGCTCGACCGGATGGTTGCGAGTGGCGGAGCCGTCGGTGGGCCGGCGGGAGCCGCGACCGAGCGGTTGACCTGGTTCTGGCACGGGCACTTCGCGACCAGTGAGCAGAAGGTGCGGAGTCCGCAGCTGATGCTCGCGCAGAACCAGACGCTCCGGAAGTTCGCGCGAGGCAGCTTCACCGAGCTCGCCCAGGCGATGGTGATCGACGCGGCGATGATTCGCTGGCTGGACGGCAACGACAACCGTGAGGGATCGCCGAACGAGAACCTGGCTCGCGAGTTCCTCGAACTGTTCACGCTCGGCATCGGTCATTACGCCGAGACCGACGTCTTCGAAGGCGCTCGCGCACTGACCGGCTGGACGATTCGGCGTACGTCGACGCAGGCGCGGTTTGTCCCTGCCAGACATGACTCTGCTCCGAAGACGATGCTGGGGAAGACCGGCAACTTCGACGCGAAGGGTTTCGTGGACCTCGCGCTCGCGAAGCCGGAGTCGGCGCCGTTCGTGATCGGGCGGTTGTGGTTCCGGCTGGTCTCGGCGACACCGCCGCCAGCTGCGACGATGGACCGGCTCGTGGCGGCGTACGGGGTACGCCGCGATGTCGGCGCTGTGCTCAAGGCGATCACAGCGGAAGCCGCTTTCAGGGACAGTGCTTCGGCGTTGGTGAAGCAGCCTGTCGAGTGGGCGGTCGGGCTGATGCGAGCCCTCGGAGTACGGCCGGCGAAGCTCGACGACAAGACCCGGATGAAGGTGCTCGCGGGTTTGCGGGGGATGGGGCAACTGCCGCTGCGACCGCCGAGCGTCGGCGGTTGGCCGTCGGGCGGAAGCTGGCTGACCACGTCGGCCGGAGTGACGCGATTGCAGCTTGCGCTCTTGCTGGCAAGGAATGCCGAGCTCGGGCAGCTGCAGAAGTCCAGCGCGCGCGTCGACGGAGTACGGGCCTTGCTCGGTGTCGATCAGTGGTCGACGCGGACCCGGGATGCCCTGGCCGGTGTGACCGAACCCGCGCAACTGGTCGCCGTCGCGGCCTGCGCACCCGAGTACGTAGTGAGCGGTTGAGGAGAATCATGGACAACCTGACCCGACGCCGGTTCCTGACGATGAGCGGAGTGACGGCCGCGGGTGCGCTCGCGGTCGGCGCGACGCAGGTGAGCTGGTCCGACCTGATGACCGCCGCGGTCCGGGATCCCTTGAACAGCGAGGATTCCGTGCTCGTCGTGGTGACTCTGTACGGCGGCAACGATGGGCTGAACACGGTGATCCCGGCCGGCGATCCGGCGTACCAGCAGGCCCGGCCGGACCTGGCGTATCAGCCGAACGACGTCCTGGAGCTTGGTGACGGACTCGGGCTCAACCCCGGATTGAAGGGATTGAAGGGGTTGTGGGACGACAAGTCGCTGGCGATCGTGCGCGGGGTCGGCTATCCCGACCCGGACCGCAGTCACTTCCGGTCGATGGCGATCTGGCAGACCGCCTCGCCGAAGACCTCGGTACCGACCGGCTGGCTGGGGCGATGGCTCGATGCCACCGGCTCGGATCCGTTGCGGGCGGTATCGGTGGAGCCGACGCTGCCGCCGTTGTTAGCAGGGGCCACGACGGCGGCGGCGTCTCTACCGGTCCGCGGACTCAAGCTGCCGGACGGAAAGCTCGGTACTGCGTTCGCGGCGTTGGGCAAACCGCTGACCGGTGAGGAGCATTGGCAGGCGCAGGCGGCGAAGTCGCTGCAGGACCTGCAGGAAGCCGTCCGAGTGTTGGGCGGTGCCGTGCACGACCAGCCGGACACCCAGGACGACGAGGACGACGAGAAGACCAAGGGCGCCTCGGCCGGTGGCGGTTCGCAGTTGGGGGCGCAGTTGGACCTTGTTGCGGGGTTGATCGAGGCCGGAGTGCCGACACGGGCGTACTCCGTGTCCCTCGGTGGCTTCGACACGCATGCCGGCGAAAGGGGCACTCAGCAACGATTGCTGGGCGAGCTGGACGGCGCGTTGACGCCGTTCGTCCAGCGGATGCGGAAGAGCGATCGGGGCCGGCAGGTCGTCGTACTGGTGTACTCCGAGTTCGGGCGACGGGTGCATGCGAACGGGAGCGACGGGACCGATCACGGCACGGCCGGGCCGCTGTTCGTGATCGGCGACAAGGTGAAGGGCGGCTTCTACGGGGAGCAGCCGAGCCTGACCGACCTGTCCAACGGCGACCTGAAAGCGACGACGGATTTCCGCGACGTCTACGGGACGGTACTGCGGGATGTGCTCGGCTGCGACGCGGGCAAGGTGCTCGACGGGTACGACGGGCAGGTCGACGGGCTGCTCAAGGTGTGAGTGCGGTGGTTGCCGCTGGCAACATCAGGCGAAAGCATGCGCCTGGCAGGCCGTCGGGGCGATCGGTGCAGACGAGCTCACCACCGTGTGCGCGGGCGAAGCCGCGGGCGATGGGGAGGCCGAGGCCGGAGCCTTGGCTGCGCTCGCCGTGGACGAGGCGTTGGAAGATCCGCTCTCTGTCTTGCGGCGGCACGCCGGGTCCGTTGTCCTGGACAACGATCTCGACGGCTCGGTGCTCAGCCGCGGGGGTGAGGAGGATGTCCACCTCGCCGCGGCCGGCGGTCGCGTTGCGGGCGTTGTCCAGGAGGTTGGCGAGGATCTGGGTCAGCCGGTCAGGGTCCGCGAAAACCGAGAGGTCCGGGCCGGCGAGGTGCACCGTGAGGCTCGGAGCGACCAGTCGGAGGCGGTCGAGCTGGGCCGTGGCGAGGGCGCGCAGATGGATCGGGCGGGGACGGAGTTCAAGGCCGGCGTCGATCCTGGCCAGTTCGAGGAGGTCCGCGACGAGCGTGCCTGCCCGGCGGGATTCGCGGACCAGGAGGAGTTCGAGTTCCTCCCGGCGGTGGGTTGGGGTGCCGGGGTTCAATTGGAGCAGGGTTTCCGCTGCGGTCTGGAGGCCGGCTATCGGCGTACGGAGTTCGTGGGCGGCATCGGCGACGAATTGGCGCATGCGTTGTTCGGAACTGCGTGCGGTCCGTTCGGCGCCTTCGAGGGAGTCGAGCATCTCGTCGAAAGCGGCGGCTGTGCGGCCTAGCTCGGTGTCGGTGCGTGTCGGTTGCAATCGCCCGCCGCGTCGACCAGCCGCGATCGATCGGGCGAGGGAGGTCATCGCGTCCAATGGCGCGAGGGCGAATCGCATGCCGAGGATGAGGCCCAGCGCGGTGATGAGCAGGGCTGCGCCGCCGGAGATGAGCAGGACCCGGCGCAAGGTGCGGCTGGCGCCGTCGAGCAGCGAGGTGTCGGCGGTGAGGATGAGTGTCGCGCCCCGGGTGCGTTGACCGGCTTGCAAGGTTGCGCGGACCTCGCGGATCTGGCCCGTGGGCTCGACCGGCGGGGCGCCGAACTGCTGACCACCGCGGAGGGTGAGGGTCACTCGGATGCCGTCGGCGTCGATGCGGCGGACAAGGTTGGCCGGGGGCACGTTCTGGCGGGCCAACTGCTGGGCCAGTTGGGCTCTGCCGTTCAGCAGGGTGTTGAGGTTGCGTTCGGCTTGAGCGTCGAAGATCGCCTTCACCGCCAGGCCAGTGATTGGTAGCACGACGAGCAGCACGACCAGGGCGGTTACTGTCACTCGCCGTCGCAAGGACTCGGTCCGCAGGCGTGAGGAGGACGGAGCCGCGGTTGACGTCAAGGCGGGTGATTGGGGTGGTGCGCCGAGCTGGTGTGTGGTGGCGGCGGGGCTGGGTCGGGTGGGGGTTGACGGGTCCTGGTCGGGTGGGTGGTTCATGTGTCCTCGCCAGAAGCTGGGGCTCGGAGGATGTAGCCGGAGCCTCGGACGGTGTGGAGGATGCGGGGGCCGGTGGTCTCGAGTTTGCGGCGGAGGGCGCTGATGTGGACCTCCACCAGGTTTGCGGCGTAGTCGTCGTACCCCCAGACCGCGGCCAGGAGTTGCGCCTTGCCGACCACCTTGTCCCGGCGACCGGCGAGGAAGGTGAGGAGCTTCAGTTCGGTTGCGGTCAGATCGATCGGCCGTCCGCCGCGAGTGACCGAGTTCGCCTCGACGTCGATCAGGAGGTCGTCGACTTCCAGGACCTTGCGCAGCCGGCCCATGCGGCGGAGTACGGCTTCGACGCGGGCGATGAGTTCGGCCAGGACGAACGGCTTCACCACGTAGTCGTCGGCGCCGGTCCGCAACCCGTGCAGCCTGTCCTCCACGGCATCCCGGGCAGTCAGCAAGACGATTCCCGCGCTCGACAAACGCCGTACGACCTCCAGCAGTTGGAAACCGTCGCGGCCGGGCAGCATCACGTCGAGCAGCACGAGATCCGGGCGGAAGGAGGTGAGGTCGCGCTCCAGTGACTCGCCGTCCGGGCGGGTGAGAACCTGGCAGCCTGCTTGCTCCAGGGCGATGCCGACCGCGGTCCGGATCGCCTCCGCGTCCTCGACCACCAGGACCCTCGCCGCCATCCGCCCATCGTCGCATCCGATGGCGGCGCGAGCCGATCCCGTCCCGCCAAACCTTCAGCGGAACTTCAGCGTGGGTATGGTCGAAGGAGCGGAAGGAGACCGCGGATGAAACCGGCGACCAGACGGAAGGCGTACTTCTGGCTGATGGGGACCTGTCTGACCCTGATCGGCCTCGGCTGGTTCGTCGTGCGCCTGTTCTCGGTCCCGGTCGCTATCGGCATGAGTTGCGTCGCCGCCGTGATCCCGCCGATCGCCGTGATCGTCGCGAACCGGCCCGACGACTGAGGCTCCCGGCAACGTCCGGCGCGCCACGCCTCGGCTGCTCCGGCCGAGCGCGCACGACATCGGCACCTGGCCGGCCTGCTCGGAGAGCCTCAGGACGGGCTGGGCGTCGGGTCGAGGAAGAGATGGCGGACGGCCGGGAACTCCCGGCGTACCTGGGTGTCGATCTGCTCGGCCAGTTTCTCGACCGCGGCACCGGTGGTTGCGGAGTTGTCGAGGTCTACCCGGACGACGACCAGAACCTGGTCCGCGGCGAGCCGGAGGCTGAGCAGTTCGACCACCGAGTCGATCCCCGGGGTGCCGGCGATCTCGGCCCGGATCTGGTCCTCCACCGCGGCCGGCAGGGCCTGGCCGATCAGCATCGCCTTGTTGTCCCGGCCGAGCACGAAGGCGACGCCGACCAGCAAGATGCCGATGGCAACGGAGGCGGCGCCGTCGAAGAACTCCTTGCCGGTCACCGCGGTGAGCGTGATGCCGACGGCGGCGAGCAGCAGGCCGATCAACGCCGCGGAGTCCTCGAAGGCGACGGTCTTCACCGCCGGTTCGGCGCTCTCGCGAAGGTGTTCGAGGGCGGAGTCGCCCTGCTCGGCAGCCTCGCGGCGGAGTTGGCGGACGGCCTTCAGCCAGGAGATCGCCTCGAAGACGAAGGAGACGGCGAGTACGCCGTACGCGACCAGCAGAGCGGCGACCGGTTCGGGCCGCAGGATCGCGCGGATCCCTTCGGCGATCGAGAACCCGGCGCCGAGGACGAAGATGCCGACGGCGGCCAGCAGCGACCAGAAATAGCGTTCGAGGCCGTAGCCGAACGGGTGCTTGCCGTCGGCCGGTTTGCGGCTGCGCTTGAGCGCGGTCATCAAGAACACCTGGTTGAGCGTGTCCGCGACCGAATGCGCCGCCTCTGCCAGCAGGGCCGTCGACCCCGAGAGCAGTCCGGCGATGCACTTGGCGACCGCGATCGCCAGATTGGCCGCGCCGGCCAGCAGCACGGTTCCCTCGGATTCTTCAGCCATCAACCGGGTTGGTGCCCCCGCGGTGTCGCGGCCAAACGGGCCGGCGACCGCGATATGGGATGCTCCCCGGGTGGGAAGTCAGGGTGCGGGCCGGGTGCTGGGCGTCAATCTGCGCGCCCGGCGCGACGAGCAGGGGATCTCGCTGTCCGAACTGGCCCGGCGGTCGGGGATCGCCAAGGGCACGCTGTCGCAACTGGAGTCCGGCGCGGGTAACCCGACGATCGAGACGGTGTTCAGTCTGTCGAACGCTCTCGGAGTCCCGGTCTCCTCGCTGCTGAACGAGCCGCCCGCTTCGGACCTGGTCGTCGTCCGCTCGGCCGAGCTGGATGTGCTCAGCGGCGACGCCGTCGACCTCAGGATGCTGCGGCGGCTCGAACATCCCGGCAGCCTGTTCGAGATCTACGACCAGCGGATCAGGCCGGGAGTCGTCCAGCACTCGGCCGGCCATCCCGGGACCGAGCATCACGTCGTGCTCGCCGGACAGCTCAGGCTCACCACGCGCGGCCGGGTGCACGAGATCGGGCCGGGGGACTACCTGGCCTTCCGGGCGGACGGGCCGCACGAGTACGAGGCGCTCGGCGGACCGGTGACCTCGGTGCTGCTGCTCGAGTACCCGTCGGACCTGACCACCCCGGCCCTCACCGTCATCCACCCGCCGAGCTGATCGGCCGCCGGTTCCCATTGACCTGAGGCGGGCAGCGCGCCTACGCTCGAAGCGTTCATTCTATTGAACGCCAACGAGAGGTGATGATGTCCCAGCCGAGCGGTGCCGACGTGGTCGTCGTCGGCGCGGGGATGATCGGTGCCGCCTGCGCCGAGGCCCTCTCGGCAGCGGGCGTGCGCGTGATCGTCGTCGATCGCGGCGCCCCCGCATCCGGTACTACGGCGGCCGGTGAGGGCAACATCCTCGTCTCCGACAAGGAGCCCGGTCCCGAGCTCGCCCTCGCGATCGCCTCACGCCGCGAGTGGCCCGTGGTACTGGCTCGTCTGCCGGAGCAAACGGCAGACGTCGAATGGGAGGACAAGGGCGGCCTCGTCGTGGCGACGACCGATCCTGGTCCGCTCGCGGCCTTCGCCCAGAAGCAGCAGGAGGCGGGCGTCGACGCCCAGGTGATCACGCCGGCCGACGCGTTCGAGCTCGAACCGTTGCTCACCAGGGCGATCACGGCGGCCGTGTGCTACCCCGAGGACGCTCAACTCCAGCCCGTTCTGGCGGCGACAGCACTGCTGGCCGCAGTACGGGCTCGTGGTGGGGAAGTGCGGGCAGGAGTCACCGCGCAGTCCGTACTGCGTGACGTGGGCGGCCGGGTGATCGCGGTGGAGACCGATGCGGGCGCGATCCCTTGTGGCGCAGTACTCAACGCTTGTGGTCCCTGGGCCGGGTCGTTCGGTGCAGCGGCCGGCGGGGCCATCGAGATTCATCCGCGGCGCGGCATGATCCTGGTGACGTCGCCGTTGCCGGAGTGCGTCAAGCACAAGGTGTACGACGCGGACTACGTCGGCGCCGTCGGGAGTGGGGACGCCGACTTGCAGACGTCGACGGTGGTCGAGTCGACGCGTGCGGGGACGGTGCTGATCGGATCGAGCCGCGAGCGGATCGGCTTCGACGACTCGGTGCGGGTCAAGGTGCTGCGTGAGTTGGCGCGGAAGGCGGTCGGGCTGTTCCCGTTCCTCGGCGAAGTGGCGGTGATGCGGGCGTACGGCGGGTTTCGCCCTTATGCACCGGATCATCTGCCGGTCATCGGTGCCGACCCGCGGATCCAGGGGCTGTGGCACGCGACCGGGCACGAGGGCGCCGGGATCGGGCTCGCCGCGTCGACCGGGCGGCTGATCACCGAACTCTTCCTCGGACTCGAGCCGCACGTCGATCCGGCTCCCTTCCGGGTGGACCGGCCGGCTGTGATCAAGGCGATGGAGCCGACGCCATGAGCCCGTATCTCCGGTCCCCCGAAGGCGATCCGGCTCAGCCGCGACCGCAGCAGCCGATCTCGGTGGTGGTCGACGGCGCGCCGGTCGAAGCGCTGCCCGGCCAGACGGTGGCTGCCGTGCTGATGACGGCCGGTCGCGAATCCTGGCGAACAACCCGTACGGCGGGTCGCCCGCGCGGCGTGTTCTGCGGCATCGGCGCCTGCTTCGACTGCCTGGTGGTCGTCAACGGCACCCCCGACGTCCGAGCCTGCCAACGCACAATCGCCCCCGGCGACACCATCACCAGCCAAACCGGCGCAGTGCTGCCGGCGCACGGCCGGACGGCGCTGCCGGAGGCGGGAGGCGCGGTAGTGCCGCAGGTAGGCGGCGGGGTGCTGCCGGGATCGGACGATGAGATGCCGGCCGAGGTAGGCGGGGTGCTGCCGGGGTCGGGGCTTGGGGGCCGGGTCGATGTCGTCGTGGTTGGGGGAGGGCCGGCTGGGGTTGCGGCGGCGTTGGCTGCGGGGGACGGCGGGGCTCAGGTTCTGTTGGTGGATGCGGCGCGGCAGTTGGGCGGGCAGTTTCATCGGCAACTGCCCGTGGAGTTTCGTCCTGCGAAGCCTGGGCGGTTGCAACATGGCTGGGCGTCGTTCGAGAAGCTGGTCGATCGGATCGCCGGGCACCCGCGCATCGACGTACTGGCGGAAACGTCTGTCTGGGCGATCGAATCGCGGGCGGACGGCCACCGGTTGTGGGTGCAGACCGGGCCGGCGGACGCGGTCGGCCGGAAGCCGCGGGCGGTTGACGCCAAGGCGGTCGTGCTGGCGACCGGTGCCTACGACCGCGTGCTGCCGTTCCCCGGATGGGATCTGCCGGGCGTCTACAGCGCGGGCGCCGCGCAGGCTTTGGCCAAAGGGCAGCGGATTGCCGTCGGTCGGAAGGTGGTCCTGGCCGGGACCGGCCCGTTCCTCTTTCCGGTCGCCGAGTCGCTGATCGGCGTAGGCGCCGAGGTCGTCGCAGTACTGGAAGCCAACAGATTGACGCGGTCGGCTCGTGGCTGGCTCACCGATCCGATGGTTCTCCCCGGCAGAACGCGGGAGGCCGCCGCGTACGCCGGCATGTTCGTCCGGCGTCGCATCCCTTTCCTGCAAGGAAGAACTGTGATCGCAGCCCATGGCAACGATCGAGTGGAAGGCGTGACGACGGCCAAGCTCGACGATCAATGGAATCCGATTCCAGGTACCGAACGCGATCTGGAAGTGGACGCCGTCTGCCTCGGGTTCGGCTTCACCGCTCAGCTCGAGCTCGCTGTCTCCGCCGGCTGCCGACTCGGTCAGGGGCCCGATGGCGGACCAGCCGTCGAGGTGGACGAATACCAGCGGACCTCGCGAGCAGGAGTCTTCGCCGCCGGCGAGCTGACCGGTGTCGGTGGCGCCGATCTCGCCGCCGCCGAAGGCCGTCTCGCCGGCGCCGCGGCTGCCGCACACCTCAACGGCACAACCCCGGCCACGGACCCTCAAGTTGCCAAGGGCAAGCGATTCGCGAACGCGCTCGCCAAGGCCTATCCGATCCAACCGGGTTGGCAGAGCTGGAGTGGCGGCTCGACCGTCGTCTGCCGCTGTGAAGGAGTGACCCGCGGCCAGATCGCCGACGCGGTGGCCGACCGCGACGTCACCGGCCGGCGCAGCCTCAAACTCACCAGCCGGGTGGGACTCGGCCTCTGCCAAGGGCGGGTCTGCTCGCGGACGGCCGCCGAGCTGACCGGCATCCCGGCCGACCATCGCCGGCCGATCGCCGTACCGGTACGACTGCAAGACCTAGCCGCTATCCAGGAGGACCTGTGACCGAGAAGCTGGACGGCGTGATCGTCGCCACCGCCCTGCCGTACGCCGAGGACGCCGCGGCGCCCGCCGGCCTGCGCCCCGATCTCGACCGGTACGCCGAACACTGCCGCTGGCTGATCGAGAACGGCTGCCGCGGCGTCGGCCCGAACGGGTCATTGGGGGAGTACTCGTCCCTCACCGACGACGAGCGCCGCGCGGTGGCGAGAACGGCGATCGATGCTGTCGGCAACGATGGTGTCGTGGTGGTGGGCGTCCACGGGGTAGGCGCCCACCAGGCCCGCTCGTGGGCCGAGAAGGCGGCCGAGGACGGGGCGGACGGCGTACTCTGCCTGCCGCCGACCATGTATAGGGCGAACCGCTCCGAGGTGATCCACCATTTCACCGAGGTCGCGAAGGCCGGGCTGCCGGTGATGGTCTACAACAACCCGCTGGACACCAAGGTCGACCTGACGCCGGACCTGCTCGCCGAGATCGCGCAGATCGAGAACGTCGTCGCGGTCAAGGAGTTCTCCGGCGATGTCCGGCGGATCCTGGAGATCAAGGAGCTGGCGCCGGACCTGACCATCGTGGCCGGTGCCGACGACCTCACGCTCGAGGCGTTGCTGATGGGCGCGACCGGCTGGTTCGCCGGCTTCCCGAACGTGTTCCCGAAGGAGTCGGCGCGGTTGTTCGACCTCGCCGTACAGGGCAAACTGCAAGAGGCGAAGGAACTGTACGAGCCACTGGTCGCGGCGTTCCGGTGGGATTCGCGGGTGGAGTTCGTGCAGGCGATCAAGTACGGCATGGACTACGTCGGCCGGTACGGCGGCCCCTGCCGCCCGCCACGCGGTCCGCTGGTGCCGGAGCACGTCGCCCAACTGGAGCAGGACATGAAGAAGGCAGTGGAGTCACTGAGATGAGGTCGATCCGGACCATCAGTGCGATCGACTCGCACACCGAGGGGATGCCGACGCGCGTTGTCACCGGCGGCGTCGGCGTCGTCCCCGGGGCGACGATGGCCGAGCGCCGCGAGTACTTCATGAAGCACCTCGATCACCTGCGGTTGTTCCTGATGAACGAACCCCGCGGGCACGCCGCGATGAGCGGCGCGATCCTGCAGCCGCCGTCGCGCCCGGACGCCGACTGGGGTGTGATCTACATCGAGGTGTCCGGCTGCCTGCCGATGTGCGGGCACGGCACGATCGGTGTCGCCACCGTGCTGGTCGAGTCCGGCATGGTCGAGGTGACCGAGCCGACCACGGTGGTCCGGCTCGACACCCCAGCAGGTCTCGTTGTCGTAGAGGTTGCCGTCAGCAACGGTCGCGCCGAGCATGTCACGCTGCGGAACGTTCCGTCGTACAGTCATGTGCTGGATGCGAAGGTCGACGTACCGGGGCTGGGGACGATCACCTACGACCTGGCGTACGGTGGGAACTTCTACGCGATCCTGCCATTGGAGCAACTGGGGATCGCCTTCGACCGGGTGGAGAAGGACCGGATCCTGCAGGCCGGGCTTAACATCATGGACGCGATCAACGCCACCGATCGGCCGGTCCATCCACTCGACCCGGGGATCAACGGTTGCAAGCACGTGCAGTTCACCGCACCCGGCCTCGACGGAGCCCATTCACGGAATGCCATGGCGATCCACCCTGGCTGGTTCGACCGCTCGCCCTGCGGCACGGGTACGTCGGCGCGGATGGCGCAACTGCACGCGCGGGGCGAGCTCCCCCTGAACACCGACTTCGTCAACGAGTCCTTCATCGGCACCCGGTTCACCGGCCGGCTGGTCGAGGAGACGATGGTCGCCGACCGGCCGGCCGTCGTACCGACGATCACCGGGCGGGCCTGGATCACGGGCACCGCCAACTACCTGCTGGACCCCGACGACCCGTTCCCGACCGGTTTCGTTCTCTAGCAGGTGAAACGAGCAGACTGGCCGGGTCGGAGCTGGGCGCAGGACGGCAGTGAACGCGTGCTGACGTAGGCGATCACGGGGTAGCCGCCGGTAACGGGGTGGTCGGCGAGGAAGACGACGGGAAGACCGGACGGCGGGATCTGGATGGCGCCCAGGGCCATGCCTTCGCTGGCGAGTTCGCCGTCGCGGGCGCGCTCCAACGGGTCGCCTTCCAGTCGTACGCCGACGCGGTTGCTGTTGCTGCTGACGTCGTAGAGTTGGGTGGTGAACGACGTCCAAGCGGCGTCGGTGAACCAGTCGCGGCGAGGGCCTGGAGTCACGTGGATGAGCACTTCGCCGGCCGGCGGATCGGGAACGGGTGCTAGATCGACGCCAGGCATGGGATCGTGAGCATCTCCGACTGCGAGGGTGTCGCCAGGTTGCAGTGGCGCCGGGCCGAGGCCGGACAGCAGATCGGTGGAGCGCGAGCCAAGGACCGGTGCCACATCGAGACCACCCCGTACTGCGAGGTAGGTGCGCAGACCGCTTCGGGGCGGGCCGAGTCGGAGCACCTGGTCGGCTCGTAGAGTCGCAGGTGCATTGAGCGGTACGCCGAGGCAGGGTGCTCCGGTGAGTGCGACGACTACGTCAGCCTCGGCTCGTAGTACCAGGCCGCCGAAGGTCACCTCGATGGCGGCGGCTCCCGGCCGGTTGCCGACGAGCCGGTTCGCCAACTCGTAGGAGAGTTGGTCGCAGGCACCCGATCGAGGTACGCCGAGCGCGGCCTGTCCGGGACGACCGCGGTCCTGGATCGTTGCCAACGGCCCCGTTTCGAGCACTGTGAGGGTCATCCGCGACCCGCGTCGATGAATCGGACCCGTCGGCCGGGGTGGAGGAGCGCCGCGGGATCACGGTCCTGGTCGAAGATCTTCACCTCGGTCCGGCCGATCAACTGCCACCCGCCCGGCGACTCGCGCGGATAAACCCCGCTGAACTCCCCGGCCAACGCAACCGCCCCGGTCGGCACCTTCGTCCGCGGCGACTTCCTGCGCGGGATGTCCCAGTCGCCTGCCCCCGTCAAATAACCGAACCCCGGCGCGAACCCACAAAACGCCACCGTCCACTCGTCACCCGTATGCCGGCGGATAACCTCGGCGGTCTCGCAACGAAGCAGATCGGCGACGTCCTGGAGGTCTTCCCCGTCGTAGACGACCGGTATTTCGATCAGATCGCCCGTACTGCGACTGCCGCCCAAGGGCTCGATCGCGCTCAGACTGCGAGCTAATCCGTCCAGGTCGCCGGTTGTCGTGACGAGCACCGTCCGGGCGGCGGGCACGATGTCGACTACGCCTTCTGGTGGGGCCTCGACAAGAGCGGCGTAGTAGCCGAGGACCTCGTCGAGGGTGGCTAGTTCGACCAGGAGGGCGTTGTCGCCTGCGGGGAGTAGGCGCATCAGGCGGTGAACGGGGTCAGTGTGACGCCCGCTCCCTCCAGCGTCGCGCGGACCTGCTGGGCGATTTCGACCGCGCCCGGGGTGTCGCCGTGCACGCAGATCGAAGCAGGGTTGAGCTTCAGCGCACCGCCTTCGCTGTCCTGGATCGCCCCACCGACCGCCATCGCCGCGCACCGGGCCGCGATCTCCTCGGCGTCGTGCAGGACCGAGCCGGGTTCGCGCCGCGACACCAGCGTTCCGGCCGGTGTGTAGGCCCGATCCGCGAAGGCTTCGTGGACGACGGTCAGCCCGGCTTCGCCCGCGAGCCGGAGCCACGCGGAGCCGGGCAGACCGAGCACCGGCAGCGACCGGTCGTAGTCGACGATGGCGCCGACCACGGCCGCTGCCTGTTCCTCGTCCGAACCGATCGTGTTGTAGAGCGCGCCGTGCGGCTTCACGTACCGGACCCGGTCGCCCGCGATCCGCGCGAAGGCGTCCAGCGCGCCGACCTGGTAGACGACCTGGTCACGCAGTACGGCGGGTTCGATGTCGATGAACCGCCGGCCGAAACCGGGCTTGTCGTCGTACCCGACGTGAGCTCCGATCGCGACCCCGCGCTCGACGGCCTGGCCGGTCACCCGCCGCATGATCGACGGGTCGCCGGCGTGGAAGCCGCAGGCGATGTTGGCGCTGGTGACGACGTCGAGCAGGGCCGCGTCGTCGCCCATCGTCCAGGAGCCGAAGCCCTCACCCAGATCGGCGTTGAGATCCATCGTCAGCTCCTCAGGAGAACAGTTCGAACACCGGCTTGACCGAGCGGACGGCCAGGTAGATGGTCAGCAGCCACGCCGCACCGCCGATCGCCAGCAGCCAGCGCGGGTAGTGGTAGCCACGGAGCAGATCTGGACGCTGCCATGCCACCCAGAGAAGCACACCGATCCCGACCGGCAGCAGCAGCCCGTTGAAGGCCCCGGCGAACACCAGCAACTGGGTCGGGGCAGTTCCGATCGACAGGAAGATCACCGTGCTCACCGCGATGAACGCGACCACCAGGATGGTCCTCGTACGGTCGGTCGTCTTGGTCCGCGAGGTGATGAAACTGACCGTCGTGTACGACGCGCCGATCACGCTGGTGATCGCGGCCGCCCACAGCACCACCCCGAAGGCGCGCAGCCCGAACTCGCCGGCCGCGTGCTGGAACGCCGAGGCCGCCGGGTTCTTCGGGTCGAGCGTCGCGCCGCCCGCGACCACGCCGAGGATCGCCAGGAACAGCACGATCCGCATCAGGCCGGTGATCAGGATGCCCGTGATCGAGCCACGGCTGATGTCGCGGACGTGCTGCGGCCCGGACAGGCCCGAGTCCAGCAGGCGATGCGCACCGGCGTACACGATGTAGCCGCCGATCGTGCCGCCGATCAGCGTGGTGATCGACAGGAACTGGACCTGGTCGGGCAGCACCACGTTCTTCAGCGCCGTACCGACCGGTGGGCCGGAGGTGATCGCCATGTACGTCGTCAGCGCGATCATCAGGACGCCGAGCACGAGCACCACCCGGTCCATCGCCAGCCCGGCCCGCTTCGACAAGAAGATGCCGATGGCAATCACCGCGGACAGTGCGCCGCCCCACTTGGGATCGAGGCCGAGCATCGCGTCGGTACCGAGACCGGTACCGGAGACGTTGCCGATGTTGAACACGAGCCCGCCGGCGAACAGCAGCGCGGCCATCACCGAACCGAGGCCGGGCACGACCAGGTTGCCGAGCTCCTGGGCCCGTCGGCCGGAGACCCCGATCACCCGCCAGACGTTCAGCTGCAGCGCGATGTCGACCAGGATCGACGCCGCGATGGCGAACGCGAACGCCGCGCCGAGCGAGACCGTGAACGTGGTGGTCTGGGTGATGAAACCGGGACCGATGGCCGAGGTCGCCATCAGGAACATCGCGCCGACCAGGGTCGACCGGGTGCTCGTCTTCATCGTGGTGTCCGGCGTCTTCTTGCCGGCCGCGGGCGGTAGCTGCTTGTTCGGCATGGCGGGCTCCTGGGTCTCAGAAAGCTGTCGGGCGGTGCTCCTGTACTGCGGTCAGTAGGTGATCGATCGCCTTCGGTGAAATTGAGAGTAGAGATTGTTCAACAATCCTGCAAGACTCTTGTTCCACCAAAGTTTCCTCTTGAGCCCAGGAGTGAGCGATGATGCGAAGGTGTCCACCCCGCAGCGCACCGACGACGAAGACCGGCAGGCTTGGCTCCGCGGCGTCGCTGCCGACATGGCCCGGCTGGACCGCAGCAGTTCCGCCGAGCGAGCCGCCGACGTACTACGGCGCAGCATCACCGAGGGAGCGCTCCGGCCGGGCGCTCAGCTCTCCGAGATCGAGCTCACCGAGGTTCTCCAAGTCAGCAGGAACACCCTGCGCGAGGCCTTCCGGCTGCTTACCCACGAAGGGCTGTTGGTCTACAAGCTGCACCGCGGCGTCTTCGTGCCGGAGCTGGACGAGCGCGACGTGGTCGACCTCTTCCGGCTCCGCAGAGTGCTCGAAGTCGACGTCGTGCGCGGATTGTCCGAGCGCGACCCCGAGCTGCCGGCGAGCAGGCTCGAGCCTCTGCACGCCGATGTCGAGAGCGCCAGAGCCGCCGCGCTGGCGGGCACCTGGCCCGCGGTCGGTACTGCGAACATGGGTTTCCACCGCCACCTCATCGGCCTCGCCGACAGCCCTCGCCTGGACGCCATCACCAGCCGGCTGCTCGCCGAGCTGCGTCTGCTCTTCCATGTCATGGCGACGCCGCGGGAACTCCACGAGCCGTACATCGCCCGCAACCAGGCCATCTTGGAGCTGCTCGAAGCCCGGGAGTACGAGGATGCGGCCGACGACCTGCACCGCTACCTGGTCGACTCCGAGAAGGGCCTGCTCGCCGCGTTCAAGGCGCGCTAGTACTCCGTGGGCAGGTGCGCCGTGCTGACCCCGGCCGACGCGCGTACGGCGTACCGGGGTGGTCTGGTCGCGCCGACGACCGGGCATGCGCCGGGATTCACCCAGGCGAATCTGGTCGTGCTGCCCCGCGAATGGGCCTACGACATGTTGCTCTTCGGGCAACGGAATCCGACGCCGGTGCCACTGCTGGACGTCACCGACACCGGCTCCTTCCGTACTGCGCTGGCGCCCGGGGCCGACCTCCGAACCGACCTGCCGCGCTACCGGGTGTGGCAGGACGGCGAGCTGGTCGACGAACCGGGTGACGTCGTGGACCTGTGGCGCGACGACCTGGTGAGCTTCCTGATCGGCTGCAGTTTCAGCTTCGAGCAGGCCCTGCTGGACGCGGGCGTTCCGGTTCGGAACCTGGAGCAGGGGCGCAATGTGGCGATGTACCGGACCTCGACCGAGTGCCGTCCCGCCGGCCGGTTGCGCGGCCCGCTGGTGGTGTCGATGCGGCCGATCCCGGCCGCGTTGGTGGCGACCGCCGTACAGGTGACAGCGCGGATGCCGCGGGTGCACGGAGCACCTGTCCACATCGGTTCACCGGCCGATCTCGGCATCGCCGATCTGGCCCGGCCGGACTTCGGTGAACCGGTTTATGCCGAGCCCGGTGATGTGCCGGTCTTTTGGGGTTGCGGAGTGACACCCCAAGCTGCGTTGATGGATTCACGGCCCCCGTTCGCGATCACCCATGCCCCCGGGCACATGTTCGTGACCGACGTGCCGGACAGCGCCTATCGACAGCTCTAGCTTCCAGGGGGAGCAAAGCATGACTGATGACCGGACCGAGGAACAGCGCAAGTCGTACCGCCCGATCGACGCGAAGGGGTTCCGGGAGTCGATCAGCCGGAACTGGGGACCGGTGGATCGGTCGGTGGTGCTGCCCGACGGCCTGGCGGAGGCGGCTGCGGAGCACCGGCGGCAACTCACCGCAGCGCTGCCCGGCCGACGGATCGCGATCGCCGCGGGGCACTCGCCGGTCCGGTCGAACGACACCGACTACCGGTTCCGCGCGGACAGCGATTTCGTCTGGCTGACCGGTTGCCAGGCCGAGGGTGCCGTGCTGGTGATCTCCGCCGACGGCGACTCGACGCTGTACCTGCGCGAGACGGCCGGCCCCGACGAGGTCGACTTCTTCGCGAACGCGCGCGACGGGGAGCTGTGGATCGGCCCGGTGCCGGGACTGAAGGACTGGTCCGACGCGCTCGGGATCGCCTGCCGCCCGCTCGAGGAGCTCTCCTCGGCCGTGCGCGGCGCCGTACCGTTCATGCTCGCGACGTACGGCGTGGACCCGGTGCTCGACGGGCTCGTGCGCACCTCGCCGTACGACGGGAACTCGCTGCGGCAGACGCTGGCCGAGTTGCGCCGGATCAAGGACGACTGGGAGCTCGATCAACTCCGCGAGGCCGTCGCCGCGAGTGTGCAGGCGTTCGCCGATGTCGCCCGGGAGCTGCCCGAGGCGGTGCGCGGTGGTGGTGAGCGATGGCTGGAGGGGACGTTCGACCGGCGCGCCCGGAGTGCGGGTAACGGCGTCGGCTACGCGTCGATCGTTGCTGCAGGCAACCACGCGCCGGTGCTGCACTGGGTGCGGAACGACGGGGCCGTTCGCGAAGGCGACGTGATCCTGCTCGACGCGGGGGTGGAGACACGGACGCTGTACACCGCCGACGTCACCCGGACCTTCCCGGTCACCGGCGAGTACACGGCCGCCCAGCGCCAGGTGTACGACCTGGTGCACCAGGCACAGCTCGCCGCACTCGACGCGGTTCGCCCAGGCGCGCCGTACCGGGCGTTCCAGTACGAGGCGATGCGCGTGCTCGTCGAGGGATTGCGGGACTGGGGCCTGATCGACGTCTCGCTCGACGAGGCGCTCGGGCCCGACGGCCAGCAGCACCGGCGGTATGTCGTGTGCGGGCTCGGGCACTACATCGGCCTCGACGTGCACGACTGCGACGCGGCCCGGCCGGAGACCTACTTCGCCGCGGACCTGGAGGTCGGAATGGCACTGGCGGTCGAGCCCGGTCTCTACTTCCACCCGAACGACGAGACGGTCCCCCCGGAGTTGCGCGGTATCGGCATCCGGATCGAGGACAACGTGGTCGTGCACGCCGACCGGACCGAAATCCTCACCGCCGACCTGCCGATCACCGCCGACGGCCTGGAGCAGTGGGTCAAGGCCAATCTGCCCGGCTGAGCACTACCGGGTGTTACGAAAAGATCACTGAGAAAAAGTTGGTCACGTGCTGTAACACTCGGCAGGCCGGGACCGATGTAGCGAGCGGGGGAGGGTCAAACTCGGCCCGGCGCGTGGCAGTGGGGGGCCGCGACCACGCGCCGGCCGGGCTGACCCCGACTGGGACCCGGGGGGGACCCAGGGCTTTTCTTGGTACGGGGGGATTTTTCGATGAACCTGCGAGTGCGGGTGGTGCGCTGCGCGTGCACCGGGGGGCATCACTGGTATGCCGACATCGACGACGCCGACGACTCGCAACCCGACGATCCGTTCTGGTTCGTCGACGGCTGCCCGACCCAGTCGCGTGCGCTGGAGACCGCCTGCGCCCAGTTGCAGTTGCTGTCGGGCGAGGCGATCTCCGGTCGCCAGCTCACCAGGGTCCAGGAAGCTCACCTGGTCCACGTCTGAGTCAGCCGGTGGGCTGCACCGCCGGGCAACTGGTTCCGCGGGGAGGGACCTGCAATGACACCAGGTACTTGTCGATGGTGGCCTGCACGCACGGGCTCTTGTTGTAGCTACCGTGCCCCCAGCCCTGGTACGTCAGCAGTACGCCGTTGCGGCCCAGTTGGTGCGCCACGTCCGTCGCCCAGTTGTAGCCAGTGGCAGGGTCATGGATGGCGTTGGACAGCAGGATCGGGGTCGTCAGGTGTCGTACGGCCAGGCTCCGCTGGGGATTCGGCGCCGGGGGAAGACCGAGACAAGACGTGACGGCGATCAGCTGACCCGGGTACTTGAAGTCCGGCGTGTTCCGGGCCAGCCGCTTCAGATAGCCGGCGAACTCGCGGTAGTCGCGCACCGGCAGGCTGAAGTCGCGGCAGAACGGCGCGATCGTGTTCGCCTGCAGACCGGACGGGACCGGTGGCTGAGCGGTCGGCGGCTCGCTTTCGTCGAGCTGTTTCAGTACCTCGCCGAGCTTGGCCCACTGCGGTGTGTAGAGCAGTCGGAAGACGGCGAAGGATAGGAAGAACGGAGTCGTCGCGTACTGCGGGCGCTGCGGATCCGGTAGCTCGCCACGGCCGGCCCTGGCGAGCAGATCAGCCCACAAGGCGTGGACATCACGGCCGTGCAGGGCGCAGGTGGTTGCCGAGTCGCACCACTTCACGAATTCGTCGAAGGAGTTCTGCGCCGCCGTGGATTGCGCGTCGAGGAACTGACGGGTCGTCGCGGCGCCGTGGTCGAACACGCTCTCCAGGACGATGGCCCGGACATTCCTCGGGTACCGCTCGGCGTACTGCTCGCCGAGGAGCGTCCCGTACGAGCTGCCGTGGAAGGTCAGCTGCGATTCCCCGAGAGCGATTCGGATCGCGTTGAGGTCCTGGACGGTCTGCAGGGTGTCGATGTGGTCGTACAGCGGCCCGGTGTTCGCCTTGCAGTCCTCGGCCAGCTTGCGGTTGTAGGCGATCGTCCGGTCGAACTCGGCCTGGCTGCCGATGATCGGCGACGGCTGCTGGGCGAGCAGAGCGGCCGAGCACTTCACCGGGTTGCTCCGGGCGATTCCCCGCGGGTCGAAGCTGACGATGTCGAAGCGGTTCTGCAGCTCGGCACTGAAGCGGCTCATCCCGGTTCTGATCCGGTCGACACCGGAGTCGCCCGGGCCGCCCGGTCCGAAGATCAGCGAGCCGACGCGCGTTTCCTTCGCAGTACGGCGTGCTACTGCCAGGGCGAAGGTGGGTCCTGCTGGGTGGTTCCAGTCGATCGGTACTTGGAGGGTGGCGCACTGCGAGCCCTTGATCAGCTCCTTGTCCTCCTCGGTATCACCCGGCTCGGGCTGACAGTCCTTCCACTGCAGGGCTTTGGCGACGGTTGGTGGTGGCTCGGCGATGGCTGGTACGACGGCGGCGCCGGTCGAGGCGATGCCGAGGAGCGCAGCCCATGCGATGGTCCGGCTGGGTTTGAGCAGCACTTCGGATCCTTTGGTCGGGGATGGTTCGATCCTCGGCAAACGTCTTCCGCGGCGCATCGGGGTTGTCCCCGGACCGATCCCCCGCGTGGGTTGGGGACTTGTTAGGGTCACTGGTCTGATGACTGAGACGACGCTCGACGCTCCCGTCCGGCCGAAGCACGCGACCTGGTTCCGCGCGGTGGCGATCGCCGAGGCGGTGTCCTGGACCGGACTGCTGATCGGCATGCTGTTCAAGTACGTGCTGTCCGACAACGAGCTCGGCGTACAGATCTTCGGCCCGATCCACGGCACGATCTTCATCGCCTACGTGATCACGGTCGCCGTTGTCCGCAAGCCCCTTGCTTGGACCTGGCCGACCACCCTGCTCGCGCTGGCCGCCAGTATCCCGCCGCTGTTCACCTGGTTCTTCGAACTCTGGGCCGAGCGGACCGGCCGCCTGACCCGCTGAACTCCTTCGCCGGATTGACGGCTGCGGTCGGCTCGCCGTACGGTCACGGCGTCCGACTACAACCGCACAGCAGCCGCATGAACCCGTGCGGGAGAGACCCGGGCTCGACCCGGGCGCCGTAGGAGCAACTCTCCCCAAGAATCTCTCAGGCACCTTCACCGCACGGGCGAGGCACCTCTGGAAGACGTCAGGTCTGACAGAGCGGGGAGGCAAACCAAACGGTCAACGACGACCGGAAGGAATCCTCCAGATGGCGATCAGCGTCTTCGATCTGTTCAGCGTCGGGATCGGCCCGTCGAGTTCCCACACGGTGGGACCGATGCGAGCCGCCCGTACCTTCGCCCTCGGCCTCGCCGCCGACGGCCTACTCACCCGTACCACGGCCGTCGAGTCGCAGTTGTTCGGCTCGCTCGGCGCGACCGGGCACGGGCACGGCAGCAACAAGGCGGTCCTGCTCGGACTGGAAGGTGAAGACCCCGAGACGGTCGACACCCGGTCCGTCGACGACCGGGTGCAGGCAATCCTTGCCGCTCGCCGCATCCTTCTGGCGGGCGAGCACGAGATCGCCTTCGATCCCGACACCCAGTTGGTGATGCACCGGCGCAAGGCGCTGCCCTACCACCCGAACGGGATGACGTTCGTCGCCCGGGCCGCCGACGGCGCCGTACTGCGGGAGCGCACCTACTACTCGGTCGGCGGTGGTTTCGTGGTCGACGAGAACGCCGCCGCGGGCGACCGGATCGTGCTCGACCGGACCCCGCTGAAGTACCCGTTCCTGACCGGCGCCGAACTGCTGGACCGTTGCCGCGAGTCGCAGCTGCCGATCAGCGAGGTGATGCTCGCGAACGAGCTGGCCTGGCGGACCGAGCCCGAGATCCGGGCCGGCCTGTTGCACATCTGGCAGGTGATGCAGGACTGCGTGCAGGAGGGCTGCGAAACCGAGGGCGTGCTGCCGGGTGGGTTGAAGGTGCCGCGCCGGGCGCATTCGCTGCACCAGAAGCTGAGTCGCGATCCGTGGTCGACCGATCCGCTCAAGGTGATGGACTGGGTCAACCTGTTCGCGCTGGCGGTGAACGAGCAGAACGCGTCGGGCGGCCGGATCGTGACCGCGCCGACGAACGGTGCCGCCGGCATCATTCCCGCCGTACTGCACTACTACCGGCGATTCGTGCCTGGGGCAACGGATGACGGGGTGGTCCGGTTCCTGCTGACCGCTGCCGCGATCGGCGTTCTCTACAAGGAGAATGCGTCCATCTCGGGTGCCGAGGTGGGCTGTCAGGGCGAGGTCGGGTCGGCCTGCTCGATGGCGGCGGCCGGGCTGTGCGAAGTACTGGGTGGCAGTCCGGAGCAGGTGGAGAACGCGGCCGAGATCGCGATGGAACACAATCTCGGCCTGACGTGTGATCCGGTCGGCGGTCTGGTGCAGATCCCTTGTATCGAACGGAATGCGATGGCCTCGGTGAAGGCGATCAACGCGGCCCGGATGGCGATGCACGGCGACGGCGTGCACGTCGTCACCCTGGACAAGGTGATCAAGACGATGCGCGAGACCGGCGCGGACATGAAGATCAAGTACAAGGAGACTTCCCGTGGCGGCCTCGCCGTCAACGTCATCGAATGCTGAGCGCCGCCGGATCCTCGACATGGGCGTTGTGACCAAGGCCCGGCAGTGTGATCACCTTGTCGTGCAGGGCGGTGAGCTGGGCGTCGGTGTTCATCGGATCCAGCTCACCCCGAGCCAGTACTACGGAAGCCTGGCTGGCCCGTAGTAGTTCGGGCATGTCGGGCGCGCCGACACCGAAGGCCTTCGGATCCAGGGCGAGTCGCCAGCGGTCGCCTTCGTGCTGCAGGCCGTGGTCGACGGAGTCGTCCGACGGATCGACCAGGCCCTGTAGTCCGGAGACTTTGAGGTAGCGGGCGGCTGCCTCGTCGCGAGTGTCGAACCAGGTGATCGGGCGCTGCGCCAAGGCGGCGGCCTTGGCGAGTTCGTCGGCCGACCAGACCACCTTGACGCCCAGAGCGATCACGGTGGCAACCTGTACGCCGTACCGGCCGCTCGCGAGTTCGAGCGCGATGACACCGCCCAGCGAGTGGCCGATGACGGTGAGGTCGTTGCTGCCTTGGAGCTCCTCGGCGACGGCGGCTGCCATAGAGGAGAACGTGTACTCCGGCAGGCGCGCCGCCGTGCCGTGACCGGGGAGATCGGGTGCTCGCCGATCGTCGACCGGCCAGCCGTCCCACACGCGGTGGGTCGCGCCGAGGCCGTGCAGCAGCAGGACTGTCATCGCAGCAGCCTCGCACAGCGATCGCCGGCCCGCTTGCCTCGGGCGAGCCGCTGGCACAGCGCGGGGTGGCCCTGCGGCCGCTGGCGCGGGGCGGTGTCGCTGCGGCCGCTAGCTCGGCGCGGTTGCGTCGGGCCGCGCTACCAGGGCATGGTGCCGGTGAGGCTGAGGTATTGGGCGGTTGGGCCGGTCTGGTCGATGCGGGCGAGGCGGACGATGATCTCGGCGCCCTCTTCGATCGTCTGGTAGCCGTTGTGGCCGTTGAAATCGGTGGCGGTGTAGCCGGGGTCGACGACGTTGATCCGCAGCCCGGGGTACTGGCGGGCGTACTGGATGGTGAGCATGTTCAACGCGGCCTTGGACGACGAGTAGGCGAAGGTCGGCACCCAGACCGGGGCGGCGTCCTTGTTGCCTTCGGGGTCGGCGGCCACCGTCAGCGAGCCGAGACCGCTGCTCACGTTGACGACGACCGGGTTGTCGCTCTTCTCGAGCAGGGGCAGGAATGCTTGGAGCATCCGGACCACGCCGAAGACGTTGGTGTCGAAGACCTGCTGGAACTTCGCCGCGTCATCGTCCCTGCTGCCTGGGATGCCGGCGTTGTTGACGAGGACGTCGAGGTGACCGACCTCGTCCTGGATAGTCTGCGCCGCCGCGCGGACCGAGTCGTCGTCGGTGACGTCGAGCTGGACGAAGCGGCCGCCCAGCCGGTCGGCCGCTTCTTTGCCACGGCCGAGGTCGCGGGCGCCGACGTACACGGTGTGCCCGGCGGCGATGAGTTGACGGGCGGTTTCGAAGCCGAGGCTCTTGTTGGCCCCGGTGATCAAGGTTGTTGTCATGCTTCGACTCTGCTCGGGCCGGCGGAGATCAGGTAGCGCACGGGTTTGCCTAGGGAACCGCAGTACCAGGCTGTTGTGTGCAGGCTCGCGGATACTGGACGGGTGGGAGAACTCGGGAAGACCTTGCATGCCTGGCGCGACCGCGTGGGCCCTGCCGAAGCCGGTCTGACGACAGGCGGCGTACGGCGTGCGCCGGGGTTGCGGCGCGAGGAGCTCGCTCAGCTGGCGGGGCTATCGGTCGACTACGTGATCCGGCTGGAGCAAGGCCGGTCGTCCACGCCGTCTGTCCAGGTGCTCACCGCGCTGGCCCGGGCGCTCCGGCTTTCCGATGCCGAGCGCAACCATCTCTTCGCACTGGCGGGTCAGGTCGAACCGTCGGCGGCCTACATCTCGACGTACATCCCGCCTGGGGTGCAGCGGCTGGTCGACCAACTCGAGGGCGCACCGCTCAGTGTCTGCGACGCGGCCTGGAACCTGGTCAGCTGGAACTCCTTGTGGGCCGCGCTGCTGGGCGACCCGTCCGGCCTGCGAGGTCGCGATCGCAACGTCATCTGGCGGCACTTCGCTCCGTCGGCGGCGAACCTGCCGGGTGGCTTCAACCGCGTCGTCCAGACCCCCGAACAGGCCGAGCACTTCCGCGCGGCGATGGTCACCGACCTCCGCGCGGCCACCGTGCGCTACCCCAAGGACGCGGACCTGCGCGCGCTGATCAAAGACCTCCGCGAGGCCAGTGACCTCTTCGCCACCCTCTGGGACGCCCGCCCGATGGCCTTCCACGGCTCCGAACGCAAAACCGTCAACCACCCCGACGTCGGCCCCCTCACCCTCGACTGCGACGTCCTCACCGCCCCCGGCAGCGACCTCCGCCTCGTCGTCTACACAGCCACCCCCACCTCGGACTCCGCCGAAAAACTCCGCCTCCTCTCAGTCCTAGGCCTCCAAACCCTCACCTGAGCAAACAGCCGGTTCGCGGCGGGTGGTCTCGTGCGTCCGCGCCACTGCCTCACCCAGTTCTGTCAGCCCTCGGCACACCGGTTGAGGTCCTGCGTGCCACCGCCTTCAGCGCACTCTTCCCACCCGCCCCAACCCCGCACCCACCAGGCGCGACGCAGGCGCGCCGCCCATGGGTGGGTGGGAGCTGGGTGGGGAGGGTCAGAAGGCGTCGACGTTGCTGGTGGAGGCGTTGCCCAGGAGGCTGGGTTTGAGGCCGATCTTCCAGCCTTCGTTCTTGCCGAAGCCCTGGTCGAACTTGGAGAAGCTGCAGTCGGAGCTGAACTGGCGGCGCTTGGCGTTCCAGTCTTTTCCGGTCTTGTAGTAGATGTGGTACTTCCCGCCGATCCGGCTGATCGTCGCCGTCTTCTTCGCCTGCACGAACATCATCACGTGCGGCTTGCTGGGCGGCTGACCGTCGGTGACGACCGAGATCGCGACGTCCTTGTCGGTACCGTTCTCGACCTGGAGCCGGCCGGCGCCGCGGGCGCCGGAGCGGACGATGATGTCACCGTTCGACGGGCGCTGGTCGGCGGGCTCCGGGCCCAGGTCGGGCAGCGTGCTGCCGAAGCGGATGCCGGCCTTCTTCAGCAGCGCAACGGCACTGGCCAGATCGGCGGTCAGCTTCCGCTGCAGGCTCTGCGACGTGTAGACGACACCACCGCACTTGGCGTTGGAGACCGCGTCGTCGTTCTCCGTCCCGGACAGGTTGTCGCTGGCCGCCTGCAGACGCGCCTGCAAAGCCTTGTGCGCCGCGGCTGCGGCAGCCGGCGGCTTGACGTCCTCGAGCGCAGACTTCTCCGTCTCCAGCAACTGCGACAGGCCGGTCATCGCAGTGGCCAGATTGTCGCCGTTGTTGGCCGTGCCGAGAGCCTTGATCGCCGGAGCGAGCCGGGCATCCAGCTCGGTCAGACTTGTCTGGTACTGCGCCGCTGTCAGCGGGCCGGCCGGTGTCGTGACGACCGGCGTGGGCGTCTCCACCGGGTCGCTGCTCGTCGTGACCGGCGCCGAGGTCGACTGCGTCGTCGTCGTGCCGGCGTTGTCCTTCGACGAGGTGCCGCACCCGGTCGCCAGACCGACCACGGCAAGCCCGATCGTGACGCACAAAAGCTTCTTCACACTGCCCCCCAGATCTCGTCGTCCCCTTGAGAACAAAGCTTAGGTGGGCCCACCGACAACGGCGACCCGACTGTCCACAAGGGTGCAGACGCGACGAGCAGGACCCTGGTTCCAGCCGATCAGAGCCGCGGCACCGATCAGAGTCGCGGGGCCGGCCGGACGAAGGGGAAGGCCAAGGTGGCGCGGATGTTCTGACCGGTGAGCATCATCATCACCCGGTCGACGCCGATACCGAGCCCACCGGTCGGCGGCATCGCGTACTCGAGTGCGCTGAGGAAGTCCTCGTCCAGCGACATCGCCTCCGGATCGCCGGCGGCGGCCTTCAGCGACTGCTCGGTGAGCCGGCGTCGTTGCTCGACCGGATCGACCAGCTCGGAGTACGCCGTACCGATCTCCGCGCCGAAGGCGACCAGGTCCCAGCGCTCGGCCAGCCGCGGGTCGGACCGGTGGGTCCGGGTCAGCGGCGACGTCTCCAGCGGGAAGTCGGTGTAGAACGTCGGCATCGTCGTGGCCGGCTCGACCAGTTCGTCGTACAGCTCCAGGACCAGTTCGCCCGGTGACAGGTCGAACGCGACGTGGACGCCCTTCTCGGCGCACAGTTCGCGCAACCGCTCGCACGACGTACCGGAGTCCACCTGTACGCCGGTCGCCCGACTGACCGCCTCGTGCACGGAGATCACCGGCCATTCGCCGGAGATGTCGAGTTCGCCGTCGGGCCGCTTGACCACCGGTTTGCCGAAGACCGCGGTGGCCGTCTCGATCAGCAGTTCACGGGTGAGCTCGCGCATCGTGTGGTAATCGGCGTACGGCTGGTAGGCCTCGACGGAGGTGAACTCCGGGTTGTGCGTCGCGTCCGCACCCTCGTTGCGGAAGTTCCGGTTCAGCTCGAAGATCTTGCCCATCCCGCCGACGCTCAGCCGCTTGAGAAACAGCTCGGGCGCGATCCGCAGGAACAGCTCGGTGTCGTAGGCGTTGATGTGCGTGATGAACGGCCGCGCGTTCGCGCCACCGTGCACGGCCTGCAGCATCGGTGTCTCGACCTCGATGAAGCCGCGCGTCTCGAATCCGTTGCGCAGGGCCCGTACCGCCGTACTGCGGTGTCGCATCATCCGCAGTGAGTCCGGGTTCATCACCAGGTCGAGGTGGCGCTGGCGGACCCGTGCCTCGGCGTCGGTGAAGCCCTTGCGCTTGTCCGGCAACGGGTGCAGGCACTTGGCCGCCATCACCCAGCCGGCGGCCGCGATCGACAGCTCACCCCGGCGGCTCGTCACGACCTCACCGGTGATGCTGACGTGGTCGCCGATGTCGACGAGCCGGCGCCACAGGCGCAACGCCTCGGCACCGCACGCCTCTGCTGTCAGCATCACCTGCAGTTCGGCCAGACCGTCCTGCAGCTGGGCGAAAGCGAGTCCACCGTGGTTGCGCATCCGGGTCACCCGGCCGGTGACCGAAGCCTGCTGGCCGGTGTGGTGATCGGGCGGCAGGTTGTCGTGCAGCTCGCGGATGCGTTCCAGTGTTTCCGTTCGAGGAACCGAGACGGGATACGGATCGATGCCGGCGGCAACGAGTTCGGCGAGCTTGGTCCGGCGGATCTGCTCCTGCTCGGTCAGTCGCCGGTCCGGCAGGACCGGACGCAGGAGTTCCTGCTCCTGCTCGCGCACGGCCGCGTTGAACCGGCCGCCGTCGGCCGCCCTGATCGCGTGCCGTTCGGCGGTCTCGACCGTGTCGACGCGGGTCCACGGCCGAGGCGCGGGCAGGAAGCCCTCGGCTGTCCCGGCCGCCAGCAGCACCTGCGCGAGCGAGGCGCCGCGGGAGTAGCAGATCAGCCGGGGCGACCAGCGGGGCAGGTATTTCTCGTTCGACTGGTACAGGCTCTCCAGCTGCCAGAACCTCGAAGCAGCGGTCAGCAGCGCGTTGGTGAGCCGCAGTACGGGACCGGCGCCGACTCGCTCGGCGTCGCTGAAGATCTCCCGGAACATGGCGAAGTTCAGCGAGATGTGATGGACGCCGAGGTCGCTGCAGGCGTCCACGAGCGAGGCGACCATGAACTCCATCAGCCCGTTCACCGACTCGGGGTCGCGGCGCATCAGGTCGAGCGAAACGCCCCGCACACCCCACGGTACGAAGGACAACAGCCCTCGTACGGCGCCTTCGGAGTCGCGCGCGATCACCATCACGCAGCGCGCATCGGCCGGGTCACCCAGCCGCCCGAGAGCCATCGAGAACCCGCGCTCGGTCTGTGCCCCGCGCCACTTCTCGGCCAACCGCACGTACTCCTGCAGGGCCTCCGGGGACAGGTCGCCGTGACGGCGCACCTCGGCGTGGTACCCGGCTCGCTGGGCGCGCGTGACCGCCTGCCGGACCGGTCGCATCGTCCGGCCTTCGAGGCTGAAGTCGGCGACGTCGATGATTGCCTCGTCACCCATTGCCAGCGCGCGCAGGCCCGCGTCGACATAGGCGTGCGCGGCCTCCTCGCTCGCGGACAGGACGGCAGGGGACCAGCCGTAGACGCGGGCCTCGGCGAGCCAGCGTTGGATCGCGGCGGGCCAGGCCACCGGATCGCCCAGTGGGTCACCGCTGGCGAGGCTGACTCCGTTGACCACCCGATAGGCGATCGCAGCGTTGTTGTCGGGGGAGAAGATGACGGCTTTGTCGCGCCGGGTGGCGAAGTAGCCGAGTGAGTCGCGTTCGCCGTACTGGAGCAGGAGCCGGCGGACCTGGAGTTCCTCCGCCTGGCTGAGGTAGCGGACCCGGCGTACCGACCGCAGGAAGATCGCGAAGGCGATCACCAGGGACAGCGCGGACAGGAAACCGACCGTCAGGCCGACCCAGTTGTGACCCGAGTGGTCGCCGCCCATCGTCGTCCGGCTCTGCCCGAGGGCGGCGAAGATGGCCCAGCCGACCTTCTGTTTCTGCCCGTGCAGCGTGTGCGGGAACACCTGGGTGAGCGTGATGCTGACCGCGGTCGAGATCAGCAGGCCGGTGATCAGTACGCCGACGGCGATCCGCCGCGTTCCGGGTGCCAGCCGGGCCGGGAAGGCGCCGCGGATCCGCCAGAGCAGCCAGATCATGCCCAGCGTGACGATCAGGCTGGCGACACTCCACTCGAGGTCACCGATGCCGAGCTTCTCGAAGTCCGGTGTCTTCAGGTCCGGGTCGTCCGGGTTGGCGATCAGCACGCTGAGGAAGCCCACCGCGGCGATCCGGCCGAGCAGCCACAGGCCCTCGAAGACGAACAGCACCCACAGCAGCGCCGCCCGCTTGCCCCGCCGCAGCGCGCTGCCGACGACCGCCAGATAGACGGCCGACAGGAAGGTGTGACCCGCCGGGATGCCGAAGAACTCGATGACATCCTCGACGTCCGCGACGAAGTCCGGCGCGAACAGATGCACGGGGACCGCGATGAACGAGCAGACCGCAGCGAACAAGACGGCGCGACCGACCCACACCGCGGCCCGTTGCTGCCACTTGGGGATCACCTGTTCCGATGACACCTGACTGATCATCCCACCTACCAGGCCACACCTTTGCGCGGTGTGCGACTCTGGCCGACATGTTGGCCGTCCCCGACCGGTTCCAGTACCGGCTGATGCGCGATGTGATGGTCGCGGCCGCGGTGCTGTACTGCAGCTTGTTGCTGGAAGTGGCGGCCGGATTCCCGCTGAATCTGCACTATTCGTTTCTCAGCGAACTCGGCGCCAAGGACCAGCCGACGAGCCCGTACGCCCGCGCGATGGACCTCGGCTCCGGCGTGTTGCTGGCACTCGCCGCCGTCCTCGGCCGGCCGGCCGCAAAGATGCATCGCGACGTGGCCGGCCTCTTGGCCGGCGCGGCCGTGTTCGGTATCGGCACGATGTCCGATGCGCTCCTCCCGATGGACTGCGCGCCTTCACTGAGCCAGGCCTGCCGCGAAGCCGAGGCGAATGGTCAGGTCGGATTCGCCCTGTTCCTGCACGAGGCCACCTCCACGCTGGCCGACCTCGGCAGCATCGCCATGAGCATCTTCGCCGTTCTGATACTGCGTCGCCTGGGCTGGCGTGGCGTGCTCGCGAAGGTGGTCGCGGTACTGGCGGCAGGCGTAGCGATCACCCAGGTCTGGCTCGGGATCGAGGTCGGCCTCGAGGTGCTGACCGGCAACGATCTGCACCCGCCCGGCCTCCTGCAGCGGGTCTCCGTCCTGCTGGTTTGCTTATTCATGGCGACACTGTTGCCAGGTCTGAGGCAAGCTTTCACCCGATGAGCGCATCCTGGATCGTGCTGCCCGGCCTGGCCGAGACTCCCGAGGAGTTCGACCGGGTCCTCGAACTGTTGCCCGGGCGCGACGTCCGGGTCGTCGACCCGTGGCAGACCCCGGTCGCCGCTCCGCTGGACGAGTTGCGAGCGGCAACGACCGCCGGTACGCCGGTATGCCTGGCCGGCCACTCGATCGGCGGCCTCGCCGTACTGCGGTGGGCGCTCGTGCACCCCGGCGAGGTCGAGCGCCTGGTCCTGATCGACACCAGCCTGACCTCGGAGACCGGCTGGAGCTGGCTCTATCCAGGCACCCGGGCCGACCGGGCGATCCGGTCGTTCCTCACCTTCGTCGGCCGCACCGGTCTGACCCGGCTGATCGGGCCTACCCTGCGGCGGCTGCTGGTCTGGGTCGGGAGTGCGACCAACCGCGATTTGTTGTCGAAGGCAACCGCCAGGGCGCGGTACGGGGCGGCGGACTCCTGGTTGCTGTTCTGGGACGATCTGGCCAACAGCTGGACGCTGGCCGCCGAGGTGGCCGAGCTGCTGAAGGATCCGCCGCCGGACCTTCCGCCGACCGTCTTCCTGGTCGCCACCGGTGGCAGCTCCCGCTTCACCGCGAAGAGCTGGCTGGCCGGTCAGCGCGAACTCGCCGCCAAGCTCAACACCACCGCCATCGAAGTGCTCAGCGACTCAGCCCACCTGGTCCACCTGGACCGCCCCGACGCGATCGCGAAGGCGCTCAGCGACTAGTTCGCCAGGGACCAAGGAAAAGACGGAGGTCAGGCGGGCGTGGTCAGAGCAGGAGTAGGAAGCTTGCGCTGCCAGACCTCGTCCAGTGCCATCCGCATCGCCCCGGTGACCACGGCGTCCTCAGCAAGTGCCGACAACTCCAGCTTCGGGTGGTTCAGCGTCAGCAACCGGAGCTGGTCGGAGATCGCGTCGAGCAGCACGGCACCCGCTCGCGCCACGCCGCCACCGATCACCACGGCAGTCGGGTCGAGAACCAGTACTGCGGGCGCCAGCGCCCTCGCGAAGTCCCGCGCGACCTGCTGCACAACAGCCTGCGCGACCGGGTCCCGCTCCGCAGCAGCGGCGAACACGTCGGCCGTGTCCAGCTGATCACGGCCTAGCTCTGCCAGCCGCGAGTCGGGATTGGCCAGCGCTGCCTGCCGCCCGAGCTCGGCGATCGCCTCGGAGCCGACCGCGCGTTCCAGCGGACCGCGGCTGTCCTCGGGGTTGATCACGTCGTCCGGTGCGGTAGCGATGAAGCCGATCTCACCCGCAGCGCCCGTACCGCGGTGCAACCGGCCGTCGATCACGATGCCGGCGCCGAGACGCTCACCCCACTGGACCGCAAGCAGGGTCCCGGTGCCGCCACGGGCCGCGGCGATGGCCAGCGCGGCGAGGTTGGCGTCGTTGTCCAGCATGACCGGGCAGTCGAGCAGGCTGCGAACGTGCTTGGTCAGGTCGACCGCGGACCAGCCGGGCACGCTCGGCACCAGCTGGACGCGACCGGTGTGCTCGTCCACGATGCCCGGGCTCGCGGCCACCGCGGCCGCGATGTCCTCGGCCGGTACCTCGGCCTCGGCGAGTGCTTCGGTGATCACCTCGCTGATGACCCCGAGCAGCTCCTGAGCGCTCCAGCCCGGACCGGACCGGCGTACCAGGGAAAGCTTGCGGCCGGCCAGGTCGGAGACGCCTACGGTGACCCGGTGCGGACCGACGTCCAGCCCGAGCACCGGCGCGGCTCGGCCACGCAGCGACACCCGGATGGCCGGACGGCCGAGTGAGCGGTCCGCCGAATCCGGGCCGTGTTGCTGCAGCCAGCCGTTTTCCAGCAGTTCGTCGACCGCCTGGGCGACGGTCGGTCTGGCCAGACCCGTCCGTTCCACCAGTTCGGCGACCCGCAGCGGGGCCGGTGCGGAGCGGCGGACCGCGTCCAGCACGGCCGCGACGTTGATCCGGCGCAGCATCGTCGTACCGCCGCCGCCGACCGTTCCCTTGCCCATGTCCGACCCCTTGCCTGCCACTCGCCCATCCTATATACAAAGCGAGCGTTCATAAATGAGCACACTCCGGGCGCGAGTGGTTCGTTCCGGAAGGGCTCAGTCTTGCAGGACAGTACGGGCAAAACTGCTCAGCGCCTCGCGGTCGGGCTGCTGCGTCTTGGTCATCAGGCTGGCGACATGCTTCTCGACCGTCCGTGGCGAGATGTGCAGCCTCGACGCGATCGACTTGTTGCCGATCCGGTCGACCAGCAACCGGCAGACCTCGTACTCGCGGGTGGTGACTCCGAGCTGGCGCAGATTCGCCGGCACCTGGTCGGTGCCCGTACGCCGTTGCGAGACCGTCGCACCCAGTTGCCGCAACAGGCTCCGGCAGGCACTGGCCACCGGCTGCACGTTGGCGGTGTGGAAGTAGTCCTCGGCTTGCCGCAACCACGCGACCGGTTCGCCCCAGCCGTCGGCATGCGCCGGCTCGGCCACCATGCGCAGCCCGAGATGACGGGCCATCGGATAGAGCGACGACGTCTCCAGAGCCTCGGCCGCCATCGCGTTGGCCTCCTCGGGCCGTCCGTCGCGGCCCAGCAGCACTGCGTGTCCCCATTGGACGAACTGCCGGTTCCAGCGCATCTTGCTGCCGGCCGTCGCCGAGACCGCCTCGAAATGCGGCCAGCCGTTGCGCCCGGCGAGGACGCCCAGCAGCAACCCGAGTCCGTTCTTGCCGGCCATGTGGAACGTGGTGGGGTTCTGCGCGTCGTACGCGAGTGCCTGGGCCATGTCCGACTCGGCCAGCTCGCGGTTCTCCTCGAGCAGCGCGCAGAACGTCCGGGCCAGCCCGTACGACAGCGGCAGCTCGTGCGAGGCCCGTTCACCCCAGGTCGCCAGCTCGGCGAGGGTGGCCTCCATCTCGGCGCGCTTGCCCTGGTGACCGGCCAGCACAGCCTTCGTGACCAGCACGTACGGCGCGCCGCGGGTGAGCTTGAGTCGCTGGGTGACGGCCAGGCAGGCCTCGATCATCTCGGCGGCCTTCTCGTACTCCGAGCGCAGGATCGCCTGTTGGCCGAGGGCCCCGTCGACCTCGTACGCGCTGGGGATCGCGCCGATCCGCAGCGCCTGCTGCCGGGCATGCTCCAGTTCAGTGACGTCGCCGTCGGCCAGGCACATCGTGCCGGCCTGGAAGATGTGCGAGAGGTTCTGCTGGACGGCCAGGTTGTGCTCGGCGGCTACCTGCCGAGCTCGGCGGAAGTAGCCGATCGACTGGTCGAGGTCGTGCTCCCGCGACAGGATGCCGAGCAGTTGCCAGGCGTCGACGGCGACCTCCGGAAGGTCGGCCCGCTCCGCCGCCTCAGCGGCCCGGGTGGCCAGGTCGGCGGCCGACTTCAGCCGGCCCGGGCTCGTCTTGGCCAGTTCGAGGGCCGCGGCCATCGCGTCCAGAGGCGCCAGGTCGGCGTCGGCCGCGTCCGGTCCGAGCAAGGACCGCGCGACGGCCACATGGGTTGACGCGGACGACCAGCGGCCGGCGATGTGTTCGACGCCGGCGAGCCGGACATGCAAAGCCGCCACCTTGCGACTGTCCAGCCCGCGGTTGGCCAGTTGCTCGATCGCCTCTGCCGTGGCGGCCGGGTGCCCGAACTGCCCGGTCTCGCCGACCGCGAGCAGCAATGCCCCGAGTACGTCGGCGCGGTGAACCACATCGGAATCCTCGGCGAGCAGGGTGTTGGCGCGGTCCAGCAGGTTCACCGCGGATGCCATCGAGCCCTCGGCGAACGACCGCCGGCCGGTGACGGCGAACAACCGGCCGGCCCGGGCGACGTCACCGCCCGCCTCGGCGAGTTCGGCCACCATCGGGGCCCACTCGCCCGGCAGGCCGGGATGCAGCTCTTCGATCGCGTCCGCGCAGCGGCTGGCCAGAGCTGCTCGCTCGGTCGGGTTCAGGCCGGCCAGCAGGGCCTCGGCGGTCAGCGGATGCCGGAACGCGTACCAGTCCGGGACCGGCTCGTCCGGTCCGACCAGTTGGGCGGCCAGCCCGGCTCGCAGGGTCGCCAGGAGCTGCCGCTCGTCGACGCCGCTGGCATGCCGGACCACGCTGAGCGGAAAGCGGTGGCCGATCACCGCGGCCAGGACCAGGATCTCCCGCGACTGCGGTCCGAGCTGATCGGTCCGGTTGCCGATGCTGCGGACGACCGCCGCCGGAACCGACATCCGGAAGTCGTCGACCACCTGCACGGTGCCGTCTGTTGCCGAGAGCAACTGTCCGGACCGGCTGGCTTCCTGCAGTAGTTCCTCAACGATGAAAGGGATTCCGGCACTGTCGGCCCAGAGTCGCTCGACCAGCCGGTCGGGTACGCCGGTCGGTGCGACCTCGAGGCAATCGGCCGCGAGTTCGCGGACGTTCTGCCGGTCGAGCGGGTGCAGTTCGACGAGCGCCGCAGTACCGCGCTGAGCCGCGAGCTGAGCGAGCTCGGCCGCCGGCGTGCGGTCCGGTCGGAGGGTTGCTACGACGGCGATCGGCTGGTCCTGGAGGTTGTCGAGCAGGTACTCGATCACGGCCAGCGTCTCCGGGTCGGAGCCGTGCAGGTCCTCGAGCACGAGCAGGCAGCCCCGGTCCCGGCCGACCAGCTGGAGCAACCGCAGGATCGCCTCACCGAGGACGACAGCGGAGATCCCGCTCTCCGGTACGTCGCCGTCGTCCCAGTCGGGAACGAGGCGGCCGAGCACCCGGCGATACAGGCCGAGCCGCTCGGGGTCCGGCATCTCGCCGCGCCGGATCAGCGACAGCAAGGCCTCGGTGAACGGGCGGAAGGCGACCATCGTGCCGATCGCGCCGACCCGGCCGCGGAGCGTCGCCATGCCGTGGTCGAGGGCCAGCGTGGTGCCGACGGCGGCCAGCCGGCTCTTGCCGATGCCGGGCTCGCCGAGCAGGAAGACCGCACCCCCACGTCCGTCGCGAGCCTCGGCGAGCAGGTGGTCGAGCTGATCGATCTCCCCGTCTCTGCCGACCACTCTGGGCGCATGGGTCTGCATGGTTCCAAACTCTAGCTACGCTCCGGTTGGATCGCAGTGGGTTCGGCCGGTCGCCTTCGACCGGCCCGGCTGGCTCAAGCGCTTGTTCCAGCCGGGCCGGCGTCAGGCATCCCTGTGTTTTCCGGGTGGGGCAGGGATCAGTGCGGTGCGCTGATCGAGGTGAAGGTGCCGCAGTTCTCGGTGACCTCGACGACGCCGACGGCCAGTGCGCTGGCGGTGCCGACCAGCGCGAGGGCCCGCGCGCCGATCCGGCCGCGCTTCGGGAAGGTGATCGGGCCGATCGGGTCCGGCTCCTCGTCGACCGGCTGGGCGGCGACCTGGTCTTCGGGCTGGTTGTGCTGGGCGGTCATGCTGTTTCCCCTGTCGAATGGTGTTCTGTCCGGACCGGACGCTGTGATGGGCGCCGGAGACCGGTGGTGGGTTCTAGCAGCAGTACGGACGGAACCTGTCCGCCGAAACCGAGCCGGAGCAAGCCGTAGCCGATCCCGGCCAGCCCTGTCAGCAGGCCTGGCGAGGAGACGGCGCGCGGCGTACCGCAGTGCGGTCCGTACTGCTGTATTGCTGCGAGTACCAGCCCGGCCCGGCGGCGCCGGACCGCCTCTGTGGCCGGGTGCTCGCGATCGGTGAGCCACAACAGTGGCTCGACCGCGCCGAGCTCGCCATGACACAGACTCATGTCGGCGAGCACCGGACGTTCTTCGGCGGACCTCAGATAGGTGTCGAGGTCCGATCTCATACCAGTCACACCAGCGGACAGCCGGGCGAGGGTGGTGCCGGCTCCGCCCGCGCACCAGCCGGCATCGGCGGCCTGGTCGCGCTGATCAAGGTGGATGGAGGACAGGTCGATGGCAGCCCGCGCCGCGTCGGCGTACCGGCTGTCCTGTACTGCGTATTGGCCGAGCGCCCAGGCGATTCCCTCGTACCCGCGGGCGAACCCGTGGTCGGGTGCCTGCGCCCGGCGGTCCACTGCGGCGAGGAGTTCGTCGGCGTACCTGGCCGCGAGTCGTGCGGCTGCTGGTTGGCCGTGGATCGCCAGCATTGCGGCCAGCCCGCCTGCCGCGCCTTCGACGTAACCGGGGAACTGATCCGGTTCGGGGGTGAGTTGCTCGCTGAGTTCGAGTGACGAGCCGAGCCACTTGGTGACGTCGGAGTCCTTCAGCAGCGAGCTGAGCCGGTCGAGGCCGAAGCTGATCCCGCCGAGGCCGTGCAGGCCGGGCCCGACGATCTGTGCGGCCTCCGGCGCGGCCGCCAGCGAGTCCAGCAGCAACGGGATCGGGCGGATCGCGTCCCTGGCCAGGTCGGTGTACTTCTCCGCGCCGGTGAGCGCGCCGATCTGGGCCAGGAAGAGCGCCGTACCGGTGAAGCCGTTCGACAGGCCCGCGCCCATCGGCATCACGGCCCAGTGGTGGTCGTCGAGCAGTTCGAGGCTCAGCCAGTTCGCCTCGCCGTTGCTGCCGAGGACCTGGGCCATGATCTCGTCGGCGATGTCGGTGGCGGCCGCGAGCAGTCGCTCGGGATCGGCTTCCGCCGCACCGACGGCCGGCCTGCTCGCCGTACTGGTGTGTACGACCGGTTCCGGCCGGGTGGCCAGGCAGGCGGAGATGAGCCATTGCTGGCGGTGCTGGTCGACCTCGCTCATTGCCGCGATCTTGGCCTCGACCACGTCAAGTCCCTTGTGGGCAAGAAGGTCCGGCACCCGGCTGCCGTCCGCGGCCCAGACATCTGTGCTGTCCGGTCGGGCGGTGAAGAGCGGGACGTCGCCTGCCCACAGGTCGGCCAGCTCGTACGGCACCAGCCGGTGCAACGAGGGATCCGCATCCCAGAGGAGATCGAGCAGCTGGCTGCGGCCGTCGGCATCGCGGAGCGCGTCCGGGTGGGTCGCCTCGTCCAGCAAGGTCACGTAGGTCTGGGTAGGGCGGGCGACGTACCGGATCTCGTCGGCCGCGCACCCGGCCAGCATCCCGTCCGGGCCGAGCAGTTCGTGACGGTGCCAGGCAATCGCCTCATACGCGGCCCGGAACCCGGTCAGAAGAGCGATCTCGTAGTCCCGCGGCTCCATGTCGACGCCGTGCAACCGGGGCCGGTTGCGGCCACCAGAGGTGGTGGCAGGACGCCGTACGAGGTGCATGGTGTCCAGTCCGGCGTCGGCCCAGTCGACCTTGCTGATCGGCGACACCTCACCGACGTCGCCGCCGAGTCCCGAGATGTCCGCGACGCCGTGTTCGCCGGTGAACAGCAGGGGGAGCAGAGCCGTGCGGTAGACAGAGCTGCGCAGTGCCGAGTGAGCAGGATCCTGGCCCAGTACGCCGTTGCCCTGCTGGCTCGGGTGGAAGAGCGTCTCCACGTCGACGAACACCGGCTGGTCGCCCGCGGCGATCAGGTTCTCGTAGTGCATGTCGGTGCCGTCCAGCACGTACAGCAGGGTCAGCAAGGCGCCCTGGCGGTGGTAGAAGCGTCGTACTTCGGCGAGGTCGCTGCAGGGCTCGTGCTCGATGAACCCGAGCCAGCCGTACCCCGGGCGGCACAGCACCGGAACGGTTCGCAGCCCAAGGCCGGTCTTGCCGTTGAGCCAGCCGACCAGCTGGTTGAAGTGCTCGTGCAGTTCCAACGGCCGCGGTTTGTAGATCACCTTCCGGCCGTCTGCGAAGGTCAGGGTCGCCGTCGACCGTCCCCCGCGGTGCGGATCGCCACCAGGCAGCACGCTGCTCAGAGCGCCGGGGTCCACGCCCGCCAGCAACTCGGTGACCACCAGCTCGCGGTCCTCGGCGAGGCGGGCCAGCAGTTCGAGGTGACCCTCGACAGCCTGTCGGCACGCCTCGCCCAGGACCCGGGCCAGCACCGGGTATGCGGCCAGGAATTCCGCCAGCTCGCTCCCTCCCGCGAGCCGGTGGGTGAAGTTCAGGAATCGCTCGGCCGGTGTCTGCCCGGCCAGCTCGTTGCGGCTCCGGGCCCGCGCCAGCTCCAGCACCAGGGTGCGAGCGGCCGACCGGACCAGCCGGTCTCCGAGTTGTTGCAGGAACTGCTCGGCGACGACCCCGGTCTGTCCGGCCGAGGCCAGGTCCTGCCGGGCCGATTCGAGCAACGGTGCCAGGCAGCCGAGCAACGCCTGCCGCCAGTCGTCCCCGACCGGCCTGCGCTCGAAGGACAAGGTCGTACTGCGTTCCACGTACGCCGCCCAGGCAGGCATCTGCCGGCCTGGTTCGTGCGGGCCCACCCCAGCGGTCCACCAGGGCTTCGCCTGGTCGGCGCCGAGCGTCGGCGTGGTCGCGGAGTTGAGCACGGGCTCAGGGTGCCATCGGCTGCTGGGTGCTGCCATGGGTACCGAGCCCCCATATTCGTCGGCCGGCGGCGAGGCCGAGTGGGTAGTGCTGCCGCACCGCGGGATGGCGACTGGGGGTTGACCACCCCGCGGCAGCAGCGCCTGGCCGATCGAACCTCTGGTGGAAGGTCAGGCCGGACCAGGAACTCCGGTACTACGGGCAACCGTCGGACGGCCCCCGCTGCTCTGCGTTCTCGACGTTGGCCTCCTTCGGTTGCGTTTCTAGGGATGGATGTGACCGAACGCCGTGAACGATGCCTGAGTGCCCACGGGCCGGGCAAGACCTTCGGACCCCCAAATTCGGGCCTGCTGGGCGCACCGTTCACCTACGTGCGGGCGAGGCGGAACATGGGGGCTGATCACCCATGTGCGCCGGCTGATCAGCTGCGACGGTGGCTAGGTGTTCAGCCCTGTCACACCCGGTCTCCCGGTCTCTGCGCACTCGGTCCTCGACGTGGTGCCGCAGATGGCCGGGCAGTCTGCCGCGGCCGCGCTGCGGGAGACGGTCGAGGTCGCCCAGGCGGCGGACGATCTCGGCTACCGGCGCTTCTGGCTGGCGGAGCAGCACGGTGTGCGCGGTATCGGCAGCGCGGCTCCGGCCGTGCTCGCCGCGGTACTGGCGGCACGTACCGATCGCATCCGGCTGGGCTCAGGCGCGGTGATGCTGGCGAACCACCAGCCGCTCGTGATCGCCGAGGAGTTCGCGGCACTCGCAGCGGCGTACCCCGGCCGGATCGACCTGGGAGTCGGCAAGGCTCCGGTGGCGGCCGCGCCGACCACAGCTGCCGCGCTCGGCCGGACCGACGTGGGCTGGGACGCGTTCCCGCAGCGACTGGACGAGCTCTGCGGCTTCCTGCGCGACGGTCTTCCCGGCCGTGCTCCGGTGGGAGATGTCCGGCTTGCGCTCGCCGGGTTGCCGCCACCGGTGTTCGTACTGGCCGGCACGCCCCACGAGGCCCAGGTGGCCGCAGTACGAGGGCTGCCTGTCTTCCTTGCTCACCACACGACCTCACAGACCACGCTCGCCGCGGCAGCGGCGTACCGGGAGTTCTTCGAGGCGACTGGACCCACGGGCAAGCCGTATCTCGCAGTCACGGTCGGGATCGTCGCGGCCGACACGGACGAGGAGGCGGTGATCCGGCTCGCGGAGTACGTCCGGGTGAAGCTCCGGCTCAACGCGGCGTCGTCGAGGGCTACTCCGGCGGAGCTGCTGGAGATACTGAGGTCTCCGTTGACCACTCGCGAGCGACACCGGGCAGAGCGGCTGCTGGACGATCCCGGCCACATCATCGGGTCCCGTGCCACGGTTGCCTCGGAGCTGGCTTCGCTGGCCGCCAGTACCGGGGCGGACGAGATCATGCTGGTTCCGCTCGCCTACGACGGGCTGGTCCGATCCGCCATTCTGCGGACCACTGCAGCTGGGCTGTCCCGCACAGTGCGGACCGTCCCGCGCTCCACACCTCACTTCGTCGCCACTGCCTGATTCCTGCTTTGCGGCGGCCTACTGTGGGTACGGCCGACTAGTAGGCAGCCGTGGAGAGGCAGAGCAGATGTCGCGAGAGCAGGAAGTCATCGAAGCGTGTCCCACCGACCTGTTCATCGGGGGCAAGTGGCAGGCCGCCGAGAGCGGTAGGACCCTGGCGGTCGAGGACCCGGCCACCGGAGAGACGCTCTGCTCGGTGGCCGACGCCAGTCCGGCGGACGGCCTGGCCGCATTGGACGCGGCTGTCGCCGCCCAGGCCGAGTGGGCCGCGACCCCGCCTCGCGACCGCGGCGAGATCCTGCGGCGCTCGTTCGAGCTGATGACGGCCCGCGCCGACGAGTTGGCGCTGCTGATGACGCTGGAGATGGGCAAGCCGGTCGCCGAGTCGAAGGGCGAGATCGCGTACGCCGCGGAGTTCTTCCGCTGGTTCTCCGAGGAGGCCGTCCGGATCGACGGCGGTTACCAGATCGCCCCGAACGGCAAGGGCCGCTTCGTCGTACTCCGGCAGCCGGTCGGCCCGTGTCTGCTGATCACCCCGTGGAACTTCCCGGCGGCGATGGGCGCCCGCAAGATCGGCCCGGCGGTCGCGGCCGGCTGCACGATGGTGATCAAGCCGGCCGCGCAGACGCCGCTGTCGATGCTGAAGCTGGCCGAGCTGATGACCGAGGCCGGGTTGCCGGCCGGCGTACTGAACGTGGTCACCACCAGCGACTCCGGCGGGGTGATGGAGCCGCTGATCAAGGACGGCCGCGCCCGCAAGCTGTCCTTCACCGGGTCGACGCCGGTCGGCAAGAAGCTGATCGAGCAGTCCGCCGACCAGGTACTGCGCACCAGCATGGAGCTCGGCGGGAACGCACCGCTGATCGTGTTCGAGGACGCGGATCTGGACAAGGCGGTCGAGGGCACGATGCTGGCGAAGATGCGCAACGGCGGTGAAGCCTGTACGGCGGCCAACCGGATCTATGTGCACTCGTCGGTGATCGACGCGTTCGGCGCGAAGCTGACCGAGCGGATGAAGGCGTTGAAGGTCGGCCGCGGGACCGGTGACGGCGTCGACGTCGGCCCGCTGATCGACGCGAAGCAGCGCGACAAGGTGGCCGAACTGGTGGACGACGCGGTGTCCCAGGGCGCCGACGTACTGCTCGGCGGGTCGGTTGCCGAGGGCAACGGGTACTTCTACCCGCCGACGGTGCTGGCCGGCGTACCGGCGAGTGCCCGGCTGCAGAAGGAGGAGATCTTCGGGCCGGTCGCACCGCTGACCGCCTTCGACGACGAGGACGAGGCGATCCGGATGGCCAACGACACCGAGTTCGGCCTGGTGTCGTACCTGTTCACCAAGGATCTCAGCCGGGCGCTGCGGGTGTCGGAAGCGTTGGAGAGCGGCATGGTCGGCCTCAACCAGGGCATCGTCTCCAACCCGGCGGCCCCCTTCGGCGGCGTCAAGCAGTCCGGTCTGGGCCGAGAAGGCGGCACCGTCGGCATCGACGAATACCTCGACGTGAAATACATCGCCGTCGCCCTCGACTGAAGCTCAACCCTGAGGGCTCAGTGCCGCGAGATGGGCGTCGAGCAACGCTGTGAGCCGTTTGTGGGAGAACGCTCGTGGGTCGAAGAGCGCCTGTACTACGAGGCCGTGGGTGAACGCGGCGAGCCCTGCCACGAGGTCGTCCGGATCGCCTGGTGGTAGGTCGCCGTCGTCCTGCGCGTCGATGACGAGCGGCTTCAGCCGGGCCCGCCAGCGTTTGTAGCGAGCTTTCTCGAGTGCGTGGAGCTCGGCGTCTGCCAAGGCGGCGTCCCACGAGCTGACCCAGACCCGGTTGATGTCCGTGGCTTCGGGTGTCAGCGGGAGGGCCGCGGCCAGGGCGGACCGCAGCGCCTCCAGTCCCCGCCCTTCGTACTCCGGAACGAGTGCCCTGGTGTGCGTCTCGGCCAACTCCAACGCGTGCACGATCAGCGCCTGCTTGGAGGGGAAGTAGTGCGTCACCAGTCCGGTGGTCGCACCCAGTTCGGCCGCCACCGCGCGCAGGGTGAGCCCGCCGAAGCCGGCCTCGGCGAGTACCCGCCAGACCGCGGCCGACACGTCGCGCCGCCTGGCCTCGTGATCGGTTCTTGCCGGCATCGCCGTCACCTCCTTGCGGGCTATAGTACGTACCTAACGTTTGTTATGTACTCCGGGAGGCCACTCATGTTCACGCTCGAACTCACCGACGACGCCGACCTCCGCCCGCTCGAGCCGTGGCAGGCCGCTGAGTTCCTGGCGCACGTGGACAAGGCCCGGAAGAACATCGAGCCGTACATCTCGTGGGCCGACCTCGTCGTCGACGAGGACGGAGCCAGGTCCTTCCTGCAGCGGTACGCCGATCGCCAGGCGGCCGGCGAGGGCCGGATCTACGGCATCTGGCTGGCCGGCGAGCTCGTCGGCGGACTGCTGTTCCGGACCTTCGAGGTGGCCTGGGGCAGCTGCGAGATCGGGGTCTGGCTGTCGGCCGAGGCGGAAGGCCGTGGGTTGGTCACCCGGGCCACGCAGCAGCTGATCGACTGGGCGATCGGCGTCCGCGGGATGAACCGGGTGGAATGGCGCTGCGTACCGGGCAACGAGCGCAGCGGCGCCGTCGCCAAGCGGCTCGGGATGACTCTCGAGGGCACCCTGCGGCAGGCCTTCCCCTACCGCGGGGAGATCCATGACGTGCAGATCTGGGCTCTCGTGCGCGACGAGTGGGAGCGCCGGTCGTGGTCCTGAGCAGGGGCATACTGGGGGATCGTGATTGGCCATCGGGGGATCAGGATCGCGGCACTGGTCGCGACGGCGTGCGTAGTACTGACCGGTTGCGGGGGTTCACCGACCGCGACACCCACGCCGGACCGGACCTTTCCTGCCAGCACTAGGCCTACGCCGCTTAGCAGCCCTGTTCCTACGCCACCTGCTTCTAGTACGCCTAGTACGCCTAGTACGCCCAGTACGCCCAGCGTCAGGCCGGGGGAGTCGCACGGGGGTCTGCTGCCGGTCGTGCAGCACGGGCCGCGGAACAAGCGGCGGATCGCGCTCACCTTCGACGCCGATCTCACCGCGCTGATGCGCACCCGACTCCAGCGCGGCAAGGTCAAGTCGTACTACAACGAGGCCCTGATCAACGAGCTCCGCGCGATGAAGGTCCCCGCGACGCTGTTCCTGACGGGGATGTGGATGGAGCAGTACCCCGACCGCACCCGCGAACTGGCGGCGGACCCGCTGTTCGAGCTCGGCACGCACACCTACGACCACCGTGGGTTCACCAAGCACTGCTACACGCTCGGCACGGTCCCGGCCGCCGACATGCTCACCGACGTACGCCGTGCCGTCGAGATCCTGGACAAGCTGGATGCGCACGCGACCAGGTGGTTCCGCTTCCCGGGCGGTTGCTACGACGGCACCGCGCTGCACGAACTCGCCCCCGCCGGCGTCACCGCGGTCGGCCTGGACGTGCCCGGCGCCGACGGGTTCGCGAAGTCGCCGCGACCGATCATCAAGCAGGTCCTCTCGCACGTCCAGGACGGCTCGATCGTCGTGCTGCACATGCACGGCGGCGACAACGCACCCTTCACGGACGAGGCGATCCCCGAGATCGTCCGCACCCTCCGCGCCCGCGGCTACACCCTCGTCACCGTCACCCAGCTGATGTCCTGATCGGCGGGTTGGTCAGTGTTGGCGGTCGGGCATGGCAGTCTGGGGGACCATGACGACGATCCCCGACTCGCGCTCGCGGGGCCGGAGTCTGCGCAAGGGCGCGCTCGGCCTCCGGGCCTCCACCGCGATCGGGATGTCGTCGACCGCGCCGGCGTACTCGCTCGCTGTGTCCGTCGGGCTGCTCGCCTCGACGGTCGGAGCGGCCACTCCACAGGTCCTCGCCGTCAGCGCGATCCCGGTGATTCTGATGGCGCTCTGCTTCCGCGAACTGAACGCGGCCGAGCCGGACTGCGGTACGACGTTCCGCTGGACCGAGAAGGCGTTCGGCCGCGGGATCGGCCGGTTGGTCGGCTGGACCACTGTGATGGCCTGCGTCCTGGTGATGGGGAACCTGGCCCAGGTCGCCTCCGTCTACACGTACGTGTTGTTCGGGCTCGACGGTGCTGCTGACTCGCGACTGGCTCAGGCCGGCCTCGGTGCGGTGTTCATCATCGGCATGGCCGTCCTCGCGTACCGCGGCATCCGGATCGCCGCGTGGACCCAGCTACTGCTGCTCGGCATCGAACTGCTCGCGCTGCTGTGGTTCGCCGTCAACGCCTTCTGGGTGGCGGATTCGTTCAGCATTCCCCCCGCCTCGAGCACGAGCGAGGTCAGCTGGTCGACCGGCCTGCTGATCGCGGTGTTCCTCTACTGGGGCTGGGACTCGTCCTTCAGCGTCAACGAGGAGACGCGCGACCCACGCCGTACGCCGGCTGTCGCTGCCCTCGCCGCCAACGTGATCCTGGTCGTCCTGTACGTCGTCGTTGCCTGGTCGGCGATCGCGTACGCCGGAACCGATGCGCTCGCGGACGTCTCCGACGGCGACTTCTTCTCGGTCCTGGCCGGTGACCTGCTCGGCACGGCCGGCGGCAAGCTGCTGCTCATCGCGGTTCTGGCCTCGGCACTCGCCTCGACGCAGACCACGATCCTGCCGACCGCGCGGACGATGCTGTCGATGGCCCGCCGGGACGCGTTCCCCGGGCAGTTCGCCCGGATCTCGGGACGCTTCCAGACACCGAGCGTCGCCACCTGGGTGTTCGCCGGAGTGAGCCTGCTGATCTATGTGGTGCTGGTGCTCACCTCGGACGCGGTACTGGCCGACTCGGTCGGTGCGGTGTCCATCCTCGTCTCCCTCTACTACCTGGCGACCGCGCTCGCAGTACCGGTCTATTTCAGTGGTGAGATCCGCGGCCGGGTGCTGCAGCGTGTGGTCGTTCCGCTGCTGGCGACGGCCGGGTTCGTCACCGTTCTGGTGCTCGCGGTCGCCAACGCGGCCACGGGTTCGCTGGTTGTGGTGGGTGTGACGATGGTGGTGGGCGCGATCATCATGTATTCGATGAAGCCGCCCGCCGAGGGGGAGGTGCGGTCGTGACGGAACCACGGCGACGGATGCGAAGTGCCGGGATCACGCTCGGCCTGACCGCCCTGGTCGCGGCTTCGCTGACCGGTTGCTCCAGCGACGACCAGCCCGACTACGCCGCGATCTGCGTCGATCCGCAGACGCAGGAGCGAACGGACGACGCCAACTGCAAGGACAACCGCGAGTACCACGGGTCGGGCGCGGGCTTCTTCTGGTTCTACATGGCCACTCGTGGTGGCGGCCTGGTGCCGCCGATCGGCGGTCGCTTCAACACCGCGCAGGGCACCTACACGACCCCGACCACGCGGCCGGGCGGTGGCGGGTCGCCGACGATCAAGCGTGGCGGGCTGGACACCAAGGGCGGCGACATCGGCAAGATCACCCGCGGTGGCTTCGGCAAGGCGGGCAAGGGAGGCTCTGGCGGCTGATGTGGCGGCACTCGATCCGGCCACGCCCCGGCTGGAAGGACAAGGTCGTCGAGCAGGGCCTGGTGTTCCCGATGACGGACATGCCCGACGGCAGCGAACGCCCCTACTGGAACGAGAGCGCCTGGTACGAGGTGACGATGGACGAGGTGCTGCACCTCGAGCGTGTCACCGAGGAGCTGTACGAGATGTGCAAGCACGCCGCCTCGGTGATGGTGACCAGGTTCAGTGATGCTCAGCTCGGCCTGGCGTCCGGGACGCTGTCGCTGGTGGAGCAGTCGCTGAGGCGCCAGGACCTGTCGGTGTACGCGCGGTTCGACCTGGCCTGGTCCGGGGTCGAACCGAAGATGCTGGAGATCAACGGCGACACCCCGACCGGGCTGCTGGAGTCCGCGGTGATCCAGTGGAACTGGCTCGAGGACGTGTTCCCCGACGCCGACCAGTGGAACTCGGTGCACGATCGCCTGGTCAAGTGGTGGAGCGAACGGCGTACCGAGGGAGCCTTCCCGGGCAACGAGGCGCACTTCTTCAACTCGGCGGCGGAGACGACCGGCGAGGAGGCGATGACGGTCGCCTATCTGCGCGACACCGCGGCGATGGCGGGGCTGGCGACGTACGGGCACGAGATCGAGGATCTGGGCTGGGAGTCGACGCAGCGCGCCTTCGTGGACTGGGGCGGGCGGAAGATCCGGACCGCGTTCAAGCTGTACCCGTGGGAGGACATGCTCGACGACGAGTTCGGCAAATACATCCTGGCCGGGGTCGAACGCGAGCCCGTGCAGTGGATAGAGCCGATCTGGAAGACGATGCTCTCGACCAAGGCGATCCTCCCGGTGCTGTGGGAGCTGTACCCCGACCACCCGAACCTGTTGCCCGCGTACTTCGGGTCACCGGGCGACCTGCTCGAATGGGTCGCCAAGCCGCTGCACGGCCGCGAGGGCAGCAACATCCGGATCCACACCATCACCGACCCGGAGGACCACATCCAGTCGGGCCCGTACGACACGGACACGATGGTCTACCAGGAGTGGCACCCGCTGCCGTCGTACGAGGGGAACCGAGCCGTGATCGGCAGTTGGGTCGTCGACGGGGTCGCCGCCGGGATGATGGTGCGCGAATCGGACGGGCCGGTCACCGACTACTACGCCCGCTTCGTCCCGCACGCGATCGGCACCGAGGCGCGCCCGGACGAGGAAACGATCCGATCCTGGTTGAACGAGTAGCTTGAGGGGCACCCCAGAAGTAGGAAAGGCGGTGTCCCATGAAGCTTGTTCAGCTGGCCATGGCCGGGGATGTGAATGCGCCCTGGAACGGGCATGACACCAGGGTCCTGATCGTCGCGGTGATCGGGATCGCGCTGATCGTCGCGTTGATCGTGGCGCTCAAGTTGCACGCGTTCCTCGCGCTGACGATCGGCGCGCTGTTCGTCGGGCTGGCCTCGGGGATCGCGGCCGGCGGGGTGACCAAGTCGTACGAGAACGGGGTCGGCGGTGTCCTCGGGTACGTCGGGGTGCTGATCGCGCTCGGGGCGATGCTCGGCAAGCTGCTCGCGGACTCCGGCGGCGCCGACAAGGTGGTGGACACGCTGCTGCGCGGCCGGCCCGCCACGCTGCCCTGGAAGATGGCGCTGATCGCCGGGATCATCGGCATCCCGATGTTCTTCGAGATCGGGCTGGTGCTGCTGATCCCGATCGTGATGCTGGCCGTACGCCGGTCCGGTGGCAAGGCGATGCTGCTGGGGATTCCGGCGCTTGCGGGTCTGTCGGTGCTGCACGGGTTCGTGCCGCCGCACCCGGGGCCGCTGGCGGCGATCGGCATCCTGCACGGGAATGTGGGCATCACGCTGGCGCTCGGTCTGCTGGTCGCGATTCCGTCGGTTGCCGTGGCTGGGCCCGTCTTCGCGCGCTTTGCTGCGCAGTGGGTGCCGATCGGCGCGTCCGGCGCGGCTCTTGCGGTGACCAGCGGGACTCGCAGCGGTGGCGTTGGCGTCGGGGGTAGTGGTTCGGCGGGAGTGTCTCGCGTCCAGGACGGGCCGGTCCGGGGTCCCGGAGCGGCTGACGGTCTGGAGGAGGTTTCGGGCGCCGAGGAGGCCGGTACTGCGCAGGATCCGACGGCGACTCGGAGCCCGAGTTTTGCTTGGACGCTCATCACCGTGCTGTCACCGGTGGTGCTGATGCTGCTCAAGGCCGCCGCTGACGTCTGGATGAGCAAGGACGCGGCGCTCTACCCGTTCCTGGCGTTCATCGGCGACCCGGTCGTGGCGCTGCTGATCGCCGTCCTGCTCGCGATGTACACCTTCGGTACGGCGGTCGGTTTCACGGTCTCGGTGCTGAGCAAGAAGATCGGCGAGAGCCTCTTCCCGATCGTCGGCGTGCTGCTCATCGTCGGCGCCGGCGGCGGCTTCAAGCAGGTCCTCGTCGACGGCGGAACCGGTACGGCAATCGCCAAGATCGCCGTCGCCGCAAGCCTGTCCGCGTTGGTGCTCGGCTGGATCGTCGCGGTCCTGATTCGCCTGGCCACCGGCTCGGCCACCGTCGCCACCGTCACGGCCGCCGGCATCGTGGCGCCGTTGGCGGCCGGCCTGAACGACACCAACGTCGCCCTGGTCGTCCTGGCCATCGGCGCCGGCTCCCTCTTCTTCTCCCACGTCAACGACGCCGGCTTCTGGCTGGTCAAGGAGTACTTCGGCCTCACCGTAGGCGAAACCATCAAAACCTGGTCCGTAATGGAAACCATCATCTCCATCATGGGCCTGGCCCTGACCCTCCTCCTGTCCCTGATCTTCTAGGCGACTTGGCGGGGCATCTTCACCCGGGGAACGGCCTTCCTCGTCTTCGGGTGATCGTTGGCGAGCTGCGACACCCGGCCTGGCGACACCTCGAGAATCGTCGCGGTGTCGCGGACCGAAAGGCCATCTCCGCGGAGTTTCCGCACCACTTGGCGCATGTCGTCGGCAGCCCGGTCGACCGCGGCCTGGGCGTCCAGCATCCGCTGACGTACCGCGGTCGCTTCGGCCTCGATGCCACCAAGATCGGGCCGGACGTCGACGGTGTAGTCCTCAGGCTCCCCGCCGAGCTCGGTGGCGAGATAGTCACGCGCCATCCGGTCGGCATCCGCAAGCGGCTGGCACTGGGTCACCCCGACCCCGGCGACATGCAACTCCCAGCCCTGCGCCCACCGCCGAGCCGTCACCTCGTAGGTCTTCGTCACTTCAACCACCCTTCCGGCAAGCACGGCAGTCGCTGAACAGTTTGACGGACCAACCCTGGTGAGATGGTGGTCGTCTGGGTGAGCACGACCCGGTGACTCTCACCGCACCCACAGGTCCAGACCTCGTGATCACCTTTACCCTGTCGCACCACACAGCCGTTCTTCCGCAGCGCTGCCGCCAGTACGCGATACTTCGCCGCCTTCACCATGCAGCGTAATTTACCCCGGCTAAAATCTCAATGTATAGCCGGGGTAAAACGCACCGTTGTCAGTGTCCGACCAAGTCGTTCGCGGAGCGTAGGAGCGGGCTGGCGACGGTGTCCGGGGTGGTGGTTGTGTTGGTTACGTGGAAGGTGTGGGTGGTGCCGGGGGTGAGGGTGATCAGGCAGGAGTCGACTCGGGATGCGGGGTCGAGGCGGTCTGGGAAGAGGGCTAGGTCTTTGGTTAGGGCCGTGGCGGTGACCGTTACGTCGTAGCCGTCGGGGGTGGTGGTTACCTCGGTGGTGTACGGGGCGGCGCGGAGTTGAAGAGCCGTGTCCTCGACGAAGTACCAGTACGTCGTGCTGCCGTCGGCGGCGCGGACTTCGACGTACTCCGAGGTGGGGTCGCCGGGGGTGGCGATCGACGCCGGGAGTGCGTTGAGGGTGTTGGAGCGGGCCGGGACCTCGAGGGCGAAGGTTTCGCTGGCGTGGATCGTGTCGTCGAGGGTGCTTCGGCGGGTGACGGCGACCTCGGTGCTCCAGGCAACGTCCGTGTCGTTGTGGGCGGCAACTACCAGGCCGGCTTCGCGTGGCTGAACGGTGAGCAGGCGATCGGCGTACGCGCGGCGCAGGGCGAACCACAGTGGTTTGCGGATGCCGTGGCCGTCGACGGCGGCCCAGGAGACGACCGGCCAGTTGTCGTTCAGCTGCCAGACGATCGCGCCGGTGTTCAACGGGAACAGGCTGCGGAAGTGTTCGATGCCGAAGGCAATGGCCCGCGCCTGGTTCAGCTGCGTGGTCCAGTGCCAGTCGTCGATCCCGTCCCACTTGGGCAGGTGGTCGCCGAGGCCGCGCTCGAGTTTGAGGTTGCCCTCGAACGCCTTCTGATGCACCAGCATCTGTTCGCCGTACGGGTCGAGCGGTTCGTCGTGCACCACGGAGGTGAGCGTCGACCAGGCAGGCGGTCCCTGGAAACCGAACTCGGAGACGAACCGCGGCTTGTACTTGCGGTACGTCGAGTAGTCCACCTGGTTCCAGACATCCCAGATGTGCATCGTGCCGTTGCGCTCATCGTTCGGGTGGATGTAGCGGTCGTACGAGAACGGGCTACCAGGCGAGTACGGCGTCCGCGGGTCGAGCTCGGCCACGATTCCCGGCAGCAGGTCGAAGTAGTACTTCTCGCCCCAGGGCCGGCCGGCCAGCGGGGCGCGCCAGCCCCACTCGACGTACCCCCAGATGTTCTCGTTGTTGCCGTTCCACAGGGCGAGGCTCGCGTGCCGGCTCAACCGGGTGACCGCTTGACGCGCCTCGGCCTCGACCTCACTCCACAGCGGCTCGTCCTCGGAGTACGCCGCGCAGGCGAAGAGGAAGTCCTGCCACACCAGGACGCCGAGTTCGTCGCAGACGTCGTAGAAGTCCTCGCTCTCGTAGATCCCACCGCCCCAGACGCGCAGCAGGTTCATGTTCGCGTCGACTGCGTCCTGAATGCTCTTCTCGTACGTCGAACGGTTCAGCCGGGTGACGAAGGCGTCGTCCGGAATCCAGTTCGCCCCGCGCACGTACACCGGCTTGCCGTTCACCGACAGGACAAAAGGCCCACCGTGCTCGTCCGGCGCCACGTCCATCGTGACCGTACGGAACCCGACCCGCCCGCCCCACTCGTCCGAAGCCGCCCCGGCCCCGAGTGACACCTGTACGTCGTACAGCGGCTGCTCGCCGTACCCGCGCGGCCACCACCGCTCCACCGCGTCGATCGTCGAGGTGACGCCGACCTCGGCGGTCCCCGCGGGCACCGTCATCTCGGTGATCGTGCCGCCCACCTCGACGGTGACGGTCGCGTCGTCGCCGGCCCCGTCCGCCCACGCCAGCGCGACCTTGGTGTCCAGTACGCCGTGGTCGCGGTCCAGCCCGGCGAGCGGCCGGACCGAGTCGATCCGTACTCCGCTCCACGACTCGATCCGCAGCGGTCGCCAGATCCCGGCGGCCGCCACGTCGATCCCCCAGTCCCAGCCGAAGTTGCTCGCCATCTTGCGGATCGCGTTGTAGGGATGGAGATTCGTGTGCGGCCACATCCCGGACTCGTCCCGCAGCCGGTTGGCCGTCACGACCGGCGACGCGAACTCGATGACGAGTTCGTTGCGCTCGGCAACGAGCAGGCCGGTGACCGGGAACCGGTAGGACCTGTGCTGGTTGCAGGTCCGGCCGAGTTCGGTGCCGTTCAGGGTGATCCGGGCGGCGGTGTCGAGGCCGTCGGCAACGAGTTCCTGGACCGCGTGCTCGTCGGCCTCCCAGTCGAACACGGTCCGGTAGCTCCAGCCGGTCTTCCCGATCCAGGCGAGTTCGGCTTCGTTGTCGCCGTCGAACGGGTCCGGGATCACGCCGGCCGCGAGCAGGTCGGTATGCACCTCGCCCGGCACGGTCGCCGGTACCGGCGCCGCGAGCGGCGCGCTGTGCCGGTCCGGTACCGGACCGTCGACCGCCCGCACGGTCCAGGCGGCACCGCCGTCGGTGGTCAACGGAACGGTGCGCAGCGTAGAAGTCACAGGTCGAATCGCTTTCGGAAAGAAGGAGGAGCTGAACCGGTTCAGGGTTCAGTTGACGGTACGGCGCCAGACGTCGGCCAGCAGCCGGTGGCCGGCGGCCGTCGGGTGGACACCGTCGTAGGCGAGCGTGGTCGCGCCGACGGTCAGGGCCTGCCGGTTGAACTCGACGTCGGCCGGGACCAGCAGCGCGTCGTACTCCGCCGCGAGCCGCCTGACCACCTCGATCTTGGGATCCAGGTCTTCGCGCCAACCGCGCTGCTCGGGTTTCACCGCCACCATGAACGGCTCGACCAGGACCAGCTTGGCGGTCAGCGGTTCCAGCAACTCGCGGTACGACGCCTCGAACTCCTCGGTCGAGGTCGGATCGCCCTTGTCGTAGCGGCGCCAGGTGTCGTTGATGCCGACCAGCACCGACACCAGGTCGGCCTGGTGGGCGAGGACATCGTCCTGCCACCGCGCGACCAGGTCGACCGCGCGGTTGCCGCTGATGCCGACATTGACGATCCGCGGCCGGCTCGCCTCGAGGTCGTCGTACAGGTTGCGGACGTAGCCGTTGCCCAAGCCCGCCGGGTCGTCCCGGCGGCCGCAGTCCGTGACGGAGTCCCCGGCGAACACAACGGTTCGCCGGGGGTCCAGGAAGCCGTCGCTCATAGGGTGGCGGCGTGCACGTCCCAGTCGTCCGGCAGGACGGCAGGGACCTCGACGGTGCTGGTCACATCGACGAACGCGCCGGTCTCGATCGACTCGGTGATGGAGGCCATCACGTCGACGACGTGGAACGCCAGCGCCCCGGTGGCCCGGTGCGGCCGGTCTTCCCGGATCGCCCGGGCCATTTCCAGCACGCCGGAGCCACGCTCGGCGCTCGCCTCGGTGGTGACCAGGGTCTCCCAGTCGTCCGCGTCCCGGCGGCGGATCTTGATCTCGCCGTCGAACCGGTTCGGGTCGGGCACGGCCAGGGTCGCGTCGGAGCCGGTGATCTCCACGAACCCGGCACGCTGCAGCGGCGAGTCGAAGCTGAAGATGCTCTGCGACGACTGTCCCGACTCGAACCGGGCGATGGCGCTGACATGCGTCGGCACCGTCACGTCGAACTCGGTGCCCTGCAGCGGGCCCGATCCGATCGTGCGCTTCTCCCGCGACTTCGAGCCCAGCCCGGCCACGGCCGCGACCGGGCCGAACAGCTGGACCAGGGTGGTCAGGTAGTACGGGCCGATGTCCCACAGCGGGCCGGCGCCTTCCTGGAACAGGAAGGCCGGGTTCGGGTGCCAGGATTCCGGACCGGGCGACTGCATCAGGGTGAGCGCGGTCAGCGGCCGGCCGATGTCGCCGCGCTCGATGATCCGCCGCGACTCCTGCAGGCCCGGACCCAGAATGGTGTCCGGTGCGCAACCGAGCCGGAGTCCCGCGTCCTGAGCGGTCGCGAGCAGCTTGAGTCCGCTCTCCTGGTCGAGCGAGAACGGCTTCTCGCTCCACACATGCTTGCCTGCGGCAACTGCTGCCAGCGCCACCTCGACGTGGGCGATCGGGATGGTCAGGTTGACCACGATCTCCACGTCCGGGTGACCGAGGACCGCCTCGGGACCACCGTGGGTCTCGATCCCGAACTCCTCGGCCTTCGCCTTGGCCGCTTCCGGCCGCAGGTCGCCGATCGCCAGCACCTTGAGGTCGGGAAAACTCTGCATGCTCTTCAGATAGGCGTCGGAGATGACTCCGGCGCCGATCACACCTACACCGACAGCACTCATGCAACGTCCTCCCCGGTCAGGTAGCTGAAGCTGCCCGCCACCGCGTCGAAGATCTCGCCCTCGAAGTCGTCGAGCTCGACCACGCGCAGCGTGCCCGGCGACGCCTTGAGGATGTCGGTCACCGCGATGCTGCCGGCGCCGACCGCCACCTGGGCCTTGTTGTTCAGGGTGCCGTCGCCGTCCTTGACGTGCAGCGCCTTGACTCGGTCACCCAGGCGTCCGAGCAGAGCCGGTACGTCGGCGCCGCCGACCGCGGCCCAGTAGGTGTCGACCTCGAGGATGACCTCGTCGGACAGGTTCTCGGCCAGGATCTCCAGGCCGTGCACGCCGTCGATCACCGACTCCAGCTCGAAGTGGTGGTTGTGGTACCCGACGGTGATGCCGTGCTCGGCGGCCTCGGCGGCCGCCTTGTTCAGACCCTCGGCCGTCGCCTTGATGTCGTCGGCCGACTGCCAGCGCGCCGGGTCGACGAACGGGTCGATCACCGTGCTGATGCCGAGCCGCTTGGCGGCCTCGAAGATCGGGCCCGAGTCCTCCTTCAGCAGTCCCGCATGGGTCGTGGGTGCCGACAGTCCGTACTTGGGCAGCGCCTCGGCCAGCTTGTCGGCCATCCCGACCACGCCGAAGGGCTCGACCTGCCGGTACCCGATCTCCGCGATCCGGGCCAGCGTGGCGTCGAAGTCCTCCTCCAGCTTGTAGCGGACCGTGTAGAGCTGGAGGGACAGGTTGTCCACTGCGACCATGTTTTCTCTCCTCGTCGCCGAAGCACCGACCGCTGCCCTTGGCGGCCTCCGACCATTTTGCCGAACCGGTTAAGTAACGCGTTGAGCCTATCCCAGCATCCCCCCGCCCGACCACCCTCAATCCCACCGGCCGAACTCCGTCCGCCGATGACAGCAAGCGCTTGCCCGCCTTCGCTTACTCTGTGTGGCAGCGCAGGAATTTTGGTGGGCGATGTTGCGGAGAGTGATGGCAAGCGCTTACCTAGAGACGATCAGTAGGCGGCGGCCGCACAATGGGTGCCTGCCGAACCGCCCGTCACGGTTCGGACCGCCCGTTCGAAGGAGGCCATCGTGCCCCGAATCACGATCAAGGAGATCGCCCGACGGGCCGGCGTCTCCAAAGGCGCGGTCTCGTACGCGCTGAACAACCAGCCGGGGGTCTCCGAGGCCACCCGGGCTCGCGTGCTGAAGGTCGCCGCCGAACTGGAGTGGGTCCCGAACCGGGCCGCCCGCCAGCTCTCGGCCGCGCGCTCGGAGACCTTCGGCCTGGTCCTGGCCCGGACGGCCAAGACCCTCAGTGAGGAACCGTTCTACATGGGCTTCGTCGGGGGTGTGGAGTCCGTGCTGAGTGAGAAGTCGTACGCGCTCGCCCTGCAGGTCGTCCCGGACCTGGCCGCCGAGATGGCGACGTACCGGAAGTGGGCCGCGGAACGCCGGGTGGACGGCGTGATCGTGGTGGATCTCCGCGTCGACGATCCACGGATCCCGTTGCTGCGCAAGCTGGACCTACCTGCCGTACTGGTCGGGCATCCGGCGCTGGCCGACGGGCTGACGTGTGTCTGGACCGACGGCACCGCCGCGATGAACGCTGCGGTCGAGCACGTCGCCCGGCTCGGGCACCAGTCGATCGCGCGGGTCGCCGGACCGCCCGAGCACGGGCATGTGTGGATCCGGGACCAGGCGTTCGCGGCGATCACCCGTGAGCTCGGCCTCGATGCGCAAGTGGTCCACACGGACTTCTCCGGTGAGGAAGGGGCCGCCGCGACCCGCCAGCTGATGGCGACCCCCGATCGGCCGACCGCGCTCATCTACGACAACGACCTGATGGCCGTGGCCGGCCTGTCGGCGATCACCGGGCTCGGGATGAGCTCGCCCCGCGACGTCACGCTGATCGCCTGGGACGACTCGGCGTTGTGCCGGCTGACGCATCCCACACTGACGGCGATGAGCCACAACATCGTTGCCTACGGCGCCGAAGTCACACACCGTCTCTTCGGTCTCCTGGACGGGGCACCACACCAGGCGCACCTCTACTCCACCCCTGTCCTCACCGTCCGCCAAAGCTCCGGCCCACCCCCACGCCCCAGCTGATTCCCGTACTACGGCCCGCCGCGCCGGCGGGCCGTAGTACCGAACTAATCGGCCGCCGTCACGGTGACCGGTACACCGTTGAGTGCGGCGGTGCCGGCCGTGTTGTCGGTCAGGGTTGCGTCGGTGAGGTCGTTGGCGCTTACTCCGGAGACCTGGTTCGCGGTGGTCAGGTGGGTGCCGGGGCGGCCGTGGCCGAAGCCGTGCGGAAGGCTCACCACGCCGGGCATCATGTCGTTGCTAGCGGCAACTTCTACCGCGACCGACCCGGCGGCCGAGCTGACCTGGACCAGTTGGCCGTCCTTCAGGTCGCGCTTGCTCAGATCGTCCGGGTTCATCAGCAACTGGTGCCGCGGTTTGCCCTTCACCAACCGGGCCGAGTTGTGCATCCACGAGTTGTTGCTGCGCAGATGCCGGCGCCCGATCAACACCAGGTCGTCCGCCTCGCCCTCGACGAGCAACACCGCCCGCGCCTGGTCCAGCCCTTCGAGGATCAGCCCCGGTGCAAGGTCGATCCGCTTGTTCTTCGTGTAGAGCGCTTGAGGTAGCGCCGGTTGCAACGGCCCGAGGTCGATTCCGCCGACCGACTTCGTCAGCTTCCGCACCGACAACCGGTAAGGCCCGATCCGGAGCCCCAGATCGACCACGCGGCGCGGGCTCAGCCGCAGACGAAGGGACGCCAGCAGCTTCCGCCGGCTTCTCGGCGTACGGCGTAGCAACGCCAGGCCGAGGTCGCGGAAGATCTCCCAGTCGTGTCGCGCATCGTCCGGCCGCTGCAGCACGGCGTCGTTCCACCGAGCAGTGTTCCGTACTGCGAGTTGGTGGAACGCCAGGTCGTAGTGGTCCCGCTCGAGCGGTGGCGTCGGCGGCAGGATCACGTCGGCGTGCCGGGTCGTCTCGTTGATGTACGGATCGACGGAGACCATGAACGACAAGGTGTCCAGCGCCTCGTCGAGGGCGCGCCCGTTCGGAGTCGAGAGCACGGGGTTGCCCGCGATCGTCACCATGGCGTGGATCTGGCCGTCGCCCGGCGTCACGATCTCCTCGGCCATCGCGGCGGCAGGCAACTCGCCGCCGAACTCGGGCCGGCCCGCGACCCGGCTCTTCCAAGCGCCGATGTGACCGCGGCCGATCCCGCGCAGCGTGTCGACGGCGGGCCGCGGGATCATCGTGCCACCCGGCCGGTCGAGGTTCCCGGTGATGATGTTGAGCACCTGCACTGCCCACTGACAGACCGCGCCGAACTGCTGCGCCGAGACCCCGAGCCGCCCGTAGCAAGCGGCCTTGTCGGCGGCCGCGAACTCGCGAGCGATCCGCCGGATGGTGTCCGCGTCGATCCCGGTGACCCGAGCGGCCGCCTCCGGCGTCCAGTCCTGGACGGCCTCGGCGACCGTGTCCAGCCCATCGACGTACGACGCCGGCTTCGCGTTGCCGTCCGCGATCACCTGATGGATGAGCGCGAGCAGGAAGGCCGCATCCGTGCCGGGCCGCACGAAGTGGTGTTCGTCGGCGACCGCCGCCGTCTCGGTCCGCCGCGGGTCGATCACGACGACCCGGCCGCCACGGCCGCGAAGGTCCTTGAGTCGCCGGCCGAAGCCCGGCGCGGTCATCATGCTGCCGTTCGACGCGAGCGGATTCGCGCCGAGCATCAGCAGGTACGACGTACGGTCGATGTCGGCGACCGGAACCATCAGCTGATGCCCGTAGAGCAGATGCGAGGCGAGCATGTGCGGCAGTTGGTCGACCGATGTCGCGCTGAACCGCTGACGGGTGCGCAGGAGCCGTACGACGGTCGGCATGTGTGTCATCGCGCCGAGGCTGTGCACGTTCGGATTCCCCAGGTACACCCCGACGGCGTTCCGTCCGTGCGCCTGCTGAATCTCACCGAGCTTGGTCGCGACGAGTTCGTACGCCTCGTCCCACCCGAGCTCGGCCCAGCCGTCCGGCGTACGGCGTACCGGCTTGGTCAGACGGTCCGGGTCTTCCTGGAGGTCCTTGAGCGCGACCGCCTTCGGGCAGATGTGCCCGCGCGACAGCGGATCGGCCTCGTCGCCGCGGATGTCGGTGACCCGGCCGTCCTCGACCGTCACGAGTACGCCGCAGATCGCTTCACACAAGTTGCACGAGGTCCTGCGCACAGAGGTCGCCATCCGCCCAAACTACCCCGCGGTAACGTCGCTCGACAGTGGCTGGTGGTAGGTCAGTCGAAGCGTGCTTCGTCGAGCCGGCCGAGGATGGCGTCGACGGTTTCGTGCGGGGACAGGTCGGAGTTGTCCAGCCAGAGTCCGCGCCGCGGCGAGAAGGCGTGCAGCTCGTAGTCGAGTTCGTCGACCGAATGGTCGTGCGCGCCGCCCAGCCGGTTGGAGATCACCTCGGGCCGCGGAGTCAGTACGACGAGGTAGCGCGGCCGGGTCTCGATGGCGTCCAGGAACTCGCGCAGCAGCTCGCCGATCACCACGTCCTGCAGTACGACGGTGAACCCGGCCTGCGCGTAGCCGTCGGCCGCCTGGCAGGCGAGCCGGTACCTGAGCTTCAGCTGCTTCTGGGCCTCGGCGCCGTCCTCGGCGTCGCGGGCCGCCTGGCCGCTGACGATCATCCGGCGGAAGACGTCACCGCGGAGATGGACGCCGTAGGAGAACCGTTCGGCGAGCAGTTGGGAGACCGTGGACTTGCCGGCCGCCATGATTCCGCTGACGACGATCACCCCCTCGGTTTCCATGAGGGGATCGTGCCACGCAGGACAACCTTTTGGTCAGGCCTTGTCCATTCTTGTCTGCAGTCGGACACCGTCCGTACGTGCCGCAATCGCTTGCTTTTCTCAGGCCTGCAAGGTGTTCAAGTGGTCGGCCAGGATCTTGCGGACCCGGGCCGGCGTGGTCCGGCTGCGCTGCATCGACGTATGCAAGGACAAGCCGTCGACCAGCGCGTGCAGTCGTTCGGTCTCGAGGCGGAGGTCGAGACCACTCCTCAGGGCGCCGGCAGCAGCGAGACTGTCGAGCAACGAGCGGCACAGTTCGCGCAGTTCCTCCTGGATCGGGTCGAGGTGCTTGCGCAGGCCGTCGGCGCCGGAGTCGGTCTGGGCCTGGGCGACGAACGACAGCCAGATGTCGAACTCGGCCTGCCGTTCGCTGTCCAGTGGGATGACCTCTTCCAGGTACCGCAGCGCGATCGCGGTTGCGCTGCCGACCGGTTCGATCGCGCTGATCCGGTCCCGCACGCGGCGCGAGACCAGATTCATCGCGAAGCTCAGCAGGCCTTCCTGGTCGGGGAAGTAGTAGCGAACGGCGCCGGCGGACCAGCCGGCCTCGGCGGCGACAGTCCGCACAGAGGCGGCCCGGATGCCGTCGCGGCGAACCACGCGCCACAGAGCCTGGGCGATCTCCTCGCGGCGGGCGTCATGGTCGACGATCTTCGGCATGCACCCTTTTTAGCACAGTCGTGTTATTGTCGAGGTAGAAACACGGTCGTACTAAATAAAGGGAGGGTCGGGCATCGTGCTGCTTGCTGTGATCGCCGGCTGTGAGATCGGGTTCTGGGTGCTGCTGGTCGCCGGGATGGTGACGCGCTATCTGCTGAAGTTGCCCAGGGCCGGGCTGGTTCTGCTGGCCGGCGTGCCGTTGGTCGACGTGGTGATGCTGGTCGCAGGGGTGATCGACCTGCGTCGCGGCGGGGAGCCGTCGTTCGCACATTCGCTGGCCGCGATCTTCATCGGCGTGAGCGTCGCCTTCGGGCATCAGACCATCAAGTGGGCGGACAAGTGGGCCGCGCACTGGCTGGCCGGCGCCCCGCGTCCGGCCAAGCCGCCGAAGGGTGGACCGGAGCGCGCGCGGCGGGAGCGGCAGGGCTGGTTCCGGCACCTGCTGGCGTATGCGATCGGCTGCGGGTTGATGCTCGCCCTCGGTCTGCTGTCCGGCAACGGGTACGACGCGCTGCTCGGACCGGCCTGGACGTGGACGATCGTGCTGGTCATCGACGCCTTCGTCTCCTTCAGCTACTCCACCCAAAAGCAGAACGCCTGAGCAAATGGTCGCCAGTAGGGCGGCGCTGAAGTGCGGATCGCCGAGATCCCGGCTGGGGGCGGCGACGCGTCGTACATTGCGGAGATGACGAAGTCCGGTGCGGGGCGGATCTGGTTCGCGATCACGGCGCTGGTGGTGGCCGTCGGGATAGTGGTGCAGTTGTTCGTCACGGCGGGCAGCACCGAGGGGTACTTCCCGGACAATCCCGATCGCGTGTTCAACGTCTTCGCGTATTTCACGATCCAGTCGAACCTGCTGCTCGGCGGCACCTGCCTGCTGCTCGCGCTCGATCCCGAGCGGTGGCAGACGGTGCTGTTCAGGACCTTGCGCCTCAACGGCGTGCTCTGCATCGCGGTGACCGGGATCGTCTATCACCTGGTGCTGGCCGGCACCGACGAGCCGTCCGGTGCGGGCGCGTTGGTGAACCTTCTCGTCCACACGGTCACGCCGCTGCTCGGCGTCCTGGGGTGGCTGCTGTTCGGGCCGCGTCGGCAGATCGATCGGCGCGTGGTCGGCTGGTCCCTGGTGTTCCCGTTGCTGTGGCTGGCCTTCACCTTGATTCGCGGCGAAGGCACGGGGTTCTACCCGTACCCGTTCGTCAACGTGACCGAGCACGGGTACGGGACGGTATTGCTGAACTGTCTGTTGGTCGCGCTACTGTTCCTGGCGCTGGCGTTCGGGGCGGCTCTGCTCGACCGCCGGATGGGATCGAAGACCACTGTCGACAGATAGGTAGCCGCTGTGCTGGTGACATCTCGCTCGTACGCGGAGTACGAGGCGATGTTCGACCTGACCGAACTGCCCGTTTCCGTGCTCGACTGTTGCGCCGGCGGCGCGAGCTTCACGGCCGAGGCGGCCGCCCGCGGCGTCGACGCGGTCGCCGTCGACCCGGCGTACGAGCTGCCCGCGCCGGAACTCGTGGACACCGTACGGCGAAGTCTGCCGGCCACGTCCGGGATCATCGACGAGCATGCGGACAGCTTCGTCTGGACCTGGTACGGGACGCCCGCGCGCAAGGACGAGCTGCGGATCGAGGCCGCGGACCGGTTTCTGCAGGACGTCTCGATCGCGCCGGAGCGGTACGTGCCGGGAAGCCTGCCGGAGCTGCCGTTCTCCGACGGGCGCTTCGAGCTGGTGCTCTGCTCGCACCTGCTGTTCACGTGGGCCGACAAGTACGACCGGGACTGGCATCTGGCCGCGCTGCGCGAGCTCGTCCGGGTGAGCCGGTCGGAGGTGCGCGTGTTTCCGCTCGTCCAGCAAGGCGCCGGCGAGCCGGTGCACTACCTGCCGGAGTTGCTCGATGAACTCGAGGACGTGACCGCGGAGATCCGTCCGGTGCCGTACGAGTTCCAGGTGAACGCCGACAAGATGCTCGTGCTGTCTCGCTAGCGGGCGACGGGGTGCGTACTGAGGGGCCCGCACCCCGCCGCCTGCGAGGCAATCGTTGCTAGCGGAGGTAGCGACCGCAGACCGGCCACGGGGAGGCGCCGCGCTGCGCGTAGAGCTTCTTCGCCCGCATCAGCTGCTCGGCCGCCGAGGCGTTGATCGGGTTGCCCGAACCGCCGACGCTGCGCCAGGTCTGCTTGTCGAACTGGAACAGGCCGTAGTACCCGGCCGGGCTGACCGCGCGCGGGTTGCCGCTCGACTCGCAGTTGGCCACCTTGGCCCAGGCGCCGCTCAGGGACGCCTTGCCGCTCGCGCGGGTGGACGGGGCCTTCGACTCCGACCGGCTGGCCCGGGCCTTGCGCTCGGGCTTGTGCACCGTCCGCGTCTTCTTCACCGTCCGGCGCTCCGTGACGGCGGCCTTCTTCACACCGTCGAGCTGGAGGGTCTGCCCGATCAGGATCAGGTCGGGGTCTTTCAGGTGGTTCAGCCTGGCCAGCTGGTGCCAGTCGGCGCCATGGGCCTGGGCGATCTCGGAGAGCGTGTCGCCGGGCTTGACCGTGTAGTCGGTCGCGAAGGCAGCGCCCGCGCCGGCGGCGGTGATACCGGCCCCGAGGCCGGCGATCGAGAGGGTCCGAACCACCCGGCGGGAACTTCGGCGGGGTCGGGCATGTCGAGCTTTGGACATCAGCGTTCTGCTCCTTGTGAGCTGGGCATGGTGAATTCCTCCTGCCCGGCCGATTCAGCCGCGTGCGCACTTCCCCTGAGAACCTCGTGCACCGCCCGTGCGAGGGCCGGTGGAGAGGTGAAGGTGGACGTCACCTGGGTGCGTGGGACTCGGATCGCCGGCCGCACTCCGTTCGGGCGGCCGCACCGGGCTCCGCAGTCTGGTGAGGTACCACTCCCTTTCCGGGGTGCAGGGGAACGGCATCCGGACAGGTCACGAGACAGCGTCCGAATGGTCACGCCCCGGTAACGACGTGACCCGAGACATCGTGCGCGACCTGCGGGGAGAACGCAAGACCTGTAGCGGAATCCGGACAAACTTCTTCCGGCTCCGGCGCGCGAAATCCCAACAACAGAACGGTTTCCGGCGTGCGGTTCCCTCCGTGGCGCGGCTCAAACGTAGCGGCCCGATCAGCGATGGAAATAGCGCGCCGGGACGAGCTGGATGGTCAGGTCGCGTACCAGCTGCTGGTCCTGGCCGGGCCAGGCCTCCCAGACCTGCCGGGCCCACTCGATCAGCCGTTGCTCGACCGCCCGGACCCCATCGGGGGCGGCTTGGAGGACCGCGTGGGCGGTGAGCGTGCCCACCCGGGTGGGTGGTGTCAGGACCGGCCACTCGGAGTACGAGTTGGCCATGATGCCGTGGGCAGTGCGGACGTCGAGGTTGCCGGAGCCGCGTTCGAAGTACATGTAGAGGCCGTTGAGCGCGAAGATCGTGGTGATCGGGCGGGTCTGCGGGCCGACGTGCTGGGCGCCGTACGCGTCGATCCGGAGTTGGTGCAGGTGGCCGAGGGCGGCCTGGTGGTCGACTTCGAAGCCCAGCAGTTGCCCGGCGACCTCGGCGCATTCGGGCGAGGCGTTGTACCCCGACGAGGCGCCGGGCCAGTCGCTGAGCGGCAGGACCGCCTGGCAGCCGGGGCAGCGGCGGGATTCGTGCGTGTCATCTGCGGTGTTCACTCGTTGATCGAAGCACGGGCCTGGACACCCTCGGGGAGGGTCCGTGGTTGAGGCGATCTAGATGATGGGGGAAGCGGTGATCCGAGTAGCCCTCGGGCACCGCGGCACTTTGGTGCGAGGCGCACTGGCCGCGGTGTTGGCAAGAGAGTCCGATCTCGAGGTCGTGGCCGAGCTGGACAGCGCGGACGACGTCCTGCCCTCGGTGACGCGCCGGCCGCACGTGGTGCTGCTGGATCCCCAGCTGCCCGGCAAGATCGGGATCGAGAGCCTGTGCCTCAAACTGACCGGCCGGGGCGTGCTGGTACTGATCGATCACGAGGCGATCGCCGCGACCAGCCTGGCGCTGGTCAAGCAGGCCCCGCGGATCGGCTTGATCGCGACCGATGCGACCACGGATCAGCTTGTCCAGGCGATCCGGGACGTCGCGAAGGGGTTGCCGGTCGTCGATGTCCGGCTCGCCGTCGCCGCGCTGAAAGCGGGCGACAACCCGCTGACCGATCGGGAGTGCGAAGTACTGCGCCAGGTCACCACCGGCGCGACCGCGCAGGAGATCGCCCGGACGCTCAGCCTGAGCACCGGGACGGTGCGCAACTACCTGTCCCGGATTCTCACCAAGACCGGTGCCCGTAGCCGGATCGAGGCGATCCGGAAGGCTCAGGACGCGGGCTGGATCTGATCACGCTGTACCTGGTTTCCGGGTTGCCAGTGGCCGAGTAGCTCGCGGTACAGCGGCGAGGTCCGCAGCAGGGTCTGGTGGGTGCCGAGGGCGGCCTTGTTGCCGTCGAGGACGAGGATCCGTCGCGCTCGAAGGGCCGAGCTGATCCGGTGCGCGATCACGATCAACGTGCCACCGCGCGCCGCGAACGCTTCCTCTGCTCGCCGCTCGGTGTCTGGATCGAGGAAGCAGGTCGCTTCGTCGAGCACGACCAGCGGCGCGGGCGACAGGTAGGCCCGCGTCAGCGCGATCAGTTGCCGTTCACCAGGCGACAGGTCGGCGGGTCGTAGCCGTGCCTCCAGCCCGCCCAGCCGATCGACCAGGGCGCCTGCGCCGACTGCATCGATCGCCTGTCCGACTTCAGCGGCTGAGGCGTCCGGCAGCAAGTAGACCAGGTTCTCCAGCACCGTACCCGTGAAGATGTAGGCCTCTTGGGGAATCAGCACCCGGGTCATCGCCAGCCGGTCGGTGGACAGTTCGCTGGGCGGCACGCCGCCGAGCAGGAGCCGGCCGCTGGTCGGCGTGAGCATTCCGCAGACGAGCGCGGCCAGGGTCGACTTCCCGATCCCACTGGGGCCGACGACGGCCAGATGTTCGCCCTCGGTCACGGTCAGGTCGAGATCCGCCAGCACCGGTTCGGCTTTCGGGCCGTACGCGAAGGTCAGTCCGCGCAGCCGGAGCTGGTGCCCCTTCGAATCCGTCATCGGTCGTGGCGCGAGCTGGTACGCCGTACTGTCCAGGATCCGCCCGAGAGTGATGACATAGCGCAGTCCGCTGTCTCCCAGCGCTCCCATCACCGTGTTCAAGGCCGGTTGCAGGCTGATCAGCACGTAGGTGAGGCCACCGAGCAGCGTGCCGGTGCTGACGCCCTGACCGACGAGCCAGGGCCCTGTCGCCAGGAGGATCAGCAAGGGCGCCCAGCCGCCGAGCGCGAAGCACAACGTCCGCAGAGCGGCCACCCGGGCCAGCGATCGCTCCGCGGCAGCCTGCTCGTCGATCGGCCGGCCGACGATCCGTTCGGCGAACTCCTCCGAGCCGGTCGCCGTGATGTCGCGAACTCCGCTGAACACCATCCCCGCAGCCGTAGCCAACTCCTCGTCGGCCTTCAACGAGGCGCGGACCCGGCCCGCGGCGACACCGAGCACTGCCAGCGAAGCCGCGAACCCCAGCAGGAACGGCGGTACGACGAAGACCGCGACCATCGGTGCCAAGGACAACAACCCGGCCAGTACGCCGAACAGCGTGACGCCGAAGTTCCGGATCACCAGCACCAGGCCGGCGAAGGTGTCGCGGACGATCTCCACCTGGCGGTTCAGCCGGGCCACGGCCGCTTCGTCGCCGGTATGCAGCGCCCCGGCCACCACTCGGCGTACGAGGTCGTCACGGAGGGGCTCGACCAGTTCGCCGAGGCGGGCGTAGACCTGGTGGGCGCCGGCGGCTCCGAGGCAGGCGGTGGCGACGAGTCCGGCCAGCCAGGCGATGCCTTGCCAAGCGTGCCCGGCCAGGAAGCTGTCCGTCGCGTGGGCGACGGCGACGCCGTAGATTGCCGTCGGCAGGATCTCGGGGACGGACCATGCGGCCAGCTTCAGGGCCGGGGGTTTACGGAGGGCGGCGAAGCCGTAGCGCAGTTCCCGATTCATCCGAACACCTCGCGGTAGCAGGCGTCCTGCCACAGTTCGGCGTGCGTGCCGGTCGCGCGCACCATTCCACCGTCCAGCCAGATCACCAGGTCGGCGCGGGCGGCGGTTGCGGTTCGGTGCGTGACGATCAGCCTGGTACGGCGGTGCCGGTCCTCGGTCAGCGTCTTGCTGATCTGCATCTCGGTGGCCGTGTCGAGACTGGAGGTCGCGTCGTCCAGCACCAGCAACCGGCTGGCCGGCCAGGCTCGGGCCAAGCCGAGTCGCTGCTTTTCCCCGCCGGACATAGGTGCCTTGAGCAACGGTGTGCGATAGCCGTCGGGCAGTCGGCTGACGAAGTCGTGGGCATGGGTCGCGCGGGCGGCGGCCAAGGTCCGGACCGTGCTGATCGCGTGGTGGGAGATCGCGTCGCCCACGGTGGTCCCGACCAGCTGGGGACGCTCGAAGGCGCAGCCGATCGCGGCGCGCAGCGTCTGCCGGTTCACTGCTTGCAGCGGTACGCCGTCCAGCAGGACCTGGCCCTCGGACGGATCGCGCAGCCGGGCGGCCAGGGCGGCGAGCACCGACTTGCCGGCGCCGCTCGGCCCGACCACGGCGACCGTGGCTCCGCCCGGCAGGTCGAGATTCACGTGCGCCAGCAGCACCTTCTCGCCGACGATCACCGACACGCCGTCGAAGGTGAGCCTGCCGGGGCCGCCGGGGAGTGAAAGGGTGCCGTGGGCAACGGTCTCGACGGCGAACACTTCGCCTGCGCGGCGGCTGCCGGCTCGCGCTCGGGCCAGCTCGCCGAGCACGCCGGTCAGACCGCCGAGGCCGGCACCGAGTACGGCGTACTGGCCGGCGGCGAACAGCTCGCCGGCGGTGATTCGGCCGGCCACCAACTGGAGGCCGCCGACGGCGAGAACCGCTACCAGGACAAGGGGGCCGACGATCGCTGCCTGGGCGCCGGAGCGGGCGAGGACGCGCCAGGTGAGTAGGCCGTGCTTGTGCAGTTCGGGAAGCAGGGCGAGGATGCGGCGTTCTTCGCGGGCGTTCGTGCCCGCGGCCGTGATGGTGCGCAGGCCGGTGAGCGCCTCGGTCAGCAGGCCGGCGATCCGGCCTTGGGTCTCTTGGTAGGCGAGGCTGATCTCCGCGGTGCGTCGGGCGAAGACCCAGAGCACACCGATCACCAGCAGGATGCCGCCGAAGAACGCGGCTGCTAGCCAGGGGTCGATCAGTGCGAGCAGGAGCAGGCTTCCCGCCGGGGGCACGATCGCGGCGATGGCGTTGACGATCGCCGGACCGGCCTGGGCCGCGTCGACGGCGTTGCTGCTGACCCGGGTGACGAGGTCGCCGGTGTCGAACTCGCGGGTTCCGTCGGGTCCGCTGCGGACGACGTTGCTGACCAGGCGGTGCCGCAACCACGCCGTTGTGCTGACGACACAGGCAGTACCGGTGAACACTTCGACGAGCGCACAGACGATCCCGATCGTGATCAGCCCAGCAGTGAGCGCGAACCACTTCCCGTACCCGTGGTGGGTGACGATGGCGTCGACCGACCGTCCGAGCGCCGTCGGCAACGCAAGTGCCACCCCACTCCCGAGCAGCGCGGTAACCCCCAGCACCGGCAACCACCCACGCCCTCGCCGAACCACCGCCCGAAAGTCCTCACTCATAACCCAGCCTCACCAGAAGAACCACGCTCGGCCAGGTTGGTGCGGGTGGAGAGGAAGGCGAGGATGTCGGCGGCCAGGGCAGTGCTTTTGCTGGCTGAGCGGGGGCCGTGGCCGGAGTCGTGGTCCAGGCGGTAGAGGATGGGGTGGTCGCTGGTGGTCGCGTGTTGGAGTGCTGCGCACATCTTGCGGGCGTGCAGTGGGTCGACGCGGGTGTCACCGTCGAAGACCGTGAACAGCACGGCCGGATACTTCACGCCCGGCACGACTTGGTGGTACGGCGAATAGCTCAGCAGGTGCTCGAAGGCGACCGGATCAGATGCCGAGCCGAACTCCGACACCCAGCTCGCCCCGAGTCCGGACAGTTCGTAGCGGACCATGTCGAGCAACGGTGCCGAGCAGACGGCCGCCGCGAAGAGTTCCGGTCGCTGCGTCAGCGCGGCACCCACCAGCAGCCCGCCGTTGGACTCACCGCAGAGCGCGAGCCGATCGGCCGACGTCCACCCCTCGGCGATCAGGAACTCGGCCGCAGCGATGTAGTCGTCGAACACCTTCTGCTTGCCGCCCAGCGTCCCGGCCCGATGCCAGTCGTCACCGCCCTCGCCGCCCCCGCGGAGGTTCGCGGTCACGAAGACACCACCGGCCTCGACCCAGGCGAGCGCGAACGCGGAGTACGTCGGAGTCAGCGACTGCCCGAAACCGCCGTACCCGTAGAGGATTGCCGGCCGCGGACCGGTTCCGCCAGGCTTCGCTATCACCAGCATGCGCAGGGCGGTCCCGTCGGCCGAGCGGTACTCCAGTTCCTGCGTCTCGGCGTCCAGCTCGCCGAGTGCACCCGGTGGGTCGGACCAGCGATTCGTCCGAGCCGTGCTGGCGTCGTACTTGAAGATCGCCGCCGGAGTGACGCTGTCCGTGTAGCTGAACCAGGCCTCGTAGCCACCTTCGGGACGGCTGGTCAGTGAACCGACCGAGCCCGCGCCGGGTAGCTCGACCTCGCCGAGCCGTCGGCCGGTCACCAGGTCGTGGACGGCGATCTCGCCGAGCGCTCGTCTGGTCCGGCCGACGAGAACGACCTTGTCGAGAACGGCGAGACTGCTCAGCGGCGCCTCGGGATCGGCGGGGACGAAGTCGTGCCAGACCAGCGGCTCCTCGGGGTCGCCGATGCAGATGCGGCCGGTCGGCGCGTCGCGAGTCGTGACGACGTACAGGCGGCCGTCGGGTCCGACGGACAGCAGGGTGATCGCGTCGACGCCTTCCTGGATCACGACCGGCGGCTCGTCGTTGCTCAGGTCGGCGAGCCAGAGGTCGTTGCCGGAACCGCGGACCGCGGAGATCGCCAGCCAGCGTCCGTCGGCGCTGAGCTCCAGCCCGTACGACGCTTCGCCGGGAAGCACCTGGAGATCGTCGGTCGAGCCGAGCCGGTGTCTCAGGACGTGCCGGAATCGCACGTAGTAGAAGGACTTTCCGTCGGGCAGCCAGGCGACGGGGGAGTAGCGGCAGCCGTCGATCGGACCGTCCACGAGGGTGCCTGTGGCAACGTCGAGTACGTACAGGCTTGCTTGCTCGGTGCCTCCGCTGGAGACCTGATAAGCCACGAGGGAGCCGTCCGGAGAGGGCTGCCAGCTGTCGAGAGTCGTGGACCCGGTGGGATCGAGCTGTTGCGGATCCAGCAGCGGGACGTCGTCGACGAAGAGGACGGGATGTTCCTGGGCCGGTTGCTGCCGGAGTACGAAACAGCGGGTGCCGCGCCAGAGCGGGGCGGATGTCGAGCCGACGGCGGAGAGGCTCTTGATGCGGGTCCGGAACCGGAAGCGGTTCGACAGGCCCGGGGCGTGCTGAAGCCAGAGCTCGTCCTGGATCTCCTGCCACTGCAGGGTTTCCGGACTCTGCGCATCCTCCAGCCACCGATAAGGATCCGCCACAGCATGCCCGTGCAACTCCTCGACCAACGGCAACCGCCGAGCGTCCGGGCGGGCCGCCACAGGAGGACGCGTCCGCGCGTCGGCGGCCGAGTGTGGTGCGCCGCTGGACAGCGCGCCGAGGCGGTCGGCGGGATGCGACCGCGCGTTGGGAGACGACTGCGGGTTGGTGCTGGGGTGCGACTGCGGGGCGGGGTGGCCGGTGGGGTGTGCCTGCGCCGTGGGGGACGGCTGGGGGCTGGTGGTGAGGCGCGGGGCAGGGTGGGGTCGGGGGTGCATGCGTCCTCCTTCCGGCGGGGAGTGGGTTTGGCCCTGGGCGGGATTGGTTCCGCCCAGGGCCTTCGAAACCCTTGCACCGGCCACTCAGAACCGGTGCGCCGGCACCGATCAGTGGCAGAGCAGAAGGCTCAGGTTGCTCGGGGTGTGCGAAGCGCAGCCCAGAACGGTCAGCGTCGAGCCGCCACCGTTGTGACCGCCGCAACCGCCGTAACCGGGGGTCTCCAGACCCTGAAGGTCGAGAAGTGCCATGTGTTTACACCTCCTTCGATGTGCCTAGTAGGGATGGGGACTCGGACCACTGGGGAGATCCGAGGAACGGGAGGGACACCGGCTGCTCGTGCAGCGCGGTTCCCAGGGCCAGCAGGACGCCGGCCGATCCGGTCGCCAGGTCCATCGAGAGACGGAGCAACTGGTTGCCGGGGTAGGTGAGGCCACCGGCGAACGGCATCGCATGCCAGCCGAGGCCGTTCACGAGATCGTCGAGGGTGTCCTGGGGCTCGGCCAGCGCGGCCGCGGTCAGCAGCAGGCCGGCGCGGCCCATGAACAACCCGGGCTGGACGTAGTACGAGCAGTGGGTGACTCGGCGCAGGCCGGCCAGTGTCGCGGCCAGTTCCTCGTCCGGGCGGTGCCGCAGGTAGCGGTCCAGTACGAGTGCGATGCCGGCCGATCCTTCTTCCAGGTACGGCAGCGTCCGCCAGCCCTGGTTGACCTGGAGCATGCCGTCCGGTGTCATCAGGCAGCGGCGGAGGTCCTGCCGCAGCGCGACCTCGGCCAGGTCGAGCAGTCCCGTGTCGCCGAACCACTCGAAGGCCTGCAGGAACAGCAGCGCCGGACCGGACGAGCCGAACATCAGACCGGCCCGCGGATGCGGGCCGCCACTGAGTTCCGGCACGTCGTCGATGTCACCCAGCCGGTCCGCGACCAGGTCGAGGACCCGGATCGCCTTGGCCTGCAGGGCGGGCTCCGCTGCGAAGTGCAGCAGGTTCAGACCGATACCGGTCAGGCCCGAGTGCAGCCCGAGTTCGCGAGCCTCGGAGTCGTCGGCAAGCGTCCGGTCGATCGTGTCGAGGGCGTCCTGCCGATAGCCGAGCTCGTCGAGCACGTGCGCGACGCCGTGCAGTCCGTCGTACAGGCCTGGGCCACTCTCGGAGGCCAGGGCCTGCTTGCGCAGCCACTCGTCGTACTGCGGGAAGCGGCCGGCACCCGTCTTGGCCAGGGCGTAGAGGACTCCGGCTGCTCCGGTGGCGAGGTTGATGCCGCCGCCCGGCTGGAACTGCGCGATGTCGCCCGGGAACAACCGGTCGTCGCGCTCCGGGGTCGCACTGGCAACGATTGCCTTCGTCAGCGCCGAACGGACCTCGGCCCACTGCGCCCTGCCGGGCAGCGCCAGGCCGGTCATCTCGGGATCGCTCCTGACGCCGGGACCGACAATCGTCCGTACCGCGGTGTCGATGGTTGCCTTAGGCACCGGGAACGTGTCGGTGATCATCTCGGCGAGCTGGAAAGCCTTGCCAGGATGGAGATTTAGCAGCATCGTCGCCTGGGGTGCGTAGAGGCCGAGCGTGATACAGGCGAGCGCGTAGAGGTCGACGTCGACGCCTTGCCGATCGGCCGGAGCGGCGTAGCCGGGATGCGCGAGCGCCGAACGCGCCTGCTCCTCGGCGAGCGTGGCGACCTCGAAGTCGATCAGGACCAGCCGGTCGTCGAGACCGAGGAGCACGTTGTCCGGGTGCAGGTCGCAGAAGACCACGCCTCGCTCGTGCAACTGCCGGACGGCGGCTTCGACGCGGGCGACCATGGCAGCGGCCCAGTCGGCGTACTCCGCGCGCTCCGCCTCGGTTGCGTCCGGGTGGGTCAGCGGATAGCGGCGGACCAGCTCGCGCTGCAGGGAGTTCGAGTCGACGTGCTCCTGGACCAGGAAGTGATGTTCGCCGAGCTGGAAGGAGTCGTGCAGCTGTGGCACCACGTCGAGTCCGTCGAGCCGCTGCAGGATGTCTCGCTCGTGACCGATCCGGGCCACGGCATCCCGGCCGCCCATGTCGAGGCCGGCCAGCGGGCGGCCCTCCTTGAGCACCACCCGCGCGCCGGTGTCGTTGTGGTGACCGAGGTAGACGCCACCTCCGTTGGAGAACTGGATGACGCTCTCGATCGTGTACGCCAGCTCGTTCGTGGTGACCGCGTTCCGGGCCTCGAGATGGGACTCGAGGAAGGACGGCAGCGTCGCCCACGGCGGCATCGAGAAGGTCGGGCCGCGGTGGTCAGGCACCAGGCGGCCCTCGTCGTCGGCGAGGGCGAGCACCCGCTCGCCGGAGTCGTTCAGGCAGTAGCGGCTGACGAACGCGCCGTACCGGACGAAGAGCGGACCTTCGGCGTAGCGGAGATCGCTCAGGATGTACGGACCTCGTACGCCGTGCAGGAGGTCGTCGAGCTCCTTGAGCACCAGCTCGAGCTGGGCCTCGTCGGTCGGGTAAATCGTCACCAGCTTGCCGCTCGAACCACGCGGCGCGGACTTGGAGTTGACCATCACCAGGACGGGCTCGTTGCGGAGGAACTTGAACGCGATGCCGCGGGGGACGCAGTAGTCCCAGACCGTGGCCAGCGCTCGCTCGGCATCGGCGAGACCTGCGGAGACGTGGATCTTCCAGCCCTGGTCCGGCAGCTGCAGCCCGGTCGGCGCGTAGTGCATCCACAGGTCGCCGGGGGCGTGCTGCCAGCCGGCCGGGACCGGGCGCGAGCAGAGCGCGAAGTCCGGATGCTCGGCACCACGCTTGGTCGGGGTGTCGTAGAACCGCCGGTCGGCCAGGCAGTACAGCTCGTAACTTTCCATGACGATTCGTCCCCCTCTCTCGTGGTTGCCCCGGCACATCTTGGGCAACCCGCAAGGGGTCGGCGTAGTGCATGACGTCACGACTAGACCGTGAAGAACTCACTCGCTACGAGTGAGTAAGTAACCACTCTTTGTTACATCGCGATCACTCTGAGGCGTGAAACCGGCGTTACATGATGCCAATTCGTGGCAGTGAGATCACAGGCCGTAACTTCGAGTCAGTAACGTCGTGTCACCTGTCAGACACTTTCTGTATACAGCGATCACTCGGCCGCTCGGGCCTGCTGGCTGGCGTAGTACGCGACCTTCCGGGCCCGCATCACCTCGCCGAGCGGGCGGTGCTCGACCAGCGCGTTCCAGGGGTCGAACCGAGCCGCCTCGACCTGGGTCGCGAGCGCCTCGTCCGGCTTCTGCCGCGGCACAGTCAGCCGGGCCACCGTCAGATAAGGCGCGGCCGTCCAGTCGACCGACGCGTCTTCGATCGGTGTGACCAACTCGTCGATGAAGAACTGCACCTGCAGGTCGTAGGACAGGGGATCAGCGGCCAACCGGTCGTAGATGTCGGCGGCCCAGTCGTTGCTCGCCGACGGGTTGACCTGGTCGGACGCGGCGGCCAGCCGGACCCGGACGGCGTACGGGCCGAAGGCGATCGGCGCGGCGCTGAAGAAGTCCTGGGTCGCGAATCCGCTGAACGGCGACTTGAGGGCCGCCGAGACGGTCTTGAGTTGCGGGATCATGCCCGGGTTCTTGAGCAGCCGGAGCACGAGATTGCCCGGCGTGCTGCCGCCGGTGGTGACGACCTTGGTGAAGTCCTCGCTGGTCGCGGAGCTGAACCGCTCGTGGTTGATCAGCGCGAAGTCCTGCGAGACAGCCTCGCCGCCGAGCGCGGCCCGGCCGGAGACACCGAGCACCTTGATCGAGAAGCCGCGAATGTCGGGCACGCTGTCGGCCGCGCGGTTGAACCCGCCGTTGGACAGCCGGATCCACGCGTCGTACCGGTCAGGGGTCCTGAACAGACCCTGGCGCGCGTACTCCGGCAGGTCGGCCGCGATGTCCAGGGTGGCCCGGAGTGCCGCGAGCTGCTTGCGGTGCAAGGCCCGCCCGGTCCCGTACTTCGCCGACTTCCGGCCCTGCATCGCGGCGAACTCGGCCGCCTGCGCCTCGTGTCGCTCCTGCTCGTCCGCCCCGATCACTTCACGCCACTCGGTACTCGGCTCAGCCACAGCATCTCCCAACACAAGGATCCAGCGGGTCCCGCCCAGTATCCGCCGTCCCATTCGTTGCACCAGGCAACCGGCCGGTGCGTGGTCAACTCGGGTAGGTCTGGATCTCGGTGGCTTTGAGGGTCGCGTGCAGGTGTTGGCCCGGTGTGAGGCGGAGTTCGGCGACGGCTGCGGGGGTGATGTCGGCGAGGAGGGTGCCCGGGCCGGCTGGTGAGGCGTCGAGACGGACGCGGACGGTGTGCGCGTGCTGTTCGAGTCCGGTGACCACCGCCGGCCACGTGTTGCGGGGGCTGCCGGCCGGCTGCTCGGCGTAAAGGCTGATGGCTGACGGCGGGAACGCCACGTGGACGCCGCCGGAGGTGGGTGCGGCGATCGTCAGGGAGCCGCCGCCGCTGAGCGCGACGGTGGTGCCCTGGGCGGTGCCGCGGTAGAGGTTCAGGCCGACCAGTTGGGCGACGTACTCCGTCCGCGGCCGGCGGGCGATCTCGGTGGGAGCGCCTTCCTGGACGACCCGGCCGTGTTCGACGATGACGAGCCGGTCGGCCAGCACCATCGCGTCGAGCGGGTCGTGGGTGACGAGCAGAGTGCGGCCCTGGTACCGACGGAGGTGCTCGCCGAGCTCAGCGCGCACGTGCAACGTCGTACTTGCGTCCAAGGCGGCCAGGGGCTCGTCCAGGAGGAGCAGTTCGGGCGTGGTGGCGAGCGCGCGGACCAGCGCGACCCGCTGCGCCTGGCCGCCCGACAGTGAGCGTGGGCGCGTCTTCAGGTGATCGCCGAGGCCGACGGTCTCGAGCCAGCGGGTCGCTGCGGCGCGGGCCGAGTGCTTGTCCGTACCGCGAGCCCTGAGGCCGAAGGCGACGTTCTCCAAGGCACTCAGATGGTCGAACAGCAGGTAGTCCTGGAACACCACACCGATCGGGCGGTGGTCGGCCGGGCGGAACACTCGCGGCGGCTCGTCCCAGACCTCGTCCCCGAGCCGGATCCGGCCGTCGGTGAGCGGTAGCAACCCGGCGATGGCACGGAGTGCGGTGGTCTTGCCTGCGCCGTTCGGGCCGAGCAGCGCGACCACCTCGCCCGGATCGACGCTGAGTTCGAGGTCGAGCCTGAAGGCAGCCCGGCTGACCTGCAGGTCGGCGTACAGGGTCATCTCAGACCGCTGATCCAGCGTTCGCGCAGACACGCGAGTACGACGACGGAGACGGCCAGCAGTACGACGCTGAGCACCACTGCGACGTCGGGGTCGGTCTCCAGGGCGAGATAGACGGCCAGCGGCATCGTCGTCGTACGGCCGGGAAGGTTGCCCGCGAAGGTGATCGTGGCGCCGAATTCGCCGAGTGCCCGAGCCCAGCACAGTACTGCGCCTGCCACGACGCCCGGCGCGATCGAGGGCAGCGTGACTCGACGGAACGTGAGCCAGCGTCCTGCGCCGAGCGTGGCGGCCGCTTCCTCGTACCGCGGGTCTGCCGCGCGCAGGGCGCCTTCCACCGAGATCACCAGGAACGGCATCGCCACGAAGGCCTCCGCGACGATCACGCCGGCCGTGGTGAACGGCAGAGAGAACCCGAACCAGAGGTCGAGGCGCTCGCCGATCAGGCCGCGTCGCCCGAGGACCAGCAACAAGGCGACACCGCCCACGACCGGCGGCAGGACCAGTGGGACGGTCACCAGTGCACGGATGAGTCCGCGGCCAGGTAGCTCAGCCCTGGCGAGCAGCCAGGCCAGCGGAACACCTAGGAAGAGACAGAGCGCAGTGGCGGCGCTGGCACAGAGCAGGGAGAGCTTGAGGGCCTGCCCGACGTCGGCACTGAACAGACGTGAGGGCAGCGTCGACCAGGGCGCTTGTGCGAGCAAGCCGAGCAGAGGGACGAGCAGGAAGGCGAGACCGAGCAGCGCAGGCAGCAGGAGGATCAAGGGCACGCGGCCGCCGATCCTCCTGCTGCCGCGAGGACTCATGGCGCGTCGAAGCCGGCTGCGGTGAGGACGGCTTTGCCCTGGGCGGACAACACGTAGTCGACGAACGCTTTGGCACCGTCCGGGTTCTTCGCCTTGGTCAACGTGGCGATCGGGTAGTCGTTGATCGCCTTGTCGGCCTCCGGGAACTCGATCCCCTCGACCTTGCTCTTCGCGGCGAGCACGTCGGTCTTGTAGACCAGCGCCGCATCGACCTCGCCGAGGCTGACCTTGGTGAGGGCTGCCTTGACGTCCTGCTCCAGGCTGTCCGGTTGAGCGACGATCCCGGTGGCGTCGAAGACCTTCTTGGCCGCCGCACCGCAGGGCACCTGAACCGCGCAGACGGCGATCTTCTTGTCCTTGTCGGCGAAGTCCTTCAGGCCGGTGACCTTGCCCGGATTGCCCTTCGGGACGGCGATCTCCAGCTTGTTCTTCACGAACGTGGTCGCGGTGCCCTTGCCGGTCACCTGGTCCATGTTCTTCGGCGCGGCCGAGGCGAACACATCGGCCGGAGCGCCCGAGTTGATCTGTTGCGCGAGCGCCGAACTCCCCGCGAAGTTGAAGACGACCTTGACGCCCGGGTGGGCGGCCTCGAAGTCCTTGCCGAGCTGGGTGAAGGCGCCGGTGAGCGAAGCGGCCGCGAAAACCGTGACCGTTCCGGCGGGCCCCGCGGTCGACGAAGCCGGTACTTCGTTGCTGCCGCAGGCGGCGACGGCGAGCGCGGCAACTGCGGTCAGGGCGACGGCGACGGTACGGCGGAACATCAGGACTCCGGGATCTCGACGACGACGTGGGTGGACTTGATCGAGGCGACGGCGATCACACCCGGCTCCAGCTCCAGCTCGTCCGCGGCCTCGCGGCTCATCAGCGAGACGACGCGGAACGGGCCGGCCTGCAACTCCACCTGTGCCATCACCCCGTCCTTGACCACCCGCGTGACGATGCCGCGCAGGCGGTTCCGCGCCGAGGCGGCCGTCGTCGTACCGGGGTCCGGGGACTCGGCCAGCTTCTGGGCGAACGCCGCCAGCTCGCGGCCGTCGATCGCCATCCGTCCGGCGTCCTGGACGGCCGGCAACCGGCCCTGCTCGATCCAGCGCCGGACGGTGTCATCGCTGACCCCGAGCAGCGCGGCCGCCTCACTGATCCGCAAATTCGGCACAAATGTGATCATAGCGCCGTATCTGCGGATGGCTCGCGGCCGTTGTCCCGGCATAGGTTTGGATCATGAGCGCGACGGGGCTGCGGGACTATCTGGACGGGCCGTACAAAGCGGCGCGGGATGTCGTCCGGGAAGGGCTGGCCGAGCATGCCGACCTGCTGGACGCGGGGCTGCGGCTGACCCGCGACGAGTACCGCGACGAGGTGCTCGCGATGCTGCAGCAGATCACCGCGGACGGGCATCCCGGCCGCGGCTTCCCGAAGGAGTACGGCGGTCAGGGCGACCTCGGCGGGTTCATCGCCGGCTTCGAGACGCTGGCCTTCGGTGACCTGTCGCTGATGGTGAAGGCGGGCGTCCAGTTCGGCCTGTTCGCCGGCGCGATCCTGCACCTCGGCACCACGCGGCATCACGAGGAATACCTGGCCGACGCGATCAACGGCCAGCTGCTCGGCTGCTTCGCGATGACCGAGACCGGGCACGGCTCGAACGTCCAGGCGCTCGGCACCACCGCGACGTACGACCCGGCCACCGAGGAGTTCGTCGTCCACACGCCGCACGAGGGTGCGCGCAAGGACTACATCGGCAACGCGGCCAGGCACGGCCGGATGGCTGCGGTCTTCGCCCAGCTCGTCGTCGGCGGCGAGAGCCATGGCGTTCATTGTCTGCTGGTCCCGATCCGGTCCCTCGACGGCGACCCGCTGCCCGGCGTGACCCTGAGCGACTGCGGACCGAAGCTCGGCCTGAACGGCGTGGACAACGGCCGGATCGTCTTCGACCACGTCCGCGTACCCCGTACCGCGTTGCTCGACCGGTATGCCCAGGTAGATGCCCAGGGCACCTATACGAGCGAGATCGAGAACCCGGACCGCCGCTTCTTCACGATGCTCGGCACGCTCGTCCAGGGCCGCGTCTCGGTCGGCGGCGCCGCGATCAACGCAAGCAAGGTGGCGTTGACGATCGCTGTCCGGTACGCCGGCCGGCGGCGGCAGTTCGGCGCGCCCGGCAGTGCCGACGAGGCGCTGCTGCTCGACTACCGGATGCACCAGCGCCGCTTGCTGCCGTTGCTGGCCCGGACCTACGCGCTGCACTTCGCCCAGGCCGAGCTGGTCGAGGAGTTCGTCCGTCTGTTCGGCGAGGCACGGGACGGGGCCGCCGAGAACGACGAGCACGACCGGCGGGCGCTCGAGGCACAGGCGGCCGGGACGAAGGCGCTCGGCACCTGGCACGCGACGGAGACGATCCAGATGTGCCGGGAGGCCTGCGGCGGCGCCGGGTACCTCGCGGAGAACCGGCTGGCCGCACTGAAGGCGGACACGGATGTGTTCACCACCTTCGAGGGCGACAACACCGTCCTGTTGCAGCTGGTCGCGAAGGGTCTGCTGACCAACTACCGGGAGTCCTTCGGCAAGCTCGACCCGCTCGGGACCGCCCGGTTCATCGCGGCGCAGGCGGTCGAGATCGCGGTGGAGAAGACCGCGCTGCGAAGCCTGGCCGAGCGGCTCCGCGACGTGGTGCCGAACCGGAACGACGCGGCCGACCCCGACGCCGGCCTCCGCGACGACGCGTACCACTGCGGCATGCTGCGGTTCCGGGAAGAGCACATGCTCGCCGGAGTAGCCCGCCGGCTGAAGGCGGGGATCGACTCCGGGATGGAGCCGTTCGAGGTGTTCAACCGGTGCCAGGACCACGTGATCGCGGCCGGGCGAGCACACGTCGACCGGGTCGTCCTGGAGGCGTTCCTGGCCGGAGTACAGCGTGCTCCGGCCGGCGAGGTGCGGGAGCGCCTGAAGGAGTTGTACGACTTGCACGCGCTGGCGACGATCGAGGCCGAGCGCGCCTGGTACATGGAGCACGGCCGGTTGTCGGGGCCGCGGTCGAAGGCGATCACGGCGCTGGTGAACGAGCTTTGTGCCCAGGTCAGGCCGTACGCCGGCGACCTGGTGGACGCGTTCGGAGTACCGGGCGCGGCGGTGGATGTGCCGATGGTTGTACCGTCACAGCATGAGTGAGCCGATTGAGCCCGCGTCGGCCGCCGAGGCCGCCCGCGAACTGGCGAGGGTGTTGATGGAACAAGCCGACGCCCTGGACCTGCACGACCTGCGGGCCACCACGGCGATCGAGAACGTCCGGGTCCAGGCCCGGGTGCTCGCCGACGCCGTGCACGAGCGGGGCTGGGGCGACATCTTCCTCGGCATCGACTCCTACGACCCCGACGAGCTGGACGACCTGCCGCTCGGCCCGGACGACTTCGACGACCCGGCCGACTACCGGGAGATGGTCGAAGGCGCGGACCTGGACGAACTGGACGAACCGCTGGTCCCCGAGAACGGGATCCGGCTCAGCTACCAGGCCCGGTACGACTTCGTGGTGACCGATCCGGAGGCGTTCATCGCCTACGTCCGCAGCCGCGCCGACGAGGCCCAGAACGACGAGGTCATCGACGACATCGAGGACGCCCGGTCGGCGTTCGAACTGCTCGGTTACCTGGACGGCCTCGGCTCCAAGGACTACGACGGTGTCGGGCTCAGTCCGGCCGGTGGCGAGGAGTCGCACAAGGTCGTCGAGTTCTCGCTGTGGGACATGGACCCGACCCGGCGGGACGACACCTACCCGTACTGATCGCCTTGCCAGGTTGTGGTTGTGAGCTCAACCGTTGCCTTGGAGAACGACCTCATTGTTGTTGCGGCAGGCAACTTCACCACGAATAGTGAGCAGCTGTACACGAAGCGTCGCCTTACTCAAGATCAATGCAAATGTTTGAACCCGCGAGTAGCGACGGCTTCGGCGGCCATGGCACCGTTCAGTTGTCGGCGACGGACGGGTCGCTGACACAGGCTCTAGGAAGTGCCGCGGCCCTCCCGTCCGGAACCGGACTGTACCTCCCCTGCCGGTTGCGGAATGAGACGGCGGCACCTTCCTCCTTCGGGGCCGACCGCCCTCTCGGGGCAAAGCAAGACGCCGGCCGTGTCGCCGGGGTGCCGGTCGCCAGTGAGGTGGCGACCGACACCCGACACGGCCGGCGTTTCTTTCTGTGCTTGCCGGGCTGAGAACTCAGGCCGTCAGGTGGGCCAGGACGGCGAGTACGCGGCGGTGGCTGTCCGGGGTGTCGTCGATCCGCAGCTTGTTGAAGATGCTTCGCATGTGCGTCTCGACGGTGCGTTCGGCGAGCACGAGCCGGTCCGCGATCGCGCTGTTCGACAGTCCTTCCGCGACCAGCGCGAGTACTTCGCGTTCGCGGATCGACAAGGCGGTCAGCGGATCGTTCACCCGGGTCGGCGTGACGAGCGCCGCCACGATCGCCGGGTCCAGCGCGGAGCCCCCGGCCGCGATCCGGCGCATGGCGTCGAGGAAGTCGGCAACCCGTAGTACCCGGTCCTTCAGCAGGTAACCGAATCCGCCGGTCGCGACGAGTTCCACCACATGGTTGGTCTCCACGTGCTGGGACAGCATCAGGATCGGCCGGGCCGGGTTCTCGGCACGCAGGGCCTTGGCCGCCCGGGCACCGTCGTCGGTCATCGTCGGCGGCATCCGTACGTCGATGATGGTCAGGTCTGGCTCGACCTCGGCGACGGCCTGGATGAGCCCGTCGGCGTCCGCGACCGCGCGGACGACCTCGTGCCCGTTCTCGACCAGCAGGTGGCTCAGACCCTCACGAAACAAGGCGGAATCCTCGCCGATCACGACGCGCACGGGATCTCCGCCCTGATCGAGGTGCCCGCGCCGGGCGGGCTGTCCAGCGTCAACGAGCCCCCGACCGACGCGACCCGGTCCCGTAGCGAGGTGAGCCCGAAGCCTTCCTGGGCGCCGCCGATCCCGTCATCGCGGACCAGGACTCGCAGCCGTTGCCCGAGCTGCTCGACCTCGATCGAGATCCGGGTCGCACGCGCATGCTTCAGCGTGTTCGCGATCGCCTCACCTACCGTGAAGTACACCGCCGTCGCCACCCCCTCGCCGACCTGGAGCTCCGGCACGACCAGGTCGACCGGCACCGAGCTGTCCTGGACCAGCCGCCGCAGCGCCACCGCGAGCCCGTCGTCCAGCCGGCTCGGCCTCACCCCGTGCGCGATCCGCCGCAGCTCTGCCACGGTCTGCTCGAGCGATTCCACCAGCTCGTCGATTTCTTTGTACTGCGTGGCGCCGAGTCGATGCTGCAGCAATCTCAATCGCATGCCGACGGCAATCAATTGCTGTTGGGCGCCGTCGTGCAGGTCCCGCTCCAGTCGTTGCCGTTCGACCGTCACCGCCGCCATCAATCGCGACCGGCTGGCCCGTACTTCGGTGAGTGCGTCCTGCAGTTCCAGTCGCAGCCGGCTCACCTCGATCGGCAAGCGCGCCTCGACCGCCGCCTCCCGGGCGCGCCTGATCCGGCGGGCCGATGTCGCGCCGAGGACCAGCGCGCCGACGGCCGAATCGCTGGTGGACAAGGGAATCGCACCCGCCGGAAGATCGAGCACCTGGCCCGGGCGCTGCAGGATGACCCGAAGCTCGGGGTCGCCGAGAGCTTTCCGCAGTACGTCCTGGATCTGCTCCGGCTCGGCCTGGCCGTCGCGCACCCGCCGGACGAAGTCCTTGATCTGGGCGATGGCTGTCGTTCGGTCCGGATCGACCAGGCGGCCGACACCGCGGTGCAGCCAATGGAAGAGCGGGAGCAGGAGCAAGGCCGTGACGAAGGCGGCGCTGGTCACGCCGGCCCGCTGCTGTCGCGGGAAAAGGGTGTCGACGGCAACGACCACGCCGGCGAAGATCGCGGCCGAGACGATCGTGGTGATCAGCCAGCTGACCGTCGTACCGAAGAAGCGGTCGATGTCCAGCAGGTCGTGGCGCAGGATCGCGACGGCGATCGCGGCCGGGACCAGGAACAGCATCGCGACCAGGAAGCCCAGGTAGGCAACCTCACCCGGTAGCCCGGCGGCGATCGCCAGCCAACTCGTTGCCAACAGCACCGGTACGCTGATCGCCGCGCACATCAGCCAACGCAACCGGATCCTGTCCAGCTCGCGGCCTCGGCGGTATCGGACCACCAGGCTGACGCCGACTGCCAGCAGGATCGCGATCAACCCGGCCATGGCCACCACGATCAGCCCGGCCCGTAGCGGCGCGGGCAGCACGAACGGCGGCTTGCCGGTCACTCGCTCGGGCTCGGGACTGGCCGAGAAGTTGTCGATGTCGGTGGCGATGACGAAGTTCACCAGCGCGAGCCAGACCGGTACGGCGATCGCGATCGTGCGCCACCTGCGACCGGGGAGCAGACCGTCCGGGAACACCAGGACCAGGATCGCGAAACCGAGGAACAGCCAGGTCCAGACCCCCGCCGCCGCGACTTCGACGGTGCGGGCGCCAGGCCACGCGTAGGCGGTGTGGTAGCTCGATCCCCAGTCCTCGACGGCGAAGACGACCGACGGCAACGCGCCGGTCCAGGCCAGCGCGGGACCGATCGGGCTCGCCGGGGCCCGAACCGCGACCAGCCAGCCGAGCAGGATCGACGGCAGCAGGATCGCTGCCGCCACCGGAAGTTCGCCGCTGGACCCGATCGAGGCGGGCCCGTAGGCCAGTGCCGCGCGAACGACAAGGCCCGCGACGTACGCGACTGACGCGGCGGTCACCCACCCCAGTGGCCTGGTCACAGTCACATCATCACCCCGGCCGGCGCGACTGCGCATCAGTGCCAGCACTTGGTGGGGGTGCCGCGCTGGCACGGATGCCGGCCGGGTGGTGCGGGCGGGAGCGTAGGCGGTGTCAGTACTTCGAGGAGGGGATTCCCATGGTTGCCATCATCACCGTCCTGTTCGCGTTTCCGCTCGGTTACTTCCTGCGGAACCGCACGTCGGCCTACCTCGTCTACGTGGCGATCTACGCCTACTCGTTCACCTTCCAGACGCTCTATCTACTCCGGTCGTGGGTCGGCGACAGCGCCCAGGCCTTCCCGCGCGACCCCGACGCACCTCCCGTCGGCTACCTGGCCGTCACCGCGGGTATCTACGCCGTCGGCTTCGTCCTGATCACCGTCGCCCACCGGCTCGCCACCAAGCGGCGCAGCCGCTCCACCGCCCCGGTCGACCTCGACGCGACCCGCTGATTCCCCGGCCGGCTGCCACCACCGAGGGGGAGGCGGCAGCCGGTCATCGGTCAGGCGAGTTCGAGTTCGGTGACCGGGCGGGCCGGGACGTCGCCGTACGTCGTGGTGCGTTGGCGGGCGGGGCGGTTGGCTGCGGTGGCCATCGCGGTGAGTTCTTCGATGGACTTGCGGGAGCCGTGTTTCGAGCCGGCCATCCGGCTGATGGTCTCCTCCATCAGGGTGCCGCCGATGTCGTTCACGCCACCGTTGAGGACGGCGACGCAGCCGTCGACGCCGAGCTTGACCCAGGAGCACTGGATGTTGTCGATCCGGCCGTGCAGCATGATCCGCGCCATCGCGTGCACCGCGCGGTTCTCGTCGTACGTCGGGCCCGGGCGGGCCACGCCGGCCAGGTAGATCGGCGAGTTGGTGTGGATGAACGGCAGCAGCACGAACTCGGTGAACCCGCCGGTCTCGTCCTGGACCGCAGCGATCGTGCGCAGGTGCTGCACCCAGTGGTGCGGCGAGTCCACGTGCCCGTACATCATCGTGGACGACGACGGCAGTCCCACCTTGTGCGCGGTCGAGATCACCTCGATCCAGCTTGCCGTGGGCAACTTTCCCTTGGTCAGGATCCAGCGCACGTCGTCGTCGAGGATCTCGGCGGCCGTCCCGGGGATGCTGTCCAGCCCGGCCTCCTTCACCGAGATCAGGAACTCCTCGATCGACAGCCCGGTGCGTACCGAGCCGTTGACGATCTCCATCGGCGAGTACGCGTGGACGTGCATCTGCGGCACCCTGGACTTCACGGCCCGCACGAGATCCGCGTACGCCGTACCGGGCAGGTCGGGGTGGATACCGCCCTGCATGCAGACCTCGGTCGCGCCGATCACCCACGCCTCTTCGGCGCGCTGGGCGACCTCGTCCATCGACAGCGAGTAGGCGTCGGCATCCGTTCGCCGCTGGGCGAACGCGCAGAACCGGCAGCCGGTGTAGCAGACGTTGGTGAAGTTGATGTTCCGGTTGACGACGTAGGTCACGTCGTCGCCGACGACCTCCTTGCGCAGGTCGTCAGCGATGTGGGCGAGTTCGTCCAGCGCCGGGCCGGTGACGGTCATCAAGGTCAGCGCCTGCGCGTCGGACAGGCCGGCCGGGTCATCGGCCGCGGCAGAGAGGGCCGCCTTCACGTCCGCGTCGATCCGCTCGGGGCTCGATTCACCCGCGCGGCGAGCGGCGACGTCTTCACGCAGTACGTCCCAGTCCCCGTACGCCGCGTCGAAGTCCGAGCGAGTCTCCGTACGACGTCCTTCGGTGTCGATCGCGGTGTGCAGATCGGTACGCCCGACGCTGTCCCAGCCGCCGTCGGGTTCCTGCCAGGGCAGGCCCTTCGGGTATGCGTCTTCATTCGCCAGCCCGGTCTCAGGATCGACCAGCGCCTCGACGTGTGAGATCAGCCGCGGGTCGAGCCAGGGCTCACGCAGGTACTCCGGGTGCGCGGTCAGCCTTTCCCGCAAGGTGAATCCGGCGGACGCGGTCACCTTGGTCAGGTCGTCGAGCTGTGGCCACGGACGCTCCGGGTTCACGTGGTCGGGCGTCAGCGGCGACACTCCGCCGAAGTCGTCCACGCCCGCGTCGAGGAGCAGCTTGCATTCGGCCAGATCGACGAGGTTCGGCGGTGCCTGGACGCGCATCCGCGGGCCGAGCACGATCCGGGTGACCGCGATCGCGGCCAACCACTCGTCCAGCGGGATGTCCGCGTCGTTGCGCATCGCGGTGTCCGGCTTCACCCGGAACCCTTGGATGATGACTTCCTGGATCCCGCCGTACTGCCGGGCGATCTTGCGCAGCGCGAAGATCGAGTCGGCCCGCTCCTCGAGGTTCTCGCCGATACCGACCAGCAGGCCGGTGGTGAACGGAACGTTCGAGCGGCCCGCGTCTTCCAGGACACGCAAGCGGATCGCCGGGTCCTTGTCCGGCGAACCGAAGTGCGGCTGACCCTTCTCCTCGAACAGCCGGCGCGAGGTGGTCTCCAGCATCATCCCCATGCTCGGCGCGACCGGCTTCAATCGCTGCAGGTCCTGCCACGACATCACGCCAGGGTTGAGGTGCGGCAGCAGGCCGGTCTCTTCGAGCACGCGGATCGCCATCGCGCGGACGTAGTCGAGGGTGCTGTCGTAGCCGGCTTCCTCGAGCCACGTCTTCGCCGCGTCCCAGCGGTCCTCGGGTGCATCGCCGAGCGTGAACAGCGCTTCCTTGCACCCGAGTGCCGCGCCCTGCCGGGCGATCTCCAGCACCTCGTCCGGGCTCAGGTACGGCGAGTGCACGCGGCCCGGCGTGGTCGCGAAGGTGCAGTAGTGGCACCGGTCGCGACACAACCTGGTCAGCGGGATGAACACCTTCTTCGAGTACGTGACGACTCCAGCGCGGCCCGCATCGGCGAGGCCTTGGTCCCGGACTCGTGCGGCCGTCGCCATCAGGGCGGTCAGGTCATCGCCGCCGGCTGCCAGCAACACCTCGACCTCGGCCGGATCCAGCGTCTTTCCGTCGTCGGCGCGCTTGAGTGCGCGGCGCATCGCAGTAGTCGTCACGGCGACGAGCCTATGTCGCGTTTCCGGCCGGTTCTGCCGATTTCGGAGCCGAAAAACAATTAGTACGTCTGTCTTGATAGTTTGTTGTTTGTGCAGGTCAGAGGCACTACCAGACGCCCGGACGGACGACGCGAGCGGGGCCGCGCCCGGCGCACGGAGCTGCTGATCGCGACCCTGGCGGTGATCGAGCGAGCCGGTGTTGCCGGGGTCAGCCATCGCGTCGTCGCGGCCGAAGCGGGAGTTTCACTGTCCTCGACGACCTACCATTTCGCGAGCCTCGACGAACTGCTGGTGGCCGCGCTGACCTGGGCTGCGGAGGACCTGGCCGCCGAGTTGCAGGAGCGGGTCAGCGAGCTCGGCGCCCGCCCGGCCGACGAGCTGGCGCGGCTCATCGAGCATTGCCTGGTGTATCGACGGGGACGCACGCTCGCGGAGTACGAGCTCTATCTCCTGGCCGCTCGGCGACCTGCGTTGCGCGAGGCGGCTGCTGCCTGGCTCGAGCCGTTGACGCAGATCGCCCGGAGCTTCACCAGCGACCCGCACAAAGCGAGTCTGCTGGTCGCCGCGCTCGACGGAATTCTCTTGCAGGCTTTGATCGGCGCGCGGGAGTTCGACCGGGCCGACTTCCACGCTTTGCTCGCAGTACTGAGGTAGCGCGGGCGATACCCACGATCGGGCGCGCGGGCCAGCGAGCGGGCGACGGTTGGCTGGTTGGGTTGGCGGCATGCTGAGGTTGTCGCTGGGCGCGGTGCGGGATCGCTGGCAGTTGTTCGCGGGCGCCGTGGTGGCGGTGGCTCTCGGCGTCGGCCTGGTCCAGTCGGGGTTGCAGGTGCTGGCGGCGACGGATCGGCCGGAGCTGCCGCCCGGGTTGTCGAAGTTCGACCAGGCGCGGATCCGGGAGGGGTACGTCGGGGCCGCGACGCTGCTGGGGATGTCGGTCATGCTGGCCGTGTTCCTGACAGTGTTCGTCGTGAGCACCACCTTCGGGTTCACGGTGGCGCAGCGACGACGCGAGCTCGCGTTGCTGCGTCTCGTCGGAGCTCAGCGGGGGAGTCTCCGCTGGATGTTGCTCGGCGAAGCGCTGATCCTCGGTGTGTTGGGGACCGCAGTAGGTGTCCCGGCGGGGCTGCTCGGCACCTGGGCTCAGTCGAAGCTGCTGATCCAGCTCGGCATGCTGCCGCCATGGTTCCGTGCACCCTGGGCCACCGGGTCGATGGAGGCCGCTGCGATCGTCGGGATCGGTACGGCGTTGGCGGGCGTTCTCGCGGCGGCCTGGCGGGCCTCGCGGATCGCACCGCTCGAGGCGCTCACCGAACTGCCGGAAGGGATGCCGGTGATGACGGGATGGCGGTGGTTCTGGGGACTTTCGGCCGCCGGTTGCACCGTAATACTGGTGATCACAGCCCAGGCTGCCCGAGATTTCGTTGCTGGGTTGATGATCGGGCTGGTGGTGATGATCAGCGGCTCGGTCGCGTTGAGTCAGCTGAGCCCGATCGCCGTCCCACTCGCAGGACGCCTGCCGGCGTTGCTGCTTCGCGGCAGTCTGGTGGCGGAACTGGCCCGCGCGAACGTCCTGTACGCTGTACGCCGAAGTGCTGCTACTGCTGCTCCGTTGATCGTGCTGGTCGGGCTCCTGGTCGGGTTGTGGGGCACCTTCGGGTCGCTCGCCAAGGCGGTCGGGGAGGAGCAGCGGCAATTGATCACCGCGGACCTCGTCGTCGGTTTGGACGTACCGGCCTCGCCCGAGATCGCGGTCGCGTCGCCGCAGACCGTCGTACCGGTGACCGTGATTCGTCAAGCAGGCAAGCGGAAACAGACCGTGTACTCCGAAGCGGTCGGCATCGACTGGTCGGCGTACCAGCGCACTCATCGCCTCCGGCCGCGTAAGGGTTCGCTCGACCGGCTGGTCGGCCGGACGATCGCGATCGGTCCCGGGATGAGTGCCGAGGGGTACAAGCTGGGCTCGACCGTGACGGCTGTGATCGGCACCCGGCGCCTGCCACTGAAGGTGGTCGCGATCATGCCGGAGACCCTCGACGTCGGTGACAACTTCTTCGTACCGCGTGCACTGATTGGTGAAGGGCGCACCGAGACATTGGTGAAGGTTGCTCCGGGCAATGATGTTCGAGCCGTCGCGCACCGGCTCGAAGCCGGCGGCGAGGTCCGGACGGTCGCCGAGTGGGCCGAAGCGCGCGGCGAGGCTCAACAACGCGGAAACACCGGTATCTTCGCCGTCCTGATGGGCCTGGCCGGTGTCTACGCCGCCGTTGCGGTCGTCAACGCCGTCGTGATGGCCGCTGCGGACCGTCGGCGTGAGTTCGCGCTGACCCGGATGGCCGGCCTCACCCGCGCCCAGGTCGTCGCCGTCGCGCTGATCGAATCCCTGACCGTGGTCGTGATCGGCGTCCTCCTCGGCTGCTTGGTCGCAGCCGCGGCCCTTGCAGGAGTCGCCACCGGTACCGCGAACACCTACGGCGTCGTCGTCCTCGCAATCCCCTGGCGACTACTCGGCCTGATCCTCGGCAGCGCCCTCCTGGTAGTCGGCGGCACCGCCGCCGCAACAGCCTGGACCGTCACCCGCCACCAACCGGTCTCGCTGCTGGGTGGGCGGGAGTGAGTGGCCCGCTCTTCGCAGTGCGTTGAAATGTTTGACACCACCCGGCCTGAATGGCAGCAGAAAATGCTTCGAGGCTTTGCGAAAAGTGCACCCACGCCGGGGCCCGAGTCGTCTTTCGAAGTGAGAGATATCCGACTCGGAAGGACTCATGATGATTTTCCGTGCAACATCGGGCCGTCGTGTGGCTCGTACCGTGGTGCCCGCCCTGGCCGCCGGAGTCTTCGCGCTCACGGCGACCGTCACCTCGGCAACCACCGCCTCGGCGAGCACCAGTTCCGCCGACGACATCGGGGTGAACTGCTTCATCACCGACAACAACGTCAACTACCGGTCCGGCCCCGGGACTCAGTACCCCTCGTACGGCCAGGTGAACAGGGGACAGGGCTTCTGGGTCTACGGAAACAGCGGCCGGTGGCTCCACGGCAACCTCTGGGGTGGCCGCGCCGATGTCTGGATCTACGGCGACTACTGCTCCAGCTGACCTGCAAGCGAAAGGGAGTGAGATGAAGACCAAGCTGTTGAGAATTCTCCCAGTGGCGGCGCTCGGTCTGGCTGCCGCGACGATGACCGGCGGCGTCGCGCAAGCCGCCGTACCGACTGCTGACACGGTGGTGGCGTCGCCGGACACCGTGCAGTCGTGTCACATCAATCAGAACAACGTCAATTACCGCTCGGGGCCTGGGACGCAGTACCCGTCGTACGGGCAGGTGCACGCCGGTCAGCCGTTCGACGGCAGAATGTCGACCTCGGGCGGCTGGATCCTCGGGAACCTGCCGGGAATCCGTAACAACGTCTGGATCCTGGGCGACTACGTGACCTGCTGAAGCTGCTGAGCTGAGGCGGGCCTGGTGGAGTCAGCTCACCAGGCCCGTCCTGCGTCAGCGGTAGGTCTTCAGGGCTGAGTGGATCATGCTGTGCAGGACGAGGTGGTGGAACGGCTGGATCGCGGCGTAGTAGAAGCGGCCGACCGGGCGGAGGAAGTGGACAAGGGTGACGACCTTGAACTCGCGGGTGGGAGAGGCGTTGTCGGTGATGAAGGCGAGGTAGCCGATCAGGTGGTTGTCGGTGACCTTGAGAAGCAAGTAGTGGTCTTCCTCGCCCCGCACGACTTCGAAGAACGCCGCCGGAGCTCCGGGTGTGAAGCTGATCGTCTCCGGCTGGACCCGCGGCCGCGGCGGGAGGCCGGCCGTGTCCAGCTTGAGTGCCTTGGCCAGGACGAACCGGGCAGCGAACAAGGCCTTGATCCACCACGGCGAAGGACCGAGCGCTCCGGCGACGAACTCGCGCAGGCTCACGGTGCCGGTCGCGGTCTTCACGTCGACCACGTCGGCGGTCGGTAGGAGATCGGCCAGTTCGGGCAGGTCAGTGCGGACGGTCATGTGTGCCTCCTAGAGCAGCGACTTACCGGTGGCCAGTCGCAAGGTGTCGGCGTACAGCGCGCGCAGCCGGTCGGAAGGGAGCGGCGGCAGCACCTGCTCGGCGCCGATGAGGATCAGATACAGCAATTCGGCGAGCCGGTCCGGAGCGATCAGGCTGCTCTGCAGCCCACGGCAAAGCTTCTGCAGGTACTGCGTGCGCGTCCGATCCACGCGCTCCTGTGCCTGCCGCGCCTCACAGTCCTGTAAGGCCCAGGCCCGGACCGCGATCTCCAGCCTCGAGTCCTCCGGCCCGGCCAGGACGAGCTCCATCAGCCGGACCAGTTTCACCTCCGCAGTGGCGTCCGGATCCTCTTCCACGGTGTCGATCAGCCGGGTGGTGAACAGTGCCTCGAAGTGCTCGAGCAGCGCCGTCCGGAACCCGCCCACGCCGCGGAAATGGTGGTAGTACGAGCCTTTGCTCAGGCCTAGCTCGGTGGTCAGCCGGTCGATGGTCACGGCCGGCGCCCCCTCGTCGGCCAGCAGCCGCAGGCCCGCGTTCAGCCAGTCCGCCTTCGTCGCCATGCCATGAACATACCATACCGTTTGGTATGGTCCGGTGCTGTGCGCTCGTGGTGCGGGAGCATTGGGTGGAGCTAGAGCGAGATGGTGGCGCCGGCGGCGTACGTGGTCGGAGGGAACGTGAGGGGTGAGCGGGTCGGCAGGTGGAGCTCGGTCAGGTAGAGCGTGCCTTCGCGGACCCGGAGTTCGGTGTCGGTGAGAGTGCCGAAGGCGTTGCCCGTGGACCAGAAGTGGTTGTTCGACGGGTAGCGCGGAGCGAAGCGCATCACGCCCGAGCGGCCGTCGTAGTCGAAGCCGGTGAGGGCCACGACCGCGCCCCAACTCGCCATCGCGCGGGCGTAGTGGTGGCCACACTCCGCCTCGTCGAACGGGTTGCGCCGCTCTCCGTCGTACCGGGCTCTGATGTCCGAGATCACCTTGAGTCCCTCGTCCACCAGGCCTTCGGAGATCAGGCCGACGGCGAGAATGTGCTCGAAGCCGGTCATCACCTCGGCGAAGTACGGGAACGGTCGTTCAGGCCGGTTGCCGCGGGGATGGCTGCACATCAGAACGGCCGACTCGTCACCGAGGACGTAGCTGCGCATGTTGTTGAAGTGGTCGTAGAACCCGGTCCGGCCGTTGTGGGCCAGGATGCTGCGCAAGGTGGTTGCTACCAGCAACGGATCGTGGAGGTGGCCGAGCTGGGCGATGTGGGCCAAGGCCTGACCAACCAGCTGATCGATCAGGCAGCCGTCGCCCAACTGGAGTTCGGGTTTCGTCGGGTCGGCCGCGCCCATCCGTTCGCGGAGGCCGGGCGCGACGTCGTCGGCCGAGGCGGGTGGGCGGATCTCGTGCCGGTAGTACGAGCCGTTGAAGAGGTTCTTGTCCATCCAGGCGCTGCCGTACTCGAAGAGCCGGCGGCATTCGGTTGCGAGGTCGTCCTCGCCGAAGTGCCGGGCCAGCTCCTCGGAGGCGCGCAACGCGGCGAGGTACCAGGACTGCATCTGCGGATTCGGCCCGTAGTACTCGACGTCCATCGTGTTGTGCTGGCAGCCTTCCATCACGCCGTCGCGGTCCGCATCCCAGCCGCCGGGAATCCAGCAGAACTCCAGCGCCCGTTTCGCCGCGGGCCACAACTCCGCGAGCATCGCGTCGTCGCCGCTGAGTCGCCAGTCGCGGTAGAGCTTCACCAGGCAGCCGAGTTGCCCGTCGGCGGCGGCGACCCGCCACTCCTGGGCGGCGTCGGCGAGTGGCAGTCCGACGCGGAAGCTCATCAACCCCTGCTCGTCGGTGGCGTGGCCGAACTCCACCTCACGCAGCGATCTGGCGATCTCGCCGAACAAGTACGGCGTGGCCTGCTCGTAGTTCCAGACGTGGGTGCAACTGCCGAAGCAACTGCCGACCTGGTCCGAACATCCTTCCCAGCCGAAGAAGCGGCCGTCCGGGGTGCGGAAGACGGTCTGCGAGCGGAGCGTGCTCAGGTTGAACAGGGCCGCCTCTTTCACAGCCCCGGGAAGGTCGCTGCCTTCGAAGTCCCGAACGAAGGCGACGGTACGCCGTTCGAGCTCCGGCAACTCGGGAGCGAACCTGGCGACGGCGTCCCACGCGTCGGCGTACAGGGTGGTGTAGTGGTTGCCGACGATCTCTGGCTTCTCCCAGGCGCGGCGGTTCGGGAAATGCCAGCCGAGCAGGAAGCTGAATGCCTCGGTCGCGCCGGCTGCGAGGGTCCGGGTGTCGGCGACCGAGGCGATCGGTGTCGGCGACGTGCTCTCCCGCTGGTCGAGTCGGCCGTCCGCGCTGAAGTCGTCCCAGAAGTCGAGCAGGCTGTCGCCCCAGGTCCGATCGGTCCAGCCTGTACGGCGGCTGACGTCCTGGCCGTCCATGATCGCGAGCGCGAGCGAGCCCCAGGTCTCGGCCGTCGGGTCGACGCCGTTGCTGCGTAACAGAACGCCGCTCAATCCCTCGTCGTCGACGATGGTGTTGTAGTTGCCGGAAGCAACATCATTGGTGCCGTCGCGGCCGATGAAGTTCTGCAGGCAGCCTGCTACCGAGACGGTCAGCGGGCGGTCGGTCCGGTTGGCGAGCTGGAAGCGCAGTACCGCGATCGGCCACGAACTGGCCGCCACATCGGTCGGCACGAGCGGGTTGAATCCCTGCACCTGAACGCCGACCGGTACGTCGGGATCGTGCAGAATCACCTGACCGAAGGGATAGCTGGTAGCGAAGGCGGCGCTCCGGAAGCGGGGGAGGCCGTGATTCTGCGCGGCGCTGCCGTGCGCACCTTCGTACTCGCTGAGATCGAGAGGGCCCTCGGCCGCGCGGGTGATCACGGTGCCGTCCTCATTGCAGGTCCGTACTGCGAAGAACGCGGTGTCCGGCCGGAAGCCCTTGGCCGGCCGGTTCCCCACTTCCCAGTCGCGCAGGTTGCCCCGGCCGCCGAGGCTGACCGTCCCGGTGCCGATTCCGCCCAGTGGCAAGGCGATCCGGCGCAATTGGTTCCCTGTGTACGACCGCGACCCGGGCCAGTCAGCTCTCGTCATACCGATTGACCCTACCGGCTGTTCGACCACCGGGAAATCGATCTCCCTGCGATCGGGTAGACCACTTTCTCAGGCGTCGGCGGTGGTGAGGGCCTCGGCTTCCGCCTCGGAGTGGGCGGTCGGCGTACGGAGGTGGGACAGCGGCTTCCAGCCGGAGGCGAGTACGCCGACCGCGAGCAGTACGGCGAAAGCGCCCACGTAGAACGGCAACTGAATGTTGACCTCTTCGCCGAGCTTGCCGGCCAGCCACGGAGCGACGGCGCCACCGGAGAAGCGGACGAAGCTGTACGCCGCGGAGGCGGTGCCGCGCTCCACCGGCGCTGCCGCCATCACGGCCTCGGTGATGAGGGTGTTGTTCACGCCGAGGAACAAGCCCGCCACGATCACTCCGACGGCGAGAACTGGACGGTGGTGCGCGTAGACGCCCATCACGGCAAGGTCGGCGCCGAAGAGCAGCAGCGACGCCAGTACTACGGGGATCGTGCCGAACCGCCGCTGCAGCCGGGGAGCCGCGAAGACCGAGGTCAGCGCGAGGCCGATGCCCCAGCCGAAGAAGATCAGCCCGATCTGCCGAGCGGACATCGCCAGCGGGAAGGGGGTGAAGGCGAGCAAAGTGAAGAAGCCGAAGTTGTACAGCAGGGCAGTGACCGCGACGGTGGCCAGCGAACGGTGCTTGAGCGCCTTCAGCGGCTCGATGATCGACGTACGCCGCGGTGCCGGTGGCGAGGCGGGCAGCAAGAACGCGGTCGCGGCGAGGGCGATCGTCATCAGCACGGCGACGCCGAAGAACGGGCCACGCCAGGAGATCGTCCCGAGCTCACCACCGACCAGCGGACCGGCCGCGATGCCGACGCCGAGCGCCGCCTCGTACAGGATGATCGCCTGCGCGACCGAGCCGCTGGCGGAGTTGACGATCGTCGCCAGTGCGGTCGCGATGAAGAGCGCGTTGCCGAGGCCCCAGCCGGCCCGGAAGGCGACGATCATGCCGATCGAGTTGGACAGACCTGCCAGGGCGCTGAACACGACGATGATGGCGAGGCCGATCAGCAACGTGCGCTTGGCGCCGATCCGGCTGGAGACCGCGCCGGTGATCAGCATCGCGACGCCGATGACGGCCATGTAGCTGGTGAACAGCAGCGACACCTGCGACGGGCTGGCGTGCAGCTGCTCCGCGATCGGCTTGAGGATCGGGTCGACCAGGCCGATGCCCATGAACGCGATCACACAGGCGAACGCGACGGCCCAAACCGACTTGGGTTGCTTGAGAAACGAGTTACTCACCGGGGCGTGTCCTCCAAAGGATTAGAGCGCGTCGAGGGAGGGAGGCTCACGGCCGTTCCCCCTCGACGCGCTGGGTGAGGATCGAGCGCATGACGGTGACCGCGGCCTGCAGGGTGGCGACGTCGCTGGCGGGAAGTTGGCTGAGGCGGGCGGCGATGGCCGCACCGGCCTCGTGCCGCGCTTGGTCGAGTTCTGCGCGACCGGCGTCGGTGAGGCTGATCAGGCTGGCCCGGGAGTCGGCCGGATCGGGCTCGCGCCGGACCCAGCCGTTCTCCTCCTGGCGCTGGACCAGGTTCGACATGGTCGGCTGCGAACAGCGATCGGCCTTGGCCAGATCGCTGATCCGCGTCGGCCCGAGCTCGTCCAGCCGCCCCATCAACCGCATCGCGGCATGCGGCAGCGAGCTCACATCCCGACTGGCCAACCGCGTCAACCGCGCCGCAGCCACCAGCACCTCGACACCAAGCTCCGAAAGATCAGTCGCGATCACGTAAAACAACAATACATAGGAAAGCTATGCTTCTCCATCCCTCACACCGTGAACCGGGTCACCTGCCCGAAGGCGCCGCGAGTGGTCGGGTCGGCGGGCTAGCATCCGCCGCATGGGTGTTCTTGGAACTGTCACGGCCGTGGCCGACGTCTCGTTTGCGCGGGTGGCGCCGTTTCTGACGGCCGAGCGGGCTGCGGTCGTGCTTGGGGTCGATCGGGCGAATCCGGCGGGGGTCGTGGTCGAGGCGGATCCTGGGAACTGTTCGGTGGGGATGCACGGGCAGTACTGGTATCGCGGTGACTACAGCTTTGCTGAGCATCCTGATGGGACCTTGATCACCTACCGGATCACCAATATCTCCGGGCAGCCGGACGCGCTCATCAGGCTCTGGCAGCGGAAGGTGCTGCGTCGTCAGCAGCGGGACGTGGAAGCCTTCGCGGCCGTTCTCCCGGAGCGGATCAACTCGAGCGCTGAGTGAGCTGAGCGAGCTGCTCGGCTGCCTGGGTCGGGCCGTCGACGGCGGCGTACAGCTTCTGGAGGCGCTCCGCGGCGCGCTGGTGAGCTGGGTTGTCGAGCATCGCGGTGGCTATCGGGGCTAGATGGTCGAGGTGTGAGGGAGCGACGTGCCGAGCGGCGTCGAGGCGTTCGAGGAGGGCGATGTTGAGGTCCTGCTCGATGTGGAGCGGGATGCCGAGGAGTGGGGTGCCGGAGGCCGTCGCGGTCTGGGTGCTGCCTTGGCCGCCGGTGGTGATCGCGAGATCGACCTGCGGCATCACCAGGTGGCTGGGGAGAACGCCCTCGACCATGATGCGATCGGTGGCGAGATCGGTCAGGTCGTGGACGGTGCCGGCGACCAGGATGCGTACGTCGAGGCGGCCGAGCGCTTCGACCGCGGCCCGGACCAACTTCGGCGGCGTCGACGTCATGGCGACGTAGATGACCGGCCCCGGACGGCCGAGGAACTTCTGGACCCGCCCTGGCAGAGGGAGATCCAGGTGAGCGAAGAGGGGGCCGACGGCGGCGAGCCGTGAACTCGGGCGGTAGCCGCGACCGGGTCGCCATGACGCCAGCTCGGCGGCCGAGATCCCAAGTATTTCAGGGATCTCGGGTACCAAAGAGAGATCGCCCAGCAGCAAAGCGGCGAGGCTCGGCACCTGCTCGACGCCGAGCGATGCGGCGACACGATTGAAGCCGCCGCAGTACGCCGTGGTGCGGTTCATCGTGCGGTTGACGAGGAACCGGCTGAGCCAGTCCGGTGCGCGGCTCAGCCGTGGGTCGACCGGCGAACTCGGTGCCGGTAGCAACCTTCGCTCGAAGACCGGCGGGACGAAGCTGCCGGCGTGCTCGGTGACGAGTTGTACGCCGGCCAGCCGGGACGACAGCAGCGAGGTCAGGGTAAAGCCGGTGACGGCGACGGTGATGCCGTGCTTACGGAAGTACTCCGCTTCCGCTTGGGCGTAACCGCGGATCTCGGCGTCGTCGTACATGCTCTGTCGCGGGTCGCCCTGTCCGATCGCCGAGGCGACGAAAGCGGCCGATCGCGCGGCAGACAGGCCAGGCCCGAGTACGTCGTACGCGACGCCGGCCCGGGTGAGGAGGCGCTCGTGGGGACCGCCGTGGGTGGCGACGCGGACCGGAACGCCGAGCTCGGTGAGGGCGCGATGGAGCTCCAGCATCCGGGACGTCTCGGACAGGTAGGCGCAGTGCGGCAGCAGGCAGATCATCGATGGTTGCCTCCCCTTGGACTTGATAGGTAATATATTGCCCATGTCGCGCACCCACAAGACCGAAGAGTTGCTGGGCATCGGTCCAGCGTCGTCGCTGGACCCGTCGGTCCGGGCGTTCCGGACGGTGCTCGCCCTCGCTCAGAGGCTTCGCAACGCGATGGACGAGCGGCTGCGGGCCGATGGGTTGACGACTCAGCAGGCGGCGCTGATCACCGTGGTCGCGGCGGCCGGCAAACCCTCGCTGGCCGAAGCGGCCGCCGCACTTGGCAGCACCCATCAGAACGTCGCCCAGATCGTCGCCGCCCTGGTCCGCAAGGACCTGCTGCAGGTCGAGCCGGATCCGACCGACAAGCGCCGAAAGTTGCTCTCGACAACAAATCACAACGCGAGCTACTGGAAGCAGCGTGACTCCGCGGACTTCGCCGCCGTGGCCGAGTGGTTCGGCGATCTCAGTCCCTCCGAGCTCGAAACCCTGTGCTCCTTGGCGGAGCGCGTGATCGAGAAGGTCTCCGATGCGCAGAGCAATCCTCGGTAGTACGGCGTTCTTCTTCGCGGCGCCCGGTGTGGTGGCCGGTCTGATGCCCTGGTTGATCAGTCGCTGGCCGGCGCCGCGGTTCTGGCCGGGCGCCGTCCTCTTGCTGGCGGGCGCCGTGATCGTCCTGCGGGGATTTGTCCGGTTCGTCCGCGAAGGCCGTGGTACTCCGGCGCCGATCGCACCGACCGAGCAGTTGGTCGTCGGCGGTGACTACCGCTTCGTCCGAAATCCCATGTATGTCGGTGTCATCGCCGCAATCCTCGGCCAGGCGCTCCTCTTTCTGGACCTTCGCCTGCTCGCCTACGCGCTCTTGGTCTGGGCCGTGATGGCTGCGTTCGTCCATTGGTACGAGGAGCCCGTGCTGCGCGACCGGTACGGCCGGCAGTACGAGGAGTACCGCCGGTCCGTGCCGGCGTGGCTGCCGAAGCTCAGACCTTGAGATCGGTGGGGATGATGTGCGCGATGTTGCGTTCGGCAAGGGCCGTGATGGTGACGAAGGGATTGACACCGATGGAGCCGGGCAGCAGGGAACCGTCGGTGACATAGAGATTCCGGTAGCCGCGGACCCGGCCGTAGTCGTCGGTGGCCTTGCCGAGAAGGCAGCCGCCGAGCGGGTGGTAGCAGAAGTCGGCGGCGAACTCCCGGCCGCCGGAGAAGAGATCCCGCCGGTACGTCGTACCGGTCGCCTGGTTGATCTTGTCGAACAGGGCGCGTGCAGCTGTGATCGACGGGTCGCTCTGGTCCGCGCCCCAGTGGAGCACGGCCCGGTCGGTACGACGGTCGTAGGTGAGGTGGCCGCGCTCGTGGCTGGCTGTGATCGCGAGGTACAGACTGGCCCAGGTTTCCAGACCGATCGGGAGCGGTGCGATCTCCGCGAAGGCGGCGTTGACCGGGTCGTTCCAGTTGTCGATCGCGGTCACGGCGGCGCGTACCCGGTGCGCACCGTAGTCGATTGACTCCGTAAAGTAGCAGCCCAAGTGATCAGCGTCACGGCCAGCAACGCGGGCCGATCGCGCCCGGCGTGGTCCACCGTCAACCAGTCAGGCGCGGAGCGTGGGGCGGGTGGCAAGCTGGCCGCATGATCGTTGCATTCAGCATCAGCCCGGCTGCCGGGGACGAGACCGGTGGCGTGAGCGAGGCGGTCGCCGAGGCGATCCGCGTCGTCCGCGCCTCCGGCCTGCCCAACGAGACCAACGCGATGTTCACCAACCTCGAGGGGGAGTGGGACGAGGTGATGGCGGTGGTGAAGCAGGCCGTCGAGGTCGTCGCCGCGGTCTCGCCCCGAGTCAGCCTGGTGTTGAAGGCCGACATCCGTCCCGGTTTCACCGGTCAGCTCACTGCCAAGGTCGAGCGCATCGAGCAGGCCCTCGCCGACTGACACCCCGTACTGCGAGGTGCCTCGTCAGTGGCTGTTGAGAGCTGCGAAGGTTTCGGCGTAACGGCCTTCGGGCTCTGCGTTGCGCAGGAACTTCACCCGTTCGATGACGACCTCGGTCACGTCGGGCTGGTTCTGCAGGATGTCGATGGTGTCGGTCAGGTAGGTGTCGAGCGGGAGCGCCCGTTCGTCGTTCTCCTGGCCCATCAGCGCGGTCTGGACGGCGGGCGGAATCAGCTCGATCACCTGGACCGAGGTGTCCGCCAGCTGCACTCGCAGGCTCTGCGTGTAGCTGTGGATGGCGGCCTTCGTCGCGTTGTACGTCGGCGTGATCACCAGCGGCACGAACGCGAGACCCGACGACACCGTGAGGATTGCCGCGTCCGGCTTGTTCACCAGATGCGGCAGGAAGGCGCTGATCACCCGGATCGTGCCGAGCAGGTTCGTCGTGATCGTCGCTTCGCTGATGCTGAGGTGGTTCGCGTCGCGCAGGTTCTCCGGCTGCATGATGCCCGCCATCGTGATCACGACGTTGACATCGGGATGGGTGGCGAGCACCTGCTCGACGGTGTCGGCGATCGAGTCCGGATCGGCGACGTCCAGTGCGATGGTCTCCAGGCCAGGATGCTCGTCGGCCAGCTGGTCCAGCAGTTCCTTGCGGCGACCGCTGATGATCACCTTGTTGCCGAGGTCCAGGAAGCGCTGGGCCAGTCCGAGGCCGAGGCCCGAGGTGCCGCCGGCCAGGAAGATCGTGTTGCCTGTGGTTTTCATGTCTCCACTCTCCGGCCGTTCGCGGCGGCCAACCAGGCTCGGTTCAGCCACTGCTCGGCAAGCAGTGGTTAACGCTCGGCACTGCTGAACAATGAAGGTATGGAGTATCTGGAACTGGCCGACTTCCTGCGCAAGCGGCGGGAAGCGCTGCAACCCGAGGACATCGGCCTGCCCCGCGGGCGCCGCCGGCGCACTCCGGGACTGCGGCGCGAAGAAGTGGCGTCCCTCGCGGCGATGTCGACCGACTACTACAGCCGGCTCGAGGGCGGTCGAGGTCCGCAACCGTCGACCGAGATGCTCGCGGCAATCGCCCGCGCGCTGCGCCTGACACTGGACGAGCGCGATCACCTCTATGTCCTGGCCGGACACGGCATTCCTCCGCGCAGTACTGGTGGCGACCATGTGAATCCCGGCCTGCTGCGCATCCTGGACCGGCTGGTCGACACCCCCGCCCAGGTACTGAATCGGCTCGGCGAAACGTTGCTGCAGACCCCGATGGACGTCGCCTTCGAGGGCGAGCTGACGAGCTTCGAAGGACTCGAGCGCAGCAACATCTACCGCTGGTTCCTGCGCGAAGGCGAACGAGACCTGTACGCCGACGACGCCATCCGCGCCAATCACAGCAGGGTCCTGGTGTCGGGGTTGCGGTCCGTCTACGCCACCGACGGCGAGAAGTCCCGAGCAGGCACGCTCGTGCGCGCTCTGCTCGACGGGAGCGGGGAGTTCCGCCGGCTCTGGGACGCCCACGAGGTCGGGATCCGGCACGTCGGGGTCAAGCGGTTCCGGCACCCGGGCGTCGGGGAGCTGGAGTTGCACTGCCAGCTGCTGGACGACCTCGAACAGCAGCAGACGCTGCTGGTATTCACCGCTGCGCCGGGGAGTGTGAGCGCCGAACGGCTCGAACTGCTGTCGGTGATCGGGAGCCAGCGACTGGTCCCCACAGAAAACTGAAAGTCTTTTCGGAAAAGGCTTGCTGAAGTCTTTACGCAGGTTAGGCCATCAGTTAATTTAAGCCCTGAATCCACCCTGCGTAATGCCTGAGTCACCGAGGGGATCCGCCCTGCCCGCTCGGAAACTTCTGCCTGCCGCCATCCCGGAAGGACCGCCCCCATGCTTTCCGACCCCAAGAGGTTCCTCGCCAAGCTGTTGAGTCTGCTCGTCGTCTGCCTGTGCCTGACGTCGGCGAGCGCCTATGCCCGCGAGGCGCGAACGCAACAGGTCGCCGCGACCTTCAACGTGCTCGCCTTCTACAGCGGCACGTACGACGCTGCGCACATCGACTTCGAAAAGGAGGCGAATCAGCGGTTCCCGCAGTTCGGCGCCGACAACGGCTTCAACTACACGGCGACCAACAACTGGGACCAGCTGAACAACCTGAGCGCTTCGCAGTACCAGGTGGTGATGTTCCTGGACGACTCGCCGCACAGCGATGCGCAGCGGACCGGGTTCCAGAACTACATGAACAACGGTGGTGCCTTCTTCGGCTTCCACGTCTCGGCGTACAACGACGCGAGTGGCGGCTGGCCGTGGTTCAACAACACGCTGCTGGGCACCGGCCAGTTCCAGTCGAACACCTGGGGCCCTTCGGCAGTCACGCTGAAGACCGAGAACCGTTCGCACCCGTCGCTGGTGAACACGGGCGCGACGTTCCGCTCATCGGTCAGCGAGTGGTACAGCTGGCAGAACGACCTGCGGCAGAACCCGAACATCCAGGTGCTGGCCTCCATCGACCCGTCGAGCTTCCCGGTCGGCAATCAGCAGGGCAACATCTGGACCTCCGGCTACTACCCGATCATCTGGACCAACAAGAACTACAAGGTGATCTACGCCAACTTCGGCCACAACGCGATGAACTACCAGACCAACACCCGGCTCTCCTCGACCTTCGACAGCCCGGCGCAGAACCAGTTCATGATGGACGCGCTCAAGTGGCTCGGCGGTGGCGGTACGACGGTGCCGCCGGTCGACCAGCCGTCGCCGACCGCGTGGTACTCGGTGGCGAACAAGGCGAACGGCAAGTGCGTCGACGCGCGCGCAGCCGGTACGGCGAACGGCACTGTGATCCAGCAGTACTCGTGCAACTCGACGGCCGCGCAGCAGTTCCAGTTCCAGCCGACCTCGGGTGGGTTCGTCCGCATCAACAACCGCAACGACGCCACCAAGGTGATCGACGTGACCGGAGTGTCGACGGCCGACAACGCCGGGCTGCAACTGTGGACCTACAGCAACGGCAGCAACCAGCAGTGGCAGGCGGTCTCCGAAGGAAGTGGCTACTTCCACTTCACCAGTCGCCTCAGCAACAAGTGCCTCGCAGTACCAGGTGCTTCGACCGCTGACTCGACCCAGCTCGTCCAGCTTCCCTGCAACGGCAGCACGGCCCAGACCTTCCGGCTCACAGCTGCCTGACCGAGCTACGGCCGGTGATCCCCGGGGCGATCGGGGTTCACCGGCCGTAGTTGTTTGTTGAATGGGTGTCGGATGTCGGGGGCGTGGGTTAGTTTGCCGGGCATGAGAACCCTGCGCTTGGCCGCCCTGGCGGCGGGAGTCCTGTTGGCGATGTCCCAGATGGTGCCCGCGCAAGCGGTCGGTACGTCGAGTGGCGGGCGGCACGGACCGTCGTACGAGTGGGAGCTGACGCCGACGGGGAGCGAGTCGCAGTTCCGTGGGCTCGCGGCGGTGAGTGCGGACGTTGCGTGGGTCGCGGGCAGCGCCGGCCAGGTGCTCAGGACGACGAACGGCGGGAAGAGCTGGGAGAACGTCAGCCCGCCGGGTCTCGAGGCGCTGCAGTTCCGCGACATCGAGGCGTTCGGCCCCGACCGTGCTGTGGCCATGACGATCGGCAACGGCGAGGACTCGCGGATCTACCGGACGACCAACGGTGGCAAGACGTGGACCGAGACGTTCCGTAACACCGAGCCGGCCGCGTTCTACGACTGCCTCGACTTCCACGGTTCGCACGGGCTGGCGCTGAGTGACCCGGTGGACGGCAAGTTCCGGATCGCTTCGACCTCGGACGGCGGTAAGTCGTGGAAGGTGTTGCCGAACGCTGGGATGCCGGCGGCGCTGCCGGGTGAGTTCGCGTTCGCGGCGAGTGGTACCTGCCTGGTCGCCGGGCCGGGGCGGACCGCCTGGTTCGCGACCGGTGGTGGGGATCGGCCGCGGGTGTTCCGCACGAACGACAACGGGTTGCACTGGACGGCGACCGACTCGCCGATGGCCAGTGGCGAGGCGGCCGGCATCTTCAGTCTGGCGTTCCGCGGGCCGCTCTTCGGGGTGGCCGTCGGCGGCGACTTCCTGAAGCCGACCGAGGCGGTCAAGGCCGCGTCGATCACGTACGACGGTGGTCGCACCTGGAAGCTGGTGCCCGCGGACAAGGCGCCGAAGGGGTACCGCAGTGGCTCGGCCTTCGTGCCGTGGTCACCGACCACGGTGGTCGCGGTCGGGCCGTCGGGGAGCGATGTCAGCGTCGACGGTGGGCGGAGCTGGACGCAGTTCTACGACGGCAGCTTCGACAGCGTCGAGTGCGCCGGGCACGGGTTCCACGCGGGCTGCTGGGCCTCGGGCGCGAAGGGCGCAGTAGGCAAGCTGGTACTGAAGCGCTGAGCTTGCCCGGCGCGCGTGGGCTGGTCTTGCGCGGTGCGCATGCGCTGAGCTGATCAGGTGCGCTGAGGTTGTTCGGTTGGACGACACCCGTACTTGGTGCGGGTGTCGTCTGGGTGCGGACAGGATGAGGGCATGCGGAAACGTTTCCTAGGTGCCCTCGTCTGTCTGTTCCTGCTCACGCCCGCGGTGGCGAATGCCGCGCCGGTTCGTCAACTGCAGGTGCTGACCTACAACATTCATCATGGCGCCGGCATCGACGGCGTCGTCGACCTCGAGCGGATCGCGCAGGTGATCGAGCAGTCCGGCGCGGACGTGATCGGGCTGCAGGAGGTCGACAAGCACTGGAGCGAGCGCAGCAACTGGGTCGACCAGGCTGCCTGGCTCGCCGGGCGGCTGAAGATGCACTTCGCGTACGCGGCCAACCTCGACCTGCCGCCGTTGAATCCGGGCGAGCCTCGGCGTCAGTACGGTACGGCGATGTTGTCGCGGTACCCGATCAGGAACTTCACCAACACCCTGCTGCCGCTCTACCCGACCGGGGAGCAGCGCGGTCTGGCGGTCGCCACGATCAAGGTTCGCGGGAAGACCCTGCGGTTCGCCAACACCCACCTGACCTCGAACAACAACGCCGAACGGCTGGAGCAGGCGCACAAGGTGGTCGAGTTGCTGAGCGGATCGAAGCAGTCGACGGTCCTGGTCGGCGACCTCAACGCCAAGCCCGAGGCGCCGGAGATCAAGACCTTGACCGCGGTCTGGCGTGACACCTGGACCGAGGTCGGCGTGGGCCCCGGGTACACGATCGAGTCCGACAACCCCACGGCCCGGATCGACTTCCTCCTCCACACGGCGGACCTCCGCCCGACTTCGGCCGAGGTTCCGGTCACCCTCGCTTCCGACCACCTTCCGGTGACAGCGAGCTACACCTTCTGACCGGGTCGGCCAACTGATCGGCGTCATCTGGCTTCGGCCGGGTGGCGCCGATCTGCTGTCTCAGGTGGTTGCCGAAGGCCCGAAAACGGAGCGGCTGAGTCCGGGCGCGTGAATTACAAACTTGTAGTTTGTCAAGCCGACACGCAGGTGAAACAAAGTTATTGGTGTGAAAGGTGTTCCCAATGGGGCTGTAGGCAACTAGTGTCACCTATGTGGTCCAGAAGGACCAAAAGTTCACGAGTTCGGGGAAGGACTCGTGACTGGCGGAAGGAAGTACCCGATGCGGACGCCCACGGGGGCTGAGTCCGATCGTCGGGACTCGAGCACAGGGAAGACCGGCAGAGTTCTGATGTCCGGTGTGCTCGCGGTCTCGCTGATCGGAACCATGGCCCTGATCTCGGTCCCGGCGCAGGCTGACCCCAAGCCGCCGGTCATTCCTTCACAGTCCACCGTCGACGCGGCCAAGAAGGCCGCCGCCGCCAAGGCCGCCCAGGTCGCCGCGATCGAGCAGCAGCTGGCTGCCGCGAACGACCGGCTCGAGCAGCTCGGGATCGCCTCCGGCAAGGCCGACGAGAACTACAACGGCGCGATGTACCGGTTGCAGCAGGCGAAGACGGATGCCGCCGCGGCTGCCGCGAGGGCGGCGAAGGCGGAGCAGACGCTGGCCGGTCAGCGCCGCGAGATCGGACGGTACGCGGCCGCGTCGTACCAGGGGGGTGGCGACCTCGCGAAGCTCGGTCCGCTGTTCACCGCCGACGGTCCGCAGCAGCTGCTCGACTCGGCCGGCGCGGCGCACTCCATTTCCACCGCGATGCAGGGCTCGTTCCTCCGCTTCACCGCGACCCAGGTGGTCACCAACGCGTTCAAGCTGCAGGCCGACCAGGCGGTCACCAAGGTGAAGGCCGCGACCGACGCGGCCGCGAAGGCGAAGGCTGAAGCCGAGGCCGCCGAGGCGAACCAGGCCGCGGCCGTCGCCGCCATCGGTGCCGAGCGGAAGAGTCAGATCAGCCAGCTGGCGACCTTGCGCAACACGTCGTACCAGGTGGCGGAGCAGCGGCAGCGCGGGCTGGAGGAGCTCGCCCGTCAGCGCGCGGCCGCGCTGGCCGCCAAGAAGGCCGAAGAGCTGCGGAAGCGGATCGCCGCCCGGGAAGCTGCCGAGCGGGCCCGTGAGGCGGCCGAGGAGAAGGCTCGCGAGGAGCGGGAGAAGCGCGAGAACCACGGCAAGAAGACGAAGCCGCCGAAGCACCGGCCGGGCCACGGCGGCGGCGACAGCGGTGGCGGGAACGACGGTGGCGGGAACGACGGCGGCGGGAGTTCGGCCGGCCGGGGTTCCGCCGCGAGGGCGATCGCCTTCGCGCTGTCCCAGCTGGGCGACATGTACCTGTGGGGCGCGACCGGTCCCAACCGGTGGGACTGCTCCGGGCTGACGATGGGTGCCTGGGAGAAGGCCGGGGTGCAGTTGCCGCACTACAGCGTCGCGCAGTACGAGCAGATCAAGCACATCAGCGCGGACGAGTTGCGGCCCGGCGACCTGATCTTCTGGGCCGAGGACCACAACGACCCGAGCACGATCTTCCATGTCGCGATGTACCTCGGCGGTGGCCGGATGGTGCACGCGCCGCGGACCGGCAAACCGGTCAAGCTCGAGAACGTCTACTACTGGGAGACCCCGGACTTCTTCGGACGACCCTGACACAGGCCCGGCCTCCTTGCGTGCGGGCCGGGCCCGGTCCAGACCACCACCACGACTAGACGAGCCGGTGTCCGCCGTCGGCGTGCAGAACGGTGCCAGTGATGAATCCATTGCGCAGCAGGGCGATGATCGCCTCGGCGATGTCGTTGGTCCGCCCGATCCGGCCCACCGGCAGGCGGGCGGCCATCGCCGCCAGGGTCTCGTCCTTGGCGTCCCCGGCGACGCTCTGCCAGATCGGGGTGTCGACCCAGCCGGGCGACACGACGTTGACCCGGATCGGAGCCAGCTCGACCGCCAGTGCGGCGGCCATCGAGCCGAGCCCGCCGTTCAGGGCGGCGACCATCGAACCGCGCGGCCCCGGCCGGTACGCCGCGATGCCGGACGTGAAGACGATGGACCCGCCTGGCGCGATCACCGGCGCGCCGTGCTTGGCGAGCAGCAGCGGGCCGATCAGCTTGGACTCGATGGCCGACCGGGCGGCCGCCACGTCGTACTCCCTGATCGGCTGGTAGCTGCCGGAGATGTCGGCGGCGGTCGTCACGAGGTGGTCGACCGGCCCGGTGGTCTTGAAGAGGCGTTCGACGCCTTGTTCGTCGCCGATGTCGGTGACGACCTTGCGTACGGGCAGATCGACGGCTTCGAGCCGGTCGGCCGAGCGGCCGGCGATGATGACTTCGGTGCCTTGAGCAACTAGTTCGGTGGCCAGCGCCAGGCCCATGCCGGAGCTGCCGCCGACGATGACGACGCGTTCTTTTCTCATGGCTCCGAGCCAATCAGCGGCTGGTTCAGAGATCCACGACGCGCTTCCTAACCGGCGTGAGGCCGGGGCTAACGAGCATCGCGTGCAGGACCGGATTGCGGCTGTCGGTGCGCCACGCGGCGGCGTACCGGGCATGGAGTGGGCTGCCCTCGATGGGTCGCCAGATCACGTCGTTGTCGGCGGCCCGGCGAGAGCCGAGGGTGATCGCGTCGCGACGCACGAGCAGAGCCGAGCGGAGTTGTGAATGGCTCATCGTGGTTGGGCTGATGCGGAGTTCGGAGCTGCCGCCGAGGCGCTGGATGGCGTCGTCGTAGAACTCGGGTGCGGCCTCGCGGTTGATCCAGATCAGCTCGTGGGCGCGCAGTTGGGCGAGGGTGATCTCGGCGCTGGCGGAGAGAGGGTTTGTTGCCGCCAGCAACACTCCTAGCTCCTCTTCCGCCAGGGGTTTCGCGGTTGTTGCGATGGGCAACGTTGCTGGGGTCCTGATCAGGGTGAGGTCGACATCGCCGGCTGCGAGCATGGCGAGTTGCTCGGCGGTGGTGCCGGCGATGGGGGTGACTTTGCAGCCGGGACTTCGTTGTGAGGCCAGGTTTTCGAGGGCGGCGGGCAACCAGCCGGGGACGCCGTTGAGGAGCCCGAGGCGAAGTTGTGGGTCGCCGAGACCTGCTGCGCGGCGGGTCTCGGTGAGTGCGCGGTCGGCTGCGGCGATGGTGGTGGTGGCATGGTCGAGGAAGACCTTGCCGACGGCGGTGAGCTCGACACCGCGGCTGTGGCGGATGAGCAGGGGAGTGCCGATCTCACGTTCGACTTGCTTGATCTGCTGACTGAGCGTCGGCGTGGAGATGTGCAGATGCGCGGCAGCCCGCCCGAAATGAAGCTGCTGCGCGACGGCAACGTAGTACCGCAGCTGCCGGAGCTCCATAGCGGTCAATGCTAGGTGGTTGGGCGAGGCGATGGTGGAGCGCGCTCGCAGGTACCCGGCCGAGGTCGCCTCGAGCGGTGACGGAGGAACCGCGATGGGGGGTTCCTCCGTGGTACCGGCTAGTGAGGTTCGGTTTTCAGGCGCTCGAAGGAGGCGCGGATCTCGGCTTCGGCGTCGGCTCGGCCTACCCAGGTGGCGCCTTCGACGGACTTGCCGGGCTCGAGGTCCTTGTAGACCTCGAAGAAGTGCTGGATCTCGAGCCGGTCGAACTCGGGCACGTGGTGGATGTCGCGCAGGTGCTCCTGGCGCGGATCACCGGCGGGGACACAGAGGACCTTGTCGTCCGGGCCCTTCTCGTCGGTCATCCGGAACATGCCGATCGCCCGGGCCTTGATCAGGCAGCCGGGAAAGGTCGGTTCGGTGAGCAGCACCAAGGCGTCCAGCGGGTCGCCGTCCTGGCCCAGGGTGTCCTCGATGAACCCGTAGTCGGACGGGTACTGAGTGGCCGTGAACAGGGTGCGGTCGAGCCGTAGCCGGTTCGTCTTGTGGTCCAGCTCGTACTTGTTGCGGGTGCCCTTGGGGATCTCGATGAAGACGTCGAACTCCATACGGCAGATACTGTCACGGTTCGGACCGACCAAATGACAGGAGCAGCCCGGTGGCCCGTCGTCCCCGTGCGGTCTTCGTCACGCTTGCCGTGATGCTGACGCTGCCGATCGCGCTCAGCGGAGCGGCAGGAGCGCAGGCAGTGCCCGGTCGGTCGCAGAGCGGCAGCAGAACTACGGCCGCCCCACCGGTACTGCCACCTGCCAAGACAGCGGGCGTCGCCCCCACGGCCACCGGCGTACAGAGGGCACTTGCTGCTGCGCTGGCTGACCCGTCGCTGGGCAAGCATCACGGTGTCTATGTGTACGACGCCTCCCGCGCGAAGGCACTCACCTCGATCGGCGCGACCAAGCCCTTCGTACCGGCGTCGACGATGAAGCTGCTGACCACCTTGTCGGCGCTGGCGACGCTCGGGGCGGATCACCGGTTCACAACGAAGACTGTCAGCGCCGCGAGCAGCTCGGTGATCCTGGTCGGCGGCGGCGACCCACTACTGGCCGTGCGGCCCGGGGCGTCGGACGACTTCCCGCGACGCGCCTCGCTCCAGGAGCTGGCCGCCAGTACTGCGCGGTCGCTGCGCTCCCGGGGCGTCGCGAGCGTGACTCTTGGGTACGACGCCGGCCTGTTCACCGGGCCGGCCGCGAACGCCAAGTGGGAACCGAACTACCTCACCGAGGGGATCGCAGCTCGTACGTCGGCCCTGTGGGTCAATGAGGGCCGGCTCTCACCCGGTATGGCCAAGAGGGCTCCTTCACCGGCGCTCGCAGCAGCAACGGTCTTCGCCGGACTGCTCCGGACCGCTGGGATCAAGGTGGCCGCCAGTATCAAGCCGACGACGGCACCGGCGACCGCTGACTCGCTCGCAGAGGTCCGGTCGGCTTCGCTCGGCGACATCGTGGAGTACATCAATCTCCACAGCGACAACGACGGTGCCGAGGTCCTCCTGCGTCAGGTCGGCATCGCGACGCAGAACGGTGGCTCGTACACCGCTGGTGTCAAGGGCGTCCGAGCGACGCTGACCGGGCTGGGGATCGACGTGTCCAAGGCGACGATCTACGACGGCAGCGGACTGTCGCGGACGAACCAGGTGCCACTCGAGGCGCTGGCAGGCGCAGTACGGGTTGCAGTGGCCAAGCCTGAGCTACGGCATCTCGTGAGCGGGCTGCCGATCGCTGGGTTCACTGGGAGCCTCGAAGACCGGTTCGCTGGTCCGGGCTCGGCGGCGGGCACCGGACTCGTGCGCGCCAAGACAGGGACGCTCACTGGGGTGCACTCGTTGGCAGGGCTGGTCCGCGACCGCACTGGGACGTTGCTGGTGTTCGCCGTCGCCACGGACAGCGCGCCGCCCGACAAGGCGCTCGACGCCCGGGCTGCTCTCGACCGGATCTCCGCCACCCTGGCGAACTGCGGCTGCGCCTGAGCAGCGCCGCGACACGGGGTGAGCTTCCGGCTCCCGACAGGCGCGTGTTGGACCGTGCCACTAGGGTCGAAACATGAGTACGGCGGAAGGCGATACCTCGACCGACATGGTCGATTGGCAGTTGGCGACCGTGGTGGCTCGGAAGCTGCTCCGGCCTGGTCCGGCGGTCAGTCGGGCCGAAGCGGACCAAGTAGTGGGCGAGCTGCGGCAGTTCGCCGCGGACTCCGAGCAGCACGTGCGCGACTTCACCGGCCTGCAGGCCACGTCGGCTACGGCGCCGGTGGTGATCGTGGACCGGCCCGGCTGGGTGCAGGCCAACGCTGACGGTTTCCGGACCGTACTGCGACCGCTGACCGACAAGCTGCGCGAGAAGCAGGAGCGCAGCGGCAGTCTGTCGTCCGCCGTCGGCCCCCGGGTGACCGCGATCGAGGCCGGCGCGCTGCTGGCGTTCCTCTCGTCCCGGGTGCTCGGGCAGTTCGACCCGTTCTACCCGGCCGAGCCCGACCCGTCACGGCCTGACCTGACCGGGCGGCTGTTGCTGGTCGCGCCGAACGTGATGCACGTGGAGTCCGAGCTGGGCGTCGTACCGCGGGACTTCCGGCTGTGGGTGTGCCTGCACGAGGAGACCCACCGGGTTCAGTTCACCGCCGTGCCGTGGCTGCGGGATCACCTGCGGTCCGAGATCGCGCTGTTCCTGGACCAGGCCGAGCTGGACGCATCGGCGTACGCGGCGATGTTCCGCGAAGCCGTGCAGCGGCTCGGGCGCTCGGTGAAGGGCGAGGCCGAGCTGAGTCTCGTCGACCTCATGCAGTCGCCGGAGCAGCGCGCCGTACTGGACCGCCTGACCGCTGTCATGTCGCTGCTGGAGGGCCACGCCGACTTCGTGATGGACGGGGTCGGGCCGAGTGTGATCCCGACCGTGGACACCATCCGGGCCAAGTTCACCTCCCGCCGGACGGGCGGCAACCCGCTCGACCAGCTGCTGAAGCGGCTGCTCGGCCTGGACGCCAAGCTGCGCCAGTACCAGGACGGCGCGGCCTTCGTACGGCGTGTGGTGGACCAGGTCGGCATGGACGGCTTCAACCGGGTCTGGACCGGACCGAACACCCTGCCGACCAAGAACGAGATCGCCAACCCGGATGCCTGGGTCAGCAGAGTCAACGGGTGAGTACCGCGGCAAGCTGCATCCGTCCGTAGCCCGGGTCCGGGAGGCGGTCCGTATTGCGCTCGCCGATCTCCCGCGCGACACCGCCGTGCTGGTCGCCTGCTCGGGTGGTGCGGACTCGCTCGCACTGGCGGCAGCGACTGCTTTCGAAGCGCCGAAGCTGGGGTTGAGCGCAGGAGCGGTCATCGTGGACCACGGGCTGCAGGCGGAGTCGGGAGACATCGCTGCGACAGCGGCTGAGCAGTGCAAGTCGCTAGGACTCGATCCCGTACATGTACGAGCTGTAGAGGTCGGTGACGCGGGCGGACCCGAGGGAGCCGCCCGGACAGCACGGTACGACGCTCTGCGGGACGTGGCCGAGGAGGTGGGAGCTGACGTCGTACTGCTCGCTCACACTCGGAACGACCAGGCAGAGACGGTCCTGCTCGGCCTCGCTCGTGGCTCCGGTGCCCGGTCGCTGGCGGGGATGGCGCCGGTGGCAGGGATCCTGCGCAGGCCGTTCCTGGAGCTGTCCCGGTCGACTACGGCGGCTGCTTGCGTGGCATCAGGGCTCAGGCCGTGGCACGACCCGCACAACGACGACCCGAAGTACAAGAGAGTGCGAGTACGGCACGAGGTGCTCCCGGTGCTGGAGGAGGCGCTGGGGCCAGGTGTGACCGAGGCACTGGCCCGTACGGCGGGGTTGCTACGGGCCGACGCGGACGCGCTCGACGTGCTGGCCGCGGAGCTCGCGGAGACCGCAGTACGGCGTACTGACGGTGAGGTGCGGTGTGATGTTGGCCTCCTCGAAGGTGAGCCCGCAGCGCTCCGGACCAGGGCGCTGCGGCAGGCGGCGCTGGAAGCCGGTTGCCGCGCCAACGACCTCACCGCGGGCCACGTCGCGGCCGTCGACGCACTGGTGACGGAGTGGCGCGGACAGCGCTGGATCGACCTGCCGCAAGGGATCCGGGCGGTCCGGCGGGCCGGATTCATCGTCTTGGCGCCGGGTGTGACACCCTGATCGCGTGGACGCGTCGGACATCGAGAAAGACCTGGCCCAGATTCATTTCACCGAGGAGCAGATCCAGGCGAAGCTGAAGGAACTGGCCGGCCGGATCGAGCAGGACTACGAGGGCAAGGACCTGCTGATCATCGGCGTCCTGCGCGGCGCGGTGATGGTGATGGCCGACCTGGCCCGGTCGTTCAGCCGGCACATCGAGATGGACTGGATGGCGATCTCCTCTTACGGCTCGGGAACGAAGTCTTCCGGGGTGGTCCGGATCCAGAAGGACCTGGACACCGACATCACCAACCGGCACGTGCTGATCGTCGAGGACATCATCGACACCGGGCTGACGCTGACCTGGCTGGTCAGCAACCTGCAGTCCCGCAAGCCCGCCTCACTGGAGATCTGTACGGCGTTCCGCAAGCCGGACGCCGCGAAGATGGCGGTGCCGGTGAAGTATGTCGGCCTCGAGCTGCCGGACGAGTTCGTCGTCGGCTACGGGCTGGACTACGCCGAGAAGTACCGCAACCTGCGCTGCGTCGCCACGCTCGCCCCGCACGTCTACTCCTGAGCTCCGGCGCTGCGCCCGCCGCCGGGCACTATCAGGACTTGGTGACAGGCTGTAGACAGGGTCGTACCGTCGTTCGGTGACCCTCGTGGTGGGCACGCTTGCCCGACACGAGACACTTGGACTGGTATTGCCGTCACAAGCCCGTTATCCCGGGCCTGCTGAGCTAGGAGGGACGGGGCACCTGCCCTGATCATGGACGTCAAGCGCATCTTCCGCGGACCCCTGTTCTGGATCGTCCTCGCCTTCTTGGGCGTGCTGGTGATCGGACAGCTCCTGACCGGCTCGACCGGGTACAAGACCGAGCCCACCGGCCAGGTGGTGCAGCTGATCAAGCAGGCCACCGACGCCCCGGCCGGCGAGAAGTCGATCAAGTCGGCGACGCTGATCGACCCGGATCAGGAGATCCGGATCGAGAAGACCGACGGCACCAAGGTGCGGGCGCACTGGGTCGACGGTCAGGCCAACACCCTGGGCACCGACCTGCAGAACCTGTTCCAGAACAACAAGATCGAGAAGTACGACGTCGAGAACCCCAAGCCGAGCTTCATCGGCCAGGTGTTCTCGACGCTGATCCCGTTCCTGCTGATCGCCGTCGTGTTCATCTTCTTGATGAACTCGATGCAGGGCGGCGGCTCGCGAGTGATGAGCTTCGCGAAGTCGAAGGCCAAGCTGATCACCAAGGACACCCCGAAGACGACGTTCGCGGACGTCGCCGGGTGTGACGAGGCGATCGAGGAACTCGGCGAGATCAAGGAGTTCCTGCAGGAGCCGGGCAAGTTCCAGGCCGTCGGCGCCAAGATTCCGAAGGGCGTGCTGCTCTACGGCCAGCCCGGTACCGGTAAGACGCTGCTCGCCCGGGCCGTCGCCGGCGAGGCGGGCGTGCCGTTCTACTCGATCTCCGGTTCTGACTTCGTCGAGATGTTCGTCGGCGTCGGTGCCTCCCGGGTCCGCGACCTGTTCGAGACGGCCAAGACCAACGCGCCGGCGATCGTGTTCATCGACGAGATCGACGCCGTCGGCCGGCACCGTGGCGCGGGCCTCGGCGGTGGCCACGACGAGCGCGAGCAGACGCTGAACCAGTTGCTGGTCGAGATGGACGGCTTCGACGTCCGCGGCGGGGTCATCCTGATCGCGGCCACCAACCGTCCGGACGTGCTCGACCCGGCGCTGCTGCGGCCGGGCCGGTTCGACCGCCAGATCGCCGTCGACGCGCCGGACCTGCCGGGTCGCGAGAAGATCCTGAAGGTGCACGCCCGCGGCAAGCCGATGGCCGAGAACGCCGACCTGCGCGCGGTCGCCCGCCGTACGCCGGGCTTCACCGGTGCCGACCTGGCCAACGTGCTCAACGAGGCCGCGCTGCTCACGGCCCGGTTGAACAAGCAGCAGATCGACAAGAACGCCCTCGACGAGGCGATCGACCGCGTGATCGCCGGACCGCAGCGCCGGACCCGGCTGATGTCGGACAAGGAGAAGGTGCTGACGGCGTACCACGAGGGCGGGCACGCCCTGGTCGCCGCGGCGCTGCCGCACTCCGACCCGGTGCACAAGGTGACGATCCTGCCGCGCGGCCGCGCGCTCGGGTACACGATGGTGCTGCCGGACGAGGACAAGTACTCGACCACCCGGTCGGAGATGCTCGACAAGCTGGCCTACATGCTCGGTGGCCGCGCTGCCGAGGAGATGGTCTTCCACGACCCGACCACCGGCGCCAGCAACGACATCGAGAAGGCGACCGCGCTCGCCCGCGCGATGGTCACGCAGTACGGCATGACCGAGCGGCTGGGCGCGATCAAGTTCGGCCAGGACTCCGGCGAGCCCTTCCTGGGCAGGGATCTGGGCAGCCAGCGCAACTACTCCGAGGAGATCGCCGCGGCGGTCGACGAAGAGGTCGGCAAGCTGATCCTGAACGCGCACCAGGAGGCCTTCGATATCCTGGCCGAGAACCGCGCCGTGCTGGACCACCTGGTCGAGGAGCTGCTGGAGAAGGAGACGCTGGACAAGGGCGAGATCGCCCGGATCTTCGCGCCGATCCAGAAGCGCGAGCTGCGCCCGGCGTGGACCGGTTCGTCGACCCGGGTGCCGTCCGAGCAGCCGCCGGTGATGCCGCTGCCGTCGCGCGGTGAGCAGAACGGTTCGCTGTCCGACGTGATCCCCGGTGGATCGGTCGGCCCCGACGAAGCGGCCCACGGCCCGAACTACGGCGGCGGGCCGACCCCACCGGCCGAGTGACCTGACTCCACCTACTGGACGATGCCCCGGGATCGATGGTTGATCCCGGGGCATCGCCTATGTTGAGGTGGTGACTTCGCCGAAATTCGATCATGCCCGCGCCGAGCGGGCGATCCGCGAACTCCTGATCGCCATCGGCGAGGACCCCGACCGCGAGGGCTTGCAGGAGACGCCGGCCCGGGTGGCCCGTTCGTACGCCGAGATCGCGGCCGGCCTCGGTCAGCAGGCCGAGGACGTGTTGACCACCACCTTCGACCTCGGCCACGACGAGTTGATCCTGGTCAAGGACATCGAGGTGTGGTCGATCTGCGAGCATCACCTGGTGCCGTTCACCGGGGTGGCTCACGTCGGCTACATCCCCGGGGCGGACGGCCGGATCACCGGGCTGTCCAAGCTGGCCCGGCTCGTCGACGTCTACGCGAAACGCCCGCAGGTGCAGGAGCGGCTGACCACCCAGGTCGCGGAGTCTCTGGTGGACATCCTCAAGCCGCGCGGGGTGATCGTGGTGATCGAGTGCGAACACCTCTGTATGACGATGCGCGGCGTCCGCAAGCCGGGCGCGAAGACGATCACCTCGGCCGTCCGGGGCCAGCTCCGCGACCCGGTGACCCGGGCCGAGGCGATGAGCCTGATCGTCGGCTGACCATAGCCCGGGCACGGCCTCCTCGTTGAACATTCAGAGCTGTTGCCCATGGACAATCCGTGTCCGAGCGCCTACGGTCCGTAGTGGCGCTTTGACTCGGGTGCAGGGCGCCGGCGTGAGGAGGACGTATGTCAGGGCGTTTTCGGGTCGGCGCCGCACTCACCGGGATCGTCGCTCTGACGGCGGCCGGGTTGATCGCGGCGAACGGCGCGCAAGCGGACCCCCAGGTCGCCAGGACCGGCACGGCGCGGGGACAGAATCCAGCAGGTGTGAAGCAGCTCGTCCAGGACCAGCAGCTGCTCCAGGCGGAGACCGTCGAGTCGAAACTCGGCTCCCGGGTCGTCGGCAGCTACTTCGACGACTCCGGTGAGCTGGTGGTCGCGGTCTCGGACACAGCCACCGCCGCCGCGGTCCGCGCGGCCGGAGCGATCCCCAAACTTGTCCGCTACACCGCCGACCAGCTGCGCGGGGTGCAGGGCGAGCTCGACCACGTGGCGACCGGCTCCAGCGCGGGCCAGGTCAAGTCCTGGTACGTCGACCCGGTCACCGGGACGGTCGTCGTCACCGTGCCCGCCGGGGCCCGTGACCTCGTCACCCAGCGGTTCCTGCGCGCGGCCGAGGAGAACGGCGCCATGGTGACCGTCCGGCGGTCCCAGGGCAGGCCGACCCTCACCGAGGGCGAGTTCGGGCTGCTGGGCGGCCTCCAGGTGGACAAGAACACCGGTTACACCTGTTCACTCGGCTTCAACGCGACGACCGGCGACGGTCAGCACATCTTCCTCACCGCGGGGCACTGCACGAGCGGCAGGCCCTCGTGGTCCCGCAACGGCTACGTCCTCGGCAACACCAGGACCTCGAGCTTCCCGGGCAACGACTTCGGCACGGTCAGCGTGATCGACGGCTGGGACCCACAGGGCCGCGTCGAGCGCTGGGGCAGCGAGGACGTCGTAGTACGGGGTACTGCCAGCCCGACCATCGGCTCGGTGGTGTGCAAGTCCGGTAAGAGCACCAAGTGGACCTGTGGGCGGATCGTCGCCCGCGACGTCACCGTCAACTACGGGAACAACAGGGTCGTCAAGGGCCTGTTCCAGCACACCGCGTGCGTCGAGGCCGGCGACTCCGGCGGTGCCAACATGTCCGGCGACTACGCGCAGGGAATCACCAGCGGGGCCGCGCTGATCAGCGGCCAGTGCCTGGCGAAATACGGTCAGCAGAACGAGTCGTACAGCCAACCGATCGGTGAGGCGCTGTCCGCTAGCGGCGCCTCATTGGTACTGGGTTAGCGACCCTCGGCGACAGCTGGGAGTTGATGGGGGCCTGGTACCTAGGTGGGGCAGTCCGGGTTCGGCCACTACGGTGGTCGGGTGCGAACTGCCCCACCGGGTCATCTCTCGGGCCATGTCGAAGGACTGCCCACACCGGACCGCTGTCTGGTGATGGGTGTCGTCAACGTGACCCCGGACTCCTTCTCCGACGGCGGTGAGTGGTTCGAGCCGGGTGCCGCGATCAAGCACGGCCGCGAACTGCTCGCCGAAGGCGCCGACCTGCTCGACGTCGGTGGCGAGTCCACCCGGCCGGGCGCCGTACGGCCCGAGCCTGCCGAGGAGATCCGCCGTGTACTGCCGGTGATCGAGACGCTGGCAGCCGAAGGCGCGCTGATCTCGATCGACACGATGCGCGCCGACGTGGCCGCGCTGGCGCTGGATGCCGGCGCCGTGATGGTGAACGACGTCTCCGGCGGCCAGGCCGATCCCGACATGCTCGCACTGGTGGCCGAGCGACGTACGCCGTACGTGTGCATGCACTGGCGCGGGCACTCCGTGGACATGCAGGACCGGGCGTCGTACGGCGATGTGGTGGCCGAGGTGATTGCCGAGCTCGGGGAGCGGGTAGAAGCGATCCGCGCGGCCGGGATCGACCTGGGCCGGGTGGCGCTGGACCCGGGCCTGGGTTTTGCGAAGAACGCGGACCACAACTGGGAGGTGCTGCGCCGGCTGCGGGAGTTCGGCGTACTGGGCCTGCCGCTGCTGATCGGTGCGTCCCGCAAGGCGTTCCTCGGTAGGCTGCTCGCCGACGAGGAGACGGGTGAGCCGAGACCGGCCGTCCGGCGAGACGACGCCAGCGCGGCCGTCTCCGCCCTCGCCGCCGCGGCGGGCGCGTGGTGTGTCAGGGCGCACGCGGTGGCGCCGAGCGCGGATGCGGTCCGGGTGGCCCGCAGATGGGGAGGGGTATGACGCAGGAGCAACCGGCGGCGGGTCGCGGTACCACGGTGGAGAACGTGGTGCTGAACGCCAACACGGCGTTCTACAACGCGTTCGAGGCCGGCGACCTCGATCTGATGGCGGCCGTCTGGCTGCCCGAGCCGGATCCGGTCTGCATCCACCCCGGCAACGCGGCGATCTACGGCTACAGCGAGATGATGCGGGCCTGGGCGATGATCTTCGCCAACACGCCGTACATCCAGTTCTTCCTGACCGACGTGCAGGTAAGAGTCGATGAAGACGTGGCTTACGTCACGTGTACGGAGAATGTCCTGTCGTCGGGCGAAGGAGCCCCGGAAGAGGGTTTCGCGGGGGGAAAGGCGCTCGCGACGAACGTCTTCCGCAAGACGGGTACCGGCTGGCGGTTGTGGATCCACCACGCCTCCCCGGTACTGTCGTCTGGGGGTCGACTTGAGGAGGCGGAATGAGCGGTCCCGTGCTGCCTCCTGACGTGATCGAGATCCGCGGCATCCGTGGCTTCGGCCGGCACGGGGTGTTCGACCACGAGCGGGCCGACGGGCAGGAGTTCGTCGTCGATGTCCGGCTCGAGTTGGACACCCGGCCCGCGGCGGCATCGGACGACTTGGCCGACACGGTCAACTACGGAGTCGTCGCCGAACAGGTGCATGCGGCGATCGAGAACGACCCGGTCGACCTGATTGAGACACTGGCCCAACGGATCGCGGATCTGTGCCTCGCCGACCGGCGGGTGACAGCAGCCGCGGTGACCATCCACAAACCCTCGGCGCCGATCAAGGTGCCGTTCGACGACGTTGTCCTGACCGTGCAGCGCAGAGCCGGAGATTCCTCGTGACTGAGACCCCTAGTCCCCACGTCATCGACGCGGACACCCTCAGCGGTGGCCTGAAGCCGATCCGCCAGGTGATCCTGTCGCTCGGCAGCAACCTCGGTGACCGTGAGGCGAACCTGCAGGGCGCCGTCGACGCGCTGCGGGACACCCCGGACGTCGTGGTCGTCGACGTCTCGCCGGTCTACGAGACCGAGCCGATCGGCGGCCCGGACGAGTCCGGCCCGTACCTGAACATCGTCCTGCTCGCCGACACCACGCTGGCCGTCGAGACCCTGCTGGACCGCGCGCACGCCGTCGAGCAGGCGTTCGGCCGGGAGCGCAGCGTGAAGGGCGCGCCGCGGACGCTGGACGTGGACCTGATCACGTACGGCAAGAAGGAGATCTCCACCGACGAGCTGACCGTGCCGCACCCGCGGGCCCACGAGCGCGCGTTCGTACTGGCGCCGTGGCTGGACATCGAGTCCGACGCGGTCCTGCCCGGGGTAGGCCCGGTGGCCGACCTGCTCGCCAAGGTGGGGACCGACGGGGTCAAGCGCCTCGACGACCTCACCATCGAGCTGCAGTAGTGGTGTCCGGCGGACCCGGCCCGGATCGAGCACCCGGAGCCGGCAAGGAGCCGCCGCCCGAGGGTTCGGTCCGGCCGACGTCTCGCCGGCTGCTGGTCGCCATCGCCGTCCTCGGGGCGGCGATCGGCGTCACCATGGTCAAGGCGATCGAGTCCCGCGGCGGCGTCGTACCGACCGTGTCATGGCTCACACTGGTCGCCTGGACGTTCCTCGCGTCGTTACTCTTCGCGGCCGCGCGCAACACCCACCAGCGGATCCAGGTACGCCGCGAACGGATGGAGCCGTCGCGCGCCGTCTTCCTCCTGCTGATCGGAAAAGCGAGCGCGTTCGTCGGCGCGTTGTGCACCGGCGTTTACGCAGGGTTCGCGTTATCCTTCCTGGACGCGGTGAGTTCCTCGGGTCCCCGGACCCGGGTGATCACAGCCGGTATCGCGGCGGTGATCTCAGTGCTGGTCGTCACGGCCGGATTGCTACTCGAACGGGCGTGTCGTATCCCCGATGACCCCGAAGACACCCCCTAACATGTCCGTCCATGGGGTCAAGGGGTAGCCGCCGTCGTACCAGGACCACCGTTCTCACGATCGCCAACGCGCTGCTGGTGGTCGTCTGCGTGGGCGTCGCCATCGCCTTGTTCTCCCAGAACGAATGGATCCTGCGAGCAGCCGCGGTCGGTGCCGTCCTGGTCGCCATCGGCGCCTCGGTCCTGATCCGCCACCAGCTCCTGGTCGAGCGCCTGGCCCACTCCGACGACCGCGCCCAGGTCGCCCAGGAGTACTCCCGCATCACCAGCGCCCGCGTCGTCGAGAACGCCGAATTCGTCGACCTGATGCAACGCCGCCTCGACCGCATCGACGAACGCCTCGACAAGATCGACGAAGAGGTAGCCACCGTCGTAGCCGCCGGCGACAAACACTCCCACGCCGACGCCCCCACCGTCGTAGACCTCAAGCTCCGAGGCCTCGCCGCCTCCTGAGTACGACGTACGCCCGCCGACGGCTGGCTGTGGATAACTCCCGACGTCATTAGGCGAACTTCTTCATCCTTGGTTGGGTGCAATCCTCACCCCGGTTCCTCAGTCACTGCGGCCAAATACAACTTCTAGGTTCTACAAGCTGGACCTTGTAGGATGAATCTCGACGAATACACGGTCTTCGTACTCGATGCCTGCCGGGACTGGATGAACTCGCTGCGGGATCGAGACTTCGAAGGACTCGCAGCCCGTATCGATCTCTTGGCGGAGGTGGGGCCCGCGCTGGCACGGCCGACGGTCGACGTGATCAAGACATCCCGGCACGTCAACATGAAAGAGCTCCGCTACGGCAAGTTCAGAGTCCTCTTCGCCTTCGATCCGCGGACCCAGGCAGTGCTGCTGCTGGGTGGGAGCAAGAAGAACCGCTGGACCGAGTGGTACGAGGAGAACGTTCCTGTCGCGGACGATCTCTTCGACGAGTGGCTCGAAAACCAGCAGCGAGATCCGGACTGAACCACAGCTGAGAGGTTGGTGTTTGTGGAGGTGGCGGCAAGATGACACACCGGAACTGGAAAGAGGTGCGGGCCGAGCGCATCGCGACCCCGGAGGCGGAGGCGAGGGTTTCCGCGCTGAAGGAGGAAGTTCGGGCCGAGCAACGCGCGTACCGTCTCGCCGAGGTGCGGAAACAGCACGGGATGACGCAACTGCAGCTCGCGGAGAGCCTGCACATCACGCAGGCCGCGGTGTCGTCCATCGAACGCGGAGAGCTGAGCCGGTCCGAACTCAGCACCATCCGCAAGTACGTCGAGGCTCTCGGCGGAAAGGTCGAGATCGTCGCGAACTTCGGCGACGAGCGCCTGGTTCTTGGGTGAAGGGTGCCGGGCGGACAGTCGCGAGCTGCAGCTGGGCGGTTGCTCGGACCAAGGCAGCGTAGGGCGACGGAGGAGTCTGGAGCTGGGGGGTGGGGAGCAGGCGACGTAGGAGTCTGCGGGGTGGGGTTACTTGTCGATGTCGCCTACTACGAAGAACATGCTGCCTAGGATGGCGATCATGTCGGCGACGATGGTGTTGGGGAGCATTTCGGGGAGGACTGAGATGTTGTTGAAGCTGGCGGAGCGGAGTTTGAGGCGCCAGGGGGTTTTGTCGCCTCGGGAGACCAGGTAGTAACCGTTGATGCCGAGGGGGTTCTCGGTCCAGCAGTAGGTCTGGCCTTCGGGGACCTTGAGGATCTTGGGGAGGCGGGTGCTGACCGGGCCGGCCGGCATCGTGCGGAGGCGGTCGAGGCAGGCGTCGACGAGGTCGAGGGAGACCTTCACCTGGTCGAGGAGGACGGCGAAGCGGGCGAAGCAGTCGCCTTCGGTGCGGGTGACGACACGCAGTACGCCGTCCTGGGCCAGTTCGTCGTACGCCAAGTAGGGCTCGTCGCGGCGGAGGTCCGCGTCGACCCCGGAGGCTCGGGCGATCGGGCCGGACACGCCGTACGCGGCGATCAGTTCGGGGGAGAGGCGGCCGACGCCGACGGTGCGGGCGCGGAAGATCTCGTTGCCGAGGATCAGGTTCTCGATGTCGGGGAGACGGCGCCGTACTGCGGCCGACGCGGCTCCGGTGCGTTCGAGCCAGCCGAGCGGGATGTCCTCCTTGAGCCCGCCGACCCGGTTGAACATGTAGTGCATCCGGCCGCCGGACAGTTCCTCCATCACCGCCTGGATCGTCTCGCGCTCGCGGAAGGCGTAGAAGACGGGCGTGATCGCGCCGAGTTCGAGCGGGTAGGAGCCGAGGAACATCAGGTGGTTGAGGATCCGGTTGAGTTCGGCGAGCAGCGTGCGCAGCCAGACGGCCCGGACCGGTACCTCGAGGCCCATCATCCGTTCGACGGCGAGGACGACGCCGAGCTCGTTGGAGAACGCGGACAGCCAGTCGTGCCGGTTCGCCAGGACGAGGATCTGCCGGTAGTCGCGGACCTCGAAGAGCTTCTCGGCGCCGCGGTGCATGTAGCCGACGATCGGCTCGCAGTGCAGGATCCGCTCGCCGTCGAGGGTGAGCCGCAGTCGCAGTACGCCGTGGGTGGCGGGGTGCTGCGGGCCGATGTTGAGCACCATGTCGGTGGTCGGCAGCTCCGACGCCGTACCGGTGCCCCCGCGCTCGTAAACCGGGTCCAGCCCAGCTGCGCCCGCCCCCAGACCCACCACTCGTTCCACGCTCATGACCCCTATCGTGACAGGCTTGGGTTGTGAACGACCTCTTCGCACCTTCGGATGTCAGCTGGACGCCGGTCTCCAAGAACCTCGCGGCGCTTCGCCGGCTCAATGTCGGGATCGTGCTCGGGCTGCTGGCGATCGCCGGGCTGGTGGTCCTCGGGCTCACCGTGGGCTGGCTGTACGGCGTACTCGCGGTGGTCCTGGCCGCTCTGGTGTTCGGGTGGGCCTGGGTGCTGATCGGCCGCAACCAGCGCTCCTGGAAGTACGCCGAGCGCGAGGACGAGTTGCTGGTCAGCCACGGGGTGATGTTCCGCGAGCTGGTGGTGGTGCCGTACGGGCGGATGCAGTTCGTCGACGTCGCCGCGGGGCCGTTGGAGCGCGCGTTCGGGATGGCCACGGTCGAGTTGCACACCGCGACGCCGGCCACGGACGCGAAGATCCCCGGGCTGCATCCCGACGAGGCAGCGAGACTGCGGGACCGGTTGTCCGCGCTCGGCCAGGCGCAGGCGTGGGGCCTGTGACCGAGCCGACCGCCCCGCCGCAGGCATCCCAGCCGCAGCCGCCGCACGCACCGCAGCCGTCAGACGCGCTGCACGCCCAGACGCCGCAGGCTTCGCAGGCTGTGATCGAGAAGACCGGGGACCGGCTGCACCCGCTGACGCCGTTCGTGAAGGGCTGGGGGTACTTCGTCGTCGCGGCCGTCGCGATGGCGAACAACGAGAGCCTCCGCAGCAACCTGAAGATCGCCGGCATCGGCCTGCTCGCCGTCTTGGTCGGCGGGATCCTGCTCGGCGCGCTGTCGTGGTGGTTCACCAAGTGGCAGCTGACCGACGACGCGATCCGGGTGGACAGCGGGTTCCTGTTCCGGCGGACCAGGATCATCCGGTTCGACCGGATCCAGACGATCGACGTCGCGCAGCCGTTCGTGGCCCGGTTGTTCGGGATGGCCGAGCTGCGGATGGACGTCGCCGGCGGCGGCAAGAACGACGGCAAGCTCAGCTACTTCTCCGAGGCCGACGCCACCAAGCTCCGCGGTACTTTGTTGCTCCGGGCAAAGGGTGAGCTCGCCGCGGCGCAGCAGGAGCTCCATCACGAAGAGGCGCCGCCGCTGCTGGTGGTGCCGACCGGTCGGTTGCTCGGGGCAACTTTGCTGTCCTCGACCGTACTCGCCAGCGCCGCCGCGCTGATCTGGCTGATCGTGACGACGATGGTGTTCGAGTTCCATGTCGGCCTGTTCGCCGGTCTGCCGCTGTTGCTCGGTGTCGTGCAGCCGATCTGGAAGCAGGTCGTCGGCAACCACGGGTTCACCTTGTCGGAGACGCATGACGGCCTGCGGACCAAGCGCGGCCTGTTCGACGTACAGCGGCAGACGGTCCCGCCGGGGCGCGTGCAAGGTCTTCTGATCACCGAGCCGCTGATCTGGCGACTGATCGGCTGGTCGCGGGTCGACCTAGACATCGCCGGCGTAGCGGGCTCCAAGGCGGACGGCGAGGAAGAGCACGAGGGCGCTCAGCTGCTGCCTGTCGGTCAGCGGACCCAGGTAGCGGCAGTGCTCAAGCGGGTCCTGCCGGGCACGGACCTGGCAGCGATCGAGATGCACAGAGCGCCGGAGCGAGTGAAGTGGCTGCGGCCGATCGGCTGGCGCTACCTCTCGTACGGCGTCGACGGTCAGGTGCTGGTGACCACTCGGGGCTGGGTGAGCCGCCGTACGTCGATCGTCCTGCATCACAAGACTCAGTCCGTCCGTCTGCAGCAGGGACCCCTACAGCGCCGCCTAGGGCTCGCAAACGTCCACGTGGACACCCCGCAGGGCCCGACCGACGCAGTGGCTCTTCACCGCGAGGTGGGCGAGGCTGCTCAGCTGGTGGAAGCTCAGGCCGACAGGGCACGCGAAGCGCGTCGTACGACGTCGTCGCCCGCGCCGGTCCACACCCAGCCGAATCCACCGAGCCCTGACGGGTCCAGTAGCTCTGCGGCCTCACCGGCGGACGACAGCTCGGCCAGGTAGCGCAGCGGCTTGCTCCGGGCCAGCTCCTGGCTCGGGCGGCCGGCACTGACCCCTAGCGCAAGCAGAGCATCGCGCTGAGTGGTGACGGTGCCACCAGCCACTGCAGCTAATGAATCCAAGGCGACGTGGGCAGTGAGGTCGCAGGAGCCGTCAGCGACAGGCGAGCACTCGCGACCATCGCGGAAACCGGTCAGTGTCCCGTACGGCGGACGCCCACCGCGAGCGTGACCGTAGTCGATCGCGATGGCCAGCCCGTGATCGAGGCGACCGACGACGTCCGACCATGCCTCGTCGCGCGCGAGTCCGATCTCGGCCCGATCGCCCGGCTCGGCCAGCGACCACCAGGTCGACAGCCACGCCAGGTCGTTGCCCTCGACAACTTCGCCGAGGCTCAGGTCGGCCAGGAGGTACCGAGGCGTGCCCTGCTCATCCAGCTCGGCCAACTCGCAGGGCACGTTGTCGAGCCACTCGTTGGCGATCACCAGCCCGGTCAGCGTCGACGGCAGTTCGTCGTCCAGCTCCACGTCCAGTACTTCGAGGTCGTACTCGCGCAGCACCTTGCCGAGCTCACCCGATCCGGCCCCGATGTCGACGACCTGCGCCGCGCCGACAGCCGAGGCCAACCGAGCCAGCGCCTGACCGAACAAGGCCGACGCGTGCACCGAAGTACGGAAGTGCTGTGCGGGTCGTTCGCGCCGGTAGAACCCGTCCGGCCCGTACAGCGCTGCTTCCCACGCCTCGCGGAACCTCACTCGAGCCCGATGCCGCCGAGCGGGACCGAGCCGGTGAGCTGCCAGATGCCGTCGTCGCCCTCGCGCCAGATGGTCAGGTCGTCGAGGCGGATCGTCGGAAGTTCCTCGGTGGCCAGCGCGGCCTCGGCCTCGGCGAGCACCTGGTCACCACCCTGGGCGGACGACGAGATGGTCAGGTGCGGATGCGGATCCGGGTGCTCACCGCCGTACGGCGGGCACTCGGGGAAGGCGTCGATCACCGTCTGCAGCAGGGCGCGGATCTGGTCGAACGGCTCCGGTCGCAGCCATGTCGTACCGTTCTCGAACTGCCCTGCGGTGGAGAAGCTGAGGTCGAACGGCTGGATCGGGGCCAAGACCTCCTCGAGCCTCCGGACCTTGTCGGGCTGGGGCTCGGCGAGCCACGGCACCAGCACAGTGACGTGCGGTGGGATCAGTTCGCTCAGCGCCATCGTCGGTCGCGCCGGCGAATAGGACACCGAACGCCAGCGATCGGTGAATTCGGCGAGTTCAGGGACGGCGATCAGGATCGCGGTCAGCCCGGTCCGCGCGGCCCAGGGGTTTCGTTCGCTCACCGCCACATGCTCCCACCAGTTGTGACGAAGGACGTAGTGCCACCGCCGACGACAGCGCCGTAGGGTGGAGCCGACCGCACGAACCGTCTGGTACCCGCGAGGGACTGGAACGTAGAGAGTGGACATGGAACGCATCGGCATCATCGGCTTCGGCCGGGCCGGTGGGGCCTTGGGAGCAGCCTTGGCGTCCGCCGGATATCCCGTCACCGGAGTCAGCGCTCGCTCGCGCGCGTCACGAGAACGCGCCGCGCGACTCCTTCCGCACGTCCCCGTCCTGGAGCCCGCTGAGGTGGTGGCCGGCGCCGACGTGGTGCTGCTCGCCGTACCGGATGATGTGATCGGTGCGGTAGCAACCAGCCTCCCGTTCACCGAGGACCAGTACGCCGTGCATCTGTCCGGCGCTCACGGCACCGCCGTACTACGGGGGATCGCAGCGACTCCGGTCGCGTTGCACCCCCCGATGACGTTCACCGACGCGCCCGTGAGTCTCGCCGGCGTCGTGTTCACCGCGACTGCACCGGAGCGAGCGCTGGTCGAGCGCCTGGTGAAGGACCTCGGCGCCGAGGTGCAGTGGATCGCAGAGGAGCAGCGTGCGCTCTACCACGCGGGCCTGGTCCACGGTGCGAACCACCTGGTCACACTGGTCAGCCAGGCCCTCGACGTACTGCGTGAAGCCGGTGTGGTGGACCCGGCGGCCACACTTCGGCCACTGCTGACCGCAACTCTCGACAACACGCTGCGGTCCGGTCATGATGCGCTCACCGGGCCGATCGTGCGGGGCGACGTGGAGACCGTTCAGGCGCATCTGGCCGTACTGCGTGGTCGCCCGGCGAGCACCTACGCCGAACTGGCGCGGGCGACGGTGGAATCGGCGGCCGGCGACGGCCGGCTGGACGCGGAGACGGCCGCGGAGTTCGTTCAGGTGCTGGAGCGGGATCGGACAGGGGAGGCACCGCGATGAGACTCACCCAGACGAAGGCGGAGTTGCGGGCGGCCGCGGCGATCCGGCCGCGAGCCGTGGTGATGACGATGGGCGCCCTGCACGAGGGGCATGCCGCGTTGCTCGCCGAGGCCCGGGAGCGGGTCGGGCCGGACGGCAGCGTGGTGCTGACGATCTTCGTGAATCCCTTGCAGTTCGGGCCGACCGAGGACTTCGACCGGTACCCGCGGACGTTGGCCAGCGATCTCGCGATCGCCAAGAACGAGGGTGTCGACCTGGTCTTCAACCCCTCCCGCGACGAGCTGTACCCGAACGAGCCGTCGATCACCGTGCACCCCGGACCGCTGGCGGACGAGTTGGAGGGGATGGTCCGGCCGGGCCACTTCGCCGGCGTACTGACCGTGGTGGCGAAGATGCTGCACCTGACCGCGCCGGACCTGGCGTTGTTCGGCGAGAAGGACTACCAGCAGCTGACGCTGATCCGCGAGATGGTGTGCGACCTGGACATGGACGTCGACATCGTTCCGGTGCAAACGGTTCGCGAAGCGGACGGACTGGCGATGTCCTCACGGAATCGCTACCTGTCGGAGACCGAGCGTGACGAAGCGCTGGTCCTGTATCGAGCCCTCACGGCCGGCGCGAAAGCAGGGATGAACGGGCCTGACGCGGTGATGTCCGCCGCCCACGCGGAGCTGGAGGCGGTTCCGTCGGTGAAGATCGATTATCTCGCTCTGCGAGCACCCGACCTCGGTCCGGTGATCGGCCCCGGTGAAGCCCGGATGCTGATCGCGGCCCGGGTCGGTAGCACTCGTCTCATCGACAACATTTCCATCACACTGCGATGAGGTGCCTTTTAAAGAGGGCGATTGATACCGTCGCGGGATGACTGCTCCCGCTGTGCCGCAACGGCTGGCTGCGCCCGAACCGGGTTGGACCGACACCGTCGACGTGGTGGTGATCGGCTCGGGGATCGCAGGGCTGACCGCCGCGCTCGAGGCTCGCGAACTCGGCACCGTGCTGGTGGTGACGAAGGACGTCGTCGCCTCCGGCTCGACCCAGTGGGCGCAAGGCGGGATCGCGGCGGCGCTCGGGCCGGGTGACTCGCCGGAGCAGCACCTGCAGGACACCTTGGTGGCAGGGGCCGGCCTGAGCGATCCGGTCGCAGTACGGACTCTTGTCACCGAAGGGCCTGACGCCGTACGGGATCTGATCGAGTTGGGGGCACGCTTCGACAGCGACGCCGCCGGTGATCTGTCGCTGACTCGCGAAGGTGGTCACCACCGCAATCGGATCGCGCATGCAGGTGGCGACGCTACCGGCGCCGAGATCGAGCGGGCTCTGGTTGCCGCGGTCAAGCGCGCGCCGGGCATCCGGCTGATGGAGCATGCATTGGTGCTCGACCTGTTGACCGCCGAGGACGGCGCGATCGCGGGCGTCACAGTGCACGTGATGGGCGAGGGGCAACTCGATGGTGTCGGGGCGATCCGCAGCCGCGCGGTGATCCTGGCTTCGGGCGGACTCGGCCAGTTGTACGCCGCCACGACGAACCCGAGTGTCTCGACCGGCGACGGGATGGCGTTGGCCTTGCGGGCCGGCGCGAAGGTGCGCGATCTGGAGTTCGTGCAGTTCCATCCGACCGTGCTGTGGTTGGGCAAGAGCGCGAAAGGCCAACAGCCGTTGGTGTCCGAGGCCGTCCGCGGTGAGGGCGCGTTCCTGGTCGACCACGAGGGCAAGCGATTCATGCAGGGCCAGCACGAGCTCGCGGACCTCGCGCCGCGCGACATCGTGGCCAAGGCGATCATGCGCCAGATGCTTGCCTCGGGCAAAGATCATGTGTTCCTCGACGCCCGGCACTTCGGCGACGAGAAGTGGCGCGTACGGTTCCCGACCATCCTCGCGTCCTGCCGGTCGCACGGTATCGACCCGGTACGCGAGCTGATCCCGGTCGCGCCCGCTTGTCACTACTCGTCCGGCGGAGTTTGGACCGACCTGCAGGGCCAGACCTCAGTGCCTGGGCTGTACGCCTGTGGCGAGGTCGCCTGCACCGGCGTCCACGGCGCGAACCGGCTCGCGTCGAACTCGTTGCTCGAAGGACTGGTCTTCGCCCGGCGGATCACGAACTCGCTGGCGACCGAGCTGCCCGAGCTCCGCGAGCCGGCGATCGACCGGCGCGTGCCCGGCCTGGTGGACGCGGACGTCGTACCGGAACTGCAGCGGGTGATGACGGTCGGTGCCGGAGTGATCCGGAGCGCGAGCGGGCTGGCCGAGGCCGGTGCCACGCTGGCGAAGCTGATCGAGCAGCCGGCAGGCGAGCCCGGTACGCCGGGTTGGGAGGCGACCAACCTCGTCACGGTCGCGTCCGCCCTGATCGCCGCGGCCACCACGCGCGAGGAGAGTCGCGGCTCGCACTGGCGTGAGGACCACCCGGATCGCGACGACGAGAACTGGTCGGGCAATCTGGACCTGACACTGGCCGCCGAGGGCGACTCGAGCCGGCCTGGCGCGACGTTCGTGCCACTGCAACAGGAGGGGAAGTAGTCGTATGGATGACACGCTCGACAGGCAATGGGTCGAGGACCTCGTCCGGGCCACCATCGAGGAGGATCTGGCCGGCGGCGTCGACGTCACCACCACGTCGACCGTCGAGGCCGATCAGGTCTCGGTCGCGGAACTCGTGGCGCGCGAGGCCGGCGTCGTGGCCGGGCTGGAGGTCGCCGAGCTGGTGATCCGGCTGGTCGCGGGCAAGGAAGAGGTCGAGATCGAGCATTCCGTCGTGGACGGGGCCGCCGTCAAGGCCGGTGACGTCCTGATGACGGTGCGCGGCAAGACCCGGCAACTGCTGACCGCCGAGCGGACCACGCTCAACCTGCTCTGCCACCTGTCCGGTGTCGCCACGCTGACCCGGCGCTGGGTCGACGCGGTCGAGGGTACCGGTGCGGTCATCCGCGACACCCGCAAGACGATGCCGTTGCTGCGGAGCCTGGAGAAGTACGCCGTACGCTGCGGTGGCGGCAAGAACCACCGGATGGCGCTGTCGGACGCGGCGCTGATCAAGGACAACCACGTGATCGCCGCCGGCGGGGTCGCGGAGGCGTTCCGGCTGGTCCGCAAGGCCTATCCGGAGATCTCCATCGAGGTCGAGGTCGACACGATCGAGGACGCGCTGATCGCGGTCGAGGCGGGCGCCGAGCTGATCCTGCTCGACAACATGGCCGTGCCGCAGCTGCGGGAGGCCGTGCAGAAGGTCGACGGGCGGGCCCGGCTCGAGGCGTCCGGTGGGCTGACCCTGGACGACGCACGCGCGGTCGCCGAGACCGGGGTGGACTACCTCGCGGTCGGAGCCCTCACCCACTCGGCGCCGGTTCTCGACATCGCGATGGACCTGCAGGCTTCCTGATGCTGCTCGCCGTGGCCGTGGAGAACACCAGGACGCTCGTCGGCCTGGTGTTCGAAGGAACGGTCAAGCGGCATTGGTGGGTCGGCACCGACTCACGCCGTACGGCGGACGAGTGGGCCGTTCTCCTCGGTGGTCTCCTGGCCGGCGAGTCGGCGGTGACCGGGGTGGCCGTGTGCTCGGCGGTCCCGAGCGTGCTGCACGAGTTGCGCGACCTGGTCTCCCGGTACTACCCCGACGTACCGAGTGTTGTCGTCGAACCCGGCGTGAAGACCGGGCTTCCCGTGCTCGTCGACAACCCGCGAGAGGTCGGCACGGACCGGATCGCCAACGCTTTGGCGGCGGTTCATTTGTACGGCGCGCCCTGTGTGATCGTCGATTTCGGTACTGCGACGACGGTTGACGTCGTGAGTGCGGCCGGGGCGTTCATCGGGGGTGCGATCGCTCCGGGGATCGAGACCTCCGTCGACGCTCTTGGCGCCGCGGCCGCCCAGCTGCGCCGGGTGGAACTGACCCGGCCGCGCTCGGTCGTTGCCAAGAACACCGTGGAAGCCCTGCAATCAGGTGCGATCTTCGGCTTCGCATCCCTGGTGGACGGTCTGGTCACGCGGATCCTGACCGATCAGGACCTGTCGTCTGCCACGGTCGTTGCCACCGGCGCCCTTTCGTCGCTGATCGTCCCGGAGTCGCAGACCATCACCCGCCACGAGCCTTTTCTGCCCCTGCTCGGGCTGCACCACGCGCATACCCGCAACCACTGATCATTCCGGTCACGTTGCGTCAGCAACCGGATGCGTAGCCACGTCTTGTGCGCCGGGTGGCGCGGGTTCACGATGAGGTGAGCGACCCCCGGACCGAGAGGCTCGGGACTGCGATGGGATCGCGGTCGCAGGGGGCGGGTCGTGGGTCCGGGGGAGGATCATGAAAGCGACATATCGGGTACTGGCCATGCTGATCGCGGCCGGGGTGGTCCTGCAGGCGATGTTCATCGCCTTCGCATGGTTCACGGCTATCAAGGACATGGACGACGGGCTGGTGATCGACAAGAACTACGACGGCAACATCGGGCACACCCTGCACGGGCAGGTCGGGATGATGGTGATCCCGATCCTGGCGCTGCTGTTGCTGATCGTGTCGTTCTTCGCCCATCTCGCGGGCGGCGTGAAGTGGGCGGCGATCGTGTTCGGGCTGGTGGTGCTGCAGATCGTGCTCGCCTTCCTTTCCTTCGCCGCGCCCGCGGTCGGGGCGCTGCACGGGCTGAACGCGTTCGCGGTGCTCGGGACCGCCGCCTACGCGGGCCGGCGGGCCGCCGTACAGATGAAGGTGCCTGAGGCAACGATGGTGCCGGGGGCGGGGGTCACGCCTTAGTGCAGCGACGCAAGCTGATCGCGATCGCCGCCACGGTGGTCGTGCTCGCCCCGATCGCGTGGTTCTGGCAGCGGAGCCTGGTCCCGGACAACCTGTCGCCGATGGCGATGGGGTACGCCGACTACGGCGGCGGGCCGCAGATGGCTGCCGAACATGCCGAGCACGGGCGAGAGCTGACCACGCTGACCGGTCCGGCCGAGCGACGACCCGATGTCGTCGTTCGGCTGGTCGCGCGGAAGGAGCGGTTCGAGATCGCCGGCCGGGGTTCGGTGGAGGGGTACACCCTCAACCACAGCTCGCCCGGGCCCGAGGTCCGTGCCAGGCAAGGCGATCTGGTCGAGGTCACGCTGGTCAACGAATCCGTGAAAGACGGGATGACGCTGCACTGGCACGGGGTCGACGTGCCGGCGGCGGAGGACGGGGTCGCGGGCGTCACGCAGGACGCGGTGATGCCGGGCAAGAGTTTCGTGTACCGATTCGTCGTACGGGACGCGGGGACGTACTGGTACCACTCGCATCAGCAATCGCATGAGCAGGTACGGGACGGGTTGTGGGGACCGCTCGTGGTGACGTCGGCGAAGTCGGGTCGAGATTTGCTGGCGGCGGTGCACACGTACGACAAGATCCGGACGGTCAACGGCGGGTACGGCGAACGTCGTACGGAGGTGGCTCCTGGGACCGCGGTGCGAGTGCGGTTGATCAACACCGACAACGGGCCGATGACGTCGTGGGTCGACGGGGCGCCGTACCAGGTGGTCGCGGTGGACGGCACGGAGGTGAACCAGCCGTCATTGGTGACGGGGAAGTCGGTGCTCGCGACCGCGGGGGGACGCGTCGATCTCTTGCTGACCGTGCCATCCGACGGTACTGCGGTACGCATCGGACTCGGTGGAGGTCCGACGACCCTCGTCGTCGGGCCACGCGGTGGGGTCGCGCCCTCTTCTCCTTCTGCGCCTGCCGATCGGGTCGACCTGCTGTCGTACGGGAAACCGGCGCCGATCGGGTTCGATCCTGAGCACGCGGATCGGCGGTTCGAATACCGGATCGGGCGCCGACTCGGGCTCTACAACGGCAAGCCCGGGTTGTGGTGGACGATCAACGGACATCAGTACCCCGACGTACCGATGTTCGTGGTCGCGCAGGGCGACGTCGTGCGGATGACGGTGCGCAACACCAGCGGCCAGGTGCATCCGATGCACCTGCACGGTCACCACGTCGTCGTACTGTCCCGCAACGGAGTCGCCGCCACCGGCAGCCCGTGGCGAGTGGACTCCCTCAACGTCGAAGACGGCGAAAGCTACGAAATCGCCTTCCTGGCCGACAATCCAGGCATCTGGATGGACCACTGCCACAACCTCCCCCACGCCGCCCAGGGCCTGGTAACCCACCTCATGTACGAAGGCATCACCACCCCCTACCGAATCAACGGCCACACCAAGAACAACCCGGAGTAGGTCAGATCTCCCGGCCGACGGTGAGGGCGGTGACGAGGGTGGGGGGTAGGAGGTCGTGGTACGCCGGGTCGGGGGTGGTGCCGGTGGCGTCGAGGGTTTTGGAGAAGAAGCAGCGGGCGGCGGCTGCGAGGGCTACGTCGAGGGCGTCTTCGTCGGTGAGGCCTGCGGCTTTGAGTTCGTCCACGTCGGCCTGGGTGATCTGGTCGGCCTGGAGGGCGACCTTGCGGGCGAAAGTCATCACGGCGCGGTCGACCGGGTCGGTCGGAGGATCGGTGACGAGGGCTGCTACTTCCTCAGCGGTGAAGAAGTTCTCGGCCAGCACCTGGCCGTGCGCAAGGCTGCAGTAGCTGGATTTCAGCGCGGTCGCGGCGGCCAGAGTCGCCAGCTCGTAGCGGCGCAGGTCCATGGATGCCTTGATCGCGCCGTTGAGCTGCTTCCAGGCGTCGAAGACCGCCGGCCGGGCCGCGAAAGTCCGGACGAAGTTCGGGATGTGCCCGGCAGCGGCCCGGTTCGCCTCGAGAAAACCGTCGTCCGCCCCGGCTGTGCTGATGAATGCCATAACGCCCCCCTTTTCACTGGGTTTCCACAGTGCGCCGCATTGCAGCAAGCTGCAACTTTGTTGTCCTCAGCCCCGAAGTCCTGCAGAATGCCGAAGCCGAGGCCGGTGGGGGAACACGGGCCCGCAGTCATCCTGGGGGATCCCTTTGAAGCGCATCGCCGCCGTTCTGCCTGCCGCCCTGCTTGCGGCCGGCCTCACCGCGCCCGCCGCTGCGGCAGCCGACGACCCCGCGCCGACCAACGTGACGATCGCGTGGAAGGACAGCACGCTCAAGGACGTCCACGTCACCTGGGACGAAGCGACGCCCCAGCCGAACGTGCTGTACTACCGGGCGGCCGGGAGCAGCAAGCGCTACCTGCTCAAGTACCTCGCGGCTGATGCGCCGAACGAAGCCGACATCGCGGCTGTGCTCCTCCCCAGGCAACTCGCGGATGCCGGCACCGACATGAGGCTCGCCACCAAGGAGATCGGCGTTGCCGTCGGCACCCGGGAAGCCGAAACCAGCCCGATGGCTGTTTCTCCCGCCTTCGACACCTTGGGCCCGACCCCGGCAAAGCTGGAGTCGTTCACGATGTCGGGCACCAACGGAATGCAGGTGAAATGGTCCGGCGGAGCCCTCGTCGCCGCTGACGAGACCCCCGGCGACCCGCTGGACCAGCCGGGCGCGGTCCGTTTCCAGCCGCGCTACTACGCGCCCGACAGCAGCCGCACGGTGGATCTCGGCCAGCCGACCGAGGCCAAGCAGCTGAGTTTCACCGCACCCGCCGAACGCATCACCTTCTACGTCTCGGCGACCAACGAATGGTCGACGGCAGCCGCCGGCGCGCAGGTCGCCGTCCGTCCGGGCGAGGTCAAAGCCACCATTCCGACCTGGATGATCGCCCACTACGGCGCCACCATCAAGGGGACCGCGACACCGACGCCGTACCTTCGGCCGGCGATTCTCCAGGCCCGGAACAGCTCGACCAGCGCCTGGTACGTCGTGGGCAGCACCGAGACCACTGGCGACATCGAGTTCCAGTTGGAGCCGTTCTTCGGCACCCGCCAGTACCGGTTGGCTGTCCCGAACTACGCGACCGCGGACACCGCGTACTTCGGCGGTTACAGCGCCCCCGGCACGCTGATGGTGCAGCAGTTCGGCTACGCATCGCCGCTGGAGTACGACGGTCATGTCGTCCTCGGCCAGTCGACGATCATCTACCTCAACCTCTATCCGCCCGTGAACGGCACGGCCGCATTCCAGCGATGGAACGGCAAGACCTGGGTCGGCGCCGGCAGCCTCCCGTTCAAGAACGGTCACGCCGAGGGCCGTCTCAGAGGCACCACCCTCGGCCGGGTCGCCTATCGCTACTACATCCCCGCCAACACCTACAACGGCCTACCCGTCGCCGCCGCCTACACCAAGCAATTCGTCATCACCACCATCCGTTGATCCAGAAGGCCCGAGCAGGAATCCCTTATGAAGAAGACCTCTCTTGTTGTTTTGATGGCCGGCTTGTTGTCTGCCGGTGTGCTTGTCCCCGCGCAGGCGGCAGAGCCGACCGACCCGGCGCCGACGAATGTGCAGATCAGCTGGAAGGACGAGACTTTCCAATTCGTCCACGTCACCTGGGACGAGGACGTGCCGAGGCCGAATCTGGTCTGGGCACGAAAGCCGGGGGCGGCGGCCGCGGCGCCGCTGAGGATGTTGGCCGCGGACGCGCCGAACGAGGTCGATCTGCCGATGACGTCGGTACGGATCGCAGGGTCTCTGCTCGAGATCAGAGTGGCGGCCGGAACAGCGGCAGGAGCGACCGGTCCGGCAGGGCTCTCGCCCGCTTTCGACACCATCGATGCCGGGCGGCCAGTGATCGAGTCGATCCAGCCGTCCGGGACGAGCACCGTGCACGTGACCTGGAAGAAGGGGACGCCGGAGCTCCAGGACACGACACCAGGCGACCCCCTGGATCGCGATCTGCCGACCAGCTTCCAACCGAGCTACCGGCTCCCCGACGGGACAGGGGGCGGCCCGATCGGACCACGCACAGCGAACACCTCGATCACCTTCACCGGACCAAGGCCGCCGTACTACGTCCGGGTCGCGGCGCGCAACGAGTGGGGCGACTACACCAGCTTCTCTGCCGCAGCTGATCCGCTGGCCTACACCACCTCGATCCCGTCCTGGGTGGTTGCGGACAGGTATACGGAGATCCGCGGCACGTTCACCGGGCCCTACGCAGTCAGGGTCACTCTGCAGGCGCGGAATTCAGCGACCAGTCCCTGGTACGCCGTCGAGACTGATGTCTTCGGCGACAATGTCTACAGCTTCAGGGTGGCCAGCCGCGGCACCCGGCAGTACCGCATCGCCTTCGCCAACTCGGTCAAGGAGCCCGACCGGACCGCGTACTTCGGTGGATACAGCGCGCCGAAGACCACGACGACCCAGCAACTGGCCTCGGCCTCCTCGCCGTGGGTCTTCCGCAGTAGCCAACCGGTCGCGTCCCGGCTGGACGTCGCCCCTGCGGTCACCGGTGCAGCGGCTCTGCAGCGGTGGAACGGGAAGACGTGGGTCTTCGTCACCAACGTGGCGATCAAAGCCGGCGTCGGATTCGGCAAGCTGAGCGCGGCGACGGTCGGCACCGTCGCGTACCGGTACTACGTTCCCGCGCACACCTTCAACGGCCTCTCGGTCGCCGCGGCATACAGCCCGAACTTCACCCTGAGGGTGTCCTAGCTGTAGGACCAGCCGGTCCAGTTGTCGATGGTGACTTTGACGAAGGGGCCGGCTGGGGGTGATTCGGCGTACTGCGGGTATTTGGCAGCCAGGGCGTCCAGCGGGCCCGTGTCGTTGATGGTTGCGTGGCCGTTGGCTCGGACCCACCAGAGGTGGGTCCAGTCGGGGGTGTAGTGGTCGCAGAGGACCGCGACCTGCGGGTTGAAGGTGATATTCGCCAGGCGGCGGAGCGAGCGGGTGGTCTTCGGCTTGTGGTCGACGGCGAAGGTCAGGGCGTCCTCGGTCAGCACGAAGGTGATCGGGACGATGTGGGGGCGCAGGTCTTCGCCGGTGGTGGCGAGGAAGGCGCGGTCCGCCGCGGCCAGGCGGCTTCGGCAGGCGGAGGGCCCGAGTATCACGATTCGACCCTACTGGCTGACAGTGGATTGTCAGCACTATGTATGGTCTACGCGGTCCAGCTGTAAAGGTTAGGTGAGACGTGATGCGCAAGGTGCCCGCTGTCGCGTTCGCACTTCTCCTCGGCGCGTCGACGCTGACCGCCTGCTCGTCCGACCCGGTGCCGACCGGCGTGACGATCGGCTGGGCGGACAACACCCATCAGGCGGTCCAGGTCAGCTGGAAGGACTCCGACGCGCCCAACCGGATCACCATCCAGGGCGTGGTGAGCACCAGCCCGTCGTACGTGAAATACCTCGCGGCGAGCGAGCCGAACACCTGGGCGATCCCGGCCTCGGCCTTCCCGCCGGACGGCAACTACAAGGTCGCGGTCGAGATCGGTACGTCGATCGGCGGGGTGACCAGCAAGGCGGCGCTGTCGCCGATGTTCGACACCGACGGCCCGCTGCGTCCGACCGACGCGGTGGCGACGCCGACCGGCAACGACGTGGTGGTCACCTGGAAGGTACCTCCGCCGGAGCCCGACTTCTCCCCGGGCGACCCGCTCGACGTGCCGCGCGGCAGCCAGCTGTACGTCCCGGTCGTCGGTACGGCGGGGCAGCCGTTCCGCGTGGTCGGTCCAGGGACGACCACGACCCGGCAGGTGGTGAAGAACCTGCGGCCGCCGTACTACTTCCAGCTCCGGGCGACCAACGAATGGACCTCGCTGACCGGTGGCGAGATCCTGGGCCGGACGAGTTCCACCTCGCTCGCCGTACCCACGCTGTGGACATTCGGCCTGTCGATGCCGATCCGCGGCCGGACGGTCCAGCAGGAGATCAGCTGCGCCGAAAGCCTGTGCGCTGCGCGGCGGACCAGTTCGGCCGGGCTGCCGGTGGTGCTGCTGGGCCAGAGCAAGGCGGGCGGCCCCTGGGTCCAGGTCGGCCGCAGCGTGACGCAACTGGGCGGGTACTTCGACGTGCGGGTGAACGCGAGCGGAACGAGGAACTTCCGCGCCTACGTGCCGTTGACCAGCCGGGTCGGGAACCTGTCGACGGCGTCCAGCAGCAAGCCCGCTCTGTCGCGGAGCAAGATCCAGATCGCCAGCGCGTTGTACTCCGGCGGCAACGTGCGCAACCGCAACGACGTCGTCACCGCCGTCCTCGCCGTCCGCCCGAACATGAACCAGCAGGCCATCTTCCAGTTCTGGAACGGCAAGGCCTGGGTCAGCATCAAGCAGACCCCGATCAAGAACGGCCGGGCCGCTCTGGCGTTCCGGGCCACCCGGCCGGGCATGTTCGCCTACCGGTTCCTGGTGCCGAACACGCAGTACCTCGGGATGGCGGTCTACGGAACCGCCACCGGCAGCCTGGTACTACGCGTCCGCTGAGGTCTCCGCGTCGTCCGGCTGCACCTGGGCCGGAACCGGCACGGCCTCGACGAGCATCGGCCCGCTGGGCGCCTCGACCCGGCGCCGCCGGAGCTTGAGGACGACGTACGCCGCGACGGCGACGACCGCGATCGCGACCAGGGCCCAGACCGACACCTGGCCGAAGATCTTGTCCGCGTTGTCGCCGACCTTGTACGCCACCACGCCGATCGTGGTCGACCAGGCGATGCCACCGGCCGCGTTGGCCGCGAGGAACCGCGGGTACGGCATCCGGAGCATGCCGGCCATCGGGCCCGCGAAGATGCGCAGCAGCGCCACGAACCGGCCGAAGAACACGGTCCAGACGCCGTACTTGTGGAAGTACTTCTCCGCCTTGGCGATCCGGTCCTCGGAGAAGTGGTGGAACCGCCGGCCGAGCCGCTCGAACAGGCTGCGACCGGCCTTGCGCCCGATGAAGTAGCCGATCGAGTCGCCGATGATCGCACCGGCCGCGGCGGCGCCGATCACGAAGTAGATGTTCAGGTTGCCCTGGGACGCCAGCAGCGCCGCCGCGACCAGGGTGGTCTCACCCGGGAGCGGCACCCCCATGCTCTCGACGCCGATGACGAGTCCGACCACCAGATACGCGACGATCGCGATCCCGCCGGTCGGGATCGCGATGGCCAGTGCGTGCAGAGTAGTTGCCCCCATGCCGCCATCCTTTCATCCGGAGGCAACCAGTTACTTCACACTTTCGTTAATCCCGGGGGATTTCAGGGTTCGTTCCGTTGAAGGCCTTCGTCACGTTCTGTAGTGCCGAGGTGACCTCGGACGGAATCACCCAGAAGGTGTTGCCCGGTCCCTTCGCCAGTTCGGGCAGCATCTGCAGGTACTGGTAGGCGAGCAGTTTGGGGTCGGGATCGTTGCGGTGGATCGCCTCGAAGACCGTGTCGATCGCCTTCGCCTGCCCCTCGGCGCGCAGGATCGCCGCCTGCCGGTCACCTTCCGCGGTCAGGATCCGCGCCTGCCGCTGCCCCTCGGCGGTGAGGATGGTGGCCCGCTTCTCCCGGTCCGCCCGCATCTGCTTCTCCATCGACTCCTTGATCGACACCGGCGGATCGATCGCCTTCAGCTCGACCCGGTTGACCCGGATGCCCCACTTGCCGGACGCCTCGTCCAGCACGCCGCGCAGCGTCGAGTTGATGTGCTCGCGCGAGGTCAGCGTCTTCTCCAGGTCCATGCTGCCGATCACGTTCCGCAGCGTGGTCACGGTGAGCTGCTCGATCGCCTGGATGTAGTTGAAGATCTCGTACGCCGCGGCGCGCGGGTCCGTGACCTGGAAGTACAGCACCGTGTCGATGTCCACCACCAGGTTGTCCTCGGTGATCACCGAGCGCGGCTCGAACGAAACCACCTGCTCGCGCAGGTCGATCAGCGCCCGGGGCCGGTCGATGAACGGGATGACGACGTTCAGGCCCGGCTCGAGGGTGCGCAGGTAGCGGCCCAGGCGCTCCACGTTGCTGGCTCTGGCCTGCGGCACGATCCGCACCGTTCGCAGTACGAGCACGACAGCCAGCAGAGCGACGACCAGTCCGACGATCAGTTCGGCCATGGATCCTCCCGGGGATGGACAAGGGCGGTCGCGCCCTCGATTGCGAAGACGTCGACGGTGGTCCCGGCCGGGATCAGCAGATCGGGGTCGTAGGACCGGGCGGACCACTCCTCGCCGCCGATCCGGACCCGCCCCGGCTCACGGCCGACGGCACTCAGGACGACGGCCTCCCGGCCGATCAGCGCGGCCACTCCGGTCCGCAACTGGGGATGCGAGCTGAGGTGCCGGCGCGCGACCGGCCGCACCAGCGTGATCATCGCGCCGGCCGCGAGGGCGAACGCCAGCAACTGCAGGCCGGTGCCCAGTCCGATCGCGGCCACCCCGGCGGCGGCCAGGGCCGCGACGGCGAGCAGCAGCAGGTCGAGGGTGGCCGTCATCAACTCGGTGATGCCGAGGACGGCGGCAATCGTCAACCACAGAAGCCAGGACTGCATGCGATCACCTACGCGGCGGAGTACCTCTTACTTCGACGGTACGCCCGCGCGGGCGATTGTGTCCTAACAGTCAGGTTTCTTCCGGCGGCTTCCCGACCGGTACGACGGCCAGCAGGGTGCTCACCTGGCGCGTACCGGCCGGATGGTTGGTGGCGGTGCGAGCCCGGCGGTAGCGCTCGATCACCTCGGTCAGTTCCTTGCCGAGCTTCTCGGCCTCGGCCTTGGTGAGCCACAAGCGGGTGCGGGACATCATGCTCAGCTCGTCCCACGGGTCGTCGCCGGACATCTGTTCGAACTGCTCGATCAGCCGGTTCACGTTCGTCCGCATCATCGCCTGGCTGGCCAGCCGGCCCGAACCGGTGGACTGCGACGAGATCACCAGGCTCTGCGCGGGGGCCCGCCAGGGCCGCTCGCGGCCGTCGGCGGAGGTGTCGGCGCGCTCGATGATGCCCCAGCGCGACAGGGCCCGCAGGTGGTAGCTGGTCGCCGACGGGGTCAGCCCGGCGAGCTCGGCGCACTCGGTCGCGGTCAGCACCTTGCCGCCGTACAGCTCGTCGATGATCCGCTGCCGGGCCGGGTGGGCCAGGGCGCGGATCGCCCGCGGGTCGGTCAGTACCACGCGCTTCTTCACCGCGCGCTTGTTCTTCGGGGCCACGGCGACAGCGTAGCGGGTTGCTTGACGGATCAGAATATGAAGCATTAACTTCATAACTATGAAGCAAGTACTTCACGTTTCGATCTGGTCGTACCGCGACATCCGGCTGGTGCTGCCCGCCCGGGCGGTCTCGTACGCCGGCGACTCGATCGCTCTGGTCGCCCTGATGCTGCGGATCTCCGACCACGGCGGAGCCGCCGCGATCACCGCGCTGCTGCTGGCCTTCGCCGTACCGACGGTCGCGATGATCCCCTTCGCGGGCCGGATCGTGGACAGCTGTGACTCCCGCACGGTGCTGGTGTGGGCATCGATCCTGCAGGCGGCAGCCGGAGTCGGCCTCGCCTTCTGCAACGGCCTGGTGGCGACGTTGGCGCTCGTCTGCGTACTCCAACTCGGCCAGGCGGTGGCGGGACCGGCGTGGGGAGCCTTGATTCCGCGGATCGTGGGCGAGGAACGGGTCGGCCGCTCGACCGGCGCGAGCCAGGCGCTGATCGGCGTCGCGACGCTGGCCGGCTCGGGGCTGGGCGGCGTACTGGTGGGCTGGTCCGCCAGAGGTGCGCTGCTGGTGAATGCCTCGACCTTCGCCGGACTCGCACTGATAGCCGGGCTGGTGAGGACCCGTCGCCGTCCGGAGCCGGGCGTGGTGCGCGAGCGTGGCTCGATGACCGCCGGACTGCGGAGCATCTTCGCGGACGACCTGCTCAGGATCCTCGTGCCCTCGCTGTGGGTCTTCATCCTCGTCGGCGAGGCGGTCAACATCGTCGAGGTGTTCCTGATCACCGACGACCTCGGCCTCGGCCCGACCGGGTACGGCGTGGTGCTGGCCGCTCAGGGGGCCGGAGCGATCGCCGGTGCCTGGCTCACCGGTCGATTGAAGGACGACCTGGACCGCTCGCGAGCCGTCCTGCTGGGGATGGCCGGCATCGGCGTCTCCTGCGTCGTGATGGGACTGGCCAGAAACGTCGTAGTGCTGCTGATCGGGGCGGTCGCCATCGGCCTTGCCAGCGGAATGCTCAACGCCGCCGTCAGCACACTCCTGGTGACCAGGACCGCGGAAGAGCGCCGCGGCCGCGTCATCGCCGCCCTCAGCGGTACCGCTCGCGCTTGCAGTCTGCTGGCACTCCTCCTCGGCGGCGCCGCGGGAGCTGTGCTGGGAACACGGCCGACCTTCGTGACGGCTGGTGGGTTGGCAGCGGTCGCCGCCGTCGCGGCCGGCGTACTGGTGCTGCGGAGCAGGCTGTGGACAAAGGATTCGGCTGCGGAGGCGCTCAGTCACTAGCCTTTGGGCATGACTGACGCACGCGAGACCCCGGTGAACCCCAACAGCGGGCAGGACGACCTGCCCGAGCAGATGCGGGTCCGCCGGGAGAAGCGTGACCGGCTGCTGGCCGAGGGGGTGCAGCCCTACCCGATCTCGGTCGAGCGAACGCACCTGCTCAAGGAGCTCCGCGAGCGGTACGACGCCCAGGAGCTGGAGCCCGACACCAGGACCGGCGAGCAGGTGGCGGTGGCCGGCCGGGTGATCTTCCTGCGCAACACCGGCAAGCTCTGCTTCGTCCGGCTGCGCGAGGGCGACGGCACGGAGCTACAGGTGATGCTGTCGCTGGCCGACCTCGGCGAGGAGGAGCTGGCCCGGTTCAAGGCGCTGGTCGACATCGGCGACCTGCTGGCCGTCCAGGGCGAGGTCATCACCAGCCGCCGCGGCGAGCTGTCCGTGCAGGCGACGGCCTGGCAGATGGCGGCCAAGACGCTCCGGCCGCTGCCGAACGAGCACACCCCGCTGAGCGAGGAGTCACGCGTCCGGCTGCGCTACGTCGACCTGATCGTCCGCCCGGAGGCCCGCGACATGGTCCGGACCAAGGCGACGGTGCTGAAGTCGCTGCGGTCCACCTTCGACGCGCAGGGCTTCGTCGAGGTGGAGACGCCGGTCCTGCAGCTGACCAACGGCGGGGCGGCGGCCCGGCCGTTCCGGACCCACCTGAACGCCTTCGACCAGGACATGCTGCTGCGGATCGCGCTCGAGCTCGATCTCAAGCGGGCCATGATCGGCGGCGTCGACCGGGTCTACGAGATCGGCCGGACGTTCCGCAACGAAGGCCTGGACTCCACCCATGCCGCGGAATTCTCGATGATCGAGGCATATCAGGCCTACGGCGACTACAACACCATGAAGACATTGCTGCGCGATCTGATCCTGAATGCCGGTGAAGCGCTCGGTCGCACGGTGGTGACCGCACGTGACGGTTCGGAGATCGACCTGACCGCGCCATGGCGCGAGGCGACAGTATTCGAGCTGATCTCGGACGCGGTCGGTGAAGCGGTCGACGTGAGCACCGACGCGGCCGTGCTGAAGAAGCTGGCCGAGCAGCACCAGGTCGAGTTGCAACCGGGCTGGAATGCCGGCGAGATCGCGCTGGAACTGTACGAGAAGCTGGTCGAGCACACCTTGATCCAGCCGACCTTCGTGACCGACTATCCGGCCGCGGTCCGGCCGTTGGCCAAGCCGCATCGCCGGATCGAGGGCCTTGTCGAGGCATTCGACCTGATCATCAACGGGGTCGAACTGGCGCCGGCGTACTCGGAATTGAACGACCCGGTGATCCAGCGGGAACGCCTGGTGGCACAGTCGTTGCTGGCCGCGGCCGGCGATCCCGAGGCGATGGACCTGGACGAGGATTTCCTCCGCGCGATGGAGTTCGGCATGCCGCCGGCCGGTGGACTCGGAATGGGTCTGGACCGGTTGGTGATGTTGTTCACCGGTGCCGGTATCCGGGAGACGATTCTGTTCCCGCTGCTCCGGCCGGAGTGAGAAGTTTCGGCCCCGGGGATCTGTTGCATAGCACAACCATCGGCCAAATCCATTCCCCGGGTCCGATTTCTTCGTACGTCGTCGGCGAAGCCGCGTGAATACCCATCGTCACGACGGATGCGCTGCGTCGATCGGTTTGGAGGGTTTAGTCACATCTTTACCCTCCATTCCGCCTGTTGAATGACAGCGAACCGGTTTGTGCGGTACAAATCAGGGTGCAACTAATCGGCAGGGGGATTGTGCCCGTTGACGGGCGCGGAAAGGACTGTCAGCGATGGCGCAAAGGGTTCAGGTGGTTCTCGAGGACGATCTCGACGGCGGTAAGGCCGACGAGACCGTGACATTCGGTCTGGACGGTTCGACGTACGAGATCGACCTGTCCAAGAAGAACGCCGCCAAGTTGCGCGACGCCCTCGCCGGATACGTCGGCGCCGGTCGCCGGGTGGCCGGCCGCCGGGGCAGCGCCGGGCGCACGCGGGGACGGGGCCGGTCCGCGACCGACTCCGCCGATATCCGCGCCTGGGCCAAGGAAAATGGCTACGAGGTGAGCGAGCGCGGCCGGATCTCGGCCGAAGTACGGGCGGCGTACAACGACGCGAAGTAATTCCACTCCACTCACGTCCCCGTACCACGGACTGCCGGTCCCGGTGCCAGCGATTGGCATCGGGACCGTCCGCATTCCGGCCGTTTCACAGTGTGGACACAGTTCGGGACTCGTGCCGGAATCGGTGCCTGACCGGACAACGAAGGTGACGAATTCGCTGGTGGCGAACACCGGGCGCGCCGGGAACACCGGAGCGGCCGCGGAGGTTGTTCCCTTGTGATCCCCACTCCACGGCCGTACCGGAGGTGGTGGCGTGTTCGCTGAGAGCGAGCCTGTCGGTGCCGGGGACTAGCATGCATGTACGGGGGTCGGGCAACACGGCACGTCCGACTCCTCTGAGGCAAGGAGCGCTTTGGCGATGTTTGAACGATTTACGGACCGCGCCCGTCGGGTAGTCGTCCTGGCTCAAGAAGAGGCCAGGATGCTCAGCCACAACTACATCGGGACCGAGCACATCCTGCTCGGCCTGATCCACGAGGGTGAGGGTGTCGCCGCCAAGGCTCTCGAGAGCCTGGGTATCTCGCTGGAGGCTGTCCGCTCTCAGGTCGAGGAAATCATCGGCCAGGGACAGCAGGCTCCGAGTGGGCACATCCCGTTCACCCCACGCGCCAAGAAGGTTCTGGAGCTCTCCCTGCGTGAGGCCCTGCAACTGGGCCACAACTACATCGGCACCGAGCACATCCTGCTCGGCCTCATCCGCGAGGGTGAGGGCGTCGCCGCGCAGGTCCTGGTCAAGCTCGGTGCGGACCTGAACAAGGTCCGGCAGCAGGTCATCCAGCTGCTGAGCGGGTACCAGGGCAAGGAGACGCAGTCGGCTGGTGCACCTGCGGAGGGTGCCCCCAGCAGCTCCTTGGTGCTCGACCAGTTCGGCCGGAACTACACCCAGTCGGCCCGCGAATCGAAACTCGACCCGGTGATCGGGCGCGAGATGGAGATCGAGCGGGTCATGCAGGTGCTGTCCCGGCGGACCAAGAACAACCCCGTCCTGATCGGTGAGCCCGGTGTCGGCAAGACCGCGATCGTGGAGGGTCTGGCCCAGCAGATCGTCCGCGGCGACGTGCCGGAGACCCTCAAGGACAAGCAGATCTACTCCCTCGACCTGGGTGCCCTGGTGGCCGGTTCGCGCTACCGCGGTGACTTCGAGGAGCGGCTCAAGAAGGTGCTCAAGGAGATCCGCACCCGCGGCGACATCGTGCTGTTCATCGACGAGATCCACACCCTCGTCGGGGCCGGTGCGGCCGAGGGAGCGATCGACGCGGCGAGCATCCTGAAGCCGATGCTGGCTCGCGGTGAGCTGCAGACCATCGGCGCCACCACCCTCGACGAGTACCGCAAGTACGTCGAGAAGGACGCCGCCCTGGAGCGCCGGTTCCAGCCGATCCAGGTCGCCGAGCCCTCGATCGCGCACACGATCGAGATCCTCAAGGGCCTGCGCGACCGCTACGAGGCGCACCACCGGGTGACCATCACCGATGCCGCCCTGGTCAACGCCGCGCAGCTGGCCGACCGCTACATCTCCGACCGGTTCCTGCCCGACAAGGCGATCGACCTGATCGACGAGGCCGGTGCCCGGTTGCGGATCCGCCGGATGACGGCTCCGCCGGACCTGCGGGAGTTCGACGAGAAGATCGCGAACGTCCGCCGGGAGAAGGAGTCGGCGATCGACGCCCAGGACTTCGAGCGGGCGGCTTCTCTGCGCGACGACGAGAAGAAGCTGATCAACGCGAAGGCCGAGCGGGAGAAGCAGTGGAAGGCCGGCGACATGGACGTCGTCGCCGAGGTCGACGAGGAGCTGATCGCCGAGGTGCTGAGCACCGCGACCGGGATCCCCGTCTTCAAGCTGACCGAGGAGGAGTCCTCGCGGCTGCTGGACATGGAGAAGGAGCTGGCCAAGCGCTACATCGGCCAGGAGGACGCGGTGAAGGCGCTGTCGCGCTCGATCCGGCGTACTCGCGCCGGTCTGAAGGACCCGCGCCGGCCGAGCGGCTCGTTCATCTTCGCCGGTCCGTCCGGTGTCGGTAAGACCGAGCTGTCCAAGGCGCTGACCGAGTTCCTGTTCGGCGACGAGAGCGCGCTGATCAGCCTCGACATGTCGGAGTACTCGGAGAAGCACACGGCCTCGCGGCTGTTCGGCTCGCCTCCTGGGTACGTCGGCTACGAAGAGGGCGGCCAGCTGACCGAGAAGGTCCGCCGCAAGCCGTTCAGCGTGGTGCTGTTCGACGAGGTGGAGAAGGCCCACCCGGACATCTTCAACTCGTTGCTGCAGATCCTGGACGAAGGTCGCCTGACCGACGCCCAGGGCCGCGTGGTCGACTTCAAGAACACGGTCATCATCATGACCACGAACCTCGGCACCAGGGACATCGCCAAGGCGGTCAGCCTCGGCTTCTCCCAGGCCAGCGACGTCGGCGGTTCGTACGAGAAGATGAAGGCGAAGGTCACCGAGGAGCTCAAGCAGCACTTCCGGCCCGAGTTCCTGAACCGCGTCGACGAGATCGTGGTCTTCCACCAGCACGGCAAGGAAGAGATCGTCAAGATCGTCGACCTGATGGTCGGGCAGGTGGAGGAGCGGCTCAAGGACAAGGACATGGGCATCGAGCTCACCCCGGCGGCGAAGGCTTTGGTCGCCGAGCGTGGCTTCGACCCGGTCCTGGGTGCTCGCCCGCTGCGTCGCGCGCTGCAGCGTGACGTGGAGGACGTGCTGGCCGAGAAGATCCTGTTCGGGGAACTGCGCCCGGGCCAGATCGTGCTCGTCGACGTGGCCCCTGAGGGCACCGTGAACGAGGACGGCCTGCGGGAGTACTTCACCTTCACCGGCACCCAGAAGGCTCCCAACCCGGACCTGGAGCTGACCGAAATCGCCGGCGGCCCCTCCGGCCTCCAGGACAGCTGACAGCAAGACCTGGCAAGCAAGAGCCCCGCGGACCTCAGGTCCGCGGGGCTCTTCGCTGTCCACGCTGGGGGGCGGCGTCGGCGGGTGTGGCCGGGGTTGGCGGGTGTGACGGGGGCGGGGGCAGCTGGGTGCGGGGGGATTGGGGTCAGTGGGTTTGGCGGAGGTGGGTGATGGTGGTTTGGAGGGACTCCGTGGTGGGGGTGGTGGGATGCGGGCGGTCGGCGATCAGTTGGGCCGAGACGCTGAGAATCCAGGTGAGGCCGGTGGCGATGGCGACGGCTGGGCCTGGACCGGGCCAGACGTCGCTGAGGGCGTCCAGGGTGGTCGCCTGCCAACTGCCGGCGACGAAGATGAGGGCGATGACTCCGGTGATTGCCGTGGCGGCCTGAGCGGCCGGTCCTGGGCGCAGGGACAGCGCTATGGCCGAGGCGATCAAACCGGCCAGCCAGGCCAGGAGGAGCGACGGCTGGACCTCGAAACCGAGTTGCCAGACCGATTCGCCCAGCCGTCGGCTGTACGTCCACGGCAGAAGCAACGTCACCCCTGACGCCAACGACGTCAAAAGCGTGACTGTGGCGAACCAGCGGTGCTGCCTGCTCGCGAGAGTCTGCTCAACAAGGTCGAGCCGCCGATTGAGTTCCTCGTCCGGCGGCAAAGGGTGAGCCGGCGCAGCACTCATCGCGGCGGCTCCAGTTCGACGACGTCGTTGCCGAGTCGAAGTACAGGGCGGTGTCGATCACGGTGACGTCGTCGGCTGCCTGTGGGACTCCCTGGGCCGGCCCGGCGACGACGGTGACTCTGCCTGGTCCATCCACACGGACCAGTTCGCTGCCGTCGTACCCCCAGAGCTTTCCGTCCGGTCCGGTGAACCAGTCGCCGTCGGTGGTCCACTGGTCCGGTCTGCCGGCGGACGCCACGGGCCAGCCGGTCGCCTCGCCGCCGAACAACTTGGTGGATCTGCCGGATCTGTTGACCAGCAGCAGTTGCTCGTCGATCACCATGGCGACGTCCCCCGATGCGAGCTGGACCAACCCCTTCTGCCGAAGCGAACCACTGACCTTGACCCGGCTCACCTCCCGCCCGGGACCGTAGAAGTCGTAGAGACCGCCACCGATCGCCCTGACCAGCCGATCGCCCGCAGCCGCAGCGAATTCGCCTTGCGGGTCAGGAACGTCCGGACCCCGCAGAACGGTCGCCCTACCGCCAGCAAGATGCACTGCCGCCTCGTCCCCCGACGCGCGCGACACTGTCCACCAGAGACCGCCCCGCCCATCAGGAGCCCACACACGCGCGGAGCTGGGCACCGCTAGCCGCAGCAGCCGTCCACGGGAGTCCAACGCCAGTTCCGTGTTCGTCCCCGACGTCGCCTTGCCCACCACGCCCTCTGCTGTCACAGGCGGATCGGCAACCGGCACAGGAGGCAGCAACCTCACGCTGTACGGCGTACTGCCGCTCGCCGCCTTCCTGCGATCACAGCGCGGCTCGGGTTCAGGCAACACCGGGTACGACGAAGCGGAGGCGGCCGCGTCGGGGATCTCCAGGACCTGATCGCCACCACCCGGCGAAACGCCCAGCAGCATTGACCCGTCCGGCCTGGCCTCCATGCTGTCCACCTGCGTCACAGGGCCGGGCAGTTGCCGCAGCAACCCGTCGGGCGTCAGTACTGCGGTAGGTGAGCTGCCGCCGAGCCACAGATTCCCCCGCACGTCGACAGCAAACGAATCGACCGTGAGTGAGGAACTGGCCGCGTCGGAACTCAGCCGGCAACCGGCCGGAGCAATCCCGGTCACCTCCTGCGGCTGCCCGCCTCGCCGGAGCAGAGCCAGCCCCGTCTCGCTGTTACGCCACGCTGTGGTGCCGTCCGGTCCGCTGGAGACGCTGTTTCCGGCTGCGCCCGGTCCAGGGGCGACCAGGAACTGCGTGAGGTCCATTCCGGCCCGCAACTGGTTCGCGGGGATCTGCCAGGTGGAGGTGGCGCCCCAGACGACGATCGAGCGATCCGCGTTCCGATGCGTCAACGCCGGACCGACGCCAGTTGCGTAGATGTCGACGCCAGGCGTCACGTAGAGGGTGCCGTCCGGGTTGGTGTGGCTGAGGCTGACATCCGCCGCCACCAGGTTCAGCGGAACGGCCAGCAAGGCCCAGCGCTTCTGAGCAGCTCCGCCGGCCAGCATGAGCAGCTTGTCGTCGGCGACACCGAGCAGAGCCGGCGGTGTGACCCCATGGCTGAGTGCGACCCTCGGCAAGGCGAAGCCGTCGCGGTACTCGAACACGGTCGACCCCTCGGAGCCGGTTCGGCCAAGCAACCACTCACCCGGCGTACCGTCCAGCCTGGCCGCGATCGAGTCCAGTGGGTCGGAGGTACCGATCGCGACCCGCATCCCCAGCCGGTCGACGAGTTGGCCACCGTGCAGGTCCAGTAGCGGGTGCGGAACCCCTGCGACCACCTGCGGTTCGTACTGCGGTGCTGCCGCGGCTGGTGCCACCAGGCCGGCTGCAGTAGCGACCAACCCGGCAACGAGGACGGCCGCAACGCGCAGGGCCCGCCCGCGGGACTGACGGCGTACGGAGAGAGCGGTGGTGGTCAGCGCGAAGGCTAGAAGGAGTACGCCGATTGCAAGGGCCAGCCAGGCTCCCAGGCCGGGGCGGTAGCCGACGCCGTCGGAGAGCCTCGCTGGGAGGCGCAGGAGAGCTGCGAGGACTCCGGTGACGGCCAGGCAGCCGGTGGCGACCGCTGCCGTTCGTAGTACGGGAAGAAAGGCCCCGGGACGTACGAGGGCGAGTATGGCGGCTGCGAGAGTGGCTGTTGCGCAAGCGGCGAGAGCTAGAGCCCAGGTGGATGCGTACGGCAGGTCCCAGAGTTGGGCACGGGCGAGGCCCGCCTCGGCGCCTGCCGGGCCGATCGACACCGGGTCGATCAGCTCGCGCCAGGGGAGCACGGTGGAGAGCAGCAGGAGTGCGGCGAGCGTTCCGGCGACGGTCGGAGCGATCGGCGTACAGGCTGGGACGTCGGTTTGTGTGGTGAGCCGGACGAAGATTTCTCGCAATTCGGACTGGTTGAGCGGTCCGGCGGAAGAATCTTCGGCGACGTCCTGGAGTAGCGGCCGGGGTGCCTGCGTACGGATCGCCCACCAGGCCGCGACCGCTGCTGCGAGGGTGCCGCAGGTGACGATGCCGATCACAGCCGGTGAGGTGGAGCAGCCCGTCCGCCCTTGGCCGGTCAGGCCGATCCAGGCCGTCGCGGTGATGACAGCGAGTCCGGTCGCGCCCCATCCCCGGACCTGCTGCCGATAGCGGAAGTGGTCCGCAGCAAGGCGATCCGCGAGCACCAGGGCGAGCATGGCGATCGGCAGCACGAGGGCAGCGCCGCGACCGTCGACCGGCTGGGTGGTTGCCCGCCAGAGATAACAGTCTGTGCCCGTCGGACCCGGAACCAGGACGGACAACACGGCCCCGACAGCGAGACACGCGAGCGTCGCACTCTGCCACGGCGTACGTCGTAAGGTCCTTCGATGCCGGAGCTCTTCGGTCCGTAACAGAGCCGCCGCTGCCGTCGATTCAGTGGGAAGATCGCGCAGCGGCATGAAAAGAAGTTACCCGTCGCCGGATGTGGCTCGTTGTAAGAGCATGACTGCGTCTAGTGGACCCGGACTGTTGGAGAGGGGGTCGGAGATGGAATCATCTCGTCGCATGGACGCCCCGCGTCTGCCGTTGACCCAGGAACCGGTCCCCGACGCCGGTTCCTTTGGCGTGCGGCAAGCGGGTGGCGTGCTGGAGCGGGCGCAGCGGATCGCCGACACCCTGCGCGAGCAGGCGGAGTACGAGAACGACACCGCGCTGGCCCAGGCGGAGCGGATCCGGGTCGAGTCGGAGCGGGTGCGCGAAGAGGCCGAGCAGGCCGCGCAGAAGCTGCGAGCCGATGCGGCCGCGGCCGCCGAGCGGTTGCTGAAGGACGCCGAGCGCGCCGCCGAGCAGCTCCGCGACGAATCCCAGCAAGAAGCCGAGCAGCTACGTACGACGTCGGAGCAGCGAGCCGAGCAACTCCGCATCGAATCGGAGCAACAAGCCGAGCAACTCCGGGTCGAATCCGAGCGGCGAGCCGAGCAGCTTCGCAGCGAGTCCGAGCAGGCCGCGCAGCAGCTTCGGAGTGAGTCCGAGGCCCGGGCGGATCAGGTGCGGGCAGATGCCGCGGAACGCGCCGAGCGCCTCCGGGCCGAATCCGAAAGCACCGCCGAGAAGCTCCGGACCGAGTCCGAGGCAGCCGCCGCGAAGCTGAAGGCCGACTCCGAGGCCGAGGCCGAGCGGGTGCGGACCGACTCCGAGGCCGAAGCCGAGCGGGTCCGGGCTGCGGCGGAAGCCGAAGCGGAGCGGGTCACGCGGGAAGCGAACGCGGCCGCCGAGACGTTGCGGGCCGAAGCCCAAGCAGCCGCGGACGAATTGCGAGCCGACTCCCAGACCGCCGCCGCGCGCCGGATCGCCGAGGCCGAGGCAGAGGCGGGCCGGCTGAAGGAAGATGCCGACGAGCTGCTCGAAGAAGCGCGCCTTGCCCGGGAGGCCGCGCAGCAGACCGTCGAGCGGGCCAGCCGGGAAGCACAGCAACTGGTTGCCGATGCCGGCGAGCAGGCGCGGCTGGTGTCCCAGGCCGCCGTCCAGACCGAGGCCGACCTGATCGCCCGCGCCGAGGCCGAGGCGAACGAACTGCGCACCAAGGTCGAGCGTGAGGCCGAGGCCGCTCGCGAGCGGTCCCGGGCCGAGATCGCCGAGGCCCACGCCGAGATCGAGCGCCTCCGCGGCGAGAACCGCTCCGAGCTGGAACGCCGGACCGCCGAGCTGGAGGAGACCGAGCGGGCCAAGCTCGCGGCCATCACGCTCGAGATCGACAAACTCCGCACCGCCGCTCTCGAAGACATCGCCGAGCAGAAGGCCGAGGCCGAAGCCGCCAACGAGCGCCTGATGGCCGATGCCCGCGCGCAGGCGAAGCTCGTCGTGGACAGCATCGAGGCAGACCGGCGTACGGCGTCCGGCGAGGCGCAGCGGATCGTCGAGGACGCGAACCGGGCCGCCGAAGCCGCGCTGGCCGAGGCCGAGAAGCAAACCGCGTGGAGCAAGAAGACTGTCGACGAACTCGTCGCCGCGGCCGAGCAGGAAGCCCAGACCATCCGCGAGCAGGCCGCCGCCGAGGTCGCCCAGCTGGCCAAGGAGAAGCGTGCCCACCTGCGCCGGGTGATCAGCCGCTCGACGAGCCGGCTGCGCGACACCCAGGCCACGGTCGCCAAGGAGCTCGAGGACGCCCAGCGCGCGGCCGCCAAGCAGAACGCCGAGCTGACCGCCCGGGCCGAGGCCCTGCTGGCGGACGCGACCCAGCAGGCCGAGCGGCTGACCTCGCAGGCGCAAGCCAAGGCGGACCGGCTCAAGGCGGCCGCCGCCGTGGAGGCCCAGGAGATCGTCGAGCGGGCCACCCGCCGCGAGGCCGAGGCCGAAGCCAGCACCCAGGTACTGCGCGAGCGCGCGGCGACCGATCTCGCCGCGGCCCAGCGGCAGTCCCACGAACTCATCCGCAAGTCCCGCGCCGAGGCCCAGCAGCTCGAGGCGCAGGCCCGCGAGCACGCCGACGAGCTGCGCGCGCAGGCCCGTAAACTTCTCGCCGACGCCGAGGCGAGGGTCGCGGCGCTGAACCAGCGCCGTGACGAGATCACCAAGGAGCTCACCCAGCTTTCGGGTGTGATCGAGGCACTCGCTGTACCGGGGTTCCGCCCAGGTGGTGGAATGTCCGTCAACGAGGGTTCCACGGGGGAATCAGGATGAGGACGTGACAGTCAGATCCTTGTCAGTGACAATGTGTGATCCACCCACCCACCGAAGTGAGCATCAGAAGACATGAGCAGTGAAGCCCCAACCCCGTTCCGCACCGTTCTGCGTGGCTACGAGCCTGCCCAGGTGGACCAGCACGTTCGTGAGCTGACCACCTCGCTGACCGCGCTGCAGCAGCAGTCCGAGCAGCTGCAGCGGCACGTGCAGGAGCTGCAGAGCCGGACGGACGCCGCCGAATCGGCCGTCATCTCCGCCCAGGAGGAGAGCAAGGACCGCGCCCCGACGTTCACCGAGTTCGGTGAGCGGGTCGCCAAGATCCTGTCGCTCGCCGACGACGAGGCCCGCGACCTGGTCACCCGGGCCCGGACCGACGCCGAGGCGATCGTCGCCGACGCCGAGGCGCACGCCAAGAAGGTCCGCAAGGAGGCCGAGCAGTACTCCCTGGACTGGAAGAGCGAGGTCGACGCCGAGGCTGCCCGCATCCTCGAGGAGGCCCGGACCCAGGCCGACGACATGCGCGACGAGGCCGAGCGCGACGCGACTGCCCGTCGCAGCGAGGCCCAGGCGCTGTACGAGCAGGAGCGCGCCAAGTCCGCCCAGGCCGCGGCCGCCTTCGAGACCACCCTGGCCGAGCGCCGCGGCAAGGTCGAGCAGGAGTTCGCCGCCCGGACGGCACTGGCCGAGCAGCAGCTGGCGGCGGTCACCGACCGTGCGGCCCAGGTGCAGCGCGAGGCCGACCGGTCCCGCTCCGAGGCGGAGCGCCTGGCCCAGCAGCAGCTGGCCGACGCCAACCGTCAGGCCCAGGAGATCGTCGCCGCCGCGAAGGACAAGTCCGAGCGGATCCGCGCCGAGTCCGAGCGTGAGCTCGCGGCCGCGACGCAGCGTCGCGACAGCATCAACGCGCAGCTGACCAACGTCCGGCAGATGCTGGCCACGTTGTCCGGCAGCCCGGCGATGCCGCTGGACCTGCTCACCGACGACGCCGACGAGGCGACGGCGAACAGCAGCAAGAAGAACTGAGCACCACCCGCTGAGGCCGGCCGGGGTCCCGAACCCCAGGCCGGCTTCCAGCACGTCTCCAACCGGGAAGGCGATCGCTCTCCGTGCCATCGCAGCTGTAGCGCGAAGTGCGGATTCGAGAGCCGGAGTGCACCGTGCCGGCGGACGGCGGCGCGGCTACGCCGGTAGGCGGTAGCGCTGGCGAGGTAGTGGGTCCACCAGGCCGTCTGCGACCAGGCCGTCGAGGGCACGTTCACGCTGGGCTTGTTCGGGCCAGCAAGCGTCTAGGTCAGCCTTCGGCACCGGGCCGGTGGCGGCACGAAGTACGGCGAGCAGGCGGCCGCGGACCTGACGGTCGGTGCCTTCGTAGGTCTGCCCTTTGCGTGGCGGCCCGTCGTACGGCGGACTGCCGGCAAGCACCCACGCGCAGCGGCTGCGGATAGGACACTCGGTACAGCGCGGCGACCGGGCTGTGCACACCAGTGCACCCAGTTCCATCGTGGCGACCGCCCAGCGCGCGGCAGTGGGCTCGTCATCCGGCAGCGCTGCCACAGCAAGCCTCTGATCTGCCGCAGTAGGCGAGATGCTCGGCTGCGCACTTCCCGTCAGAGCTCGAGCGAACACACGACGTACGTTCGTGTCCACCACCGCGTGCCGCTGCCCATACGCGAACGAAGCGATCGCGGCGGCTGTATACGTCCCCACCCCAGGCAGCGCGAGCAGCGCAGCATGGTCATCGGGTACTACGCCGCCGTGCTGCTCCACAATCGCCCTGGCAGCCGCGTGTAGCCGGAGAGCGCGTCTTGGGTACCCCAGCCGGTCCCAGGCGCGCACAGCCTCTCCTGGCGGCTCTGCAGCCAGATCCGCCGGCTTCGGCCACCGCTCCATCCACACCCGGTACGCCGGGAGCACGCGGGCGACCGGTGTCTGTTGCAGCATGAACTCGCTGACCATCACGGCCCACGCGCCCGCGTCCGGCTCTCGCCAGGGCAGCGAGCGGGCGTTACCGGCGTACCAGTGCAGGACGGGCTCGTGCAGGGCTGATGCGTGGGGGAGCGGCGAGTCTGACATGTCGAGCACAATCCTGACATTAAGGTGCGAGCATGAGCAGCCTGCTCCGACCGGTCGGGCACCTGCCCGCCAGCGTCTACTGGTTCCGGCGGGGGCTGCTCCTCGTCGTCACCGTGGTCCTGCTGGTGCTGCTCGTCCGCCTGTTCGGCGGCGGTGGCGAGGATCCGAAGAACTCCGCGGCCACCGATCCCGGTCAGACGCCCAGCTCCGGGGCGTCGGCCGATCCCAGTACGACGCCGAGCTCGACGCCGTCCGGCCGGCCTACCGCAGGCCGGGCGACCAAGCCGACCGCCAAGTCGTCGACACCGGTCACACCGAAGGACGTGCAGTGCACCGGCGCGGATGTCCGGGTCGACCTGATCCCGGCCGCCCGCAATGTGGCCTCGGGTGCAGCGCTCAACTTCGCGGTTCAGCTGACCGCGCTCCGCGACGACTGCAAGGCGCCGCTCGACCCGACCGTGCTCTCCCTGACGATTGCCTCTGGCAACGATCAGATCTGGACCTCGACCCAGTGTGAGCAGGCGATCCCGCGCTCGACGCTACTTGTTGCCAAAGGCAAGGTTACCGGCGCGACCATCTTGTGGAACGGCCGCCGGTCCGCGCCGGGCTGTCTTCCGGGCCAGTTGCAGGCCAAGCCCGGAACCTACGTGGCCAAGGCCGTCTACGACGGACAGGCCTCGGCCACGCAGGCCTTCCAGATCGTCTAGCCGGCTTCGGCGGCGACCGGTGCGTCGGCCGGGCGCTCCAGGTGCTTCGGCTTGGCGAACATCAGTACTGCGATCAACCCGATCACCAGAACGGCCGCCGGCAACAGCATCGACTGCGCCATCGCGTCACTGAACCCCTGGTGCAAGGGGGCAGGCAGTTTGCCGACGCCACCAGCCTCGCTCGGTGCGCCGCCACCCGCCGCCGAAGGCAGGTTCGCGGCCAGCCGCGACTCCATCAGTACGGCGATGCCCGCGCTGCCGAGTACCGCGCCGATCTGCCGGGTCGTGTTGTAGACACCCGCGCCCGCGCCGGCCTGATGCATCGGCAGGTTCCGGGTCGCCGTCGTACCGATCGGTGCCCACATGAAGCCGTTGGCCACGCCGAGCAGCGACAGCGGCAGCAGGAGTTTCCAGATCGGCACCGAAGGCTCGATCACCTGGCTCAGCCAGAACAGCGAAGCCGAGCAGCAGAGCAGGCCGAAACCGGCGATGAAGCGCGGCGGCGTACGGTCGGTCAGGCGGCCGACGAACGGCGCCAGGGCGCCGGAGATGACGGCCATCGGAACGAAAAGCAGCGCCGCCCGGGTCGGGCTGAGACCACGGACCTCCTGCGCGTACAGCATCAGCGGGAAGGCCATCGCGGTGATCGCGAAGCCGACCGTGGTGATCGCGACGTTCGCCAGCGAGAAGTTCAGGTCCTTGAACAAAGCCAGTGGCAGCAACGGTTCGCCCTTGTTGCGGCTCTGCCAGACCAGGAAGATGCCGATCACCACGAGGCCGGCGATGATCAGCGACCAGACCGACAGTGGTCCCTTGATCTGGCCCCAGTCGTACTTCTGCCCCTCCTGGATCCCGAACACCAGGCAGAACAGGCCGATCGTGCTCAGCGCCACCCCGATCAGGTCGAACTTGTGCTCGTGCGTCGGCAGGTCCGGCACCAGCCGCAGCGCCAGCACGAATCCGATCACGCCGATCGGCGCGTTGATGAAGAAGATCCACTGCCAGCCGAGACCGTCGACCAGGACGCCGCCCAGGATCGGGCCGACCAGGACTGCCACGCCGGCCGTCGCACCCCACAGGCTCATCGCGCGGCCGCGCTGGTCCGGCGGGAAGATCCTGGTGATCACCGCCATCGTCTGCGGCGTCATCATCGACGCGCCCAGGCCCTGGAAGACCCGCGCGATGATCAGCATCTCGATCGTGCCGGTCAGGCCGCACCAGACCGAGGCGAGGGTGAAGACGATCAAGCCGGTCAGGTAGAGCTTCTTCGGGCCGATCTTGTCCCCGAGCCGCCCGGTGATCAGCAGCGGTACGGCGTACGCGAGCAGGTAGGCGCTCGTCACCCAGACCACGGTGCCGACATCGGATTTCAGGTCGGTCAGGATCGCCGGCGTCGCCACCGAGACGATGGTGGAGTCGATCAGGATCATGAAGAAGCCGAGTACCAGGGCCCAGAGCGCGGGCCACGGCCTGATCTCGGGCTTCACTTGTTCTTGCGATGCGGCCATGCCAAGTCCTTGCTCTCGATCCGGTTGATCAGGGTCTGCAGCCAGTCGCGTTCGCTGGCCTGCTGGGTGCGGACATAGTCGCCGGCCATCCAGAACGCTTCCGGTACGTCGCGCGCCTGCGCTGCGCCGAGCATCTCGTCCAACTCGGCCACGGCGGCGTCCAGGTGCGCGACGCGCTCCCGGAACCGGGCCAGCGCGTCCTCGACGTCCAGGTTGTGCGCCTCGCTCAGTACGACGGGGAACAGCGGGTACTCGTATTCGTACTTCTCGATGCCGGTCCGCACCCGCTCGGTCAGCGCCTTCTGGCCGGCCGCGGTGATCGCGTACGTCGTGCGCTCGGGGCGGTTGCCGGCACGCTCGGTGCCGGTGGCACGGACCAGTTCGTGCCCGGCCAGCCGCTCGACCGTGTGGTACAGCGACCCCGGCCGGAGCTTCACCATCCGGTCGTTCTTCCTGGCCAGCAGCAGTTGGTACATCTCGTAGGCGTGCATCGGCTGCTCGTCCAGTAATGCCAGCACGGCGATCGCCAGGGGCGTCAGCTCTCGCATGCTCTTCCGTCGGGTTGCTCCACGTTGAATGTTCCACCTGGAGTATTACTCTGCCGACGGCAATGAAGCAACCCTGAAGTTGTGCGCAGGAAAGACGCGGCGCCGGCGGGAAGGTCCGCCGGCGCCGCGTTTCGTAGTACGGGAGGTGGTTAGACGTACCGCTCGAGGATGCTCGACTCGGCGAGGCGGGACAGGCCCTCGCGGACCGTGCGGGCGCGGTTCTCGCCGACGCCGTCGACTGTCTGCAGGTCGTCGATGCTGGCGGCCAGCAGCTTCTGCAGGTGACCGAAGTGCTCGATCAGCCGGTCGATGACCGCACCCGGCAGGCGCGGCACCTTGGCGAGCAGCCGGTAGCCACGGGGCGTGACGGCTGCGTCCAGTTGCTCGGCGCCGCCGAGTTGCAGGGCGCGCGCGACCTGACCGATGTCCAGCAGGTCGGTCGGGCTGACCGCGTCCAGCTCCAGCAGCACGTCGTCGGCCGTCTTCGCCTTCCGCCCGGTCGCGGGCGGCAGGTAGTCGCGCACGACCAGCTCGCGTTCGCCGGCGACACCGGCGACCAACTCGTTCAGCTGCAGGGTGAGCAGGCGGCCGTCGGTACCGAGCTCGACGACGTACCCGTCGATCTCGGTCGCGATCCGGCGGACCATCTCGAGCCGCTGCGCGACCGCGGCGACATCGCGAACCGTGACCAGGTCCTCGATCTCGAGTGCGGACAGCGTGCCGGAGACCTCGTCGAGGCGGAGCTTGTAGCGCTCGAGGGTCGCTAGCGCCTGGTTCGCCCGGGACAGGATCGCGCCGGAGTCCTCGAGCACGTAGCGCTGGTCGTCGACGTACAAGGCGATGATGTGCATCGACTGGGACACGGAGATGACCGGGAAGCCGGTCTGCCGGGCGACCCGGTCGGCGGTCCGGTGCCGGGTGCCGGTCTCCTCGGTGTGGATCGACGGGTCCGGCATCAGGTGCACGGCCGCGCGCAGCATCCGGCTCATGTCGCGATCGAGGATGATCGCGCCGTCCATCTTGCTCAGCTCACGCAGGCCGGTGGCGGTGAACTCCACGTCGATCTCGAACCCGCCGGTGGAGATGGAGTCGACCGTCTTGTCCTGGCCGAGCACCAGCAGGGCACCGGTCCGGCCCCGCAGGATCCGTTCCAGGCCTTCACGCAGTTCGGTACCGGGTGCCACGGCGGCGAGGGTCGCGCGCATCCGGGCGTCGGTGCTGTTCTTGTCGGAATTCGGGGCCACGATCACTGAGTCTATGCGGCTCGGGGGGGTGCTGTGGACGCGTAAGCCCGACGAGTGCACGGCGACCGGGTCGCGCTTGCAGAAGCCCGTGCAAACGATCGTGCACCAGCCTCGTGCAACCCCTTTTCCACCGCAGCTTCGCGGACTGCAGGCCTACGATGTGCGTGGTCGGCCCGCTCACGGCGCAAGTGCTACGGCTTCCTCACGACTTGTACTACGGGCGCGTCGCCGGCCTTTTCCGCCGACTCACGAGCGACTGACCCGCCACGCATGCCCGGTGATCGCCGTCAACGCGATCCACAAAGCGAGCGCGATGAACGGAGCCGGCAGCCAGTGATCGCGGTAGACGACCTGGTCGGCAACGCGGTCCTGGGGTGCGACGGCGAGCAGGAGCACGGTGGCGGCCAGCCCGGCGAGCGAGGCGATCATCGACGTACCGCGTTGGGCTGGGCGGCCGATCGCGCCGACGAGCGCGCCGAGGTAGAGCACCAAGGCAATCGAGGACAGCGCGTGCTTGTCGTGGTCGAACAGTTCGAGCCCCGTCCACTGCACGTCCTGTGAGTCGATCGAGCCGACCGGCCACGAACCGGTGACCGTCCGCTCGAGCCAGTCGGCGCCGAGCAGCACGAGCAGCCCGACGGCAGTCGCATACGCCGCGCACCGGTGCATCGCCAGCGCCAACGTGCCGCCGGGCGAGTGGAACGAATGCCGCGTCTCCAGCTCGAACTGACTCATGACCGGAGATGCTGGCAGCCGGGTGGGTCAGGGGCAGCGGATGATTTGGCCGGCGTATGTGAGGCCGCCGCCGAAGCCGAAGAGCAGGACAGGCGCACCGACTGGGATCTCCCGGCGCTCGACCAGTTTCGACAGAGCGATCGGGATGCTCGCCGCTGAGGTGTTGCCGGACTCGATCACGTCGCGAGCGATCACTGCGTTCACTGCGCCGAGCCGCTTCGCGAGCGGATCGATGATGCGCAGGTTCGCCTGGTGCAGTACGACACCGCCCAGTTCCTCCGGCGTCACGCCGCCCTTCTCGCAGACCTGCTTCGCGATCACCGGGAGTTGTGTGGTGGTCCAGCGGAAGACGCTCTGCCCTTCCTGCGCGAACGTTCCGTCGCGGCCCTCGATCCGCACCGCGTCCGACATCTCCGGCACCGAACCCCACACGACCGGCCCGATCTCGGGCTCGTCGGAGGCGACCACGACGGCCGCCCCGGCGCCGTCGCCGATCAGGACGCAGGTCGTCCGGTCGGTCCAGTCGGTCCAGTCACTCAGCTTCTCGACTCCGATCACCAGCGCCTTGGAGGCGGCCCCCGCGCGGATGGCGTGGTCGGCGGTCGCGAGCGCGTGGCTGAACCCGGAGCAGGCCGTGTTCACGTCGATCGCGGCGGGAGTGCCGAGGCCGAGACGCGCTGCGACCCGGGCGGCGATGTTCGGCGACCGGTCGATCGCCGTACAGGTCGCGACGACCACGTAGTCGATGTCGGCGACGTCGATCCCGGCGTTCGCGACGGCCTTCTCGGCGGCGCGCCACGCCATCTCGTCGACCTGCTCGTCGGGTGCGGCGATCCGGCGTTCCTTGATCCCGACCCGGCTCTGGATCCACTCGTCGTTCGTGTCGACCATCGTGGCGAGTTCGGCGTTCGTGAGCACCCGCTCGGGCTGGTAGTGGCCGAGGGCGACGACTTTGGATCCGGTCATACGAGTGCTCCTCCGGTGGACGGGGCAGGGGGCCTGCGGTTCGGCGCGTAGGTATTGTCCGCCATGATCGTAGACAGTGTCTACCGGCCGCGCTCACTTCGCAGTACAGGGGCCGTTCCTAGAGTACTTTCAGCGGTCCGGCGGTTTGACCCCGTCTCACCGCAGGGCAGAGCTGTGGTTCGGACCACAGCCCCCGAGCGGGCCGGCGGTCAACCGAGGCAGGCGTCAGCCCAGGCCGGCGGTCAACCGAGGCAGGCGTCAGCCCAGGCCGGCGGTCATCCGAAGCAGGCGTCAGCCCAGGCCGGCGGCGAGGAGGGCGGCGCGGATGTCGCCGGCCGCGAAGGTGCGCAGACCGTACTTCGCCTGCATGTCCATCGGTTTGGAGTCCTTCGACCGGTTCGGTACGTCGGCGGGGATGATCGCCTTGGTGAAGCCGAGCCGGGCCGCCTCGGCCAGTCGTTTCTCCAGACCGCCGACCCGGCGGACCTCACCGGCCAGGCCGACCTCGCCGATCGCGATCAGGCCGGGGTGGATCGGCCGGTCCATCACCGACGACGCGACCGAGATCGCCACCGCGAGGTCCGCGACCGGTTCGGTGATCTTCACCCCGCCGACGGTCGCGACGTACACCTCCTGATCGCTCAGTTTCAGGCCGGCCCGGTTGCCGAGCACGGCCAGCACCATCGCGACGCGGGACGACTCGAGCCCGGACGTCGTACGCCGTGGTTGTGGTGCCGCCGACGGACCGACAAGAGCCTGTACTTCGGCGAGCAGCGGGCGCCGGCCTTCCATCATCACCGTGACGCAGGTGCCCGCGACCGGCTCGGCGTGCTCCGAGACGAACAGGCCGGTCGGGTCGCTGACCTCGACGATGCCGGTGTCGACCATGTCGAAACAGCCCACCTCGTCGGACGGGCCGAACCGGTTCTTGGTCGCGCGGACCATCCGGAAGCCCGAGTGCCGGTCGCCGTCGAACGCGAGTACGACGTCGACCAGGTGCTCCAGCATCCGCGGTCCGGCGATCGCGCCGTCCTTGGTGACGTGGCCGACCAGCACGACCGCGATGTTGCGCTCCTTGGCGAGCCGGACCAGGGCGCCCGTGACCTCGCGGACCTGGGTGACGCCGCCCGGCGCGCCGTCGACCTCGGGATGGGCCATCGTCTGCACGGAGTCGATCACCAGGAAGACCGGTTCCACCGCGTCGACCTGACCGACGACGGCACCCAGGTCGGTCTCGGCGGCCAGGAAGAGTTCGTCGACGAGAGCGTCGGTGCGCCCGGCGCGCAGCCGGACCTGGGCGGCAGACTCCTCGCCGGAAACGTAGAGCGTGCGGTGCCCTTGCCGCGCCGACTGGGCCGCGACTTCGAGCAACAGCGTGGACTTGCCGACACCTGGCTCACCGGCGAGCAGGATCACCGCGCCCGGGACGACCCCACCGCCGAGGACGCGGTCCAGCTCACCGATGCCGGTCGGACGCGACTCGGCCTCGACTGCCGAGACCTGGGCGATCGGCATCGCGGGCGACGAGACCGGACCGGCCGTGATCCGGGCGGCCTTGGGCGCGCCGACCTCGGCGACCGTGCCCCAGGCCTGGCATTCGCCGCAGCGTCCGATCCAGCGAGGCGTCGTCCAGCCGCACTCGCTGCACGCGAAGGGCGACTTGCCCGCCGTCTTCGACCTGGTCTGCGCCGCTGCCTTCACCATGCCCGCCAACCTAGGCGATCCCACCGACAAACCACGGAAGGCCATCCACAACCCTTCCATCCCGACCAGCAGACAAGCTCTCAGTCGAAGCCCTCCAGCGGGTCGCCTCCGGCGGAACCGCCGGCCTTCGCCTCGCCAGGTCCGGGGCGGAGCCCCACCTATCGCCGCAAGCGGGTGAGGAGACGGCGGAGCCAGTTGGTGGCTCGGTGCGGGGTTTCGTCGATGACCAGCGGTACGTCGCCGTCGTGAGCGGCGGACAGGTATTTCAGGAGGAGCGGATGGTCCTCCGAGGCACCGCCTCGGAGTAGTGCGCTCTGCTCAAGGAGCTCTCGTGCTCTGTCCAGTTCGCCCATGAGCACGGCGGCCGATCCGAGGTGCTGCAGGCATCGGGCGCGACCTTCGCGCTCGTCGATCTCGGCGTACAGGTGTTCTGCGTGTTCCCACCACTGCCGCGCCTCGTGTGGGCTCCGCTGCATCCACGCGGCCACGCCGGTCAGCTCGAGTGCGTGCGCCTGGCCGCTGACATCTCCACCCGCGCTTGCTCGTGCGGCTGCGGGTCGTAGCTGATCGAGCGCACCTGCTGGGTCCTGTTGATGCAGGTGGACTATCGCGAGGTTGATCAGGATCGCGACGTCGCCGGCCAAGTCGGGACCGGGTCTGCTGAGCCGTGCATCGTCCAGCCGGTCCCTCGCGTTCAGCACCGCCTCGTCCCGGTCGTTCCCGGCCGGAGCGGTCTCGGCTCGGGCAAGGTGAAGCAACGCGCGCTCTACCTGTCGACGGGTCGTCAGCGCCGCCGCAGTACGGCTGTGTCCTCGTCTGGCGGGTGCGACGTTGTCGGAGATCCCCAGCCGCGTACTCGCCGCTTCGAGATCACCCATCAACCTGTACGCCGTGGCCGCGCGCGCCGCGGCGACTTCGGCCAGATCGCGGCGACCGCAACCGTCGGCGAAGGCGGCGAGGTGCTCGCTCATCGCCAGCAGCTCACCGGCTGCGCGCTTGCGGACGTACCAGGCGTCCAGTGCGTCACAGATCCTGGCGACGTCGTCAGCCACGTCCTCATGCGGCTTCTCAGCGAACAGCAGCTCCCGCAGTCGGGGCTCGTTCTGCTCGAACCACTCCGCAGCTGCCATCCCTCCCGCGTCTGAGCCCAAGGAGACCAGCCACTGCTCGGCTTCCTCCGCAGCAGCGTGCAGTTCAGTCACCTGGTGCGGTGCCGCTACCCGCCAGGCCCTGTACCTCCGCAGGCCGACTGGTGCGTTGTAGATCGCCCAGATCAGTGCGAAGCCGATCGTCAGGCTGATGCCGACGACGCTGATCCAGCCGCCACTGTCCAGGCTCTGCGACAACTTGTCGCCGGCAAGCCCGGACAGCAGGGCCGAGGCCAGTGCGCTGATGCCGAAGAAGTCACCACGACGCCTAGCCTGCTTGGCCCGCTTCTCCTCGGCCGAAGCTGTCTGTTCCGCCGAAGCCGACTCGACCGGCGCTGCTGGATCAGGTGACCTCATGGCTTGCTCCCGACCGTCAGCCCACGCACGACCGTCTGCCAGAAGGACAGCAACAACACGACCGGCACCACCGACGCGACGACAGCAGCCGCTGCGACCGTCCCCGCCGACGTGGAGAACTGACGCGCCTCACCCCACAACACCAGCGACAACGGCGTAGTACCGGCTCCGCTGATCAGGAAGCCGACGATGAAGTCGTTCCACACCAGGGCGAACTCGAGCACAGCAACGGCGACCAGTGCAGGCCGATACGCACGCTGCACGGTCGCCAGTACTGCGCTCTGTCGCGCGGGCCCCTGCAGCGCTTCGGCAACCAGCGCAGGTGGAGCCGATGCGAAGGCGGATCGCAGCAGCAGTACGGCGAACGGCAGCCCAGCAGCCGCGTGGACCAGAGCCAGCGAGACCCGCGACCCAGCCAGACCGGCCGTGGCCAGCGCATCGCGCAGCGGAGCGGCGTACATCTGGACCGGCGTGACAGCCAGCACCACGAACGCCGACATGACCACTCGGCCCAGCCAGGTCGGCAATCCACCCCAGGCGACGAGGTATGCGGTCGGTACGGCGATGACGAGCAGTACCGCGGTCGCTATCGCAGAGATCAACACAGTGGAGAGCAGGGCGCGCAGTAGCCCGGCATTGGCCGCAGCACTGAAGGACGAGAATCCGAGTCCTTCCGACGACCACCAGCCACGCAGGCCCGCCTGTCGCGGTGAGTGCAGCGCAGTAGCGACCAGAACCACTGCAGGCAGAATCCAGAAGAGGCTGACCAGGAACCCGACGACCCAGCCAGTTCGCCGCACCCGACGACTCGGCTTGGGGCGGCGTAGCGACGGGTCGGGCGGTACGACGGACACCGGCATCGCCCAGCGTCGACGGCGCAACCCCCGTACGCCGATCACCGCGACAGCAGCGACGATGGCGAAGAGGACCACGCCGAGTGCCGCAGTACGGCCGGTGTCGTCACCTGCGCTGGTCGCTCGCCACCAGTTGAGGCCGAGGACATCGGCGTCCCGCTGCATCGGGCCGGGAACGACGATCAGCACCAGGTCGAATACCCGGACGGCTGCGATCACCAGCGTCAACGTCACCACACCGGTGATCGGGCGGAGCATCGGCAGTTCGAGAGCGCGGAGCCGCCGCCAGCCGGTCACGCCTTCGGCGGCGATGGTCCGGCTCACGTCGTCGGGGATGGCGTCGAGACCCGCGCGGAACAGCGACACGACGTACCCGAGCCAGGTCCAGCCGAACGCGGACACGAGCACCAGCCAGAACAACCCCTGGCCGAGCCAGACCGGGCTGGAGCCGAACAACTTGGTGAAGACCGCGGTCACCGTGCCGTGTTCGGGGGCCGGGTCGAAGATCAGCCGGAAGGTCGCGCCCGACACCAGCACCGACACGGCGAACGGAATCACCAACGCTGGTTGGAGAAACGACGTGACGCCAGGCAGGCGGTAGCTGAGCAGGGCCAGGAAGAAGCCGACCGCTACGAGTGTGAGCGCCACGCCGACCCAGGCGAGACTGTTGCCTACGGCATGTAATGCGGCACGGTCGCCCATCACCGCGAAGTTGCCGAGGCCGAAGGACCCGTCGGCCGTGCGGAAGGCGGCCACCACGGTCACCGCGATCGGGATCAGCAGGACGCTGCTCAACAGGAGAGCTGGAAGCCCCAGTAGATAAGGGCCTGCCGGGCGCCGCGGCTTCCCGGGGACAGGGCGGCCGCTGATCTCCCGGCCGACGACCTCGAGCGACAGGCCGTTGGTCTGCAGAGCCATCAGTGCTCCACCTTCTTCAGTTCGGCCAGTGCGGCGGCCACGGCGTCGGGGACCAGATCGCTGCCACGGTTGCCGATCCGGACGAGGAAGTCGGTCAGCACCCGCCACAATCCGTTGATGTCGCCCAGGCGGCCCAGCCGGTCCGACAGGTCGAACTGCAACGACGTACCGGGTGTCACGAGTTGCTCAGCCAGCCGGGTGAGCTCGGGGGAGTAGCCGGTCGTCCTGCCGTCGGCGAGGAAGCCTCCGGTCGCGATCCACGGATCGACGGCGGCCGGCGCGGCCAACCGGCGTACGAGATCCTTCGCGTCGTCGCCGGCCGGCCGGGGCAGAACCATCACGTCTCCACCGACGACCACCGGGGGCGCCGTGCCGGGGCCTGTCGACGGGAAGGTGAACAGGCCGATGTCGGCCGGGTCTGCGGCGAAGGAGTGCACCACCGGCTCGGCGAAGTCGGAGGCGAGCACCATCGCCGCGCGGCGATAGCCGAACACCTCGACGATCGCGTCGGGGAACTGCTGGGTGAGCGAACGCTCCACGCCACCTGCGAGTGTGCCGGGCGCCGACCACATCGTCCCGAGCAGTCGGAGCGCGGCGGCGAAGGCCGGCTGCTCAGAAGGTCGCGGGTGGGTCGCCGTCGACAGCGCGCGGTACGTCGGCGGGGACGAGCCGAGCAAGACGTTCTCGAGGAAGTCGGTGAGCACCCAGCCGTCGCCGGCGGCCAGCGCGAGCGGCCTGATGCCGGCGCTCGTCAGCGAGCGGTTCAGCTTGAGCCAGTCCGACCAGAGCTTGGGCGGCTCGACACCGACCTGCTCGAACACCGACGGCCGGTACCAGACGGCCGACTTGTGCGCGGTCTTGAACGGCACCCCGTACGTCGTACCGTCGTGCACCAGAAGCTCGTCCCAGAGCCGGGCGCGGCCACGATCGGCCAGGTCATCCGGCATCGATTCCAGGTCGCGCAGGTGCTGCGCGACAAGGCCCGGTTGGGGAAGCATGACGATGTCCGGGCGGCGGGTGGAGCGCGGCCCGAAGGCGGTGGAGATGTCGTCGCCGAGCGGGACGACCTCGACCGGGTAGCGCAGTGTGCCCAGGCCGTCCAGCACGCTGTGGAAGGCGCGGAGCTCGGCGCTGCTCCAGCTGACGGCTATCCGCACGCTGCGCTTCAGCCCCAGGACGTCCTGTGCGCCGGAGCAGCCGGCGAGCGCGAGCGTCGCGGCTGCCCCTGCTCCTGCTTGGAGGAAGGCTCGGCGGCTAGTCGGTGACAAGGCGGAATCCCGTGGTTCGTGCGGGGTCGGTGGTGATCAGTAGCAACGCGGCGGACCAGAGCTCGGGGTTGTGGTCGAAGCGCAGGAGCGATCCCCAGGTGGGCAGGCCCGGCGCGTCTTCGAGGACGATCACCGCGGGGTGCGCCCGCAAGGCGCGGGCTACTGCGGCCAGGCGGCGACGGCCGGGAGTGATCTCGTGCGGATAGCGGTCCAGCACGTCTTCGAGGCCGCAGCGCGTGGCGGTCACCCGGCTCTCTTCAGCAACCGCCTTCTTGGTCACCCGATGCGTGACCGTATGACCGTGCACGACGTTTCCGAGCACGGTGAGATGCGGAAGCAGACCGCCCTCCGCCGCGACCAGCCGGACTGCGCCGCCTGCTTTCACCAGGACGTCGTCAGTCGCTTCGTCGATACCGGCGATGAGGTCCGCACAGTGCCGAGCCGTGGCTGCGTCGTCGACCACCAGGGCGCGCTGCTCGCCTACGTCGATGCGGAGCTGCCGCGGTACCCCGGGCAACCCTTCGAGCAGCAGTCCGTCCATCCCGGCCTGGCGCCTCCCAGTTCAGTACGAATGCTCACCCTAGGACGCCAACCGGTCCACCGCAGCCGCACGCGCGCCGTCGTCTCCCCACCCAACGCTTCCAACAGTCAGTACGTCTTGCTCCACACGTTGATGGCGTAGTCGACTTCAAGGCCGGAGTGCGAGGCGATGATTGTTTCCGCGTCGGCCGGTTTGAATTCGATGCGGATGACTGCTTCCAGGTCCTCGCGGCGGGTGAAGCGCCAGCCCATGTCGAGGGGGGTTCGGTGCCAGCCCCGGGCGGTCCAGAAGCGTTCGACCTCGGCCGGCTTGATCATCGGGTAGTACTGGCTGAACCAGCGGCCGAAGGTGGAACGGCTGCCGTCGTTGTCGATCACGAAGGCGGTTCCGCCGCGGCGCATCACCCGGTCGAGCTCGGCCAGGCCTGGCTCGCAGCCGGGGCCGAAGAAGTACGCCCAGCGCGCATGCATCACGTCCACCGACGCGTCCGGGATCGGCAACCGCTGCGCCGTGCCCTGCCGTACTTCGACGTTCGCCAAGTCCCTCGTACGGCGTCGCGCCGCGTCCGCCAGTGTGCCGTGCGGCTCGATCCCGACCACCTTCGCCGCGGTCGCCGCGAACCTCGGCAGGTGGAAGCCCGTCCCGCACCCCAGGTCGAGGACGTTCGCCCCGGCCCAGTCGCGTACGGCCAGCATCGCCTTCTCGATCACGCCGTCCGGATCGACCGCCCGGTTCTCGATCTCGTACACGTCGGCGTGATGCCAGATGTTGGGACTCGGGATCCCGCCCTCGGAGATACTCACGAGAACAGACCCTAACCAAGGCGCAGGGTGTACTCCTCGGGGTCGTGGTCGGCGCCGCGCTCGATCTCGCTGAGCATCCGGAAGCCACACTTCTGCAGCACCCGCAGCGAGCCGACGTTGGTCCGCAGCACATCGGCGTACAGCGGCCGCTCGGGCACGAGGTCGAGGAACGCAGTCAGCGCAGCCGTCGCGATCCCGCGACCCCAGTACTCCTTACCGAGCCAGTACCCGAGCCGGCGTTGGCCGCCGTCCTCCCAGCTGACGATGTCACCGGCGAGTTCGCCGCCGACAACGATCGCGCGGGCGCGACCGTCTGGCCTCGACGCGTTCTTGGCTCGGTTGGCGTAGAAAGCCTCCTCGTCGCGAGGTGGCAGGCCGACCATCGCCACAGAGTCCGGGTCCGAGTAGAAGGTGAACAGGGTCGGCAGGTCTTCCGGCGTGATGGCCCGCAGGCTGACTTCTTCCATACCAGGCACGGTAACGCCAAGGTCCGACAAAAACCGTGCTAGGCAAGGGCCTCCGTGGCCGTTGACCGGGTGACCAGAGCGAGCAGTGCGACGGGGAGCAGCAGGCAGGCGCAGAGTACGGCGAGCCAGTGGAAGCCGAGATGCGCCAGGACCGGGCCGGCCGCAGTACCGGCGAGTGAAGCCAGGGCGCCCATCGTGAGGTCGGACAGGCCCTGTGCCGAGGTGCGGATGTCGGCCGGGACGGATCGTGACAGCAGGGTAGATCCCGAGACCAGACATGCCGACCAGCCGAGGCCGAGGAGAACCAGCGCGAGCGCGGTGAGTCCGTGCGCCTCGTCCGGGGCCAGAGCCGCGACCGTCATCGCGGCGGCGAGGATGCCGAGGCCCAGACCGACGGTAGGAACGCGACCTATCCGGTCCGTCAGCCAGCCCATCACGGGCGACAGGGCGTACATGCCGGCCACGTGCGCGCTGATCACGAAGCCGACGATCGTCAGTGAGGCGCCGTGGTGGCGCAGATGAACCGATGTCATCGACATCAGGCCGACCATCACCGAGTGCGCGGTCGCGATGGCCAGCAGCCCGAGGCGGGCGTGAGGAATCGCCATCACGCGCCGGAAGGTGGCCGTCAGCGGCTGGCGTTCCAGGTGCACTCGCGGCGTCACCTGCTGCAGGCGCCGCAGGCCGAACCAGACAGTTGCCAGCCCGAGGCCGAAGGCGACAACGGAGAAGAGATATGGACCGGCCAACGGAAGGACACCGAGTGAAGAGCCGACCGAGCCGCCGAGACCGGTGAGATTCGGGCCGACCACCACGCCGATCGTGGTCGCCCAGACGACGACCGACAGGGATCGCGCGACGTGGCGGGGGTCGGCGGCATCGGTCGCGGCGTACCGGCTCTGCAGGTTCGAGGCGGAGCCGCTGCCGAAGAGACAGCCGGCGAGCAGCAACAGCGCCATCGAGCCGATCTGGGCGGCGACGATGGACAGCAGCGCGCCCGCCGTCGCGATCAGGTAGCCGGCCGTCAACGAGACCCGGCGACCTTGGGCCCGGGCCAGACGAGCAAGCGGTACGGCGAGGATCGCGGCGCCCAGCGTCGTCGAGGTGGCGACCAGGCCGGCCATCGACGTCGAGCCGGAGATGTTCTCGGCCAGCAACCCCGCGACGGCGAACCCGCTCGCCACCGCCACCCCGCCCAGCACGTTGCTCACCACCAGCACCCGCAACGTCCCCTGCTGCAGATCAGCCGCTGTGGTCCGGAGCTCGTCAGGTGTGTGGGTCACCTGCTCACCTTCTCATCGGATTGCTGCGGCGGCAGCAGGTTTATGTGTTCGGCAATGCTCTTGGCGGCGGGTTGTGCGCAGTTCAGAGCGTGGACCTGACCTGTGCCGGGAGTGGTCCGCACTTGTACTGTCGGGTCGAATGGCAGCGCTGTCATCGACCTTTGGAGACCGGATGTCCGTACCGATCGCGATCGTCCCCGCTCCCCGCGAGCTCGTCGTCGAAGAGGGCCGGTGGGTCACCGCCGACCCGGCCGCCGACGCGGTCCGGACCGTGGTGGAGAACCTTGCCGACACCGAATACCGGATCGACGTGACCCCGGACGGCGCGCGGCTGTCGGGCGGTTCCGACGAGGCGCTGCGGTACGCCGAGTCGACGTACCGGCAGTTGCTCGACTCGGCCGAGCCGGTGGACGGCGGCCTCGCCGTACCGGCTGTCCGGATCGCCGACGCGCCCCGGTTCGGCTGGCGCGGGATGATGCTCGACGTCGCGCGGCACTTCATGCCGAAGGAGTTCGTGCTCCGCGTCATCGACGCCATCGCGCTGCACCGGATGAACGTGCTGCACCTGCACCTCACCGACGACCAGGGCTGGCGGGTCCAGATCGACGCCTATCCGAAGCTCACCGAGGTCGGCGCGTGGCGGCCGGAGACCATGGTCGGCAAGATGTCGCACGGCCAGACCGAGTTCACCTACGACGGGACTCCGCACGGCGGTTTCTACACCAAGGACGAGCTGCGCGAGATCGTCGCGTACGCCGCCGAGCGGGACATCACCGTCGTACCCGAGATCGACCTGCCGGGGCACATGCAGGCGGCGATCGCGGCGTACCCGGAACTCGGCAATCACCCGGACCGCCAACTCGGGGTACGGCAGTACTGGGGAATCAGCGACGACGTACTGAACGTCAACGACGAGACCGTGGAGTTCGTCCGGACGGTGCTACGCGAGGTGCTCGACATCTTCCCCGGCCCCTACATCCACCTCGGTGGCGACGAGTGCCCGGACGTGCAGTGGCGTGAGTCCGAGGCCGCGCAGGCGAAGCAGGCCGAGCTCGGCCTGACCGACGCGAGCCAGTTGCAGGGCTGGTTCACCGCCCAGGTCGCGCAGGTGCTGACCGAGGACGGCCGCCGGCTGGTCGGCTGGGACGAGATGGTCGAGACCGACTGCCCGAAGGACGCCGTGATCATGGCCTGGCGCGGACCCGACCGGGGCGAGGTGGCGGCGAAGGCCGGCCACGACGTGGTGATGGCGCCGAACCAGTCGGTGTACTTCGACTACTACCAGGGCGATCCGGCGACCGAGCCGCTGGCGATCGGACACTTCACGCCGCTGGAGAAGGTGTACGACTTCGAGGTGATCCCGCCCGGCCTGACCGCCGGGGAGGAGGCCCGGATCGTCGGTACGCAGTGCCAGATCTGGACGGAGTACATGGAAGACCCGGACCGGGTCGGCTACATGCTCTTCCCTCGCCTGAGCGCCTTCTCCGAACGTGCCTGGGGTTCGGAGAAGACCTCGTACGACGAGTTCCTCACCCGTCTGCGCCCGCACCTGACCCGCCTCGACGCCCTCGGCCTCACCTACCGCCCCCTCGACTGACTCCGACCACTCCGCGTTCGGCCGGCGATCGCGGCGAACCCACACGTCGAGGGGTCAACGTCCGAGCGTGTGGGTTGTCTGCGTGCATACCGCCCGCCAACCCCCACTTCCAGGGGAGAACCCCGGATGGTGGGCGGCGGTCCCTGACCTTGCAGATACTGAGCGGGTAACTAAAGTCGGCTCAGGCTGTTAGCACGGGTAGACGGCCTGAGACGTCGAGAACCAGGCCAGCTCGGGAGGTCGGATGACCGCAGTGGGGCCGCTGGACGCGATGTTCTTGCTGGGGGAGACGCGCGAGCAGCCGATGCATGTCGGTGGTCTGATGCTGTTCGAGCTGCCGGAGGGCGCGCGGGACCAGGTCTTCCCGGACGGGACCAGGGACCTCGTCTCGCGGATCTACTCCGAGATCACCGAGCACCAGACGGTCAACCCGCTCTTCACCAGGCGCGTGCGGAACAGGGCCCTCGACCTCGGGTACTGGTCCTGGGAACAGGACCGCGAGATCGACTTGCAGTACCACGTCCGGCTGTCGGGGCTGGCCCGCCCGGGGCGGTACCGGGAGCTCTTCGAACTCACCAGCCGGTTGCACGGCGCCCTGCTCGACCGGCGCCGGCCGCTGTGGGAGATGCACGTCATCGAAGGCGTGCAGGGACGCCGGTTCGCGCTCTACACCAAGATCCACCATTCCCTGCTCGACGGCGTCACCGCGCTGCGGCTGATGCAGGCGATGCTGACCGCCGATCCGGCCCAGACCGACATGCCGGCGCCCTATGCGCTGCCTGACACCTTTCCTTCGACGGCACCGGCCACCGAGCGATCCGGCGGCTTGCCGACTCCGGCCGAGTTGGTCGCCGCAGCCGGCCGGATCCCTGGCGAGGCAGGCCGGCTGATCGGCGGCGCGGGGCGCGCGGTGGGTGGTGTAGGGCGGTTGCTGGGCGACCTCGCCGGGTTGTCGCCGGTCGGGTTGCGGAGCGCTCTGCATGCGCTGCAGCACGAGCATTCGTCGGTCGCCTTCAAGGCGCCGCAGACCGTTTTCAACCAGCCGATCACGGGTTCGCGGCGGTTCGCCGCGCAGTCGTGGCCGATGGAACGGCTGGAGAAGGTCCGCGCGATCACCGGCGCGACGCTCAACGACGTCATGCTGGCGATGTGTTCAGGGGCCCTGCGCAACTATCTGCTGGAGCTGAACTCCCTTCCGGACAAGGGGATGACGGCGATGGTCCCGGTATCGCTGCGAGCCGCGGAGAATGCTCCGGGCGGAGGCAACTCGCTGGCGACGCTGATCGCCGACCTGGCCACCGACGAGCGCGACCCGGAACGCCGGATCCGCCGGATCATCGACTCCACGACGTACGGCAAGAGCGTGCTGTCCCAGCTGAGTCCCCTGCAGAACCTGATGATCGGTGCGCTCGGGCTCGGCTCGGCCGGACCGGCAGCGGTGATCCCGGGGCTCGCCGGTCGCACGCCACCGCCGTACAACCTGGTCATCTCCAACATCCCCGGCCCGGCCGAGAGCCCGCTGTACTGGAACCGCTCGCGCCTGCTCGGGATGTACCCGGCGTCGATCGTCCTCAACGGGCAGGCACTCAACATCAGCGTCACCAGCTACGACCACCAACTCCACTTCGGCCTCACCGGCTGCCGCCGAACCGTCCCGCACCTCCAGCGACTGCTGGCGCATCTGGAGGCCGCCTTGCAAGAACTCGAAACGCTCTAGAGCAGCCGCGGCACGATCGCGGTCTCCCGGAAGCCGCCGACGCCGTCGGGCTCGACCTGCCATGCGTGCTTGTCCGGCAGTACGGCGACCGCTTCCTTCAGCTCGCCGTCGATGTAGTGCAAGCCGACGCCGTCCTCGGTCGCGTAACCGCCAGGAAGGGCGCCAGAGGCAACCAACTGCCGGTACGTCGTACGGCGCGGCTGGTCGGCGAGATCGTCATGGACGCCGTTGCTCCACGGCAGCCAGCCGAGGCAGTTGCCATAGGCATCGAGTCCGTCGCCGAACGAATCGGTCGGGCCGCCAACGTGCCAGCACAGGCTGCCGGCGCTCTGGCCGGCCATCACCACACCGTTGCGCCAGCACTCTTCGAGAATCTCCGGCAGCCCGTGCGCGCGCCAGACGGCCATCAGGTTGACCACGCTGCCGCCGCCGACCCAGAGCACCTCCTGGTTCAGCAGGAAGGAGCGGACGTCGGGCACGTTCGGCTTCGTGAACAGCGTGAGCACGCTGGCCTCGACCGCCGGGTCGTTGCCGTAGGCCCCTTTGAACCAGTCGACCGCGCCGGGGTGATCCCCTTCGGCGGTCGGGATGAAACAGAACCGGGTGGGCCGGTCGGCCACGCCGGCCAGCGCCACGGCGTACGAGATGAGATCGAGCGTGCGGGCCCGCTCGCCGACCAGGACGCCGGAGATCGCGAAGATCTGCGAGGTCACAGCCGAACGATGCCGTTGGGGGTCTGGAAGACGGCCGCGTTGAGACCGGGCTGACCGTTCGGGCCGACCCAGGCGACGTCGAGGTCGTCGAGCAGGTGGTCGGCGGGGTGGCCGATCCACTCGGTCACCCGGGCCGGGTCACCGGCGATCTCGAGCGCGGTCAGCTTGACGCCCTTGCCGCCGACGGACGGGTGCTGGGCCAGGTCGTCCCAGTGGATGAAGAACGGCAGCTGCGGGTCGGCGATCAGACCCTTGACGCCGATCTGGCGCCAGGTGATGTTGACGCCGTCGGGGCGGTGCCGGTTGCCGGGGACGGCCTCGCGGCCGAGTCGCTTCTCCATCCGCTCCATGTCGCGGACCGCGACCACCCAGCCGAGCCAGCCACCGCCGACCTCCTTGCGGGCGCGGACGGCCTGGCCGAACGGGGCCTTGTCCGACGCCGGGTGGTCGAGCACGTCGACGACCTCGATGTAGCGGTCGTTCTCGAGCGGGAGGATGTGGTTCACCGTGCCGAAACGCGGGTGCACGCCGCCGTCGACGAACTCGGCGCCGAGCAGCGCGGACAGCCGCTCAACCGTCGCCTGATACCCGTCGGGACCGGCCGCATATGAAAGATGATCCAAGCGCATGCAAGTCATTCTGGTCCCAGCCACCGACAGTCCGCGCCATCGGGGTGTCGAACCAAGGGCAACCTAACCACCTTCGGAGTGTGCTTAGGGTGGGCTCATGCGCATCGTGGTGATTGGTGGGACTGGGCATATCGGGACGTATTTGGTTCCTGAGTTGGTTCGGCTTGGGCATGAGGTGGTGGTGCTGAGTCGGGGGGAGCGGGCGCCGTATCGGGACAGTGGCGCGTGGCAACAGGTGGAGTTGCAGCAGGCGGATCGGGAGGCCGAGGATGCCGCCGGGACCTTCGGGCAGCGGGTGCGGGATCTGCATGCGGACGCGGTGATCGACCTGATCTGCTTCACCGAGGACAGCGCGAGGCAACTGGCGGAAGCGGTCCAGGGCGAGGTCGGTCACCTGTTGCACTGCGGCACGATCTGGGTGCACGGCCCGAGCGCGACGGTGCCGACGCGGGAGGATGCCCCGCGCAAACCCTTCGGCGACTACGGCATCGCGAAGGCGGCGATCGAGCGCTATCTGCTGGCCAAGGCCCACCGCGACGGCCTCCCGGTCACGATCGTCCACCCCGGACACATCTCAGGACCGGGCTGGACACCGATCAACCCGGCCGGTCACCTCGACCTCGGCGTCTTCAAGAAGCTTGCCGAGGGCGCCGAACTGGCCCTGCCGAACCTGGGCCTGGAGACCGTCCAGCACGTCCACGCCGCCGACGTCGCAGGCGTGTTCCTCGCCGCGCTGGCGAACCGGTCGGTCGCGATCGGCGAGAGCTTCCACGCGGTCGCCGACGGCGCGATGACGCTCCGCGGGTACGCCGAGGGAGTGGCGAGCTATTTCGGTCAGGAGGCGAACCTCACCTTCCTTCCGTGGGACGAGTGGAAGGAGACAGTTTCCGAAGGCGACGCCGCCGCCACCTGGGACCACATCGCGCACAGCCCGCACTGCTCGATGGAGAAGGCCGCCCGGCTGCTCGGCTTCCGTCCGCGCTACTCGGCGCTGGAGACGACCCTGGACGCGCTCGGCTGGCTGGTTGCCAACGACAAGCTCTGACCCAACGAAAGCTCTAGGCCTGCGGTGACGCGGGGTGCTGCAGCAGCGGCTTGGCCGCCTCCAGCCGCTGACGGCAGAGCTCCGCGAGTACGTCGTACGCCTTGAGCCCCATCAGCGTCTGCAGCTCGACCTTGCTCGACTCGAAGACGGCCTCGACGCCGACGTGCGCCTCGGTGTTCCCAGTGCAGTACCAGTCCAGGTCATGCCCGCCTGGTCCCCACCCGCGCCGGTCGTACTCGCCGATGCCGACCTCCGTGTACGACGTACCGTCGGGCCGCTCCACCTCGCGGAACGTCCGCCGGATCGGCAACTGCCAGCACACGTCCGGCTTCGTCTCGACGAAGTGCACGCCCTTCTTCAGGGCGAGCCCGTGCAGCGCGCAACCGCCACCGCCGGGGAAGTCCGGCCGGTTCAGGAAGATGCAGGCGCCTTCCCAGACCCGGGTCTTACGGTCGCCGTCCTCGTCGGTCTCGATCCAGCCGTTCGTCTTGCCTTCCTTGCGGAACTGCCAGTCGTCCTTGCCCAGTTGCTTGACGTACCCCTTCACGCGCAACTCGTCGTCCTCGTCGGAGAAGTGCGCGCCGAGCGTGCAGCAGCCGTCGTTCGGGCGGCCTTTGTAGATGCCGCGGCAACCACCGCCGAAGATGCAGGTCCAGTTGGACGTCAGCCAGGTCAGGTCGCAACGGAACACCTGGTCGGGATCATCGGGATCGACGAACTCGACAAAGGCACGGGGAAAATCGAGAGAGACCTCAGGCACCGGGAAAGCGTACGTCTTCCGCAGTGATACCCGCTCATCCCGTGCGGTACCGAGGACGCCCGGGCCGGGTCGATTCTGAGTACGGACCGCCGTACGCCGCGCAGGTGCACCTCAGGAGTCCAGTAGCGTGGAGGGTATGCGGCTCGGCGTACTCGACGTGGGATCCAACACCGTCCACCTCCTGGTGGTGGATGCGCACCGTGGTGCCGCGCCGCTGCCGGCGTACTCGCACAAGACCGAGCTGCGGCTCGCCGAGCACCTGGACAAGGACGGCAAGATCGCCCAGTCCGGCGCCGACGAGCTCGTCTCGTTCATCTCCGAGGCCGCCGAGCTCGCCGAGGACAAGGGCTGCGAGTCCGTGCTGGCCTTCGCCACCTCCGCGCTCCGGGAAGCCCCTAATGGCGAAAAGGTGCTGGACCGGGTCCGGGTGAAGACCAAGGTCGATCTGCAGGTGCTGACCGGCCAGGACGAGGCGCGGCTGACCTTCCTCGCCGTACGCCGGTGGTTCGGCTGGTCGTCGGGCCGGCTGGCCGTGTTCGACATCGGCGGTGGTTCGCTGGAGATCGCGGCCGGATCTGACGAGGAGCCGACGGTCGCCGTGTCGGTGCCGCTGGGCGCCGGCCGGCTGACTCGCGAGTCGCTCACCGCAGATCCGCCGGACAAGGACGAAGTACGGGCTCTGCGCAAGCGGATCCGGGTGGAGATGGCGGCGGTGGCAGGCGACGTACTGCGGGCCGGCCGGCCGCAGCGCTCGGTCGCCACCAGCAAGACGTTCCGGTCGCTGGCCAGGATCTGCGGGGCGGCTCCGTCCGACGACGGGCCGTACGTACCGCGCTCGCTGGACCGCGACGACCTGACCGAGTGGATGCCCAAGCTGACCGGTATGACCGCGGCCGAGCGGGCCGCGCTGCCCGGGGTCTCCGCGGGCCGGTCCACTCAGCTGATCGCCGGTGCGCTGGTCGCGGACGCGGTGATGGACCTGTTCGACCTGACCTCGCTCGAGGTCTGTCCGTGGGCTCTGCGGGAAGGCGTCATCCTGTCCCGTCTGGACCAGTTGCAACCCCGATGACAATCCCCGAAAGCCTACTGCGATGAGCTCCCGCAAGACCGCCGCGAAGATCGGCCTGTCCACCGCCTCCGTCTATCCGGAGTCGACCGCCAGTTGCTTCGAGCTGGCTGCTCGGCTCGGGTACGACGGGGTGGAATTGATGGTCGGGATCGACCCGCTCAGTACCCAGATCGACGCGGTGCAGCGGCTGGTCGACTACCACCAGCTCCCGGTGATCGCGATCCACGCGCCTTGTCTGCTGATCACCCAGCGGGTGTGGGGGACCGACCCGTGGGAGAAGCTGGAGCGCAGCGCCGAGGCGGCCAAGGATCTCGGCGCCGACGTCGTCGTCGTCCACCCGCCGTTCCGCTGGCAGCGCGACTACGCCCGCGGCTTCGTCGAGGGGATCGCCCGGCTGGAGGCGGAGACCGGCGTCATTTTCGCGGTCGAGAACATGTACCCGTGGCGCGCGCCCGGCAAGGGCCTGCAGGCGTACGCGCCGAGTTGGGACCCGACCGAGCAGACCTACGCGCACACCACCCTCGACCTGTCGCACTCGTCGACCGCCGAGCAGGACTGCGTCGAGCTGGCCGCGACGATGGGCCGGACGCTCAAGCACATCCACCTCACCGACGGCACCGGCTCCGCCAAGGACGAGCACCTGGTGCCCGGCCGCGGTACCCAGCGAGCGGCCGACCTGCTGAACGGCCTGGCCAACAACGACTTCCGCGGCCACATCATCATCGAGATCAACACCCGCCGCTGCTCCAGCCGGTCCGAGCGCGAGATCGACCTGATCGAGTCGCTCGAGTTCACCCGCAAGCACTTCGTCCGGACCGCCGACGCCGTCTCCCGCCGGTCGGCCTTCGCCGTGACCAGCGACGGAGAGGTGTCGGAGCTGACCCCGTGACGGGTTCACCGACCCGTACGCCGGGGCGCCGGCCGGGCGGTCCGGACACCCGCGGCGACATCCTCCGGGCGGCCCGCGAATCCTTTGCAGGTAAGGGATTCACCGGTACGTCGCTGCGCGCGGTCGCCCGCGAGGCCGGTGTCGACGCGGCGCTCGTGCACCACTACTTCGACAGCAAGGACGAACTGTTCATCGAGTCGATGGCACTGCCCGTCGATCCGCGCCAGGTGGCGGCCGTGATCCTCGGCGGCCCGCGCGAGGAACTCGGTCGCCGGATCATCACCACTTTCCTCGGGGTCTGGGAGTCCGCCGACGGCCAGCAGCGGATGAAGGCGGTCCTGCGCAGCGTCGTCACCAGCGACGAGGTCGCCCGGATGATGCGCGAAGGCATCACGAAGATGATCATGGTCCCCGTTTCGACCGCCCTCGACGTCCCGGACGCCTCGCTGCGCGTCTCGCTGGTGGCCGCCCAACTGCTCGGTCTCGCACTGACCCGCTACCTCGTCGATCTCGACCCGGTCGCCACCACTCCGGTCGCGGACCTGATCGACCGGATCGCCCCGGTCATCCAGCACTACCTCACCGCCTGAGGGTCTTTCGCCTCTTGCCGATGGCGGTCGTGGAAGCTAAATTCATCACATGATGAAAAACGCGGTGACGTGTCGCGACGTGGTCGTGGTGCGGGGCGACCGGGAAGTCCTGCACGGCGTGGGTTTCGGCCTGGCCACCGGGTCGGTGACGGGGTTGCTCGGGCCGTCGGGATGCGGCAAGACCACGTTGATCCGGGCGATCGTGGGCCTGCAGGCCAAGGTCACCGGCACTGTCGAGGTGCTCGGACTGCCCGCCGGTTCGCCGAAACTGCGCGACCGGATCGGCTACGTGACCCAGGAGCCCAGCGTGTACGGCGATCTGACGGTCAGGGAGAACCTCCGCTTCTTCGCCGCCGTCCTCGGCATCTCCTCCGGCGACGTCGACCGCGTGATCGACGCCGTCGACCTCCGCAGTCACGCCGACGATCGGGTCGACCGGCTGTCCGGCGGCCAACGCTCTCGTGCCTCGCTCGCCGCGGCGCTGCTGGGCAATCCCGAACTGCTCGTCCTCGACGAACCGACCGTCGGCTTGGACCCGGTGCTCCGGCGCGATCTGTGGGAGCTGTTCCATCGGCTGGCCGACAACGGCGCGACTCTGCTGGTGTCGAGTCACGTGATGGACGAGGCGGTCCGCTGCGACCGGCTGCTGCTCATGCGCGAGGGCGAGCTGCTCGCCGATGACACTCCCGACGGGTTGCTGGCATCGGTCGGTACCAGCGACATCGAGCAGGCCTTCCTCACCCTGATCGACCGGAAGGCAGGTGCGCGATGACGCCGCGAGTGACGCTGGCGATGGCGGCCCGGGTGCTGGCTCAGTTGCGCCGCGACCACCGGACCGTGGCGATGCTGATCGTGATGCCGGCTCTGCTGGTGAGCCTGATGTGGTGGATGTTCCACGAGTCCCCGGGCACGTTCGACCGGATCGGCGGGCCGCTGCTGGCGGTGTTCCCGTCGATCATCATGTTCATCGTCACCTCGGTGGCCACCTTGCGCGAACGGACCAGCGGCACCTTGTCGCGGTTGTTCACGCTGCCGATGGCCAAGCTGGACTTCCTGCTCGGCTACGCGCTGGCGTTCGCGCTGATCGCCGTCGTCCAGGCGGCCGTGGTGGTGTCGATCTCGCTGTACGCGCTCGACCTCGACATCCGCGGCTCTGCCTGGCAGCTCGGAGTGGTCGCGGTTCTCGACGGAGTCCTCGGTACTGCGCTCGGTCTGCTCGCGAGTGCCTTCGCCGCCACCGAGTTCCAGGCCGTCCAGATGATGCCGGCCGTGATGATCCCGCAGCTCCTGCTCTGCGGGTTGCTGCTGCCCCGCGACCGGCTCCCCGGCGTACTGCATGGGGTCAGTGACGTGCTGCCCCTCTCGTACGCCGTCGACGCGGTGTCCGGGGTTGCCCGAGGCAACGGCTTCGGAGACGGCGCGGGATCCGATGCGCTCGTGGTCGCCGCGTTCATCGTCGGCGCGCTCGTCCTCGGTGCCGCGACGCTGAAACGCCGTACGGCCTAGGTCAGGTGGCGGACGCCTTCCCAGCCGGCGTCGGCGGTGACCTTGAGGGTGACCGGGCCGTCGGGCCAGCCGGTGATCGCGGCTTCCAACTGGGCGGCGGCCGGCGTCGTACCGTCGACGTAGTAGTGCAAGGTCCGCGAGCCGGCCGCGGTCTCGTGCGCCAGCAGCCGGCCCGAATCACCGAGCCGGTTGGTCAAATGGTCCTCGAAGTCGCGCAGATGGCTCAGCGTCTCGTCCTTGGGCAGCCCGTCCTCGCGGGCGTCCTGGTACGGCACCTCGACGGCGACATGGGTGTCCAGGTGCGGCATCTGGATCGAGCGGAGCGGGACCATCGCGGTCGCGACCAGGCGATCGCCGGCCGCCGTCTCACCTTCCATCAACCGCCAGCTCGGCCCGCCGTCCTCGGCGACATGAGCCGCGGCGAACGAAGCCACCGCCGGCAGCAGTTCGGCGATCGGTACTGCGTTCGCGGGCGGCACGACCGCCGGGCTGATCGCGCCGATCCAGGTCTCGACCAGTTCCTCGCCGAGGACCAGGTCGAGCAACAGAAAGGTCACCCGCTTCCGCAGCTCGTCGGGCAGTGCCGGGAACGCCGGGTGGTGCACCTCGACATGCAGGGCGGCCTCGCGACTGTCGGGCTCGATCGTGACGAGCGCCGACTCGATCGAGACCAGCGGCATCCCGTCGAACTTGATCCCCGCGTCCGGTGACGGCCGGCGCAGGTCGGCGTACTCCCAGAGGTGGTCCGAGGGCGGTGCCGCGCGCAACCAGCGACGGGCGATCGCGCGGGTGCCGGGGTCGCCGGCGGCGGTGACGATCAGGACGTGTTCGGCGTGCAGGCCGTGGCCCAGCTCCCAGTCGAGGTTCTCGTGGATCCGGCGTACCTGGTCGGACAGTACGGCGCCGGCGGCGGTCAGATCCCGCAGCGCGATCGACTCGGCGATCTGGGCGGCGCCGGTGGCTTCCCACCAGCTCCAGAACCCACCGATCGGGTCGGCCGGCGCAGCCGTCGTGCGGCGACGCTTGAAGATCCGCATGCCGCATCCTCTCCTGACCGGGGATCACGCCGCCCGTCCGGACGGCCCTGCCAACCCAACCTACGGGGCCGACGGGAACCAGCCCAGTCCGCATCGCCCGGGCCCGCTGGACGTGGGTGGCCCGGGTTCGCTGGACGGGGGCGGCGTGGACCAGTCGGCGTACTGGTGTGGTCCTGGCCACACGATTAGGGTGCGTACGGGCCAGGCGCGTAGCCTGCTGACACCCCTGGAACATCGCGGCATACGGGGCCGGATGAGTCGGGAAACGAGGAGGAACGCGAAGTGCTTCGGCGAATCCTGCTGGGCGTGTCCCGCAGCCCCCAGATCAAGAAGGCCGTCTCGGCGATGCCGGTGTCCAGCGGCATCGTGGCCCGGTTCGTGGCCGGGGAGACCGCTCCGGAGGCCGTGCTGGCCACCGAGAAGCTGGTCAGCAGCGGCCTCAATGTCACCCTCGACCACCTGGGTGAGGACGTCACGGACGCCGCCGCCGCCACCGCGACGGCCGAGGCGTACCTGACGTTGCTGAAGCAGCTGTCCGCCGCCGGGCTGACGTCTCATGCCGAGGTCTCGGTCAAGCTGTCGGCCGTCGGTCAGGCGCTGCCCGGCGACGGCGAGAAGATCGCGCTGGAGAACGCCCGCTCGATCTGCCACGCGGCCCGCAACGCCGGTACGACGGTGACCCTCGACATGGAGGACCACACCACCACGGACTCCACCCTGAGCATCCTGCGCGAACTGCGGCAGGACTTCCCCGAGACCGGCGCCGTGCTGCAGGCGTACTTGCGGCGTACCGAGGGCGACTGCCGCGACCTGGCTTATGAGGGCTCGCGGGTCCGGCTGTGCAAGGGCGCCTACAAGGAGCCCGAGTCGGTCGCGTACCAGGACAAGCGGTCCGTCGACAAGGCGTACGTCCGCGCGATGAAGATCCTGATGAACGGCGCCGGCTACCCGATGATCGCCTCACACGACCCGCGCCTGATCGCGATCGCCGGCTCCCTGGCCGACCGCGCCAACCGCCGCCCCGGCTCCTTCGAGTACCAGATGCTGTTCGGCATCCGCCCCGAAGAACAACTCCGCCTTGCCGGCGAGGGCCACACCGTCCGCATCTACATCCCCTACGGCGAAGACTGGTACGGCTACCTCGTACGCCGCCTCGCCGAGCGACCCGCCAACCTCCAGTTCTTCGCCCGCTCCCTCATCAGCAAGAAGTAGCCGCCGAGGTCCGCCCACGCGACCTCCTGTGTCTCTCCACCAGCTGACCCGCATTCCTGCGGACTACGCGCATTTGCTTGTCTACAAGCATCTATTGGCAATTCGACCTCAATCGTCATTCGACCTTTGAAGTATTCGAATTACCTATTGCCGGAACCGCCACCGAATGCGTGGGTTCGCTTAGGCTGCGGGCGTTGAGCACCTCGGGGGAGGAGGCTGAGTGAGGCATTTCAACGCGCCGCCCGAATGGCCGGAACCACCGACCGCCCGCTGGCGCCCACCCAAACGGTGGCAACCCGACGAATCCTGGCCGGCGGCACCGATGGACTGGCCGTTCTGGGTCGACAGCGACGGGCGCCGGGTCCGCGGACCTCGCGGTCGCTACGGAGGACCGAGCTACCTGCCCATTTTCGCGTCGACCGGTCTCGTACTCCTGGTCGGCGCCCTCGTGAGTTTCATTCTCTTCGGCTCACTCGACGGCAACACGGCGCCCACCCGGGTCGCGGATTCACCGTCGATTCTGGACACCGCACTCCCACCACTCCCCACGGTGCCACTCCCCACCCCGGAGGAGATCACCAGCGACCCGATGCCGCCCGAAACACCGAAGCCCACTCCCAAACCACTCTTCGCCACCATCTCACCGGCACCAACGACCAAGACCCCATCGACCGCGCCGACTCCACCACCCCCAACCACGCGAACCCCGACCCCAACCCCGGCGGGCGCTCCCGTCTTCTACAAGAACTGCCCCGCCGTACGCCGAGCAGGTCTGCTCGTCCTCCTTCGCGGCATGCCCGGCTACTCCCTTCGCCTGGACCCCGACGGCGACGGCATCGCCTGCGAGCGCCGCGGCTGATGAACTCAATGCGTGGCGAGCCGTTCCCTCAGTACTTCGGCCTGCGCCGGGTTCGCGGTGAGTTCGAGGGCGCGCCGGTCGGCCTCGGTCGCGGTCTTGTAGTCGCCGACGGCTCTGAGCATTTCGGCGCGCGTCGCGTGGTACAGCGGGTAGCTGCTGAGCTCACCGTCGAGTCCGTCAAGCTCCGCGAGAGCGACGTCGGCGCCTTTGACATAGCGGACTGCGACGCTGCGATGCAGGCGGGTGATCGAACTGGGTTGCAGGTGAAGCAGCATGTCGTACAGGACGAGGATCTGCTGCCAGTCGGTGTCTTTCCAGCTGGCGGCTTCGCAGTGGCAGGCGGCGATGGCGGCCTGCAGCTGGTACGGACCGGGTGAGCGGTGGCGCCGGGCGGTGCGGGTGAGAAGCGCTGTCGCGGCGGCTATTGCCTCGTGGTCCCAGGTACCGCGGTCTTGGTCCTGCAGCAGGACGAGCTGCCCCTCAGGCGTGAATCTCGCGGCGGCGCGGCTGCGGTGGAGGCGGATCAGGACGAGGAGTCCGGTGATCTCGGGTTCGTTCGGTTGGAGCCCGGCGAGGAGACTGGTGAGCCATTCGGCGTCGTCCACGAGGTCACGGGAGTGGACCCGGTCGCTGCTGCTGGACAGGTAGCCCTCGTTGAACAGCAGGTAGATGACGGTCAGTACTTCGCCGAGCCGTTCGGGCAGCTCGTCGGCGCGGGGAATCCGGTACGGGATGCCGGCCTGGGCGATCTTGCGTTTCGCGCGGGTGATCCGCTGCGCCAGGGTGGTTTCCGGTACGAGGAACGCGGCGGCGATCTGGGCGGTGGTGAGACCGCAGACGACGCGGAGCGTGAGCGCGATCTGCGCTTCGCGAGCCAGCGCGGGATGGCAGCAGGTGAAGATGAGCCGGAGCCGGTCGTCGGGCGCGGGCTGGATCGGCCACTGCAACTGGGCGAGTTTGGAGCGGTAGTTCTCCTGCCGCCGGAGTACGTCCAGGCCGCGGCGACGGGCGACGGTGAACAGCCATCCGTCGGGCCGGTCGGGGATCCCTTCGACCGGCCAGCGCCGCAGGGCGGTCTCGACGGCGTCCTGGACCAGGTCTTCGGCGGCCGAGAAGTCGCCGAGCAGCGAGACGAGTGACGCGGCGAGCTGACCGGCGTGGTCGCGAACCACGCGGGCCAGTTCGTCGGCGGCCGGACTGGTGGTCATGGCCCCACAGGGCGGATTTCGACGATCGGGCAGGCGGGCCAGGTCTTGACCATGCGCAGTGCCTCGTCGAGGTCGGCGACCTCGATCTCGGTGAACCCGGAGATGACTTCCTTGCCCTCCATGAACGGCCCGTCGGTGGTCACTGGTTCCGGCCCGTCGAGCCGCACGGTCGTGGCGGTCGCCGCGCCTTGCAGTTTGCTGGTCGTACTGCGGATCTTCGCGGCGTGATCGATGAACCACTGGTTCACCCGGTCGTAGACCTGTTCCAGCTCGGCCGGGCTCATCGCCTCGACCTCCTTGGCGTACTCCTCGGTGTCGACGAACATCAGCACGTACTTCACGCGCATCACCTCCTTGATCTCAGTGTGGCCTCTCCGGCTGCCTCCCGCTTCGGACCGGCAACTCACAAGAAAGACGATCGGCACGCCCCCGAATACGACGCCAACCGACGAATCACCCTCCCGGTGGGACTGCGCACGAGCCGCTGAAGTGAGATGGTCACGGGGTAACTGTGGTTCTGGTGGTTGGGACCAGGCGCGGTACGAGGTGGACGTAGGCAACCATGCCGAGAACCTCCACGAGGGTCTGAGTGACCACGACCGCGGCTGCGATGGCGAGCGGGTCGGGGAGCGCGAGGGCGAGAGGCAGTACGACGAGAGAGTTGCGGGTGGCCCCGGTGAACACGATCGCGCGCGTGGCCGATGCGGCGAGACCGAAGAGGCGGGCGACGCCTAGCCCGGCAAAGGGCATGAGGACGAGAAAAGCAACGTAGTACGGGATTACGGCGACGACGTCACCGAGGCTGTCGCTGACTTTGGGCACCTGGGAAGCGACGACGGTGAAGAGGGTTGCCGCCATCAGCGGCACCGTCGTCGTACTCGTTGCCGCGGACACCTTTTGTCCAGACGGCTTGCGGGCAGCCCAGGCCTGCATACTCCAAGCCAGCGTGAGGGGAACGGCGATCAGGAAGGCGAATGCCTCGACGAACGGCTTGATCTGCACGATGTCGGCCAGTTCCGATCCCATGAACAGATAGAGGAAGACGGGCAACAGCAGCAGTTGCGCGAGCAGCAGCAGCGGTGTGGCGGCGAGCAGCCGATGACTGGCGCCTCCGGCCAACCGGGAGAAGACGATCACGTAGTCAACGCAGGGCGTGAGCAGCACTAGCAGTACGCCGATGCGCACGGCCTGATCGTCGGGCAGGAAGAAGAACATCGCCGCGACCACCAACGGCACCACGACGAAGTTGACGACCAAGGTCGCGGCAAGGAACCTCCCTGCGCGCAACGAGCGCAGCAGTTCGGCGGCCGGGACCTGCAGAAATGTCACGAACAGCAGCGTGCCGAGAACCGGGCTGATGGCCTGCTCGATTCCCGGAGTTGCCGACGGCGCTACCCAGCCCAGCAAACCTCCTGCCGCGATAGCCGCGAGATACAAGGCGAGCTGGTGATGTTCCATTCGGTCGACCAGACCGGCTGGTTCTTCCGGCACGATCAAATTGGTGTCTGCAGGTTGGCGGCTCGCGTTGCCAGGGCATCGAGTACGGCGAGGTGGGCGTCAGGCACGGTGAGGTGCAGCGGGAGCTCGCCGTCGTCGACGGCCAGGTAGTCGAAGGTGAAGAAGGAGCAGCAGCTCGTCTCGCGGGCGGTCAGGTCTCGCGCGGTTGCCTCGGCGGCTGGGTCCAGGCGCAGCTCCAGCCGGTTCGGCGCTACCCGCTTCACACCGTGAAGGCTGGTCGCGAACAGTTCGTCGAACTCGGCGACGCGCAGCGGCTGCTCGGCGGTCGGCAGCGTGCAGGCCTGCGGAACCCAATCCGGGTCGCCCTCGCCCAGGGTCAAGGATTCTGTCGTCATGCTTCGACGGTAAACCCGTGCCGGAGTACAGGATGCAAGTCTCCCGCGACCTTGGTCAGCACGCCGTACGCCGAGTGGTCGCGTCGGGCGGGAGGTGTTGGGTGAGAGCGAGAGCTGCTCCGGCGATGAGGCAGGCTGCGCCGGCGACGAGGATGAGCGGCCGGTACCCGATGCCGGTCGCGAGGGCAGCGGCGGCCAGCGGCGCGGTCGCGCGACTGATGGTGGTCGAGGTTCCGAGAATGCCGGCGATGGTGGCGTAGCCCTGGTCACCGTAGCGGTCGAGCAGGATGGCCGGTGTGGCGATCGACGCTACGCCGAAGCCGAGCCCGAACAGTCCCAGGCTGGTCGCCGCTCCAGCGATGCTCTGCCCGATGAAGGGCAGCAGAGCGATCGCAATCCCTTGCAGGGCGATGATTGTGGCGGCGATAAGGGTGATCGGCAACCATCGCTTCGCGAGGGTGGTGATGACGCGGCCGGTGACCGACAAGAGGCCGAGCAGCCCGGTGAGGCTTGCCGCGGTCGTCGGTGTGTGACCGAGCTGGGTGAGGTAGGTGACCAGGTGCACGGCCAGGACCGCGAGGGCTGCGCTGTGCAGAACGAACGCGACGGCGATGAGCCAGAAGCCGGCGTCGCGGATCACCCGGGCCGGTGACCGCCGCAGGTGGTGACTGCTTGCCGGTGCGGTCGGCTGCGTGCGCCGGAGTACGAAAGCGTGCACGGGCACGGTGATCACAGCGACGATGCCGGCCAAGGCGATCAGCGCGTGGCGCCATCCGGTCGCCTGGATGAGTTGACCGGTGAGCGGGATGAAGATCGAGCTGGCGAACCCGGCGACGAGAGTGATGCTCAGCAAGGCGTTCGCGCGCTTCGGTGGTGCGGTGACGGCGACGATGATCGCGAAGGCGGGCTGATAGAGCACCATTGCCGAGGCAGCGCCGATTGCCACGAACACGGCGTACAGCTGGGCAGTGTTCTGCACCTGAGACCAGGCCAGTACGGCGACGGCCGCCAGGATGGATCCGGTGGTCATGACGCCGTGCCCGCCGTGCGCATCGAGCCAGCGGCCGACAGGTATCGCCATCGCAGCGCTGACGAGTACGGCGGTGGTCAGTGCACCGGTGGCGACGGTGGTGGAGATATGCAGGTCGCGGCTCATCGGCGCGAGCAGGGCGCTGAAGGCGTAGTACAGAACGCCGTAGCCGATGGTGGTGGTGATGGCGAGCGCAGCTACTACCTCGCGGCGCTGAGTGCCGCGGCGATCGCCTGACGCCAGAGTGGTGGCGGTCGCCGCGGCCGGGGTCATCAGCTGCAGCAGCCCGATTGGGTGGCGGGCTTGTCGTCGATGACGGTCAGTAGACCGCCGCTGATGCCGGTGGCCAGGCCACGGCCGGCGGGTGCGGCGATCTCGACGGCTTGTGGTGCGGGACCGCAGCAGCCGCCGGCGGTCTCGTCGCTGCTGTCGCCGTAAGCGAGGTTCGAGGAGCAGACGCCTGTCTCCGGCAGGTCCAGCTGCACGTCCCGGGCCGCTGCCCAGTCACCGGCCAGTGCTGCGACGACGGACCGGGCCTGCTCGTAGCCGGTGGCCAGTAGGAAGGTCGGTGCCCGGCCGTACGACTTCGCGCCGACCGCGTAGTAGCCGGGTTCGGGGTGAGCCAGTTCGTCGACCCCGTGCGGCGGGACAGTGCCGCAGGAGTGCTGGTTCGGGTCGATCAGCGGAGCGAGCGCTCGGGTGGAGCCCATGATCGAGTCCAGGTCGAGGCGCAGCTCGCCGACCATGTCGTGGTCGGGGCGAAAACCGGTCGAGTTGACCACCGTGTCGGCGACCACTCGACGCTCACCGGCCGCGAGTTCGACGCGGCCGTCGGCGGTGCGGGAGACAGCCTCGATACGGAAGCTGCTGACGAGCTCGACCTGGCCGGACTGGACGAGCTTCTTCAGCCGGCTGCCCAGCGCGCCACGGGCCGGCAGCTCGTCGGCCTCGCCGCCCCCATAGGTGCGAGCCTGGTCGGTACCACGCACCACCCACACGATCTCCGTACCGGGAACCTCTTCGGCGAGCGCGCCGAGATCCAGCAGCGTGGTGGCGGCGGAGTGGCCGGCGCCGACGACCGCAGTACGGCGTCCGGCGTACCGGTCGCGGTCGCGGCCGAGCACGTCGGGGAGTGCAGGCGCGATGCTCTCGGCGACGTCGGCTTCACCGCGGGCCGGGATGCCGGAGCCGCCCAGCACGTTCGGGCGTCGCCAGGTCCCGGCGGCGTCGATCAGCGCGGAGGCGAGGATCTCGGTGCCGTCGGCGAGCCTGATCAGGAACGGTGCCTGCTCGCGGCCCGCCGTACGGACGCGGTCGTATCCGAGCCGGGTCACTGCCACGACCTGAGCGTTGTAGCGGATCCGGTCGTTGAGCTGCGGGGTCTTGGTGAGTGGTTCGAGATAGGAGTCGATCAGGTCGCCGCCGGTCGGCAGCTTGCCGAGATCCGGCTCGACCCAGCCGGTCTGCTGGAGCAGACGGCGGGCAGCGGAGTCGAGGTCGTAGCGCCACGGGCTGAACAGCTTCACGTGCCGCCATTCCTCGATCGCGGCGGCGACGCCCGGCCCTGATTCCAGGACGAGGAAGTCCATCCCCCGCTCGGCCAGGTGCGCGGCCGCGGCCAGTCCCACCGGGCCGGCTCCGATTACCACGACGGGTCCTGCCGGCGCCGCCGGCGTGGCGGTGTTCTGCTCGTTCACGGTCGATCTCCACTATGTAGAAGTTCATCTAATCAGCGGCCTTCAGCTTGCATCGTGATTAGACAGGAGTCAAGATAGGCGCATGTCGAAACAGGAGATCTCGGTCCAGCCAAGCGGCGGCTGCTGCGCGCCGATCTCCATCTCGGCGCTGGACGAGACGCAGGCAGCCGAGGGCGCCGCGGTGTTCAAGGCGCTGTCGGACCCGATCCGGCTGCGGTTGATGTCGATCATCGCCTCGGCCGGCGGCGAGATCTGCGTCTGCGACCTCACCGGGCAGTTCGACGTGTCCGGCCCGACGATCTCCCACCATCTCCGCGTCCTGCGCCAGGCCGGCCTCGTCGACTGCGAACGCCGCGGCACCTGGGTCTACTACTGGTCCCTGCCTGAGCGCATGCAATGGGTCTCGGCGCTGCTCTCCATCCCCGAACCAGCCCTCATCTCCTGATCTCCTCGAGGAGCGACATGTCCGGGACCACGCCTGAGGTGCTGTTCGTCTGCGTCCACAACGCCGGTCGATCTCAGATGGCCGCTGCGCTCCTTGATCACCACGCGGCCGGACGGGTCGTCGTACGATCCGCCGGTTCGAAGCCCGCCGACCAGTTGAACCCGGCCGTCGTCGAGGCGATGGCTGAAATCGGTTTGGACATCTCGAGAGAGTTCCCCAAGCCGCTGACCGATGGCGCGGTGCAGGCGGCCGACGTCGTCATCACCATGGGCTGCGGTGACGAATGCCCGTATTACCCCGGAAAGACCTACCTGGACTGGCAACTGGACGACCCGGCCGGGCGCGGTATCGAGGCGGTCCGGCCGATCCGCGACGAGATCGAAACCAGGGTCCGCGCACTGCTCGCCGAACTCCTCCCGACCGCCTGATCGCGACCCGTTCGAGGGTGAGACACGCGGTACAGGATCAGTCTGTCGTCGGTGCTCTGGATCGTGGCTACCGACCAAGCGTGAAGTCCTGCAGGTCGTCGGCGGACTGCACTCGTACCGCGTTCTCATCGTCCTGTGGCGGCTCGAAGTCGGCCAGGTGCTGATCGAGTACTGCGTCCGCGACATCGCGTCGGCGCGGGTCCGCCTGATTGTCAGCCCGGCGTCGGCGGATCGTCGCCTGATCCACGTCGATGTAGATGAGGCTGAATCCGGCGTTCGCTGACGCCGCCAGTGAACGCCAGCCGTCCCGCAGGAACCGCGGCGAACTCGTGTCGTCGACGATGACAGACGTCCCTGAGTTCAGGAGCGCACGGACCTCCTCGGATGCCAGCTCATGGGTCCGGATCCATTCCTCGGCCGGGATGCCGTCGCCACCCCACAAGCCGCGGTGCTCATTGATCTCGTCAAGACTCACGATCCGCGCAGCGAGCCGCGGCGCCAGGAACCGCGCCACCGTACTCTTCCCGGAGAACGCAGTCCCACACAACAGAACCAGCCCGACGCCCGATGCCATACCCCGCATCCAACCGAACCGCCGACGCCGCGGCAACGGAGTATCGGCTCGGGGTGGCGGGAAGTGCTTGCCTAGGGCAACCCTGGGGGTATGGGCAAGCTTGGGCCCGGTTTGATCGGGCCGGTTGGGCTGGAGCTGGCTCGGGTGGAGGAGAAGCTGCCCGGGCGGCACGGGCTGCCCGGCGGTTCGAGGTACGAGTTGAAGTGGGACGGGTTTCTTCACTGAACATGTCAAGCGATTCAGGAGGCGTGGCTGCCTCAGGTATCGATCGCCGGTCCCAGCTTGGAGGACGCCGATGCTGGGTCGGTTCGATGCCTCGGTGCGGACTGGCGTCATCTCGCTAGCGCCGCGGTGGCGACTTCATAGCCACTGTTGGTTGGCCGGTCGTGCCTTGTCCAGCTCTTCTCGGATTTTCCTGCCGATGGTGACGAGTCGCGCTTTCGGGAGGCGGATCGTGGGCCCGGCAACTGCGATCGCGGCCCGTGGGGTGACCGCGATGGCGACGCAGGAGATGCCAGCTTGCTGGCTGTCCAGGTCGAGGGCGAAGCCATGGTGCCCCGCGTCAGCGATCTCGTGTGCGTGCTGTTGCCACCGTTGCGGATCGTCGAAGCGGACGGCTCGCGCAAGATCGGGATCGGCGGCGAGTAGGGCGTGGCCGAGAGCTTCCCCGAGTAGCGGCTTGCGCTCCCCAGGGCGCACTGCCAAGCGGAGAGGCTTGTCAGACTGCACCGCATCCACGCACAGGTACTCGGTGCCTGTGACGAGCGCGAGAAAACTCGACTCGCCTGATGCTTCGCTCACGGCCGTGAGTACCGGACGTAGGCGGGCCCGCAGAGCGAGCTCAGCCTCAGCATCCAGGCGCAGTAGCCGGTTGAGCTTGCTGGTCAGCCGGTAGGCGGCACCCTTCTTGTCCTGTGTGATGTAGCCCAGCTCCTCGAGTGAGGCGAGCAGATTGTGGGCGGTGCTGCGGTTGAGGCCGGCGCCGTCGGCCAGCTCGCTCAGCCTGGCACCTTCGGAGTGCGTGGCGACGCGTTCCAGCAGGTCGAAGGCGCGCTGCACCGACTGGATCACGCGGCCGGACGAGTTGTCGGATTCCATAATGCTGAACTCTAGCCGATTTCCGGCCAGATTATTTGTCCATGTGGATGCGTCTGTTCAGACTGGTGGTTAAGGGGCGCGTCCGATACGGACGCCAGTGCAGGGGCCCTGACCGGCCCCGCGTTCAGCCCGAATCTCAGAAGGAAGTGACACCAGATATGGCACGCATCATCCTCATCACCGGCGCGAACCGTGGTCTCGGCCGCGAGTTGGCCGCTCAGCTGGCCGCCGACGGCGACACCGTGCTGGTCACTGCCCGCGACGCGGAAGCCGCGGCCAAGGCAGCGGCTGAGATCGGCGGCGATGCCCACCCGATCCAGCTGGACACCTCGGACCAGGAGAGCATCGAGGCGGCAGCACAGCAGATCGCGGACGAGTACGGCCGCCTCGATGTGCTGGTCAACAACGTCGGAGGCATCTTCGACTACGGTCAGCAGCCCTCGAGTGTTGAACTGGCCAAGGCGCAGGACGCGCTGGAAATCAATCTCTTCAGCGCTTGGCGCACGACACAGGCGCTGCTGCCGATGGTGCGCAAGGCTCCGGCTGGGCGGATCGTCAACGTGTCCAGCGAAGCGGCCTCACTGGAGCGCATGGGCGCGCACACCTCCGCCTACAGCGTCTCCAAGGCGGCGCTCAACGCGCTGACCCGATCACTGGCCGCCGAGCTCGCCGCCGACGCGATTACCGTCCACTCCGCGAGCCCGGGCTGGACCGCTACCGATCTCGGCGGCGAAGGTGGGCGCCCGGTTGCAGAGGGCGCGGCCAGCATCAAGCACGTCGTGAACCTGCCCGCCGAGGCGGGCACCGGTCACTACTACCAAGACGAGCAGCCCCTCCCCTGGTAGAGACGATCCGGCGAAATCCCCTAGTCCGAGCTTCGGTCCCGCGGATGTCGAGACGCTGCCAACCGACTGATCAGCTCAACGTCACACCAGCGCCGTGCAACTGCCGGCGAGCATCGGCCTAGCGCCGTCGCCGATGCCTCAGCGATTCCTCCAGCGCGGCGACCTCCCCAAGCCAGGCTTGAGTCTTGGCCTCGCCCAGGCGGGCCTCGGCGTGGCTGGTCATCTCCTCGATCCGTGGCAGCTGCGCGGGATCGACCCGCAGGAACCGGCACCTCGTGCACGCGGGTTCATGGACGCACGGTGTGCCGTAGGGGCGGTGACACTCTCCGAGCGTCAGCTTGCGCAGCAGGAAATGGTCCTCGAACTCGATCCACTCCTCGGTCGTGGCCCGCGGAACCGGGCATTGAGCCCCCCAGTGTGCGGGGAGCGTTGACGCATGCTCCCCGCACGCACGCGGTGGTGTCAGGCGGTGAGGTGCTGGCGGAAGTAGTTCGTCAGTTTGGTGAAGGGGATCAGGTTGACGCGGTCGTAGAGGTCGACGTGGCCGGCGCCGGGCACCCAGAACAGTTCCTTCGGTTCGGCGGCGCGCTCGTAGGCGTCCTGGCTGAATTCCTTGGAGTGGGCCTGATCGCCTGAGATGAACAGCAACGGCCGTGGGGAGATCGTCTCGATGTCGTCGAACGGGTAGAAGTTCATGAACTTGACCTCGCCGGTGAGCGGGCGGCGTACCGTGAGGCGCGGCGACGCGCCTGGAGGAGTGAATTCGCCTCTCGGCGTGCGGTAGAAGTCGTAGAACTCGCGGTCGATGTCGCCAGACTCCTCGGTGATCTCAAGGGGTGCCCCGGCGGAGTACACGGTCTCGCCGCCGGTGAACTCGACGTAGCGCTGCTGGGCGGCTGACTCGAGGATCTCCTTGCGCTGCTCGAGTGATTGCGAGTGCTCGAGGCCGTTGCGGTTGACTGCGCCCATGTCGTACATGCTGACGGTGGCGATCGCCTTGATCCGCGGGTCGAGCTTGGCCGCGCTGACGACGAAGCCGCCGCTGCCGCAGATGCCGATCGCGCCGATGCGGTTCCGGTCGACGAGGTCCCTGGTTCCCAGGAAGTCGACGGCGGCGCTGTAGTCCTCGGTGAAGACGTCGGGCAAGATCGCCTGCCGCGGCCGGCCTTCACTTCCGCCCCAGAACGACAAGTCCAGGGACAGCGTCACGAATCCTTGCTCTGCCATCTTGGTGGCGTACAGGTTGGCGCTTTGTTCCTTCACGGCACCCATTGGGTGACCGACGACGATCGCCGGGTGCGTCGTGCGACGGTCGAGTCCCTTGGGGGTGAAGAGGTTGCCGACGACGGCCATCTGGTACTGGTTCTTGAACCTGACCTTGCGGACGGTGACTTTGTCGCTGGTGTAGAAGTTGTCGGCTCCGTCCGCCGCGTTGCCGCTGGGGGCTCCGGCCTGCTGGACGTTCGGTGCCGGGGCGGCCTGAGCGCTCGAGGTGCCGCCGAGGGATATCGCGCCGGCCGCGGCTGCGCCGGCTCCGGCTGCTTTCAGCAGGCTGCGCCGGTGCAGCCGCGCGTTGGTCGAGTTGTCGCGTCCTTCAGCCTCGTGGTTCTCGTTCATCGATGTCTCCTTGTTTGGCTGTGCAGGTAGGGGGTTGGTCTGTACCGGGACAGGTCTGTGCGACCACGGGCGGAGCGACCGTGGGCAGGGCGATGCGCTATGAGTGGTTCGACGGGCTGTTCGCTGCCCGCGGCGTGTTGTTCAGCGTTGCCGGTTGTGGGTTGCGGCCCAGGCGGAGAGCAAGGCGAACTTGTCGGCGGTCTCCGAGCCTTCTTCGGCGGTGTAGGTGATGATCGACAGCCCCGGCTCGCCAGGTACGGCGAAGACGTCGTACGTGACCGTCACTTCGCCGACCTCTGGGTGGCGGTAGGCCTTGGTTCCGGTGCGGTGCTCGTGGACGTCCTGGTCGGCCCAGTCCTTGCGGAACTGGGGACTGCGCATGGACAGCTCACCGACCAGGGTGGTGAGTTCACCGTTGAGCGGGTCGCGACCGGCCTCGTAGCGCAGCATCGCGGCGGTCAGACTGCAGGCCAGTGGCCAGTCCACGTAATACTCGCGGGCGCGAGAGTCAAGGAAGATGAACCGGGCCAGATTCGGTCGCTCGGCCTCGAAGTGCTGCGAGAGCAGCGCGCGTCCCATGAGATTGGCGGCGATCAGGTCTTGCTGGCAGTTGGAGACAACGGCCGGGACAGCGAGATTGTCCAGGACGCGCTTCACCGAGGTACGCACATCTGGGTTGCTTCGCCCGCGGAGATCTTCCTGGACGGCTGAGCTGGGCGTGATGCCGCGGGCCAGGTCGAACAGGTGGGCGCGCTCGACGTCGTTGAGGAGCAGCGCTCGCGCGATGGCGTTGAGGACGCTGTCGGAGGCGCCGCGGATGTTGCCGCGCTCGAGACGGGTGTAGTAGTCGAGGCTGACCCCGGCGAGCTCAGCGACTTCCGCGCGTCGCAGGCCGGCGACGCGGCGTTCGCCGCCGAAGTCGTCGATGCCGGCCTGCGCGGGTGTCACGTTCGCGCGGCGGGAGACGAGGAAGTCCCGGATGTCGTCCTTGCTGGTCACGTTCTCCACCGTAGGTCGGTAGCTGATGAGGGTGGGAGGTTGCGGCAGGACCTCCCACGCCGGCCGGTCGATGTCCGACGGGCTTGGGCTGTCAGAGCGTCAGGAGAACCTTGGTGGCGCGGCGCTCGTCCATCGCACGGTAACCCGCTGCAGCTTGCTCGAGCGGCAGGGTGAGGTCAAAGATCTTGCCTGGGTCGATCTTGCGGTCCCAGATGAGCTGAATGAGATCGGGCAGGTAGCGGCGCACGGGAGCGGGGCCGCCCAGGGTGTGGATACCGGCGAAGAACAGTTCGATACCGGGGATCTTGACGTCGTAGTTCACGCCGACGTAGCCGAGGTGGCCGCCGCCGCGGGTCGCGCCGACGGCCTGCATGAACGACTCCTGGGTGCCGACCGCCTCCACGACGGAGTGGGCGCCGAGTCCGCCGGTGAGTTCCTTGATCTTCGCGACGCCGTCCTCGCCGCGCTCCTCGACGATATCGGTGGCCCCGTAGTGGCGGGCGAGCTTTTGCCGCTCGGGGTGCCGCGACATGGCGATGATGCGTTCGGCGCCGAGTTCGCGGGCTGCAAGGACGGCCATCAGGCCGACGGCGCCGTCGCCGACCACCGCCACTGTCTTGCCGGGACCAACCTGGGCCGCGTCAGCGGCGAACCAGCCTGTTCCCAGTACGTCGGATGCCGCGAGCAGCGCGGGGACGAGGTCCTCATCCGGCTGACCCGGGGTGACAACGAGTGTGCCGTCCGCGTGTGGGATGCGGGCTCTTTCTGCTTGGGTGCCGATGGTCTGGGAGACGAACTCGGCGTGCACGCACTTGGACTGGAAGCCGGCCTGGCAGATCTCGCAGGTGTTGTCCGAGATCACGAACGATCCGACGACGAAGTCGCCGACCTTGACGTTCTTCACGTCGTCGCCGGTCTCCTCGACGATGCCGATGTACTCGTGTCCCATCGGGTTGTGGTCGACCGGCTCGACGCCACGGTAGGGCCACAGGTCGGACCCGCAGATGCAGGTCGCGGTGATCCGGATGATCGCGTCGGTGGGCTCGATGATCTTCGGGTCCTCGCGGTCCTCGACCCGGACATCGCCAGGGGCGTACATCACGACTCCACGCATCGGTGGCTCTCCTTGCTTGTTGCGGCTTGTTGCGCCGCGCCGGACGAACGGCACGACTTCGGTGCTTTCCACCGGAACTCATCCAACGCCGGTCTGCCTCGGGTGCGGGAGGCCCGGACAGAACCCCCCAGGCATCGGACAGGGCGGCCAGCTGCTGAGCTTGTTCCGGGACTGCCCCATCAGACGGGGAACGTGACGCCGGTGAGCTCCTCCGACACGGACCACAGGCGACGCTGCGTTGCCAGGTCGTAGGAGGCCGGGCTGGAAGTGACCACACGGGGGAATCCGCGGGTCTCGCGCATACGGTGGGGGCCGTAGTACTGGCCGCCGAGCACGCTTGGATCGGTCGCGGCACGCAGGGTGGGTAGCGCGCCTTGCGCGGCGCTCTGGGCGAGCAGCGGCATGACGGCGGTCGCGGCGGCCCGCGCGATGGCGGGCATGTTCTGGGACAGCTCGGTGGAGGCGCTGCCCGGGTGCGCTGCGACGGCGACCGTGCTGTCGTGCGCGGCGAGGCGGCGCTGCAGCTCGTAGGTGAACATCAGGTTGGCCAGTTTGGCCTGGCCGTAGGCGGCGACCCGGTCGTAGGTGCGGTCCCACTGAAGGTCGTCGAAGTGGATGTCCGCCCGGATGCGGTGACCGAAGCTGCTGACAGTCACAACGCGGGAGCCGGGCACGGGGAGCAGGTGGTCGAGCAGCAGCCCGGTGAGCGCGAAGTGGCCGAGGTGGTTGACGCCGAACTGCAGGTCGAAGCCGTCGGCGGTCTTCTGCTGGGGCGTGTACATCACGCCGGCGTTGTTGATCAGCAGGTCGATCCGCGGGTGCGCGGACCCGAGGTCGGTGGCCGCTGCGCGCACGGATGCCAGGGAGTTCAGGTCCAGGTGCTGGACCGTGACGTCGGCGCCGGGCGCCTGGTCGGCGATCCTCGCCGCGGCCTGCTTGCCCTTGTCGATGTCGCGGACGGCGAGCACCACGGCCGCGCCGCGGCCCGCGAGGGCGCGGGCGGTCTCGAACCCGAGTCCGCTGTTGGCTCCGGTGATCACGGCGACCCGGCCGTCCTGGCGGGGGATGTCGGTCATGGTCCATGGGGTGGTCATGGGGTACCTCCGATTTCGTGGTCGGCTTGACGATGACGCCACTATACGCCATATGTGGCACTGAGTGCCAAGTATGCTCCTCAAGCGTTAGAGTGAGCACATGAGAGAGTCCACCCCGCTTCCCGTCCGTGAACGAGCTCGGCGGGCCATGCGCGCCGAGCTGGCGATGCTGGCCCAAGACCTGTTCGCGGCCAAGGGCTACGAACAGACGACGATCGACGACCTGGTCGCGGCTGCCGGTATCTCCAGGCGCACCTTCTTCCGCTACTTCACCTCTAAGGAGGACCTCGTACTGGGCAAGTACGACGCGTGGTCGCAGACGCTGGTGGAGGCACTCGCCGCACGCCCCGCCGACGAGCCGGTCTGGGAGTCGCTGCGGCGGGCGTTCGACGTCGTCGTCGAGTACTTCGAAGACGCGACGCTGGCGGAACGGTCTCTCGCGATGGAGAAGGTCATCCACGACAACCCCGCCCTGAGCGCCGGCGAGATCGAGCGGATCTCACGTGTCCAGAGCGAGCTCGCCGAGCTAGTAGCGGCGCGGACCGGCCGTCCAGCGGCCACCGACCCACGCCCGACGGTCGTCGCCGGCGCGGCCCTGGCCTGCGTGGTCGCCGCGAAGGACGTATGGATCAGCACCGACCGCAGCAGGCCGTTCGGGACGCTGCTCGACGAGGCCATGGGCGCGCTGAAGCCTGTCTGAGCGCGACCTCACGCGACCAGGCCGCCGCGATCGACAAACTGCTGAAGCCCGCCGCCCAACGCCACCTGCGGCCGGACGAGATCGACACCCACTGGGGTAAGGCAGAAGACCCGCTGATCAAGGTGCAGCCGCGACTGGTCGTCGAGGTCGTCGCTGACGCTGCGGCGAGTCAGCTCGTCGCCTCATCCGTTGGGGATTCGGGGCCTGCTGCAACCACTCAACAAACGCCCGGACATCGAGCCTCTCTGCCGCTCCCACGGGGTGTACTGGCGATGCAGGAACCTGAACCATCGCAGTAGGTCAAACCCGTAGCTGCGCAATGTCGCAGGGCTGCAGTCCGTCGCCGCCAACTCTCGTAGGTACCCCGACGCGCCCTCGTGCTCGGACTCGGGAAAGAGCACCCGCCACCGCAGGCCCGACTCGAACTCCACAACACGACCCGGCTCTGCGACTGGCACGCCACACTCTCTCCCGACACCTGCTCGAGCACCAACCGATGCTCAGAAGAGTTCAGTCAACTAGCCGGACCGGAGTCGTGTGCCGGGGTGGTGAGGTGCGGTTGTGGTCGCGTAACGGCAAGGACTTCACCGACAAGTTCCCCGACGTACGGGCGGCGCTGGAGGCGCAGCTGACCGGTGACTGTGTTCTCGATGGCGAGCTGGTGGTGTGGACTGGTGATCGGCTCGACTTCGATGCGTTGCAGCAGCGCATGGTCAACACCGCGGCCACGGTCGCGCGTACTCAGCCGGCAGCCTTCGTTGCCTTCGACCTGCTGGCTGTGGGTGATGTCGACATCAGGCCGATGCGATGGACCGTACGCCGGCAGCGGTTGGAGTCGTTGGCCGCTCGGTGGATCCCTCCGCTGCAGGTGTCCCCGGTCACCGCCGACGTCGACGAGGCCCGCGAATGGCTGGAGGCGTTCAAGGCGAGCGGAGTCGAGGGACTGGTGGTCAAGGGCGCCTCGACCAGGTACCAGCCCGGTCGCCGCGACTGGGTGAAGGTCAAGCACCGCGAGACCGTGGACGTGATCGTGGGTGCCGTCACCGGTAGCTTGCGGGCACCCGAGGTCCTGGTCGTCGGCCGGTACCGCGGGAAAGTTCTGGAGGTCGTCGGCCGCACTGTGAAGTTGAGGGACGAGCAGGCCGCCGCGATCGGCAAACTGCTGAAGCCGGCCGGCCCGCGCCATCCGTGGCCCGAGGAGATCGCCACGCACTGGGGAAAAGGCAGCAAGACGCCGCTCGTCAAGGTGCAGCCGCGGCTGGTCGTCGAGGTCGCCGCCGACGCGGCCTTGCAGGCGGGGCACTACCGCCATCCACTCCGCCTGGTACGCCACCGCACCGACCTCACCCCAGGCGACGTCGAGCCGCTCCCGGAGACCTGAGCGCCGGCTCTTCCTGGACACCGGCTTGCTTGGGGGCGGCTGACCTGAGATCGTTCGGCGGTTGCTGATCAGTCAGAAGTCGGGACGTCCGGGGGGACTTTGAGTACTGATGCGCGGCCGCCTGGCCCGGAGCCGGCGGCGAATCTGGACGAGTTGGCCGCCAGGTTGCGGGAGCTCCGGGTGTGGTCGGGGGTTTCGTACCGCGAGTTGCACCGCCGGATCGTCAGGTCCCGGGCCGCTCGCCGGATTGCCGAGGTGCCCGTCTACGACACCGTCTATCGCTGCCTGCAGCCAGGTCGCAGCCGGCTGGATGTCGAACTGGTCGTCGATGTGGTCCGCGCGCTGGCCGACGACCAGGTCGCGGCGCGATGGCGGCAGGCCCATCAGGCGATCACCGGTACTGCGGCCGACGCCGCGGTGGTCAATGTGTCCGAGCGGCTGCCCGACGACCGGATCCATCTCACCGGCCGCGCCGGAGAACTGCGCCGGCTCTGCGAGTTGGCCAGCTCACCCGAGCCGGTCGTCGTGGTGATCGACGGCATGGCCGGCGTCGGCAAGACCAGCCTCGCCATCGAGGCAGCTCATCGACTGACGGCTGTTCACAAGCAACCGGTGGTGTTCGCGGTCGATCTCAGGGGCAACGATCCCGCGCGCCCTCCAGCGGACCCGGGCGCCGTACTGGATGCGTGTCTCAAATCCCTCGGGCAACGAGGAGGCAAGGGGCTCGACCTCCCTGCGCGTACTGCGCGGTTCCGCGAACTCCTCCTTGGCAAGCGCGCCGTGCTCCTGCTGGACTCCGCCGCTTCGGCCGACCAGGTGCTGCCTCTCCTGCCCGGCACTCCCGGCAGTTTCGTCCTCGTCACGAGCAGGATCAGACTCAACCTCCCGGCGGCAGCGACCATCTCGCTCGAGCCGCTGACCGCGACCGAGTCCGTTCAGCTGCTGAGGCGACAGCTGGGCCCGGGCCAGGAGTCACGGGCGATCCAGAAGATCGCCGACCATGCCGGTCACCTGCCGCTGGCGCTCGCCTTGGTCGCGGGCCGAATCACATCCACTCCCGAATGGACGCTGTCGGATCACCTGGACCGGCTCGCCGACCGCCATCGCAGTCTCCGGCTGGACGATCAGGTCGAGGCTGCGTTCGCCCAGTCCTACAACAGCCTCGGCACTGACCAGCGCCGCTTGCTCCGGCGGCTGGCGCTGCATCCGGGTGACGACTGGGACGCCGCCGCTGCGGCCGCGCTGACCGGCGCCTCACCTGCTGAGGCTTCAGGAGAGCTACGGGAACTCGCCGATCGCAGTCTGATCCAGACGCGCTCGCCGGGCAGGTACGGCCTGCACGCGCTCGTCCGGACCTTCGCGGCGCATCGAGCCCGCGACGACGAGCCCGCCCGGCTGCGACGCGACGCTTCGACAGCGTTGCTCGACCACTACCGGCAGAGCGCCGCAGCTGCGATGGCGATCTACGCGCCGCACGAGTCGGCTTGGCGCCCACTGGTACCGGAGTCCACTGCCGCCTTCGCGGATCGCGAAGCCGCCAGGCGCTGGCTGGAGAGTGAACGCGTGAACCTGATCGCCTGCGGCATCTACGCAGCCGAACACGGTTGGCCAGACCACGTCGCTGACCTCTCTGGCATCCTCTACCGCTACCTGGACGACACAGGCCAGTACGCCGACGGCGAGAACCTGCACCACGCCGCAGTACAAGTCGCAACCGGTACTGCGCGCGGCCGGGCACTCAGCAGCCTCGGCGTCGCCTACTGGCGACTCGGCTCGTTCGGCAAGGCCAGGAACGTCTACCAGGAAGCCCTGGGGATCGCAGCGACAGCCGGTGACCGGCCGGAGGAGCTCCGCGCCCTGATCAATCTCGGCCTGGTGAACGAGCGTTCCGGCGACTACCGCGAAGCACTGGCCGGGTATTGGGCGAGTATCAAGATCTCCGACGAGATCGGCTCGAGGCTGGCGACTGCGCAAGCGCTGCAGAACGTAGTACATCTGGATGAACGCCTGGGCCGCTACGAGGACGCCCTGGAGCACAGCGAGCAGTGTCTGGCGATCCTGGCTGAGGTCGGCGACCGAGCCACCGAGGGGCGGCTCCGCAACAGCCGCGCGCAGGCTCACCTCGGATTGAAAGACGCCGAGGCAGCTCTGGCAGAGGCCGCACAGGCCGCAGCGATCGCCCGCGAGGTGAACAACCGGGTCGGTGAGGCCTACGCGCTGATCACGACCGGCCGAGCTCTGCGAGAGACGGCCGACCTCGACAGAGCCCATCAGATCCACGAGCGAGCGGTGTCGATCGCACGCGAGGTGGGCAATCAGGACTGCGAAGCGCAGGCCCTCAACGCTCTCGGGACGACGCTGCTGGAGCTGAGTCGCGCCGACGACGCAGTACTGCTGCACAAGGCTGCACTGGCGATCGCTGAAGAGTTGGGCGATCCATACGAGCGGGCGAAGAGCCATGACGGCCTGGCCGCGGCTCTCTCGGCGTCCGGTGAGACGGAGGCGGCCGGTGGCGAGCTGCACCAAGCGCTCAACCTGTACCGCGAACTCCGTACCCCCGAGGCAAAGAGCGACCGGTGTGGGCGGCCTGAAGCCGCCCACACCGGAGCGCATCAGTACTGGTTGTAGACGTAGTTCGGGGCAGCGCAGGAGTAGGTGGAGCCGAGGTCGACACAAGCCCGGACGCCGGCCCACAGGATCCGCTTGCTGCTCGAGAAGGGCAGGCTCGAGGCGAACCACGGGTCCGAGGTGCAGCCGCTGTTGAAGTGCTCCGGGCCGTAGTAGGTGGTTCCGTCGGTGTACCGGACGACTGCCTGGCCCATCGCCCGGAAGTTGTCGCCCGGGCAGACGTCGTTGACGGTGAAGTTCTGGTAGGTGATCGAGGTCCTGCTGTTGAACACGACGTGTGCCTTGGCGCTGGCGCCCGCGTCGGTGTAGCCGGGGGTGACGGCCTTGCTGTACACATCGCCGTTGGCCGAAGCCGGCATCGCCCCGACGATCGAAGCCGCTCCGACGGCCGCAACACCGATGAGCGCGCGAATCTTGATTCCCATCTCGTTCCTCCTCTGTCGGCGCGGCGGGTGGGCCGCACAGAGCCACAGAGTCGTGGGCTGGACGTCCGGTGTCGCGGTTCCCGGTCAAGGTCGGTCAGCCGCCGGGAACTGCAACCTGGGGATCCGCGTCGTAGTGCGCGCCGCGGCGGCCGTGCTGGTTCGCGTTGCCGCCGGTGTGGTTGTCGACCAGACTCGATTGCGGCGTGAACGACGGTGAGCCGATCAGGTCAGCGGGGTGGAGAGCAGTGGGGCACACGGGGAGAACGGCACCGCCGGAACCAGGTGGCGCGCAGACTGTCGACGAGCTGGCCGCCCGGCTCCGGGCGCTGCACAGCTGGGCGGGAGTGTCGTACCGCGAGATCCATCGCCGTATGGTCGCTTCGCGCCGCCGTCGCGGGATCACCGAGATCCCGGTCTACAACACCGTCTACCGCTGCCTGCAGCCCGGACGAAGCCGGCTGGACGTCGAACTGGTCGTCGACATCGCCGCCGCGCTGCTCGAGGACGAGTCGCTGGTAGCGGCCTGGCGGCAGGCCCACCAGGTGGTCGCGGGTCGCGCAGCGGACGCGGCGATCGTCAGTGTCACCGACAGCATCCCGGCCGACCAGGACAGCTTCACCGGCCGGTCGGCCGAGGTCGCCGAGCTCCTGGCCGCCTGCGAAGCCGGTACGACGCAGTTCGTGCTCGGCGGGATGGCCGGTGTCGGCAAGACCCAGCTGGCAAGGTACTTCGCGAACCGGCTGGTCGAAGCGGGTCACGGCAACGAGCTGCAGCTCTCGGTCGACCTCCGCGGGTTCGACGCCGACAGGCCGCCCGCCGACCCGGCCGCTGTGCTCGACGGGTTCCTGCGTCGGCTCGGCGTACCGGGCAGTCAGGTGCACGCTCTTGATCTGGCCGGGCGAGCCCGACGGTTCCAGCAGCTGATGGCGGACCGCAAGGCGATCGTCTTGCTGGACAACGCGGCGTCGGAAGATCAGGTGCTGCCCTTGCTGCCGCAGAGCCCGAGCTGTGTGGCAGTGGTGACGAGCCGCTACCAGCTGAGCGGTCTGCCGGAGGTGCGCTGCCTACGGCTGGATGTGTTCAGCCCTGCGGAGTCGCTCGATCTGCTGCGCGGTGTCGCCGGTGACGAGGCGATCGCGGCCGATCAGGCGACGGCGGCAAGGATCGCCAACCTCGTGGGTCACCTGCCCCTGGCCCTGGCCGTGGTGGCCGGCCGGATCACTGACTCACCCGGCTGGTCCTTGGCCGATCATCTGGAACGCCTCACCGAGCATCGCGAACGCCTCCGGTTGGAGGACAGCGTGGAGCCCGCGTTGGCCTTGTCATACGAGGCTTTGCCGCCAGAGCACAGGCGGTTGCTCCGACTGCTCGCTCTCCACCCGGGCCACGACTTCGACGCGTACGCCGCCGCGGCTGTTTCCGGACACCGTCGCGAGCAGGTGACTCGCGAGCTGGCGGACCTGGTGCGGGCCAGCCTGCTCCAGCCGGCCGCGCCCGGACGCTTCGTTCTGCACGACCTCGTCCGGGTGTTCGCGAGTGACCGTTCCCGCGACGAGGACCGCGCCGCCGTACGGCGTGACGCGCTGACCAGGTTGTTCGACCACTACCGGTGGACAGCAGCCCAGGCCGCCGCCGGATACGCGCCGTACGAAGGCAGCGTGCGAACCCTGGTCGAGGATCCGGGCACCGAGTGCCCGCCCGTCGGGAACCGCGAGCTGGCCAAGGTCTGGCTCGATGCGGAGCGGTCGAACCTGATCGCTGTGGTCCGGGCCGCCGCCGAGCTCGGCAGTCCAAGACCGGTGACCGACATCTCGACGGTCATCCACTACTACCTGGACACCTCGGGCTACTACCGCGAGGCCGAGGTGCTGCACGAGTGCGCGGTCTCCGTCGCGACGGACGACGCCAGCCGCAGCCGCGCCCACAACAACCTCGGCTGCGTCTACTGGCGTCTCGGCCGGTACGCCGACGGCCGGGACTGCTACCAGCGAGCACTCGACCTGACCCGCAAGATCGGCAACCGGATCGGTACCGGCAAGGCGCTGGGAAATGTTGCCCTCGGCCACTTCCGGCTCGGTCGCTATCCCGCGTCGATCGACTGTTTCGAACAGGCGCTGGCGATCTTCGAGGAAGAGAAGGCCGAACGGATCTCCAGTGCCAGCACGACGCGTGGCGGCCTCGGCTGGAGCCTGCTCCGGGTGGGGCGGACGGCCGAGGCGCTGGAGCGGTTCGACGAGAGCCTGCGGATCGCACGACTGCTGGGCGACAACACCTTCGAAGAGGCCTATGCGCTGGCCAATGTGGGTAACGCGCACGTTCGCCTGGGGAGTCAGCAGTTGGCGACGGAGTACGGCGAGGCCGCTCTGGTGTTGTCACGCAAGCTGGGATTCCGGACCGGCGAGGCCGATGGGCTGAATCTGCTCGGCCGCGTGCACCACGCCGGGGGTGATCCGGACGCGGCCGTCCGGTTGCAGCAGGAGGCCGTCGAACTGACGGTGGAGATCGGCAGCCGCGCGATGACCGTTGAACTACGCAACGATCTCGGTGCCTCCCTGATGGCAGCGGATCGGCTGGACGAGGCGCTGGAAGAGCATCGGCTCGCCCTGGTCGTCGCGCAGACACTCGAAGACCGGTACGAGATCGCCCGCGCTTGCCGCGGTCTGGCCGAAGTACTCGAGCGGCAGGGCAGTGACGGGACGGCGTACCGGATGCAGGCGCTGGAACTGTTCGCGGATCTCGGCACCCCGGAGGCCGCCGAGATCCACGCGGGCTGAGTCAGGTCAGCACAGGGTGCCGGTCGAGGCGTGGTAGTACGGGCTGAAGACGGTCCAGTTGCGGGTCACGCCGTCCTTCAGTTCGTAGAAGCGGAACCGCACGCAGCTGTCCTCGCGGTGGTCGTAGTTGCAATAGCCCCACCCTTGCGCTGCGGGCAGCGCTCCGCAGTACCGGTTCTTGCCGTAGTCAGTCTGCACGTGGACGACGGCCTGCCAGCCGTTGGCGTCCAGGTCGCGGATCCACTGGACGTCGCCGTTGTATTCGTAGCAGGAGATCGCGTACGACGACTGGACGTACGGCCGGCAGGCCGCCGGCGGCGAGGCCAGGGTCGTCATGGTCGAGGTCGCCTTCGCCGTCGAACCTGGTGTGATCGGAGTTGCCGCGACCGGCGCCTTCGGGGTGCCGTCGCCGCTGAGGGAGGCGGATCCGGTCGGGGCGGCCGAGGCCAGGCTGGCCGCGCCGGCCACGAGCAGGAGGGCGCCGGCGAAGGCGCCGAGCGCTCGGCGGGCGGAACGGAACGTCTTGGGCATGGGATGGTCCTTCCATAAGGGGCGGTGACAGGACTCGACCACCCTGCTTCGCGGCGCCCTACGCCGTCCCGCATCTCGACCAATCTCGATCAGCGCGGGCGGGCGCGCCGCTACGCTGTCGCCATGACTAGTCAGGTGGCCATTCTCGGAGCCGGTGTGATGGGGGAGACCCTGCTGTCCGGGTTGCTGCGGGCGGGCCGGCGACCGGAAGAGCTGCTGATCACCGAGCGCCGGGAGGAGCGCGCCACCGAGCTGCGCGAGCGGTACGGCGTGGACGTGGTGACCAACGTGGAGGCCGCCGCGAAGGCGGACACGCTCGTCCTGGTGGTCAAGCCGCAGGACATGCCCGACCTGCTCGCCGAGATCGCCCCGGCGGTCCAGCCGACCCAGACGGTGGTCTCGCTGGCTGCTGGTATCACCACTGGTTTCATCGAGTCCCGGCTGCCCGAGGGCGTCGCGGTCGTCCGGGTGATGCCGAACACGCCGGCCCTGGTCGACGAGGGGATGGCCGCGATCTCGCGTGGCGCGCACTGCGACGAGAGCCACCTCGTCCTGGCCGAGGGTCTGCTGGCCGCGACCGGCCGGGTGATCCGGGTACCGGAGAAGCAGCAGGACGCGGTCACCGCGATCTCGGGGTCGGGTCCGGCGTACATCTTCTTCGTGGTCGAGTCGATGATCGAGGCCGGCGTGCACATGGGCCTGCCGCGGACCACCGCGACGGAGCTCGTCGTGCAGACCCTGGTCGGCTCGGCGAAGCTGCTGCGCGAGACAGGCGAACACCCGACCGTACTGCGTGAGCGCGTCACCTCGCCGGGCGGCACCACAGCCGCCGCAGTACGGGAACTCGAGGACCACAAGGTCCGGGCCGCGTTCCTGTCGGCCATCGAGGCGGCCCGGAATCGGTCGCGCGCGCTGGCCGCCGAGTAATACCTGCGGCCGGACAGGTTATTCTGAGCGGCGCACTCCTGCACCTTTCAAGGGACAAGTCATGTCGGGTCAGCCAGCTCAACAGGGTAAGGACCAGGAACTCGCCGAGCAGATCCCTGCGTTGCCCTGGCGGGTGCCGCTGGATCCGGCGCCCTGGTGGGCCTGGGCGCTCTTCGTCGCGCCCTTCATCGCCATGCCGGTGCTGAATTCCTGGCTCTGGATGGGCGCGCGCGATTTTCTCGCGGTCACGCTGTTCACGATCATCGGCGCCTCGGTGGTCCGGGTCGCCGGCGGTGTCGTGCTCTACCGGGTCGACCTCACCGAGACCGCGGTGAAGGCCCGTACCAGCCTGCTCGTCCGCAGCCTGGCCTGGCAGGACATCGACCAGATCGAGGTCGTCGAGGACGCCGTCGTGCTGACCAGCGGCAAGGACGAGAACGAGATCAACGGCATCGCCAAGGGCCGGCCCGGCTACGTCGCCGCCGTGATGGAAGCGGTCCGCAGCCAGGCCGGCACCTCACCGGTACGCCGGGCGCGCCCGCACCCGGGTCTCGGCGCACTCCTGGTGCTGATCTACCTGATCCTGTCGGTCGGCGCCTTCCTCGTCCGCTGGCACCTGCTCTGACAGGTCACGAGCGGTAGCGGTAGAGGATCCGCCCACGGGTCAGGTCGTACGGGCTGAGTTCGACCAGCACCCGGTCCTCCGGGATGATCTTGATGTAGTTCTTCCGGATCTTCCCGCTGATGTGCGCGAGCACCTGGTGCCCGTTCGGAAGCTCCACCTTGAAGGTGGCGTCGCGGAGGGCCTCGACGACGATGCCCTCGAATTCGATCGCGCCTGCTTTTCTTGCCATCGGTCTCTGCCTTTCGGGAGTGCCTGAGACGGCGCTCCTGGCGAGACCTTTGTCAGTCGCCCGACCGTGAAGCTGGGGGAGGGAGCACCCTTGATCCTGCGTTCATGGGTCTCACCTCCAGGCGTGATGGCACGGTCGGAAAGACTTTATCAACTGCCTAAGGTTGGCGCATGGACTTTTCCCTGTGGCCGAGTGCGGGCCGGACCTGGCAGGAAGTGGTGGACGGCGCGGAGTACGCCGAACGCACCGGCTGGTACGGCGTGTGGGTGGCCGACCATTTCATGGTGAACGGTGACGACCTGTCGCTGCCGATGAACGAGTGTCTCGCGCTGCTCGGCGGCCTCGCGGTACGGACCGAACGGGTGCGGATCGGATCGATGGTGCTCGGCAACACCTACCGGCATCCCGCGGTGGTCGCGAACGCGGCGGCCACCCTGGACCAGATGAGCGGCGGCCGGTTCGTGCTCGGCGTCGGCGCCGGCTGGCAGGTGAACGAGCACGAGGTCTACGGCATCGAACTGCCACCGGTGAAGGAATTGCTGGCTCGCTTCGAGGAGGCCTGTCAGGTCTTCACCGGTCTGCTGACCCAGGACCGGACCGACTTCGACGGCAAGTACTACCAGTTGAGCAACGCGCCGCTGGAGCCGAAGCCGGCGAAACTTCCGTTGCTGATCGGCGCCTCCGGCGAGAAGGTTGCCCTCGGCATCGTTGCGAAGTACGCGGACGAGTGGAACCACTGGGGACTGCCGGAGGTCGCCGAGCACAAGGGCATCGTGTTCCGCGAGCACTGCGAGAAACTTGGCCGGGACCCTTCGACGGTACGCCGTTCGACCCAGGCGATGATCGAGATCGTCGTGCCGGGCGACACCGAGGCCGAGGAACGCCGCGACCGGCTGATGGCCGGCGGCCGGCCGACGATCATGGGGTCGGCCGAGTACGTCCTCGACACGGTCGCCCGCTACCCGGCGGCCGGGATCGACGAGTTCCTGGTCCCGGACGGCCTGCTGGGACAGGGATCCCGCCGCTTCGACGCCCTCGAACGGCTACGCGAAGAGGTCTTCACCAAGCTCTAGGGTCGCCACGACCGGCCAGTGGTCGCTGGGCAGGCGGCCACCTGGCCGGTAGTGCGAAACACTTGCCTCGACGACCCGCCACGAGGTGTCGGTCAGGATGTGGTCGATCCGGGCCTGGTCCGTGGCGCCCGTGAAGTCACCGTGCTCGGTTCCTCCCTCGGTTGCCGGTACGGCGTCCAGCAATCCCGCGTCGGTCAACGCCTTCAGCGGCGGCGAATCCGGCGTCGCATTGAGATCACCCATCAGGATCCAGTGCAGCGAAGGCTCGGCCGCGATCCACTGCGCGAGCAGGCGCGACGACTCGACCCGGGCGATCTCCCCGGCGTGGTCGTAGTGGGTGTTCGCGACGCCGACCCGGGTCCCGTCCGCATGCCGCAGGCGAACCAGCGTGGCGATCCGGGTCAGGTGCGCGTCCCAGCCGACCGACCCCGGCGTCGACGGGTCGGCCGACAACCACCGCGTCTCGTGCGACTCCACCTCCCAGTCGCCCGGCCGGACCATGACGACGGAGTGCTCACCAGCACGCACTCCGTCGTCCCGGCCGGTCCCAAGGAGCTGCCAGCCGTCGAACTGCTCGCGCAAATAGTCCAGCTGGTCCGGCAGCACCTCCTGGAGTCCGACCACCTCGGCATCCAGAGCCCGGATCGCGGCGACGGTGGCCTCCCGGCGTACCGGCCAGGCGTTGTCACCGTCGGGCGCGGAGGAGTTCCGGATGTTGAACGTCGCCACTGTCAGTCGGATCACCCAACTGATCCTGCCAAACCCATCGCGCGGACGGCAGCCTGGAGTCGCGGCGCACTCGCCTCGATCGCCCGGTCCCTCCCCTCGGCGAGCATCGCGTCAACGGCTCCGGGATCGGACGCGAGCCGCGCGTACTCCTTCTGCAGCGGCTCGATCACCGCCAGCACGGCGTCGGCCGTGTCCGCCTTCAGCGCGCCGTACGTCGGGTACGCCTTCGCCAGTTCGACCGGGTCGCCGTCGGTGCAGGCAGCCAGAATCTCCAACAGGTTGGTGATTCCGGGCTTGGCCGCCTCGTCGTGCCGGACCTCGCTGTCGGAATCGGTGACCGCGCGCATCACCTGGCGGCGGATCACGTCCGGCGGGTCGAGCAGCCGGATCGTCCCGACCGCGTTGTCCTCGTCGGACTTGCTCATCTTCGCGGTCGGATTCTGCAGGTCCTTGATCCGCATCGCCAGCGCGGCCTTCTGCAACTGCGGTACGACGAAGGTCTCGCCGTACTCGCGGTTGAATCGGATCGCCACGTCCCGGGCCAGCTCGACGTGCTGGTCCTGGTCACCGCCGACCGGCACCCGGTCCGTGCCGTAGAGGAGGATGTCGGCCGCCATCAGGCAGGGATAGGTGAACAGGGAGGCCCGGGTCATCGGTCTGCCCCGGCCCTTCTCCTTGTACTGGATCATCCGGGACAACTCCCCGACGTACGAGGTGCATTCGAGCAGGTACGCGAGTTGGGCGTGCGCGGGGACGTCGGACTGCACGAACACCGTACCCGGTGGCAGGCCCGCGGCGAGCATCAAGGTCGCCATCTCGCGGGTCAGCGCGACGAGCCGTTTGGGGTCGTGTTTGGTGGTCATCGCGTGCAGGTTCGCGACGAAGTAGTAGCCGTCCGGGTCGGTAAACCGGCGCAGCGCGCCGAGGTGGTTGCCGAGCGTGAGCCGGCCGGACGGGGTGATACCGGAGAGCGAGGTCATGATGCCTTCTTTCGGGGATGGGCCTCGCTCGAGGGCATCAAAAAAGGCCGCCTCGGCGAGGCGGCCTTTTGGATGCGTGTGAACGCTGCGGGTCCGCCGTCAGGCGGCCCACCACTGCTGCAGGGTCGAGCGCTGCGTGTTCACGGTCCTAAGGATAGCCCCAGGACCGTGAGGCCGCGCAACCCCTTGCTCAGTTGACCGGGACCGGGCCGACGTCGATCGCGTCCAGCTCGGTGTAGCAGTCGCCCTTGCTGAACTTGATCGTGTTCTGCCCGGCGGTCAGCGCCACGTCGACCGCGCCGACCCCGAGCAGATCCCAGCTGTAGGACGGGTAGACCACGGTTGCCGCCGGGCCGCCGTTGGCCGAGACCTTGTGGCTGCAGTTCGTCCCGGTCCCGTTCGCGCCGCGGGCCCGGATGCGATAGTTGCCGGCAGCCCCTACTTGGAACTTGAAGGTGACCGAGCTGTCCGCATAGTCGATGTAGCCGATCTTCCCGCCGCCCGAGGCCGAGGTGATCTGGACCCGGGTCGCGTGCACGACGGTCGCGTTCGCGGTCTGCTCAGCCTCGAGCCGGGTCAGCGGCGCGCCGGTGAGCGCGGCGTACCAGCGGGCCGCGGCCTTCGAGGCGGCGCCGTAGTTCGGGTGCCACATGTCGACGAAGTCGTAGGGCTGGAAGAGGCCTGAGTTCGCGTCGAGATAGCTGACCGCTTTGCCCGCGGCGGCCTTCGCCGCGACGATGCCGGGGATGGTCGCGTTGAAGGCGGCCACCCGGCTGTAATGGTTGTCGTCCTTGAGCTGCGGGATGTTGGACACGAAGACCTTCGCGTTCGGCAGCGTCGTGTTGATGGTGTCGATCAACGTGGACAGCTTGCCCGGAGCGGCGCCGGCCGACGCGTCGTCGTACATGTCGTTGGTGCCGATCTGCAGCGTGACGACGTCCGGCTGGTAGGTGTTCAGCCAGCCGGCGACGCTGCCCTGGATCTGGCCGATCGTCCAGCCGCCGTGGCCCTCGTGGTTCTTGTCGCCGAGCGCCGCCGATCCGCTGGTCACCGAGCCGACGAAGTCGACCGGACGGCCGTCGGCCTGCAGCAGTTGCCACAGATCCGTGCGATAGCCGCCGCCGGCCGCGTCGCCGCCCGCGGTGTTGGAGTCGCCGAGCGGCATCAGCTTCGTCGGCGTGGCGCGGTTGATCGGTACGGCGGGATCGTCGGCCGCCTGGAGCTGGGTGGCCCGCTCGCTGTGGGCGCCGGTCAGGCCCGGACTGAGGTTGAGTGCCAAGGCGGCACCGGCGATCACGACGGGCAGAGCACGGACGAGGACGCGCATGGCGGCTGTCTCCTTCAGGACGGAACGTGGCCAGTCGATCGTCGACGGTCACCCCAGGCCCAGCAATCCATTCCAGCTCACTCGAACACCCGTCCCGTCTCACTCGGACACCTGCCGAGTCTCGCTTGGACACCCGCGTGGCTTGTGAGCGCGGGACCGAGACGGCTGGGTGGCCTAAGGTCGGGGGCATGAGTGGCGAGGCGATGCTGGTCTTCGACGAGGGCCTGACGGCGTACGACTTCGGGCACGGGCACCCGATGAGCCCGATCAGAGTCGACCTGACCGTCCGGCTCGCCCGGGCGCTCGGCGTACTGGACCAGTTGAAGGTCGTGCCCGCGCCGATCGCGGACGACGCGCTGCTGCAGACCGTGCACACGGCCGAGTACATCGCCGCGGTGAAGCGGGCCGGCCAGCATCCCGACGTACCGGATCTCGAACATGGTCTCGGGACCGATGACACTTATTGCTTTCCGCGGATGCACGAGGCGTCGGCCCATGTCGTCGGTGCCTCGGTCGAGGCCGCGCGGGCCGTCTGGGAGGGCGACGTCCTGCACGCCGCGAACATCTCCGGCGGGCTGCACCACGCGATGCCGGCGATGGCGAGCGGGTTCTGCGTCTACAACGACCCCGCTATCGCGATCCAGTGGCTGCTCGACCACGGCGCGGAGCGAGTCGCGTACGTCGACGTCGACGTGCACCACGGCGACGGAGTACAGACCGTCTTCTACAACGATCCTCGGGTGCTCACGGTGAGCTTGCACGAGTCGCCCACCACGCTGTTCCCCGGCACCGGTACTGCGGGGGAGACCGGCGGGCCGGGTGCGGAAGGCAGCTCCGTCAACGTGCCGCTGCCGCCGGGGACGGGAGATGCCGGGTGGCTTCGTGCCTTCCACGCGGTGGTGCCTGATGTGGTGAAGGCTTTTCGGCCGTCAGTGCTGGTCACACAGCACGGGTGCGACTCGCATGTGGAGGACCCGCTGGCGCATCTCACCCTGACGATCGACGGGCAGCGGGCGGCGTACCAGGCACTGCACGATCTCGCTCACGAAGTTTGTGGTGGCAAATGGGTTGCGACCGGCGGTGGTGGCTACGCGATCATCGACGTCGTGCCGCGCGCCTGGACCCATCTGCTGGCGATCGTCGCCGGCCAACCCATCGACCCGTCGACGGCGGTGCCCGAAGGCTGGCGCGAAGACATCCAGATCCGCTTCGGCCGAGTCGCCCCGTCACGCATGACCGACGGCCGAGACGCGGCGTACACAGACTGGTCAACCGGCTACAACCCCGACACCTGGCTCGACCGCTCCATCAAAGCCACCCGAGACGTCTCCTTCCCACTACTCGGCCTCGACCCCACCTACTAAAGCCCCGTCGTGGGTCCCCCTTTTGAGTCACAGGAGTTCCCCTCTTTCCCATTCGCACCAACAGCCACTACGCTCGGTTCATGCACGGGCGGAAGTGCCGGAGGGGAAGCCGGCGCACGACCCGTGCTGGAAGTGCGGTGCGCAATGGCATCAAAGAAGTCCGGCGGTGAGTCGCCGCTCGCCGAGGTGAAGTTCCTGACCGTGGCGGAGGTCGCCACGGCCATGCGCGTGTCCAAGATGACGGTGTACCGCTTGGTGCACTCCGGAGAGCTGCCCGCGGTGCGGGTGGGTCGGTCGTTCCGGGTGTCTGAGGACGCCGTGCACGACTACCTCAAGGGCGCCTTCTTCCAGGCCGGATAACTACGAGAAGCGCAAGCGGCCGACTCCCTTCGGGGACCGGCCGCTTCGCCACGCCTACGCCCGTCAGCTCCTGGTGCCGGCCCGCGCCGCCGGGCGATCCGTGACGAAGAGCGCCCGCAGTGCCTCCGCGGCGGCCTGCACGGTCTCCGGCGGGAGATCGGACCACATCTCGTCGTGCGCCGCCGCGCCGGCCTGCACCGCGCGCTCGGCCGTCTCGATGCCCTGCTCGGTGAGCCTGATCTGCGTACCGCGGCCGTCCTCGGGGTCCGGCTCGCGCACGACCAGGCCCCGGCCGGCCAGTTGGTTCGTCACGTTGCTGGTGCCGCCGGAGGACAGCAGCAGGTTGCGGCTCAGATCGGACGGCTTCATCCGGTACGGCGTACCGGCGCGGCGGAGGGAGACCAGTACGTCGAACTCCGCGGTGGTCAGCCCGAGGTCTCGCAGCACCCGCCGGGTCACCTCGCTCAGGTCGTCGGCGAGCAGCATCACGCGCTTGGTCAGCTCCGTCGTGGGATAGAGCACCGACGGCAATTCCCGCTGCCAGGCCGCGATCAGTTGGTCCACCCGGTCGACGGTCATGGTTGACAGTCTAGGTCGCTTTGATGATAGCTTTCCATAAAGCTTTCTACTGAGGGGACTCCACCATGACCCAGCGTCTGCTGCTCCGTGCCGGGCTCGTCATCGACACCGAACCGAGGCCGGTCGTGCACCGCGACACCGACGTCCTGATCGAGGACGGCCGGATCGCCGCCGTCGGCCGCGACCTCGGCGTCGCGGATGCCGAGGTGATCGATGCCTCCGACCGGATCGTGCTGCCCGGATTCGTCGACACGCACCGGCATCTGTGGGAGGTGGCGCTGCGAGGAACTGCCGTCGACGTGGACCTGATGGGCTACCTCCAGCGGATCCTGGGCGAGTACGGCGCGCGCTACCGCGCCGAGGATGTTGCTGCAGGCAACCTTGTCGGTGCGCTCGAATGCCTGGACGCCGGAATCACCACCGTGCAGGACTATTCGCACGTTCAGCAGGGCATCGATCACGCGGATGCGGCGCTCGATGCGCTGATGAGCAGCGGCATCCGGGCTGTCTACGGATACGGGCAGTCGCCACTCAGCGGCGCCGCTGTCGACCCGGCCGGAATGCGGCACGTGGTCGACCGCGCATCCGGCCGGATCACTGCGGCACTGGCCGCCATCGGACCGGCGTACTCGCCGCTCGAGGTTGTTCGTGCGGACTGGGAGTTGGCGGCGTCGCTAGATCTGCCGATCGTGGTGCATGTCGGGAGTGGGCCGGTTGCGTACGAACCGCTGGCGCTGCTGCGCGACGATGGGCTGTTGCGGCCCGATGTCCTCTATGTGCACGGCAATACGCTGGCCGATTCCGAGCTGAAACTCATCGCCGAGTCCGGGGCCAGTATGTCGATCACGCCGGCGGTCGAAGCGCGGATGGGGATCGGCGATCCGATGGCAACGCGGTTGCGGGCGGCCGGCGTGACGACCGGGCTCGGGATCGATGTGGTCACCAGCGCACCGGGTGACATGTTCAGTGCGATGCACTCGATCCTTGCCCTCGGCCACAAATCCTTCGCTGCCGCCGAGGTCCTCCAACTCGCCACCCTGGAAGGAGCTCGCGCACTCGGCCTCGAAGATCAGATCGGTTCGCTGCGGCCCGGCAAGCAGGCCGACATCGTCATGCTGCGCGCTTCCGACATCAACCTGATCGGTGGCTCGCAGGATCCGATCGGGACTGTCGTCACCGCCGCGCACCCGGGCAACATCGACACCGTGCTGGTCGGCGGTCAACCGGTGAAGCGCGACGGACGGCTGCTTGCTCCCGGGCTCCCAGCCGCGCTGGAGGCAGTACGTCGTACGGTCGAATTCCTGGCCGCTTGACTCAACGGGCTGTGCGAGGACAGGCCAGGGCGATCCGGAGCCAGCGGGAGACCGGTCCGTCGGTGGGAAGGGCGTCCGGATCGGTGGAGACCCAGCGGGCTTCGGTGAGTTCCGGGGACAGCTCGAAGTGGTCCGAGGTCGGCCTGGCCAGCACGATCGTGAGGTTGTCGACCTTGCCCTCGCGGGTGGTCGTCAGGGTCTGGAGTACGACCGGCTGTTCGGTGATCGACAGCGACAGTTCCTCGGCGACCTCACGGATCGCCGCGCCTTCAGCCGTCTCGCGCTTCGGGTTGTACCCGCCACCGGGTAACGCCCACCATTCCTGGTCCGCGTAGGAATGCCGTACGACGAGGCAGCGCCCCGGGTCGTCGGGGTGGATCAGCAGCGCCTTCACCCCGAACGTCGTCGGCTTCCGCAGCCTCCACCACAGCCGGATCCCTCGATGACCCAGTCGCATCACAACGGACCGGAACGGCACAAGGCTCTCCTGCGACGAAGACAACGGGGCCCCAGGATCGTATGCCTCCCCGGGGTCCTCAGCCGGTCGGCGGGGTGCTGCCGAAAGCGGCTGCCTTCGGCGGGAACAGGGTGCGTACGTCGCCACCGGTGACCCAGATGCCGACGGCGAGTGCGGCCGTTGCTTCCAGAAGGCTTGCTCTGGCAAGGGTTCCGGCGGGGACGGGAACGTAGCCGAGGTCGCGCACCAACGTTCCGACCAGGTCCGCGGCGGCCGGATCATCAGCGCAGATCGGTACGCCGAGTGCGGCACCTTCGAACGACTGCGGAGCGTCCCGCCAAACAGCGTCGGCCGCAAGATTGAAGGCTTTCACCACCCGGACGTGGGGAACCGCCTGACTGATCGACTCGGCCATCGCAGCAACTGCGAGGGTGAAGTCGCGATGGTCGAAGGCGTTGGTGCAGTCGATCAGCGTCGTCCCGGGCGCCAACTCCAGCTCGGTCAGCACCTCCACCGCCACCTCGGCCGGCAAGGCCAGCAGGACGACCTCGCCGTACTTCGAAGCCTCTTCCAGCGATCCGCTGTCGGCGCCGATCCGCGCAGCCACCGCCGCGGCTCGGCCGGGATCGCGGCCGCCGACCATCACCTCGTGACCCGCCCGGACCCAGTGCTGCCCGAGAGCCTCCGCCATTGCGCCGTTGCCAACTGTCCCGATCCGCATGGCTCGAAGGTAGTGGCCCCGAAACGCACCGTCCGGTGTGCAATACCCGAGGCAGAATGGCTGGGTGGAGCCCAGATTCTTCGCCGATTGCCAGGCGCGCGTCGCGACCGACCTGCTCAGTGGGCGCTGGCCGATGGTCGTGCTGTACTCGCTCGCGACCGTCGGGCCGTCGCGGCCGGGCGTCCTGGCCGAGCAGATCGGTGGGATCAGCCAGAAAGTGCTCACCGACACCTTGCGCCGGCTGCAGGCGAACGGGTTGGTCGAGCGGCATCGGTACGCCGAGGCGCCGCCGCGGGTCGAGTATTCACTGACCGAGGCCGGCCAGGGCCTGATCGGGCCGCTGGAGGCGCTGGGGGAGTGGGCTCAGAAGTACGGCGATGACGTGCTGGCTGCCCAGGAGGCCGCCGGCTACTGATTCGCGGTCCAAGGGGGTGACCTTCGAGAGCCGGGTACGGCAGCGCCGAGGCTCTTCCGTAGCGGCGCTCGTGCTGGGAGAGTCGGTCGGGGAGCGCGGGTACGGCACCGGGGGCGGGGATGGTGCGTCTATGCCAACGCTCAGGCATATCCACGTGGGAGGGGAAGCACCATGCGAAGTGAATTGTTCGCCGCGACCAATCAGGAGCAGGAGTCCGCTCAGGCCGGACTGCGGTTGCAGAACTCGAAGTTGCTGAAGATCGAACTGCGCGGCGAGGTGTTCGCACGCCAGGGGGCGATGGTCGCGTACCAGGGCAACGTGCAGTTCGAGGCCCAGGGCTCCGGCGGGATCGGCAAGTTCCTGAAGCAGAAGCTCACCGGTGAGGGCATTCCGCTGATGAAGCTGCGCGGGCAGGGCGACGTGTTCCTGGCCGATCGGGCCGCCGACATCTACCTGATCGATCTGGACGGCCCGCACGACGGCCTGAGCATCAACGGCGCGAACGTGCTGGCCTTCGAGCCCACGCTCAGCTGGGACATCAAGATGGTCCAGGGTGCCGGCATGTTGTCGAACTCCGGCCTGTTCAACTGCAACTTCACCGGCCAGGGCCGGATCGCGATCACCTGCAAGGGAACGCCGGTCGTCCTGAATGTGGACCAGCCGACGTACGCCGACCCGCAGGCGGCCGTCTGCTGGTCGACTGGCCTGCAGACCGGGTACCAGCGCGCCGACTCGATCGGTCTGGGCACGCTGCTCGGCCGGAGCACCGGCGAGGCGTTCACGATGAGCTTCGCGGGCCACGGCTTCGTCGTCGTCCAGCCGTCCGAGGAGCCGCCGGGTGGTTTCGTCGGCGGCACCGGCGGCGGTCACCAGTCGGGTCAGGACGGCGTCGCCGGAGTACTGGGTGGTCTCCTCGGCGGCCGCTGACCCGAGGGCGCGGCACCTTCTCAGCGACCACCAGCGCGGCGTACGCAGTACGCCGCGCTAGTGTCTTTCACCGACGATCCACTTCCGGAACAGCGGGGGGAGTTGGCGGTGAACGGCGACCTGAGCCCGACCTCGCGGGCGCTGCTGCTGCTCGAGCTGATCCAGAACAGCCCGGGCATCAGCGCGTCCCGGCTGGCCGAGCGGCTCGGCGTGTCCGAGCGGGCGATCGGCCGGTACGTCGGGATCGTGCGCGAGGCCGGCGTACCGATCGAGTCGACGCGTGGCCCGTACGGCGGTTATCGCGTCGGCCGGGGCGCCCGGGTCCCGCCGCTGATGTTCACCACGACCGAGGCGCTCGCGCTGGTGATGGCGGCGCTCGACGGCCACCACAACGCGGCGGATACGGCCGATCCGGTCGGCAGCGCGCTCGGCAAGATCATGCGCGTGCTGCCCGAATCGGTCGCCAGCCCGGTCGACGCCGTCCGGCGGATCACCGCCGGCCGCGGCCAGGATCCGCCGACCCCCGAACCGGAGACCACGGCAACCCTGGTCCAGGCCTGTACGTCGAACCGTTCGCTTCGGCTGGTCTATCGCGTGAATTCCGGCGCGGAACATCCGATGGAGGTCGATCCCTGGGCGGTCGTCGTCCGGCATGGCCGCTGGTATCTGCTCTGCTGGTCGCACGCCAAGAAGGCCCGTCGCGGCCTGCGGATCGACCGGATCCGCTCGGTCGAGCTCCTCGACGGAACCTTCACTCCACCCGCTGACCTCAATCCGAAGCAGGCGCTCGAGGAGCAGCTGTCGGAAGGGTGGAAGTACCGGGTCGAGGTCGTCATCGATGCCGCCTTCGACGACGTGGCGCCGTGCGTACCGCGCGCGCTCGGCCGGCTCGAAGCGATCACGCCGACCACGACCAGGCTGACCGGCAGCACCGAGAACCCGGCCTGGTACGTCAGTCAGCTGACCGAGATTCGCGTGCCCTTCCGGTTCGTCGAATCTCCCGAGGTGCAGGCCGCCGCCGAGGCGCTGGGTCGTCGATTGCTGGCGTCCGTCCAATCGGTTGCCCAGGTCAACGATCCAGCAGGGAACGAAGGGTAGCGGCGATCTCGGCCGGAGCCTCTTCGGCCATGAAGTGACCGTGGTCTACCGTCAGGTGCTCCAGTTTCGGCGCCCAGGCTCGCCACAGGGCCGCCGCGTCGAAGCCGAGCTGAGCGCCCCAGTCCTGCTGCAGCACGGTCACCGGCATCTGCAATTGGTTGCCTGCAGCAAGGTCTTCCTGATCGTGCTGGATGTCGATCCCAGCCGTGGCGCGATAGTCGGCCACGATCGACGGGATCGCATTGCGGCTGGCTCGCAGGTACTCGGCCCGTACGTCGGCCGGGAACGGACTCTTGCCCCACAGGTCGAGGAAGTAGCCGAAGAAGGCATCCGGGTTACCCGCGATCAGATCCTCGGGCAGGCCGGCCGGTAACGCCATCAAATAAAGGTGAAACGCCACTGCCGCGTTGACTCCGTGCAGTGAGTCCCACATGTCGAGCGTCGGTAGTACGTCCAGGCAGGCGAGGTGGGTGATCGTGTCGGGATGATCGAGGCCGGCGCGGAAGGCCACCAAAGCGCCGCGGTCGTGGCCGGCCAGCGCGAACCGCTCGTGTCCCAGGGCCTTGGCGACCGCGACGATGTCGGCCGCCATGAGCCGCTTCGAGTAGCTGCCGTCAGCGGGCTTGTCGCTGTCGCCGTACCCGCGCAGGTCCGGGCAGATGACCGTATGGTCCGCGGCCAGGTCGCGAGCCACGTCGCGCCACATCAGGTGGGTCTGCGGGAAGCCATGGAGCAGCACGATCGGCGTACCGGTGCCTCCGACTGCCACTTCGAGGGCGACGCCTTCCGCACCCTCCAGACGCTGGTAGTCGAACCCACTGATCTTCATGACGCCTGCTTTCTGTGAAGGAATCGGTACTGCAAACCCTCGCTGGTGCCGATGAGCATCTGATGAGCACGCGTTACGGTGGCGGCATCCGTGTGATCCGGGAAGGCTGGACTGTGCAGTTCGGAGTACTGGGGCCTGTGGTGGCCTGGGATGAGCGTGGTGAGCTGGTCGCGCTCAAGGGCCCGCGACATCGCGCAGTACTCGCCCGGTTGATCATTGCCCGCGGCCGCGTCGTACCGGTTGAGTTGCTGGTTGACGACCTCTGGGCTGATCCACCTGCGGGAGCAGTCAGTGCTGTGCGCACCTTCGTGGCTGCACTACGCCGAGCAGTGGAGCCCGACAGAGCACCTCGTACGCCGCCTCGCGTACTGGTGACTGTCGGTCCGGGCTATGCGTTCCGAGCCGAGCCGGCTGCAGTGGATGCCTGGCGGTTTGAGCACGTGGTGTCAACGACGAAGGCTCAGCCAGAGCAAGCGTTGAAGCTGCTGGACGAAGCTCTGGGGTGGTGGCGTGGGCCGGCGTATGCGGAGTTCGCCGATGCTCACTGGGCAACGGCAGAGCGAGCCCGATTGGCAGAGCTGCGACTACAGGCGGTCGAGCAGCAGACGGAGGCCCGACTGGCGCTAGGCCTTGCAGGGCAGGCCATTGCAGACCTGGACGCTCACGTGACCGAACACCCTTGGCGTGAGGAGGGTTGGCGGCTGCTGGCCTTGGCGCTGTACCAAGCAGACCGGCAAGGCGATGCCCTGGCCGTACTACGGCGTGCCCGCGGTCTCCTCGTCGAGCAACTCGCCGTCGATCCCGGCCCCGCACTGCGTCGCTTGGAGACGGACATCCTCAACCAGGCTGAGCATCTGCGGCCGCCTGGCGCCCGTAGTACTGGTGTTGGCAAGGTGTGGGAGGAGGCCGCGGCGGCGTACGACGAAGCGGTGGGAGTGGGTGCCCGGGCGCGGCTCGAGTCGACCGTGGGACTGCTGCGGAACCTGGCAGTCACCGGGGGAGGCGGGCTGGAGGCTGCGCGGCGGCACCGGTTGGCGGCGATCCTCGCTGCCGAGGAACTGGGCGATGTGGAGCTGACGGCGAGGGTGATCGGCGCGTACGACGTACCGGCGATCTGGACGCGGTCGGACGACGAGGAGCACGCGCGGCAGGTGGTTGCGGCAGCGGAGCGGACGTTGGCCGCGCTGCCTGTCGATCGCGATGCCGCTCGGGCTCGGTTGTTCGCCACGATCGCGCTGGAATCCCGTGGTAGCAGGGATTCGCGGGCTCGCGAGGCGGCTGCCGAAGCTGAGCGGATCGCCCGGCGGTTGGACGATCCGGCTTTGCTGGGCTTCGCGTTGAACGGTGTGTTCATGCAGAGCTTCGAGCGCGCTGGTCTGGCGGCTCGCAGAGACGAGATCGGGGCCGAGCTGATCGGCCTCGGCGCTGACCATGACCTGGTCGGCTATGAAGTGCTCGGCCATCTCATCCGGATCCAGGCGCTCAGTGCGCTCGGCGATTTCACTCGTGCCGACCAGCATGCAGCGGCAGTGGATCTCCTGGCTGCTCGGCGGGAGTTGCCGCTGGTGGGCGTGTTCACCCAGTGGTACCGCGTACTACGGCTCGCGGCGGAAGGTCGTACGTCGACGGGCGCGCTCGAAGCCGCCTACCGGGAGGCGGCGAAGTCATTGGATGGCGCAGGCATGCCCGGCGTGCAGGACGGGCTTCTGCCGCTTGCCCTGTTGGCAGTGCGCGGGGAGCCGGGGCGGGACGAGGACTGGGGACCGTACGAGCCGTGGGTCCGCCCGCTCGTACTGCTGGCCGAAGACCGTCGCTCCGAGGCAGCGGAGGCGTTGAGTGCGATCCCAGATCCGCCGAAGGATCTGATGTACGAAGCGATGTGGTGCCTCGTACTGCGTGCCGCTGTTGCCCTTGGCGATCAGGAGATGGCGGAGCGGGCCAGGGGTGAGCTGGCCCCGGCAGCGGGAGAGCTGGCGGGTGCCGGCTCAGGGCTGCTCTCTTTCGGGCCGGTAACTGAGTTGCTGGAGTGATGGAGACTGAGCAGATGACGTACAGATCTGGGCTTCGGTTGGTGGGGGACGGGCTGGTACTGCGGGAGTGGGAGCGGGGTGACCTGGCTGCCATGGTGAAGCTGTTCGACAACCCTGAGGTGGCGTACTGGACGCCGCTGGTGACGCCGTTCGATCTGGACGCGGCGAAGGCGTACCTGGACCGGGCACTCACCGACAACGGCACCATCCAGCTCGCGATCACCGTCGACGGCGGGGAGCCGATGGGTGAGGTGTTGCTGATGACGGAGCGGGCGACGCTCGGCTACTCGGTCGGTCCTGCGTTCCGCGGCCAGCGACTCGCAGTACGGGCTTTGAAGCTGCTCACGGCGTACGCGCACGAAGAAGCAGGGCTGCCACGGGTCCTGCTCGAGATCGAGGCCGAGAACGACGCCAGCTCGGGAGTCGCCCGATCCGCCGGCTACCGGCTCACCGACCTGCCGCCGAACAACGTCACCGACAAGGGCCGCCCGGTCTCCTTGCTGACTTGGGAGCATCACGCCTAGAGCTACCTGGGAGCATCTCGCCTAGAGCTCACCTGGGAGCATCGCGCCTAGAGGTCGAGGGACCAGTCGTTGCAGGTCATCCAGTGACCCTTCGGGTACTCGAACTGACGCGGGCCGAGCAACGTGAAACCTGCTTTGCGGCATAACGCGTTCGACGCGGCGTTGTCGACACCCGGATAGGCATGCAAGCTCGGATGCGTCCCTTCGGCCGCCGCGGCCTTCGCCACTTCGGCGATCGCCGCGGTCGCGATCCCTCGGCCCTGGTACGCCGGCAGGATCGCCCACCCGGTCTCCCAGAACGTCTCGCCGCCCTCGGTGTGCTCCCAGTACCCGATCGACCCGGCCTTCTCCCCGTCGTCGACCACAATCACCGACATCCGCCCCGGCATACTCACATCCAGATACCGCCGCTGCCGGTCCTTAAGCTTCTCCGCACTCTCCGGCCCCCCGAGAAACGCCGTCATCTCCTCGGTATTACAAGCCTCCAACAACCAGAAATCGTCCTCACTCCACCTCGTAAGCCGCACCACGATCGGTTCCTCCTGGTCGGGATGACAGACTGCAGGTCCAATTGCGTCGGATTCGCAGCTTAGGCAGCCCCGCCGACAGTCCCAGGTTGACCCCGCTCCCAGACCTCACTTAGGTCGGAGTGGCGACTTGCGGGTAGGCTTTGCCGACGCTCTCTTTAAGTTTGGAAGGTCCACTGTGGGTTCTGTTATCAAGAAGCGCCGTAAGCGGATGGCGAAGAAGAAGCACCGCAAGCTGTTGAAGAAGACGCGGGTGCAGCGCCGCAAGCTCGGCAAGTAGCAGGTCCCGCCGCTCTGGTTGACCAGAGCGGCGTTGATGGTGTTGCTGTCTGGCTGGGGGTTCTCGTGGCACAGGTAGTGATGGTTACCGGCGTCTCCCGGGACGCCGGTGCTCGTTGTGCCCGCCGCTTGGCCGCGGATCCGGCGATCGGAACCGTGATCGGCATCGACGTGGTTCCGCCGCGCGCGGAGCTCGGTCGGGTCCGGTTCGTTCGCGCGGACATCCGCAACCCCGTGATCGCCAAGGTGATAGCCGGTGAGGACGTCGACACGGTCGTCCACACGGGCGTCGTGGCGACCCCTGGCAGCGCCGGTGGCCGGTCGTCGATGAAGGAGATCAACGTCATCGGCACCATGCAGTTGCTCGCCGCGTGCCAGAAGGCGCCCGGCGTCCGCAAGCTCGTGGTCAAGTCGTCGACCACCGTGTACGGCGCGGGTCCGCGCGATCCCGCCATGTTCACCGAGGAGATGGCGCCCCGGGCGATCCATCAGACCGGGCTGAGCAAGGACGCGGTCGAGGTCGAGGGATATGTGCGCGGGTTCGCCCGGCGCCGCCCCGATGTGTCGGTCACCACACTGCGGATGGCCAACTGGATCGGCCCCCAGACCGACTCACCCATCACCCGGTACTTCGCAATGCCCGTCGTCCCGACCGTCTTCGGGTACGACGCCCGCCTGCAGTTCCTGCACGAGAGCGACGGCGTCGAAGCGATTCACCACGCCACCACCCACGACCTTCCCGGCACCTTCAACCTGGCCGGGGACGGCGTACTCGTCCTCTCCCAGGCGATCCGGCGACTCGGCCGGCCCGTACTCCGGTTGCCCTCGTTCACCGCGGCCGGCACCGCCGCCGTCGTACGCCGGGCCCGGCTCGCCGACTTCTCGCCCGACCAGATCACCTTTCTGACCTACGGCCGCGCCGTCGACACCACCCGGATGCGGGCCGAGTTCGGCTTCGAACCGCAGTACACGACCGCGGCCGCCTTCGACGACTTCCGCAAGTCGCTGCCACCTGGCGCGGTCACCTCGGCCTCACGGCTGCTGACCGCAGGACTCGGAGCACTCCGTGGCTGACGCCGACGTCATCCCCATCGGCTCCGGCGGCCGCCCCGGGCGTGGCAGCGGACGCCGTACGACGCCTTCGTCCGCGGCGCGCGCCCTCGCGGGGGCCGGCGCCCGACCAGCAAAGGACACCAAGCGCGCCGACGGGCGAGGCCCGAACGAGCGACGCGCGGACCAGCAGCTGGCCGAGGAGCGGCGTGACGGCGGGCGGCGGGGAAACGCGCAGCGGGGCGAAGCGCGACGCGCGGATGTGCCGCAGGCTGACGAGCGGCGCGTCGACGAGCAGCAGGCGGCCGACGAGCGGCGGGGCAGCGAGCGACGCACGGACGTGCGGCAGGCTGACGAGCGGCGCGTCGACGAGCAGCAGGCGGCCGACGAGCGGCGGGGCAGCGAGCGACGCACGGACGTGCGGCAGGCTGACGAGCGGCGGGGCGGCCGGCGGCGGGGTGAGCGGCGGGGTGGGGATGAGCCGGATCTGGTGATCGAGGAGCCGGTTGAGGAGCAGGCGGTGGCCGCGGCTGCTGGGCAGTTTGCTGGGTTTGAGCGGTTGGTTCGGGATGCGCTGGGGGCGGATGGGGAGCGCAAGGTCGCGGAGTATTTGGCGTTCCTGCGCCGTCGGTTGACCGGTGACTACGAGGTCGACGAGTTCGGTTATGACGAGGATCTGACCGATCAGGTGCTGCTGCCGTTCCTGCGGCCGCTCGCGGAGAAGTGGTTCCGGGTCGAGGTGCGCGGGATCGAGAACATCCCGGACACCGGCAGCGCGCTGATCGTGGCGAACCACTCCGGCACGATGCCGCTGGACGGCCTGATCACCCAGCTGGTCGTGGCGGATCATGCGAAGCGCCCGCTGCGGACACTGGCCGCCGACCTGGTGTTCAAGACGCCGTTCGTCGGCGAGCTGTCCCGCAAGGGTGGCGCGACGCTGGCCAACAACGACGACGCCGAGCGCCTGCTGCGGCAGGGGAATCTGGTCGGCGTCTGGCCGGAAGGATTCAAGGGACTCGGCAAACCGTTCAGCGAGCGGTACAAGCTGCAGCGGTTCGGCCGGGGCGGATTCGTCAGCGCCGCGATGCGTACCGGCGTACCGATCGTGCCGTGCTCGATCGTCGGCGCGGAGGAGATCTATCCGCTGGTCGGGAACATGGCGTCGCTCGCCCGGCTGGTCGGCGTGCCGTACATCCCGGTCACGCCGTTCTTCCCACTCCTCGGTCCGCTCGGCCTGATCCCGTTGCCGTCGAAGTGGCTGGTCGAGTTCGGCGAGCCGATCCGCACCGACGAGTTCCCCGATGGCGCCGCCGACGACCCGATGCTGGTCTTCAACGTCACCGACCAGGTCCGCGAGACAATCCAGCAGACCCTCTACTCGCTCCTCATGCAACGCCGCAGCGTCTTCTTCTAGACCGCGCCCCTCCTCACCCCCGGCGCAAGCCCTCACCTCGCGCGCCGCCGCCCTCACCACCCATGCCGCCCTCACCCCTCGTGCCGCCCTCACCACTCGCGCGGCCCGCCACCCCCGCGCCGCCCCCAGCGCCCTTCACGGCGAACCCACGTTTTGAGGGGAGAACCCCGCAAGGGGTGGGTTGGCGCGGTGTATCCATGCAGATAACCCCCAACTGGGACGGTCATCCCCTCGAACAAACCAAAGAGCCCCGGGTCGAAGGTGGTCGACCGGGGCTCTTCGGGTGCTCCGACTGCTTCTGCGGGGGGTTACTTCCAGGGTGGCAGCAACGAGTTGACGACGCCCGGGAGGTTGATGGTCGGCAACGGCAGGCTCAGGCTGGGAAAGGGCCAGGGCCAGCTCGGTGTCGACGCGGTCGGCAGGCTGGGGAGGGTCGGTCCGCTCGGAGTCGTCGTCGGTTTGGTCGACGGCTTCGGCGGGGTCTTCAGATCCGTCGGCGGCTTCACCGGGGTCTCGACGATGACCGTGTTCGGCACCTGGGTCGGTGACGTCGACGGCTTCGTGGAGGTCTTGGAGCTCGGAGCCACGGTGGGATCTTCGGTCTGCCCGCCCGGCGTGTTCACCGTCGGCTGGCCGTTCTTGGCCGGCTTGGGCTTGTCGCACTTGGGGCACGCCACGGTGGTGTGCTGGGCCAACTGCTCGATCGTGGCCAACGCCTCGACCGCCGACTTCAGCGACTCCGGCGGCAGCTTCGGGGCGAGCTCACCGATGGCCTGGCGGGCGCCGGTGATGAAGGTCGTGATCGCCGTGATCGAGGTGGTGTCGCCGTCCTGCTGGTACGAAGCGACCAGTCTCGACACACCCTTGCGAGCCTGCTGCGAGAACAGGTCCAGCGTGTTGTCGATGGTGGCGGCATCGCCGTGGTTGTTCACCAGTCCCCGGACCTCGGAGAGCCGGGTCATCGCGTGCTCGAGATCGCGCCGGCCCCGGGAGTCGTCCCCGACGCTGACGTTGGTGGAGACGTTCTCGATGCTGCGCTTCATCCCGTACAGCGTGTCGCCGGGCATCGCCTGCTGAGCGGCGGCGGCAGAACCGATGCCACCTCCGAGCAGCACGAGCGCGGCGGTACTGGCCACTAGCCGGATACGCCGGCCGTGACGATGGCGGATATCTGTCACGGACGCGTCGTCGTCCTCGCGGGGCAGCGGGTCTCCCGCGCTTTCCGGAGTGCTGCGCACCACGGTCGGAGTCGTTGCGGCTCGGGCCGCGGCCTGCTCGAGGAGGCGGTGCCTCAGCTCGGCAGTGAACTCCGGTCGCGGTGCCACTGCGCCGGCGGTCCTCAGCCGTCCGACCAGCTCCACAGCGTCCATCAGCTCGGGGTCATCGCTCAGTCGCGAAGAGTGACGGGGCCCGTGATCGACGGCGTGCGCGAATGACTCCGCGCGCGCTCGAGCCCTGTGTAGGTCACTCATGATTGCTCGTTCTCCTCAATGGCCAGTCGGGGTCACCGACAGGTCCTCACCAGGCAAACGAGGAAACTCCCTGACGGGTTACGAAGGACATTCGTTGTCATTCGTCTCACCTCAAGTCCTTGGGGATAACCTTCGCCAAGTGCCGGACGGCCCTCAGTTGCAGTTGCTTGACGGCGCCCTCTGACTTCTCCAGCGCCTTGGCCGTTTCCGCGATCGACAGACCGGCGAAGAACCGCATCGTCAGGCAGTCGCGCTGCTCGTCGGGCAAGGCCGCGACCGCGTCCCGGAGGACCTCGGCGGTGGCGGCGGCCAGTACGTCGACCTCCGGCCCCTCGGTCTGCCGGTCGTGGGTCTCGATCTCGTCCGTCACCACTTCGAGCCGCACACGGCCCGACTTGTAGTGGTCGGTGATCAGGTTCCGGGCGATCGTGACCAGCCAGGCCCCGAAGTCCCGGCCCTGCCAGCGGAACGAGTCCAGCGCGCGGAGCGCCCGGACGAACGTCTCACTGGTCAGGTCCTCCGCGAGTGCCGAGGACGACACCCGCGCGTAGATGTAGCGATACACGGTCAGCGAGTACTCGTCGTACAGCTCGCCGAACGCACCGACGTCCCCTGCCTGGGCGCGATCGACGAGCTCTGCGCGTCTCATCCCGTCCGGGCTTGGCTCCGGCGTCGTCAAGTTCTCTCCCCGTTCAACTGACACGTCTACGACTGGTCCATCCGCGAATGGCCACAGCGGCTGAGACAGCACCGAGCGTTACGTCTGAAGCACCGGCTGTCAACAGTGGGCGGCGTGCCGGTTTCGCGCCGGCGGGTGAATCGCCCCGACCGAGTTCGCCCCCGAGTGCACCTGTATAGCTGCCGGCGGCGGAGTGTGCAATCGTTCCCAGCCCACCTCCGGCGAGCGCGGGCCGCGGACGCGGCCTACGCCGGGTAGCTCGAGTCATGAAGAGCACCCTAGTGGGCTCGTGACAGACTCGCATGGTGAACTTCAACTTTGCGGACATTCTTCGTGACACAGCGCGACGTCACGGCGAACGTCCGGCCCTGGTCGACGGCGACCGGAGGCTGACCTGGAACGACCTCGAGCAGGCGGTCGACAGCGCGGCCCGCGGGTTCGCCGCGGCCGGCCTCGTACCGGGGTACCGGGTGGTCCTGCTGATGGCGAACAGCATCGAGTTCGTCACGTCCTACCTGGGGATTCTCCGCGCCGGGCTGGTCGCCGTACCGCTGAACACGGGCCTGACGAAGAGCGAGATCAGTACCGTGATCGCGCATTCCGGAGCCCGGCTGGCGATCGCCGACGGCGACCTCGCGGACAAGATCGAGGGCCTCCGGACGGTCGGTCCCGGTGAGCTCGCCGGTCACGCTCCGCTTACGCCGCAGACCGACCCGGAAACACTCGCCGTCCTGCTCTACACGTCCGGGACCAGTGGTGATCCGCGCGCCGCGATGCTCACTCACCGGGCCCTCGCGGCCAACGTGAAGAATCTGGCCGACCTCGGCGCGGACCGGATGGGTCCCGACGACGTGGTGCTCGGCGTGTTGCCGATGTTCCACGCCTTCGGCCTGAACGCCGTCCTCGGCTGGGTCGTGGCCACCGGCGCGGCGCTGATCGTCGACCGGCGGTTCGACTCGGCACACACCATCGAGCAGATCCGCTCGTACGGCGTGACGCGGCTTCCGCTGGCGCCGCCGGCCCTCAACGCGCTGCTGGCCCGCGACGATCTGAAGGACGCTCTGCGGACCGTCAAGGTGGTACTGACTGGCGCGTCCACGCTGGACCGGGGCATGGCCGACCGGTTCGAGCAGGCGACCGGACTGTTCGTGCATCAGGGCTATGGGCTGACCGAGGCCTCGCCAGGTGTCACCACCACCCTGGGCGAGAGCGACCCGAAGCCGGGCTCGGTGGGCCGCCCACTGCCGAACGTGGAACTCCGGATCGCCGACGAGCAGGGCGAGGAGGTCGAGGGTGACGACCCGGGCGAGATCCTGGTCCGCGGCGACAACCTGTTCTCCGGCTACTGGCCCGACGGCGTCGACGGGCCGGACGCCGAAGGCTGGTACCGCACCGGCGACGTCGGCTATCTCGATGCCGACGGCGACCTCTTCCTGGTCGACCGGTTGCGCGAACTGATCATCGTGTCCGGCTTCAACGTCTTCCCCAGTGAGGTCGAAGAGGTGCTCGTCCAGGCGCCGGGAGTGCGCGAGGCGGCGGTGATCGGCGTACCGTCCGAGGCGACCGGCGAGGCGGTGAAGGCGTTCGTCGTACCGGCGACCGGGGCGGCTGCGGATCCGGCCGAGATCAGGCAGTACGCCGGGACGCGGCTGGCCCGGTTCAAGTGCCCGGTCGAGATCGAGGTCGTCGACCATCTGCCGCATTCGGTCACCGGCAAGGTGGCCAAGGGCCGGTTGCGGGCGGACCGATGAGGGTCACGCTGTACGGGAAACCGGGCTGTCATCTGTGCGACGACGCCCGGGCGATCATCGAGCAGGTCTGCGCCGAACTGGGCGTCGGCTGGACCGAGATCGACATCACCACCGACCCGAAGCTGTTCGAGGAGTACGGCGAACAGATCCCGGTCACCTTCGTCGACGGCCGCCAGCACGATTTCTGGCGCGTGGACCCGGTCAGACTCAAGAAGGCCTTGACAACTTAGTGCCATCCATCACGGACGGCCTTCTCGATTTTGTTCTCACGTTCACAAGCTCCTAGAGTGGGGTAGTCGCCAGCCGTGAGGCGGTGACTCGAGAACCACCATTTCCAGGAGAATTGTGACGCCTGCCCGCAGCCGTCGCCCCGGCGCGCCGACGAGAACCGAACGCGGCATTCCCGAGGCCACTGTCGCGCGCTTGCCGGTGTATCTGCGGGCCCTGACCGCGCTGTCGGACAGTGGGATCGCCACCGCGTCGAGCGAGGATCTGGCGACCGCGGCCGGGGTGAACTCCGCCAAGCTGCGCAAGGACCTTTCCTACCTGGGCTCGTACGGCACCCGCGGCGTCGGGTACGACGTGGAGTACCTGCGCTACCAGATCGCCCGCGAGATCGGCGTCACCCAGGACTGGGCCGTGGTCATCGTCGGGATCGGAAACCTCGGCCACGCGCTGGCGAACTACTCCGGCTTCGGCACCCGCGGCTTCCGGATCGTCGCGCTGCTGGACGCCGCCCCCGAGCTCGTCGGCGAGAAGATCGGCGACATGGTCGTCCGCGACTTCGCCGAGCTGGAGGAGATCGTCGCCGCGGACCGGGTCTCGATCGGGGTCATCACCACTCCCGCGGGTCCCGCCCAGGAGGTCTGCGACCGGCTGGTCGCGGCGGGCGTGACCAGCATCCTGAACTTCGCGCCGGTGGTGCTGTCCGTGCCCGACGGCGTCGACATCCGCAAGGTGGACCTCTCGATCGAGTTGCAGATCCTGGCGTACCACGAACAACGAAAGTCCGGAGAGGCGGCGCTCCCCCCGGTGCCCGAACTGCCAGCGATGAACGGTGTCGTCACTGATCTGCCCAGCGTCGGTGGAGGTGTCGGCGCATGAGTTATCTCGTTGTCGGTATCTCGCACCGGTCGGCCGAGATCTCGGTGCTGGAGCGGGTCGCGCTCGACCCGGACGCGGCCACCAAGCTCGCCATCGCCGTGCAGCACACGCCCGCGGTGTCCGAGACGGCCGTCCTCGCCAGCTGCAACCGCACCGAGGTGTACGCGAACGTCGACCGCTTCCACGCCGGCATGGACGAGGTGACGGCGATCCTGTCCGACGTCACCGGCGTCCCGCTGCTCGACCTGGCCGAGCACCTCTACGTGCACTTCGAGGAAGGCGCCGTCGCGCACCTCTTCCAGGTCACGGCCGGGCTGGACTCGATGATCGTCGGCGAGAGCCAGATCCTCGGCCAGGTGAAGGAAACGCTGCGCGTCGGCCAGGACCTGGAGACGATCGGCACCGGCCTGAACGCTCTGTTCCAGCACGCGCTGCGGGTCGGCAAGCGGGCCCGCGCCGAGACCGGCATCGACTCCGCCGGCCGCTCGGTCGTCTCTGCCGGGCTCGAGGCCGTCGGTGGTTACGAGGGCCGGCGCGCGCTGGTCGTCGGAGCCGGCTCGATGGCATCGCTGGCCGCCCAGACCTTGCTCGCCGGTGGCGCCACCACCGTCACGATCGCGAACCGGAACTTCGATCGCGCGGTGGCCCTCGCCGACCGGATCGGCGCGACCGCGATCCGGCTCTCCGATGTGCCGCAGGCGCTGACCGAGGCCGACCTGGTGGTCTCCTGCACGGGTGCACGCGGTGTCGTGCTGACCGAGGAGATGGTGCGCAACGCGGCCGACGGCCGGCCTTTCGGCGTACTGGATGTCGCTCTTCCGCACGATGTCGATCCCGCCGCGGCCCGGCAGCCCGGCGTCAAGCTGGTGACCCTGGCCGACCTGGCCGGTACTGCGGGCGGCACCGAGCACGACATCGACGACGTACGCCGGATCGTCGCCGAGGAGACGGTTGCCTTCGAGGCGACCCGGCGGGCCGCGTCGGTCACGCCGACCGTGGTCGCGCTCCGGGCGATGGCCGCCGAGGTGGTCGACGCCGAGCTGAGCCGGCTCGATCGCAGACTGCCCGGCCTCGACGAGGTCCAGCGCGCCGAGGTGGCCCGGACGGTACGCCGGGTGGTCGACAAGGTGCTGCACACGCCGACCGTCCGGGTGAAGGAACTCGCCGCGGATCCCGGCGGACCGACGTACGCCGATGCGCTGCGCGAGCTGTTCGCGCTGGACCCAGCGACCGTGGACGCGGTCACCGCACCCAAGACCACCGGAGGTGAATCGGCATGATCAGGCTCGGAACCCGCCGGTCGGCACTCGCGACCGCCCAGTCGAATCTGGTCGCCGACTCCCTGCGCGCCCTCGGCCACGAGGTCGAACTCGTGCTGATCACCACCGTCGGCGACGTGAACCGCGCGCCGATGGCCCAGATCGGTGGCACCGGGGTCTTCGTCAGCGCCCTGCGCGACGCCCTGGTGGCAGACCAGATCGACATCGCCGTGCACTCCCTGAAGGACCTGCCGACCACACCGCTGGACGGACTGACGCTCGGCGCCATCCCACTCCGGGAGGACCCGCGCGACGTACTGGTCGCCCGGGACGGACTGTCGCTCGGCGAACTCCCACCCGGCGCCGTGGTCGGGACCGGGTCGCTGCGGCGGCAGGCCCAGCTGGACGCGCTCGGTCTCGGCCTCGAACTGACCGGCATCCGCGGCAACGTGGACACCCGGATCGCGATGGTCGCCGATGGCAAATTGGACGCGGTGGTGCTCGCGAGGGCAGGGTTGGCCAGGTTGGGCCGGCTGGACGAGGTCACCGAGACCCTGGATCCGATCCAGGTTCTGCCGGCTCCCGGACAAGGTGCCCTCGGCATCGAATGCCGCGCCGACGACGTCGCGGTACTGGCGGCGCTGGCGCCGTTGGACGACGCGGCCACCCGGGCCGCGGTGACAGCGGAACGGCAGTTGCTTGCCACTCTCGAGGCAGGGTGCTCGGCTCCGGTCGGCGCGCTCGCCGAGGTGGTCGAAGGTGAGGACGGTCCCGAGCTCTGGCTGCGGGGCGCGCTCGGCCAGGACGGCGGCGTACGGCGCCTGTCGGCCAACGGCCCGGTGGACGACCCGGTGTCGCTCGGAAGGGCGCTGGCGAAGGAGTTGCTGGAGGAATGACAGCGGCACGGGGAACGACGAGTACGAAGACGAGCAGCAAGACAAGGGCAAAGGCGACAGCAGACGTGAGCAGCGCGAAGACAGCAGCGGCCACCAAGGCGCCCCAGAACGTGCCCGCCAAGGCAGCGGCCAGCACCGGCGCGGCCGCGGCACGGCAACCCAAACCGCTGGGCCACGTCACCTTCGTCGGCGTGGGGCCGGGTGACCCAGCACTGCTGACCCTGGCCGGTCGCGACGTGCTGGCGAACGCCGACGCCGTCGTGGTCGAGGGGCCTGAGCACGACGCGTTCCTGGCGTACTGCAAGCCGGGCGTCGAGGTCGTCGACGGCTCCGGCGCCGAAGGCAGCCGGGCGCTGAAGATCGCGGCCCGGGCGCGCCTGGTGGTGAAGACCGCCAAGACCTCGGCGAACGTGGTCCGCCTGCTCACCGGTGACCCGTTCACCTTCTCCAGTGGGGCCGAGGAGGCCGCCGCCTGCCGCAAGGCCGGTATCGGCTTCAACGTGATCCCCGGGGTCAGCGAGGTCAGCGCCGTCCCGACGTACGCCGGGATCCCGCTGACCGTCAAGGGTGAGCGCGAGGTGACCGTGCTCGACCTGGCCGAGGCCAAGCTCGACTTCACCAAGGTGCACCCGAAGCAGACACTGGTCCTGCTGAACGCCACCGACGTGCTCAAGGACGCCACCGCCGCACTGATCGAGGCCGGCTTCGACGCCGGTACGCCGGTCGCCGCGACCGTCGGCGGGACGACGACCGCGCAGACCAGCGTCGTCGGCACCCTGGCCACGATCGTCACCGACCTCCGCGCCGCCAAGGTGACCGGCGAGGCCGTCATCGTGGTCGGCTCCGTGGTCGAGCAGCGCGAGGCGCTCAGCTGGTTCGAGACCAAGCCGCTGTTCGGCTGGCGGATCCTGGTGCCGCGCACCAAGGACCAGGCCGGGCCGCTGATGGACCGGCTGCGCCGGTACGGCGCCATGCCGGAAGAGGTGCCGACGATCTCCGTCGAGCCGCCGCGCAACCCGCAGCAGATGGACAAGGCCATTCGCGGCCTGGTCGAGGGCCGCTACGAGTGGGTCGCCTTCACCTCGGTGAACGCGGTCAAGGCCGTCCGGGAGAAGTTCGACGAGTACGGGCTGGACGCGCGCGCGTTCTCCGGGCTGAAGATCGCCGCCGTCGGTGACAAGACCGCCGAGGCGATCGCGGCCTGGGGCATCCGGCCGGACCTGACCCCGACCGGTGAGCAGTCCGCCGCCGGGCTGGTCGAGGACTGGCCGCCGTTCGACGAGCTGCTGGACCCGATCAACCGGGTCTTCCTGCCGCGCGCCGACATCGCCACCGAAACGCTGGTCGCGGGTCTGACCGATCTGGGCTGGGAGGTCGACGACGTCACGGCGTACCGGACCGTGCGGGCCGCTCCGCCGCCCGCGCCGACCCGCGAAGCGATCAAGTCGGGCAAGTTCGACGCGGTCGTGTTCACCTCGTCCTCGACCGTGCGCAACCTGGTCGGCATCGCCGGCAAGCCGCACGCGTCGACGGTGATCGCAGTGATCGGCCCGGCGACGCTGAAGACCGCCGAGGAGCACGGCCTGCGGGTCGACGCGATGGCCGAGTCGCCGTCCGCCGAGGAGCTGGCCGAGGCGCTCGCGCGGTTCGGCGCCAACCGGCGTGACACCATGGTGGAGGCCGGTGAAGTCGTCACCCGGCCGTCAGAGCGTCGTTCGGGTTCGCGTAGGAAGAGCTGAGATGACTGGATTCCCGGGTGTGAGGCCCCGTCGGCTGCGGTCGTCGGCGGCGATCCGCAGGCTGGTCTCCGAGACCACGCTCGAACCGAGGCAGCTGATCCTGCCGATGTTCGTCCGGGAAGACGCCACCGAGCCGATCCCGATCAAGTCGATGCCCGGCGTCTACCAGCACACTCGCGACACCGCGCGGAAGGCGGTCGCGGAGGCGGCTCAGCTCGGGCTCGGCGGAGTGATGCTGTTCGGCGTACCGACCGAGAAGGACGAGACCGGTTCGGGTGCTGTCGACCCGAACGGGATCCTCAACGTGGCGATCCGGGACGCGGTCGCCGAGGTCGGCGACGACCTGCTGGTGATGGCGGACCTGTGCATCGACGAGTTCACCTCGCACGGCCACTGCGGCGTGCTGGACTCGACCGGTCGCGTGGACAACGACGCGACACTGCAGGTCTATGCGGAGATGGGTGTCGCGCAGGCTTCGGCCGGCGCCCACGTGGTCGGACCGTCTGGGATGATGGACGGCCAGGTCGGTGCGGTCCGTACTGCGCTGGACGCGGCCGGCCATCTCGACACGGTGATTCTTGCGTACGCCGTGAAGTACGCGTCCGCCTTCTTCGGGCCGTTCCGGGAAGCCGTGGGCTCTTCCCTGCAAGGCGATCGGAAGACGTACCAGCAGGACCCGGGCAACGCGCACGACGCCATTCGCGAGGTCGATCTCGACGTCGCCGAGGGTGCCGACATCGTGATGGTGAAGCCGGCCCTGGCGTACCTCGACATCATCCGGCAGGTCCGCGACCACGTCGACGTACCGGTTGCCGCGTACAACATCTCCGGTGAGTACGCGATGGTCGAGGCGGCTGCCGCCAACGGCTGGATCAACCGTGAGCAGGCGATCCTGGAGACGCTGACCTCGATCCGCCGCGCCGGCGCCGACACGATCCTCACCTACTGGGCCGCCGAGGCCGTCGACCTGCTGCGCCGCCGGTAAGCCTTCCGCTCGATGACCCGGCGGGTGACGGCCGACACTCTCGGCGGCTGGATCCTCAAGTGCAACCCGTCGCTGACCGACCTGCCTGGGTTGATGGCAAACGGCGTCGAGACCTGGTGCGTCCAGGACAACTACCGGTCCGCGCTCTTCGCGGCCGGGCAGCCGGTCTTCCTCTGGATCACCGGTCCGTCCGGCGCGACACCTGAGCCGGGGATCCATGCGGTCGGCGAGATCCGCGGCCCGGCGTACTGGGCGGCCAAGTACGTCGTACCGCTGGCCCTGCGGTTCCTCGACGCGCCGCTGCCGCGTACCGAGATCGCAGCTCAGCCGGCGCTGTCGACGCTCGAGGTTCTCCGGCAACCGCACATGAGCAATCCATCCTTCGCGACGATTCCCGAGGCCGGCGCCCTGCGTCGGCTGCTGGCCGAGTCCTTGCTCTAGGCAACTTCCGGGCTGAAGTCCCGTTGGATCATTGCGACCAGGGCGTCGACGTCGGCGTCGGCCATCGGTTCGCCGGTCATCCCCATCCGGTGCAGCAGGGTGCCGATGACGACATCGATGAAGAAGAGGACCCGCTGCTCCGACTCGCCCAGCACTTTTTGGAGCACGATTCGATAGGGGTCCTGCAACTGCGTGGACAGGATCTGCCGTAGTGCGGGATCGCCGATGGCATCGGTGAACACCCCGGCGAAGGCCGCGGCGATCCCGGGCTCGCCGATCTTCGCCGCGCCGAAGTGAATCGCCGCGGCCAGGTCTGCGGTCCGGTCGGTCCCGGTCACCGGCAGCGGGCCGAAGGCATCGACGAGGCAGGCGGTGATCAGTGCGCCCTTCGACGGCCAGCGACGGTAGATCGTGGTCTTCGCGACGCCGGCCGCGGCAGCGATGCGGTCCACGGTGGCGTGGGTGTACCCGAGCTCGTGGACCGTCCTGAGCGTTGCCGCGAAGACCTCGGCGTCGAGGCTCACGCGCGGCCGGCCGGGTTTGGCGGGGGTGGTTGTTCGGGCCATGGTCACACCCTAGCTAGTTATGCTACTTTCGGTATCGATACTGATGGTAGCGAAATAGCTTGAGGAGCAGACATGAGCCACTCCACCGCCGTTCAGCAGCCGTCGCTGGGAGTCCGGTTGCTCTACTCCCTGCGAGGCGAACCGGACTGGTCGACGCTGTCGATGGAGAAGCTGGTCGCCTTCCGCGAGGCCCAGAACCGCAGGCTCAAGTCCCCGCTGATCCGGGTGGTCACCGGAGTGCCGGACCGCAAGGCGAGCATCAGGTGGGAGCAGGTGACTCTGCCCGACCGAGTGGTCCAGGTCCGGGTGTACCGGCCGACTACAGCCACTGGCGCTTTGCCATTGGTGCTGCACGTGCATGGCGGCGGATTCGTCGGTACCGCGGTGCAGTGCGACTGGACCAACAGTCATCTGGCCGCGCGGCTGCCTGCCGTAGTCGTGTCGGTGGAGCACCGGCTCATCGACATGGAGACGCCTTTGCAGGCTGCTGTCGACGACGGTTGGGACGTACTGCGTCACGTCGTACAGAACAGCGCGCAGTGGGGAGTGGACCCGGCGCGAGTGGCCGTGTTCGGGGAGAGCACCGGGTCGATGGTCGCGGCGCTGTCTGCCTTGCGGGCAAGGGAATCGGGGCTGCTACTCCGCGCACAGGTGCTGGTCAATCCCTGTGTCGACCTTACCGCGACTGCGCTCGACTACCGGTCCATGAGCGAGTACTCCGACAGCCCGACGCTCACGGTGAAGCAGATGGAGTTCTTCCGCCGGTTGGCCGTTCCGGAGGGATCCGATCCCCGCGCTGTGTCGCCGCTGTTCGCCGACGACCTCGGAGGGCTGCCGCCGGCGCTCCTGGTGGTGCCGGTTCTCGACCCGGTGGCGGACCACGGCCGGGCGTACTTCGAAGCTCTGCGCAAGGCCGGAACGCCGGCGGAGTTGATCGAGATCCCGAAGGCGGCGCACGCGTTCCTCAGCATGCCCGGCCTGGTGCGGCAGGCTCGGACCGCGCGGGCCGCGATCGCCGGATTCCTCGGCGACCGGCTCGCCGGTGTCGGATTCCTCCGCGACCGGCTCGGTGGTGGTGAGCAGAGCCCAAATCGCCAGGCCGCCGGATGATTCTCGCCCGGCCGTGGTGGTGGGTGGTGTGGCCGACCGGGCAGAGCGCCACGGCTGGCCCAGACCGCGGCCGTCGAACTGCAGCGGGGTTCGCTGATGGCTGGACCCGGCTGCCTGGGGTGGGAAATGCTGGTCTGGTGGCTGACTTCATCAAGCAGAATCTGAGCGGCTCGCGGTTCGAGGACGTCTACCTGACCGACGCGCGGTTCCGCGACGTCGATCTGAAGGGTGCGCGGTTCAACCTGGTCGACCTGTCCGGGGTGACGATCCGCGGTGCCCTGGTGGCGGATGTCGAGATCAGCGGCGAGATCGAGAATGTCCGGATCAACGGCGTCGACGTCGTACCGCTGGTCGAGGCGGAGCTGAACCGGCGCTATCCGGAGCGCGCGAAGATGCAGCCGAGCGATGCCGACGGTTTCCGGGCAGCGTGGGATCTCCTCGAGCCGCTGTGGCAGGGGACGGTGGAGCGGGCCGCCCAGCTCGACCCGGAGTTGCTGCACGAGCGAGTCGACGGCGAGTGGTCGTTCATCGAGACCCTGCGGCACCTCGTCTTCGCCACCGACGCCTGGGTGAGCCGGGCCGTCCTCGGTGAGCCGGCGCCGTGGGATCCGCTGGACCTGCCGCACGACGAGATGCCCGACATCCCCGGCGTACCGCGTGATCTCGCCGCCCGCCCATCGCTCGATGAGGTCCTGGTCCTCCGCGCCGACCGCCAGGCGACCGTACGCCGGGTCCTCGCCGGCCTCACCGACGAACAACTCGCCGGCCACACCGCCCCGGTCCCCGAACCGGGCTACCCGGAGTCGGAAAGCTTCGCCGTCCGCCGCTGCCTCGGCGCCGTCCTGATCGAGGAATGGGAACACCGCCAGTACGCCGAACGCGACCTCGCCGTCCTCGAATCCCGCTGACCCACCCGGCGAGACGTCGCTGAAAACCCTGCTCAAGCAGCGGGACTGCAAGCCCGGGTTGTGATCAGTGCAGGCGGACGGTGTAGTCGGATTGGGTGAAGCCGCCGTTCAAGGTGCGGGTGGCGTTGTGGGTGAGGTGGATGTCGCGGTCCAACTCGCCGAACAGCGGGATGCCGGAGCCGATCAGGACCGGCACGGTGGTGATGGTGAGTTCGTTCAGCAGGCCGGCCCGCAGGAACGTCTGGATGACCCCGCCACCGTCGGCGTACACGCGCTTGGCGCCGCGGTCGTTCAGGGTCTGCACCAGGCCGTCGAGGGTCCGGTGCACGATGATCCGCTCGTCGGCCTCGGCCGACAGGGTGCTGCTGAGCACCTCGACCTGCTTGCCCTCGTACGGCCAGAAGTCGAAGCCGAGCACCGTCTCGTAGGTCTTCCGGCCCAGGACCACGGTGTCGATGACGGCCATGAACTCCTGGTACCCGGTGTCACCGGGCTTCTCGGCGGGGTCCGTCAGCCAGTCGATCGACCCGTCCGGGCGCGCGATGAATCCGTCCAGGCTGGTCGCAATGAAAACCGCGGCATGAAATGTCACGCTCCCTTTGTACAGCCTGCCGCCGACAACCGGGGCCGGGCGAACCCGTGGGCAGATGTCAGCCGCTGGTACGCAGCTTGAGCGTGTAGTGAAGAGGCGAGCGACCGGTGACGTACACGCGGAGGCCGTCCGGTGTCAGGTTGCCGTTGAGCTGGGTGTAGCGCTCGCCCGGATCCATCGCCACCCGGGTGTCTCCGTTGCCGGGTCCGAACTCGATCCAGTCGCTGCCGACCGTGTACCGGCCGGTGCCCGTGCCGAGCTGATAGTTGCCATCGGCATCGAGTGCGTCGACGCCGGTGAGGATTCCGCCGGGCCGGAAACAGAGCTCGATCGCTAGCAGGACCTCGGACTCGGTCAGCTCGAAGGTCAGATCGAAGCCGCCGGCGACCTCGGCGACGGTGACCGACGTTCGTAGTACGCGGTAGTGCTTGGGTCGGTGCGGGAAATCCATCGAGGCGTAGAAGCGGCCGTCGGGGGTGAGCGCGTAGGCCCCGTCCGTACGCCGGTGAGCCGGTGGCAGCGGGAGGTGGTACGGCACCTTCACCTCGTCGGACAGCCGGAAGGTGGTCGGCCCGGTCCGTTCGAGGCCGTCGCTGCGGAAGTGGCCGGTGCCGAAGAACTGAGGGGACAGCCGTACGGAGTCGAGGATCGCGGCGCCTTGCCGCAGCTTGAAGAAGGTCGGGTTCGTGGACAGACCCGAGGCGATCACCGGGATGTCGTGGAAATCCGTGCCGCCGAAAACGGTCGCGGCCCGGGTGCCACGCCGGATCCGCACCAAAGCCTGGGCGGGAAACTCCTGGATGAAGTCGTCCGGAGTCGGCGCCGCGGCGGGCAGTCGGTTGGCGAGGAACGGCTGTTCGAGCACCTCGGCCAGGAAGTCCCCGAACTCGCCGTCGCCGCGATCTGCGATCTCTTGCGCGACGGCAGCGAAACGTCCGTCCCCGTCGCGCAAAGCCAGCTCGCGGAACTGGGTCAGGTACCGCGAGACGTGCTGGCGCATGGTCTGGTCCTGCCGTCGGGAGGCGACGGCCTCCACCTCGCCGTCGGGCTCCAGGTGGAACATCGTCGCGATCAGGTTGCGCCGGACGTAGTCGATCAGCTCAGGCCGGTCCCGCAGCCGGGCGATCGCCAGCAAGCTCGGATTCGTGACCGCTACGGCGTAGTTGGGACTCCGCTCGCTGTAGATGCCGTCCTCACTCGCGTCCACACCTTCCGCGAGCCATTCGTCGATACGCGCGGCGTACCGGTCGTCGGGGAAGAGTTGATGAGTGCGGGCCAGTGCGGCCGAGACCTCGAAGCGGTGGTTGGGCGTGTGGAGACCTCCGGAAGCCAGTGCCGGTCCAGCCTTGCGGAGGATGCGTTCGAGGACCTCACGGTGCGGGACGGTCGCCTCCTCGTTGTCGGCGTCCAGCAGCGCCCAGGTCAGGCACAGATCCTGGATGGCGAAGGCGCTGTCCGGAGGCGAGTGCAGGTTGCCGATGTCGAAGAGGCCGTCCTCGTGCTGGGCAGTGGACACTCGGCCGTACAAGAGCGCGAGTGGGTCGAGCAAAGCCGCGTCGTGGAAGTAGTCCGAACGGCTCCAGACATAGGCCGCGACCAGCCGGCGCGCTTTGCGTGCCAGTGTGCGAACGTCGTCGCCGGGCTCCTCGGTGCTGCTCAGAACCACCGGGACCTGCGCCGTGCCGGCTCGGGTCAGGAACGCCAGGAAATCCTCGTCCAGCCCATCGGCGGCCCGTCCAGACCCTGCAGCTGGGTCTCCTCCGGACAGCCCGGCGAGCGGTCCGGCGGGGAAGGTACGACGCGGCATCAAGTCCTCCGGGCAGGCGGGGAAAGCGGTTACCAGGTGCACAGTACTGTTGCCGGGCCAGTATGTCCTGTCAATACTGCACAGGCTGTCCGGATCCGGTCACCGAATCTCCGCCGAGGCCTTGTCTGAGTCGGGTGATAGCGCTAACTTAACGGGCCTGGGTAAACGCTTTCCGGGCATCAAAGGCTTTCTGGAGGAAGGAAAGTATGAGCGCGCTGGCGGAACTGAGCACGCTCGGTCGGAAGAAACCGCCCGGGCCGGCGAAGGCGAAGAAGCGGGACAACCTGGCGGGGTACCTGTTCCTGACGCCGTGGCTGCTCGGGCTGTTCGTGATCACCATCGGCCCGATGCTGGCCTCGCTCTACCTGGCGTTCACCGACTACAACCTGATCCAGGCGCCGCAGTGGATCGGGCTGGAGAACTTCACCCGGATGCTGTCCGACCAGCGGCTGCACAACTCGCTGCGGGTGACGTTCACCTACGTGTTCGTCTCCGTCCCGCTGCAGCTCGCGGTGGCGCTGCTGCTGGCCGTGGTCCTGGATCGTGGCGTTCGCGGTATGGCCTTCTACCGTTCGATCTTCTACCTGCCGTCGCTGCTCGGCTCCAGCGTCGCGATCGCGATCCTGTGGAAGCAGGTGTTCGGCACCGAGGGCCTGCTGAACCAGGTGTTGCAGCCGCTCGGGTTCGACGGCAAGGGCTGGATCTCGGACCCGAGTACGGCGCTCGGCACCCTGGTCGTGCTGAACGTCTGGACCTTCGGCGCCCCGATGGTGATCTTCCTGGCCGGCCTGCGCCAGATCCCGGCGATGTACTACGAGGCCGCGTCGGTCGACGGCGCCGGTGCGTTCCGCCGGTTCCGCAGCATCACGCTGCCGCTGCTCACCCCGATCATCTTCTTCAATCTGGTGCTGCAGATCATCCACGCGTTTCAGTCGTTCACCCAGGCGTTCGTCGTCTCCGGCGGGACGGGCGGGCCGTCCGATTCGACGATGTTCTACACGCTCTATCTCTACGACCGTGGCTTCGGCAATTTCGACATGGGCTACGCCTCGGCGATGGCGTGGTTCCTGCTCGTGATCATCGGGGTCTTCACCGCGATCAACTTCATCGCCTCGAAGTACTGGGTGTTCTATGACGACTGAGACGCTGCGGACGGCCGCCGTGCGGCGCCGGTCCGCCACCTTCGGCTGGGCTCGCATCCGGCCCGTGCTGACCCATCTCGCGCTGGCCGCGGCCGCGCTGGTGATGCTCTACCCGGTGATCTGGATGGTCGTCAGCTCGCTGCGGCCGGGCAACGAGATCTTCCGCGAGCCGGGCCTGTTGATCAAGGACCTGGAGATCAGCAACTACCGGGTCGGCTGGAACGCGTTGACCGAGCCGTTCACCCGGTACCTGCTGAACTCGGCGGCCGTCGTCTTCGGTGCCGTGCTGGGCAACCTGGTGTCCTGCTCGCTGGCGGCGTACGCGTTCGCCCGGCTGGACTTCGCCGGCAAGAAGTTCTGGTTCTCGATCATGCTGGTGACGATCATGTTGCCGATCCACGTGGTGATCGTGCCGCAGTACATCCTGTTCTCCCAGGCCGGCTGGATCAACACGTTCCTGCCGCTGATCGTGCCGAAGTTCCTGGCCACTGACGCGTTCTTCGTCTTCTTGATGGTGCAGTTCATCCGCGGCATCCCGCGCGAACTGGACGAGGCCGCCCGGATCGACGGCTGCGGTAAGGCCGGGATCTTTCTGCGGGTGATCCTGCCGCTGATGGTTCCCGCGCTGGCGACCACGACGATCTTCACGTTCATCTGGACCTGGAACGACTTCTTCAGCCAGTTGATCTACCTGACCGATCCGAAGATGTACACCGTCCCGGTCGCGCTCCGGTCGTTCGTCGACGCCACCGCCAGTACCAACTGGGGCTCGATGTTCGCGATGTCGGTCGTCTCGCTCGTCCCGGTCTTCCTTGCCTTCCTGCTCGGCCAGCGCTTCCTGATCAAGGGGATCGCAACCACCGGTATCAAGTAATCCGCTGAAAGGTGCCCGCCATGAGGCCGCTCTCCCGTCCCACCAGCGTCCCGCCACCGTCATCACCTGCACCGTCCAGGCGCCGGCGACTGCGTGGTCTGGCGACCGCCGCGATCGCCGTCACCCTGCTGGCCGCGAGTGCCTGTGGCGGCTCGTCCGGCGGTCAGTCCGCCAACGGCGAGGTCACGCTGCGGTTCAACTGGTGGGGTTCCGACACCCGGCACAAGCTCACCCAGCAGGTGATCGAGGAGTTCCAGAAGGACCACCCGAAGATCAAGATCAAGGGCGAGTTCGGCGAATGGGCCGGCTACTGGGACAAGCTCGCCACCACCGTCGCCGCCAACGACGCGCCGGACATCATCCAGATGGACGAGAAGTACCTGCGCGAGTACGCCGATCGCGGCGCGCTGCTCGACCTGAAGAAGGCCGACGGGCTGGACACCAGCAAGTTCCAGCCGGACACCCTCGGCGCCGGTGAGTTCGACAACGGCCTGTACGGATTGAACGCCGGGATCAACGCGTTCACGATCGTCGCCAACCCGGCGGTCTTCAAGGCTGCCGGGGTCGCGCTGCCCGACGACAAGACGTGGACCTGGGATCAGTACAGCCAGCTCGCCACGCAGATCAGCGCGAAGCTGAACGGCAAGGGCTGGGGCACAGCGGCGTACGGGACCAACGATGCCAGTCTGAACATGTGGGCCCGTCAGCACGGCCAGTCGCTGTTCACCAAGGACGGCAAGCTCGGCGTCACCAAGGAGGGTGTGACCGAGTTCTACACCAACCTGCTCAAGATGCAGGATGCGAAGGCGATCCCCTCCGCGGCGTTCACCGCGCAGGACATGAACGCGCCGCTCGACCAGTCCGGGATGGCGACCGGCAAGCTCGCGATGGGGTACGCCTGGAGCAACCAGCTGAACGCCCTCAGCAAGGCTTCCGGCCAGCAGCTCAAGCTGTTGCGGCTGCCGAGTGTGACCGGCAAGGCGACCGAGAACGGCGCGTACTACAAGGGATCCATGTTCTGGTCGATCTCCTCGCGCTCCAAGCACCCGAAGGAGGCGGCCGAGTTCGTCAACTACCTCGCGAACAGCCCGGCCGCCGGCAACATCCTGCTTGCCGAGCGCGGCGTTCCGCCGAACACCGAGATCCGGGCCGCTGTCGCATCGAAGCTGAAGCCCGCCGATGCCGCGTCGCAGGCGTTCATCCAGGCCATCTCCGCCGAACTCGGCGAGCCGTCGCCGCCCCCGCCGGTCGGTGGTGGTCAGGTGGAGAAGATCATCCAGCGCTACACCACCGAAGTACTGTTCGGGCGGATGAAGCCCGACCAGGCAGCGCAGAAGTTCATCGACGAGGTCAACGGGGAGCTCACCAAGTGACGTTGCTGTCAGCAACTGATTTCCGGTGATCGGCTGGGACGCCGCGACGGCGTCTCGGCCGGCCACCGTGGCTGTGGCCGGCGTGCACGGGCACGGCGCCACCCATCTGCGGCACGTGATCAAGTTGGCGACCGAGGGGCGGGTCCGGCTGCTCGCGGTCGCCGATCCGCGGCCGCCCGATGACGACTTACCGCCGGACGTGGCCGTGTACGCCGACCTGCGCGAGCTGCTCGCCGCTGTCGAGGTCGACGTGGTGGTGATCAGTACGCCGATCCAGACCCACGTGCCGCTCGCGGAGCTCGCGTTGCGTTCGGGAGCCGACGTGCTGCTGGAGAAGCCACCGGCCGCGTCGCTGGCCGAGTTCGAGCACCTGCTGTCGGTGATCGAGGAGACCGGGCGGATCTGTCAGGTCGGGTTCCAGGTCGCGGGATCGAGGGCCGCCCGGACGCTGGCCGAGCTGGTGGCTGACGGGACCCTTGGCGAACTGCGGGGGATCGGGGCGATCGGCACGTGGGTGCGCACCGCGCAGTACTGGCAGCGTGCTCGCTGGGCCGGGCGGCGGAGCCTGGACGGCGTCGATGTGGTTGATGGTGCGGTGACGAATCCGTTCGCTCATGCGACCGCGGCCGCGTTGATGATCGATGGTTCAGGGCGCGCCGACCAGGTGGCGTCGGTCGAGACCGAGTTGTTCCGGGCCAATCCGATCGAGTCCGACGACACCTCCGCCGTACGGGTGGTGACGAGTCGCGGTACGACGATCGTGACCGCGCTGACCTTGTGCGCCGAACAGAACGATCCCGAGCCGTTGGTGATCGTGCACGGCTCGGCGGGGCGGGCCGTACTGCGGTATTCGGTGGACCGGCTGTCGTTGACGATCAACGGGCGGACGAGCGATACGCAGTACGGGCGGGACGATCTGCTGGAGAACCTGCTGGACCATCGGGCCGATCCTTCGGTGCCGTTGCTGGCGCCGTTCGCGGAGACCGGTGGGTTCACTCGGGTGGTCGAGGCTGTTCGGGTGGCGCCGGCGCCGCTGGAGATACCGGCCCGGCTGATCCGCTGGGATGGTGAAGGGCTGGAGCGGCGCCCGATCGTGGCCGAGGTGGAGAAGTGGGTGACGCGGGCGGGTGAGGAGCTTGCGCTGTTCAGCGAGCTGGGCGCGCCGTGGGCGACCAAACGAGATGACGAGGAGCACGGATAGATGACGCAAGCATTGGGCTGCAATCATGCGGTCGGCCGGTCGATCCAGGTGACGGCCGGCGACGGGGAGCTGTTCACCTACGTGTACAACCCGACGGATCCGCAGTTGGAGTCGCCGCGGCCGTACCTGCATCCGATGCGCACGCTCGGCGGCGACCTGGTCTCCGTCTACCGCCCGCACGACCACATCTGGCACAAAGGGCTGACCTGGTCGCTGCCGCACTTCGGCCACGAGAACTTCTGGGGTGGGCCGACGTTCTCGCGCGAGAACGGGTACGAGCAGCTCGACAACAACGGCGCGATGGTGCACGACGAGATCGAGGCGCTCGACGTGTCGGACGACCTGGTCCGCTTCACGCATCGGCTGTCCTGGCACACGCAAGCCGGCGCGCACGTGGTCGACGAGACCCGCACGTTGTCCACGCGGCTGACGGACGACGGCTGGGTGCTCGTCTACGAGACTGCGATGACGAACGTCTCCGGCGAGAACGTGCAGATCGGTAGCCCGACAACGGCCGGCCGCGAGAACGCTGGGTACGGCGGGCTGTTCTGGCGGGGTCCGCGGTCCTTCACGGGTGGAACTGTCCTTGCGCCGCAAGGGCTCGGTGGCGACGACCTGCGCGGCCAGCGAGCGGCCTGGATGGGCTTCTCCGGCAAGCACGACGAGGTCGACCGTGGATCTACGGTGATCATCGCCGACGCCACCGACAACCCGCGGCACCCGCCGCAATGGTTCGTCCGCTCCGAAGACTTCGCGGCTGTCTGCCCAGCCCCGTTCTTCTCGGAGGAGCTGCCCTTCCCACCCGGCGAAACCCTCCACTTCCGGTACGCCGTACTGGTCGCCGACGGCACCTCGGACGACCCCCGATCGGCTCACCTGGCTGCCCAGGCTCAGAAGACGCTGATCGACTGACCCATCGCTGCATCAGAGCAGGTCGACGGCAGCTCGCCGCAGTACGTCGAGTTCGCCGTCGACCCAACCTTCGTGGAGGGACTCGGTGCCACGGATCAGCGGTTTGTCTTGGAGATGGAAGCGCAGGTTCGAGATAGCGCCCACGACTCTCAGGTAGGGGATGGCAGCGAGGTCGGCAGTCGCGATCGGGCGCTTGGTGGTGTAGCCGTCGACGAAGCTGCTCCAGTGCGCAGTGCCCGCGACGCCCGCGAAGTCGGTGGCGCGATATCCCTCGGCCGACAGGTCGAAGTCGTGGATCGTGAGACCGGCACCGTTCTGCAGGATGTTGTCGAGAGTGACGTCTCCGTGGCAGATGCCCCAGCTCCGTCCGTCGTCGCGCGCGAAGTGATCCTGTACTGCGATCGCCAGTCCTTCGAGCAGTTCGCGGTCGGGCGGCGCGAGGTCTGGGGCGATCTCGGCGAGCGGCCTGTCGAGAGTGTGGTGAAGGTCCGCGGGGCGTCTCGGATTCGTGCTGCGGAAAGTGTCGGCGGCGTCGTGGAAGGTTGCGACCAACTCGCCGAAGGATCGGTAGAGCTCGCCGGTGAACGGGGGACGCGGCTTGGTGCCCAGTACGAATGTGGACAGGAGATACGGTCGCGCGCCCTCGGCTGCTTCGAGTAGTCCCACCTCGGAGCCGTCAGCCAGAGGTACCACCTGCGGGACCGCGAGGCCCGCGTTGCTCAAGTGAGTCGCGAGCTCGGCCTCCCAACGCACTTCCGCCGGTGGCCGTCCACCCGCGCGATAGAGCTTGAGAACGTACGAGTGCTCGGAATTCGCCAGGTGGTAGACGTCGTTGACGAGCGACCGGATCAAGGTGCAGCCACGGAAGTCGATGCCGTAGACCTCGCTCAAGTGGTCGCGGAGGGCCACCGGATCGACCAGCGACCTGCTTGTCTTGATCACGCTCGTCCCCCCAGGGTTTCGGAGATCGTTCCAGTTTCTGAGATCGTTGCCGCACGCACGGGCCGCGGCAAGTCGATGACCCGGAGCCGGCGGCACGTAGTACGGAAGGGCGTGGTTCCGTACTGCGAAGGTTGCCGGGACGCGCGGGTTATCCTCCGTGATGGGTCGGGGTGTGCGGGCGTTGGAAGTGTGAAGCAGACGTTCGTTGGGGACGGTGGGGTAGCAGTAGCAGATCGATTCCGGGATCGACTCCCCGGGAGGGCCCCGGAACCGGTAGCCTCGTCCAGCCACCTGGGGAGGCCGCATCAACATCGCCGACGAACTGCCGGAGAGCCCAAACCGGTCAGGAGACCACGTCTTGCAGGAGAACACCACCAGCACCAGTACTGGCGAGCTCGCCAACGTACCTCTCACCGGTGCTGACAAAGTTGCTTACGCTTTCTACGCCACCGCGGCCACGGCCGCCCTTGTCGGTCAGGTCTGGGCCGGCGTCACGCACATCCCGTGGCCCGACGAGGGCTTCTCACCGTTCCTCAAGATCGCCCTCGTCACGCCCGCCGTCGCCGTCATCGAGCTCGGCGGTGTCGCGACCGCGGCGCTGGCCGACCTTCGTCGTCGCAAGGGGGAGCAGGCCTACGCCTACCGCGCGATGTCGCTGTTCGCGGCGATCGTCGCGCTCGTCTTCAACGTGGTCGGTCACTGGCGGCCGGAGGAGCGGTTCCTCGCCTTCGGCTTCGGCGGCCTGTCTGCGTTCGCCTATGTGCTGTGGCTGATCCACAGCTCCGCCCGTCGCCGCGACGCGTTGCGCAAGGCGGGCCAGATGGCCACCACCGGACCCGTGTACGGCGTGGTCCAGTGGGCCCGCGAGCCGAAGGTCACCTGGCTGGCGCGGTCGATCGCGCTCGAGCACGGGTACGGGCTGTACGAGAGCCTGCGTGCCGCGCGGCACCAGATCCGCAACAACGCCCGCCGCGACGCGATCGCCGGGACCGTTGCCGAGTACATCCGTTCCGAGCACCAGGACGAGCGGCTCGCGAAGATCGCCGAGACGACGTACGACGCGGACCGGTTGGCCGGGATGCTCGAGGAGCGGATCAACTACGAGGTCGTCACCAACAAGCTGACGCTCGCGATCTCGCCGCCGCCGCCCGAGGAGCCGGAGCCCGAACCGGTGAAGGACGAGCGAACCGATCTGCGCGCCGCCGTGTGGGTCGTCGAAGGTACGACGCCGCCGGTGCAGCAGTTGCCGGCCCAGCAGGTCCCGGCTCAGCAGCTTCGCCCGGGCGGAGTGCCGCTGCGCGACGACGACCAGTGGGGCGAGGCGATGACCGGTGAACTGATGGCCGTCGAGTACCTGCCGTACGACCGTAGTACGGATGATGCGGACGAGGCAGAGGTCGTCGAAGAGGCGGCCAGCTCGCCGTACGTGAAGCCTGTCGTCCACGAGACCTCACCGTTCGCGCCGGTTGTCCCGGAGCCGGTCGCACCCGCTGTCCCGCAAGCGGACCTGCCGGCTGGCCAGCCAGTTGCTCAGCCAGTTGCTCAGTCGGTCGCTCAGCCCGTCGTTGAGCAGGAGCACCTCGTACCGGCGGCGCCGAAGCAGCCGGCCGGCGGATCCGCCGTACCGGCAGCGCCGAAGCCTGCTGTGGTGAAGCCTTCGCTGCCGAAGCCGGCCGCGGCGCGGAAGCCGAAGACCGTGGTACGCAACAGCGTTCCCTCGTCGACCGCGCCGGTGCCGTCGGTCGAGGAGCCGGTCGTTGCCGCGTCGCCGGAGCCCGCCGTACCGGCTGGTTCCGAGCCGGTACGCGCTGAGGAGCCGACCGTGATCGCCCGCGAGGTGACCGCTCGGACGACCCCGAGCCGCCCGGCCGCCCCGAAGCCGAAGACCTCGGCCGGTGGCGACCTCGACAAGAAGCGCCAGCGCGCCTGGGCCCTGCTCAGCGACTGGCCGTCGGACCGCCCCCGCACCCCCGAGGTCCTCGCCTCAGCCATTGCCTCCAGCAACGACGACGCGGCAGCCTTCATCGTCCAGTACGACGCCGAAAACAACCTCGCCACCGCAAACCAGAACTAGCCCCACCCGTCCGCAGCCGGCCAGAATCCCTGGCCGGCTGTTTGCTGTCGTACGACGCCCGCTTCGCGACTCCTCCGTCGCCGCTCGACCCACCCGCCCCAGGGCGCCGCTCCTCCGTCGCGACTGACAAACGTGTCGTCCGCCGCCAACTCTCGCCATGCAACCGGTTCCGGCGCACCCCTCTCCTGCGTCGCGAGCGACGGCTGCGCGGGCCCACCGAGACGCCGACGATTGGTCGGCGAGGTGCCGCGCGGGCCGACCGGCCATGCCGGCGACCGGTTGGCGAGGTGCCGCGCGAGCCCACCGGCCGCGCCGGCGACCGGTGGGCGATGCGGCCGCGCCGGCGACCGGTGGGCGATGCGCTCCGCTCCTGCACCGCCGGTGCGCTGGCCGGTGGGCTTGCCGGCTGAATTCGAGGCACACACTTCCCGCCTACCGCCTCCAGCTCTGCTTCGGCGGCGTGGTCTCTCCGAGTCGACAAGCCTTCGTGGTGCCTCAGGTGGAAAGAAACTTGCACAGGGCGATGGCTTCTTTCCAGTTAGCGAAGGACCCGCACCGGAAGCGTCAGCTGTTCGGTGGGGTTTGGTTCAGGAGTTCGGTGAGGCGGGCGAAGGTGATGCCGTTGGTGGCTGAGGCGATGTCGCCGGCGAGTAGCGACTTCGTGGCTTGTTCGAGGGCTGCGATGGTGTGGGCGTAGAGCGCCATGCCGAGGCTGATGCGTTTGACGCCGGCCGCCTGGAGTTCGGCGACGGTCAGCTTTCCGTCGGCGGGGGAGACGACGATGTTGACCGGCTTCGGCGCGACGGCGGTGACGATCGCGCGGACCGCGGCGAGGTCGGGCGGGAACGGTGCGTAGAGCACGTCGGCGCCGGCTTCGGCGAAGGCGGTCAGGCGGCGGATGGTGTCGTCGAGGTCCGGGTTGCCGCGGAAGAAGTTGTCGGTCCGGCCCGTGACGACGATCCGGCCCTTCGCCGCATCGACCGCGTGACGAACACGCAGTACAGCGTCGTCGAAGTCGCGAATCGGTCGCTCGGCATCGCCTGAGCTGTCCTCGATGCCGATCCCGGCGAGCCCGGCGTCGACGGCGACCTCGACCGTCCCCGCGACGTCCTCAGGCGTTTCGCCGTACCCGTCCTCGAAATCACCGTTGATCGGCAGCCCGGTCAGCCGGCCGAGCAGGCGCGCATGGTCGAGATGTTCGTCGAGGCTGATCGCGTGGAGTCCGTCGTGCCGGCCGAGGGTGGCCGCGAGCGCCGCGGACGACGTACCGATCGCCTCGAAGCCCGCCTCCGCCAGGATCAGAGCGGACAGCCCGTCCCAGGCGTTCGGCATGACGAAGCCACCTTCGCGGGTGTGCAGCGCCATGAACTTCTCGTAGAGCTCGGAGCCGGGCATGCCGGCCTCCTTCCAAGGTTGAGGTCCCCTCAGTGTGCTCCGACGGTTCCTGTACTACGGGCGCCGACTCGCGCTGTGTTCAGCCGGGACCCTCTCGCCGTCGCTGGGCGGCTCCGGCGGCGTGCCGTCTCCGAACGGCTTTCCACCAAGCTCTTCCCGGCCGTGCGGGGTCAGCCACGTCGACAGATCGGGGCCCTTCGGGACGATGTGCGTCGGGTTGATGTCGGTGTGCACCAGGTAGTAGTGCTGCTTGATCTGCACGAAGTCGATGGTGTCGCCGAAGCCCGGTGTCTGGAACAGGTCGCGCGCGTACGCCCACAGCCCAGGCATTTCGGTGAGCTTGTTCCGGTTGCACTTGAAGTGGCCGTGATAGACGGCGTCGAAGCGCGCCAACGTGGTGAACAGCCGCACGTCGGCCTCGGTGATGTTGTCGCCCATCAGATACCGCTGCTTGGCGAGCCGTTCCGACAGCCAGTCGAGTGCCGCGAACAGCCGGTCGTACGCCGATTCGTAGGCCTCCTGCGATCCGGCGAACCCGGCGCGGTACACGCCGTTGTTGACCTCGGTATAGATGCGCTGGGCAACTTCATCGATCTCGGCCCGCAGCGCCTCGGGGTACAGGTCGGGCGCGCCTTCGCGGTGGTACTGCGTCCACTCGGTCGACAGGTCGAGCGTGATCTGCGCGAAGTCGTTGGTGACGACGGCACCGCTCTGTACGTCGACGATCGCGGGCACCGTGATGCCCTTCTCGTACCCGGGGTCGCGCCTGAAGTACGCGTCCTGCAACCGCGGGATCTTCAGGACCGGATCGACGCCACCCGGATCGAGATCGAAGGTCCAACTCCGCTCGTCATGGGTCGGCCCACACAGCCCGAGCGACAACACGTCCTCGAGCCCGAGCAACCGCCGTACGATGATCGCCCGATTGGCCCACGGACAAGCCCGCGCCGCCACCAGCCGATACCGCCCCGGCTCGACCCGATATCCATCCCGCCCATCAGCCGTGATCCGCGTACTGATGTAGTCACTGTCCCGCTCGTACTCACCCTCAGGATCCACGTAAGAAGCCACAACCCCACAGTGCCCAACCGCCGCCCTTCTGAACGTCAAGCGGTCTGGTTGAGGCCTAGGTTTACGGGGAGTTCGGCTAGGCCGCTTACCAGGACTCGGCGCCAGGGGAGGGATTCGGCGGGCTTGGCCAGGGAGAGGTTGGGGAAGCGGCGGAGGAGGGCCAGGAGGGACTCCTGGAGTTCGATGCGGGCGAGCTGGGCGCCGAGGCAGAAGTGGGGGCCGAAGCCGAAGGAAAGGTGTTTGTTGTCCGGCCGGTCCAGCCGGAGTTCGTCGGGATCGTCGTACTGGCGAGGATCCCGGTTCGCCGAGTTGAGGGCGGCCATCACGCCGTCGCCGGCTTTGATCTGTACGCCGTGCAGCTCGACGTCTTCGAGCGCGACCCGCAGTTGACCGACTTCGCTGAAGCGGTTGAAGCGCAGGAGTTCTTCGATCGCGGAGTCGACCAGTGAGTGATCGGCGACCAGGCGGGCCCAGTTCTCCGGCCAGCGCAGCAGGGTCGCGACGACGCTCGAGATCTGGTTCGCGGACGTCTCGTGGCCGGCGACGAGCAGGTTGACGCCGAACGAGATCAGCTCCTCCTGACTGAGCCGATCGCCTTCCTCGCGAGCGCGCACCAGTTCGTCGAGCAGATCCTCGGCCGGCCGGGAACTGTTCGCGAGCTTCCGCTCGACCAGCTCTTCGATGTACGCCGTGAGGTCGGCCATCGCCTGCTCGACCAGGTCCTTCTCGGCCATCCGCATGCTGTACCCGAGCTCGGTCCACTCGCGGAACTGGGCCCGATCGGCGTACGGGACTCCGAGCAGCTGGCAGATCACCTGGATCGGCAGCGGCAACGCCACCAGTTGGCGGATGTCGGCTCCGTCGCCGGCGGCCGCGACATCGTCGGCGAGCTTGGCCGACAACTCCGCGACCCACGGCCGGGTGCGCTCGATCCGCCGATGCGCGAACGTCGACGACACCAGCTTCCGCAGCCGCGTGTGCTCGGGCGGATCCGTCGTGGTCAGGCTGTTCGGCATCGGCTTGGCCAGCGCGACCCGGGGCGCTCCCTGCTTGACGACCGCGGCCCGCGAGAACCGCGGATCCGCGAGCACCAGCCGTACGTCGTCGTACCGCGTCACCAGCCAGACTTCGGCCCCCGCCAGCGTGCGCACCCGCGCAACCGGCCGGTTCTCCCGCAACTCCGCGAACGTAGGCGACGGATCGAACTGAAACGCATCAGCAAACGGAATCTCGAGCACCGGTTCCGACATACGCACGACCCTAAGCGAGTTGGGCCGCCCTTCGCGTCTGACTCCAGCGGGTCGCTCCCACCTGCGGATCGGGCGCCACTCCAAAGTCACAAGCGCTCCGTACTGCGGTCTGCCGGTTGCCCGGAGACCGCAGTACGGACCGTGGGTCTACTTCGTGCCGAAGGTGTAGACGGTGGTGGAGGTGAAGACCTCGCCGGGGCGGAGGACCGTCGACGGGAAGTTCGGCTGGTTGGGGGAGTCGGGGAAGTGCTGGGTCTCGAAGGCGAAGGCGTCGCCCTGGCGGTAGGACTTGTGGCCGATGCCCTGGATGGTGCCGTCGAGGAAGTTGCCGCTGTAGAACTGTGCGCCGGGCTGGGTGGTGTGGACGGTCACCGTGCGGCCGTGCTCGGGCTCCCAGAAGCGGGCGGCGAACCGCATCCCGTGCGAGTCGGGCTTGCCGAGGACGAAGTTGTGGTCGTACCCGTGCCCGATCACCAGTTGGGGATGGTCGTCCCGGATCCGCGCGCCGATCGGCGTCGGCCTGGTGAAGTCGAACGGTGTCCCGGCGACCGGAGCGAGTTCGCCGGTCGGGATCAGGCCGGCGTCCACCGGCGTGTACTTCGCGGCGTTCAGCTCCAGGACGTGTCCCTCGATCGTGCCGGAGCCTTCACCGGCCAGGTTGAAGTACACGTGGTTGGTCAGGTTCTGCACGGTCGGCTTGCCCGCGACCGTGACGTGGTAGTCGATCCGCAGGTTGTCGTGCCGGTCGAGTGTGTAGGTCACCCGGCTGGTCAGCTCGCCGGGGAAGCCCATCTCGCCGTCCGGGCTGACGTAGGTGAACGCGACGCCGACGGCGGACGAGGTCTCGACGACCTTGGCCTTCCAGACCTTCTTGTCGAAGCCGATCGTGCCGCCGTGCAGGGCGTTCTCGCCGTTGTTGACCGGGATCTGGTAGCTGTGGCCGTCGATGCTGAACTTGCCCTTGGCGATCCGGTTGCCGTAGCGGCCGACCGTCGCGCCGAAGTACGGGCTGAGCGCCGCGTAGTCGGGCAGGTTGTCGAAGCCGAGGCTGATGTTCTTGGTGTGGCCGCGCCGGTCGGGGGTCTCGACCCGCTGGATGGTGGCCCCCCAGGTCAGCATCGAGATCGTGATCCGGCCGTTGCCGAAGGTGTAGACGTCGACCGCCTGACCGTCCGGTGTGGTCCCGAACGGATCCTTGCGAATGGCGAGTCGTCCGTGTCCGTGGTGCGCATCCATGGCGGCGACCTTATCGGGCGTTCCCGCGGCGTCGGCCCCGGTCTGCAGGGCGCCGACGGCCGCGGCGCCCAGGCCGAGCGCACCGGCGGTCCGCAGGACTTGGCGGCGGGGCAGGTTGTCAGGCATTGCAATCCCCTCACTGGTTGACGCTGGGTTGTCGGCGGGAGAGCGCGCTCACAGTGCCGACCCGGGCACTGTAAGCAGGCTTTTCGGCTGTTTGGAATAGTTTGGAACGGTTCGAATTCGTCAATTTGCATCTCCAACGTTGTAAATACATTTGTCCACGGCTGACCAGATCCGTCCGGTGCAGGGCCGGTTGATGCCTTTTGCGAGTCGCCGGTCAGGCCGCAGGATCGACGCCATGAGCCAGAGCGCACTGATCGTCATCGATGTCCAGGAATCCTTCCGCGTCCGCCCCAATTGGAGCGCGGTCGACCACCCCGACATCGCCGACCGGGTCAACCGCCTGGTCGCCGCGGCCCGCGACCGCGGCGACCTGGTGGTCTGGATCCTGCACACCGAACCGGGCACCGGCGGCGCGTTCGACCCGGCCGAGGGGCACGTCCGGCTGATCGAGGGCCTGACCCCGGCGACCGGCGAGCCGGTGATCACCAAGACCTCGCACAACGCCTTCACCACCACGAACCTGCAGCAGTTACTGACCCAGCGAGGCATCCGCGAACTCGTCATCAGCGGCATCCGCACCGAGCAGTGCTGCGAAACCACCACGCGGGTCGCGTCCGACCTCGGGTACGACGTCGTCTTCGTCACCGAGGCGACGGCGACCACCCTGCTACCGCACTGGACGATGCCCTCCGACGCCACCCTCGAGGAGATCCTGGCCGACCCGCGGACGCTCAGCCCGGCCGTGATCGCCGAGCGGACGGAGTATGCGCTGGCCGGCCGTTTCGCCACCATCCGGACGCTCGACGAGATTGCCCCGGTGCTCGTGGCATCCTGACCGGATCATGCCTACCAAGGTCGTCTTCCTGCTGCTGCCGAAACTGCATTTGCTCGACCTCGCCGGTCCCGCCCAGGCATTCTCGACGGCGAACGATCTCGGACATGGTTACGACCTGTACTACGTGGCGGAGGCCGACGAGGTCGTCACGGCGCAGGGGATCCCGGTCAAGGCGCAACTCGACTGGCCCGACCTCAGCCCGGCCGACCTCATTGTCGTACCGGGCTGGCGGTCTCCCCGCTTCACGCCTCAGGTGCCGATCGCGGCGCTGACGAAGCAGCGATTGCGGAGTCATCATGCGAGTGGCGGCCAGGTCGCGAGCGTCTGTTCAGGGGCGGACGCTCTCGGCGCGGCCGGCTTGCTCGACGGTCGCAGCTACACGACGCACCACGACCTGACGGAGACCTTGTCCGCGCGGTACCCGAAGGGGCGCCTGGTCCGGGACGTCCTGTACGTCGTGGACGACCGCGTCATCACCTCGGCGGGGATCGCCAGCGGGATCGATCTGGCGCTGCACCTGATCGCGGTCGACCGCGGTGCCGAGGCCGCGGCTCGGGTGGCGCGCGAGATGGTCGTGTACGCCCGGCGGAACGGTGACGAGCCGCAGGAGAGCGCGATGCTGCGGCACCGTGGGCATGTCAGCGATCTCGCGCACCGGGTCCAGGACGTGATCGACAGCCGGTACGCCGAACAGCTGCGGCTGGCCGAGCTGGCCCGCGGTGTCGGGGTGAGCGAGCGGACGCTGACCCGCGTGTTCACCGCCGCGACGGGTCTCACGCCTTTGCGCTACCAGCAGATCCTGCGACTCGAACGCGCCGAGCACCTGATCGGCCACGGGGCCACGATCGAGGCCGCCGCCCGAGCCGTCGGCTTCGAAGACGCCCGCATGCTCCGCCGCCTCCGCACCCGGCCTACCGCCAGCTGACCCCAACACCTGGTGTAGGTAGTGCTAGGTCCACCGTGGGTGGGGGACTTGAAGCTCCTGAGTTGCCGGGGCGATCGCGACAGGCTCGACGCAGCGGGCAGAGTGCCTGGGCGGGGTCGGCGAGAGGTAGAACATGAGCAGGGGATCGATGACCGTGCGCGCCGCACGGTGGAGTGCTACTCATCCGTGGCGGGCGATCGGCCTCTGGCTGTTGCTCGTCGTCGTCGCGGTCGGCTTGTCGGTCGCGGTTCCGAAACAGCAGACGAAGGCCAAGGACACCTGGACGGGGCAATCTGGTGTCGCCGCCCAGCTCATCGAACAGGCGGGGCTCGGCGACAGACCGAGCGAAACCGTCCTGCTGACAGCTACCAACGGCCCACTGAACAAGGCGACCGCGACCACTGCGATCAATCAGTTGCGCCAGAAGCTCACCGCGATCGATGCCGTCGGCAACGTTGGGCAACCGGTCTGGGCGGAGAACGGTAAGGCCGCTCTGCTTCCGATCGACCTGAAAGGGACGGCGGACGACGCGGCCGACAATGTCGACAAGCTGATCGCCGCGACCGCCGAAGTACAGCAGGCGCATCCGGAGCTGTCGATCAACGAGACCGGCGAAGCCTCGCTGAACAAGGGCATCTGGAAGCGCGTCGGCGCGGACCTGGCCAGTGCGGAGAAGCTGAGCCTGCCGATCACGTTCGTGCTCATGTTGCTCGCGTTCGGCGCGTTGATCGCGGCCGGAATCCCTGTCCTGCTGGCGTTCTCGGCCGTCGGCGCGGCGGTCGGCTTCTACGCGCCGCTGTCGTACCTGTTCCCCGACGGCGGTTCGGTGGCGAACGTCGTACTGCTGATCGGTATGGCTGTCGGCGTCGACTACTCGCTGTTCTATCTCAAACGTGAACGCGAGGAACGCCGGCGCGGTCGCAGTACTCTCGATGCGGTGGAGATCGCGGCTGCCACCTCGGGGCACTCGGTGGTCGTCTCGGGCCTGGCCGTCATCGTCTCCATGGCCGGCCTGTACGTCGCGCAGGACGCCACCTTCTCCTCGATGGCGACGGCAACGATCGTCGTCGTCGCGGTCGCCGTGCTCGGTTCGCTGACCGTACTCCCGGCGTTGCTGGCGAAGCTCGGGCACCGCGTCGACCGGCCGCGTGTTCCGCTGCTCTGGCGGCTCAACCGGCGGATCGGCCCGGCCGGGATCAGCCGGCGGATCCTGGCGCCCGTACTACGGTTCCCGCGCGTCGCGTTGCTGGTCGCGGTCATCGGGATCGGGGCCCTCGGAGTACCGGCGATGGATATGAAGACCGCGCCGGCCGGACTCGACACGTTGCCGCAGAGCATTCCCGAGGTACGCACGATGACCGCGTTGCAAGAGGACTTCCCGTCCCGCGGTACGTCGTACACGGTGGTGGTCAAGGCATCGAGCGGAGCGGCTGCAGGATTGGCCAAGTTGGAGTCCGCGGCGGTCAAGTCGGGGGAGTTGGTCGCGGTGCCGGGGCAGAAGATCCGGCAGGCGGGCGATACCGCAGTACTGAATCTCGTGTCGCCGCATTCCGAATCGAGTGCTGAGGCGAAGAATGCGCTGACCTCGTTGCGGACGAAGCTGGCTCCGGCGGCGTTGAGTTCCTTGCCTGGGGCAACTTGGGCGGTCGGCGGCGAGGCGGCCTCACAGAGCGACTACGGGCAGCATCAGCGGGACAAGTTGCCGTACGTGATCGCCTTCGTGCTCGGGCTGACGCTGGTGATGATGGCGTTCACCTTCCGGAGTCTGGCGATCGCGGTGGTGACGACGCTGCTCAATTTGGCCTCGGTGGCCGCGTGCTTCGGCGTACTGTCCCTCGTCTTCCAGCACACCTGGGCGGAGGGGTTGCTCGACTTCACCTCGCCAGGGTTCGTGGTGTCGTGGATTCCGCTGTTCCTATTCGTGATCCTGGTCGGGTTGTCGATGGACTACCACGTGTTCGTGTTGGGACGGATCCGGGAGGGCGTGGTCGAAGGACTGTCGCCGCGCGACGCGGTACGGAAGGGGATCACCGAGTCGGCCGGGGTGGTGACGAGCGCGGCGGCTGTGATGGTGTCGGTGTTCGCGGTCTTCGCGACGCTGGGGATGATCGAGATGAAGCAGATGGGCGTCGGGCTGGCGGTCGCCGTACTGATCGACGCTACCTTGGTCCGCATCGTGATGCTGCCGTCCATCATGGTTCTGCTGGGCCGCAAGGCCTGGTGGCCGAACAAGCTCAGCGCGGCCCAGCCCGCCGAGCCAACACGCGAACTCGTCACGGTCTGACCGGCTGACGCGGCAGAGGGCCGACGGGATGGCTCCCGCCGGCCCTCTGAGGTTGGGCGGCTAGTGCAGCTTGTACGCCGCCGCCAGCTTGGCGATCGCGGTGCTGAGGTCGCCGGTGAGCGCCAGATGGGCCGCGTCGGAGGTCAGCTTCGAGGTGGCCTCGTCGAGGTTCTGCCCGATCTGGTCCTGTGCGATCCAGCGGGCCGCACCAACCACGGGATCGTCGTCCGCGAACGAGTCCACCTTGGACTTCTGCAAGAACCTCCCGGCCTGACCGAGCGCCGCCAGAGCGCCCGGCGCCTGCGGACCGGACCAGTCCTTCACGCGCAACGCCAGCTCGATGTAGACCACCGCCGCGAGTGCCGCGGCATCGCGGGAGCCCTTGCGCAGCAGGTCTTTCTGCGCCGTCGCCAGCTGCTGGCGAGCCGCCGCCTGCGTCGTCAAACCCCAACCGAACGGGTACTGCGGGTTGTAGGCCGCATCACCGACGTTCAGCGGCTCCTGGTCGAGGGCGCGCGGCCAGGTGACCGGAAGCCGGCCGCTGAACGGGCGCTTACCGAACAGCACATCCGCGACGCCGTCGCCTTCGGTGCCCGGCAGCCAGGACGCCACCAGGGCGTCGATGTCCCCGAGTTGGTCGGCGATCACCTGCGGGCGGCCGGAGACGACCAGGACGACACACTTCATCGCCGCGCACACCTTGCTCACCGTCGCCTTGTCGGCGTCGGTCAGTCCTAGGGTGTGGCCGTTGTTGCCGACGTCGCCGATGCCTTCGGCGTACGGCTTCTCGCCGACCACGACGACTCCGACGTCGTATCCGTCGGTCGGGGCCGAGGCATCCTGGCTGAACGTTGCCGTCGGCACGTTCTTCTTGATGCCGTCCAGGATCGTGGTGCCGGTCGTGGTGTTGCCGGAGGCGCCTTGCCAGGTGATGCTCCAGCCGCCCATCTGGTTGCCGAGGTCGTTGGCGTTGCTGCCGGCGACGTACACCTTTTCGGTGGTTGTCAATGGCAACAGATTGGCGTCGTTCTTCAACAGCACCTGAGACTTGGCGGCTGCCTCCCGGGCGATGATTCGGTGGGCGGCCGAGCCGATCTGGTCGAGCTTGCTGGTGTCGGCGTACGGGTGTTCGAACAGGCCGAGCTTGAACTTCTGGGTGAGAATCCGGCTCACCGCGTCGTCCACCCGGGCCTGGGCGACCCGGCCGGCGGTGACCTCGGCGGTGAGACCCGCGGTGAAGTCGACGTAGTTGGTCGGCACCATGATCATGTCGAGACCGGCGTTGATCGACGTACGGATGTCGCTCGGGTAGTCGCCCGGCAGTTGGTCGATCGCCTGCCAGTCGCTGATCACGAAGCCGTCGAATCCCATCCGCTGCTTGAGTACGCCGTTGATGAGCGCCGCGTTGCCGTGCATCTTCACCGGCCCCTGGTCGTCGCCGATGATGTCGACACTCGAGTACGACGGCATCACCGAGCCGACGCCGAGATCGACCGCGGTCTTGAACGGGTCGAGGTGGATCGCCTCCAACTGCTGCTGGGTGACCTCGGTGACGCCCTGGTCGATCTTGTAGTTGCCGGTCGTCGACGACCCGTACGTCGTACCGCCGTCGCCCACGTAGTGCTTCGCGGTCGCCAGTACATGGTTGCTCTGGGCAAGCTGACTGCCGTCGGCCTTGCCCTGCATGCCGGTGATGACGGTCGCCATCGCCTTCACCAAGGCCGGGTCCTCGCTGAGGCCTTCGTACGAACGGCCCCAGCGGTCGTCGCGGACCACGCAGACGCACGGTGCGAAGTCCCAGGGCACGCCGGTCGCACGAACCTCGGTCGCGGTCAGTTCGCCGGCCCGGCGGGACAGGTCCGGATCATGGGTGGCGCCCATGCCGATGTTGTGCGGCAGGATCGTCGCGCCCACCACATTGTTGTGCCCGTGCACTGCGTCGACGCCGTAGATGAGCGGCACCTGCAGCCTGGTCGCCTGCGCGTTCAGTTGGAAGGTGTCGATCATCGCCGCCCAACCGGCCGGGGTGTTCGGCGTCGGCACGGAGCCACCGCCGGACAGCAGCGAACCGAGCGCGTACGTCGCGATGTCGGACTTCGACTTGAGCGCGTTCCGCTCGGCCTGGGTCATCTGGCCGACCTTCTCGGCCAGGGTCATCCGGCTGAGCAGATCCTTGACCCTCAGTTTCACCGGGAGTTTCGGGTGCAGGTACGGGAGGTCGTGCGCGTTGATGACGATCTGAGGCGTGGTGCTCGGCGCTTTCGCGCCGGTGACTGAGAGCTCGAGCGGGATGGTCTCGGCGACCTCGGGGGTGCGGTCCTTCTTGGTGACCACACTGACGACCTGGGTGGCGCCGGACGGCGTACCGGCTGGGAAGGTGAACGTTCCCGAGACGGGGGTGTAGTCGCTTGCGCCCGCAGTACCGGTTCCCGTGCGGTAGTCGACCATGACGGGTTCCTCCAGCGGCGTACTGCCCGTGGTTGCGACAGTCACCTTGACTTGGGCCGTGCCACCTTCTTTGACCGGGTAAACCCCGGCATCGGTGACCACGCTCGCCTTGAGCGCCGGGTCGGCCTTGCCGTAGACCTCGACCTGGTCGATCGCGAACTCACCAGGAGACCCGACCGGCATGGTGATCGCGTAGCCCCACATCTGGGTCAGGTTGAGCACCTGGTCGATGCCGCCGACGGGCTGGTAGTCACCGCGGTAGTTGAGGTCCGCGAACGGGATCTCGACCAGGTGCCAGCCCTCCCAGTCGTCGGTGAAACTCGTGTTCCACAACTCGGACGCCTCGGCGTTGGCGCCGCCGTCCTTGATCTCGAAGAAGATCCGCTTGCCGGAACCGGGCGGGAGAGGTGCCGTGTTCTGCCCGTACCACCAGAACCGGATGCCCTTGTGCGCGGACCAGTCGCCCGGGTTCTGGTCGAAGGTGACGTCGTGCGAGAACCCGCCGTACCCGCTGATGTTGTACGTCCCGTGCAGCACCTTGTCGCCCTGCGGCGCATCGGCCCTGCTCTGCAACTCCATCGTCGGCGGGTCGTCGGCGTCACTGCCCCACCCGAAGATCCCCGCATTCGGCGGCGAGGCGAACGGCTCCGCCCCCTCGAACGAGGCCAGCACGATCGGATCGGGGTCGTCGGCAGCCGCCTGCCCGGCAACTCCGAGCGGCAGCAATCCGGTCAACAGCGCGGCAGTGGTGATCAACGCCGTACGCCGACCGGTCCGACCGGTCCGGCCGATCCGACTGGCCCGGCCGATCCGACTAGCCTGGCTGGTCTGACCGGTCTGACTGGTCCGGCCGGGTCGTCCAGCCGTGCTCGATCGCCTGGCCGGCGAGGATGAGCGGGTTCGTCGGGGATGGATGGCAGTCCACCTGAGCATGGGCGACTCCTCAGTTGCAGCGCGAGCCTCACACCCGCGTCGCGCCCGACTCTCAGCCCTCCCCGCCCCCCGGTCAAGACCCCACCGGTTCCGGAACTAGAGCGCTCTCACACCGCAAGATCCCGCCAGTCTCGCTGTCTGCAAGCGCGGCAGCTGTACGGACGGACAGGACGTAGTCACGCTTACGAGGGCAGCTCACGCTCAAGCGCGAGTGCTGGGTCGCAGCTCGACGCAGTACCTCCTGTCCGTCCGTACGCCCGAGGAGGGGCGAAGCGGGGTCGGCGTACGGCGGTTAGGGGGTGAAGGGGGTTAGGCGGTGAAGGGGGTTAGGCGGTGAAGTGGGTTAGGCGGTGAAGGGGGTTAGGCGGTGAAGACTGTGATGGTGGTGGAGGAGGGGCCGGTCCGGCGGATGTGGGTGGCGGCGCCGGGGCCGTGGACGGTGGGGGTGGCGGCGCCGGGGCCGTGGAGGGTGGGGGTGGTGTTGGAGGAGAGGGCTAGGACGGTGTTTTCGTCGATGGCCCAGCCTTCGCGGCCGGTTGCCAGGACTGCGTGGGTGAGGCGGTAGAGGGTGCCCCATTGGGCGGCGTGGATGTCGACGATGAAGGGGACGAGGGCTAGGCCCGGGAGGATCGTCAGGTGGTCGAGGTCTTCGGCGAGGTCGGGGTCGCAGACGTCGAGGGTTTGGTCGTTGTACGTCGTTTGCCAGCCGCCCACGAGGGCCTGCTCTGCTGCGATGGCGGCGCCTGCTGAGAAACCGCAGTACGGCAGGTCGTTGGCGCGGGCCACGTCGAGCCAGTCGGTGCCGGCGTCGACGAGGACGTCGCGGTATTCCGGGGTCAGGCCGCCGGCGACGTAGACGCCGGCCGCGTCGGTCAGGTCGGCGGGACGAGGCGGTCGCGTTGACGAGACCGGTACGACGGTGACCTCCGTTGCGCCCGCGTCTTTCAGCGTCGTTTCCCACCGGGCGATGTCGAGATCGTCGTCGTCGAGTGCGAAGACGACGATCGGCCCGCCGCCGCACGCCCGGACGAACGGTTCGTGGGCGGCTCGGGCGGCGCGCCCGCCACCGATCAGAAAGATCTCCATGAGGCCGGACGATAGCCGGTCCACACGCGGCGAGAGCGCCGACCGCTGGCCGGTCCGAGCGCGGCGACGCGGCCCCCGACAGGCCCGGCCGAGTGGGCCAGTGTGCGAGAGGCGGCGGATGGAGGGTGGTGGGTGTTGTGCAGGGATTCCCGTGTTGTTGGGGGTGGGGGTGGACAGGGCGGTTGCTGTGGGTGAGTGTTGGGCTCGGGTGGGGCGTGGGGTGGGGGTCGCTCACGGTTGCCGTTTCACCCGTCGGCCGATGCCCGTCGGCGTTGGTCCTCCGGAACGCACTGGGAGGAACTGTGAGGAAGCTTTCGTACGCGCTGGGCAGTGTGCTGCTCATCGTCCCGGCGGTGGTTGCCGCCGCTGTCCAACCCGCGTCGGCTGCCCCGAGCGCCGATGCCGCGAAGCACAGCCCGTCCAAGGTCCCCTCGCTGTTGCGTGACAGCGCCAAGATGGCGGCTGCGGCGGCGAAGGCCAGGTCGGCCACGCCGCTGGCCCGGTCGCTCGGTGTCGACAGCGGTGGGCGGATCGGAGTACAGCTGTACTCCGCTGCGCCGGTGACCGCAGAGCAAGAGGCATCCCTGACGTCGCTCGGCGTCTCGGTGCTGAAGAACTCAGCTGACTTCAAGCAGGTGGCCGGCGCGGACTTGCCGAGCACTGGCCTGCTTTCCACCTCGGTGCCGTACGACAAGCTGGACGCGGTCGCCGGCCTCGGCTGGGTGACGGCGATGCGTCCGTCGCTGCGGCCGGCCGTCGACGTCGGGCCGGTCACCACCGAAGGTCTGCAACTGCACAAGGCCGATCTCGCCCAGGCGCGCGGATTGACCGGGCGCGGGCAGAAGATCGGCGCGATCTCCGGCGACGTCGACCACCTGGCCGAGTCGGTGGCCCAGGGCGAACTGCCGGCCGATGTCCAGGTCCTGCGGCAGGGCGACTACGACGATGACGAAGGCACCGCGATGCTGGAGATCATCCACGACCTCGCACCGCAGGCGAAGCTCGCCTTCGCCAGCACCAGGGACACCACGGCCGACTACGTCGAGGCGTTCCACGTACTGGCCAACGCCGGCGTGACGATGATCGCGGAAGACATCGCGCTGGACGACGACCCGGCCTTCCAGCAGGGCATCGGCGCCGCCACCGCGGAGGGACTCGCCCAGCACGGCATCTTCGTCAGTTCGTCGGCCGGCAACCTCGGCGGTCGGCACGCCCCGCGAGTCACCGCGGTCGGAACCGGCAGCGGGCCGGACGGCGCGGTCGGACCGTTCACGGGCTGCCCGAACGCGCCCGACAACGTGGTGAAGCTGCGCGGCGACGACACGACGTACAACCTCAATCTGCTGCCAGGGGCGACGGTCATGCCGACGCTGCAGTGGAGTGAGCCGCGGGCGGTGTTCCCGACCGCGGGTCAGGGCGGGTTCACCGACCTCAACCTGTACCTGATGGATGCCAGCGGCACCCAATGCCTGGCTTCGAGCACCAACGTCCAGGCGGACGGCGTCGGCGACACCATCGAGCAGTTCATCTACGAGAACACGACCGGGGTGGCGCAGCCCGCCAAGCTGGTCGTCGATGTCCAGGGCACCTCGTCGGCGAAGAAGCCGCCGGTGCTCGACCTGCGCTGGCGCGCGCTGTCGGCCGGCGTACAGACGCTGGACCCGCCGGAGCGCGCCGGTTCGATGAACCCGGACTCCAACTACCTCGGCTTCGCGACCAGCGCCGGTGCGGTCAACGCCAGTACTTCGGTGGATCCGGCAACGACCCCGCTCGAGGCGTACTCCGCGGCCGGTCCGACCCAGATCGTCACCACCACCCGCTGCCCGGGCGGTAAGCCAGGCCCGTGCAAGGGTGTCTCCGGAACGTTGCCGATCAGCTTCCCCGCGCCGTACTGGGTGGCCTCGGACGGCGTCTCGGTCAGCGGCGTCGGACCGTTCGGCTCGGGTACGTGCCCGACCGCGGTGCAAGGACAATGCCGCTTCTTCGGTACTTCGGCGTCGGCGCCCAGCGCGGTCGGTATCGCGGCCCTGACTCGCCAGGAGTTCGGCGGCCGGATCGCTCCGATCCTGCTGAACGGCATCTTGGCAGCCAGAGCCGTTCACCGCGACGGAGCCGCCTTCGGAGCCGGCGTGCTGAGCGCCAACTGACCCCGTCGAACTACTCCGGCCGGGGTTTTGGGCCCCCGGCCGGGGTAGTTCTTCGGATCGCAACCACGAACAGGTGTGACGGCAGACGCCGCAACAGCGTCAAGAGGTTGAGATGTCTCTGTGGTTCGCACAGGACGCCTGACCTGGAGGATCCGCTGTGCAGCAGCTGAAGGGCCGTACCCGAACATCCGCCGTCGCGGCACTCGCCGCGGTCACGATCGTGACCGGCTCCGCCTTCGCCGCGGCGCAACCGCTCGAGCCGCTGAACTGGACGCCGACACCGACAAGGCCCGGGCCGTCCATCATCAACGACATCGATGCGACACCGGCCGGCACGTGGGCGGTGGGCAGCGATCTCGTCGACGACTTCGTGGTTCAGCGCCCGTTCATCCTGCACTGGGTCAACGGTCACTGGAAGAAGACCCCGCAGCCGATGCAGACCAACTCGACGTTGCAGCGCATCGCGGTCGCCGGTGCCAACGACGTCTGGGCGGTCGGCGAGGATCGCGCAGATCCTGAAGTGCCGAAGCCGTTGGTGATGCACTGGAACGGCACCGCGTGGAAGGTCGTCCCCGCACCCGCGGTGCCGACCGGGTCGTTCGACGAGGTCAAGATCGGTCCGGACGGCACTCCTTGGGTGACCGGATGGGCCAGGATCGGCACGGAGGAGCCGGCCGTCGTCTACCGGTACGTCGCAGGCAAGTGGCAGGCGCTGAACACCGGGCTCGAAGGCGCCGTCAACGGCAACACCCTGACGGTCATCTCCGCCAAGGACGCCTGGATCGGGATGAACCCCGGTCTCGCGCACTTCGACGGCAAGAGCTGGAAGCTGGTCGATGCCCTCCCGCAGGACGGTTCCAAGATTCCCACCGCGCTCGCGGCGGCCGGCCCGAAGAACATCTGGCTGGTCGGCGTGGAGCACAAGGGCGGACCCGAGGGTGAGACGCCGCTGGCCATGCACTACGACGGGGTGTCGTGGACGAGTGTGCCTGCCCCGACTGGATCTGCGCAGCTGTACGACGTGGTGCTCTGGAAGGGCCGTCCGGTCGCCGTCGGTGAGAGCTTCACGAGCTCGGGAAACATCATCACCTCGCACCCGTACGTCCTCCACTATCAGGGCGGCAGGTTCGTCAAGGCGAAGAGCCCGGTCACCGGCAGCGGCACTGTCACCACGGTGTCCGCAGCCAAAGGACGGCTCTGGGTCGGCGGCCTCATCGCTGCCACTCCGACCAGCCAGTACGCCGCCTTCGCCGCCTTCACGAAGTAGGCAGGCCGGGGCGACGCGTCGAGTCGCTGAAAGGTGTGTAGGTAAGGACTTCTGGGCGCATGTAAGGGCGCTCGGGATGTGCGGCGTAGTGGAAGCGGACGAGTTCGGCGGCGGGAATGGTCTCGGCGCCGATGGGGTGTTCGCGATGCCTCGTGATCCAGTCGATCAGCGCGTCCGGCTTGGCGATGCCGGTGGTGAAGTGGATCAGGTTGACGTACCAGATGTCGCGGCGGCCGTAGGGAAGTTCGAGCCAGGCGTCGTCGCCGAGCTCCTCCGCCAGCCGATCGAGGAAGAGGTCGGCCTGGTCGTCGGCCGCGACCGCCGCGGCCATCACTGTCCCGGCGGTCAGGGTGAGCCCGACGACCTCGATCCGGGTAGGTCCGCACCCGGCGGCTGCGCGTTCCATCGCGGCTCGGTAGCGGTGGATCGCTGGTTCGGCGGGGTCGACAATCGCCCGGTACCACTCGAGCGCGCGGACAGTGAGGTGGGCGGACCCTGGTTGGCCGGTGTGCCAATGGCCAGGGCCCGCGAGATCCGCGGCTTCGCGAGTTAGTGCGTCGAGGTTCTGGCTGAGTACGCCGCCCGCGACCGGCCGCAGTACGACGCTGACCGGCCACCGACCGCCTTCCTCGGGCACGGTGTCGCGGCGATGGCGCCCGGTCGCGATCAGCGGCACCGCGTCGGCGTACAGCTCGTCGAACTTGCTCGGTCGAAGGTGTGTCGGCTTGATGATCGTTCCTCCTCGATGGCACCACTCGACCGGGTACGACGCGGACGACAGCTGACTGGTTCGGGCAGGAGCCGTTGTTGACCGGGCAGTCCGGCCACGGGTAGCGTCGTCGGCAACGTGGCAGGGGCCGCGTCGAGACTCGCCGGAAGGCTGGAAGCCACCCCCGTTTGGTCAATGGTCGAAGTGGAGTCCACACGCTCCCTTGTGGCCCGTGCGAGTCCGGGCGCGAGAGGACGCGCTGTGAGATTTCTGCCTGACAAGCCCAGTCTGGGTTTCCTTCGCCAGGAGGCCAAGGACCTGCTGGCCGCGCTTCGCGAATCGAGTCCTGATGCTTCGCTTGCCGATGCCCAATTGGCGTTGGCCGAGGAGTACGGGATGCGCGACTGGCACGCACTCAAGTCCGAGGCCGAGCGGCGAGCCGCCGAGTTGCCTGTCGTACCCGAAGGACTTGCGGAAGCGCTGGCCGAGGCCTTCGGTCTCGGTCGGATCAGCAAGCCGGCTGTGCCCGTCGCCTTCACTCCGATGGGTCGGTGCTGGTCGCTCAGTACAGATCGCGGCCGCTGGCTGGCCGTCACTGTCTATCCCTGGATCGTCGAGGCGCAGGCCGAACTGGGTGCACAGCTTCGCGATGCTGCTGTTGCTGTCGGCATCAGTGCGCCGACTCCAGTTCGCAGTCCCGAAGGCCGGCTGATCGAATCCGTGCAGGGCCAGAACTGGCGCGTGCACGAGTGGATCCAGGTCGGGCCCTCGCCGGTGGCTCCGACGTCACTGACAGTTGCCCGAGGCATCGGTTCGACGTACGGAACCCTGCATTCCTTGAAGATTCCGAGTACGGCGCCCGTCAACCCCTACCTCACGCAACGCGGGTCCGATGCTGACTGGGAGGGGCTGGTCGAGCGAGCCATCGGTGCAGGGAAGCCGTGGGCCGAGCAGCTGACCAGGGTCCTGCCGACGCTGTACGAGCTTCGGGCGATCGATGCCGAGATCGACCGCGACGCGCTCATCCTCTGCAACTGCAACCTGATCCCCGAGCACGTCCGCACCGGGCACAACGGCGAACTGGTCGTCACCGAGTGGGACTTCGCCGGCTCGCTGACTCCCGAACTCGAACTCGGCTCGGCACTCACCCACTGGGCGTTGCGCCCGACGATCAACCAGAAGACGGTCGTGGCTTTCCGCGACGGGTACGCCGACGCAGCCGGTCAGTGGCCGCAACTGAGCCTCGCGTCCTTCTCCATCGCGGTGACCGGCTACCTCAACTGGACCTACAACACCATCTGCGAAGCCATCACCCCCGCCGACCCCGACCACGCCACTTTCGCCGACCGCGAGACCGTGGACCTGCTCACCAAACCGATGACGCGCCCTGCCCTGGAGAAGCTCCTGACCACCCTCGACGCGTAGTGCTCAAACCGACCCGCCTACCGCCGCGAAAGTGCGCCGGTAGGCGGTCGGCGTCGTGGCGAGCATCTTGGTGAAGTGCTGGCGCAGCAGAACGGGACTGCCGAAGCCACTGGCCGTCGCGATCTGGTCGACCGTGAGCTGAGTGGTCTCCAACAGTTCCTGGGCCCGGTGAACGCGAAGGCGGATCAGCCACTGCAACGGAGTACTGCCTGTCTGGGCACGGAATTGACGGCTGAGGGTCCGCGTACTCATTGCGGCCTGCCCGGCGATCGAGGCGAGGGTGAGCGGTTCCGTCAGCTGCTTCTGCATCCAGCGCATCACAGGTTCCAACGAGCCCTCGCCGCCGACCGAAGGTGCGATCAGGTACTGCGCTTGGCCGCCGTCGCGATGCGGTGCCATCACCAGCCGGCGAGCCACGTCGGTCGCGACCGCGGACCCGTGATCCTTTCGCACCAGATGAAGGCAAAGATCCAGCCCGGCGGTCACTCCGGCGGAGGTGAGTACGTCCCCATCGTCGAGGTACAAGACTTCGGTCCGCACGTCGACGGCTGGGAAACGCCTGGCCAGCTCGGCGGCATGAGCCCAGTGGGTGGCGGCCGGTCTACCGTCCAGCAGTCCGGCCTCCGCGAGCACGAACGCACCCGTGCAGATGGAGGCGATCCGCGCGCCGCGCCGATGAGCCTCGCGGACGGTCGCGAGCACTTCCGTGGAGACGGTGTGCGCAGCCGGCACGATCACGGTGTCTGCATCCAGCGCATCCTCGAACCGGTACGGCGCCTGCGCCCGGAAGATCTCGAGCCGATGCGCCCGCACCGCCGTACCGGTCTCGCTGCCGCACACGCGTACGTCGTACAGGGGATCTCCGCTGACCGGGTCGTACGCCGCCGCGAACACCTGGCAGGCGCCGGCCAACTCCAGACCGACCGCTCCGTCGGGAGCGAGTACCGCAACGATTCGCATGGCTCGAATCTAACGAACAGCGTCTTTCGAGCCACTCCTCGGGCGGCTGATGCGCGGGCAGGCTGACCCTCATGCGAATCGACGTACTGGTTTTCGACGGTTTTGCCGAAGTGGACGCGCTGGCGACGTACGCCGTGTTCGCGAACGCCCGGCGTCGCGGGCTGCCGGTCGAGCCTGCATTGGTGACAGCCGACGGAGCGACCGAGGTCACGGGTTGCTACGGCACGAAGTACGCGGATCTCGTGCCCTGGGATCCGTCGTCGGCGCGGGTGCTCGCGGTGTCCGGCGGATGGATCCGGGAGGAGATCGAAAGAGGCGTGATTCCGCGACAGCTCGCCGAGGCGAAAGCGATCGGCGGCGAGGGTTTGATCCTCGCCGGGATCGACTCCGGCTCCCTCCTCCTCGGCGCGGCCGGCCTGCTCAACGGCCGCCCGGCGACCACGCATCGGATGGACTACGAATGGCTGGCCGAGTGGGCCGAGGTCGTCGACGCCCGCATCGTCGACGACGGGGACGTGATCACCTGCGGCAGCGGCTGGCTGGCCGGCATAGACCTCGCCTACTGGCTCCTGGAACGAGAACTTGGCGCCACCCAGGAGGTAGTAGCGATCGAGCAATGGACCGGCCGAAACCGCCAAGGCACGGTCTGGCGGCGCGTGCCTGAGTTCGGGTGATTAAGAAGAAATGGTTGGAGAATTGAGAAGGGATTCAGTAGGTGGAGTGCTGGACCGGTTCAGGGGTGGGCCGGTTGGATGGGTGGCATGACAACACGATTCGGCATGTTCGTGCCGCAGGGCTGGAAGATGGATCTGGCGGGGTTCAGTGACCCGGTCGAGCAGTGGGAGGCGATGACGGCGGTCGCCAAGAAGGCGGACGAGGGGTCGTGGGACTCGATCTGGCTGTTCGACCACTTTCACACCGTTCCGGACCCGAGTACGGAGAGCACCTTCGAGTGCTGGACCACGACGGCAGCGCTCGCGCGCGACACCAAGCGGGTCAACATCGGCCAGATGGTCGGCTGCAACGGGTACCGCAACCCCGCGCTGTACGCCAAGATCGCTTCCACCGTCGACGTCGCGAGCCACGGCCGCCTGTACGCCGGGATCGGCGCGGGCTGGTACGAGCACGAGTGGAAGGCCTACGGCTACGAGTGGCCCGAGCTCAAGGACCGGATGGGTGCGTTCCGCGAGGCCACCGAGATCATCTACAAGATGTGGACCGAGGACGAGCCGGTCTTCAACGGCAAGTACTACTCGATCGACAAGCCGATCAACGAGCCGAAGGGTGTCCGCAAGCCGCACCCGAGTCTGTGGATCGGCGGTGGCGGGCCGAACGTCACGCTGAAGCTGGTCGCGAAGTACGGCGACGCGGCGAACATCGGCGGTGGCAATCCTGAGGTGATCAAGGAGAAGGCGGCCATCCTCAAGGGGCACTGCGAGACGGTCGGGCGCGACTACGACGAGATCATCAAGTCGACCGGGATCAACGCGTTCCCGATCGACAAGGGTGACGACCCCAAGCGGGCGACGGAGAAGGCGCTCGGGCCGATGGACTGGGAGCGGTTCTCCAAGGACAACCTGATCGCGACGGAGGACGAGATCGCCGGCAAGGTCGAGGCCGCCCTCGAAGCCGGCGCCGACTACATCATCTTCTACGTCCCCGGTGTCGCCTACGACCTGGACCTGGTGACCCGCATGGAACAGGTCGCCAAGCGCTTCGCCTGAGGGAAGGCGAAGTGAGGGGCGTGACCCGCAGGGAACAGGTCGCCAAGCGCTTCGCCTGAGGGAAGGCGAAGTGGGGGGCGTGACCCGCATGGAGCAGGTCGCCAAGCGCTTCGCCTGAGGGAAGGCGAAGTGGGGGGGCGTGACCCGCATGGAGCAGGTCGCCAAGCGCTTCGCCTGAGGGAAGGCGAAGTGGGGGGGCGTGACCCGCAGGGAGCAGGTCGCCAAGCGCTTCGCCTGAGGGAAGGCGAAGTGGGGGGGCGTGACCCGCATGGAGCAGGTCGCCAAGCGGTTCGCCTGAGGGAAGGCGGAGTGGGGGTGTGACCCGCAGGGAGCAGATCGCCAAGCGCTTCGCCTGAAACAGCTGAAAAAAGCCGGTCCGTCGACCCAACCGAAAGGTGGGCGGCGGGCCGGCCTTTTCGTGGTCCTGACTGGTATCGGTCATGGCGGATGTAGGCCAGGTCAATCGATGGACCGTGGCCGGGGGCAACTGTCAGGGTCGGAACGATGGCCTCGCGCCCGACGGGGCCTCGGGAGGTTCCCCTGTGAGGTCGTCACGTTTCGCCGTCGCCCTGTCCTGGGCAGTGACGGTCGGCGCCCTGCTGGCGTCGACCACCGTCCCAGCCCAAGCGGCGACTCCACCAGGCACCACGCCACCCAGTAACAGCATCACCCGCTCGACACCGGGCGCGAGTACGCACCGGATCACCCTCGTCACCGGCGACGTCGCCGAGCTCACGACCACCGCAGACGGACAGCGCTCTGCAAGGCTGGTCGATGGCGGCAACTACTACCTCAGCGACGTCAAGAACGAGCTGACCCTCGTGCCGGCCGCTGCCTACCCCCTCCTGGTCAGTGGCCGCCTCGACAGCCGCCTGTTCAACCTGACCGAACTGGTAGCTCAGGGCTACGACGACGCCAGCACCGACACCCTGCCGATGCTGCTCGCCGCGCCCGCCACCGCACGCAGTACGGCGAAAGCCCCCATCGCACCGCCGGCCGCGACGACCCGCCGTACGCTCACCAGCCTCGGAACCACCGCGGTCACCGTCGCCAAAACCAAGGCCAAGGACTTCTGGAGCAGCATCCAGAGCACCAGCCTGCGTAGCAGCGCGGTCGGCAAGATCTGGCTCGACGGCCGGACCCACGCGACCCTCGACCGGTCGACGAAACAGATCGGTGCCCCGACGGCCTGGCGCGCCGGGTATGACGGCAAGGGGGTCAAGGTCGCCGTCCTCGACACCGGCTACGACGCGAACCACCCCGACCTGGCCAAGCAGGTCGTCGAATCGCAGAGCTTCATCCCCGACGAGACCGTTCAGGACGCGCACGGCCACGGCACGCACACCGCGTCGATCGTGGCCGGACTCGGTACGGCGTCGGCCGGCAAGCGCAAGGGCGTCGCTCCGGGCGCCAGTCTCCTGATCGGCAAGGTGCTCGACAACAGCGGCGGCGGCCTCGACTCCGAAGCCATCGCCGGGATGGAATGGGCCGTCCAGCAAGGCGCCAAGGTGATCAGCATGAGCCTCGGCGGGATGCCCTCCGACGGCACCGACCCGATGTCCGAGGCGGTCGACCGCCTCTCCGCATCCAGTGACGCCCTCTTCGTCGTTGCTGCAGGCAACTCCGGTGCCGAGGAGACGGTCGGTACGCCGGGCGCTGCCGCGGCCGCCTTGACGGTCGGAGCAGTGGACCGCGATGACAAGCTCGCACCGTTCTCCAGCCGCGGCCCCCGACTCGGCGACGGAGCCCTGAAACCCGAAGTCACCGCGCCGGGAGTCGAGATCGCCGCAGCCCGCGCCGCCGGAACCGCCGAGGGCCACGAACTGGGCGAGTACTACACAGCAATGAGCGGTACTTCGATGGCGACGCCCCACGTCGCCGGCGCGGCCGCGATTCTCGCGCAACGCCACCCGAAGTGGACCGGCGAGCAATTGAAGGCGGCGCTGGCCACAACCGCAGTACCGAGCCCGGGCGCAACCCCTGTGCAGCAAGGGCTGGGGCGCATCGACATCCCGAAGGCACTCGACCCGGCGATCCTGCCGGACACGGCGAACCTGTTCTTCGGCAACCTCGCCTGGACCGGCACCGCGCCGCCACCAGCAGCAAGCCAGAAAGTGGCCTATAGCAACAATTCGGCAAAGCCGGTGAGCATCGAGCTGAGCGTCGACGCGACCTCCCCAGCAGGTGTCCACGCCGCCATCAAGGTCACTCCGTCGAGTCTGACGATCAAGCCCGGCGGCACGGCGTCGGCCACAGTGACCCTCGATCAGAAGAAGACGAGCCCGGCCAAGTACTCCGGTGTTCTCCTCGCCAGAGCAGGCAGTACGGCGTACCGGACGGGACTCGGATTCGCGGCGGGTGGCCGGCTGAACAGGGTGACGGTGAAGGCGCTCGACCGCTCCGGCCGGCCCGCGGCACCCACGCCGTACGGGGCCAGCGGCGTGCAGTTGTGGAACCTGGATACCGGTGGTGTGGACGCGATCGTGTTCGACGAGAACGGGAGTCGCACGCTCGAGGTGCCGACCGGGCGATACAGCGTGATGGCGTTCGTGATGGGCGGCGACGAGGTCGGTTGGACCAACTCGGTCACGCTGCTCGGCGACCCGGAGGCATTCGTCGGTAGCGATCGCACCTTCAGTTTCGATGCGCGCAAGGCGAACAAGGTGACGGTGCGGACTCCGCAGCGGGCGGATGCGCACAGCGTCGGGATCGCCTGGCACCGCAAGGTCGCCGGCCGGGATGCCGTCCAGGGCTGGGGATTCGGAAAGGAAGTTGCCAACGGCATCTATGTGCAGAACTTCGGCAAGCCGAAGAACGGCTCGTTCCAGGTCGTCCAGCGCTGGGATCTGGCCCAGCCCAAGTTGACCGTCGACGTCACCGGTGCGGGCGGCTTCCGGTTGCCGACCCCGGACGAAGGCTCGGACCGGACCGTCTACGTGGGCAACGAAAATCTGCCGCTGGTCAACGCCGGCGACGGAAGCCCAGCCGAGCTGCAGGGCGCCGACGGCAAGGTGGCGCTGATTCGCTGGCGCGACTGGGATCTCACCCGAGAGCAGGTGCAGGCGGCGAAGGACGCCGGCGCCAAGGCTGTGTTCATGTACAACGACCAGCCCGGATTCTGGAGCGACGGTGCCGACGTCGGTCTTCCGCTCTATCTGCTTCGTCAGCCCGAGGGGCAGAAGCTGCTCGACCTGCTGAAGCAGAGACCGGTCACCCTGCGGTTGAACGGATTGCTCGACAGCACCTACCGGTACGACCTTGCGATCGGGCCGTCGGTGGTTCGTGGGCCGCTGGTCTACGACTTCGCCCGGATGCGACCGGCCGCGGTGACGACCGATTTCCAGCGCAACGATGCCTGGTTCCTGCACACCGATCAGCGGGTGGCTCACCTGCCCGGACTGGCGACAGGGATGACCGCGACCCGGGCGGTGACCGGGCCGGTGAGGCGCACGGATTACCTGGCGAGCGACGTACCGGGAGTCACCTGGGACGAGAAGACGTCGGCAGGTGAGTGGAACGAGAGCGGGTTCGAGTACAGCCTGCCGAGAAGCTATCGGCCGAACGAAGCGGTGACGCGCACCTGGTGGTCACCGATCGCGCGACCGGCGATTCCGGCGGCGACCGGGAGCGAGACCGAAGGGCTGCCGGTCGCCAGGTTCGAGAACGCGCTGCGGGTGGCGATTCCGCAGTACGTCAACGGCGATCGGACCGTGTACGGCTGGGGAGACCGGGGTGACGAGACGCTGCTCAAGCTCAGCAGCAACGGGAAGGAGCTGGGCAGCAAGGACTGGTCGGTGGCGCAGTTCCCGGTCCCGGCGAAGGCCGCGTGGTACGACCTGAGTCTGGACGTCAAGCGCTCTCCGGACAGCTGGGCGAAGGCCTCGACCGCCACTCACACGGACTGGCACTTCCTCTCGCTGCCCACGAAAACCAGGGCCGTGTTGCCGCTCGTCCAGGTGGACATCCAACGGCAGGGGGACCGGCTGATCCTCAAGCCCGGCTATCAACCGGGCGCCCGCGGCCCGGGCTGGTTCAGGACCACGGCCGAGATCTCGTACGACGGTAAGACCTGGCAGCGACTCGGCATCGGCAACAGGCTCCCGGCCGCGGCGACCGCCCTCGGCAACAGGGGCCCGGCCGCCACGACCGCCGTCAGCCTTCGGGTGACGGCTGTCGATCTCCTCGGCGACTCGGTGCGCCAGACCATTGAGAACGCATGGCCGGCCGGAAAGTGAGAGAAGTTCAAGTAAGCGCTTGACCACGAAAAGGGCGACGCCACGAAGCCGGGGGGAGGTGCTCCGTGGCGTCGCCACTGGCGCGCCGAGGGAGGGGTGGGGGCAGGCGCGCCGGTCGGTGGTGGTCAGTGCTGGTCAGTGCCCGAGGATGCCTCCACCGAGCAGGCCGAGCAGACCCAGCAGGGACAGGATGTTGCGGATCGCCTGGTCGACCGCGGCGGTGCCACCGGTCTGATAGGCGGTCACGCACTTCTGCAACTGCTCCTGGGTCGGGTGCGTGATGGTGACCTTCGACAGCTCCGACTGGCAGTACGTCGTGGCGTGGGTGAGCTGGGTCAGCGTGCTGCCGACCGTGCCCACGATCAGCCCGGCCGCGGTCTGCAGGGTGGCGACGCCCGGCTTGGTCGGGGTCGTCGTCGGAGGTGGCGTGGTCTTCGGCGGTGTCGTCGGCTTGGTCGTCGGCTTCGTCGTGGTGGTGGTGCCGGGCTTGCTCGGCGAGGTCGTCGTCGTACTGCCGGGCTTCCTGGTCGGGCTCGTCGTCGGCCGGTCGCCACCGTCCTGCGTAGTGGTCGTCGAGGTCGGCTTGACGCCACCCGGGTAGACCGGCAGGTCGATCGCCTGGGGCAGGTTGTTGTCCGCCGGGGCGTCGATGGTCGGGTCGCCGATCTGGTCGCCGGCCGTGTCCACGCCCTGGCCGTCCGTCTCGGTGCCGTTGCCGACCGCGATCCAGCTGCCGCCGGCGTACGCCTTGGCGATGCTGACCACCAGGTCGACGTACGACTGGGAGTGGTTGTAGCGCAGGACGGCCTTGTTCAGGTCGCTCGGATCGGACAGGTTCGTGTCACCGGAGCACAGGTAGACCGCGGTCGACATGGCCGCGTCGTCGATGTCCTGGGGGTTCTTGACGCCGTCCCCGTCCCCGTCGACGCCGACCGCCTGCCAGGTGCCGGGGATGAACTGCATCGGCCCGACCGCCCGGTCGAAGGCCGCGTCGCCGTCGAGCTTGCCGGCATCGGTGTCGCTGATCCGCGCCGTACTCGAGCCGTCCAGCCTGGGTCCGTAGATGCCCGGCACGGCGACGCCGTTGGTGGTCAGCGCGTTGCCGCCGAAGCGGCCGTGGTTCGACTCGACCCGGCCGATCGCGGCCACCAGGGTCCACGGGAGCTTGCAGGACGGATCGACCTGCGTCATCACCTGCTGGGCCCGCGAGTACGCCTTCAGGGCCGCCGTCGGGATGCCGTTGCGGGACAGCCCGCCGATCACCTGGGTCGGCTGCTCACCCGGGTCGACGCCGTTGCCCACCTTCCCCGGGACGGGGATGTTGGCCGGGTCGGCGATGGCCTGGTTCGGCACCACCACCGGGCTGTTCTTGCCAAGCCCCTGGCCCAGTGCCGCCGTCGCGACCGCCGGATCGTCCGTGGCGCTGACGGTGAACGCGCACGCGAACAACGCCAGCGGCACCAGCGGCGCCATCTGGCGCCACCCACTGCTCATGGCGCGACGCTTGCCCTTCGCCATCGATGATCCCCTCCGTGACTCATCGACCTGCCCCGCCCCCACGCTGCGGACACGTCTTGTCTTCGGTCCCGGCCGCCGTCCCTCACTTCGTCTAACGTCCGTCCCGTGCATGGGGTTACGAGCGGACGCTGACAGTGCTCGGGCGGTCACCCGGGTACCCATACTGGCGCGTAACAACGCACAAGTGAAGCCCTAGATCACTACTGACAGCGAATCGAGTCCGTCCCCGCCCACCTGGCGCACTGGTCTGTCGGGGAGAATGGCGGCCGTGTCGAATCAGACCGAACTTTCCGCCAGCCTGTTCGAGCGAGCCTCCGCCGTCACTCCGGGGGGAGTGAATTCCCCGGTGCGGGCCTTCCGGGCCGTCGGCGGCGTGCCGCGTTTCATGGCGTCCGGTGACGGATGTCACATCACCGATGTGGACGGCAACACCTACCTGGACCTGGTCTGCTCCTGGGGCCCGATGCTGCTGGGCCACGCCCATCCCGAGGTGACGGCCGCGGTCCAGGCCGCGGTCAGCCGCGGTACGTCGTACGGGACGCCGACCCAGGCCGAGGTCGAACTCGGTGAGGAGATCGTCGCCCGTACGCCGGTGGACAAGGTGCGCCTGGTGTCCTCGGGTACCGAGGCGACCATGTCCGCGCTGCGCCTCGCGAGGGGAGCGACCGGCCGGGACAAGATCGTGAAGTTCGCCGGTTGCTACCACGGGCACGTCGACGCGCTGCTGGCCCAGGCGGGCTCCGGCGTGATCACCCTCGGCATCCCCGGTACGCCGGGAGTCACCGAGGCCACCACGGCCGACACGATCGTGCTGCCGTACAACGACCAGGCCGCCGTGAGCGCCGCCTTCGCGCAGTACGGCGACCAGATCGCGGCCGTCATCACCGAGGCCTCACCGGGCAACATGGGTGTCGTCCCGCCGCTCGACAACTTCAACGCCTTCCTCGCCAAGACGTGCAAGGACAACGGCGCGCTGTTCATCTCCGACGAGGTGATGACCGGCTTCCGGATCACCAGGTCCGGTTGGTACGGCGTGGACGGCGTCGTGCCGGACCTGATGACGTTCGGCAAGGTGATGGGCGGTGGTTTCCCGGCCGCCGCGTTCGGCGGGCGTGCCGACATCATGAGCCACCTCGCGCCGGAGGGCTCGGTCTACCAGGCGGGCACCCTGTCCGGGAACCCGATCGCCACCACGGCCGGCCTGACCACGCTGCGGCTGGCGACCGACGACGTCTACGCCAAGCTCGACGAGACCTCCCGGACGATCCAGCGGCTGGTCGCGACCGCCCTGGACAAGGAGGGTGTGCCGCACGTCATCCAGGCCGCCGGGAACCTCTTCAGTGTCTTCTTCGTGGACTCGGAGGAGGCAAGCGGTCCGATCCGCGACTTCGCCGGGGCCGGGGCCCAGGTGCTGCCAAGGTTCGCCGCTTTCTTCCATGCCATGCTGGAGGCCGGCGTCTACCTGCCGCCGAGTGCTTTCGAGGCGTGGTTCGTGAGTGCGGCGATCGACGACGACGCGTTGGCCGCGCTCGAGACCGCACTCGCCCCGGCCGCCCGCGCGGCCGCCGCGGTACAGAACTGAAAGGGAACGGCTCAGTGACCGAAACGACGGTCGTGCACCTGATGCGTCACGGCGAGGTGCACAACCCGACCGGCGTGCTCTACGGCCGGATCCCCGACTTCCATCTCTCCGAGCTCGGCCGCAAGATGGCCGAGCGAGTGGCCGAGCACGTGGCCGGCCGCGACATCGTGCACCTGGTCAGCTCCCCGCTGGAGCGGGCGCAGGAGACGATGGAGCCGATCGCGAAGGTGTTCGGGCTGACGCCGGAGATCGACGAGCGGGTGATCGAGGCGGCGAACCAGTTCGAGGGCAAGAAGTTCGGTGTCGGCGACGGCGCGCTGCGGCAGCCGAGTGCGTGGTGGCTGCTGCGGAACCCGTGGAAACCGTCGTGGGGCGAGCCGTATGCCCAGCTGGTCCGCCGGATGCGGGATGCGATCGAGACCGCCCGGGAGAAGGCCGCCGGTCACGAGGCGCTGATCGTGTCGCACCAACTGCCGATCTGGATCGTCCGGTCCGCGATCGAGAACCGCCGGATGCTGCACGACCCGCGCAAGCGGCAGTGCAGCCTGGCCAGCCTGACCTCGTTCACCTTCCACGGCGACACGATCGTCTCCGTCGGCTACGCAGAACCGGCGAAAGACTTGTTGCCGGTGAAGAACCCGAAGAAGTTCTCGGGTGGTGCGTGATGCGTCGTACGACGTTGGTCGTCGCTGTGATGCTGCTGGCGGTGACGGGGTGCAGTTCCGGCCAGGACGCCAGCCAGAACCGGAGCGGTCAGACCGGCTTCGTCAGCGGGTCGGGCCGGGTGTCCACGTTCGCGCCGGACAAGCGGGAGAAGGCCCCGGACTTCAAGGGCACGACGCTGGACGGCAAGGAGTGGGACTTCGCCGACCAGGCCGGAAAGGTCGTCGTACTGAACGTGTGGGGTTCGTGGTGCCCGCCGTGCCGCAAGGAGGCGCCGGACCTGAGCGCTGCGTCCAGGGAGCTCGGTCCGTCGGTGCAGTTCATCGGGCTGAACACCAGGGACCTCGACAAGGCGCCGCCGCTGAAGTTCGTGCAGGAGTTCGGCGTCCCGTTCCCGAGCATCTATGACCCGAACGGCAAGCAGTTGCTGCGGTTCCGCGGCCAGAAGATCTCGGCCAGTTCGATTCCGTCGACGCTGGTGATCGACAAGCAGGGACGGGTCGCTGCCCGGGTGCTCGGCGCGGTCACCAAGGACACGCTCATCGGCATGGTGAAGGACGCTGAGTGACGCCGCGATGACCGAGAACGCAGCAGGGATCAGCCATGGGTGAGTGGTTCGCCCAGTCGATGACGGGCTCGATGCTGGTCGCGTTGCCGATCGCCGTACTGGCCGGCGCGATCTCGTTCTTCTCGCCGTGCGTCGTTCCGCTGCTGCCCGGCTATCTCTCCTATGTCACCGGGCTTTCCGCCGCCGAGCTCGACACCGCCAAGCGCGGCCGAATGCTCGCGGGGACCGGGTTGTTCGTGCTCGGCTTCTCGGCCGTCTTCATCCTGACCGGCGTCCTGTTCGGTGCCGTCGGCAACGCTCTGATCGACCACCAGACCGTGATCACGCGGGTGCTGGGCGCTGGGACCGTACTACTAGGCCTGATCTTCCTTGGTGGCTTCGGTTTTCTGCAGAAGGACCTGCGAGTGCATCGGGTGCCGGCGGTCGGGATCGCGGCCGCGCCGTTGCTCGGCGTGCTGTTCGGGTTCGGCTGGACGCCTTGTATCGGGCCGACGCTCGGGACCGTGATGGGGCTGGCGACGACCGAGGGCAGTACCGCGCGCGGGGCTACCCTGGCGTTCGTTTTCAGCCTCGGCCTGGGGCTTCCGTTCATCATTGCGGCGCTGGCGTTCCGGCGGATGCTCGGCGCCGTCGCCTGGGTACGCAAGCACCAGTTGCTGGTGATCCGAATCGGCGGCGTCCTGATGATCGCCGTCGGACTACTGCTGCTGACAGGGGTTTGGGATTCGATGACCGCCGACCTGAGGCAATGGGTCGCCCAGTTCGGAACGGCGGTCTGACATGACCGAGATCAAGGACCGCGTCGTCGCGCCGTCGGAGGAGCCACCCAGTGAACCGCCCGCGCTCGGCCTGATCGGCTGGCTGCGCTGGACGTGGCGGCAGCTCACCTCGATGAAGACGGCCCTGGTGCTGCTCTTCCTGCTCGCGCTCGGCGCCGTGCCCGGATCGCTGATCCCGCAGACCGCGATCGATCCGGTCAAGGTCGCCGACTTCTTCGAGGCGCATCCCAAGCTCGGTCCGTTCTACGACAAGCTCGGCCTGTTCGCGGTCTACAAGTCGGCCTGGTTCTCGGCGATCTACCTGCTGCTGTTCATCTCGCTGATCGGCTGCGTGGTGCCGCGGCTGCAGGTCTACCTGAAGGCGTTGCGGGCCCGGCCGCCGAAGCCGCCGCGCAACCTCAACCGCCTGCAGGGCTACCAGAGCTTCGAGGTCGAGGGCGGCACCGACGTACTGGCTGCTGCCGCCACCGAACTGCGCCGCCGCCGGTTCCGGGTCGAGTCGTACGACGGTGCGCTCGGCGCCGAGCGTGGCTACCTGCGCGAGGCGGGCAACCTGCTCTTCCACTTCTCCTTGATCCTGGCGCTGATCGGGGTCGCCTGGGGCGCGTTGTTCGGTTACCGCGGCACGGTTCTGGTTGTCGTAGGCAACGGATTCTCCAACACCGTGGCGCAGTACGACGACTTCACGCCGGGCCGGGTGTTCACGCCCGACGACCTGCCGCCGTTCACCCTGCACGTGAAGGACTTCGAGGCCAAGTTCCAGACCGACGGACCGCAGCGCGGGGCCGCCCGTGAGTTCAACGCGAACATCACCTACTCCGAGACGCCGGACTCGCCGGACAAGGCGTACGACCTGCGGGTGAACCATCCGCTCAAGGTCGACGGCACCAGCGTCCATCTGCTCGGCCACGGCTATGCGCCGCGGGTGACGGTGAAGGACGGCAAGGGACAGGTCGCCTTCTCCGGACCGTCACCGTTCCTGCCGCAGGACAGCAACTTCTCGTCCTTCGGCGTGGTCAAGGCGCCCGACGCGCGACCGGTCCAGCTCGGCTTCGAGGGCTTCTTCCTGCCAACCGCGGTGATCGACCAGCGCGGCCCTACTTCGGTCTTCCCCGACGACCTCAATCCGGCGCTGGTGATGACCGCGTACTACGGTCGCCCGGCCACCGAGGACGGCAAGCCGGAATCCGTCTACCAGCTGGACAAGTCGAAGCTGACCCAGTTCGGCGACGGCAAGGGCGACAAGCTCCGCTTCCAGCTCGCGCCCGGGCAGAGCATCACGCTGCCGAACGGCGCCGGCTCCCTCACCTTCGACGGTTACAGCCGCTGGGTGAAGCTGCAGATCAGCCACACGCCGGGTCTGGACCTGGCGCTGGGCGGGATCTTGCTGGCCATCCTCGGCCTGATGGGTTCGCTGTTCATCCACCCCCGGCGTACCTGGGTGCGGGTACGGACGAAGGACGGGCGTACCGTGGTCGAGGTCGCCGGGCTGGACCGGGGGCCCGAACGCGGCCTCGGTGACGAGATCCAAGCCATCGCAGAAGTCTTGAAGAAGAAGCAGGAGCAGCCATGAGCCAGGAGACCTTCGCGCACGTCTCGAACCTGGTGATCCCGACTGCCACGGTGATCTACGTCCTCGCGATGGCGGCCCACGCGATGGAATGGGCGACCGGCCGGGCAGCCAAGACTCCTGCCGTCCAGGCCGAGCAGCCCGCCGAGGTGCTGGTCGGTGCGGCTGCTTCCACGGCCGGTGCCGCGGGAGCCGGAGCATCTGGCTCCCGCGGCGCGGCGGCCGACGGAGTACCGGCTGGTGCCGGGGATGCTGCCGAGAAGGCTGCGGCTGCGAGCCGCGTCGGTCTACTGCTCACCTGGCTCGCTTTCCTGTTGCACCTGGCCGGTGTGCTCACCCGTGGTCTCGCGGCGGGGCGTGTGCCGTGGGGCAACATGTACGAGTTCTCCATCACGTCGTCGCTGGCGGTCGCGGTGGTCTACCTCGCCTTCGTGCACCGCTACAAGCTGCAGTGGCTGGGACTCGGTGTCACGCTGGTGATCGCCGCCGTGCTCGGCCTGGCGACGCTGCTCCTCTACACGCCGGCCGGCCCGCTCGTGCCCGCGCTGCACTCGTACTGGCTGGTCATCCACGTCTCCGCCGCGGCTATCTCCGGTGGGGCGTTCACCGTCGGCGCACTGATCTCGATCCTCTACCTGGTGAAGTCCCGCGCCGAGCGCCGGGTACTTGCCGGGGGCATCATGTCTCCCTCCCTCAAGCGGCTGCCGAGCGCCGAGGCGATGGACGGTACGGCGTACAAGGTGCTCGCTTTTGCCTTCCCGCTGTGGACCTTCGGTGTCCTGGTGGCCGGGCCGATCTGGGCGGAGTACGCGTGGGGCCGATACTGGGGCTGGGACCCCAAGGAGGTCTGGGCGCTGGTCACCTGGGTCGTGTACGCGGCGTACCTGCACGCGCGGGCGACCGCCGGCTGGCGTGGACGTCCGGCGGCTACGATCGCGATCGTCGGCTGGCTCGTGTTCCTGTTCGACTTCGTCGGGGTGAACCTGCTGGTCTCCGGGCTGCACTCGTACGCCGGAGTCTGAGATGAAGGAATTCGCGATCTACACCGGGCTGCGGCTCGTCCTGTTCGCCGCGTCCTTCGGGGTCCTGTGGGTAGCGCTGCACAACTGGCTCGGCGTCTTCCCGCTGCTCCTGCTCGCCCTGATCGTGTCCTCGATCCTGTCGATCTTCGTCCTCCGGGCGGCCCGCGATCGTCTGGCGGCCAATATCGAACGCCGTGCGGGCCGGATTGCTTCCCGCATCGAAGCGGCCCGATCCGCTGAGGACGAGGACTGATTTCAACCGCCCCGCTCAGCCGGGCCGCATTTCGTGGTACCAGTGCTCTACTGGTACGCAGAGTGACTTAGACCACCCTGCCTTTTCCCAGAAAATCGTTTGTGCATTCCTTCACATCAGTCCTATCGTGGTTGATGAAACGAAACCGTTTCGTTCTATCGGTGTCCGATCAATCACACAGGGTGATCAACGAGCTATGCCAGACACAGCCGAAACCGGTACGCGTCAGCGGCCCAGGGTCGAAGGCGGGCGCGAGGAGGAGATCCTCGACGCGACCGTCGAGGTGGTCGCCGAACTCGGCTACGACCGGTTGACCATGGACGCGGTGGCCACGGCCGCCAAGGCCAGCAAGGCCACGCTGTACCGGCGCTGGTCGACCAAGGCCGAGCTCGTCGTCGATGCGATCAGCCGGGCGAAGGGCTGCCCGGTGCCGGAGGACGTCGACACGGGCACTCTGCGCGGCGACCTGATCTCACTGTCCTGTGAAGAGGGCGGGTTCACCTCGGAGATGCCGATGTCGGTGATGGCCGGTCTGCTGACCGCCCTGCACCGTGACGTCGACCTGCAGAAGGCCTTCAAGGAGCGCTTCCTGGCGCCCCGGGTGGCCGTCGTCAACAAGATCTACGAACGCGCCGTACGCCGGGGCGAGATCGCCGCCGACGTCGACGTCGATCTGCTCTCCCAGACCCTGCCCGCGATCATCATCCACCACGCCTTCGTACTCGGCATCGAGCCGACCGAGGACCTGATCCTGCGGGTCATCGACCACGTGATCCTGCCTGCGGCGCGGGGGTCGCAGGCGAGCTGACCGGTGTGGGGCCGGACTCAGCGACCAACAAGCCAGTAACACCCAAGAGGGGAACTTCCAGAATGTCTGAAGACGTCATCAAGGCTGATCCGCCCGAGGACCGGCCGGTCGACTCGGTGGCCGAGCCGGCCGCGCACGGGCACCGCAATCTCGGCATTGCGCTCGCGCTGATCTGCATGGCGCAGCTGATGGTGGTGCTCGACGGCACCATCGTCAACATCGCCCTTCCGCACATCCAGCTCGACCTGGGCTTCAGCAACGCCTCGCTGCCGTGGGTGGTCAACGCCTACGCGCTGGCGTTCGGCGGTCTGCTGCTGCTCGGCGGCCGGATCGGGGACATCCTCGGCCGCCGCAAGGTGTTCATGTTCGGCGTCGTGCTGTTCGGCGTCGCTTCCTTCCTGGGTGGTATCGCCCAGAACGAGACCCTGCTGCTCGCCAGCCGGATCCTGCAGGGCCTGGGTGCCGCGGCAGCCTCGCCGAACGCGCTGGCCCTGATCACCACGACCTTCCCGGCCGGCAAGGAGCGCAACCGCGCGATGGCCGTGTACGCCGCGATGTCGGGTGCCGGTGCCGCCGTCGGCCTGATCCTCGGTGGTCTGCTGACCGAGGCCTCGTGGCGCTGGACCTTCTTCATCAACACCCCGATCGGCCTGGTCGTGGCCTTCATGGCGATCCGCTACCTCGGTGAGTCGGCCCGTCAGCACGGCAAGTTCGACATGCCGGGCGCCATCACCGGAACCGTCGGTCTGACCGCGCTGGTCTACGGCCTGACGCACGCCGGCCAGGACGGCTGGGGCAACTCGGTCACGCTGGCCTTCATCATCGGCGGTGTGGCGCTGGTCGGCATCTTCCTCGCCATCGAGGCCCGGTCCCGGCACGCGCTGATGCCGTTCCGGATCCTGGCCAACCGGACCCGTGGGGTCAGCTTCTTCGTGATGCTGGTCGTCGGTGCGGCGATGTTCTCGATGTTCTACTTCCTGGGCATCTTCGTGCAGACGATCATGGGCTACAGCGCGCTGAAGACCGGCTTCTCGTTCCTGCCGTTCAGCTTCGGCATCGTGGTCGCGGCGCAGGTCGCCTCCGTCCTGGTGGCCCGGATCGACCCGCGCTGGATCGCCGGCGCCGGTTCGGCCATCGCCGCCGGTGGGCTGTTCGGCTTCAACCAGCTCCAGGTGGACTCCACCTATCTGACCGGCCTGCTGCCGTACATCCTGCTGCTGTCCTTCGGCATGGGCCTGATCTTCGTGCCGCTCACGCTGACCGCCGTCAGTGGTGTGGCGGCCACCGACTCGGGCGTCGGCTCCGCAGTACTGAACACCGTGCAGCAGATCGGTGGTGCGGTTGGTCTGGCGCTGCTGGGCACGGTCTCCACCAACGCGATCAAGGACAAGTTCGCCGAGCTGGCGCCGGGGGTGGCGCAGGCCTCCCAGGCGTCACCTGACCAGGCCAAGCAGCTCCAGGCACAGGCGACAGCGGTGGCAACCACGCACGGCTTCACCACAGCGTTCCTGGTGTCCGCGTTCATGTTCGTCGGCGCGGCACTGATCACGCTGGTCGGCCTCTCGGTCAAGCACAAGGACCTCGCCAACGACGGCAACCCGGTCCACGTCGGCTGACCCGTCGCGAAGAGCAGGGCCGCATCCCGGGGGCGGGGTGCGGCCCTTTCCTTTGTACTACGACCCGCTTCGCACCCTCCTACGTCGGGCGCTTCGCGCCCGCCCCGGGTCGCCGCTCCTTCGTCGCGGCTCGGTGAAGGCGAGGTGGTCGCCGGGGGTGCTGCGTGGGGTGATCGGGTACTACGGCCGCTTCGCGCCCTCCTGCGTCGGCGCTCGACCCACCCACCCCGGGTCGCCGCTCCTTCGTCGCGGCTCGGTGAAGGCGAGGTGGTCGCCGGGGGCGCTTCGCGGGGTGACCGGGTACTACGGCCCGCTTCGCGCCTCCTACGTCGGACGCTCGACCCGCCCGCCCCGGCGTCGCCGCTCCTACGTCCCGGCTCGGCGAAGGCGACGTGGTCCGCCGGGGAGTTCGCGGGGGCAACCGGGTACTCCCGCCCGCCACCCGCCACCCGCCAC
>NZ_QFXK01000038.1 GCF_003261635.1 Kribbella monticola | reverse complement strand
TCCGCCCAGTCCTCCACGTTCAACACCTCATGATCGTCATGGGTGGGTCAGAATTCCGCCGGAACCAGAGGGTCAGTATTCAGCCGGAAGCGACAAGCCCGAGGCTGATCACCGGCCAGAACACAGCATGAGGGCCGGGAGGAACTGCGACCCGGCTTTCACGCTGCCGCAGAGACCTTTAGGCCGGTGCGCTTTGCCCCATCGTTAGCGGCTTCCGAAGCTGGATGCGCCCACCTCCCGTGGCACACTCTCATCGCTTTGAGCGGTGAGCAACCGGCGCTCGTACGAGTTCCCCTAGCTCTGCGCTTAGGTTCCTCGATGACGTCGAGCTCTTTGGTTCTCTGGACCAGCGCCTCTCTAGTCCGCTCTACTTGATGAATTCGCCACTGTTGCTCGTCCCGCCAGGCCGCTCGGCTGACAACGACTGGCCGAGCGGAAGCTCGATGACTATTCCTCCAGTTGGCTCAGTTGGCCATCTTCGATGTTGCGGCGTTTGATCGAGTCGCCGTCCGGCTCGAGGAAGAGCAGCCGGACCGAGGCGTGTCGGAGCAGACCCGGAACTTGAGGTCGGGGTACTGCTGGCAGATCAGATTCAGAGACAGACCCATCGCGTCCAGGCTCATTGCGGCGTCGAACAGCTTGGTCGACGGCACCTCGTGGGAGAACTCGGTACGGCTGGTGAAGATCGCGGTAACGCCTGCCAGCTCGGCCGGCATTGCGGGCGCGGCGGCTGCGGGTGTCTCCGAAGGCTCGTGGTTCTCGCCGGGCCAGGGGGAACATCGGCCTACCGGGGTCCTGGGGGCTTCATCGCGGACGCGGCGAGACGAGCGCCGAGTTGGAGGTGGCGTGGGCGATTGCTCTGGGCGATCCGAGAGTGACCAGGCTCACCGGGCGGCGCGAGTGGCGGCGAGGCGGTCGTGGGTGGGCGGTTAGCCCGAAGTCGCGGCGTAGCCGCAAGAGAGGCCGGGTGGGCGGGAGCGGGCGTAGTGACCGCGACGGAGGAGCGGTTGCGGAGCGCGCGTGGGAAAGAAAAGCCCTCGGCCGGAGCGGAGGGAGACGAGGTGGTCAGGGGCGGTCTCGAACCGCCGACCTTCCGCTTTTCAGTTCGACAGACGATCTCGTCCGGGCTCGCAGCGCCGTTCTACCGTGTCGTTCGCTGACGGAACACTCATGTGCCAGGTGCTGGCTGTTGCTGGACTAACTGCTGGACGGGGCGGCCGCTGGCGTGCCCGGCCGATTCGCGGCGGCTCGCAGGGGGAGTCAGTGACGCGAACCGCTAGGCCTCGACCGCGCGCCATGGGATACGGGGCCGCCTTGGCCCTTGCCATGTAGCGCTCAATCGGTCGAGGATTGGCAGACGCCAGGGGGATCTGGCACGGTATTCATCGTCTGGGGGAAGTTGTAATGGGATTGTCGGCTAAAGAACGTGAAGCGCTCTTGACTCAATGGATCAAGCCATCCAGTGACAGCGAGCAAGATCAGCAGGAACGCGCTGAGCGGATGGTCAAGAACGCTGTCAGTGCAAGTGACCAGCTGAAACGTAGTCGCCACCGCATCTACACCAAGGGAAGCTATCGGAACAATACAAACGTTCGGCGCGACAGTGACGTCGACGTTGTCGTAGAACTCTATGAATGCGTATATTACGACTATTTCCCGGGCGTGACTCCAGAATCCAAGTCAGACTCCTACACAGGATCCTGGAACCCGACTACGTGGCGAACGGCGATTCGACAGGCATTGGAGAACTACTTCGGGGCGTCGGAGGTTGACAGTTCCGGAAAGATAGCGATTGAGATCTCCGAGAAACTTGGGAGTCGGCCGAGTACTGACGTTGTCCCGAGTTTCGAGTATCACCGATACGACTCGGCCGATCAGAGCAACTATCACGTCGGCAGTTGTGTGTTCACACGCGATACGGAAACCAAGATTGTCAACTGGCCGCAGCAGCAGTATGACAACGGCGTTGCGAAGAACAACCTCACGGGCGGTCGCTACAAGAGGTTCGTGAGGGCCTTGAAGAACGCGGAGAACGTCTTGGTGGCGGCGGGGAATATTTCGGACTTGCCTTCTTATTTCATGGAATGTCTTGTCTACAACGCGTCAAACTACAGCTTGAAGTATGGCTCCAGTCTGAGCGATGGGTTCTCTCAGACGTTAGTCGATTTGTATGGCGACCTTAATGATGGGACGGCGTTCGATACGTGGCAGGAACCTAATGAGCTAAAGTGGTTATTCAAGGGCGCCCAAAAATGGTCCGTGGAAGACGGTAAAAAGCTTATCGCGGAAACCTGGAGTTATCTCGGGTACGGGGACTGACTGGTGACGCGGCCGACCGCACCCGTGCGTCTGGCGATACTGGCTGTCGGAATTGTCTACAGCATCATTCTTTACCTGTCCGGCGTGGAATTGGACAGTTTCTTCAAGCGTCTCGCTGCCGTCTTACCCGCTCTCGGCGCGATTGCGGTCACCTTCTGGGACGTGCTGCTTTGGCGGATGCCCTTGTTTAAGCACCTGACACGGCGACCGCGTATTGATGGCCTCTGGAGCGTCGAGTTGACGCCGACTGCTGAGAGTCACATCCCGCCCGGTGGCAATAAGGGCCCCATTCCGGCGTATATGACCGTCAGTCAAAGCTACTGGTCGGTCCATGTTCGGCAATTCACTGCGGAGAGTTCTAGTCGGAGTCGTACGTTTTTCTGGTGGCAGGCCAATGGGGCTGATATCGAATGCTTGACCTTCATCTACGAGAATGATCCGAAGCAATCGCATCAGCATAGGAGCGGTCGTCACGTAGGCACCTGCGTCTTTGACATAGCAACTAGATCCCCAAGGCTGCTCTCCGGGGTCTATTTCACCGACAGGTACACAAAGGGTGACCTGGAGGCACAGCTTATCGATCGAACGAAAGGCTACTCCTCATTCGATGACATTGAGAACTACATCAATATGAGGAAACAGGTCGCACCGTAACCATCCACCTAATGGGATCGAGCGCGCAGGCGACTCTGTAGGATGTGGGACTCAGTGTCAGAAGCTGATTGGCTCGCATAGGTCTCGCCCGTTGGTTTGCTTAATCTGCCGTCATCTGTCTCTCGATTTCCTCAAGTTCAGTAGTCCACGGCTGCCCCTTGAGGAGATGGTTGAAAGCGCCAGAGGCAATGAGAAGGAAGATCGACAGTGCTAGCTTGACGTCGGTTTCCGCGAAACGCTTACTGTCTTTTAGCAGGACTCTCTGTCCGTCTGTCTCGTCGACGTACGACTCTGCGCTTAGAAGGCTCGGATGGCACGTGGCTGTTTCGGTCAACCAAGCGACCATAATTTCTGAGAATCCATATTTCTGGCATTGATGAGTGAACTTTAGATAGGTTTCCTGTGGTGATGGGTCGATCTCGGCGTCAAGGATTCGGCTGAGGTCCTCCCTGGTGATACTCCAGCCCTCGCCAAGGTTATCCGCCGTCAACTTTGTTCGTCCTTGGTGTTGGCGGCTAAGTGCATCGAGTGCTGTTTCCTTGGCGTCTACGAGCCAATACAAAGCAACCGCGTGCTCGATGATTGACCGCCGCAGTGGAGATGCCTCATCGCCGAAGTCGTTCGAATGGAGCAAGAGGAGTGCTCGACAGGTCTGCCGGATGCGCACGTACCAACCGTGTGCAACTCCCGCCAGATCTGCGCTGGCGTCTTCGAAGGCGACGTTCTCAAGGTCGTCATAGAGGGCCATGAGTCGGTCGATAGGTTCTGTCATTGTCACTCCAGCGTCCTCGCAGTTGGTGGTTCAGCCATCACGAGTCGGTTGCTTGAAGTCGATCCAAGACCCATTCCCACCGGAAGTCGTTCGCCACCTGCTGGCCTGTGCCGGATTCGATGGGCTCGACTGTGGCGATTGAACCGGTGTGCGGATCAGTGATCCGAACCCCGGCATACCGGAGCACTGCGAGCGAGGCGAGCCAAGCCGGATGACCGGTTAGGTCGGACTTCGCGAATGGAACGGCGACGGTTGGCGTCCGCGACCCGAGCGCGGCGCATAGCGTGGTTAGCGAGTAGGTGTGGGCGTTCCCGTTCGCCCAAGCGTTGAGGGTGTTGAACGTCATGGGGACGACGGCGACAGCGTCGGCCGGTGGGGTGCGCTTCGGCTGGTCTGGGGTGCGGTTGCCCGTGATGACAGGGGCACCTCCTAGGTCCTGGTCGGCGAGCCAGGGCATAGCGGCGCCGGTGGGGATGACGTAGGGGTCCCAGCCGTGCTCGCGGGCGGCCCGGACACCGTCACCGGCTCGGGATGCCAGGGGAGCGCCACAGACGACGATGTAGAGGGTCTTGCTGGTCAATCTAGGACTCCTGCTCGGTTCGCGATGGCGGTAAGGGCTGGGGTGGGTTTGCGAGAGCGGCGGAGTAGTTCGCGGACCAGCTCGCGGGCGATGGTGTGGTAGCGGATCGCTTCGGGGGCGACGCGTTCGGCCTGCTGGAGGTGGAGGATCGCTTCCATGTCGTTCTTCGCCTGGGTTTGTGCCCATGCGAGGTCGATGTGGAGGCGGGATCGGCGGCCCTGGAGGCCCGCCGGCAGTGTGCTCGAGTCGATTTCGGTGGCGGCCCGAAGTACGTCGTACGGGTCGCCGAACTCGGATGCCACCGAGGCGCGGTGGATCTGGACGTTGGTAGGCCCGAACGCTGTCCACCAATGGTTGCCGTCGTGGCCCAGGAGGTCGGCAAGCTGCCCCGCCGTACCCAGGCGCTCCGCGGCGGTGGAGCGGTCGGTGCGGCGTGCAGCGATGACTGACGAGATGAGCCACAGGGAACCGGCGAGCGAGACGGTGTCTGGCGTGTCGGACCCGATCAGCGGCATGAGGCCCTCGGCGGACCGTATGGCCACGCGCTCGGCATCGTCGATGCGCTCGCTTCGCAGGAGCGCGATCACGACCTGATAGGCGGCCATACCCTGCGCGGCCTTGGAGTCGGCCGCGAGGGCGGCGTGGGTTGCGCGGTCGGCGGCCAACCAGCCGAGCTGGTGCTCACCCACCTTGGTCAGGAGCTTTGCGGCGGCCACGTAGACCGAGCATCGAGCGAGATGCGTCTCGCGGTCCTCGCGTCCCTGGTAGCCGTCGAGTGCGTCGGCCGCCTCGATCAAGGCGGGCAACATCTCAGTCGCGCGGTGGTACTCCGCCGCCTGGTATGCCTGGTGGACCTGGACAGCTCCCGTGCGGAGCTGGGGGAGTGGCCACGGAGCCGCCTGCTCGCCCAGTAGGTGGTGGTAGCTCGCGAGCTGGCTTCGTACCGCATCGACTGCCGTCACTTGCTCTGGTGCGTCAGGGGCTAGGACCCAGTCGCGGCCGATCAGGTCGGCAACATCGATTCGCAAGACGGTTGCTAGGTCGTTCAGGGTGGACAGTCGATCGACGCCGCGAATCCCGCGCTCGACCTGTGAGAGCCAAGACCGCGACATTCCGACGAGGCCCGCCAGAGCGTCTTGCGACATCCCACGTCGCTTGCGGTACGCCCCGATGCGCTCCCCGATGTGCATCTGCACTTCCCCTCGTTGATCTGGTCCCTCTAGTGAACCGTGTGCCCGGTCGGGTAATGCGCACAAAAGTGCGCAGCCTGCTGAGTGCACGTCGATAGCCGGATTCGGCTTGAGGCTGAAGCCATGGACGAACCGACCACTCAGGAACTGGCCCGCTTGGGTCCGGGAGGCGCGGGAGGCACCCCTTCGGCGCGGGCCTTTCGGCGGATATATGCCGACGTGAACGGCGAGAGTCGCTCGACCTCGGTAGGGGTCACTCCCGCACGCAGAGCGGCTAACGCGGCTGCTAGCACTGCTTGCCGCGCCTCTTCGTGGGCGGATTCGGTCTCTCGGTACCTGGTGGTGGCGGCCGAGAGCGCTTCCCTTGGATCACTCATCAAACCAGTGTATCGCTCCTCCATTGCGCAACTCTCGCCGAAGGCATATGGTGTTGCGCAACACGGTATCGCTTCAAGTTCTGGTTCGGCTTACAAGAGCGACGCCCCGGCGGCTGGCACCGCCGAGGCGTCCGGGCTGCACCAGTCCCTCTACGAACAGGAGCAGAACCCAATGAGCATCATCCACCTGTCGGTCGTCGCTGGCGAGGAACCGTCTGCCGCCGAGCTGGCCGCTATCGAGCGCGAGTGGCCGCTGATCGCGGCTGAGCTGGACCTCCTGGACGCGCAGATCGCGTTGATCAACGCGGGGCCGAACGCGTCGGTATTGGACGGCCGCCGCGTTCGCCGCGCCGCCCATCGCGTGATCGAGACCGCCCGCGTGCTGGCCGACCGCGACCCGAAGACGGAGGTTGTGGCATGACCGCCGCCGTTGCCGAGTTGCCGGTCTCTGATCTTGTCCAGGTCGATCTCGGCTGGTGGAAGCTGGCCGGTTACGACCTGGTCCAGGTCGTCTCGCCCCGTACGGCGCTGGGGACGGCGTGGATCGTCTGGCACGGGGACCACGTCTTGCACACCGCCGACACGCTGCCGCATGCGGGCGGCTGGGTCGCTAGCCATCTGACGGGAGGTCAGGCGCGATGAGCACTCCGCTGCGTACGTCGTACCCGGTCCCGGTTGAGGACCTGATCCCGGCCGCACGCCGACTCGCGGCCGAGCTGGGCGAGGTTCCGTCGCAGAACCGGCTGATGAAGCACCTGCGGATCGGCAAGGACAAGGCCAAGGCCGTACACGCCGCCCTGACCGACGAGCACACCGACGCCCGTCCAGAGACCCGGTTGCATTCGGTGCCGGACCCGGACGAGACCACCGCTGACACCACGATCGCGGAGTTGGCTCCCGAGCCTGTTGAGGAGGAGTTTCCGCAGGTCACGGCGCCTGTAGCTCCGGTTCCGGCGCTTCGTCCGGGCTGGCTAGGCCGGTTCCCGCGGCTGACCCGGCGCGGCGGCATCTCCCCGGCCGACGAGCCCACGGCGGACACCGGGGCTGAGACCGGGGACGAGATGCGCCCGGTTCGGTCGTGGCCGGTGCTGCTGCTGGCGCTGCCTGCGTTCGTCGCGGTCTGGTCCGGCTGGGTCGGTCTCGGTGAGCTGACCGGGTTCGGTGTCGTGCACCCGCTGCCGGGGATCGCGGACGGCTTCACGATCAACTCTGCAATCACGCTTCCGATCGGTGTCGAGACCTATGCCGCGTTCGCGCTGCGGGTGTGGCTGTCCGGCCGCGTCCCGGCCAAGGCACGGCAGTTCGCCAAGGTCTCCGCACTGTCCGCACTCGCACTCGGAGCGCTCGGGCAGGTTGCCTACCACCTGCTAGAGGCCGCTGGCGTCACCGCCGCTCCCTGGCCGATCACAACCACTGTTGCCTGCCTGCCCGTCGCCGTGCTCGGCATGGGCGCCGCGCTAGCTCACCTGATCCACACCCGCGAGAACGGGAGCCACTGACCATGACCGAGCCGATGAACAACCTGCCTCACCCGATCGACCTGGACGCCCACCGCGCCCGCCGCGACGACGTACAAGACGCCGCAACCGAGGCAGCGCACGCCCCCGAGGAAACGGCCGGCGTACTGGTCCCGCTGTCGCCGGACGAGGTCCAGAGCATGGACACCGCCTACGAGATCGCGTTGGACGACACCGACGACGACCCGGCCACCGGCAAGGTCATCGTTCCGGTAGACACGCCCGGTCTGCCGGTACCGGTCGCGGACGGGCAGCGGCTGCCGATCATCCCGACCCACCTCCACCCGCAGAACCTACGCGCCACCACCACCCGCGCACTGGCCCGCGCTGGCCACGTGACCGCGTTCCATGCGGTCCGATCGCCTTGGTATGCAACCAAGTTCGGCTGGTTCGCCGGTCGCGGTCTGTCGCGGCTGATCGGTCGGCAGATGCGGTGGTGGTGGGTGCCGAACTCGGTGCAGTTGGAGCAGAAGGCCGCCGACGCCGGGGAGCTGAAGGAGTGGGAGAAGATCCACCGTCAGCTCAAGGCCACGCGCATGTGGCGCGGTCTGGTCCTCGCGGCACAGAACCTGGGTCTGCTGATCGGGCTGCCGATCGCGTGGAACGCGGCTCCGGCCGCTGGTCTCGCGGTCGCGGGTGCGGCGGCGGTCGCCGGGCTGGCGCACTACGGAAGACCTGCAGGTCAGACCGTACTCGGTACCGCCGTGGTCGCTCCCCGGTACCGCAAGCTCAACTCAGACATCGTGCTCCGGGCGTACTACGCGGCCGGTCTCGGCAAGCCCGACCGTGCCGATCAGGAGGTCCGGTTCGGCTCGCCCATGTCCCGCGATGCCAAGAACACCGGTTCCCAGGTCGTCGTGGATCTGCCGTACGGCAAGAGTTGGTCCGATGTGGTGGGTGTGCGGGAGAAGATCGCGTCCGGTCTCGATGTGCACCTGAATCAGGTGTTCCTGACCCCGGACAAGACCAGCTCGCGGCGGCACACGTTGTTCGTGTCCGACCGTGACCCGCTGGCGGTACCGGTGGGCCGCACGGACATGCTGGACTGCAAGCCGCGGTCGATCTGGGACCCGGTGAAGTTCGGCAAGGACGAGCGGGACGCGCTGGTCCGGCTGCCGCTGATGTGGAACTCGCTGCTGGTCGGTGCCCAGCCCCGTAAGGGCAAGACGTTCGCCGCCCGGCTCGTGGCCCTGCACGCCGCGCTGGACCCGTTCGTGAAGCTGGTCGTTGTCGATGGCAAGAATTCTCCGGACTGGCTGGGGTTCAAGAAGATCGCGCACCGGACCGTGTTCGGGACGCACCCGAACCCGAACGATGACAACCCGATTGAGCACCTGCAAGCGATCCTCGATGAGGTGCTGGCCCACATCGATCGGGTGAACAGTGTCCTGACCAAGTTGCCGGTCACGATGTGCCCGGACGGCAAGCTGACCAAGGAACTCGCTCGTGACCCGCGCTACCCGGATCTGCGGGTGCTGGTGATGGTGATGGAGGAGTTCCAGGTCTACTTCGAGACCGAAGACCAGGCCGTGAACAAGGAGATCGCGGCGAAGCTGTCGCGGATTCAGGCGGTCGGTCCGTCGGCGGGTGTGATCATCGAGTCCAGCTCGCAGAAGCCGTCAGGTGTCGGCGCGGGTGACGTGGGCCGGTTGTTCAACCGGTACCGCGACAACCACTCCACCCGGTTCGCGCTCAAGTGCGGCAACCGGATCGTGTCCGAAGCCGTCCTCGGTGGCGACGCCTACGCCGAGGGGTTCGATGCATCCTCGCTGCCGGTCGGGGACGAGTACCGAGGTGTCGGCTACCTGTACGGGGTCACCGACGCCACGCCCACGGTGCGCACGTTCCTCGCGGACGCGGCCGACGCGGACAAGATCCTGACCGCCGCCCGCAAGCACCGTGAGCAGCTCGGCACGCTGACCGGTGAGGCGGCCGGTGAGGCGCTGGAGCGGGCGACCCGTGACGTGCTGGCCGACGTGCTGACCGTGATGGGGCCGGACGGCAAGGCGCACTGGGACACGATCGCCGGACGCCTGGCGAACCAGATGCCGGAGCAGTACGACGGCACGACGCCGGAGGCGATCTCCGCGCAGGCCCGCGCGCTCGGTGTCCCGTCGGTGAACGTCAAGCGCGACGGCGTGGTCCGCAAGGGCGTCAGCGCCGACGATCTCCGCGCCGCGATGACCCGCCACGGCAGCGCCAACTGATCACCAGACTATCTACAGAGAGTAATCAACTGCACTGAGGGTGCGGGACGGGTGAGGTAGCGCCCTAGACGCTACCGGTAGCGCTCGCGCTACCCGTCCCGCTACCCCGCAACCCAACTCCCACCAGGCCGTATATCCGCAGGTAGCGGGTCGCGGCCACGGTCCCACACGCCCAAAAACCGGCCCTTGGAGGCTCACCATGCTGTCCCGCGCCGCTACCGCCACCCTGACCGCCGCTACCCACGGTAGCGACAGCGCTGCCGCCCCCGCTACCCTCGCCGCGACCATCGATACCGCTGGACAGGTCGCGACGGTCGTACTGATCGTGATCGTCGCTGTCGCGTTCTACCTGCTCACCTGTCTGATCTGGCCGTTCGGCAAGTGCCGCCGCTGCAAGGGCGTCGGCAAGTTCAAGTCCCCGTTCGGCAAGGCCTACCGACACTGCGGCAAGTGCGAAGGCTCCGGGCTACGAGTCCGGCTCGGACGCCACGTCATCAACCACATGCGCGCGGTCCGGGGCGCCGGGCAGAATTCCACCAGCAAGGCCGACAAGCGATGAGCGCCGTACTCGACGGTCTCAGCCTGCACCCCGCCAAGTCGTGCTGGATCGAGCTGTGGAACGGCCAACAGGCCCTCGGATGGGACTACCACGGAACGCCGGTGTTCAAGTTCCGGTGGGCGCCCGCAGGTCTGGCCACCCGCCGCCAGCTCCGGGCGATGCGCATGTCTCCCGGAGGTCAGGAACCGTACGCGCTGCTCGTGTGGCGCAACGGGAAGCGGTGGGCCTGGCTGTACCGGCTGGATCTCGCCAGACCGTCGCGAGTCCCGTCGCCGTTGCAGCTCAACGCCCTGGACAAGGCGATGCAGGCCCGCCGCACCTGCGGACTCTGCGGGACCGTCACCGACTACTGCATCCCCACCTCAGACGGCCGATGCCTCGACTGCATCGACGCCGCCAACTACCCGCACGCCGCCTAGTCCACCTCGAGAGGAGATCCCGATGAACGACCTGCTGACCGCCGCCGTCGCTGCCGCCAAGCGCGGCTGGCCGGTGTTCATGCTCGGTCGCTCCAAACGGCCCGTTGCCAACTGCAACGACTGCCGCGACAACCCGCACGACCCGGCCACCTGCGGGCACCTGACCTGCCACGGCTTCTACGCCGCCACCACAGACCCCGAACGCGTCGCCGCGATCGTCGCCGCTGTCCCGGCCGGACAGCTCGCCGTACGGACCGGAGCCGTGGCCGGGTTGGTGGTGATCGATGTGGACCCCGCGCACGGCGGAGGCGTGAGCCTCGCGGAGCTGGTGACGCACGAGCTCGTCCCGCGCACGCTGTGGGTCCGTACCGGCTCCGGTGGGGTTCACCTGTACTACCGCCACCCCGGCCGCGAGATCGGCTCACGCCCGATGCCAGGCCGGGCCGGGATCGATGTGAAGGCTGACGGCGGGTACGTCGTGCTGCCGCCGTCGATCCACCACCGCACCGGCCAGCCCTACCGATGGGGTGACGGATCGGCAGAACCGATCGAGATGCCCCGCGCGCTGATCGAAGCGTGCCTGCCTCCTATGCCGGCCGATTCCACTGCCCACCCGGCCGGGCCGATCCGGACCACCCGAGCGGGGGGCATCTCCAACCCTCACAGCCTCCTGACGTCCACGCTGAACGCCGTACGCAACGCACCCGAGGGCAAGCGCCGAACGACGCTCTACGGCGCCGCGAGGGGCGTTGCGCGGATGGTCGCGGCCGGTGCGATCAGCCGAGACGACGCGATCTCCGCACTCACCGATGTGGGCCAGCAAGTTGACCAGACCGCCCGCGATATTCGAGCCGCTATCGCTGGTGGCTTCCATGACGAAGGGATTGCTGCATGACCTCCGAGACCACCGATCAGAGGGAGTCGATCGACGGTGCCCGGCTTCTGGACGACGTGGCCGCCGCAATCACCCGGTACGTGATCCTCCCCAGTCCGTCCGCGCTGATTGCCGTGGTGCTGTGGATCGCCGCGACCCATGCGGTGAAGGCATGGAACTGCGCGCCCCGGCTGGTGATCCGCGCCCCCGAGCGGCGGTGCGGGAAGTCGCGGCTGCTGGACATGGTGGAGGCGCTGTGCCACCGGCCGCTGATGACCGTGAACGCGTCGCCGTCGGCGGTCTATCGCTCGATCGGCATGGCACCGTCCGACCCGCCGACGCTGCTGATCGATGAAGCCGACACGATCTTTGGACCCAAGGCAGGAGAAAACGAAGACCTACGCGGACTGCTCAACGCGGGACACCAGCGCGGCCGTCCGGCGCTGCGGTACGACGCCGGGTCGCGGTCGGTGGAGAAGATCCAGACGTTCGCGATGGCAGCCCTCGCGGGCATCGGCGCCATGCCGGACACGATCGAGGACCGCGCCGCCGTCATCCGGATGCGGCGCCGCGCACCCGGCGAACAGGTCGCCCCGTACCGGGTTCGGCGTGACGGTCCCGAGCTGGACGAGCTGCGCCAGCTCCTGAACCAGTGGCTCGCACCGCAGGTGATCGAGCTGACCAAGGCCGCACCCGACATGCCGCTCGAAGACCGCGCCGCCGACACCTGGGAACCGATGATCGCCGTTGCCGACCTAGCAGGCGGAGACTGGCCCCGGGCCGCCCGGAAGGCCGCCGTAGCGCTCACCAGCGACCGCGACGCGGGCGACGAAACCTCCACACCGACCCGGCTCCTGATCGACTGCCGTACCGCGTTCCAAGACGCCGACGCACTCCCCACCGGTGAGCTGCTGAAGCGGCTGCACAGCAACCCCGAAGCGCCCTGGGCGACCATCGGCAAAGCCGGACTCACCGCGATGCGGATGGGCAACCTGCTGCGCGACTTCGAGATCCACAGCGAGACCATCCGGTTCCCGACCGGGCAAGCCAAGGGCTACTACCGCAGCGCCTTCACCGACGCCTGGAACCGCTACTGCCCTGAGCCCAAACCCTCCGACGGGGAAGCCGTACCAGCCGTACCAGCCTCGTTATCGCAGGTCAGCCCCAACGAGGCTTCCACCCCTGGTACGGCTCAAGCCGTACCACGCACTCAAGCCTCTTCGACCCTGACCAGGGAAAACGAGGCTGGTACGGCTGGTACGCCTTGGGTCCCCCGAGCTGTACCCGACATGACCGACGACCGAGCGACCGCATGAGTACGGCCGGACAGAACGGAGCTCCACGCGACATGACGACGGTTCAGATTGCTGACGCAGAACGGCTGCTGATCACCACCGAGGATGCCGCCGCTCGGCTCGGAATTCACCGCTCAACTCTCTACGACCTGATCCGTACTCGGAAGCTGAAGACCGTGAAGATCGGCGCTCGCCGGTTGGTGCGGGTCTCGGCTCTGGAAGAGGCAATCCAACTCCTGGAGGAGGAGACCGCAGCATGAAGGCATCCAATGGCGAGGGGTCGATCTACTACCGCAGCAGCAGGGGACTGTGGGTTGGATCGGCGTACCTGCTGATGGCCGACGGCACCACCCGACGGAGGGAGGTCTCCAACAAGTCCAAGGATGTGGTGATTCGCAAGCTACGAGACCTGCAATCCAAGTCGGATAAGGGAATCCCGGCTGAGGCGACGAACTGGTACGTCGACGCCTATCTCACCTACTGGCTGAAACACATCGTGAAACCCACGAGGAAGCCCAAGACTCACCAGGGGTACGACGTGGTGGCGCGGGTGCATCTCATCCCGCACATCGGCCGGAAGAAGCTGCACAAACTGACCGGTGCCGACGTTCGGGTACTCATGAAGCGAGTGCGGAACACCTGCCTGTGTTGCAGGCATGGATACGACGAACGGCGCGGCGACAAGGCGAAATGCTGCGCTATTGGACAGTGCTGCGAGCGATTCCCCTCAGATCGGCTCGTGGAGCAGGTGCATGCCGTTCTGAGGAATGCGCTGCAGGCCGCGGTGAGGGAGGAGGTTTTGCAGCGGAACGTGGCCAAGCTGGTCCAGGTCGAGGGCGCGCAGTACGACACGAACCGGGGAGCGACCGAGGAACAGGCCCGGCTGTTGCTGAAGGAGGCGAAGCCGACGCGGCTGCACGCGTTGTTCGTGCTGGCGCTGTTCATGGGCCTACGACGAGGTGAGTTGCTCGGGCTGAAATGGGAAGACATCGACTGGGCCGAGAAGACGCTCACGGTCCGCCGAACCTTGCAGCGCGTTGACGGGGCGCTGCGGGCCGTGACGCCAAAGACGAAGACGTCTCGACGGACGGTGCCGCTGATCGATGTGTGCCTAGACGCGCTGAGGACCCACAAGGCTTTGCAGGCGAAAGAGCGGCTGGCGGCCGGGCAGAAGTGGGTGGATACCGGGTACGTGTTCACGACCGAGATCGGTTCGGCGATCGAGCCGGACAACCTGCGGCGGGCGTGGTACCCGCTGCGCGAGGCGGCCGGGCTGGGGGAGATGCGCTTCCACGATCTCCGGCACTCGTGTGTGACCTTGCTCCTACGACTCAAGGTGCCCCCGCACATCGTGCAGGCGATCGTGGGTCACGCGGACGTGCAGGTGACGATGGCGATCTACGCTCACGCATCGATGGAGGATCAGCGGAAGGCGCTGGATCAGCTCGCTGAGGCGGTCGCCGGATAGACGTTGCTGGACCTGTTGCTGGACTAGCGGGAGGATCGGCGGTTCTCAGAGCGAGAAACCGCAGGTGAGAGAGGTGGTCAGGGGCGGTCTCGAACCGCCGACCTTCCGCTTTTCAGGCGGACGCTCTACCAGCTGAGCTACCTGACCGGGAGAGAAAATATGGCGGCGGTGTGTGGACACCCGCCGCCACTTCTCTCCTGGCGACCCAGACGGGACTCGAACCCGCGACCTCCGCCGTGACAGGGCGGCACGCTAACCAACTGCGCTACTGGGCCAGATTGCTCGATGATGCTACACCATCTTGCGAGCCTTGCTGACATCGGTCTTTCGACCGTATCCCCAACGGGATTCGAACCCGCGTTACCGCCTTGAAAGGGCAGCGTCCTAGGCCACTAGACGATGGGGACTCGGACCGCGGGAGCCGAAGCTCCAGGGACAGCCGTAAGCATAGAGGACACCGGGCTGAGGTCCAAAACGAGTTCCTGGCAAGGGGGAATGGGGGGAGGGAGGCGAGGGGTGGGGTGGGCGGGCGAAGGCGTGGAAGGGGCAGTGGTGAGGGCGATGGCGCGGCAAAGCGCAGGGCGCGAGGGCGCGAGGGCGCGACGGCGCGAGGACGCGACGACGCGAGGCGCGAGACGGGAGGCGCGAGGCGCGAGGACGCGAGGAGTGCGAGGCGCGAGGTGGGAGGACGCGAGGAGTGCGAGGCGCGAGGTGCGAGGACGCGAGGACGCGAGGCGCGAGGACGCGAGGACGCGAGGACCGTGACGATGCAAGGACCGACGACGCGAGGGCGCGAGGAGCGCGAGACGCGAGACGCGAGGGAAGGGCTGAGGGGGCGGCGAGTGTCGAGGCGGTAGGAGGCCGCGGAGGGGCTGAGGGGGCAGAAAGGCTGTGAGGGCCTGAGGAAGGCGGGGAGGCCGTGGCAGGAGGGCTGTGAGGGCCTGAGGAAGGCGGGGAGGCTGTCGAAAGGGCTGTGAGAAGGCCGGGTGGGCGTGGGGGCGATCTGGCGCGGGTGGTGATGCGTGGGGTGCTGGTGGAGGCGGCGGAAGGGCTGCGGCGGGTGGGGAGGGGCAGAGGGCGTGTGGGTGGGCTTAGGGGGTGCTGCGTCGGCGTACGGCGTACCGGGTGGGGGTGTGGGGTGGGTCACTAGGGTGGTGGGGTGATTGAGATGAGTCGGGCGGACTTCGAGGGGTTGGTGTCGGAGGCGTTGGATTTGGTGCCGGCTGAGTTGGCGGCGTTGATCGACAACGTTGCTGTGTTCGTCGAGGACGATGCGCCGGCGAGTGATCCGGAGTTGCTCGGGGTCTATGAGGGGATTCCGTTGACCGAGCGAGGTCACTACTACGGCGGCGTACTGCCGGATCGGATCACCATCTATCGCAATCCGACGTTGTCGATCTGCGAGACCGTCGAGGATGTTGTCGACGAGGTGAATATCACTGTCGTCCATGAGATCGCTCATCATTTCGGCATCGACGACGCGCGCCTGCACGCCCTTGGGTACGGCTAACCTCAGGTCGTGCCGTCACTTTCTCCGCTGGCCAAGCTGATCGCAGCCGGCGTGGCCTTCGCTGTGCTGGTCGTCGGCGGGCTGATCGTCCGGTACGCCGGAGCGGAGCACTCCGCGATCGAGCCGGCCCCTTCGGTCACCTCTGGTACCCCGGCCGAGGTGGTTCCGTCGCGCAATCCTCGCCGCGATCCTGATGTCGACCGTGGGACTCCGATCAACTACGGCGTGTTCGTCGAGATCCCGCGCGGCTGGACGAGGCAGAGCGTCGAGGGCATCCTCGTGACGTCGCCGGGCCGTGGCGCGGCCCAGGTCTTCGTGGTGAACCATCCGGTGCCGTCCGCCGGTCTTCTGCGTCCGGACGTCGAGGCATTCGCCGACACGATGGAGTTGGAGAATCTCAAGATCGGGACCGTGCGGCAGATCCCGCCGCCGAACCTGAACGTCAGCGAGGCGTTCGTGGTCAGCTTCACCAGCCACTACACCGAGGACGGCGTGACGTACCAGCTCTCCGGCGACTGCACGCGGCTCCGGGGACTCGCCAGTATCAACGACGTCAGTGTGAGCCTCTGCTACGTCGCGCAAGGCGAGTACCTCGACGCCGTGCGCGCCGAGGTGACCGCTATGAGCGGGTCGGTGGCTCGGTCGATCTAGGAGCGCTTGAAGAGGAGTTTCCAGGGCATCAGGGCGGATTCGAGCTGGACCTTGAGCGTCATCTTCGATGCGCCGACCGTGCGCTCCTCGAAGCGGATGGGGACCTCGGCGATGCGGAGGCCGCGGCGTACGGTTCGGTAGTTCATCTCGACCTGGAACGAGTAGCCGTTGCTCTGGATGGTCGAGACGTCGATCGCGCGCAGGGTGTCTGCCTTCCAGGCCTTGAAGCCGGCCGTGGCGTCCTTCACGTGCAGGCGCAGGATCGTGTTCACGTAGACGTTCGCGAACGCCGACAGCAGTCGCCGGTGCCAGGCCCATTCGGCCGCGGCGGAGCCACCTTCGACGTACCGCGAGCCGATCACCACTCCGGCGTCGGTCGTCCGCAGGGTCTCGACCATGGTCGGGATCACCGAGGCCGGGTGGGACAGGTCGGCGTCCATCTGGATGACGATGTCCGCGTCCTCGGCCAGGGCGCGGGTGATGCCCGCGATGTAGGCGCGGCCGAGGCCGTCCTTCTCGGTCCGGTGCAGGACGGCGACCTGGTCGGGCGCCTTCTCGGCCAGTTCGTCGGCCACGGCACCCGTGCCGTCGGGGGAGTTGTCGTCCACCACCAGCATCTGCAGGCCGGGCAGCCGCAGGTCCGAGAGCAGGCCGGCCAGGACGGGCAGGTTCTCCCGCTCGTTGTAGGTCGGCACGACGACGATGATCTTGGAGGAGCTCTCGCCCATGAACATTCCTTCTTCGGTACGCCGGACGCCAATGCGGGGGACACAGGACGCTACCAGTTCGGGGCGGCGGACCGGGCGCACAGGGTTCGCCCGGTCCGCCGCGCGGGCGGAAGTGGTGCGATCAGCAGGCGGTCGCCCATTGGTCGACCAGCTCACTGACGAGGTGCAGCGCGACCAGATGCATCTCCTGGATCCGGGCGGTCTCCTCCGCCGGTACGACGATCGCCAGGTCGGCCGCGGCCGCCAGGGCGATCCCGCGGGTGGAGGTGAAGGCCACCGAGCACGCGCCGCGCGAGCGGGCCATCGCGAGGCCCTTCACCACGGTCGGCGACGTACCGGAGGTGGTGAAGCCGATCACCATGTCGTTCGGCCGCGCCAGGGCCTCCACCTGGCGGGAGAACACTTCGTCGTAGGAGTAGTCGTTGGAGATGCAGCTCGTCACGGCCGCGTCGCCGACCAGGGCAACGGCGGGTAGCGGCCGCCGTTCCCGCAGGTAGCGGCCGATGAGTTCACCGACCAGGTGTTGGGCGTCGGCAGCGGATCCTCCGTTGCCGTAGGTGTAGAGCACTCCGCCCGAGTCCAGTCGGCGGATGAGCTCGTCGGCGACCTGTTGGATCGCGTCCAGCTGGCTGTGCATCGCGTAGGCGACCTCGGCGTGACGGTCGAGCTGCCGGGCGATGACTCGGTCCACATAAATTTGGGTCATGTGGACGGTGGTACGCCAGTTTTGCTAGTTGCGGGGAGCCGTTCCGGTGGATCCGCGCACAATCAGCCGCGGTGCGACCCGGATCGTGCGATGTCTGACCGGCAATTCGTCCCGGATCCGGGCCAGCAGCAGTTGCGCAGCGCTACGGCCTATATCCACAGTGTGTTGGTCGACGGTGGTGATTCCGGGCTGGACGAGTGACATCCAGGGCACGTCGTCGTACGCCGCGAGGCTGATCTTGTGCGGGATTCGCAGCCTGCGGTGCTTGATTTCGGCCAATGCGCCCTGCGCCAGCACGTTGTTGGCGGCCATGATCGCGGTGACGTGGTGGTCGTTCAGCAGTTCCCGGGTGCTTTGCCGGGCGGCGTCGGCGTCGAAGCTGGTGTAGACGATCAGCTCCTCGTCGAGATCGATTCCAGCAATTTCGTGAGCTGCCCGGAATCCGGACAGTCGGCCGGCTCCGGTCGACCATTTCGTCTCGTCGATCAGCAGGCCGATCCGCTCGTGGCCGAGGTCGATCAGGTGCTGTGTCAGCTCCTGGGCGCCCGCTTTGTTGTCGCTCAGGACCGCGTCGGAGCCGGCCCGGCCGAGTCGCCGGTCGGCGCAGACGACGTGGATGCCGTTGTCCTGCAACATCTTCGAGCAGCCCGCGGCGACCGGGGTGACGATCACGCCGGCGACCTGCATCGCCAGCAGCGTCTCGGCCGCGTGCATCTCCTCGTCGGGGTCGCCGTTGTCGTTCACCAGGATCATCTGGTGGCCCTCGGCGCGCAGTACTTCCTCCACCCCCGCGGCCAGGTCGGCGTAGAACGGGTTGCGCAGGTCGGAGATCAGTACGCCGATCGCCGTCGACGTGCGGCTGCGCAGGTTCCGGGCCATGTGGTTCGGGACGTACCCGAGCCGCTGGGCGACCGCCTGGACCCGCTCCCGGACCTCGCGGGAGGCGTAACCACGGGTGTGCAGCGCGCGCGAAACGGTCGACGGGGACACGCCCGCCTCCCGGGCGACGTCTTGCACGGTCGGCCGGCTCGCCTGCTTCTTCGAATCCCCAGTCACGCCGTCATCGTAGGGCCCCGGCCACCTCCCAGGAGCGGTTCTGGCCCTCGTGGCTCACCGGAAGATGGTGAGACGGACACCTCGCCACCGTCCGTCGGCACCCCGCAGCGCGCCACGGATCAACCCGTACGACGATCGCCCGGCCGTGCCGGTCGGCGGCCTCCAGCACTGGCTCGATCGCCCGAGTCGTGGCGGCCGATCACGTCTGGCACGGGCTCGATCGCCCGCGTCGCGCCGGTGACCGCCTTCGGCAGGGCCTCGATCGCCGGAGGCCGAGCGCCCCGCCGTCAGCTCTCGCGTTGACGGAGCGCGTCGGCGGCGGAGGCGAAGATGCGGAACTGGCCGCCGAGGCCGGTGATGGACAGTGGGCGGTCCACCGGACGGCCCACGCCGACCAATGCGAGATCGATGCCATGCTGCCCCGCGAGGCGGCGCGCTTCGACCAGATTTCCCAGCCCGGCGGAGCTGCAGAACGTCACCGCGGACAGGTCGATCAGCACGAGCCGGGCGGGTGGTACGACGGCGGCCCGGATCGCCTCGGCCGCCAGATCGGTGCTGGCGATGTCGATCTCCCCCGACATCCGCACCAGCAGGACCCCAGGCTCCAGCTCTTCGGTGACGGCGTCGAAAATGGTACGGACCATGTCGTGGTCCGGCGACTCCGGCTGGCTCGTCACGGCCATCCTCCCCGAGGGCGGCTCCGCGGACGCCGGTCGGTCCTGGCGTGGGGGAACTGCCCTTCCCTCACCGTATGCCCGAACGCTGCACACCCACAACGCCCCCGCCACGAGTGACCCCGGAGCGTGATGAATCGGATTAGCGTTGCCCTGCTGGACTTCGCAACGCGTGACCGAAGGGACTCCGATGACCGTCGACGAGCTACTGTCAGCGATCGACGACGCGGCGGATCCTGCTGTCGCCGAAGTGCTGGCGCGCTATTTCCAGCTCCAGCCCGGCGGCTACGGGTTCGGCGACCGGATGATCGGCGTGAAGCTTTCCACCTTGCGCGGCATCCTGAAGCCCTACGTCCGCGCCGGCCTCCCGCTGCCCGACCTGGAGCGCGCGCTGGCCAGCCCGATCCACGAGCACCGACTCGCAGTACTGGCACTGCTGGCCGACCGTGCATCACTCGCACTGAAACCTCGTACTGCGAATCCGGCCGAGCTCGCCGAGATCTACGACCTCTACCTGCGCAACACCGCCCACATCAACAACTGGGACCTGGTCGACTGCAGCGCCCCGCAGATCGTCGGCGGCCAGCTGCTCGACAAACCCCGCGACCCGCTCTACATGTTGGTTGCCTCTAGCAACATCTGGGAACGCCGGATCGCCCTGATCGCCACCCAGCACCTGATCGGCGTCGGCCAGACCGCGGACACGTACCGCCTGGCCGCCCTGGTTCTCACCGACTCCGAAGACCTCATCCACAAAGCTTCCGGCTGGATGCTTCGCGAAGCCGGCAAACGCGTCTCCGCCGACGACCTGCTGGCCTTCCTCGACCAGTACGCCGCCACGATGCCCCGCACGATGCTCCGCTACGCCATCGAACGCCTCCCACCCGAAGTCCGGCAGCACTACCTGTCGCTGAAGAAAGTGCGATTTGTCGACAAGTCGGTTGAGGACCGCAAGGGCGGCTAGCGGGAGCCGGGGGAGTTCGAGAGCGGCGGCGACTCCAGGGCGCAGTGGCGGTGGGTGGTGACGGCGACAGGTTTGCGCGGCGCCGGGCGATGGTCGGCGAGGGTGAGCCACGCCAGTAAGGCGCCGGCGACGGCCAGGCCGCTGGAGATCCACATGGCCGTCATGAAGCTGTGGCCGAACGCGACGGGGTCCCGATAGGAGTCGCCGGTGATCCCGGCGGCGAGGGGGATGGCCGCGACTGCCATCAGTTGGGCCGATCGGGCGACCGCGTTGTTCACCCCGGAAGCGATGCCGGCGTGGTGGTCCTCGACGGACGACAGGACGGTCGCGGTCAGTGGGGCGACCGTCGACACCAGCCCGAGTCCGAGCACGACGACAGCGGGGAGGATCTCGGTGAAGTAGCCGGCGCCCGGGCCGATGCGGCGCATCAGGAGGAAGCCGCCGGCCATCAGCACCGGGCCGACCGTCATCGGGATCCGGGCACCGATCCGTTCGGACAGGCTGCCCGCGTAGCCCGACAAGGCCAGCATGAGCAGGGTCATCGGCAGCAACGCGGCGCCCGCGTGCAGGGCGTCGTACCCGAGAACCGTCTGCAGGTAGACGACGACCAGGAAGGTTGCCGTGCCCAGCGCGCCGTACACGACGACGGTGACCAGATTCGCGCCGGTGAAGCGAAGGTTCTTGAAGATTCCCGGCGGCAGCATCGGGTGCGAACTCCGCCGCTCCACCTCGACGAAGACCGCGAGAGCCACGACGCCGAGGACGAGGCTCGTCAGTACTGCGGGATCACCGAATCCGCGATCCCCGGCGCTGATCAGACCGAGCGTCAGACCGGCCAGCCCGATCGTGGCGAGCAGGGCGCCACCGAGATCGAGTTTGCCGGTGGAGGTCTCGTCGCGGGTGTCCGGGACGTGCCGCATCGCCACCAGAACGGTGATCAGGGCGAGTGGCAGGTTGATCAGGAAGATCAGCCGCCAGGAACCGTGATCCACCAGCGTGCCGCCGACGAACGGGCCGACCGCGGCCGCGACCGAAGTCAGACCCGACCAGGCGCCCACCGCCTTGCCGCGATCGGAATGCCGGAAGCTCGTCTGCAGGATCGCCAAGCTGCCCGGGGTGAGCAGCGCGCCACCGACGCCCTGCAGGACGCGCCCGCCGATCATCACGCCAAGAGTCGGCGCGACGGCGCAAACCAAGGATGCGAGCGCGAACCAGATGACGCCGATGACGAAGAGCCGCCGCCGGCCGAGCCGGTCGCCGAGTGAGCCGCTGAGCAGGATCAGCGAGGCCAGCATCAGCATGTAACCGTTGACGATCCACTGCAGCCCAGCGATCCCGGCCCCGAGGTCTTCGCCCATCGCAGGCAGGGCGACATTCACGACGGTGCCGTCGAGGAAGGCCATCCCCGAGCCGAGGGCCGTGGCGGCCAGCACCCACCTGGCCCGGGCGGTGCCGAAGGCGATCCGATCCGTGTCCTCAGGTTGCGCATCGACCATGGGCACAGCGTAAGCGTGCCGGGGGACACTAAGGCTGCAGCGGAAGATCCAATTGCAGTACTGCGAGCGACTGGCCGGCCGGGATGCCCGGCTGCACCGACATCCCTGGTGGTTCGCCGACTGCGCAGCGGCTCTCGGTCAGCTGCGGACAGATCGCGTTGCGCAGACCGCCGCCGGACACGACGAGATCGGTCGGCAGCGTGCTGTCGACATCCGCGGTCAGCGGCTTGATCGCCGCCGAGGCACGTCCCGTGGTCGACGGCACCCGCCGCACCACCGAGCCGCTGAGCCGGTAGGTCAGCTTGAACTTGGTCGGTGCCGTGATCAACGGCAGTTGGCTCGGACCGCTGAAGGTGGCCTGATCCACCGGAACCGGCTCACCGTCCGCGAGCACCGTCAGGTCGGTGACCTTCGGCTCGGTCGGTGTCATCATCCCGGGCAGATCCGCACCCGAGTCGGGTGGCCGCAGCGGCAACGTGGCGATCGCACTGCGGACGATGACGTCCTCGGTGATGTCGAAGCTGCCGTCACCCCGCGGTACTGCGGCCAGCCGGATGCCGGGTGCGGTCAGGCCGGTCCCCTCGGGCGTCGGCGGAGGCTGCACGGGGGCCGTGCCACCGCCACTCGCCAGTGCCCCGGGGCTCGGGGCCGTCGGCCCGGCGACTTCGCCGGAGCACGCGGTGGCCACGCTCAGCCCCAGTGCCAGCGTGACGAGTGCAAGTCCTCTGAACAATGACATCGGATCTCGTCCCCCAAGGACCCGGACACTTCCTCTGGTGGCCGGATCGACTTCCGCATACGATACGCCGAAATTGGCAATCGCCACTATTTCCAGAATGTTCTCGATGAGGGGGAAGAATGCTGGAACGGAGCGTGGTCAAGCCATTCCAAAGGGTTGCTAGAATGCCCAGGAAAAGCGCGACGATAATTTCGAGAATGCGAGGTCCGCATTCTCTCAGGGTAATTCCGCTGATGCTCGCGGTGATGATCGCGGCCGCCTCCGCGCTGCTCGCCGTACCGGCCGATGCCGCCGGCAAGGGTGAGTTGCACGTCATCCAGGGCCTGCCCGGGCGGTCGCTCGACATCTCCGTCGACGGGCGGACGGTCGCCCGCGGAGTCAAGGGCGCCGAGGTGGTCGGTCCGCTGGACGTGGCCGCCGGGCAACGGAAAGTGACCGCTCGCGACGGTGGCAAGGTGGTGATCGAGCGGGTCGTCACGGTAGGTGCCGGAAGCAACCTCGACGTGGTCATCCACCGGCCGGCCGCGCCGACAGCGGCACCGGTGATCACCAGTTACGCGAACAAACTGACCGGGGTACCGAAGGACAAAGCCGCGCTCCGGGTCGCGCACACCGCGGCGGTCGGACCGGCCGACATCCGGGTGAACGGGAAAGTGCTGTTCGCGAATGTGGCGAACGGGGAATCACTCGACGTGGTCGTACCGGCCGGTACCTATTCCGTCGAGATCGTGCCGGCCGGAGCGACTTCGCCGGTCGTTCTCGGGCCGTTGTCGCTGCCGGTCAAGGCGGGTTATCTGACCCGGGTCTTCGCGATCGGTGAGCCGAACTCGAAGACGATGAACGTCGTGGTGACGTCCTTGCGGCTGCCCGGTACCGGATCCGACCGTCCGGGCCTGGTGAACACGGGAACCGGCGGCCAGGCGGCCGGCCTGATGAACGGCGAGCAGTCGGCGGGCTCGATGAACGGCCGGCGGTCGCCGGTCGCGCCGATCGCACTCGTCGCCCTGCTGCTGGCAGGCGCCTCGGTCGTCACGGTACGGAAGGTCGTGCGTCGCTGAGGAGGATCCTGCTCGGACTGCTCTTGTGCTGCGTGGCCCTGGAGGGGTGTGCCGCGCAGGTCGACCAAGCTGTGCCGGCTCCTGGGGAGGGCGGCGGCGTACCGGCTGTAGGCCAGTCGGCGTCGCCGTCCGTGCTGCCCGGAAGAGTCGGTACGCCGGCCGCGAGCCAGCGGGTCCGGTTCGTACCGACCGAGGTCGTGCTGCCTGGCGGCCACCGGGCGCCGGTGCTCCCGGCCAGCACGGTCAACGGCCAACTCGTCGTCCCCGAGCATGTCCAGCGGGTCGGCTGGTGGGACGGCGGGGCCGAGGCGGGGGATCCGTTCGGGTCCGTGGTGCTGGCGGGCCATGTCGACTCGGCGACGGAAGGGATCGGCTTCTTCGTCCGGCTGCGGCTGGTGAAACCGGGCGAGATCGTCGTACTGCGGGGCGACGGCGGGCACAGCGCGTCGTACCGGATCTCGGCGGTGACCGCCGTTCCCAAGAATGCGCTCGCGACCACCGGCGGGGCATTCAATCAAACGGGTGATCATCGACTGGTATTGATCACCTGCACCGGGGCTTATGACCCGGCCAAAGGGGGCTACGCGGAGAATCTGGTGGTGACCGCCGCGGCGATCGGGCTGGCGAGGTAGAGGTAGCACCACCGTGGTGGGGGACGGAGCGCCCTGGTGAGCACCCGGCCGCCCGTCGAGAGTTGCGCCATGGACTCACAGACATTCCGACCTGCCCGCCGGGTGCTGATCGGAGCCGCGCTCAGCGCCGGTCTGATCGCCGCCCCACTCGCCGGCTCACCAGCGGCAACGGCTGCGACAGCTGCCCCGACCCGAACCGCCGCGAGCAGCCTCGACGGCGTGTACCAGACCGAGGGCTACGGCACGATCGTTGCCATCAGCAATGGAAAGGCCCGGCTCTACGGCGTCACCAGCATCAGCTGTTCGGCGCCCGCGACCTACCAGCAGGACGGGAACCGGTTCACCGCTGACGGCGAACAGGCCTTCACCATCAGGGGAAACCGCCTGCACGTCGAAGGCAACGTCGGCGACAAGGTCCTTCGCCGGCTGGAGAAGCTGCCGCAGACCTGCACACAGCCCCGGCCGACCGCGCCGCTCGCCGTGTTCGACCAGTTCTGGACCGACTACGCCGAGAACTACCCGTTCTTCGCGGCCAAGGGGATCGACTGGCGCGCGGTCCGCGCGAAGTACCGGCCGTTGGTGAAGCCGGACATCTCGGAGGAGGCACTGTTCGAGCTGCTGACGTCGATGATCAAGCCGCTGGGTGACGCGCACACCGCGATCCGCACGCGGAGCGGCGAGAAGTACCAAGGCGTACGACCCGGTACGACGTTCCCGACGGAGGAGCTCGAGGCGAAGCTCCGCCCCTACATCGAGCACACCGCGCTCAAGGGGCTCACCTACACGTCGTACGGGCATGATCGGATCGGGTACGCCGACCTGCCGGGGCGGATCGGCTATCTCCGGGTGATCGCGTTCCTGGGCTACGGCGACATCCCCGACTACAACGCAGAACGCATCGTGCTGAACCAGGCACTCGACCACGCACTGGCAGGAGCAGCTGGTCTGCGCGGGCTGATCCTCGACCTGCGGATCAACGGCGGCGGCTCCGACCAACTCGCTCTGGATCTGGCCGGCCGGCTGACGAACAAGCCGTACTTCGCCTACTTCAAGCGAGCCCGCAACGATCCGGACGGCGCGTCGTCCTTCACCGCGCCGCAGCCGTTCTTCGTCAAGCCGTCCCAACGACCCCGGTACGCCGGTCCGCTGGTGATCCTCACCGGTGGTTCACAGATGAGCGCGGGTGAGACCTTCACCGAGGCGATGATGAACCGCAGCCCGCGGCCGGTCCGGATCGGGCAGAACACCCAGGGCGTCTTCTCCGACACCCTCCAGCGCACGCTGCCGAACGGCTGGGAGTACATCCTCCCGAACGAAGAGTTCCGCACCCTCGGCTGGTCCTCCTTCGACGGCCCCGGCATCCCGCCGGACATCCGCGTACCGGTCTTCACGCCCGACGAAATCAAGGCCGGTCGCGACACCGCCTTCAGTACCGCACTCGACCTGCTGCGGAAGCGGCGCGACCGCTGAAGCACTCCCTTCCGGCTCAGGACGCTAGGGTCTGGGGATGGCCAGGTATTTCGATGTGCATCCGGAGAATCCGCAGAAGCGCGCGGTCGGGCAGGTGGTCGAGCTGGTCCGCGGTGGCGGCCTGATCGCCTACCCGACAGACTCGTGCTTCGCGCTCGGCTGCGCGCTGGGGAACAAGGACGGCATCGACCGGATCCGGACCATCCGGCACCTCGACGACCGGCACCACTTCACGCTGGTCTGCCAGGACTTCGCCCAGCTCGGGCAGTTCGTGCACATCAGCAACGCGGTGTTCCGCTCGATCAAGGCGGCGACGCCGGGCAGCTACACCTTCATCCTGCCGGCCACCAAGGAAGTTCCGCGCCGGTTGCTCCACCCCAAGAAGAAGACCGTCGGTGTGCGGATCCCCGACCACGTCGTCACCCAGGCGCTGGTCGAGGAGCTCGGTGAGCCGCTGCTGTCGTCCACCTTGCTGCTCCCCGACCAGGAGGAGCCGATGACGCAGGGCTGGGAGATCAAGGAACTTCTCGATCATCAGGTGGACGCCGTCGTCGACTCGGGCGACTGTGGCACCGAACCCACCACCGTCATCGACTTCTCCGACGACATCCCGGAGGTCGTCCGGATCGGCGCCGGGGACCCCACGCCCTTCGAGTAGCCGGGCCGGAGAGGCGAGGTCGGCATCGGAGGGTGCTCGGCGAGCAGGCGCGCCGGTAGGGCGTACGGGTGCTGCCAAACTGAAGCGGTGACCACACTCGACCTGACCCCCGACGACCTGCTCACGACTACCCGGACCGTCCGCAAGCGGCTGGAGCTGGATCGGCCAGTGCCGCCGGAGTTGATCAAGGAGTGCATCGAGATCGCGCTCCAGGCTCCGTCCGGCTCCAACCGGCAGACCTGGCACTGGCTGGTGATCACCGATGCCGAGAAGCGCGCCACGATCGGCGAGTACTACCGCCGGTCGGTCGCCTCGTACCTGGAGTCGGCGGGCGCGGCCGGACGCCTCTACGCCGACGACCCGGACCGCGCGACGGTACAGCAGCGAGTCGGATCGAGCGTGGCCTATCTGGGTGAGCGGATGGGCGAGGTACCTGTCCTCGTCATCCCGTGTCTGCAGGTCAAGTCTCTGGGCGCCGGCAACCAGGCGGGCATCTGGGGCTCGATCCTGCCTGCCGCTTGGAGCTACTGCCTCGCAGCGCGCGCCCGCGGCCTCGGTACGGCGTGGACCACGCTGCACCTGACGTACGAGCAGGAGATCTCCGAGTTGCTCGGACTGCCTGACGACATCCGCCAAGCGGTCCTCCTGCCTACCGCCTACTACACCGGCGACACCTTCAAGCCGGCCCCTCGCCAGCCGCTGGACGACATCCTGCACGTCGACGGCTGGTGACTCGCCGAGCGGTTGCACTAACAAGCTAAATGACTTTAGCTTGTTAGTGAGGTGATGTGTCATGGGCTACCAGCCCGAACTGATCGGCGGCCACCTGGTCGTCGACCTGGTGAACACAGTGGCTTGGCGTCTCGACGACTCGCGCCGGATCGACCGGTTGGTCACGTCGGCGGAGTTGTCGGACTGGTGCGCGGCGGTCGGCCTGAACCGGGGTACGGCGTCCCTCCAGCAGATTCGAGAAGTCCGGGAGACCGCTTATCGCGTACTGCGGTCGCTGGCGCGTGGGGAAGTTCCGACGGCCGGTGATCTGGAGGCGGTGCGCCGCCTGGTCGTCGAGGCCCTGACGGCCGCCGAGCCACCTCGTGTGGTTGGGGTGCGGTTGCTCGACTGGGAGGCGGGCGGCCTCGTGCCGACGCTCGGGTTGGCGGCCGGCAGATTGCTCGAACGGGAGGACCTCAGACGGCTGCGTGAATGCTCCGACGACGACTGCGGCTGGTTGTTCATGGACCGGAGCAAGAACGGTTCGCGGCGATGGTGCAGTTCGGCCGACTGCGGCAACCGCGCCCGCGCGAAGCGGCATTACCGGAAGGTGCGTGGCTCATGAGTCTGCGCACGGAGAAGAAGACGGCCTTCCTCGACGGGATGCGGCTCGGTATCGGCCCCGCGACGGCGGGTTTCGTGCTCGCGCTCAGCTTCGGCGCCGAAGCGCGCGCCCGGGGCTGGGGATTCGGGCTGCCGATCCTGTTCTCGATGTTCGCGTTCTCCGGATCGGCCCAGTTCACCCTGCTGTCGACGCTCGCCGGCGGCTCGGCTGTCGCGGCCGTCACCGCGGCGGTGCTCATCAACGCCCGGTACCTCGTGATGAGCCTGGCGCTGAACAACAGCCTGCAAGGCGGCCGGCTGTCTCGCGCTCTGAAAGCCCAGACGCTGGTCGACGCCTCCTTCGTCGTTGCCCACCGCAACAATGGCGAGTACGACGTGGGCCGGTTGATCGGGGCGAGCGCAACGCAATGGCTGACCTGGGTGAGCGGGACTGCCATCGGCGTACTGGTTGCACCCTCGCCGGACCTGATGCACCGGCTCGGGCTCGACGTCGCCTTCCCGGCGTTCTTCGTGATCCTGGCGCTGGACGAGTTGCGCCGATCGTCCCGGGCGCTGGTGGCCGCGGTACTGGGAGCGGCGATCGCCGCGGCGCTGCTCTTCGTCACCGCACCCGGTTATGCGCTGCTCGGCGCGACGACCGCGGCCCTCTTGGGTGTTCTGCCGGAGAAAGGTGGTGAGCAGGAATGAAGATGTGGCTTTCGGTTCTTGTGCTCACGGTGATCAGTTGGCTGATGAAGGCGAGCGCGCCGTTGGTGATCGGGAGCAAGAAGCTCCCACCGGCGGTGGTGAGGATGACCGCCTTGACGGCTCCGGTCCTGCTTGCAGGGTTGATCGTGACCGACCTCGGTGGTCCGGGCTGGCGCGAGGTGGACTGGACTGAGCTTGCCGGAGTGGGCGTGGCAGGCGGGCTCTGTCTGACCAAGGTGCCGATGCTGGTGGCGGTCGCGGGCGGCATCGCCGTCACTGCTCTGCTGCGACTCAGCTTCCAGTAGCAGCCATCTCCTCGATCGTCAGTCCGCTCAGGATCGAGCGTGGTTCGGCAACGGTGAGGTCGAGCAGAGGATCGGCATCCTCGTCACGAACCTTGACCAGCAGCCAGTCGCGCTCGGTCCGGGTGAAGGCGAAGACGCCGTTGAGTTTGACGCCCTGCAACCGGAACTTGAAGTGGCCTCGATCGATGGCCGTGGCCGGATCGACGAGGCGCTGCTTGTCCCTGGTGAGGTTCTGGTAGATGCCGGCGTCCCAGACGATCACGGCACCGCTGCCGTACTGGCTGTCGGCGATGACGCCTTCGTACTCGGCGTACTCGATCGAGTGGTCGGTGGTGAAGACGGCGAGCCGCTTGACCGACGGGTCCAGCGAAGGACCACGCGGTACGGCCCAGGACTTCAGCACACCGTCGACCTCGAGCCGGACGTCGTAATGCAGCCGCCGGGCGTCGTGCAACTGAACCACGAAGATCGGTGCCGTGGGCATCTGACTTCCCGTCCGCTGGTGGTCCGCCGTACAGACAAGTTTACGGCGGACCGCCAACGGGGGAGGCGTTCGCGGGTGATCGGAGCTGATCAGGCCGCGACAGCGGCAGGCGGCTCGATCTGGTTGCGCAGCCGGTCGAGAATGCCGCGCAGCAGCCGGGAGACCTGCATCTGGCTGACGCCGATCTCGGCGCCGATGTCGGCCTGGGTGTGTCCCTCGACGAAGCGCAGCTCGAGAATCTTGCGTTCGCGCGCGGACAGGCCGTTCAGTACCGGTTCGAGGACGGCGACCGCTTCGGTCTGCTCGAAGGCTGAATCTTCTTCGTCAGCGATCGTGTCGGCCAGGCTGGCGGTCGATTCGCCGTCCATCGGGCGGTCCAGGGAGAGGACGGAAAAGCAGCCGTCCGCGGCGATGGCGGCCTCGACGTCGCCGACCTCGACACCGATCGCCTCGGCGAGTTCCTCCAGCGTGGGATCACGCTGCAGGTCCTGAACCAGTTGCGGCCGGGCGGCCGCGATGGAGCCCTGCAGTTCCTGCAGGCGGCGCGGGATCCGGACGGTCCAGGAACAGTCCCGGAAGTACCGTTTCACCTCGCCACGGATGGTCGGTACGGCGTACGCCAGGAACGGCGTCTCCGTGTCCGGCCGGTAGCTACGGGCCGCCTTCAGCAGGCCGAGGTAGGCGACCTGGTCAAGGTCGTCGGACTCGACCCCGCGGCCGCGGAACCGGCTCGCGATGCTGTGGGCGATGCCCAGGTTGAGCTCGATCGCCTGCTCGAGCAGGGACTGACGCTCTTCTTCGTTCGTGGAGCCGGCCCGCTGGACCAACAGGGCCCGGGTGGCTCGGTCGCGGCGCTGCTTCGGATCGTTCGGTGCAGACTGCTCGTCGACGGTGGTGCTGGCAAGTGCGGTAACCATGATTCTTGACCTCGCGACAGTGAGTCACGGCGCGGCACATGTCTGGACCGCGGTCAATATCTGTGTGAGTCATTCCTACCCTATAAAACCCGAAGTTATGCATCCGACCTCCGACCTTCACCAACCCGCAGGTGTCGTGACCGGACGGAAACACTGTGTGGCAAGGGGAAACTCAGCGTGAACGGCCCGGAAAACTACTCCAGGTTACGAAGCGCGGCCAGGGCGGCCGCCGGTGTGCGCGCCGAATCGCGCCAGCGCAAGGACCATCCATAAGGTGGGACACCAGCGGCCAAGGGCCGGACAACGACGCCTGCGGGGTGCGGGGTGGAGAGCAGCCCGACCGCCACACACTCGCCGGCCCGAACCAGCTCCAGCGCAGAACTCGTCCCGTCCGTGCTGGCGGGATGCCGACGCGGCGTGAATCCGGCAGTACGGCAACAGGCCAACACGAACTCGTTCCACTCCGGCGCGAAGTCGTCCCGCGGCAGGTAGTGGGTCTCACCGGTCAGCTCCCGTACGGCGACTGCTTCGGCCGAGGCGAGCGGATGATCCGCGGGCAGGGCGACGCCGAGTGCCTCGCGCCGGATCAGTCGCTGGGCCACCCCTTCGGGACAATGCGCCGTCGAGCCGCAAAGGGCCAGATCCAGTTCACCGCTGAGCAGGCGGCGCTCCTGGTCTCGCGTACCGCGGCTGCTCACTTCGAGCCGGAGCGACGGAAGGCGATCCCGCAACCTGGCCAGCACGGCACGGGGAGTCGCCAGATCGGTCTGGAGCACATCGATACGCAGTACCTGATCCCGGCCGGCCGCTGCGGTCGCGTCGGCCACCCCGGACCGGATCGCGGCGAGTGCGCCGCGCGCGTGCGGCAGGAAGGCGTCACCTGCCGCGGTCAGGCTGACTCCCCGGGGCGACCGTTCGAACAGCTGGGCCCCGAGCTGGGCCTCCAAGCGGCGGATCTGGTTGCTCAAGGCCGGTTGTGACACATAGAGCCGGCGCGCGGCCGCAGTGAAATGCAGCTCCTCCGCCATCACCAAGAAATACCGGACCAGCCGTAAATCGACGTCCATGACGCTTGTGGAACCTTCCTACCTGCAGTGACGACCAGAGAATGCGACGTTAGTGCGACTGCGTGTTGACGTCGAGACCTCAGCACACTCAACGTGATTCCTTCAACGACACTGCGTGAGGGCCACGGGGCAACCCGGGAAGGCCCGAATCCGGCGGTGGACAGGGAACAGCCCCGGTGCTGTCTGCTCAACACCGGGGCCCGGTTACCATCACCTGCTCTGACCCTGTGCCCGAAAACCCTTGTTTTATTCGGGTTTTCCTGCATTACGTGACACAGGGCACGATTTCAGTTACCCGGCCATTCGCCGGTCCAGCGTTCGAACGCCTTGGCGCCGCCGCGGTCGATCGCCGCTTTGACCACGGCGTACACGGCACCCTGCAGTGCGGCCGCGAGCAGAACTTCGCGCCACGGATATTCCGATTGCAGCGCGTCCGGGGCGTCTTCCTCATCGCTGATCCGGCGCCAGACCTGCTTGAAGACGACACCGGCGACCAATCCGCCGGCGATACCGGACAACAGGCCGAACGGGCGGTAGGCGATTTTGGCGGCCTTGGTCACTTTCCACCGCCCGCGATCCAGACGGCCGCGGCTCCGGCCACGACGCCGCTGATCGCCGCGGTGATGCCCGGATGCTGCTTGGTGAGGCTCGGTACCTGCTTGGCCCGCTCCCCAGTGGTCCCAGCAACCGAAGCGGCCCGCTGACCCGCCGTACCGGTAACTTCCGCCGCGCGGTGGCCGGCTGTACCGGCGACTGCTGCGACTCGCTGGCGCGCAGTACCAGCGACTGCGGCGGCTCGCTGGCTGGCTGTGCTGGCTGCGTCGGCGGCTCGGTGACCGGCGGTGCCTGCTGCTTCGGCGGCGCGGTGGCGCGCTTGGGCAGCGGAGTCCTTGATGCGGCGCGGGACGTTGAGCTGACGGCTGAGCTCCTGCACAGTGTCGGCCAGGTGCTGCCTCGTCATTTCCAGATCCGCGCGGAGCGCCTCGGTCTCGCTCAGCTGGGTGTTCTTGGTGGTGGTCATCGAACTGCCCTACCTTCCGGCTCGTGCCCCTTCAGCGCTTCCAGGTCCTCGTGAACTCCCTCGACGGCCTGCTGCGGCACCGGCGGGGTGGCGTGGCTGACATGCCGCTTGCCAAGCAACGCGGCCACTCCGGCGATCGCGAACAGCACGAGCGCGATCAACAGCGCCGACAACCACGCCGGTACTGCGGCCGCGAGTCCGAGGATGGCGGCCGCCACCAGCGCGCCCACGCCGTACACGGCGACCGTGCCCGCGCCACCGAACAGCCCGAGGCCGATCCCGGCTTCCTTGCCCTTGTCCTTCAGTTCGGCCTTGGCGAGCTGGAACTCATCGCGAACCAGCCGGCTCACGTCGCTGCTCAACTGAGCCACCAAGGCGCCGATGTGCTCGTCCTGACCGGTCCGGTGACCGTCGTCCCGCGCGGTCCGGTGACCGTCCTCCCGGACGGCCGATGGGTGCGTCGTCATGGTCCGTCTCCCGTTGTTGGCGTAATGGCCCGGTACCCATCGGTGTTCACACCAAGCGACCGGGCCGGCCTGACCGGTCGCGATCGGTAGATTGCAGCCAGGCGATCTCCGGGAGGGAACAAGATGGACTGGAAGCTGGAACTGGTCTCGGTACCGGTGTCCGACGTGGACCGGGCGAAGGCGTTCTACACCGAGCAGGTCGGATTCCATGCCGACCACGACCACCAGGTCAACGACGAACTGCGCTTCGTCCAGCTCACCCCGCCGGGCTCGGCCTGCTCGATCGCCATCGGCACCGGGTTGCCACAGGCGGAACCAGGCTCGGTCCGCGGCCTCCAGATCGTCGTGGCCGACGTAGCCGCCGCCCGCGCCGAACTGATCGAGCGCGGCGTCGAGGTCTCCGAAGTACAGGAGTTCCCCTGGGGCCACTTCGTCTTCTTCGCCGACCCGGACGGCAACACCTGGTCCCTCCAACAACTCCCGTCCTGGCGCTGACCTGCCAATTCTCCAGCAACCCCCAGCTGTTGACCGGTCAGGAAGTTCGGGGGGACTTGAGGTCTACTTTCAGATGAACAGTTCGAAAGTCCTTACCTGGTTGAGGATTCCATCGGTGATTCCAACGATCGGACAGTTCGGGTTACCGCTGGGTCTGAGCGGTGACCCGCTGTAAGGTGGCCTTTGGTTGAGCAGCCAGCCGGCGTTGGATGCGTCGACGACTGCGGTCCCTGCCGAGGACGAAGATGACCGATCTGCATCACCACCCCCACCGTGCTCCACGACGCCGTCAACCCGCTGCCGCCCCTGTCAAGAAGTCGAGTGCCATGCCTGTCGCCACCTCTCCAGCCAGGCCCGTCGACGTCCAGGTCCGCATCGGCGGCCGCTGGATCGCCGGCCAGGCCCTGTCCCACCGCGACGACGAAATCCTGGTCAGCCACCACGGCCACCTGGTCTGGGTAAACCAGCAATCCGTCCGCACCCCCTGACCCCTTCCACACCACACCCGCCCCACTCGCGACCCGTACGCCGTCAAGTCGCGCGCAGGCAGGATGTCCGTACGCCGCCCGCCCGCGGACAGTTCGAGGCGACCCGTCCCAACCCGGCAAGAGAGCGTCCCCACACCTGCCGCTCACGCGCTCGCTGGTGTCGCGCTGCGGCTCCGGCTCCTGGTGGGAGGGGTTCACTTCTGCTGTGGGGGTTGCCCCGTTGGTATGGCGGTGGGGTAACCCTTCGGAGCGGAGTTGAGCCCACGTGGTGGGGGCGGATGGGGAGAGTGGGGATTTGCTGGGTGGCGAGTGGCGGGTGGGGTTAGCGGGAGGGTGGGCGTCCGTGATGCTGCGTCGTGCAGAGGTCGGTGTCGGGGATGCCTGTGCTGCGGTGGTCTGGGTGCCGCTTGGGGGAGGGGCCTCGGTGGGCCCTGACAGCTCCACCGAGGCTTTTGTTGATTACTCAACAGGCTGAGATGGTACGTGGAGAACGCGTTCCGTGGCAGTGGGTGTCTCAAAAGAAAACGTCGGGCCGTATTGTTGGGTCCTGCAACCAAATGTGGTTCGGGTGAGGGCTCGTCCAGGTAGGGCGAGGTGCCGGCCGCCGTCTTCCGCCCCGGTGTGGCTCGATCAGCTGCGCCGGCCGAACGATCGCGCAGGAGAACGGACACCCGATGTCTGGCACGCAAACCTTGGTCCCGCCCGCAGCAGGAGGCCCCATGGGAGGCCCCGCAGGAGCGCCGGCCGACTCCGAGACGCCGCCGACCGGAGTACGGAGTGATGCGGAGCTGTCGCATCGGGAGATTCTTGAGATTTTGGCTGGGTTGCTGGCGGCGTTGTTTACCGCGGTGCTCAGTTCGACGATCGTCAGCAACGCTCTGCCGACGATCATCGCTGACCTCGAAGGCACCCAGACGCAGTACACGTGGGTGATCACCGCCAGCCTGCTCGCGATGACCGTGTCCACGCCGGTCTGGGGCAAGTTGTCCGACCTGATGAGCAAGAAGCTGCTCGTGCAGCTCGCGATCATCCTGTTCGTGATCGGCTCGGCCCTTGCCGGGATGGCGCACAACGTCCCGTTCCTGATCGGCGCCCGAGTACTGCAAGGACTCGCAATGGGGGGCCTGATGGCGTTGGCCCAGGCGATCATCGGCGCGGCGATCCCACCGCGCGATCGCGGCAGGTACTCCGGCTACATGGGCGCCGTCGTCGCGGTCGCGACCGTCAGTGGACCGCTGCTCGGCGGCGTCATCGTCGACACCTCATGGCTCGGCTGGCGCTGGTGCTTCTACGTCTGCGTACCGCTCGCAGTCGTCAGCCTCATCGTTCTCCAGCGCTATCTCCATCTCCCGCTGATCAAGCGCAAGGTGAAGATGGACTACGCCGGCGCCCTGCTGATCAGCGCGGCCGCGAGCCTGCCGCTGATCTGGGTCACTTTCGCCGGCGACCACTTCCCTTGGTGGTCGCGCGAGACCGCGGAATTCCTGGGTGGCACGGCTCTGCTCGCGATCCTGGCGATCGTCGCCGAGAGCAAGGCCAGCGAGCCGCTCGTACCGTTGAAGGTCGTTCGTGAACGCACCACGGCGCTGGCGATCCTGGCGAGCCTCGCGGTCGGCATCGCGATGTTCGGCAGCGCGGTCTTCCTCGGCCAGTACTTTCAGATCGCCCGCGGTTACAGCGCCACCGAGGCCGGGCTGCTGACGATCCCGATGATGTTCGGGTCGTTCGTCGGTTCGGTCGGGGCCGGGCAGCTGATCACGCGGTTCGGCAATTGGAAGCGGTACCTCGTCCTCGGCGGCCTGTTCCTTGTCGCGGGACTCGCCGTACTGGGGACGATCGACCACACCAGCCCCTACTGGTACGTCGGACTCGGGATGCTCGGGATGGGCATCGGCATGGGCATGATGATGCAGAACCTGGTCCTCGCCGTACAGAACACCGTCGACGTCAGCGAGGTCGGTGCGGCCAGCGCATCGGTCACGTTCTTCCGCAGCCTCGGTGGTGCTGTGGGCGTCTCCGTGCTCGGCGCTGTCCTCGCGACCAGGGTGACGGACCTGATCACCTCGAATCTGCGCGCTCTCGGCCCTGCCGGAGCTCAAGCCGGTCAGGCCCTCCAGAACGGTTCGGGGAAGAGCGTGCTGGATGTCGGAGCGCTCCCGCCGCAACTGGCGACCATCGTGCGGCATGCGTACGGCGATGCGACCGGGCGCATCTTCGCCATTGCGGCCGGCGCTGCCCTGGTGAGCCTGTTGGCGGTGCTGTTCATCCGCGAGGTGCCGCTGCGCCGGACTGTCGCGATGACCGACCCCACCGCGACGCCGGCTGACGTACTGCCTGAAGCGGATCTGGCAGCGGCGGCCGCGCCTGGTGCGGGAAGTCCGGGTGTCGTGCCGGTGCCCGACGACGATGCGTCGCGGGCAGCGGCGGTCGCGCTGGACGTGATCGCCTCGGCCGAGCGGACCGCATTGGAGCGCGAGCGGGAGGCGACCGAACGGGTTCATGCGGCGGCGACGGTGATCCGGCGGATGCGGACCGATGTGGCCGATCTGTTCACCCGCGTCGACCAGCAGATCGCGGAACTGGAGCAGACGCTGCCTGGAGTGGAGAGCGATCATCCGATGGCGCCGGTGCTGGACGCGCAACGCGAGCAGGGTGCGCTGGTCGGGGAGCTGCGGCGGTACGAGCTGAGCGTGCTGAGCGCGAGCCAGCGGACGGCCGATCATCTGCGCGAGACCGCTAGGGCCGAGGCCGATGAGCTGCTGGCGTCGGCTCGTCTCGAGGAGGAGGCGATCAGGCAGCGGATCGCGGAGCTACAAGCAGTCGAGGAGCGCCTACTCGGCGCGGTACGCGACGGCCTGTCCGGTACGCCGACGCCGCCCGCCGCCCCGGCAGCCCCCGCTGCACAACCCGCTGCTGCACAACCCGCTGCTGCACAACCCGCCGTGCCGCCCGCTGCTGCACAACCCGCCGCGCCGCCCGCTGCCGCACCTGCGCAGATGATCAACTCGCATCGCCCGGACGCCAATGTCGACCACGGCAACGGCTACCCCGCCCACGAGAAGGAACGCCAGGCCTTCGGGTAGTGGAGCGGCTGTCGGCGGGGGATGGCATGCTCTCGACTCACGGGTTGCTTTAGAGGCGGTTGGGGGTGTCGTGGGGCCTTGGGATGTGGAGCGGGTGCTGGCGCTTGCGCCTGATGCCGCCTCGGCCAAGGCGGGGCAGAGTCAGGCGAATCCGGCCAAGTGGTCGGAGCAGGGCAGTTCGGAGCGGGCTGTCTGGGGTTTTTGCCAGGGCAGTGGCAAGAAGCCGTACCAGACGGTCGTCGACCTGAGCGGTCCCGCTTATCGCTGCAGCTGCCCGAGCCGGAAGTTCCCCTGCAAGCACGCGCTCGGGCTGCTCCTGCAATGGTCCACGGACCTGATCGCCGCTCGAAGCGAGCCGCCATGGGTCACCGAGTGGATCGAAGAGCGCGCGAATCGGGCAGATCGTGCGGCCGAGCGCGCGGAGAAGAAGCCGGGCGAGGTGGTCGATCCACTCGCGGCGCAGCAGCGGGTGACCCGCCGGATGGAGCGCGTCGCCGGTGGGATGGCCGAGTTGCGCGGCTGGCTGGACGATCAGGTGCGGCAGGGGCTGAGCGGCTTCGAGCAGCGCGGGTACGCCGAGCTGAGCCGCCTCGCCGCGCGGATGGTGGACGCGCAGGCGCCGGGCGTTGCAGGTGCCGTACGCCGGGCAGCGGGCGTCGTCGGCCGGGGCCACGGTTGGCCGGGCGAGCTGCTGGAGGAGCTCTCGCTGATCCACCTCACGGTGTCGGCCCATGCACAACTCCCCGAACTGCCGCCGTCCCTCGCGGACACCGTGCAGTCGCGGATCGGCTGGACCGTCGAGACCGCGCGAGTGCTGGCCGAAGGCGAGAAGGTCGAGGACGACTGGCTCGTGCTCGGCCGCGTGATCGAACCCGACGACCACCTGACCGTACGGCGGGTGTGGTTGCGCGGCGCCTCGACCGGCAGACTCGCCCTGATCCTGAACTTCGCCGCAGGTGGTCGCCAACTCGACCCGCTGCCCGGTCGCCCCGGCGAACTCGTCCCCGGCGTACTGTCCTTCTACCCAGGCGTCCTGCCGATGCGCGCGCTGCTCACCCAGTCGGCTCCACGCCTGCCCGGACCGCGCCCGAACGGCTTCACCGCGAAACAAGCCTTGGCCTCGTACGTCGAATCGCTCGCGGCCGACCCGTGGAACGAACGTTGGCCGTTGGTGCTGGCCGATGTGCGCCCAGCGCGCAACGGCGACGGCTGGGCCCTGGTCGACGAGACCGGTGGGCTGGAACTCCTGCCTGGCGTGGATCCCTGGAAGCTGCTCGCGGTCTCAGCGGGCGACCCGATCACCGTTGCCGGCGAGTGGAATCGCGCAGGATTCAAACCGATGACCTGCTGGCACGCCGACCGCCCGGTGGTGGTCTCGTGACACGGGCGTCAAGGTTGGTGCAATTGTGAGGGGCTGGGACGGGTTGGTGAGTTCGGCGTTGCTCGGGACGGAGCGGCGGCCGGCGCATTTCGACGAGTTGCCGGGGCCGATCCGGGAGCAGCTCGGAGACGGTGGACTGCTGGATGCCGCGGCGCTCGCGACCGTCTACAAACGCGCAGGACGGAAGCCGCTCGAAGGCTTGGAGTCGTTGCCCAAAGCAACCGGTGAGGACAAGCCCTTGCCGCGCCGGGCCGCCATCCGACGGCTGGCCGCGATGCTCGGTGGGTTCCAGACGGCAGCGCTCGGAGAATGGTTGCGCGCCGCCGACACCCGCGGCTGGGGTGTGCCGCCCGAGCACCTGCCCGCCTTGGCCGACTACGCCCGCGGGCGCTCGGAGTACAGGCCGTTGGTGGTCAAGGCGGCCGGACGGCGGGCGAGTTGGTTGGCCGACCTCAATCCTGAATGGCGGTTCCTCCACGAAGCGGTTGCTGATAGCAACAATGTGGAGATCTGGACGCATGGCAACGCGATCCAGCGCCGGAGCTGGTTCCGCGAGTTGCGCCGACGGGATCCGGTGGCCGCAGTGCACGCCCTTCGCGAGGTCTGGCCCACCGAAGTCGCGCCGACCAGAGTCGAGTTCCTCACTCTCCTGGGCAACGAGTTGTCCCTTGCAGACGAGGAGTTTCTCGAGGCGGCCCTTGACGACCGGTCGAAGGAGGTACGCCGAGCCGCGGCCACTTTGCTCGCGCGGCTGCCTGGTTCGCAGTACGGCGTACGCATGGCGGCGCGGGTGAGGTCGCACCTCATGGTCAGCCAAGGCGTTCTCGCGGTGACCTTGCCGTCGCGGGTCGATGCGGCGATGCAGCGGGATGGGATCGATCCGCAGCCGCAGGAGGGGATCGGCAAGCGGGCTTGGTGGTTGCGGCAGATCCTTGCCGCGGCGCCCCTGGCGGCCTCCGAGCCGGGATATCTGCAGTTGACGGTCGAGGGATGCGCTCCCGAAGTACTGCAGGTGGGATGGTCCGAAGCGGCTGTGCGCGAGCGGAACGTCGAGTGGGCTCGTGCGTTGCTGCAAACCAAGGTTGCGACGGGCAACAGGATTGCCGAGTTGCTGCGGGTGCTCCCTGACGACGAATGGGTGCCCGCCCTCGAAGTACTGCGTGCCCAGGTCGACCTTGCCGAGCTGGTCGGCGGGTTGCCGGTGCCGTGGCCTCCGGCGCTCGGTCAAATGGTGCTCGACCTGCTTGCGAAGGTGGGAACAGGTCGCAAGTGGGCGCGCCTGGCGAGTATCGCGGCCCGCGCCGTACCGCCCGAAGTACTGAACCATCCGATCACTCGCGAGCCGACCGGTGAGGAAGACACCTGGCGGCTGCGTCTCGTCGAGACCCTGATCTTCCGCCGGGAAATGTACGAGGAGCTGTCATGACTGAAGTACTGCGGCCGCATGCCGAGGACGAGTACGCCGACGAGCTGGCCGCGCTGATCGCCTCGGACGACCGGCCCCGGCCGCCGGCCTGGCGGATGTCCCCGGCCGCCGTGGTGACCTATCTGCTCGGCGGGAAGGCCGGCGAGGTCGAGATCACGCCGAAGTACGTCGGTCCGCGGCGGCTGGTCGAGGTCGCGGTGGCGACGCTGGCGACGGATCGCGCGCTGCTGCTGCTCGGCGTACCGGGAACGGCGAAGACCTGGGTGAGCGAGCATCTGGCTGCGGCGATCAGTGGCGACTCCACCCTGCTGGTGCAGGGAACGGCGGGCACGGCCGAGGAGGCGATCCGGTACGGCTGGAACTACGCGCAACTGATTGCCCAGGGCCCCAGTGAGGCCGCACTCGTGCCGAGTCCCGTGCACCGGGCGATGGCGGACGCGAAGATCGCCCGGATCGAAGAGCTGACCCGGATGCCGTCGGACGTTCAGGATGCACTGATCACGATTCTGTCGGAGAAGACGCTGCCGATCGCGGAACTGGGGACGGAAGTCCAAGCCCGTAAGGGTTTCAACGTCATCGCGACGGCGAACGACCGGGACAAGGGCATCAACGAGTTGTCGAGTGCGTTGCGGCGGCGGTTCAACACGGTGGTGCTGCCGTTGCCCGACTCGGCTGAGGACGAGGTGGAGATCGTCTCCCGGCGTGTCTCGCAGCTGGGTTCGTCGCTCGAGCTGCCGCAGCCTGACGACGCCCTCGCCGAGATCCGCCGGGTGGTGACGGTGTTCCGGGAGCTGCGCGCCGGGCGGACGGAGGACGGTCGTACTGCGGTGAAGTCGCCCTCCGGAACGCTTTCGACCGCCGAGGCGATCAGCGTGGTGACAGGTGGACTTGCGCTTGCTGCGCACTTCGGTGACGGGGTGCTGCGCTCGTACGACGTGGCCGGCGGCATCCTCGGCGCGGTCGTGAAGGATCCGTCAGCGGACCGGGTGGTCTGGTCGGAGTACCTGGAGACGGTGGTGCGTGAGCGGGAAGGCTGGTCCGACTTCTACCGGGCCTGCCGGGACATCAGCGGATGACCACGACCGACCCCGACACCGACCCCCGCACCGAACCCACCGGCGAGGGTGCCGGCGGGTGCGGCGCCGGGGCCGCGCTCGAGTCCGGCGCGGGGGCCGCGCTCGAGTCCGGCGCCGAGGTTGCGCTCGAGTCCGGCGCCGGGGCTCGGGGGCCGGTTCGGTTGTTCGGGATCAGGCATCATGGGCCGGGGTCGGCGCGGGCGTTGGCGACCGCGCTCGCGGAGTTGCGGCCCGACATCGTGCTGATCGAGGGGCCGCCCGAGGCCGACAAGATCGTCGAGTTGGCGGGCGACGAGGAGATGGTGCCGCCGGTCGCGCTGCTGGCGTATGCGGTGGACGATTCGACGCGGGCCGCGTTCTGGCCGTTCGCGGTGTTCAGCCCGGAATGGCAGGCGATCCGGTACGCGCTGGCGGCCGGCGTACCGGTTCGGTTCTGCGATCTTCCGGCTGCGCATCAGTTCGCGTCGTCCGGGTCGGAGGGCCGCCGCGGGTTGTCGATCGATCCGCTCGCGACGCTGGCCGAGGCGGGTGGGTACGACGATCCCGAGCGCTGGTGGGACGACGTCATCGAGCACCGGCGCGACGGCGCCGAGCCGTTCACCGTGATCGCCGAGGCGATGGGCGAGTTGCGCATCGGCGAGGAGGCGACCGGCCGCGAGGCGCAACGCGAGGCCTACATGCGTACGGTGATCCGGAAGGCCTTGAAGGAAGGCTTCGAACGGATCGCCGTGGTCTGCGGCGCGTGGCACGTGCCTGCTCTGCAAATGCCGTTGCCGCCGGCAACTCATGATGCGCGAATCCTGAAAGGCCTACCGAAACGCAAGGTCGCGTGTACGTGGGTGCCGTGGACCCACGGCCGGCTCGCGACGGCCAGCGGGTACGGCGCGGGAGTCACCTCGCCGGGCTGGTATCACCATCTGTTCACCGCGCCCGACCAGATCACCACCCGCTGGCTCTCGAAGGTCGCCCAGGTACTGCGTGCCGAGGACCTGCCGGTGTCCAGCGCGCACGTGATCGAGGCCGTCCGGCTGGCCGAGACGCTGGCAGCTCTGCGTGAGCGACCGCTGGCGGGATTGAGCGAAGTCACAGAGGCGACGCGCGCGGTGATGTGCGGCGGAAACGACGTACTGCTTGACCTCGTGACCCGTGAAGCCGTGGTCGGCGAGCTGCTGGGCGTCGTACCGGCTGCTACTCCGCAAGCGCCGGTCGCGGCGGATCTGGCCGCGCAGGCGCGACGGTTGCGGCTGAAGCGGGATGCCGTGGAGCGGGTGGTCGAGCTCGATCTGCGGAAGCCGAACGATCTGGAGAAGTCGCGGTTGCTGCATCGGCTGCGGATCCTGGGCATCGACTGGGGTGTGCCCACGGCGGACGAGCGACGCAACCAGGGCACGTTCCGCGAGACGTGGACGTTGAGTTGGGATCCCGGGCTGGAGGTGGATCTCGTGGCCGCGGGCGCGCACGGTACGACGGTGCTCGGCGCGGCGACCACGACGATGCTGCGGGTTGCCGACGAATCGTCAACGCTCGCCGCGGTGACGGCGGCCTTGGAGCGGTCGTTGCTCGCGGATCTCGCTGATGCTCTGCCAGCGTTGCTGGCCGGGGTGGATACGAGGGCGGCCAAGGACGCCGACGTGGGGCACCTGATGGCGGCGCTGCCCGCGTTGGTCCGCTCCGCGCGGTACGGCGATGTGCGGGGGAGCGACACCGGCGGGCTCGGATCGGTCGCGAGCCGGATGGTTTCGCGAGTGTGCGCGGGGCTGGCGCGAACCGTGCACGGCCTTGATCCCGAGGCTGCGGCGAAGGTGCTGGAGTTGATCGACGGCGTGCAGGACGCGACGGCGTTGCTGCCGGCGGAGGTCCGCGGCGAGTGGCTGGCGACGCTGGAAGGGCTGAGCGATCGGCCGTCGGTGCCGCCGCTGATCGCCGGGCGGCTGACCCGGTTGATGCTCGACACGTCCCGGCTGGAATCGCAGGAGGTCGGGCTCCGGCTCGGCCGCGTGCTGACGTCCGGTACGCCGACCGGGGATGCGGCCGGCTATATCGAAGGGTTTCTCGCCGGCGGTGGGTTGCTGTTGATCCACGACGAACACCTGCTGGCGTTGGTGGATTCGTGGCTGGCGGAGATCCGCGACGACGACTTCGTCGAGGTGCTGCCGTTGTTGCGCCGGACGTTCGGCACCTTCGCGCCACCGGAGCGGCGCTCGATCGGCGCCCGCGCCGCGCGGATCGGGCCTGCTGGTCGCGTCCGTGTAGTTGCTGAGGACAACGACCTGGACGAGGAGCTGGCCGCCTCCGTGCTGCCGGCCGTCGCCCGCTTGCTGGGGGTGTGATCGCCGTGGAGATCGAAGACGAACGGATGCGGCGCTGGCGGCTCGTGCTCGGCAGCGAAGCCGAACCAGAGACTGGTACGACGTTGTCGGCCGCCGACAAGTCGGTGGACGCCGCCCTCGCCGCCTTGTACGACGCGGAGCCGGGTGAGACCGGATCTCGCCGGTCGGCCGGCCTCGGTTCGTCGGCACCTCGGGTCGCGCGGTGGCTGGGCGACATCCGCGGGTACTTCCCGAGCACCGTCGTCCAGGTGATGCAGCGCGACGCGGTCGAGCGGCTCGGGATCACCCGGCTGCTGATGGAACCCGAACTCCTCGGTGCCGTGGAGCCCGACGTCCACCTGGTCACCACCTTGCTGGCACTGAACGAAGTGATGCCCGAGGAGACCAAGCAGACCGCGCGCGAGGTGGTGGGCCGGGTCGTCGCCGAACTCGAGCAACGCCTCGCCGAGCGAACGCGGGCGGCCGTCACCGGTGCCCTCGACCGCGCCGGCCGGACCGGACGGCCGCGGCACTCCGACATCGACTGGGACCGGACGATCCGAGCCAATCTCAAGCACTTCTCGCCGTCGCTCGGGACGATCGTTCCGGACCGGCTGGTCGGCTATGCGCGGCGCAACCACAGCGTCCAGCGCGACATCGTGCTGGCGATCGACCAGTCCGGGTCGATGGCCGAATCGGTCGTCTACGCGAGCCTGTTCGGCGCCGTACTGGGCTCGATGCGCGCGTTGCGGACCAGCCTCGTCGTCTTCGACACGGCCGTGGTCGATCTGACCGACCAGCTGGACGACCCGGTCGACGTGCTCTTCGGGACCCAACTCGGCGGCGGGACCGACATCAACCGCGCCTTGGCGTACTGCGAGGGCTTGATCGCGCGGCCGGCCGAGACGGTCCTGGTGCTGATCAGCGACCTGTACGAAGGCGGCGTACGGGAGGAACTGTTGCGCCGGGCCCGCTCGCTGGTGGAGTCCGGCGTACAGGTGATCGCGCTGCTCGCACTCGCCGACTCGGGCGCTCCGTCGTACGACGGGGACAACGCGGCGGCACTCACCGACCTGGGCATCCCCACCTTCGCGTGCACCCCGGACCTCTTCCCCGACCTGATGGCCGCGGCGATCCGCCACGAAGACATCACCTCTTGGGCTGCCGTGAACCTCGCGGAGTAGGGGTCGCAAAATCGATGGCGACGCCGGTTCGGGTGTGGTGCTCTGTTGGTGAGAAGGGGGCATCGTGAAGGTTTCGGAGATCGCGGCCGCGGAGTTCGGGCGGGCGCTGGAGGTGTGGGAGGCCTCCGTGCGGGCGACCCACGACTTCGTCAGTGCGGCGGACATCGAGTTCTTCCGGCCGATGGTGCTGGCCGAGTTCGGACAGATCCAGCACCTGGCCGGATTACGGGACGACGACGATCGGCTGGTCGGCTTCGTCGGGGTCGCCGATGCCAAGGTCGAGATGCTGTTCCTCGATCCGGAGGTTCGCGGCCAGGGTGGCGGCAAGCTGTTGCTCGACCATGCCGTCCGGGTCTTCGGCGGGACCTCGCTGGACGTCAACGAGCAGAACCAGCAGGCGGTCGGCTTCTACCTGCACCAGGGTTTCCGGATCACCGGCCGCTCACCACTCGACGGCTTGGGCAAGCCCTACCCGCTGCTTCATCTGGCGCTGCCCTGACTAGCTGGTTGCGCTCACCCGTTATAGTCATTTCTGGTGACTATCACATTGACTGACTATGTGAGGTTGAGATGAGCACGATCGAGCTGACCAGGTTCAAGGTGGCGGAGGAGAAGACCGCTGAGCTGCTCGCGGCGCGGCCGGAGATGCTGGCCGATTTCGCGGCGGACCGGAAAGGGTTCCTCGGCGCGCGGCTGATCCAGCTGCCCGGTGGCGAATGGCTCGACGTCGTCGACTGGGCGACGCCGGAGGACTACGCCGCCAGTCGCGGCAAAGGTGCGAACCTGCCCGGCATCGCCCGCTTCTTCGCCGCCATCGACGAACTGATCACCGCCGAAGAAGGCACCACCGAAGACAGTTGATCGCTCACGAGACGGGCGCGTGTGCACCGCGGAGGCGGCCACTCGGCGAGCGTGATCGGCGAGCGCGGGTGGGTTGAGGGTGATCAGCAGGCCCGGGCGGGTCGAGGGTGATCAGCAAGCGCGGGCGGGTCGAGGGTGATCAGCAGGCGCGGGCGGTTCGTGGGTGATCGGCGAGTGCGGGCGGGTCAGCCGGCTAGTTCGAGGATGTCTATTTCGGTGCCGGGGTCGGCTTCGGCGAAGCGGAGGGCCCAGCGGACGGCTTCGTCCAACGAGTCGACCCGGATGATCGAGACGCCGGCGACCAGTTCCTTGGTCTCCGTGAACGGTCCGTCGACGACGCGCGGACTACCGCCCGGGAACGCGATCCGGGCACCGCGCGAGCTCGGCATCAGCCCTTCCGCGACCAGCAGTACGCCGGCTTGCCGCATCTCCTCCAGCACCGCGTCGGCCCGCGCCAGCACATCGGCCTCGGGCGGCAGACCCGCCTCGAGCTTGTCGTTCGTCTTGTGCAGGAGCATGTACCGCATGGATCGACCGTAGCCACTCCGGCACCGACTAACCAGTCGCGGCACGCACGGCAATCAGCTGTTCCCGCTCCAGCGCCTCCCAGAACCCCGACGGAATCTTGAACTCGAGCAACTGGGCCACCTCGGTGATCTCCCGCGGACTCCGCGCCCCGACGACAACGGCCGGCACGGCCGGATGAGCCAACGGAAACTGAACGGCCGCGGCGAGCAACGGTACGCCGTACCGTCGGCAAAGCGCGCGCAGTCGCTCGACGCGGGGCGCCAGGGCGGGCGGAGGATTCACGAGCGCGCCGCCTTGGAAGACGCCGGCGGCGAGGACCGGGATGCCGAGGTCGCGGCACAGCGGCAGGAGGTCGTCGGCGCCGGACTGGTCGAGCAGTGTGTAGCGGCCGGCGAGCAGGATGCAGTCGGGTCCGCGGCCGGTCTCTCGTACGAAGCGGGCCGCGACATCCGCGTGGTTCACGCCGAGTGAGAGCGCCTTGATCGTGCCGCGGTCGCGGAGCTCGGTGAGTGCTCGGTAGGCCTCCGTGGACGCGGTGGCGAAGTCGAGCTCGGGGTCATGGATGTGCAGGACGTCGATCCGGTCGATGCCCATCCGGCTCAGGCTCTCCTCGAACGACCGCAGCACCGCGGCGTACGAGTAGTCCAGGCGCGGACCGAGACCGGGTGGTGGTTCGGCCCAGATCGGCTGGATGTCGGGGCCGCCCGGCTCGATCAGGCGGCCGACCTTGCTGCAGAGGACGAACTCGGACCGCGGGCGGCCGCGGAGAGCGAGGCCGGCCCGCTGCTCGGCGAGCCCGTACCCGTAGACCGGGGCGGTGTCGAAGAGCCGGATGCCGAGTTCCCAGGCGCAATCGATGGTCGCGATCGCCTGCCGCTCCGGCACCGCCGCGAACATCCCACCGAGCGAAGCCAGCCCCAACCCCAACCGGCTGACCCGCAATCCCGTCCGCCCAACCTCCACCATCTCCACGCCAGCACGCTAGATCTGTCCACCGACACTTTTCGGCTGCCTGCCCCGCCGGTGCGCGCCTGAGTGCAGTCGGTGAGGAGAAGGGCGCACACTGGGGGAATGAGTGAGCCTGTTCGTGTGATTCGCGAGGTGGAGCTGGTCGCATCGGATCCGACCAGCGGGATGCTGCGGAAGAAGGCGTTCGAGCTGCCGATCCTGTGGGCGGGGAGGGTCGAGACCCAGCCGGGCGCGATCTCGGGGTGGCACCATCACGACCGCAACGAGACGAGCCTGTACGTCGTGTCGGGCATTCTCCGGCTGGAGTTCGACGGCGGCGAGGAGTACTTGGACGCCGTCGCCGGCGACTTCATCCACGTACCGGCCTTCACCATCCATCGCGAGAGCAACCCCGGCGACGAGCCCTCCGTCGCCGTGATCGCCCGGGCCGGCGGCGGCATCCCCACCGTCAACGTCGAGAACTTCCCCCGCTGACCCAGCCGGCGTTGCTCTGGCCGGACCGGGCGCCACTGGCCGGGCCGGCGGTTAGGGGAAACGTTCGTAGGCGGGGAGGGTGAGGAAGTCGGGATAGTCGTCCGCAAGCGCCACTTCTAGGAAGGTTTCGCGGGCGGCGGTGAAGCGGGCGGGGTCGTCGCCGAGCTTGGCGATCTCCTCGTCGGCGATCTGGGTGACCAGGTCGGCGGTGACGACGGAGCCGGTGTCGAGCGTGACCTTGTTGTGCCGCCACTGCCAGATCTGCGAGCGGGAGATCTCCGCGGTGGCGGCGTCCTCCATCAGGTTGAAGATACCGACCGCGCCGGTGCCGTCGAGCCACGCCGCGAGGTACTGGATCGCCACGCTGACATTGCTTCGCAGCCCGGCCTCGGTGACCTCGCCAGGAGTCGAACCGACGTCCAGCAGTTGCTCGGCGGTGACGTGGACGTCCTCGCGAAGCTTGCCGAGCTGGTTCGGTTCGGAGCCGAGCACCTCGTCGAAGACGGCGCGACAAGTCTCGACCATGCCCGGGTGCGCCACCCACGAACCGTCGAATCCGTCGCCTGCCTCACGGCGCTTGTCGGCCTCCACCTTGGCGAAGGCCTGCTCGTTCACAGCCGGGTCCTTGCTCGGGATGAATGCCGCCATCCCGCCGATCGCGTGCGCCCCGCGCTTGTGGCAAGTTCGGACCAGCAGCTCGGTGTAGGCGCGCATGAACGGCACAGTCATGGTCACCGAGTTCCGATCGGGCAACTGGTACTGCGTGCCGCGGGTCCGGTATGTCTTGATCACGCTGAACATGAAGTCCCAGCGACCCGCGTTGAGCCCGGCGGAGTGCTCGCGAAGCTCGTACAGGATCTCTTCCATCTCGAACGCAGCCGGGTACGTCTCGATCAGGACGGTCGCCCGGATCGTGCCGCGCGGCATCCCGAGGAACTCCTGCGCCGCGACGAACACGTCGTTCCAGAGTCGCGCTTCGAGATGCGACTCCATCTTCGGCAGGTAGAAGTACGGGCCGAGGCCCCGGTCGAGCTGGAGCTGCCCGCAGGCGACGAGGTACAGCGCGAAGTCGACCAGGGAGCCTGACGTCCGCTGGCCGTCGACCAGCAGGTGCTTCTCCGGCAGGTGCCAGCCGCGCGGTCGGACGACGATCGTGGCGAGCTCGTCGTCGGGCCGCAGTTCGTACGACTTGCCCGCATCGGTGCTGAAGTCGATCTTGCGGGTCACCGCGTCGAGCAGGTTGAGCTGGCCGCCGATGACGTTCTCCCACAGCGGCGTGTTCGCGTCCTCCTGGTCGGCGAGCCAGACCTTCGCGCCGGCGTTGAGCGCGTTGATCGTCATCTTCCGGTCGGTCGGCCCGGTGATCTCGACCCGCCGGTCCACCAGCCCCGGCGCCGGCGGCGCGACCCGCCAATCGGGGTCGTCGCGCACTGCCGCGGTCTCGGGGAGGAAACCGAGCGTTTCCCCGGCGGCGATCGCGGCGACGCGCTCCCGGCGCTTCTCGAGCAGTTCCAGCCGCCGGCCGTCGAACTCCCGGTGCAGCCGCTCGATCAGCTCCAGCGCCTGCTCGGTCAAGATCTCGTCGTACCGCTCCAGCATCGGCCCGGCAATCTCGATCGCCACCTGGTCCTCCATCCGCGCGTAGTCGTCCACGCCACGCTACCCGCCACCCTGGTGCTCAGTCGGCCTGGAGGAGTGGGAGGACGTCGCGGAGTACGGCGGCGTGGTCTCCGGGGCTTTTCAGGCCCATGCCCATCGTGTTGATGCCGAGGTGGGTGGCGCCGAGCGAGCGCCAGCCTTCGGCGTACGACGCCCAGTCCTGCTCCGGGACGCGGCCGAGCGACAGGCGGGCCTCGAAGCCGATCTCGGCCGGATCGCGGCCCGCGGCGGCGGCGTACGCGCGGACGCATTCCAGTTGTTCGCGGGCCTCGTCGTCGGGTGCGTTCTGCGGCAGCCAGCCGTCGCCGATCTCGCCCGTCCGACGCAGGACGGCCTCGGCGGAGCCGCCGAACCAGATCGGGATCCGTCGCCCCGGCAGCGGATTGAGGCCCGTCTCCTCGATCTGGTGGAACGCGCCGTCGTACGAGATCACCGGCTCGGCCCAGAGCTTCCGAAGTACGTCGACCTGCTCGGTCAGCCGCTCGCCGCGCTGCGCGAACCGGACCCCCAGCGCCTGGTACTCGACCTGGTTCCAGCCGATCCCGACGCCGAGCCGAAGGCGGCCGCCGCTGAGTACGTCCACCTCGGCGGCCTGCTTCGCGACCAGCGCCGTCTGGCGTTGCGGGAGCACGAGTACGCCGGTCACCAGTTCGACCGTCGACGTGATCGCGGCCAGGTAGCCGAAGAGGACGAAAACCTCATGAAACAAGGACTTGTCGGTGTATCCGGTCCAGCCCGGCCGATGCTCGGGACTCGCGCCGAGCACGTGGTCGTAGGCGAGGATGTGGTTGTAGCCGGCGCTCTCGACGGTCTCGGCCCAGTGCCGGACGACCGCCGGATCCGCGCCGATCTCGAGCTGGGGGAGAATCGCGCCGATCTTCATTTCGCTCCCAGGAGGTCGATGAGTCCTTCGATCGCTTGGTCGAACGGTTCCTGCGAGTTCGCCGCGCGGGCGAGTACATAACCACCCTGCAGTACTGCGGCGATCGTGGCCGCCGTCTTCGCCGGGTCGAGGGTGGCCGGATACTCGTCGTTCTGCTTGCCCTCGGCAATGATCTCGGTCAGCCGCGAACGGACCCACTCGAACGTCTCGCCGACCGGCGCCCGGAGTACAGGATCCGCCATCACGTCGGGGTCGGAGGTGAGCCGGCCCATCCGGCAGCCTTTGAGTACGTCGCGATCGCGGCGGAGATACCGGGTGATCCGCTCGGTCGCGCTACCGCCACCGGCGAACTGCTCCTCGGCGGCGCCCCGAAGCTCAGCCCCCGACCGCTCGATCGCCGCCTTCGCGAGCTCCGCCTTCCCGCTGAAGTGGTGATACATACTCCCCTGCCCGGCATCAGCAGCCACCTGAATCGCCTTCGGACTGGTCCCGACGTACCCACGCTCCCAGAGCAATTCCTGCGCACTACGAATCAACCGCTCAACGGTCTCCACCCGCCCACTGTACCCACCTGTAGGTACAACGAGGTGCGTCCAGCCCGCTTCGCGACTCTCCAGCCGGGCGAGCATTCGTGAGCCCGGCATAGTCGTTGTTCCGGGATTGCTGCACGGGTGTAACGAAAGGGCCTGGGGCAACGATAGGTCGGTGAGGCGCGCGAGGGCGGGTCCGGAACCTGCTGGGGGAACTGTGCGGTCGTTGGCGCGTTCGATGGTGCCGGTGGTGCTGGGAGCGATTGTCCTAGGAGCAGGACTGCCCGCGCAGGCGGTGACGGACGCAGTGCCGTCTGTGCCGCTGGCGGTTAAGGTGATCGGGACGTTCACCGGCGTCGAGCTGCGGTGGCAGCCGCCGGCCGACGCTGACGGTCTCACCGGGTACCTGGTCCACCGGACGGTGAACGGGACCGAAACGACCTATCCGACCTGGGGCAGCTGGACCGGTGACGAGATCGGCTGGACGCAGAGCGAGCGGATCGCGGGCGCGGCGTACTCGGTCTCCGCGACCAGTGCCGACGGCGAGGGTCCGGTCAGTTCGCCGATCACGCCCGTGCCGACCACCGAAGCGATCGGCCTGACCAACACGGTCCCGGTCGAGGGCGGCAACTACCGCACGTACGCCGGGCAGGTGGCGGTCCAGGGCGGCACCCAGGTGGTCCCGCTAGCCGCCGACGGTCCGACGCACGTGATCGGTTCCGAGATCGCGACCTCGCCCGACGGCAAAGAGATCGTCTTCGCCAAGGGCCAGGAGAGCCTATGGCGCGTCCGGACCGACGTACCGGGTGCGACGCCGGTCCAGCTGGTCAGTGGATCCACGGGCATCTACCGGATGGCCTGGTCGCCGGACGGCACCCGGATCGTCTACGAGCGGCTGCAACCGGACAGCAGCTCGTGCCTCGACATGGTCGCTGCCACCGGTGGAACCCCGGTCCGCATCGGGTGCCACCTGCTGATGCCGACCTGGCTGCCGGACAGCCAGACCATCATCGCGAAGGACCAGTTCCAGGGTCTGCTGCAACGCGTCCAGGCGCGGGCCAACGGTGCCGTCCTGAGCAGCATCGCCGGGACCGAGCAGAGCGCCTTCCCGACCGTCTCGCCAGACGGGCGCTGGATCGGCTACGCCAGTGGCAACGCTGCGGCGGTCATACCCGTCGGCGGCGGTACGCCGAAGCTCGGCGCGAGCGAGGGGCAGGCCCTGGCCTCGATCGCCTGGTCGCCGGACGGCACGAAGCTGCTGGTGAATCGCAGCTTCGCGTTCGCCGGCAACGTGCTCCAGGTCCTCCCGGTCGACGCGGCCGGTCAGCCGGGCGCCGCGGCCAATGTGTTCCAGCGCCCGTCGGACGAGCATCTCGGCACTGCCGTCTGGCAGGGACCGCGGGTTGCGATCAAGCCGACCGCGACCGTGAACGGCCCGAACCTGAGCATCCCGTTCGACACCGCCGGGATGGCGACGCCGCTGGCCGTGACCTGCCAGCTCGACAGCGCACCGGCCATGGCCTGCATCTCACCGTACACGAAGACGGGCGTGCCGAGCGGGACGCACGTCTTCCAGGTCAAGGCGGTTGAGCCGGGCGGCCGAACGACAGTCGCCGTCCGGTCTCTCAACGTCGACGCGGTCGCACCGACGGTCGCGTTCACCTCGGGCGCTTTCGAGCTCACCAAGGCCGCCTCGGTCACCCTCTCGTACGGCGCGACGGACTCCAGCGGCATCGGCTCGTACGACGTGCGCTACCGGTCCGCGACGTACCTCACGAACTTCGGCGGCTACGTCACCGCGGCGTCCGCCACCAAGGCCACGTCGATCACCCTGAACGTTGCTGCAGGTAATGAGTACTGCGTGTCGGTCCGGGCCCGCGACGTCTTCGGCACGGTGTCGGGGTGGACCGCCGAGCGGTGCTTCTCGCGGCCGATGGACGACCGGGCGCTGATCGCCTCGGCGGGCTGGAGTCGTGGCGCGAACGCCGTCTACTACCTCGGCACCGTGACCAGCAGCAGGGTCAGCGGTGCCTCGCTGACCCGGACCGTGCAGGCGAAGCGGCTGTTCCTGGTCGCGACCCGCTGCCAGACCTGCGGGAGCCTGCAGGTGTACTACGGCGGCAAGTCGGTCGGCACGGTCAATCTCAACAACGCGACCACGCAGTACCAGGCCGTCATCGCGCTGCCGACGCCGGCCACCTTCCTGTCGGGCACGGTCCAGCTCACTGTCCGCAGCCCTTACATGTCACACCAGATCGACGGGTTGGCGGTCCGCCGCACCTGATCAGGTCCGCCACGACGTTTGCGCAGGAGGTGTGAGCCTCTTGGACACTGCGATCGACTGCGCCACGAGCGGGAAGGTGGAGACGCCTGCAGGTTGATCTACCCGTAGGCAGGGGAGGGCGTGGACCTGTACCGGTCGACGCCTACCCGGGTCGCCGACCTGAGGAGAGCCGCAATCGGGTGGCGAATGGATGTGGGTGGGGGTGCGGGGCTAGGGTCGGGCGGCATGAGTATCAGTGTCGCGGTTGCCGTGATTACGTTCAGGCGGCCTGAGTTGCTGAAGGGGCTGTTGGAGAGTCTGCAGGCGCAGGAGCTTCCGGCGGACAGCGACTACGCGGTACGGATCGTCGTAGTGGACAACGACGCCGAGGGGTCTGCTCGTGAGGTGATCGAGGCGGCCCGGGGGAAGTACCCGATCGAGACGGCGATCGAGCCGGAGCCGGGGATTCCGTTTGCTCGGGAGAAGTCGGTTCAGCTGGCCTGGGACGACGACGCGCTGATCTTCGTGGACGACGACGAGGTCGCGCCGCCCGGGTGGCTCGCGACCCTGCTCGCAGCGTGGGAGAAGACGCGGGCGGATGTGGTGACCGGTCCGGTTCAGGGCATCCTGCCGCCCGACGCACCCGCCTGGAACCGCTACAGCGACGTTCACTCGTCGATGGGCAAGCACGCGACCGGCGACCTTCTGAACAAGGCCTACACGAACAACACTCTCGTCGCCCAGCACGTCTACCACTCGATCACGCCGGCCTTCCATCCGGCTTTTCGCTACACCGGTTCGAGCGACCTGCACTTCTTCCTCCGCGTCCACCAGGCCGGCTACCGGATCGTGTGGTGCGAAGAGGCGCGGATCCAGGAAGATGTGCCGGCCTCGCGGACGACGTTGCGCTGGTTGTTCCGGCGCGCGTTCCGTTCCGGCAGCGGCGACACGATCAGCCGGCTGCTCATCCGGCCCGGCGCCGCCAGTTACGCGAAGGTGCTGGCCTATGCTCTGGCGCGGATCGCCTCGGCCTTCGGCTACGGCCTCGGCGGTCTGGTCACCTTCCGGAAGACCTATCTGCTGAAGGCCGTCCGCCGGTTCTTCTCGGGCATCGGCAGCCTCGCGGGCATAGTTGGGATCAACCATGACGAGTACCGGGAACGGCACCGACCAGACGGTGGCGACGCTGTGCCAGGCGATCTGGCAGGTGGAGCGGGAACTGGACCTGCTGACCTGGCGGATCCAGAAGGCGCACCCGTGGCCGATCATCCGGATGCGCGTCTTCCATGAGCTGACCAAGCGCACCGGCATCCACGGCGAACCGCACCCGGTACGCCGTACGCGCGCCGACGAGCTCCGGCTGATCGGCAAGCACGTCACCGGCCTGGCGATGCGCAACCCCTTCCTGGCGGGCGGATCCGCCGACTCGCTGGTGGTTCCGCATCCGCGCAAACCCGGCGGCGTCGAGATCTACACCGACCGGCTGCGGACCCTGCTCGGCTCGTCGGCGCTCGTGCTGGATTCGGGGGTCAACGGGATGCCGCTGCCACGCAGTACGAATCTCGACTTCTTCACGTCGGCGGCCGGGGCGGTGCGCAGCCGGATCGTGGACGAGCGGAGCCAGAAGGTCGCGGACGCCCTGGAAGCGCTGACCGGCGTCAAGGTGCCGATCGCCGCCCTGGTCGCCCGCGAGGTGCCGAAACATCTGCGCCTGCGTGCGCTCTATCGCTCGTTGCTGAAACGTCGCGGGATCAAGACCGTGTACGTCGTGGTCGCCTACTTCCACCAGCACATCGTCGGCGCGGCCCGGGATCTCGGCATCCGGGTGGTCGAGTTGCAGCACGGGGCGATCTCGCCGTTCCATCTCGGGTACAGCTATCCCGGGCGACCGGTGGTCGCGGACCAGCCGGACGAACTGTGGTGCTTCGGTTCGTACTGGACGGACGTGGCGGAGTTGCCTGCTGGGATGACGACGGCGGTTGCGGGTGCGCCTTTCATCGAGCCGTTGCCGGATGCCGGGCGCGCGGCCAAGGAGCCGCAGCGCGTGGTTTTCCTGTCCCAGGGGACGATCGGACCGAAGCTGTTCGAGTTCGCCGGGTCATTGGCGGACGCGCGGCCGGAGTACGAGATCGTGTTCCGGCTGCATCCGAGTGAGCACGCGTCCGACTACTCGGCGCGCAGCGGAGTACGCATTTCATCGGGGCGGGACGAATCGACGTTGGCCTTGCTCGCGTCCGCGGGCTACCAGGTCGGCGTGGCGACGACGGCGTTGTTCGAGGGCATGGTGCTCGGCTGTCGCACTGTGGTCGCGCAACTGCCGGGTCACGAGTACCTGCTCCGGGTCGTCGAGCGCGGTGACGCAGTACTGGCCGACTCGCCGGCTGCGCTCGCCGATCTGTTGCCCTCAGCCCCTATCTGCGAGGACAGCAGCAGTTACTACGCCCCCGACAACCTCGCTGCTCTGGTCAAGGGCTGACGCTACTTGTCGAGCTGGGCCTGCAAGGTCTTGGCATTCGGGGCGATTTCGGCGTAGACGCCCGGATAGCCCGGTTCGGCGCACCCCTTGCCCCACGAGACGGTGGCGAGGAGGCGGCCCTTGAGGACGAGCGGACCGCCCGAGTCGCCCTGACAGGAGTCGCCGGTGCCGTCGAGATAGCCGGCGCAGACGTTGGCGCTCGCGGCGTACCCGTACCCGACGTACTCCTTGTTCGCCAGACACGTCGCGTCGCCGAGATCGGGGACCGCGAGCTTCTGGAGTGTGTCGTCGGGCCCGGTGTCGTTGGTGTCGCCCCAGCCGTAGACGGTCGGGACGACGCCCTTGCGGTCGGCCTTCGGGTTCGTCTCCAACCGGATCACCGGTACGCCGGTCAGCGGGCGGGCCAGGGTGAGGATCGCGAAGTCGTTGCGGTTGTTCGCCCGGGTGTAGCCGGGATGGATCCAGATGCGGGTGATCCTGGCAGTCTTGCCGGTGCTGTCGTCGCGCAGGTCGGCACGGCCCTGTACTGCGGTGTAGGTGGCGGCGGGCCTCGTCATGCAGTGCGCCGCCGTGATGAGTTTGTTCGCTCGGACCAGGACAGCCCCGCACCACCGGCCGGTCGGCGCCGGTCCGGCGGAGTTCGTCAGGGCGACCGCCCACGGCGCCTCGCTGGTGCTTGCCAGGGTGCCGCCGATGATCAGCGGTTGATCCTCGGTCGCCGGTGTTGCCGAGGCAGTTGCCGCCGTGGCGAGGACCAGTACGCCCGCGATCGCCGCGGCCCGAATCAGCATGGTTCGAACCTACTCCACGTGGTCGCGCGATCGCGGTAGGTCGTAGATCAAAGGAACGTCGCCAGGTGATTCATACTGGGTGTCACCTGGGGGCGGGCAGATGTGTGGAGGGGACAAGATGATCGAATCCGAGGCAGTCCGGTCGGTGAAGCCGCTGCACCTGGAGGTCGCCGAGGCGATGTCCGAGGTGGCGGCCTCGTTACAGGCCCCGATGGACCTGGACGAAACACTGGCACTGATCACCCGGAGCGCCGCCGACACGATTCCCGGCATCGTCGAGGCGAGCATCTCGATCACCACCCGCAGCGGCGAGATCAAGACCCTGGCGCCGACCGGCCCGCTGGTGCAGCGCGCCGACTTCCTGCAGTACGAACTGGGCGAGGGTCCCTGCCTGGACGCCGCGCTGGAGCAGCCGGTGGTCGTGGTCGACGACCTCGCCAACGACGAGCGCTGGCCGGATTTCGGCCCGAAGGCGGCCGCGCTCGGCTTCGGTTCGCAGGTCGCGTTCCAGTTCGAGGCCACCGCCCCGAACACGCGCGGCGCACTCAATCTGTACGCCGGTGAGCCGCACGCGATCGGCCACGACTCGATCCAGCTGGGCAGCATGTTCGCCGGCCAGATCGCCGTGGCGCTCGGCTGGGCCCGGCAGGACCAGACGATGAACGAGGCGCTGGCCACCCGGAACGTGATCGGGCAGGCCGTCGGCATCGTGATGGAGCGCTACCGGATGGATTCGGACCGCGCCTTCGCCTTCCTGGTCCGGCTGTCCCAGAGCAGCAACACCAAGCTCCGCCAGATCGCCGACGCCCTTGTTGCCCAGGTCAACGAGAACGCGGAGCGGTAGCCCCGCTGTCATAAGTAGCAATACTCAGGCGCCTCTCGGAGCTTCTCTGTAATACTCGCGGTCGGCCCGCTTAGCCGCTGTGAGGAGCTTCGTTGTGAGGTTGTGGAAATTCGCTTTGCCTGTTGTGGTTCTGGCGGCTGGGGTGACCCCTGCTCAGGGGGTCAGCGACCAGACCGTCTCGTACCACGGATACCAGGTCACCGTGCCGGCCAGTTGGCCGGTGGTCGACCTGACGAAGGACCCGACCGCCTGCGTGCGGTACGACCGCCCGGCGGTCTATCTGGGCAGCAGTACCGCGCAAGCCAGTTGCCCGGCGCACCTGGTCGGCCGCAGTGAAGGAATCGTGCTCGCACCTCTCAATAAGGCCGCGCGCTCCACCGACGGCGAGCTGCAGGTAGCAGCGCCGGACGCCGGCGTACTGGTCACCGCGTACTACGCGCCTGGCGGCGAGCAGGCCGCCCGCAACGTCCTCAGCACCGGCCGAGTGACGTCGAAGTCCGCAGGGATCGCGCAGCCGAAAGCTCAGGCGGCAACGCCTTCGGTCGTCGCCACCGGCACCCTGAACGGCCAGGCCTTCGACGCGTGCTCGGCGCCGAGCCAGACCGCGATGAACGCCTGGGACAGCTCGCCGTACAAGGCCATTGGCATCTACATCAGTGGTGACCTGCGTGCCTGCGGTCAGGCGAACCTCACTCCGGCCTGGGTGACTGCCAACCAGGCCAGGTGGCAGTTCCTGCTGGTCGACCTCGGTAAGCAGGCGCCCTGCAGCAACTACCGGAGCAAGATGTCCGCTGATCCGGCCACTGCGCGTGCCGAGGGACGCACCGCCGCCACCAACGCCATCACCAGCGCGGCGGCACTCGGCTTTGCGCAGCGCAGCGCGATCTACTCCGACATCGAGGGCTACACGTCGACTGCGGCGTGCAAGGCTGCCGTGCTGTCGTACCTGAGTGGCTGGACCACCGAACTCAACAGTCGCGGTTACGTCGCCGGTGCCTACGTCAGCGCTGCGTCAGGTGCAGTTGACCTGGCAAGCGCCTACAACAGCACGGCTTACACGCGCCCGGACAACCTCTGGTTCGCTCGCTACAGCACCCCGCCCGTCAATGACACGTCCGACAAGTCCATCCCGGCGACGTACTGGGCCAACCATCAGCGGGTTCACCAATACGTGGGCGGGCATGACGAGACCTACGGCGGTGTGAAGATCAACGTCGACACCAACGTTGTCGATCTCACTGCGCCGCCGCTGGCTCTCTCCAGCTTTACCGGTACTGGTGCTGCGGGGTCTGCGACTCTTCGGTGGACTGTGCCGGCTGGTACGACGCTCGGGCAGGTCGTCGTACGCCGCAATGTCGGTACGACGCCGCCTCCGCTGCCGAACGTCGGTACCGCGGTCTACGCAGGCACTGCTGCTTCTGCGACGGCCACCGGTCTGGGCAATGCCACCAGCCAGGCTTTTCGGGCCTGGGTGAAGGACAGCACCGGGAAGTTCGGGCCCGGGATCGATCTGCGGCTGACCGGAACCAGCTCGACCGTTGCCTCCAGTTCCTCGTCGATCCCGTACACCTCGTCGGCGACCCTCTACAGCCGCGTGACCAGGGTGGACACGAAGGCGGGCGTAGCCGGCGTACCGATGACCCTGTACGCCCGGCCGAAGAACGGCACCACCTTCGCCGCAGTCGTCACGACCACGTCCAGCTCCACCGGTTCGGTCAGTGCGGTGGTGAAGCCGACCGTGTCGACGGTCTACGTGTGGGGTTACAACGGCTCCTCGACGCTCTTGGGCTCTAGGAGTGCCTACTACACCGTGGAGGTCCGTCCGACGATCACTGCCTACGTCACTTCAGCAGCGATCAAGCTCGGCGCAACTACGTCGTTCTATGGGTACCTGCGCCCGCAGCACCCCGGCACGACCGTGTACCTGCAGCGGCAGAGCGGCACGACCTGGCCGACGGTCGGGACGACCAAGCTGAACACGACCGGCAACTACGCGTTCAGCATCAAGCCGGGCGCGCGCGGCAGCTTCAACTACCGGGCAGTCTGGACGGCCGACGCCGACCACGCCACGACAGTCAGCGCGACGAAGACCGTCACCGTCAGCTGAGCAGGATCAAGCTGAGCAGGATCAAGGAGTAGCGCCGGCAGACCTCGGTGGAACGCCGAGGCTGCCGTAGCGCTCCATCCGCTGCCAGCGAAGCCGCGAGCCTGCCAACGCGGTGAAGACCGACTGGATGACGACGAGGTACATGAGTTGCCGGTAGACGAACTGCTGGAGCGGCAGGCTCCACAGCGGTCCGTACCTCTCGCCGTCCAGCCGGAACGCGTAGACCCCCATGGCGAACTGCAGCGCCAGGAAGCCCGCCCAGATCAGGCCGACGCGGACCGGATCGAGGAAGACGAGTCCGTAGACGGCGAACACGTCGACCACCGGGGCCAGCAGCGGCAGCAGGACCTGGAAGAGCAGTAGGTAGGTCAGCCCGCGGCGACCGAGCTTGCCGGCCTGGCCGCTCTGCACCCACGCGCCGCGGTGCTTCCACATCGCCTGCAGAGTGCCGTAGCACCAGCGGTACCGCTGTCGCCACAGAGCACCCAGCGAGGCCGGTGCTTCCGTCCAGGCCCGTGCGCGCTCCTCGTAGACCACTCGCCAGCCGTCTCGGCACAGCGCCATCGTGAGGTCGGTGTCCTCGGCGAGAGTGACGTCGCTCAGGCCGCCGATCCGCTCGAGCGCGCTGCGCCGGAACCCACCGACAGCACCCGGCACGGTCGGCATGCACTCGGCCAGGTCGAACAGCCGCCGGTCGAGGTTGAAGCCGACGACGTACTCGATGTGCTGCCATCGGCCCAGCAGACCGCTGCGGTTGGCCACCTTCGCGTTGCCGGACACCGCGCCCACCGACGGATCGGCGAACGGTTGCACCAGCATCCGGACCGCGTCGGGCTCGAAGACCGTGTCGCCGTCCACCATCACCACGAGCTCGTACGACGCGGCCTGCAAGCCGGTGTTCAGCGCAGCCGGCTTCCCCGCGTTCGCCTGCCGGATGACCCGTACGCCTGGGAGGCCGAGCGACTCGACCAGGTCCGCCGTACCGTCCGACGAACCGTCGTCGACCACGATCACTTCGACCGGATGGTCGGAGGCGACCAGCGACCGGACGGCGGCCTCGATCCCCGCGCTCTCGTTGTAGGCGGGCACGATGACGGTGACCGGTTCCGTCACGGGATCGCCCCAGGACCAGTACCGCTCGCGCGCGTGGCGCCGGGCGGCGACCACGGTGGTGAGCGCCCGCAGCACGCTCAACCCGCCTGCGGCGTACAGCAGCCAGGTGATCACGGTGAGCGCGTCGTCGCTCAACCGCATCGCCTCGATCACGGCCAGTCCGCGGCCGCGCTCGATCCGGCTCGCGGAGTGGACCGGCTGCGGCAGGCCGACGGCGTCGCTGACGGTGGCGAACTTGAAACCGCGAGCCTTCAGGGTCGGGATCAGCTTCTGCAACGCGGCCAGGGTCTGGCTGCGGTCGCCGCCCGCGTCGTGCATCAGCAGGACCTGACCGGCGGTGCCGCGTGGGGTCGCGTTCGCGATCACCTTGGCTGTGCCGGGCCGGCGCCAGTCCTCGCTGTCCTGCGTGGTCAGCACGGTCAGGTACCCCGAGTCGCGGGCCTGCTTGATCGACGCCCAGTCCGCGTTGGTCAGCGCATCGGGCTCGGACGAGTACGGCGGCCGGAACAACGGCGTACTGACTCCCGTCGCGCCGGCCAGGATCAGCTGGCTCTGCCGCATCTCCAGCGACCGACGCCAGCCCGGTACCGTGCTGAGATTCGCGTGCGTGAAGGTGTGCACGCCGATTTGGTGGCCCTCGGCAACGATTCTCCGGGCGAGCTCCGGATGGGCCGCGACCTCGGCGCCGACGACGAAGAACGTCGCCCGCACGTGCTGGGCCCGGAGCAGGTCGAGCACCTTCGGGGTCCAGACCGGATCCGGCCCGTCGTCGAAGGTGATCGCGATCGTCCGGTCCTTCGGCCGCACGGACCGGACGGCCTTGCTGCCGGCGTCGATCACCGGCCCACCGTCAGAAATGGCGGCCGGTACTGCGTTGTGCGGGCCCTCGGCGACTGTTGCGCCGTCGGGAGTCGTGCCGTACAGGTGATGGGTGTAGCCGTTCAGGAGCAGCGCGCCGGACAGGCAGACGAGCAGGACGGTGAGGATCAGCCAATGGGTCCGGAGCGGGACCTGGCGGGCTCGGCGCGCGACCCGGCGGCTCACGGCTTGGACGGCGACTTGGTGCGTCCGGGCGGCGCTGTCGGCTTACCGTGCCTGGGCGTCGTCGTGGGTGGCCCGGGAGTGATGGTGGGAGTGCTGCTGGTCGGCGTCGGTTCGGTGACCGACGGTGTCGCGGTCGGCTGCGTGGTGGTGGCCGCGGAGGTCGGACGGTCAGCGGACCTCGGCGTGGTGGTCGGTTCTGTCGTCCGGGTCGTCTCGCCAGGCTTCGGCGTGGTCGTCGTCTTGGGAGCCGAGGGCGTCACCCGGGTCTCCGGCTGATGTTTCCCGGCTTCGGGCAACGGGATCAAAGGTGTGTCGACCCGCGGGCCGCCCAGCAGACTGCTGACCAGCAGGACGACGTACCCGGCGGCCGGGACCGCCAGCCACGCTCCGGTACGGCGAATCCTGCGCTGACGACGCCCGGTCGAGTCGACGAATACCGGACTACCGGCGGAGGGCAACTTCACAAACGCGGGATCCTACCGGCTTACTGCTGGGTCAGGCAGTGCGTGAAGTGAAGCGCACCTGAGGTATTGCCATGACTACACACTGTCGCCTATCTTTCCAGCAGCGGCGGGGGGTCGCCCATCGCGCGACCGTGGGGGACGCGCGGGCCTGGTGCCGCGGGGGTGGGCTCTGATGGGTCTGTTGCGCTTGGCATCGTCGCGTCTTGTTTCAGTTGCTGTCGCCATCAGTCTGCTGGTCGGCATGCTCGTCCACACGACCCAGCCGGCCCGCGCGGCCGACGACGGGGTGGACGATCTGCTCGGCTTGCTGGGCGTCGGCGGCGCACCGGACAGCCTGGCGGCCTGGACCTCGGGGCTGCCCGCGGTCGACAAGCTGAAGGAACCGTTGCCGCTGGTCGGCGCGAGTCCCGGCGGCCTGCTCGGGCTGAACGACCTGTTCAAGAAGGCCGTCACGGACGAGTTGCAGTCCGCCACCGACTTCGGTGACCTCGCGGTCGACAAGGCCATCACGATCGACGGCGGCCGCAGCGGCCATCTCAAGACCACGGTGAGTGATCTCGGCGCGGGTAAGAAGCTCGACATCGTCGTCACCGTCGACAAGTCCGTCACCGGTCAGGACCTGCGCCTGACCAGCGCGTCGCCGAAGGTCGAGCTGGCCGTCTCGGACGGTGTCACTGTCAGCCTGAAATCGCGGTTCGCGCTCAGCGTGGTCTGGACCGGCACCGGCGACGACAAGGTCTACCTGGTGCACTCCGCCACGACGCCGCGGCTCGACGTCGACACGCACGCCGGGATCGACAACGCGACCGCGAAGGCCGCCATCGGCATCCTCGGGGTCTCCCTGACCGGCTCCTCGCTCGACCTCGACGCGCACTTCGTCGGCACGGTGAGCGACCCGGACAACGACGGCAAGCTCTTCTTCAGCGGCAACGGCGAGCTGGCCCAGCCGGGTTCGCTCGACGGCCTGGTCACCGTCGGTCTCGACCCTGAGGGCTCGCAGCCGATCGACGCCACCGACGCCGGTTCGCGCGGTTCGGTGCACGCGACCTTCCAGCTCGGCGCGGCCGCGGCCGGCATCCCGGCCGCGCTGCCAAGCGACATCAGCGCCACCGTGCAGGTCGACTGGAACGACATCGGCACCGGTACGCCGGTGGTCTCCGCACCTGATCTGGCCGCGACCGTCGGCCGCTTCCAGAACATGAGCCTGCAGGATCTCGCCGAAGGGCTCGCCCAGGTCGTGGCGACGCTGACCGCGATCCAGAAGGCGAAGTACGACCCGGATCAGGGTGGCCCGTTGCCGACGATCGGCGACCTGAACCTGCCGTTCATGAAGGGCAGTCTGGCCGACGCGATCCAGGTCAACGAAGTACTCAAGTCGTTCCTGGCCGCGAACACGGTGCCCGGTCCCGGGCAACCCGGGTTCCAGCCCGGCATCACCGATCCTGCCCAGGCAGGGAAGCCGACCTTCACCTCGCTGCAGGACCTGCTGAAGAAGCTCGACGACGCTTCGGACATCTCACTCGGCAACCTGGTCTGGGACGTGGCGACGAGCAAGCTCGCGCTGACGCTGAGCATGACTAAGGCCGCTCCGAACGCGCCGGTGGACCTCGATCCGGTCAGTGTCGAGGCATCCGGGCCGACGGCGTCCTACGGCGCGAAGACGTTGACTGTCGCGGGTGCCGGCTGGGCGCCGAACCAGTGGATCGGCCGGCGGGTCGTCGCCGGTACGTCGGCCGGTGAGGTGGCGAGTAACGACGCCAGCACGATCACGCTGAAGGCCGACTGGGCTGGTGGCCAGCCGGCCGCCAACTCGCCGTACGTGATTGCGGGTGCGGAGCCGCACGTCGGTGCGGTCACCTTCGCCGACCGGATCGACTCCGGCGGGCACGGCATCCTCAACGCCAACGCCGACCAGACGTTCGCGAAGGTGAAGCCGTCGTTCACGGCGTCGGTGACGCTCGTGCTCGACCTGCAGGACCCGAAGACCGGGGCAGCCTGCAACGGGTTCCTCGGTAGCACCCAGGCCTGCCCGTTCACCCAGCACAACGGCCCGCTCGACATCGTCGTACCGGCGCTGCCGCTGAATACCGACCGGGTGATGATCCGCACAGGTGGCTCGTTGTTCGCGGCCGACTTCCCGATCGACACTGCGGTCGACCTGACCGCGAACGCCGGTTTCTTCAAGGTGCACCTGACCGGCCAGTTGAAGGTCTGCAACTCAGAACTCGGCGACACCTGCGCGGCCGGTACGCCGTCGAGCCACATGCTCTCCGTCGGACTGAAGCAGCAGGGCGACGCGCAGCACGACCTGCGGCTGTCCGAGCTGTTCAAGCAACTGGTGGACGCTCCGCAGAACCTGCTCGACATCGACGCGAACGTGCGCGCGTACGGCGACCTGACGGTGGCCGTTCCCGACGCGGCGCAGTTCCTTCCGGCGGGCGCGTCGACGAAGTTCACGGCCAAGTGGGGTGACCTCACCGACCCGGGGACGGTCTCGCTGGACACGAGCGACCTCTCCGAGATCTTCCAGCTCGACTTCGATGCGAACGATCCGAAGGCCCTGTTCACAGCGCTGATCAAAACCCTGCAGACCCTGTCGAAGCAGCTCGCGGAATCCAACCCGAGCGCCGGTGGCGGCGTCTTCGACAAGGACATCCCCGGCCTCGGCAAGTCGTTGCGTGACCTCCTGGTCAGTGATGAGTCGAACGCCGGCACCGGGGTCAGCTACGGCGCGAACACCGTCGTCGACACGACCCGTGCCGACGGCAACCTGTTCACCCAGGCGCTGGTCGGCCGGTCGATCGTGGTGGGCACGCAGGTCGGCATCATCCAGGCGGTCTCGCCGGACGGCAAGACCCTGACACTGACCAAGGCGTGGGAATCCGCGCCCGCCCCCGGTACGGCGTACATGATGCGCTCGGCGCTGGACGACGTCGTCGACCAGTTGCTCGCGAACACCCCGGACAACATCCAGGACGCGGTCAAGCTGCTGAACGGCGCGCTCGGCACCGACAGCGTGAAGTTCCGCTACCTGGAGAAGGACGGCAAGCCGAACCTGGTCCTCGATGTGGACTGGAAGCGCGACTACCGGGCGGCCGCGCCGATCAAGCTGTCGCTGGGCAACCTCAACGGCAGCGACCAGACCTTCGCCGGCGCGCAGGCGACCGGTCTCGCGCAGGTGGACGTGAACGGCCGGATCAAGGTCGGCCTGGTCATCCCGCTGGCGCCCGGAGCCGGTCCCGCCGACGGCGCGGCGCTGAAGGTGCTGGAGGACTCCTCGATCAGCGTCGGAGCCAAGGCGACGCTCGAGAACGGCGTAGTACAAGGCGTTGTCGGGCCGCTGTCGATTGCCCTGGGCAACCCGACCGCGGGGGCGCCGGCTGCCGAGAAGGCGCAGGCGAAGGCCGATCTGAGTATCGCGCTGGCCAAGTCCGGCGCGGCCGCGGACACCCCCGTCTCCTTCAGCGACTTCATCGGCGCCGTCGGAGTGAACTTCAACGCCACCAACGGCACGGTCAGCTGCGGTGAGACCCTCGATACGCCGTTGATGGTCTGCGGCAGCCTGCCGATCTACCTCAACAACTCCGGCGCCGACAACGGCTGGGTGCCGATCGGGCAGATCGCCCTGCGGGTGCCGGACTCGACGAGCCCGGCCGACCTGGCCGATCTCGACGACAACCTGCCCGCGCCCGACGCGGCCAAGAAGGAGCTCGAACTCCCGGCCGATCTCGGTCAGCGGCTGACCGACGCGCTGCTCGACTTCAAGAACTTCGGCGACGGGCTGGAGGGCTACCTGACGGCCGTCGAGCAGGCGTTCCGGACCGCGAGCTTCCAGGGCAAGCTGCCGTTGGTCGGCGACGACCTGCAGCAGGGCGCCGACTTCATCGGTGACCTGCGGACGAAGCTGCGCAGCTCGATCTGGAACGAGCTGCCCGGTGGCGGCCGGCCGGCGAACTCGAAGGAGTTCAAGGACTTCATCAACACGAAGCTGGCGGCCGCGCTGGCCGAGGTGAAGATCGCCGCGACCGAGGTGAAGGTGGACTTCGACTGCACCGCGACTCTGGCGAAGGCTGCCGCGCCGACGGTCAAGGAGAATCCGGCCGACGTCGGCACCGCGACGTACGAGTACAAGATCGTCGCCTATCAAGGCACCGGCGACGGCACAACGGATGACACGGTGCCCAGCGATCCAGGTCAGACCGCCAAGGGTGCCACCACGTTGGACGGCACGAACTTCAACCACGTGACCTGGGCCTCGGTGCCGAACGCGACCGGCTACAAGGTACTGCGTAAGGCTCCTGGCGACTCCGCTTTCAAGCTGGTCAAGAAGGTCGGCAACGCCCTGGTCTACGACGACAAGGGTGCCGACACGGCCGCCGACTACACGGCGGCGACCGTCGAGCCGGATCTCGAGGTCTGCGGTATCAACGACATCGCCGGCGTCTTCCTCGAGTTCACCGCCCAGCGCGGCAAGGTGAGTTCGGCCAACGGCTGCGAGAACACCGGTGCCGCCAAGCCCTGCTTCCACACCAACCTGCCGCTCGACATCGGCATTCCGGGTCTGGCTCTGCGGCAGGGCAAGGACGGGACGGACGGCATCACCGCCGACGCCGGTTTCGCGCTGCACTTCAAGCTCGGGCTGACCAAGGCCGACGGCTTCTTCGTCAACACCCATGACGGCTGGGGGCCGGACCACAAGGCGATGGCCGAACTGCAGGTCGGGCTGGCGTTCGACCTGCCGGACACCATGGTCGCCGAGCTCGCGTTCATCAAGATCAACGTGGACAAGGCAACCGGCGCCGGCCACGACGCTTCCAAGCCCTTGTTCGCGGGCGCTTTCCAGCTCGATCTGAAGGCTCCCGGCGACGCGAGCTGCTTCAAGGGCGACGAAGCGGCCTGTACGCCGAACGAGAACGCGAAGCTCAAGTTCGCCGATCTCGGCAACGCCGGCGACCTGTTCGGGATCTCGCTGACCGGTGCCTTCACCCTCGACTGGATCGTCGAGGCGCAGGTGGACTCCGCCTTCCCAGGTGTCCGGGCCAACTTCCAGCTCAAGTGGGCCTTCGACAACCAGGCGCCACAGGCCGCGGGAGCGCCGTACATCGCCTTCAAGGATGTGGGAATCAGCGCGGGCAGCTTCTTCGAGGGCCTGCTCGGGGACGTGGTCAAGGAGATGAAGCGGGTCACCGGGCCGCTGCAGCCGGTGATGGACACCCTCTACGCGCCGATCCCGGTGCTGTCCGACCTGAGCCGGATGGCCGGCGGGGACGACGTCACCTTGATGACGCTGGCCAAGTCGTTCAACACGCTGGCCGGCGGACCGAAGCTCGACTTCGTCGACACGATCAAGTCGGTGATCGAGTTCATCAACCGGCTGCCAACCTGCAGTCCGGATGCGGACAACGACTGTTACGTACCACTCGGCGACTTCGAGATCGCCGGTGACAAGGCGCTCGACACCAGCAACTCGCCGACCACCGCGGACAAGATGTACAAGACGGTGAACGCGAAGTCCGGCACCGAGGTGAAGAGCAACCTCAACAGCAAGAACGAGAACCCGGCGGCGGGTGACAACCCGATCTTCGGTGGTACCGGGCTGGCGCCGGCCGAGGGTGACGCCGAGAAGTCCGGCTTCACGTTCCCGATCCTCGAGCAGCCGGCGAAGGCGTTCAACCTGCTGATGGGTGGCGACGTCACGCTGGTCGAGTTCGACTCCGGTCCGCTCACGCTCGGGTTCAGCTGGCGGCAGGCCTTCGGCCCGGTGTACGCGCCGCCGCCGGTGTTCGTCACGCTGGCCGGCTCGGCGTCGGTCAGCCTGCGGATCGCCGCCGGCCTGGACACGTACGGCATCCGCAAGGCGGTCGAGGCAGCCCAGAACGGCGCCCCGGTCGACGCCGTCGACGTACTGGACGGTCTGTTCTTCAAGACCGTCGACGACGCCGGTACGCCGATCCCGGTGGTCCAGTTGACCGGTGAGATCGCGGCCGGAGCGGCGGTCAGCGCGGTGATCATCACGGTCGGCATCGAAGGCGGGTTGCGGCTCACCATCGGGTTCTACTGGAACGACCCGAACGACGACGGCAAGTTCCGGGTCAGCGAGTTCCTGCACGCCGCGCTGAACAACCCACTGTGCCTGTTCACGGTCAGCGGTCGGCTGTCGCTGTTCCTGCGGGTCTACATCACCATCGGAGTCAGCATCTTCTCGGTGTCGTTCAGCTTCACGCTGGCCGACGTGACCCTGCTCGACTTCTCGGTGAAACCGGACTGTGAACCGCCACCACCGAAACTCGGCGGCACCGTCGGTGACACCGTGGTCGTGTACGCCGGCAAGTACGGCAAGGACGCCCAGCGCGGCGCGCCCTGGGGCAACGACGCCGCCTCGGTGGAGAAGGACACCGTCAAGGTCGTCTCGCTGCACTACGCACAGAAGCCCGGTGACGCGGCCGGAACCAACGGCGACTTCGACGGCTTCGCGGTGGAGATGCTCGGCGAGCGCCGCGAGTACCTCGATCCGAACCTCAAGCGGGTGGTGGTCGACGGCGAGGGCTACGCCAAGCCGATGAACATCACCTTCATCGGTGACGGCAAGAAGACCACCGACGACAACGCCGGCAAGACCCCGGCTGTCTACGACAAGGACGCCGTGGTGATCGGCGGCACCCAGGCCGACGTGATCACCACCGGTCGTGGACTCTCGTACGTCGACGGTCGCGGCGGTGACGACATCATCGTCACCGGCGACACCGGTGGGGCCGCGTCGAAGGCAACCGTCGCCGGCGGACCGGGCAAGGACACCATCACCGTCGGCAACGGCGACGACCTGGTGGCCGGTGACGCCTCGCTCGGCTCGGCCCGCAAGAACCGTCAGGTCAAGCACAACGCCCAGGACGGGAACGGCACCGCGGATCTGACCTCGGTGTTCGACTGGGAGTCGATCGCGGATCCGACCACGCAGGCCGAAGGACCCACCCCGGGCGACGACACGATCGGGCTCGGGCTCGGCGCCAACAAGGCCCGGGGCAACGCAGGTGACGACAAGATCGGGGTCGCCGCGGACCAGCCGGACGGGACGCTGAAGGCCGGCGTCGACACGATCGTCGGTGACAACGGGAACGACCGGATCACCGGCGGTTCCAACGCCGACCGGATCTTCACCGCCGCCGAGAATGAGTTCGGCGTCGACGAAGCGGGTCCGGACGATGTCGCTGCCGACGCGAGTGTCGCGACCAACACCGTGGACACGGGCACCGGCAACGACCAGGTCTGGGGCAGCAACGGGATCGAGACCGTCACCAGTCACTCACTGGGCGACCAGGGCGCGACGATCCGCGGTGGCGGCCGCAACGACGTCCTGACCGGCGGATACGGCACGGACGCGGTGTACGGCGGACCAGGTGACGACTACGTGATCGCCGAACCGGCCGCGGTCGGTCCGGTGGCAGGGTCCGACGTGGTCGGCGGAGTCAACTTCGGTCCGTTGCGCTCGGTCGACAAGCAGCCGCTGCCGGCCGGCGTACCGTCGAACGCGAAGACGCTGGTCGGTGGACTGGGCAACGACCACCTCGTGGGTGGCGACGGTCCGGCGACGATGTTCGGTGACCAGCGGATCGACGGCGAGAAGTGCGCGGCGGGTACGCCGGTCACCTCCGATCCGGTGGCGGGGAGCACCTCTGCCGGAACCGGGGACGGCAACGACCGCATCCTCGGTGGCGCCGGCGTCGACACCGTCTCGGCGGGTGGCGCGGACGACCTCGCTGAGCTTGCCGGAGGCAACGACCTTGCCTGCGGCCAGCAGGGCAAGGACACCCTGCGGGGCGGCGGTGACGCCGATCGGCTCTGGGGTGGCAGCGAGACCGACGTCCTGTACGGCGATGCCGGGCTCGACCAGGTGTTCGGCAACTCCGGCGACGACGTGGCCTACGGCGGCACCGAGGCGGATGTTGTCGAGGGCAACAACGGCAAGGACTGGATCACCGGCGGGGCAGGGAACGACCTGGTCTACGGCGGTACCCGGGCCGCAGGCCGGACCGATAACGGCGAGGACGACCTGTACGGCGACACCGGCAACGACCGGTTGATCGGTGACAACGGCACGGTGGACGACCCGGCGAGCACGGCCGACGCGGACGCGATCCCGTTCGACCTCGACGGTGCGACCGCGGCAGCCGGCGCGGGTGACCGCATCCACGGTGGCGACGGCGACGACACGGCGTACGGCGGGCTGGGGTCCGATCAGGTGAACGGGGATGGTGACAACGACCATCTGGAAGGCAACAACGCCGCGGACGTTGTCCATGGCAACGATGGTGAGGACGCGATCGCGGGTGGCTCGTTCCAGCAGGCGACCGTGGGAGTAGGCAGGCCAGACACCGGTGACGTGTTGTTCGGTGACGCAGGTCCTGACCTGATCGCCGGCGACAACGCGGTGCTCGGGCTGACCACCGATCCGGCGGCGACCACGCCGGTGACGAGGCAGCGCGGGTTCGCGGCCGGTCATACGGTGACGCTGCTCGACCTCGGTCCGACCCCGGCGGCGAACACTTCCGGCAACGACCAGATGTCAGGTGGCGACGGCAAGGACGTGCTCTACGGCCAAGGCGGCGAGGACCGTGCCAAGGGCGACGGAGACGACGACTACGTCGAGGGCGGTCAGGCAAGCGACTGGGTCGAGGGCGACCTGGCCGACGACGACCTGGTCGGCGGTAGCTCAACTGTGTTGTCCGGGACCGGCGACGCCACAGCCGGTCAGCCCGACACCGCCGACGCGATCTTCGGTGGCCCGGGCGACGACGTGGTGGCCGGCGACAACGGTCAGGTACGGCGACCGTCCGCGGGCCAGACACCGACCAGGGCGACTGTCCGGCTCGGCAGCCAGGCCGGAACGTCGATGGCGACCCGGATCGTCGACCGGTACGACCTGGGCGCGAACAAGCTCGTGGCCGGGCCGGCCGACAGGTTCGGCGCTGACCGGCTGTCCGGCGGCGAGGGAGTGGACACGATCTGGGGTCAGGACGGTGCCGACTTCGTCTCCGGCGGAGCAGGCGCCGACTACCTCGAGGGCAACGGCGGAGCGGACGTACTGCGAGGCGACCTCTCGCTGACGGCCGACTCGCCCCTGACCACGATCACCCCGCTGGCCGACCCGGGCTGGCCCGGGTCGCCGAGCGCGGCCGCGCTGCTCGAAGGCGCGACCGGCCCGGACGGCCAGGACGACCTGATCGGCGGCAGCTCGGCCAAGGGCTTCCGGGACACCGGTGACACGATCGAGGCCAACGGCGCCGACGACGTCGTACTGGGTGACAACGGCTCGTTGATCCGGACGGTGACCGGTGCGGCTGGTGCGCAGTCCGAGCGGGTCTACGCGGATCGGTACCCGAACGGCACTCCGCCGGCCGGGGCGACCGTCGCCCGCACCCACGACCCGGATCTCGGCGATCCGAGTACCCGGTTCTGCACCGAGGCGCAGGCGACCTGTGAGGTGGCCGGTGCGTTCGGCAACGACACCCTCTACGGGCAGGCCGGCGACGACGGCATCTGGGGCCAGGACGGCAACGACACCATCCTCGGCGGCCAGGACGACGACGACCTGTACGGCGAGCTCGGTGACGACAGCGTGTCCGGCGAGGGCGGCGAGGACGCGATCCTCGGCGACCGCGGCGGCGTGGTGAACCAGTACCTCGACACCGGCGACAGCCCGGCGCAGTTCTCGATCTCGACGAACTCGCCACCGGCCGAGACCTTCACCGGGTTCCGGCGCGGGCTCTACGACCGGCGGGCCGACCTCGAGCACGATGTCGACGGTGACCAGTGGATCGGCGCCTCGACCGCCGCGGAGATGCCGCACGACGGGATCACCGAGGGTGGCCGGGACACACTCCGGGGCGGCCCGGGGGCCGACAACATCCACGCCGGGTACGCGACGACCTCGCCAACGGCGAGAGCGGCGGCGACCAGGTCTACGGCGACGACGGCGAGGACGTGCTCTGGGGCGGCAAGGGCTGCGACCCGGTCCTGGACGCGGCAACTCCGGACTGTCTGGTCGGTGGCGTCTTCAAGCCGGAGTCGCGGGGGACGAACGACCGGTTCGTCGACCACACCTTCGGCGGCGTGGGCGAGTCCGATCCGGCCAAGCAGGACGTGCTCGGTTCGGACATCCTCGACTTCAATCCGCGTGGTGCCTACCCGGGCAACTGTGCGCCGGGTAACTGGCCGGTCACCACGGCCGGCGTCACGATCGATCCGTGTGTGTGGTTCCAGCTGACCGGTAAGGCCGACGACACGGCCGACCCGGCGACCCTGGCGAACAACCAGCATCACCAGGGCACGGACTGGATCTACGGCGGCTGGGACCGCGACGTCATGCAGGCCGACGTCGCCGAGAACGGCCCGAACCCGGGTGACCGGCTGCTCGACTGGAACGGCGCCTACAACCTGTACACGCACTGCAACCCGGCGTACGGAGGGTTCAACGATGTCCGGCAGCACTCGCCGGCCATGCAGAACTTCCTGCAGTCGCTGGCCTGGGGCACGGGCGCCGGCCGCGCGGCCACCGACGTGACCACCTCCGGTACGTCGGCGTACCGGGAGCTGGCCCTGACCTACAACACCGACCACGGGCACGGCACGGGAAGCGCGTACCCGGGCACACCGGGGCACTTCGACGACCCGGTCGCCTGTAACGACTGAGTCGCCCGCCGGGCTGTCCACTCCGTGGACGGCCCGGCCGCCGAAGTGAACAATCGGAACGAATTCGCACCACGATTCTTCGGCTGGGGATAGGGATGGGTACCTTCGTCGGGTGCAGAAATGGCCTGGTCGTCCCTATCCCCTCGGAGCCACGTACGACGGCTCCGGTACGAACTTCGCGCTGTTCTCGGAGGTTGCCGAACAAGTTGACCTGGCGCTGATCGCCGATGACGGCTCGGAGCAACTGGTTCAGCTGACCGAGGTGGACGGCTTCGTCTGGCATGCCTACCTGCCCTCGGTCCAGCCGGGCCAGCGCTACGGCTACCGGGTGCACGGGCCGTACAACCCGGCCGAAGGGCACCGCTGCAACCCGTCGAAGCTGCTGCTCGACCCGTATGCGAAGGCCATCGACGGTCAGGTCGACGCCGACGAGTCGCTGTTCAGCTACCGGTTCGCCAAGCCGGACGAGCTGAACACGATGGACAACCGCGGGCACACCATGTTGTCCGTGGTCACCAACCCGTTCTTCGACTGGGGCAACGACCGGCCGCCGGGCCACGACTACCACCAGACCGTGATCTACGAGGCCCATGTGAAGGGCCTGACCAAGACCCACCCCGGTCTCCCGGAGGAGATCCGCGGCACGTACGCCGGGATGGCGCATCCCGCGATCATCGACCACCTCAAGGACCTCGGGGTGACGGCGATCGAGTTGATGCCGGTGCACCAGTTCGCCCAGGACGGCCACCTGCAGGAGCAGGGTCTGTCCAACTACTGGGGCTACAACACGATCGGCTTCTTCGCCCCGCACAACGCCTACTCCTCCAACGGCACGCGCGGCCAGCAGGTCACTGAGTTCAAGACGATGGTCCAGGCGCTGCACGAGGCGGACATCGAGGTGATCCTCGACGTGGTCTACAACCACACCGCCGAGGGCAACGAGATGGGCCCGACGCTGTCGTTCAAGGGCATCGACAACGCGGCGTACTACCGGCTGGTGGACTCCGACAAGTCGCACTACTACGACACCACCGGCACCGGGAACAGCCTGCTGATGCGGCACCCGCACGTGCTGCAGCTGATCATGGACTCGCTGCGCTACTGGGTCACCGAGATGCACGTCGACGGGTTCCGGTTCGATCTGGCGGCCACGCTGGCCCGGCAGTTCCACGAAGTGGACCGGCTCTCGGCGTTCTTCGATCTGGTCCAGCAGGACCCGGTGGTGAGTCAGGTGAAGCTGATCGCCGAGCCGTGGGACGTCGGTGACGGCGGCTACCAGGTGGGCAACTTCCCGCCGCTGTGGACGGAATGGAACGGCAAGTACCGCGATACCGTGCGCGACTTCTGGCGCGGCGAGCGGTACACGCTGGCCGAATTCGCCTCCCGGCTCACCGGCTCGTCCGATCTCTACCAGGACGACAGCCGCCGCCCGCTGGCGAGCATCAACTTCGTCACCGCGCACGACGGCTTCACGCTGCGCGACCTGGTCTCGTACAACGAGAAGCACAACGAGGCGAACGGCGAGGGCGGCAACGACGGCGAGAGCCACAACCGCTCCTGGAACTGCGGCGTCGAGGGCGAGACCGACGACGATACGGTGCGGAAGCTGCGCGCCAAGCAGCAGCGCAACTTCCTCACCACGTTGCTGATCTCGCAAGGCGTCCCGATGATCGCCCACGGCGACGAGCTCGGCCGGACCCAGCAGGGCAACAACAACGTCTACTGCCAGGACAACGAGCTCGCCTGGGTGAACTGGGATCTCGACGAAGAGCAGAAGGACCTGCTGGAGTTCACCGGCAATCTGGTCCGGCTGCGCAACGAGCACCCGGTCCTGCGGCGCCGGCGCTTCTTCCACGGCGACACGGGTGTCGACGGGCTGGGCGACCTGGTCTGGTTCACCCCGGCCGGTCAGGAGATGCAGGACGGCGACTGGAGCCGGGACGACGCCCGCGCCATCGCCGTGTTCCTCAACGGTGACGCCATCTCCGAGCCGGACCCGCGCGGCGAGCCGGTGGTGGACGACTCGTTCCTGATCCTGCTGAACAGCAACCACGAAGCACAGGAGTTCCTGCTGCCCGCCAAGGAGTACGGCGAGGCATGGACGGTGGTCGTCGACACGATCCGGCCGACGGGTCGTGCCAACGAGGAGGAGCACGCCGCCGGCACCACGATCCGGATCGAGGCCCACGGCACGCTCGTTTTGACCCGCCCGCGGCAGGGCACTGCATGACGGTGCCCCCGCCTTCCTCGCCCCCTGACGGTCCGCCCATCTCTCACCGCGGTCATCCGCAGGCCACCTACCGGCTGCAGGTGCACGGCGACTTCGGGTTCGACGACGCGGCAGAGGTGGTCAGCTACCTGCACAGCCTCGGGATCTCGCACGCGTACCTGTCCCCGATCCTGCAGGCCGCACCCGGCTCCACCCACGGGTACGACGTGGTGGACCACTCCCGGTTGTCGGAGCCGGCCGGTGGCAGAGAGGCCTTTGACCGGCTGTCCGCTGCGCTGGCCGACCATCGGATGGGCGCGATCGCGGACGTAGTACCGAATCATGTCGCGGTGCCGACACCTGCTCGGCTGAACACCGCGCTGTGGTCCGTACTCCGTGACGGCCCGACCTCGCCGTACGCGGAGTGGTTCGACGTCGACTGGGGTGCTGGGAACCAGCCGCTGTTGATGGCCGTGCTGGGGCAGCGCATCGGCAAGGTGCTCGCGGACGGTGAGCTGTCCGTCGACGGCGACGTACTGCGGTACTACGACCACGAGTACCCGCTGCGACCCGGCACCGAGACTCTCCCGATCGCCGAGCTCGTCACCGAGCAGTGGTACCGCCTGGCGCATTGGCGGGTCGCCGACGAGGAGCTGAACTACCGACGCTTCTTCGACGTCGACACCCTCGCCGCTGTCCGGGTGGAGAACCGCGAGGTCTTCGAAGCCACGCACGAGCTGCTGTTCGAGTTGCTGCACGAGGGGAAGCTGCACGGCTTCCGCATCGACCATCCGGACGGCCTGGCCGATCCCCGCGGCTACCTGCGCCGGCTGGCCGAGCGTACGGGCGGCGCGTGGGTCGTGGTGGAAAAGATCCTCGAAGGCGACGAGGACCTGCCCGGTGACTGGCCCTGCGCCGGCACGACCGGGTACGACGCGCTGCTGCGAGTCGGCGGGCTGTTCGTGGACCCTGCGGGCGCGGCGCCGCTGGCCGCGTTCCACTCGGAGCTGACCGGCGAGCCGGCCGATTTCGCGCCTGTCGTCGAGCAGGCCAAGCGCGAAGTGGTCCAGCACGGCCAGTACGCCGAAGTGCATCGCCTGGTGGAGCTGCTGGCCAAGATCTGCCAGGACGACGTCCGCCTGCGCGACCACACCCGGCGGGCCTTCCACGAAGTGGTCGTCGAGCTGCTGGTGAACTTCGACCGGTACCGGGCGTACGTCGTACCGGGGGAGCAACCCCCGCACACCGCAGTACAGGCGATGGAGCACGCGGTCGAGCTTGCCCGGCGCAACCTGGACGACGAGCAGCAGGACACGCTCGAACTGGTCCGCGACCTGCTGCTCGGCCGGGAAGCCGGTACGGCGAGCAGGATCGACGAGGACGCCAGGCACGAGCTGATCGTCCGGTTCCAGCAGACCTGCGGGCCGGTGATGGCCAAGGGCGTCGAAGACACGGCGTTCTACCGCTGGTTCCGGCTCTCGTCGCTGAACGAGGTCGGCGGGGACCCGGCGCACTTCGGGGTCTCCCCGGAGGAGTTCCACGCCTTCGCGGGCCGGTTGAACCAGCATTGGCCGCGGACGATGACGACGCTGTCCACGCACGACACCAAGCGGTCCGAGGACGTGCGGGCCCGGCTGGCCGTCCTCTCGGAGCAGCCGGCGGCCTGGATCGAGGCGGTGCGCTCGTGGCGGTCGATGTCGGCCGACTACCGCGACCCCGGGCTCGACGGCAGCACGGAGTACCTGCTCTGGCAGACGTTGTTCGGCACCTGGGACAACGGTCCGCTGGCCGAGGACCGCTTGCAGGCCTATCTGCAGAAGGCGATCCGGGAGGCGAAGCGCCGGACCAGCTGGACGTCGCCGGACACGGAGTACGAGGAGTCCGTCGCCGCCTTCGCGACCGGCGTCCTGAACGACCAGGCCGTGCTCGATTCCGTACGCCGGTTCGCTGACGGGCAGGCCGAGTACGTCCGGGCGGCCACCCTCGGGCAGAAGCTGGTGCAGCTCACGATGCCGGGCGTCCCGGACGTCTACCAGGGCACCGAGCTGGTCGACCTGTCACTGGTCGACCCGGACAACCGCAGGCCGGTGGACTACGGACAGCGGGTTGCGCGACTGGCCCGGCTCGACAACGGCGCTCGCCCGGACGGGCTGGCGGACGAGAAGCTGCTGGTGACGTCGCGAGCCCTGCGTCTTCGCAGGCAGGAAGCAGAAGCCTTCGCGGGGAGCTACAAGCCGCTGCCGACCTCCAGTGGGCACGCTGTCGCGTTTGCTCGCGGAGACGCCGCTGTGACGATCGCGACCCGGCTGCCGGTGGCCCTCCATCGCCTGGGCGGGTGGGGCGACAGCACCGTCGTACTGCCTGATGGGGAGTGGCAGGACGTGTTGACCGGCCGCCCGGTGGGTAGTGGAGCGGCTCGGATCCACGAGCTGCTGGCCGAGCTTCCGGTGGCGTTGCTGGCAAGGAGCTGACTTGTACACCTTCACCGTCTGGGCACCGGTCGCTACAAGGGTCGACTTGGTGCTCTCGAGCGGCCCGGTGCCGATGTCGCCAACTGAAGGCGGCTGGTGGTCCGTCCAGGCCGAGGGTGGGCACGGGACCGACTACGCGTTCTCCGTCGACGGCAGTAACCCGATGCCCGACCCCCGGAGTCCCTGGCAACCGGACGGCGTACACGGCTTCAGCAGGGTGTTCGACTCGGGTCGCTTCGCCTGGAGTGACGCTGACTGGGCCGGCCGGGATGTGCGCGGCGCTGTCTTCTACGAGCTGCACCTGGGCACCTTCACTCCGGAGGGGACGCTGGATGCCGCTGCCGGCCACCTGGACTACCTGGTCGCGCTCGGCGTCGACGTGGTCTCCCTGATGCCGGTCGCCGCCTTCCCGGGCAAGCACGGCTGGGGGTACGACGGCGTGGACCTCTACGCCGTCCACGAGCCGTACGGCGGCCCCGAGGCGTTGCAGCGCTTCGTCGACCAGTGCCATGCGGTCGGGCTGGCCGTCTGCCTTGACGTGGTCTACAACCACCTCGGGCCGAGCGGCAACTACCTTGACTCGTTCGGCCCCTACTTCACCAGTCGGCACAGCACCCCGTGGGGTCCGGCGGTCAACCTCGACGACGACGGCAGTCACGAAGTACGCCGGTGGATCTGCGACAACGCGCTGCGCTGGTTCCGGGAGTTCCACATCGACGCGCTGCGACTGGACGCAGTACATGCGCTGGCCGACGACAGCCCGACCCATCTCCTCGCACAGCTGTCGACGGAGACGGCCGCGCTGGCCGAGGAGCTGGGCCGCCCGCTCGGGCTGGTGGCGGAGTCCGACCTCAACGACCCGCGCATGGTCGAGCCCGTCGCCGAGGGCGGCCTCGGGATGACCGCCCAGTGGAGTGACGACTTCCACCATGCCTTGCACACTCTGCTGACCGGCGAGCGAGCCGGGTACTACGTGGACTTCGGCGAGCCGGAGGTGCTGGCGAAGACGCTCACCCAGGTGTTCCTGCACGACGGCTCGTACTCCACCTTCCGCGGCAAGGACTGGGGCCGGCCGGTGGATCCGGCCCGCCATCGCGGCTCGGCGTTCCTCGCCTACACCTCCAACCACGACCAGGTCGGCAACCGCGCGCTCGGCGACCGGCCCGCGCTCACCCCGGGGCAGTTGGCGATCGGTGCCGCGCTGGTGCTCACTTCGCCGTACACGCCGATGTTGTTCATGGGCGAGGAGTGGGGGGCCTCTACGCCGTGGCGGTACTTCACCGACCATGAGGAGCCCGAGCTGGCCGAGGCTGTGCGGAACGGGCGTCGGCAGGAGTTCGCGGCGCACGGGTGGGACGCGGAGGAGATCCCCGATCCGCAGGATCCGGAGACCTGGCGGAGTTCGGTGCTGGACTGGACCGAGGTCGACGAGCCACCCCATCGCGAACTGCTGCGCTGGTACCGCGACCTGCTCGCTTTGCGGGCCCGGAGCGAGGACCTGCGCAACGACCGGCTCGACTCGGTGGGCGTGGACGCCACCGAGTCATGGCTGGTGGTCCGCCGCGGAGCTTTGCGGGTGGTGGCCAACCTGACGGCTCAAACGGCGGAGATTCCGCTGGACGGCGTACCGGCGTACGAGGTCATGTCGTTCGGTTCTGTGGAATTGGTAGCGGAGAGTGTTCGTCTCTCGGGTCACGGCGTCGCCGTCTTCGCGGTGTGAAGTAAAGCGTTTGAGATCTCACCGATTGCCCTTTGTGGGTTCAAAAGTCTGGACAAAACGGGGGAAATCGGGGCGATGGAGTCCGGTTGTCGGTGGTAGTTCAAGAATCGCTTGTCTTCCGGGCTCCGGTGACGGACTGTAGATCAGGCATTGCACGTCGCGGGGGTTGACGGGAGGACATCAATGACAGTCGGAGGCGTCGACACTTACTACGACTACGAAGAGAAGCAGTGGAAGAGCAGGCGACTAGGAGGCGGCCCGATCCGCCGCGGCCCGGTCTGCCCCGCCCCCCGCACAACCGACCACCAACCCACCGACCGCCGCCCCGCCGGCCGAGACCACAAACCCAAAACCCCCGAGCCAACCCCATCCTGACCCCGCCCGGCGCGCACCGGCCAGTTCCGCCGGCCCTGACCACCCGCCCCGCCGAGCCAACCCCGTCCTGACTCACACTTCGGGAGTCAGCTCGTCCCAATCTGTGGTGATGGGGATGAGGGTGCCCTGCAGCCAAAAGGGGAGTTGGTCGTGGTGGTGGGGGTCGCCCAGGACGCCCGAGGCGCCCAGCGGGACCGACCAGGCGCTGTTGGAGCGGTCGGCGAGGTCCCAGGCGTAGCGGGCTGCTGAGGCGCGGATGCAGACGTCGGTCAGGCCCGGGAGGCTCGACGTCGACAGCACGCAGTGGTGGTCGCCGGACAGCGCAAGGTCGATCGGCTCCTCGGCCGCGGTGAAGAGTGGCCCGCGGAGCGCGTGCAGCGGCGAGAGTTGGTGCGTCTCACCCCACGGCTTGCGGGGTTTGCTGTGGGCGACCTCTTCGAGCGCCTCCCGCGCGAGCCAGCGGACGTTGACGTCCGGCAGCAGGTCGGTGGTGATCAGGTTCTCCAGCGCGAAACCGACATGGGCGAGCAGGTCCATCCACGGTACGAAGAGCTCGGGACAGTCGAGATCGTCCTCGAGCACGGCCAGCGTCGGATGGTCGGCGAGGCGATGGACGAGCGCCTTGCGAAAGGCGGCGTACGTCGACGCCGTGGTACTGCTCGCGTCCATCCGCTGGTCCCACGCTGTCAGTTCCGCGCGCACGGAGGTCGCCTCGGCGGACAGATCTTCCAACCCCACCAGGAGACCCAGCATCAGGGCAGCAGAGCCGAGCAGGGTGTCCCGGTGGATGTCAGGCATCTCGGCCGCGGTCCAGTCGTCGCGCGAACTGACCAGCTCCCGGATCCGGTTCGACCGATGCGGGGCCGCGAACTCCGTCCCCAGCGGCTCGGCCAGCTCCCGCCCGTTCGCCATCACGGCGTACTCGTCGATGGTTGCCGCAGGCATCGGGTCGTACCAGCCCTGCCAGGCGTACTCGGCCTCCCAGCCCGGTACGACGCGGCGGGAGTTGGCCGGATGCCGCGTCGGCACCAGTCCGGCGGTCCGATGCAGCAGGCCACCCTCGGTATCCGCCGCGAGGATCACGTTGACCGGCTCCACCCAGTCGGCGTCCGCCGCGTCGATGCCGGCGACAGTGGTTGCCGCCAGCAACTTCGGCAGTACTTCGAAACCGAGTCGGCCGGTGACTCGCGGCGGATACCGCAGGCTGATCGCGCGCTCGTCCGGGCCGCCGATGATCACCGGGCCGCGGTCGGTCTCGATCACCTCGACCTCGACCGGTGCGGCCCCCGCGACCTCGAACACCTCGGTATGGACGGCGGCCGAGCGCCAACCGTCCGGGCCGAGCGCCTCCACGCCGTCGGTCGTCCGCCTCAGTTGTTCCGCGAAGAGATCCTGGTAGTCGGCCATCGCGTTCGTGATCGCCCAGGCGACCTTGCCGGTGTGGCCGAAGTGCGCGATCCCGGGAATCCCCGGCACGGCGAGCCCGATCACGTCGTACTGCGGGCAGGCGAGCCGCACCTGCTGATAGACGCCCGGGCTCTCGATGTAGCGATGCGGATCGCCTGCGATCAGAGGCGCACCGGTCGCGGTGCGGTCGCCGGCGATCAGCCAGCCGTTGCTGCCCGCAGTACTCGGGCCTTCGGAGTCGAAGAGGTCGATCGCTGCCTCACCGAGATGGTGGACGACGTGTTCGCGCCAGAGCTTGTTCGGGAAGCCGGCGAACATGACGTGGATCGCGAGCCAGACGCCGAGCGGCGCCCAGGGCTCCCACTCCTGCAGCGTCAGCCCGGTCTCGGCGAATTCGGGAGCGCGCGCCGCACCCGTCGGCAGCCCTTCGTTGACTCCTGTCACGTACGCCGTGAGCCAGCCGCGCGTCTCGTCGTCGAGATTCCGGTAGCAGCGTTCAGCGGTGTCGGCGAGGCGGGCCTGGCGGGCGAAGGTGTCCCAGCCAACCGCTTCGGCGCCGAGAAAGGCGGCGCTGGTACCGAGGAACCGTCGTCGCTGCAACTCGATCTGCCAGGCCCGGTCCGTCGCCGCGTTGCGGCCCTGCAGCTGAGCCAGTTCGACCGGATCGCCCGCTCGCAGATGCGGCACACCCCAGGCATCGCGGAACGTCTCGGCACTCACTCGGTATCCTCCGCTGCTCGGGGCCACCAACCTACCGTCGCCCTCGCGGGCCGCGCTCGGCCATTACGCGCCGTGTGAGGATGAGCCGTGAGCTTCCAGATCCTTGCCATCGATGTCACCGACGCCGAGACCGCGAAGCAAGTGTTGCCGGTGCAGCACCGGGCCTACGCGGTCGAGGCCGAACTGATCGGGTTTGACGGCATCCCGCCGTTGCACGAAGACCTCGCCGGACTGATGTCGTCCACCGAAAACTGGCTGGCCCGGTACGACGGAGACTCGCTGGTCGGCGCGGTCGCCTACGAACTCCCCGACGCCGAGACCGTCGAGATCAGCCGCCTGGTCGTCGACCCGGCTCATGCTCGCCAGGGACATGGACGAGCCCTCCTCGACCACCTCGACGCACTCGAGCCGCGCCCGATCGGCCTGGTCTCGACCGGCACCGCGAACACCCCGGCCACCCGCCTCTACCTGTCCCGCGGCTACCAGGAGACCGAGCGGATCACAGTCGCTCCCGGCGTACAGGTCACGCGCTTCCGGCGGGAGCGCTGAGGTCGCTGCGGGTGCGGAGTTGTTCGAAGCCGTAGTACAGGGCCAGGAGGAACTGGATCAGTAGGGTGAGCGGGGCCGAGATGAAGGACAGGCCGATGGTCGCCGCGTAGATGACGGTGCCGACCGAGTACCGCAGTACGGACTTGCGCTGCTCCGACCGGCTCATGTCGTGGTCGACCAGGTGGGTGCGCAGCACGTGCCACCAGATCGCGCTGAAGGCGATCGCGGCCAGCGTGAGATTGGTGCTGTAGACGGCCGCGGCGACGTGGGCGTCGATCGTGTGATCCTTCAGCTTCTCCGCGAACAGGTTGGTCGGGAACGGCAACAGCGCGGTCCACAGCAACAGGAACAGGTTGAGGAACATCACCCCGCGGTCGGCCCGCCGGATCTGCCGGAACATCGAGTGGTGGTTGATCCACATGATGCCGAGGATGACGAAACTGGTCAGGTACGCGCCGAACTGCGGCCACTCCTGCCGCAACGCGTGCCAGAGCTCGCCCTCGGGCGCGTCCGGGACGTGCAGTTCCAGCACCAGCAGGGTGATCGCGATCGCGAACACGCCGTCGCTGAACGCCTCGATCCGGTTGGTCTCGGCAAGCTCCGACTCAGTGGCCACGCGCAGAGTGTGACACCGCGCTGCCGCGTCCCGCGACCGTTTTCGCCGCCGGCCGAACGGCGACCGGACCGCCGCGCTCGCTCAGTCCGTCCGGTCGTGCGCCGGGTCGTCATGGGCCGGATCGTCATGGGCCGGATCGTCGACCGGCTCCCCGTCCACCTGCCCGTACGCCGGTACGCCGTCCGCCGACCCGCCTTCGGCTGCCGGGTGGGCCCGGTGGCGCGGTTCGTTCGGCACCGGCCCCTCGGAGCGAGCCCCTGGGTGCTCGAGCCCGTCGAGCTCGCCGTCGGTCAACTCGACACCGTCCTCGGTCAAGGTCTCGTCGATCTCGGCCTCGTTCGCCGGCTTGCCGGGATGCGGAAGTCCAGGTCTGTCGAAGCTCATCGTCATCCTCCTCCGCCGACCCGGGAAAGTCCCAGACCGCTCACCTCAAGCTAACACCGAGTCGGCTAGTAGGACTGGAGTTCGAGCAGGGTGCCGTCGGGTGCACGGAAGTGGGCGGTGCGGAGGGTAGGGCCCCACTGCGGGCGGTCCTGTGCAGGAGCGAGGACCGTTGCGCCGTACTTCTCCAGAACGGTGACCGCCTCGTCCACCGAGTCGACCTTGAAGACGAGCATGGCGGAGTCCTGCGACTCGGCCGTTGCCGGCAACTCGGTGGTGCCGATGGTGTCCGCGATCATCGAGCGACCGTAGAGAACCAGGCCGGCCTGTCCCTCGATGTCCCAGTTCGCGTAGGCGGCCTCGGGGATCACCTTGACCGGCTGGACGTCGAACAGCTCGGCCAGGACACCGCGGTAGAACTCCACGGCGGCAGGGAAATCACGCACCAGCAGGCGCGGGTACAGCACGTCCATCGTCAGCTCCAGATTAGTGGGTATCAACCAACCATTGGTCCTAGCCTACAATAGCTCGATGGAGACGCTGCTGGGGATGACCACGTTCGTGCTGCACAAGGTCGGCGTGGCCGGCCGACGGGCGATCGCCGAGCGACTGGCGGTCAAGCCCGGCATCACCCTGTGGCAACTGGCCGCGCTGGCCGAGCTCGGTGACCAGGGCCCCGCCGCCCAGAACGAGCTCGCCGCCGGCCTCGGCGTCGACCCGAGCGACATGGTCCGCTTGATGGACGGTCTGCTCGCCGATGGTCTGGTCTCCCGCAACCGCGATCCGGCCGATCGCCGCCGCTACCGGATCTCCCTGACCCCGCAGGGGAAGAAGGCGCTCAGTGCCGCGCGAACCGTAGTACGGGAAGTAGAAAAGACAACGCTGCAGCCGTTGACGGCGACCGAGCGGGCGACTCTGCACCGCCTGGTGACGAAGATCCACCAGCGCCATTGAACTTCGGCTGAACCGGTCGGGCCGGTTGGACGTACTGCCCTGTACGACCTCGCGGAGGGGTGAGGTCATCGAGGGACGGAACGGCCATGGAGACGAAGACCGGTACTACGGACGCTGGATCGCCTGTGCAGGGAGCGATTCCGCTGTTGGGGTTTGCGGTGGCAGGAGCGCTGGTCGCTTTGTCACTGGGGATCTACGGGAAGGTGCACGAGCCGACCGGGCGCCCGTTGGCGCTGCTGGTCGGGTTCACCTCGCTGCCGGCCATGAAGGCCTGGCTGGCGACAGCGGCCGTAGTACTGGTGGTCTTCCAGGTGGTGTCGGCCCTGTGGATGTACGGCCGGTTGCCGGTCAAGCGGAAGGCGCCTGGTTACCTGTCGCAGCTGCACCGATGGAGTGGATCCATCGCCTTCGTGGCGACGCTGCCGGTGGCCTACCACTGCTTGTGGAGCCTCGGTTACAGCACCTTTGACACTCGCACTGCCCTGCATTCGCTGTTCGGCTGTGCGTTCTACGGCGCGTTCACGACCAAGATGCTCGCACTGCGCGCCAAGAAGATGCCCAGCTGGGCACTGCCGATCTCTGGCGGCCTCTTGTTCTCCCTGCTGGTCGGAGCGTGGGCCACGGCGGCGCTCTGGTACTTCACCCAATCCGGCGTCCCGTTGCGCTGACAACGCCCACGAACAGGAGTTGTGAAATGACCAAGTCAGACCAGGTGGTCGAGCGGCGGACGATACTTCTCGCCGGCGGCGCGGCGGCGACCGTAGTACTGAGCGGCTGTGTCGTGCAGCGCGCGGAGCCGCTGGTGGCAACTCAGCCGGCGCAGGTGCCGAGTGCTCCGCAACCGAGTGCCCCGCAGCAGTCGGAACAACCACAGCAACCGGCGCAGAACGCGTTGGCGCAGGTGGCGGACATCCCGGCTGGTGGCGGCGTGATCCTCAAGGACCAGAACGTCGTGCTCACCAAGGACCAGAGCGGCAAGGTCTGTATGTTCTCGGCGATCTGTACGCATCAGGGTTGCGCGGTGACTGCTGTCGAGGAAGGCACGATCAACTGCCCGTGTCACGGCAGCAAGTTCGACGCGACCAGTGGTGAGCCGGTCGCCGGGCCCGCCCGTAAGCCGTTGCCGGCCGTTGCGTTCAAGCAGCGCGACGGCGCGATCTTCCCGGCGTAGAAGGGCTCGTCATGTTCAAGAACCTGCCCACCATGCTCTGGGTCATCGGAGCCACTGTCGCGGTCGCTGCCTTCAGCCCGGCGGTCGGCAACGTCACGACCAGCACCCCGCCCGTAGTACAGCCGCCTGCTGTGCAACCACCAGCAGTCCAACCACCTGCAGCGAAGCCATCCGCAACGCCGTCTCCGACCACACCGTCAGCTGATGCTCCAGTAGTGATCAAAGCCGGTACTACGAAGCTCGGCCCGACTGCTGTCAACGCGGAAGGGTTCACGGTCTACCTGTCGGTGCTGGACAGCACCGACCCACCTCGGTCGGTCTGTGTGAGCAAGAAGTGTTTGACCGCCTGGAAGCCTGTGTATGTAGGGAAAGCGGGGGTCGTCGCCGGTGCGGGCGTTGACCAGGCGAAGCTCGGCAAGGTGGTTCGGCCGGACGGGGACGTGCAGGCAACGCTCGGTGGCTGGCCGCTCTATCTGTTCATCAAGGACAAGGTGCCTGGCGACGTACTGGGCGAAGGCGTGAAGGGCACCTGGCACGCTCTCAGCCCAGCCGGCAAGCGCGCCGCCCACTGACGGGCCAGCCGGCTTCTCCTTCGTGATCGAATAGGTAGTCGGGACTTTGGCAACGCGCGTCGGAGGAGTCGGGATGTCGGTCAGCGAATACGCCGAGCCGTGGGAGCCCGTGCCGGGGTGGTTGAACACTGCCTCGTACGGGCTGCCGCCGCGGTCCGGGTGGGCGGCCCTGCAAGCGGCGCTGCGGGACTGGCGGGTGGGGGCGAGGAGCTGGGAGCCGTGGGACGAGTCGACGACGCGTGCCCGGGAATCGTTCGCCCGGCTGGTCGGTGCGAACGCGGCGGATGTCTTCGTCGGCAGCACGGTGTCGGCCGCGCTCGTCCCGATCGCGGACTCCCTGCCGGACGGTTCGACCGTGCTGGTCGACGACATCGAGTTCACCTCGAACGTCTTCCCGTGGAAGGTGCACGAGGACCGCGGCATCCACGTCGTCTCGGCCGGTACCGCGGACTTTCTCGACGCGATCCGGCCCGGGATCGACCTGGTCGCGGTCAGCGCCGTCCAGTCGGCCACCGGTACCGTTCTCGACCTCGCGAAAGTGGTTGCTGCCAGCAAGGAAGTCGGCGCGCTGCTGGTCGTGGACGCCAGCCAGGCCGTCGGTTGGCTGCCGATCACGGTCGACGGTGTCGATGCGTTGGTCGCCCACGCGTACAAGTGGCTGATGTCGCCGCGCGGTGCCACCTTCGGATATCTCTCACCGCGACTGCAGGAACGCTGCCGACCGCTGGCGGCCGGCTGGTACGCGGGCGACGACGTCCACACCTCGTACTACGGAACGCGGATGCACCTGGCGCCGGACGCGCGCCGGTTCGACCAGTCGCCCGCCTGGTTCAGCTTCGTCGGGGCGGCGCCCGCGCTGGAACTCATCGAGGAGATCGGGGTCGAGCAGATCCATCGGCACAACCTGGCGCTGGCGAACGAGTTCCGGGCGGGACTCGATCTGCCCCCGGGTGACTCGGCGATCGTCAGCGCGGAGCTGCCCGGTGCGGAGGAGGCGTTCGCGGCGGCCGGCGTACGGGCCGCAGTACGGGGTGGGCGGTTGCGGGCGTCGTTCCACGTGTATTCGACCGAGGCCGACGTACGGCTGGCGCTGAAGGCGCTCGACGGCGTACGGAACTCCTAGAGCCGGCTCTAGGAGTTCGGCTATCTTGGCGGGTATGACTGCGGACTTGAGTATCGGGCAGGTCTCCGAGCGCACCGGGCTGAGCGTGCACGCGCTCCGGTTCTACGAGCGGGAGGGGATTCTCGCGGAGCCGGTGCGGCGGGAGACGAACGGGCGCCGGGTGTACAGCGAGGACGACGTGGACTGGCTGGAGATGTGCATCAAGTTCCGTTCGTCGGGGATGCCGCTGGAGACGATCCGCAAGTACACCGAGCTGATCCGGCAGGGGCCGGGTAATGAACAGGCTCGGCTCGACCTGCTGCGCAGTCATCAGGAGCATGTCGCCGCGCAGATCGAGGAACTCACCGAGTGCCTGCGGGTGATCACCTACAAGGTCGACATCTACACCGACCACCTGAACCGCGGCACTGCCGACACGTTGTGGGTGGGCCCGTCCACCAACGCCAACAGCTGCGAGGAATCAGCCTGACCTCACCAGCAGTGAACACCCGGATCCAACGGCAGGACGCGGGTGTTCACGCGATGGGTCGATCGGCAGTTCAGGGCGCCAGCGATCCGCCCCAGTTGTCGGTGACCAGTTGGGCGGACGCGTCGAGGAAGACCTTGTGTTCCAGCGAGCCGTCGGCGGTGCGGTAGAAGACGTGGTGGCCGTCGCTGGTGGACAGGCCGACGGGGTCGCCGGCGACGACGCCGACCGCGCCCCAGTTGTCGTTGGCGGGTGGGTCGATGGTGGGGGACCAGTAGAAGTGCAGCAGGTCACCGTTCTCCTTGCGGGCAAAGACGTGCTGCTGATCGCGATGGGTGAAGGCGTGCGGGTTGCCGACGAACGGACCGCCCGTCCAGGTGTCGCCGAGGATCTGCCCGGACGGGTCGTCGGAGAACCGGTGCTGCAACTGCCCGTCGGTGTTGCGGAAGAAGATGTGGTGCTGCGAGCCGTTGGAGAACCCGGTCGGATCGGACGCGACCCCGGACGCGATACCCCAGTTGTCGTTGCTCGGTGAACCGCCCGGGAACCAGTACCAGTGCTTCAGCGCACCGGCCGCGTCGCGAGCGAAGATGTGCTGCTGGTCCTTGTGCACAAAGGCGAACGGGTTGCCCACGAACGGACCGCCGGCCCACACGCCGGTGGTGATCTGGTCGGTGCCCTGGTCCCAGAACTTGTGCTCCAGGTTGCCGTCGGGGTTGCGGTAGAAGAGATGCTGCTGGCCGCCGTACGCGAACCCGCTCGGGTTCGACATCACCCGGCCGGTGGTGCCCCAGTTGTCCAGCACGGGGGCGCCGGTGCCGGCCTGCCACCAGTGCCGGATCGTGTTGTCGGTACCGCGGGCGAACACGTGCTGCTGGTTGTTGTGGATGTACCCGAGCGGGCGGCCGACCAACTGCGCACCCCCCCAGTCGGGCCGGACGATGTTGGTGGACGGCGACCAGGACAGGTTGGTCAGCGTGCCGCTGGTGCTGACCGCCGCGAAGTGCTGCTGGTCGCCGTACCGATAGGCCTGACCTGGTACTGCGCCGCCTCCGGCGATGAGGGCGGCCACGTCGGAGCGCATCACATCCAGGTCGATGAAGGACGGGTCGATCTTGCCCGTCGTACTGGTCTCCCGGTGTCCCCTGGCGTACGACGCGTCGCGGCCGAGCTGACGCAGTACGGCGGCTGTCGCCTTGAGGGATTCCGTGTACTGCGCGGGAGTCATGTGCTGATTGACCCCGTCGTAGTCGATCTCCCAGCCCACCAGCATGGTGTTGCCGTCACCGGCCGGGATCGGGCCGCTCGCCCTGGCGGGGCCGGCGTGGTTGGCCCGGTTCGCCGAGACCAGATGGAAGACGCCGTTGTAGTCGACCAGCGCATGACACAGCGGGCCTTGCAGATCGGAGCGGCCGTTGATGACCGTACCCAACGCGGGCGCCGGGTTGGTCGCGCTCGACCTGGCAGCGGTGTGATGCCACAGCACGCCGATCGGGTTGAAGGAGCCGGAGACGCCGCGGTTGCGCCAGTCGCCCTCCTCGACGACCTGGACGCCCGCCGCCCGCAGTACGTCGATCAACCACGGAATGCTCGCCATCAGGACGGCCTGATCAGATCGGCGACGCACTCGGGCTTCTTCTTCAGCGCCTGAGCCGGTGCCGCCGGCGCGGCGAACCTGGCAGCTACGGCGACAGCCGGGATGCCGAGCAGAACTCGGCGGCGGGACAGCTTGCGTGGCGGTGTCATGAGTTGCTCCTTCGACCGGGTTTCTGCGCCGATCAGATCAGCGCGAAAACCCCGGGGCAACGCATGTCACCTACATCTAAAAGGTCATTCCGGCGGCGTCGAAAGGGTTGACAGTTCGGGTCCGGCGGTCGGGCCGTAGATGGCGTTCGGCTGCTGCTCGCAGTACGCCCAGTAGCGGTCGCCGTACGACCAGTGCCACCACTCGGTCGGGTAGTTCACCAGGCCGGCCGAGGTCAGTACGTCGGCCAGCAGGGACCGGTTGGTGCGGGCCTCACGGCTGATGTTGGCGGCGTCGAAGAAGCACGCGCCGTTGCTCTGCTCGGGCGTCGCGTCGATCGGCGTACCGAGGTCGTACGGCCCGTTCTCGCCGATCAGCGTCAGGTCGACCGCGGCCCCGGCCACGTGCGGCGCGACCTCGACCGGCGAGACGAACCGGCTGGCCAGGGTGTGCGCTTCGGCGTCGGAGATGTCCGGGTTGAGGCTCTTCACCTCGGCCAGGTAGCCGGCGTAGATCTTCCGCTGACTCTCGAGCGGCCGCAGCCCCTCGACGACATGCAGCCGGATCCCCGTCGGCAGGAAGGTCTGCGCCACGGCGAGCCGGTCCGCGAGACCGGCCCGGACGTACTGGCGTCCTTCGGCGGAGATACCGACGGTCTCCAGGTCGACCAGCGCCTCGCCGCTCTCGATCGCCGGGATGCTGGTGATCCGCTCGTCGCTGATCAGGACGACAGAGCTCATGCCTGCACCTTGGAGTTGCGGGCGACGGCCGTCTCGATCAGGGTCTCGACGACATCGGCGTACGACAGGCCGGCCGCGGCCCACATCCGCGGGAACTGCGAGGCCGGGGTGAAACCGGGGAACGTGTTGATCTCGTTGACCAGCGGCGGCCCCTCGGCCGGGACGAAGAAGTCCAACCGGGCCAGCCCCGCGCAGCCGAGCGTGCTGAAGACCTCGATCGCCGTACTGCGTAGCCGGTTGGCCAGGTCGGCATCCATCGGCGCCGGTACGACGAACTCGGTCGCGGTGCTGTCGTACTTCGCGGTCGCGTTGAAGAACGGCTGGCTCGGATCGGCGTGGATCTCCAGCGCCGGGCCGACCTCGACCCGTCCGTCCGGGAACTCCAGCACCGACAGGTCGATCTCGCGGCCGACGATCTCCTGCTCGACCAGCACGTGCGTGTCCAGCGCGGCCGCGGTGCTGAGCGCCTCGGCCAGCGACGGCAGGTCCGTCGCCCGGGTCACGCCGATGCTCGAACCGCCGCTGTTCGGCTTCACGAACACCGGGAAGCCGATGCCTGCGGCCTTCAGTTGCTGGATGGCCGACTCGGCGTCGGTCAGGTCCGCGCCGCGCAGGACGATGCCCGGCGTGACCGGAATGCCGTGCGCGGTGAGGATCGCCTTGGTGAGCTGCTTGTCCATCCCGACGGCACTCGCGGCCACTCCGCTGCCGACGTACGGAACCTTCAGAGTCTCGAGGAAGCCTTGGAGGACGCCGTCCTCACCGCCTTCGCCGTGCAGCGCCGGGATCGCGACGTCGCAGTCGAGCAGGATCCGGATGGCCTCCTGCTGACCGGCCGCCCAGCTGCCGTCCCGCTCGATGACGAGCGGTGTCACGGTGTGTCCCTTGCTCGCGGCCGCATCCGCGATGCCGGCTCCGCTCTTCAGGGACACCTCGTGTTCCGGGCTGGCTCCGCCACTGATCACGACCACCTTCACCGCTGTGCCTCCTCGATGTAGCGACGCGGCACCCGGGCTCCGAGGCCGCAGTAGATCTCGTGCGGGATGGTCTGCGCCCACCCCGCCCATTCGGCGATCGTCGGCTCGCCGGAGCTGCCGTCGCCGAAGATGGTGACCGGATCGCCCGGCTCCACCACCAGGTCGCCGGCATCGACGACGAACTGGTCCATCGTGATCCGGCCGAGTACCGGCATCCGGACGCCCCGGCAGAGCACACTCGCCTGCTCGGCCGCGATCCGCGGGATCCCGTCCGCATAACCGATCGGGACCAGCGCGACCGTGGTGTCGCGAGGGGTGACGTAAGTGTGACTGTACGAGACGCCTTCGCCGGCCTTGAGCCGGCGGACCTGGGCGACCTTGCTCATCAGCTTCATCGACGGCCGCAGCCCCGCGCCGACCTCGTCGATCCCGAACAGGCCGGCGCCGATCCGGGCCAGGTTGCACTCGGGCGCGTCCAGCGTGATCGCACCGGCCGAGTTGGCCAGATGGATGTACTGCGGCGCCAACCCGGCCCTCTTCGCCAGGGCGACGCCGGTCGTGAGCAACTGGAGCTGGCGGCGGCTGTGGGATGCGTCCAGCTCGTCGCCATGGGACAGATGCGACCAGACGCCCCGGACGGAGATGGAGCCCTGGGCCTCGTGGTACGCCGCCGCGCGGGTCAGTTCGATCCACTGGTCCGGCGTACTGCCGCCGCGGTGCATGCCGGTGTCGAGCTTGAGGTGCACGTTCCGCACATTCGGAGCGGCGACCACGTGCTGCAGGTCGGCGACGTTGGAGACGCTCACGTCGACGTCGGCGAGCCAGATCAGCTCGGTCTCGTCGTACAGCCAGGTGAAGATCGGCGCGGTCAGCCCAGCGGCGCGCAACTGCATCGCCTCGCCGGCCCGCGCGACTCCCAGCCAGGTGGCTCCCGCGTCGAGGGCGGTCCGTGCCACCCGTGCAGCACCGTGCCCGAATGCGTCCGCCTTGACCACGGCCATCACCTCGGTGCCCGGGTGCACCCGGCGCCGGTAGGTCCGCACGTTGTCACGGATCGCCGACAGGTCGACGACGGCCTCGGCAAGCCCGAGGACACGCTGGGCCGAAGCCTCAACCAGGTTCATGTCGGTCATTGTTGTGGCTGGCAACGACGCACCGCATCGGACATTGGGGGGATGTTCTCCGTCATCGCTGTACGACCCTGGTAGCACGGGCTGGCATAACGCAGTCTGACCCGATAGGTGCCGGAGAAGGAAATCCTCCGCCTGCGGCGCCTGTGCGGTAAGACGCCGGTTCGAACGATTTGGTTGACCCGGACGGCTCATATGATCCGGCCTGGACCAGTAGCAGTGGAGGCCGGATTCCCGATGGCGCGCACCTATCCGTCGCACCCGCGACGCATACCCCGCAGCCTGGAGGAGCTGATCGAGGCGGCCCGCGACGCCGCCGTCAAGGTGAGTGGGGCCGATCACTCCAACTGGTCCGGCCAGTTGCAGAACGCCCGGCACATCCGCGGCATGCGCGTCGTCGGCGAGGCGACCTGGGGGCAGGGGCTGCGCCTCGATTATGCGTACGTGATGGCGCCGCTACGGCAGATGTACGCCGAGCCGGGGGCGCAGCACGACGCCCAGACGCTGCTGAAGTACCGCCGCGCGCTGGAGACGCTCTTCCACGAGCACGTGCACCTGCTGAGCTCCCACGGCACGAACCACACCGAGGCCGAGCCGTACATGCGGCAGCCCTTCGTCCAGGCGCTCGAAGAAGGTGTCACCGAGGCGTACGCGTTCACCAAGCTCGACGACTTCATCGACGAACTCGGCATCGAACGGATCGCCCCGGGGATCAAAGAGGTCGAGGACACCCCGACGTACGACGCTTTCACGCCGGGAGCGATGGAACTGACCAAGCTGGCCGACCGGGTCTCCGAAGCTGTCCCGGGAGTGGACGGTGCCGAGGTGCTCCGGCAACTCGCCATCCTGAATCCCCGCGACAAGTGGGGCCACGTGACCAGGATCACCTGGGACGCCTCCGGGCTGACCGACCTCGTGCCGCCCGCCCAGCGATCCGAAGCGGAGCGCAGAGTCGGCCGCGCGATGTGGAACGCGTACGCCGAGCAGACGACCAACGACTCTCTCTCACCGAGCTCCCAGCGAGCCGCCTCCCGAGGCGTCGCCGCCCTTGCCTTCCTCGCCGGCCAGACCGAGATCCGCACCATCCGCCACGAAATAGAAACCACCGGCCGCCTGGCCGCGCCCGACCCCACCCCATCCGCGACGGCGGCAGCCCCCTCTGCGCAAGCGGGAGCGGCGCCCTCCGCTCCAGCGGCGGCGCCTTCCGGTCCGCCGGCGGCGCCTTCCGGGGAGGCGAAGGGGATTCCGGCGGATGCTGCGAAGGCGATGGAGTTGACGCAGGCTGGAGTGGCTCCGGCGTCCGGGGTGACGGGTGATTCCGCAGTACAGGGCGTCTCTCGCCCCAGCGCCGCTGCGAGTAAGCCGGCGCTGGAGCGCGACTAGTTCTTCGGTGGGGATACTTGGCGGGTGGATGCGACCGATCACCTGAAGGCCTCGCTCGAGGCGGCGATCGCGTTGGCCAATGCGACCGGTGCGGAGTGGAGCCAGGGTCGCGCTCGCGCACCTCTGGATGAGGTGACAGTGGGGGCGGTGTTACGGCTCACCACCAACCGGATGCCGTCGATCGACGATGCCGCGGTCGCCGAGTTCGCCACCGGCGGCGAGCGTCTCTATCGCGCCCTGCTGTTGCTGACCGAGGGCGAGACCGACACGGCGGCGTCGGCGATCAACGAGCTGCTGGCGTCGACCCGAGCCGCGCCGGTCCTCGTGCGACACCCCGAGTCAGCCTGGCACCTGCACTTCGCTACCGAGGACGTCTCGATCGCGACCGGCTGGCTGGCTGAATTCGGTACTGCGACCGCCATGCTCCTCGGCAGCGACGACCTCGATCGGCTTCACCCCTGTGCCGCCGAACGCTGCGACAACCTCTTTCTCGATGCCACCCGCAACCATCGGCAACGCTTCTGCTCAACGGCTTGCCAGAACCGGACGAAGGTCGCCGCCTTCCGCTCCCGAGTCGCCCGGCCCTGAGCGCCCGGTCACCATCGTTGCCCGCAGCAACCACCCGAGCCGCCGATACAGCTGTACGCCGTCCGCCGTCGCCATCAGCAACCCAGTCGTGGCACCCAGCTCGACTGCCCGCAGGCTGAGCGTCGACATCACCACACTCCCCAGCCCTCGCCGCCGATGCGCCGGATCGGTGTGAATGTCGTGCATCACCGCATCCGTCCCCACCACCGCCGCCATCCCGCGCGCCGCAACGGCCCCGGCCGGATCAACCACCCGCACCAACTCCACAGCCCCGTACTGCGAAGCTGCCGACTCCAGTTCCACGGCGTACTCCGGCCTTGCGGCGGCAACCGGGTGATCCGCCAGGTTGATCGACATCAACGCCTTCCGCTCGGCGAACACCTCGAACCCGGTCGCGGCCAACTCGGCCGCCACCTCGTCCTCGCGCTGGGTGGTCGTCACAGTCACCCAGGTCTCCGGGCCGGCTGCCGCGACCAACTCCGCGATCGCCTCAGGCTCGTCGCTCAAGGTGAAGATCTCGTGAGCCCGCCCCGGCAACCCGAGCTCCGCCTCGATCCCACGCACTACCTCGTCCTGCGCCAGAAGCCGGGCCGGCGGTAACCCCCGGCACAGTCCCCAGCCACGCTGCCAACGCCTCACCAGTTCATCCATGACACCAATGTAACTGCTTATGGCGCGATAGTCAGTTACTAGTCCTGGCCGAGGACGAAGGTCTGGATGGCGGTGACCGCCGCTCCGCGGGCCCATTCGGTGAAGTCCGGCGGCAGTTGCACGAGTGGCGGATCGACGGCCAGCGGGTCCCGGCCCGAGTGCAGCCCCTCGAGCACCTCGGCTTCGGCAAGCGTCGCGAGGCGGATCCCCTCGCCGCCGAGGATCACCCGCTCGGGCAGCGTGAAATTGGCGGCCAGCGCTATCAACCGGCCGAGCGCCTGCCCCGCAGTACCGACGACTCTCTTGGCGACCGGGTCGCCGTTCGCAGCGAGTTCGAGGCACTCGTCGTACTCGACCGGCCGGCCGAGCGCAGTACTGACCTGTCCGGTGATGGCTGAGGAACTGAGGAGCACCATGGCGCAGCCACGGTGGCCGCGGTCGCAGAGCGGGCCGTCCGGGAGGAGAGGGATGTGCCCGATCAGGCCGAGGCTGGCGTCCGCGTTGTCGACCACCTTGTCGTGGACGACGAGGCCGTACCCGATCCCGGCACCGATCGTCAGCAGACAGAACCGGGTCACCCCGCGCCCCGCACCGAACCAGTGGGTCGCCTCGGTCAGTGCGAGGACGTCGTTGGCGACGACCACCGGTACGTCGGTGTGGGTGGCGAGCAGTTGCCCGAGGGAGACGTCGGTCCAGTCGAGGAACGGCGCCCAGCGCACCTCCGCGCGCCCCGCGACCCGCCCGCCGAGCGTCACCCCGATCCCGGTCAGCCCGCCAGGGGCTTCGAGTTCGTTCGTGAGGGACGAGGCCAGGTCGGCGATCACTGCGGCAACACTTTCGGGCGCGTGGTCGGTGAGTGGGCGCTCGGCCGACGCGATCACCTCTGCCCGGAGGGTCGTCAGTACGCCGACGGCGGCATCCGCTGTGAGCTTGATCCCGGCGAAATGGTGTGACTCGGGGATGATGTCGAGTGGTTGGGAAGGACGGCCGACGCGGGGATCGGTCGGGCCGGCGGAGACCTCGACGAGCAGCCCGGACTCGACCATCGGCTTGGTGATCCTGGTCAGGCTGCCGGGCGACAGGCTGACCCGGCGGGAGAGTTCGGCTCGCGACAACGGCCCGTCGAGCAGGATCTCCAGCGCGACCTGATGCGACGGCCCGCTCAGCGGACGCCAGACCCCGTTCGCCAACAGACTTCCCTCCCTCGCCCTGCGCAGCCTACTAGCGCCCCTGCCCGGTGCGGCGGCATCGCAGCGCACTGGACCGGCGGATCGCCGTGACGTCTGCCGCGGCGCCTTCCTTGATCAGGTCAGCACCAGCGGCTGCAGCGCGCGGCGGCCTCGTCTGCAGACTGGGTTGTAGGTCCCAATCGGGGCAGTATGCTGACGGCTATGAGCGACTTCGCGGCCCGCTGGAGCGGCCGCACGAACTGGACCCGCGAGGTCGCCGCGCCGATGCGCGCGTTCCTGACGACGGAGGCCGGCAGTTCCGGCGTCCTGGCTGCCGCCATCCTGGCCGCGCTCGCGTGGGCCAACCTGGCGCCGGGGTCGTACGACGCGCTGTGGCACACCGAGCTTTCGTTCGCTTTCGGCGGGCACGAGTTCGGTCTGGAGTTGCAGGAGTGGATCAACAGCGGGCTGATGACGCTGTTCTTCCTGGTGGTCGGGCTGGAGGCGCGGCGCGAGTTCGACCTCGGTGACCTGCGCGACCGGAGCAGGTTCGTTTTGCCGGTGATCGCGGGTGTCGCGGGCATGGTGACGCCCGTCGTCATCTACCTCGCCTTCAATCACGGTGGTCCCGGCGCGCACGGCTGGGGCGTCGCGATGTCCACCGACACGGCGCTGGCGCTCGGTCTGCTCGCGCTGGTCGGCCGCGGCGTACCGGATCGCGTCAGGGTCTTCCTGCTGACAGTCTTCGTGGTCGACGACCTGATCGCCTTGCTGGTCATTGCCGTCGTCTACAGCGAGAACATCTCTCTGCTGCCGTTGGTCATCGCGGTCGCTGCGTTCGCGGCGGTCCTGATCGCGGCGCTGCTCAAGTTCCGGCATCCGTCCATCTATGTTGCCCTGGGCATCGTTACCTGGGCCGCGTTGCTGACCAGCGGGGTGGATCCGGTCGTGGCCGGCCTGGCGATCGGGCTCACCGCGTCGGCGTACTCGCCCGGGCGCGACGAACTCGAGCAGGCGACCGGTCTCTTCCGCCTCTTCCGCGAGCAGCCGACCCCGGAGTTGGCGCGCACCGCGACGGTCGGCCTCACCTCGACGCTGTCGCCGAACGCCAGGCTGCAGCACTTCTACCACCCGTGGACGAGCTACCTGATCGTTCCGCTCTTCGGCCTGGCCAACGCGGGTGTGACGATCGACGCCGGCTTCCTGTCCCGGGCGTTCAGCTCGCCGATCACGCTCGGGATCATCGCCGGGTATGTCGTCGGCAAGCCGCTTGCCGTGATCGCCACGTCGTCGGCACTCGCCCGCTTCAGCGGTGGCCGGATCCGTCCGCTGGTCGGCTGGGCCGGCGTCGCGGGCAGCGGCACGATCGCAGGGATCGGCTTCACCGTTTCGTTGCTGATAGCAACCTTGGCCTTCGACGGTCCGGAGCTCGCGGAAGCGAAGGTCGGGCTGCTGTCGGCCGTCGTCTTGTCGTCGGCGATCACCTGGGTCGTGTTTCGCCTCGCCCGGATGCTCTCCCCGATGCGCAAGGCGAAGGCGCTGCTCGGCGACGTCGACCAACTGGTCGACCTGATCGATCCGGTCGACCCCACCCGCGACCACATCCGCGGTCCCGAGACCGCCTCGGTCACGCTGGTCGAGTACGGCGACTTCGAATGCCCGTACTGCGGGTTGGCCGAGCCCGTCGTCCGCGATCTCCTCCACGACGACGACCTCCGCTACGTCTGGCGGCACCTGCCGCTGACGGACGTCCACCCGCACGCCCAGCTCGCCGCCGAGGCGTCGGAAGCCGCGGCCGCTCAGGGCCGCTTCTGGGAGATGCACGATCTCCTGCTGGCGAACCAGGAAGACCTGCTGCCGAAGGACTTGATGGCGTACGCCGAGCAGGTAGGGCTCGATCCGCAACGCTTCCACGACGACGTGAAGCGCCACGTCGCCGCAGCCCGCGTCGCCCAGGATGTCGAGTCGGCGGACCTGAGTGGCGTCTCCGGCACGCCGACCTTCTTCATCAACGGCCAACGCCACTACGGCGCGTACGACGTCCCGACCCTCACCACCGCCATCAAAACAGCCCGCGCCCGAGCCGCCATCAAGACCGACGACTCCGGCCCGCTCTTCCGCCGTCGCCGCGCACCGGCGGGCTTGGATGAGCCCGCGTAAATCGTCTGGCAGTATTTTGTAGTAGTTGGTCTTTTCTGCCACTTTCCGCGATGAGCGGTGTGGCTGACGCTTGAGGCTCCTGAACGAGAAGGAGTTCTGCGATGTCATCGGTGCTGAGTACTCTGCCCGCCGCCCAGGAGGCCGCGGTCGCGCACTTCGCCGCCCGCTTGTCGTACGAGACCGACCCGTCGGACGTCGCCGCCGACATCGGTGCCGGCGTCACCGGTTGGGTGCTGATCGACAGCCGGAGCCAGGCGAGCTGGGACCAGGGCCACGTGCCCGGCGCGATCCACCTGCCGACTGCCGAGATCGCGGCCCGCGCGGCTTCCGTAGTACCGGCTGGATCTTCCGTCGTCACGTATTGCTGGGGGCCGGGTTGTAACGGTGGAACCAAGGCGGCGCTGGAGTTCGCCAAACTCGGCTACCCGGTCAAGGAGATGATCGGCGGCTTCGAGTACTGGACCCGCGAAGGCCTCCCGGTCGAAACCGCCGCCGGCATCGACCGCCGCGCCACCGACCCGCTGACCGCCCCACTGGGAATCGCCTGCGCCTGCTGACCCTGCCGGTGTGAATCTCCAGCACTGATCAAGGTGCGTTCACCATCGTCGCCGCCAGTTCCGGTGTCAGGTCACTCACCCCACCATCGTGCCCGCGCCCGTGTTCGGTGGGGTGCAGAGGTCGGCTCTGGTGTTTGCGGGCCGGGCAGCGGATGATCGGCGCATGGGGGGACGAGAAGAACTTCAAGCGATGATCACTGGGTTCCGGCTGTCGGCTGCGCTGAGCGTGGCCGCCGAGTTGGCGATCTCCGACCGGCTGGCCGACGGGCCGCGCACGATTGCCGAACTGGCGGCCGAGGCGGGTGCCGACGAGGACGCGCTGCTGCGGTTGCTGAGGGTGCTGTGCGCCGTGGGGGTGTACACGGAGGCAGACGGGTCGTATACGAATACGCCGCTGGGGGAGAGCCTGCGAACCGGCGTACCGGGAAGTCTTCGTCCGTTGGCGAGGATGATGCAGGATCCGGCGCTGTGGGCGGCCTGGGGAAATCTCACGCACAGCATCCGCACCGGCGAGAACGCGTTCAAAGCCTTGCACGGTGTGGATGTCTGGGAGCATCGGACCGAGCATCCTGAATTCAACGAGATCTTCAACGACAACATGGCGGCGCTCAGTTCAGTGGTCGCCGGTGCGGTCGCGGAGGCCTACGACTTCAGTGAGTTGAAGACCGTTGTCGATGTGGGCGGGGGACTGGGTGTCCTGCTGGCCGCAGTACTGGAGAAGTATCCGCACCTGACCGGGACGGTCTTCGATCAGGAACACGTCGTCGGCCACAAGCCGCCGCCCGGTGCGTCGCCGTCGGTCGAGGATCGCTGGTCCTTTGCCAGCGGCAACTTCTTCGAATCGGTCCCGGCCGCCGATGCCTATCTGCTCAAGTCGATCCTGCACGACTGGCCGGACGAGGAGTGCGTCTCGATCCTGCGCACCTGCCGTCGATCCCTCGCGCCCGGGGGTGTCGTCCTGGTCGTCGAGGGCCTTCTCGGGCTACCTGGTCATGAGGCCGAAGCGGCGTTCTCCGACCTCAACATGCTGACCCTTCCAGGCGGCCGCGAGCGCACGGAAGCGCAGTACGCCGCACTCTTCGCCGCTGCGGACCTCGAGTTGTCCCGGGTCGTCCACACCTCGGCCCGGATGTCCGTCCTCGAGGCCCGCTGACATCGCTATCGCTTCAGGACAACGAGGTTGTAGTCGGTGCCGGCCGGTACGCCGGTGCCCAGTGGCGGCGGGAGGCCGACATCGAAGCGGGCGTTGACCAGGGCGAGCCGGCCGTCCTGCTCGGCGACCGCGGTCGGGATCCGGAAGGCGCCGTGGACGTCCGCATCGGTGACCACCGAGGTGATCCGCGCAGTACGGAAGTCGTGGCCGAGTTTGACCGTGACCAGTCGCTCGGCGAAATTCTCGACGACGTACAACGACCTGCCGTGCAGCAGGATGCCGTCGGGTGATCCCGGGGTCAGAGCGCCGCCGGTCACCTGAATGCTGTGGCTGGAGCCGGTGCGCGGGTTGATCGTGACCAGCGTGCCCAGCGCGGAATGGTCGGCGATCAACGTGTGGTCGTTGGGTGCCGCGATCCCGTTGAGGTTGAAGCCGCCTGGGACGATCGTTGCCGCCGGCCCGCTCAGCGTGATCTTGTGCGGCCGGCCGATCCAGCCGTGGTACCCGATCGGCACCTTGTACAGCACGGGGTTGAAGGAATCGGTGAAGTACGCCGCGTGCGTGGTGATCACCACGTCGTTGATCAGCGATGCACCCGCCGTACCGAGACTGAGGTCCGCGATCGACCTGCCGGTCCGGGTGTCGTACACGTACGCGTGACCGGTCGGTCCGCCCGCGACCCAGAGCCGGTGATGGGCCTTGTCGTACTTCATCCCGAGCGCCGTCCGCCCCGCCGGCGCATCGATGAAGACCTTGCCGTGGTGGCCGCGGAGATCGGTGCGATAGATGTCCCCGTCGACCAGCGAACCGACGTACAGGGTCGATCCCGACCCCGCGGCGATGCCTTCCGGTGAGAAATCGTTCGGCAGCGGGATGGATCGCACCGAGGGCGGCGCGCCCATCCCGAGCATCATCACCATGGCCGGCACAGCGACCAGCAGCCTCGTGACCTTTCGCATGACGTCCCTCCCCTGACCGTGCCCCTTCCTTTCGACGCTAAGCCTGTATTTGCGGACCGTCCAGACTCCGAAACCGCTGTCACTGCATGCCAGTCAGCGGCTTCATAGAGTCGCCGTCACAGCGACGGTTCGTCCGGTGCCGAAAGGCTCAGTACTGCGCCCGCTACCGCGGGGGACGCGCTGATCCGGGCTTCGAGAGCGCGCAGACGCACAGCTACATGGGATTCGGTGTCGTCCCCGGCCAGGTCGACGTCCCCGATGACCGAAATCATCCGCGGGCCGACGATCTCGAGCCGAAGATAGGTGACCCGGGCAACTTCCGGCGCAGCCAGCAACGCCTGCAACGCCGCCTCGCGAACCCGCGGATCGGCCTCCTGCCCGACCAGGAACCGCCGATTGCGGTTGATCAGCAGCAGCGCGACGTACGCAAGCAGTACGCCGACCAGGATCGACCCGATCGCATCCGGTGTCGCCGAGCCGGTCAACTGATGAGCGACGAGGCCGCCTGCCGCAATGACCAGCCCACTCAACGCGGCCGCATCCTCGACGAACACAGCCCGCAGCGTCGGATCCGAGGTAGCGAGGACATGCTCGATCAGGTCCCGCTGCAGCGTCTGGGCCTCCGCTTTGGCCTGCCTCGCCGACTGCAGGAACGAGATCCCTTCCAGCACGAAGGAAACCGCCAGTACGACGTACCCAATGACGAAGTGCCCCGCCGGCTCGGGTGTGATCAGCTCCTGGACCCCATGCGTGATGGACACCGCCGCGCCGGCAACAAACAACCCGAGCGCCGCGAACAGCGACCACACATACGCCTCCCGCCCATGCCCAAGCGGATGCAGTTCATCAGACGGCTTGTGCGCCCGCCGATTCGCGATCAACAGAAACACTTCGTTGCCCGCATCAGCCCAGGAGTGCGCCGCCTCCGCCAAGATCGACGCCGACCCGGTCATGAACGCCGCCACCGACTTGGCCACCGCAATCAACACATTGGCCCCGAACGCAACCAACACAGTCGTCAAACTCTCCGACCCACCCCCACCGGCCTGCGACCCCGGCACCTCCTTCAACAACTCATGCCGCGATTCGCCCGGCTCCACCCGCTCCTCATCCCGCTCAAACACCATCAGCCAGTCGTAGCACACCGAACTTTCGCCCGCGGGTTGAACACTTCACGTACGCCGGAAAAGCGCCCACATCGCCCCTCCTACGTCGGCGCTCGACCCACCCACCCCATCCCGCCGCTCCTCCGTCGCGGCTCGCGATCGCGCGCGGGTTGCTTGCCGTCCGGGGGTTCCCCTCATCGTCGTTTCCTCGCACTCCTCGTCTGTGCCTCGAACCTCACGCCGTACAACTGATCAGGACGAGATCGGCCGCCGGAGACCGCTCTCGCGACCCGGGCGGGGGACTGCGCAGCCAGTTGTCCGAGTCGCCGCGCCGCATCCGTGTGTGAGGTACGTTCGCGCCATGGCGAAATACCCCAGAGTCCGTGAGCAGCACATCGCGGTTTTCGGAGAGAGCGGCTCCGGGAAGACGGTGCTGGTTTCCTCGTTCTTCGGCCCGACGCAAGAGGGCTCATATTCGAACGACCTGTGGGACCTCGTCGCAGACGATACCGGCCAGGGCAATCGGCTCTACCAGAACTACCTCGGCATGAGAGATCGCGGGCGAGCGCCGGCGCCTACCCGGTTCGCGGCTACGACCTACATGTTCTCTGTGAAGCTCAAGGGCGGAGACAACTCCGAAGCGAACAAGCGGCCGTTCGACGCCCTGCGACTCGCGTGGCACGACTATCCGGGGGAATGGTTCGAGGAGACGCCGAGCAGCGAGGAAGAGGCCAATCGCCGGGTCGACACGTTTCGGTCGCTGCTGGGTTCCGATGTCGCGCTCCTGCTGGTGGACGGCCAGAAATTGCTGGACTACAAGGGCGAGGAGGAGAGGTACCTCAAGTCGCTCCTGACGAACTTCCGGCAAGGCGTGCTGCGACTCAAGGACGAACTGCTCCGCGACGACGACCTGCTTGCCGAGTTCCCGCGGATCTGGATCATCGCACTCTCCAAGGCAGACCTCTTCCCAGACTGGGATGTCTACTCGTTCCGCGACCTCGTCATCGAGAAGGCGGCCAACCACCTCGACGGCCTGCGCTCGACGCTGAAGGAGTTCGTCGAAACCCCCGACGCACTGTCGGTGGGCGAAGACTTCATGCTGCTCTCCTCGGCCAAGTTCGACCTCTCCGCGACTGGTCCGGACCCGGTAGAGATCGATGTGACCCAACGCGTCGGGCTCGACCTCATCCTGCCGGTGGCCTCAATACTTCCTCTGGAGCGCCGAGTTCAGTGGAACGAGCGGATGGAGATCCCGAGGAGGGTGCTGGACACCCTGGCGGACGGCGCCGAGACCCTAGCTGCGGTACTCGTGGCCGCGAAGGGTCTTGGTATCGAGAAGCTGGTGGCGAGGCTGCCGATAGTCGGTCCCCTCGCGGGCAAAGCGGCGGTCCCTGCCCTAATAGCGGCCACCAAGATGGGTGGAGCGCAACTCAGGGAGATCAACGCCCAGGCTCGAAAGCACCACGACTTCCTGACCGCGACGATCACCCAGTTCAAGCTGGACCTCGACCAGGGCCTCAAGGACAAGCTGCTCATCAAGAGTCTCAAGTGAGCGTCGACCTATCCGAGAGCCTCATCTGGGCTACTCGAGGCCGCTCCTGGGGTTTTCGGTTCCTCCTGAACGGAGGGCGGCCCGACCCACTCGTGGATTACGAACGCAGCTTCGCAGATCTCGATGACGAGCCGACGACTTGGCGTCGTGCCGCTGGGCAGGTCGCGCTGCGCTTTCCTGATCCGTTGGGACGGAAGGACGCAGCCGGTCGCGTCATCCCACACGAGTTCGTGGTTTCCGGAGACTTAGCCGATGAGATCGAGTCTGTCGAAGACGGCGTGCACGAGATCTGGCCGCTTGTCGCACCGGCTTACGCCAGAGTCTGGGATGCCGAGAGTCCACCCACGGCTGCTGAACTCGGCTTCACCGCCTAAGGCTGCTTGCCCCTCGACGCCTCCCGGTGTGCTGACGGCGATAGCGGCGATAGGCGGGCAGGACGGTGGGGCGACTGCTCAATCAGGGGGCCGCCGTGCGCGACCGTCGTCGTTCCACGAATTCACCTCAGCTCCAGTTGACGAGCGCTACCGCTCAATTGCAGCTTTTGCCGTAGCGAATGCTCTGTACAGAACGCCGACCGCAGTTGACAATTACGGCGGCTTTCTACCGGTGGTTGATGTCCAAAGTCTGAATCACGCGGCGGTTCCGATTCGAGGAGGCGGGGGGCCATGGCCGAGGAGGTGACCGGCGTACGGGTTTCCAGGTTTTTGGTGAATCGGGACTTTGCTCGGCTTTGGTACGGGCAGGCGGTTTCGTCGATCGGTGACTACGTCTTCGACACGACGCTGACGCTGTGGATCGCCACCGAGCTGCTGGCCCACAGCCACTGGGCGCCCGCGGCCGTCAGTGGGCTGATGCTGTGCGCGTTCTTCGCGACGATGGTGGTCGGCCCGCTGGCCGGCGTGTTCGTGGATCGCTGGAGCCTTCGCCGTACGCTGCTCCGTTCGGAAGCCATCCGCGGCATCGTCGTCGGCACCCTCGCGTTGATCACCCTCCTGCCGACCTCCACCCTCCCGGTCGGCGTCTGGCTCATACTGCTGTACGCCGTGGTGCTCGTCGTCAACTCCGCCGGGCAGTTCTTCAACCCCGCGCGCTTCGCCACCATCGGCGAGATCGTCGAAGGTGAAGCCGACCGGGCCAAAGCCTTCGGGCTCGGTCAGGCGACCGCCGCCACCGCCGTCATCCTCGGTCCGCCGATCGCCGCGCCGCTTTTGTTTGCCCTAGGCATCAAATGGGCGATGTTCATCAACTGCGCCTCGTACGTCGTCTCCTACCTCGCCATCCGGTCGGTCCGCTTCCCGGCCACCGACGCCAGCCGCACCGATGTCTCGACCGCCGAGCGGACGCCATGGCGCACGCAGTTCGCCGAAGGCATCAAGATGTTCGCCCGCAACCGCTTCCTCATCGCTCTGCTCGCGGTCATGGTCATCTCGTCGCTGGGCACCGGCGCGCTCACCGCGTTGATGGTCTTCTTCGTCACCGACAACTTGCACGTCAGCGCCGGCCTCCTCGGCATCCTTTGGATGGCGTACGGCGCGGGAGCGGTCTCGGGCTCCCTGATTTCAGGCCGCCTGACCAAGCTGCTCCACGCCCGCAACGTCACCTGGCTCGGCCTGATCCTCGGCGGCACCGGAATCGCCGCCCTCTCGCGCACAAGTCATTACCCCGTCGCAGTGGCTCTCATGTTCGTGATGGCGATCCCGGTTGCCGTCATGAACGCCGGCATCAGCCCACAGTTGCTGGCGGTGACCCCCAAGGAGTTCACCGGCCGCATGATGGGCGTCATCAACCCCGTCGTCACGGCCGCTTCGATGATCTCGGTGGTGGTGGCCGGCTCCTTGGCCAGCACCACCCTCCGCAACTTCCACGCCACCGTCCTCGGCCTCCACCTCGGCCGAATCGACACGATCTTCCTCACCTCAGCGGCCCTGATCCTCTGCGCGGGCATCTACGCCTACTTCGCCTTACCCCCGACAACCGTTGCGACCGACTGACTTCGATCAGCCGAGGTCGAACGTGGTGGCCAAGGGAAGGTGGTCGGAGGCCAGCGTGCTGGGCGTTTTCGCGGTCTTCGCCTTCAAGGCCGAAGAGTGCAAGGTGAAGTCGATCCGGGAAGTCGGGAGCAACGACGGATTGGTGAACCCCAGCCCGAAGCCGACCTCGGCCCAGGTGTCGGCCCAAACCGCGGTCAGCGTCTTGATCTCCGGCGACGTCGGTACGCCGTTCAGATCGCCGACAAGCAACGTCGGGGCAGTGGACCCCGACAACAGCTGAACGATCTTCTGCGCCTGCTCGACCCGCTCCGCCGAGGTCAGCTTCGAGAGATGAGTATTGGCGAACCGCACATCCCGCCCGCCCACATCCAGGGTCGCCACAGCCAACCCACGCTGCTCGCTACCGGCGTACAAGGGCAGCAAGGTATTGCTGAAGTCCTTGATCGGGTACTTCGACAGAATCGCCGTACCGTACTGCCTCCGCGGCTCGCCTTCATTCACCGGCGGCTGATCGAGATTTGCCGCGAACCGATATTCCATCCCGAGCCGATTCGCCAGCCAGGCAGCCTGATCCACCCAATTACTCCGCGCATCGAAGTGAACATCCACCTCCTGCAACCCGACCACGTCAGCCCCCGACTGACTGATCACCCCAGCAATCCGCTCGAGATTCACCACTCCATCCACCCCGGCACCGTGATGAATGTTGTACGTCAACACAGACAACGCACTGACCTCCCGAGCCGGCGCCGCGACGGCAACCGTCGGCGTCAGCAAAAGCAATCCGGTCAGTACTGCGAACAGGCGGCGGCTGCTCTTACGCACGGCACAACCCTTCTGGTGTAGTCCAGTTCTCCTCCCCAAACCGAACCACACCACTGGGTCACTCCCACTAGGTCACCAGGAGAGTAGGGACCGCCGAGGAACCCGCAGTACCGGTTCAAGCCTCGAAGGTTGCGATCCGCTTCAGTTGCGCGTCACGCCGTCGTCGTACCATCGCGGCGGTGCGCGTTGCCCGGTCCAGTGCCCGTTCAAGCCGTGCTGTTTCGCGCTGTGTGGCCTTCAGCTGTTGTCGGGCTTGGTCGAGTTCGTCGGTCAGCCGGCCGATCGTGGCCTGCAGATCGCTGGCGTGATGCTGGTGCGCGTCGAGGACCGACTCAGCTTCGGCCCGTTCCTTCTCGGCCTGCAGATACTCCTGCTCGAGCTCATCGGCGTGGGTCTGTAGCTCTTCCCGGCGCCGCTGCAGAGCCCGCTCAGCACCAGACTGCTGCGGCCGCGCCAACTTGGCCGCCTTCTTGGCCGGCGTACTGCGGACAGCGCGAGGTTTCATCGGCGCGAACTTGGCCGGCTCGCCGGCTTCGTCGACGACACCGAACCCGACATGCCGCAACGCGCTGGTCAGTTGCCCAGTCCGGAGCAACTGCGCGGCGCCCGGATCGATGAGCGCGGCATCAAGCGTCTCGGTAAGGCGCTCAACGACCGCGGGAGTGATCGACCGGCCGAGGACGCCTGCTTCAGTTCTGGCGGAGGCCACCAGCTCCTTGACCAGGGCGTGGCGTTTCGGGGTCAGGGAGCGCAGCCTGGCGCCGTCGGCCGACAGGTGAGCAGCGCGTAGCTCTTCGCCCAACTCGGTGAGGGCATCAACGCCGTCCGGGTTGGTCCGTACGAGCAGGTTGGCCAGCCACGCCGCCAGGGTCGGCCTCCGCAGCGCCCTGATCGCGGCGGCGGCCTGGCCGCCAACTGTCTTGGCCAGTTGGTTGCGGGCAGCAGTGAACTCCTCCGGCGCAAGCCCGTACAGCTCCACCGCCACCGCATCCAGATCCACCCCTCCACAGTGCACCGCCGCCTCTCCACCCGTCCAGACATTCCCGCGCGGCGCAGCAAATGCTGATGCCCCGGGCAATCAACGTTCGCCCGGGGACCACGATCCCGAAAGGAAATTGGCCCGAACAGCCGCACGGAGTGGTCAACTGAGGACATTCAGCAACTACCGAACTTGCCGAGGGCAACATCTCGGCCGATGTAATCAGCCGGTGACGAAGCCGCAGCGAGGACTCCGGCGGCCGTATCACCTGTCTCTGGCGGCGGCGGGGTTAGTTAGAAACCCGTATCGCCGCAGGCCTCGGACGAATAGGCTCGCGCTCATGACCGACGGCGGCTGGGCTACCGATCCGGCGCTGCGGAGGACGCTGGCGGCCGCTGGTTTGCCAGCAACGGGCCGCTTTGTTCCAAAGGCCGGCTGGGTTAGCCGCGTGTGGGTCGGCGACGAGTACGTAGTACGGCTGAACACGAACGGACAGTTCCGCGGTGCGTATCGCCACGAGGCTACAGTCGTCAACCTGCTCGCCGGCAGCGAGGTTCCGCACGCCCGGCACCTCGCGCACGGCGACGGCCCGGACGGGCCGTGGTACGTCTCCGAACGCCTGCCCGGCCGAACCCTGTACGACGCATGGCCGGCGGCCGACTCGCACACGCGCCAAGCAATGATCGAAAGCCTCGGGGCTGCGTTGCGCGCACTTCACCGTGTTCCTGTCCCGGCCGACCTGCTGCCGCCCTGGCTGGCCGACGCGCTCGCCGGCAAGCCGTGGCCTGCGTTCCACCCACCCGTAGTGAGCGCGACGCTCCAGCAGGTCGAGGCTGCCCGGCGACTGCCCAATCATGACTCGCGCCTGCTCGCGGACGTCGCCGACTGGGTCCAGGACCGGCTGGCGCTGTGCGCCGCCGACGAACCCGTCCTCGTCCACGGTGATCTCCATGGCTCCAACGTGATCGTCGACCAAGGACGCGTCACCGGTCTTATCGACTTCGCGGAGGCGTTGGCTCAGCCGGCGGATGTCGAGCTCGACACCATCCTGCGCTGGTGCGCGAGGGCGCGAGAGTACCCACCCACACCCGACGAACAAGGCCTCGACGAGACCACCCTCGCTGAGGTCCCCGGATGGCTGCACGGCGCGTATCCGGAGCTGTTCGAGCGCGAGCATCTACGCGAGCGGTTGAACTTCTACGACATGTACGTGGAGCTCGCGCTCTACGCACACCACCCCGAGCCTGACATACGTGCAGCGGCGCAGGACCGCATCGCCCGCCTGCTTGCCGGCCGCAACCATCTGGACGGACTCGTCTGGTAGTACCTGGAACTAGCCCGGGCCAAGAACAAACTTCCCAGGTCCAATGCCGGGTGGTTCGCGGTTCAAGTTGAAGCGGATGGCTTCTTCCACTGAACCGTCAAGGTCTCGGGCGGAGCGCGAACTACTACTGCGGGAGATTGCCGGTCTCGATGACGTGGAGAGCGACCGTGCGTAGGCGCTCGTTGCGGGTTTGGGAGTAGCGCTGAAGTACGCCGAAAGCGTGGATGGCGTCGAGGCCGTACCGCTCCATCAGCCGCCCGACCGCCTGGCCGACTTCCTTGCGCGAGTCGATAGCTTGACGCAGGTTGGCCTCAACCTGAGCCGAGCAGATCGCGATTGAGGCGTGCAGTGCGAGCAAGTGGGCTGCTTGACGGTCGCTCTCGTTGAAGATGAATGGTTCCGAGGAGACCAGGTTCAGGGCGCCGCTCGTGGTGTGCGTGGTGAACAGCCGGATCGCCAGCGCACTGCGAATTCCGTTGGCGGCGGCGGTTGGTGCCCACTTGGGCCAGCGGAGCTCGGTGGTGGTGTCCTCGACCAGCACATCGTCGTGATCGGTGATGGCCAGCAGGCTCGGCCCCTCGCCGAGGTCGATCTGGAACTGGTCCGCGGCGGTGATCAACTCGTCGGTTGCGGCAATGGTTTGCGCGTGCTTGCGGTGCATCAGCAGCACGGAGGCGTGGTCGTAGTGCAGTACTTCGACCGCGAACTGCAGGACGCCTTCGACTGTGCCCAGAACGGTGCTCTGGTTGTGCAGGCTCATCGCCAGCTCGCCGAAATCGCCGGCTTGGTCGGTCATCCGTCTTCTCCTCGCGCAGACAGGGTGCGGTGGCCAAGGTGTGGAGCTTGCACTAGAACCCATTCTTGTATCAGCGCCGACGTGGAACCGTGTACCGACACTTTGTCACGGGGCAGTTGACCGCGAAACAGGACGGCCGCCCGCGCTGTTAGCTCAACGCGTGCGACCTGAGCCGACCAGCAGTCTCGAGCCCAAATAGCCAACTTGAAGCGACCGGTGCCCTCCGATCCGCCATGGAAACTCCCGTCTCGCCGCTTGAGACCCAACCGTGAGGCGAGCAGGTTCGAATGCCGGTCTCGATGATGGCGCGTTCTCGTCGTGATCCAGCAATGCGCGGCTGGTGCTCGGCCGCTTCGGCAATCCCACGATCTCCGACACCCACTGTCCCCAATAGACGCGGTCAGCCTCAGCCCAACGCCTGCACCCTGGCATACGTGTTTTGGTATTCACGCCAGCCCGCGATCTTGCCGTCCCGCACTCGCAGTACACCGACGAATTGCCCAGCAGCTTGCTCACCGGTGACAGGGTGCGCACCCGCCAGCTCATACTCCAGTACGGCGATCTCTGGGGCCGTCGTCTCGTACACGACCAACGGCGTAAACCGGTCGAACCGCACCGGGGTATCCCGCGCGCGCCGGCACCGCGAACGCCAGCCACTCCTCGCGCCCATCCCACCGCGCCGGACCGCCCGCCGCGAACGGCGCTTCGATCACCACATCGTCGGCCAGCAGGTCGTCCATCGCAGCTCGATCGCCGGTCCAGCTCCGGCCGAGACTCTCGATGATCATCCACAGATCAGTCATGACGACCTCCAAAAATGAGTGTCCACTCAGGTTGTCGCGGACTACAGTGAGTGTCTTCGATGCCGTCGTCGACGAAGCCGTCCGGACCAGGATGGTCGTTATCACACTCGGCGATCCAGGGCTGGACATCGGCGACGCGCTGCAGAGTCTGACCGACAGCGTCGCGCAACTGCTCGATCAGGCGAAGGCGACCGGCGCAGCCCGGCCAACCGCACAGGTCGATGAGGTGATGGCGCTACTGACGGCAGCGACGTACGCCGCCCAGCAAGCATCCTGGACGGCAGACCTCCGTCAGCGCACGCTGGCCGTGATTCTCCGCGGCCTCAAGTAGCGGCTCACAAAGCAACGCCGACTTCGATCCGCTCAAGCCGACCGCCTGGAGTGCCGAGGATTTTCTGGGCTACCTGCCACCAGAAACAATGACCGCGGCCGTTTCGCGGGAGATGATCCACGGCATGCCGCCGAAATTGACTGTCGTTTAGGCCGCTTTCGGTCCTACGGCGTACCGGTAAAAGGACGGTTGATTCATTCATTTCACCGTGATGATGATCCTGTCGCGTGTGCGCTCTGTGAAGGCGGCGGGGGCGTCGGCCAGGTCGCGGACGGCCGTGACGAGCGGTGTGAGCCTCCCATCGCGCAGGCGAGCAGCCAACTGGGCCGTCTGTTCGCGATGGGGCTCGACGACGAAGAAGATCGCCCTGCCGTTGGCAGGGTGGACGGTTGGCGGCGCGGCAACGGTGACGAGGGTGCCGCCGGGGCGCAACAGCGCGGTGGAGCGGTCGAGGATCTCGCCGCCGATCACGTCGAACACCACGTCGACCTCGCCGGCGTCCTCGAGGCGCTCGCTGTCCAGGTCGAGGAACTCATGGGCGCCCAGTGTGCCGGCCAGATCCCGGTCGGCGGCCCGGCCAGTGCCGATGATGTGGGCTCCGATCTCGCGCGCCAGTTGTACGGCGACCGAGCCGACCGAGCCGCCGGCGCCATGAATAAGGACGGTCTGGCCCGCTTCGAGATGACCGTGGTCGAACAGCGCCTGCCAAGCCGTCAGCCCCGGCATCACCACAGCCGCTGCGGTCGTGTGGTCGACGTCGGCTGGCAGCGGTGCCAGGTTGCGAGCCTCAACGGCGGTGTACCCGGCGAGTGAACCGTTGCGGGCCCAGTCGGTCAGCCCGAAGACTCGCTGCCCGATCGTGAGGCCGGTCGTTCCGTAGCCCAACTCGACAACTACGCCGGACACCTCGTGGCCGAGGACACTCGGTGTGCGATCACGCCCCGCACGGTCGGTCCAGGTACTAGGCCACTCCGGCTCGCCCCGAAGAAACCCGGCGGCGTGAACCTGCACGACAACGTCATTCTCGGCAGCGCTAGGAGACGGCAGCTCGGTCAGAGACAACCCATAACCGTCGGCCTCCCGGTCCCGGACAGTGATGGCACGCATGAGAATCCTTCGCAGTCGTCGTTTGTGATGCCTCCCCTCGACCGTAGGCACCCGCCCCACGCAACCACTGGTCCATTCAGAAGCAGTTTCGATGGGCCACTGGGCGGCTCAGCGATCGCCTGAGCGAACCGGCAGAACCCGCACCCGACCGCGAGCCGCGACGGAGGAGCGGCGGACTGGGGTGGGTGGGTCGAGCGCCGACGGAGGAGGCGCGACGCGGGCGTACTTCCCCGGCGTACGAGATGCGTAGGCCCCGTCGGACTCGAACCGACAACCCGCGGATTAAAAGTCCGCTGCTCTGCCAATTGAGCTAGAGGCCCCTGGGTGGTGGGGACAGTGTGTCAGGTTGGGGGGTGGTTTGGCTCGTTGGGGTGGTCTAGCGGGTCGGAGGGTGGGATGTCAATGGATTCGGAGGGTGATTAAAAGATTACGGACGGTTGAACCGGATGGTGGGGTGGTTCGTTCCTGCGGGAGAAGGGCGCTGCTGGGCGGGTGAGGCCGGCCGGTGGCGTTGAACCCGTCCGTTCACCTGAGGAGTGAGTATGGAGCGCTGGCGTCACGAGGTACTGGGGTTGTTCCGGATCGTGGTGGGATTCTTGTTCGCCACCCATGGAGCTGCCGCGTTGTTCGGGGTGCTCGGAGTCGCGAAGATCGAGCCGATGGTCTGGCCGGGGTGGTGGGCTTCGGTGATCCAGGCGGTCGGTGGACTGTCCGTGATGCTCGGGTTGGGGACGCGGTACGCCGCGTTGCTGTGCTCCGGGTCGATGGCCTACGCCTATTTCACCGTGCACCAGAAGGACGCGCTGCTGCCTGTGCAGAATGGCGGCGAGAAGGCGGCGTTGTTCGCGTTCGCGTTCCTGCTGATCGCGTTCCTCGGGTCGGGGGCGTGGGCTCTGGAGAGCAGTCTTCAGCGCAACCGTGAACTGGTTGCTACGGCAGACTGACCCGACTGACCAAGAATCGAAGCCGCACCGACGATGACAGAAGCGGGAGCGCCGATGGCCGACGACCGGGCGGCGCTGTTGCGTGAGTTGCACGATGTGCACGCGCCTTCGTTGTGGCGGTTCGTGGTCCGGCTGACGGGAGACGACCGGTTCGCCGAGGACGTCGTTCAGGAGACGCTGCTGCGCGCTTGGCGCCGGCCGCAGATCCTGACCGAGGACGAGGCGGGGGCCCGGGCCTGGCTGTTCACGGTGGCGCGCAATCTGGTCATCGATGATCGGCGCAGTGCCCGGGTCAACCGGGAGGTGGCCAGTGACGACCTGCCTGAGCGACCGAGCGCCGACCACGCGAACGCAGTACTGGATGCGTGGTTGGTGTCCGATTCGCTCGCGCAGTTGTCGCATGACCATCGGCAGGTGATCGTGCGCGCGTACTACGGACGTCGCACGGTCACCGACATCGCCGAGGAGCTCGACATCCCGGCCGGGACGGTCAAGTCGCGGTTGCACTACGGGTTGCGGGCGCTGAGGCTGGCGTTGCAGGAGAGGGGGGTGACGAAGGAATGAGCGATCCGTACCGCGAGTGGGATGCGGCGTACCTGCTCGGCGCCTTGTCGGCGCAGGAGAGACGCGAGTACGAGGAGCATCTGCGCGCCTGCCCGGATTGCGCCGAAGAGGTGGCCTCGCTGGCCGACGTGCCGAGCACGCTCAAGGCCCTGCCGGACGACCGGGCGCTAGCGACGATCAGCCCGCCGAACCTGCTGCCGGGGCTGGTCCGGGCTGCCCGCAAGGACGGCCGGCGCCGCAAGCTGCGGCTAGCCGGACTGATCGCCGCGACTGCCGCCACCGCTGCCGCGGTCGGCGCGGTGGTGGCGGTGCCGCTGGCCGGGAACGAGCCGTCGGGCGACTACGTGGTGCTGGCGAAGACGGTGGCGAGCAAGTTGTCGGCCGACGCGCGGCTGGTCGACGAGCGGTGGGGCACGACGATCGAGATCAGCTGCCGGTACGACGAACTGGCGACGCCGAGTGAGCGCGCCCGGGGGTACGAGCTGTTCGTGACCGACGAGTCCGGAAAGGCGACGCTGATCGCCAGCTGGACCGCTGCCCCCGGTACGACGGTGAAGCCGGCCGCCACCACCAAGCTGCACCGCGGCGAGATCCGGGCGCTCGACATCCGGAGTTCGGAGACCGGCCGGATCCTCCTCGCCGTGCATTTCTGAGTGTTCGCTGAAGTCAGGGGTCGCGGCAACGAATGGGCACCACCGTTTAGGGCACCAGTGAGGTCAGGAGTGACCGGTCGCTCGAGAGGCCGTTCAATCCAGGTCCCGGCGTCCAGACACGTGCGTCGGGATCGCCCCTTTCCAGACCACTTTTCAGATCAGTTTCCAGACGGCTTTCCGGGCCGCCGCGCTGAACGCCCGGGTGTTAAAGTTCAACTCGGTTGGGAAGTCAGCCGGCGACGGAGCATGCCGCCACGAGCGGTTCCGAACCCCTGAGGACCAGATCCCCGTGACGACAGTGCCTCTGCCTTTCCCGGACAAGGCAGCGTGAAGGACGGCTTTGCCCAGGATCTGGCCCGGATGGCGCAGGTCCTGCATGACCAGCCTGACGTCGAGCAGACCGCCGAACGATTCCTCGAGTTCGTGCTGACCGCGCTCGCCACCAACCACGCCAGCGTCGTGCTGACCCAGCGCGCGGGCCGGCTCGAGCCGGCGGTCAGTACCGACGCCCTGGTCGAGGAGGCCGACCGGCTGCAGGTGGAACTCGGCGAAGGACCGGCGTACGACGCGGTCCAGGAGGAGCGGAGCGTGCTGAGCGGGAACGCGGCCGCCGACGAGCGCTGGCCTCGATGGTCGGCCGAGATGACCGAGGTCGCCCTGCGGAGCGTGTTGTCGGTCCGGCTCCGGACGCCGACCCGGACGGTCGGCGTACTGAATCTCTTCGATCCGGCGACCGACCGGTTCGGCGAGTCCGACGACGTGACGGCTCAGATGTACGCCGATCATGCCGCCGTCGCGGTGGCGAACGCCCGCAGCGAGTCCAGCCTGTGGGAGGCGATCGACTCGCGGCGGCTGGTCGGCCAGGCGCAGGGGATCTTGATGGAGCGGTTCGGCCTGACCGACGAGCAGGCGTTCGCAGTACTGCGCAGGTACTCGCAGGACAACAACGTGCGGTTGCGGGAGGTGGCCGAGCGGCTGATCCGGACGAGGAAACTTTCCTGATTCGTGTAACACCTGGGGTGTGATCACCGATACACCGTGTGTAACGCCACTGAGGATCCCGCCCCAGGTCAACCGCCCGAAGGGCCTGGGGCGGGGTTCTCGTCTGTCGCTCGAGGCGCCCCGACCTTGTCGTTACGCGCGAAGGCCCCCTGGAGATCTCCAGGGGGCCTTCGCGCTGTGCCTCCTCCTACGACGCTCGCTCAGTCGGCCGGTCCGACTCCGGCAGAGCGATCCGGTCCGCCGGCAGGCGTTCCGTCCGTTCCGTACCGTCGTCGGCCTCGTACTGCACCGTGCCGGTCCATCCCGTCTCCTCGTGCTCGCGGCCGATCAGCCAGCCGCGGTACCAGCGGCCGTCCACCAGGACGACCACATGGCTGGGCAAGGAGAGACGGGACACCAACTCGGTGTCGGGCTCGAAACCAGTCATGGCCGAAGGGTAGGCCGAATCCGCGCGGAATGCTCATCCGCTGCGTGTCCCGGCCGGCGATCTCACGCCCTGGCGGGAACGGCGGATTTTTCCCGGCTCAGCCTCGGGACAGTAGATCTCGTACGACGCCCGCGGGTAACCCGAGATCGCGCACCGATCCGGTCACCTTGAGTGCACGGCCACCCGTGATGTGTGTCACCCAGCCTTGTTTCAAAGCGTGTTCGCACAACGCCGCACCCACCCGGCCGGCCAGGTGCGGCCGCCGCTCGGTCACGTCGAGGCACGACCGGACCAACGGCCGGCCGCGGCCGGGGTCGACCTGGATGCCGAGGTTCTCCAGCCAGCGTTGACCTTCCGTGGTCAACGCGACACCGTCGGACCAGTCGAGCAACCCGCGCTCGGTCATCGCGTCGGTCAAGGCGACCCCGAGTCTCCCTGCGAGGTGGTCGTAGCAGGTGCGGGCGCGGGCGAACGCGTCCCGCTTGCTCGCCGCCGCGAGGCTGGTGGCAATTTCCGTACGCCGAGGCGCCAGCGCCGCCAGTCCTTCCAGCAGCTCAGCCGTCTCGGGTCCGGCCAGCTTCACATAGCGGTGCCGCCCTTGCCGTACTTCGGTGAGCAGGCCGCCGGCCACCAGCACGTTCAGGTGTTCGCTGATCGTCGGCCGCGAAACGCCTGCCAGCCGGGCGAGTTCGGTCGCCGTCCACGCCCGTCCGTCGAGCAGCGCGAGGCACGCCGTGGCGCGGGTGCCGTCGGCGAGCATCCGTGCCCAGGACGCAAGCTCCTGGCCTTCGCTGGCGATGTTCACCCCACCATCCTGCCTCGCGGATGGTTCGGCGGGCACCGAAGCATCTCGCTCCTAGCGTCGAACGCATGGCTCATCTCACCATCGAACCGTCCATCCTGTACGTCGGAACGCCGGTCGAGCTGTTGTCGACGGAGAACCCCGACGGCACCTTCAACCTCGCCCCGATGTCGTCGGCCTGGTCCCTTGGGGATGTGGTCGTCCTCGGCCTCGGCAAGGAGGGGCAGACGGCTGGCAATCTGCGGGAACGACCTGACCTGGTGATCAACTTCCCGTCACCCGAGTTGTGGCAAAACGTCGAGCGGATCGCCGGCTGCACCGGTCGCGACCCGGTCCCGGCGGCGAAGCAGGACCGGTTCCGCTACGAGCCGGCCAAGTTCGAGACGGCCGGGCTGACGCCGGTCCGGGCCGAGTTGGTCCGCCCACCGCGGGTCGCCGAATGCCCCCTACAGTTCGAGGCGCGCGCGGACGACGTACAACTGGATGCCGGGGGCAACTTCTACATCGTCCAGGCAAAGGTCTTGCGAGTCCACGCTGACGAGCGCGTCGTCGTACCGGGCACCTCGTACGTCGATCCCGGCGCCTGGTCGCCCTTGATCTACAACTTCCGCCACTACTTCGGCCTGGGCCCCGAACTCGGCGAGTCCTTCAGAACCGAGACGCCGCGAGCCCGGGTCGCGGCCGGCGCCAGTGGCCATTCCTGAGCGGCATGCCGGGTATGCGAAGTATGTGGTGGTGCGGGGCGAGTGGGTCGGCGAGGATGGGGGTCTGATCGACTCTGGAGGAATCCTTGACGAATCTCTCGTATCCGAAGCCCGAAGATGTTGCTCCAGGCAACGGTTATAGCCATGTGGTGACCGGGCCGGGACGCTGGGTGGCGATCGCCGGGCAGGTCGCGCTGGATGCCGACGGCAACCTGGTCGGCGACGGCGATCCAGCAGCGCAGGCGAAGCAGATCTTCACCAACCTGGAGCGCTGTCTCGCCGCTGCCGGAGCGACCTTCGCCGACGTGGTGAAGTTCGGCGTCTATGTCACCGACATCGCGTTCCTGCCGGTCATCCGGTCCGTGCGCGATACCCACATCGACACGGCCAACCCACCGGCCAGTACTGCGGTGCAGGTGGTCTCGTTGTTCAGCCCCGAGGCGCTGATCGAGATCGAGGCCTTCGCGGTGGTGAACGACTAGCGCAACAGATCGACCGCGACCCGGGCGGCCTCGCCGATGGCGGCGTCGACCCGGGGAAGGCGGCTGTCGCTTCGCGCGGCGAGGGTGAGTACGGCGACGGCGTACGCGTCCCCTCCGGGCAAGGTCACCACGGCGGCCTCGTGCCGGAGCGCCCCGAAGGTGCCGGTCTTCCCGGCGACGCGCACCCCGTCGTACGGGAATCCCGCGGCGATCCGGTGCTGGAAGATCTGACGTTCCATCGTGGTTCGGGCGAAGTGGGTTTGTTCGGCCGAAAGCAGGTCGCCGGTCCACAGCCGGCTCAGGAGCCGGGTGAGCTCGCGAGCGGTGCCGGACGACGCGTTGGCGGCTTCGTAGACGCCGGGCGGATCGGTCCGGTCGTTGTCCGCCAGTACTGCGAGCGCCGCGTCGGCGTCAGGTGCGCCCGTACTGCGCTGCAGCGCCCGGAGGTTGTCGGCGGCTCCGCGTCGGATCCGGGTCCGGGTCAGGCCGAGCTCGCCCAGGATGGTCCCGAGCCGGTCGAGACCGACGTGGTCGAGGAGCGCGTCCGCCGCGGCGTTGTCGGAGACCGTCATCATCAAGACGGCGAGGTCGCGCCGCGAGATCGTGATCGGATCGGCCAGCAAGGAAAGGCCGGTCGGACCAGGAGTCCTTGCTTCAGGCAACAGAGTGACCTGCTCGCGTGGGTCCAACCGGCCTTGGTCGACGAGCTGGCAAAAGCCCACGAGCAGGGGCAACTTGTAGACCGACGCCAGCGGTACTACGGCGTCGGAGTCGATCTCGATGGTCTCGTGCGGTCGGTCGAGCGGGGTCGCGTGCAGCCAGCCGCGAACGCCGGCGTCTTCGAAGATCGCCCGGATCCGGCCGGTGGACTGCGCTTCGGTGGCGTTCATGAGGCGGCCAGCGCCTTCGTCAGGTGGGGAATGACCTCGGCGGGGAGCGCGGACGGCGTACGGGACTGGGGCCAGACCAGGCGGAGCCGGACTGGGAGTGGATCGTCGACCAGGCGGTGGCGGCCGACGCCTGCCGCTTCCAGCTGAGGGTCGGCGGTCACCAGAATCGCCTGTCCGGCTGCAGCCATTGCCAGCCCTGCGCGCTCGTCTGTGACCACTACCGTGCCGCCGGTCGGGCGGTGCAGAGCAAGTGTGTCGAGGAACAGGTCGCGCGCCGCGGGTGCCTCGGCGCGCGGTCGGACCGCTACCGGGAGCCCGCTGAGCTTTCCGAGGCGCAGTGGATCGCCGTCGTCCGGTACGAGCGAAGTCGGTACCAGAGCCCACGTCGGCAGCAGTGTGACTGGCCCGGCTTGCAGTCCGTCCAGCACTGCAGGATGCAGTACTGCGGCCAGCCCGAGCCGCCCGCTCGCTACGGCAGCCACCAGCGAGCTTGTGGGAGCTGTCACGACGGAGACTCGCGTACTACGAAGGGCCTCGGTGCAGGCGGCCGCTACTGCGGCACCGACGGCCGCGGGGACTTCAGGCGCCAGGCCGAGGCGTAGCTCGGGTGCCTCTGGGTCCTGGGCGCTCGCCGCCTGGTGGAACTCTTCGAACGAGTTCAGGGCGCGGCGGGCGAAGGGAAGGAGGGCCGCGCCGGCGGGGGTGAGTTCGACCTGCCCGGGGCCGCGCTCGAACAGCTTGGCGCCGACCAGAGCCTCCAGTCGGCGCAGGCCCTGGGATAACGGTGGCTGGGTGATGCCGACGACTCGGGCTGCGTCGCCGAAGTGTCGTTCGTCGGCGATCGCCACAAAGATCTGCAGGTGCCGTTCAGTCAGCATGACCTGGCTGACCTGCGTCGATATCACCAGCGGATCGGTTCATGTTTAAGAGCATATTCGACATGAACCGTCGTCGGCACTTTGACTGAGGACCGCTTGCCGGGCAGGCCGGCGGGCGGGAGGAGGCGAGAATGTCGGTCAGTCGGAGACGGGTCCTGCTAGGTGGAACGGCGGCGACTGCAGCGGCGGTGGCCGGAGCGGCCGGAGTACGGGCTGCTGAAGGCGCCGATGCCGCAACGGGATCGGCAGCTCGAGTCAGCGGTGGGGCGCGGGAGCCGGTGGAGTTCACGTGGTGGGGGAATCACGCTTGGCAGATCCGGTGCGGGAAGTACGTCGTACTGACTGATCCCTGGTTGACGCGGTTTCACACCGGGACGTATTCGGCCGCGGGTGCCGATTCGGCGACGCGGATCGTGAGCTCGCCGGCCGTGATCGACCGCTACGTGACCGCGGCCGACGCGATCCTCGTGCATCACGGTCACTACGACCATCTCCCCGATGTGCCGTACGTCGCGCGCAAGACGGGCGCGACCGTACTCGGCAACGAGAGCCACCTGAACCTTCTCCGGGCTCTCCGTGCGCCGGCGGACCAGCTGTCGCAGGTGTCGGGTGGTGAGTATCTGCCGTTCGAAGGGTTCACGGTCGAGGTGTTCCGGTCGGTGCATTCTTGTGGCGGGAAGCGGCATCAGTTCGCCTTCCCCGGGACGCGGCCGGGCGCAGTACCGGCCAGGCCGCGGACGATCGCCGATCTTGTCGAGGGCGGGACGTTGGCCTATGTACTGACCATCGGTGGGCTGCGGATCTTGAGTCTCAGTACTGCGGGGTTCGATCCCGGGGCGCTGCGCGATCTGCAAGTCGACGTAGTACTGGCTGCGCCCGGTGGTGAGCCGGGTGTCACCGATCGGCTGCTGGCGACGCTCAAGCCGGTGAAGACGGTGATCGCCACGCACTGGGACGACTTCGACCAACCTCTGGACAAGCCGGCCGTCGACTGGGGCGGCCTCAGCAAACTCCGTACGTCGGTAGCCACCGCCGGGGCCGAATTCGTCGTGGTCGACCATCTCCAGTCCACCACGCTCTGACCGAGGGGGCCGCGTGGCTGGCGGTGGCGACCTGGCCCTCGGTCACGTCCTCGGTCAGGGGAGCGAGGTGGCGGTGGTGGCGGGGGTCAGGCGGTAACCCTGGTGGGCGGAGAACTCGGCGGCGAGGGCGAAGCGGTCGCCGCGGACGACGGTGTGGCGCCATTCGATCTTGCGGCCCTGAGCGTGCCCGAGGCGGTTGATCGAGAAGGCTGCGGCGTCGGCGGGGCAATGGAGGAGGGCGCGCTCGGCCGGGGTGGGGTTGACCGCGCGGATGTCTTCGCGGCCGTGGTCGAGGCGGAGGCCGGTGCGCTCGGCGAGCTCGTTGTAGAGGCTGGTGTGGCTGAAGTCGGCGTCGAGCAGTCCTTCAGCGACGGCCTTCGGCAGCCAGACCCGGTCGAGCGCCAGCGGTTCGTCGCCGGCGAAGCGGACGCGCTCGAGATAGACGAGCGGGCTCGATGCTTCGAGGTCGAGGCGGCTCGCGATCACGCCGTCGGCGCGGACGTCCAAGGCGCGTACGACGCTGTGCTGGGGGAGGCCGGATGCTTCGACCGAGGAGAACAGGCTGTACAGCGCGCCCATCGGCTGACGGATCTCCGGGGTGGTCGCGACGCGTGGTTGGCGGCCGCGCTCGGCGACGATCAGCCCGTCCGCGCGCAGTTTGGCGAGCGCCTGGCGGACGGTGTGGCGGCTGACGGCGTAGTCCTCCACCAGGGCGAGTTCGCCGGGGAACAGGTCGTCGAACTCCCCGGCCCGGAGCCGTCGGACCAGGTCCTGCTGCAACTGCTTCCACAGCGTCTGACCACCACTGCGGTCGAGCCTGCGCTCGGTCATCCGGTCGTCAGCTCCCACTCCTCCAGGGACGGCGCAGCCCGCCGTCTTGCCAAATGTCCGGTCATCTCTTAGCGTAAATGTGCGTACATTTACTCCGGAGAGGTCCGCCGCATGCTGCACGTCGAGGTTAGGTCACCCAAGCACCCCCCGACCCCAACCCCGTCCAGCACCGCAACACCAACCGCGACCGACCGCGACTCCGCCGTGCCGGCGCACGCCGTACCCGCGTCCGTACTTGGTGTTTCCGCCGCTCCTGTCGGGTCTCTTGCCAGGTGGGTGGGGCGATTGCCTGGGGTTGGGGTTGTGGTCGTGTTGGCGGCGGTCGCGGTTGGGCTGGGGCGGTTGGTGCCGGTCGTCGGGGGACCGGTGTTCGGGATCGTGCTCGGCGTACTGGCTGGAGTTGTCGTGCCGGTGTTGCGGCGTGAGCGGTTGCGGCCCGGGTACGAGTTCGCCTCGAAGAATCTGCTGCAGTTGTCGATCGTCGTGCTCGGCACCGGGTTGTCTCTGCAGCAGGTGGTGCGCGTGGGTGGGTCCTCATTGCCGGTGATGCTCGGCACGCTGACCGTCGCACTGGGTGGCGCCTGGGTGTTCGGCCGGCTGCTCGGCGTACGGGGGGATACGCAGACGTTGATCGGAGTCGGTACTGCGATCTGTGGCGGGTCGGCGATCGCCGCCGCGACGGCCGCGATCGGGGCGAAGCGATCGTCGGTGGCGTATGCGCTCGCCACGATCTTCACGTTCAATGTCGTTGCTGTGCTGGCGTTTCCGCCGCTCGGCCATCTTCTCGGGCTCAGCCCGGAAGCCTTCGGCCTCTGGGCCGGTACTGCGATCAACGACACCTCATCGGTCGTCGCGGCCGGCTACGCCTACTCCCAGTCGGCAGGCGACCAGGCGCTCGTCGTCAAGCTGACACGCTCACTCACCCTCGTCCCCATCGTCCTCACCCTGGTCCTCCTCAAGTCCCGCCGAGACGCCCGCACAACGCCCGCCACCGCCGAGTCGACGCACCCCGCGGGCGCCGAGCCGACGACCCTCACCGCCGAGCCGACGCCCCCCACCGCCGAGCCGACGCCCCCCACCGCCGAGCCGACGCCCCCCACCGCCGAGCCGACGCCCCCCACCGCCGGGTCGGCGCAGGTCGACGCGGTCGAGCGGCGGAAGTTGCCCTGGCGGAAGCTGGTGCCGCTGTTCCTGGTCGGCTTCGTCGCGGCCGCGGCACTGAGGAGTGCGGGCCTGGTCCCCGACGCCTGGCAACCGGGCCTGACGCTGACCGGCACCTTCCTGATCACCTGCGCCCTCGCCGCGATCGGCCTCTCGCTCCGCCCCGCCGAACTCCGCGCCGCCGGCCTCCGCCCCCTCCTGCTCGGCGCCATCCTCTGGGTCGCAGTAGCCGCCACCAGCCTGCTCCTGCAGCTCGTCACCAACACCCTCTGACCCGGCGCTGGGTCAGAGGGTGTTGCTGAGCTGAGCTATTCGCCGGCTTCGAAGGCAGCGGGCCGGATCTGCGCGGCACGGATCCGTTCGACGTCCAGCTTGACCGAGCGGTCGAAGCGGTAGATCCCGTTCTCCTCCTGGAAGACGTCGGTCAGTTGCGTGTAGCAATAGCCGAACATCAACGGGTTGTCGAGCAGCACGTCGACCAGGCCGGTGAACCGCTCGTAGAAATCCTCCTCGTCCGCGACTCGTTGCCCATAGCCCCAAGATTCGGTGTTGTCGTTCCCCGACGAGCTCTCGGCCGCCTCCGGGTTCCACCAGATCCCGCCGAACTCGCTGCAGAAATAGGGCTGCCCCGCATAGGCCAGCGAGATCGGCCGATCGTCCGCACCGCCGGTGTTCCCGTACGGCGTTCCGTCGACCAGGCCGGCCATCTGCTTGCCGAACTCGACCGGGTCCTGTTCGTAGTTGTGCGAATCCCAGATGTCCGTTTCAGGCACGCGGTGCGAGTAGCCCGACGCGTCGAGCACCGGTCGCGAGGTGTCGGCGGCCTTCGTGGCAAGGAACATCGCGCGGGTGACGTCATCGAGTTGCGTGATGCGGTCGTGCAGTAACTGATGCGTCTCGTTCAGCGGGCACCAGCCGATGATCGACGGGTGGCTGTAGTCGCGCTCGACCGCTTCGAGCCACTGCGTCACGAACGATGCCGTCGGCTGCTGGTTGTCGTCCCCGGTCCCGGCGACGCTCGCACCCCAGTCACCGAACTCGCCCCAGACCAGATACCCGAGCCGATCCGCGTGGTACAGGAACCGCTCCTCGAAGACCTTCTGGTGCAACCGCGCCCCGTTGAACCCGGCCGCGAGACTCAACTCGATGTCGGCCACCAAGGCTTCTTCCGAAGGAGCCGTCATCAGGCTCTCGGGCCAGTAGCCCTGGTCCAGCACGAGCCGCTGGAACACGTGCTTGCCGTTGATCAGAACGGCCTGCCCGTTGATCGACACCGACCGCAGGCCGGCATAGCTGTCGGCACTGTCGACAATGTTGCCGGAGGCATCGATCAGCTCGAGCCGTACGCCGTACAGGTGGGGGTCGGTCGTGTCCCAGAGCCTGACCCGGTCGGCGGGGACGGCCAGCACGAGTCGCGGCGCGAGATCGAGATCGGCCCGGACCTCGGCGCTCACCACCTCGCCCGCGTCGTCGGTCACGACGGCGCGCACCTTCCAGCCCGGCTTGTTCGCCGAGATCGGAACGGAGAGATGGAACGAAGAGCCGGCCACGTCGGGGGTGATTCGCGGCCGCAGCAGATGCACGGTCGGGACAGCCTCCAGCCAGACGGTCTGCCAGATCCCGGTCGTCCGCGTGTAGTGGCAGTCCGCGTTGAAGTACGGCTGACTCTGCTTGCCACGAGCCTGTACGCCGTACCGCGTGTCTCGCGCACGGACCACGATCACGGCCTCGTCGCCGGGCTCGGCCACGCCTGCCAGCGAAGCGCTGAACGGGGTGAAACCGCCACGATGGCGGACCACCTCGACGCCGTTCACCCAGACGGTCGCGTCGTGGTCGACGGCCTGGAAGTGCAGCACTGCCTCCCGGCCGGACCAGGAGGCCGGGACGGTGACCGTCGTCCGGTACCAGACGGCTTCCAGGAAGTCGACGTTCTCGATCCCGGACAGCTGCGACTCGGGGGCGAACGGGACGACGATCCGCTGCAACAGGTCGCGATCGCGGACGCCGCGCTCGAGGCCGGAGTCGGAGCGGTCGAGTTCGAACTGCCACTCGCCGTTCAGGGTCAGCCAGTCGGGCCGGACGAACTGCGGCCGGGGGTGCTCGGCGCGGGGTGGTCCGGACTGGACCGGGGTGGATGACATCGAGGGCCTCCGATGCAATGAGTGCGCGGTCGCGATGACACTACAACGTTGGAATAACTGCGGCAATGGCCTGCCCATCGGTGAAGACAGCGTTGTCAACACTTTTCGAGAAACCTCGAATTGCAGCAAGTTGCAGGCCCGGGACCAACCGAACGGTGCCGAGCCTCGTTAGAAAGGAAGTCAGCACCGAACCAACTCGTGGTTCGGCGCATCATGCTGGGGGAGATGCGGTCGGTACGGGGAGATGGGTGGAGGTCGTCGGGTGGGAATCGAGCGAACTGCGGAGGTCCGGGAGCTCCGGCTCCAGGTGCCGCAGGCCGAGCTGGAGTCGCTGTACCAGCGGCTCCGGACGTTCCGCGCGGGCGGTGACTACATAGCAGCGGGCCTCGACCGCATCGTCCCGGCCGTCTACGCCGACGACCTGCTCGACTACTGGGTCACCGGCTACGACTGGCGGGTGCACGAGCGTCGTCTGAACGCCTACAGCCACTACAGCACCGAGATCAGCGGTCAGTTCGTGCACTTCCTGCACCTGCGGTCCGCCCATCCCGACGCCCGGCCGGCACTGCTCACCCATGCGTGGCCGAGTGGCGTGATGGATGTGCTCGACGCGGCCGGCCGGTTGGAGGCGACGGGCAGGTACCACCTGGTGATCCCGTCGATCGCCTGGACGGCGCTGACCGGTCCGCCCGGCGGTTCCCCGAGCCGCCGGAGCGCGGCCGGCTGGGACGAGCTGATGCGCCGCCTCGGGTACGACGAGTACCGGGTCGGCGACGACCAGTTCGGGCTCGACGCGACCCCGGCGTACACGGAAGTGACCGAAGCGCAGGCCCAGCAGCGTGGGCTGGACGCGGCGGAGCTCGCCGAAGTGCGCTGGTTCAACGGGAACCTCACTGCGTTCACCGAGAGCCAGCAGATCTCGGCGCTGGTGCTCAGCACAGCACTGCTGGCCTGGAACGCCCAACTGGTCAACCTGGACCTTGACCGCGATGCTCTGCTGACCGGGCTCACACTTGCCTGGTTCGCATCCCGGCTGCCGACCCAGGAGCTACCCGCCGAGTAGCCGCGCGCCGTTGTAGTGGCAGACGGCGCGCAGCCAGTCGTCGCCGAGGTCGAGGCGTTCCAGCGATTCCAGTTGTACCGCGTACTCGTAGGGGATGTTCGGGAAGTCCGACCCGAGCACGATCCGCTCCTGCAGTGCGGCCAACCGCGGCAGCAGCGAGCGGTCGACCGGCATCATCGCCTCCGCGAACGGCGTGAACGCCATCGTTGTGTCCAGGTGCACTCCTGGATACGTCTCGGCCAGCGCGAGATGCTCGGCGTACTCCGGCATGCCCAGGTGTGCGATGACCGCGGTCAGTCGTGGGTGCCTGCGCAGCACTTCACCGAACGGCCCAGGGCCGGTATGACTGCCGGGAATCGGCCCTGATCCGCAATGCACCACAGCCGGCACGCCGGCCTCGGCCAGCTGGCCCCAGACCGCGTCGAGCTCGTCGTCGCGCGGGTCGTAGTCGCCGACCTGGACATGCACCTTGAAGATCCGAGTGCCCAGCTCCAGAGCCTCTTTCACGTACTGCGCTGCGCCTGGTTCCGGGAAGAACGTTCCGCTCGGGACGCAGCCGGGTGTCGCGGCCGCGAAGTCCCGTGCCCACTGGTTCAGCCACGCGGCCATGTCGGGCTTGTGCGGGTAGACGAGCGCCGGGAACCGCCGTACGCCGAGTGCGCGCAGCGTCTCCAATCGCTCGGCCACGGGCGTTCGATAGGTGATCGGCCAGGCTCTGCCGTAGTGCTCTTCTGCCTGGTCGAAATACCGCCACACCGCGTCCAGCACCGCGTCCGGCAGGAAGTGGACGTGCACGTCCATCAATCCGTCCACCCCGAGCCGCTGCCACCACGCCGGTACCTCGTCATCGCGCACCACGACACTTTAGAGTCTCGGGTTGTTGCAATAGCTACGTAACTACGTACTATCCACAATGTGGAAGAAGCTGTGGATAACCGGCTCGCCGAGCTGGAGCGGCGGATCGCCGCGCTGGAATCCGGCGCCTCGGCCCGGCTTCGTCCACAGGCCGTCGAGCCCACAGAAGACGCCGTCCTGGAGCTGGACTGGACGGTGTGGGCTGGGGCGCTCGCAGCACTCGGGAACCCGGTGCGGCTGACCTTGATGCAGCAGATCCTGCGCGGGACCAGCACAGTCAACGCACTCAGTGCGGTCCAGGGTCTTGGCACGAGCGGGCAGATCTACCACCATCTGCGGCAGTTGACTGCCGAAGGCTGGCTGCACAGCCCGAGCCGCGGCGTCTTCGCCGTACCGCCGAATCGGGTGGATGCGCTACGGGCGATCTTGGTTGCTTTGGAGAGGTCAGTATGAAACTCATCGCCGTACTACTGGCGATCGCGGTGACAGCCGGCGGCTGGCTGGTCCGGCCGCGCAGCCTCGACCTGGAGGCGGCGCGGACCGGTGACGACAAACTGCAGGCCTTCATCGATAAGAACTACGAAGGGCCCGGGCACCGGCTGGCCGTTGCGGTCATCGGTGACAACTCGATGGTCTTCGCCGGCCGAGGTGCGAACGAGCACGGCCGGTTCGAGATCGGCTCGATCAGCAAGGCCCTGACCGGCTTGCTGCTCGCCGACTCGGTACGCCGTGGCGAGGTGAAGCTGGATCAGCAGGTCGGCTCACTGCTTCCGCTCGAGGGAGCAGACGTCGCCAGCGCCTCGCTCGAGGAACTGGCGACCCACACGTCCGGCCTCCCGAACACCTCGCACCAGCCGCTCGTCGTCGCACGGTCACTCCTCGCCAGCTGGTCCGCGGGCAATCCCTACCCGTACGACGTGAAGCAGGTGATCGACCAAGCCAAGGCAGCCGGCACCGGGGGACGTGGCAAACCGGCGTACTCGAATCTCGGCGCGGCGCTGCTCGGTCAGGCGCTCGCCCACAAAGCAGGGAAGAGCTACTCGGAGCTTCTGTCGGAGCGAGTGCTCCAACCACTGCAGATGAACGAGACCCAGGTGAACGCGACAGCACCCGTCGGCTACAGCTCGGGCGGTCGGAAGGAGGCGCCGTGGGCCCAGGACGGGTACGGCCCGGCCGGAGGGGTCGTGTCCACCTCGGGCGACATGGCGCTGATGCTGCAGTCGTTGCTGAGAGGCACCGGCGTCGAAGCACTGGCTGCTAGGAAGGATTTCGGCGACGGCGACCGCATCGGGCTGTTCTGGCTTACCAGCCCGCTGACCGGAACCGATCACTCGATGGTCTGGCACAACGGAGGTACTGGCGGCTATCGCTCGTTCGTCGGCCTCGACCTGGAGCGGAAGCGCGCAGTGGTCGTGCTGTCCGATGTGGCGGCCTCGGTGGACGACTTCGGGACCAAGCTGCTTGCGGAGCAGTCATGAGAACCGCCTTCGCGCTGGTCCTGGCGATCGGCTACCCGCTGCTCGCCCTGTGGCAGATCCACCGGCGCAAGCTGCGGGACCGGCTCGACCTCGTACTGATCGTCGCGGCCGGGATTCTCTTCCTGTTCTTCGCACGGGCGACTGTGGATTGGCAGGCGTTCCCACCGTGGCTCTGGCTGATCGGTCTCGTCCTGCTGGCGGTAGATGTCGGCCTGGCCGGCTGGGCATGGCCGGACCTGCACTGGACGGATGCCAGACGGCCAGGGCGGCGCGCGACCTCGGTGACGATTCAATTGGCGATCGCCGCCACCCTGATAGCCGTTCTACTTTGACTGGTCGGTGACCCACAGACTGGTCAGGCCGCGGAAGTGGGCCAGGAACTTCTCCTGCTCATGGGCCGGGTACGTCGCTGCGACCGTCTCGCGCAGGATGCGGTCGAAGTCGTCGCCGCGAACCCAGTCGACGAGCCGCTCGTCGAAGTCGGTCAGGTTCTCGGCACACCACTCGCGGTACTTCGCGGTCTCGAAGTACTCGTCGGCCAGGGCCAGGTAGGCGTCGATCTTCGCGTCGTAGTCGAGCGAATCGTCGTCGGCGATCGCGAAGTAGCGCTCGGTGTGCAGGTCGACCTTGGTCCGCCGGCCGGTCGCGAGCGAGAACACCGACCACTTCACCAGCGCGCTGATCGCCCACGGGAAGTAGTAGTGCAGTGAGGTGATCGCGACGTCCGGGCAGGCGTTCGCGTAGTCGATCGGGTGCACCGAATCGCCGTGCACGAGCATCTCGCAGGAGTTGAACTCCCAGCCGAAGAATGCGTTGACGATCCGGCTGATCGCGACCGCCTGGTGGCCGGCCGACGGACTGAGGAAGTCGTGCGAGACGGCGTACCGGTTGTGCATCGGCTCGTCGGGGCGGAAGTCCATCACCATCGTCTCGGCGCCGATCGACAGCGCCCGGGCGAACTTCTCGTACTCGACCGTCGCCTGCAGGTGCATCAGCATCTCGCCGGACTCGTCGTAGGCCTTGTGCAGGTCGTCGGGGTTGTTGATCCGGGAGACGCCGCGCCAGCCGCCGCCGTCGAACGGCTTCATGTACATCGGATAGCCGAGGTCGTCCGCGATCGCGTCCAGGTCGAACGGCTTGTTGTACTTCGCCGACGTGTACGCCCAGCGCACGTTGTCGACCGGGTTCTTGTACGGCACCAGCACGGTCCGCGGGATCTTCAGGCCGAGCCGGAGCATCGCGCAGTACGCGCTGTGTTTCTCCATCGACTGGAAGGTGAACGGCGAGTTCAGCAGGTAGGTGCCGTTCATCAGCGCGGCCTTCTTCAGCCACTCGCGCGGGTGGTAGTACCAGTACGCGAGCCGGTCGATCACCAGCCCGACCCGGACCGGGTCGTTCAGGTCGAACGGCTCGATGGACAGCCGTTCGGTGCTGAACTCGTGGGTGGTCCCCGCCGTGTCGGTCACCGGCCCGACCTGGCGAAGGAGCGCTTCGAAAGCCTGCGGCCAGTCCTCCTCGGCGCCGAGCAGTAGGCCGATCAGATGCTGAGAGCGGTCAGACATGTGCGAGGCTCCTTAACAGAATCGGGGCAGGTGGTGGGCGATCTGCTTGCGCCACCAGGGCCAGTCGTGCGCGACGTCGTACCCCCACAGGTCCAGGTCATGCGGGATGCCCTTGGCAGCCAGTACTGCGCTGATGGCGCGCGCCGACGGCAAGGAACCGGTCGGGTGGGTCTCCCAGTCGCCCTGGCCGACGGTAAGCACCAGGAACACCCGGTTGCGCAGCCACTCCAGGTGGTCGCCCTCCAGGTTGGGCAGGTAGTCCGCCGGGTTGTTGAAGTACAGCGCGTCGCCGCGCTCGCCCCACGGATGCCAGCTGGCCGCGTCGTAGTTGCCGGACTGGCAGATCGCGATCGGGAACAGGTCGGCGCGCTTCATCGCGAAGTTGAGCGCATGGAAAGCGCCCAGGCTGCAGCCGGTTGTGATGATGTCCGCGGCACCCGGGGTGTCGCTGCCGATCGCCGGCACCACCTGGTCGAGGATCCAGGACTCGTACGCCCCGTGCCTGCGAGCGCGCTCCTCCAGCGGCAGACTCCGGTCCGACCAGCTGACGTGGTCGTAGGAGTCCACGCAATACAACTTGATCCGGCCAGCTTCGATCAGGTCCGCGACGGCACCGACCATGCCGTTGCTCTCGTAGTCCCAGGCCCGGCCTTGCTCACTCGGGAACACCAGCACCGGTCGCCCGTAGTGCCCGTACCGGATCAGAGTCCCGGGACGGTCCAGCCCGGGTGCCTCCAGCTCGACCTGTTCACGTTCCATCAGCCTCACTCCAGGTGCGCCGCAGTAGACCCGTCAGACAGGGATCAAGCACATCACGCCAGGCGGTGAAATTGTGCATGTCCGGCGTTTCGTCGAAGGCTACGCGGAGACCGAGGTCAGTCAAGTGCGCCGCCATCACCCGGTTGTTGTGCACGTTCTCCTCCGGCGTCCCGGCGGTCATCGCGATCGCGGGCCGGCTCGGGGGCTCGGTTGCCGCGAGCACCTGGTTCACGAAGGCGGTGACCTCGGCGTAGTACTCGAACTTCGCTTCCTGCGGATCCGTGTCGAGCGTGAAGAAGGACCCGGACTGCAGAAAGAGTCCCGCGAAGGTGCCCGGGTGGTTCCATTCGGCGTACAGGGCGGCCAGCGCACCGAGGCTCGCGCCCATCAGTACGGGCAGCTTGCTCTTGTACTGCGAGGTGACGGCCGGCAGCACGTTCTGGGTCAACGCCTCGGCGTACTGCGGGTTGGCGGCGTACCAGAGGTTTCGCGAGGTGGGCCGGACCAGCGCCAGCCGGAAGGGCGGCAGGGTGCCATCGGCAACCATCGCGCCGGTGTAGTGCGTGAGGCCCGCGTACGCCGCGAACTCCGGGCCGTCATGGGAGATCAGCAACGGCAGCTCGAAGCTCGGGGCGATCCCGCTCGGAGCCCAGACCTCGACATCGACCTGTCCCACCGGCGTCGGGTCGACGGGCAGCGCGGTCACGTCGGCCGCGATCGGCTCGATGTCGATCCACCGCGGTTCGACGTACCCGGGCAGCGGTAGCCACGAGTGCTCACCGAACGCACCGCCGACCACTCGCGGGTTGGTCGGATCGGTCCGCATCCCGGCGTCGGCGATGTCGAACAAGTACTCCATCCGGTGCACCGACGGCCGCGGCAGCCGCAGCTCCCAGCCGTAGTCGACCAGCTTGAACTCCAGCAGCTCAGCGGCGATCCCCAGCTCCTCCCAGAGCCGCACCCCGTGCAGCGCGCGCTCAGGGTCCGCGAGGCGGAACACCACCTCGGCCCCCTCCACCGCACTCACCACCGCTGTCTCAGACATCCGCCCACGGTACGGCGTCCCGCCCGGCCAACCGCAAACGGAAGCGCGCTGTCGAGTCCGAGATCACAACGCGATCACTGAAAGTAGCCAGGCGGGTGGCTTTCAACGCTGACACCGGTTGTCAGTGTTGCTGCGTAGGCTCGGGGGCATGGTCGGGCTGGCGGACATTCGGGCGGTGGCGGAGGGGCTGCCGCGCAGCTACGAGGTCGTGGTGCGGGACCGGATCAAGTTCCGGGTCGGGCGGATCGTGTACCTCGCGCTGTCGCGGGACGAGAAGCAACTGGGCATCGGCTTCCCGAAAGAGGAACGGGAGGCCGCGATCGCGGCGTACCCGGACAAGTTCCTCCCACCCAGCAAGTCCGACGAGCGCTACCAATGGATCGAGGTCAACCTCGCCGCCCTCGACCCAACCGAACTGCGAGAACTGATCCTCGACGCCTGGCGCATGTGCGTCCCCAAAAAGGTCGCCGCCGAGTACTTCGGCGAATAGAACACCGGCTACAACAAGTTGTGATGGTGGGCTGTGGCGGCGGCTTCGGTTCGGGTGGTGGCGGAGAGTTTGGTGAGGATGCGGGCGACGTGGGTGGCGACCGTGTTCACCGAGATGAACAGCTCGTTGGCGATCTGGGCGTTGGAGCGGCCGAGCGCCAGCACCCGTAGTACCTGGACTTCTCGTGGCGTCAGGCCGAGTTCGGCGCCGGGGCCGACCTCGGGCTGATCCCCGGTGAGCTGGGCCCGTACTGCGAGTTCGTCGATGCGCCGGAGCAACGGCTTGGCTCGCAGGGTCGTGGCCAGCGACCGAGCCTCCCGCAATCGCGTCCGGGCGCCGGACTTGTTGCTGGTCGACAGTGCCACCTGCGCAGCGGTCGCCAGCGAGTCGGCCAGCTCGAAGAGGTCTTCCAGTTCGCGCCAGAACTCGGCGATCCTGTCCCACTCCTGCAGGGGCGCGTCCTGGAGAGTGGCTGCAGCCGTCAGGCGGATTCCCTTGCTCCCCAGCGTTTGCCGCGGCTCCGCTGCGGCAAGTACCGCGAGTTCGCGCAACTGGTCCAAGGCCTTGGCTTTCCTGCCGGCCTGGCGCAGGGGCAGCAGCCGGAGACTGCCCTGGAGTGCGAAGAGCGCGTCGCTCTCTTGCTGGGGCTCTGCGGGCCCCGCCCGCAGCACGGCGTCGATGAGGTCGTCAGCCGTACTGAGCTCGCCGGTCGCCACCGCATGGTCGAACTGCAACCGCAGCAAGCCACCACGGACGACGTTCGGCCCCGGGTCGTTCCGGACGAACGAAGTCGCTTCGGCGAGGATCTCGTCGTACTGGTCGACCTCACCGCGGCGGGCGTGTATGTCGGCGCCGAGCAAGGCGACCGCCATCCGGTACAGCGGCGGTGGTTCGTCGGCGATCACGTCGTCGAGTACTTCGAGTGCCTCGTCCCAGTGGCCGAGGGTATCGAGCGCGGCTGCGCGGCAGCCGCCCAGCATGCTCCCGCGGGAGCGACCGAGTCCGAACCGTTCTGCCTCCTGTTGGCCGGTCCTCGCCAGCTCCGCAGCCTCCGTGTTGCGTCCGGCGTACAAGAGGCTGAGTGACTCCCACTGCAAAGCGGTCAGGTAGGCGTGGTGGCTGCCCGAGGCGAGGGCTGCCTCCCGTCCGGCTGTGAACAGGGGGACGGCTTCTGCCAGCTCACCTGCCCATCCGTGGGTCGCCGCGAGTGCGATCAGTCCGCGCGCCCGGCTCGCATCGTCCTGCAGTTGTCCGGCGAGTTCGATGGTGGCAGTGGCCACGTCGACGACCTGCTCACGACTTTCGATCGTCATGCCGACCATTGCCCAGTACGACAGCAACCGGGCCCGGGTGACGTCCGCTGTCCCTGGCGGAACGAGGGCGACAGCGGCGGCCAGGTCGTCCAGTCCACCGCCGTTCTCCTGGACCAGCAGGATTCCGCGGACGCCGAGCAGTTTGGCGACTCGCTCCGGTTCTACGGCTGCGTCCAGTTCCGCCAAGGCGGCGGTGCTGTGCTGAATACCTGCTGCGGACCGTCCGGCGACGTGGGCTGCGGTCGCGGCCCGTTCCCTGACCTCGGCCCGGTCGACCGGTGCGTCGGGGACCCGGTCCGCAAGTGCCAGCACCAGCTCCAGCAGGTGCAGCTCCTCGTCGTACGCGTACTGGTCGTGGGCACTTGCTGCTGCAGCGAGCGCGGCGGGCAGTGCGAGTGTGGGCTGGTCTGCTGCGATCCAGTGCTCGGCCAGTGCAGCCGTCGACTCGGGCTTGTCGGTGAGAGCCTCGGCGTACCGGGTGTGCAGTCGCCGACGCTGGGCGGGGAGTAGTGCCTGGTAGACGGCTTCGCGGATCAGATCGTGGCGGATCCAATAGCCGTCGTCGCGGATCACCAGCTGCTGCCGCTCGACCAGCGTTCGCAGTACGGGTTGCAGCTCGTCGTGGGAGAGTCCCGCCACGGTCTGCAGGAGCTCGTCCGGCACCGGCGTGCCCGCGACCGCGATCAGCGCGAGCAGGTCTACGGCCTGTGGGGGCAGCTCGGAGATGCGGTCGAGCAGCAGGTCCGTCAGGCCGGCGGTCGATACGCCGCCGACGCTCTGCAGCGCCTCGACGAACAGCGGATTGCCGCCGCTGCGCTGGTGCACCCGACTGGTCCAGGCAGGATCTGCGACGCTGCCCTCCAGGGCTGTCAACAGCGCCCTGACGTCCTGCCGATCGAGCGGCTCGAGTTGAACCTGTACTACGTCGGCTCGGCGACCCAGCTCGGCGAGCAGCCTCCGACCGGGGTGGCCCGGGACCAGCTCGGCGGTACGGACAGTGCCGATCAACAGCACCGGGTGGCTGCCGAGGTTCCTTGCCAGGTAGGCGAGCAGCTCGCGGCTGGAGGTGTCGGCCCAGTGCAGGTCCTCGACCACGATCACCACAGCGCGCTCTTCGGACGCCCGGGTGACCAGGCTGAGGAACTCCTCGAGTAACTGGATCCTGCTGTGCGGCACGTCCGCCGGGCGATGGCCGGGCAGCCAGCCTGCGAGGCTCGACGCCGCCAGCGGCAGCATGCGGTCGACCCGCTCCTGGCCGTACTGGCGGACGAGGTCGCGCAGGATCCCGACGAACGGCACGTACGGCGCGCTGTCGGCGCCCAGCTCCAGGCAGCCACCGGTCAGCACCAGCGGTTGACTCTCAGCCAGCTCGGAGAGCACGGCAGTGACCAAGCGCGACTTGCCGATGCCTGCTTCGCCGGAGACCAGAACGGTGACCGCTTCACCGCTCCGGCAGCGCTCGTACGCCGCCGTGATCGCTGCCAGCTCGATCGTCCGCCCGACGAGCACCGGACTCACTGTCGACGGCACCCCAACCCCCTCGCTTACCAGGACCAGCCTGAGCCGTCCGGTGCCTGCGAACCGGGAAGACCGGACCGCGATATCACCAGATCTGACGACGACGACCGAGGGGCGGATCGGCAACGCTCGTCGCAGGCTACCGGGCCGACAGGCCCACCCAGGCAGGAGGAGTGTGATGCGCACGCTGCGATACGTGCCGGCCTGATCCACCAGAAAACCCCTGGAACAAGGAGAAAAACACCATGCGAAACCTCAAGATCGTCGAGCACATGTCGCTGGACGGCGTGATTCAGAACACCGCGGACGGCGACGACTTTCCGTACGTCGACTGGACGGCGCCCTATCGGAGTGCCGAGGCCGGCGCCGCCGTGTTCGAGGGCCACGGCGACAGGTTCGATCTGCTCCTCGGCCGTCTCACCTACGATCTCTGGACGGAGATCTTCCCGCAGATGCCGAGCAACCCGGTCGCGGACCGCATCAACGCGGCCACGAAGTACGTCGTCACCAACCGCCCGGAAAGCCTCGAATGGGGCCCGGTGGAGAGCGTCGGCAGCGACATCGTCGACGGCGTCCGACGCATCAAAGGCACCTCCGGCCCGAACCTCGTCCTCTCGGGCAGCTCCACCCTCACCACCACCCTGCTCGAACACGGCCTCGCCGACGAGATCTTGCTGATCACCTACCCGGTCCTGATGGGCACCGGCAAACGCCTCTTCGCCGAAGGAACCCCCGGCCAGACCTACGACCTGGCCGACACCAAAGCCCTCCCCTCCGGCCTCATCCTCACCACCTACAAACCCACCGGCCCCCTCAAGCCGACCTGACCGACGGCGCTCATCTCGTACGAGGAACGGTTGTCATTCCTAGGGATGAGGGGGGAACCGTTCCTGGGGAGGATGGGTGGGCGGGATTCGCGAGGCACGCTTGACGATATGACCGGGGACTTCTTGCCGCAGCGCCGTCAGGCGTCGATTCGTGTTCAGTTGTTGGCTGTCGGATTGATCATCGCCGCGGCCGTGGGGGCTGTCTACGCGTTGACTTAGGCGTCCCAGTTGACGTCGGCTTCGCCGGGGCGGACCACGCCGGCTTCGTAGGCGACGACGACGGCCTGGACCCGGCTGGACAGGCCGAGCTTCGAGAGAACGTTGCTGACGTGGGTTTTCACCGTCGTTTCGCTCACGAACAGCTTCGTCGCGAGGTCGCGGTTCGACAGGCCGCGGGCCATCCAGACGAGGATCTCCCGTTCGCGATCGCTCAACTGGCTCAGTGCTCCGGCCCACCGCGCGTCCGGGGCCGCCGTCGGCGCCGGCTCGTCGCCGCCCACTCGTCGCTCCAGCTCGACACAACGCTCCAGCAGTACCCGCGTCGACGCCGGGTCGACCAGCGAGTCGCCGCGATGCACGGCCCGTACCGCAGAAACCAGCAGATCCGGATCGGTGTCCTTCAGCAAGAACCCGGAAGCCCCCGCCCGTACGGCGCTCAGCACGTAGGCCTCGTCGTCGAAAGTCGTCAGCACCAGTACGGCGGGCCGGCTGCGGCCGGACTCCTTGCTCGCGCGGGTGATCCGTTCGGTAGCGACCAGGCCGTCCATCACCGGCATCCGGATGTCCATCAGTACGACGTCGGGGTCGTACTGCTCGATCATCCGGAGAGCTTCCTCGCCGTCGCCGGCCTGCGCGACCGTGGTGAGGTCCGGTTCGTGATCCAGGATCATCGCCAGCCCCATCCGGATCACGCCCTGGTCGTCGGCGACCAGGACCCGGATCTGTTCCGTCACCTCTGCGGCGGCAACCATGCCTGCACTCTCCATCCACCCAGTGGTCCGGCGGCCAGGGCGAGGGTGCCACCGACCGCGTTCGCTCGTTCGCGCATTCCGATCAAACCGTTGCCCCGCCCGCTCTCGTTCCGCCGGGCGGTCTCCAGCGCGTTCACCGGCGGCGGTCCGCCGGTGCCGTTGTCGTCGATGGTGAGTAGTTCACCCTGCGGCCCGCTCTGCCAGCTGACCTGGGCCGCGGTGGCCTTGGCGTGCACCATCACATTGGTGAGCGCTTCCTGAATGATCCGTACTGCGGTCAGGTCGGTCGCCGAGGCCAGTTGCCTGCGGGTCGGCAGGTCCATCGTCACCTCGACACCGACCGCCTTCAGCCGCTCACCCATCCGGGTGACGTCCGACAGATCCGGCACCGGCGCGGTCTCGGCGCCGCCGCCGGACGACGCGGTGTTCAAGACCCGGACGGTCTCCCGCATCGCGGTCAGCGCTTCCTTGCCGCTGGCAATGATCCAGCGGATCGCCTCGCGCAGCGCCTCGGGGTTGCGGTCCGCCACCCGGTCGGCGGCCTGGGCGCGGATCACCACCGCGCTCATGTGGTGCGAGACGACATCGTGCAGGTCGCGGGCGATCCGGGTTCGTTCGGCGGCCGCGGCCCGCTCGGCCTCGATCGCCCGGAGGCGGACCAGGGCGGCGTTGCGCTGCTCGAGAACCAGCATCGTCTTGCGGCGGCGCAGCGCGTTGGCGCCGAGCAGCACCATGCCGCAGATCAACGCCTCGGCGAAGACGAACAGAGACACGTCGATGTAGCTGTACAAACTGGAAATGTCGGTCGGAAGAGTCTTGTACCGCGGGCCGTACCGGGTGATGTCCGGCCGGTTGCTCAGCACGATGGCGACCACCGCGGGCAGGCAGATCATCAACGCGAACAGACTGCCCATGGTGAAGAACAAGGTGGTGAACCGGCGTACCCCGCTCGACGCGGCGAGGTAGCCGACCACCAGCAAGGGGACGAGGTGCAGCTCGGACTGCAGCGCCGCGTCGCTGATCGCCGGCGCCCGGAAGATGTCGAGCCCGATCTGCTCGGCGAGCCCGGTCTCTGCAGCCGCGTAGAACAGGGGATACAGCACGGAGACGACCAGCAAGGTGACCCGGGGGAGTCGCCGTACGAGGGCCACGGTGAAGACCAGGAAGATCCCGGTGACCACGGAGACACTCGGATTGGCCGGGCGTAACCCGCTGCCGTTGATCAGGGCGAGGCCGAAGAACCAGCCGATGCCGATGACCGCCGCGAGCAGCACATCTTGCTGCACGGACGGTAACCGTCGCCAGAAGTTCAACACCCGGATGCCTCTCGACGGCTCGCTCGACGCAATTACTTGCTCAGAGTAGTCGCGCGCGCCAATCGCCGGTTCCTGCGCCCGGACGGCTGCCGACTCCAACTTTCGGAGGAGCCCCGGCGTCCGACCCCATACCCAGGTCCGACTTCCGGCCGCTGAGGACGGTCCCTGGGGCCGATGTGGTGACCGTGCTGAACCGAGAGGCTGTACCCCATGACCCACGAGCTGCCGCCGCGCCGTACGAACCGGGCGCGAACCCGGTTGCTGTCCGTGACCGGTCTGGTCGTGGTCGCGCTCGCGGTCGGATCGCTGCTGGTGTGGCACGCCCAGCTAAGCGAGTTGCTCGACCTCGACTCCGCCGCGGACAAACACCCGGTCGTCGCCGGTTCCGGTGCCACCGGCAACAAACCGCCGGTGACCGAGACCAGCGCGACGCTGCCGCCCGACGGCGAGCCGACGAAAGCTCCCACCACCCCATCGAAGAGCAATCCCACCGCGGACCCGACCAAATCGGTGCAGACCACCGGCCCGGTGTACGCCGAGGAGAGCGATCTCGGGCTGACCCCGAAGATGAGGTCACGGCTGCGCAAGGCGACGGCTGCTGCCAAGGCGGACGGGATCACGATCAGCATCACGTCCGCCCGGCGCAGCGTCGCCAAGCAGAAACAGTTGCTGAAGGCAGCGATCGCGAAGTACGGCTCGTACCGCGAGGCGATCCGCTGGGTGCTGCCGCCGGAGAAGTCCGCGCACGTGAAGGGCAAGGCGGTCGACATCGGGCCGCGGAGCGCGATGACGTGGCTGGAGAAGAACGGCTGGCGGTACGGGCTGTGCCGCCGCTACGACAACGAGCCCTGGCATTTCGAGGCGCTCACCACCCCGGGCAAGCGATGCCCGGCGCTGCAGGTCAGCGGCGCCGCCGAGGCCGGCTGACCCGTGGTCACGATCGCCGAGCACGACCAGAGCCGCCCCGTCCGCGAGGACGGCGCCCACCGAGACGACGGCGCCCACCGAGACGACCGCGTCGACCGAGACGACATCTGCCAGACGAGAACGAGGAGCGCAAAGCGATGACGACCTATGCCCCGATGATCACCCGTGGTTCCACCCGGTCACGCCGGCCCGTAGTACCGGCGTTGTGGCGGCAGGTCGTGCGGGGTGCGTCTCTCGACCACAGCGCTTCGAAGGGGGACGATCGAAGCGTGCACCCCGGAGCGATCGAGCCCGACCGGTCGGCATACACGCAGCTGGAGATCTACGAGGGCCTGCTGCGCGCCTTCGACCGGCGTACCGAGGTGCTCGACGCGATCGCGGACGCGCCCGACCGGGAGGCCGCCGTACTGCGGTTGCGCGAACTCCTCGATCTCACGCATCTGCAGGCGGCCGCGATCCTCGACACCCCGTTGCACCGGTTCGCCGCCGGCTCCCGGGAGCGGGTCGCCCACCGCGCCGCCGAGTTGCGTGCGGCCCTGATCCGCTGACCCATCAGGTGAGGCGGAGCCAGCCGGCCGAAGGCGCGACCGCCGTCGACGACGACCGCACCATCCTCCGAGGAGGCCTTCGTCGTCAGCCGTTGAGGAGGTCGAGGAGAGCTTCGGCGTACGCCTGCTCGGCGTCGGCGGAGACGTACGTACCGTCCGTGGTCACCACCGCGAAGCCCTCCGGGACCGCCTCCATCCGCTGGAACCGCGCACCGAGCAACGCGCGCAGCTGTTCCTCGCGTGGCAACCAGATCACCTCGCGCTGCTCGATGCTGTCGAGCGCCCATTCGGTGGTCCCGTTGAAGCCGATCACCTTGCCGCCGGGATAGTCGTGCACCTCGACGGTCATGTCGCTGACCACGAACACGTCGTCGTCCATCTCCCGGTCGGGTACCACGAACCGGTCCCCGGCGCTCGGCACCCAGAGCGCCCCGGCCTTGCGCAACCGCCTCGCCTGCTCAACCGTGATCACTCTTCCATCCTCCCCACCCACTCCAAGTCCTGCATCAACCGGCGAGTTCGGCCCGGGTCGCCAGGGTCGCGGTCAGACCGATGAGGACGGCGATCGCGGCGATCGTTCCGGCCAGCGCGCCACCGGATCCGTGCAGGGGACCGGTCAGCGACAGGAACACCGTGCCGATCAGCGCGGCCCCGACCGCGAGCGACGCCTGCTGGATCGTCACCATCAGGCCGCTTCCGACACCCGCGAACTCAGCCGGTACGCCGGACAGCACAACGCGGAACATCACCGGGATCTGGGAGCCGGTGCCGAAGCCGCACAGCGCCATCCCCGGCAGGAGCATGAGCGGTGTCAGGTGCTCCCACTCACGCAGTACGACAGCCGCCAGTACTGCGAGTCCCGCGATCTGTGTGAGCCCGCCGCCGACCAGTACCCGGGTGCCGAAGCGGTTGACCAGGCGCGGGCCGACCAGCGAGGCAGTCAGATGGCAGACCGCCAGCGGCGCCAACGCGAGCCCGGCCTGAACAGGGCCCAGGTGAAGTCCTTGCTGCAGCGCGATCGCGAAGACGAACATGAACCCACCGAACCCGATCGAGAACGGCACGAGCAGCACAAGCCCGGTCCGTACTGCGGGGACGCTGAGCAGCCTGGTCGGCAAGAGCGGAAGGACTCCTCTGAGCTCCTTAGCCCGCTCGACCCGCAAGAGGGCGTATGCCGCTGCAGGTACCGCCGCCAGACTCAGCCAGGACCAGATCGGCCAGCCGGCCGCGCGGCCTTCGCTCAACGGGATCAGCAGCAGGACCAGCAACAGGCTGAGCAAGATCGTTCCGGCCCGATCGATCGGAGCCGGCTCGGCCGCGCGCGTAGCGGGCACCGTGCGGGAAGCGAGCAGCAGGGTCAGTAGGCCGACCGGCACATTGACCAGGAAGACCGTGCGCCAGCCGAGGCCCGCGAAGTCGGCGGCGACCAGCAGGCCACCGAGCACCTGGCCGATCACCATCGCCAGGCCGGCGACCGCGCCGTACAGGCCGACGGCCCGGTTCCGGCGGTCGGCGGTGGTGGCCGTCTGGATGGTCGCGAGGACCTGCGGGTTGAGCAGCGCGGCCGAGGCGCCCTGGGCGATCCGGGCGACGACGAGCAGCAGCGCGGTCGGCGCGAGACCGCAGGCCAGCGAGGTCAGGATGAAGGCGGACAAGGCGATCAGCAGCATGCGCCGCCGGCCGAGGGCGTCGCCGAGTCGGCCGCCGACGACCAGCAGGACGGCGTACGCGACGCCGTAGCCGGCGATGACGAGTTCGAGCAGAGCCGGGCCGGCGGCGAGATCGGTGTCGATCGCGGGGAGGGCCACGTTGACGATGAAGAAGTCGAGGATCGGCAGCGCCCCGGACAGCAGCAGGGCCAGCAGGCCGAGCCCACTCAGGTGACCGGTCGCCGCGGAGGCGGGCCGGGTGGTCACTTCCAACTGTGTGGTCATGGATACCACCCTCAAGCGGGGCTCAGCCTGGTACCAGAGTCTCCTTATCCTGGTACAAATTGCACCTGGTACCAGTTTGAGTGCGATGCCATCCTGGTGTCATGGACGCAAGCGACAGCCCTCGCCGGGACGAGTTGGCCAGCTTCCTGCGCAGCCGGCGCGAGCGCCTCACGCCCGAGGACGTCGGTCTGCCGGTCGGCCGCAGACGCCGTACGCCGGGGTTGCGGCGTGAGGAGGTCGCGCAGCTCGCCGCCATCGGGGTGACTTGGTACACCTGGCTGGAGCAGGCGCGCGACATCCAGGTCTCGGCCGAGGTGCTCGACGCGATCGCCCGGACGTTGCGGCTGGACCGGTCCGAACGCAACCACCTGTTCAGCCTGGCCGGGTCGATCGATCCGACGCCGGCGAACAGCTACAGCCCGGTCAGCGAAGCGATCCGGTTGATGATCGACCAGCTCGACCCGTTCCCGTCCAGCGTGCAGAACAATCGCTTCGACGTGCTCGCCTACAACCGCAGCTTCGAGCGGCTGTTCTGCGATCTCGATGCGGTACCGGCCGAGGACCGCAACATGATCTGGCTGGCGTTCACCCACGAGCAGGTGCGGGCGACGATGGGCGATCTCGATCTGACCCTGCGGCTGATGACGGCGAAGTTCCGCGCGTCGATGACCGCGAACCTCGGCGAGCCGGCCTGGAAAGCCTTGCTGAACAGGCTGCAGACCGAATCCGCCGAATTCCGCGAACTCTGGGAACGCCACGAGGTGATGACCCCGACCACCGCCCGCAAGCACTACCGGCACCGCGAGGTCGGCGACCTGCACCTACTGGCCAGCAACCTCTGGTTCGAGCCCAACCCCGCCAGCCCCCACATCGTCACCTACTCCCCGTCCGACGAAGCCACCGCCGCCAAATTGCCCCAGTTGGTCCGCGAACCGTTGCCGGCCCTCTGATTCACGCGGCGACCCGCCAGTACTGGTTCTTGTTCCTGTCCCGTACGACGTAGCCGAGCTTGCCGAGTTCTTCGCGGAGTTCCCGCAGATCAGCCTTGCCCTTGTCACCCTGATCGAACGCCTTCGACCTCGCACGCAGGACGGCGTTGACCGTGGGCGGCAGGTCGGGGTCGTCCTCCACCCAGCGCCGGAACTTCTCGCCGTGCGGATCGCCCGCTTCCGACCACGGATATCCGTGCCGGCGAAACGCCCCCGGGATCTGCCGCGCATCGGACTTCAACTGATCGTGCCGTTCCCGAGCGAGCTCCCGCGACGAAGCGTCCTGGACGACGATCTCCCGGCCGTCCAGAAAAACCACGGCCACCTGCTCACGCCGTACCCGAACAGTCTGCTGGTTCTTCAAGAACTCGATTCCGCTGTTCGTGATCGTCACCTTGAGCGTGTCCTCCAACGCCATTCCGGCAAGCAGCACACCCGCGATCGAACCTGCCGCCGTACAAGCGATCACCGCCCACCAGCTGTCCCACGACGCGATCAGCTCGAGCGGACGCAGGAACGGGACCCACTTCTGCCCGGCGCCCCACTCAGCGATCAACGGCAAGAAGAATCCGAGCGCCGCCCCGGCCAGCGGCAGCCCGCCGAACAGCACCGCCTTGTCGGACGTCGAGTGCCCGATCACTGTCGCGGTGTCGGTGGTCATGGCTTGCTCCTTCTCGTCTGTCCGGCGAACGTAACAGCGCGAGCAGCCCCGATCTGCGGTCGCGATCGAGCGCGATACCGAAGTCGGCGCGGCGGGCCCCGAAAGAGACGAAAGTCGCTGCTGGCACGATGCTGGGAGGCGACTAGGGCGGAGGGTTGATGGCTGAGGGCATTTGGTTGAGGTTCTTGTCCGGGCCGGAGATCGACTCGCTCGGGCTAAGCCGGACGGAGATCGTCGATGCGGTGGAGGCGGCCGTCCGCGATCACGGGGAGGGCGAGACGAGTTTCGAGCCGCGGGTGCATCTGCAACCGGACAACGGCGGGATCGGGCACTTCAACGTACTGCGCGGTCATCTGAACCGCCTCGGCGAGCACGGTGTCAGCGGCGTGAAGGTGGTCGGCGACTTCGTTCCCAACTACAAGGTCGGGCTTCCGAGTGAGCTGGCGATGGCCACCCTGTTCGATCCGACCACCGGCATCCCGCTGGCCGTGCTCGACGCCACGATGATCACGGCTGCGCGGACCGGCGCGATGACCACGGTCGGCGCGCGGCACCTCGCCCGCCGGGACAGCAAGATCCTGGGCCACGCGGGATCCCGCGGTACGGCGTGGTGGAACGTCACCATGCTCGACGATCTCTTCGACCTCGACGAGATCCGGGTGACCTCGCGGCGGCCTGAGTCGCGGGAGAAGTTCGCGGCAGAGCTGTCCGCCGAACTGTCCACGCCGGTTCGCGTGGTCGCGACCGCCGAGGAGGCCTTCGACGGCGCCGACGTGATCGTCGAGGCGACCCGGCTGACCGAGCCGAAGCCCTTGTTGCGAACAGCTGCGGTCAAATCAGGCGCCTTCGTGGTGCCGTACGGGACGGTCAGTGCTGTCGAGCTGGACCTGCTCGACGTGATGGACAAGGTCGTCGTGGACGACTGGCGCGAGGCGCAGTCCGGCCGTTTCGGGGCACTGCGCCGCCACGTCGACACCGGCCGGCTCTCACCGGACACCCTGTACGCCGAACTCGGGCAGATCGTCGCGGGCCAGAAGCCTGGCCGCGAGAACGATGCCGAGCGCAACCTCTTCTGGCATCGCGGGCTTTCCTTGCTGGACGTGGCGATCGCCCACCTGATCCTGCGCCGGGCCGAGGCCGCGGACGTCGGCACGATGCTCAGATTCCACTGACATGCTGATCGACAAACCCGAAGACCTGACCCTGGACCGTACGCCGATCGAGCTCTCCCGCAACCTGATCGACCGCCTCAGCACCACCCGGTACGCCGTACTGTCGGCCTTGCGCGCCGGAGATGCCGTCTATGGGGTCAACACCGGGATGGGGGCCATGAGCAAGGTCCGACTGAGTGAGCCCGAACAGGCAGTCCACCAGCGTAATCTCTTGCTGGCCAGGGCGGTCGGCGGCCCACCCTGGCTGCCGGTCGACGAAGCGCGGGCCGTTGTCGTTGCTCGCTTGCGGACGTTTCTCAGCGGCGACGCGGGAGTGTCCGCCGAACTGTGCCTTCAACTGGTTGAACTCCTCAACAGCGGTGTCGTTCCCGCGATCCCCGTCGAGGGTGCTGGTTCGGCGGGGGAGATCATCCCGTTGGCGCATGCCTTCGGGCCGCTGGTGGGGATCGGAACCGTCCTCACCGACGAGGGCGCGGTCGCGGCTCCGCCGACCTCCTTCCAGCTCGGTCCGAAAGAGGGAATCTCCCTGCTGGCAGGGATTCCGGGAGCCAGCGGACGGGCATGGTTGCAGCTGTCCCAGGTGGCGAAGCTGCTCGAGTACCAGCGCTTCGCTGCAGCTACCGGGATTGCCGTCATCGGCGCCAACCGGGATCCATACAATCCCTTGTGTGGAAGGGGCGACGACGTCCTGACCGCCGAGCTGGCCCGATTGCTGGAGCTCGCCGGACCCGAGGATGAACCGCGCTCGTTGCAGGCGCCTGTGTCGTTTCGGACAGCAGGGCAGGTGATCGCCAACGTCGAGCGGTCCGTCGCGCGCCTGGGGGAGGCGGTCGAGCGGGCACTTGCCGGCGTGACGGATTCGCCTGCCTTCCTCGACGGCGCCTTCGTTGGAACGGCTGGCTTCCACGGGATCGATCTTGCGGCGCATTGCGATCAACTGGTCGCGGCGCTCACGCACGCGGCGGAGGTGTCGGCTGCCCGGGTTCATCGGCTGCTCGATCCCGCGGTGACCGGTCTGCCGGCCCAGTTGGCTCACGAGCCTGGTCCACAGGCGGGGCTGGTCGCAGTACACAAGAAGGCTGTCGCGCTGGTGCATGCGATGCGACGGCTCTCGTTGCCGTCGGCAATTGGTTCGGTCGAGACCTCCAACGGACAAGAAGACGTGCAGTCCTTCAGCTGGGAGGCGGCGGGTGGATTGGCGGGTGCCGTCCGGCTCGCTCGTGAGGTGCTGGCGTGCGAAGTACTGACGGTCTTTCAAGCCTGTGCGCTGGCGAAGCGGCCTGTTTCGCTTGTATTGCAGGCGTTTCTCGATTCAGTGGCGACTGTCGTACCGCCGATCGAGGCGGATCGGCCGTTCGGGGTGGATCTGCACCGGTTGAGCGTGGAGCTGCTCTGATCACTGGTTGTTTGCCACCTGTCACTCCGGGTACCCGGCGGGAGAGACAGTTGCTGACGACAATCAGAACGGGGATGTGAGCACTGATGAGTACCGCGCAGGAGCTGGAACAGGCCATCGGCAAGGACGTTTACGATGTCGAGGGCCACAAGGTCGGCACGGTCGCCAACCTCTACGCCTCCGATCTGTCGGGGATGCCCGAGTGGGTGACGGTGCGGACAGGGCTGTTCGGGACCAAGGAATCCTTTGTCCCGTTGACCGGGGCGCACACCGAGCAGGACGGCCTGCACGTCGGGGCGCCGAAGGACCTGATCAAGGACGCGCCGCGGATCGACGACCAGGGCCACCTGTCGGAGGAAGAGGCGGCCGAGCTGTACCGGCACTACAACCTGCCTGCCGCGATGCCGGGCCGCGACCAGACCGGCCGCAACACGCAGAACCTGGCCGGCCAGGACACCGCGGTGCGGGGTCAGGGCATGCACGGTAAGGGCGATCAGGACCTTGCCGGCCAGGAGTCGATGGTTCGCTCCGAGGAACGGCTGCGGGCCGGTACGGAAACCGTCGAGACCGGTCGCGTCCGGCTGCGTAAGCACGTGGTCACGGAGGAACAGCAGATCACCGTGCCGGTCAGTCACGAAGAGGTCCATGTGACCCGCGAACCGATTGCCGAGGGCATGGATCGCGACGGCAAACTCGGCGGGACCGGCGAGATCGGCGAGGAGGACCGCGAGGTCGTCCTGCACGAGGAACGTCCCGTGGTCGCGAAGGAGACCGTCGCCGTCGAACGCGTCGGCCTGGAGACCGAAACGGTCCGCGAGGAACAGCAGATCAGCGACACGGTCCGCAAGGAGCAGATCGACGTCGAGGACGAGTCCGGCGGCAAACACCGCAAGTAAACACCCGGGGCCGCCGCCATCCATGCCCGGACGGCGGCGGCCCGCCCATCAACACCCTTCAGCGCTCTGCGGCAGTCGGCTGCACCAGGTCCTAGGTATAGGTGGACACTCCGTGCCTCACCATCGCGGGATCACCGGATCCCAGTCCGGTTGGATGGCTCGCATCGGAGTGATGTCGTCGCGGGTGTCGAACCCGCACTTCTCGTACTGCTCCGCGAGCCGCGCCAGTGAGTCCAGGTCCAGCTCGACCCCGAGACCAGGCCCGTCCGGCACAGCCACCGCACCATCGACGAACTCGAGCGCGCCCGGCTGTACTACGTCCTCCACCAGATACGGATAGTGCGTGTCGCAGTCGTAGGTGAGCTCAGGCGTCGCGCCCGCCAGGTGGGTCATCGCGGCGAGGCTGATGCCGAGGTGCGAGTTCGAGTGCATGGAAAGGCCGATCCCGAAGGTCCGGCAGATCGCGGCGAGGTCGCGGGACCGGCGCAGACCGCCCCAGAAGTGGTGATCCGACAGCACCACCTGGACCGCGTCGGCCAGTACGGCGGGCTTGAGGTGGCTGAAGGCGGTCACGCACATATTGGTTGCCAACGGCATCGAGACCTCGCGGGCGACCGCGGCCATCCCGTCGATACCAGCGGTCGGATCCTCCAGGTATTCCAGGACGCCGTCGAGCTTCTTGCCGATCGCGATGCTGGTCTCGACCGTCCAGCCTCCGTTGGGATCAAGTCGCAGTGGATGATCCGGGAACGCTGCCCTGAGGGCGAGGATCGCGTCGGCTTCTTCGTCCGGCGGTAGCACGCCGCCCTTGAGTTTGAGCGACTTGAAGCCGTAGCCGTCGACCATCCGGCGGGCTTGCGCAACGATGCCCTCGGCATCCATCGCCTCGCCCCAGTCGTCCGTCGGGTAGTCCGGCAAGGGACTGTGCGCGGCCGGTTTGAAGAACAGATAGCCGCTGTACGGCACGACGTCGCGGACCTTGCCGCCGAGCAGCTCGACCACAGGGCGACCTAGTGCCTTGCCCTGCAGGTCCCAGCAGGCGACCTCGAAGGCGGACAAGACGGTGGCGAGCGTCTTCTCGTCGCTTGCCTCGCCGACGAGGCCGTGAGTCGCGAGACCGGCGGCTCGGCCGAGCGTTTCGTCGATGATCCGCTCGAGACCGTTCAGGTCGTACGGATCGAGCCCTTGGAGTCGCGGCGCGACCTTGTGCAACGCGGTGAGGATCGCGAGGTCGCCGTACGTCTCACCGAGCCCCGTCAGTCCCTCATCCGTGTGCACCTGGAGGATCGAGCGCAGCGCGTACGGCTGGTGGATGCCCTGGATGTTGCGGAGCGGCGGGTCCTTCATCGCGACCGGGGTGATGACGATGTCGGTGAGCTTCATGCGACGGCCGCCTTCCGTACGACGGTCAGGCCGTGATCCAGGAGTTGGTCCAGTTCCTCCAGGTGCTCCGGCAGCGGGTCGGTGAGAGGCGAGCGGACGGATCCGACATCGGTGAACCGGCGCCGGACGGCTGCCTTGACCAGCGATACGGCGTACCCGGTGCCCTTGTCCCGCAGCTTGACCAGTGGCAGGTAGAACTCGGGCAGCAAAGCGTCGAGACCGCTCTCGTACGCATGCGCGATCTCCGGCGCGAAGCAGTGCACGGCCGACGAGTACGCACGTACGCCGATGGCCGCGTACGACCGGGCGGTGACCTCGGCCGTCGGAAGCCCGTTGAAATAGGTGAGCTCCGGTGCGACGGCCATGATCCGCTGGAGCAGATCCAGATCGCCGAGGCCGTCCTTGAATCCGATCACCTCCGGGATGGCTGCGAGGGCGGCGACGGTCTCGGGGGAGTAGATCGCGTTGTCGCGCTGGTAGGCGATCAGCGGCAAACCGGCCCGCGCCGCGAGCGCCTTGAAGTGGTCGAGCAGACCTTGCTGCGACGGCTTGATCAGGTACGGCGGTAGCACCAGCAACCCGTCGGCGCCGGCCTCCCGAGCAGCCGCGGCGAACTGGGCCGCCATCGCGGTTCCGTATCCCGTCCCGGCGAAAACCGGTAAGGCGCCCGCGGCTTCGGCCACCGCCGCGCGCACCGCGGCGGCGTACTCGTCGAGGGTGAGCGAGAAGAACTCGCCGGTCCCGCAACACGCGAAGATCGCGGCTGGGCCGGCATCGATCTGGTGCCGCAGATGCTGGCGGTACGGACCGAGGGCGAGGTTGCCGTCCGCGTCGAACGCGGTGACAGGGAAGGAGGACAGCCGATCGAGGTGCAAAGACAAGGTTCACCCCTTGCTGGGTGGCGGTCGCTCGCTCGATTGGCAAGCGCTTGCCAATCGAGGTTAGCAAAGCATCGCAGGCCGAGCTCCAGCTGTACCGGCCGCTCTGGGAACCCTGACCCGGCTGGATACTGGCCGTATGTACGTTCCTTCGCATTTCGCCGCGGACGACGCCGTGGTGCAGGATCTGCTGACCAATCACGGCGCGGCGAACCTGATCACCTCGACAACCGACGGCTTGCTGGCGACTTTCCTGCCTCTCGTGTACGACGCCGACGCGGGCGCTCTGCTGGGCCACGTCGCGCGGAACAACCCGCAATGGAAGACCCCGGTCCTCGGCGAAGCGCTCGCGATCGTCGCCGGTCCGGACGCCTACATCAGCCCGTCGTCGTACGCATCGAAGGCCGAGCACGGCCGGGTGGTCCCGACCTGGAACTACGTCACCGCGCACGTCTACGGCGACCTCGTCATCCACGACGACGTCGCGTGGCTGGATCACCTCGTCCGGCGCCTCACCACCAAGCACGAGTCCCGGCACGCCGCCCCGTGGTCCGTTGACGACGCACCCGCGGCTTATGTCGCCGGCCAACTCCGCGCCATCGTCGGCCTCGAACTCCGCATCACCCGCATCGAAGCCAAAGCCAAACTCTCCCAAAACCGCCCCACCGCCGACATCACCGGCGTAATAACCACCCTGGAAACCGACGGCGCCACCCCCACCGCCGACGCCATGCGCACAACCAACAACCTTCCTTGACCTGCGACGTACGGCGGTGCGTTGGTCAGGGGTGGTGGGGGTCTTGGTTCCAGTTGTCAGGGTCGCAGACTTCTGGGGGCCAGCCTTGCCGGCGGCAGTATTCGGCGAGGAGTTCTTCGCGGGTGGGTGGGTGGGACGGCGTCGTGGTGGGCGGCTTCTGGGTGGTGGTGGTCTTCGTGGGCTTCGGGGTGGTGCGCTCGGAGGTTTCGACCTTCTTCGTCGTCCGGGTCTTCCGCGGTAGCGGGGGGAGCGAACTCTTCTCGACCTTCGGCGGGGCCGAGCGCACCGTGGTCGGCGCCTGCGGAGTGGGGGTCGGCGTCGGCGTCGGGGTGCTGTCGTCGACGACACGGACGGCTTGGCTCTCCGGCTGTCCCGAGTCGAACAGGCCGATCGCGGACAACGCCCAGATGTTCAGCGCGAGGAACAACGCGATGCCGCCGGCGCCGGCGAAGACCGCCCGCCGCGACGGCCCGGCGTACCGGCCGATGGGTCCTCGGACCGGGTTGCCCTTGCCGTCGACCCAGAACTTCCAGCCGTCGGGCGCGGGCGGCCAGGCCGGATCCGGGCGCCACGTCTTCGGCGGCATCCAGCTACGACGAGGCGGCGTGGGCCAGTTTGGCGGTACTACGAACCGCTTCACGCATCCTCCACGTCGCCGAGAAACCCGACCCAGGTTAGTTGATCGCTCAGGACACCTTCACCCAGCGTCGCCCCGAACCGGAACATCAACCTGACACTGCCCTAACGAGCGGTACTGAGAAAAGCTACTTTCCAGCGACGGCCCGTCGGCGTGTCGCTGGCGCAGCGACGATGTCATGACTTATATCCACGGCCGCGACGAGATCGCTGAGCCGTCAGACGATGTTCTGCTCGGCGCGCAGCCCGGCGGTCCGGAACCGGGTGGCATGCAAGGGGGCGGTGTCGACGAACGGTGGCCGGTCGAGATACAGGTCGCGGACGATCTCGCCGACGGCGGGGCCCTGGAGGAAGCCGTGGCCGGAAAAGCCTGTGGCATAAAGGAATCGGCTCACCTCGGCGGCCTCGCCGATCAGAGCGTTGTGATCCGGCGTGTTCTCGTAGAGCCCGGCCCAGCCGCTCGCGAGACCGACGTCCAGCAACGACGGTGCCCGCTGCTCCATCGCGGCGGTGAGTCGTGGCAGCCAGGCCTCGGAGCGATCCAGGTGGAAGCCAGGCTGCTCCTCGGGATCGGACATGCCGACCAGCAGCCCTGGTCCTTCGGAGTGGAAGTAGAACGTGCTGCTGAAGTCGATCGTCATCGGCATCGCCGGCAGGTCCGGGATCGCTTCTGTCACGACGATCTGGCGACGCAGTGGTGTCACTGGCAGGTCCACGCCGACCATCGCGCCGATGCTCGCCGACCAAGCACCGGCGACGCAGATCACCGTCGACGTGCGGATGACGCCGCGGTCGGTCCGTACGCCGGCGATCTTGTTGCCTTGAGCATCGATGTCGGTGACCGTGCAGCCGGTGATCAAGGTTGCGCCGAGCCGGCGGGCCGCGGAGGCGTAGCCGAGTACGACCGATTCCGGCGTACAGTGCCCGTCGGACGGCGAGAAGCAGGCGCCCGCCAGGCCGTCCTGGGAGATGATCGGCGCGAGCGAGGCGGCCTCGTCGGGGGAGATCATCCGGGTCGGCTGGCCGGCCGCGTTCTGCAGTCGGGTGCTCTCCTCGAACAGGGCAACTTGGTCGGCGGTGGACAACAGGAACAGGTAGCCGACGCGGTGCAGGTCGATCTCCTGACCGGGTCGTTCGCCGAAGCGCGCGAAGGCCTCCAGGCTACGGGCGCCGAGCGCGATGTTGAGTTCGTCGGAGAAGTTCGCCCGTACGCCGCCGGCCGCCTTCGACGTCGAGCCCGAGCCGAGTTCGTGCTGCTCCAGGAGCACGATCCGCCGTACGCCGGCCTCGGCCAGGTGGAACGCGATACTGGTCCCCATCACCCCGCCGCCGACGATCACCACGTCGGCGGCGTCCGGCAGCGCAACCGGCCGGCGCGAAGAAGCACCCGGCCGGCGCGAGGCAGCAGCCGGAGTCGCCGCCGGTCCCGGGGTCGCCGCCGGTCCCGGGGGTCGTTCCCGGTTCCGGGGTCGCGGCGGTCATCAGTCGGGTAGCAGGAAGTCGTCGTCGGCCTCGACCGTGACGGTGTCCATCTGGGCCTTCTGGAGTTTGCCGGAGTAGTCCCAGTTCAGCGACTGCCAGCGGGTGAACTGGTCGAGCACCCAGATCCCGCTCTGCCGCGAACCGTTGCCCGACTTGCCGTTCCCGCCGAACGGCAGATGCGCCTCGGCACCCGACGTCGAGTTGTTCACACTCACCATCCCGGCCGAAATGCCCTGCGCGAACCGGAACGCCTTGTTCGGATCGGTGGTGTAGATCGAACTGGACAGCCCGTACCCCGACTTGTTGCCCAGAGCAATCGCTTCGTCGAGCGTCGAGTACGTCGTCACGCCGACGATCGGCCCGAACGTCTCGTTCAGGAACAGCTCGTCGTCCGGCCGGACGCCGTCCACGATCACCGGGTGGTAGAACAAGCCGGCCGACGGATCGCCGACGAATCCGTCCCGCGGGTTGTCCGCTCCGACCCGGCCGGTCGACCCGATCACCTGGTGGTGCGCCGCGATCCAGCCGAGCGATTTCTCGAAGCCGGCGGCGAACTTCTCGTCCAGCAGCGGGCCGAACAGTACGTCCTCGCGAGGATCTCCCATCGCCGCCTCGCGGACCGCCGTACCGAACTTCTCGATGAAGGAGTCGTGGATCGACTCGTGCACGATCACCGTTCCGAGCGAGGTACACCGCTGACCCGCAGTACCGAAGCCGGAGAACAGCGCGCCTTCGACAGCGAGGTCGAGGTCCGCGTCCTCGGTGATCACCATCGGGTTCTTGCCGCCGAGTTCGAGGCAGGGGGTCTGCAGGTGGCGGCCGCAGAGTTCGCCGATCCGGCTGCCGACCTCGCTCGAACCGGTGAAGCCGACCTTGTCGATCAGGCCGGCCGCGAGCGCCTGATCGAGTCCGGCGAAGGTGTCCGCGCCGTCGGCGTACACGACGTTGAGCACGCCCAACGGTACGCCTGCGTGGGCGAAGATCTCGTAGAACGCGTTCGAGACGACCGCGGAGTACTCCGCCGGCTTCCAGACGACCGTGTTGCCGCAGAGCAGGGCCGGGACGATGTACCACGACGGGACGGCGACCGGGAAGTTGCCGGCCGAGATCACCGCGACGGCGCCGACCGGGCGGCGGAAGGTGAACAGTTGCTTGTCCGGCATCTCCGACGGCACGGTCTGCCCGTAGAGGCGACGGCCTTCGCCGATGAAGAAGTCGCAGGTGTCGATGATCTCCTGCACCTCGCCCAGTGCCTCGGCGAGCGGTTTGCCGATCTCGCGGGTGACGAGCGCGGCGAGCCGGGTCTTGTTCGCCGTCATCAGCCGGCCGACGTTCGCGATCACCTGACCGCGTTGGGGTGCCGGCAGAGTGGCCCATCCGTACTGCGCTGTCTTGGCCGCCGCCGCTGCCCGGGCGAACACGTCGGCGCCGGCGGAGCCGATGAGGCCGACCACGTCGGCGGTGTTCGCCGGGTTGGTGGACGGGGTGGTCCGGATCGGGTCGGGAACCCGTTCTCCGGCGACGACGGACAGGATGACGGACGACACTGGTGGGTCCTCTCGATCGCAACATTCGGTCCGCCCAGCCTCCGCCACCACCTCACCCTTTGCCAACCCCCGCCCGCCGCCTCGAAGCCCGCAAAGCTGCAGGATGGGCAGGGAGTGGCGCGGGGTACTGGGTTGGGGTTGGTGGGCGTGTGAGCATTCAAGGGTGAGTGGTTTGGGGCTGACGGACGAAGAGATCCAGTCGATGACGGCGGCGGAGCGGCGGGAGCTGATCCGCCGGCTGGCTCCGGCGGCGACCGGGCTGATGCTGAGCCCGCGGACCATGCAGCGGATCCGGAAGTGGCGACTGGTGCTGCTGCTGTTCGCGGTGGCGGTGCTGATCCCGTGGACCGTCTACCTGGGCAACACCCTGCCGAGTCACTACGTGGCGCGGAACTGGGTCGCCACCTGGGTGGGCTTCGACATCCTGCTGCTGGCCATGCTGACGGTGACCGCGATCGCCGGTTGGCGACGGCGGCAGTTGTTGTTCCCGTTCGCCTTCGCGACCGGCGTCCTGCTGATCTGCGACGCGTGGTTCGACGTGATGACCAGCCAGCGCGGTGACGACCTGCTGCAGGCGATCCTCAGCGCGGTCCTGCTCGAACTACCGCTCGCCTTCGTCTTGATCGCCGGCCCGCTGCGCCTGATGCGGTACGTCGCGATCCGGCACGGCCTGGTCGATCCCGGCGTCCGGATGTGGCGGGTGCCGATCGCGATGCCCGAGCTCTGGCCCGACCGCACCGCTCCCGTCGTCGTGGTCGACCCCGATCCACCCTTGTGATTGCATTCACAAGCCACTAAACTCGGTTCGTACAAGCAACCATGTCGCCGGACACGGGAGGTTGGACATGACCGAGCGCAAGCCGCCCTCGATGAACGTCGACGACTGGGTCGAGGCGCAGATCCAGCGGGCCCAGAACGCCGGTGAGTTCGACGACCTCGACGGTGCGGGAAAGCCGCTCCCGAAACTGGCCGATCCGCACGACCCCGACTGGTGGGTCAAGGACTTCATGCGCCGGGAGAAGATCGAGGCCGATGTTCTGCTGCCGCCGACCGTGCTGCTGCGCAAGGAGAAGGCGCGGATCCGCGAGCACGTGCAGAAGATGCGGACCGAAGCCGAGGTCCGCGACTACCTGGCAGACCTGAACAAGCGGATCCTGGTCCAGGTCCGCGACGCCACCGGTCCGGTGATCCCGGTCGGCAAGACCGACGAGGACGCAGTACTGCGGCAGTGGCGCGAGGACCGCGACGCTCTGCAAACGCCCCAGCCCAAGCCCGCAGCCGAGCAGCAGCCGGCCCCGAAGCGCTCCTTCTGGCAACGCCTCTTCAGCTGACCGGGTTGCGTCCCGAAAGTGTGAGGATCCGCTAGTCGGCAAGGAGTTTGCGGGCCGCGGACTCGATGGTCTGTTCGCTGAGCAGAACCTGCCGGGCCGCGTCGCCCAGCGGGACGAAGGAGTCCTCGCTGCTCACCCGGGCCAGCCGTCCGGCGTACCCGGCGTCGATCAGTGCGGCCAGCACGCCCTCCGACACACCACCCGAGCGACGTGTTTCGTCGGCGACCAACACCCGCCCGGTAGCCGTTGCCTCACGCAACAAATCCTCCACCGGTAGCGGCGCGAGCCAGCGCAGGTCGACAACCCGTACGCCGGGCAGCCGGTCCGCCACCCGCAAGCTCATCGGGACGCCGTTGCCGAAGGTGACGATCGTGAGCCGGTCCCCGTCGCCGTACGTTCGGGCCTTCCCGATCGGCACATGCGCAGCCGGATACTCGGCCAGCCAGCGATCGTCACCGTCCTCGAGCAGATCACGCCGGTGGTACAGGGCGATCGGCTCGAGGAAGACGCAGACCGTCCCGTCGCTACGGGCCGCCGCCGCGCACGTGTGCAGCATGGCGGCCGCGTCGTCCGGACGAGAGGGTGACGCGATCACGATGCCCGGGATGTCCCGCAGTACGCCGATCGCGTCGTCGTTGTGGAAGTGGCCGCCGAACCCTTTCTGATAGCCGTATCCGGCGATCCGCAACACCATCGGATTGCTGTACTGCCCTTGCGAGAAGAACTTCAGCGACGCCGCCTCACCGCGCAACTGGTCCTCCGCGTTGTGCAGATAGGCGAGGTACTGCACCTCCGGAATCGGCAGCAACCCCGACACCCCGGCTCCGAGCCCCAGCCCGAGAATGGACTGTTCGTCCAGCAACGTGTCGAACACCCGCGCCGCCCCGAACGTCTTCTGCAGCCCGCGCGTAACGCCGTACACGCCGCCCTTGCGGCCGACATCCTCGCCGAACACCATCGCCTCCGGGTACGACGCCAGTACGTCGGCGAGCGCCCGGTTGATCGACTGGCTCAGCGTGAGCGGACCGCCTTGCTCGACGTGATGACCGGGCAGCGCCTTCGCGACCGTCGCGGCATCCGGATACCGCAGCGGCGCGGCGACGGCCGCTGCCGACTCGAGTTGCGGGAGCCCCGCGACCTCGCGAGCGATCCGCATCACCTCGGCACGCTTGTTCTCGTACAGCTCGACCACTTCGTCCGGCGTACAGCCCGAACCCATCAGCAGCCGGGCCGTGCCGAGCAACGGATCCAGCTCCTCCTCGGCCAGCAGTTCGGCCGGGGTGCGGTAGGCGGCCTCCACGTCCGACCCGGCGTGGCCCATCAGCCGGACAGTGCGGAGCCTGAGGAACGCGGGCCGGTGATTCCGGCGTACGAAGGTCGCGGCCTCGGTCGCCATCGTCAGGGTCGCGCCGAGATCGGTGCCGTCGGCATCGAAGTACCGCAGCCCCGGACGTTGCCCGTAAGCCTGTTTGATCCAGCCTTCCGGGGTACGCACGCTGATCCCGATCCCGTTGTCCTCGCAGACCAGCAGCAGCGGCATCGGCAGTCCCTGGTACGACGCGTGCAGGGCCGCGTTGATCGCGCCGGTCGCCGTCGAGTGGTTCGCCGAGGCGTCGCCGAAGCTGGTCACCACGACGGCATCCGCGGGCCACGGTGACGGTACGCCGAGTTTGGCCGCGCGCGCGATCGAGAAGGCGACGCCCATCGCCCGGGGCAGGTGCGACGCGATCGTCGAGGTCTGCGGAATGATCGCCAGGTCATGCCGCCCGAACACCTTGTGCCGCCCGCCCGCGATCGGTTCCGTCGTCGCGGCGGCGACACCGAGCAGAATGTCTCGGATGCCGTCGGGTGATCGATGTTGCGCCGCCCGGGCCAGGTAGAAGGCACCGGATCGGTAGTGCAGCAGGGCCGGATCGGTAGGCCGGAGCGCAGCGGCGACGGCCGCGTTCCCCTCGTGGCCGGCCGACCCGATCGTGTAGAAACCGAGCCCCTTGGACTGCAACCAGCGAGCGGCCAGATCAGCGTGCCGGCTGCCGAGCTGAGCGTCGTACAACTCCCGCAGTACGGCGGCGGGGTGGTCGCAGGGCGCGGGTTTGAGCGCGGCGACCCGCTCGGCGAACAACTCGTCGACCTGGCTCACTCGTCACAACCCGTCCTCGCCATGGCGACGAGCCTAATTCCCGAGGTACCGGGCCGTCAGCCGCCAGGTGGCGCGAACCCGATCACAACCGAAGCCCCCGACCCGCGCCAACCGATCGGCGTACGCCGGGGTGACGGCCCCCCCGGCCTTGCGGGGTGACCCGGGCTCCCGTCGGGAGGCTTCCGGCGGTGGGAACCGGGGGCGGCGATTGTTCGTTTTCCAGGTGTTGCCGGCCGGGTGGGGGCGGTTTTGGTGGACGGCGACGGGGGTACCCGACTGGATGTCTTCTTCAGATGGATGAGCGAGTCCGATGCACGTTTCTCCCAGGGTTCAGCGGCTGTCGATCGCTGCAGGCGTGGGGATCGGCACCGCGGGCTTGCTGGCTGGGGTGCTGCTGCTCGGACCGCTCGCGGCCTCCATCTTGCTCGTCGTGGTGTTCGGGCTGATCTGGCCGCTGGCTGCGGTGATCCGGCACGTCGCGGATGACGCTCCGTTCGAGTCACCGATGGTGGTCGCCTGTTGTGCGGCCGGGACGGTGCTGTGCGTGCCCGGCGTGGTGCGGCTGCTGGCGTGGGGAGCGATCGGGTTCGCCGTCATGCTGATCGCCGCGGTGATCGGGATCGGCTTCGATCTGGTGGTGCCGAAGGGTGGCCGGCCGAAGCGGCGGCGGCTGCAACCGGCGTACAAGGCGCTGGCGGAGCTGAGCCGGCGTGAGCAGGAAGAAGACGAGCGGTTGATCGCGTCGCTGCAGTGTCCACTCAGCATCGAGGAACTCTGCGGCGTGTGGTGCGAGACGGCGACCACGCTGGCCGAAGGCGCCGGGGCACGGGACCGGCAGGCCGTCGCCGAGGTCCGCCGGATCTGCCTGGACGAATTCGAGCGCCGCAACCCGGCCGGCTTCCAGCGCTGGATCGCAGCCGGCGCTCCCCCCAACCCCGGCAGGTACCTGCTCCCCGAACCTAGCGAGTAGGAGCCGAGCCCGGGGCGGCGCGGCCGGCTGTCGCTCAGCTGATCGGGTCGAGCAGGAGATCGGCGACGGCTCGGGCGGTCGCTTCCGCGGAGGCCGGGTTCTGGCCGGTGACGAGGCGGCCGTCGGTGACCACCTTCGACGCGAAATCGGGACCGGGGTGGTGCTTGGCGCCACGCTTGGTGAGTTCGTCGGCGAGCAGGAACGGTACGACGTCGGTCAGGCCGACTGCTGCTTCCTCGGCATTGGTGAACCCGGCGACGTCCTTGCCGTCGATCAGGTAGCTGCCGTCGGAGAGCCGAAGCCCGATCAGAGCGGACGGGCCGTGGCAGACGGCCGCGACGACTCCGCCACGCTCGTAGACGGTGGCGGCGAGGCCGGCCAGCTCGGTGGCGTCGGGAAAGTCCCACATCGTGCCGTGGCCACCGGCGTAGAAGATCGCGTCGTAGTCGGCCGCGTTCAGATCGGCGGCGGTCGGGGTGTTTTTCAGATCGACCGCCGCGAAGAAGTCCTGCTGTACGGCGTTCGTCTCGTCGCGGCCGTCGACCGGCGGCTCGCCGCCGGCAACCGAGACGACGTCGACGTCGAACCCGGCGGCGCGGAACACGCTCCAAGGCTCCGCGGCCTCGGAGGCGTAGAAGCCGGTCCGGCGGCCGGTGTCGCCGAGCTCGGAATGGCTGGTCAGGGCAATCAGTACGCGTGTCATGGCCCCATCATGGTCAGGTTGATCCATCGGAAACCAATAGGCGCATGACGACTTAGCCATAGGATTTCCGATATGAGCCTCTCCCTCGACCTGCTCCGGAGCTTCCTCGCCGTGCACCGGGCCGGATCCGTCACCGCCGGTGCGGAGACCCTCGGGCTGTCGCAGCCGACGGTGACCGCGCAGCTCAAGGCACTGGAGGCGGCGTTGGGCAGGCCGCTGTTCGTACGACAGGCGCGCGGGGTCCGCTCCACGGCCGCCGGGGACGAGCTGGCCCGCCGGATCGCCGAGCCGATCGACACCTTGCACGGCCGGGTGGTCGACGAGCTGGACGATCCGGTCGCGGCGACGGTCCATCTCGGTGGTCCGTCCGACTTCGTGTCCGATCGGGTGCTTCCGGCGCTCGCTGCTCGCCTCGGTGCGGGCCTCCAGTTGCGGACCAGGTTCGGGTTGCCGGAGGAGTTGCTCGACGGCCTGGCGAGCAGGACGCTCGACGTCGTGATCAGTTCGATCCGGCCACGCCGGGCCGGTGTACGGATCACTCCGCTGTACGACGAGTTGTTCGTCCTGGTCGCCGCGCCGCGATGGTCCGTGGGGAAGTCGATCACGTCACCCGAGCCGCTCCGGAAGATCCCACTGGTCGCGTATGCCGAAGAGGCGCCCATCATCCGGCGCTACTGGCGCAGCGTTTTCGGAGTACGGCTGACGCGGACCGCGGATCTCGTCGTACCGGATCTGCGCGGTGTGCTGTCCGCCGTACGGGCCGGCGCGGGGGCGAGCGTGTTGCCGACCTACTTGTGCGACAAGGCACTCGCCGATGGAGAGCTTGTGCGGTTGGCCGACCCCGAGTTGCCGCCCCTCAACACGTTGTATGTCGCGACGCGATCCGACGTCGGTCCGAAGAGTCCGGCCGCGACGGTCCGCGACGACCTGCTGCGGGCGTTCAGGCGGCCTTCTTCTTAGCGCTGGTCTTCTTCGCCGTGGTTTTCTTCGCGGTTGTCTTCTTGGCTGGAGTTTTCTTGGCTGCTGCCTTCTTGGCCGTTGTCTTCTGGGTCGTCTTCTTGGCAGCGCTCTTGTTGGCAGCGGTCTTCTTGGCGGCGGCGGTCTTCTTGGTGGTGCTCTTCTTCGTCGCCGCCTTCTTCGCGGTACCCGCACGGCGGGCGCGGGCGGCCTCCACGCTGGCGCGCAGGGCCGAGACAAGGTCGCTCCGCGGCGTCGCCTCGGGCTCTTCCTCGGTGAACACGACCTCTTGACCCTTGCGCTTGGTCTCGACCAGCTTCTTCACCCGCTCGGTGTAGGAGTCCTTGTACTCCGTCGGCCGCCACGTGCCGCTCATCGCCTCGATCAGGTCGACCGCCATCGACAGTTGCTTGCCCGCCCCCGACTTGGCCGGCAGCGAGCCCACTTCCTTGGCCGGGTCGCGGATCTCGTCGGCGAAGAACATCGTCTCCAGCACCAGAACCTTGCCGTCGGCCCGGATCGCGGCCAGATATTCCTTGCTACGCATGACGAAAGTCGCGATCCCGGCCCGGTTCGTCTTCGCCAGAGCGTCCCGCAGCAGCGCGTACGACGAGGCGTTCTCGCTGTCCGACGGTGCCAGGTAGTAGCTCTTCTCGAAGTGGATCGGGTCGATCTCGTCCAGGTCCACGAAGGTGGAGATCTCCAGCGACCGCGACTTGCCGGGCGCGATGTCGGCGAGTTCCTCCTGCTCGACGATCACGTACTCGCCGCCGCCGACGTCATGACCCTTGACGATCTTGTCGTAGTCGACCTCGCGGCCGGTCCGTTCGTTCACCCGCTTGTACCGGATCCGGTCCGAGGTGCCCTGCTGGAACTGGTGGAAGTCGAGCTCGTGCTCCTCGGTCGCGCTGTACAGCCCGACCGGCACCGAGACCAGCCCGAAGTTGATGTACCCACTCCAGATCGCCCGCGCCATCGCCCAGCCCTTTCCGTACTCCGGTCCGCCTGACCCCGGTCGTCATCCGTACTCCGGTCCGTCTGGTCCCAGCCGGTACCCACCTCAGAGCCGGTTGTACCGTGCGCGCTCAGAGCCGGTTGTACCGTTTGCGCGCCTCGCGGCTCTCCTTCTGTGCCTCACGCGCCGCCTTGCGCGCTTCGTCGAGCTCGTCACCGATCCGGTGCACGGCCTCCTGGGCATCGGCCAGCGCCTCGCGGGCGGCCTCCAACTGGCCGGCGAGATCGGCGACCGCCGCCTCGGTCGACTCCGCCGCAGCCACCGCGTCCTCGAATTCCTTCTTGGCCGCGGCTTTCTCCGCGGCTTCGCGTTCTTCCTGCTCGCGTTCGGCCTTCTCGCGCTCCCGCTCGGCCTTCTCCCGTTGCTTCTTCTCGGCCGCGGTCTCCTTGACCTCGGGCTCGGCCTTCTCGGGCTGGGCCTTCTCGGTCTCGGCCTTCGTGGTCTTCTTGGCGCGGCGTTCTTCGGCGCGCTGCCGGCGTTCGTCGGTCAACGGCGTCACGTTGGACGGCTCGCCGCTCTCGTCGACGACGCCGAACCCGACATGCCGCAGCGCACTACTCAGCCGGCCCTCGCGAACCGCTTCCCCAGCGGCCGGATCCACCAGCGCGGCATCGAGAGTCTCGCGCAGCTTCTGCCCGACGTCCGCGCTGACCTTCTGTCCCTCGCGCTCCGACAAGCTGGCTGCCGACTTCGTCAGTTGGTCGATCAGCTTGTGCCGCCGGGGCGTCAGCTCCCGCAGGCGCTCGCCGTCGAGGTCGGCCGTCGCTTCCCGGAACTCGTCGCCGAGCGCAAGCAGGTCGTCGATGTCGTCGGGAAGTTCACGCGCGACCAGGTTGGCCAGCCAGGCGGCGACGGTCGGCTTCCGGAGTGCTTTCAGCCGGGTCGATCCGAGCTGGTCGCCGGCCGCCTTGAGTTCCTTGGCCAGCTCGTTGCGAGTAGCAATGAAGTCAGCCGCGGGCGCGGCGTACAACCGGCTCGCTGCTTCTTCGAAGTCCACCCGCCCGACGCTACACCGAACCCACGCCCCAACGACCGTGAATCAGACGCAGGAGTTGCTCCCGCACACGCCATGCTCCACGGTGCTGCACGTGCTCCCGCTCCCCGGCGGTCCTGGCGCGCAACGGGTACGTAGTACGGATCCGGGACGTCGGCGTCGGCACCTGGCGATTGCGTCAGCACCGCACGAGCAGCCTCCCGTCAGACAGCGCGAGGGCTCAGGTGGGTTGGGGGACACCGCCGCCGCCCTTGGTGAGTTCGGCGCGGAGGCGGTCGAGGATGTTGCGGAGCAGCCGGGAGACCTGCATCTGGCTGACGCCGAGTTCGTTGCCGATCTCCTCCTGGGTGAAGCCGGAGCAGAACCGCAGTTCCAGGATGCGCCGGTCGCGATCGCCGAGCCCTTCGACCGCCGGGGTCAGCGTCTGCACGTTCTCGACCAGCTCGTAGCCGTCCTCGTCGGCGGGCACGGCCTCGATCAGGCTGGCGCCGTTGTCCAGCCCGCTCGGCGCATCCAGCGACAAGGTGTTGAAACACCCTCGGACAGAAGCCGCTTCGGCGACCTCTGTCGCGGCGGTACCCAGCGCCTCGGCAGTCTCCTCGTCGGTCGGCAGATGCCCCAACCGCTGGGTCAGCTCGGGCTCCGCGGCCGCGATGTTGCCCTGCATCTCCTGGACCCGCCGCGGCGGCCGAACGGTCCACGCGCAGTCGCGGAAGTACCGCTTGAGCTCACCGCGGATCGTCGGTACGGCGTACGCGAGGAAGGCGGTCGCCGCATCGGCGCGGTACCCGTTGACGGCCTTGACCAGGCCGAGATAGGCGACCTGCTCGAGATCGTCGGCGTCCACGCCCTTGCGGCGATAGCGCGACGCCATCGAGCGGGCGACCGGCGTATTGAGGATGATCACTTCGTCGAGGAGTTCCCGACGGCGCGAGGCAGACGCTTGAGCGGCCTCGGCGAGCAGCTTTTCGGTGCTCTCGGCAACCCCGTCATGGGGGTCGGCGTGGGTCTGAACAGGTGCGATGGTCACGGTGAGAAACCTCGTCGTGCTCGTCCTGCGCTGAGTGGCGTCACGGCTGAACCACTTGGCTTCCACCAGATCAAATCCGGACGACGGAATCAACCTTTGGAGTGTTGCAACCGTTTGAATGTGTTGTGAGGACGCTCACTGGGCACCGGGGCCGCATGGAGCATTACCCCGGCGCCGCAGAGTGGGTTCCGGACACCGGCGGCCTCCCAAGAGTACGAAACGCGCTGCCCGACTGCCGCGGCTGCGACCTGTGGGAGTACGCCGACCAGGTGGTGCCCGGTGACGGCCCGGCCGAAGCGCGGATGATGCTGGTCGGCGAACAACCGGGCGACGTCGAGGACCAGCGCGGGAAGGCGTTCGTCGGACCCGCCGGCCGGTTGCTCGACAAGGCCTTGGTGGAAGCCGGTATCGATCGCGCGGACGTGTATCTCACCAACGCTGTCAAGCATTTCCGCTTCGAGGAGCGAGGCAAACGCCGGATCCACAAGACACCGGCAGTCGGCCACATCGTCGCCTGTCAGCCCTGGCTCGTGCGGGAACTGGCGATCGTGAAACCCGAACTGGTGGTGGTCCTCGGGGCGACCGCGGCACGGTCCCTGCTGGGAACCGGCTTCAAGGTCACCGCGCAGCGAGGTCAGCCGGTCGAGCTGCCGGACGGGACGGCGGCGATGGCAACGGTTCATCCCTCGGCCGTGGTTCGTTCCCGAGAGTATCGGCGGGACTTCGGGCTGTTCGTGGACGACCTCCGCGCGGCCGCCGCGCTGCTCGGCTGAGGACGCGCGCCGGAAGTTTCGGCAGCGGACCCCGTTTGTGGCTGTTGGGCAGCGGGCACCAGAGGGGCCACAGAGAACACGGGGAATCAATCGCCGGGCCGCTGGCCGGTCCGGTGCGTCGAGAAAGGACACGACCATGGGCCTAGTGCTCTGGATCATTGCGGCGATCCTCGTCATCTCGGGGATCGTCTCCCTCGTCCGCGGCCAACTCTTGATGGGCGCGGCCCTCATCGTCGTCGGCCTCTTGGTCGGCCCCGGTGGCGTCAGCATCTTCACCTGACCCGAAAGACCGAACCGTGGGTGGTGGCCGGCAACGGCTGCCACCCACGGCGGTGTCTGAGGGAGCAACGCTGCGGTGTCTGAGCGAACCAACGCTGCGGTGTCTGAGCGAACCAACGCTGCGGTGAGGCAGATCAGCTTTCGGCAGCGTGACGGTGAAGCCGGGTAGGCCTTCGGCAGCGTGATCAGCCGGGCCGGCGGAAGACCCGTAGGGCCGCGGCCATCCGGAGGCGTTCCAGTTCGGCGAGCTGACTGTCGGCATCCTTCAGCAGGTCGTCGAACTCGGCGACCTCGAACCGGTCCTCGTCCTCGGCGAGCTTCCGCAGTACCCGCCAGCCGGCTGCCTTGCCCTCCGTGGCGACCCGCAGCGCTTCAAGTTCCACCACATCGCTGAGCGGCGATCGCCGGATCAGTTCGCCGTTCGGCTTGAACCGGCCCAGTTTCTCGGCCACCCAGGCTCCTGCGTTCTTGACCGGGTCGGGTTTCGAGCCGACCGCCGCGAGATACCGTTCGAGCGCGGTCTGTTCGGCCTCGATCCGCTCCACCATGGCGGCCAGGGCCGTCCGGGCGACCGGATCGGTCTGCTGATCGGCCGCGCGCCGGAACAACTCGATCCCGGCGGCTGATCCCGCGTAGTGGTCCTGCAGATAGGTTCCGAGCCGTCCTTCGTCGATCATCCGTCACTCCCGCACGTTGGATCGGACTGCAGTACTTTCCCGTACCCAGCGGCTGCGATTTCAGACCGATCGGCGGCAAAGACTGACGGGTGTTGTCAGCCTTCGCCGGTTGACTGGCGTACCGGCGTACCGGCGATGCGGAGGTTCGGATGACGGAATGTTGTGCGGTGCTCGACCTGCGGCAGTACACGCTGCGGCCCGGGCAGCGGGATGCCTTGATCGACGTCTTCGACGAGGCGTTCGTCGAAGGGCAGGAGGTCGAGGGAATGCACATCTGCGGCCAGTTCCGCGATCTCGACGACCCCGACCGGTTCGTCTGGCTGCGCGGCTTCACCGACCTCGAAGCCCGGGCGAAGGCACTCAACGGTTTCTACTACGGCCCGATCTGGAAGGCCCGAGGTGGCGAGGCGAACGCGACCATGCTCGACTCGGACAACGCGCTGCTGCTCAAGCCGATCGAACTCGGTCCCGGCTCTCCCGCTCTCGACACGCCCCGCCCGCCGATCGGTGCGACCGAGATCCCCAGCTCGGTGATCGCCGGCGCCGTGTACCACCGCCGTACCGCGGACGACGGCTTCGTGGAGTTCTTCACCGACCAGCTCGCACCGGCGCTGACCGGGACCGGGGCCGTCCTCACCGCGACCTTCGAGACCCTCGACGCGGAGAACAACTTCCCCGCCTTGCCCCTGCGCGACGAGACCGTCTTCGTCTGGCTCGCCACCTTCCCGAACGACAGCGCGTACGCCGAACATCGTCGCCTGCTGGCCGGATCTCGCGTCTGGCAGACCAAGCTCCTGCCCGAGCTGACCTGCCGGAGTACCACCGCGCCCCAGCTGCTCCGGCTTCGCCCGACCGCGCGATCCCAGTTCCGCTGAGCGGTTGAATTTAATTCGGTTGCGGGCTCCGGGAGGAGCCTGCATTCTGGTTTCGCCTGTGCAGCAACGAGTGCTGCCTGAACCGAAGGAGGGCTGAACGGATGTCCATCACTGTGCTGCGGCATGCCCGCGTCAGCCTCACCTCTTCCTTCAGGAGCACACCCGATGTCTTCCGACGTCTTTCGCACGAACTCCGAATTCGCTGAGCAGGACCACTCCGACTTCGCCGACCTCGACTCGCGCTGGGCCGCGCTGACCGCCGACGACTCCGAACCCGATGTCGCCGACGCGTTCGTCTTCCGCTTCTCCGCGGTCGAGGAACAGCTCGACCCCGATCAACGCTGGTCCACCTGGCTGGATGTCGAGCGCGGTTCTCGCGGCCCGGATCCACGACCCGACTGGGTGGTGACGGAACAGGCCGCGATCGACACCGAGCTCGGCATCCTCAAAACCGGCAAGGAAGCCGACGTCTTCCTGCTCGAACGGGCCGTCCAGGCTATCGGCGACAACCCCGCGAAGCGGTCGCTGCTGGCCGCCAAACGGTACCGGTCCGAAGAACACCGGTCCTTCCACCGAAGTACGTCGTACGTGGAAGGCCGTCGGACCAGGAACAGCCGTGACACCCGCGCCATGGCCAAGAAGACCGCGCACGGCCGAAGCGTCGCGGCCGGTCAATGGGCCTATGCCGAATGGGACGCGCTCTGCCGGCTCTGGAAGGCCGGCGTCCCGGTGCCGTACCCGGTCCAGGTCGACGGCACCGAACTCCTGATGGAGTTCATCGACGACGGCAACGGCGGCGCCGCACCCCGCCTCGCGCAGGTCCGTCCCAAAGGCGACCTGCTCGCCTCGTACTACGAACAGCTCCGCGACGGCATGCGCGAACTGGCCCGAGCAGGCCTCGCCCACGGCGACCTCTCGCCCTACAACGTGCTCGCCCAAGGCGACCGCATCGTCATGATCGACCTCCCCCAGGTCGTCGACATCGTCGGCAACCCCAAGGGCATGGACTTCCTGATGCGCGACTGCCACAACATGTCCACCTGGTTCACCAACCGCGGCCTGGAAGTAGACGAACACGAACTCTTCGCCGACCTGCTGACGATGGTCTTCTGAGCAAGGAACCCGCCCGCGCAGGCTCGTTCCTCACCTGCTCCCCACCCCCCAGCGACGGGCGCTCCTCCGTCGCACCCTTTGCTGCCTTGGAGAAAAGCGCTATCGCTCGATCAACCCGATTGCTGTGCGGTCGGGCTGGGCGGTCAGTTCGAGGCGATCAACAAGACCTGTGCCCGTGCGGTTCACGCCAGCGTGGTTGCCAGAACCTTGCGGATCGCGGACTGCTTTTCCAAAGGCAGCGAGGGCGCGACGGAGGAGCGTCCGGGCTGGGGGTGGGGAGCAGGCGACGTAGGAGCCTGCGTGGGCGGATGTGCCTACGAGATCGCCTTGGCGGCGGCGCGGCCTGCGGTGCGGCCGGTGAAGAGGCAGCCGCCTACGAAGGTGCCTTCGAGGGAGCGGTAGCCGTGGATGCCGCCGCCGCCGAAGCCGGCTACTTCGCCGGCTGCGTAGACGCCGGGGAGTGGGGTGCCGTCAGCTCGGAGTACGCGGCTGTCGAGGTCGGTTTGGAGGCCGCCGAGTGATTTGCGGGTGAGGATGTTCAGCTTCACCGCGATGAGCGGGCCGGCTTTCGGGTCGAGGATCTTGTGCGGTGGGGCGACCCGGATCAGCTTGTCGCCGCGGTAGTTCCGGGCGCCACGGAGTGCGGTGACCTGCAGGTCCTTCGTGAAGGTGTTGTCCAGCTCCCGGTCCCGCGCGACGATCTGGCGCTCCAGGTCGGCGTACTCGATCAGATTGGAACCGGCGACCTCGTTCATCCCGCGAACGAGATCGGCCAGGTTGTCCCGGACGATGAAGTCGGCGCCCTTGTCCATGAAGGCCTGCACGGGCGCGGTAGCGCCACCGCGGGCACGGCCGAGCACGCCGCGGATGTCCTTGCCGGTCAGGTCAGGATTCTGCTCCTGACCCGACAGCGCGAACTCCTTCTCGATGATCTTCTGGGTCAGCACGAACCAGGTGTAGTCGTACCCGGTGGTCATGATGTGCTCGAGCGTGCCGAGGGTGTCGAAGCCGGGGAACAGCGGTACCGGCAGTCGCTTGCCGGTGGCATCGAACCAGAGCGACGACGGACCGGGCAGGATCCGGATGCCGTGCATGGGCCAGATCGGGTCCCAGTTCTGGATGCCTTCGGTGTAGTGCCACATCCGGTCGCGGTTGACGTACCGGCCGCCGGCCTTCTCGGTGATGGCGAGCATCCGGCCGTCGACGTGCGCCGGTACGCCGGAGATCATGGTCTCCGGCGGCTTGCCCATCCGGGCCGGCCACTGCTCACGGACGAGATCGTGGTTGCCGCCGATCCCACCGGAGGTGACGATCACGGCCTGCGCGCGCAGGGCGAAGTCCTCCACCTCGACCCGCGAACTGGAAACGCCCCGGGCCTCGTCGCTCGGCTCGAGCACCTTGCCGCTCACGCCGTCCACTACACCGCCGGTCAGCGTCAGCTCGTCGACGCGGTGCCGGAACCGGAACTCCACCAGCCCCTTCGCGACCGCCTCGCGCACTCGCCGCTCGAACGGCGCGACCAGGCCCGGTCCGGTGCCCCAGGTGATGTGGAACCGCGGTACCGAGTTGCCGTGGCCGTCGGCGTTGTACCCACCGCGCTCGGCCCAGCCGACCACCGGGAAGAACCGGACGCCCTGGGCGTGCAGCCAGGCCCGCTTCTCGCCGGCCGCGAAGTCGACGTACGCCTCGGCCCACTGCCGGGCCCACTTGTCCTCGTCGTCCAGCCGGTCGAAGCCGGCCGAACCGAGCCAGTCCTGCCAGGCGAGGTCGCGGGAGTCCTTGATGCCCATCCGGCGCTGCTCGGGGGAGTCGACGAACAGTAGTCCGCCGAACGACCAGAACGCCTGGCCGCCCAGTGACGCCTCCGGTTCCTGGTCGAGCAGCAACACCTTCTTGCCCGCGTCGGCCAGTTCCGCGGTGGCGGCCAGCCCGGCCAGCCCCGCTCCGACGACGATCACATCAGCGTCCACGTGCCACCCCTCAGCGAGCACGGGAGTTCGGCAACCCGCGCAGTGCCCCTATGTATAGCGGACCCCGCCTACCCCTGGACTAGACCTGCGCGAAGTTGCCAGAATGAGGGCTGTGACGATCCTTTTTGCGCAAGATCTGGTTCTGCCCGCCGCCGCGCTCGGACCGGAGAATCCGCTACCGCCGATCCACCAGGTCGGCCGCCCGCCGCTCGGCAACCTGGCCGAGCTGCCCGCGGAGCTGCAGCAGAACGCGCAGTACGGCGGACTGAGCAACCCGCTGCCCTGCCTCCTCCAGGACAACTACGACCGTCACCTCGTCGACCGGCCGATCCCCACGCTCGTACTGGAGAACGACCATCTGCGCGCAACGATCCTGCCGTCGCTCGGCGGTCGCCTCTACTCGCTCGTGCACAAGCCGAGCGGCCAGGAACTGCTCTATCGCAACCCGGTGCTCCAGCCGGCCAACCTCGCCCTCCGCGACGCCTGGTTCGCAGGCGGCGTCGAGTGGAACCTCGGCAGCACCGGACACTGGACCGGCACCTGCTCACCGATGCACGCTGCCCGCGTCGAAGGCCCGGACGGTACGCCGATCCTGCGACTGTGGGAGTGGGAACGCACCCGCAACCTCGTCACCCAACTCGACTTCTGGCTCCCGGAGAACTCGGAGTTCCTGTACGTCGGCGCGCGGATCCAGAATCCGTCGAGCGACCCGGCTCCGGCGTACTGGTGGTCGAACATCGCCGTCGAGCAGACTCCGCAGACCCGCGTCCTGGTGCCCGCGGACCAGGCCTGGCAGCACGGCTACAGCAACCGGCTCGATCTCGTCGACGTTCCGGTACTAGAGGGCGTGGACCTCAGCTACCCGATGCGGCACAAGCGTGCGATCGACTTCTTCTTCGAACCGGTACCGGAGCAGCAGCCCTGGATCACGGCACTCGATGCCGAAGGCAACGGGTTGGTGCAGACCTCGACTGCGCGCCTTCAAGGCCGGAAGATGTTCGTCTGGGGTGAGAGCCGCGGCGGTCATCGCTGGCAGGAGTGGCTGTCGCCAGGCAAGCAAGGCGATGGGTACTGCGAGATCCAGGCCGGCCTGGCGCGGACCCAGCTCGAGCACTTGAAGTTGCCTGCCGCAACGAACTGGCATTGGCTGGAAGCTTACGGCCGCCTCGACGTCGATCCAGGGGTCGCGCATGCGGAGGATTGGGTGACTGCTCGAACCGGCGTCGGTGAGCTTCTCGAGTCATTGCTCAGCGCAACCGAATTGGCGGAGCGGGAAAGCAGCTGGCTGACGGTCGCCGACGCTGCTCCGGTGGAAAGCTTGTTCGCCGGTGCCGGTTGGGGAGCGCTCGAGTTGCGCCGTACCGGATGGAAGGTGTCGAGCGGCACACCGTTCGCCGACGACACCATGTCCGAACGCGAGCGGGCCTGGTTGCCTGCGCTCGAAGGGCGGATGCCGCTGCGCGACGGAGCGCCGGACGGAACCTTGGTCGGCTGGCGTGAACTTCTCGAAGCGGTCGAAGACGACAACTGGCTTGTCTGGTACCACCGCGGCGTCGCCCGTTGGTACGCCGGCGATCGGGACGGCGCGATCACCGCTTGGCACAAATCCGGGTACAACCCCTGGGCCGTGCGGAACTTGGCGATCGCCACCAGTGACGACTCGTACTACGAACGGGCGGTGGAACTCTGTTCGCCGCAGCGTGCCGAGTTGATCGCCGAGGCGATGAACGCCTGTCTCGCTGCCGGTCAGCCGGACCGGGCCCAACGCATCTTGGAGCAAGCCGATCAGGTCGGAGCGGATCCGAGAGTCCGCCTTGCCCGGGTCCGGCTGCTTCTGCTCAGCGGCGATCCGGCGGGAGCAGAGGCGCTGCTGGACGAGGGGATCGAGCTGCCCGGCCTTCGCGAGGGCGAGAACGATCTGGCCGGGTTGTGGCGGGAGATCCAGAGTCGCCTGGGCACGGACCGGCCCGTGCCGACGCAGTACGAGTTCAGCATGTTGGGCGATTCGTAGCGTCCCGGTCATCGCCTGCTGCCCCGAGCTTCGGTGACGACTGGAAGTCTTTTCTCGAAAGGTGGGAACCGGCCACTTCCGGGCAGCGTCAGAACCGTCGTGCGGGAGGGCCGCACAGCTGTATCGACAACGACGACCGCGCCGCTGCGGGCGGCGCGTCGGGGGTGAGTGCCATGTTGACTATCGTTGTATTCGGTGGGTTCGGCCTGGTGCTGCTGGTCGCAGCATGCATCGTGGCAGATGTGGTCGCGGGAGCGAGGCGTCGCGATCCGGGTGAGGAGAAGACGGCGGGGCGGGTCGTGCGGGTCCGGGGCCCGATCCGGGGTCAGTTGGTCGGCGGTGCGCCGGCGGAGTACGTCGAGGTCACCGTCGAGTACTACACGCGGCACGGCGAGGGGCCGTTCGAGGTTCAGCGCAAGGTGCCGGTGAACAGCAGGCTGGTCTACACCAAGGACGACCGGGTGATCGTGAGCTACGACGTACGGACGCCCCGTCGGGCCAGGATCGCGGGCCGGGTCAGCCACTGGCCCCAGCTCGGGCCGCGATCATCGGACCCTGTTCCACAGCCCTAGACCAACCTTGCCTGGGACGATTCCCAGGAGCCGGCCAGACCGGTGTACCCGATCCCTCGCCCGAGTGGCGGGGGCGTTTTGATTCTTGATCGTGTAGTTCTTCACCTGCTCGAGCCGACCTCCCTGGCTCGAGCAGCGCGGCGGCGGATCCGCCGCCGCGGCCGGGCCGCCGTCAACAGGCCGCGGCTACGGGAGGTGGGGCTCGAGCAGGCGATGCAGCGCCGGGCGTCCTTGGGACAGCACGTACTCCGAGGCATCGGCCGGCAGCCGGTCCGCCAGGTGGGCCAGCGCCTCGCCCATCGCGATCGTCAGCGTCACGCTCAGCCGGAACTCGTGACTGTCCCGGGCCCCGAACCGCGAGCTGAGCAGCTCGGCGAACTCGTCCGCGTGCTGGTCGTCGAACTCGCCGGGCGTCGCCTCCAGCTCCGGATCGCCGAGTCCGCTCAGCACGACAGCGCGGAAGCCGGGATCGGTGCGGTGCATCTCCCGGAAGGTGTCCAAGGTGACGTCGACGGCCTGCCGCCAGTCCTCGACGAGGGCCAGCCGCTCCCGGACCGCCTCGGTGTAGCGGTGCTGATTGCGGCGCTCGATGGCCTGGATCAGGGTGCGTTTGTCCGGGAAGTACCGGTAGACGCTGCCGACCGCGATCTCTGCGCGCTTGGCGATGGTGCTGGTGGACGCCGCGTCGTACCCGCGCTCGACCACCTCGGCACAAGCGGCGTCCAGGATCCGCTCGACCTGGCGGCTGGCCCGGTCCTGGGTCGGGGTCCGGCGCAACGGATAGGCCGTTTCGCCGCCCGAGGCCTGGTCCGCGCCGGCTGAAGTGGTGACCATGGCCTCATTGTGCCCCGCGGAAGCGACAACGTTGCCAAAACACCGGGTGATGTCATCAACCTGTGTGTAACTCCGCTGGTCCCTGCCATGACAGCTTTCGTCCAGCTCAGTGACACCGGTCTGGACCAGACTCTTCCCCAGATCCACCGCCAGATCTTTTAAGGAGATCCAGATGCAGATCGGCACCAAGATGGTCGCGGGACTCGCGTCCGCGACCGTCGCCCTGGGAGGCCTGGCCGGCTCGGCCCTGGCCCCCGCCAAGCACACGCCGGACACCCTGCGGACCGCGGGCAGTTCGGGGCTGCGGATGAACCAGGTCCAGCAGATCGGTTCCCACAACTCCTACCACCGTGAGCTCAGCCCGGCCGAGCAGGCCGTGCAGAAGCAGCAGAACCCCGGCTCGGTGGACCTGTGGTACTCCCATGCCCCGATCCAGCAGCAGTTGCAGGACCAGCGCGTCCGGACACTCGAGTTCGACCTGTTCCCGGACCCGGCCGGCGGCCTGTACACGTACCCGCTGATCCGCAAGCTGACCGGCCAGGGTCCGCTCACCGATCCGGCGCTGGCCCAGCCCGGCATCAAGGTGATGCACATCCCGGACTTCGACTACAACACCAACTGCCGCACGTTCGTGATCTGCCTGCAGCAGGTCAAGAGCTGGACCGACCAGCACCCGAACGCCGCGCCGATCTCGATCAACCTCGAGCTGAAGCAGTCCGACCCGAACGTGGTCGCGGCCGGTGGCGTCAAGGCTCCGCCGTGGGACCTGACCAACCTGAACAGCGTCGACACCGAGATCCGCTCGGTCTTCGCCGCGGGCGACCTGATCACCCCCGACAACGTCCGCAAGGACGGCCTGACGCTCGAGCAGTCGGTGCTGACCAAGGGCTGGCCGAGCCTGGCCAGTGCCCGCGGCAAGGTGATGTTCTACTTCGACAACGGCGGCCCGGGCGAGCTCCGCGACCTGTACCGCGAGGGCAGGCCGAACCTGGAGGGCCGGGCCGTCTTCACCCGCGGTCCCGAGGGCGAGCCGGACGCGGCGATCACCGAGGTGAACGACCCGCGCGGGGCGAACACCGCCGAGATCCAGCGGCTGGTGAAGAAGGGCTACCTGGTCCGGACGCGCTCCGACGAGCCGCTGTCGACGATCCGGGCGAACGAGACCAGCCGAGTCGGAGTCGCCCTGGCGAGCGGTGCGCAGTACGTGACGACCGACTTCCCGGTGGCGGGGATGGCCGCGCGGTACGACAGTGACTTCGTCGCTCAGCTGCCCGGGCGCGCCGCCGTACGATGCAATCCGGTGACGGCACCGGCCAAGGTGCTGGCCGCAATCTCGGAGGGATGAGCGCGACATGTCGGAGCACGTGGTCGATGTCAGCTGGAGCCGCGGTGAGCACGAGTTCACCTACGACACCTACAGCCGGGACCACGAGTGGCGCTTCGACGGCGGGATCACGGTGCCCGGGTCCGCCAATCCGGCGTACCGGGGCAGTCCCGGGCCGGTCGACCCCGAAGAGGCGTTCGTGGCGGCCTTGTCGTCCTGCCACATGCTGACGTTCCTGTCGATCGCGGCGAAGAAGCGGCTGGTGGTCGACTCGTACGACGACCACGCGGTCGGCGTGATGGCCAAGAACGCGGCCGGCAAGCTGGCGATCACGCACGTGACGCTGCACCCGAAGATCACCTTCGCCGGGCCGACGCCGGACGCGGAGACGCTGGAGCGGATCCATCACCTGTCGCACGAGGAGTGCTTCATCGCGAACTCGGTGACCACCGAGATCACGGTCGTCCAGTAGCCCAGACACCCAAAAAACCACCCGCCGGTCGGCCCTGAGCCTCGCGCAAGCGGCGTCAGGACTGACTCGGCGGGTGGTTTGGGGTGCTCCCTCTGTGGTGAGAGCACCGGTGACGGTGCAGGCGACGCTGCGCACAAGGGCGCCTCTTGCGTCGTGCGACCTCCGTGCGGTCTACCTCGGTGGGGGAGACCGTCCGGGTGCGTCGCCTGCCCGTCCGTCCGGTTCGCGCCTTTACTGCTCGGCGGCGGCGTCGAACTGGTCGTCGGGGGCGGCGTCGGCCGCGGGAGTCTCGCCGGTCTGCTCAGCGGCGAGAACGCTCATCAATCGGTGGATCGTCATGCCAGTGAGACGCACGCGGACCCGGGGTATGACGGAGATTCCGGAAAACTTTTTGGTGTGACCTACTTCTCATCCAGTCCGTCTGGTCTCAGCGGGACCAGGTCGCGGGCTTCCTCGTAGGTCGCACCGGTCAGTTCCAGGAGGTCGACGATCGTCGAGCGGATCTGGCCGAGCACCACCACGGCGGACAGACCGGCGGGCGTGGGCAGGTCCGCAGTACGGCGGCCGAGTTCGCCGAGGACCCGGTGGGCTGCCACGTCGGCGGCCGGTTCGAACAGGGACTCCGCGATCAGCCGGGTACCGTCGGCGAGGCGTTCGAGCAGTTGCGGGTATTCGGCGGGGATCTGCTCGCCTCGCCAGACGGCGACCGCCGCCCGGCGTACCAGGACCCGGATGTTGCGGATCGCCCGGTCCAGCGGGACGACCAGGTCGGCGACTTCCTGAACCCGGCCGCGATGCCGCCGCCGGAACGGGGACATCCGGACCACCGCGACCCCTTCGGATGCGGCGCTACGGAGATCGTCGAGCAGGGATTCGCTCTCCCGGGCACGACGCAAGGCGTCGGTCAGGTCGCTCTCGTCGTGGTTGCGCAGCCCGTCGGCCGTCTCGACCAGGAGGGAGGCGAGCTCGTTCAGTACGCCGGTGGCTTGTTGCCGAGGGCGACGAATCGCCGCGGCGGGCGCGATCGTTGCCGCGGCCAACGCCACGACGCCGCCGAGCGCCGCATCCAGCCAGCGGCTGAACCCGGCCCCCGGATCGGGCAGCAAGGTGGTGACCATCGCCGCCTGTACGCCGGCCTGCGTGACCATCAGGTTGCCCGCGCCGAGCAGTACGGCGACGCTCATCGCCAGCGCGACGACGAAGACGATCTGCGGGATCCCGGTACCGAACATCTTGACGAACAGGTCGCCGACCCCGACCCCGACAGCCACACCGACCATCACCTCGGCAACCCGGCGCAACCGCTGCCCGAAGCTGAACCCGAGGCAGACCATTGCCGCGACCGGCGCGAAGAACGGCATTTTGTGACCGACCACATAGCGGGCCAATCCCCACGCGACGCCGGCGGCGAGCGCGCACTGGGCGATGAAGAACGCCCGGTTGCGCCAACGGTCGACGCGACGGCGTACGGAGGCTCTGGACCGGCGAGCGGCCTGCGGGGCGACGTCGTCGCGCAGCTCACGCAGCTGTTCCAGGGTCAGCCTGACCGGATCCATCACACCATCATGGAGTACGCCGTACGCCGTCCGGGGGACACGGCCGCGCTCTGCCTTGATTCAGCTCCCCTGGACGGTCAGGGTGGGGGCATGACCGAGAACAACCGTGAGGACTACGGCAGCTACAGCGTCGACGACGAGGACCAGCTGCAGCCCGAGGACACGCTGAACGACCGCGGCGTGGACGACCTGCTGGACGAGGGCTACTCGCCGCCGGAGAAGTGGTCCGCGGGAGAAGGCTTCGGTACCACCGCCGACGAGGCGCTGGAAGGCGAGACCCTGGACCAGCGGATCGCTCAGGAGGAGCCCGACATCGACCCGTACGCCGAGGAGGACGAGAACGTCGGCGGTCCCGAGGTCGGCGAGGCCCGCTCCGGCCGGCTCGTCGCACCGGACGAAGGCGCCCACTCCGACCTCGAGAAGGACCTGGTCGCCGAGGACGTCGGCTTCGACGGCGCCGGCGCGAGCGCCGAGGAAGCAGCCGTCCACGTCGTCAACGACGACGAACCCTTCGTACTCGACGACGAGGACGAAACCGACATCGAGGACGTCCGCGACGTAGACCTGGGCGACATCGGCGACCTGGAGGACTGAATCCTTTGAGCTGAGGCGGTCTGCCCCACGCCGCCGCCTACGGTCGCTCCTCCGTCGCGCCCTCCGCCGCCTGGCTCCCACCCACCCGGCGCCGCGGGCTCCTCCGTCGCCCGCTCAATGGGTGCCTGGCTGAGGTTGCAGGTAAGGCGGCCATGGTGACCTCTGATGACTCCTCGCGGCGAGCCCCTCGTGCCTGGTGCTCGCCGCCAGGGTGCGACGACCTGCTACCCCGGCCGTGGCGCGTCAGAGGTGGAACCTGCGTGGGTCACGTGTTTCTCGACTTTAAGAGCACAAGCAGTACCTAGCAGGGATCGGCGCTGAGCGCCAACCCAACGGGCTACGCGACGTTCAGCCAGCGGGGCCGGTGAGATGCGTGCGGACACCCGCTGCTGGACCACGAGCAAGCTGCAGCTAGGCGGCGGCGCGCCCACGGACTGAGCAGGGCGGCGGAGGAGCCTGCGACCCGGCGTGGGTTCGACAGCCTCAGCTGGTTAGCGGGGGGTGATGGTGATTTCGCAGCCGCGGGCGGGGACGAGGGTTACGTTGCGGGGTTGGGTTTTTTCTGGTTCGGGGCGGGGGGCGTGGACGTCGTAGCGGGTGAGGGCGGCGCGGAGGATTTCGGTTGCTTCTAGCAACGAGAAGCCGGCGCCGATGCAGCGGCGGGCACCGCCGCCGAAGGGGATCCAGGTGCCTGGTGCGGGCGGGTTCGGGCCAAGGAAGCGGTCCGGCTTGAATTCGGACACGGCGGGGAAGTGCTGCTCGTCGCTTTGTACGAGGCCGATCGCGGCCATCAGGGTCGTTCCGCGCGGCAGGCGGTAGCCGGCGATCTCTACCGTCTCGGTGACGCGGCGGCCCACCTGGTACACGACAGGGTGCAGCCGCATCGACTCCTTGGTGATCGCTTCCAGGTACTCGTCGTCGCCCTCGTCGGCGGCTCGTTGTCCGGCTCGCAACAGCTCTGGGTCTCTGGCCAGTTCGTGGAATGCCCACGCCAGCGCCGTCGCCGTGGTCTCGTGGCCGGCCAGTAGCAGGGTGACCAGTTGATCTCTGAGTTCGATGTCGGACAAGATGCCGGCGGCAAGCAAACGCGAGAGCACGTCGTTGCGCTCGGCAAGGTTTTGCTGGGAGCGCCGGGTCGCGATCTCGTCGTACAGGATCGCGTCGACCTCGCGCTGGATCTCCAGATAGGTTCGCCAGGGACGCATGCGCAGCAAGCGCGGATAGAAGCCGCCGAGCATGATGATCGGACGGACCGCGACGATCCGCTCGAGCAGCGGCCGGAGCTGGGCCAGCCGGTCCTGGTCGGTGACGCCGAAGACGACCTGCAGGATGACCTCGAGTGTCAGGGTGCGCGTTCGCTCGTGCAGCTTGAAGGTTTCACCGATCGGCCAGGTGGCGACCTCGGCACGGGCCAGGCGGCCGATCATCTCGCGGTAGCCGCGCAAGGCGCTGCCGTTGAAGGCGGGCATCAGTTGGCGGCGCATCCGGGCGTGATCGTCGTCGTCGATCAGCAGCAGCGAGTGCTGGCCCATGATCGGAGCGAGCACGGTGTTGCCTTCGCCCGCGTGCATCACCTTCGGCGAGGCGCCGAACACCTCGCGGATGTGCTCGGGCCGGCTGAGCACCACGACCACCCGGCTGCCTGGTACGAGGCGGATCGTGAAGACATCGCCGTACCGGGCTCTCAGCCGTGGGAAGAAGGTCTTGCGATGCCCCGCGAACAGAAAGGTCTGCACCAGCGTCGGCAACCGCGACCCGGGTGGCAGAGATCGAGCCGTCTCCCGGTCAAGCGTGCGCGATCCCAGCAAGGGCGTCGTCATGCCACCTCCCACCTCCAGCGTCCCTCCCACGCTACGTCAGCCCGGTGAACGCCAGGTGGCGTCCACACCACCGCCGTCGGAGAGCCGAACTCGGGCCGGAATACTAGGTTGGCGGTGTGAGCCTCGACATCCCTGACCAAGTCCGCAAGACGGTCATAGCTGACGGGAACGAAGCCTGGCTCGATGAACTGCCTGGTGTGGTCGATTCGCTGGCTCAGGAATGGTCTCTGATGATCGGGTCCAGCTTGGCGGGCGGTCATGCCGCCCTGGTCCTCGAGGTAACGCTGGTTGACGGAACTCCGGCGGTCCTCAAGATCGGTGTGCCAGGTCGGGACGTCGGGCCGGAGGCCATGGCGTTGCGGCTGGCCAATGGAGAGGGATGCGCCAAGCTGTTGGGCGAAGACGTGAGTCGGCAAGCCCTTTTGCTGGAACGTCTTGGGGCACCGATGTACGACGTCGTCGCCGACCCTGCGAGCCGCCACGCCTTGCTGTGCGAAGTGGCGGTTCGCCTGTGGCGTCCGGTGGGTCCCGACAGTGACCTTCCAACCGGCGCGAACTTGGCTGAGCAGTACGCCGATCGGCTGCCAAAGCTCTGGGAGCAGGCGGGCCGACCGTGTTCGCCGGCCACCGTGGCGGACGCACTGGACTGTATGAATCGTCGTCGCCTTGCCCATGACGATCGGTCCGCGGTTCTGGTCCACGGCGATATCCACGAGCTGAACGCCCTGCAAGCGAGTGACGGCAGCTACAAGCTCATCGACCCAACCGGGCTGCGGGCCGAACCCGCGTGCGATCTCGGCACCATCGTGCGTTGCAACCCGGACCTCGGGGATGACCTCCGGGTGCGGACCGAACAGCTGGCTTCTCGTACGGGCGTGGACGCCACCGCCATCTGGGAATGGGGAACCATCCACCGAGTCGTCAGCGGCGTCTACGCCTGCAGCATCGGCTTCCAACCCTTCGGCGACCTCCTCCTGGCCGAAGCCGACCGCCTCACGGCGTAGTCACCGGATCGGGCAGCAGTCCCAACCCTCCGTCCCGTGACGCCCGGCACGAAGCTCGCGGACGCGACGTCCACCACCGCCGTCAAACAGCCATCTGATCACGAGCGACGGCTGGAGTACTTGGCCGAGCCGGTAGCGACCATTGATTGAGAATGGTCAAGGACACTGGCGCAGAGAGCGTCGAGAGTTCCCTGGCAAGCAGCGCTGACCTAGTTGGCTTTGAGGCGATGGACAGGCTTCCGAGTTCGTTTGGAAACAACGCCAGCCAGGCACCCACTGAGCGGGCGACGGAGGAGCCCGCGACCCGGGGCGGGTGGGCTGGACGACAGCAGGGCCGCCCGGGACTGGGCGGCCCTGCTGTTTGGGGGTGTCAGGCGCGGGTGAAGCGGAGGGTGAGGATTTGGAAGGGGCGGAGGTCCAGGGCGACTGTGCCGTTGACGAGGTCGTGGTCGGTGAGAGTGCGTTCGAGGAGGTCGACCTCGGTGACCGCGCCGGCTTGGAAACCTGGGGTGATGGTGGCGCGGGAGCGGCCGCCGGAGGACTCGTAGAGGCGGACGATGACGTCGCCGGACTGGTCGTCGGCCAGCTTGACGGCCTCGACGATCACGTTGCCGTTGTCGATGGCAACGATCGGGTCGACGCCCGCCGCACCGGTGACGACGCGCTCCGGCAGATTGATCCGGTAGCCCTCCTCGATCGCCTCGGGGATCCCGGCGCCGACCACCAGCGCGTGGTTGACGACGTGCAGCCCCTGGTCGGTCTGCGGATCGGGGAAGCGCGGCGCCCGGATCAGCGACGTACGGATCGTGGTCGTCGTTCCGCCGTCCGCGCGCGCGGTGCGGTTGACGTCATGCCCGTACGTCGAGTCGTTCACCACCGCGACGCCGTAGCCGGGCTCGCCGACGTGGACCCAGCGGTGCGCCGCGATCTCGAACTTCGCCGCGTCCCACGAGGTGTTCTGGTGGGTCGGCCGGAAGATGTGCCCGAACTGGGTCTCCGAGGCGGACCGGTCGGCGTGCACGTCCACCGGGTACGCCGCCTTGAGGAACTTCTCCGACTCGTGCCAGTCCATCGCCGTCTCGATGTCGACCCGCTTGGCGCCCGGCCGCAACCGCAGCGTCTGGGTGACGCTGGACCGGTTGAAGGACCGCTTCACCACGACGGTGGCGACCCCGTCCTCGACCGAGAAGTCGACGGTGTCGACCTCGGTGATGTCGCGGACGGTGTTCTTGTAGAACGAGTCGACGTCCCAGGCATCCCACTGGTTCGGGGTGTCGACGTGCAGCTGCAGCAGGTTCGCGGCGGTGCCCGGTGCGATCACCTCGCGGTCGGCGGCCACGTCGTACAGGCTGGTGATCAGGCCGCGGTCGTCGACGGTGACCCGGATCAGGCCGTTGTCGAGGACCTGGCCGTCGATCGTGGCGGCCTGGCCCGCGCCGGTGGTGATCCCGGCGCCGAGACCGGGGACGCCCTCGCGGCCGTGCGGGGCGGCGTTGAAGACGACCTGGTTCGAGCCCTCGCCGGCCAGCGCTTGCTGGGCCTTGGCGATGATCGCCTCGAGCTCCTCGGCCAGCCTCGCGTACGTCGCTTCGGCCTCGCGGTGCACCCAGGCGATCGAGCTGCCGGGGAGGATGTCGTGGAACTGGTTCAGCAGCACGGCCTTCCAGATCCGGTCCAGCTCCTCGTACGGGTAGCTGTCGAGCTTGCCGGCGACCACGGCGGCCGTGGACCACAGCTCGGCCTCGCGCAGCAGGTGCTCGCTGCGACGGTTGCCCTGCTTGGTCTTGGCCTGTGAGGTGTACGTCGCGCGGTGGATCTCCAGGTAGAGCTCACCCGACCAAACCGGGGCGTCCGGGTACTCCTCCTGGGCGGCGCTGAAGAACTCGGTCGGCGACTCGATCGTCACCCGCGGCGAGGACTCCAGGTTCGCCACCCGGCGGGCGGTCGCGATGAACTCACGGGTGGGGCCGCCACCGCCGTCGCCGTACCCGAACGGAGCCAGCGAACGCGTCGCCGCACCGTTCTCGGCGAAGTTGCGCTGCGCACGGGCCAGCTCGCGGCCGGACAGGTCGGAGTTGTAGGTGTCGATCGGCGGGAAGTGCGTGAACACCTGGGTGCCGTCTAGACCCTCCCACCAGAAGGTGTGGTGCGGGAACTTGTTCTTCTGGTTCCAGGAGATCTTCTGGGTCAGGAACCACTTCGAACCGGACAGCTTCACCAGCTGCGGCAGCGCCGCGGTGTAGCCGAACGAGTCCGGCAACCACACTTCCTGGGTGTCGATCCCGTACTCGTCCAGGAAGAACCGCTTGCCGTGCACGAACTGCCGGGCCAGCGCCTCGCCGCCGGGCAGGTTGGTGTCGGACTCGACCCACATCCCGCCGACCGGAACAATGGTGCCCTCGGCAACGGCCTTCTTCAGCCGCTCCCAGATCTCGGGGTAGTTCTCCTTCACCCACGCGTGCTGCTGCGCCTGGGAGAAGGCGAAGACGAGTTCGGGATACTCCTCGGCGAGCGTCGCGACGTTGGAAACCGTGCGGGCCACCTTGCGGCGGGTCTCGCGCAGCGGCCAGAGCCAGGCCGAGTCGATGTGCGCGTGACCGACCGCGGAGATCTGGTGAGCACTGGCGTGCGCGGGACGGCTCAGTACGTCGGTGAGCTCGGCGCGCGCGTCAGCCGCAGTACCGGCGACGTCTTCGTAGTCCAGTACGTCGAGGGCGCGGCTGAGCGCACGGAGGATCTCACGGCTGCGCGGCTCCTGCGGGGCCAGTTCCTGCTGCAGGCTGTTGAGTGCCTCCAGGTCGAGGATCAGGTCCCACACCTCGGCGTTGAAGACGGCCAGGTCGGCGCGGGTGAGCTGGTAGATCGGCTTGCCGCCCGGCTCCGGCTTGGCGCCGAGGTCGGCGGAGATCGGAGCGAACGCGTTCCAGCCCAGTACTTCGGGGTTGGCGGCCGCCTCGACGTAGAACTCGATCGAGTCGCCGGGCGACGCAGCCGTACCGTCCGGGCCGAGGATCGACAGCGGCGCGTAGGTCTGGCGCGGGTGCAGGCCCTTCAGCGGGACGCCCTTGGTGGTGTGCACCAGGCCCTCCGCGGAAAAGCCCGGGCCGCCGCTGAAGCCGAGGTCGATGACGGCCTCGATCTCGCGGCCGGCCCACTCGGCCGGCACCTGGCCGCTGAAGTGGAACCACGCAGTGCCCCACGGAGCACCCCAGGGCAGGCCGATCTCGGCGGGCTCATAGCTGGCCGCCAGCGCTTCTGCGGGGGACACCGGCTCACCGGGCGCATGCCACACCTTGATGTCCAGCGGGACGGCCGCGCCGTAGATCGCGGGGCGGATCCGCTCCCGCAGGGCGCGCTGGAGCCGCTCCTCGATGAGTTGACGGTCGTCGTGCACGAAATCATCCTCCGATGACGGGGTGGTGCTCAGTGGGTAGACGCGGCCTTCACGGCCGACTGTGTTGACAACGCTGTCACACCAGGTGGGGGCCCGTCCAGACCTGTTCGCTCGCGTACGCGCGGTAGTGACGCATCCGCGGGCGGCCCGGCGATGGTGGCGCGGGTCGCAGCGGAGCGACTACCCGTGGGGACCGGGTGCCCTCTAGGTTGTTCCCATGGATCGTCCCCGCCTGCTGAATCGCCGGAGTGTGCTCGGACTGGGGGCAGCCACCGCGGCCGCCCTGGTGACACCCGGTTGTTCGCGCGGCCGCTCCGACGAGCCCGCCCCCGCGTCACCGGCCAGACTGGCCACCGGGAATGCCGGCGGCGTCTACCAGAAGTACGGCGACGGGCTGGCCAAGCTCGTCACCGAGGTCACCGGGGTGTCGATGACCACCGTCCCGACCGCCGGCTCGATCCAGAACCTGAGAATGCTGCACAGCGGGACCGCCGACCTCGGCTTCAGCCTGTCGGACTCGGCCCTGGACGCGTGGGAGGGCGAGGGTGCCTTCACCTCCGGCGTACTGCGGTTCACCGCGCTGGCCCGGACGTACGACAACTACGTGCACATCGTCGTACCGACTGCCTCGGACGTCTTCAAGATCGAGCAACTGGCCGGCAAGGAAGTCAACATCGGCCCGGACAACTCCGGCACCAGGGTGATCGCCGAGCGCATCCTCACCGCCGCCAACGTCAAGGTCCGGGCCCGGAAGTTCGACCTCGAGACGGCGGTCGCGCGACTCATCCTGCGGGCCAAGGAGCCGACCAAACCGGGCGGCATCGACGCGCTGATCTGGAGCGGCGGCCTACCGACCGACCCGATCAAGGACCTCCAGTCGACGATCGGGTTCCGGCTGGTGGACATCGGCAAGATCGCCGAGCAGATCGCCCTGCGGCGCTTCGGCGGGTACATCCTGTCCTCGATCCCGCCCTCGATCTACCAACTGTCGAGTTCGGTACCGACCCTCGCAGTACCGAACTACCTGCTGGCCAGGCGCGGCCTGTCCGACTCCTGGGCCTGGTGGACACTGAACACCCTGTTCCGCCGGCAAGCCGACCTGATGCAGTTCCACCCGGAAGCAGGCTCGCTCGACGCCCGTTCGGCGATCGCCACGATGCCGATTCCGCTGCACCCCGCAGCCGAACGCTGGTACCGCAACAACCACATCTGAGCAGGGATTCCACGCTCAGCTGGGCGTTCAAAAGGTAGAATTCGACAGTGAATCCCGCGCGTATTTCTACGGTCGATCAGCTACTGGAAATTCTCGATCATTCGGTGGCGGCGAGTGATCGTGGCGACCGTTCCGATCAGTCCGCTGCCGAGTTCTGGACCAACCTGCTGACCACGCCCGGGCACCCACTCGCGACGTCGTTGCCGGACGAACCGCTGGTCGATTGGCACGATCGCGGCCTGCTCGGAGATCTCTCCAGAGCCCGCGTGCTGGACATCGGTTGTGGTGCGGGGCGGAACAGTCGATGGTTCGCCGAGCAGGGCGCGACGGTGGAAGGCATCGACCTGGCCGCGCCTTTGCTGGCACACGTCCGGCCGACGATGCCCGAATCCGTCACCCTCACCGCGCTGAATGTCCTGCACGACCCACTCCCGGCAGGCCAGTACGACGTGGTCTACGACTCCGGCTGCTTCCACCACATCGCGCCGCACCGCCGGATCTCTTACCTCGAACGGGTTCTGCCCGCAGTACGCCCGGGAGGCCGCTTCGGCATCGTCACCTTCGCCGGCGAACAGATGGAGACCCCCACCGACCAGCAGATCGTCCTGAGCGGCGACACCGCCGGCGGGATGGCCTTCACCCTCGACGACCTGCGGACGATCTTCCAGGCGCTGAAGCCAGTCGAACTACGCCAGGTCCGCGACAACCGAGCCGGCACCTTCGGCCCCGACTTCCTCAACGCAGCACTCTTCACCGCCGAGTAGCTGCTGGTCACGCCGAAGGGAGTCACACCGCTTTCATCCAGCGGCGACGTAGAAGCTTGCGTGGGGCCCTGTTCGTAGTACTAGACGTCGTAGTCCTCGATGAGGGGGACGCGGACTTCGATGACCAGGCCGCCGCCGACGGGAGGGCGGGCTACGACGCGGCCGCCGACTCGGGCTGCTTCGGAGCGGACAATGGCGAGGCCGAGGCCTGTGCCGGGCATTTCGCGGTGGTGGGCGCTGCGCCAGAAGCGTTCGCCGACCTTCTTGAGGTCGCGGGAGCCGAGGCCGAGGCCGTGGTCGCGCACGGACAGGACGACCTCGGTGCCGTCGCGGGTGACGGAGACCTCGACCGGCGGTGCGCCGTACTTGGAGGCGTTGTCGAGCAGTACGTCGAGGATGTCGTCGACCTCGAGTTCGGGGGCGACGCCACCGGGGACCATTTCGCCGATGATGAGTTCGAGGTCGTCGGCGGCGTACACGGCCTTCCAGCCGACCAGCCGCTCCTTCACCGCCTGCGCCAGGTCGAGCGCGTCGTCGCTCCCCTCGATGTCGCCCGGGCGGTCGGAACCGGCCAGCCGGGAAAGCCGCTGGACGATCCGGCCGAGCCGGTCGATGTCGCTGAGGGCGAAGCGGGCGGTCGGGGACAGCCGGGAGAGCCCTTCGATGTGGATCCGGGCCGAAGTGAGCGGCGTACGAAGCTGGTGGGACGCGTCGGCGACGAACTCGCGTTCGCGCTGCCGGGCCTGGTGGAGGCTGAGCGCCATCGAGTTGAAGCTGTCGCCGAGGCGGCGGAGTTCGGGGGCGCGGCCGTCGGTGGAGACGCGGGTGTCGAGGGCGCCGCGGGTGACCTGGTGGGTCGCGTTGTCGAGGTCGTTGAGCGGCCGCAGTACCCAGCGGGTGACCGGGCGGACGATGCCGATGACAACGGCGCCGATGCTGATCAGGAGGCCGCCGAGCAGCAGCAGGAGCCCACGCTCGACCTGGTCGCGTCCTTTCTCGGTGGGCACCCGCAGTACTGCGGCGCCGAGTACGCGACCGTTGTTCACGACCGGCCGCGCGACGACCATCTCACCGGATCGCCACGGCCACAGGGCCGGCGGTTCGGCAGGGAGGCGGCCGGCCAGCGTGCTGTCCAGAGCGGCGTCCAGGTCGGACTCCTGCACGTCGACGCCGGACCGAGAGGTCGCGATGACCCGGCGGTCGACGTCGACGACGAAGACCGGGGTGTTGTAGAGCTCGTGGTACCGGACGGCGAGTTCGCGCAGGCTCGCGATGTCGCCGGTCTGCAGCGGCGACTCGGCCATCGTCGCGAACCAGTCGGCGTCGTTGCTGCGGGAAAGGAAGAGCGTGCGCGACGCACTGGTCGCGATGTAGTTGGCCAGCGGCACAGCAGCGACGATGGCGAGGACGACCACCATCGGGACGAGGGACTGCAGCAGGCGACGGCGCAACGGTCAGTCCGAACCCAGGCGGTAGCCGACGCCGCGGATGGTCTGGACGAGTTCGGGGCGGCCGAGCTTGGCCCGGAGACTGGCGACGTGCACGTCCATCGTCCGCGAGGAGGCCTCGAACACGGACTGCCAGGCGTACAGCGCGACCTGCTCGCGCGGCACCACCCGGCCGTGGTGGGCGGCCAGCACAGCTAGCACGTCGAACTCCTTGCGGGTCAGGCTGATGGGCTTGTCCGCGACCTGCACCGTCCGCGCCTCGATGTCCACGGTCAGATCGCCGACGGTCACCCGCGGGCGGGGCTGGAGCAGACCGGTACGACGAAGTACAGCATCGATGCGGGCCAAGAGCTCGGAGATGGCGAACGGCTTCACCACATAGTCGTCGGCGCCACTGCGCAGACCGCGGACCCGGTCGGCCGCCTCGCCGCGCGCGGTCACCGCGATCACCGGCACGTCGGACACCGTACGGATCTGCCGGCACACGTTGATGCCGTCGCCGTCGGGCAGGCCGAGGTCGAGCAGCACGAGGTCGCCGGGGTCGGCTGCGAGCGCGTCGGCGGCGGTCCGGACGTGGGTCACCATCAGGCCGTAGCGCCGCAGCGCGGGTATCAGTGCGTTGGCGATATCGAGATCGTCTTCGACCAGCAGAATCCTGACGGCGCCACTCATGCCGTGATCGTAGGGCAGGACAGCAACATGTGTGTCAGATCTTGGTAAAGACGTAATCACGCGACTCCATGGCGTGGTCGCCGACACTAGCCTTCGAGCACAGGAGGGAACCGGTCAATGACTGTGGGTGTTGGTACGGGGGGCGGCACCGCCGCGTTCTCCGAGTCCGAGCTAGCCGAGTACGAGCAGGAAAAACCTGCCCGGCGGCTGCATCCTGCCCTCGACCAAGTGATCTCGGCCTGGTGCGCGGTGGTCAGCATCGGCGTACTGCTCCAGGTCTTCTTCCCGCTCTCGGCCGGTACCCAGTTTTATTTAGTGATCTTTCTCGCAGCCGTCCTTCCGATCACGTTGTTGTGCTATCGGGGCTGGCACGTGCCGCCGTTCCTGAATCCCTTCAAGGCCCGGAGCAGAGAAAGCGACAACCCCGGCATCGTCGACTGGGCGCTGGCCGCGGTCGCCCTGGCGGTCTGTCTCTATCCGCTGCTCGACTTCGACGGCTACCTCGAACGACGCCAGACCCCGACCACCCTCGACGTCCTCGCCGGCGCAGTACTGCTCGTATTACTCCTCGAAGCATGCCGTCGTACTACGGGTTGGGTGCTGCCCGCGTTCAGCCTGCTGTTCATTGCCTACGCGTACTACGGCGGCTATCTCCCCTACACCTGGTCGCTGGCCCACCAGGGCTTCAACTTCGACGCCATCATCGCCCAGTTCACGATGGGCACCGCAGGGTTCTACGGCACGCCACTGGGAGTCGCGGCCAGCTACATCGTGCTGTTCACCATTTACGGCGCAGTGCTGGACTACTCGGGCGCAGGCAAGTTCTTCATCGACCTGTCGTTTGCTGCATTCAAACGAAGCCGTACTGCGCCCGGCCGTACTGTCACTCTCGCCGGCTTCCTGCTGGGCAGCGTCTCCGGCTCCGGTACTGCGACGGCCGTGTCGCTCGGCACTGTGTCGTGGCCGATCCTCCGCCGCGCGGGCTACCCGCCTGAGCCCGCCGGCGGGATGCTCGCGGCTGCCGGTATCGGCGCCATCCTGTCGCCTCCGACGCTGGGAGCAGCCGCGTTCATCATCGCGGAGTTCCTGCAGGTGTCGTACCTGACCGTGCTCGGGTACGCGACGATCCCCACGATTCTTTATTACCTGGGCATCCTGCTGGCGATCGAGATCGATGCCCGCAAGCACGGGACGACCAACGCCGAGACGTCGACCCGATCCGCGCGGCATCTGCTGCTGCGGTTCAGCTACCATTTCCTCTCGCTGTTCGTGATCATCGGATTCATGGCGGTGGATGTCCCGCCGTTCAAAGCCGTGGTCTACGCGGTGATCATCCAGTTCGGGTTGTCGTTCCTCGACCGTGAGCACCGGCTGACCGCCGGCCCGCTGTTCAAAGCGCTTGCCCAGGGCACCCGATCGGTGCTGCCGGTCGCGGCCACCTGCGCGACGGCCGGCGTGATTGTTGCCGTCACCACCCAAACCGGGTTGGGGCTGAACCTCGCCGAGATCATCGTGGACGCGGCGAAGGGGCTGACGGAGAACCCGACGGTCGTGCTGATCCTGACCGTCGTGCTGTCCGCGTTCGCAGTACTGATCCTTGGACTGGCCGTGCCGGTGACTGCGTCGTTCATCATCGCTGCGGTGATCATCGCGCCCGCGTTGGTGCAGCTCGGCGTGACCCAGCCCGAGGCGTACATGTTCATCTTCTACTACGCGGTGCTCTCCGAGGTGTCGCCGCCGACCGCGCTGGCCGCTGTGGCGACCTCGGCGATCACCGGCGGCAAGACGATGGCGACGATGTGGCAGGCGTGGAAGTACACGCTCCCGGCCTTCCTGGTGCCGTTCGCGTTCGTGCTGACCGACAACGGCGCGCACCTGCTGGGACAGGGCAGTTGGATCGGGATGGCCTGGACGCTGGGAGTCTCGATGCTTGCGGTCGCCGCGCTCGCGGTGGTGACCGGAGGCTGGATCGCGATCGCCACCGGCTGGGTCGAGCGACTGCTCTGTGTTCCGTCCGCGTTGTTGCTGCTCTACCTCGCGCCCGTAACCATCGCGGTCGGAATCGGTTTGCTCTTCGTTGCCGTCGTCATCAATCTCCTCAGGCGGCAGCGCCTGATCGGAGCTACGGAAGGATCCGCCACTTCATGAGAACCCGTCGTCTTCCCCTCGTCGTGGTCGCCGTGGCCGCTGCCGTCTCGCTGGTCGCCTGCGGAGGGCAGCGCGAACCCGAGGGCGGCAAGGCCGGTACCGATGGCGGCCGGCTGACGATTGCCACCGGCAACACCACCGGCGTGTACTACCAGCTGGGCGGCGCGCTCGCCTCGGTGATCTCGTCGAAGGTCGAGGGCTATCGGGCGACCGCCAGCGAGACCGGAGCCTCGGTGCAGAACGTGCAAGGCCTGGTGGCGGGCAACTACGACATCGCGTTCTCGCTCGGCGACACGGCAGCCGACGCGGTCAAGGGCGAGCACAGCTTCAAGGCACCGCAGGACGTGGTCGCGCTGACGCGGCTGTACCCGAACTACACCCAGGTCGCGGTCCGGGCCTCGTCGGGAATCACCAAGATCGCCGATCTCAAGGGCAAGCGGGTCTCCACCGGGTCGCCCAACTCCGGCACCGAGGTGATCGCGCGGCGGCTGCTCGAAGCGGCCGGGCTGAACCCGACCCGCGACGTCACCGCCCAGCGGCTCGGGCTGCCGGAATCGGTGGATGCGATGAAGAGCGGCTCGATCGATGCGCTGGTCTGGTCCGGCGGGCTGCCGACCGGTGGTATCACCGACCTGACCACCAGCCTCGGTAAGGACGTGAAGCTGATCCCGATCACGGACCTGCTCCCCGCGCTGCAGAAGACCTACGGCACGATCTATGCCCAGGGCACCATTCCGGCTGCCACCTACAAGCAGCCGGCCGAGGTGCCGACGATCATCGTGCCGAACGTGCTGCTGGTCCGGAAGAACATGTCCGACGAACTCGCCGAGAAGCTCACCAGGGCGATCTTCGAGAACAAGGACGCGCTGGTTCAGGTGAACGCGGCGGCCAAGGGCATCACGATCGAGAACGCCGAGAAGACCGACCCGGTGCCGCTGCACCCCGGCGCGAAGAAGGCGATCGAAGCGCTGAAGTAACCCACAGACCCGTCCTCCCCCGCATTCCAGGCGCAGCGGGGGAGGGCGCAAGATCCCGCCTCCGCACACCAGGCGCAGCGGAGGCGGGAACCAAAGCCCTCCTCCGCACACCAGGCGCAGCGGAGGCGGGTAGAAGGCCCACCCTCACGACCAGGCGCAGTGGGGGAGGGTTTCAGGCCGGGCCCGTACCGAGCGGAGGCATCCGCCCGGACCACGGGCCCGGCCGCTTTCACTCCGGGGACTGCCAGGCGACCCGCCGTACCGGTGTGGTGAGTGCGGGTGTGGTCAGCGAGTGAAGCGCTCCGTGAAGATTTGCGTGAATCGCTCTGTGTTGCGACGTACGTCCACTTAGGGTGGTCGCTCCTCGCCAGGCGGCGGGAATCGACCTCAGGGAGGCCCGTCGCGTGACGGTACGACGCCCCGGCGCGCTGCGTGCGACCCAGCTCTTGCTTACCCTCGCCGCGCTCGCCGGCCCAGGGGCTGCGACAGTCCAGCCGGTGGCAGCGGTGCAACCGGAGACGGCAGTGCAGCTGGGGGCAGCAGTGCAACCGGGGGCGGCGGTGCAAGCGGTGGCGGCGGTGGCGGTCGGTGCTCGGGACATCACCGGTGACGTTCTGGCTGGGCGGGATGTGACGCTCGGCGGGGATGCGTCGATCACGGTGCCGGGCGGGACCACGACGTACGCAGGCGTCATCCGCGGTGAAGGGACTCTGCGGATCAGGGGACGCGGCACGCTGATTCTGACCAGGGACAGCGACTTCACTCTGCTGAAGGCACAGCAGCGGCAGAGCGTCCGGATCCTCGGCGGCAATCATCCGTACGTCGTCGTCGCCACGCCCGACCCGGCTGCGGTGATCATCGATCGTGGCGCCACCCTGCAGTACGGAAACGGCGGCACGACCGGCGTGATCGGGCGCTTCCCGTACAAGACACCGGGCTTCGAGCTCAACCAGGACAACATCGAAGTCAACGGCACCCTCCGGCTGTCGGTCACCCGGGCGATCAACCTCGGCACCATCAGCGGCTCCGGGCTGGTCACGCAGCCGCGGTTCCTGTGGGGCACGCTCGATCTCGCCGGTACGCAGCCGTTCTCCGGCGTGATCGACAACGGCACCGGTACGGCAGCCGGCAAACCCGAGTCCGCGGTCGCGCTGCCCAACGTTCGTGCGGTCCTCAACCAGGGGACGTGGACCGTCGACACCCCGCTCGGCCAGACCGTCGTACTGCGCCAGAACTTCTACCAGCGCGAATACGGCAGCGACATCAACGTCCACTCCCGCCCGGGCGGCAAGGTGGTGCTGGCCGGGCAGTACAGCTACTCCGATCGAGGCGGCGACGCCGACCCGTCGCTGAGCGATCTCCGGATCAATTGGCGAAAGATCCCGCACGACCTCAACAAGCGTGGGACCAACATCAAGGGCGCCGATGTCCAGTGGGGTGACGGCAGCACGCACGAGATCTTCATGCCGGGCACCGCGGACACCGTCTACATCAACCTGCTGGCGGCGCGGTCCCGCTCGAAGCTCACCTTCGCCTACAACGGCCCGGTCACTCTGGGCGCGCCCATCGGCGGCGGCGTCTTCCACGACACGCTCAAATCGCCGGGGGCGGGGGACATCGTGATCAAGGCAGTGCCCGGCAACGACGTGACCTTCGCAGCGGACCAGTACTACGACGGCTCGACGACCATCGATTCGGGCGCCGTACTCCGATTGGGTAGCGGGCGGTCGGGTGGCGACGGCAGCCTGCTGACGAAGGCCGCGCTCTTCAAGGTGATCGACAACGGCTCACTCGTGGTGCAGAACGTGCGCCATGCTGTCTCGTTGTCGAAGATCAGCGGCACGGGCTCCTTCGCTCAAGCCGGGCCGGCCACGACCCGCCTGACCGGCGACGTCACCTACACCGGCAGAACCACGATCTCCAGGGGAACACTGGCTCTCACCGCAGGCACCCTCCGCAACAGCAGCGCTGCCGCCATCACCAGCTCCGGCGCTCGCCTGGACCTGACCGCTGCCGGCAACCAAACCCTCCGCAACCTCACGATGGCCGCCGGTACAACGCTCACAGCGAACCGCCGCGCCGTCGTGAGCTTGAGTGGCAACTCCACCGTCTCGGGCACCATTTCAGCCGGCGCCCTGATGAACACTGGCCAGCTCACCGGGTCCTTCACCGTGTCCGGCGCCTACACCCAAACTCGCACTGCCGCGCTGACAGTCCCGCTCAACGCCGAACCGCCGCAGGTCACCGGCACGGTGAACCTGGCCGGCGCTCTGCATATCCCAGCCGCAACCGCTCGACCCGGTGCCCGCCGAGAGATCACCCTCATCGAGAACACCGGTCCGAGCCCAGTCACCGGCACCTTCCGCGACCTCCCCGAGGGAGCCCGGCTGCCCCTGGCCGGAACGCAGTACGCCATCACCTACTCCGGTGGCACCGGCAACGACGTCACACTGAAACCCGTCGAAGCCGGTGCACCTGCCGTCGTTCCGAACCAGTCCGGCGGCGACAGCACGCCCGCGGCCACCGCGGCGACGACCGGCAGTTCGTCGTACTGGCGCACAGCCGGTCTTGCCGCGCTGGCCGCCGCGGTCGGCCTACTGGGGTTCGTACTGGTCCGCCTCAGGCGTCGGAGCTCTTCTTCCACAGATTGATGCCGGCCTCGACGGCGTCCGCGTCGATCGCGTCCAGCTCTTCCTGAGTGAACTTCAGGTTGTTCACCGCGGCCAGGTTGTCCTCGAGTTGGGCGACGCTGGAGGCGCCGATCAGGGCGCTGGTGACCCGGTCGTCGCGCAGCGTCCAGGCGAGTGCCAACTGGGCGACGGACTGGCCGCGCTGCTTGGCGATCTCGTTCAGCGCGCGGACGTGCTTCAGGGTCTCCTCGGTCAGCATGTCGGTGCTCAGCGACTTGCCCTGCGTCGCCCGCGAGCCTTCCGGTACGCCGTCGAGGTAGCGGTCGGTCAGCACGCCCTGGGCCAGCGGCGAGAACGCGATCACGCCGACACCGAGTTCACCGACGGCGTCGAGCAGGTCCTCCTCGATCCACCGGTTCAGCATCGAGTACGACGGCTGGTGGATGAGCAGCGGCGTGCCGAGCTCGTCGAGGATCCGGGCCGCTTCGCGGGTCTTCTCCGCGGAGTACGACGAGATGCCGGCGTACAGCGCCTTGCCGGAGCGGACGGCGGCATCCAGTGCGCCCATCGTCTCCTCCAGCGGGGTGTCGGGGTCGAACCGGTGCGAGTAGAAGATGTCGACGTAATCGAGACCCATCCGGTCCAGCGACTGGTCGAGCGAGGCCAGCAGGTACTTCCGGCTGCCGCCACCCTGACCGTACGGGCCCGGCCACATGTCGTACCCGGCCTTGGTGGAGATCAGCAGCTCGTCGCGGTACGGCTTGAAGTCGCGGGCGAAGTGACCGCCGAAGTTGGTCTCGGCCGAGCCGTACGGCGGGCCGTAGTTGTTCGCCAGGTCGAAGTGGGTGACGCCGAGGTCGAAGGCACGGCGCAGGATGTCGCGCTGGGTGTCGAGCGGCTTGTCACCGCCGAAGTTGTGCCAGAGCCCGAGCGAGATCGCCGGCAGCTGCAGCCCGCTGCGGCCACTGCGCCGATAGGTCATCTGGTCGTCGTACCGGTCGGAGGCAGCTACGTAGTCAGTCACGAAACAGCAGTCTGCACCATGTCCGCACAAGTCCGCGAACCCTTGTTTTACGGGCAGAAACCACGTCGATCACAGTCAGAAGATGGGCTGCTGGCCGCCCAGCTCCCGCCACGGCGACGGAGGGTCCCCAGCAAAGAACCGCAGCACGCCGAACAGGCGACTCGCGGGCGCCGCAGTCCAATGCCGCAGCTCCTCCTGCGGCGCTCCACCGACCCCGCCCCGCCCCGACCCAAGGAGGTCCGACCGACCCGAGTCGAGGAGGTCCGACCGGCCCGAGCCGAGGGGGTTGGGTCGGCCCGAGCTGAGGGGGTTGGGTCGGCCCGAGCTGAGGGGGTTGGGTCGGCCCGAGCCGAGGGGTTGGACCGGCCCGAGCCGAGGGGTTGGGTCGACCCGAGCCGAGGGGGTTGGGTCGGCCCGAGCCGAGGGGTTGGACCGGCCCGAGCCGAGGGGTTGGGTCGACCCGAGCCGAGGGGTTGGGTCGACCCGAGCCGAGGGGGTTGGACCGGCCCGAGCCGAGGGGGTTGGACCGGCCCGAGCCGAGGGGGTTGGACCGGCCCGAGCCGAGGGGGTTGGGCTGGTTCGGGCTGAGGAGGTTGGAGAGGCCCCAGCTGAGGTGGAACCAGAGGGCTGCTGCTTCCAGCTCGCCGTGGCCTGCTTGCCGGTAGCCGGGTAGCAGTTGGGCGACCTGCTCCAGGCGGAGCTTGGCGAACTCTGCGCCCGCCGGGCCCCAGGCGGCGTCGCCCCAGTCGATCAGTGCGCAGTACCGGCCGTCCTGGTCGACCATGATGTTCTGTGCCGCCAGGTCTCCGTGCAGCAGCACGTTGGGGGCTGCGCGATCGAACCGGGTGGCGAGGTGCTCGAACCACGTGAGCAGCCACTTCGCAGTACCGGTGTCTATCCATCCATCGGTTGCCAGGCGTTCTACGGTGGGGCGTGGGTCATTGTCCTCGTCGGTCGGCACTCCCTTGATTTGTTGATACTTGGTCTCGTGCAGGAGGCGCATCTGGTCGCCTAGCTCGGGCCAGAGTTCCGGGTGCTCCGCCTCGCTGTCGACGAGATCTGTCGCGTGGACACGCTCCATCACCACGTACGGCGCGTCGACGATCGACCGGGTGTCGTCGAAGTCCACGATCGCCGGTGTCCGTACTCCGGCGGCCCGGGCGACCGGGATGACCGCGACCTCCTTCACCAGGTCGGCTTCGAACTCCTGGCTGCGGGGTATCCGCAGGAACAGGTGATCGCCGAGCGTGTAGGTCTGGTTCGCAACACCGCCTGGGACCTCGCGGATCTGGTCCGGGCGTACGCCGTACCGCTCGGCGAGTGCTGGGATGATCGTCATTGCCTCCATCGTGCTGTTGCCAGGTTGCCCTGGTCCACCGAATTCGGTGCCGGGCAATACTGAGCGGGTGCGAGTCGACTTTGTGCCGGGGGCTGTCAGTGGGCGTGCGTTCTATGCGTTGCTGAATTCGGTGGTGGTGCCGCGGCCGATCGCCTGGGTGTCGTCGCGGTCGGCGGACGGCGTCCTGAATCTGGCGCCGCATTCGTTCTTCACCGTGGCATGCGTGCGGCCGCCGATGGTGCAGTTCACCTCGGTCGGGCGCAAGGACAGCTTGAACAACGTCGAGGCGACCGGCGAATTCGTGGTCAACTTCGCCTCGGAGCCGCTCTACGAACAGGTGAACGCGTCGGCGACGGACTTCCCGCCGGAGATCTCCGAGTTCGCCGCGGTGGGGTTGACCACCGAGCCGTCCACGACCGTCGCCGTACCGCGGGTCGCCGAGTCCCCGGTGGCGATCGAGTGCACCCTGCACACCACTCTCGAGCTGGGTGACTGCACGGTCGTCATCGGCCAGGTCCGCCACATCGCCGTCGATTCGTCCGTGCTCGACGGCGACCATCCCGAGATCACCCGGCTCCGCCCGCTGGCGCGCCTCGGCAAGGACGAGTGGTCCACGATCGGCGAGATCCGCTCCATCAGCCGGATCAAGAACAGCGATTGGCCAGGACACTTCACCCCACCTGAGACGGACGCTCGCTGAGGTCTTCCCGCTGGTAGGAGGAGTGCTTTTCGCTGACTGGGAAAGTGCTTGAGGGACAAGGCTTCTCTGCCAGGCGTTTCGGCTGCCTGTTGCCGGCTGGGTGAAGATTTCTTGGAGATCCACCCATCCGGGGGCGCGGTCGGTCCGAAGCACCGGCATGACTACGACGATGCGACGCCGGATGCCAGCCGCGCTGGGAGGTGTGCTCGCCGCAGGTGCAGGACTCGGCCTCGGTGAGCTGACCGCAGCGCTGGCCGGCGGTACGTCGCCGGTCGTCGGCGTCGCGACCCACCTGATCGATCTCGCACCGGGGCCGGCCAAGGACTGGGCAGTCAAGAATCTCGGCACGGCGGACAAGCCGGTCCTGATCGGCGTCGTCCTCCTCGGGGTAGCCGTTTTCGCTTTGCTAGCCGGGGCGATCGGCGCCTCCCGGCCGCGCATCGCAGTAGTACTGACGGTTCTCCTCGGCCTGCTCGCAATCCTCGCAGCAGCCACCGGCCGAACTCTCGCTCCCAACCACTTCATTCGAATCCTTCCCGGGATCGTCACGTTGCTAACAGCAACGATCGGCATCGTTGCGATCCTGCGCACCCTGAACCTGAACCCCTTCGACGGCGGTGGACACCGGAAGGCCGCCGCCGCCGAAGGCACCAAGTCAATTGCCCACAGCAATCAATCCGAGAGCCTCCCCACAACCCCGCCAACCACCGAAGCCCCGACGATCGCCCCGGTTCGTCCTGCCGTCACCACTCCTGCTCCGGCGACCGCTCCGGCGGGGTTCGATCGGCGGGGGTTTCTTGTGACGGCGATGGCGCTCGGGGCGGCTGGTGCTGGTGGGTTGCTGGTGTCGCGGGTGCTGCCTGATGGTGTGAGTGAGGCGACGCGGATGGGGATCAAGATCCCCGCTCCGGCGAGCCCGGCGAACGCCGTACCGGCTGGGGTGTCTGCTGATGTTGCGGGAGTCAGCCGCTTCGTCACTCCGAACAAGCAGTTCTACCGCGTCGACACCTTGCTGACCGTTCCGAAGATCGACCCGCGCAGCTGGGAGCTGCGGGTGCACGGGATGGTCGACCACGAGTTGCGACTGAACTTCGCCGACCTGCTCGGACGTCGCCTGATCGAACGGGACATCACCCTGACCTGCGTCTCCAACGAGGTCGGCGGCCCGTACGTCGGCAACGCTCGCTGGATCGGCGTACCGATCGCCGAGATCCTTCGCGAAGCCGGCGTTCACGCCGAGGCCGACGCGGTCCGGTCGAGGAGCGTGGACGGGCTGACGATCGGCACTCCGCTGAAGGCGCTGACCGACGGCCGGGACGCGATCTTCGCGGTCGCGATGAACGGTGAGCCGCTGCCGTTCGAGCACGGCTTCCCGGTCCGGATGGTGGTTCCCGGCTTGTACGGCTACGTGTCCGCGACGAAGTGGGTCGTCGACATCGAGGTGACCCGGTTCGAGGACTTCAGCGCCTACTGGACCGACCGTGGCTGGGCCGTCGAGGCGCCGATCAAGACGTCGTCGCGGATCGACGTACCGAAGGGCTTCGCGCAACTGAAGGCCGGCCCCTCGGTCGCGGCCGGAGTCGCCTGGGCACAGCACCGCGGGATCACCAAGGTCGAGGTGCAGGTCGACGACGGCCCGTGGCAGCCCGCCGAACTCGCGGCCGAGGACACCATCGACACCTGGCGGCAATGGACGTTCCGCTGGAACGCGACGCCGGGCAACCACAAACTCACCGTCCGGGCGACAGATGCCGACGGACAGGTGCAGACCGCCGACCGTGCAGCACCTCGACCCAACGGGTCGAGCGGACTGCACAACACGGTGGTGATGGTCGAGTAGTCCGTTCGCAGTACAGCCGGCTGCCGTCATCCCGCATCTGCCGGCAGAGCACAGCTCAGGCAGCCGCACCGCGCACCTCCGACGAGGACGCGGCACACCTCGCAACGCAAAAACCATCGAAGGAGAAGGATCGTCATGTCCCACACCATCAAGCGAGTCGCTCTGGCCGCCTCTGCTCTGTCCCTGCTCTTCGCGACCGCGGCTTGTGGCGGCAGCGACGACAACTCGAGCAGCAGCCCCTCGACCACCACCTCGTCCTCGGCGCCGATGCCGAGCGAGAGCATGAGCTCCTCCGCTCCGGCCGGCAACACCTCCGGCCTGGTCGGCCCCGGCTGCGCCGACTACGCCAAGGCCAATCCGACGGGTGCCGGCTCGGTCGACGGCATGGCCGCCGCACCGGTCGCGACTGCTGCCTCGGGTAACCCGCTGCTGAAGACGCTGGTCGCGGCGGTATCGGGCAAGGTGAATCCGAAGGTCGACCTGGTCTCGACGCTGAACGGTGGCGAGTTCACCGTGTTCGCGCCGGTCGACTCCGCGTTCGCCAAGATCGACGCGAAGACGATGGCCACGCTGAAGACCAACGACGCGCTGCTGAGCAAGATCCTGACCTACCACGTCGTACCGGGTCAGCTCGACGCGGCGGCGGTCGTCGGCAAGCACGCCACGGTCGAGAAGCAGGACGTCACCGTCAGCGGTTCCGGTGACAACTTGATGGTCAACAACGCCAAGGTCATCTGCGGTGGCGTGAAGACCGCGAACGCGACGGTCTACCTGATCGACACCGTCCTGCTGCCCCCGGCGGCCTGACAACGAACCGGTAGCCGCCCGGATCACTCCGGAATCGGCCACCGACTGAACTGACTGGGCGGCGCCACCTCTGCCGGGGCGCCGCCCAGTCGCGTGCCGGCGACTGTGCAAGCGCCTGCCGGCCAGCGCGGTACCACCTCGGAGGTCGACTTCTACGTCCGGATCAGGTTGCTGTCTGGTCATGCTCAGGCGCTCCTTCGAACTCGGCGAGGCAATGGATCAGGGCGCGGAGCTGAGGGCTCAGGTGATAGGGAAGGGGATGGTCGGGAAGCGCGATGGTGGCGGGGTGCCAGCCGGTTGCGTCGACGAGGTAGACGGTCGGAGTGAGGGGACCGGGTGCGCTCTCGAAGGCGGTGTGGGTGAGGTGAAGCATCGCGCTGAGGGCGGGCAGCACCGAGAGGTCGCGGATGACGTGGATCAGCAGCAGATCGCGGGCGGGAAGAGCCACCAGTACGCCGTACTTCGGGTCCTCCAGGTGGAGGGATTCCCGCAGGACGGTGTCGAGGACCAGGGCACGGGATGCGGACCAGCTGGTCTCGCTGAGCATCGCAAGTTGGGCTCCGTTGTGGTCGAGGTAGGTGACGTTGTCGGTGAGCTGGGTGAGGTTGGCCAGAGCGAGCCGATATGCCTCGGATCGGCTGAGGCCGAGGGCCGCGGGATCGAAGTGGAGGGTGAAAGTGCCGTCGCTGCTGGTCGCAGGCACGGCAACGAGCCCGGGCAGGAACTCCGGTAGGTCGGCAGTCCACTCCGGCGGGACCGCCGCCGTGGCTGCCAGCCGGAGACAGAGCCGGCTCGCCAGGTCAGCGGAATCGGCCGGCCGCCGCACGTTGGCGAGCAAGCCGTCGAAATGCTGCTCGACCTGTTGCGCCCAGCGTTGCCGCGGCTCCCTCACCACCGTTCTGGCTAGATTCCCCAGTCCGAACTGCGCGCCGCCGAGCTGATCGGACGACGTGGCGACGCTGAGCGTGCCGGTTTCGTGGACATAGCTCGTGGTCAGGCCTCGAGCGGACAAGGCCGCACGGGACAGCTGGATCAGGTGGTCGGCCTCGGGATCGGTGAGTGGGAGAAGTCCGGGATGGTTGCCTGCGGCCCGCTCGGCGGGAAGGTTGTGCTGGGTGGTCATCGTGTCCACCTCCTCGACAGAGAAAGTACGAGCGCGGGCAGCGTCGGCGAGGTGGCAATTCCGGGCCTGTGGACAACCGGCGGATATCCTGCGTCAACCCGCTGGGACGTCTTTGTCAAGGAGTGGATCCGATGATGACCGGTACGCCGGCTTCCAGAGCGACCTCGGCGACCCGGCTGTCGGTGTCGCACATCACCGCGCAGAACGAGACGAACCTGCTCGGCACGGTCCACGGTGGTGTGGTGATGACGTTGGTCGACTCGGTCGCAGGCGTGGTCGCCGCCAGGCACTCTGGCGGTCCCGCCGTGACCGCGTCGATGGACGAGATGGTCTTCCTGGTCCCGGTCCGGGTCGGCGACGTCGTGCACTTCAACGCGCAGGTCAACTGGACCGGCCGCAGCTCGATGGAGATCGGCGTCCGGATCACCGCCGACCGATGGGACTCGGTCGGCCCGCAGGTCCACGTCGCCACGGCGTACCTGGTGTTCGTGGCGGTCGACGAGGAAGGCAAGCCGCGCGAGGTGCCGCAGGTCGTGCCGGAGACCGACGAGGACCGCAGACGGCTGCGCGAGGCCGAGATCCGCCGCAGTCACCGGCTGGCTCGCAGGCAGGCCATCATCGCCTCCCGGGAGGCGCCCGAATGACCCTGCTGGCCAGCGCCAAGCGGCACCCGTCGGCGATCCTGCTCGTAGTCCAGCTGCTGGGCGTTCTGCTCTACCCGGCGATGGAAGGTTCCCGCGGCGGGCGCGTGGCGTTCGAGATTCTGGGCATCGTCGTACTGGTTCTCGCGGTCTTCTCCGTGCGCTCGACGCCGGGCCTGACCTGGGTCAGCATCTGTCTCGGGATCCCCGCTGTCGTGCTGTCGGTCGTGAACGCGTTCCGCCCGACGGACGTCATCGTGCCGGTCTCCGGCGTCATCCACGCTGCGTTCTACTTCTACGCTGCGTACAGCCTGCTGCGGTACATGCTGTCCGACCCGGATGTGAGCACCGACGAGCTGTACGCGACCGGTGCCACTTTCACCTTGGTGGCTTGGGGTTTCGCCTACCTGTTCGTCTTCGTGCAAGCAGTGGTGCCGCACAGCTTCACCGCAGCCGTCAATCCGAACGCCGACCGCACCTGGATGGAGTTGCTCTTCTTGAGCTTCACCACGTTGTCCAGCACCGGCTTGAGCGACATCGTCCCGATCACGTCGTGGGCCCGATCCGTAGTGATGATCGAACAGCTGGCAGGCCTCGGCTACGTGGCAATGGTCGTCTCCCGCCTCGTCGGCCTCACCGTCGCCAGGCGCAGCTCCTAGTCAGCCAGCCGAGCCCTAATCACCCAGCCCAGCCCTAGACTCGCCGCCAGCCCGCCAGCAAGTCAGCGGCCGCCCGATACGCCACCTCGGGTGCGTGCTCCATCGCAGCCACCCGGTAGCTCACCAACGCTCCCTCGTGCAGCAGGAGCAAGCGGTCAGCCAATTCCTCCGTACTACGGAACCCGGCCCGCTCCGCCTGCGCCCGGAACTCCGCACGCATCCACTGCTTCTGCCCCACGATCACCGGCATCGCCGGATGGTCCGGCGCGGCCAGTTCGACACTGGCGTTGATGAATCCGCACCCGCGTCGCGACTCAGCCATCCAATCGGTCAGTGCCGCGAACAGCGCGAGAATCACCTCTTCGGGAGTCTGCGGTGCCCGGCTCCGCAGTTGCTCGTCCAGGAACAGATGCCAGACCCGGTTCCGCTGCTCCAGATACGCGGCGATCAGGTTGTCCTTGGAGCCGAACCGGTCGTACAGCGTCTTCTTCGTCACCTCTGCCGCATCCGCGATCGCGTCGACACCGACAGTGCGGATGCCGCGCTCGTAGAACAGTGACGACGCCGCGGTGAGGATCCGCTCGCCGGCCGGCGTGAGCGGTTTCGCCGTACGGGGGCCACGATCGGTGAGCAGGACGGACGAGGCAACCATACTGACAGTATACCGACCGGTATGGTTACCTCGGAGCCATGACCGCTCAAACCCTCGAGAAGACAGCCATACGCCGCCGGGCGCTCCCGCTCCCGCTCCTCGCCGGTGCCGGGTTCGTCGTGTTCTGGAGCAGCGGCTTCATCGGTGCGCGCTGGGGAACGGAGTACAGCTCGGCCTTCGATCTACTCGCCTGGCGCTACCTGGTCGCGGGAAGCATCGCGGCGATCGTGTTGCTGGTGCGCAGACCGCGGCTCAGCAGGAAAGACCTGGTCACCCAGGCGGTGATGGCTTTCCTCTGCCAGTTCGTCTACCTCGGCCTCGTGTTCGTCGGTATCGATCACGGCATCACAGCAGGAGTCACTGCGCTCATCGGCTCCCTACAGCCCATCCTGATCGCCACGGTGGCCGGCCCGCTCCTTGGCGAGCGGGTGACCGGGCGCCAGTGGATCGGCCTGTTCCTAGGCGTCGCCGGGGTTGGCCTGGTAGTTGCGGACGACCTCACCGCCGGCAACGCAGCGCTTTTCCTGATTCCGGTCGGCGGCCTGTTCGGATTGGTGATCGGCACCATCTTCGAAAGGCGCCGCAAGCCGACTGTTGGACTGCTGACTGCCCTCTGTCTGCAGACTCTCGTGTCGGCAGTCCTCTTCGTCTCCGTGACTGCAGTGACAGGGCAGTTGACCGTGCCCCGCGACCCAGCGTTCTACGGTGCCGTCCTGTGGCTGGTTGTCCTCGCCACTGGAGGCGGCTGGGGGCTGTACCTGGTCAACCTGAGGCTGTCCGGCGCCACCAGGATCAGCAGCCTCCTGTACCTCGTACCGCCAACCACCATGCTGTTCGCCTTCCTCCTGTTCCACGAGACCATCGGCGTACTGGCGACGCTCGGCATCGTCGTGTGCGCGGCAGCAGTCGTCCTCATTCGGCTGAGAGACCAACACCGCACCTCCTGACGGCCTGCCCGGGCGGCGCATGTCGGTCGACCTGGCTACGCTGCCGTCATGGCGGAACCGCGGTGGCTGGACGAAAAAGAGCAGCATGCCTGGCGAGCGTTCATCGCTGCCCAGCGCGTGGTCAACGGCCGGATCGAGCAGCAACTGCAGCGCGACGCCGGCATGCCACACACGTACTTCGAAATCCTGGTCCGGCTTTCCGACGCCGCCGACGGCCGGCTGCGGATGAGCGAGCTCGCGGTGGCGACGCTGGGCTCGCGCAGCCGCCTGTCGCACGCCGTGAACCGGCTGGAGAAGGTCGGCTGGGTCCGGCGGGAGGGGATCGAGTCCGACCGGCGTGGGCAGGTCGCGATCCTCACCGAAGAGGGCAGGCAGAAGCTCAAGGAGACCGCGCCAGGTCATGTCGAGACCGTTCGGCAGGCGGTGTTCGACGCACTCACTGATGAGCAGGTCGGCCACTTGCACGACATCTGCGCGGCCCTGGCCCGGCACTCGGGCGGGTCGTACGACAGCGCTGCCTGGGAGACGCACTGACCAGGCCGGTGGGCGCAACCCGGGTCACGGCGGCGGTGGCGGCCGCAGCGCTCCTACTCGGCGGCTGCAGCGACAGTTCACCCACCGCCGGCCCCAGTACGCCGCCGTCGGACTCAGCAACCGTCACACCGACGACCCAGCCCACTGAGACACCGACCCAAACGCCAAGCCAGACGACGCCCAGCCAATCGCCGACTCAATCACCGACCACACCGCTCGGTTGTCTGGACCAGAAGCTGCAAGCCCTCACGCTGCACGAGCAGGCTGCCCAGCTGATCATGACCGGCATCAGCGCCTCCGGCATGACGTCGTCAGAGCGATCGATCGCCGACGCCCGCAAGCCCGGCGGACTCCTGCTGATGGGTAGCGGCGGCAGCCTCTCCCACACCCGTACTGCGACCGCTGCAGCGACTGCGACCGCCACAGTGAAAGGCATCCGCCCGCTGATCGCAGCCGACCAGGAGGGCGGTCAGATCCAGCGTCTCAAGGGCGCAGGCTTCGACAGGTTCCCATCGGCCACCGTGCAAGGCACCTGGTCCACGGCGAAGCTGACGAGCCGCTCCACCGAGTGGGGCAACCAGCTCAAGCAGGCTGGGGTCAACGTAGACCTCGCGCCCGTGGCAGACGTAGTACCGGCGTCGGAGCGCAGTACGAATGAGCCGATCGGCAAGCTGGACCGGGAGTTCGGCAGCACGTCGGCCGTTGTCGGGCCGCACGTCGCTGCTTTCGTGCGCGGAATGGCTGCTGCCGGTGTCGCGACCTCGGTCAAGCACTTCCCGGGGCTCGGCCGGGTCCGAGGGAACACGGACTTCTCCTCGGGCGTGGTCGACGACGTCACGGTTCGTGGTGACGCGAATCTGGCCGGCTTCGCGGCCGGGATGCAGGCCGGCTCGGAGTTGGTGATGGTCGCGACCGCGACGTACACCAAGATCGACCGCGCGAACCGGGCGGTGTTCTCCGCCACGATCATCCGCGGCATGCTCCGCGAAGATCTGCGGTACGCCGGTGTCGTCATCACCGATGATGTCGGCGCTGCCGCGGAGGTGGCGTCGGTGCCGGCCGGTGAGCGGGCTACCCGGTTCGTGGCGGCTGGTGGTGACATGGTGATCACCGCCAAGTCGTCCCTGACCTCGGTGATGATCAACGCACTGGTGCAGAAAGCCCAACAGGACAAGGCGTTCTCGGCCTTACTGCAGGCCAGCGTCCGCCGGGTCCTCACCCTGAAGCAGAACCACGGCCTGGTGAGCTGCAGTTGAGCCAAGAAGATCAGCAAGAACAAGAACCCGACTACCGCTTCACGCTGGCCAACGAGCGGACCTACCTGGCGTACCTGCGCACTTCCTTGGCCTGCTACGCGGGCGGTCTGTCTGCCGCGCAGTTCCTCAATCTAGGTGGCGCGCGCTGGCCGGGTCGGGTGATCGGGATCGTGCTGGTGACGGCCGGGATCGTCACGACCGTCGGCGCCTTCCGTCGCTGGCAGGTCAACCTGAGCGCGATGCGCCTCGGCGCGCGCCTGCCGGTCACCCGCATCCCTTTGGTGCTCGGGGCAACGATCGCCGTGGTCGGCCTGATCGGCCTCCTGTTCAGCCTGCTGCGATGACCCAGCCACCCGGGTTGCAGCCCGAACGCACCCTGCTCGCCTGGAGACGAACGTCACTCGGCCTGGTCGCGAACGGAATCCTGCTACTGGCCTCCGGCCTCGGTACGTCGAACGTGCGCCTTGGGCTCGGCATCGTCGTCACCGTGCTGGCCCTGTCCTGCTGGACCACTGTCAGTGCCGTCTACCGCCATCTCCGTCACGAACCAGGCGGTCTGGGCTCAGATCGCGTACTACGGGTCGCCGCCGGCCTGGTGCTGCTGGTGGGCCTGTTCGACCTCTATGCGGTGATCACTCGCTGAAACTGATCGGTAACGGATTGGTCGTGTTGAGTCTACGTGTTCATCATCTCGCGGTACCTTGACACCGCCGATGCTCCGTCAGCGGTCCGTTGCCCCTAGCATGTTCACGGTTTGTCCCTCGTTCACCCGGAGCTTGAAGTGCCGTTACGTCTGCGTCCGAACGACCCGACGTTCTACGACCTTTTCACCGAGTCCGCCAACCACCTGGTCGACGGATCCCGCATCCTCGCCGAACTGCTCGGCAGTACGGCCGGATCCGGCCTGTCCGCGAGCCACCAGATCGCCGCCCAGATGAAGGACGCCGAGCACGCTGCGGACGAGACCACACACTCGATCATCCGCCGCGTCAACTCGACCTTCGTCACGCCGTTCGACCGCGAGGACATCTACCGGCTGGCCTCCGACCTCGACGACGTGATGGATTACATGGAGGAGGCGGTCGACGCCGTCCACCTCTTCAACCTCAGTGAGCTGCCGGCCGAGGTCGCCGAGCAGATCGAGGTACTGCAGCGGATGGGCGCGCTCACCGCCGAGACGATGCCCAGGCTGCGCACGATGAAGGACCTCGCGGAGTACTGGATCGAGGTCAACCGGCTGGAGAACACCGGTGACGCGGTGCACCGCCGGATCATCGCCAAGCTGTTCAGCGGCGAGTACGACGCGCTGACGGTGATGAAGTACAAGACCGTGGTCGACCTGCTGGAGGCCGCGATCGACGCCTTCGAGCACGTCGCCAACACGGTCGAACAGATCGCCGTCAAGGAGAGCTGAGCGTGGAGTTCGCGCTCGTCGTCGCCGTCATCGTCATCGCGCTGGCGTTCGACTACACGAACGGTTTCCACGACGCCGCCAACGCGATCGCGACCTCGGTCTCGACTCGCGCGCTGACGCCGCGGGTCGCGCTGGCGATGGCGGCGGTCTTCAACTTCGCCGGCGCCTTCCTGGGCACCGAGGTGGCCGAGACGATCGGCAAGGGCGTGATCACCTTGCCGTCGGGCCGGCACGGGCTGGTGGTCGTCATCGCCGCCCTGATCGGCGCCATCAGCTGGAACCTGATCACCTGGTACTTCGGTCTGCCGTCCTCCTCCTCGCACGCCCTGATCGGCGGCCTGGTCGGTGCGGGGCTCGCCTCGACCAGTGTCGTGCTGTGGTCCGGCATCGTGGACAAGGTCGTCATCCCGATGGTCCTGTCGCCCGCGATCGGATTCCTCGGCGCGTTCCTGCTGATGCTCGGGATCCTGTGGATCTTCCGGCGCAGCAACCCCGGCCGGACCACCCGCGGCTTCCGGCTGGCCCAGTCGGTGTCGGCGGCGGCGATGTCGCTCGGACACGGTCTGCAGGACGCGCAGAAGACGATGGGCGTGATGTTCCTCGCGCTGCTGACGACCGGTCACGTGAACAAGGAGGACGGGATCCCGATCTGGGTCAAGTTCGCCGCCGCGACCGCGATCTCGCTCGGCACCTACTCCGGCGGCTGGCGGATCATGCGCACGCTCGGCCGGCGCATCATCCACCTGGATCCCGCGCGCGGGTTCGCCTCCGAAGCGGTCGCCGCGACCGTGCTGTACGTGATGGCGATCGGGCTGCACGCGCCGGTCTCCACCACGCACACGATCACTTCCGCGGTGATGGGTGCGGGCGCCACCAAGCGGCTGTCCGCGGTCCGCTGGGGCGTCGCGAAGGGCATCGTCGCAGCGTGGGTTCTGACCATCCCGGCGGCCGGCCTGGTCGCCGCGGGGGTCTACGGGTTGGTCCACCTCATCCTGGAGTAGCCGGGCGGCAGCTCGCAGTACGGGCCGTCGCCGGCAGCGCGTAGTACGGGCAGTGCCGGCTGTTCGTAGTACGGGCAGTTCAGCTTTTGAGTAGTTCACGGCGAATTAACCCCGGGGCCTTAGCGTCGAGAGCGTTCTCCTGACCGCCGCCCAGTCCCGGGATGTGATCGTGATGGATCTGTCGTTCCTCGTCGTCGTGGTGATCGTCACCGCGCTCGTGTTCGACTTCACCAACGGCTTCCACGACACCGCGAACGCGATGGCGACGTCGATCGCGACCGGCGCGCTCAGACCCAAGGTCGCCGTCGCGCTGTCCGCCGTGCTCAACCTGGTCGGCGCGTTCGTCTCCACCGAGGTCGCCAAGACCATCTCCAGCGGACTCGTCGACGATGCGAAGATCACCGTTCCGATCATCTTCGGCGGCCTGGTCGGCGCGATCCTGTGGAACCTGCTGACCTGGTACGTCGGACTGCCGAGCTCCTCCTCGCACGCGCTCTTCGGCGGGCTGATCGGCGCCACCTGGATCGCCGCCGGCAGTGGAGCGGTGCACTTCGGCACCGTGGTCCAGAAGATCATCGTGCCGGCCGTGGCGGCGCCGATCGTGGCCGGTGTGGTGGCGACGATCGGGACGTACCTCGTCTACACGATCACCGCGCGGGCGCGGAAGAAGACGGTCGACGACGGGTTCCGGGTCGGTCAGATCGCCTCGGCGTCGCTGGTCTCGCTCGCGCACGGCACCGGGGACGCGCAGAAGACGATGGGCATCATCACGCTGGTACTGATCACCTCCGGCAGCCTGGCGCACGGCTCGCGCCCGCCGCTGTGGGTGATCTTCGCGGCCGGGCTGGCGATCGCGGCCGGCACCTACCTGGGCGGCTGGCGAATCATCCGCACGATGGGCAAGGGGCTCACCGAGATCGAGTCGCCGCAGGGTTTCGCGGCGGAGAGCAGCTCCACCGCCGTACTGCTGGCGTCGTCACACCTCGGCTTCCCGCTGTCCACCACCCAGGTCTGCTCAGGCAGCATCCTTGGCGCAGGACTCGGCAAACGGCTCGCAGAGGTGCGCTGGACCGTCGCCGGACGCATGGCGCTGGCCTGGCTCTTCACGCTTCCCGCCGCAGCTCTCGTCGGCGCGCTAGCAGGCCGCGTCGCCAACTCGGGCAACCTCGGCGTCGCGATCATCGCCATCGCCGCCGCAGCGGCCGGACTAGGCCTGTACGCCGCTGCGCGACGCAAGCCGGTCACGTCGTCCAACGTCAACGAGTACCCCGGTACGCCGACCCCGGCACCCGCCGCCACCGCAGCCTGAGGAGACGCAGATGCACATCGACTGGACCGCCCTCGCCCAGGTAGCCCTCGCCAGCCTCCTCTTCGGAGTAGGCCTGGTCGTCCTGTTCGCAATCGGCATCACCGCCTGGTCCCGCCGAGCCGTCGCCGTCGAAGCCGGAAAGTCCGCGTCGCCTGTCGACACAGCAGCCGCCGCCTTCTGCTTCGCCGCTTGCGTAGCCGCAATCCTCTACGGCCTCTACTTGATCATCCCGCAGTTGCACTAGCCCTGAGCCTTCTCCTGTGGGCTCGGGAATGATTCCCGGGGAAGCGGGATGGTGGACCCTCCTAGCGGGATCGGCGCGGGCGCAGGCTGAGAGGCATGAGCGACGGCGCGGATTCTCTTGTACTACTTGAGATTGCTCTTGAAGAGTTTGGGCGGAGACTTCGGCTCGTCGGGCCTGGGGACTGGCGGCGGGCGACGCCGTGCACCGAGTGGGATGTCCGTGCCCTGGTCAACCATGTCGTCGGGGCCAACGTGCGCTATCAGTTGCTGCTCGACGGTGCCTCGACCGAGCAGGTCGAGGCGACTCGGTCCGTCGATCACCTTGGCGACGACGCGGTGGCGGCGTTCGTGGCGAGTGCGGAGCGCATGATCGCGTGCTTCCACAAGGGCGGGGTGCTTGAGCGCGTCACCCATCACGTGACGGGTGATCGGACCGGGCACGAGTTGGTGGCGATGCGGATCCTCGACGCCGCAGTCCACGCCTGGGATCTCGCCCGTGCGATCGGTGCGGACGAGACCCTCCCCGACGACGTCGTCGCCTTCCTGCTCGCGTACTCGGCCGAGCTCGATCTCGGTCCGCAGCAGCACGCGTTCGCGACGACGGACGCCGTACTGCGCAACGCGTCACTACAAGACCAGCTGCTCCACAAGCTGGGCCGCAACCCGAACACCAAGGAGATCCGATGAACCACACCCAGCAGTTCCTCGCCGAGATGATGCCGCGTATTCACGAGGCCGAGACAGCGCTGCACAACGGCGATGCCGGTCCGCGGTTCGCGATGTGGTCGCACACCGATCCGGTCACCGTCTACGGCGCTGCGTTCAGCCCGATCGGCTGGGCTGAGGTCGCTCCGATGTTCGACGACCTCGCCACCCGCTTCTCCGACTGCAGTTCGTGCGAGTGGGAGGTGGTGGCGGCAGACGTCGGCGAAGACTTCGCCTACCTGCTCGCGATCGAACGGACCACCTCGTCGATCGATGGATCCGAGGTGAGGTCGTACATGCTCCGCAGTACGACGATCTTCCGGCGCGAGGACGGCGAGTGGAAGATCGTTCACCGCCACGCCGACCCGATCGACGAGTCCGCCGACTTGGTCTCCCGGCGCCTGACGAAGAGCTGAGACGACGGGCGACAGCTCTTTACAAGACCGGAATTCTGCGCCCGAGGCGTGACCGTTTGATGCGCCATACTCCGCGGGTGGACGAGATCGAGTTGCCGTTCCGTGGCTGGTTCAAGGGGACCGTGCCGGTGATGCATGCGCCCGAGGGTGACCGGACCGTGCTGGAACTTCGCTGCCCACTCGGCAGCCTGAAGGTCTTCGGGCTTGTCGACACGCCTGACCATTCAGAAGGCGGCGAGGAACTGGGCCTGGGTATGTTCAGCCGCCAGCGGATCCGTTGTGTCGTACCGCGGAAGTACACCCACGTCCAGATCGTTCCATCGATCAGGTCACCCGGATTTGCCAGGTGGCACCTGGGTTATCGGCCCGCCAGCAGCCTTCCCGAAATCCACGGCTCGGTCAGCGGCGGTCACACGGCCGTGTTCCGTTACACCGGGCGCGCGACCACAGCCCAGCTCACCGTTCCGAAGTCGTACGCATACCTGAAGCACTACAAGTTCACCGGCAACCACTACACAGACCTGACTTTCGCCAACGCCCCCTTCCGCGGCAAGGTCGAGATCCCCGGCCCCGGCCTCATCGTCGTCGACAGCGTCGTCTCCTCCTGGACACTGACCCTGCCGGCGTAAGACCCGGCTGCGGCTCAGGGGTACTGCCGGCTGTCGATCGGGGCGGCAGGGGTGCGGAGGCCGGGGGTGCTTGCGGCGACGGCGGCTACCGCTGCGATGCACAGGAGTGCGCCGGAGGCGAGGGATCCGACAGGGGAGGTGAGTTGTGCGATGATCCCGCCGCGCAGGTTGCCGAGGTCGGGGCCGGCCTGGCCGACGATCTGCTCGGCGGCACTGACCCGGCCGAGAAGCTCGGTCGGTGTGTGCAACTGGACGATCGTGCTCCGTGAGACCACGGCGATGGTGTCCGCGGCGCCTGCGACCGCGAGACAGACCAACGCCAGCCACGGCACCGGCGAGAACGCGAACAGCAGCAAGGCGACACCCCAGCCGGCCGAACCGCACAACATGACCACACCGTGCCGCGGCAGCCGCGTGAACGATCCGGAGAACAGCGATGCGGCCACCCCACCGACCGCGATCGCGGTCAGGAACAATCCCAGCGTGCGCGGGTTGTTGCCGAACCGCTCCGCGTTGATCACCGGAAACAAGCTGATCGGCATCGACAGCACGGTCGCCGCCAGGTCGGTCACCAGCGCGCCACGGATCACCGGTGTCGACACCACGAAGCTCAACCCGTCCCAGACCCCGCGGAGCCCGGGCTTGGCGGTTGCCCCGATCCGCATCCGGGGCAGCCCGAGTACGCCGTACAGGGCGGCGAGGAAGCTCAGCGCGTCGATCAGGTAGCAGATGCCGACACCCCAGGCGCCGATGATCAGACCACCGAGCGCCGGGCCGATCAGCATCGCGCCCTGGAACCCGATCCGGTTCAGCGCGATCCCCGCCGCCAGTTGGTCGCGCGTCAGCAGCTGCGGCAGGACCGTCCTCGCAACGGGGCCCGCGGTCGCACCGAAGGAGGCCTGTACGGCGATGAGGCCCAGCAGCACCCCCACCGGGACCCGGCCGATCACCAACTGGCTCGCCATCACGGTTGCTGTGAGCAACTGTCCGCAGGTGGTGACGAGGTAGATCTTCCGTCGTTCGAGCCGGTCGACGAGCGTGCCGGCGAACAGCCCGAGCAGGATCAGCGGCAACGCCTGAGCCAGTCCGACCGCGCCGGTCCAGGCCGGGCTCGAGGTCTGATCCCAGACCTGGAACATCACGGCGACGAACGTCAGTTGCCCGCCGAATCCGGACAGCACCTGCCCGACCCACAACCGCCGGTACGCCGGTACGCGCAGCGGCCCGAGGTCGATGAACGCGCGCCTCACTTCGCTTCCCCTTCAAGGTGCTCGCTGACGCGCTGGTAGAAGCTCTTCCGCTCCAGAGCGGCCTCGACGTCGCGGACCACCTGGGTCATCGGGTACGGCAACTCGGCCTCGAGCTCGGTGATCGCGGCCTCTGTCGCCCGCCACTCGGCGGCGAGCAACTCGACGAGCTTCTTCGACTTGGCGGTCAGCGTGACCCGCTTACTCCGCGCATCAGCACCCGGCACCGTCCGCACCAGCCCGGCGCTGCGCATAGCAGCGACCTTCTGACTGAGCGCCGAATGCGTCCGCCCGATCACCTCGGCCAACTCGGTGATCGTCATCGGCCCACGCAGGTGCAACTGCAACAGCTCACGCACGTACGTCGGCTTCAGGCCCTGGATCTGGCGGTCGCTGTAGATCCGCCCGATCTCCCCATCCATCCGACCCAGCAACTCATGCAACGCCCGCCACTGACTCTGCTCGGTAGGATCGTCCATGCCAAAAGAATAACAGCACTTATATAAGTGCTGTTACTTCTTTAATGAGCCCGGAGGAGGAGCCTGCGTGGGTGGGGTCGGCGCGTTCGTAGTACTAGCGGTTCCAGCGGCGGACGGCTTTGGCGATGTCTTTGGTGCGGAGGGTGCTGATGCCTTCTTCCCAGCTGCGGTAGAGGGCTTCGCCGAGGAGGGTGGGGTTGAGGAGGGCTTGGGGGCGGACGGCCATCGCCCAGGTGGCCGCGGCGGCGTGGCCTTGCTGGAAGAGGAGGTGGTTCGCGGTGGCGTCGATGCGGCTCTTGGCTTCACCGTGCAGGCCGTTGGACGCCCAGTTCTGGACCAGCACCGGGTCCTTGGCTGTGATTCGCGCCAGATACGTCAACGGGCCGCGCCAGAAGCCGCGGCTGCCGATGTTGTCCAGGCTCTCCAGCGGAAACCAGCCGTTGGAGCAGCGTCGGCCGTTGACGGCCGCCTCGAGTTCTCGCGCCTGGTCCGGACGCAGGTCTTGCGTCGCCCAGGCGATGAAGAACCCACCGACGTCCGGAATCTCCTCTTCGACGTGAGGGGGGATCGTCAGCGTCCCCGGCTCGAAGAGGTGCAGTTCCTCGTCAAACTCGAACAAAATTCTTCCCCCACCCCGTGACGGCCGGCCAACCGCACGAGCGACCGGCCTGCGTCGAGAGGGACCCCCCAGGTACCTGCTTCGACAACAAAGGCCCTTCGTACTCCGGCCTCGCCACCTGGTCAAGGTGCTGTCCGGAAATCTTCCCGCAGGCGTGACAAAGCCAGGGAAATCGCTTACTCGCGGCGATGGGGCGGTTGCGTACTGCGGCAGGTGCTACTTGTTCTTCCGGCGCTCCGCGCGCAGCCGGAGTTCCTCGGCGTCGAGCCGGTCGGCCTCTTCGGGGGTCGGCGCGCCGCCGCCGTACGAGGCGGGCAGCCACCAGGCGCCCGGCGGCTGCTCGTGGTACTCCCGGATGGTCCGGTCGAGCAGACCGGCCATCGTCTTGTGCAGGTGCTCGGTCGCCTCGGTCGCGTTGTCGGCGCGCGTCACGGTGATCGGCTCGCCGACCGTGATGGAGACCCGCTGGTGCCGGGAGAAGTCGCGCGGGTGGTCCTTGGTCAGCATCCGCTGGGTGCCCCAGAGCACCATCGGGATGATCGGTACGCCGGCCGCCGCGGCCATCCGGACCGTCCCGGTCTTGAACTCCTTCAGTTCGAACGACCGGCTGATCGTCGCCTCCGGGAAGACGCCGACGATCTCGCCCTCGCCGAGGTAGCGCAACGCCTCCCGGTACGACGCGGAGCCGGCGTCCCGGTCGACCGGGATGTGGTGCATCCCCCGCATCAACGGACCGGAGTACCGGTTGCGGAACAGCACCTCCTTGGCCATGAACCGGACCAGCCGCTTGCTCGGCTGCGCGCCGAACCCGCCGATCACGAAGTCCACGTAGCTGATGTGGTTCAGCGCGAGCACCGCGCCGCCGGTGCGCGGCACGTTCTCGGTGCCGGTCATCCGGAACTTCAGATCGAGCACCTTGAAGGCAGTCTTGGCGAAGCCGATCACCGGCGGGTACAGGATGTCGCGCATGTCCTGACGCTACCGGTTCCACCCTGACGCCACACCGGTCCGCGCGGAAAGCCGAAGTGATGCGCCACACGGAGCCGGTACGCCGTAAGCCTGGGTTGGCTAAGGTTGCCGGTGACAAATTGATATCGCGGGAGCTCGCGCTGTAGCGGGCTGAGAGGGCGGCTGGACTGCGCACCGCTGCGCCGGGATCACCGGGCAGGTGGGGCGAACCGGCGCCGCCGACCGCCGAACCTGTCCGGGTAATTCCGGCGTAGGGAGCACAGACGTGACCTCGATCGACAATTCTGTTCGTCCGACCGTCACCACCGGGCCCATCTCCGGGTCCGAGAAGATCCATCGCGGGGAGCTCGGCGTACCGGCCAGGCGGGTGCACCTCACCAACGGGGAGCACTTCGACCTGTACGACACGTCCGGGCCGTACACCGATTCCAAAGCACAGATCGATGTGCAGACCGGACTCCCGCCGCTGCGGAGCGACTGGATCAGCAAGCGGGAGCCGCTCACCCAGTTGGCGCATGCGCGGGCCGGCACGATCACCGAGGAGATGCGCTACATCGCCGTACGGGAAGGCGTCGACGCTTCGTTCGTGCGCGACGAGGTGGCGCGCGGCCGGGCGGTGATCCCGGCGAACCACCGCCATCCCGAGTCCGAGCCGATGATCATCGGGAAGAAGTTCCTGGTGAAGGTCAATGCGAACATCGGCAACTCGGCCGTCTCGAGTTCGATCGAGGAAGAGGTCGAGAAGCTGGTCTGGGCGACCCGTTGGGGCGCGGACACGGTGATGGACCTGTCCACCGGCAAGAACATCCACGAGACGCGCGAGTGGATCGTGCGGAACTCGCCGGTGCCGATCGGGACCGTTCCGCTGTACCAGGCGCTGGAGAAGGTGAACGGCGATCCCACCGAGCTCACCTGGGAGGTCTATCGCGACACCGTGATCGAGCAGTGTGAGCAGGGCGTCGACTACATGACGGTGCACGCCGGAGTACTGCTTCGCTATGTGCCGCTCACCGCCCAGCGGATCACCGGGATCGTCTCCCGCGGCGGCTCGATCATGGCGGCCTGGTGCCTCGCGCACCACCAGGAATCCTTCCTGTACACGCATTTCGCCGAACTCTGCGAGATCCTGCGCGCGTACGACGTGACGTTCTCGCTCGGCGACGGGCTGCGGCCGGGGTGCATCGCGGACGCCAACGACGCCGCCCAGTTCGCCGAGCTACGGACGCTCGGTGAGCTGACCAAGATCGCCTGGGAGCACGATGTCCAGGTGATGATCGAGGGCCCGGGACACGTGCCGATGAACAAGATCGCGGAGAACGTGCGGCTCGAGGAGGAGCTCTGCGGCGAGGCCCCGTTCTACACATTGGGGCCGTTGGCAACAGATGTCGCACCGGCGTACGACCACATCACCAGTGCGATCGGCGCGGCCCAGATCGGCTGGCTCGGTACGGCGATGCTGTGTTACGTCACGCCCAAGGAACACCTCGGCCTGCCCGATCGCGATGACGTGAAGACCGGAGTGATCACCTACAAGATCGCTGCCCACGCAGCCGATCTGGCGAAGGGGCACCCGGGCGCGCAGGACTGGGACGACGCGTTGTCGAGGGCAAGGTTCGAGTTCCGCTGGGAGGACCAGTTCAACCTGTCGCTGGATCCCGACACGGCCCGCTCGTACCACGACGAGACGCTGCCGGCCGAGCAGGCGAAGACGGCCCACTTCTGCTCGATGTGCGGGCCCAAGTTCTGCTCGATGCGGATCACCGCCGACATCCGCAAGTACGCCGAGGAGAAGGGCCTGACCTCCACCGAAGCCATCGAAGCCGGCTTCGCCGAGATGTCGGAGACGTTCAAGTCCAACGATTCCCAGGTCTACCTGCGCCTCGTCGACTGACTGCGGTCCGCTCCCGCCTGCTCCGGGCGGGAGCGGCTCGTCGCGCTGGTGTTCCGGCGGCGGCACCAACGGGTGGAAAGATCAGTTGTTTGTTTCGAGACCGGCCGGTCCGGCGTTGAAACGGCCTGACTCGATCTTGACTCGGAGTGAAGGCGGGCGGTGAGTCGGGGCGCGGGATGGGCTGGATTGAGCGGAAAATAGGGGGATCGGCGGGTCCGCGGGGCGATCACACGGAGTGATCGGGTGAACCGATTCAGGTTTTTTCCTTCACTCTACGTGAATAAGACTGTAGCCTTAATCATGCGCTGGGAAGGAGGTGCAGGGCGGTGGTCTTCGTTCTCACGGTAGATCAGCGAGCCAGCCGAACGACATCGGACGTGGTTCCCGACCTGCTGAACACGCTCAACCGGCGGCCCCGGCGGACCGGGCTGCTGCGGAAGTTCGAGCGGACGGCAGGCGACGAGGTGCAAGGCGTGATGGCCGAGGCACGGGCGACCATCGACGTGATCGTCCAGCTGATCCGGGCCGACCGGTGGTACGTCGGGCTCGGGATCGGCGAGGTGGACGAGCCGTTGCCGCGCAGTACCAGGGCGGGCAGTGGCGCCGCGTTCGTGAACGCGCGCGAGGCGGTGAACCGGGCCAAGGCCAGTCCCCACCACATCAACGTGATCGGGACCGACGAGCACCACGCCGAACAGGTGGAGAGCGTGCTCTGGCTGATGGCTTCGGTACTACGGCGGCGCAGCGAGCGTGGCTGGGCGGTGGCCGACCTGCTCGCGGAGGGTCTCAGTCGTCGCGAGATCGGCGTGAAGCTGGGCATCAGCCAGTCGGCGGTGACCCAGCGGGCTCAGGCGGCGGGTGTCGTCGAGGAGCAGCGCGGCCGGGCACTCGCGGCCGAACTGCTCGGCTCCGGTGCTGCTGCATGACGGCAGTCGTGCTGTCGGTGACAGCCGTCGGGTTGGTGTTTGCGGTCCTCGCCTTGGTGCTCAAGGCCGGGTCTGTGCTGGAAATCGTGGTGAGCGGGCTGATGCTGGCCTGCCTGGCCGCGGTCGGCCTCATCCTGCTCGCGGGCGACGGCGTCACCGGCTGGCGCGAGGGCTGGTGGAACGTCCTGCTCCTGCTGGCCGGGGGCCTCGCGGTGACCGGCGGCGGCCCGTTGACGACCTCTGTGCTGTCCTTGGTCGACCGTGGCAACACCCGTGCGCAGTCGACCCAGAAGGCCGGTGAGGTACTGCGGGGTGGCGCGCTGATCGGCGCGCTCGAGCGCGGTGCCATCTACGCGTCGATGGTGGCCGGCTTCCCGGAAGGCCTCGCGATCGTGCTGGCGATCAAAGGGCTGGCCCGGTACCCCGAACTGCGGAGCCCGGACCAGCCTGCGTCGGTGACTCCGCAGGCGGTGGCCGAGCGGTTCATCATCGGCACCTTCACCAGCGTCCTGTGGTCTGTCGCCTGCGCCGGCCTGGTGCTCTCGCGCTGAGCGATATCGGCGCAGGCTTTGACTGTTTATGCGCATAACCTGACGTAATTCGCTAGCTATGCGCAGTTTGCTCTTGACTTCACCTCGCCTGCCGCGCACGATCCTGTCTCCGCCCCGCTCTTGTGAGGATCGCGATGAGGCCCCTGAAACCGCTGCTCGGTGCACTCGCCCTCGTCGTCGCTTCGGCCGCCACCCTTTCGGTGACGGTCGTTCCGGCGACCGCGCAGACCACGTCCAACCCCAGACCACAGACGATTCCCGCCCTGCAGGAGTGGACCGGTGGCACCGGTTCGTTCAGCTACTCCAGCGCGACCCGGATCGTCCGCTCGACCGCCCAGGCGACCACTTTGGCGACGACCAGCCAGGTCTTCGCCGATGATCTCCGCGCCCTGACAGGCCGAACGCCGACGGAAACGACCGGTACGACGGCCGATCTGCGCGCCGGCGACATCTACCTCGCCCTCGGGTCCACCGACACAGCTCTCGGTACCGAGGGATACGCGTTGTCGGTCACGGACCGGATCAGCATCACCGCCCGCGACGACAGGGGCGCCTTCTACGGCACGCGCACGGTCCTCCAACTGCTCAAGCAGAGCAACGCGATCCCGCAGGGCACCGCGCGCGACTGGCCGCTCAAGCCCGAGCGTGGCCTGATGATCGATGCCGGGCGCAAATACTTCACGGCCCAGTGGCTGAAGGACCACGTGAAGGAACTGGCCTATCTCAAGCTGAACTACCTCCACCTGCACCTGAACGACCACCAGGGCTTCCGGATCGAGAGCACCTCACACCCGGAGGTCGTCTCGGCCGATCACCTGACCAAGGCCGAAGTACGCGACCTGATCGCGCTGGCCGCGAAGTACAAGATCGTCGTCGTGCCGGAGATCGACGCGCCCGGTCACCTGACCCAGGTGCTCAACGCGCATCCCGAACTGAGGCTGGTCAGCAAGACCGGCGCGGTACAGAACGGCAACATCGACCTGAGTAAACCCGGCACCTACACGCTGCTCCGCGACCTCTACCAGGAGTACCTCGCGCTGTTCCCGGGCCCGTACTTCCACATCGGCGCCGACGAGTACCAGATCGGGAACTACAGCGACTTCCCGCAGCTCGAGACGTACGCCAAGGCCACCTACGGCGCCAACGCGATCGGCAAGGACGCCTACCTCGGTTTCATCAACTGGGCGAACGACATCGTCCGTGCCGCAGGCAAGACCACCCGGGCCTGGAACGACGGCATCGGCGGCGGCTCGGCCGTCACCGTGAACCCGAACGTCATCCTCGAATTCTGGTACAACTACGGCCAGTCCCCGCAGGCGCTCATCGACGGCGGGCACCTGATCTCCAACGAGAGCTGGGATCCGACGTACTACGTGCTCTATCAGGGCGGGCCTGGTGGGCCCGGCAGCCAATGGGGCTACGACACCTGGACTCCCGATCTGTTCCAGGGCAGCCAGACCATCACCGAGGCGTCGAAGGCCAAGAACCTGGGCACCAAGCTGCACGTCTGGTGCGACAACCCTGACGCGGCCACCCAGGACCGGATCGCCTCCGACATCCGCGACGGACTGCGCATGGTGGCGCAGCAGACCTGGGGTTCGCCCAAGCTCAGCACACCGTGGTCGAACTTCATCTCCGTGATCTCCACCATCGGGCGCAACCCGGCGTGGCCGTCAACCGTGCAGGACGGGAACCTCGCCGCCGGTAAGCCGGTGACGGCTTCGAGCACCGAAACGTCGAGTCTGGTGGCGGCCAATGCGGTCGACAGCGAGCTGAGCACGCGTTGGTCCAGCGCTTACAACGACAACGAGTGGATCACCGTCGACCTCGGCGCCGCTGTGCCGATCGAGCGAGTCAAGCTGCGCTGGGAAACTGCCTACGGCAAGGGCTATCAAATCCAGGTGTCCAACGACAACGCGACTTGGACGACCATCTACACGACAGCAGCAGGTGACGGTGGAATCGACGACCTGACCGGCTTGACCGGCACGGGCCGATACGTGCGGATGCAGGGGGTTGCCCGCGGTACGACGTACGGCTATTCGCTCTACGAGTTCGAGGTCTACGGTCCGGCGATTCAGTCGGGGGCGACGTACCAGATCAAGAACAGCGGGCTGGCCATCGACGTGCCGGCTTCCTCCACCACGGCGGGCACCCAACTGACTGTCTACAATCCGCATTCCGGGGCGAATCAGAAATTCGTTGCCACTGTCAACAGTGACAGCACGTTCACGCTGAAGAACGTCAGCAGTGGACTCTGCGTGGATCTCTACGGCAGCTCGAATGCCGCGGGCGCGGCGATCATCCAGTACGGCTGCAGTGGAAACGCCAACCAGAAATGGAAACTCGCCACTGTCGCCGGGGGCAACGCAATTGTCTCGGCCGCGAGCGGACAGGCGATCACGGCGGCGTCGGCAACGAGTGGAGCGCTGCTCGTCCAGCAGCCGAACACCGGTACAGCGTTGCAAAGCTGGACTCTGACCAAGGTCTGAAGCTTGTCCTGCCGGTGGCATCTCGCGGTGCCACCGGCAGGTGCTACTGCTTGACGACGATGCTGGCGACGACCTTGTCGTGCCACGTCTGGTGCTGCTGGTCCCACAGCGGCCAGAGCAGGTCGAGGAAGCATAGGTTGGCCAGAAAGATCCCGCACACCTCGCGCCCCAGGCACCGGCCGACGCCCAGCGGCCGTCCGGTGCTCTTGGCAACGAGTTTCAGGCCGAGCACCTTCTTCCCGAGACTCTGCCCGGTCCGGCCCTGGCGGATGATCCGGTTCCAGATGATCAGCACGAAGTACGCCAGGTAGCCGACTGCCATCGCGGTCCGGCCCGAGTCGGTCATCTGCTCCATGCTGCCGGAGATCGCGACGCCGGCGACCACGCCGATCGGGACCGGAAGCAACGCGAACAGGCTGTCGATGATCGACGCGCCGACCCGTGACCCCCAGCCGGCCAGCTGGCCGCCACCGAGCGGTGCGAAGCCGTAACCGCCTTGGTGGTAAGGGTCGTAGCCCGGCTGGACCGGGCTGTAGGGCTGCAGCCCCTGGTTGCCGCCGGGTTGCCCGGGCGGAAACTGTCCCGGCTGTCCTGGTGGGTATCCGCCTGGTTGCCCGGGCTGTCCTGGCTGTCCTGGGTATGACATCAGACCTTCACCACGTAGGTGTTGAGCACCTTGTCGTGCCACGTTTGTTTCTGGTCGTCCCACAACGGCCAGAGCGAATTGAGGAAGCAGGCCTGGTCGAAGATGCCGCGCAGCAGGTCACGTCCGAGCGCTTTACCGGGCCCGATCGGTTGATAGGTCCGGGCATCGACGAGTTTCAGGTGCAGCGCGCTCTTGCCGACGCTCTGCCCCGTGCTGCCCTGCCGGATCACGCGATTCCAGATCCACAGGCTGAGGCTGGCGAGTCCACCGAGCAGAAGGACGACGACAGCCCAGGCCTCTGGACGGTCATCGGGATAGGAGCGGTCTGCGCGGGACAGCACGTTGGCGAGGAAGATCGCGTAGCAGAACATGACCGGGACGCCACTGACCAGACCGTCGAGGAGGGCCGCACCGACGCGTGGGCCCCAGTTGGCCAGCTCCGCGCCACCAGGAGGGCCGTAGCCGAACCCGTACGAGTAAGGGTTCTGCGGTTGGCCATAAGCCTGCTGGGGATGCGGCTGCCCGTACTGCGGTTGCCCTGGTTGCCCCGGCTGCTGGCCGTACTGCGGTTGGCCCGGCGCACCGTAGTACGGGTCGGGGTTGTCCTGTGGGCCTAGGGGAGGGGTGCTCACGGGACTCCTTTCTGTCGCGCCGAGTATTTCGTACCGGGCGGGAACGCCGAAACGCCGTGGCCTTGTCGGCCACGGCGTTCGGATGTGCGGTGCTACGTCAGAGCTTGATGACGTAGGTGTTGTTGATCTTGTCCGCGAAGGTCTGCTTCTTCTCGTCCCACAGCGGCCACAGGTAGCCGAGGTAACACGGCAGGCCGTCCAGGATGTGGGTCAGCTCGCGCAGGAACGCCTTGCCCGGGCCGACGTTCTGGCCGGTGTCGGCGGTGATCAGCTTGAGGCCGACCGCCTTCTTGCCCCAGCTCTGGCCGGTCTGGCCCTGCTGGATGATCCGGTTGTAGATCCAGACGCCAATACCGATCAGCGTGAACAGCAGGCTGATGATCGAGGAGCCGTTGCTGCTCAGGGCGTTACCGATACCGATCGGGATGCCGTAGATGATCGCGTCGATCAGGAAGGCGCCGACCCGGACCGGCCAGGTCGCGAGGTTGCCACCCACCGCGCCGCCGTACCCGTAGGCGCCGTAGGGCTGCGCGCCGTACGGCTGCTGGCCGTACGCGCCCGGCTGCTGGCCATAGGGCTGCTGCCCGTACCCACCCGGCTGGCCCGGTGCGGCGCCGCCCTGGCCGTACTGAGCCGGCTGCCCCGGGTACTGACCCGGCTGGCCGTACTGCCCCGGCTGCTGCCCGTACTGCGGCTGGCCCGGCTGGCCGTACTGGCCTGGCTGACCGTACTGGCCCGGCTGGTCGGGGGTCTGGCCGTACTGTCCGGGCTGCTGCCCGTACTGACCCGGCTGACCGTACTGGCCCGGCTGGCCGTCTTGGGGAGACTGTCCGTACTGCCCCGGCTGCTGACCGTACTGACCCGGCTGCTCGGGCGTCTGGTCGGGCTCGCCCGGCTGGTTCGGGTTCTGCGGGTCGAAACCCGGTGGTGGCGTCGGAGTGCTCACGACGGTCCCTTCTTGAATGGTTGAGGAGTCACTGCAGGCTAGCGATATTGCGGCTCACCGGCTACGCACCGCTCCGGGGAGCCCGGATCCACAGCGCCGAAGCGGTTACCGTGGTCCCATGTATCCGGCACACCCTATGCGTCCAGACGCCCAGCCGGAACCAGGCGCACTACCAACTGGACCGGAGCCCCTGGACCGCCGCGTCCTCGGACTGGCAGCCACCCTGGCCGGCGGCGCAGTACTTGCCGGAGTCAACAGCCTCTCCAACGGCCGCATCGGCCTCCCGTGCCCCTTCCACGCGATCACCGGCCTGAACTGCCCGTTCTGCGGTACCACGAGAATGGCGGCGGCTTTCCTGCAAGGAGATCCCGGACGAGCCTGGTCGTACAACCCACCCATGTTCGTGGTTCTCCCCGTCGTAGCAGCGCTGGTCGGATACATGCTGCTCACCTGGACGCTGGAACGCCTCACCCGGTTCCGCCTGCCTCGGCCCCGGTTCGGGGCGCGCCTACAACGCGTCGTACCGCTGGCGTTCCTCGCGGCGATGGCTTTGTACGGCGTGTTACGCAATCTGTTCTGAGCGAAGCGCTGTTGGTTAGCTCGCATCGGGTGTTGCTGTGGGCATCGTGTTGGCAAGCAATCCCTTGTTTGAGAGGAAGATAGGCGCTCGCCTTTGCAGTTGCGACCGGAGGAGCAGCGTGGGGACTGCTCCTCCGCAGTACGAGGGAACTCAGCCGAAGCGGCCGGTGATGTAGTCCTCGGTGGCTTTTTCGTTGGGGTTGGAGAAGATCTGCTTCGTGGGGCCCATCTCGATCAGCCGGCCCGGTTTGCCGGTGGCGGCGAGGTTGAAGAAGGCGGTCTGGTCGGAGACGCGGGCTGCTTGCTGCATGTTGTGGGTGACGATGACGACGGTGAAGCGGTCCTTGAGCTTCTCGATCAGGTCCTCGATCGCCAGCGTGGAGATCGGGTCGAGGGCCGAGCAGGGCTCGTCCATCAGGATCACCTCGGGCTCGACCGCGATCGCTCGCGCGATGCACAACCGCTGCTGCTGGCCGCCGGAAAGACCCGCACCGGGCTTGTCGAGCCGGTCCTTGACCTCGTTCCAGAGGTTGGCGCCCTTGAGCGACGCCTCGACCACCTCGGCCAGTTTCTTGCGGTCCTTGACGCCGTTCAGCCGGAGCCCGGACGCGACGTTGTCGAAGATCGACATGGTCGGGAACGGGTTCGGCCGCTGGAAGACCATGCCGACGACCCGGCGTACGGCGACCGGATCGATGCCCGGTGCGTACAGGTCCTGGTCGTCGAGCACGACCTTGCCTTCGACCCGGGCGCCGGGGATGACTTCGTGCATCCGGTTCAGGGTGCGCAGGTAGGTGGACTTGCCGCAGCCGGACGGGCCGATGAAGGCCGTGACGGACCGGGGTTCGATCGTCATCGACACGTCCTCGACGGCCTTGAAGTCGCCGTAGTAGACGTTGAGGCCGCTGACCTCGATGCGTTTCGCCATATCGACTCAGTGCCTCTCGACTATTTGGACTTGATGGTGCTGAACCGCGCGATGGTGCGGGCCAGGATGTTGAGCAGGAGGACCAGCAGGATCAGCGTGAGCGCCGCCGCCCAGACCCGGTCCGCGGCCGGCTGCAGCGCCAGTTCGGTCCGGTCCTGGTTGATCATCGTGGGCAGCGCGCCCATGAAACCGTCGAACGGGTTCGTGTTGATGTTCTTGGAGTAGCCGACCAGGATCAGCAGCGGCGCGGTCTCACCCATCACCCGGGCCAGACCGAGCATCACGCCGGTGATGATGCCGCCGAAAGCCGTCGGGACGACGATCTTGAGGATCGTCTTCCACTTCGGTACGCCGAGCGCGTACGCCGCCTCGCGCAACTCGTCCGGGACTAGCTTCAGCATCTCCTCGGTGGAGCGCAGCACGACCGGCAACATCAGCAGGACAAGGGCCAGCGAGACCGCGAACCCGACTCGGTTGAAGCCGAGCACGGTGATCCAGACCGCGTAGACGAACAGTGCGGCGACGATCGACGGCACACCGGTGAGGATGTCGATCATGAAGCTGACGACCTTGGCCGCCTTGGTGCCCTTGCCGTACTCGACCAGGTAGACCGCGCCCATCACGGCGATCGGTACGGCGATCAGCGCGCACAGCAGCGACATGATCAGAGTGCCCATGATCGCGTGGTACGCGCCGCCGCCGACTCGCCGTACGGTGATGCCGCGCTGGGACTGGCTCCACCAGTTCGCGTCCAGGAGCAGGTGGTAGCCCTTGCTCACCACGGTCCACAGGATCCACAGCAGCGGGACGAGCGCGATCAGGAAGCAAAGGACGATCAGCACGGTCGCCAGCGTGTTCCGGAACGCCCGGGCGCCGGACTTCCCGGTGAGGTCGAGCGCCTTGCCGTCGTACGCCGGCCGGTTGGCGGCGAGGGTGGTGGTCACGGAGTCGCTCCTTCGAGGGCCTTGTCCGGGCGGGGCCTGCGTTGCCGCTTACCTCCCGGCGTACTGCGGGCAACGATGATCCGCGCGGCCGAGTTGACCAGGAAGGTCACCACGAACAGCACCAGGCCGGCCGCGATGTACGCGCCGGTCTTCTCCGGCGAGTCGAACTCGGCGGCGTTGTTGGCGATCTTCGAGGCGAACGTCTCGCCGCCGGCGAAGATCGACGAGTTCCACGGGTCGTTGCCGTTCGGCACCGACAGGATGATCAGTACGGCGATGGTCTCGCCGAGCGCCCGGCCGAGACCGAGCATCGAGGCGCTGACCACGCCGGAGCGCCCGTACGGCAGGACCGCCATCCGGATCATCTCCCAGCGGGTGGCGCCGAGGGCCAGCGCGCCCTCGCGATGGGTGACCGGGGTCTGCGCGAAGATCTCCCGGCTGATCGCGGTGACGACGGGCAGGATCATGATCGCCAGTACGACGGACGCGGTGAACACGACGCCGAGGTCCTCGCTGGCCGGCTTCTCGAACAACGGGATCCAGCCGAGCGCGTCCGCGAGACCGTCGATCACCGGGCGCAGGATCGGTGCGAAGAAGAGGATGCCCCACAGGCCGTAGATGATCGAGGGCACCGCGGCGAGCAGGTCGACCGCGTGCGCGACCGGCGCGGCCAGCCGCTTCGGGGCGTAGTACGTGGTGAACAAGGCGACGCCGACCGCGATCGGGACCGCGATCACCATCGCGATCACCGAACTGATCAGCGTCGTGTAGAAGAGGGCCGCGATACCGAACTTGGGGTCCGCGCCGCCCGGCTCCCAGATCCGGGAGAACAGGAAGCTGCTCTTGTCGTCGGCCAGCGCCGGGATCGCCAGTGCCAGCAGGAAGATACCGACGAACGCGACGATCAGGACCACCAGCCCGCCGGATCCGCGGGCGAGTCCGGCGAACAGCCGGTCGCCGAGATGTCCGACCGGCCCGAGGTCGAGGTTCTTCGCCGGTGCCTCAGCAGCCGGTGTCGCACGAGCCGGTGGCTCGCCGGCCGATGGCTCACCGGCCGGCGGGTCGGGCGGTGCCGTGCCGTCTGTACTACTCATGGGTGCTGCTCCAAGCGCCTGAGTCGATGGCTTACGAGGCGAAGCCCCGGCCGCGGAAACCGGCCGAGGCTCACCTCACGACGTACTGCGGTAGTCAGTTCAGCTGATCGACTGGATGGCCGCGTCGACCTTCGTCCGCAGCTCCTCGGGGAGCGGCGCGTAGTGCAGATCGGTCAGCGCGCCCTGGCCGTCGGCGCTGGCGAAGTAGCTCAGGAAGCTCTTCACCAGAGCGGTCTTCTCGGCGCTCAGGCCCTTGCTGCAGGCGATCTCGTACGTGGCCAGGATGATCGGGTACGCACCCGGGGCCTTGGTCGCGTAGTCCAGCTTCAGCGCCAGGTCGCTACCGGTACCGGCCGGCTTGGCCGCGGCGAGCGCCTTCGAAGCGGAGTCGGCGGTCAGCTCGACCGGTCCGGCGCCGGTGTCGATCTGCGCGATGCCGAGCTTGTTGTCGATGGCGTAGGACCACTCGACGTAGGTGATCGAGTTCTTGGTGCTCTTGACGCCCTCGGCCACACCGGCCGACTTCTCCTTGCCGGCGCCCGTGCCGGTCCACTTCTTGGCCGGCTTGCCGGTCCAGGCGCCGCCGCCCGCGGCGGACAGGTACTTGGCGAAGTTCTCGGTGGTACCGGACTCGTCCGAGCGGAAGAAGACCGCGATCGGTGCCGACGGCAACTTCGCGCCGGCGTTCAGCTTCGCGATCGCCGGGTCGTTCCAGGCCTTGATGGTGCCCTGGAAGATCTTCGCGGCGGTCGGGCCGTCCAGGACCAGCTTGTCCAGGCCGTCGACGTTGTAGGCGACCGTGATCGGGCCGATCACCATCGGCAGGTTCAGCGCCGGGCTGCCCTGGCAGCGCTTGGCCGCGGCGGCCGCCTCGGTCTCACCGCCGTCGGTGGCCACGGTCTTCAGCGCCGAGTCCGAACCGGCGAAGTCGACCTGGCTCGCGTTGAACTGCTTGATGCCCGCACCGGAACCGGTCGGGTTGTAGTTCACCGTGACGTCGGCGCACTTCTCGTTGTACTTGGCGATGACTTCCTCGATGGCGTTCTTCTGCGCCGTGGAGCCCTCGGCGTTCAGCGTGCCCTTCGGGCAGTCGCCGCCGGAGGCGGAGGTCGAGCCGGAACTCGACGGGTTCGAGGAGCCGGACGGCTCCGGGTCACTGCCACAGGCGCTCAGAGCGAGGACGCCGAGGGATGCCACGGCGACGGTGCCGACGCGGAGCAGGCGGTTGACGGACACGAGAGTGTTGCCCTTCTGCGGGAATCAGACTTGGTGAACTTCCACAAAAGGTAGGGAGACCAAGTGACCGGGCGGGCGGTCGCGGATGAACGAGTGGTGAACGGTTCAGCTAACTTTCGCGACGACCGGCATGCCACCAGGCGGCCATCAGGTGAACTGAGTTAAGACCCGTGACTCTGCGTGATTTCGAGCGCTCGTTCGTCACAGTCCGAGGCCGTCTCTATGCACGCGGAGTACGACGTACCGGCGTACTCCGATCAGCTGGAGAAGTCTTCCGGGGCGACGCCGTCGAGGAACTGGCGGAAGCGTTCGAGCTCGGCCTGCTCTTCTTCCGGGGTGGCCACGCCGGCTTCGAGCAGGACCTGTTCGGTGCAGCGGATCGGCGTACCGAGCCGGACGGCCAGGGCGACGGAGTCGCTGGGGCGGGCGGAGACGCGGGCGCCGTTGCCGAGGACGAGTTCGGCGTAGAAGACGGCGTCGCGCAGTTCGACGATCTCGACGGCTTCGATGTGGACGCCGAAGGCTTCGATCAGGTCGCGCATCAGGTCGTGGGTCAACGGCCGGGACGGGCGCAGGCCCTGCTCCTCGTACGCGATCGCGGTCGCCTCGACCGAGCCGATCGAGATCGGCAGGTAGCGGTAGCCCTCGGTCTCACGCAGCATCATCACAGGCGCCCGGTTCGGCGATTCCATCCGGATCCCGATCAGGGTGAGTTCTCGCATCTTGGTCATGGTGCGCCCGAACCTCTCCGTGAGCCGGCGCCGGTCGGGCGCCCCTAATGCAGCCTCGATAGGAAGATACCCGCTGGTTCTCGGGTAACTCCGGCCACCGCCCCGTGGAGACAGTCTCTTGACGTAAACATGTTGTCACCAACTGTTGCCGACGGCAGCCGATCAGGGCGCGCCGAATCGTTCGTGGACGATCCGGCCGCCGGCCAGCCTGTGGGCGACGACGAAAGCGCCCGGCGCGTACTTGCCGACGGGCAGTCCCAACTCCCGAGCCAGCGCGGGCAACACCGGCCGGTGCGAGCAGATCGCCGTCACCTTGCCCTTGCGCCACGCCTTGTCGCCCAGCCCGCGCATCGCCTTCGGATGAGCTTCGTAGCCGAGCTCAGAGATCTCTGGATGCAGGTGGACCTTCTTACCGATCTCCTGCGCGTACGGCGCCACTGTGGTCGCGCACCGCTCCGCATCGCTACTCAGCACCCGATCGACACCAAGAGCAGCCAGTACTGCGACCAGCCGCTCGGCCGTCGCCTGCCCGTCCCTGGTGAGCGGCCGGTCGGTGTCCTTGCCGTCCCAGTCCTTGCGCTTCACCGCCTCCGCATGCCGGACGACCACCAGCGACGAGGTGACCTTCGCGGTGCCGTCGAGCAGATCGAGGATGTCGACGTCGCGGGGATAGCTGAGTCGGTCGCGGGCCTCGTCCGGGCCGAGCCAGTCGAGCTTGTCGACCTCGTCGTTCGGACTGAACTCGCGCGACTTGCCGTCCACGGCGGCGGACCAGTAGTGCACCAGCTTCGGCACGGACGCGCCGTTCTTGCGTACGTCGTACCGCTGGACGCCGAGCGGCGGACCGAGGATCACCCGCTGACCGGTCTCCTCTTCGATCTCGCGGCGCGCGGCCACCAGCACGTGCTCGCCGGCGACCAGCTTCCCCTTCGGGAGAGACCAGTCGTCGTACCGGGGGCGATGCACCAGCAGGACCTGGCGCTCGCCGCGGTGCTCCCGCCAGACCACGCCACCCGCGGCGATCACTGTCGCCGTACTCACGGTCTCAACCCTACGGAGTCGGATCCGTCGGGAGACGGCGGCGCCCCCGAGTCGCGATCAGACGTTCTTGCAGATCGCGCAGCGGCTCGCCGTCCGGACCGGTCAGCCGGGCCTGCCAGGTGTCGTCGGGCTGCAGCCACCACGACCCGGTGCCTTCGTCGAAGCCCATGTCGAACAGGTCGCCCAGCTCGGTCACGTGGTCGGCCTCCTTGAGCTGGACAAGCACCTCGACCCGGCGGTCCAGGTTGCGGTGCATGAGGTCGGCCGAGCCGATCCAGACTTCCGGCTCACCGCCGTTCTCGAACCAGAACACCCGGCTGTGCTCGAGGAACCGGCCAAGAATGCTGCGGACTCGAATGTTGTCGGACATCCCTGGGACGCCGGGCCGGATCGTGCAGATGCCCCTGATCCAGAGGTCAACAGGTACGCCGGCCTGCGATGCGCGGTACAGCGCGTCGGACAGAGCCTCGTCGACCAGGCTGTTCACCTTGATCCTTACCCGTGCCGGGCGACCAGCGAGGTGGTGCTGGACCTCTCGCTCGATCCGCTCGAGCAGACCACGGCGTACGGACTGCGGTGCGACCAGCAGCCTCCGGTAGCCGCTGCTGCGACCGAAGCCGGACAGGTGGTTGAACAGATGCCCGACGTCCTCGGTGACCACTCTGTCGCTGGTCAGCAGCCCGAGGTCCTCATAGAGCCGTGCGGTCTTCGGGTGGTAGTTCCCCGTGCCGATGTGGACGTAGCGCCGCAGGCCGTCGGGTTCCTCGCGGACAACCATTGAGAGCTTGCAGTGCGTCTTGAGCCCGATCACGCCGTACACGACGTGGCACCCGGCGTGCTCCAGCTGACGGGCCCACTTGATGTTCGCTTGCTCGTCGAAGCGCGCCTGGATCTCGACCAGCACCAGCACCTGCTTGCCGGCCTCGGCGGCGTCGATCAGCGCGTCCACGATCGGGGAGTCACCGCTCGTGCGGTAGAGCGTCTGCTTGATCGCCAGCACGTGCGGGTCGGCCGCGGCCTGCTCGATGAACCGCTGCACGCTCGTGGAGAACGAGTCGTACGGATGGTGCACGAGTACGTCGCGTTGCTTGAGCGCGTGGAACAGGTCGGCCGGGTTGGAGGTCTCCACCTCGGCGAGGTGCGGGTGGGTCGACGGTACGAAGGCCGGGTACTTCAGCTCGGCCCGGTCCAGCGCCGCGATCGCGAACAACCCGCGCAGGTCGAGCGGACCGGGCAGCTTGAATACCTCGGCCTCGGTGACGCCCAGCTCGGACACCAGCAGATTGAGGACCTGCGGCTCGATCGACTCTTCGACCTCGAGCCGGACCGGGGGACCGAACTTGCGCCGCAGCAGCTCCTTCTCCAGCGCGGCGAGCAGGTTCTCGGCGTCGTCCTCCTCGACCTCCAGGTCCTCGTTGCGGGTGACCCGGAAGGTGTGGACCTGGGTCACCTCCATGCCGGGGAACAGCTGGCCGAGGTGGACGGCGATCACGTCCTCGAGCGGCACGAACCGGTCGTCGGCCACCCGGACGAACCGGGGCAGCAACGGTGGCACCTTGACCCGGGCGAAGTGCTCGCCACCGGAGTCGGGATTGCGGACCACGACGGCCAGGTTGAGCGACAGGCCGGAGATGTAGGGGAACGGGTGCGACGGGTCGACGGCCAGCGGAGTCAGCACCGGGAAGACCCGGTCCTTGAAGAACGTCGTCATCCCTTCCCGCTCGGCGGTGTCCAGCTCGTCCCAGCGGAGAATCTCGATGCCTTGCTCGGTCAGCGCCGGCTGCACGATCTTCCGCCAGGTCTCCGCCTGCCGGTCCATCAGCTCCCGGCTCCGGGTCAGGCTGCGGTCGAGCACTTCACGCGGCAACAGCCCGCTCGCCGCCCTGACCGCGACGCCGGCCGCGATCCGGCGCTTCAGCCCCGCGATCCGGACCATGTAGAACTCGTCCAGGTTGTTCGCGAAGATCGCCAGGAACTTGGCCCGCTCGAGCAGCGGCACGCGCTCGTCCTCGGCCAGCTCCAGCACCCGCTGATTGAACGCGAGCCAGCTCAGCTCCCGGTCCGAGAACCGGTCCGGCGGCAGATCGCCGGCCTCCGCGATGTCGTACGGGGGCTCGACGTCGTACTCCCGGTTGTGCGACGCCAACAAGTCTCCAGCCACGTCGTCCAGCATCGCATCCCCGGGTGAACAGCAGGTTGCGCAGGCGGCGAGCCGGGGGTTGTTGCTAGCGTCCTTCCTTGTGAACCGACGAGTGGACACCCTGCTGCGAACCGCGCTGGGCACGGTGCAGGGCAACGCCCTGAAGCCGGTGACCGTACTGCCGGAGGCGCTCCGGCGCCGCCTGGCGGGCGCCCCGATCCAGATCGACGGCAACGTCCTCGACCCGGATCTCCAGGTCCTGATGCGGCTGGAAAACCTGCTCCCGTCGGGCCGCAAGTCGGTCGCGAGCGCCCGGTCGAACGTGGTGACGATGGCCAAACTGGTCGCCGGGCACCCCCGCGACCTACAGCGCGTGACCGAACTCACCGTCCGCGGCGCCGACGGCCAACTCGGCGCCCGCCTCTACGTACCCCGTACTGCGGGTCGCGGGCTGCTCGTGTTCTTCCACGGCGGCGGCTGGGTCGTCGGCGATCTCGACAGCCATGACGCCTACTGCCGCGATCTCGCCGCGGAAGCCTCGATCGGGGTGCTGGCGGTGGACTACCGCCTCGCGCCTGAGGCAGAAGCGCCGGTCGCGGCCGAAGACGCCATCGCAGCCTTCAGCTGGGCCGTCGAGCACGCTGAAGACCTGGGCGCGGACCCTTCTCTGGTCGCCGTCGGTGGAGACAGTGCCGGAGGCAACCTTGCCGCAGTGGTCGCCCAGCAGTGCGTACTACGCGGTCTGCCGTCGCCCGCACTCCAGTTGCTGCTCTACCCGTCGGTCGACATGGTCGGCCGCCGCCCCAGCCGGGATCTCTTCGGCGAGGGCTTCTACCTGACCGAAGAAGACATCATCTGGTACCGCGAGCACTACACCCCGGATCCCGCTGTGCGCTCGAACCCGCTCGTCTCCCCGATCTTCACCAAGGACCTGTCGGGCCTGCCCCCGGCCCACATCGTCACCGCCGGCTTCGACCCCCTCCGCGACGAAGGCAACGAATACGCCGCCCTCCTGAGGGACGCAGGCGTCGAGGTGACCCACATCTGCGAACCGGGCATGATCCACGGCTTCGCCAACATCCTCGCCCTGGGCGGCGAAACCCGAGCCGCCCAACTCCGCATCGCAACCCGCCTCCGCGAAGCGCTCTTCTGACCCTTCAGCGCTGCGGATCCACCAACACAGGCACCGCTTCCCGAACAAGCAACGCAGTCGCCGGCCCAGCGATCGGCACAGTCCCATCCACGTACTGCCACCCCGTGCCGGCCACGTCATACCGCGCCGCGTAATTAGTAGTCAACGTCACCTTCACACTGCCCCGCTTCATATACTTATGCGTAATCTCCTTAGCCGGATACGCCTTCCCCGGCGTAGTAGTCGTCACCACCACCCCATCCCCAAAATCCCACGTATAACTAACCGGCGTAGCCTCCACCACCACCGCAAACCCCAACAAATCAACAGTCTTCACGGACACCTTGCTCTCATCCGTATAAACAATAGTGTCGAGGTTAACAAGTGTCCGCCCTACCGGCTGAACCTTCACCCCAAGCCCCGGAAACAAAACATTCTTGTATTGCGCCAATATCTGCTCCCAAGTAACATCCTCCGGCCGAGGCAACCGCCGCACCACCCCACCCGGAGGCGGCGGCACATCCCGCCGATCCGGCGTAAACGGCTGACACCTGGTAGGCCCCGGCACGGTCCCATCAGTACCCATCCGCCCACAAATCCCCAGATTCAACCGGAAGGGTTGTCTTTCTGCATCGGAAGCAGGGGTGGCTCTGCGGGATGAGGGCCGATTTCTTCCGGTGCCAGAAGTCGTCGATCGTTGGGACTTGGGATTGGGTTCCGTCGCCTCATGGAGGCGACTGCTCTGCCTCGCGTCGACCGTCAAACCCCATCGCCGCTTCTCGACATGAGTTTTGGGTGGAGGCTTGGGCTTTGTATAGGTCGCGGCGCTTAGAGATGTCTCGGCAGCAGCGGCGAGGGTTCCGGCTGAGGCTAGCAGCAGCCAGCAGGTGACAGTGGCGGTAGCCGAAAGCACCAACGAGCTCCACCACTTGTGGTAATTCATTGGTCGATCTGCATCTCGTACATCACCCAATTCCCTGCCGACGGCGAGAGGGTGAACTCCATCGTGCCTGTGCTTCCCGGTTGTGCTATCGGAGATGCCCCAGGCGTCGGGCGTTCCTGATACGTTCCAGTCTTGATCGTGGCGGATCCGCCAAGGCGGCCCGACTTACCGCGGTAGATCTCTTTGACGGCGACGAGTTGGTCCTTGAAATCGCCCTTCAGCCCTCCATTCTTGGCATTGGTCTTTCTTGCATAGTCGGCGAGAGCTTTGCAGCCGAGACAACCCTTGTCGCTCTCGGTCAAAAATGCTGATGGATCTCCGGTGATGTACGAGTAGTTGAGAAGTTCGACGTAGTAGCCGATGAAGGCTTCCCCAGCTGCGAGGCTGGAGCCGGATGCCGTGGTCGGTCGCTCGGGCGGAGCGACTGAGTTGGTGGGTGACGTAGGTGTCTCGCTGGGACCTGATGGCGTGCTGGTCGCTTCGGACGGTTGGGACAGTGTCGTATCCGGCCGACCGGCCTCTGGGCTTTTCTGCGTACACCCGGTCAGGAGCGCGACGCAGAGGCAGGCCAGGGTCAGGTAGGCGGGGAATGCGGGCCTGTTGCGGGTAGTCACGCTTGTCACCTCTCCGTAGTCGACCACGATCGTAACCGGGCGTGGGTGCGGAGGGTGATGGGAAAAGGTGCAGCTGTGGATAACCGCGTGAGGGCCAGGAGCCGCCCGGCTGGGGGGTAAGTGGCTCGGACGGCTCCTGGTTGGTGGTGGGACGGGTGGTGGGCCGGATTATGACGCCACGTGAGGGGACGAATCCGGTGTGACACCGTTCACAGGCGCGAACTGGACGTCCAGAGCCGCAGTCTCGAACCCGAGCTTCGTGTACAGAGCGTGAGCCGCGGTGTTGGTCCCATCGACATAAAGCACCACCGAATCCAGCCCGCGATCCTCCTGCAGATGCCGGATGCCTTCCAGCGTCAGCGCCTTCCCGAGACCCGTCCCCTGGTACGACGGCGCGACGCCCACGACGTACACCTCGCCGTACGGCGCCTCGCCCTCGTCCTCGTGCACCTTCGTCCAGTGGAACCCAGCCACCTCGCCCGAAGCATCGTCCACAGCGAGAAAGAACCCCGCCGGGTCGAACCACGGTTGTTGTAGCCGGTCGTTCAGCTCCGACTGATCCCAGCTGCCCTGCTCGGGGTGATGCGCGAAAGCGGCCGCGTTCACGGCAAGCCACGCCGCGTCGTCCTCACCCGGTACGAACGTCCGCACCGAAATCCCTGTCGGCCAAGCGGCCGCCGCCACGGGAGCGCTCGGTCGCCGGAGGAAATACAGCTCCCGCGCAACCTCGAGCCCCAGCCGGCCGGCCAATTCGTCCGCGCCCGGAAGCCGCCCATGGGCCCACACCCGCAACCGGGAACCCCCGTGATCGAGGAGCATGCGCAAGAGCGAAGTACCGAAGCCCTGACGCCTGTACTGCGGGGCAACCACCAGTTCGGCCGATCCGTCGGGTCCCAGGGCTCCGTACCCGGCGAGGTCGCTCAGACCGGGATCGCCGGCGTAAGCGAGCACGTGAACGTCGTCTGGATGCTCGCCGTCGAGGTGCAGCAAGGTGTGCTCGGAGAGCGGGTTGACGCCGTCGCTCTGAGCAGCCGAGCGAGCGAGCTCGGTGACGGCGGCGGCGGTGGCCGGGGGCAACGGGGAAGGTACGGCTTCGAGTGTCACCTCAATACCGTAAAAGGTCCGGTCGAGTTCATCGTCGAGACATTGGCCGGGCACGCCGTCGCAGGGTAATTTTCCCGGAACCGCGCACCAGCGGTGATCGAAACGACGACGGAGAAGACATGGCCTTCACAGGACGAGACAAGAAGTGGCTGAGTGGACCCCGGGCCGTCGGCCTGGTGGCCGCCGGTGCCGCTGTGGTGCTCGGGCTGGCCACGGGGGGAACCGTGACCCAGGCTGCGCCGGCGAGACCCAAGCCGACGCACACCCAGATCCAGCTGCTCGCGATCAACGACTTCCACGGCAACCTGGCGCCGAACCCGGCCACCAGCTCGAGCGGCAACGTGAACGGCACGCCCGCCGGCGGCGCGGAGTACCTGGCGACCCAGCTGGACCTGCTGCGCCGGTCCGCTCGCGCGCAGGGCCAGGAGACCGCCACGGTCGCCGCGGGTGACCTGATCGGGGCTTCGCCGCTGCTGTCGGCCGCGTTCCACGACGAGCCGACCATCGAGGCGATGAACGAGATGGGTCTGGACGCCACCTCGGTCGGCAACCACGAGTTCGACGAGGGGTACAAGGAACTTCTGCGGATGCAGAAGGGCGGCTGCCTGAACGACGGCGACGGCCAGAACAACCAGAACTCCTGCCCGGACCACAAGTTCGAGGGCGCGGACTTCAAGTATCTGTCGGCCAACGTGTTCTACGAGAACACCGACAAGACCCTGTTCGCGCCGTACACGGTGAAGAAGTTCCGCAACGGCCAGAAGGTCGCGTTCATCGGCATGACGCTGGAGAACACCCCGAACATCGTCACCAAGTCCGGCGTCCAGGGCCTCGCCTTCAAGGACGAGGTGGAGACCGCCAACGCGCTGGTGCCGAAGCTGAAGAAGCAGGGCATCGAGGCGATCGTCGTACTGATCCACGAAGGCGGCCTGCCGTCCGACCCGAAGGCGTTCAACAGCTGCCCGGGGATCTCCGGCCCGATCACCGACATCGCCAAGAACCTCGACCCGGCGATCGACGCGGTCGTCTCCGGTCACACCCACCAGTCGTACAACTGCTCGATCAACGACCCGGCCGGTAAGCCGCGCCTCGTCACCAGCGCGTCCTCGTTCGGCAAGATCGTCACCGAGATCCGGCTGAGCATCGACAACGCCACCCACGACGTGGACCGGCTGAACACGATGGCCAACAACCACATCGTCACCCAGGACGTGCCGAAGGACCCGCGGCTGACCAAGCTGATCACGAAGTACCAGACGCTGGTCGCGCCGATCGAGTCCAAGGTGATCGGCCACATCACCACGCCGTCGATAGTGAAGACGCCGGACGACTCCCAGGAGTCGCCGCTGGGCAACCTGATCGCCGACGCGCAGCTGGCCGATCCGTCGACCGTCACCAACGGCAAGACGCCGGTGGTCGCGTTCATGAACCCGGGCGGTATCCGGGCGGATCTCGCCTCGACCGGCGGCGCGGTCACCTTCGGCAGTGCGTTCACCGTGCAGCCGTTCAACAACTACCTGGTCTCGATGGACATGACCGGTACGCAGATCAAGGCCCTGCTGGAGCAGCAGTTCTCCGGTCTCAACCAGGCCTCGAACAAGGTGCTGCAGGTCGCCGGCATCACCTACACCTACAACCCGGCCGCGGCGCCGGGTGCCAAGGTGGTCGCCGACTCGATCAAGATCGCCGGTCAGCCGCTGGTCGACGCCACGACATACCGGATCGTCACGAACAACTTCCTCTCCGACGGCGGTGACGGCTTCCCGGCTTTCACCACCGCGACGGACAAGTTCTTCGGCGGTCTCGACATCGACGCGTTCGCCAACTACCTCACCGCCCACGACCCGTACACCCCGGGCCCGACCGACCGCATCAGCATCTCCTGACCTCACCCGCCGGCGTACGGATCAGCTCCGCCTGGACCGTACGCCGGTACGCCGGTACGCCGTACGTCGGCCGCCCGTCGCGCTCTACCTCGAGCGGGATGGGCGGCCGGGTGGCGTCTCGGGCTGATCCGGTGGCTACATCAGGAACCTGACGATGACGAAGGCGAGCGCAAGAGCGGTCGAGAGGGCGGCCTTGCCGGAGCCGAGGCCTCGGCGGAGGGCGGCGCCGAACACCGCGAAGGTCAGCGGCACCAGCATGATCAGCAGCGTGACCCCGGCCGCGTGAACGCCGACGTGGGCGCGGCCGACGAGTACCAGGCCGAAGATCAGTGCGAACGTGAGTCCGAGCCAGGTCATGGTCTGGATCGGCCCGTCCGCGGTGCGGTCGCCGCGATGTGATGCGCGGGTCGCGCGGCGGTGCGAAGTCGGAGCAACGTGCGCCATCGGTCACCTTCCGTGAAAAGACCGAATACGCACGGTAGCAGCAAAAACACACCTTGGTCCAAGGTCCATTTTCCAGTCGCTCCGCACCCAGCAGACGTGGTCGCGGAAGGCCGGGCGTACCGACGGACAGGAGGTATGCCCGCAAACAGGCCGCGCACAGACCAGCCGAGCGTGGCGACCACCTCTCGAACCCAGTACGTCCTGTCCGTCGGTACGCCACCCCCGCTCAGAGCCGGTCCGATGGGTTCGGCTGACTCAGCCGGGTCGAGCCAGTCCGAAGGATCGGGCTGACTCAGCCGGACCGAGTCGCGGCCGCAGTACGGTTTGCGGGTTGTGCGCCCGCGCCCAGAGCCGGAGTGCGTACGAAGGCTGTCGGCGCGTGGCGGATCAGACGGTGGTGTCGGCGGTTTCGCGTTGGGTGGTGGGTGGGATGACGAAGCGGTAGCCGACGTTGCGGACTGTGCCGATAAGGGATTCGTGCTCGGGGCCGAGCTTTGCGCGGAGGCGCCGGACGTGGACGTCGACCGTGCGGGTGCCGCCGAAGTAGTCGTAACCCCAGACCTCCTGGAGCAGTTGCTCGCGAGTGAACACCCGGCCGGGGTGCTGCGCGAGGAACTTGAACAGCTCGAACTCCTTGTACGTCAGGTCCAGCGCGCGCCCGTTCAACTTCGCCGTGTACGAGGCTTCGTCGATCACCACGTCACCGCTGCGGATCAGCGAGGTGTCGGGATCCTCGTTCCGGGCCGCGGCCAGGCGGCCGATGACCAGGCGGAGCCGTGCCTCGATCTCGGCCGGGCCGGCCGTGTCGAGCAGGACGTCGTCGGCGCCCCAGTCGGCGTTCACCGCGGTGAGGCCGCCTTCGGTGACGACGAGGAACAGCGGTACGTCGATGCCGGTGGTCCGGATCAGCCGGGAGACGCCGCGTACCGTGACCAGGTCGCGGCGGGCGTCCAGCAGGACCGCGTCCGCGTCCGGCGCGTCCACGAGGGCAGCGACCTCGGACGGCAGGATCCGGATCTGGTGGGGTAGCAGGGCGAGCGAAGGCAGCACCTCGGTAGAGGCCTGCAGCGCGTTCGTCAGCAGAAGCAACGTGCTCACGCTGTCTCCTTGTGCTGGTCGGCGGATCCCTGGTGAGTGATCCGGGCCTTTTGCACGTCAGGCCCCAGCGGCGTCATTGCCGGGGGCCCGAGACACACTGGTTTGGAACAGCAAGCTGACATAATACCGGAAGACTTAACCGATTAGTGAGGCTGCTCCCACATGCCGGAAGTGACCATCAGGTACTTCGCCGCGGCGCGCGCTGCGGCGGGGGAGTCCACGGGGACCGCGCGGGCGGGTTCGCTGAAGGAGCTCGTCGACGCGGTTTCGGCCGATCGTCCTGAGCTCGCCCGGGTGCTCGGCATCTGCACTTTCATGGTCGACGGCGAACGCGTAGACCTCGACACCTCCCTCCACGACGGCGCCCTGATAGACGCCCTCCCACCCTTCGCCGGCGGCTGACCGACAGAGGCTGCGCTCCCGCGTCGATCGCTGCGGCCGGCTGAACTGGCGTGTGCCTGCGCCTGCTCTTGCTGTGCGTTCGTCGTGGGGCTGGCTGAGCTGGCGGGTGCCCGCCGACGTTCTTGCTATGCATCCCTCGTGGGTGGCCGGCTGAACTGGCGTGTGCCCGCCCCTGCTCTTCCTTGCTGAGTTTAATCGTTTGGGTGCGGGCGGGGAGATGGTTATCCACAGGCAGGCCCGGGGAGCGGGACCGCGGTGGGCGCTGCGGCGGACCTGGGGGGCGGTAGGTTTTGGGGGTGGCACAGGAGTCGGGGGATTTGCTGACTACGGTCGGGCGGGCCGGGGCGTTGTTCGGGCGGGCCTGGCCTCGATTGTTTGCGGTGTTCTTGATCGCGCAGCTCGTGCATCGCGGGGTCCAGTGGGTCGCGGTGCAGGCCGGGGCGAAGGCGGAGGCCGCGGGCATCGCCGTACTGGCGCTGGTTGTGCTCGTCTCGCTGGCGATGTATGTCTCGATGTTCCTCGTACTGCGGGGCGAGTTGCCGTTCCATCGCCGGGCTGTGGCCGAGGGCGTGCTGGCACCGGACGGGATGGAGCCCGGCAAGGAGTACCGGCCGCTCGACGCCATCGCTTCGGCGCTCCTGCCGTTCCTGGCGTTCTACGCGGCGTACAAGTTCCTCCAGTCGGAGGCGATGGACTACGAGTACAGCCTCGCCGTTCACCGGGTGAACGAGATCGGCGCCACCGTCATGAACGGCGGTACGGTCGCCGCCCAGCCGACCGGGCTCCATGCGCTGTCCACCTGGTTGTTCATCGGATTGGGCGTCACCGCCTACCTGCTCAGGCTGATCTTCAAGAAGCGCAAGGGAACCGACGGCGGGCCGGTCCGGAAGCTGTTCGTCACCTACCTCGAGGCGTTGTGGATCTTCGTCGTCGCCTATCAGGCCACGTCGTTCATCCCTTCGCCGAAGACCTGGCTGAAGGAGCGGCAGGTCTGGTTGTGGGTGCACGACTCCTACATCTGGGTGCTCGACCACGTGCTCGGCGTGGAGAAGGTCCGCGAGGTCTGGGACTCCGTCACCGGATTCGTTGCCGCCGGCATCGGTGATCTGTGGAGCGCGGCCGTGCTGCCGCTGATGTGGATCACGATGACCGCGGTGATCTACGGCCGGGCCGTGCACAAGGCCGAGAAGCCGCAGCAGGTGCGCTGGCGGTTCGACCGGATCACCCATCGCTGGCAGCGGACGCCGCAGATCGTCCGCGCGGCCGGGAACTCGATGGTGTCGGACTGGAAGGACCGCTGGACGCCGGTGATCTCCGCGTTCCGCCTGGTGGCCCGCTCGGGGATCCGGCCGATGCTCGGCTACTTCCTCGCCTGGGCGGTCGTCACGTACGTGGCCGCCGAGGTCGGGATCATCCTGCGCGACTACGTCCTCGGGCCGCACTCGCTGGAGTTCTGGAAGGTCATCGACGAGCCGTTGAGCCTGGTCACCGACGGCCTCAAGATCGCCCTGCAGATCAGCCTGCTCGCGGCGGCGTACGACCGGATGATCGGCGGACTCGCAGGCTACTTGCGGCCGCGAACGAGAGCCGTCGTTCCCGCGCCCGAGGACAACAGCGTCACCGACCTGACCGCCGCTACCTCGGGAATGCCAGATAGTGAGGCAGTGACGTAGCCCAGGTGATCGTCGGCTGCACAGTCGCCGCGACATCCTTCGGTACGACGAACACCGCCACCGTCTCGAACGGCTTCCCCGCCTTCGGCTTCAGGTAGTACTGCGCGATCGCCGGCGGCCGGAAGCTCTGGGGCTTGTCGTCGTACCCACCGGTGCAGCCCGTCGGTCGATCCTGGAAGGCGTCCTCCAGGATCGACTCGTCCCACGTCCGCCCGTCGGGTGCCCGCAGGTGGATCTGGCAACCGCCGAGACCCTTCTCGAGGTTGGCGAGGTCGTCCACCTGCAACCGGAAGTACACCCGCACCCGAACTGTTCCGGCCGGCAGTTGCGCCGGGGTGTCGCGTTGATCCGACTGCTCCGGATCGACCTCCGTGGTGGCCGCGTACCAGGTGGCGCCCATGTACGCCGTACCGCCGGCCGCGACGACCACGGGGTCGCGCGGCTCGGAGTTGCGCCAGGACTCGTAGTCGCTGTGGGTGAAAACCCAACCAGACAAGGGGATCGCGGCCACCAGCGACACCAGGGCCAAGGTGTTCGTGCGCAGCCAGCCGCGCCGGGACCGCCGGGCGCCCCTCATGAGGCATCCGCGTTGGTGAGAACGGCAACGGGCTGGCGCAGGCCGGCCAGCTGGTCCTTCTTCACTCCCAGCGAGATCGTTGCCTGCGGCTCCAGTTCGGTGAAGAACGGCTTCTCCGTCACCAGCAGGACGGCGCCGGGCAGCTTGTCGGCCGGCATCTCCACCACGAACGAGCCGCGGGCCGGGATGTCGGGCGCGAACTGGAACCCGGTCAGGTCGGCCTCCTGTAACCCACTGCGGTTGGAGCCGAGGTACAGGTAGCCGTCCGAGGTACGGATCTGCACCTTGCCGAGGTGGATCGGCTCCTTGGTCGCCTTGACCGTGGCGTCGATCACGACGAAGTCGGACAGGGTGTCGCGATCCGGCGTGGTCCTGGGGACCCGCAGCTTCTTGCTGATCCGTACTCCATCGACAGTGAGGTCGAAACGCGGTGTGTGGACGGGTTTGCCGATCACGCCGTTGACGGCGACCGGCTGCTGGAAGTCCTGCTGGGTCGGCGTCCACCGGTACAGCGCGATGATCGCGACCAGCACGAACACCGTGAGACCGACGTTGACGATCCGCCGGCCGGTCATTTGACGACCTTCACGGGCACGGTGCTCTCGGCGGCGAGCTTGTCGGGGTTCCACTTCTCGTGATGATCCAGGATGGAGTCGTCGACGTGCTCGTAGCCCTGCACGGTGAGCTTCACCTCGGCCGGTGGTTTGGTGGCCTTCGGCAACTTCCATACGTACGCGACCTCTTCGGCGTACTCCGGGGTCAGCACAGGGTCGGCGGTCTGATCACGCAGATTGGTCGTGCCGAGCGGCGCGTCGGTGTCCTTGATCCCCGGTACGCCGATCAGCCGGATGAGGCCGTTGCCGTCGTCGCCGGGACGGACACCGGTGTCGTCGGTGAGCTTGAGCTTGGTCACCACGGCGATCAGCGTGCCGCCCGGGTCGGGGGTGTACAGCGGCTTGAGGTCGGGGACGACGACCACGCGCTCGATCGTCACCTCGAACCGGCCGGCGTCGATCGGCGTACCGGCTGCCACCTGCGGCGTCTGGTCGGCGGCCTTCTTCAGGCCGCCGAATGCCGCGGAAATCGCCAGCAGGACGACTGTTGCCCCGATCACCCAAGTGCGGAGCGTCCGGCCGCGCACCTTCACATCGCGAAGATCCGGCAGTTCCTCCGGCTCCGCGTTCCCCGTTTCCTGCACGCCCGAAGCCTAACGACCACAGGGGACCAACCGACGCCACCGGCCGTCTCCTGTGCAAGGCGACACCAAGCAGAGCCGGTCGATGCCGTGCGGTGTGGAAGTCGTAACCCCGGGATCGGCTCGGGTCAGCCGGGCGCAGCGTCAGTCGTGGGGGCGGCCGCGGAGGCGTTTGGTTTCGCTGCGGCGGCGCTTGTCCTCGGCGCGGCGGCGGATCGCGTTCTTGCTGGGTCTCGTCGGACGGCGAGGGCGGGGTGGCGCGGCGATCGCTTCGCGGAGCAGATTGGCCAGCCGGATCCGGGCGGCTTCGCGGTTGCGCCATTGGGACCGTTGCTCGGAAGCAGCGACGGTCAGTACGCCGTCCACCAGGCGCGACGCGAGTCGCTCGAGCGCGCGCTCACGTAGTACGTCGTTCAGCGCGGTGGTCGCGGCTACGTCGAAGCTGAGCTCGACCCGGCTGTCCGTGGTGTTGACGGACTGGCCACCGGGCCCGCTGGAACGCGAGAACCGCCATTCCAGCTCCGACTCGGGGATCACCACCCCGGTCCGCACCACCAGCCCGCTGTCCATACCTCCATTCAACCGGAATCCCTGGACCGCCAGCACTGATTAACCAGCCGCCCGAGACATCCCTCACGCTCAGCCGACCACCGAAACCCTGCTCGCAAGGGCTTTGGTCAGTGTTGGCGGTTCGGCGGAAGGTGCCCGGCCAGGGCGGACTGCAGCATCGCCTGGGCGGTCCAGGTCATCGTCTCGACGGCGTCCTCGCGCGACAGCCGGGCGACGTCGGTCAGCCAGCTGAGGGCCTCGATACCGACCGCCGAGCGAATGGCGACCGCCAGTCGGTGGATCGCGCCGTCCGGAAGCTGCTCCGCGAGCGGCGCGAGCGCTTCCTCGAACCAGCCGATGGCCCGGCCCTGGCGCAGCGGCAATGCGGCCCGCTCGACCGGGTCGGCCTCCAGCGACAGCCGGAGCATCGTGCGCTGCTGGGCCTCGGTCTCGACGATCAGCCCGAGGAAAGTGCGGATCGCCAGGTCCAGCCGATGCGCGATATCGCTCGGCGGATCGGCGGGCAGCATCGAGGTCGCGTCGGTCTCCGGGTGGGCAGCGGCCAGCAGCGCGCGCTGGTTCGCGAAGTACCGGTACGCCGTGGGCCGCGAGATCCCGGCCTCGGCGGCCGCCTCCTCGACGGTCGGTGTCACGCCATCGGCGACCAGCGATTTCGCCGCCTGGACGAGGGCGTCGCGGGTCCGCTGCTTCTGCCGGGTCCGGCCGCCGGCCTCGTACGGTGTTGACACGAGGCTCATGATACCCCAGTCTCGTGGTGAGACTTAAGTCTCACAAAACTGGAAAGGCGGGGAGCGCGATGGCTGTGAGCAGAGTGCGGGACGCGATCGTCAGGGCAGCCGATGAGGGAGACCGGCGCTGGTTCTTCGGCGGTGGAACGCATCGGTGGATGGCCACCGCGACCGAGACCGACGGGGCTTATCTGTTGTTCGAGGACAACATGGAGCAGGGCAAGACGACGCCGCTGCATCTGCACCCGGAGGCCGACGAGTCCATGTACGTTCTGGACGGCCGGATCCTGATGCACCTCGACGGCGAGCAGCGCGAGGTCGGTCCGGGCGGCCTGGTTCTGGTACCGCGTGGGATGCCGCACGCGTTCCTGGTGGTCTCGGAGACCGCCCGGGTGCTCTGCCTGCTCACCCCCGGCATCGGCCAGGAGTTCTACTGGGGTGCGAGCGAGCCGTTCGATCCCGATCAGCCCGGCGTCGTCGATTTCGGCCGGATCCACGCCTCCGCGCAGGCCAACGGTGGCATCGAGATCCTCGGCCCGCCGCCGTTCGGGTCCAAGGGGTGAACGTCCGGTTGAGCTGAAAGAGCACCGGCGTACTGTGGATTGTTGTGAGTCCTGGGATCATCGTGCTGGTCTGTGCGGTCGCCGTCGGCGTCGGTCTCAGTGTGTTCAAATCACGGTTCGACGGGCGCTTCCGCGGGACGCACCCGGTCAGGAAGGCAGCAGTGCGCGAGCAGGTCGAGAGCGAGGCGGGCGACAAGGTTCGGCTGACCGAGGGTGACCTCGGGGTCGAGCTCGGCGAGCGGGCGACGTTGCTGCAGTTCTCGTCCGCCTTCTGTGCGCCTTGCCGGGCGACCCGGCGGACGCTCGCCGAGGTCGAGTCGATGGTCGAGGGCGTCCGGCACGTCGAGCTGGACGCCGAGTCCCACCTGGACCTGGTGCGCCGGCTGGACATCCTCCGTACGCCGACCGTGCTGGTCCTCGATGCCGCCGGCGCCATCGTGACTCGGGCCAGCGGCCAGCCTCGTAAACCGGACGTCATCGCGGCCCTGGGTGCCGCGGTCGATCACCAGCCGCACTGAGTTCTCGCTGCCTGATTACTCAGACGACCTCGGTGTGCGGGATGCTGTGCCGGTGAGCTTTCCGCATGGCTGGTACGACGATCCCAAGGACCTGTCCTCGCAGCGGTACTGGGACGGCACGGCGTGGACCGATCACCGCCGCCCGCGGCCAGGCCCACCGCCGTACGAGGGCGAGTTCGGTCGACCGCAGCAGCAGCCTGCCCAGGCTCCGCAGTACGGACAACAGCAGTACGGACAACAGCAGTACGGACAACAGCAGTACGGACAGCCGCAGTACGGCGCCCCGCAGTACGGGCAGCCTCACCAGGGGCCGCACGGCGGGCCGCAGTACGGGCAGCAGGCCTTTGGTTATCGGCCTGTGGTGCCGTCGACGCCTGATGGTGTGCCGTTGTCGGGGTGGTGGAAGCGCGTCGGGGCGAGGTTCCTGGACGGCCTCATCGTCATGGTGGTGAGCCTGCCGCTCACCGGCTACTTCTGGTACCACTACCTGCAGGCGGCTCTCGACTACGAGAGCGACATGTTCGACAGCGCCCGGGCCGGGTCCACGCCGCGGTTCAACACGACCCTGCCGTGGGACGTCTACAAGTGGATCCTGCCGGCCACCGGGATCGCCTTGCTGGTTTACTTCGTGTACGAGTTCTTCTTCCTCACCAGGAAGGGCGCGACGCCGGGGAAGATGGCGGTCGGCATCAGCGTCCGGCTCCGCGACGTCGCCGGTCCGCCGACCCCGGTCGCCGTTCTCAAGCGCTTCGGTCTGTACGGCGCGCTCAGCATCCTCGGCGCGGTCCCGCTCGTCGGCACCCTGTTCGGACTGCTGGGTCTGCTCGACTACCTCTGGCCGCTCTGGGACGACAAGAAGCAGGCGCTGCACGACAAGGTCGCGGACACCAACGTCGTCGTGGGGCAGTCTCGCCACCGGTGACGCACAACTGGTCACTCAGTGTGGAGCTTCTCGCATAGTGATCAGTTGTCTCAATAAGTGGGACAATCGGATCCCGGCCTGCCGGCTTTCCGTACTCTCGGTGCCGTGGAGTACACGACATGGCTGACCAAGCGCAGGGCAGTGGACAACTGCCGCATGCGCTCGTCCCTGTGTCGTCCCTGCTGACCAGGCGGCGTCTCGAACGCTCCGGAACCGGTCGCTGAGCACGGTTCCCAGTACGTCGCCTTCCGCGTCTTCGGGCGGACCCGGCTCGTTCCACCTCCCACCGGAGAGTCGTCATGTCCAGTCGGACGGCAGCACAATCCCAGGTCGACCCCCGCGGACTCCGCTTCGCGGCCGGCGTCACGACGGTTGTCCTCGCGTTGACGCTGGTACTGAACAGCCCGTGGCCGCTGGCGGTCCAGGCCGTCGTGTTCGCGATCTCGGTCGCGTTCGGCGTCCAGGCCTCGCCGTACGGGCAGCTCTTCAAGCGGCTGATCCGGCCGCGCCTCGGTCCGCCGAAGGAGACGGAAGACGCGACGCCGCCCCGGTTCGCCCAGCTGGTCGGGCTGGTCTTCGCCGTCGTCGGCCTGATCGGCTACCTGGCCGGCGTCGAGGTGCTCGGGGTGGTCGCCACCGGTTTCGCTCTGGTCGCCGCGTTCGTTAACGCGGCGGTCGGGCTCTGCCTCGGCTGCGAGGCCTATCTGCTGATCCAACGCATGCGTACGCCAAGCACCGCTACTACTACCTGAACCGCTACTACCACCTGAGGAGCAGCACACATGAGCAGGGAATCCGCGCTCGTCTCGGCCGACTGGGTCGAGGAGCACAAGTCCGACGAGAACGTCGTACTGATCGAGGTCGACGAGGACGTCTCGGCGTACGACGCCGGTCACATCGCCGGTGCGATCAAGATCGACTGGCAGGACGATCTCCAGGACCCGGTCCGTCGTGACTTCGTCAACCAGGAGCAGTTCGAGGCGCTGCTGTCCTCGCGCGGTGTCGGCAACGACGACACCGTCGTGCTCTACGGCGGCAACAACAACTGGTTCGCGGCGTACGCGTACTGGTACTTCAAGCTCTACGGCCACAGCGACGTCCGCCTGCTCGACGGCGGCCGCAAGCGCTGGGAGCTGGACAGCCGCGAGCTGACCGACGAGGTCGTGAAGCGCGAAGCCACGCAGTACAAGGCAAAGCCGCAGAACCTCGACATCCGCGCGTTCCGCGACGAGGTCAAGGACGCCATCGGCGTGAAGAACCTGGTCGACGTCCGCAGCCCCGACGAGTACGCCGGCCGGCTGCTCGCCCCGGCCCACCTGCCGCAGGAGCAGGCGCAGCGCGCGGGTCACATCCCGACCGCGGCCAGCATCCCGTGGAGCAAGGCGGCCAACGACGACGGCACCTTCCGTTCCGACGACGAACTGAAGACTCTGTACGCCGACGCGGGTGTCGACTTCGGCAAGGACACCATCGCGTACTGCCGGATCGGTGAGCGCTCGGCGCACACCTGGTTCGTGCTGCACGAGATCCTCGGCCAGGAGAACGTCAAGAACTACGACGGTTCGTGGACCGAATGGGGCTCGCTGGTCGGCGTACCGGTTGCCCTTGGCGACGAGCCCGGGAAGGCCTGACCATGTGCGGAGCAAAGCAGGGTGGCCTCGACCTCAAGGGCGTCGACGTCGACAAGGAAGCCGTGATCCAGGGTCAGGTACTGCGCGGCGAGGAGCCGGTCGGCGGCGCCTACGTGCGGTTGCTGGACTCCACTGGTGAGTTCACGGCCGAGGTGCCGACCTCGGCGACCGGGCACTTCCGGTTCTTCGCGGCGCCGGGCTCGTGGACGTTGCGGACGCTGGCCCCGAAGGCGGAGCCGGTCGACCGCCAGGTCGTGGCGCAGTACGGCGAGGTCGCCGAGGTGGCAGTAGCCGTCTGACCCGTCCCCAGGAAGTAGTAGCAGGCCCCGAAGGGCCCGGATCTTGCGCGTCCGGGCCCTTTCGGCATTTCTCTAACGCACAAACGACTTTCGCCGGCAAGACCTCGTAGTTCTCGACGTTGGAGGCTATGTAACGGTTTGATCTCGGAGGGCACTCTTCTCGTTACCTACTGCGACCACCTGAGTTGTGTCTGTGTCCTGGCCCGCTCGTTAGGGTCACGTCATCACTCAGGGAGGAGGGGTCATGAGACCCCGCATCGGATACAAGAAGCTTGCCGCGGTCGGCGTTGCCGCCGCCGTCGGCGTGGTTTCTACGATCGCATTGACTTCGGGCTCGGCGTCCGCCGCCGAGGTTTTCGGTTACAGCGGTTACTCGATCGGCACCGACGCCAAGACCGGGCTGGCCAACAGCGGCCCGCAGGTGCTCAGCCAGATCAGCTGCACCACGAACCCGCACGCGTCGCAGAGCAACGACCTCGCGACCGCGAACGTGAACGACCAGGCCGTCGCGAAGACGGTCACCACCGACACGCACTCGTTCAACGACGCGCGTGGCAACGGTGTGACCAGCAACGCGACCGCCGCCGACATCCGGCTCGGCAACCTGCTGCACATCACCGGCGCGAAGACCACGACCACCGCGTGGTACAAGGACGGCAAGCTGCAGTACACGGGTAGCACCACCTTCGCCTCCATCCGGATCGGCGCTGTGTCGCTGCCGAACCTGCTGAACCCGAAGCCGAACACCAAGATCGCGATCCCGGGTCTGGGCTACGTCGTGCTGAACCGCGTCGGCGGTGTCAAGACGAGCACCGGCATCTACTCGTACGCGCAGGCTGTCGTCGTGCACGCCAACGTGCGCAACCAGTTCGTGCCCGAGGGCATCGACGTCGCGATCCTGAAGACGCGCGCCGAGGTCACCACGCCGTCGATCGCGATGGTCACCGGCGAGGCATACGGCACGAAGGCCAACGTCGACAAGCTGGTCACCTCCGGCCCCACGTCGTACCAGGCCACCTGCCAGGGCACCGAGGGCAAGACCGTCCGGGTCTCCGTCGGTGAGCTGAACATCCCGCGGGTCGCGTTCGTCGGTGCTGTCACCACCACCAAGAACGGCTACATCGGCAAGGACAAGGCCGCCATCACCTTCACCTCGAAGACGGCCAGCGTCAAGGTCGGCAACCTCGCGATCGGCGCGATCGAGTCGTCGGCGTCCGCGTGGAAGACCAAGGACGGCAAGGTCGGTCTGGCCTACAGCTCGGACGTGGTCTCCATCCGCGTCGGCAACAAGGTCTACTCCGTGCCGAACCAGCCGAACGCCACGCTGAACATCCCCGGTATCGCCAAGCTGACCTTCAACCAGGTCGTGCGCAAGGACCGGTTCATCTCTGTCAACGCCCTGGTGATCGACGTCTACAGCCTGAACACCAAGGTGATCGTGGGCCACTCGGCCGCCGGTGTGATCGGCTGATCAAGCCGGCCACCACCCCACCCTGAGTCGAACCTCACCGATTCAGACGGGCACCACCCGGACCCCCGGTCCCGGATCCCACCGATCCGGCCCGGGGGTCCGGTCTTTCCCGCACTACTCACCGCCCAACCCCCGTACTACGCGCTACCACGCCCCGCGCGCCGACTCCCGCGCTCGCACATGCCACCCCGCGCCCCGCGCCCCCGCGCTCGCACGTGCCACCCTGCACTCCGCATTCCCGCGCCCCTGCAGCCCGCGCTCGCACGTCCCACCCCGTACTCCCGCGCCCCCGCGCGGACCTCCGCGCTCGCACTCCCGCCCCGCGCCCCGCGCCCGCACTCCCCGCGCGCGCTCGCGCGTGCCACCTCGCACTCCCCGCGCGCGCTGGCGCGTGCCACCCCGCGCCCCGCCCCCGCGCGGACTTCCGCGCTCGCACTCCCGCCCCGCACTCCCGCGCCCCGCGTTCGCCGGCGCGCGTTCTCCGTGGTTTTGCGTTTTGCTTGGTTTGGTTCAGGTTTCGAGGGTGAGGGTGACTGGGCCGTCGTTGATGAGGGAGACCTCCATCTGGGCGCCGAACTTGCCGCGGGCAACCTTGGCGCCGAGGTCTTCGAGGGCAGCGCAGAAGGCGTCGTACAAGGGTTCTGCGACCGGACCTGGTGCGGCAGCGCTCCACGAAGGACGGCGGCCCTTGCGCGTATCGGCGTACAGGGTGAACTGGCTGATCGCGAGGATCGGCGCGCCCTCGTCGGAGCAGGAGCGCTCGTCGCGCAGGATCCGCAGTGTCCAGATCTTCGCCGCGAGTGCGGCTGCCTTCTCGACGGTGTCGTCGTGGGTCACGCCGAGCAGTACCAGCAGTCCCGGTTCCTCGATCGCGCCGACCACCTCGCCCTCGACGACCACCGAAGCCCTCGTCACCCGCTGCACCACAGCTCTCATGGGCAGAAGTGTGCCAGCCGGGAGAATGTCCGGTATTCGCGCCCACCGACCGGCAAATATCTCGTTTCCGGCCCGCATCTGGCACGATTCGTTCATGACGTCGACGTTGCTGACCGTTGCCCCCACCGGTGCCGAGACCGCGAAGGCCGACTGCCCGGCGCTGCCGACCACGCTCGAGGAGCTGGTCGAGACCGCGAAGCGCTGCGAGGCCGCAGGCGCGGCGATGATCCACATCCACATCCGCGACGGTGAGCACCGGCCGACGCTCGACCTCGGCCGGCTGCGAGAGACCGTGACCGCTGTCCGCGAGAACACCGCGCTGATCGTGCAGTTGTCGACCGGCGGCGCTGTCACTGACCCGTTCGAGCACCGACTGCGGGTCCTCGACGCGGCCCCGGACTCCTGCTCGCTCACGATGGGCACGGTGAACTTCGGCGACGACGTGTTCATGAACCCCTGGCCGTTCGTGACCGAGCTCTACCGGCTCACCCAGGAACGCGAGATCGTGCCCGAGTTCGAGCTGTTCGACCTCGGCCATGTCGCCGCGCTGCACCGGTTGCTGGACAAGTTCGGCCTGCCGTACGGCGGAAAGGTGCACTGCGACCTCGTGATGGGCGTGCCCGGCGGCATGCCTGGTACCACGGACGCGTTGGTTGCCGCGGTCAACGGCCTTCCCTCGGCGGTGACGTCGTGGTCCGCCACCGGAGTTGGACGCAGCACGTTGCCGGTCGCCCTGGCGGCGCTCTCCAAGGGCGGCCACCTGCGAGTCGGCATGGAGGACACGTTGACGCTGGCGAAGGGTCAGCCCGTTTCGCACAACGCGGAGCTGGTCGAGCGGGCTGCCACGCTGGCGACGCTTGCTCAGCGTCCGCCGATGAGCCCGGACGAGGCCCGCGACCTCCTGAACGTCAAGCGCCTGCGCTGAACCACCGCGACTACGGTCCCCGTCAGCAGGATTGTGGCCTCTAGCAACAACCAGTCGAGAAGGTAGTTGCGCGGCAGCACTGTCGGGTTGACGCCCTTGCCCTGGCGGATCAGGAGCGGGATCGCGACGAGGGTCGTGATTCCGGCGTACAGGATAGTCGTGCGGACTGTAGTGACCACGCGGTGCCGGTCGGGGCCGATCGACCAGCGGGCAACCAACCAGCCGACGGCCAGGGTGAACGGCATCAGAAGCAGATCGTCGACCACCACGGCACCCCCCAGCCACAGAGGCAGTCTCAAGAGCGCCCCGCCGGTGACGGCCTGCAGTAACAACCGCAGCCCCCAAAGCCCGACGCCGACTCCCAGTACGCCCAGCGCGCCACGAACAAGCAGAGCGATATTGGCCCGGTCACCTTCCCCTCCAGCGCCGGGGGAGGTGGCGCCACCGTCGGTCGCGCCGGCGCCGCTGCGCTCGCTCGGTGGGACTGCTGCGGCGTCGGCGCTGCGCTCGCTTGGTGGGACGGTTGCGCCTGCTGCGCCTGCTGCGCCGCTGGCGCCGCTGCGCTCGCTTGGTGGGACGGTTGCGCCTGCTGCGCCTGCTGCGCCTGCTGCGCCTGCTGGGCCGGCGGCGGCGCTGCGCTCGCCTGGTGGGACTGCTGCGCCTGTGGCGGCGCTCTCCGCCGTAGTGGGACGGTCGGGTGGGCGGCTCGTCATGCGAGCACCTCCAAGCGGTGGACCCACTTCGTCTGCAGGACGCCGGGGCGGTTGGGCGCGATGATGCGGGCGGGGAAACCGTGGTCGAGGTCCAGGTCGTCGCCGTTGAGCTTGAGGGCGAGCAGGGTGAGCGGATCGGACGCGAACTGAGGTGGTAGCTCACTCGTCGCGTAGAAGCCGCCCTTCTCCATCGAGACGACTCGCAACCGGGCGCCTTTGGGGGCACCGCAGAGTTCGAGCAGGTCGCGGACCCGGATCCCTTCCCAGCGGGCGCCTTGGCTCCATCCCTCGACACAGGCGATCGGCAGGTTCGATCGGCTCTGTGGCAGGGCGCGTAGTTCTTCGAGTGAGTAGGAGAGCTCCTGCGGTCCCTGCACCGTGAAACGCCAGTCGGCGTCGACCGCGGTCACGCCGGCGTCTTTGGCCGTGCGGTTGACGGGCAGACCCTGCGGCCCGACGTTGGGCCTGCGAGGAGCCAGTACTGCGATGGGCCCGAACGCCGGTACCGATTGACCGATCGAGGCGATACCGACAAGGGTTCCCGCGCCCACCACGGTGCGGAACAGTCCTCGCCTGGTCAAACCGGTGATTGCTGGCGGCAACGATTCGGGGTGCGTGGCGATCGGCGTACGGTCTGCTGGAGTGGCTCGCCAATGGGCGGTGATGAGGGGGAGTTTGACAGCGAGGTGGACGAGCAGGGCGCCGATGATGATCCAGGCGAGCGCGTAGTGGGTTTCCTTGAAGGGGAAGGGCCACGGGTACCACTGGAGGGTGTTCAGGAAGCCGATGAACAGTTCGAGGGCCATCGCGGCGACGAGGACGAGGATCGACAGGCGTTCGAGCACTGTGCCGAGGGCTTTGCGACTCGGCGGCCACGGGAGCTTGGCGAACAGCTTGGGGTAGACCGTCCACAGCTTCGCCAGCAGGAGCGGGACCGACACGGTGCCCGTCAGCACGTGGAGGCCCTGCGTCACGCGGTACAAGGAAGCAGGTCGCGTCGGGATGTCCAGCCAGCTGGGTGTCTGTTGCTGGAAATGGCTGAAGAGCCCGGTGAGGAAGCAGATCACCACGGCGATCCCCAGCCAACGGCCGATCATCGTGGCCGTGCGCGGATGATGCAGCGGCGACGGGAACGACTTCTCCGTCGGCGGATCGGGCAGCTTCATGTTTCCATCACAGCGCAGGAATCCGTACGCCGGTGGCCGCCGCCGATTACTGCTCGCGAACGCCCTCGCGCCCTGCCCGAAGCCGCTCTGGAGGCAACCCTTTATCGCTTACTTTTCGCAAACAACCCGCGGCCTGTGTCATCTCGACGCCCGGTCTACTGCATCCTCGAGGCTGGCCTGTGGGCGACCGGCTCTGCGTGCGGGGCAGGGATCAGAGGTGCGTCTCCAGCGGGGTGGCACCGGGCGGCTCTAGGCTGGGGAAGTTCGATCGAGAGGAGCGGGACAGGTGAGGACACAGCAGCGGTCGTCGGACGACGACGAGCGCGCTATGGCCGACCTCGCGGAGGTGTACGACTGGAATCGGGTCTGGGGACCGCCCGAGACCGGTCTGGACGCCATCCGCGCGCTGGTGTCGCGGGTGACCGCCGCCACCGGCTGGCGTCCCTGGGCTCCCGGCAACATCGACCCCGATCGGTACACCTGGGGACTGGTCACCCGGCGCGAGACCGTGATGCTGGTGCTGCCCGACGCGGTGCTGCCCGACAGTCCGCGGAGCGGCTGGTCGGCGTACGACATCGAGGCCGACGAGGTCGAGCTGGCCGAGGAAGGCCTCGACGATCGCTGGCCCGGGCAGCTGGCGCTGGCGCGCAAGCACTGGGGCGACCCGGTGTTCGTTGGCCCCGGCAACGATCCGCGAATCCCTGATGAGTGGCGTGATCGCCGCCGTCACCTGGCGGTCTGGCTGCGGCCGGGCGCCGAGCTGCACCTGTACGCGACCCAGCCCGAGGCCGGAAAGCCGAACGTTTCGGTCGGTTTCGGGTATTCCGTTTATGCGAGCGAGGTGGCCTGATGGCGTCGATCGAAGAGGACCTGCTGAGGGACCTGTACAAGATCTTCCGGAAGCTGACGGCCAGGCTGCTGCGCAACCGCCAGACCCGGCCGAGCAGCCGTGACCGCGAACTCCGTGTGCTGATCGAGGAGTTCCGCAACATGCTGCAGGAACACCAGGAGGCGAACCGCATCTACCAGGCGCTGTCGCCCGAGGAGCGGCAGCAGGTCCGCGAGCGGCTGGCCCGGCAGATGCAGGAAGACCTGGATCGCGGGCGGACGGACGACCTCGACCCCGACGTACGGCGTGAGGTCGACGAGCTGAATGCCGATCGGGACGGGGATCGGGGCGACCCGGACGACGCGGCGCGCCGTGATGCCGAGGCCGAGGCGGAGGCGAACCGGACGGACCTGAACCGCGACGGGGTCGACGATGTCGAGAACCAGCGCGACGCCACCGAGGACCGGGAGAACGAGCGCGACGACCAGGCGGTCGACGAGGAGCGCGAAGAGGTCGACGAGCAGGAGCGCGACGAGACCGAGGAGTCGCGGGAGGAAGAAAGCTCGAACGAGCGCGAGGACGAAGAGCGCGCTGAGCAGGACCCGGAACGCGACGGGCCGAGTGTGGTGCCGGCAGCGGCTGCGGGTGCGGCCGCTGGGGTGGCGGCCGAGGAGTTGGCCGAAGAAGTGCGCGAGGCGCAGGAGAACGAGTCGGACGGTGGCGGACTGGACGTACCGGAGGACAAGCCCTGGCTCGAGTCCGACCGGATGGACGGCAACCTGCGCGAGGAGGACCGGATCGATACCGCGCAGCCGCAGGCCCAGCCCGACCAGAGCCAGCCCGGCCAGCAGGCGGATCAACCCGGCCAGGAGGCGGACCAGCAGGGCCAGCAAGCCGAGCAGCCCGAGCAGGAGCAGGACGGTCAAGGGCCGCTCGTTGCCGAGGACGGGGCTGTTGAGCCGGTGATCGGGGCTGAGAACGAGCCGGAGCGGCAGGCGGAGCAGGAGGCGCTGGAGCAGGACGGGCAGGGGCCGGTTGTTGCTGAGGATGGTTCGGTGCAGCC
>NZ_QFXK01000037.1 GCF_003261635.1 Kribbella monticola | reverse complement strand
GTGAAGACGGCTATCTCCACCGCACTCCGGAGGTCTTCCCTACGTCAACCCACCAACCCCAACGTCACCAACGTCTCGGCCGGGTACATCTAGAAGGTGTGATCGTCGGTCGGGAAGGCGCCGTTGGCTACTTCGGCGGCATACGTCGTGGCGGCTGTGGTGAGGATGCTGCGCAGGTCGGCGTACTGCTTGACGAAGCGGGGCATCGGGCCGGAGCGGAGGCCGGCCATGTCCTGCCAGACGAGCACCTGCGCGTCGGTGTCGCGACCGGCGCCGATGCCGATCGTCGGTACCGAGATGCGCTTGGTGATCTCCGCCGCCACATCGCCGGGCACCATCTCGAGCACCACCGAGAACGCCCCGGCTTCGGCGAGCGCGACCGCGTCGTCGATCAGTCCGGCCGCCTGGTCACCGCGACCCTGCACGCGATACCCGCCGATGCTGTGCTCGCTCTGCGGGGTGAAACCGATGTGCGCCATCACCGGGATGCCGGCCTGCGTCAGCTTCTCCACAGCCGGTACGACGGTCCGCCCGCCCTCCAGCTTCACCGCGTGCACGCCCGCTTCCTTCATGAAGCGCACGGCAGTGTGGAACGCCTGCTCTGGTGATCCCTGGTAGGAACCGAACGGAAGATCGGCTACCACCAACGCGCGCTGTACGGCACTCGCGACTGCACGCGCCAACGGAATGAGTTCGTCGACGGTCACTCGCAGGGTCGTGTCATAGCCGTAGACGTTGTTCGCGGCAGAGTCGCCGACGAGCAGCACCGGGATCCCTGACTCGTCGAAGATCTCGGCCGTGTACTGGTCGTACGCCGTGAGCATGGCCCACTTCTCGCCGCGGTTCTTCATGTCCCGCAGGTGGTGAATCCTGTACCTGCGTGGACGGTTCGGGGAGTCGCCGGGCGCACTCGGGGTGGACGGCGACGACGCAGTACCGGCTGATTCGCCTGCTGCTGTGCTTGCGGTCGGTTGCGCGCGGCGGGCGGCACGGTGGGATGCGGCCGGCTCGGGGACCTGGCTCGGTGCGTCCTGCTGTACGTCGGCGCGACGGCGGGCGCCGACCGGCCTGGTACCGCCTTGCTGTGCAGCCGGAGCCTGGGGTGTGGTTGGGCTCTGCGCTGGGGGGCGTGTCGACGGAGTGGCGGCCGAGCTGATCGGCGCGTTGCTTTCGTACTCCGCTGATGGGTCGGACGGGTAGCCGTTGGAGGCGTTCGGAGTCTGGCCGGTGCTCGGCGCCTGTCCACTCCAACCGGTCGGCGCACTCGACGCAGCAGGAGCCGCCGGGCTCGGCGCAGTTGGTGCGCTCGGGGCGCTCGGGGTCGGCCTGGTCGGTGCCGGCCCACCGGCGCGCGGCGGTGGTGGTTGCTGCGAAAGACCGTTGCTGAGTGCGCCGGTCTGGGACTGCGCTGACGGCTGTGACTGCGACGACTGCGGCGTGCTGGGAGGCGACGACTGGTTCCACCCGTTGCTGCCGGCACCGTGCGCCGTCGAACCGTTGCTGGACTGCTGCTGCGGCGGCCGCGGCGCCGACTGCGCGGGCCCCTGCGCGGAACTGGAGCCGGCCGTGCCGTTGGAGCTCAGCCCGTTAGAGCTCGGTCCGTTGGAGCTCAGGCCGTTGGAGCTCAGGCCGTTGGAAGCCGGAGTGCTCGGGCGGGGAGTGGAAGGCGCCGCGGGCTGTGGCGGGTGGCCGCTGGTCCCGTTGCGGTTCGGCGCGAACGGGTTCTGCGACGGCGGCTGCGGAGAACCCTGCGACGGTGCAGACGGCTGCTGCTGTGGCCGGAACGACGTTGGCTCCTGGTACGGCGTACGCGGGGCGAAGGGCGACTCGTCGTACCGGTCGGAGCTGGACTCGGTGTAGGAGTCGCCGTACGAACGGGACGGCTCCGAGTACGGCTGCTCGCCGTACTGCTGACCTGATTGCTGCTGGCCCTGATAGCCGCCTTGCTCGCGCGGCGGCGCGGCCGGCGGGGGACCGGGCAGGAACGGCGGCTTCGGTACGTACGGCTGCTGCGGCACCGGGCCGCGCTCGTACGACCGGGGTGCGTTCGGCAGTGACGGCGCCGGGTCGAGCCCGTCGAGGGCGGTCGACCGATCGCGCCACCCGTCGCCGGATCGCTCCGGCTCGGTGTAGCTGTAGTCCGAGCGGTGGTGCTCCTCGGTTGTCCGGTTCTTCGGTCCGGTCCCGTACGGCGCCGGCAGCTCGTCGTCGGCGTCGCCGTTGGTACCGGCCGACATGAAGTTGTCAACCATGGCCTCATCGTCCCACCGTTGCGGTGAGTGAGCGCCACCGGCTGTCGGTGAGGGATCCCTCACATCGTCGTCGTCGTCTTCGGGCAGGCCGAACCCGCCCGTGGCCGGGAAGGAGTCGTCGGAGTAAGGGCGGTTACGCCACGATCCACTCAGCTCTCGGTCGCCTTTCTTGCATCTTCACGCCACGCGTTGGTGATCGGCAGCCGGCGGTCCCGGCCGAACGCCTTGTGGGTGATCTTCGGACCCGGAGGATACTGTCGCCGTTTGTACTCCGCTTTGTCGACCAGCTGGATCACCTTGGACACGACCTCGGGGTCGAATCCCGCGGCGACCAGTTCGGCGCTGCCGCGATCCTGTTCGACGTAGTCGTCGAGGATGTCGTCGAGCAGGTCGTACGGCGGCAGCGAGTCGGTGTCGACCTGGCCGGGGCGCAGCTCCGCCGACGGCGGCTTCACGATCGAGTTCTCCGGGATCGGCGGCTGCTTGCCGCGCTCCTTGGCGTCCGCGTTCCGCCACTTGGCCAGCCGCCAGACCACCGTCTTCGGGACGTCCTTGAGCGGCGCGTATCCGCCGACCGAGTCGCCGTAGATGGTCGAGTAGCCGACGGACAGCTCCGATTTGTTGCCGCAGGCAAGTACCAGGTGGCCGTCCGCGTTCGACAGGCCCATCCAGATGACGGCCCGCACCCGCGCCTGCAGGTTCTCCTCGGCCAGCCCGGTCAGACCGAGCGTGTCCAGGAACGGCTGCACCATCGGCTGGATCGGCACGACGCGGTAGTTCAGGCCGGTCCGGGCGGCGAGTTCGGCCGCGTCGTCGCGCGAGTGCTCGCTGGAGTAGACGCTCGGATTCGAGATGCCGAACACGTGCTCGGGACCGATCGCGTCACAGGCGATCGCCGCGACCAGCGACGAGTCGATCCCACCCGACAACCCGAGCAGCACCGACTTGAACCCGTTCTTGCGGACGTAGTCGCGCAATCCGGTCACGATCGCGCCGTACATCTCCGCCTCGTCCGACAGCCGCGGCGCCACCGCCGCCGCGATCGGCTCGTACGCCGGCAAGGGGTCCTCGTGCAGCACGGTGTGCACGATCCGGATGCCCTCGTGCTCGCCACCCGGCGTACCGGTTGCGGCCGGCAGGTCCAGGTCGACGACCATGCTGCCCTGCTCGAACTGCGGGGCCCGCGCGAACACCTTGCCCTCGGCATCGGCAATCAGTGAGTCGCCGTCGAACACGAGCTCGTCCTGACCGCCGACCAGGTTCACATACGCCAGCGCGCAGCCGGCCTCGCGGGCCCGCCGGGTGACCAGCTCGCCCCGGACATCGTCCTTGTTGGCCTCGTACGGCGAACTGTTCACCACCAGCAGCAAGTCGGCCCCGGCAGCGCGGGTGGCCGCCACCGGGCCGCCGTCCTGCCAGAGGTCCTCGCAGATGACCAGGGCCACGTCGATGCCGTGAATGCGGACGACCTGGAGCGAGTCGCCGGGCACGAAGTGGCGGAACTCGTCGAAGACGCCGTAGTTCGGCAGGTGATGCTTGACCGCCGACGTGACCACTTTGCCGCGGTGGATCACGGCCGCGGAGTTCGTCGGCGATCCCTTCGGCCGGCCGAGGCGGTCGACGCCCATCGCCGTACCGGTGGCGCGGTCCAGATACCCGACCACGACGACGATCTCGCCGAGGCCCTCGGCCGCCAGGCGCTCGGCCAGCGTGTGCACCTTGGCCTGCGAGGCGTCGACGAAAGACCCGCGCAGGGCGAGGTCCTCGACGGGGTAACCGGTCAGCGCGAGCTCGGGGAAGGCGACCAGGTGGGCGCCGCGGTCGACGGCGTTGCGGGTCCAGGTGACGACCTTGTCGAGGTTCCCGTCCACATCACCGACCGTGACGTTGAGCTGAGCAAGAGCAACCCGAAGCTGAGGCACGCCCCGAACCCTACTGCCACCCCGGCCCGTCCCTCAGCCAACTCCCCGGACGACTTTGTCAGGAGGAGTGCGTCAGGTCATCTAGTTGCCTGTGGCAACTAGTTTGTAAAGTCGGTGCAAGGCACGGCAGGAAGGGCTATTTCTTAACGAAATAGGGCATTCCGGACCGGGTGCGCCGGGGCGTAGGTTCCAGTCAAGCCCCGAAGGATGCGGATGGGAACCGAGATGATCCGCCGAAAACCTGTCACCACGCATGTGCACGGACCAGCGGCCCGGATCGGCTGGTTCCTGCTCTACCTCGAAGCACTCCTGGTCCCGCTGTTCCTCACCTGGCTGTCACTCGGCCCGCGCGACCCGAAACCGGGGGAGGCGGTCGCGTTGAGCCTCGGCCTGGTCGCCTTTTCGGCGCTGGTCGTCGCCGTGATCCTCCCGGCCCGGGTGTCGCCGCTGATCGCCGCGTTCGGGATCGAGACGATCCTGCGGATCCATCGATCGATCGCGAAGGCGGCGGTCGTCCTGGTGGTACTGCATCTGGTCGCGGTGCTGATCGAGGACCGGCGCCATTTCGCCGTCTTCGACCTGGCGCACACCACCTGGGCGGCTCGCGCTGCGACCTGCTCGACGCTGGCGCTGGTCCTGATGGTCGGCCTCGCGATCACCAGGCCCACCCGCCAACCGCGGTACGAAGGCTGGCGGCTCGTCCACAACGCGCTGGCATGGATCGTGCTGCTGACTGCCTGGCTGCACGTCTGGTGGCTTCGGCACCTGATCTCGAAACCGCTGCTGACGATCTGGTTCTGCGGAACGGGACTGCTGGTGGCGGCGCTGACCGTACGCCGTTGGCTGTGGTTGCCGCTGCGCGCCAGCCGACGGTCCTACCTGCTCGACGAAGTACGGCACGAGCCCGGCGACGGCGTCACCCTGACGATCCGCGCCGACCGGCATGCCGGAGTACCGTTCAACGCCGGGCAGTTCGCCTGGCTCAAGTTCGGGTCCACCGCCTTCGTCTTCGAGGAGCATCCGTTCAGCATCTCCTCGACGGCGCAGCGCCCGCAGGTCAAGCAGTTCACGATCAAGGCACTCGGTGACTACACCGAGCTGCTCAGCGGGCTGCGACCCGGGCGCCGGGTGTTCCTGGACGGTCCGTACGGCGGCTTCACGATCGAGGGGTACGACGGGTCCTCGGGGTTCGTGATGATCGCGGCCGGCGTCGGCATCACCCCGTTGCTGAGCATGCTCCGGACTCTCGCCGATCGCCGCGACCGCCGTCGGCACTGGCTGATCGTCGCCGCCCGGACCGTCGAGGAGTTGATGCTCCGGCCGGAGATCGAGGAAGTCCGCCAACGCCTCAACCTCAAGGTCGTCGAGGTGATCAGCCGGCCGGGGCCGGAGTGGATCGGCGAGGCGGGCCGGATCAGTGGCGAACTGCTCAACCGCTACCTGCCGCGCAACCCCGCCCGGCTCAACTACTTCCTCTGCGGGCCGGCGCCGATGGTCCACGCCGTCAGCCACGAACTCTCCGCCCGCGGCGTCCCGCTGCGCCGCATCCATACCGAACGATTCGGCGCGGTCTGACCCTTCGGCGGCAAATCGTCCGGTCGATGGCCACTGCCGGCGGGTGGGTATGGAACTATGTCGCGGCGGCTGGGGGTCGCCCTCGGATCCGTCAGCAGATGCAGGAGTCAACTCGTGGTGCATTTCGTTGCTCGTCGGCTGGTCAGCGCCCTCAGCGTCGTCCTGGTCACACTGGTCGCGACCTTCACGTTGTTCTTCGTCGCCCCGACCGATCCGGCCGGCGCGATCTGCGGTGAGCGCAACTGCACCCAGCAGCGCTACAACGAGATCAAGCGCAACCTGCATCTGGACCGGCCGAAGGTGCAGCAGTTCGCGGAGTACGTCGAAGGCATCGTGGTGGGCCGGGACTTCGTGACGTCGGGCTTCAGCCAGCACTGCCCGGCGCCGTGCCTCGGCTTCTCCTTCAAGAACGACCGGCCGGTGTACGACATGCTCTCCAGCAGGCTGCCGGTGACGGTGTCGCTGGTCGGCGGGTATGCATTCCTCGTACTGACGATCGGCGTCTCGGTCGGCGCGATGGCGGCGAAGCGGCGAGGTACCGCGAGCGACCGGTTCCTGATGAGCACCACATTGGTGGTCAGTTCGGTGCCGTACTACATCGTCGGTCTGATGGTCGCGCTGTACCTGACCATCCTCTATCCGATCCTGCCGCGCGGAGGCTGGACACCACCATCGGAGAACCTGGCGAAATGGTTCGGCGGCCTGCTCACGCCGTGGCTCGTGCTGGGCATCTACAGCTGCACCGACTACGCGCGCTACTCGCGCGGCTCGATGGTCGAAACGCTCAGCGAGGACTTCATCCGTACGGCGCGCGCCAAGGGACTGTCGGATCGCAAGGTCACCTACAAGCACGCACTCCGCGCCGGCCTCATCCCCGTCATCACCATCTTCGGCCTCGACATCGCCGGCAGCCTCTCCGGCGCGATCTTCACCGAAAAGATCTTCGACCTCCCCGGCCTCGGCAACCTGGTCGTCGACAGCGTCAGCAACTACGACCTCCCCGTCATCATGGGCACCGTCCTCCTGGCCTCGGTCATCCTCGTAGCCATGAACTTCATAGTCGACATCACCTACAGCCTCATAGACCCCCGAGTCCGCCTCACCTGACCCTCGTCCGAGCCACCACGACCTCCCCGTAGGTCACCCACCCCAACCGCTCGTACAGTGCGCGCCCATCACCGGATGCGGTCAGCAACCCCGTCGTCGCGCCGTCCCGCCGCGCCTCAGCAACCAACGCCGACATCACCGCACTGCCCAGCCCTCTGCGCCGGTGCCCGGGCTCGGTCCAGATCAGGTCTGCCACCGCGTCCTTGCCGATGACGACCATCCGCCCGCTCGCGCCGACGTCGTCTCCGACACGAACCTCCGCGACGATCGCCCCGTCGCGGCGACCGACCTCAACCACGCACGGCTCGGGCGCCCGAAGTACGGGCTGTTGATCGAGGGCAATCGTCATCAACCATTCAGTACGCCGATACTCCAGCCCCTCCGCCTGTATCCGCGGCAGCACCCGATTCGCCTCTGTTGTCACCACGCTCAACCAGGACAGCCCACCGGCATGTTCGTCGGCGCGGGCGAGCCGAGCCGCATACTCGAGCCTCGCATCGGCGACCAAGTACGACACCATCCGCTCCGGATCCCCGATCCGCAGCACGGTCACGCCGCGATCCTCATCGACGTCGGTCCACCCGCGGCTCACAGACCACCCCGCCTGCCACCGTCGCGCCAACTCGTCAAGCATCGTTCCCCCTCCGGCCTCCAGCCAGTCTGCGCGGGGGAGGGTCCATGCGCACTGACCAGCTTCGCCGATGGGGGCGGAGCATCCGGTGGCCGCTTGAACAGTGTCTGGTGGGCGTTGGGCATCGGTGTGGCGTCCCGGAGGACAGGAGGTAGCCGACGGCAACTAGTGCGGCTGAGCGCAGTCGGGCACCCGCGTACGGCGTACAGGCAGTGCACTACCTGTCGGTCGGTACACCCCACCACCCCACCACCTCATCACCCCTTCACCCTGCGCACCCTGCGCAAAGCTGGCCTGGTGTCGCTTCTCGCGTCGGAGCGCGTTGGCGGCGGGCGTGCTGTGGGGGTGGGTCCGGCTCGGTGTGGGGGATACCTTCGTTGCGGGCGTGGCTACTTCGGCTGATTTCCGGGGGCGGCCGGTGCGGGTTGGCTGGGTGCGTGACTAGCTCAGGTGGCCCGATCAAGACGCGGGCGTTGGGGCCGGATTTGGCCCGGGGGTTCATGTTGTTGTTCATCGCGCTGGCGAACTCGCACTACTTCTTGGAAGGGGCGGGTGTTCGGGGTGGGTTCCCGACCGATGGGTCGCGACTCGATCGGGTGGTTGCGGGTGGGGTGTCGGCGGTGGTGGACGGGCGGGCGTTTCCGATGTTCGGGGTGTTGTTCGGGTACGGCGTGGCGCGGATCGCGGCGCGGCAGACCGGGCAAGGGGTCGCCTGGCGGTCGGTCCGGTGGTTGCTCTGGCGGCGGAGCCTGGTGCTCGTCACGCTCGGGTTCGTGCACGCGATGCTGCTCTACATCGGCGACATCCTCGCCGCGTACGGCGTACTGCTGTTCGTCGGCGTCTGGGTGCTCCGCTGGAAGGACCGCTGGCTCCTGCTGACCGCGCTCTTCTTTCTTCTGCTGACCGCATTGCCGAGCGACGGGTCGATGGCGGTCGGCGCGGATCCGCCCGACCCCTCGATGCTGCCACCGAACTTCCTCGCCGGCCTGCAAGCCCGCCTCCCCGTCCAGCCGGTGATCGCGCTGCTCGGCCCGATCGGGTTCGCCTGCCCGTACCTCGTCGGCGTCTGGGCCGGTCGTCGCCGCATCCTCGAGCGCCCCGAGCAACACAAGACCCTGCTGCAAGCAACCGCAGTACTAGGTATCGGCGCCGCCATCGCCGGTGCACTCCCGGTATCGCTCTGGATCGCCGGCTTCACCGCCGAACCGCAGCCACTCGACCGCTTCGGCCCGTTGCACGACGCCTGCGGCACGCTCGGCGGTTTCGGGTATGCCGCCCTGATCGCCTTGATCGCGATCAAACTCAAGGACCACCCCGGCCGGATGACACGAGCGATCTCCGCGGTCGGCCAGCGGTCCCTGACCTGCTATCTCACCCAGTCGGTGATCTGGACCGTTGCCTTCACCCCCTACCTGGCAGGCCTCGCCGACAACCTCTCGATCACCGCCACGGCCCTCCTCGCCACGGCGACCTGGCTCCTGACCGTCCTACTCGCCGACCTGATGCGCCGCGCCGGCTACCGAGGCCCGTTCGAAATCCTGATCCGCCGCATCACCTACCGAAGGCCGGCTCACTTCACGGCGGAGGAATCGACCTCGACGGTGTAGGTGGTGATCTTGGTCAGGGCGCCTTGAGTGAACTCGTAGATGTCGCAACTGGAGACGAAGGTGCTCTTCCACTTGGTGTCCACGTAGCGGGCGATCGCGTCGACGGCGACCACCTCGGGCCCGGCTGCGGTCTTGAAGCGGAGGAACTGGGTGGTCGTCCGGGCCAGTTCCCGCAGCGATCCCTCGCAGGCGGCCACCACCTGGTCGCGGCCCTCCAGTTTCGCGGCACCGACCAGGATCCACTGGATGTCGGGGTGGAAGAAGTCGTAGACCTCCCGGAACCGGTGCGCCGAGAAGGCCTCCGCGACCTGCTGGATCGTCGCCATCAAGTGTCCCTTCCGGTAAACGTCTGCCGATATTCTCACTGCGCCGGGCCGCGATCGTGGCACCGGCCTGGGGTGGGCGCGGCACCGCCTTGGTGTGTAATGACCGGCGTGAAGGTTAGCGACGACCGCGCGGGGGACGTGCGGCTTGGCAGGATCGGCAAGGGCGTCCGCGTCCTGGTCGCACTGGCCGGGATCGGGCTGCTGATCAACGGTTCGGTGCAGGCCAGCGACGACGCCTGGCCGTTCGGGCCGATGTCGCAGTACGCCGGCAGCGTGGCCGACGACGCCTCGATCACCTATACCCGGATCAGCGCGCAGACCGATGCCGGTACGACGGTCGACGTACCGCTGAACATCGAGGGCGCCGGGGTCGCGCGCGCCGAGATCGAGGCCCGCACCGGCGAGATCGTCGCGGATCCGTCGAAGTTGCAGGCGGTCGCGGACGGCTGGGCCAAGAAGCACCCCGACAAACCGAAGTACGTGAAACTCGAGCTGATCCGGGACACCACCACGCTGGTCAAGGGCCGCGTCGTCGGCCCGCCGAAGTCCGAAGTACTGGCCACCTGGCAGGTACGCCGATGAAGACGGTCGCCAACTGGTTCACGGCCCCGATCGCGCTCGCCCGGATCGCCTGGCTGCGGACGATCCTGTACCTGTTCGTCATCCTCGACATGCACGCGTTCGTCCGCGACACGCGACTCAAGGGCGAGCACCCGGACCTCTACAAGCCGCTGCTGCTCGAGCGCCTCTTCCACCTACCGACCCCGTCGGTCGCGAACACGACAGCCCTGTACTACGTATTGCTCGTCGCCTGCCTGGTCGGCGCCACGAACCGCTTCCCCCGGATCGCCGGCTGGGTGGTCGCACCCGCCTTCACCTGGTGGGTGCTGATCGGGATGAGCGACGGCAAGGTCGACCACGACCACCTCGCGCTGACGGTCGCGCTCTGGGTCCTGCCGACGGTCGCACCCACCAAAGCCGGCAACCCGTACGCGGATCAGACGAGATCCGAGGCGGCGGGATGGGTGATCCGGTGTGTGCAGATCTCGGTGATCTGCACGTACTTCCTCTCCTCGATCGCCAAGCTCCGCGGCGCGGGCTGGACGCTGGCCTGGCCGAACAGCGCGATTCTGACCTGGGCGATCGTGCGGCGGCCGCATCCGGTCGGGGAGTGGTTGCTGCACCACCCGTGGCTGCTGCACGTGATGCAGTGGGTCGGCATCATCGGTGAGTTCCTGTCGCCGGCGATCCTGTGGCTGAAGGGCCGCTGGCAGTTGATGGGGGCGTTGTTCTTCCTCGGCTTCCACGCCGCGAACACGGCGATCCTGCTGATCCACTTCCTGCCCACGGTCGTGTGCTGGCTCGCCTTCGCTCCGCTCGAGCGGATCGTGCCCTGGTGGCGAGCCCGCCGAACAGCCGAAGCTGCCGGAGCAGCCGAAGAGGCCGGAGCAGCCGGAGCAGCCGAAGCGACCGCGGGATCAGCTCGCGACGCCGGAGAGGCCGAAGACGAGGCCGAAGATCGCGGGCAGGCCAAGGAGCAGGCCGGCGCGTAGCCGGAATCGGCGACCGCCCGGGCCCGGGGTCCGGACGACGCGGGACAGCACCGCACCGGCGTACCCGAAGATGAGGGCCGCGAGCAGGATCTGCATCGTCGGCAGCGCCCGGTTCTCGTGGGTCAGGCCGAGCGTGACCAGGCCCGGGCAGCAGAACGCGAACATGCCGAAGCCGAGTTCCGGAATCGGCAGCCAGCGCCGGCCGAGGACGTCCAACTCGGCGGGCCGGCGGTCCTGCACCGACCGGATGAAGCGCGCGGTGCTGAGCAGCAGGTCGCTGACGCAGAGCACGGCGGCGACGATCAGGGCGGCCTGGAAGATCGTCTGCACGGGAGAAACTTAGGCCCTCCGGGTCGCGAGCAGGTGACGAATCCGGCATGTCTGGGTCACGACCTGCGCCGATAGCGTGAACATCGAGCCGCCGGAGCCGCGGGCAGCGCCGCAGATCGAGCTCGGCGTGTCGGGCCCGAGTTCGCCGTACGCCGGGGCTGCGTGCGCGGGTTGTCTGCCGCAACACGTAACGTGCGCTTAACAAGGCCGGGGCAGACTGTGTGAGGTCCCGCAAGACAATCGTTGGAACCCCTGGAGAGGTGGACTCGCCGATGGACAAGCAGCAGGAGTTCGTGCTGCGCGCGCTCGAGGAGCGCGACGTACGGTTCGTGCGGCTCTGGTTCACCGATGTGCTCGGGTTCCTCAAGTCGGTGGCGGTGGCGCCGGCCGAGCTGGAGGGCGCGTTCGCCGAGGGGATCGGGTTCGACGGTTCCGCGATCGAGGGGTTCGCCCGGGTGACCGAGGCGGACATGCTGGCCAAGCCGGACCCGTCGACGTTCCAGATCCTGCCCTGGCGCGGCGAGACGATGGGTACCGCGCGGATGTTCTGCGACATCAACATGCCGGACGGGTCCGCGTCGTTCGCCGACCCGCGGCACGTGCTGAAGCGGACGCTGTCGAAGGCGGCCGACCTCGGGTTCACGTTCTACACCCACCCCGAGATCGAGTTCTACCTGTTCAAGTCGCTCACCGGCGCGCCGGGCACGTACCCCGAGCCGGTCGACTCGTCGGGGTACTTCGACCACACCCCGCAGGGCATCGGCAACGACTTCCGCCGCGAGGCGATCACGATGCTGGAGTCGATGGGCATCTCGGTGGAGTTCAGCCACCACGAGGGCGGCCCGGGTCAGCAGGAGATCGACCTGCGGTACGCCGACGCGCTGTCGACCGCCGACAACATCATGACGTTCCGGGTGGTGGTGAAGGAGGTCGCGCTGTCGCAGGGCATCTACGCGTCCTTCATGCCGAAGCCGCTGAGCGACCAGCCGGGCTCGGGGATGCACACCCACATGTCGCTGTTCGAGGGCGATCGGAACGCGTTCTTCGAGGGCGGCGCGCAGTACCAGCTGTCCAAGACCGGGCGCGCCTTCATCGCCGGGCTGCTGCATCACGCCTCGGAGATCACCGCGGTGACGAACCAGTGGGTGAACTCGTACAAGCGGCTCGCCGTCGGCGACGAGGCCCCGTCGTTCATCTCCTGGGGGCACAACAACCGGTCCGCGCTGGTCCGGGTGCCGATGTACAAGCCGCACAAGGGCCAGTCCTCGCGGGTCGAGTTCCGCTCGCTCGATTCGGCCGCGAACCCGTATCTGGCGTTCGCGCTGATGCTCGCGGCCGGGCTGAAGGGCATCGAGGAGGGGTACGAACTGCCCCGCGAGGCCGAGGACGACGTCTGGTCGCTCACCTCGCGCGAGCGCAAGGCCCTGGGCATCAAGCCGCTGCCGAGCAGCCTCGCCGAAGCCATCCAGGCGATGGAGGAGAGTGAACTGGTCGCCGAGACGCTCGGCGAGCACGTGTTCGACTTCTTCCTCCGCAACAAGCGCGCGGAATGGCAGGACTACCGCCGGCAGGTCACCCCGTTCGAACTGAACAAACTGCTGCCGGTGCTCTGAAGGCGCCGAGACAAATCTCGACCGGATCACGAACCGATTGCGGCCAACACACGGAGTCGCCTGGCATATTCGGGCTGTAGTCGGCATGATGACTCCTTATGGTCATGATGACGGGGTCGCTTGCTGTTCGGGGCACGGTGGTCTGGTTGACGCCCCAGCAGGGTGGGCGGGTGTCCGGGCCACCTGAGCCGGACTACGACTACGACTACACAGCCACGGCGTACCTGCCGCCGCGCACGGCCGAGGACGGTCAGGCAGGCATCGCCCTGCGCCGCTTCGCGCCCGGCGCCTGGCGTACGCCGGCCGAGGGGATCCTGGTGCCCGCCAAGGGCAACCGGGCCCAGCAGGTGGTGCCCGGCGGCATCGTGGTGATCACCGAAGGGGTGCGCCCGGTCGGCCTGCTCACGGTGGAAGAGGTGACCGCGCTGGCCCCGGACGGTACGCCGGTGATCGAGCCGGCCGTGGATCTCCACCTCACCGGTCTCAGTGCGATCGACCCGCTGCCGGAGACCGAATCGCCGTACCGGCACTCGACCGCGGCGGCCCGCTGGTCGGCGCCGGATCACGCCGACGCCAGCTGATACTCCCCTTGCGTCCGGAGCCGGACCGGGCTCCGGACGCAAGGGTCTTGCCGTCGCCGGGCCGGTAGCGGCGTAGCGGCGCGGCGGCCGTCGGGCGGAATGGATAGCCTGACGGGTGTGGCGGAAGTGCGGAGGGTTTCGGGTGAGGGCCGGCTGGTGCGGGCCGGGTTCGCGGATCCGCAGAAGGCCGGGCGGATGCTCGACCGGTTGGACGCGCTCGACGCGCACAGTCCGATGGGGAGCGAGCAGGTCGTCGCCTCGCTGTCCGAGTCGGCCGATCCCGATCTCGCTCTGACCGGGCTGCTCGGCACGGTCGAGTCGCTCGACCAGAACGGCTTCGACGTCGCGGTGTTCGCCCGCACGTTGGAGATGGATGGCGACTTCCGGCGCCGGCTGACCGCAGTACTGGGGGCCAGTGAGGCGCTCGGGCGGCATCTCAGTGTGCATCCGCGGCATTGGTACGACCTGGCCGATCCTGCGCTGGCGGCGGCCCGGCCGACGCCGGACGATGTGGCGGCCTGTTTGGCGACGGCGGTGGACGCCGAGAATCCGGTGGACGCGCTGCGAGTGGAGTACCGCCGGTTGTTGCTGAGGCTGGCGGCCCGTGACCTCGCCGAGGGATTGCTGGTCGACGAGACCGCCGCAGTACTGGCCGATCTGGCCGGCGGTGCCCTGGAGACGGCGCTCCGGATCGCCCGCAACGACTACTTCAAGGCCCACCCCGGCGCTGCCGACTGCCGCCTGGCGATCATTGCCATGGGCAAGTGTGGTGGCCGGGAACTCAACTATGTCAGCGATGTGGACGTCCTCTTCGTCGCCGAACCACTGCCGGGCGAGCCCGAGGCGCCGGCCTTGAAGACCGCGACCCAACTGGCATCGGCAGCCATGCGGATCTGCTCGATCCACACCGCCGAGGGCACGCTTTGGCCGGTCGACGCCGCACTGCGCCCGGAGGGCAAGGCCGGCCCGCTCGTCCGGACCCTCGACAGCCACCTCGCGTACTACGGACGCTGGGCGAAGACCTGGGAATTTCAGGCGTTGCTCAAGGCCCGCCCGGTCGCCGGCGACGCCGAGCTCGGCCGCAGTTATGCCGAGAAGACGGCCGAACTCGTCTGGTCGGCCGCCGACCGCGACGGTTTCGTCGACGACGTCCAGGCGATGCGGCGCCGCGTCGTCGACCACATCCCCGCAGCCGATGCGGATCGGCAGCTCAAGCTCGGTCCTGGTGGGTTGCGGGACGTCGAGTTCGCAGTACAGCTCCTGCAGCTGGTGCACGGTCGTAGTGACGAGTCGGTGCGGAGCGGGACGACGCTGATCGCGCTGGAGGAGCTGACCAACTCCGGGTATGTCGGCCGGACCGACGGGGCGGTGCTCGCGGACGCGTACCGGTTCCTGCGGTCGATGGAACACCGGATCCAGCTGTATCGCTTGCGGCGTACGCATCAGGTTCCCGATGACGAGGCCGATCTGCGCCGGCTCGGGCGGTCGTTGGGGTTCACCAAGAATCCGGTCGCGGACCTCACCGCGGCGTGGAAGAAGCACGCCCTCGAAGTACGGCGTTTGCACGAGAAGCTGTTCTACCGCCCGCTGTTGTCGGCGGTGGCACGGATCCCGGGTGGCGAGGTGCGGCTGACACCGGAGGCGGCGAAGCAACGGCTGACCGCGCTCGGGTACGACGATCCCGCGTCCGCGCTGCGGCACATCGAGGCGCTGTCCGAAGGGGTGTCGCGGCGATCGTCGATCCAGCGGGCGTTACTGCCGGCGATGCTCGGCTGGTTCGCCGAATCGCCCGATCCCGATGCCGGCCTGCTCGCGTTCCGGACCATCTCCGACGCGCTCGGCTCGACCCCGTGGTACCTGCGCCAGCTCCGCGACGAAGGCGCGTCCGCCGAGCGGCTCGCGCACTTGCTCGCAAGCGGCCGGTACGCCGTGGATCTGCTGCAGCGGGCGCCCGAAGCGACCGCGATGCTGGCCGATGAGCGCGAACTGACGCCCCGGACCCCCGAAGCGTTGCTGACCGAGATGTCCGCGGCGGGCCGGCGCAAGGACGAGGCCGAGGCGGCGGTGGCCGCGATCCGCGCGGTACGGCGACGCGAGCTGTTCCGGGTCGCGGCGGCCGACCTGTCCGGGCTCGTCGATGTCGAGGTCGTCGGTGAAGCACTGACGACGATTTCGGTCGCGACGCTGACCGCGGCGCTCGAGGTCGCCCGGCGGACGATCGCCAAGGGTGGCGAGGAACCGACCCGGATGGCGATCGTCGCGATGGGCCGGTTCGGTGGCCACGAACTCAGCTACGGCAGCGACGCGGATGTGATGTTCGTCCACGATCCGTTGCCGGGGGCAACAGAGAAGGCGGCGACGGACTTCGCGACGCAGGTGGCCACGGAGTTGCGCCGGTTGCTCGCGTTGCCCGGTGCCGATCCGGCGGTCGCGGTCGACGCGGACCTGCGGCCGGAGGGTCGGCAGGGGCCATTGGTTCGCACGCTGGCGTCGTACCAGTCGTACTACGCGCGCTGGTCGGCCGTGTGGGAGGCGCAGGCGTTGCTGCGGGCGGATCCGCTGTGTGGGGACGCTTCGTTGTGCGAGGCGTTCCGCGCACTGATCGACCCGTTGCGGTACCCGGCCGGCGGGATCCAGGAACGCGACGTGACGGAGATCCGCCGGATCAAGGCGCGCGTGGACGCGGAGCGGTTGCCGCGTGGTGCTGATCCGGCGACCCATACGAAGCTCGGTCGCGGCGGCCTTGCGGACATCGAGTGGACGGTCCAGTTGCTCCAGTTGCGCGAGGCGCACCACGTCGCCGGTCTGCGCACGACGCGAACGCTCGGCGCTTTGCGAGCAGCCGTCGAGGCAGGCCTGGTCGAATCGAGCGACGCCGAAGTACTCGCCACGGCCTGGCGGATGGCGACCCGGATCCGCAACGCGATCATGCTCGTCCGGGCCCGGCCGAGCGACTCGCTACCCCGCGATCCGCGCGACCTCGCCGCGGTCGCCCAGATCTGCGGCTACCCACCCGGCGAGAGCTCCCACTTCTCCGACGCCTACCTGCGCGCTACCCGCCGGGCCCGCAACACCGTCGACCACCTCTTCTGGGGCGACTGACCTTCCCTCGCGACGCCCGGCGGGGCGCAGTACCGATTGACAGGCAACCTTTTGGTTGCCTATGGTGGGGGCGTGGATCTGGTGTTCAAGGCGCTGGCCGATGCGGGGCGGCGGCAGTTGCTGGATGCCTTGCGGGAGCGGAACGGGCAGACGCTGAGCGAGCTGTGTGACGAGTTGTCCGAGCTGACCCGGCAGGGCGTCACCAAGCATCTGCGGCTGCTCGAGGAGGCCGGGCTGGTGGTGACGATGCGGCGGGGGCGGCACAAGTACCACTACCTGAACCCGGTGCCGATCAACGAGATCGCCGAGCGCTGGATCAGCAACTACGAAAAGGACAAGCTGCGCGCCCTCAGTGCGCTGAAGGCGGCCTTGGAGGAGGAATCATGAACAACCCTGCGATGGTGCACGTCACCTACATCGAGACGACGCCGGAGAAGTTGTGGGCAGCGCTCACCTCGGGCGCCTTCACCAAGCTGTACTGGTTCGGCCGGCGGATCGAGTCGGACTGGAAGGTCGGCTCGCCGGTGCGGTTCTACGACAGCGCCGACGACAGCCTGACCGATTCCGGCGAGGTGCTGGTGTACGACGAACCGAAGACGCTCGCGTACACCTTCAAGAACGAGTTCCTGGAGGAACGCCGCGACGACGAGCCGGGCCGGGTGACGTTCACGATCGAGCCGGCCGGGCCGAAGGTGGTCAAGCTGCAGGTCGTCCACGACCGGATCGACGCCGACCAGGTCGAGGGCTGGCGCAACGGCTGGGGCCCGATCCTGGCCAACCTGAAGACGTATCTCGAAACCGGGCACACCCTGCAGATCGACCTCTGAGTCGCCCGGCTCGTGTTGGTGAGCGACCGGCGGCCGGGCCGCGCGGTGAGGCGTTGCCTTAAGGGTTTCTGAAGGTGGCGGCCGACGCTGGTCTTGTGGGTCGTCCAGGGTGGACGGCCCCGAGCCAGGGGGAACGTCATGAGAACAGCAACGAAAGCCGCCGAGTGGGCGAAGGGGAAGAAAGGCGCGACCGGTTGGCGGCGGAAGTGCCTCGTGTTCGTCCGTACGGCGTGGGACCTGCCGGCGCAGGACGGGTCGGCGCAACTGGAGTGGAACTCGATCCCGGCGATCGACCGGCACTCGGACAAGCGGCCGCCGATCGGTGCACCGTGTTTCTGGCACGGCCCGTCGGACGAGGGACACGTCGCGATCGTGATCGAGTACCGCGGCGACGTGCCGTACATCGCGAGCAACGACATCGTGAAGCCCGACCGGATCGATCTGGTGCCGTTGTCGCGGATCACCGAGAAGTGGAGTCACGCGAAGTGGCTCGGCTGGAGCACGGTGCTGCAGGGCCGGGACCTGCCGTTGGAGGCGGGCCACGCGAAGATGGCCGGCATCGCAAAGGTGGCGGGCAACGCGTCGGCGCCGGGGTTCCGGCAGGACGGGAAGGTCTTCGCGTCGAAGATGCACCTGGGCCAACTGGACTCCGACAGCGTCTGGAACCTGCAACTCGCGCTGATCCGCCACGGCCTGTCGATCGGTGCCCCCAAGCCGACCGGCAACTACCTCGACGGCACCCGCGGCGCGGTGGAGAAGTTCCAGCACGCCCAGGGCTGGACCGGCGCGGACGCCAACGGCATCGCCGGCCCCCAAACCGTCAAACACCTAGGCCTCACCTGGATCGCCAACTGATCCCGGCTACCCACCCGGCCCTCCCCGCGAGGGCCGGGTGGGCGGGCGTTTAGGGTTGGGGGGTGGAGACGGGGGAACTGGTTCGGCAGGCTGGGGTGTTCAGTCATGTCCGGCGGAGTGTTCGGATGACGGTCGGGCAGGAACGGGTCTGGCGGACGAACTGGGACGGGCTCGGCCGGCGACTCGAGGAGATCGAGGGGCAGGTCGACCTGGCCGAGTGGTTCGGGCGGCAGGCGCCGACGATTCTCGAGATCGGGACCGGTATGGGCGACGCGACCGCCCAGCTCGCGCTCGACAGCCCGGAGGTCAACCACCTCGCCGCCGAGGTCTACCCGGCCGGTCTCGGTCAGCTGATGTTGTGGGTGGAGAAGCACGAACTCACCAACGTCCGCCTGCTGAAGGGCGACGCGCTCGACTTCCTCCGCGACCACCTGGCACCGGATTCGCTGCACGGCGTACGGATCTATTTTCCCGATCCCTGGCCGAAGAAGCGGCACCACAAGCGGCGCCTCGTCACCGCGCCGTTCGTTCGGTTGATCGCGTCGCGCCTGGTCCCGGGCGGAACGTTGCATCTGGCAACGGACTGGGCAGACTACGCCGACCGCATGCTGGAGATCTGTACGGCGGAACCGTTGCTCGCCAACCAGTACGCCGACTGGGCCCCACGGCCCGACTGGCGCCCGGTCACCAAGTTCGAGCGCCGCGCCCACGCCGAGGGGCGCATCTGCCGCGACCTGATCTTCACGAAGTCCGGCTCGTGAAGGACCAGTGCCCCGACCCCACCGTGAAGATCGCGTAGCCGTCCGTCACGGAAGGCTCCCCGGCGTACGGAGCCGGTACTGCGGTCACGTCACCCGCTGACGGCACATGGATCGTTGCCGTCGATCCCACCGGCACCTGGACTTCGAGGTGGAACACCCGCCCGATCCGTCGCCACGACACCGAGACCCGGCCGCGCACGGTATCCATCCGCAGGGAAGCCGAATCGACCTGATCCCGGGCGTCCGGCCGGACGAGAATGCGCTCCCAGCCGTTCGCGAGATTCCGCAGACCGGCAACGTTCTCCAACAGCCATTGCGTGACCGTCCCCTGGAAGTAGTGGTTGCGCGACCGGGTGTCGGTCTCCCACATCTCCCACATCGTGTCGGCGCCCTGGTCGAACCAGTACCCCCAACTCGGATACGTCCGCTGCAACGCGATCTTCGCCGCGACATCGCTGTGCCCGTACGCCGTGAGTACCGGCAACAGCAGCCCGACGCCGAGGCACCCGGTGTTCAGGTGGAACCCGCGCGCCTCGACATCAGCGACCAGGTTCGCCACCACCCGTTCCACCTGATCGTCGGGGACGAGCCCGAAAGCGAGCGGCACCGCGTTCGAGGTCTGCCGGTAGTCGGGATCCTTCGTGGTCCGGTAGAGCCCGGCCGATCGATCCAGGAAGTCCCGGTTGAAGGCATCGGCCAGCAATTCCGCCGACTTCCGCAATCGCTCGACTGCCTCGGATCGGCCGAGGAGTTCACCGATCTCGACGGCCGCGAGCAACGCGCGGTACAGGTACGCCGTACCGGTGAGCCGTCGGTCCTCAGGTGGCGGGCCGGCCGGGTAACCCGGTGGGATCCAGTCCCCGAGGACGCTCAGCGAGAGCCCGTCTTCGACCCGGGCGAGCTCCCAGTCGAGGTAGCGCAGTACGGGCTCCCAGTGCTCCGACAGGAGGCGGTCGTCGCCGTACCAGCGGTGCATCTCGCGGAGGAGGAACGGGTAGACAGTGGACCACTCGGTCGCGGGGGAGAGCTCCTCGAAACCCCAGCCCGCACTCGGCACGATCACCGGCAGTTGCCCGTCGTCGTGCTGGCTGTCGCGCAGATCGCCGAGCCACTTGGTGAAGAACCGGGCCAGGTCGAGCTGGCCGGCCATCGTCGGTGCGCCGACCTGCGCGTCGCCGGTCCAGCCGTTCTTCTCGAAGGCGGGGGTATCGGTCGGGATGCCGTGCAGGTTGCTGAGCACGGTCCGCCGCATTGCCTGCTCGATCTGCTCGTACAGCGGCGCGCTCGCATGGAACCGGCTGACCGAGCGGACTTCCGAATGCGCCACCCGCAGGGTCAGTTCGGCGGCCGCGCCCTCGACCTGCACGTAGCGGAAACCCTTGTACGAGAAGCGCGGCTCCCATTCCTCGACTCCGTTGCCAGCAGCAACGTATTCGTCCAGCTGGAACCGGCCGCCCTCGACATGCCGGTTGACCGCCGACACCGTTCCGTCCGGCAACAGCGTCTCGCCGTACAGCAAGGTGACCTTCGTACCGGCCGGCGCGCTGACCCTGAGCCGCACCCAGCCGGCCGTGGTCCGCCCGAAGTCGACGACTTGTACGCCGTCCCGCGGCGCGGTGAGCTCGACCGGCGCGACCTCTTCGATCACCCGGATCGGCTCGTGTTCCTGTGCACGCACGACACCCCGCGGAGCAGCCAGTACGACGGCGTCGGACCAGGCCGCATCGTCGAAGCCGGGTCCATCCCATCCCGGCAACGCCAGTCGCGCGTCGTAGGTCTCCCCGGCATACAGGGAATCCGAGACCGTCGGTCCGCTCGTCACGCGCCACGACCCGTCTGAGACCAGCGCGGTCTCGGTGCCGTCCGTGTGCGTGATCACCAAGCGGGCCAGCAATCTGGGGTCGCCGGTCCAGGGCGCCTGGTGCCAGCGCCAGACGTTCGGCGTCGTCATGCCGTAGAACCCGCGGCCCAGTTCGGCACCGACGACGTTCTCGCCCGCTTGGACGAGGTCGGTGACGTCATGAGTCACATAGAGCACGGTCTCGTCGTAGTCGGTGAAGCCCGGATCGAGGACGGCGTCGCCGACGCGGCGACCGTTCAATCGCAGCTCGGCATACGCCAGCCCACTCACGTACAGGCGGGCGCGTTCCACCGGCCGATCAACAGAGAATGTACGGCGAAGCAGGGGAGCCGCCTCGGTCCCGGCGCCGATCCACTCGGCGCCGAACCCTTCCTCCCGCAGCCCGGTCTCGAACCAGGTCGGCCGGCTCCAGGGCCCAACCCGGTCCAGCCCGTCCCACAGCCGGACGGACCAGTGATAGCGAGTCCGGGGCGCCAGTGCAGGCCCGTCGTACGTGATCCGGAACGCGTCCGACGACACCTGCCCCGAGTCCCAGACGTCCCCGGTGCCGGCCGCGGCGAGTTCTGCCGAGGAGGCGACGACGACCTGGTACGCCGACTGGGTGGCGCCGTAGCCGGGTGCCGTGGCGATCCAGGCCAACCGGGGCCGGTCGACATCGGTGCCCAGCGGCTCCTCGGCGTACTCGACCGTGGGCCTGGTCACCGCCAGCGGTCCACCAGCGGTCCAGCCGTCATCGGTCAGTTCGGCCATCGGGCAGGCTCCTGCTCTCGAGTCGGCACAATCCCGCAGGACGGTACGTACCGGGCACGATCCAACGCAACACCCGCGACCGGATCCGGTCAGCTACGACCGAGGAGTGAGAGCCAACGCCCAAAGCCGGTCGGGAACCAGCTTGGCCGCCTTCATCAGCCAAGCCATCTGCCACGGGAAGACGATCCGCGCCGACTGCTTCGCCATTCCGTCCGCGATTGCCCGGGCCGCAGCGGGAGCCGACACGATGAACGGCATCGGGAACGTGTTCTGCTCGGTCATCTCGGTCTCGACGAACCCGGGACACACGGTCAGTACGTCGATCCCGTCGGGGCGCAGCCGTACCCGCAGCGCCTCCAGCAGATTGATCTGCGCGGCCTTCGTCGCGCCGTACGCCTCGGAACCGGGCAGCCCGCGATACCCCGCGACAGACGAGATCCCGACGATCATCCCCGCGCCACGCTCGCGCAGGTACGGGATCACCGCGCCGAGGCAGTTCGCGAAGCCACCGAGGTTCACGTCGAGATGCCGGTGGAACGACTCGACGTCGAAGTCCTCGCCCATCTGCTTCCAGTAGCCCGCGCTCAGTACGACGATGTCGAGCCCACCCAGCGCGTCGACGACCTCGGCCAGGGCGTGCGGCACCCGGTCGGCGTCGGTGATGTCGAGCGGCACCACCGCCATCCGGTCACCGGCGACCGTTTGCAACCCGTCCACCCGCCGGGCGGAAACGGCCACCGCCGCACCCCGGTCGGCGAGCTCGGAGGCGAGCGCCGCGCCGATCCCCGTCGAAGCACCGATGATCCAGACTTTCCGCCCGGCGAGATCCATGGGGTCAGCTCCTGACCAGGGCCAGTTGGGAAACGCCGAGGTAGCCGGCCCGGAAGCCTGCTTCGGAGTAGGCCAGATAGAACTCCCACATCCGCCGGAAAACGGCGTCGAAGCCCAGATTCGCCACCGCGGGAGCCTGCGCGACGAACCGCTCCCGCCACAACTGCAGGGTGCGGGCGTAGTCGGCCCCCAGATCGCGCCGGGTCTCGACCACGAGCCCGCCGGCCGTCGAGGCGATCTGCTCGATCGCGGTCAGCGATGGGATGAGACCGCCCGGGAAGATGTACTTGTGGATCCAGCCCTGCGCGTGCCGGGTGGCCAACAACCGGTCGTGCGGCATCGTGATCGACTGCAGTCCGAACCGGCCGCCCGGAGCCAGCAGGCGGTCGATCGTCGCGAAGTACGCCGGCCAGTACTGTTCGCCGACCGCCTCGATCATCTCCACGCTGACCACCGCGTCGTACTGTCCCTCGGTCTCGCGGTAGTCGCGGAGCTCGACGGTCGCGTCGACGCCGGCCTCGGCGATCCGCTTGCGAGCCAGGTCGCGCTGCTCGGCGGACAGCGTGATCGAGGTGACGGTCGCGCCTCGCTGCGCCGCCTGGATCGCGAGCTGTCCCCAACCGGTCCCGATCTCGAGCACCCGCGATCCCGTCCGCACGCCAGCGAGGTCCAGGATCCCGTCGATCTTGCGGAGCTGAGCGGACTCCAGGTCGTCGTCGGCCGGGGAGAACCAGGCGGACGAGTAGCTCATCGTCGGATCGAGGAAGGCGGCGAAGAGCTCGTTCGACAGGTCGTAGTGCCGGGCGATGTTCTGCCGTGCGCCGGCCCGGTCGTTCTGCTCGGCGAGCCGCGGTTCGATCAGCTTCCGGAACCGTTGCAGCACAGGCGGAACGAGGTCAGTCAGCCGACTCGCGAAGACCGTCAGCAGGTCCGCGAGATCGGTACTACGATCCGCCCGCCAGTCGCCGGCCATGTAGGCCTCCCCGAAGCCGATCTTCAGGTGGGCCCCGATCCGGTGGAAGAACGCCTCGGAGACGACCTCCATCACGGGTGCGCCGATGCCACCCGAGCCGAGCCGGGTGCCGTCGGGCAGCAGGACGACGATCGGGAGGTCGCGGACCGCCCGGCGCAGGATCTGCCGCGCGACCGCGGCCCGCACCGGGCTGTTCGGCGTACGGGCGATGCCTGGCCAGCGGTCGGTCTCCACGAGTTGCAGCGTGCTCATCAGACTCCCTTCGGAGGAATGTGCGGTCGGCGCGGAACCACGGGAAGCCGGCGCAGCCACAGGCCTATGCCGTGCAGGCGGATCAGGGCCCATACCTGGTACGTCACCAGGGGAGTGCGCAGGGCTGCGGCAAGAACGGCCTTGCTGCTGGCCGTGCGTGGCTGTCCACTGAAGGCGGCCGTGAACACTCGTACGTCGTCCTGCACGAGGTCGATCGCCACTGTCACCTTCTCGGGAGTCAGTCGGAGCACCACGTCGTACCGGCCGTGCACTGTGAAGAACGGCGAGACGTAGAACTCCTTGCCGAGTGAGAAGCGTCCGCTGTCGTCCGGCAGGGCCAGTTGCGCATGCCTCTCGCCGTAGGTGTTGTGGATCTCCAGTACGACGCAGCGCAGCTCACCGGTCGACTTGAGACACCAGAAGACGCTGAGCGGATCGAAGACGTAGCCGAGGCTGCGGGCGTTCGCCAGCATCAGCACTCGGTCGTCCTGCTCGAGCACCACATCGTGTGCTGCAGCGACGGCAGCCACGTTCTCGCGCAGAGTGCAGTCCGGTGATCCGAGATGGTCAGCAGGGGAGAAGGACGCCAGTACGCCGTGACGCGGAACCTCGTCGACATCCACGAGCCACTGGTACGTGCGGTAGGCGAACCGGTGGCGCAGTGGAACCCGCCGCGTATGACTGACCCGGCCCGGTACGACGGCAGGCAACACCGGCAGCTCCGGCTTCACCATGAGCCGCCGAGCCTTTCGGCGGCTTCGACGCCCGAGCGGCACCCGTCCTCGTGGAAACCCCAGCCGAGGTGGGCTCCAGCGAAAGCAAGACGCGGGCCACCGGCAGTACGCAGTACCGGAGCTGCAGCCACCGACTCGGGAGTGAACACCGGGTGCGCGTAGTCCATCCGCCGTACTGCGGTGGCCGGGTCGACCCAGCCCTCAGGGTTCAGCGTGACCAGGTGTTCGTCCGGCGAGTCCAGTCCTTGCAGACGGTTCATCCAGTAGCTGACGAGGACCTGTGGCTCGTCGGTCTGGCAGCCGCGCATCCGGTAGTTCCAGGAGGACCGTGCTCTGGCGGACTCCGGCAGCACCGAGCTGTCGGTGTGCAACCAGGTCGGGTTGCCCGAGTACCGGAAGGCGCCCAGGAGCGTCTTCTCCTCAGGAGTCGCGTCGCCGAGCAGGTCCAGCGCGGTGTCGGCATGCGTAGCCACGACGACGCGGTCGAACTCAGTACTGCGGCCGTCGGCTGTGACCACCTCCACCCCGTCGTCGTGCCGCAGTACGGTGCGGACGGGCGTCGAGGTCAGCACTGTGCTGATCTGGGCTACAACGGCATCGACGTACGAGCGCGAACCACCTGTGACGGTTCGCCAGCGTGGCGAGCCGCCGACGGTCAGCATGCCGTGATGCTCGAGGAAGCGGAACAGATAGCGGGCCGGGTAGAGCATGGCGTCGGCCGAACCGGCGGACCAGACGCACGACACCAGCGGTACGGCGAAGTGCCACACGAAGTACGGCGAGAACTTCCGGTCGCGCAGGAAGTCGCCCCAGGTCAGCGTGTCGTCCCCGGCCGCGAGCACGGCCCGTGCCTCCCGATGGAACCGCGGCACCTCGGCCAGCATCCGCAGGAAGCGCGGATCGAGAGTCCGCCGCCACTGGCTGAACAACGCGCCGGCGCCGCGACCACCGGCGTACTCGAGGCCGCAGCCGTCGCAGTGCACGCTCATGCTCATCTCGGTCGGCTGGGTGCGGATCCCGAGCTCGGCGAACAAGCGGAGCAGGTTCGGGTAGGTGCGCTCGTTGTGCACGATGAAGCCGGTGTCGATCCGCAGCGCGTGGCCGGCCGAGTCGGTGACGTCGTGGGTATGGGCATGACCGCCGGGACGGTCATCGGCTTCGAAAAGCGTGACGTCGTCGGTCCGGCTGAGGACGTGGGCCGCCGTCAGGCCGGCGATACCGGACCCGAGGACCGCGACGGCTCGGCGTTGACCGTTCATGCTTCAAAGCCTCACCGGTGCATAAGTTCTGAACAATTTAACGATCATCCCTCCGTCGGCGCCCGGGGTGACCGGGCGGCCGGACCCGCGTTGTCGGCAGGTGTTCGGAGCCGATCGGCGAGTTGATCGGTGCGAGGTTCGGAGCGGTTCGGCGACGCGGCGTGCGGGGGAGCCGTACTGTGGGGGTGTGGCTCGTTATCTGCCTTTCCTGATCAGCCTGGCGCTCACCATCTATGCGTTGTTCTCCTGCATCCAGACGCGGGACGAAGACGTGCCCTACCTGCCCAAGCTGGTATGGATCCTGTTGATCGTTTTCGTCCCGTTTGCCGGCCCGATCGTCTGGCTGCTGATGGTCCGGTACTACGACCGTCAGCAGGTCGCCGTGACCCGTCCCGCGCCGAAGCGCACCAGTTCGCGCCCACTGGCCCCGGACGACGACCCGGACTTCCTCGCCTCACTGGAGCCGTTCCGCGACCCGCGGCTGTCCAACCACCCCGCCGCGGACGACAAGCCGGAGCGCCCGGGCCCCCCGACCGCGCCGGGCACGCCGACCACGCCGGCCGCCAAGGCCGAGCCGGAGCCCGCGCCGGAACCGGATCCTGCCGACAGCGAGACGCCGGTCGACGACGCCAAGCCGGACGAGGGTCCGCGCGGCTGATCGCCTCTGCCCGACCAGCCCGTCTCCGATATCCGGACGGGCTGATCGGCATTTCTGTGCGGTTGTGGTGACAGCGCGTCGATTCCTGTCCAAAACCGGCCTGCCTCGTCTCACGAAGCGGACAGCAATGCGCTCTAAGGCTATTGAGTTGGTTCAATTTCTGCTGTTTACTCAAGGTCGAGAGCGGTAGCCCAGGGGGGACCTCGGCCCAATCTCTTCCGATCGCACAGACGGGACGGGCCGGTCAGACGGCGCGTCTCGTTGAGACCGAAGGATCCGCCGAATGAAGCACTTCACTCGTACTCCGCGCCTGGTCGCGGCCGCCGCTGTCGCCGTCGCGCTGCTGGTCGCGGCCGGCTGCTCGCGCGCCGACAAGGCCAGCGACGACGCGGCACCGGTTGCCGACAAGGGGGCGGCCACCGAGCTGAGGCTCGGGTACTTCCCGAACGTGACCCACGCACCGGCCCTGATCGGGCTCGGCGAGGGCTTGTTCGCCAAGGAACTCGGCAGCACGAAGCTGGTGCCGACCAAGTTCAACGCCGGCCCGGAGGCGGTCACCGCGCTGCTCGGCGGCTCGCTCGACGCCTCGTTCATCGGCTCCGGCCCGGCGATCAACGCCTACGCCAAGTCCAAGGGCGACGCGGTACGGCTAATCGCCGGCACCGTGTCGGGTGGTGCCCAGTTCGTGGTCAAGCCGACCATCACCAAGCCCGAGGACCTGGCCGGCAAGACGATCGCGACGCCGCAGCTCGGCAACACCCAGGACGTGTCGCTGAAGAAGTGGCTGGCCGGTAAGAACCTGACCGGCAAGGTGAAGGTCACCAACCTCGAGAACGCCGCCACCCTGGACGCCTTCAAGAAGGGTGAGGTCGACGGCGCCTGGCTGCCCGAGCCCTGGTCGTCGCGGCTGATCCTGGATGCCGGCGCGAAGGTGCTCGTCGACGAGGCCGAGCTGTGGCCGGGCGGCAAGTTCCCGACCACGGTCCTGATCGTCCGGACCCAGTTCCTGCAGGAGCACCCGGCCACGGTGAAGGCGTTGCTGGCCGGCCTGGTCGCCGCGATCGACGCCGGGACGGCCGACAAGGCCACCGCCGAGAAGACGGTCAACGCGCAACTGCTCAGCCTGACCGGCAAGGCGCTGAAGGCTCCGGTGATCGAGCGCGCGTTCAGCAAGATCGAGCTCACCGCCGACCCGGTCGCGGCCGACTTCCCGCAGCTGGCCAAGGATCAGGTCACCGCCGGCATCGCCAAGGACGCCCCGGACGTGGCCGGCTTCGCCAACCTGACGCTGCTGAACGAAGTACTGAAAGCCGCGGGTAAGCCGGAGGTCGACCCCGCCGGCCTGGACAAGAAGTAGGACCCGGAGCCATCGAGAGGCAGGCGAACATGACCGCGACAGTCGAGGCACAACGGGTTCGTACCGAAGCTCAGCAAGCCGTCCGGTTCGACGGCGTCGGCAAGGTGTTCGGCAACGGCAAGCAGTCCGTCGTCGCTCTGGACCAGGTGAATCTCCAGGTCGAGGCCGGTGAGTTCGTCTGCCTTCTCGGGGCCTCGGGCTGTGGGAAGACGACGCTGCTCAACCTGGTCGCCGGGTTGGACAACGCGTCGTCCGGGACGATCGACCTCAGCTCGTCCCGGCCGGCCGTGGTGTTCCAGGAGCCGGCGCTGATGCCCTGGCTCACCGCCGCCGGCAATGTCGAGCTGCCGCTGCGGATGGCCGGAGTCGGCCGCTCCGAGCGCCGGCGCAAGGCAGCCGCCCTGCTCGACCTGGTCCGCCTTGGTGGACTGGGTGGCAAGCGGCCGCACGAACTGTCCGGCGGCATGCGTCAGCGCGTTGCTCTGGCCCGCGCGCTGGCCTCGACGGCCGACCACACCTCCAACGGCGACGCGCAAAAACCGTCGCTGCTGTTGATGGACGAGCCCTTCTCGGCCCTCGACGCGATCACCCGCGACGTACTCCAGGCCGAACTCCTACGAATCTGGCGAGCCACCGGTACGGCGATCCTCTTCGTCACCCATGACGTCCGCGAGGCCGTCCGGCTCGGGCAGCGCGTCGTCCTGCTGTCGTCGCGGCCGGGTCGCGTCGTCCGGGAGTGGAACGTCGACGGTCTCACCGGCGGGTCCGAGGTGTCGACGGTCGACGAGATCAACGCCGAGCTGCGAAGGGTGATCAGCAGTCATGCAGCCTGAGGCGAGCCTGGAGGAGCGGGTCGCACGGGCCGACGCCGAGTCCGTCGGAGCCGGCCTGGATGCCCTCGACACGCCGCTGTCCGAGCGGGCGACCGGCCCGGCAGCGGTGGCCAAGCGACTCGCGGCCCGGGTACTGCCGCCGGTCGTCGCGATCGCGCTGATGATCGGGATCTGGCAGGCACTCTGGGCGGCGGCGATCTGGGAGGAGTACAAGCTCCCGGCGCCGTCGGCGGTCTGGGCCAACATCTGGAGCCTCGTCACCACCGGCAAGATCGTGGACCTGTTCTGGGTCTCGGTGCACCGGGCCGTGATCGGGTTCGCCATCTCGCTGGTGATCGCGGTGCCGCTCGGCCTCGCGATCGCGAACCTCAAGGTGGTCCGGCGCGGCATCGGTCCGCTCGTGTCGGGTCTGCAGAGCCTGCCCTCGGTGGCGTGGGTGCCCGCGGCGATCCTCTGGTTCGGCCTGAACGACCGCGCGATCTACTGGGTCGTCCTGCTCGGCGCCGTACCGTCGATCGCGAACGGCCTGGTGTCCGGTCTCGACCAGGTGCCGCCGATCCTGCCGCGCGTCGGCCAGGCCCTCGGAGCTTCGCGGCTCGGCGGGATCAGGTACATCCTGCTGCCGGCCGCGCTGCCGGGCTTCCTGGGCGGGCTGAAGCAGGGCTGGGCGTTCTCCTGGCGCTCGCTGATGGCGGCCGAACTGATCGCGACCTCGCCCGACCTGGGCGAAGGCCTCGGTCAGTACCTGCACAACGGCATGTCGCTGTCGGACATCTCGCTGGTCTTCGCCGGCATCATCTTGATCTTCGTGGTCGGGGTGGGCATCGAACTGCTGGTCTTCCGGCCGCTGGAGAACTCCGTACTGCGCTCCCGCGGCCTCACCCGCTCGACCTGACCCGACGCTTCGCCATGACCCGCGCCGGCAGCCGGCGCGGGTCATCGAACGCTCTGCCTGGCATCGATTCCACTCACCGCCGCACTACCGCCCCGGAATTTCCGGGGTTTGATGTCGGCCGGTGGTGGGGGCCCGGGTCCGGCTGCTCTGGCCGAGCAACCGGACCCGGGAGGGTCTACTGGGGCACCGGAGTGCCGCTTCCCGCGCGGGCCGTCAGGCGGACTTCCTGTGTTCGGCAAGTACCACGTTGTCCCGCTCGGATTCCGTGGTGCCACCCCAGACGCCGTACGGCTCTCCGACGGAGAGAGCGTGCTGACGGCACTCGGGCTGGACCGGACAGGTACCGCAGAGCGACTTGGCCACCATCTCGCGAGCGCGTTTGCGAACGCCACGCTCCGATTCGGGGGAGAAGAACAGCTCCGGGTTGACGTCGCGGCACGCGGCCTGCGACTGCCAGTCCCACAGATCCATGAGCGGGCGGGGTAGGCGAGGCATCCCTCTCGACATGGCAACCTCCTTGACTCACCGTGAGCGCGGACGGGCGCTCGGTGAAAACTATGCTCAACTCATGCGTAGTTCAACCCTTGTTGTCTCGAAACTCGGTCGAGTTGTTATCAGCAAGTGGCGATTTCTGCCGTCCGGAGGCGCGGGGCAGGCATCATGAACGACGTGCCGACCGACTCCGAAACGCTCACCGTCAGCGCGGCCGCCCGACGCCTCGGGATCGCCGCACCCACCCTGCGAAGCTGGGAGCGGCGGTACGGATTGAGCCCGAGCGCACGCTCGGCAGGCGGTCATCGCCGGTACAGCCCGGAAGATCTCGCCCGGCTCCGGGCGATGGTCAAACTGGTGAACTCCGGTGTCCCGACCGCCGAGGCCGCCTCGACCGTTCGTGACCGGATCTACCCCGTGCGATCACCCAATGTGACATCGGCCACTTCCGTTGCCGAAGGCCCCCGCACCCTCCTCCGTCGGCCCCGCGCCGCCAAGCCGGTCGAGGCGGCCGACCTGTTCCAGCTCGCGAACGAGATGGACGGCATGCGACTGACCCACGAGATCGCCCGCAGCCTCGACCGGTCCGGCGCCGTCGAGGCCTGGACCAGCAGGCTGGTGCCGCTGCTGGTCGGCGTCGGCGACCAGTGGGCGCGAACCGGCAAATGCATCGAGGTCGAGCACCTGGCCTCCGACGCGGTCGCCGGCGGCCTGAGGTACCACACCCGCCGAGCAGTCGAGCGCCACAAGCCGGACGAGAGCACGCGCCCCGTAGTACTGGCATGTCTTGAGCTGGAGGACCACGCGCTGCCTCTGCTCGCACTGGCGGCTGCGTTGGCCGAGCGAGGCGTACGCGTGCAAACCCTCGGCGCGGCGACCCCGATCAGCTCCCTGTCGGCCGCCGTACGCCGAATCCGCCCGGCCGCCGTCTTCATCTGGTCCAGCGCCCCCCGAACCGCCGACGCCGAGGCGCTCCAAACCCTCGCCCGCACCCGCCCGTCCTACTCCCTCGTCATAGGCGGCCCCGGCTGGCAAGCCCTGGGCACCCCCACCGGCTGGGTCGCCAGCCTCGCCGAAGCCGTAGACGCCCTGGTAACCGCCGTCCACCGGTAGCTTTCCGCCCACGCCGCGCCCTCCTAGGTCGGGCGCTGGACCCACCAGGTCGTCGTACGGCTAGGTGAGTGCGGCACCGAGGATTGCGGCGGCGAGCCCCGCTGCGAGATTCAGGGCCACGTTGAGGACTGCCTTGGTGAGGTGGCCGGTGGTCGCTAGGGCGGTGGTTTCGGCGGCGAAGGTGCTGTACGTCGTGAAGGCGCCGCAGAAGCCGACGCCGATCAGGAGGGTGATCGGGTGGTTAGTGGTGCCGGTCATCAGGCCGAGGACGAAGCTGCCGAGGACGTTCACCGTCAGGGTGCCCCACGGGAACGGCGTACCGGTGGTGGTGCCGACCAGTAGCCGGTGTACGAGGTGCTTGTCGGTCAGGTAGCGCAGGGGAGCGCCTACTGCGGCTCCGGCGGCGATCAGCAGCAGGTTCACCGGCGTACGGCCTTGGCTGCCAGCTCACCGAGAACCGTCGCGACGAGAGCCGTCAACACCGTCCCGAAGAAGTACAACAACGCCACGACCACGTGGTCCGGCAACAAGCGATCCGTGTCCACAGCGAAGGTCGAGAAGGTGGTGAACCCACCGAGGATCCCCGTCCCCAGAAACGGCCGCAGCAAAGGGTGCGACAGCGGTGTGAGCGTCGCGAGCAGTACGCCGATGAGGAAGCACCCGAGAGCGTTCGTGCCGAACGTCGCCCACGGGAAGCTCCCGGCACCGTGCGGGAACGCCTCAGCGAGCCCGTAGCGCGCCAGGGACCCGACCACGCCGCCCAGTGCAATCACCGCGAGTACTGCGGCCAGTGGTGGCGCTACGCGGCCGGCGCGTTCCAGAGCCGACGACGCGGCCACGGACTCGGCTGAACCGTCGGCAGGCACCGGTCGAGAATAGCGCTCAGGCGTCGTCGGCCGGGTCGTAGCGGTAGTACTCGTGGGTGCCGTGCGCCGTGTTCGGTACGCCGGTGAGCGCCTCGATCACCAAGGCGTGCGTGATCGCCAGCACCGGGCCGTCCGTGCTCGCCGTATGCCGGGCCAGCGCAGCCCGCGCGCGCTCACGTACCCGCGACAGTGGCTCCCAGGGCCGCCGGATCCCCTCCGGCCACTCCCCGCCGTACTCGTCGAACTCCGCCCGAGCAGCCCGTACGTCGGCCGCGCCGCGCCAGGAGCCCGTGCTGTCCGGGAGCCAGTCGCGCAGGTCGTAGTCGACCCGTACGCCGAGCGCGAGGCGGTGGCCGATGATCGCGGCGCTCTGCAGTGCCCGGGTGAACGGTGAGGTGACCAGGTACGTCGCGCCGATGCCGCTGAGCAGGTCCGCGACGGCTTCGGCCTGCTTGGCGCCGTCGGGGCTGAGCGGCGCGGTGTCGGCCGCCATACCGGGCCAGCCCCGGCTGTCGACGGGCGTGTAGTCCGGCTCACCGTGCCGGACCAGGTAGATCTGTGTCACGAGCCCAGTTCTACCTGACAAAGTCCCGAACCGCTGGTTGCCCAGTGGTGTCGTCCAGGACGGGTCGAGGGTGGGCAGCAGGCGCGGCCGATCGGCAGTGAGGTCCATGGCGGTGGCTCCCGTGCGGTTGGTGGTACTGCGGTCGGTGGTACGGCGGGTCGGTTGCTCCGCCGAGCGGACGGGCCGGCGGAGGCGGTGGGATCGGAGGGCGGCGGGTCAGCGGAGGTGGCGGGATCGGAGGGCGGCGGGTCAGCGGAGGTGGCGGGCGGCGGCCCAGCCGCGGGGGTGGGGTGCCGGAAGGCCGGCGGGATCGGCGATGCCGGTCGGTGGGCGGACGGTGTGGGAGGTGCCGAACAGTTGGTCGATGTCCGGCTCCGGCCGCTCGGGCTCGAGCCAGCGGACCTCGGTCGCGCCGTGATGCCCGTGCACCGCGAGCACCGAGTCGAGATCGGGCCACACCGCAGTCGCGGGATTGTTGCCCCGCCAGCGCAGCGCCACCGAGCCGTCGGTGAACACGCAACCCTCGGCCACCACACCGGTCCCCGAGACCCCACTGAGGTCGTGGTACCTGACCAGTTCGAACGTTCGCGGCCTCACTGCACCCCTTAGAACATCAACATGTCGTTGCGACCCTCAACGACGAACGAACACCCCCGGTTACTCACGACCGCCAAAGGCGGGTGGGCTGTTGGCTGACCTGAGGGAAGGCGGGAGACGAAGGGGAGCCAACAGGCGAGGGCTGGGGCAGGGAAGGCGGGGGCGTTGGGGATGTGCGTTGCTGGGTGGGTGCTATCGTTTCGGGCGTGAAGCGTTGCTATTGGCGATTTTTTGAGTGGCCGGCTGTGGTGCCGGGCGACTCAGCCGATCGCTGACGCCTGACAAGATCCACCCAGCCGGCTCGAGGCAAGGACATCCGTCCTTGCCTTTTCTCATTCGCAGCCGGCGCTGACCACGGGATCGACCGCGGAAGTCCGGCGGAAAGGTCCCCACCGATGAACACCCTCCCCACGCAGGCCACCCCACCAGCGGTCGTGGACAGACGGATCGAGAAAACCGTCCCCCTGATCACCCCGCTGGCCCTGCACGACGAACTCCCGCTGAGCAACAGCCTCGCCGAGGCGGTCGTCGCGCAAAGACAGGCCGTCACGAACGTCCTCAACGGCACCGACGACCGCCTATTGGTTGTCGTCGGCCCTTGTTCCGTCCATGACGCCAAGGCCGCCCTCGAGTACGCCGAGCGCCTGAAGCCGATCGCCGAGCGACTCTCCGACGGCCTGCTCGTGGTGATGCGCGTGTACTTCGAGAAGCCGCGCTCCACCCTCGGCTGGAAGGGCCTGATCAACGACCCCGGCCTCGACGGCAGCGGCGATGTGAACAAGGGCCTCCGCACCGCCCGCGCCCTGCTGCTCGAAGTACTGGCCCAAGGGCTCCCGGTCGGTTGCGAGTTCCTCGACCCGATCACGCCGCAGTACATCGCGGACACCGTCGGCTGGGGTGCCATCGGCGCGCGGACCGTCGAGAGCCAGGTGCACCGGCAGTTGTCGTCCGGCCTGTCGATGCCGATCGGGATGAAGAACCGGCCCGACGGCAGCATCGGTACCGCGGTCGACGCGATCAAGGCGGCCGCCGTACCGCACGTCTTCACCGGCATCGACCACGACGGCGCGCCCGCGATCCTGCACACCCGCGGCAACCCCGACTGCCATCTCGTACTGCGTGGCTCGGACGCCGGCCCGAACTACGACGCCGACTCCGTCGCGGGTGCTCAAGAACTGCTCCGCAAGGCCGGTCTGCCCGAGCGGGTCGTCATCGACGCGAGCCACGGGAATAGCCGCAAGGACCACCGCCGTCAGCCCGAGGTCGCCACCGAGATCGGCGAACAGGTTGCCAATGGCAACAAGGCGGTCGTCGGCGTGATGCTGGAATCCTTCCTGGTCGAGGGCCGCCAGGATCTCGACCCGACCCGCGAACTCACCTACGGCCAGTCGATCACCGACGCCTGCATGGGTTGGGACACCACCGAAACCACCCTCACCAACCTCCACGACGCGGTCCTCGCCCGACGCACCACGAATGCGTGAGGTGACTTCGCCGACACGGTGTCAGCGCCCCGCAGTACGGGCGCGTGAACTTCAGGCGAATCAACGCTCACAGCCATCCCGCCAGGCTGTGATGGTGAATTAGCGTCCGACGCATGACTGAGATCTCCCGCCGTCTCGTGCTTGGTTCAGCTGCCGGTGGGGCAGCGCTCTCGCTGCTCCCACCGTCGCTGCACACCGCGATGGCCCAACCGATGCGACCGGGCGGCCTGCGGGCTGTCGAGCACGTGATCGTCCTGATGCAGGAGAACCGCTCGTTCGACCACTACTACGGCACGCTGCGCGGCGTGCGCGGGTACGGCGACCGTCAGCCGCTCCGCCTTCGCAACGGCAAGCCGGTCTTCCGGCAGCCGGTCACCGGCGGCGGCGAGGTGCTCCCGTTCTCGATCCGCCAGGCCGCCGCCGACGCGGGCCGGAAGGCGGACGACATTCAGTACCTCGGCGCGCTCGCGCACGGCTTCGGTGACGCGACCCAGGCCTGGAACAACGGCTGGAACGACGACTGGGTGCAGGCCAAGACCGCCGCCACGATGACGCACTACGAGCGTCGCGACATCCCGATGCAGTACGAGTTGGCCGAGACCTTCACGATCCTCGACGCCTACCACTGCTCGGTGAACGGCTCGACCAACCCGAACCGGAACTACCTGTGGTCCGGTACGACCGGCTACGAACCGGGTACTACGCAGCGCGCGGTCACCAACGCGGCGTACGACTACGACCACGCCGGCTACGAGTGGACGGCGTACCCGGAACGGCTGGAAGCGGCCGGGGTGTCCTGGCAGATCTACCAGGAATGGGACAACTTCACCGACAACGCCGTCGAGTACTTCAAGACTTTCAAGGAGCTCGGGCACCGGATCCTCAGTACCGTTCCGGGTGGCTACCGGACCACCGAGGAGTTCTACGACCGGTTGTTCGACAAGACTCCGGCCGAGCGGGCCGAGGCGCTCGCTCAACTGAAGGCTGCTGTCGCGTTGCAGCCGGCCAAGGACCAGAAGCTGTTCTACCAGGCGATGTACCGCAGCGAGCCGGAGTCACTCGTACGCCGGGTACGCGCGGGCATCCAGGCCGGCAAGCTACCCCAGGTCAGCTGGCTGGTCCCGTCGGCAGTCGACTCCGAGCACCCGAGCGTGTCGACACCGGTCGGCAGTGCGAACCTCGTCTACGACCTGCTCGACGCGATCGCCTCGGATCCGGAGACCTGGTCGAAGACCGTGCTGCTGATCAACTTCGACGAGAACGACGGGTACTTCGACCACGTCCCGCCGCCCGTCGCCCCGCGGCCCGCCTCGGGTGAGGGCGACGACTGGTACTCCGGGCGGCCGATCGGTCTCGGCCCGCGCGTGCCGATGACCGTCGTGTCGCCGTGGACCGTCGGCGGCCACGTGAACTCGCAGGTCGCCGACCACACCTCGGTGATCCAGTTCCTGGAGCGCTGGACGGGGGTACGGGAACCGAACATCAGCTCGTGGCGCAGGACAGTCTGCGGCGACCTGCTGTCGGCGTTCGACTTCACGAAGTCGTACCGTCAGCCGACGGTCGACGCACCCGGTCCGGTACCGGCTCCGGTCAGCCGCTGGAAGCCGACTCCGCCCACCACCCAGGCCCTGCCGCTGCAGGAGCCCGGTCGGCGTCCGGCTCGCGCTCTGCCTTATCAGCCGTCGGTTTCGGGCTTTGTTGCCGATGGCAAGCTGAAACTGCGATTGGGCAACAAAGCGGACCAGGCCGCGCACTTCACCATCTATCCGTACGGCGGTGAGCTGCCCGCGCCGGCCCACGTCGACGTCCGCGGACAACTCTTCCGCGACATCGCGGTGTCCGGTCCGTACGAGCTCTCCGTTCAAGGACCGAACCGCTTCTGGGTCGAGCTGGCCGGCTCGACCGACGGCGTCGCAGCGGGTCTCGACGTACGGATCAGCCGTGCCGGAAGCTCCCTGCACGTGGAGCTCGAGAACACCGGCACCAAACCGCTGACCGTGAAGCTCAAGGCCCGCGGCTACGGCGGCCGCACACTCAACGAACACCTCCGCGGCCGGCACCTCCGCACCCTCACCTGGCCCACCGACCACGGCTGGTACGACGTCGAGGTCACCACCGCCGAAGACCCCACCTACCGCCGCCGCCTCACCGGCCACCTGGAAACAGGTCGTCCCAGCGTCACAGGCTGAACAGAGCGCCTACGTCCGAAGGCAACTACAGTTCTTCGGACGTAGGCGTTCGAGCAGGGAGCGACTGTGGATCACCCGGACTTTCCCTATCCTGAGACGAACTATCAGGAGGACAATCGCGGGCAGTTCCACTTCAGCTCGCGCGCCGGTTGGATGAACGACGTGAACGCGCCGCTGTACTACCGCGGTGTCTACCACCTCTACTACCAGCACAACCCGCACGGGCTGGCCTGGGACACCATGCACTGGGGACACGCGACGAGCCCGGATCTCGTGCACTGGCAGCAGAAACCGATCGCGCTCGATCCAGCCGTGCACCCCGGCGACCTCTGGTCCGGCGGCGGGGTCGTTGACCTCGGCAACGTGACCGGGCTGAAGGCGGGGGACGACGACCCGATCCTGGTGTACTCCGGAACCAACGGCGTCACCCTTTTCTACAGCCTCGACGGCGGTAACACCTTCAGTTCCTTCGACAACGGCCGCAAGGTCGTGAAGCCGGCAGCGGAGACGAGCCGTGATCCCAAGGTGTTCTGGGATCCGGGCTCGCAGCGCTGGGGCATGGTGGTGTGGTCGGATCAGGGCGGCAACGGCGTCGACTTCTTCACCTCGGTCAACCTGCTCGACTGGACCTTCGCATCGCGGTACGAAGCGGACTGGCTCTTCGAGTGCCCCGACCTGGTCCGGATGCCGCTCGCCGACGCCTTCTCCTGGGTGCTCAGCGCAGGCAGCGGCAAGTACGTCGTCGGCGACTTCGATGGCACGACGTTCAGGACGTCCTGGCCGGCGCCGCAGAAGATCAACCAGATCGACACGTACGCCGGGAGCGACTACTACGCGGCACTCACCTTCGCGAACCTGCCTACCGACCGGGTCGTGTCGATGGCCTGGCAGGGCGGCAACAAGGGCTCGAGGTGGACCGGCAACGCGACGTTCCCGGTCGAGCAACGATTGCAGTCGACGCCGTCCGGTCCGCGCCTGCTGAGCACCCCGGTACCGGAGATCGCCTCACTGCGGATCGCCACGCAGAGCTGGGACAACCTGACGCTGGACAGCGCCGCAGCGCAACGGTTGCTGGCAGCAATCACCGCCGACACCTACGAGATCGAGGCCGTGATCGACATCCAGCAAGCGACGCGCCTGGGCTTCCGGCTGCGCACAGGTCCGGGTGGCCGGTCAGCTCGCGGGGTCACCTACGACGCCTCGGCCAACGAGCTCGACGGTGCAACGCTGATCCCGCACGACGGCCGAATCGCTGTGAGATTGCTGGTGGATCGGGGTCAGCTCGAGGTCTTCGGCAACGACGGCGAGGTCTATCAGAGCCACAACGTGAACTTCGACAGCCTGCCCGGTGGGCACGGCGTGGAGCTGTTCACCAACGGCCGGCTCCACCTGGAGTCCCTGCGCCTGCATCACCTGAGCTCGATCTGGACCGGGTAGACCCTCAGCGGGCGATCGGGGCGGTGTGGGCGTTGGTGATTGTGAGGAGGTCGGTGGGGGTGAGGGCGATGTCGAGGCCGCGGCGGCCGCCGGAGACGTAGACGGTGTCGTGTTCGGTGGCGGAGCTGTCCACGACGGTGGGCAGGTTTCGTTTCTGTCCGATCGGGCTGATGCCTCCGACGACATAGCCCGTACTGCGTTCGGCGGCTGCCGGGTCGGCCATCGTGGCCTTCTTGCCGTTGAGTGCGGCGGCGACGGCCTTGAGATCGAGTTGCCTGTCGACCGGCACAACGCCGACCGCTAGCTTGCCGTCGACCTCGACGAGCAATGTCTTGAACACCTGAGCCGTCGCGAGTCCGAGCGCCTCGGCGGCTTCCAGGCCGTACGACTTGGCGGCTGGGTCGTGATCGTAGGTGTGTGTCGTGAATGGCAGGCCGGCCTTGGTCAGTGCGACGGTCGCCGGGGTGCCTTGGCCGATCTGCTTGCTCTTTGCCACCGCGACAGCCTAGTCGGCGGAGGCTTTCTGATTGAGCCGCACACAGCAATGCCCCGCACTGGGAGCCAGCAGTGCCTCGCGGTCGGCGTCGCCCAGGCCGTCCAGCAAACCCTCCATCAGCTGCAGATTCATTCCACAGACCAACTGCGGGTGCTCGCTCGCCAGTTGATGGAAGGGACAGTTGCCCAGCAGGATGTCCGGGCCGTCCTGCCGTGGCTCGAAGCCCTGCCGCTCCAGCACCTGGACGACATCTCCGGTCCCGCGCGCCGTTTCGCCGAGCGTTCTGCCGTAACGAGCAGCATGCCGCCCGAGGGCGCGGACCGGCGACTCTCCGGTGGACTCGGCATCTTCGAGCGCCGCGGCGAGCAGGCGACCAGCCACGTCGTACGTGCGCTCGGGGAGGGAGACCTCGACCTCGAGGTCCGAGCGGCGATAGAGCTTCGCGGGCCGGCCGGCGCCCGGACCGTGCCGGCCGGAGCGGCGCTCGTACACGACGCTCAGCAGTCCTTCGCCGACCAGCTTGTCGAGGTGGAAGGCGGCGGTGGTCCGAGGGACACCGGCTGCGGCGGCCGCCTCGTCCTTGCCGACCGGCGTGGGGCTGCGGACGACGAGTTCGTACAGCTGTCGCCTGGTCGGTTCCTCGAGCGCGGCGATCGCCTGGACGCCGGCGAGGTGGTTGGGGTCCACCGAGGTATTGTATCGACAACTCTCGTTGACGGAATAGCTGGCGGGGTCCTACCGTAGGCGGCTCAGCCTGACTGACGCTGTGAGGAGCGCAGATGACGATGATCCGGTCAGAGGCGGAGCCGTTCACCGACGAGGTGGTCGGCCTGCCCGATGCGGTGGTGCCGCTGCACGTGGTGGCAGGACGCGCCGAGATCGACCTTCCGGCGGCCGAACGCGCCGTCGCGGATCTGCTGACGGCGCTCGGTCGCGATCCGCACAGCGTGCACCTGGCCGATACGCCGCGCCGGGTGGCGCACGCGTACGCCGAGATGCTGACGCCGCGGGAGTTCGAGCTGACCACGTTCCCCAACGACGAGGGGTACGACGAGCTCGTGCTGGCTCGGAACATCCCCGTGCAGTCGCTCTGCGAGCACCACATGCTGCCGTTCCAGGGCGTCGCGCACGTCGGCTACCTGCCGGGTGACCGCATCCTCGGGCTGTCCAAACTGGCCCGCGTCGTCGAACTCTTCGCGCGCGACCTCCAGGTGCAGGAGCGGCTCACCAAGCAGGTCGCCGACTGGCTTCAGGGCCAGCTTGCGCCGAAGGGCGTCGGCGTCGTGATCGAAGCCGAGCACCTCTGCATGTCGCTGCGCGGCGTCCGTGCCGCGGGTGCCCTGACGGTCACGTCGTCCCTGCACGGCATGCTCCGCGACAACCCGAGCTCCCGCCAGGAATTCTTCGCCCTGACCGGAATCAACTCCTGACCGACCTCAAGAGGCTGGCCGGCAGCAACTCCTGAGTCGTCACCCGGCGCCAACTCGAGCGGCGCGCGGCACGTAGTACGGGCTGTCAGGCTGTGGCGACCACCGGTGGATGGTGTGTGTGCCGGCCGGTGGCGAGGATGTGCGAGACCTCGCCCGGCAGGAGGTCCGTGCCCGGGACGGTCTCCATCTCGGAGACGTCCAGCCAGCGCACGACGGTGGCGCCGCAGTGGCCGTGGACGGCGAGGATGGAGTCGAGGTCCGGCCAGACCGCCGTCGAGGGGTTCTGGCCGTGCCAGCGCAGGGCGACCGATCCGTCGGTGAAGACGCATCCTTCGGCCACTGTCCCGGTGCCGGAGACTCCGCTGACGTCGGCGTACCGAACGAGTTCGAAGGTCTGGGGTTTCACCGGCGGGCCCCTCTGCTGCGGGCGAGGTGCGCTGCGGTCCTGGTGGTGAGTACTGGGTTGGGCTGGTCGGCCTTGGGTTGGCCTGAGGGAGATGCCATGGTCCTTTCCCCGTGTCGGCGTGGTGGGATGGCTTCGCCACAAACCGGGGACCGGTACGGACTGTCAGCGGGGAAGGACGGTCTGTAGCGACTTTTCTGCTGCAAAACAAGCTAGAACCAAATCCGCTCGCGCGCCAGACCTCTCGCCGCGTGTCTCGGCGTCCGGCCGCAGATCAAATGACGAGCCGTTGGACGGCAGGCGTGATCGAATGCGGACGTGTTCCTGACGATCGGTACCACCTCGGCCGGCCTCGGCGCCCCTGCGACCGACCTCGGATTCCTGCTGCACAAGAATCCGGCGCGACCGCAGTCGATGGAGGTGGCCGGTGGCACGGTCCACGTGTTCTACCCCGAGGCGACCGACGAGCGATGCACGGTCGCCGTACTGCTCGAGGTCGATCCGATCGCTCTGGTCCGCTCCGGCAGAGGCCGCGCCGCCGAGGGCTTCACCCTCGGGCAGTACGTGAACGACCGCCCGTACGCCGCGTCCAGCCTGCTCGCCGTCGCGGTCGGCAAACTCTTCCGTACTGCGATGATCGGCCGCTGCGACGCGCGTCCCGAGCTCACCACCCGGCCGATCCTGCTGGACATCCACGTGCCGGCGCTGCCGTGTCGCGGTGGTGCGACGATGGCCGAGCGGCTGTTCAGCCCTCTCGGCTGGTCGGTCGACGCCCAGCCGGTGCCGCTCGACCCCGAGATCCCGGCGTGGGGAGATTCGCGGTACGTCGATCTGCGGCTGCGTGGTGAGCTCCGGCTCGCCGACGCGCTGCACCACCTCTACGTGATGCTGCCGGTGCTCGACGACGCGAAGCACTACTGGGTCGGATCCGACGAGGTCGACAAACTGGTCCGCGCCGGTGAGGGATGGCTCGGCGCCCACCCGGATCGCGAGCTGATCTCGCGGCGCTACCTGGCCCATCGCAAACGCTTGACCGACTCCGCCCTGGAGGCCCTGGACCGCCTCGTCGAATCGGACGGCGTCGAGGTCGAGACGTCTCCCGACGAGCCCATAGCGGAAGTAGGTGACGACCTCGCCGGCGATTCGGAGCAGCCGGTTTCGCTGGCGGTGCAGCGGCGTACTGCGGTTGTCGAGCTGCTGCGCGAGATCGGGGCGCGGCGGGTCGCGGATCTCGGGTGCGGCGAGGGAGTGCTGGTTGCCCAACTGCTGAAGGACTCGTCGTTCACCGAGGTCGTGGCCACGGACGTTTCCGCGCGAGCACTCACGTACGCCGAGCGCCGCCTGCACGTGGACGAGATGTCCGACCGCAAACGTGAGCGCCTACGGCTGTTCCAGTCCTCCGTCACGTACGCCGACGCGCGCTTGGCCGACCTCGACGCCGCCGTACTGATGGAGGTGATCGAGCACGTCGACCCGCCACGCCTGCCCGCTCTCGCCCACGCGGTCTTCGGCGCGGCCCGGCCGGGCAACGTCGTCGTCACCACACCGAACTCCGAGCACAACGTGCGCTTCGAGACCTTGCCGGCCGGCGCCTTCCGCCACCCGGATCACCGGTTCGAATGGACCCGCGCCGAGTTCCAGGACTGGGCCACGTCGGTCTGCGCGGCTTACGGGTACGACGTGTCGTTCCGCCCGGTCGGACCCGACGACCCCGAGGTGGGCCCGCCGACCCAGCTCGCCCTGTTCCGCCTGAAGGAGGCCGTCTGATGGACCGCATCGGCATCCCCGCGCTGAGCCTGGTCGTCCTGATCGGCGTGAGCGGCTCGGGCAAGTCGAGCTTCGCGCGCAAGCACTTCCTCGGCACCGAGGTGATCTCGAGCGACTTCTGCCGCGGCCTCGTCTCGGACGACGAGAACGACCAGGCCGCCAGCAAGGACGCGTTCGAAGTACTGAACTTCATCGCTGCCAAGCGGCTCGCGGCGGGGCGGCTCACGGTGATCGACGCGACCAGCGTGCAACCGGAATCGCGCAAGCAACTGGTCGCCCTGGCCCGCGAGTACGACGTACTGCCGGTCGCCATCGTGCTCGACGTACCCGAGCGGGTGGCGATCGACCGCAACGCCCTGCGGCCGGATCGCCAGTTCGGCCCACAGGTCGTCCAACGGCAGCGCCAGCAGCTTCGGCGCGGGCTGCGGAACCTGAAGCGGGAAGGCTTCCGCAGCGTCCATGTCCTCGACAGCGTCGAGGCGATCGATGCCGTCAGCATCGAACGCACCCGGCTGTTCAACGACCTCACCGACCAGACCGGCCCCTTCGACATCATCGGCGACGTCCACGGCTGCCGCGCCGAGCTCGAACAGCTGCTGGGCCGGCTGGGCTACACCATCACCCGCGATGCCGACGGACGACCGATCGATGCCGCGTACGGTGGGAGTCGGGCGGGAGCGGAACCGGCAGGCGATCCGGGGGCCGCTTCTGTGGCCGGCGCGGAGCCGGAGGCGGAACCGGCCGGCGATCCGGCGCGGCGGGTGGTGTTTGTCGGGGATCTGGTGGATCGGGGCCCGGATACGCCCGGGGTGCTGCGCTTGGTGATGGGGATGGTTGCTTCGGGCAACGCTTTCTGTGTGCCCGGCAACCATGAGGACAAGCTGCTCAAAGCCCTGCGGGGCAAGAAGGTCAAGCTCAGTCACGGTCTGGAGGAATCGCTGGCGCAGCTCGCCGCCGAGCCGGCGGAGTTCCGCGCGGACGTCGAGAAGTTCATCGACGGCCTGATCTCACACTACGTCCTCGACGGCGGCAACCTCGTCGTGTCACACGCGGGCCTGGTCGAGCGGATGCACGGTCGCACCTCCGGCCGTGTCCGGGCGTTCTGCCTGTACGGCGAGACGACGGGGGAGACCGATGAGTTCGGCCTGCCGGTGCGATACCCGTGGGCCAACGACTACCGCGGTCGCGCGATGGTCGTCTACGGCCACACCCCGACGCCCGTCCCGGAGTGGATCAACAACACCATCTGCCTGGACACCGGCTGCGTCTTCGGCGGCTCGCTGACCGCCCTGCGTTACCCCGAGCGCGAACTGGTCTCGGTCGAAGCCATCGAGCAGTACTACGAGCCGGCGAAGCCGTTGCACACGGCAACCGCTCCCGGCCGCGAGCCCGACGTACTGGACATCACCGATGTCACCGGTCGCCGGGTGATCGAGACCGCGACGCACGGGCGGTTGAGCATTCGCGCGGAGCAGGCCGGTGCCGCGCTGGAAGTGATGAGCCGGTTCGCGATCGATCCGCGCTTCCTGCTGTATCTGCCGCCGACCATGAGCCCCGTCGCCACGTCGCCGATCCCTGGCGTGCTGGAGCATCCGGTACAGGCCTTCGAGGCGTACAAGGCAGAGGGCGTGACCGAACTGGTGTGCGAGGAGAAGCACATGGGTTCGCGAGCCGTCGTCTTGCTGACCCGGGACGACGACGTCGCGGAGAAGCGATTCGGTCTTGCTGGGCGGGGTGCGGTCCACACCCGTACCGGCCGTTCGTTCTTCGACACCACGTTGACCGACGAACTGCTCCTGCGCCTGCGAGCGGTCGCCTCCGAGGCCGGGCTCTTCGACGAACTCGACACCTCCTGGCTGCTGCTCGACGCCGAACTCCTGCCCTGGAGCGCCAAGGCGATCGAACTCCTCAAGAACCAGTACGCCGCAGTCGGCGCGGCAGCCCGTACTTCGTTGCCTGCGGCAATGGTCGGCCTGGAATCAGCCGTAGCGGCTGGGCTCGACGTCGGCGACCTGCTCGCCCGGACGCAACGCCGTACGGTGAATGCCGAACTCTTCAGCGCTGCCTATCGACGGTACTGCTGGCCGACCGAGGGACTCGACGGAGTACGAATCGCGCCGTTCCAGGTGCTCGCGTCCGAAGGAACGACGTACGAGGAGAAGCCGCACGCCTGGCATCTGGCGATCGCGGACCGACTCGTCGCGGCCGGTCCGGCGTTGGTCACTGCGACCCGGCGCCTGTTCGTCGACCTCGATTCGTGGGAGGCGGGGATCGCGTGGTGGGAGGAACTCACGGCCGCGGGTGGTGAAGGAATGGTGGTGAAGCCGGCCGCGAACCTGGTCCGCACGAAGAAGGGCCTCGCGCAACCGGGGCTCAAGGTCCGCGGCCGGGAGTACCTGCGCATCATCTACGGCCCGGACTACACCGAGCCGGCCAACTTCGACCGCCTCCGCAACCGCAACCTCGGCCACAAACGCTCGATGGCGCTCCGCGAGTACGCCCTGGGCCTCGAATCGCTGAACCGAGCCGCCCGTGGCGAACCTCTCTGGCGCATCCACGAAACCGTCTTCGCCGTCCTGGCCCTGGAGTCCGAACCGGTAGACCCACGCCTCTGACCACCTGCCGCCTGCCACTGAGCGGGCGGCAGGCTGCCCAGTCCCTCATGGTCAGCCTTCGGACAACTTCCGGTAATGCCTGGCGGTAACCGGATGAGCGTCTTAGGGTCAGTGCAATGTCACACGGTACTGGAGCGGAACTGGCATCGGCGCAACCGGAGCGGAAGGCGAGCGTATGACGACGTACACGATCCCCGGCATGCACGTCCGTGAGCACGAGATCTCGGTGCCGCTCGACTGGTCGGATCCGGATGGCTCCGAGCGGATCAGCGTGTTCGCGCGGGAGTTGGTCGATCCGGTGCGCCGGGACGAGGACCTGCCGTGTCTGGTGTTCCTGCAGGGCGGACCGGGAGGCAAGTCACCTCGGCCGATCGACGCGAAGGGCTGGATCGGGCAGGCGTTGAAGACCTATCGGGTGGTCCTGCTCGACCAGCGCGGCACGGGCCGCAGTACGCCGGTCGACGGGCGCCGGATGGAGTCTTTCGACACGGCTGGCGAGGCGGCGGATTATCTCGCGCACTTCCGTGCCGACTCGATCGTGGCCGACGCCGAGCATCTGCGGAAGACGGTATTCGGTGGGGTGAAGTGGTCGACGCTCGGCCAGAGCTTCGGTGGGTTCATCACGCTGGCCTACTTGTCGAGGGCTCCTGAGGGTTTGACGGCCTGTTATGTCACGGGCGGCCTGGCTTCGGTCGAGCCGGACGCCTCCGAGGTCTACCGGCGTACGTATCCGCGGGTCGAGGCGAAGAACCGGGAGTACTACCGGCGGTATCCGCACGACGAGCAGCGCGTCGCGGCGATCGCGGACCGCCTCGCGGCAGGCGAGGTACGCCTGCCGGACGGCGACCTGCTCACCGTACGACGCTTGCAGTCGCTCGGGATCGATTTCGGCATGAAGCCGGGGTACGAGCGGATGCATTGGCTCGTCGACGAGGCGTTCTCGGGAGATGAGTTGTCCGAGACGTTCCTGAGCCAGGTGATGGTGCGTTCGTCGTACAGCGATGGGCCGTTGTTCGCTGTGCTGCAGGAGGCTTGCTATGGGTCGGGGGAGGGGGCAACTGGTTGGGCGGCCGAGCGGGAACGGTCGGCGCGACCACAGTTCGCGGAGACGGCCCGGCCGCTGCTGTTCACCGGCGAAATGATGTACCCGTGGATGTTCGAGGAGATCCGCGTACTACGGCCGTTCCGGGCAGCTGTCGAACTGTTGGCCTCGCGTCCCCGGTGGAGTTCTTTGTACGACTTGGACCGGCTCGCGGCGAACGAGGTTCCGGTGGCGGCGGCGGTGTACTACGACGACATGTACGTCGACTCCGGTCTGCAGTTGGAGACGGCCGCCCGCGTCGGCAACCTGCAGGCCTGGGTCACCAACGAGTACGAACACGACGGCATCGGCTCCGACCGAGTCTTCACCCATCTGCTCGACCTGGTCCGCTCAACCGGCGGCGGAGTCCGCCCGGGCTGATCGAGTCGCTCCGGCTTTTGCCCGGTGGTGCCGGCCCGGACGGGTTGACCTGCATTTACTGGGGGTGTCGGAGCTGGGCGGGTTGATCTGCGTTTGCTAGGTGGTGTCCAAGTTGGGCGGATCGGGTTGGTGGGCGTTCGTTCGGCGGCGATCGGGGGGAGCGGCAGGGCGTTGGTGGTTGTGGTGGCGGGGTGGATCAGAATGTGGTCCCACGGACGGTTCGAGCGAGGGAGGTGACGGGATGGGGGCGCAGTCGATTGGGGTGCAGCCGAGTGTGCGGCCGTTGGAGCAGCGGGAGAGTTTGCGGGACAGTGTGGCGAACGCGCTGCGGGCGGCGGTGATCTCCGGCGAGCTGGAACCAGGGCAGGTGTACTCCGCGCCGACGCTCGGCGCCCGGTTCGGCGTCTCCGCGACGCCGGTCCGCGAGGCGATGCTCGATCTCGTCCGCGAAGGCCTGGTCATCTCGCTGCGGAACAAGGGCTTCCGCGTCACCGAGGTGTCCGACGAGGACCTCGACGACCTGGCCGCGCTGCGGCAGCTGATCGAACCACCGACGATCCGCGACGTCGTACCGGTGATCCCCGCCGGCGACTTCCCCCACCTGCGCACCCTCGCCCAGGACATCGTCGTCGCTGCCGAGGCCGGCAACCTGATCGACTACATCGAGGCGGACCGGGTCTTTCACGTCACGCTGCTCGCCTACAGCGGCAACCGCCGCCTCGTCGACGTCGTCTCAGACCTCCGGTCCCAAACCCGCCTACTAGGCCTCACCCCGCTGGTGGAAAGCGGACGCCTGGGCCAATCAGCCGCCGAACACCACGAACTGATGGAGCTCATCGAAGCCCGCGACGCCGCCGGCGCCGAACACCTCATGCGCCGCCACATAGGCCACGTCCGAGGCCTCTGGGCCGGCCCCCAGGATCAGTAGCCGGTCAACTAGTCGTCTGCAGGGTTGGCTTTGAGGAGGCCGTGGAGGGCGGCCGTGGCGATTGCCTCCGCCTGCTGCTCGGTCAGCGGGGCGTGCCCGGTCAGCAGCCGGAAGATGAGCGGGCCGAAGAGGAGGTCGGTGGCGGTGCCGGCCGAGATGGCCGGGTTGACCTCGCCGCGGCGCAGGGCTCGTTCCCAGAGTTCGGCGACGTTGGCGCGGCGGGCGTCGAGGAAGAACTCGCGGAAGTACGGCGCGGCCGCCTCGTCGGTGACGCTTGCCGCCAGCAACTGGGCGAAGACCCTGCCGTTCGGCCCGGCGTAGAACTTGCTCACCCGGCGCACCTGCTCGGTGAGATCGTCGACCACGTTGCCCTCGTTCGGCAACGGGATCGAGTCCGCCATCCGCCGCCCGAACGCCTCGGCCGCGATCGCCGTCCGGCACGGCCAATGCTTGTAGATCGTCGCTTTGCTCACCCCGGAGCGCGCACTGATCGCGTCAACCGTCGCCGCCCCGAGCCCACCTTCGTCGAGCAACTCTTTCGTTGCCGCGAGCACCGAATCCTTCGCCCGCACGCTGCGCGGATGCGAAGACTGCTCAAGCATCGTCGTGATCCGTCGACAGCGAGACCTTCCGCCACCGCTCGAGCTCCGTCCGCACTTGGTCGAGCTTGGCCTCGACCCGGGCGACCGAATCCCCGCCGAGCTGGAGGCGCAGTGGCGGATCGGGCAGTTCGGCCAGGTCGACGATCGCGCGAGCAGCCTTCACCGGATCGCCCGGCTGGGCGTGGTTCCAGTCGGCGAGCGATTGTCGCATCGTGCCCACACTGTCGGCGTAGTCGGCGATCTCGCCTGCCTGCTGAAGGCTCGACTCGTCCAGGAAGTCGGTCCGGAACAGCCCCGGCTCGACGATGGTGACGTGGATGCCGAGCGGTGCGAGCTCGCCGTGCAGCGCCTCGGAGAACCCTTCGACGGCGAACTTCGTCGCCGAGTAGAGCCCCCACCCCGGCGTACCTGTGAACCCGCCGACCGAGCTGAGCTGGATGAGCCGGCCGCTGCGCTGGGCGCGCAGTACCGGAAGAACCGCTCGCTGGACGTTGAGGACGCCGAAGACATTGGTGTCGAAGACCGCCCGTGCGGCCGAGTCGGAAGCCTCCTCGACCGCACCGAGCAGGCCACGTCCCGCGTTGTTGACGACCACGTCGATCCGGCCGAACTCGCGCACGGCCGCGTCAACGGCTGCTCGGGCCTGCCCCTCGTCGGTGACGTCGAGCGCCACCGGGAGCAACCGATCCGTCCGCTCGATCTCCTCTGGCCGGCGCGCCGTGGCGACCAATTGGTTGCCACGGGCAAGCGCCTCCGCGACGATCCCGGCGCCGAAGCCGCGGGACGCGCCGGTGACGAACCAGACGCTCATCGGCCGACCGCCGTCGTGAGCTGGTCGAACTCCTCCTGCGTCAGCTCGACCTTCGCCGCGTTGATGTTGTCCTCCACGTGGGCGACCGACGAAGTGCCGGGGATCGGCAGCATCACGGGGGAGCGCTTGAGCAACCAGGCCAGCGCGAGCTGGGAGGGCGAAGCATGGTGGCTCTCGGCGATTTTGGCGAGTGGTCCGCCGGCCTTCGCCAGCTCGCCGGTGGCCAGGGGGAACCAGGGGATGAAGCCCAGGCCGTTCTTCTCGGCATACTCGACCAGGTCCTCGTCGTCGCGCTGACTGAGGTTGTAGAGGTTCTGGACCGAGACGATCGGGGCGATGGCCGCGGCCTCCTCGACCTGCGAGATGCTCACCTGGGAGAGGCCGATGTGCCGGATCTTGCCCTCTTGCTGGAGCGTCGCCAGCTCTCCGATCTGGTCGGCGAGCGGGACCTCCGTGTCGATCCGGTGCAACTGCAGCAGGTCGATCCGCTCCAGGCCGAGGTGGCGCAGACTGAGCTCCACCTGTTGGCGAAGGTACGCCGGGCGGCCGATCGGCTCCCAGCCGCCTGGACCGGTCCGGGCGAAGCCGGCCTTGGTCGCGATCACCAGATCGTCGGCGTACGGATGCAGGGCCTTCTTCAGCAGGAGATCCGCGGTGAACGGGCCGTAGGCATCGGCGGTGTCGATGAAGTTCACCCCGAGCTCGACCGCACGACGCAGTACCCGGACCGCCTCGTCGGGATCTCGTGGATCGCCCCAGACGCCGTCGCCGGTGAGCTGCATGGTGCCGTATCCCAGTCGGCGGACCGTCAGGTCTCCGCCGATGGTGAACTCGCCGGACGCCGCCGCAACTGCATCGGTCATGTCGATCTCCTAACTGAACTGAACGTACAGTTCACTCTAGCGAAAGATCGTCCGGACTCCAACCCGACGGCGTGGGCTCAGAGAAGTTGGCGCTCCAGCGAATCGGCGACCCACTGCTCGAACTCCGCGGGCGTCCAGCCGGACTCGTCGACGAGTTCCTGATAGACCCCCGGTGCGGCGAGCGCACGGTAGACGGCCTGCGCCTGCTTGAGCGGAATCCTCAACTCTGCTTCCAAGGAAGCGATGATCGCGTCCATCACCTGGTTGCGTCCGGCCAGCTTCGACCGCAGCAGCGCGCGGGTCTCGGCGCTCTCGTCCGTCGCGGCATCGAAGATCAGTACGACGTCGAAGCCGGCCGAGTAGAGCCGGGTCAGCCATTGCGCGGCGCCTCGTAGCCGAGCAGCCGGTTCGGCCAACGCGAGCACCTCGCCCGCGAACTCGACCGCTCCCGCGTCCTTGAGCCAGAGGTCGCAGATCAGCGAGAGGATCTCGCGCTTGGTACCGAAGGCCGAATAGACCGTCCGGGTCGCCACGCCGGCCTCTTTGGCAATCGCGTCGATGCTCGTGGCGCCGTACCCGAACGTGGCGAACAGGCGCCGGGCGGCCTGGGCGATCCGGATCTTGGTCGCCTCGGCCTGCTCCTGGCGGTAGGTCTTGACAGCTTCGGCCATACGGGCACACTATCAATGCGTTCACTGCAGTACTACTGCAACGAGTGCACGAATAGTGCATCGAGATGATCAGGGGGTACGGCTGATGTCAGTTTCGAAGGCTTTGCCGGCGCAGTCCGAGGCGCTGGCTGTCCTGGAACGGATCCTGCAGGAAGGGTTCGCGACCGGGAACGACGCGATCGTCGACGAGGTGTGCGCGCCGGAGCTGGTCGAGCACCAGTTCGGGCTGGCCGGGACGGGCGCGGAGGCGATCGCACAGGTCAAGCGGGCGATCCGGGACGTGCACGCGATGATGCCGGACGTCGTCTACACGATCGAGGACTCGGTCACGCAGGGCGACACGGTGTGGGCGCGTGGCCGGGCGCGGGGGACCGCGACGGGACCGTTCTTCGGGCCGCCGAGTGGGGCGCAGGTCGACATCCGCCTGTTCGAGGTGGCGCGAGTCGTCGACGGTCGCATCGTCGAACACTGGGGCTGCCCCGACCGCTTCGCCCTGCTCGCCCAAACAGGCGCCCTGGCCCGCCTGAGCAACTAGCTCAGCGGTCCAGGCGGGCATGCCGATCCGCCTGAGCAGCTGGTGCGATTCCGCTCAGACGGGCGCGTTCGGCGTCCGTCTGAGCGGGTGGGGGATCAGCCGAGTTTGAGGGTGCTGGCGGCGGTGGCGGCCGCTTCGTCGCCGTACGCCGAGGCGAGGCGGGTCAGGAAGCCCGGGCGGTCCAGCGTGTACTCCTGGGTGCCGACGGTCTCGAGCACCGTGGTCGCCAGCGTGCAGCCGACCTGGGCGGCCGCCTCGTGGTCGAGGCCCGCGGCGCGGCCGGTCAGGTACCCGGCGCGGAAGGCGTCGCCACCACCGGTCGGGTCGACCAGGCCCGGCGTCGGTACGGCGGGAATCTTCGCGAGAATGCCGTCCGCGTTCTCGATCACCACGCCGTCGCCGCCGTGAGTGGTGACCCGGACACCGACGCGGGCCAGGATCTCGCCGTGGCTCCAGCCGGTCTTCTGCACCATCAGGCCGGACTCGTACTCGTTGCTGAACAGGTACTTCGCGCCGTCGATCAGCTCGCGGATCTGCTCGCCCTCCATCCGGGCCAGCTGCTGCGAGGGGTCGGCGGCGATGTCGATGCCGTGCTGCTTGGCCAGCGCGGTGTGCTTGAGCATCCCGTCCGGGTCGTCCGCGCCGATCAGGACCAGGTCGATGCCGCCGGTCGCGGCGTGGATGGCACCGAGGTCGATCTCGCGGGACTCGGCCATCGCGCCGGTGTAGAAGGACGCGATCTGGTTCGCGTCGAGGTCCGTGGTACAGGTGAAGCGAGCGGTGTGCACGTTGTCGCAGATGCGGACGTGCGACACGTCCACGCCGGCCTCGGCGAGCGCCGCGCCGTACTCGGTGAAGTCGGCGCCGACGGACCCGATCAGCAGCGACCGCTGGCCGAGCTGGGCCATCCCGTAGCAGATGTTCGCCCCGACACCGCCGCGGTGCACGACCAGTTCGTCGACCAGGAACGACAGCGACACCTTGTGCATCTGCTCTTCGAGGAACTGATCCTTGAAGCGTCCGGGGAACGTCATCAGGATGTCGGTCGCGATCGATCCGGCGACGGCGATCTGCATGCTGGGGTCTCCTACAAGGGGTGGGTGTCGAGCGTCGGGGCAACCCGTAGAGACTACAGGCGAACGGACCACGACGAAGAGGACGGCGGGATTCGATGGGCAGTCAGGTACAGGTGACCGGTGAACTGCACGACTACATGGTCGCGCACGGGATGCCACTGGACGAGATCGCGACCGAACTGGTGGCCGAGACGCAGGCCCTCGGCGGTGTCGCGGAGATGTTGACGACGGCCGACCAGGCTGCCTTGCTGACCACGCTGACCCGGCTGATCTCGGCCCGGCGCGCGGTGGAGATCGGTACCTTCACCGGCTTCTCCGCGCTGGCGATCGCGCGCGGCCTGCCGGCCGACGGACAGTTGATCTGCCTCGACGTGAGCGACGAGTGGACCTCCATCGGGCGCCGCTACTGGCAGCGGGCAGGGGTGGCGGACAAGATCGACCTGCGGATCGGTGACGCGCACAAGTCGGCCGCCGAGCTCGAGGGCGAGTTCGACCTGGCCTTCGTGGACGCCGACAAGCCCGGCTACATCGAGTACTTCGAGCACCTCGTCCCGCGGATCCGCCCGAACGGCCTGCTGCTATTCGACAACACGCTCGCCGGCGGCCGGGTCGTCGGCCAGCACGAGCAGGACCCGGTCGACCGCAAGGAGTTCAACGCGCACATCGCCCAGGACGACCGCGTCGACGTGGTGATGCTCGGCATCGGCGACGGGCTCACCCTGGTCCGCAAGCGATGAGCAAAGCCGCGCCCCGGCTCGCCGTACAGGGCCTCAGGCACCTGTACGCCGACCGCCCGGTGATCGAGGATCTCACCTTCACCCTCGCGGCCGGCCGGGCGATCGCCCTGGTCGGCCCGAACGGCGCAGGCAAGACCACGGTGCTCAAGTGCATCGTCGGTTCGGCCGAGCCGGCGGCCGGCAAGATCCTGCTGGACGGATTGCCGATCGACGAGCGCGCCGAGGCGGTACGCCGTGACGTCGCCTCGTTGCTCGACGACCTCGACTTCTTCCCGGACCTCAGCGCGGCCGAGCACCTGGACCTGCTGGCCCGGGCGCACGGCAACCCGGAGCCGGAGGATCTCGTCGACACCCTGCTCGACGATGTCGGCCTGCTGGCCGCGGCAGATCAGCTCCCGGGTTCGCTGTCGTCGGGTCAGCGCCGGCGCCTCGCGCTGGCGACCGCGCTCGTCCGGCCGCGCAAGTTGCTCGTGCTCGACGAGCCGGAGCAGCGGCTGGACACCGCGGGTGTCGAATGGCTCGCGGAACGGCTCAAGGAAGAGAAGAAGGCCGGTACGTCGATCCTCTTCGCAAGTCACGACACGACGCTGGTGGACGCCGTCGCCGACGAAACCGTCGCGCTCACCCCGCTGCCATGACCACGGCGGACGGGCCGGTCGTCTTCGATCCGGCGGACTTCGGCGCGATCCCGCGCTCCAAGGAACTGCGCCGCTGGATGCGGAAGGTCCGCCGCGGCAAGGCGGACCGCACGATCTGGCAGCAGCTCGAGGACATCTACGTCGTCGCGTTCGCTCTTGCGATGCTCGGCGCGACCGGCGGCAACGTCCTGCTGAAGCTCAACGACCGCTCAGCAGCCTGTACTACGGGATCGTGCTCGTGGCTCCTCGACACAGTGCCGTGGATCCTGGTGCCGCTACTGGTGTCGACACTGCTGCGAGTCCTGCTCAGCGTCGGCCCGGTATCAGCATCGCGCGCCACTGGCTTCTGGCTACTAGCCACACCTGTAGATCGCGCATCGCTCCTGCGACCGTCGTACCGGCTGGTGATGATCGTCTCGGCAATTGCAGGTGCCGTCGCTGCTCTGGTTGGGTTCGCGCTGTTCGGAGCGGCTTGGTCGGCTGTCGGCGAGGCTGCCGTGCTCACAACGGTGCTGTTGATCTGCACGGCCTGCGTGACGGTGTGGGCGCAACAGACCGCTGGGCGAACGCGGGGGGCGTTGCGGGTGGCCGACGGCTTCCTGGTGATCGCTGCGATCCCCGCGATCGTCTTGGCCCTGCGGTCTACGCAGGACGAGAGCTCCAGCGGCGTCACGCTCGGCCTCAGCGCTCTAGGCAGCCACAGCGTCACTGAGCCTTTCCTGACCTCTGACCAGATCAGACTGCTGGTAACTGGTGTCATCGGCTTGGTTCTTGCCGTACTGCTGGTGGTGATCACTGCGCGGTCGCTCAATCGGTTGAGTCGTACGAGCGTCATCGCCGGTGGGGAGCTGTTGGCAGGCATGGCTGGTGCTGCGATCACGATGGACATCAGCCTGTTGGCGGATGTCGTTGCCGGACGCCACTGGCGCACGGTGGGCCGGGTGCACTCGCGCCGCGGTCGTGGCTCGCTGGCGCAAGCCGTCATCTACCGCGAGTTCCTCCGGATCCTGCGCTGGCCCCGTCGGCTGATCGTGGGCTTCGGTCTGCTCGTCGTCCCGTACGCCGTGGCGGGCACCGGGTACGACGTACTGGTGCCGATCGCGGCGGGGCTGGCCGGCTTCGGAGCGGTCCGGCCGCTGATGGATGGACTGCGGTCGGTCTGCCGCTCCATCGGGTTGGTCCGCGCGCTCGGGATGACCTTGCGCGAGTTGCGGGTCGCGATGTCCGTCGTACCGGCGCTCTTCGTGCTGGTGTGGGTGCTGCTGGCCTATCCGGCGATCGGGAGTCCTTCGGCGGCCTTCGCGGTGGGGGTCGGCATCCTGACCGGCGTTGTGCGTCAAGCGTCCGCGCGGCCACCGTCGTACAGCGGACCGCTGGTCGCCTCGCCGATGGGCGCGATCCCGCCAGGGCTTTTCTCTCAGCCGATCCGCGGCTTCGACCTGCTGCTGCTCTGCCTCGCTCCCGTCCTGCTCGGCATCAACCAGCGCTGGGCCCTGATCGTTCCGTCCTTCATCCTGGCCGTCATGTTCGCTGTCCACCCTAAGCAGGCGTGACACGTTAGTTGCTGACAGCAACATCATGCGTCAGTGGCGGATGTCGCTGCTGGAACATGACATCTGTCATCGGCTGTGGACCCGTGGGGCAGCGAGAGTGGAGCCATGACAAAGCTCCGCAACTGGATGATCGCGGCAACTACCGCCGCCGTACTCGCAACGGCTCCGGCCACGGTGAGTACGGCGAGCGCGGCGCCGCGCGCTATCACTCCGCCTCCGCTGACCTTTGGGATCTATCCCGGTGGCTACGCGGGCGGCGGCTCCACGATGGCAAACCTGACGACCCGGTGAAGATCGGCAAGGCGCTGGCGCGGCTGCAGAACGGACGTGCGCCGTTCTTGCTGCGCGATTACATCGCCTGCGATTCGCCGTACCCGGATTCCACCACTGCTCTCTTGAAGCCCGGCCGCCGGCTTGATCTGGTGGTCTCCTACTCGGGTGAGAACATGGCGGACTGGACGGCCTGCCTCCGGGAGAAGGTGCGACTGTACGGTCCGGTCACCGACACGATCTCGGTGACACTCGAGCAGAACTACCTGCCGGTTCCCAACGGCAACACGGCATTGGTGGAAGGCGTCATCGCCGCGCGGGCGGCCGCCGATCGTATCGGCCTGCGCAGGTTGCAGATCGGGATGGACGAGATCGAGGCTCCGTTCGTCTTCACCGCCTTCTGGCAGGACCTGGCGAGGCTCGGGGGAGCGCGGTTCGCGAAGGCGGTCGGCTTCGTCGGTGTCGACCTCTATCCGAACGCGGGCCTGCCCGGGACCGACCCCGTTCCGGATGCGGCCGAGTGGATCCGGCAGACCCTCGACGTGGTGCGCAATCAGGAGATGCCCCTGGCCGGCCTGGGCGCGGACGTGCCGATCCGGGTGGCGGAGAACGGCTGGTCGACGTACGCAGGTCCAGACCGTACGCCGGCGGCGCAGGCGCACGATCTGACCAGGGAGATCATGGCCGTCAACGGCGTCCGCGGGACGTACAACGTGACCAGTTACGAGATGTTCGCGTTGCGGGACGATGTCACCGGTTCGGCCAATCCCTTCGACGGGTTCGGGCTGATGACAGACGACTACTCACCCAAGCCGATGTTCTGGATCTACCAAGGGCTGATCGCGGCACTCGGGAAGAGCTGAGTCCCGTCCGGCACCGGTTGCCGCCGGTGCCGGGCTCGTCGATTGCCGGGCCGGCGGTTGTCGGGGTTGGCGGTTGTCGGTCTGGGCAGGTACCTTGTGGTGCATGGTAGCCGAGAAGGTCTTCACCCAACTGCGGCGGGGCACGCTGGAGTTCTGCGTGCTCGCGTTGCTGCAGGGGGAGGAGCGCTACGGCTTCGAGTTGGTCAAAGCGCTCGGCGAGGTGGACGGCCTGGTCACCACCGAGGGGACGATCTACCCGCTGCTGGCACGGTTGCGACGGGAAGGTCTGGTCGAGACCACCTGGCGCGAGTCCGAGTCGGGGCCGCCTCGGCGCTACTACCGGAGTACCGCTGAAGGACGCCGGGCATTGGCTGCATTCACTGCGGACTGGGAACGGTTCCGCAACTCGGTCGACACCGTACTGGGGCGAGGGAGACAGGGATGACGAACGTGCAGAACGAGGCGGACCGGCTGGTCGATGCCTACTTGGACTATCTGGCGAAGGCGGCTGACCCGTTGCCGGCTGAACGGCGTACGGAACTCGTCGCGGAGGTCAGCGCCCACATCGACGAGGAGCGGGCGGCCGGGGTGTCCAGCGCGGCGGAGGTGCGCGCGATGCTGGCCAGGCTGGGGGATCCGGACGAGATCGTTGCCGCGGCCACCGATGGGCTGGTGCTGGTCGACCGGTACCGGCCGCGCGTTCGAGGCCGCGAAGTGGTGACGCTGCTGTTCCTGCTCTTCGGCGGCCTGGTGCTCTTCTTCGGCTGGTTCATCGGCGTGTATCTGCTGTGGACCGCGGACCGCTGGAATCTCAAGGAGAAGCTCCTCGGCACCTTGGTCTGGCCGTTCGGCTTCGCCGGCGCGATCACGTTCCTCGAAATCGAGGCCTCACTGCCGACCTGGCTGGAGATCGCCATCGGCGCGGTCGTCCTGCTCGCGCCGCTGGCGATGCTCGCCGTACTCCTCAAAACCGCCCAACCAGCCCGCGCCGCCGCCTGACCTACCGCAAAGCGCTCTCGTGGGAGAGCCACTTCCGCTCGATCTCCCGCGGTACGTCGACGTCGAAGTGCCGAGCCAGCAGCAGCAACTGACAGAACACATCGGCGAACTCCAACTGGAACCCGTCGCGGATCTCTTCGGCCGACTTCCCCTTGGTCCGCGCCCGACCGGTCACCTGCAGGTAAGCCTGAGTGAGCTCACCCACCTCCTCCTGCAACTTCAACAGAAACCAGTCCCCGTCCCGCTCGAACCCCAGCACCTCCCCGTACCGCGCCGACAACTTCTCCAACCGCCCCGACAACTCCTCGATCTCCACCACCCCACCCAACCACCCCCCACCGACACTCTGCGCGAGGGCGCCCGCAACGCCCTGCGGTCCTGACATGCAGCAGGGCGTTGGGGGGAAGGGCTCGGTCGAGGGGCAGCTCGACCGAGACCTTGATCGGGGTCAGGGGTAGTTGGTCCATTGGGCGACGTTGGTGGTGGAGTTGGAGGGGCCGCCGGTGGTGTTGATGATGTGGGCGATGGCGCCCTTGCCGCCCAGGGAGACGGTGACCATGCTGTGGAACTTCACGCCTGGTTTGTTCGGTACTTCGAAGGCGCGGTCGGCCACGATGCTCGGGTCGTCGTTGAAGACGCAGTAGCTGCCCAGGCCCCACGCCTCGTGCGTGGTGACCGAATCGGCGACCTTGTACGCCGCGTAGCCGCGGGTGGAGCCGTTCATCCAGGCGGACTGGTTCGGCGGGTCGTACGGCATCTCGTTCTGGTAGAAGTACGTCCTTCCCCCGTTGCCGTTCCAGATCGTCTGGTACTTCTGGTAGTGCTCGACGAACAGCCCGTACGCCGTGACGTCGTTGCCGTTGACAACAAGTCCGGTGGCCGCCGTGTTGGTGTTCCAGCCGACCCCGTAACTGTGGTCGCCGCGCCACAACCAGGTGTGGTCGATGATCACGTTGTTGCTGTTGATCCGCAGGGTCTCGGTCGCCTTGCCGACGGCCGCACCGCCGATCCGGAAGTACACGTCGTGCAACGACGTCGGGTTGGCCGAGTGGTTGGCGGACGACCCGGACGGCCCGATCTCCATCAGCAGCGGCGAATTCGTCGGCGCCGCGTCGATCAGTAGCCCGGCGATCTTCACACCGTCGACATCGGCAACCGTGATCGACTGCGTTCCGCTCGTCGGCATCAAAGTGGCGAGACCGAGGCCTAGTACGACGGTGTCGGGCCGGATGATCCGAAGCGTGTCGCTCAGCCCGTAGACGCCCGGCGTGAACAGCAGGTTCTTGCCGTCGGCAAGCTGTGCGTTGATCGTCGCCGCGGTCGCGCCTGGCTTGACGATGTAGAACTGGCTGATCGACAACGACTGGCCGGCCGGGTTGCCACCGGTCCAGCCCGGGCCGGCCGAGTTGGTCCGCACGGCCGGCACGAACACCTGGTAGTTGCCCGAAGCATCGACGTACAGGTAGGGCTTTTCGCGGACCACCGGGGTCTGGGCGACCTTCGTGTACGGCGGATTCGGGAAGGTGCCGGCCGGGGCGTTCTGGGCGCCGACGAAGACCATGTTCCAGTTCTGGCCGGTCCAACTGCCCCAGTTGGTGTTCCGGGAGATCCACTGCTGCTGACTGCCCGACCGGACCTGCCCGTCGACAACGGTGTCTGCCATGTACCCGCCGCTCGCCCAGCCGCCGTCGTCGAGCGCGAGGTTGCCCTTGAGGTGGTTCCGCCGGTACGACGCGGCCTGCGAGACCGCCCATCGGTCCAAGCCACCGGGTGGCGTGATGGTCAGACCTTCGGCACCACGCCAGAAGTTCTGAGTAGCGTTCTGCGGCGGGAACCAGTCGGCCTCGACATGCACGGCCCCGTTGATGTTCACGCTGTCCGGGGTCAGGCCCAGACCGGCCACCTGGGTGTAGAAGCCGACGTTGGCGCTGACGTTGTAAGTACCAGGCTTGAACAGCAGCGCGAACCGCTCCTCGCCGAACTGGTTGCGCTCCTGCTGGCTGAAGACCGAGTTCAACTTGTTCTGGATCGTGCTGCTCGACATCGAGGGGTCGAAGATCGAGACGTTCGGGCCGAGGTCGGGCTGGCCGGTCGGCGGGTCGGTCGGGGGAGTGCCGTCCACTGGGTTGACCCTGAAGGATTGGGCAGCAGTTCCGTTGCAGGTGTACTGCTGCAGTTGGAGACGGTCGGCGGTCGAGGCGCCGGGGACGTCGAGACACTTACCGCTGTTGCGGTTGACCAGGTGGTACGCGCCGTCGGCTTCTTCGACCGGCAGCCATTGCTGGTTCAGCCCGTTGCTGTAGGACCAGAGTTGGATGGGTGCACTGTCGGCGGCGGAGACATTGGTGACGTCGAGCGCCTGGGCTGCGTTGTTGTATGCGTTGACCCGGACGTAGCCGTCAGTGGTCGGCTGGAACTGCCATTGCTGCGCCGTCGTGCTGTTGCAGGCCTGCTGCTGTACGGCGGTTCCGTTCGCGGTCGCGGCGGCTCGCGCGTCGACACACTTGCTGCTGTTCTTGCTCACCACCGTGTTCCAGCCGGTCGGTGAGATCGCGGCGCTCGCGTGCGGCGACGACACCACCGCGGTCAGCGCGGTCGTGCTCACCGCTGCTGCCGCGGCCGCGGCAATCGCTCCGAAGACGCGACGGCGACTGGGCGGGGGGCGGAGTGGGGCGACTCCTCGAGTCATCTGACTCTCCTCTGAAGTTGTCGGGGCGGGCGCCGGCCAAGCACATCGGAATGCGCCATTCGGAGCGACCTGCCCAAGGAAAGCTAACTTCCTTACTTAATTCAAGAGGCAGCAGAAGTACGCCGAGTTTTCGGAACCGGTCCCGGTACTATGTGCCGTCTGCCGTCTGCCGTCTGCCGTCTGCCGTCTGCCGTCTGCCGTCTGCCGTCTCGCCGACGGGTCGACGGGTCGACAGGGTGCCGCGATGCCACCATCGACGGCTTCTCCCGGACCGATGTCGCCATCCGGATGCTGGTCCGCGAGGTCGCGGTGGTCGAAGAGGGTTGCGCGGGTGTCGGCTCCGCCGCCTCGTCAGTGGGCCAAGAGGACCCGGACCTGGTGCTTGATCTCCTCGACGATCGCGTCGGTTGGGTTGGTGCGGTTGATGGTGGCGGCCATGCTGACGAACATGATGGCGGAGATGATGTGGGCGAGGGTTGCAGCGTCGTTCGAGGTGATGCGCTGGTTGCGTTGGAGTACCTCGGCGATTGCGGTCTCGGTTTGAACGGTGAGGGAGAGGGCGTCTCGGTGGTGGGGTTCCTCCGGGTCGCCGAAGACGATTTCGCGCAGGTAGGTTCGGCCGTTGTCGACCTGTTTGCGGTTGCACTCGACGACCTGGCGGACGATGGCCATCACCGCGTCGAGCGGGTCGCTGAGGTTCTCGGCAGCGGACCGGCCTCGAGCGAGCGCATCGGCGTACAGGGAATTCTGCACGAGGAGCAGGAGCTCGCCCTTGCTCTTGGCATAGAGGAAGAGGGTGCCGGCGCCGATGTCCGCCTTGTCGGCGATCTCCTGCGTGGTGACTTCCTCGACACCGCGCTCGGAGAAGAGCTCTCGTGCGGCGGCGGTGATGCGATCCAGCTTCTCCTGCTTGTTCCGCTCCCGCCGGCCGACGGGTCGGGAGTCGAGTGGCATGGCTGGTTCCCTTCCCTGCTGCGGACTCCTACTTCACGGCCCCGATGCTATCGCTGGTACTACGGAAGCCGAGACGGAGCCGAGCGCCTCGATGACGTCGTCAGCGGGCGAGGAACTCGACGGCGATGGGGGCGAACTCGGCGTGGTACTGGAAGATGCCGCCGTGGCCGGAATCGGGGTAGATGACCAGTTCCGAGCCCTTGATGCGGCGGTGCAGGTCTTCGGAGAGCGCCGACGGGACCATCCGATCGTTGTCGCCGTTGGCGATCAGGGTGGGCTGAGTGATCTGCGAGAGGTCGGCGGGAGTCGAGCGTCCCCACTTCTTGATCGCCTTGAGTTGCGTCTGGAACGCCTTCACCTTGACCGGCGCGTCGCGGTCCTGAGCACGCTCCTCGAGGCGCTTCACGAACGCACGAGCGGCGGGCTTGCCGGTGGCGTTGCGGTTGAAGAAGAGGAACTCCTTCGGGTCCGAGCGGGTCAGGGTCGCGCGCACGATGTCGTAGTACGTCGTGCCGGCGACCTTGTCGATGCCCTTGCCACCCGCAGGGCCGGTGCCGGTGAGGACGAGCTTGCGAACCAGTCCGGGGTGCTTGACCACGAGAGCCTGGGCGATCATGCCGCCGAGCGAGAAGCCGAAGACGTCGATCTTGTCGAAACCGAGCGCGCCGATGAAGGTCGCGGCGTCGTCGGCCATCGCCTCGACGCTGTCGGGAACGCTGCCGCTGGAGGCGCCGACGCCACGGTTGTCGAAGGCAACGACATGGTGCTCGGCGGCGATCGGGTCGATGATCCGGGGGTCCCAGTTGTCCAGATTCGCGGCGAGGTGGACGAAGAAGACGACGGGGATGCCGCCCTTCGGCCCCAGCTCGCGGTAGGCGTAGGTGACGCCGCCGGCCTCGACGGTGCGGGTCGGTGCATCCTTGTAGGCGGTGATGACGGTGGGTTTCATGTCCTGTTCTCCTTCTGTGGTTGGTGTTTGGTGGTCAGCGTCTGCTGAGAACGGCCTTGCCGCGGAGGCCACCCTGGTCCAGCGATTGCATTGCCTGCACGGTCTGGTCGAAATCGAAGACCCGGCCGACGACGGCTCGCAGGGCACCGGCGTCGACGAGGGCGGTGATCCGGCGAAGCTGGTCGCCGTCGGCGCGCATGAAGAGGAATTCGTACGTCACCCCGAGCCTGCGGGCCTGACGGCGGATGCGGCTGCTGAGGACCGTCATCATCAGGCGGAGTACGGCGCTCTTGCCCAGCTCACGAGCGAACGCTGGGTCGGGCGGTCCGGCGATCCCGATTGCCTTGCCGCCAGGGCGTAGTACGCGCAGGGACTTCTCCAGGTTCTTGCCGCCGACGCTGTCCAGCACCAGGTCGTAGCCGTCGAGGAGTTGTTCGAAGTCCTGAGTTCGGTAGTCGATGACGATGTCGGCGCCGAGTTCGCGGACGAAGTCGGCGTTGCTGCTGCCGGCCGTGGTGGCGACCGTCGCGCCGAGGTGTTTGGCGAGTTGGATCGCGATCGTCCCGACGCCGCCGGCGCCGCCGTGGATGAGGACTCGTTGACCGGGTTGCAAGTTGCCCCGTTCGACGAGTGCCTGCCAAGCGGTCAGGGCCACCAAGGGCAGCGAGGCCGCTTCCTCGAAGCTGACCGATACCGGCTTGAGGGCCAGGTCGGCCTCGGCGACCGCGATGCGCTCCGCGAAGGTGCCGATCCGCTCCTTGCCTGGCCGGGCGTAGACCTCGTCACCGGGTGCGAAGCCGCGCACCTTCGCGCCGACGGCGAGCACCGTGCCGGCGACGTCGTTGCCAAGGATCTGGGGCAATTTGTACGGCAGGACCAGCTTGAACTCGCCGGTCCGGATCTTCTCGTCGAGCAGGTTGAGCCCGGCCGCCCGGACCTGGACGAGGACGTCGTGTTCGCCGACCACCGGCTCGGGAACATCGGCCGGCTCGACCGGGCCCTTGTAGTGCCTGACGACGAACGCTTGCATGACGGCTTCCTTCACACGAGTTAATCTGAGTTGACTCAATAATGAGTCTACTCAGTAACGTTGTCAAGGAAGCCGCTTCCAGGCGGCCGTCGGAGTCAGGACTCGCGCACCACCAGGTGGCCGGGGACGACGTGGACACCCGGCTGGGCGTGGCCGTTGATGGCGTCGAGGAGGAGCTCGGCCGACAGCCGGCCGATCTCCTCCAGGCCGAGGTCGACCGTGGTGAGCGGTGGGCGGGCGGCCTCCGCGACCAGTCCCCAGTTGTCGACGCCGACGACGCCGACCTGCGTGGGCAAGGAAAGGCCGGCCTCGCGCAGTCCGTCGGTGACGCCGCGGGCGATCACGTCGCTCCCGCAGAACACACCGTCGACATCTTCGTGTGTACGCAGGAGTTGGGCCGCCGCGAAGCGCCCCCATGCCTCGGTCCAGCTGCCGAAGTACGGATCACCGACCAGTTCCAGGTCGTGGGCGGCGAGCGCGTCGGCCAGGCCGGCCGCGCGTTCGTTGGCCGAGGCGTGGGACTGCGGACCGGTGATGTGCGCGATGCGGCGGCGGCCGGTCTTGACGAGGTGCTCCACCGCGAGCTGGGCCGCACCGCGTTCGTCGCTCACGACGCTGCAGTCGGCCGGATCACTGCTCGGCGCGAAGGCGTAGACCACGGGAACGGGCAGGTCGGCGCCGATCGGGCGGCGCGGATCGGTACGACGGCCCGCGACGATGATGCCGTCGACCCGCCGCTCGAGGAGCTTGCCCAGGTGGTGCTGCTCGCGGATCGGATCGTCGCGGCCGTCGCACAGGAACGCGATCATCTCGCCGGCCGCGAGCGAGTCCTCGGCGCCGCGCATCACCGGGATCCCGAACCGGCCGTAGCTGTCGGTGGTGATGATGCCGACGGTGAAGGTGCGCCCTGCCAGCAGGCTGCGCGCGACGCTGATCGGGGTGAAGCCGAGTTCGTCGGCGACTGCTCGGACCCGGGCGCGGGTCTCGTCGCGAAGCCGGCCGCTGCCGTTGAGCGCCTTCGACACGGTGCCCACGGAGACCCCGGCCCGGGCGGCGACATCTGCGATGCCGACCCGGCGCGCGGTGGTGGCCCGAGGGGCGGTTTCGTCAGTCATGGGTGCCGTTCCTGCTCTGTGCGCGTAGCGGGCGGTGATCGGTGAGAAAAGATTTTCCCACACGGTACACCGGCTGGACCGGGTCTTGACGGGACCAGGCGGGAGTTCTATGTTGACCGGCGGGAAACAATTTTCTCTAACTTTCCCATCTTCTTCTTGGCATCCGCTTCGAGAGGCAAAATGTGAACGCTCACATTCGTACTGCCCCGGCCCGTACCCAGATCCCTGGCCCGGCCGCGCCGCGACGGCGGCCGCAGCTCGAGCCGTTGGCGTTGAGCGCGGTACGACTGGATCCCGCGTCCCTGCTCGGCGGCTGGCAGGAGCTCAACGCCACGGCCACGATTCCGCACTGCGTGGACAACGTCGATCGCACCGGCGTCATCGCGAACTTCCGCCGCCTGACCGAGGAACATCCGCAGCAGGACTTCCGGGGGTTCTGGTTCGCCGACTCCGATCTCTACAAGACGCTGGAAGCGATCGGCTGGGAGATGGGCCGCTCGGGCACCGACCGGTGGGTGCCGATGCTGTCCGAGCTGGCCGACCTGCTGGAGCAGGTGCAGAAGGCGGACGGCTACCTCAACACCTATGTTCAAGGGAAGCCGGACGAGGAGCCGTTCAGCCACCCCGAGTTCACCCACGAGTTCTACTGCGCCGGCCACCTCATGCAGGCCGCCGTGGCACTGCACCGTGGCGGTGGTGACGAGCGCTTCCTCGCGATCGCACGGCGGGTGGCCGACCTGATCGTGACCGCGTTCGGCGATGACGGCCGGCCGATCATCGACGGGCATCCCGAGGTCGAGACGGCCCTGATCGAGCTCTACCGCGAGACGGGGGAGGAGTCCTACCTGCATGCGGCCGAACTCCAGGTCGAGCGGCGCGGCCACGGCAGCCTGCCGGCCGGGCGATTCGGGTCTCAGTACTACCAGGATCACCTGCCCGTCCGCGAGGCGACCGAGGCCATCGGGCACTCCGTTCGGCAGCTGTACCTGGCCGCGGGAGTCACCGACCTGTACCTCGAGAACGGCGATCAAACGCTGCTCCAAGCGATGGAGCAGCTGTGGGACAGCGCGTTCGGCACCAAGATGTACCTCACCGGCGGCCACGGTTCCCGCCACCGCGACGAGGCATACGGAGATCCGTACGAGCTGCCGCCGGACCGCGCGTACGCCGAAACGTGCGCCTCGATCGCCGCCCTGCAATGGTGTTGGCGGATGCTCCTTGCCACCGGCCAGGCCCGGTACGCCGAGGAGATGGAACGTGCGTTGCTCAACGCCATCGCGGCATCGATAGCGCACGACGGCACCGCGTTCTTCTACTCCAACCCGCTGCAACTGCGGACCGGCCACGACGGCTCCAGCGAGGACGCTCCGAGCGAGCGCCTCCCGTGGTACGACTGCGCTTGCTGCCCACCGAACCTTGCCCGGCTGTACGCGTCCTTGCACGGCTACGCGGCCACCTCCGACGCGACCTGCCTGCAGTTGCATCTCGTTGCCGCAGGCACCTTTACCGCGGGGAACCTGACAGCCGTCGTGGAGACCGGCTACCCGTGGGACGGGGACGTGATGGTGACCGTCAGAGGTCGCGGCGAGCTCGCGATCCGGGTGCCGAATTGGGCCGCGGGCGCCACCGTCGACGTGACCGAGGGGAAGGTACTGGCCGAGCCGATCCCGGGCGACTACCTGCGGGTCTCCTGCGACGACGGCGCCACGGTACGGCTCACGCTGCCGATGACCCCGCGACTCGTGCGCGCCGACGACCGCGTCGACGCAGTACGCGGCTGTGTGGCAATCGAACGCGGACCCATCGTTTACTGCGTGGAGCAGGCCGACCTGCCCGAAGGGATCCTGGTCGAGCAGCTGCGATTGGAGCCCTCGGCAACCATCGTCGAGGAGCCCGGCCCGGACGGTGTCCGGCTCCGCTTGTCAGCCCTGGTGAGCCCGCTCGACGCAGCGTTGTACCAGCCCTACGCATCGACTTCCTCGACCGGCACTCCGATCATCGTCACCGCTGTCCCGTACCAGGCCTGGGCCAACCGCGGCCCCGGTGCCATGCGGGTCTGGCTCCCGCTCGCCTGAGATCCCCGCTCGCGGCTACCGCGAGCAGAAAGTGAAGTCGTCATGAGATCTACGAGACTCGTAGCAGCCGCCGGCGCTCTCGCACTCCTGCTCGCGGGATGCGGTGGCGGTGGCGGAGACCAGAAGTCGGCCGCGACCGACAAACCGACCGGTACCGCGACGCTGTGGGTGCGCGACAGCGCGAAGGGATTCATCAACCTGCTCTCCGAGCAGTACAACAAGACCCATGAGGGCAAGGTGAAGGTCACCGTCGTACCGTCGGCGAACTTCGTCCAGAAATTCGGTACGGCGGCGGCCTCGGGCTCGGGGCCCGACATCGCCTCGATCGACCTGGTGTACCTGCCCTACTTCGCGTCCAAGGGCGTGCTCGACGATCTCACGCCGGTGCTCGACTCGCTGAGCTGGAAGAACGGACTCAGCCCGGCGCACAAGAAGCTGGCCGTCTTCGAGGGCAAGACCTACGCGCTGCCGTTCACCGCGGAGGCGTCGGTCACCTTCTACAACAAGGATCTGTTCAAGAAGGCGGGTCTCGACCCCGCCAAGTCGCCGAAGAACTTTGCCGAGATGCTGGCCGACGCACGGGCGATCCGTAAGCTCGGCCCCGACTACTACGGCTTCACGATGGCCGGGCAGTGCGGTGGCTGCAACATCTTCGAGTTCGCCCCGCATGTGTGGGCCAGCGGCGGCAAGGTGCTGTCCGACGACGGGAAGAGCGCGGCCTTCGACAGTTCGGAGGTGACCGATGCGCTCACCTTCTACCGCCAGCTGTGGACCGAAGGGTTGATGCCGCCATCGGCGAAGACCGACAACGGCAGCGTGCAACCGGCCTCGTTCCAAAGCGGCAAGGTCGGCATGGTGAACCTCGGCGCCTTCTTCGTGCAGACGCTGGTGGCGGACAAGAAGATCGACTTCGGCGCCACTCCCATCGTCGGCAAGGACGGCGGCTCGGCCTCCTTCGCCGGTGGTGACGAGATCGCTGTCACGAAAGGCGCCAAGAACAAGGCGGTCGCGTACGACTTCGTCAAGTGGGCCACCAGCGAAGAGGCTCAGACGATCCTGGCCAAGAACGCGATCGTCCCGGTCCGGACGGACCTGATCGACAAGATCTACGCGCCGCTCGACCCGCGGTACAAGGTCCTCGGGCAGGCGATGGCGGTCGGGCAGACGCCGTACAGCGTGGTCGAGAACGCGATCATCAACGACAACAACGGCCCGTGGTCGAAGCTGATCAACCAGGCGGTGTTCGGCACCGGTGACGTCAAGAGTGCCCAGTCGGCGGCGCAGACGGCCGCTCAGCAGATCATCGACAAGGGCTGAGCGCGGAGGCCTCATGACCAAGACCATCAGCCCACCGGTGGCGCCGAGCCGACCGGTCGCCAGAGCGGCCGAGCCTCGCCGGCCCTGGCTGTCCACCCGCCGACGTCGCCAGTTGATGGGGATGGCGATGGTGTCGCCGGCCCTGGTGGTCGTCACCGTGTTCTTCCTCGTCCCGCTCGTGATGACGTTCTGGATGTCGCTGCACGACTGGCCGCTGCTCGGTGACCACAGCTTCACCGGGCTGGCCAACTACCGCCGGGCGATCCACGACACCGACTGGCTGCACGCGATCCGGTTCACCTTGACCTACACGGTGCTCATCACGCCGATCCTGCTCGTCGCAGGCCTGGCTGTCGCGTTCCTCGTTCATCGCGGCGGCCGGGCGGCCCGGGTGTTCCAGTCGATCTTCTTCCTGCCGGTCGTGATCGGGTTCGCGGCCGGTGCCTTCCTCTGGCTGTACCTCGCGCAGCCGGGCCTCGGTCCGCTGGCGGATCTGGCCGCCCGGTTCGGACTCGCCGGTCGCGACACGAACTGGTTCGCCACTGCCACCAGCGGCCTGCTCGTGGTGACTGCGATGGTGGTATGGAAGGTCACCGGCATGCAGATGCTGCTCCTGCTGTCGGGCATGCAAGCCATTCCGGGGGAGCTGACCGAGGCGGCGCGGATCGACGGCGCGAGTCGCTGGAAAGCCTTCCTGCACGTGACTTTGCCGTTGCTGCGCCCGACACTGGCCCTGGTCCTGGTGTTCTCCGTGGCCGGTTCGCTGCTGGCGTTCGACCAGTTCTACATCATGACCGCGGGTGGGCCGTCCAACGGCACGATCACCGCCGTCTACCAGATCTACCGCACCTCGTTCATCAACTTCGACCTCGGCTACGGCGCCGCGTTGTCGGCCATCCTGATGGTGGCGCTCGCGGCGGTCAGCGCCGTGCAGATGCTGCTCCTGCGGAATTCGGACCACTCATGAAAACAACGCTCGCCGACGTACGCAGTACGCTGCCCCGGGCCGCCTGGTGGATCGCCTGCGTGTGCGTCTCCGTCCTCGTCCTCTATCCGCTGGCGGTCATGGTCTCGCAGTCGCTGAAGAAGCCCAGCGAGGCGACGGAGAATCCACCGACGCTCTACCCGCACGGCCTGTCGCTGGAGAACTACCGGGCGCTCGGCAACACCGGGCAGTTCGGCATCTGGCAGCACGTCAGCAACAGCTTGCTGGTGGCCGCGGGGACGACCCTGCTGACGATGCTGCTCGCGACGCTGGCCGGCTACGGCTTCGCGAAGTTGCGGTTCCGGGGCAGCGGGGTGCTCTTCTTCATCATCCTGGCGACCTTCATGATCCCGTTCCAGGCCATCATCACGCCGCTGTTCTCGATCCTGCACGACATGGGCCTGAGCGACACTCTGCTGGGGCTGACGCTGGTCTACACGACGTTCCAGTTGCCGTTCGGGATCTTCCTGATGCGCAACAGTTTCGCGTCCGTGCCGGCCAGTATCGAGGAAGCGGCGCTGGTCGACGGCTGCGGTCTGGTCAGCGCGATGGCCCGGGTTTTGTTGCCGGTGGCAATCCCCGGCCTGATCAGTACTGCGTTGTTCACGTTCTTCGCGTCCTGGAACGAGTTCTTCGCGGCCCTGATCCTGGTCACCGACGAGTCCAAGTTCACGCTGCCGGTGACGTTGACCGTGCTCGCCTCCAACCAACTGGGCACGCTGAACTGGGGCCTGATGCAGGCCGGCGTCGCGGTCACCGCCATCCCCTGCATCGTGCTCTACCTACTGCTCCAGCGGTACTACGTGGCGGGCCTGGTGGCCGGCGCGGTCAAGTAGCCCACGGAGCACCCGTCCCGTCCATGCGAACGCTGAAAGGATTCGCCGGGTCGAGCTCGCCTCGTCGTACGGGCTTTCCGGTGAAAGCGGACGCGTAGATCGCGGCGATCAGTTCCGTGGTGTCTCTCGCATCCTGCAGCGACACCGGAGCCGGCCGGCCCGCGTCCTTCGCATCCAGGACCGCCGCGAACTGCGCGCTGTGACCGCTCGGGATGTCTGCTGCGTCGGCCGACCATGCGTCAGCGACGGCTTCGTGGCCGGGTGCCGGCGTCACGATCCAGTCGGCGTCGCTGTAGCCGTAGAGGTGCTCGAGTTCGACGGTCGCGTGCTCATAGTCGAACCGCAGCGTCGAGGTTTCGCGAGCTGATACCAGTGAGTTGACGATCGAGGCGACGGCGCCGTTGGCGAAGGTGACCAGGGCCAGCGAGACGTCCTCGGTCTGGGTGGGCCGGGCCTGCCGGGCCGCGACCGCGGTGACCTGCTCCCACGGACCGAGGATCGACAGCAGCAGGTCGAACTGGTGGATCCCGTGGCCCATCGTCGGGCCACCACCCTCGATCTCGAAGGTGCCTCGCCACGGTACGGCGAAGTACGCGTCGTCGCGGTACCAGAGGGTGTGGCAGGTGGCGACGAGCGGCCGGCCGAGGAGACCGTCCGCGGCCAGCCGGCGCAGCCGCACGGCACCCGATCCGAAGCGATGCTGGAAGACGCAGATCACTCGGGCGGTGGAACGGCTCTCGAGTTCGATGAGTTCGTCCAGCTCGTTCAGTGACAGGGTCGGCGGCTTCTCCACCAGGACATCCACGCCGGCCGCCAGACATTCGGCAGCCAGCGGTACGTGGGATCCGGGCGGGGTACACAGCAGGACCAGGTCGACCTCGCCGGCGGCGAGCAGCGCGGTCAGACTCGGGTACGCCGCCGGGACGTCCCAGGTCTTGGCGAACGCTTCGGCCCGCCCGAGGTCGACGTCGACCGCTGCCACCAGCCGCGCACGCCCCGGTTGGGCCGCGACTGCCTGAGCATGCGCGGTGGCGATCCCACCGGTCCCGACGATCGCGACGCGACGAATGGTTTCGGACATCCATACCTTCCAGAGAGTGACGGAAAGCCTTTTCCAAGCAACTCCGCAGATCTTGGTCGGGGCCTTCGTGGAACGCAAGGGAGAGCGGCCAAGTGACCGGAACCGGTCAGTCCACCTGCGGGTAGGCCCGTCTAGGCTTCGGGCATGTCCGCCGCCGGAGTTGCCTGGTCCGGGGAGGTGCTCCTTGCCGGCGTAGTCATGCTGGGCGCGTCGGTGCAGTGGCTGACCGGGATGGGCTTCGCGCTGGTCGCCGTACCGGCTCTGATCCTGTTGCTCGGCCCTGGTGACGGGGTGGCCTTGGCGAACTGCGCATCGGGCGTCATCTGCCTGGTCGGGCTGACCGGCGGCTGGGTCAACGTCCGGTTGCGAGCGATGGTCCCGCTGGTGCTCGCCGCCGCGTGCACAGTTCCGCTCGGGAGCTGGGTGACGAACCAGCTGCCCGAGCCGGTTCTGCTTGCCGGCATGGGCGCACTGGTGACCGCGGCCGTAGTACTCGTGATGAGCGGCCTTCGCGTGCAAGCGCTGAATGGTCTCGGCGGAGCGCTGACCGCAGGCGCGGCCGGCGGTTTCATGAACGCAGCAGCCGGCCTCGGCGGCCCGCCGATCTCCTTGTACGCCGTCAACGCGGGCTGGACGATTCGGGAGTTCGTCCCCAACGCGTTGTTCTACGGCGTTGTGGTGAACATCTTCTCGGTGCTCTCGAACGGACTGCCCCAGCTCCGCCCGGGCAGCTGGATCGCCGCGACAGCCGGCCTGTCCGCCGGTGCCCTGATCGGCCGCGGACTCGCCGGTCGGCTGCCGGATCGGATCGCGCGGCTTCTCGTCCTCCTGCTCGCCCTGGCCGGCGGCGTCTCCACCTTGGTCAAGGGCCTCCTGACCTCATGAGCCGTAGCTGGACCGGACGGTCCAGCTACGGCTCAGAGGGTTTCGCCCGCGGCGCTCAGAAGCCGAGGGCGAGGCGGTGGTAGACCTGGTTCCAGCGGATCTCCTGCTGGAGGTGGCGGACGTCGGTGCTGTCGTCGATCATCAGCAGTTCGGTCTTGAGCATCGTCGCGAGGTCGTCCAGCTCCTCCGACGTGACCGTCGTGGAGAGCACGGTGTGGTGCGGGGCGCCCGCGGTCAGCCAGGACTCGGCCGACGTACGGAAGTCCGGCCGCGGCTTCCAGACCGCCCGGGCGACCGGGAGCCGGGGGAGCGGCTGCTCGGGAGCGACCACGTCGATCTCGTTGCCGATCAGCCGGAACCGCTCGCCGAGGTCGGCCATCCCGACCACCAGGCCGGCACCCGGGGCGGCGTCGAACACCATCCGGACCGGGTCCTCGCGGTTGCCGATGCCGAGCGGGTGGATCTCGATCGACGGCGTACCGGTCGCGATACTCGGGCAGACCTCGAGCATGTGCGCGCCGAGGATGAGCTCCTCGCCCGGAACCAGGTGGTAGGTGTAGTCCTCCATGAACGAGGTCCCACCCGGCCGGTCGCCGGCGATGACCTTGAGGGTGCGGAGCAGCACCGAGGTCTTCCAGTCGCCCTCACCGCCGAAGCCGTAGCCGTCGGCCATCAAGCGCTGGACGGCCAGTCCTGGTAGCTGGCGCAGCCCACCCAGATCTTCGAAGTTCGTGGTGAAAGCGGTGAAGTCGCCGGCCTCGAGAAAGGCCCGCATACCGGCCTCCAGCCGCGCGGCATAGCGCAGCGAGTCGTGTCGCTCGCCGTCGGACCGGAGCTCAGGGACCAGCTGATACGTGTCGTCGTACTCCTTGACGAGCGCGTCGATGTCCGCATCCGGTACGGCGTCGACCGCGGCGACCAGGTCGTTCACCGCGTAGGTGTTGACCGAGACCCCGAACCGGCGTTGTGCCTCGACCTTGTCGCCTTCGGTGACGGCGACGTCGCGCATGTTGTCGCCGAAGCGGGCCAGCTTCATCGAGCGCAACTCGGCCAGGCCGGTCGCGGCCCGGGCCCAGCTGCCGATCCGCGCGGTGACCGAGGGGTCGCTGACATGCCCCGCGACGGTGGTCCGCGGGATCCCCAGCCTGGTCTGGATGAAGCCGAACTCGCGGTCGCCGTGGGCGGCCTGGTTCAGGTTCATGAAATCCATGTCGATCTCGGCCCAGGGCAGGCCGACGTTCGCCTGGGTGTGCAGGTGCAGCAGCGGCAGCTGGAGCGCCTCCAGGCCGGCGATCCACATCTTGGCCGGCGAGAAGGTGTGCATCCAGGCGATCACGCCGATGCACTCGCCGTCGAGGTTCGCCTTCAGGATGGTGTTCTTGATCGCCGCGGCGTCGGTGACGACCGGGAACCACACCACCTCGGCGGGCAGGTCGCCGGAGGCGTTCAGCGCGGTCACGATCTGCTGCGACTGGGCGGCGACCTGGTCGAGGGTCTCGGGGCCGTAGAGGCCCTGGCTCCCGGTGAGGAACCAGAGCTGGGGTCGGCGGGAAGCTTTCATGAGGGCTCCGGGGTTCAGCGCTGACCGTAAACGGTCTGGTAGCGGTGGTAGAGGCTGTCGATGTGGCCGGGGTCGATGGGAACGAGCGGGCCGCCGGACCGGGCGAGGTGGACAGTGCGGGCGACGTCCTCGCACATGACCGCTGCCTTGACGGCCGCCTTGGCGTCCTTGCCGACGGTGAAGACGCCATGGTTGCGCATCAGCACCGCCGGCGAGCGGGACTCGGCCAGCGTGGCGACGATGCCCTGGCCGATGGAGTCGTCGCCGATCAGGGCGAACGGGCCGACCGGGATGTCGCCGCCGAACTCGTCGGCCATCGCGGTCAGCACGCACGGGATCGGCTCGTCGCGAGCGGCCCAGGCCGTCGCGTACGGCGAATGGGTGTGCACCACGCCGCCGATGTCGGGCCTGGAGCGGTAGACGTACGCGTGCGCGGCGGTGTCGCTGGACGGCGCGAGCTCGCCGTCGACCAGGGTGCCGTCGAGGTCGCAGACGACCATCGAGGCGGGCGTGAGGTCGTCGTACGAGATGCCGCTGGGCTTGATCACGAACAGGTCCTCGCCGGGGACCCGGCCGGAGATGTTCCCGGCGGTCCAGGCGACGAGCCCGTATCTGACCAGTTCGGTGTGCAGGCCGCAGACCTGCTCGCGCAGGTCGGCGACTGCGGGCGGCAAGGTCATCCGATTACCTCGTTCCTGAGTTTGTGAAGACGGTGCAGTACGCCGTTGCCGCCGTACGCCTCGCCGGCGAACCAGTCGTGCAGCCCGCGGTACTCGGCGTACAGCCGGTCGTAGCTGTCGGCGCGGCCCTGGTCAGGCTGGTAGGCGGACTCGATCCGCCGGCCCATCGACGCCGCTGCCGTCGGCACCTCCGGATAGGTGCCGGCGGCAACGGCTGCATGGATGGCCGACCCGAGGGCCGGGCCCTGCTCGGAGCTGACGACCGAGATCGGCCGGCGCAGTACGTCGGAGTAGATCTGCATCAGCAGGCGGTTCTTCAGCAGGCCGCCCGCGACGATGAACTCCTCGACCGCGACGCCGGTCTCCTCGAAGGCCTCGACGATCCGGCGGGTGCCGAACGCGGTGGCTTCGATCAGCGCGCGGTAGGTGTCCTCCGGCCGCGTCGCGAGCGTCTGGCCGATGATCACGGCGGACAGGTCGTGGTCGACCAGCACCGACCGGTTGCCGTTGTGCCAGTCGAGCGCGACCAGACCGTGGGCTCCGACCGGCTGCTGGGCCGCGAGCTCTTCCAGATAGCTGTGCACGGAGACGCCGCGTCGTTCCGCCTCGGCCACGTACGCCGGGGGAACGCAGGTGTCCACGAACCAGCCGAAGATGTCGCCGACCGCCGACTGGCCGGCCTCGTAGCCCCAGAGCCCGTCGATGATGCCGCCGTCGACGACGCCACACATCCCGGGTACCTCGGCGAGGTGGTCCGACGACATCACGTGGCAGGTCGAGGTACCCATGATCGCTACCAGCTGGCCGGGGCGGGTGGCGTCTGCGGCCGCGGCGGTGACGTGGGCGTCTACGTTGCCTGCGGCAACGGCAATGCCGGCCGGGAGTCCGGTCCACTCGGCCGCTTGGGCGCTGAGCCGTCCGGCTGACGCACCGAGCGGCAGCAGTTCGTTCGCGAGCTTGTCGGTGAAGTCGCCGAAGGCGGGGTCGAGCGCGGTCAGGTACTCCCGCGAGGGGTAGCCGTGCTCGGTCCTGATGCCCTTGTAGCCGGCTGTGCAGACGTTGCGGGACTCGGTGCCGGTGAGCTGCCAGACGATCCAGTCGGCCGCCTCGATCCACCGCTCGGTCCGCGCGTAGATCTCCGGGTCCTCCTGCAGCAACTGCAGCCCCTTGGCGAACTCCCACTCCGAGGAGATCTTGCCGCCGTACCGGCCGAGCCACGGTTCGTCGCGCTGCCTGGCGACCTCGTTGATGAGGTCCGCATGCGGCTGGGCGGCGTGATGCTTCCAGAGCTTCGGCCAGCTGTGTGGCCGGGCGGCGAGGTCGTCCAGCTCGCACAGCGGCGTGCCGTCAGCGAGTGTCGGGAGCACGGTGCAGGCGGTGAAGTCGGTGCCGATGCCGATCACCTCGGCGGGATCGACACCCGAGACGGCGAGCGCCTTGGGTACCGCGCGGCGCAGTACGTCGATCCAGTCGGTCGGCGACTGCAGGGCCCAGTTCGGGCCGAGCCGGACGCCGGAGCCGGGCAGGCTGGTCTCGATCACGCCGTGGGAGTACTCGTGAACCGCGCTGCCGAGCTCCTCGCCGTCGGAGACGCGGACGACGACGGCGCGCCCCGACAAGGTGCCGAAGTCGATGCCGACGACGAACCCCGGCTCCGGTTCAGTAGGACTGTTAGCGTTCACAATGCTCTCCAGCGGTACGTGTGGTGGTCAAGGGCATGGTCTCAGGCGCCGGCCGGTGCGGCGGTGCTGCGGCGCCGGACCAGCGTCGCGGGCACGACCACGCGGCGCCGCCGGGCCGGCGGGTCCTCGGCGAGTTGTTCGAGCAGCAGCTCGATGCTGTACCGGCCGACCAGGGTGAAGTCCTGGCGCACGGTCGTCAGCGGGGGACTGAAGAACTCGGCCTCGGGTACGTCGTCGAACCCGACCACGCTGACGTCGTCGGGGACCCGCACGCCGCGTTCGGACAGCGACCGGAGCAGGCCGAGGGCCATCTGGTCGTTGGCCACGAAGACAGCCGTCGCGCTCGACGGCAGCCGCAGACCGGCCTCGTACCCCGACCGGGGACTCCAGTCGCCGGTCATGGCCGTAGGTACCGGCCGGCCGGCCGCCTCGAGCGTCTCCTGCCAGCCCTTCAGCCGTCCTTCGGCCTCGAGCCACTCCTCCGGCCCGGCGATGTGCCAGACGGTCTGGTGACCGAGTTCGAGCAGATGCTGTACGGCGAGCCGCGCGCCACCGACCTGGTCGACGCTGACGACCGGCACCCGCCGGGCCCGGCCACCTTCGACGGCAACCGCCGGGATGTCGTCGGGGATGCTCGACAACGCACGGGCCGCCTGCCGCTGCGGAGCCACCACGACGATCCCGTCGATGCCCTGACCGGCGAGGTGATGGATCGCGTCCTCGACGCTGTCCCGGGTGATCGCCTTGAGGCTCACGATGCTGATGAAGTACCCGGCATCGCGGGCTGCCTGCTCGATGCCGTGCACCGTGCTCGCCGGACCGAACAGGGTGGTGTCGAAGCTGACCACGCCGAGCACCCGGGAATGCCGGGTGACCAGGGCGCGGGCGGTCAGGTTGCGCCGGTAGCCCAGCTCGTCGATCGCCTGCAGGATCCGGTCCCGGGTGCTCGGCCGGACGTTCGGCAGATTGTTCAGGACGCGGGAGACCGTCTGGTGCGAAACGCCGGCCACTCGCGCCACATCTGCCATCACCGGCGGACGTGACGCGCTCGCACTCATAAATCGTTCTCCTCGCTCGGACCTGATAAGTGTGAACGCTAACACTCTAGCGGCAAAATCTCACCGGTCGTCGTCGAGCCGCAGTAAACGGGAGCCGTGGGAGTCCAGTTCCAGCGGCAGTCCGAGGCTGTCCGGACAGAGCGTTCCACCGGTCCACAAGTCGGTCACGAGGTCCGATTCGCGTGCTCCGATGGACAGTAACGGAACCGTCACCCGCTGTGGTTCGTCGCCGAGCCAGAAGACGGCGGCGTATCGAGAACCCGGCCGCCCGGGTGCGGTCGCAGTAGCTGTCCAGGCGACGAGGTCGCCGTCCCGCAGTACTTCGCGGTTGTCCTTGGTTGCCGTCAGCACTTCGAGGACGTCGCGGTTGGTGAGGAGGTCGATCGTTGCCCTCGGCGACGTCGGCAGATCACCGCCGACCATCAGCGGCGACCGCGCGATGACCCACAGGCTCATCATCGTCTGCTGCTCGGCTGCAGTGAGCCGGCACAACCGGTCGTCACCGCGCTCGGCGCGGATCCCGATCCGGCCGAGCGGCAACATGTCCGCGTCGGCCCAGCCGTCCGGCCCCGACTCCGGTGCCCAGCGGGCGAGACGGGTGAACTGGGCCTCGATGTCGTCCCAGCGGTCCCACAGGTCGTCCGAGATCCGCCACATCGACGAGTGCTCGCGCAGGTGCGGCAGGTTCGCCATCGACAGTTCCCGCCCGGGGGACAGGCTCAACTCGATCGGTCGTCCGGACTTCTTCACGGCGTCGGCGTACGCGGCGATTTCCCTTGCCTGGTAGGGATAGAGGAAGTCGTCGCCCTTGATGAAGTCGACTCCCCAATCGGCGAGCAGTCCGACCTGCGCTTCGTAGTACGCACTCGCGCCGGGGTGGTCGTGGTCGAGCCCGTAGTTGTTCGGGTTCCAGGGGCACACCGACGACGTGTCGGCGACGTCGCGCGCGGTCCACGGCGTACCGGCGATCGGCAGGTCGCGCTCGACTGCTCGCCGCGGGATGCCCCGCATCATGTGTACGCCGAACCGCAGGCCGAGCCGGTGGATCTCCGCGGCCAGCGGGGCGAAGCCGTTGCCTCCGGCTGACGACGGGAACCGGTTCGGTGCGGGCAGGAGTTGGCCGTGGTCGTCGAGGACAACGTCGGGATCGTCGTTGTAGCCATGCGATCTGGCCGCCGGTTCGTACCAGAGGATGTCGATCACCACGGTGTCCCAGCCGTAGGGGAGCAGGTGCTCCGCCATGAACCGGGCGTTCGCGAGCACCTCCTCTTCCGTAACGGTGGATCCGTAGCAGTCCCAGCTGTTCCAGCCCATCGGCGGTGCGGTTCGCCGGCGCGGTGTACTCAAAGGTCGCTCCATAGTGGCGAAGGAGTGTAGCCGCAGCCTCAGCCGGGACCCTCCGGGCCGGATCAGACCCGGTTGACGTTGCGATGGTGGGACGGGGGGTGGCCGGTGTGGTGAGTGAAGACGCGGCTGAGGTAGAAGGCGCTTCGATAGCCGGAGCGTTCGGCGATGGTTTGGAGGGTGGCGTCGGTCTCGGTCAGGAGTTCGCGGGCCTTCTGGAGGCGGAGGTTCCGCAGGTAGGCGATCGGGGAGATTCCCTGGACCGCTTTGAAGCGCCGGGAGAGCTGCCCGGGACTGATGCCGAGGGTCGTGGCCAGGTCGGCGAGGGAGAGATCCGGCGAGGCGAAGTATTCGAGCAGGTACGCCGTGGCGCGCCGGACCAGTTCGTCGCCGGGAGCAGCTCGGTGGGCGCGCAGCATCAGCAAGATGAGGTCGGTGACGACGTGTGCGGCCACCACGTCGGCGTACCCCTCGGCAGAGTCGAGCATCGCCAGGTCGGCGCGGAGCCGGTCGGGGTCGGGGAGCCTTGTGCAGCCGACCGGCGGCTCGAGCTGGGTGCTGAAGCGGGCATGGAAGAACGACGTCGGTCTCAGCATCCTGCGTCGCAGAGTTCCACCCGGCGGGCAGATCACGAGGTCGCCGAATCTGGCCACACCTGAATTGCCGCCCGACACCTCGTAGGCGAAGGCTCCGGTGCGCGGCAGCAGCAGGCACCAGGTGTCGTAGCTGTCGACGGCGAGGCTGAACTGCGCCCGGCGCGCCAGCAGGTAGCCGTCCAGCGTCAGCATGGAAAGAAAGTACATGGCTGTGCTCGATATCGCTATGTCCATGCACTTTGCCGAAGCGGGACAGTACATGGCATGACGACAACGGCTGATGTCTGTGTGTACGGAGGTACGGCGGCGGGGTGCGTCGCCGCGATGACGGCGTACCAGGAGGGCGCGTCCGTCGTCCTCGTCGAGCCCGGGAGTCGGCTCGGTGGCATGCTCGGTGCGGGCATCAAACCGGGCCAGGACGCCCCGATCCCGGCCGCGGTCGGCGGGCTGACCCGTGACGTGGTGTTCGGCTTCGGCGACCGGCCGCACGAGGTTATGCGCGCGTTCCACCGCTGGGTCGCGAGTACGGACATCGAGGTCATCTTCGACCGCCGCGTTCGTTCGGTGACCCGGAAAGGCAGCCGCATCGCGTCCATCCAGCTGGAGACTTCGCAGCCGGACAGGTGGGGCGTGCCGTTGCCTGCCTCGGAGTCCACCCCCGACGACGAGGTCCGGGCAGCTGTCTTCATCGACGCGTCGTACGAAGGCGATCTGATGGCACGGGCCGACGTCCCCTACCGCATCGGGCGCGAGTCGCAGGACGCCTTCGGCGAAGAGGTCGCCGGCGTCCGGCCGGTCACCAACTGGACACCGATCGACCCGTACGTCGTACCGGGTGACAGCACCAGCGGTCTGCTTCCGCTGCTCGATCCTGATCACGGACTCCCGGTCGGAGCCGCGGACGGCTACACGCAGGCCTACAACTACCGCTTCTACGTCACCACCGACCCGGCCCGACGCGCCCCGCTCAACCCGCCCGACGACTATTCCCCCGACCAGTACGAACTGGTACGCCGCTACGTCGCGCACCTCGCGAACGACCTGGAAGCACTCCGCGGCATCTTTCCGGGCTGGATCAACTCCGGCGAGTACAACTATCAGCGCGCATCGCTGATCACGAACGCTCCGCTGGGAGTCAGCCGCGAGTACCAGGACGGGAGCTGGGACGACCGTTCGAGAATCTGGCGCGGGCACCTCGACTACCTCCGCGGCCTGCACCACTTCCTGTCGACCGATCCCTCTGTACCGGAGGAGTTTCGCGCCGAAACGGCGGCCTACGGTCTCGATGCGAGTGTCTTCCCCGACACGGACGGGTGGCCGCCGCAGCTGTACGTGCGGGTGACCCGCCGGCTCGAAGGGAGCTACACCGTGACGCACGCCGACGTGATCAACCAGACCGACGCGAGCGACAGCATCGGCCTGGCGCTGTTCGGCGTCGACGTCTATCCGGTACGGCGGATCCCGTACCGCGACCCGGAGACCGGCGAACTCGGGGTGGCCACCGAGGGCGACATGTTCATCGGCGGCCACCTGGGAACGGGGGAGCCGTACCCGATTCCTTACCGGGCGGTCGTCCCGAAGCAGGCCGACTGCGGCAACCTCCTCGTCCCGGTCTGCCTGTCCGCGAGCCACATCGGCTACGCCGCCACCCGGATGGAGCCGGTCTTCTGTGTCCTGGCCGAGTCCGCCGCGGTCGCCACTGTGCAGGCGCTGCGGGCACAGACCGACGTACAAGCCGTCGACATCGCCAAGCTGCAAAGCCGAATCGTCGAACGCGGCCAGGTAATCGCCTGGAAACCTGAGTAGAGCGTCAGTCCTCAGTTGCCAGCATGATGCGTGGTGGGCCGCCGGCGACCCAGCCGCGTGCCCACCGATCGGCGAAGTCGAGGTCCGCGATCGCGTCGGGGGACAGGACGACCTGAGCAACGTCCGGCGCAGCGGGCCGGGTACGCCGGAGGTCGGCGATCGTCTCGGCGAATCGCCGGCCGACCGGCTTGACGCGATTATGGACATCGAGCAGGCCCAGGTCGTACTCGATCGAGTTGAAGCCGGTGTGGTCGGTGCGGATGTCGTGCGACGCCCACCAGGACAACCCGGCCACCTCGGGCACGGACAGCGCCTCGCGGATCAGTTGCTCGGCCGCATCCTCGACGGCGACCTTGGCGACCCATTCAGGGGCGACGCCGATCTCTTGCACCCAGATCGGCCGTGGCTGCGACTGATAGGCGGCAGCGACCCGCGCAAGATAGGCGCCGATCGCCCACGAGACGTCGTTGTCCTCACCGAAGCGGCCGAGGAAGCCGCTGAAGTACGGCCAGGCATGGACGGTCGTCACATCGAGTTCGTTCGCGAGCAGCGGGCGGCCGAAGCCGGTCTTCGCGGTCATCCAGGGTTGGTGATCCGCGCCGAGGACGACCGGTAGGTCCGGTGCCGCCGACCGGACCGCCGCGATCATGGCCCGTGCCCAGCTGTCGAGGTCCGCTTCGCTGACCGGCTCGCGCTCGAAACCGGTCAGCATGTTGGGTTCGTTGCCGAGGTCCACGCCGGCGCCCGCGGGATGTCGGGCGACGACTTCGGCGACGGCGCCGAGCAGGGTCGTGGCCGCGGAGATCGCCAGCGGGTCGGTGAAGACGTTGCGGCCGTGCATCCAGGCGGGTCGGAAGACCCAGCCGCTGAGGAATCCGTTCAGCACGGTGACCCAGACGTCCAGCCCGGCGGCGTGAGCCCGGTCCAGCACGGTGGACAGGCGAGACATCGCCGTCGCCGAGACCGAGGTCGGGAACGGCTGGAAGACCGGCCACAGGCACTGGATCCGGACATGGTCGCAGCCGAGTGCCGCGATCGCGGCGAGGTCGTCCGCGATCGACGCCTCGTCGAAATCCAGCCAGGCGTTCCACCACTGCTCGCGGGGAACGTAGTTCACGCCGAAGGCCGGCGATTCCGGGTTGTTCACGTCGTCTCCTGACAAGTCAGTTCGTGGACGGCTGCCAGTTGGCCGGGTGGGTGCGGATCTCGTCGGACCACGCCAGCGGGATGCCGAGGGAGCCCGACAACAGCGCGCGGAACTGTTCGAGCCGGCGTGCATCGTTCCGGATGTCCCGCGGCGGCCGGTTGGTGGCCAGTGCCTGAGCGGCCAGCGCACCGGCAGCCTCGCCGATGCTCCACTCGACCGGATGCAGCCGGTAACAGCCGTTGGTGATGTGGGTGGTGCCGAGGTTCTTGTTCGCGGGCAGCAGGTTGTCCACCCGGACCGGGATCAAGGCACCCAGCGGGATCTGGAACGGAAAGCTGTCGACGTCGACATAGGTCCGGCCGGCGGTACTCGGATGCAGGTCGATCCGGTACGACCCGATGCCGACGCTGTCGAGGAACACCTCCGAGCCTGCGTCCTGGCCGCGCGCCTCGACGCCGACGTGTTGCTCCAGCACCGTGAACTCGGCCTGGATGCGGCGTGATTCCCGTACGTACACCGCCTTCGCGAGGCCGTCGGCGGTGTCGACGACGTCGGGTCTCAGGCGGAGTCCGGGATAGCCGGTGTCACCGTCCGGGCGCGGAGCTTCGGTCTGCATCCAGTACAGGAAGGACAGTGAGAGATCTCGTGCTCCCGCCAGCGCGCGCTGCGTCGTCGCCGCATCGACCCCGAGGAGAGGCAGCTCCCAGTAGTCGATCTGCGGCCAGTTGACGAGGGTGACGTCCGAGCGGATGAGCTCTCCCGCGAACTGACTGCGGGCCAGGATCCGCCGGTAGTGCCAATGATCGAGCACGAAGGCGGCGTCGGGAGCACCGTCGAAGATCCGGCGCTCCCTGGGCTTCAGCTCGACCGGGTCGACGTCCACCCACGACAACTGCGGCCCTGGCCAGAACGGCGCCACCGTGGTCCGCCAGTGGTCGTAGCCGGCCGGCCGATCGATGACGTGGTTCTCGCCGTCGCGGTGCTCGAGCGGGAAACACCAGCTGACCGCCTGCTGGTCGAGCGGATCGGCCTGCGCGGGTGCGTGCGGCTCACCGGTCTGATCGTTGCCTTCGGCCCCGATGATGTGCTCGACGCCGGCCAGTTCGAGCAGGTCGCCTAGTTCGGTGGCGTCGATGACATATCCGGCCGAGACGGTGACTTCGAGCCCGTCGGTCAGTCGCCGGAACGTCACCGCCTCGACCCGGTCGCCGGCCGTGGCGGCCGACACGGGCCGGTGTCGGAGCAGGGTCGTCACCAGACCGGCCGAGCGGTACGGCGCCAGCAGTTCGTCGATCACCGCCACGGCCACCCGCGGCTCGTGGCAGAGCCGGCTGACGAAGCCGAGACCGGGATTCAGCACCGGATTCCTGGCCGGCTCCGGGCGCAGCGGGTAGTTGCGGCGGTAGTAGTCCCGGATCCGGTTGCGCAGATCGCGATAGCTAGGCGATGCGTACTGCGAGTCGATCCAGGGATGCTCGTCCGGTGGCACGGCCTGCGCCGTGAGTTGGCCGCCGAGCCAGTCGGTCTCCTCGGTCAGCACCACTCGGTGGCCCAGCCGCGCCGCCGTCAGGGCCGCCGCGATCCCGCCGAGGCCGCCACCGACGACGAGTACTGGGCAGTGCTGCTCGTGCATGGATGTCCTTTCCCAGCTGGCGGCCGGTCCGGCCGACGGACCGGATTCAGCGCCGCAGAAATTGAACCCTAGCTTTTGCGAAAGCGGTTGCGCTACTCTGCGAAACGATCGGTGCGACGATCGCCATCCCCGCTGAGGAGTTCCGATGACCACAACCGCAATCCGTTCCACCGCAGCGCTCTCCGCCTCCGTCACGCTGCTGGCAGGGCTGGTGGCCTGCTCCAGCGCACCGTCCACGGCCGGTGATTCCGGCGCCGGCGGCCAGGTGACGATCACCGTCGGTGACCGGCCCAGCAGCGCCGATCCGACCAACCGGGCGCAGTTCGACAAGAAGGTGGCCGACTTCCAGCAGGCCAACCCCGACATCAAGCTGAACCCGGTCGAGACCATCTGGGACGCCACCACGTTCCAGGCCCAGGCTGCCGGCGGGCAGCTGCCCGACGTACTGAGCGTGCCGTTCACCGAGCCGCAGGGCATGATCGCCCGCAAGCAGGTCGCCGACCTGACCAAGGCGGTGAAGGACGACGGGCTGCTGGCCGAGCTCAACCCGAACGTGCTGAAGATCGGTCAGGACCAGGCCGGCAACGTGTACGCGATCCCGACCGCGGCGTACTCGATCGGGCTGATCTACAACCGCGACCTGTTCACCAAGGCCGGCCTCGATCCGGACAAGCCGCCGGCGACCTGGGACGAGGTCCGCGCGGACGCCAAGCAGATCGCGGCGAAGACCGGTCAGGCCGGCTACGGGCAGATGACCACCACCAACACCGGTGGCTGGATGTTCACCACGCAGACCTACGCGTACGGCGGCACGATCGAGAACGCCGAGGGCACCAAGGCGACCTTCGACGACGCGCCGTCGCGGGCGGCGCTACAGGCGCTGCACGACATGAAGTGGGTCGACAAGTCGATGGGCCAGGCCGTGCTCTACGACTACGACGGGATCCAGAAGGCGTTCGCGGCCGGGAAGATCGGCATGTACATGGGCGCCCCGGACATGTACCGCTCTGTGGTCGTCACCAACGGGCTCAAGCCGGCGTCCTTCGGAGTGGGGCCGCTCCCGCAGCAGGGTGGGGACCACGGCACTCTCACCGGTGGCAGTGTCCAGATCGTCAGCAAGACCGCGACAGACGCCGAGAAGGCCGCCGCGATCAAGTGGATCAAGTTCGCCAACCTGAACAAGTACGTGACGCAGGACGCCGCCGTGATGAGTGCGAAGAACGGCGTGGCCGCGAAGCAGCCGGTCGGCGTCCCGGGTCTGCCGGTGATCGCAGCCGACAAGTACGCGACGTACCAGTCCTGGATCAAGCCGTACGTGAACGTGCCGCTGGATAACTTCGCGCCGTACACGAAGGTGGCGGCCGAGCAGAAGATCATCCCCGAGCCGCCGGTGAAGGCGCAGGAGGTGTACGCCGCGCTCGACCCGGTCGTGCAGACCGTGCTGGGCAACGCGAAGGCCGACATCCCGGCGCTGCTGACCAAGGCCGCCGCCACGGTGAACGCCAAGCTCGGGCGCTGAGTTGCTCCGGCGTCTGCGCAACGGAGTACCGGCAGTGGTGTTCGCCCTGCCGGTACTCCTGGTCTTCCTGCTCTTCTCCTGGGGCCCGATCGTCAAAGGCCTGGTGATGAGCCTGCAGCAGACCAACCTGGTCGATCCGGTGAAGTGGGTCGGGCTGGAGAACTTCCGGTACGTCCTGGCCGATCCCGCGGTCGGACAGGCCACCGTGAACACGGTCTGGTTCACCTTGCTGGCCTTGCTGTTCGGGTTTCCGCTGCCGGTCCTGCTGGCGATGTTCCTGTCCGAGCTGCGCGGCCGGTCCTGGGCCTACACGACGCTGGCCTACCTGCCGGTGATCACTCCGCCGGTGGTCGCCATCCTGCTGTGGCGGTTCTTCTACGACCCGTCGCCGAACGGGATGTTCAACGGCATCCTCGGCGTGTTCGGCCTCGGGCCCTTTCCCTGGCTGGACAGTCCGCATTCGGCGATGCCGTCGATCGTGCTCGAGGCGACCTGGGCCGGCGCCGGCAACGCGGTGATCATCTACCTGGCCGCGCTGACCTCGGTCCGGACCGATCTCTACGAGGCGGCCGAGCTCGACGGTGCGGGCATCGTGCGACGCGTCTGGCACGTGATGTTGCCGCACCTGCGCGGCGTACTGCTGCTGATGCTGCTGTTGCAGGTGATCGGGACCATGCAGCTGTTCACCGAGCCACTGCTGTTCACCGGTGGCGGACCGCAGAACTCGACCTTGACGATCCTGCTGCTCATCTACAACTACGCCTTCGTCAACGGTGACTACGGCGCGGCCACCGCGTTGAGCGTGCTGCTCGCCGTGGCGCTCGCCGTCCTTTCGGCCGGCTTCCAGCTCGCCACGCGTCGCTGGAGCACCGAGTGAGCGCCGAGCGCGGACTGCTCTCGCAGACCGACCGCACGCGGCGGCGGGTCCGGGTGCCGTTCGTCATTGGGCAGGTGGTGGTGTTCGCCGGCCTGCTGGTCGCCGGGCTCGGCCCGTTCCTCTGGTTGCTCAAGGCAGCGATCTCCCCGACCCAGGACAGCATCCGCAAGCCACTCGCGCTGTTCCCGTCCGGCGAGGTGCAGTGGCAGAACCTCGGTACTGCGTGGCAACAGGGTCACGTCGGCTACTACCTCGGCAACACAGCGATCATCGCTGCCGGTACGGCGCTCGGCTCGCTGATCGTCTGTACGACGGCCGGCTACGTGCTCAGCGTGCTCCGGCCTCGCTGGGGTTCGGTGTTGTCCGCGGCGATCCTGGTCACGCTGTTCGTGCCACACATCGTTTCGCTCGTCCCGCTCTATCTGACCGTGCTGAAGCTCCCGGTCGTCCACACCAACCTGACCAACACGTTCTGGGCCGTCTGGCTACCCCCGGCCGCCAGCGCGTTCAACGTGCTGATCGTGAAGCGCTTCTTCGACAGCATCCCGCGGGAGTACTTCGAAGCGGCCAGGATCGACGGCGCCGGCTCGCTGCGGGTGTTCACCGCACTGGTGCTCCCGCTGTCGCGCCCGATCCTCGGTGTGGTTCTGCTGCTCAGCATCATCTCCTCGTGGAAGGACTATCTGTGGCCTTTGCTGGTGCTGACGAATCCGGATCTGCAGCCGGTCTCGGTGGCGTTGCCGAAGATCGCGAAGGTGACGGAACTCAACATCCAGTTGGCGGGGCTGTTCCTGGCGCTGCTGATCCCGGTGGCGCTGTTCCTCGTCTTCCAGCGGGCGTTCCTGCGGGGCGTCGGTCTGTCCGGCGGGATCAAGGCGTGACTCGGGTCCTGGTCACGGGGGCGGACGGATCGATCGGCCGGGCCGCCGTGGCCGGCCTGCGTGACGCCGGGTACGGCGTGACCGGGCTGTCGCTGGGCTACGACCACGAGAGTCGGGCGGACCGCCCGCTGGTCGGCGATGCGCGATCACCCCTCGATGTCGCCGCGGCCCTGGAGGACGTGGATGCCGTCCTGCATCTGGCCGCTATCCCGCATCCGAGCCTCGGTACGCCGGAGGAGGTGTTCGAGAACAATGTCGCCGCGACCTTCAACGTGCTGGCCCAGGCCGGGCAGCGCGGGATCGGCCGGGCCGTGATCGCCAGCAGCATCAACGCGTTCGGCGTACCGATGAACGTGAACCCGGTGGTCCCGGCGTACTACCCGCTCGACGAGGACGTGCCGGTGGACATCACCGATGCCTACTCGCTGTCCAAGTACGTCGACGAGCAGACGGCCCGGATGGTCTGGCGGCGCTGGGGCACCGACGTGATCGCCCTGCGTTTCCCGCTGGTGAAGTCGCAGCAGCACCTCTTGCGGTTCCGGGCCAACGCAGAACGCGACCCGGCGTCGATGGCGCGGGAAGGATGGGCCTACCTCGATCTGCGCGACGGTGTCCGGGCGATCATCGCGGCGCTCGAATGCGAGACATCCGGGGCGCACGTGGTCGGACTTGCCGCTGCCGACATCCTGATCGACCGCCCGACGGACGAACTGCTCCGCGAGTACGCCCCGACGGTTCCGCTGCGGCGGCCGGTCGCCGGTCGCGGGTCATTGGTCGACACCTCCCGGGCTCGGGAACTCCTCGGGTTCATGCCGCGCTACTCGATCCACACTGACGATCAGGCGGTGTCCGCGATCACCAGTTGAGGTACGGCGTACTGGATGCCCGGCTCGAGGTCGGGCTCGAGCAGGCGATCCGCCACCAGGCGGCCGATCTCCTCGAGCCCGACGTCGATGGTGGTCAGGTGCCGGCGGACCCGCTGGTCGTGCATCAGCTGCTCCCAGTTGTCGACGCCGATCAGCGCGACGTCGTCGGGCACCCGGCGGCCGCTGGCCCGGATCACCCGCTCGGCGCCGCGGGCGATCGCGTCGCTGCCGCAGAAGATCGCGTCCACGTCGGGCACCGCGGCGAGCACCTCGGTCGCGGCCTCCTCGCCCCATTCCTCGCGCCAGCGGCCGAAGCGAACCGGCGTCGCCCAGTCGAGGCCGGCCGCGGCGAGCACTTCACGGGCGCCCTCCGCTCGGCGCTGCGCGGCGAGGTCGTGCGGCTCCGCGGTGAGGTGGACGATCCGGCGGCGGCCGCCGGCCAGCAGGTGGGTCGCGGCCAGCCGGCCGATGGCGACGTCGTCCGCGGTGATCGTCACGTCTGCGGGGTCCTCGGTGACGGTGAAGGCGTTGATCACCGGGACCTCGAACCGGTCGGTCAGCGACGGGGTCGGGAAGGACGTGCCGGTGCCGATCACGATCACGCCGTCGATCCGGCGGGCGCGCAACTGCAGGACGCTCTCGGTGATGTCCTGCTCGTCCATCCGGGCGTCGTACAGCAGGACGGCCTGTTCCTTGGCGCCAAGTTCGGCGGCGACAGTGGCCAGCACGACCCGGCTGAACGGGTTCGAGGCGCGGTGGGTGAGGACGCCGATGGTCTGGCTGCGGCCGCGGGCGAAGGAGCGGGCCAGCGCGTTGTGCCGGAAGCCGAGCCGGTCCGCGGTGACGCGCACGTGCTCGCGGGTCGCGGCCGAGATCCGGTCGGTGCCGTTGAGAGCTTTGGAGGCCGTCGACAGCGAGACCCCAGCCGCGGTCGCCACGTCGGACAGGGTGATCAGCTGGTCGGCCATCTGTTCATCGTAGTCAGTCCCGAGCCATTGACAGCGGTTCGAGCCGGCATCAAGGTGTGATTTGCGAAACCGCTTTCGCTTTTCTTGGGAGGAGCACCACATGGCCCGCCGCCGCTCTGGCGCAGTCAGTCTTCTCACGGCCGGTCTGCTGCTGGCCGCCGTACTCCAGTCACCCGCCCGCGCCGCCACGACGGTCGCGCCTGCCCTTGCCGTCACCACGCCGACCGTCGGCAACACCTTCACTGCCGGTGAGCCGGTGACGCTCGGCCTGAGTACCGACGCCGCGACCGTCGGCTGGACCGTTCGCGACGCCGCCGGCACCGAGGTGGCCGAAGGCTCCGCGCCGGCCGCGTCGCTGAACGGCCGGCTCACGCTGCCGATCAGTACGCCGGGCTGGTACCAGACCGACCTCACGGCCATCGGCTCCGACGGTTCGACCACCTCGGGTGGCACAGATTTCGCGGTCCTGAGCCCGCACGACTTCTCCACCTCGACCGACACCCGGATCGGCGTCGCTTCAGCACTGGCGTTCGGCGGCGCCGCCAACCCCGGGCTGGAGGCGGTGCCGCTGATGGCGGCGGGCGGAATCTCGACTGCTCGCGACGAAGCGTTCTGGTCCGCTGCGGAGACGACGAAGGGCGTCATCCAGTTCCCGCAGAAGGTCAAGGACTACAAGGCCGCACTGGACGCCAACCACGTCGACTTCCTGAACATCCTCGACTACGGCAACACGCTGTACTACCCGGACGAGGCGCCCGCGACGGATGACCAGCGCGCGGCCTTCGCGCGGTACGCCGTTGCCGCGGTGGACGAGTTCGGCACCGAGCACACGACGTACGAACTGTGGAACGAGTGGAACCTGCGCGACCCGAACGGTGCTGCCAAAGCCAGCCCGGACAACTACGTCGCGTTGCTCAAGACGGTCAGTGCGGCGGTCCGGGCGAAGCATCCCGACGTGAAGCTGACCGGTCCGTCGCTGGCGGTCATCAACGACTGGCAGGGCTGGTTCACGCGGTTCGCCGACCTGGGCGGGCTGGACTACGTCGACGCGGTGACCATCCACCCGTACGTGCAGCCGCTCGACCCGGAGGCCTCCGTCACCTACCTCAACACCATCCGCAGCATCGTGACGGCGCACGGCTCGACCAAGCCGATCTACATCACCGAGCAGGGCTGGGCGACCGGTACCAACCCGAGCGCGGTCTCCGAGCCGGCCCAGGCCCGCGACCTGGTCCGCGGCCAACTGCTCTCGTACGGCGCCGGCGTGGCTCGGTACAGCTCGTACAACTTCATGGACTCCGGCAACGACCCTGCCAACATCGAGCACCGGTTCGGCCTGGTGCGCAACCGGCTCGACCCGCGGGGAGCGCTCGTGCCGAAGCCGTCGTACGTCGCCACGGCCGTCCTGGCGCGGCAGATCGACGAACTCCCGCTGATCGGCCAGACCCGCTTCGGCAGCGCCGGGTACGACGTCAGCTTCAACGCCGGTGGCGGACAAAGCGTCCACGCCGTCTGGTCCGCCACTCCTGGAGTAGTGGCCGCTACGGCACCGGCGGGCTCGACGGTTCAGGTGACCAACCTGTACGGCGTGGAGACGACACTCACCGCAGATCCCAACGGGCATGTCTGGGTGACGGCCGGACCGGACCCCGTCTACCTCCGGGGCGCGATCACCGGACCGATGCTTCCTTCGAGTCGGTTCTCGTTGTCGGTCGCTCCCGAGATCGCTGGAGATCCGGCCACCGGCACACTGACCTTCGTCAACCCGGACGCTGTCGGCCACGCGTTCACCGTGAGTGCCGGCGGTGCCGAGACATCCGGCTCGGTCACATCGGGCGCTACTGCGACGGCTGCGGTCAGCTACCCGGCGCAGGACTCGACGGGCTCGCGGACGTACTCCGCCAAGGTGACGATGGACGGTCGACCGGTCGCACTGATCACTGCGGCCGGCACGGCGACGGCACCGCTGTCGGTGACCGCTTCGCACGTGCTCAACGGCAGCGGCAAGGACCTGCTCAGATTCCGGATCACCAATGCGTCGTCCCAGCCCATCACGGTCGCGGGACTCGACTGCGCCTCGGGCTCCGCGTCCGGCACGCTGTTCGCAGGGTCTACGGTCTCGGCGCACGGTACTGATCAGGCCGATGTACCGCTGACCCTGACCGCGCCGTCGACGTGGTCCGCGAGCCTTCGCCGGCCAGGGCTGCCGGACATCAAGGCGGCAGGCAAGCTCACTGCGGTAGCTGCGCCGACCGTCACCTACCGGCACCCGGTCACCCTGGACGGTGCCATCGACCCAGCCGTGGCCGCGCAGCCGGCGATAGCGCTGGAAGGCACCGGTACTCCGCCCGTGACGGGATGGACCGGACCGAGCGACCTTTCCGGATCACTGTGGCTGACGCACGACGACCAGTTCCTCTACCTGTCCGCCAAGGTCACCGACGACGTGTTCGCGCAACCGAACCGCAACGGCAACATCTGGGCCGGCGACAGCCTGCAGCTCGGCATGACCGCGGGCGCTCCGGGCGAGGCGACACAGGTCCAGGAGATCGGCGTCGCGCTGACCGATGCCGGCACCGTGGACACCTGGCGATGGACCCCGGTGAGCCAGACCGGTGCGCCGCCCGGCGTACAGGCCAAGGTGGTTCGTGACGAGGCGGCGCACAGTACGACGTACGAGATCGCCGTTCCGTGGAGCACGCTCGGGTTCGCTCCGGACGACCGGTTGCTGTCGACGACGGTCGTGATCAACGAGAACGACGGGACCGGCCGGCGCGGCTGGCTGAGCTGGGGCAAGGGCGTCGCGGAGACGAAGAACCCGGCCGGGTTCAACGCGGTCCGGCTGGCTCCGGCCGCCCTTCCGGCGAACTGACGGGGGAGTCGTCATGAAACGTCTACGGCTCCGCTCGGCCGCCATCGTCCTGGTCGTCCTGCTCGGATGCCTGGGCACGCCGCCGCCGGTCTTCGCCGCGCCGGCGCTGACACTCTCGACGGTTGCCCTGGGCAACGTGTTCACCGACGGTCAGCAGGTGCAGGTCGGACTCAGTACGAGCGCGGCCTCGGTGAGCTGGACGGTGACCGACGTGAACGGCGCGACGGTGACCAGCGGAAGCCAGGCTGCTGCGAGTACGTTGCAGCTCCCGGTCACCACCCGCGGCTGGTACCAGCTGAGCGTGCAGGCGGCCGACAGCGGTGGAACAACGACAGCCCGGACGACCTTCGCGATCATCAGTCCACTGGGCGCTGCCCCGCAGTCAGGGATCACGACCAGTGTGCTGGGCGACTTCCAGAGCACGTCCGAAGGCTGGAGCTTCTACCCAGGCAGTGAATATCCGGGCGCCACCGGAAGCTTTGCCCAGGACACTTCCGATGGTCATACAGGCGGAAAGTCCGGTCGGCTGACCGGAGACTTCTCCGGTGGTGGCGCCTACGTCAGCGTCAAACGCGCCGTACCGGCGGTCAGCGCCACCAGCTTGAGTTTCTGGGCCCGGACCGCCGGGAACGTGTCCTGGATCAACGTCCGGCTGACCGACTCGACCGGACAGGTGCACCAGCAGCTGGTGAACCTCTCGAGCGCGACGGATTGGCAGGCGCTGGCGGTCGCTCGCTTCAACGGCGGCCGGCAGTACAGCCACTTCGGTGGCGCGAACGACGGGGTGTGGCACGGCCCCGCAAAGGGCGTCGAGCTGGTCCTGGATCGCAACGGAATCACCGGTGGCGGTACGACGGCCGCGATCAGCATCGACGACCTGACGGTCGGAGCATCCGCGGCGCAGCCGAACACGGTGCTCGGCGACTACGAGAGTTCGGCCGAAGGCTGGAGCTTCTACCCGGGCAGCGAGTTTCCAGGCGCCACCGGGAGCTACACGCTCGACGCAACTGACGGACACACCGGGGTCCAGTCCGCCAAGCTGTCCGCCGACTTCTCCGGCGGTGGGAACTACGTGGCGCTACAACGCGAGCTGACCTCGCAGAACCTGTCGTCGCTGACCCTGTGGGTGCGTACCACTCAGCTGTCGTCGATCGGACTGCGACTGACCGATGCCACCGGCCAGGTCCATCAACAACGCCTGCCCTTGTCCGCGACCTCGAACTGGCAGTCGCTGACCGTCTCCCGGTTCGACGCCGGTACGTCGTACCTGCACTTCGGCGGAGCGGACGATGGCATCTGGCACGGTCCCGCCAAGGCCATCTCGCTCACGCTCGACAAGCCACAGATCATCGGTAGCGGGACAACCGCGACCGTCAGCATCGACAGCGTGACGGCCTTGTACCCCGGCGCGCTGCTCGGCGCCGGAACGCACTTCGGTGCGAAGTGGGCGCCGGATCCGCTGCCGCTGGTCGCGCAGTCCGGAGCCCGCACGGTGCGCGACGAGGCCTATTGGTCGGACGCCGAGACGACATGGGGGACCTTCGCCTTCCCGGCCAAGGTGACCAACTACCTGACCACGTTGCAGAACAACTCGATCGATCCGCTGCTCATCGCCGACTACGGCAACTGTCTGTACGACTGCCCGGACCACGCGTTCAACGCGCCGTCCACCGATGCCGGGCGAGCAGCGTTCGCCAACTACGCCGACGCCCTGCTCACGAAGTACCCACAGGTGAAGAACCTCGCGGTGTGGAACGAATGGGACAACAACGCCGCCGGTCCGGCGAACAAGTCACCGGACAGCTATCTCGCCCTGCTGAAGGCGACGTACGCCAAGGTCAAGGCCGGCCATCCGGCGGTCACCGTGGTCGGCGGAGGCGACACCGATGTCACTCAAGTGGCCTGGTTCCAGTCGTTCGCCGCACTCGGAGGCTTGCAGTACCTCGACGTCGTGTCGGTCCATCCGTACAACTTCCTGCACGCGCCCGAGAACCTCGGCACCTACATCGCGCAGCTACGCGCGATCATCCGCCAGTACAACGGCGGCGTCGACAAGCCGATCTGGATCACCGAGGCCGGCTGGCGGACGGCCACCAGCAGCGACTCGGTCGACGAAGCAACCCAGGCGATGTATTTGGCCCGTGCGGAACTGACAACCCTTGGCCACGGCATCCAGCGGTACTACCTGTACGACTTCATGAATGACGGATCCGATCCGGCGGGACTGGAGGACAACTTCGGTCTCATCCACCACAGCTCCGACCCGCTCGGCCCGTACACCCCGAAGCCGTCGTACGTCGCCTATGCGACCGCCGCCCGCCAACTCGCGGGCGCGACCTTCCTCGGAAAGGAGAACCCAGGCAACGGGCTGATCGACCAGGTCTTCTCGGCTGCGGACGGGTCACCGCTGCGCGCCATCTGGGCAGCCACCGGCGCCAATACGACGGTGACGGTGAACGCCGACGGCCCGATCCAGGTCACCAGCCTGTACGGCCTGTCCACCACCTACACCCCGGACGCGGCCGGCAACATCACGGTCACCGTCGGCGTCCGGCCCGTTTACCTCAAAGGCTCCACCATCAACTCCGTCAGCGCTCCCTGAGCCGGCTGATGATCAAAGGTCCAGCTCGACAGTCGCGAAGGAGTGTGGCGGTAGCGTCAGCCGGAGACCTCGGTCGTCAACGGTCACGTCGGTCAACGGCACGGGAACAACTGCCTGCGGATCGCCCGCCGAGTTGTGTGCCTGCAACTTAGGTGCCGTGAGCAACCGTCCGCGATGCCCGCGCACCGCCGCACCCCGCAGATCCAGTACGACGTCCGCCGGCGCACCCGGGTCGAGATTGGTCACCGAGACCAGCGCCCGGCCGTCCCTCACGCTCGCCGAGGCCGAGAGCAGCTCGAGTTCCTTACCGTCCAGCGCGTACGGCGTGGGCCGGTCGACCAGGTGAACCGGTACGGAGGTCGCGTCGTGATGGCCCTTGTTCATCTCGAACACGTGGTACGTCGGGGTGAGCACGAGCCCGCCGCCGGCATCGGTCAGCAGCATCGCCTGCAGGACGTTCACCGTCTGGGCGATGTTGGCCATCACCAGCCGCTCCGCGTGCCGGTGGAAGACGTCGAAATGCAGGCTCGCGACCAATGCATCGCGCAGAGCGTTCTGCTGGTACAGGAAGCCCGGGTTCGTGCCCTTTTCCACATCCCACCAGGTGCCCCACTCGTCGAGCACGAGGCCGATCTTGCGCTTCGGGTCGTAGGCGTCCATCACGGTCGAGTGACCGGTGAGCACGCGGTCGATGTCCTGCGCCTTGATCATGGTCCGGTAGTAGTCGTCGACCTCGAACTCGGTCGCGCTGCCCTTGTGCTCCCACGTCCCGGGCACCGTGTAGTAGTGCACGGAGATGGCCTGGAAGATGTTGCGCGGTTCGCCGCCCAGGGTGCTGATCGACTTCATCAGGGCTTCGGTCCAGGCGAGGTCGTCGTCGGACGCACCGGCCGCGATCCGGTAGAGCTTGTTGCCGTCGTGCTCGCGGCAGAAGGTGGCGTAGCGGCGGGCCAGTTCGACGTACGCGTCGGCGGACAGGTTGCCACCGCAACCCCAGGCCTCGTTGCCGATTCCCCAGAACGGGACCTTCCACGGCTCCTCGCGGCCGTTGGCCTTGCGGAGCCGGACCATCGGGCTGTCGCCGCTGCGGGTCAGGTACTCGACCCAGTCGCTCATCTCCTGGACGGTCCCGCTGCCCACATTGCCGTTCACGTACGCCTCGGCCCCGAGCAGTTCGCACAGCGCCATGAACTCGTGGGTGCCGAAGTGGTTGTTCTCCACGACGTTGCCCCAGTTGGTGTTGACCATGCCGGGCCGCTCGGAGCGCGGGCCGATGCCGTTCATCCAGTGGTACTCGTCGGCGAAGCAGCCGCCGGGCCAGCGCAGGTTGGGGATGTTCAGAGCTCGCAGCGCTTCGACGACGTCGAGCCGGATGCCGCCCTCGTTGGGCAGGTCGGAGGATTCGCCGACGTAGAAGCCGTCGTACACGCAGCGGCCGAGGTGTTCGGCGAAGTGGCCGTAGAGGTGCCGGCTGATGGTCGGACCGGGGACGTCGAGGTCGATCACGACCCGGGCGGCTGAAGAGCTGGACAAGGGGGATCTCCTAGGACTGAGGTCGGGTCCGGCGGCGGGCGATCGGGGCGCTGGCCGGACTGGGCAGGCCGAGCTGGCCGAGGAAGTGCTCCAGAGCGAAGGCCGCCATACCGAGTGCGACCGGGTTGCCGGGGACGCGGGAGACCTCGACGGTGAGGTCCGGCAGCGATCCGGGCAGGACGTGGTCGGGCAGTTCCGCGCGGACGGCCGGAACGAGCCACTCCGCGAGAGCGGTCGAGGTCCAGCCGGTGAGGGTGATGTAGGGGATGTCGAGCAGCGTGACGAGGTCGCCGAGCGCCGCGGCCAGATAGTGCGCCGTACGGCGGGCAAGCTCGGCCAGCACCGGATCGCCGGCAGCCAGGCCGGTGGCGACGGCTTCGATGAAGTCGCGCTGCAGCGGCTGCTGCAGCGCGGGGTGGTCCTTGTCGATCTCTGCGAGCGAGGTCTCGATGCCCTGGACGCCGAGGTAGGCCTCGACGCAGCCGCGGCGGCCGCAACGGCACTCGCGGCCGTCCAGTTGGAGCAGCGTGTGACCCCACTCGCCGGCGTTGTTGTTGGCGCCCCGGATGAGGGCGCCGTCGATGGCGATCCCGGCGCCGACGCCAGTGCCGAGGTTGACGACCGCCATGCTGTCGGCGATGCGGCCGACGCCGAACCACATCTCCGACAACGCAACCGCTTTGAGCGGATTGTCGACGTACACCGGGATCCGCAGCCCCTGCGCGAGCAGTTCCTCGATCTTGACCTCGTGCCAGTCCCAGTTCGGCGCGAAGACCGAGACGCCCGCGCCGGGGCTGACCTGGCCGGGCATGCTGACGCCGACGCCGAGGATTCGATCAACCTCGCCCGCGCCGGTTCCGACGGCCGCCTCACCCGCGCCGGTTCCGACGGCCGCCTCGACTGCCCGGACGATGCCGTCGACCACGTATGCCTGGCTGTTCTCGTGCTCGTCCAGCGTCACCTCGCCGTGGCTGATCGGGGTCAGCGCGATGTCGAACAAGGTCGCGGCGACGTAGGTCTCGGCGACGTCCACCCCGACGATGCGGCCGCGCTCCGGGTCGATCGCCAGCCGCTCGTAGGGTCGTCCCACCGTCCGGCGCTCCAGGGCGGCGATCCGCAGTACGCCCTCGGACAGGAACTCGGTGACCAAAGTGGCCACCGTCGCCGTGCTCAGCCGGGTGTGCCGGGCGATCTCCTGGCGGGTGGACGGACCCAGCTCGAAGAGCGCCCGGAGAACCTCGAACCGGCTCTCGTTGCGAAGGTCACGAGACGTCTGCCGCGGCACCATTTTCCCCTCCGGTCGTCGCTGGGCTCAGCCGTAGCGTACGAAGTACCGGATCGGCGGGGCCCGCGACGCCCCGGAGCAGCAGGGTCAGGCCGGACCACCCGGCCGGGATCCACAAGACGTCGGGGTCACCGCCGGAGAATGCCGGCCGGTCACCGATCCAGATCCGGCCGAGGCACTCGCCGGACGCCCAGCCGGTCACCCGCAGCTGCGAGCCGCCGAACCGGAGCAGCAGCCCTTCGTGATCGGCCGGAAGATCGACGTCGAGCCAGACCTCTTCGCCTGGCGCGAGGCTCAGCGGAAGCTCGGCCTCCGACGTCACGGCATTGCTGGTGGCGAAGGCGGTGAGCAGCTCATCGTCCTGGACAGTGCAGGTCCAATCCATCACTGGTTGCAGGCTGAGCAGCTCTGCGTGCACCCCGGCGCCACTGGGATTGTGCTGCAGGGTGACCGCGATCTTGGTGGTCCCGGCCGGCAGCATCAGCCAAGGGTTCTCTCGATGGACGGTGACCGGCTCGCCGTCGTCCAGGCTGACCGTGATCGGTTGGTCGAGCCCGCCGAAGTGGAGCGCTGACCGGGACGGGAGATCGAGGCGCCGCGAGTAGGTGATCGGTACGCCGACCCGCGTACTGCTCCAGCCGCCGAGCGACCGGATCGGCGCCGGATCGCCGGCCCAGTGACCGTCCACTGTCCACAGGGCATCCAGGTCTTGAACCCTCTCGACCTTCCAGACCGTGCCCAGCCCCCGGAGCGCGCCGAGGCGGAGAGCCGGCAGACGGGCATCGTCGAAGTTGGCATGTCCCCAGATCTCGACCGTCGCGTCGATACCGCAACGGCCTTGCGCAGCCCGTACGTCGACCCGCCGGGTCGCGCCGAAATCGGCGACGGCCGGCTGCGGGTGGCCGTCGATCGACAACTCCACGATGTCGCAGGCGCCGACGACCAGCAGTTCGTCGATGCCGGTCAGGTCCGTCGTCGCCGAGTACGTTCCACGGCCGCGATAGACGCCGAGCGACTCCAGCGCCGGCGGCAGGTCGTGGGTACCGGCCGGCTTCGCAGGGGCTGTCCCTGACCGCCGCCGGACCGTCCGAACCTCGGTCGCCGGTGTGGGAATCTTCCTGTCCTGCACGTGATCCAGCTCGATCGTCCGATCGGGCCGGATCGTCGCAAGGCGCGCTGCGTTCGGGGGAGTCAGCACCACGAGATCGATGCCGTCGACAACTCTGCGCTCGACCCGCCCCGGTGTGGCCGGGATCTCGACCTGGGTGTCTCCGAGCACGACCGTGACAGGAACGGCCGACGAGAACACCAGTACGCCGTCGCCGACCGCGACCAGGTCCGCCGAGGCGAGTCTCAAAGTCGTGTCCTGCAAGGGCAAATCGACCAGCATGAGCGGACACGACCCGGCCGCGACCGCCACGGACACCCCGTTGACGACCGCTTGTCCGGGGGCCTGGTCGAGGTTCGGTACGGCGATCAGCTGGCCACCGCCGTCCAGGTCGAGGGCGGAGATCGACGAACTGGTGGGGAAGTCGGCCGTCACCTCGACACGCGGCACCGTGGCGGTGGCGAGCGCCAGTTGAGACCCGAGGGCCGCGACTACGCGGGCGAGCACCCGCGCCTCGTCGTACTCCGGCCGGGTCGCCCCGGTGGGGGAGACGTAGCCGCCGAAGTCGTAGTCGTGGCTCATGAAGTTGCCGGGGGCGCCCCAGTTGCCGGTGGACGGGGTGAAGCCGAAGTTCCAGCCGGACGCCTGGAGATAGGGCGCGATCAGCGATGCCCCACTTGCCAGGAGCCGACGGAGTGTCCGGTGCCGGCGGTTGGTTTCGGTGATCAGCAGGGGCAGCCCGCGATCGGCGAGCAGCCCGGCGTACCGGCGTACCTCTGCCTCGATGTGCGGCGAGTCGTCGTTCGGGTAGAAGTTGCAGGCGGCAACGACATGGGGGACGTCACCGGTGGCGCCGGCGATGTCGCCCTGCCCGGCGCAGGCGATCAGCGGCACGGTGATGCCGTGGCTGATCGCCTGGTCGCGCAGGGAGGTGAGGTAGCCGGTGCGGTCCTCGCAGTCGAAGAAGTCGAGCTCGTTCTCCAACTGGACCATGACGACCGGCCCGGCCGGATACTGCCGCTCGGCGAGCAGCGGCAGCACCTGGTCGAACCAGGCCGTCACGTGCGCGAGATACCGCGGCTCGTTCTGACGAACCCGTACGCCGGGATCGACGCCCAGCCAGGCCGGCAGGGCGCCGCCGTCCCACTCCGAGCAGATGTACGGGCCCGGCCGGGCGATGACCGACAGGCCCACCTCGTGGGCGAGATCGAGGAACGCGGCGACATCGCGGCGGCCGTCGAACGACCACCGGCCGGGCGCGACCTCGTGGAAGTTCCACGGCAGATAGACGTCGACGCAGGTGTAACCCGAAGTACGGATCTGCTCCAGGCGGGCTCGCCATTGCTCGCGCGGCAGCCGGAAGTAGAACAACGATGCGCAGAGCAACAGCTGGGGCCGGCCGTCGATCCAGATGCCCTGGGCATCGAGTTCGACGCCGGTGCCCAGCGTGACGGACGAAGTCACTTGACCCCCGCACTGCCGCCGCTGATGTCCATCTCGTACAGGTACCGCTGACCGAGGTAGTAGACCAGGATCATCGGCAACGTGAGCAGGATGGACCCGACCATCACCAGGTTCCACGGCGGCGCCTGGAGCGCCTGCGAAGTACTGGTGATGTACTGCACGCCCAGCGCGAGTGGCATCTTCGACTCGTCGTTCAGGTAGATCAACGGGCCCATGAAGTCGCCCCAGGTGGCGGTCAGGGTGAAGATGCCGATCGCGATCAGGACCGGCGCCAGCATCGGCAACATGATCCGGCGGTAGATCCCGAAGAAGCCGAGCCCGTCCACCATCGCGGCCTCGTCGATCTCACTGGGCAGCCGGGAGACGAACTGACGGACCAGGAAGACGTTGAAGGCGTTGGAGAAGAAGTTCGGCACGATCAGCGGGAGATAGGTGTTCACCCAGCCGAGCTCCTTGAACAGCAGGAACTGCGGGATCATCGTGATCTGCGACGGGATCATCATGGTCGCGATGACGACGATGAACAGGGCGTTCTTGCCCGGTGCGCGCAGCCGGGCGAAGGCGTAACCGACCAGGCCGCTGGACAGCACCTGGCCGGCCACGGCACCGGCCGAGATGATCACCGAGTTCAGCAGGAACCGCTGCATCGGCAACTCGGTGCCGAACACCCGGGTGAAGTTCTCCCAGTGGAACTCGCGCGGGATGATCGTGAAGGTGTTCGCGTTCACCGTCTGGTCGCTGGACAACGCGATCGAGATCACGAACACCAGCGGCACGCACAACACCGCCGAGACGATGATGAGCGTCGCATAGCTGAACGGCGTCGAGCGCTTGGCCCGAACGACCCGTTCGGTACTGCGGACGTGCTGCCCGGGGGCGGCGGTGGAAAGAGCGGTAGCCATCACTTCACCTCGGTCTCGTAGAACACCCAGCGCCGCGCGGTCCGGAAGGCGATCAGCGTGAACACCAGGATCACGGCGAACAGCAGCCAGGAGATCGCCGAGGCATATCCCATGTGGTAGAAGGAGAACGCCTCGTTGAACAGCAGCGGCACCATCGTCTGGCTCGCGTTGTCCGGTCCGCCCTTGGTCAGGATGTAGACCTGGGAGAACACCTGGAAGGCGCCGATCAGCCCCATGATCAGGTTGAAGAAGATGATCGGCGTCAGCTGCGGGACGGTGATGCTCCAGAACTGCCGGACCGGGCCGGCGCCGTCCACCTCGGCCGCCTCGTACAACTCACGCGGAATACCTTTCATTGCCGCGAGCAACAGTACGGTCGCGCCGCCGGCGCCCCAGACCGACAGCAGGATCAGCGCGGGTTTCACCCAGACCGATTCCAGCAGCCAGGACGGGCCGGGGATGCCGAACAGCCCGAGCGCGTCGTTCAGCGGGCCGGACGGGGCGAGCACCATCTTGAAGATCATCGCCGTCGCGACCAACGGCACCAGGGTCGGCAGGTAGATGAGGGTCCGGAAGAGCTTGCGCAGCCGCACCCCCTTGTTCAGCAGGTTGGCGAGCCACAGTCCGATCACCAGGCCGAGCGGGACCGAGACCGCCGCGTAGTAGAACGTGTTCCACAACGCTTTCCAGAAGATGGGATCGTCGGTCAGCAGCCGGACGTAGTTGTCCAGCCCGACCCACTTGGGCGCGGTGAAGGAGTCCCAGTCGGTCAGCGAGATGTAGACCGAGGCGATCATCGGACCGAGCAGGAACACCACGAAGCCGATGATCCACGGCGACGCGAACAGGTAGAACCACAGCGCCTCCCGGCGCCGGAGCATCGACATCAGCTCGCGGGCTTGACGATGGACTCGAGCCGCTTCTGGATCGCGGTCAACGAGGTCCGGGCGTCCTTCTTGCCGAGCCAGAAGTCGGCCAGCCCGTCGTCGAACGCCTTCTGCATCTCGTTCCAGGCCGGGATGAACGGGGCCCGGTAGACGAACGCGCTCGACTCGGCGAACACGTTCATGTCCACCGGCTTGGTCATCCAGGCGGGCTTGAGGAACGCGTTGCTCTTCTGCACCTCGATACTGGCCGGCACGTCCTCGCCGGTGGCAATGATCTTCTGCTGTGCCTCGGGCGAGGTGAGGAACTCGATCGCCTTGAACGCGGCCTCGGGGTTCTTCGCGGTCCGCGAGATCGCCAGCCCGCTGCCGAACGCCGTCACGGCCTGCTCCTTGCCACGCCACAGCGGGGCGATGTTCCAGTCGATCTTGGACTTGGCCAGTCCGCTGATACCCCAGAAGCCGGTCGTGTTGACCGCGAGCTTGCCGTTGGCGAAGGCACCGTCGGCGCCGACGTCGGCACCCATGTCGGCGAACTGCTTCGGGGTCGGCACCACACCGTGCTTGAAGACCAGGTCGCCGGTCCACTGCAGCGCCTCGATGACCTCGTCGGTGGCGACGGCGGGCTTGCCGGCGTCGTCGATGATCTTGCCGCCGTTCTGGTAGACGAAGCTCCACCACTGCGCCCACCAGCCACCGCCGCCGTAGCCCCACTGCTTACCTGGGATGGTGAGTTCCTTGAACGCGGACAGCGCGTCGTCCCAGGTCCAGTCCGCGGTCGGCGGCTTGATGCCCTTGGCATCGAACAGGCCCTTGTTGTAGTAGACGATCATCGCGCCGGAGCGGTCCGGGATCGCGTAGACCTTGTCCTGGTAGGAGTAGATCTTCCCGATCGAGCCGAACCGCTGCTCCAGGTCCAGCCCGGCCTTCTTGGCCAGGTCGTCCAGCGGCATGATCTGGTTCTTGCTCGAGTAGACGTTGACGTTCTCGGCCACCTGCATGATGTCCGGGCCCTTGCCGCCCGCGATCATCGTCTGCACCTTCTGCGCGTACCCGTCGCCGGGGATCAGCTGGAGCTTGACCTTCAGCTCCGGGAACTTCTTCACCAGCGCGTCGATCCGCTGCTGGTACGTCGTCTTGTCGGTGTCGCCGCCCCACACGGTCATCACCAGGTCGGCGGCGCCACCGCCGCCACCGCTCGACTTCTTGTCACTGTCCGAGCCGCACGCGGTGAGGGTGATGATGCCCGCGGCGACTCCCATCCCGAGAAATCCCCGCCGCGTGAGGTCAGTCCTGTCGATCGCCATCGCGCTGTCTCCTTGCCTCGTGAACCGTCCGGCAGACGGTCCGGGAGGGCCGCTTCGGGGTTCGAATGCGGGTTAAGTTAACCCTCAGAATAATTCTGGGCAAGACCTCGGAAAGCGCTGGTCCGAACTGTGACCGTTGGTTGCACGCCTGGCTGAGGCGGAAATCGTGAACGCTAACAATCTGGCGTCGGAGGTGTTGACGTACCGAAAGTTAACGCTAACATTCAGCCCAATCGGTCCCGGACCGGTACGACAAGGGAGGCGCTGTAGTGAAGAGACTGGTGGCGGTTGCGACGAGCCTGGTGCTCGCCGGCAGCCTGGTGGCTTGCGGAGGTGACAAGCCCAAGCCGAGTGCGTCCAGCGACAGCATCACGATGGGCTTCGCCCAGGTCGGCGCCGAGAGTGGCTGGCGGACGGCCAACACGAAGTCGATCCAGGAGACCGCCAAGACGGCGGGGATCGAGCTGAAGTTCTCCGACGCCCAGCAGAAGCAGGAGAACCAGATCAAGTCGATCCGGTCCTTCATCCAGCAGAAGGTGGACGTGATCGCCTTCTCGCCGGTGGTCGAGACCGGCTGGGACACCGTGCTGATGGAGGCCAAGCGGGCCAACATCCCGGTCATCCTCACCGACCGTGCGGTCGACTCCAAGGACACCTCGCTGTACAAGACCTTCCTCGGCTCCGACTTCGTTGTCGAGGGCACCAAGGCCGGCGAGTGGCTGGTCAAGGAAGGCGATGCCGCCGACCTGAACAAGGACGGCAGCATCAAGGTCGTCGAGCTGCAGGGGACGACGGGCGCGGCGCCGGCCATCGACCGCAAGAAGGGCTTCGAGGACGCCATGAAGGCGAACCCGAAGATCACCATCGCGGCCTCGCAGACCGGTGACTTCACCCGTGACGGCGGCAAGAAGGTGATGGAGTCGTTCCTGAAGTCGCAGAAGAACATCGACGTGGTGTTCGCTCACAACGACGACATGGGGCTCGGCGCCATCGAGGCGATCGAGGCGGCCGGTCTGAAGCCGGGCAAGGACATCCAGATCATCAGCATCGACGCGGTGAAGGACGGGATGACCGCGCTCGCGGCCGGCAAGATCAACTACATCGTCGAATGCAACCCGCTGCTCGGCCCACAACTGATGGACCTGGCGAAGAAGGTCGTGGCCGGTGAGTCGGTGCCCGAGCGGGTGCTGACCAAGGAGACGGTGTTCGACCAAGCGGCCGCCAAGGCGGCGCTGCCCTCGCGGCAGTACTGATCCAGCTCCATCGCCCAGCTGCCCGCGAGGCCGGTCCCTGCCCGGCCTCGCGGGCGATCACGCACTTGAAGGACTCTCGATGACTCAGGTGACCACTTCGATCCCGCCACCGGCCGTCGGTACGCCGGTCGTCGAGATGCGTGGGATCTCCATCAGCTTTCCCGGCGTCAAGGCGCTGGCCGACGTCGACTTCCGGCTGCTGCCGGGCGAGGTGCACGCCCTGATGGGTGAGAACGGCGCCGGGAAGTCGACCTTGATCAAGGCCCTGACCGGCGTCTACACGATCGACGAGGGCACCGTGACGGTGGCCGGCACCGACCACCGGTTCACCTCGCCGGCGGACTCGCAGGCTGCCGGGATCAGCACGGTCTACCAGGAAGTCAACCTCTGCACGAACCTGACGGTCGCGGAGAACATGCTGCTCGGCCGCGAACCGCACCGGTTCGGCCGGATCGACGTCAAGGCGATGAACCGCCGCGCCCGCTCCGTCCTGGACCGGCTCGGTCTGTCGATCGATCCCGGCTCGTCGCTCGGCGAGCACTCGATCGCGATCCAGCAACTCGTGGCTATCGGCCGCGCGCTCGACATCGACGCCCGGGTCCTGATCCTCGACGAGCCCACCTCCAGCCTGGACGCCGACGAGGTGGCCAAACTGTTCGCGGTGATGAGCGATCTGCGCGACCAGGGCGTGGCGATCCTGTTCGTCTCGCACTTCCTGGACCAGGTCTTCGAGATCTCCGACCGGATGACGGTACTGCGGAACGGGAAGCTCGTCGGTGAGTACCTGACCCGCGACACCACCCAACTCACTCTGGTCGAGGCCATGATCGGTCGCGAACTCGAAACGCTCGACCGGCTCGAGCACCAGGCGCCGACCGCGGCGCCGGACGAGGCACGCGTCCCACTCCTGCAGGTACTGGGACTCAGCCGCAAGGGAAGTCTGCAGGCGGTCGACCTGGAGATCTACGACGGCGAGGTGATCGGTGTCGCGGGTCTGCTGGGCTCCGGCCGCACCGAGCTCGCCCGGCTGCTGTTCGGTGCGGACACCGCGGACGCCGGCACGATCGACGTACGGGGGTCCCGGCGGCGGTTCCGTACGCCGCGCAGTGCCATCGGCGCGAAGATCGCGTTCTCGAGTGAGAACCGCCGGGCCGAGGGCGTGGTCGAGGACCTGACCATCGCCGACAACATGCTGCTGACGCTGCAGGCCGCGCGCGGCTGGCTGCGCCCGGTGCCGCAGCGAACCCGTGACCGCCTGGTCGAGGAGTACATCAAGGCGCTCGACATCCGGCCACCGGACCCCGCGGCCCTGATGCGCAACCTGTCCGGCGGCAACCAGCAGAAGGTGCTGCTGGCTCGCTGGCTGATCACCCAGCCCGAGTTGCTGATCCTGGACGAACCGACCCGCGGGATCGACATCGGCGCCAAGACCCAGATCCAGCAACTGGTCGCGAAACTCGCCGACGAGGGCATGTCGGTGGTCTTCATCTCGACCGAACTCGAAGAGGTTCTCCGGCTCAGCGACCGCGTCGTGGTGATGCGGGACCGGGCCAAGATCGCGGACCGGTTCAACGACGAAAGCGTCACCGTGGCAGGGATCCTGGCGACCATCGCCGCCGGTGGTGCCGAGTTGAAGGAGGAGGACTCCGATGCGTGAACTCGTCCGGCGGCCGTTGTTCTGGTCGACGCTCGCACTGTTGTTGCTGATAGCCCTGAACACAGCCGTCACCCCGTCCTTCCTGTCGGTGCGGCTCCAGGACGGTCATCTGTACGGCAGCCTGATCGACATCCTGCGCAACGGTGCGCCGGTCCTGCTGGTGGCGCTGGGAATGACCCTGGTGATCGCCACCCGCGGTATCGATCTGTCGGTCGGCGCTGTCGCCGCGATCGCCGGCGCCGTGGCGTGTGTGTACATCGCGGGCTCCGATCGGCCGGCCGCTACCTCGACCGTGGTCAGCGCCGTCGCGCTCGCGGTCGGCGTCTGCATTCTGCTCGGGCTCTGGAACGGCTTCCTGGTCTCGGTGTTCGGGATCCAGCCGATCATCGCCACCCTCGTCCTGATGACCGCCGGCCGCGGCCTCGCGATGCTGATCACCGACGGCCAGATCACCACCGTGGTCAACCCGGCGTTCAAGGTGCTGGGCGCGGGATTCGTGGCCACCTTGCCGGTGGCGATCCTGATCGCACTCGCGGTCTTCGCGGTCACCGCGGTACTGGCCCGGCGTACGGCGCTCGGCATGCTGATCGAGTCGGTCGGCATCAACCCGGAGGCCAGCCGGCTCGCCGGCGTCCGGGCGAGGACGATCACCTGGACGGTCTACGTGTTCTGCGCCTTCTGTGCCGGGGTCGCCGGGCTGATGATCGCGTCGAACACGAGCGCGGCCGACGCGAACAACGCCGGTCTGTGGATCGAGCTGGACGCGATCCTGGCCGTCGTTATCGGCGGCACTTCGCTGGCCGGCGGCAAGTTCTCGCTGCTCGGCACGCTGGTCGGCGCGATGTTCATCCAGACGCTGGCCACCACGATTCCCACCATCGGCATTCCGGCCGAGGCCAACTACCTGTTCAAGGCGGTCGTGGTGATCGCGGTTTGTCTGCTGCAGTCTCCCAGGGTCCGTGCGGCGTTCCGCAGCCGTCGTCCCGTCTCCACCGTGAAGGCCGGTGCCGCATGACCACCTCGACTTCGGTGACCGTGTCACCGACTTTTCTCGATCGCGTACGCGGGTACAGCCCGCCGCGGCGGTACCTGCCGGTGGCCGCGACGGTCGCGCTGCTGATCGGCATGTTCGGCGCGGGATCCCTGCGCTACCAGGGTTTCGCGGATCCTCAGGTCGTACTGAACCTGTTCGTGGACAACGCGTTCCTGCTGGTGCTGGGCGTCGGGATGACGTTCGTGATCCTTACCGGCGGTATCGACCTGAGCGTCGGGTCCGTCGTCGCGCTGTCGACCATGATCGCGGCGTCGACGCTGCAGGCGGGTTGGCCTGCAATCGCGACGATCATCGCCGTACTGGTCTCAGGGACCCTGCTCGGGACCTTGATGGGCTTGGTGATCCACTACTTCGAGGTGCAGCCGTTCATAGCCTCGCTGGCCGTGATGTTCCTGGCGCGCGGGCTGTGCTATCTGATCAGTGTCGAGTCGATCCCGATCCGGGAAGCCGGCTTCACGGCCTTCGCTCAGGGGTCCGTGCCGCTGCCGGGTGGGTACCACGTCACGCCGAGCGTCGTCGTTGCCGTCGTTGTGTTCGCGATCGGTGCCTGGGTGCTGCACATGACCCGGTTCGGTCGCACTGTCTATGCCGTGGGCGGTAGTGAGAGCTCGGCCCACCTGATGGGCTTGCGGGTCGCGCTCGTCAAGGTTGGCGTCTACACGATCAGTGGACTGTGCTCTGCGCTGGCCGGGTTGCTGTTCGCGGCGTACACGCTGTCGGGCTACAGCCTGCACGCGGTGGGGATGGAGCTCGATGCGATCGCGGCTGTCGTCATCGGCGGGACGCTGCTGACGGGTGGCCGCGGGCTGTTGCTGGGCACGATGTTCGGCGTACTGCTGCTCGGTACGATCCAGACGTTCATCTCGTTCGACGGGACGTTGAGTTCCTGGTGGACGAAGATCTCGATCGGGACGCTGCTGCTGATCTTCGTGGTGATCCAGCGGTTGCTGACCCGGCGGCAGAACTGATCAGCGCGGGCTGGTGCTTTGCCGGACGATCAACTCGGCAGCGATCCGTTCGCTGCCGGGTCGTCCGGTGCCGCTCATCTGCTCGGACAACAGGGCGAAGGTCCGCCGCCCGACAGCGGTGAAGTCCTGCCGGACCGTCGTCAGCGGCGGGTTGAAGAACTCGGCCTCCGGGATGTCGTCGAAGCCGACGACATGGAAGTCCGCCGGAGCGCTGATCCCGGCCTCGGTGAACGCTCGCAGCAGACCGAGCGCCATCTGGTCGTTGGCGACGAAGACCGCGCCCAGGTCGCGCTTGGCGGCCAGCGTCCGGCCGGCCTCGTACCCCGAGCGGGGGCTCCAGTCGCCCCGGATCAACCGTGGCGGACGGGCACCGTGAGCCTTGAGCGTCTCGCGCCAGCCGCGCTCACGCTCGGAGGCCTCGAGCCAGTCGGCCGGGCCGGCGACATGCCAGACGGTTTCGTGGCCGAGCGACAGCAGATGTTCGGTGGCGAGCCGGGCGCCGTCGTACTGGTCGACCGCGACCGCCGGGGTCGGGCCGGCCGCGCCGCCGACGGCGACGAGCGGGATGTCGTGGGGTGCGAACTCCAGGGCCTCGGCCGTCGCGACGTGGGGAGCGATGACGACGATGCCCTCGACGCCCTGGCGCTGCAGGGTTTCGACGGCCTCGGCGATCGAGCCTCGGCCCGGTTGGCCCACGCTCGCGACGGTGATCGCGAAGCCGGCGTCGCGGGCGGCGCACTCGATCCCGTACAGCGTGCTGGCCGGTCCGTAGAGGGTGGAGTCCATCGTCACTACGCCGAGCGTCCCGGTTCGGCCGGTGACGAGGGCGCGGGCGGCGGTGTTCGGGCGGTATCCGAGCGTCTCGATCGCGGCCCGGACCCGCTCGCGGGTGGACGGCCGGACGACCTCGCTGTCGTTGATCACCCGGGACACCGTCATGTGCGACACCCCGGCCAGCGCGGCGACGTCGGTCAGGCTCGGCGCACGCCGCGCGGACGACGTCGTAGCTTCGGGCACCTGCTCGATCTCTGAACCGTTGGGCACGGTCTCACCTCCGCCTCGTCTCGTCGGTTGGATTCTGTCATCCGAGGAGAAGGTGTGCCCGGGCGCGGTCCGGCGCGCCCGGGATGCGTTCTGGTTCAGCCGGCGCGGGAGCCGGCCGGTTCGTCGCGGTCGACCGGGTCGGCCGGGTCGCTGGGGTCGGCTGGATCGCTCGGGTCGGCCGGGTCGCTCGGGTCGGCCGGGTCGCTGGGGTCGGTCGGCGTACCGGGGAGTGGTTCCAGGACGGCGTTGGGGAGGGCCTTCATGATGGCGTCGAAGCGGCGGAGGTAATCGGCGTACCGGCCGGCCTCCTGGTTGATCAGGCCCTGCACGCGGGCGGCCAGGTCGGCGTACCGCTGTGCCTCCGCGGCCTCGAACCTCCTCAGCTCGGCCAGTACCTCGTCTGCGTTCGCCATGTCGTCTCCAGGTCCGGCCTTCAGTACTGCGGCCAGGTCGGTGCGGAATTTGTTCATCAAGCAGTGGCCCGGGTCGTCCTTGCGCCGGGTGTGTTCCTTATGGCCGATCACGGACAGCGCGGACCAGCCGTAGAAGTCGCAGATCGCAGCCGCGTGCAACAGCGCAGTACGGTAGGCGGCCGCGCTCATCGCGCGCGAACCGTCGTACCGGATCTCGTTGCCGTAGTAGTAGTCGTTGCCGTCGACGTTGTCCGGCCCGGGACGCAGCTCGGCGGCGTACCCGTTGTAGTTCTGGGCGCTCACGTGGTTGAGCGTCGTCAGCGACCCCGAGCCGGCGTGGTTGGCCCGGCCGATCGCGCCGAGGTGCAGGTCGCCGTCCAGGTCGGTCGACACGTGGCACAGCGGTCCGGGGATGCCGTCTTCTGGGCGGCCGCGGACGAAGAGGAAGTACAGGTAGTCGTCGGTCTGCGAACTGCTGCCGGTGTGATGGATGACGATGCCGCGCGCGTCCTTGATCCCACCCGGTCGCCCGCGCGTCCGCCAGCCCGGGTACTCGCGAACCTTCACACCCCACTTCCGCAACGCCGCCAGCGTCTGATCAGCCGTCATCGGCCTGGCCAAGACAACTCCTCACATCGATGATCCCCACCCCAGCAGGTAGCGCGGAGTGTGCTTCCCCCTACTCCGGGTGATTACCGCAATCCCCCCGCGCTAAACCTCCCGCCCGCGAGAACCTACCCACCCCCCAGCCCCAAGTCGAGGGATCGCTCAGATGAGGTGGGGGAGGAGTCGGTCGCCGATGTGGGTGATCTCTTTTCGGTAGGGGGTGTCGGAGAGGATGAAGTGGGTGACGCCCAGGTCGGCGTACTTGCGGAGGGACTTGGCGACGTCTTCGGGCGAGCCGACCAGCCAGGTGGTGCCGGCGCCGCCACCGCCGTACTTGCCGGGGGTGGTGTAGAGGTTCTCGTCGAGGACCTCGCCTTGTTCGGCGAGGGCGAGGAGGCGTTGCTGGCCGACGGCCTTGAAGCGCCGCGAGTGCTGGGCGAGGGCGTCCTGCGCACCGGCCATCTTCTCGACCTTCGCCTCGGCATCGGCCCAGGCCTGCTCGGTGGTGTCGCGGATCAAGGTGGTGATCCGCAGGCCGAACTCGAGTGGCGCGTGCTCGCGGCCGAGTTCGGTCTGCAAGGTCTTCAGCCGGTCGATGCGTTCGGCGATGCCGTCGCGGGGCTCGCCCCAGAAGAGTTGTACGTCGGCGTCGGTGGCGGAGACCCGTTCGGCAGAGGGGGAGGCGCCACCGAAGTACAGGCGTGGGTGTGGTCGTCCCTCGCGTTGGACCGGGCGGGTCGCGACGGTGGATCCCTCGACGGCGAAGTACTCGCCGGTGAAGGTGACGTTCTCCTCGGTCCAGAGCCGCCGGACGAGCTGCAGGAACTCCTTGGTGCGCGCGTAGCGCTGCGCCTGGTCGCCTTCGGCATCGCCGTACGCCGCGAGGTTGTCCTGCCCGGACACGATGTTGATCAGCAACCGGCCGCCGGACAGTTCGTCCAGCGTGCTCGACGCCGACGCGAAATGGGCCGGCTGCCAGTACCCCGGCCGGATCGCCACGAGCGGCTGAAACGTCGTCGTCCTCGCAGCCAGCGCCGTCGCCACCGTCAACGTATCCGGCCGGCCCCACCCCGTCCCCAGCAGCGCCCCACCCCACCCGTGCTCCTCGGTCAACCGAGCCAACTCGGTCAACCGATCGAGGCTGTTGTGCCCTGGTACGGCGTCATCTCCCCGGTGCCCGGGCTCGACCTGATTGGGGATGTACCACAGGAATTCTCGGCTCATGAAAAGCAAGTTTATTTCAATCGAATTACTAGACATTGATCGTCTCAGAACCCATGACAGTGGCACAGTCGGGGTATGGCGGACGTGGTCGAAGGGGAACTGTCGATCGGTGGGCTGGTGCGGACCTTCACGATCCGGCTGCCTCGCGTTGACTCGAGTGCGAGGCCACTCGTTCTGGTGCTGCACGGCAACCATCCCCAAGCGGGTGGCTGGATGATGCGCGATTGGACCACGTTCGACCGCGAGGTGGATGCGCGCGGCTGGGTCGTCGCGTATCCGGACGGCCACGGCGGCTCCTGGGCCGACGGTCGAGGTGTCACGAGCGCGGACGAGGCCGGCGTGGACGACGTCGCGTTCTTGCGGGCGCTGATCGACCACGCCGCCTCGCTCTACGGCACGACGCCCGATCTGACCGTTGTCGCGGGAGCTTCCAACGGCGCCTTCATGGCCCACCGGCTCGCGCTGACCTCCGGCGACCGGGTAGCCGTGCTGGCAGCCGTAGCGGGAACCCTCCCCGCCTCGCTCAGCCACCTGCGACCGGCGTACGCCGTGTCGGCACTGCTCATCCACGGCGACGCGGATCAGCTCGCGCCCATCGGCGGCGGCTACTCCCGTCGCCGCGGCCCGAACGGCGAACTCCGCGGCCGCACCTTGTCGCTCGAGGAGACAGCGGACCACTACCGCACGATCGACCGCTGCCCACCCGGCCGGGCAGATGGCACGCGGGCGACATTCACCGGCGGCGTCGGCGGCACCCAGGTCGCCGCCTGGACCGTCCCCGGCGGCGGCCACTCCTGGCCCGGCGCCCCCACGAATCCTGACCACCCTGAACCAACCAGCACCGACTTCGACGCCGCAGCAGAGATTTGCCGCTTCGCCGCCCCACTCCTCTTACCGGCCGACGCCCGCCGGCTCAGCTGAAACGAGCCCACCTCAGGCGGCAACCAGTGGGCGGTTGTCGTCGCGAAAGGCCGCCTTGGCAACTACTCCGGCTTGCGTCCGAACACTCGCTTGGCGACGGAGCCGGTGCCGATAGCCGCGAACAGAGCGACGAAGATGCCCGAGGGGATGGTGCTGAAGCTCGAATCGACGCTGTGGAAGGTCGCGTTGCCTCCATAAACACCGACCAACAGCACGGCCACCCACATCGCGACGATCGCCAGCGTGGCCCACATCTCGCGAACAAGGATCCGTGAAGTCCAGTCTCCACGAGGGGACCGGGCTGCAGACTGATCTTGCAGCGTTGTACTCATGACTGCCTCCTAAGGGTCCACTCCTAGCCTGATCCGGTTGCCGAACCCGCCGCAGAGCCGGAAGTCAGGCATTCCGTAGGCAGAAAGACCTAAGCGCCCTGGCGACGCAGAACGGCGGCTGACGATGAGCAACGTCGAGAGAACGTTGCCCAGGTCAGCCGCCGTTCAGCGGACTACGTGCAGGTCAGGAACCTGCGTCGATCACACGTCGTAGTAGAGCTCGAACTCGTGCGGGTGGGGGCGGAGCTGGATCGGGGCGATCTCGTTCTCGCGCTTGAAGTCGACCCAGGTCTCGATCAGGTCGGCGGTGAACACGTCGCCCTCGAGGAGGAAGTCGTGGTCGGCCTCGAGCGAGTCGATCACGGCCGGCAGCGAGGTCGGCACCTGGGCGACCGACGCGTGCTCCTCCGGCGGCAGCTCGTACAGGTCCTTGTCGATCGGGTCCGCGGGCTCGATCTTGTTGCGGATACCGTCCAGGCCGGCCAGCAGCTGGGCCGAGAAGGCCAGGTACGGGTTCGACGACGGGTCGGGGCAGCGGAACTCGATCCGCTTGGCCTTCGGGTTCGAACCGGTGATCGGGATCCGGATGCAGGCCGACCGGTTGCGCTGGGAGTAGACCAGGTTGACCGGCGCCTCGAAGCCCGGCACCAGGCGGTGGTAGGAGTTCACCGTCGGGTTGGTGAACGCCAGCAGCGACGGGGCGTGCTTCAGGATGCCGCCGATGTACCAGCGGGCGATGTCGGACAGGCCGCCGTACCCGGACTCGTCGTAGAACAGCGGGTTGCCGTCGCTCCACAGCGACTGGTGGCAGTGCATGCCCGAGCCGTTGTCGCCGAAGATCGGCTTCGGCATGAAGGTCGCGGTCTTGCCGGCGTCCCAGGCGGTGTTCTTGACGATGTACTTGAACTTCATCAGGTCGTCGGCCGCGGTCAGCAGCGTGTCGAAGCGGTAGTTGATCTCCGCCTGCCCCGCCGTACCGACCTCGTGGTGTGCCCGCTCGACGGTCAGGCCGCTGGTCTCGAGGTGCTTGGTGATGTCGTTGCGCAGGTCGGCGAAGTGGTCGACCGGCGGCGCGGGGAAGTAGCCACCCTTGTAGCGGACCTTGTAGCCACGGTTACCACCCTCCTCGACCCGGCCGGTGTTCCAGGCGCCGGCCACGGAGTCGATGTGGTAGTAGCTCTCGTTCTGCTTGGTCTCGAACCGTACGTCGTCGAAGACGTAGAACTCGGCCTCGGGCGCGAAGAAGGCGGTGTCGGCGATGCCGGTCGACTTCAGGTACTCCTGCGCCTTGCGGGCGATGTTGCGCGGGTCCCGGCTGTAGGCCTCGCCGGTGAGCGGGTCGTGCACGAAGAAGTTGACGATCAGCGTCTTGTCCCGGCGGAACGGGTCGACGTAGGCCGTGGTCGGGTCGGGCAGCAGTGACATGTCCGACTCGTGGATCTGCTGGAAGCCGCGGATCGACGAACCGTCGAACTGCAGGCCGTCCTCGAAGACCTCGGGACCGAATGACGACACCGGGACGGTGAAGTGCTGCATGATGCCCGGCAGGTCACAGAACCGGACGTCGATGAATGCGACGCCCTCGTCCTTGACGTAGGCGAGCAGCTCCTCAGCGCTGGAAAACATACGTACTCCTCGGGGTGGCTCAGAGATTGTTCTGAACGTAGGCCCTGCCGATTACTCGGCCGTGACCCCAATGTTTCGCGGATGTTACGTCCAGCGTGGTCCGCGCTGACCCACTGGTGACGGCTGCGGGGTGGTGAGATCCCCCGGCCGCACATTTAGTGCTCGTCTGGCGAGCACTAGGCTTGCATCATGGCATCATCTGCGCAATCCGGGGCAGGACCCACCGAGGAGTTCCGCTATCCGGGCAGCCGGCTCGGATTGCCCGAGGCCGGATCGGGCTCGGTGGCGGGTTGGGGACGCAGAGTGGTCGCCCTGTTCGTCGACTGGCTGATCGCCGGTTTGATCGCCTCCGCGGTGACCGGCAAACCGATCTGGGCCGGAGGCAACGATTTCAACACCGCGCAGCTGGTCACTTTCTTTGCGATGTCAGCGATCCTGTCCGGCCTGGGTGGCGGCACGATCGGTCACCGGCTGCTCGGGCTCCGCGTGATCCGGACGAAGCCCGCCGGCACCGGGTACGCCGCGCAGGTCGGCCTGCTCGGCGGGGCGATCCGGGCCTTCCTGCTCTGCCTGGTCATCCCCGCCGTCGTCTACGACCGCGACCGCCGCGGCCTGCACGACAAGGCCGCCGGCACCATCGTCGTACGCCGCTAGCCGCCTACCCCACGCCCCCGCCTCACCCCGCGCCCCCGCCTCACCCCGCGCCCCCGCCTCAC
>NZ_QFXK01000036.1 GCF_003261635.1 Kribbella monticola | reverse complement strand
GTGAAGACGGCTATCTCCACCGCACTCCGGAGGTCTTCCCTACGTCAACCCACCAACCCCAACGTCACCAACGTCTCGGCCGGGTACATCTAGAACGCCCGCCCGCCGGCGGCCGGCGTACCACCTGGTGAACGGCGACGCGATCCAGGTCACACGAAAGGCACGGTTCAGGCAGACTGAGGCCAGGTACCGGGAGGCGCAGTAACCGACAGCGGAGGCGCAGATGGGCGAGGAAGTCGACCGGGTCGAATTCACCCGGGCGGATCGGACCGCGTTCCGCGACCAGGTCCATCGCAATCTGGACGCGTTCGCCCGGATGTTGCGGGAGGCGCGGTTCGACGCCGAGCGGCCGATGACCGGCATCGAGATCGAGCTGAACCTGATCGACGAGAACTGCGACCCGGCGTTCAAGAACGCGGAGGTGCTGAACGCGATCGAGGACGACGCGTTCCAGACCGAGCTCGGCCAGTTCAACGTCGAGATCAACGTCCCGCCGGGCCAGATCGACGGTACCGGCCTGGACGTGATGGAGAAGTCGATCCGCGACAGCCTCAATGCCGCCGAGGAGAAGGCCGCCCGCACCGGGTCGAAGATGGTGGTCGTCGGGATCCTGCCGACGCTGATGCTGCAGCACATCTCGCGCGAGGCGATCAGCGCCAACCCGCGGTACACGCTGCTCAACGACCAGGTCTTCCAGGCCCGCGGCGAGGACGTGCAGATCGCGATCGACGGGATCGAGCGGCTGCAGGTGACCGCGGACAGCATCCTGCCCGAAGCCGCGTGTACGTCGACGCAGTTCCACCTCCAGGTGACGCCCGAGGCCTTCCCGCGGTACTGGAACGCCGCTCAGGCGATCTCCGGCGTGCAACTCGCGGTCGGCGCGAACTCGCCGTTCCTGTTCGGCAAGGAACTGATGCGGGAGACCCGGATCGCCTTGTTCGAGCAGGCTGCCGACACCCGGACGCACGAGCTGAAGACGCAGGGGGTCCGGCCGCGGGTGTGGTTCGGCGAACGCTGGATCACCTCGATCTTCGACCTGTTCGAGGAGAACTCGCGGTACTACCCGGCACTGTTGCCGGTGACCTCGGACGAGGACCCGATCGCCGTGCTGGATCGCGGCGACACCCCGGCTCTTTCGGAGCTTCGCCTGCACAACGGGACGATCTACCGCTGGAACCGCCCGGTGTACGACGTTGTCCGGGAGAAGCCGCATCTGCGAGTGGAGAACCGCGTGCTGCCGGCTGGGCCGACCGTGGTCGACACGATGGCCAACGGCGCCTTCTACTTCGGCCTGGTTCGCGCGCTCGCCGACGACGAACGCCCGATCTGGTCGCAGATGTCTTTCAGCGCCGCGGAGGAGAACTTCCACGAGGCGGCCCGGCAAGGCATCGACGCCGAGGTCTTCTGGCCGGGCGTCGGTACGGCGCGCGCGACCGAACTCGTACTGCGGCGCCTGCTGCCGTTGGCTTCCCAGGGTCTCGACTCCTGGGGCGTCGACGCGGCCGTCCGGGATCGCCTGCTCGGCATCATCGAACAGCGCTGCCTGACCAACCGGAACGGGGCTTCCTGGCAGGCCGATGAGTTCCACCGCTTGTACACCAAGGGATCCCACGGCCGGCGCGACGCTTTGCGCGGGATGCTCAGCCGCTATCGCGAGCACATGCACGAGAACACGCCTGTGCACGAATGGCCGATCGACTGAACCGGTTAGCCCGGCAGACAACGTAGGACAGCGCGCAGCCGAAGCAATTTGCCTTCGGCAACGGGGTTAGATCCCGGCGACGGGGGTAAGCAGGGGTGAACCAGACGGCGTGCTGCGCCGGGTGTTTCGGGCACAACTGCCGGAGGGTCACGGATGCGACACAGGTGGTGCATTTCCACAGATGCCGACGCGGGTTCAGGGCAGTATCGTTCGGAACGGGTCGACCGTGTGGTGGAAGACACCCGGAGGTGAGGCAAGTCGATGACGACCATCGTCGTGGGGTATGTCCCGAAGTCCGAGGGGCGCGCCGCGCTCAGACGGGCGGCGGAGGAGGCGAAGCTACGCGACGCCAAGCTGGTGGTGGTGAACTCGCACCGGGGCGGACGCAGCTTCGACAGCGACGAGGCCGCGGCGAGTGACGCCGCGTTGACGGAGGTAAGGGAGCAGCTCGACTCGACCGGTGTGCCCTACGAGGTACGGCAACTGGTGCGTGGACTCGACCCGGCGGAGGACCTGGTGGCCGTCGCCGAGCAGGTGCACGCGGAGTTCATCGTGATCGGCCTTCGGCGCCGGTCCCCGGTCGGCAAGCTCATCCTCGGCAGCAACGCCCAACGGGTGCTGCTCGACGCTCCGTGTCCGGTGCTGGCCGTCAAGGCCGAGCCTGAGTTGTCTGATGGGGAGGAGGACTGAGGTGACTTCGACACGGAGCAAGAAGCTGTGCCTCGCGCAGCAGCCGGACGCCGACGAGATGTTGAGCAGAGACCCTTTCGCGCTGCTGGTTGGGATGCTGCTGGACCAGCAGATCCCGATGGAGCGTGCGTTCGCCGGCCCGGTCGCGATCGCCCAGCGGATGGAGGGCCCGTTCGACCCGTCCACGGTCGCCGCCTACGACCCGGACGGTTTCGTCGAGGTGGTGGCCGGTCCGCCGGCCGTGCACCGGTTCCCGACCGCGATGGCGGCTCGGATCCAGACGCTGGCCAAGCACCTGGACGAGGAGTACGGCGGTAACGCGTCGGCCGTCTGGGCCGATGTGAAGTCCGGCGACGACCTGCTCGCCCGGCTGTCCGCGCTGCCCGGCTTCGGCGCGCAGAAGGCGAAGATCTTCGTCGCGCTGCTCGGCAAACAACTGAAGGTGCGGCCGCGGGGCTGGCGGGAGGCGTCCGAACCGTACGGCGAGGACGGCGCCTACAAGTCCGTCGCGGACGTCATCGACGTGGCCTCCCTGGTGAAGGTGCGTCAGTTCAAGATGGAGCAGAAGGTCGAGAAGCGGGTGGTGGCGCGACCGATGCGGCAGACCCGGAACAGTTGAACGCTGGATTATGACGGGCTGGGGCCGGCGCCGCAAGGCGTCGGTTCTATAACGGATCTCGTGGCCGGAGGCGGTTTCGCAGCGTGATGACGCGCCAGCACGGGGGGTCGCGGAACGGTTGGGCTTGGCTCGCGGATTACAATGGAGTGTTGCTGCCGCCTGACCAGCGAGCCGCCACCAAAATCATGGCATGACAACGCTGTATGAGTAGTACCAGTAACCCTGCAGACTGCACATCGTCAGACGAGAGGTAATTCGTGTCGTCCAGCTCGTCCGAGAACCTTCCCGCCGAGTCCGGCCGGGCCGTGGCCGCCACCGCCCGCAGCACGGCTCCGAGGACCAGCGCCAGAGTAACCGAACCTGCCGCCAAGAAGGCCCCCGTGAAGAAGGCCGCTGCCGCGGCCACCAAGGCTGCTGTGTCCACCAAGGAGGACGGTATTCCCGCCGCGAAGAAGGCCGCCGCCAAGAAGGCGCCGGCGAAGAAGGCCGTGTCCGAGGCGGGTCTGGCTGTCGACCCGAAGACCGGTAAGCCGCGTGCGCTCGACGAGGTCGACGAGTCGGACTTCTCCCCGGAGGCTGTGAAGCCGCTGGAGAAGGAGCTCAGCGAGAGCGAGGGCTTCGTCGTCTCCGAGGCCGACGAGACCGACGAGCCCGAGCAGCAGGTGATGGTCGCCGGTGCGACCGCCGACCCGGTCAAGGACTACCTGAAGCAGATCGGCAAGGTCCCGCTGCTGAACGCCGAGCAGGAGGTCGAGCTCGCCAAGCGGATCGAGGCCGGCCTGTTCGCCGAGGAGCAGATCAGCGACGAGGCCACCAAGCTCAAGGACAAGGTCAAGGACGAGTACGAGTGGATCTCGGAGGACGGCCGCCGGGCGAAGAACCACCTGCTCGAGGCCAACCTGCGACTGGTCGTCTCGCTGGCCAAGCGCTACACCGGCCGCGGCATGCTGTTCCTGGACCTGATCCAGGAGGGCAACCTCGGTCTGATCCGCGCGGTCGAGAAGTTCGACTACACCAAGGGCTACAAGTTCTCCACCTACGCGACCTGGTGGATCCGGCAGGCGATCACCCGCGCGATGGCCGACCAGGCCCGCACCATCCGGATCCCGGTGCACATGGTCGAGGTCATCAACAAGCTGGCCCGGGTGCAGCGCCAGATGCTGCAGGACCTCGGTCGCGAACCCACTCCGGAAGAGCTCGCCAAGGAGCTCGACATGACCCCGGAGAAGGTCATCGAGGTGCAGAAGTACGGTCGCGAGCCGATCTCGCTGCACACCCCGCTCGGCGAGGACGGCGACTCCGAGTTCGGTGACCTGATCGAGGACTCCGAGGCGATCGTGCCGGCCGAGGCCGTCTCGTTCACCTTGCTCCAGGAGCAGCTGCACGCCGTACTGGACACGCTGTCCGAGCGTGAGGCCGGCGTCGTCTCGATGCGCTTCGGTCTGACCGACGGCCAGCCGAAGACGCTGGACGAGATCGGCAAGGTGTACGGCGTGACGCGCGAGCGGATCCGCCAGATCGAGTCCAAGACGATGTCGAAGCTGCGGCACCCGTCGCGCTCGCAGGTGCTGCGGGACTACCTCGACTGATGAAGCTCTGATGGGCAGGGCACTCGCCGGCATCTGGACGCTGGCGATCCCTGCCCTCGGCCCGGACTCGGGTCTGCTGGCCGCCGCCGTGCTCACGGCGGCGGCCGCTTTGTTCGCCGTACTGTTGGTCTCCCGCGCCGCCGCGAGCCGCCCGACCGCCGCACCGCTGCTTGCCCGCGCCACCGCTTTGCGTGAATCCACCCGCAAGGCCGCGTACCTCCCGCTCCGCGACCCCGGCGCCGCCGGCCGCCCACGCCCACGAGCACCGGGACAGTAGCGAGTTTCCTCGCTACCTCATCCCTTTCTCACTCTCGTGGAGCTTTGTCATGCCTGCTTTCCTCGACGTGCCGGTCAGCGGCGCGTACCACCTGGTCCTCTGGATCGCCCAGACCTTCGAACCCGTCACCGGCCCGTACGCCGCCGCGCTGGCGATCGTGGTCTGCACAGTGGCCGTCCGACTCGCCCTCCTCCCACTCAGCATCCGCGCTGCCCGCGGAACGAAGTCCCGCACTGCGCTCCTTCCGCAACTGAAGGAACTCTCCGAGCGGCACAAGGGCGATCCCGAACGGCTGAACCGGGAGATCGCCGCACTGCAGGCGGAGTCCGGCTCGTTGTTCGCGGGGTGCCTGCCGCTGCTTGCCCAACTGCCGTTCTTCTGGCTGATGTACCGCTTGTTCTCCACTGCGGTAGTTGCTGGGCAGTCGAACCAGTTGCTCACCGGCACCTTGTTCGGCGCACCGCTAGGCCTGCACTGGCCGCTGCTCACGTCGACGCCGGTCTACCTCGGCCTCGCAGTACTGCTTGCGGTAGTCGCCTACTTCTCGTCGCGCTGGCAGCGTCGTACTGCCGACACTCAGCCGGCCGGCCTCGCAGGTCACCTGACTCGCGTCCTGCCTTACGGCACGCTCGCCACCGCGGCCTTCATCCCCCTCGCCGCAGGCCTCTACCTACTCACAACAACCACCTGGACCGTGGCAGAACGCATGTTGCTGCAGCGCTAGGTGTTCTGCAGCGATACGGGTAGGTGGACGGTGAAGGTGGCGCCGCCGCCAGGGGTGTCGGTGACGGTCACGTGGCCGTTGTGGGCGGCGACGAGGGCGGCCACGATCGAAAGGCCGAGGCCTGAGCCACCGGTGGCTCGGGTGCGCGCTGAGTCGGCGCGGTAGAAGCGCTCGAAGACCTTCGCCTTCTGTTGCTCGTCGAGGCCCGGGCCGGTGTCCGCGACTTCGAGGATGGCCTCGTTGTCGCGGGTACCGACCGAGACCGTGATCGGTGCCTCGACCGGGGTGTGGTGGAGTGCGTTGCTGACCAGGTTTCCGAGCACCTGCCGCAACCGCGCCTCGTCACCATCCACCACGGGCGCGTCCGAACCAGGCAGGATCTGGAACTTGACCGATCGCTCCGGCTGCAGAGCCTGTACGTCGTGCACCGAGTCGCCGGCCAGCGTGAGCAGATCCACCGGCTGGTGCTGGAGCGGCCGCTGCTGATCGAGTCGTGCCAGCAGCAACAAGTCGTCGACGAGCAGACCCATCCGCTTCGCCTCGTCCTCGATCCGCTTCATCGTGGCCGGATCGATGCTGCCGCGCTGCCTGGTCAGCTCGGCGAATCCGCGGATCGAGGTCAGCGGCGTCCGCAACTCGTGCGAGGCGTCGGCGATGAACCGCCGCATCCGTTCCTCCGACTGCCGCGCGTTGTCCTCGGACTCCCGCGCCACCTCGGCCGAGCGGCGAGCGGCGTCCTCGGATCTGCGGGCCGCGAACTCCGAGGCGGTCCGCTGGGCGAACGCGGTCTCGATCTGCCCGAGCATCTGATTCAGCGCGAGCGACAACCGCCCGACCTCGGTCCGCGGATCCCGCTGCGGCACCCGGCGGCTCAGGTCCCCACCCGCGATCGCCACCGCGGTGTGCTCGACATCCTCCAGCCCGCGCAGACTACGCCGTACGACGTAGGTCCCGACGCCAGCCAGCAGAACGAGCAGGATGATGCCCGCGGCCACCTGGACGCCGACGAGCCGCTGGATCGTCTGGTCCATGTCTTCGAGGCTCTGGGAGATCGCCACCCACCCGCCCGGGATGTTCCTGGTCGGCACCACCAGCACCCGCCAGGTTGCGCCGCCGCTGACGGCCTTCACATCGAACGGGCCAGTCAGCGAGGCCGCCTTCGCCGAGGTCAGCGCCGGAATGTCCGGCTCCGGTTTGCTGGACACCGGTCCCCGGTCGAGGGTGTTGAGGACCGTGCCGTCGGCTGCGTAGTAGCGAACGAGGAATGGACTCGGTGGTGGCCGGTTGCCGCCGGGGCCTTGGCCTGGTCGCTCGCCGTTCCCGTTGCGGATGAGGATGCGCCCGGCGAGCGGGGGAGCGGCTTCGGCGAGCTGGCTGTCCACCCGATCGATGAGGTAGCCGCGCATGATGGTGGTGGCGATGACGCCGGAGGCCAGCAGGGCGGCGGTGACCAGCGCCAGTAGCACCAAGACGATGGTGATGCGGAGCGGGTAGCGGTCGGCCAGCCGCCGGTGGGGCATCAGTTTGCGCCTCGGGGGGTGCGCAGCACGTAGCCGACCCCGCGGACGGTGTGCAGCAGCTTCTGGTCGCCGGTGTCGACCTTGCGGCGCAGGTAGGACATGTACGACTCGACCACGCCGGCGTCGCCCGCGAAGTCGTAGTTCCAGACCGCCGAGAGGATCTGGCCCTTCGACATCACCCGCTCGGCGTTCTCCAGCAGGCAACGCAGAAGCTTGAACTCGGTGAGCGAGAGCTGCACCGCTTGACCGGCCTTGAACACCTCGTAGCTGTCCTCGTTCAGCTCCAGGTCGGCGTACCGCAGGATGGCTGCCTCGGTGGTGGCCTGCTCGCGATGCCCGGACCGGCGCAGCAGCGCGCGGACCCGGGCGACCAGTTCGTCCAGGCTGAACGGTTTGGTGACGTAGTCGTCGGCGCCGGTGTGCAGACCGAGCACCTTGTCCTCGACGGCGTCGCGCGCGGTGAGGAACAGCACCGGTACGTGCCGGTCCTCACCGCGCAGCCGGCGGACCACTTCGAAACCGTCCAGGCCGGGCATCATCACGTCCAGCACGACCAGGTCCGGTTCGACCTCGCGCGCCTTGCGGAGGGCCTCGGCGCCGTGCGTCGCCGTCGACACGTCGTACCCGGCGAAGCGCAGACTCGCGGACAGCAGTTCGACGATGTTCGGCTCGTCGTCGACCACCAGCAGATGCGGGCTCATGATCACAGTCTTACGCCCGCACCCGTGCTGTTGCTGGAAGGTTCCTGGCAATCGGCTGTGAGTGTCAGCCCGTGATCACCGAGGTCCGTGCTTGAAGCCCCACTTCTGACCGGCCGCGTCGCGGACCGTGCCGTCGTTCACGCTGACCGCGGTGGCCTTGCCATCGGCGACGATCGCGCTGACAGCGACCTGGTTCCCGTTCTTCACGCTGTCGATGCCGTCGCGGGTCGCGTTGACCAGCGTGTCGGCCGTCAGCGTGTAGGTCTTGCTGTATCCGTCGGCGCTCTTGACGGTGATCGAGTCCTTGCTGACCGCAGTCACCTCGCCGCGCTGGGTGGCGACGGTCTGATAGCCGCCGCCCTGCTTCTCGACGACGAACTCGCCGTGCAGCGCACCCATCATCCCGAACTCGCCGTGCCGGCCCATGCCGCCCGGGCCCTTGCCGGGCTTGGGATCGGCCGGTGCCGTCGGTGAGGTGGACGGCGAGGGAGTCGGGTCCGCGTTGGTGGTGGCCCAGGCGACTCCGCCGGCTGCCGTGGTGACCGCGACCGCGGCGGCCGTGCCGGCTACCCGCCAGCGCTTCTCGGTGAGCTTCTGGAACGACGCCATGCTGAATTGCCTCCCGGTACTACGCACCAGGCAGTGCACCTGATGCTGGTCGTCCCACCTTGCGTCGCGTTCCTGAGACCAACCTCCGGCGAACCTGGCAACAGCCTGGCAATCGCAACAGCGTGGCAGTCGTCAGACCAGGAACAGCACGGCGACCAGCCAGACGGCCGCGGCCAGCGAAGTACCGATGAACTCGATCAGGATCGACAGACCGGTCGCGCGCAGCGCGTGTTTCGTCGAGACCCAGGCCTGGTCGTGCGTGCCGAGCCGCTGCCGCTCGGACAGGTAGACGCCCAGCGGGAACCCGACGAACAGACCAACCACCGGGATCAGGAAGAACCCGACGATGCCGAGCAGGATCCCGATCAGCATCGATCTTCGGGGTACGCCGGACTCGCGCAGCCGCCGCTCGGGCACGATGTACTTGACCACCTGGCTGGCCCCGATCAGCACCACCGCGGCCGACAGCACGACCCAGCCGGTGGCGCTCTGCTCCTCCAGGGCCCAGATCAGGATCGCGGCGAGACTCAGGATCGCGCCGGGCAGCACAGGGATCACGATGCCGATGATGCCGACGAAGATCGCTACTCCGACCAGGAATGTCGCGACGCTGTTCACACCGCCACTGTGCCGCAAATCGCCCGGCTTAGGGTGGAGACATGGCTCAGCTCCACGAACTCGTGACCGCGATCGCCGCTCCCTGGGTGGTGTTGTCCCCGGCCTCCGGGCAGCTCACCGGCGGGTCCGACGAGGGCGAGGGCCTCTATGCGCGCGACCGGCGGATCCTGTCGCGCCTGGCCGTCACGGTCGACGGCCGGCCACCGGTACCGCTCCACGTCGACGAGCAGAACGCCTGCACCCACCAGTTCGTCGCTGTCCTCGACGGTCTCGGCGACCCCGGCCACGACCCGACCGTCACCTTGCGGCGCACCCGGTCGGTCGACGGCGACGGCCTGACCGAGCAGTTCACCGTCGTCAACCGCTCCCGCACCGAGATCACGCCCCGGCTGGAAGTTGCCCTGGGCACCGATCTCGCCGGGATCGCCGCCATCCGCAGCGGCGCCGCGGCCGATCTCTCCGCTGTCCCCGCCGTTGATGCAGTAGGTGGGCTGACCTGGGAGTCGGACGGCATTCAAGTCAGCGCACACTTCGAGCCCAGTGCCTCTGAAGGTTTGACCTGGGAACCGAAGATCGCCGCCGGCGGAGAGTTCACCCTCGTACTGCGGGTCTCCGCGACCTTCCCGGCGACGGACGGGTTCAGCATCGATCCGCCCGCCGACCGGCCGGCGTACGAGCACGTGTCTGTCGACTGTGACGACAACCGGGTCGCCCGCTGGGTCCGCAGGTCGCTCGACGACGTCGCCGGACTGCAGCTCGAGGCGAACGGGGGAGAGCGCTATCTCGGCGCCGGCCCACCGTGGTACCTGACGCTCTTCGGGCGGGACTCGCTGATCTCGTCGGGCATGCTGATCCCGGTCGACCCGGGTCTCGCCGCGGGGACCTTGCGCGCGCTCGCCGCTTGGCAGGGCACCAAGGTGGACCCGGACTCGGCGGAGCAGCCGGGCAAGATCCCGCACGAACTCCGCACCAGCGTCACCGATCACGGCGGCGGTCTCGTGCTCCCTGCGACGTACTACGGAACGCACGACGCCACCCAGCTCTGGGTCATCACCCTGCACAAGGCGTGGCGGTGGGGGATGCCGATCGACGAGGTCCGCGAACTGCTTCCTGCGCTACGCAAGGCGCTCACCTGGATGAGCGAGTACGCCGACCCGGACGGCGACGGCTTCCTCGAGTACATCGACGAGTCGGGCCACGGCCTCGCGAACCAAGGCTGGAAGGACTCTTCGGACTCGGTGCAATGGCCCGACGGCACCATCGCGACCGCACCGATCGCGCTCTGCGAAGTCCAGGCGTACGCGTACTCGGCCGCCATGAAGGGCGCGGAACTCCTCGACGCACTCGGTGAGGACGGCGCGCCCCAGTGGCGCGAGTGGGCGGCAACGCTGAAGGCGAGGTTCCGCAGCAGCTTCTGGGTCGACGGTTACCCGGCGATCGCTCTCGACGGCGCGAAGAAGCCCGTCGCCGGCCCGCACTCCAACCTCGGCCACCTCCTCGGCACCGGCCTGCTCGACGCCGAGGAAGAGCAGCGCGTCGTCGAGGTTCTCTCGTCCGACGACCTGAACAGCGGCTTCGGCCTGAGAACGTTGTCCAAGGCAATGACTCGCTTCAACCCCCTCGGCTACCACACCGGCAGCGTCTGGCCGCACGACACCGCGATGGCGATCGAAGGCCTGTACGCCGCCGCCCGCTCAGCTGGTACGCCGACCGCCCCCGCCACCTTGTACGTCGAAGGGCTCCTCCGCGCAGCCGAGTCGTTCGACTACCGCCTTCCCGAGCTCTACGGCGGTCGCGGCCTCACCGAGGAGACCACTCCCACGCCGTACCCCCTCTCTTGCCGCCCGCAAGCCTGGGCAGCCGCCTCCGCGATCGCCGTCCTGATCGCGGCCTTCGGCATCACCCCGGACCTCGAGAACGGCACAGTGAGCGTGACACCCGCTGAGCAACTGCCGTGGCGGCAACTCACGTTGAAGGGACTGACCGTGGGTGGTGGATCCCTGTCGGTTCAGTGGAAGGACGGCGCGATCGCGGTGGTCAAGGCGAACAGCGCGAGCAGTAGGTAGACGGCGGCCACGCAGCGGTTGCGGGCTCGGCTAGTTGTGCGGAGGGAGCGGAAACGGCGGCCGAGAGCGTCGGCGCCTAGGGCATAGGAGAGGTCGAGCGCGAGGCCGATCAGCATCACGGCGAGGCCGAGGGCGAGCATCTCTGTGCGCAGGCGGTCCGGTGCGGCGCCGCGGGTCGTGAACTGGGGGAGGAAGGCAAGGAAGAACAGTGCCGCCTTCGGGTTGAGCAGGTTCACCAGGACACCTTCGCGAAAGACGCGGCCTAGTGGAGCGATCCGGATGCTGCCGGGGCCGTCGGTAATCGGTGCCCTGAGCAACTTGATTCCGAGGAACGCCAGATAGAGCGCGCCGGCAACGGTGATCGCCGTGAAGAGGGTCGGTGAGGCCTGGACCAGCGCGACGAGGCCGAGGGCCGTGACCACGACGTACACCAGTGAGCCGGTCTCGATCGCGAGGGCGGACACGACTCCTGCCCGGCGGCCCTGGGTGAGACTGCGGAGCGAGATGTAGATGTTGTTGGGCCCTGGCATTCCGACCAGCACCACCGTCGCTCCGACGAACCCGAGCGCCTGCCCGATCCCCATCCAATTCCTCACTCTCACAGCCGTGGTGGACTTGCCGGGTCTAGCCTGGCTGGGTCCGAAGCAGTCCGCCCGAGCCAATCCGAGGAGAAGTGGACCGTTCTGGTGACGCCGCCGCTCTCGGCGAACTGATCGGCCGGCATCTGCCCGGACCAGGTGGGCTGTACCGACGGCTCGCCGACGCGATCACCGCACTGATCGGCTCCGACGAACTCCCCGTCGGCGCCCGGCTGCCGGCCGAACGACCGCTCGCGGAGGCCTTGGCGATCAGCCGGTCGACGGTCGTCGCGGCGTACGACGAACTGCGTGCCCGCGGTCTGGTCGAGAGCCGGCGCGGCAGCGGGACGACGGTGGCCGCGTCGGCCGGGCGAGGCCGATCGGGCGCGGACAAGCGGATCCCGACCGGGTACGGCGAGTCGTTGTTCCACCGGATCACGGTCGACCCCGGCGAAGTGATCGCGATGACTTACGCGGTCGATCCTGGAATGCCGGAGTTGGCCCGGGAGTTGGAGGATCTCGCGCGCACCGATCTGTCAGTGTTGTTGCAGGGCGTCGGCTACCACCCCCGCGGCTTGCCGGAACTGCGGGAACGGATCGCTGATCACTTCAGCGCGTCGGGGCTTCCGACGACCGCCGACGAGATCGTGGTGACGAGTGGCGCACACCAGGCGATAGCGCTCGCGACCCAGATGTATCTGCGAACCGGCGCGACTGTGGTGATCGAGCAACCGAGTTGGCCGGGGTGCTTCGACTTGTTCGGCGCAGCCGGCGGCCGCGTGGTCGGCGTACCGCTCGATGACGCCGGCATCAAGCCGGATCTGCTGGCAGCCGCGCTGGCCGAGCACCAGCCGGCGATGCTGTTCGTGATGCCGACGTTCCACAATCCGACCGGCCGGTTGATGTCGGCCAACCGGCGACGGCAAGTGGCCGAGCTGGCAGCGCAGTACGGCGTGGTCGTTGTCGAGGACAACGCATACTCGGCATGGGATCCCGCCGGTCCGGAGATTCCGCCGCCGCTGGCCGCCTTCGCGCCGAAGAAGGCGGAGGTGTTCACGATCGGGTCGGTGTCGAAGGCGGTGTGGGGTGGCCTGCGGATCGGCTGGATCCGGGCGCCGAAGCCGCTGGCCGAACGGCTCGCCCGGCACAAGGCGCTGGCCGATCTGGGCAGTCCGGTGATCGACCAGGCACTCACCGCGAGATTGTTGCCGCGGCTGCACGAGATGACCGCTGCGCGGGCGCGGCTGGCAACGGTACGGCGGAAGCTGATGGGGCAGTTGGTGACCGAGCGACTACCGGAGTGGAGGTGGGACGAACCCGACGGCGGTTCCGCGCTGTGGATCCGGCTGCCTGATACCGACGCGCGAATGTTCGCGCAGGTGGCGTTGCGGCACGGTGTCGAGGTGGTGGCCGGGCGGGCGATGGATCCGACCGGGGAGCACGACGATCATCTCCGGGTGCCGTTCAGCTATCCGGCCGAGGTGATGAGCGACGCGGTGGACCGGCTGGCCGGGGCCTGGCGGGAACTTCGCCGCCACGGGCCGGCGCCCGGCGTACCGATGATCTAGCCGGCGCCGATTTCGTTGCCCGGGGGCAGATTGACGGATGGTGGCCACCCGCAAGGGTGGCCACCATCGATGAAATCAGCGGGGAAGCGCCTTGGGCGCTGTGAGGCCGGTTACCGCTCGTCCTCCGTGGAGGAGACGGTCGCGGGCTCAGCGTCGAGCCGTCCCGTCTCGTCGTGAATGGTGATCGCGATGTTGCGCAGCTTCTCCGAGTGCTCCCGGCCGTGGTGGGCGCAGAACAGAAGCTCCCCACCGCTGGTCAGGGTGACACGGACGTAGGCCTGCGCGCCGCAGCGGTCACAACGGTCCGCAGCCGACAGGGTCGAGCTCGGGGCGAGTGCTGTAGTCACTTGAGGCCTCATCTCATCTAGTTCCGTACTCACCAGATAGCAACATCCTGACATGCGGATCGCTTCCCGGTTGGTGCAGCGTGTCCGTATGTGAGACGAACCACCTGTTCCGTTATGACGCATATTGACGGGGAATCGTTTCGGATACGGGCGAATTGCTGTTTCCGGCGAGTGTCGGGCGTGTCTTCTCTCACTGTGCGCGATGAGACGGCTACGGCGCGCTGATCTCCGGAGTGTCGAATACCACTCGCGATCGAGTCCGGATCGATACCTGTCAAAGCACCTTTCCTTGCTGTGATTGCCTGTTCCCGTTCGGTACCCCCTGCTCTCGGCGGTTACACCGGCGCCACCCAGCCGGGCCTGCCGGAAATTGGGGGAGGGGCTGCGTAGGCTGTCAGCGTGCGAAGGCCGCGGGCCGGAGCACGTTGTCTGTTGGTGAACCAGTGAAGGAGCCCAGTGGCCGCCCCGACGCCTCGCAGTGCCGAGCTCGACCCGACGTACAACGCACGTAACCTGCTGGTCCTGGAGGGCCTGGAGGCCGTGCGCAAGCGGCCGGGTATGTACATCGGCTCGACCGACAGCCGCGGGCTGATGCACTGCCTGTGGGAGATCATCGACAACGCCGTCGACGAGGCCCTGGCCGGGCACGGTGACCGGATCGACATCGTCTTGTACAAGGACGGCTCGGTCGAGGTGCGGGACCGCGCCCGCGGTATCCCGGTCGACATCGAGCCGAAGACCAAGCTCAGCGGTGTCGAGGTCGTCTTCACCAAGCTGCACGCCGGCGGCAAGTTCGGCGGCGGGTCGTACAACGCCTCCGGTGGTCTGCACGGCGTCGGTGCCTCCGTCGTGAACGCGCTGTCCGCGCGGCTCGACGTCGAGGTCGACCGCGGTGGCGTGATCTGGACGACGTCCTTCCGTCGTGGGGTGGCCGGCGAGTTCGACGGTGAGGGCGCTTCGGCGGGCTTCACGGCGGCCAAGGGACTGCGTAAGGCCGGCCGGGCCAAGAAGGGCATGACCGGTACCCGGATCCGGTACTGGGCGGATCGGCAGATCTTCACCCGCGACGCGGCGTTCAACTACGACGAGCTGGTCACCCGCGCGCGGCAGACCTCGTTCCTGGTGCCGGGCCTCGAGCTCGTCGTACGGGACGAGCGCGGTGACGAGCCGACCGAGGAGTCGTTCAAGCACGACGGCGGGATCAGCGAGTTCTGCGAGTTCCTGGCCACCGACCAGAAGGTCACCGACGTCATCCGGCTGACCGGCACCGGTCACTTCACCGAGACCGTGCCGATGCTGGACGACGCCGGGCACATGACGCCGACCGATGTGGAGCGCGATCTCGACGTCGACATCGCGATCCGCTGGGGCGACGGCTATGAGACCGAGCTGCGCTCGTTCGTGAACATCGTGGCGACGCCGAAGGGCGGCACCCATGTGGCCGGCTTCGAGCGGGCCCTGCCGAAGGTGTTCACCAGCGCGCTGAACGGCACCCGCCTGCTGAAGAGCGGCGAGGAGCTGATCAAGGACGACGTACTGGAAGGCATGACCGCGGTCGTCACGGTCCGGCTGTCGGAGCCGCAGTTCGACGGTCAGACCAAGGAGGTGCTCGGTACGCCGGCCGCTTCGCGGATCGTCGCCAAGGTGGTGCAGACCGAGCTGGAGGCGTTCCTCACCTCCACCAAGGGGGTCGCCAAGGCGCAGGCCCGCGCTGTGCTGGAGAAGGTCGTCGCGGCGTCGCGGACGAGGGTCGCTGCCCGGCAGCACCGCGAGTTGCAGCGGCGGAAGACGGCGCTGGAGTCGTCGGCGTTGCCGGCCAAGCTCGCGGACTGCCGCAGCAACGACGTGGACCGCTCCGAGCTGTTCATCGTCGAGGGTGATTCGGCACTCGGCACGGCGAAGCTGGCACGGAGTTCGGAGTTCCAGGCGCTGCTGCCGATCCGGGGCAAGATCCTGAACGTGCAGAAGGCGTCCGTCGCCGACATGCTGAAGAACGCCGAGTGCGCCTCGATCATCCAGGTGGTCGGCGCCGGGTCGGGGCGCAGCTTCGACATCGAGCAGGCGCGCTACGGCAAGATCATCTTCATGGCCGACGCCGACTCCGACGGCGCGCACATCCGCTGCCTGCTGGCGACGCTGTTCTTCCGCTACATGCGGCCCCTGGTCGACGCCGGTCGCGTCTACACCGCCGTACCGCCGCTGCACCGCTTCGAGCTGACCAACCCGAAAAAGGGTCAGGACAAGTACATCTACACCTACAGCGACGCGGAGTACCAGCGGAAGACGGCCGAGCTGATGAAGAAGGGCGTCAAGTGGAAAGAGCCCCCGCAGCGCTACAAGGGTCTCGGTGAGATGGACGCGGACCAGCTGGCGGAGACCACGATGGACCCCCGCCACCGCACCCTCCGCCGCATCACCGTCGACGACGGCGAGGCAGCCGCCAACGTCTTCGACCTCCTGATGGGCAACGACGTCGCCCCCCGCAAGGAGTTCCTCGTCCAAGGCGCCTACGAACTCGACGAAACCCGCATCGACGTGTAGGTACTCCGGCCGGAGGGTCTCGGTGCGCCGCCCGAAGGTCGGCGTGATCGGGCCGGAAGATCTAGGTCATTCGGCCAGGAGGTCCTGTTTTCGGCCGGAATGTCGAGTTGTGTCGAGGCGTCCCGATGTCCTCTCCGAAGACCCACGGCCGGCCATCGGCCCTGACGTAACAGGAGAAACATCGTGACCAACCACAACGCGACGACGCCCGGACAGCAGTCGGTCAACGGTCTCGACGAGCTCGAGGTCATCACGTTGCTCGTCGACGACGTGGCGGCCTGCCGGGAGTTCTACACCGCCGTGTTCGGGCTCGAGATCATCTTCGAGGATGACAACTCGGCGCTGCTGAAGATGCGCAACCTGATGCTCAACCTCGTCACGATCGACGAGGAGCCGATGTTGATCGGCGCGGGCGCGGCACCGACCGCGGGTGGGCGCGTGCTGTACACGATCAGGGTCGATGACGTGGACGCGACAGCCGCTGAGTTGCAGGGACACGGCGTCACGCTTCTCAACGGCCCGATCGACCGCCCGTGGGGCCGCCGCACCGCAGCCTTCGCCGACCCGGCCGGCAACCTCTGGGAGATCGCCCAAACGCTCGACTGACGCCCGACCAGTCGGCACCTGTCCGCCCCGCGTCGGCGACGGACAGGTGCCCACCCGCCACCTCCGAAAGACCACCCGATGACACCCATCGCCTGCTTCGACCTGGACAACACCTTGATCGACCGGGACGCGGCGTTCGCGGCCTGGGCAGCTTGGTGGGCCGGAAACGAGCGACTTGAGGCGGACGCTGTCTCATGGTTGCTGGCGAATGACGAGGGCGGCTTTCGCCCACGTGCTGAGCTGTTCGCCGGGGTCAAGGAACGCTTCGGGTTGAGTGCGTCCGTAGAAGCGCTCGTGGCTGACTACGACCGGGAGCATCCACTGTTCACCTCGGTCGATCAGGAGGTGCTGGACGGTCTCGCCTCACTCCGTACTGCGGGATGGCGGGTCGCCGTGGTCACGAACGGTGGCACTGTCGGAAGAAGCCGGGGTACGGAAACCCGACCCGGCGATCTTCGAGCTCGCGGCCGCACGATGCGGCGCGACGCTGGTGGGCGGGTGGATGGTGGGGGACCATCCGGCGTACGACATCGCGGGTGGGAACGCGGCCGGGTTGCGAACGATCCTCGTCGGTGATCACCACTGCGACGAGAACGCGGCTGTGGCGACGTGTCGAGTTCGGTCAGTGGTTGAGGCGTTTCGGGTGATTGTGGCGGGATGAGGTCCCCGGTGACTTCGGGGATTGAGTGGGCTAGGCGGTGGCTGTTGCTGGGGCGCGGGTCTCGGTGGGGGCTTTGCGGAGGGATCTGCTGACGATCAAGGCGCCGATCAGTGAGGCGGCGAAGACGGCGGTGAAGGCGATGGCTCCAGTGCAGAGGCCGGTCATCAGGCCGTGGGCCGTGACGATGGCGCCCAGCGCTGGAGCGCCGATGCCTTGGGAGAGGTAGCCCGCCAGGTAGCCGCCGGAGACCATGCTCGCGCGGTGGTGCGGGGCGGCGTACCGGTTCAGGATCGTCAGGCCGCTGGCGAAGTCGAAGGAGTAGCCGATGCCGCCGCAGGCCGAGGCGAGGAAGAAGACCACGATGGAGTGCGTCGTCCCGGTGAGGACGAACAGCCAGACCGCGCCGGTGGAGAAGACGGCACCGAGCATCACGGTGGTCCAGGTGTCCAGCCGCCTGGCCAGCAAGGCGGTGACCGCGATCGAGATCGCGAAGACCGACAACAGTGCACCGGTGACGAGGGCGTTGTCCGAGCCCGCGAGTTGGTGAGCGATCTTGGCGCCGAGCGGCAGGACCAGTGAGCCGAGCACGAACGACGAGGCGAACGCGATCGCTCCGGCCGCGAAGATCCCGCGGTTCCCACGCGGGATGATGATCGCGCGAACCCGCCACCGCGACTTGGTCTCGTCGGGCGTGTGCCGCGGCAACCCCAGAGCGAAGAAGCCGACCACTGCGATCACCGCCGCCAGCACCACGAAGGTGAGCCGCAACGGATACGGCGCGTACTGCGACAGTCCGCCGCCGACCAGCATCGCCAGCGCGATACCGAACGCGGAGACCGCGGTGCCGATCGCACCGGCCCGCTTCTCGGTCCCAGCGGCACTGAACTCGACCATCGCCACACTTGCCGGGCTGAGCGACAGGCCGACGCCGAGTCCCATGAAGGCACGGCCGACCAGGAGCCAGGCGACGTCGCGGGCGAGGACGAACAGCAGTACGCCGACGAGCTCGGCGCTCAGGCCCAGCAGCATCGCTGCCCGCCGGCCGATGTGGTCGGACAGGTTGCCGAAGACGACGAGGACCGGGATCAAGGCGATCGGGTAGGCGGCGAAGATCCAGGCCACGGTCGTCGAGGTCACGCTCCAGTGGGCCTGGTAGAGCGGATAGATCATCGTCGGGCAAGCACTGGTCCACAGCGCCAGCGCGACCACCGCGCCGGCTGTCCAGAAACTGGCGCGCTCACTGAGCGATCGCAAAAGTCCTCCAAGAGAAAGTGCGACCGAGGCCGCACCGAGCTGAGTAGATAATATGAACTTAGCACCTGTTGGGTATAGTTAATCAACTCAGCCCGAAGGACGGACGGATGCCCAAATCGCTCGGCAAGGACTCGACCTGCTCGATCGCGCGCAGCCTGGAAGTGCTCGGCGACCGCTGGACGCTGCTCATCGTGCGGGAGGCGTTGATCGCGGGATCGACGCGGTTCCAGGAGTTCCGGGAGGCTCTCGGCATCGCGCCGAACCTGCTGACCCAGCGGCTGACCTTCCTGATCGAGGAGGGCCTACTCACCCGCCGTACCTACCAGGAGGCGGGCACGCGGTCGCGCCACGAGTACGTGCTGACCGAAGCCGGCCGCAGCCTGAATCTCGTGATCGCGGCACTCAGCGACTGGGGCAGAACGCGCCGGGCGCGTCCCGACGGGACCTCACCGGCCTTCACCGTCGAGGACTCCGATACGCCGGTCCGCCTGGCGTTCGTCACCGACGACGGCGACCAGGTGGGCGCCGGCCAGCTGGTCGCCCGCCGCACCCCCGACCGTGAACTCGTCGGCCGCTGAAGGCACCTGGCTGGGTTTGGCCGGTTGATTGTCCCCTGCGGGGTGCAAGATGTCCTCACGCCTAATCGAGTGTGGGGGAGTCAGCGTGACCGACAAGTCTTATGTGCCGCCGATCGGGCGGGTGTTGACGCCGTATCTGTGTTGCCGCGATGCGGCCAAGGCGATCGAGTGGTACGGCGAGGTGTTCGGGGCCAAGTTGGTGTGGGATCCGTTCGTGGGTGCTGACGGACGGATCGGGCACGCCGAGCTGGAGGTGGACGGCGCGGTGTTCATGGTTTCCGACGCCTACCCCGAGCAAGGCGTGCATGCGCCCCCGGTGGACCAGCCGCCGACGTACGGGATGAATCTCTACGTTCCTGATGTGGATGCGACGACCGCTGCCGCCGAGCAAGCCGGCGCGACGGTGGAGAAGCCGCCGGTGGACATGTTCCACGGCTCGCGGCAGTCGACGGTGCTGGATCCGTTCGGGATCCGGTGGGTACTCGCGACGCATCTGCGTGAGGTCGGCATGGAGACGTTCGACGCCGCGCGAGCCGGTTTCGCCGGGAAGTGAGAGCCGCGGGGGTGCACCCGTGCACCCCCGCGGAGCAGACGGTTCAGCCGAGGGCGGCCCGGAGTACGGCGTGGGCGCCCTGGACGATCTGGTCGCGGTTGGTCTCGTACGTCGGGTCGGTGATCGCCGTCTTGTTCGCAGGATCGAACTGGAGCACCGGGACGTGCAGGTGCCCGGCCGGCATCGACGGGTCGAGCAGGTCGCGCTGCAACGTGTTGCGGTAGGCCACCTCGTTGGACAGGTAGCCTCCGCCGGTGCCTTCAGAGGCGATCGATCCGGGAGTCGGACCGTCGGGTCGGCGTACCGGGAGTGTCTCGCCGGCGGGGATCTCCAGCACCGAGGTGTTCACCCGGGTGCGGAACTGCGCGGGGACGGTCGCGCCGGACATCCGGGCCAGCGGCAGGCTCGAAGTGAGCCACTCGGGCCCGGGCGGCATGCTCGGCGAGACGACGGGCGCGTAGATCGTGCCGCCGCCCCACAGGTTGTTGTTGTCGCCGATCGAGCTGACCGAGCGGCGCCGGCCGTTGAAGACCTCGAGATCGAAGATGCCGACCCGGCCCTGGCTGGCGGTCATCACCAGATCGGCGTGCTGCGGACCGCCGCGATAGTGCGGGGCGAGCGCGTTCTCGACCATGTTCTCGTCGAAGTCGGTGTAGCGGACCGGGAACATCACGGTCTGGATCTCGTAGGTCTTCCCGTTCACCGTCCAGCGCTGCCCGTCGAGGGTCAGCGCGTTGGCGCCGGACGGGTTCCCGATCCGGATGTCCGCATCGAGCGTGAACGGGTCGAAGCCGGTCACCAGGAGCTTGCGGACACCGGGGGAGAACCGGCTGCTGGTGATGCCGCGGGAGGAGTACTCGAAGGAGCGGATGAGTTCGGCGCGGTCCGCCGTACCGAGGGCGAAGTGTGGTTGCCATTGGCGGAGCGCGAGGGCCATCGAGATCCGGGCCCAGTAGAGACCGCGGTCGTCGGTCGACGGCAGAGCGGGCGCGGTCTGCGGATGCTGGGCCCGGTACGTCGCCGTACGCCAAAGCAGCTCGCCTTGGACGCGGACCAGCGTCGTCGCCACAGCGCGGTTCGGCACGGCGCAGAGTAGGTGGCTGAACAAGCGGACCTGGCGGTCGAAGCCGGAGCGGGCCAGGATCTCGGCCGGCACGGACGGGCCGCCGGCGACACCGTTGTCGAGGCGCTGCTCCTCGACGGTGCCGGTGACGCTCTGGTCGAAGCAACTGGTGGACGGCGGGGCAGCGGTCGCTGCGGGGACCGTGGTGAGGGCGGAGGTCAGCGCGAGGGCGCCTGCCAGTACGGCGGGGAGAAGAGAGCTTGGGCGGAGTCTCATGAGGTTTGTCTATCAGATGACTCCGCCCGAGACCGAGGCGATCTGATCAGCTGATCTGGGTCAGCTCGCCGGTGTCCACGTCGTACATGAAGCCGCCGACCAGGATGTCGTCGCCGATCAGCGGGTGTTCGCGGACGGCGGAGACGTCGTGGCGCAGGGCTTCGAGCTGGTCGGGGATGACGTTGAGCGGCAGGTATCCGGCCGGCTTGCCGGCGGCGAGTTCGACCTTGGCGCGCATGGCGTCCTCGGTCATCGAGGCCATCGCGCACCGGGTGTGCGGGATGATCATGATCCGGCGTACGCCGAGCAACTGGACGCCGAGGACCAGGCCGGTCAGGGTCAGCTCGGTGACCCGGGCGCCGGCGCTGCGCAGGACCTTCGCGTCGCCGGGCTTCAGGCCGAGCATCTCCAGCGGGGGGATGCGCGAGTCCATGCAGGTGACCACGCCGATGCCGGCATGGGCGATACCGTCGAACCCGCTGTAGGCGAAGTTCGCGGCGTACTCGGCGTTGGCCGCGAGCAGGTCCTCGAAGCCGCTGGGGACCACTGGGTTCGTCATCGCAGCTCTCCCCCGATGATGGTTCCGGCACGCAGGATCGACATGGTGAACGGCTCCTTTCCACAGGACTCAGGGCGGGGAGGGTCGACGGATTCGCTGGTGACGGGGACCGTCCAGGTCCGGCCGTCGGCATGGCTGACCGTGACGGTCTCCAGGTCTTCCGCGATGACGCCGAGACTGTCCAGGCCGACCTCGCCGATGAGGTGGCGGACAGCGATCTCGGCGACCTGGCCGCGCTTGGACCAGGTGGTCCGGCCGCGCAGCTTGGTCACTATCGTCTCACCACGGTCGGACGCGGCGAGCACAGCGGTGGCTGTTTCCAGATCGAGCCGCCCGTGCATGGTTCCGGACGGCAGCAGGGTGGCAGTCGGTGCGAACCGGTGACCGCCGAGGTGGTCGGCCTCCCAGACTCGGCCGGGCGCCAGGGCGGAGAGTGCGTTGACGATCGGGCGGCCGAGCAGCGCGCAGCATTCGTCGCGCTTGCCGTTCGTACAGACCAGCAGGACGCTGTGGGTCACCGGAGCCAGGCCAGGGAGGGAGGCCAGTACGGCGTCGGCGTCACCTCGGCGTACGGCGTCCAGGTTCAGCGAGGACAGCTCTACTGGGTCGGCGACGCAGCCGCCGAGCAGCCAACTGCGGCCGGGGATGGTGCAGGCCACGTAAACCTGGTGAGCGCGAGGCGTCGCGTCGGCATGCTTGCCGGGGGAGCGGATCAGTCCGAACCGCAGGTCGGCCTTCTTGCACGCATCATCGAAACCGCCGCCGAACTCCGGGTCGAGATGGCTCTGAGTGGCCGCCTTGGCGCCCCACGGACCGGGCTGCTCGACGACGACCCACCCGGTGGCGACGACCGCCGTACCGGGGAGTGGTTCGTTCAGCTGCCGGCAGATCGTCGAGCATAGGCCCGGCCGACCGGTCGCGTCGGTTGTCGCACTCACGGGCTTCACGGTACGCGAGCCGTCCATACGATCGCATGACTGTCGTCACCCGTGGACAGTTGGCTGCCTCACCCCGCCGTACTGCGTACTTCGACCGGCCGCCGTCCGAGCAGCAGGACAGCCAGTACTGCGGCCGCGAACGCGCAGACCGCTGCTCCGGCAAAGATCGTGTGCACTTGTGAAATCGCGGCTTCGCGGAGAGCGTCGACGTACTGGTGACAGGAGCCCGGTGCGGTAGGGCAGAGCTCGTTCGGGGACGGTACGTCGTCCACCAGCGTGTAGTAGCGGCGCAGGCCGATCGCGGTGAGGACTGAGACACCGACGAGCATTCCGACCATGCGGGCGACCACCACGAGCGCGCTGACCAGTCCGTGGCTGTCGGCGCGGGTGGCTGCAAGCATGGCGGTGTTGACCGGAGACAGGGCGAGGCCGAAGCCGAAACCGCAGGCGAGCAGCACGATGGTGGCCGGCGCGTGCTTGAGCGCGCCGCGCTCCCAGAAGGTCATCAGTACGAACATCACTCCCGCCAGGCCGAGCCCGATGCCGGTGATCAGGCCGAGGCCGTACCGCCGGGTCAGCCAGCCGCCGATGACAGCACCCAACGGCAGGGCGATGAGGAAACGCAGCAGCACGAGTGCGGCGGCCAACTGTCCGCCGCTCTGCGTGGTGCGGGCGAAGACCGGTACGTCGACCAGTGCCGCGATCAGGGCGGCGCCGACGAGGAAGCTGACGAGCAGGGATCCCCAAGCAGGCTTCGCGTTGAGCAATCCGGTCGGGACGATCGCGGTAGGACTGCGGCGTTGCCAGAGCGCGAAGGCCACCGCGAAGACCGCCGCACCGGTCAGCAACCAGGGCCCTGCGGGAGCCATCACCTCCCGCTCGGGGTCGGCCGTCGCGAACGTCAGCACCACGCCGGCGAGCGCAAGAGCCAGCAGTAGCGCGCCGATAGCGTCCACCTGGCCCGCCACGTCGGCGAGTGTCCTGCGGCTCTTCAGGAGAACCACTGCGAGCCACAGCACGGCCAGAACGAGAGTGGCTACGCCGATGGGAGTCAGGAGGCGCGAGTCGCCTGACAACGGTACGAACGGGAGACCGAGGGTCACACCGGTGGCTAGTCGCTTTGGCGCAGTCAAGGTGAGGCCTAGGGCGACACAAGCCAGCACGCCGACCGCGGCCGACAGGGGCGGTCTCTGTCGGCCGCGCAGCAACAGGGCGAGCACGACCGCGACAGTGAGGTTCAGCCAGAAGATGTAGCGCCAGTCGGCGATCGCCAGCACCGCAGCCCCGAGCAGCGGACCGAGCACCGAGCCGAGCTCCTGTACCGCGCCGACCACGCCGAGCGGCAGTCCACGTTTGTCAGCTGGCCAGAGATCGGCCACGAGAGCGAGTGTGGCCGGTACCAGTCCGCCTCCGCCCACACCCTGCAGGAACCGCCCGACGACGATAAGGGACAGGTCGTAAGCCCCTGCAGTGATCAGTGAGCCCACTGCGAACAACAGCAGCGCGCCCACGAGCACCGGCGTCCTGCCGACCAGGTCGGCGATCCGGCCGATCAGTGGCAGTACGGCGATGTAGCCCAGCAGGAAGCCGGACAGGATCGGCGCAGCCCGCTGTAGTTGGTCCGCGGACAGCCCGACACCGGACATCATGTCGGGCAACGCCAGTACGACGACGTAGGTGTCCGCGGCAGCGAAGGCGACAGCAACCGAGGCGAGGCTCAACCGCGCCCTGGGACTGCTCACGGCTTGGTGATCTCCACCTGTTCGCCGTACTTGTCCAAGGTGATGTCGTAGCTGCTGGTGGCGCCGTCGTAGAACGGGCCGCTGATCGTCGCCGACACCAGTTGCTTGGTGTCCTTGTCGATCTTGAAGCTGCTCGGGAAGTCCTGGTCGGCCGGTGCCTTCGGGAAGATGCCCTGCAGCGACTTGCCGGTCACCTTGCCGGTCACCTCGGTGAGCACCTTCGAGCCGTCCCGGGTGTCGCCCTTGACGGCCGCGTCCTTCAGACCAGGCAGTACTGCGGTCAGGCCCTTGTTCGGGTCCAGCAAGATCGACGGGTCCGGTGCACCGAGACCGGCCAGCTGCGAGGGCGGCAACTCGATGAACTTCGGCGTGAACGACAGCTTCGCGTACACCTTGCTGCCCACGGCAACGACCTGGGCGTCGATGGGCGAACCGGCCGCGCGAACGGTCAGCTTCCCCTTGAACGCCGGGGCGTGGGTCGCCACACCGTCGCCACTGGCCAGTGTCTGCGAGGAGTCCGGCAGATCCTTGCCGGTCAGCACGATGTGCACGCTCGCCGCGTCGTCGATGGTCTTCTTGGCCGCGGTCAGCAGCGCGACCGGATCGTCGCCGGACTTGCCGCCGCCGTTGTCCTTCTTGCCACTGCAACCGGTGACGACGAGCAACAGCACCGCGCCGAGCGCGACGAGTCTCTTCATGGGGCTCAGCCTGCCAGGTCCGAGGCGCAGGCGGCGATCGGCTGCGCCACCGCCACGCCGGAACCGTCGCGACGCGGGTCGATCGGCGGCAGGTCGACCGGTGCACCGCTGTTCGCGCTGGCCCGGACCGGCGCCGTACCGGCGAAGGCCAGCAGCAGGCCGTCCTCGCCCTTGAGCAGCCGGTGGCAGCGGACACCGCCTGTCCCACGGCCCTTGCCCGGGTACTCGCTGAACGGCGTCACCTTGACCGCGCCGACCTCCGTCCCCGGCAGGGCCGAGGAGGAGCCGGAGATGGTGACGACGTGCGCCTCCTTGTCCGGAGTGAGCGCGCCGAAGAACACCACCTTCGCCCCGCTGCTCAGACGGACACCGGCCATGCCACCCGCAGTACGGCCTTGTGGACGGACGACCGAGGCTCCGAAGTGCAGAAGTTGTGCGTCGGAGGTGATGAAGCAGAGTTCCTCTTCACCCGTGGTGAGTTCGACCGCGCCGACGACCTGGTCGCCGTCGTTGAGCCGGATGATCTCCCACGAGTCGCGGTTGCTGAGGTGGTCGGGCACGACGCGCTTCACCACGCCACCCGCAGTACCGAGGGCTACGCCGACCGAGTCGGGGTCCATCGTGGTCAGCGCGAGAGCCTTCTCGCCCGGTTCGAGCGAGACGAACTCGGCGACCGGAGCGCCACCCTGCAGGTTCGGCGCGTTCGCGGTGGTCGGTACGGCGGGCAGGTCGAGCGACTCGAGCCGGATCAGCCGGCCGGTGCTGGTGATCAGGCCGTACTGCCCACGGGCCGTGCTCTTGATGGCGGACACGATCGCGTCGTGCTTGGCCCGGCCGTCACCCTCGCCGAACGGCTCGATGCCGTTGGTGCGGGCCAGCAAGCCGGTCGAGCTCATCAGGACCCAGCACGGGTCGTCGGTGACCTCGAGCGGTACGGCCGCGGTCTTGGTGGCGCCGGAGGATTCCAGCAGCACCGTCCGGCGCGGCGTGCCGTACGTCTTGGCGACGTCGGCGAGCTCCTCGGAGACGATCTTCTTCAGCAGCGTCTCGTCGTCCAGGATCGCGGTCAGCTTCTCGATCTCGCGCTCGAGCTCGGCCTTCTCGGTCTCCAGTTCGAGCTTGGAGAACTTGGTCAGCCGGCGCAGCGGCATGTCCAGGATGTAGTTGGTCTGGGTCTCGGTCAGGTCGTAGATGTCCATCAACCGCACCCGGGCCGCGGCGGCGTCGTCGCTGGTCCGGATGATCTGGATGACCTCGTCGATGTCCAGGATCGCGATCAGCAGGCCGTCGACGATGTGCAGCCGGTCCTGCGCCTTCTTCCGGCGGAACTCGCTGCGCCGCCGCGTCACGTCGTACCGGTGCTGCAGGTAAACGTCGAGCAGTTCGCGCAGGCCGAGGGTGCGGGGCTGGCCGTCGACGAGGCAGACGGCGTTGATGGAGAACGAGTCCTCCAGCGGGGTCAGCTTGTAGAGCTGCTCCAGCAGGGCTTCGGGGACGAAACCGTTCTTGACCTCGATCACCAGCTGCGTGCCGTGCGCGCGGTCGGTCAGGTCCTTGACGTCGGAGATGCCCTGCAGCTTCTTCGCCTGGACCAGGGTCTTGATCTTCTCGATCACCTTCTCCGGGCCGACCGTGTACGGCAGCTCGGTGACCACGATGCCCTTGCGGCGCGGGGTGATGTTCTCGATCCGGGCGGTGGCGCGCATCTTGAAGCTGCCCCGGCCGGTCAGGTAGGCGTCCTTGATACCTTCCAGGCCGACGATCTTGCCACCGGTCGGCAGGTCCGGGCCGGGGATGAACCGCATCAGGTCGTCGAGGTCCGCGTTCGGCGTCTTGATCAGGTGCCGCAGCGCCTGGATCACCTCGACGAGGTTGTGCGGGGCCATGTTGGTGGCCATACCGACCGCAATGCCGGCGGCGCCGTTGACCAGCAGGTTCGGGAAGGCGGCCGGCAGTACCGACGGCTCTTCCTCGCGGCCGTCGTAGTTGGGCTTGAAGTCGACGACGTTCTCGTCCAGCCCGTTCGTCATCGCCAGCGACGACGGGGCCATCCGGCACTCCGTGTACCGCATGGCGGCCGGGCCGTCGTCGAGCGAGCCGAAGTTTCCGTGCCCGTCGATCAGCGGCAGCCGCATCGACCAGGGCTGCGCGGTCCGGACCAGGGCGTCGTAGATCGCGCCGTCACCGTGCGGGTGGTACTTACCCATCACTTCACCGACGACGCGGGCGCTCTTCACATGGCCGCGGTCGGGGCGGATGTTGTTCTCCGCCATCGAGAACAGGATCCGCCGCTGGACCGGTTTCAGCCCGTCGCGGGCGTCCGGCAGCGCCCGGGAGTAGATCACCGAGTAGGCGTACTCCAGGAAGCTGCTGCGCATCTCGTCGGAGACGTCGACGTCGAGGATGCGCTCCTCGAAGTCTTCCGGTTCGGCGGTGGTGTTGGTACGGCGTGCCATGCGGTTCTGAGAACTCCTCGATGCCAGCAACTCTTACGAGACGCGCCGCGGCGGTCCGGCGGCAGCGCCATTGTCGCTGCTGCCTCGTCCGGAGCCCAGCACCGACCCACCCTAGTCGCCAACAGCGTCCGCGGGGCTGGTCCTGCGGAGGATGAAGGAGGTGGGTGCGGTCGCCGCGCCGGTGGCCAGAAGTAGGCACAGAGCGCCGATTCCGAGCAGTAGTGCCCACGGAATCGTGGTCGGAACGTCTCGGAGCCCCTCGGTCATCGCGTGCCGGAGCAGGATCCCGACCGTCGCGGTGATCACCGTGCCGAGCGTCAGGGCAGCCGCACCCACCAGGGACGACTCCCACAGGACCATCCGGCGGATCTGGGCCGGGGTCGCGCCGAGCAACCGGGAGGTGACGAACTCGTGGCGGCGCTGGAGGCTGCCCATCAACAGAGTGTTCGCGATCGCGATCCCGCTGTAGAGCCCGGCCGGCCCCATCAGCAGGACCAGCCCCAACTGGTTTCCCTTCCGGAGACCGTCCGCCTGCTCTTGCTCCCACTGCTCAGCCCGTACTACGTGCGCTCCGGTGCCGCTCAGTTGCCGATCCAGCGCGCCGATGAGCTGAGCAGGATCGACGCCGCCGGCAGGTTGCACGAACCACCGTTCCGGGACGGCCGCGGGTGCGTGCTGCCTGGCGAGGGCGAGCGGGACCAGCATCGAGCCGTTGACGCCGGGCGCGTCCGGCAGGACGGCAACGACCCGAAGCGTGCCCTTGGCTCGGTCGCCGAAGACGACGCTGATCTCGCTGCCCACCTTGTAGTGCTCGAGGCCGGCCATCTCTTTGCCCACAGCAACGGTTTGGCCGGTGAGGTTCGCCAGTTCCCCGCTGATCGGCGTCAGGATTCGGGTCGTCGCGGCGACGGCCGGGTCGATGCCCTCGCCGTCCTCGAGTTCTGCGGAGTCGCCGTCGGCGCGGATGATCCCGACGCTGATCCCGCCATCGGCAGCAGCAACGTCCGGCGTCGTGAGAATGCGCTCTCTCAGCTCTCCCGAGTTCTCCGGCGCGGCTGCCGAGTTCTCCGGCGCCGTGACGACGATCGGCGCGGTCAAGGTGTCGCGAATGGTCGCGGCAGCCGCGTCGGCGGCGAAACTGAGGCTCAGCACCATCGAACCGGCGATGGCCGAGATCGCCAGGATCGGCGCAGCCAGCGAAGCGCTCCGGCGAGGTGCCGCGACCACGTTGCTGCGAGCCAGCCGGCCGGACACCTGGGTCCAGCGGACCAGCGGCAGCGCCCAGAGCCGGCCGATCCACGGCACCACGAGCGGAGCGAGCAAGGTGAGCGAGACGACAAGCACCATCGGCGTGAACATGGCCAGCGGCACCACTCCCTCTCCGGTCCCCGGCTGGATCAGGGCCAGCATCGCGATCGCCCCGGCCAGGAACACGAGCCCGAACACGACCCGGACCACCCCGATCTGCGGCGGCTCGAGGGCCGCCTCGCGCAGTGCCTCGACCGGTCCGACCCGACCGGCCCGGCGCGCGGCCGAGCGTGCGCCCAGCAGCGCCACCACCAGTCCCACGGCGATCGCGATGCCGAGCGGAATCCACGGGCTGGCCGGTTCGAGCTTCACCGGTGCGAGTTCGGTGTACGACGCTTTCGCCAACAGGAACGGGGTCGCCAACTGGGCCAGCACCGCTCCCGTCACCGACGCGGCCAGGGCAACCACCAGCGCCTCGCCGAACACCATCCTGCGAACCTGCCGAGGGGTGGCACCGATCAGCCGGAGCAGCCCGACTTCCCGGCGGCGCGATGCCACCGCGAACGCGAAGGTGCTGGCGATGACGAAGATCGTGATGAACCCGCTGATCACTCCGACCATCGAGAGAACCACCTGCAGGCCGGAGGCGTCGGCGCCCGACAACACGACCCGCTCGGAATGTGGCCCGGCACCGTCCGTGCCAGGAAGCTGCACGAGGATGCTGTCGGCCTCCGGCCCGTGGTACGCGATGGTGGCTGCTGTTGCGGTCGCGGCGAGGCCGAGCATGAACACTCCGACGGCGAGCGCGACGAACGAACCGGCGTACAGGGGGAGGTGCCGGCGTACGGTTTGACGGCTGAGGGAGAACATCAGCGCTCCAGGTCGCTCATCGCGGCCGCGATCTGGGCCGGGCTGCCGTTGTCGAGAGAGCCTGCGACCAGTCCGTCGGACAGGAACAGCACGCGCGACGCGTACGCCGCGGCGACCGGGTCGTGGGTGACCATGACTACCGTCTGTCCCGCGCGATCGGTTGCCTCGCGCAACAAGCTGAGGATCTGCCGGCTGGTCTTGCTGTCCAGCGCACCGGTCGGCTCGTCGGCGAAGAACACCGCCGGCCTGGTGATCAGTGCACGCGCGATGGCGACCCGCTGCTGCTGGCCACCGGACAGTTCGGCGGGGCGCCGTTTGGCTTTGTCCGCCAGGCCGACCTGGTCCAGGACTGCCAGGACATCCTGGCGGCGAGGCCGGATTCCGGTCAGCCGTAGGGGGAGTGCGACATTGTCGAAGACGGTCAGCGAAGGCAACAGGTTGTATGCCTGGAAGACGAAACCCATCTGCTTGCGGCGCAACTTGGTCAGCTCGACCTCGCCGAGTCCCTGCAGCCTGGTGCCGCCGAGCAGTACCGTTCCGGCGGTCGGCTGATCCAGCCCTGCCGCGCACTGCAGCAAGGTGGATTTCCCCGAGCCCGACGGTCCCATCACGGCGGTGAACGATCCCTGCTGGAAGTGATACGTCACGCCCCGCAGGGCTTGGACAGCCCCAGCCTTGGACTCGTAGGTCTTGGTGATCCCGTCGAGCAGCAGGGCAGGCGGGTCACTAGGTACGACGGGATGGCGCGTCGGCGCGGTGCTGGTCATGGTTCCAGCCAACCGCCCAGCACGTGGTTTCACCCTGGTCTACAGAGGAGTACCGCGGTAGCGCGCACGCTACCGCGCTGAAGCCCGTTGCGGCCCTAGGGTTGGGGAAATGAACACGGCCTGGGCAGCGCTCACTTCGAGGCGGTACCTCGTCTCCTCCTGGCCCTGGCGCAGCTATGCCTACTTGCTGAGCTCGGTCCCGGCGGGTGCTGCCACGATCTGCGTGCTGATCGGTGCCGCGGCAGTCAGTGCATTACTGAGCCCGATTCTGGTCGGCGTACTGCTGCTGACGGCGTTCCCGCTCCTCGGAGTGCTGATCGGCATCATGGAGCGCTATCGAGCCCGGTTGATGATGCCGGCCGGGATCAGTACCCCGCATGCGCAGGTGCCCCAGTCGACGGGACTGCGCGAGCGGCTGCGGTTCCGGCGCCGCGAGCAGGCCTCGGTCCGGGCTCTCGGCTACGGGTTCCTGTTCGGCGTTTTCCTCTGGCCGCTGAACGCACTGTTCGCCGGTGTGAGCCTGGCGGTGCTGGCCATCACCTTGGTGGCGCCGTTCATCGCGGACGACGACGAGATCGGCATGGGCCCGTGGACGCTGACCACCTTCTGGGAGGGGCTGCTGTTCCTGGTCCTGTTCGGACCGATCTGGTACACGGTCAGCTCGTATCTGCTCGGCTGGCTCGCCGCAGGGCAGGCCGAACTCGCCAAGGTGATGCTCGGCCCGCGCGAGGACGAACTCCGTCGCAACCTCGCCGATCTGCGTCGGTCCCGGCTGGATCTCGTCGACGCGTTCGAGACCGAGCGGGCCAGGATCGAGCGGCACCTGCATGACGGCGTACAGCAGCGGCTGGTCGGTCTGACGATGACGCTCGGCCTGGCCGAACTCGACCTGCCCGAGGGGGAGGGGCGCCGGTTGGTGGTGAAGGCGCATGGCGAGGCCGAGGCCGCGCTGGCTGATCTGCGGGAGGCGGTGCGGGGCATTCATCCGCGGGTACTCATCGACCACGGGCTGGAGGCCGCGGTACGGGAGGTTGCCGATCGCAGTCCGATGCCGGTGACCGTTCGGATGGAACTGCCGCGGCGATTGCCCCCGCCGATCGAAGCCGCGGCGTACTTCGTCGTCAGTGAGGCACTCGGCAATGTGGCGAAACATGCGCAGGCGAGCCGGTGTGAGGTGGACGGCTGGATCGTGGACGACCAACTGGTCGTCACGATCGCCGACGACGGCATCGGCGGCGCGGATCCCACGGGTGGGACCGGACTCACGGGGCTGGTGACCAGGCTGGACGCGTTGGGAGGCACACTCGACCTGACCAGCCCACCCGGTGGGCCGACCCGATTGAGGATGGAGACCCCGTGCCGGCTCGACGACTGAGCATCGTCCTGGCTGAGGATTCGCTGCTGTTGCGGGAGGGGCTGGCGAGCATCCTGGATCGCGCCGGCCACGAAGTACGGGATGCGGTGGGTGACGCGGACACCTTGCTGGCCGTGGTCCGCAAGGAGCCGCCCGACCTGGTGATCACCGACGTACGGATGCCGCCCGGGCACAGCGACGAGGGTCTGCGCGCGGCCGCGGCGATCCGGGCCGAGCTGCCCGGCATCGGGATCCTGGTGCTTTCGCAGTACGTCGCGGACGCGTACCTGTCGTCGTTGCTGGAGTCGACGACCGGCGGGATCGGGTACCTGCTGAAGGACCGGGTCGGTCATGTGACCGAGTTCCTGGCCTCGCTGGATCGGGTCGCCGACGGCGGCACTGTGGTCGATCCCGAGGTGGTTCGCCAGTTGCTCGCGCGGCGACGGGACGACGGGCCGCTGGCGGCGCTGACGCCGCGTGAGCTGGAGGTGCTCGCGTTGATGGCGGAGGGGCGGGTGAACTCGTCGATCGCCGAGCAGTTGGTGGTGAGCGAGGCGGCGGTCCGCAAACACGTCGGCAACATCTTCGCCAAGCTGCACCTGGACGACGGCCGCGATCGCCGGGTGTCGGCTGTGCTCACCTATCTGCGCGGCTGATTTGGCTGCTGAGGGAGGATGGCCGCATGGCATGGGCCGATGAGAGTGACATCCGCAAGATCCTCGCCGACTGCCAGACGTGGGCCGTGGTGGGGCTGTCGAACAACACCAGCCGGGCGGCGTACGGCGTGGCGCGGTTCCTGCAGGGACACGGGAAACGCATCGTGCCGGTGCATCCGTCGGCCGAGACGGTGCACGGCGAGCCGGGGTACGCGTCGCTGGCGGAGATCCCGTTCGAGGTGGACTGTGTCGACGTGTTCGTCCGGTCCGAGCTGGCCGGCGCGATCGCGGACGAGGCGGTCGGAATCAACGCGCGGGCGGTGTGGTTCCAGTTGGGTGTCATGGATCCGGACGCCTACACCCGAACGACGGCAGCAGGTTTGACGATGGTGATGGACCGCTGCCCGGCGATCGAGTGGGGACGCCTGGGTCCGTCCTGAGCCGCTGACGGAAGGTCATCTCCGATGTTCTCGATCGACACCAGCACCCCTTTCGGCGCACGCGTCGCTCGTCAGCTCGACGACGAGTTGGTGATCTGGCTGACCACGGTCGCCCCGTCCGGTACGCCGGCGCCCACGCCGGTGTGGTTCCTGTGGACCGGCGGCCAACTGCTGATCGCCAGCCAGCCGAGGACGGCGAAGCTCCGCAACCTCGGCCGCGGCGACCGCGTCTCCACGAACTTCAACGCCACCTTCCACGGCGGCGAGGTCGGCGTACTCACCGGCTCGGCGGCGATCGACGAAGCCGGCTTCACGGATGAGGAACGAGCCGCCTACACCACGAAGTACGCCGAACACATCGCCGGCCTCGGCATGTCAGCGGACGAGTTCCACAAGAGCTATTCGGTCCTCATCCGCATCACCCCGGACAAACTCCGCGGCTTCTGACGATCAGCTTCCTGCGACAAGCTCGGCGAGCCGCTGCTCGATCTCCTCGGTCGGCACGTCGCGCAACTGCTGATCGAACGCCCACCGATGCCCGGACGGGTCGAGCACCTCGCCGGTACGAACACCCCAGAACGCGTCCTGGATCTCAGCACTGACCGTCGCCCCGGCGGCAACGGCCTGCCGCATCGCCTCGTCGGCATCCGCAACCACCAGCCGATAAGCGGCCACCGACGTACCGGACGCCGACGGAGTGCTGAGCTTGGTGCCAGGCACAGGCGCCGCCATGGCGACGGCCAGCCCGTGCACGTCCAGCTCGGCGGTGGCGATCGCACCGCCAGGCATCCGAAGAACCCGCGTCACGGTCGCCCCCAGCGCCTCCCGATACCAGCCGATGCTGCCTTCCACATCATCAACAACAAGGTGCAACGCAAAGCCACGCACAATCGCGGACGATTCCATCTGCTTCCTCCAGCCACTCGGACAACGTCACCGCTACGACGGCACAGCAGACGAGAATGTGAGCACCGTGCGCCCGAACGTTGTCCGAGCCGTGACCGAGGAGACGCGAAAGGGTGCGTCGTACGGTCAGGTCAGTTCAGATAACCCTCGACGACATCCGCCGAGCGGGGCTGTGCCGTCTCGGGGTCGTCGCCGAACTCGCGCTTGGCGCGGCGCTGGCGGAGGAGGTCCCAGCACTGGTCGAGTTCGACCTCGAGCTTTTGCAGGCGCGCCTTCTCTTCGTCGTCGGCGACCTGGCCGGCGGCGTGCTTGGTACGGAGTTCGTGCTCTTCGGCAACGAGTTCGTCGATTCGGCTGAAGAGGCTCTTGTCGTCGCTCATGAGGAAACGGTACGCCCGTCGGGCAACGACGAGCGCGCCAGGAGCTCCGTGGTCACCAGGATGGCGATCGACCCCGCGGCGAGCAGACCGATCAGTACGACGAGTTGCAGCGCAGCCGCCGCCGTCGGGGACGCTCCACCGAGCACCATGCCGACAAAGGCTCCCGGCAACGTCACGAGCCCGACCGTCCGCGTCTGGTCGAGCGCCGGCAGCAGCGCATCCCCAGCCACCGGCCCCGCGACCAGCTTGAACGCATCCGGCTGCAAAAGCCCGATCGACAACCCAGCCTCGAACTCGCCGAACCGCCCGCCGTACTCCGCCAACAGCCGTCGCCCGGCGAGCGTGGTCGCGTTCATCGCACCACCGACGACGATGCCGCCCATCGGCAGGATGCTCCCCGGGTTGCGCGGCACCACGCCAGGCAGCACCAGGAGCAGCAGCACCACAGCCGCCCCGCCGCCGATCGCGGCCGCGCAGTACGCGTACTGACCCGGCACCACCGCGACATGCCGGATGCGGCGCGCGCTGGTGATGGTTGCGATGGTCATCATCATCAGGATGAAGGCGAGCGTGCCCCAGATCGACTTCAGCGCGAAGCCGACCAGCGCCCCGACGAGGGCCAGTTGAACCAGGGCGCGCAGGGCCGCGGTGACGATGCCCTTGTCGTGCCGCAGCGAAGCCAGCCGCGATCCCACGACAGCGATGGCGACCAGCAGTGGCAGTACTACGACCGCCGCGATTCCCAGTCCGGTGTCGTGCGACATCCGCCTATTGCAGCACGCTCACCGCGTCCGGCAGCGGATCTCCTCAGGCGTCGCGGAAGTCGGCTTCGTCAAAGGCGTACTGGGTGGACTCGCCGCTGTCGACCTTGGCCGCCTCGTCCGCGCGCAGTTCGACGCGGCGGATCTTGCCCGAGATCGTCTTCGGCAACTCGGCGAACTCGATCCGCCGGATCCGCTTGTACGGCGCGAGGTGGTCGCGGCAGTACTGCAGAATCTCCGCCGCCAGCTCCCGCGACGGCTCGCGCCCGGCAACCAGTACGACGTACGCCTTCGGCACCGCGAGTCGCACGGGATCAGGCGACGGGACGACCGCTGCTTCGGCGACGGCCGGGTGCTCGATCAGCACGGACTCCAGCTCGAACGGCGAGATCCGGTAGTCGCTGGCCTTGAACACGTCGTCCGACCGCCCGACGTACGTGATGTAGCCGTCCTCGTCCCGGCTCGCGACGTCACCGGTGTGGTAGTAGCCACCGCGCATCGCCTCGTCGGTCAGGTCCTTGGCGTCGCGGTAGCCGCGCATCAGCGGCACCGGCGGGGGAGCGAGTTCGATACAGATCTCGCCGTCGTCGCCGACCTCGTCGGTGGCCGGGTCGACCAGCGCGATCGAGTACCCCGGCAGCGGGCGTCCCATCGAGCCGGGCTTCACCGGCTGGCCGGGCGGGTTGCCGATCTGGGCGGTGGTCTCGGTCTGGCCGTAGCCGTCGCGGATGGTAATGCCCCAGGCAGCGCGGACCTGTTCGATCACCTCGGGATTGAGCGGCTCGCCCGCCGAGATGCACTCACGGATCTGGACCTCGACCGCGGACAGTTCGGCCTGGATGAGCATCCGCCACACCGTCGGCGGCGCACAGAACGTCGTCACCCCGTAGGTCTGCAGGACCTGGAGCATCTTCTCGGCGTCGAAGCGCGTGTAGTTGTAGAGGAAGACGGTCGCGCCGGCGTTCCACGGCGCGAACACGTTGCTCCACGAGTGCTTGGCCCAGCCCGGCGAGGACACGTTGAGGTGGACGTCGCCCGGCTGCAGGCCGATCCAGTACATGGTCGACAGGTGGCCGACCGGGTAGCTCACCTGGGTGTGCTCGACCAGCTTCGGCTGACTCGTCGTACCGGAGGTGAAGTAGAGCAGCAGGGAGTCGTCGGCGGCTGTGTCCACGTCGGGCACCGGCCCGTCGTACCCACGTGAGTCGTCGTAGTCGAGCCAGTTGTCCACAGGACCGCCGACGGCGACGCGGATGCAGTGATCGGCGATACCTTGATAGCGAGGAGCATCGGACGCGGCAGTGACAACGGCCCGTACGCCGCCGCGGCTGATCCGGTCGGCCAGGTCGGCGTCGGTGAGCAGCGTGGTCGCCGGGATCATCACCGCGCCGGCCCGGATGCAGCCGAGCATGACCTCCCACAGCGGCACGGTGTTGCCGAGCACGATCAGCACCCGGTCTCCCGGCAGCAGGCCGGCCTGGGTGAGCCACCCGGCGACTTGCCGCGATCGCTCGGCCATTTCGCCGTACGTCAGGGAGTTCACCTCGCCGTCCTCCTCGACGATGGTGAGGGCCGCAACGTCCGGCTGCTCGACCGCGAGCGCGTCGAACCAGTCGCGGGCCCAGTTGAACCGGTCGAAGGACGGCCACTTGAAGTCGCGGTAGGCGACCTCGTAGTCCTCGCGGTGCGCGATCAGGAAGTCCCGCGCGTCGCGAAAGGCCCGGGTGTTGTCCGAGGTGCTCTGTTCCTCGCTCATGGACGGCACTATTACCCAGTCGCATGCAGGAGGCAATCATCCTCGCGGGTTGGACACCGGGGGATCGATCGGACTACAGTCGAACGCATGTTCGATCACTGGTCCATTCCGTGGGTCCGCTGGCCTCGCCGCCGGCGGGCTGCCTCGACCTCGGCCGACGGTCCGCCTTCCCCGTCAGCCGAGGTTGAGCGCCAGGACCGTCCCGACGAGGACGACCGGAGTCAGCACGAGACCACGCCAGAGGAACGACCACCAGGAGATGCGCACCCCCGCGGCGAGGCAGCGGTCCCGCCAGAGCAGGGTGGCCAGCGACCCCCAGAGGGTGAGCAGGCAGCCGCAGTTCACCCCGATCAGCAGCAGCATCATCCGGTTGCCGTTCGCCGCGGCCACCGGTTCCATCGCCAGGTACGCCGGCAGGTTGTCGACCGCGTTCGCGCCGAAGGCCGCTGTGCCGGCCAGTCGCAGCTCGGCGGCCAGGCTCTGGCCGTGGGTGCCCGCGATGGTCCCGAGTAGGCCCTCCAGTCCGTGCGCGGTCAGTGCGCCGACCACGAGGAACAGGCCGACCACGGTGAGCACCAGTTGCCACGGGATGAGCGCCCAGGTGAGTTCGCCACGTCGGCGTACGGCGAAGAGGACGACGAGCGCAACCGCGCCGATACTCGCCGGGATCGCGACCTGGATACCGGTGACGAACGCCGGTCCGAGCGCGATACAGACTCCGGCTGACCCCCAGAACAGCACCTTGTCGTCGAGCCCGGGCGTCTCCGGTACGACGTACGTCCGGCGCAGGTCGCGGTGGAAGAGCAGCGCCAGCACGACCACGGTGATGACGATGGCGGCGATCGCCGGTCGCCAGCTCAGACCGAGGTAGTCGCGGAGCCCGAGGCCCAGTTGGTCGAAGCGGTGCAGGGCGAGCAGATTCGTGAGATTCGACACCGGGAGGAGGAGAGACGCCGTGCCGGCCAGCCAGACAGTGGTGAAGGCGAACAGCTTGGGCGGGATGTCGAGCTGCCGCGCCATCGCCAGGACCACCGGAGTGAGCAGGACGGCGCAGGTGTCGAGCGAGAGCACGATGGTCAGCGCGGTGGCCAAGGCCACCACCAGCAGCCAAAGTCGCCAGGTCCTGCCCCGGCCGAGGTGGGCCGCTTCGCGGGCCGCGACCTCGAACACCTTGGCGGCGTCGGCCAGCCCGGCGATCACCGTGACGGCGACCAGGAAGACCAGCACGGGAGCGATCCGCTCGATCACGTCCAGTGCGTCGCCGGGGCTCAGCAATCCGGTGGCGACCGCGATCAGCCCCCCGAGTGCACTCAACCACCACATGAAATTGCGTCCTCCGAATCCGTTGCTTGAGTACGCTGGCCGAGTGACGACGCCGGAGCAGCAGCCGCAGCGACCGGCCCAGTATGGCCCGAGCCGCCCAGTCGACCTGCCGCCCGGCTATCCGGCGGAGTACGAGGCCGACGTGGTACTGCGGGACGGGGCGACCGCCCATCTGCGGCCGATCACGCCGGACGACGCGGACCTGCTGGTGGCGTTCTACGCCCGGGTCTCCGAGCAATCGAAGTACTACCGCTTCTTCGCGCCGTATCCGGAACTGTCCGCTCGCGACGTGGCCAGGTTCACCCAGGTGGACTACTCCGATCGGCTCGCGCTGATCGTCACGGTCGGTGACGCGATGATCGGCGTCGGCCGGTACGAGCGGACGGGCCGGCGGACCGCGGAGGTCGCGTTCCTGATCGAGGACGCGCACCAGGGCCGGGGCCTGGGGCAACTGTTGCTCGAGCACCTGGCGCAGGCGGCCCGCGAGCACGGCATCGCCCGGTTCGTCGCCGAGGTGCTGCCGGACAACCGCAAGATGATCACCGTCTTCACCGAGGCCGGCTACAAGGTGGCCCGCGAGTTCGAGGACGGCGTGATCGTGGTCGAGTTCGACATCGCGCCGACCGACACCTCGTTCGGGGTCATGCAGGCTCGCGAGCAGCGGTCCGAGGCGCTCTCGATCGCCCGGTTGCTGACGCCGACGAGCGTCGCGGTGATCGGAGCGAGCCGGCGGGAGGGCACGATCGGCAACGCGCTGCTGCGCAACATGCGCGACAGCGGCTTCCCCGGCCGGCTGTACGCGGTGAACGCGGAGACCACCGAGGACGAGATCGAGGGCGTACCGGCGTACCGGACGATCCGGGAGGTCAGCGAGAAGGTGGACCTCGCCGTCGTGGCCGTCCGGGCCGAGATGGCGGTCGATGTCGTGCTGGACTGCGCCGCCAAGGGCGTTCGCGGGCTGGTGGTGGTGTCGAGCGGGTTCGCCGAGATCGGCGACGAAGGCCGCAAGCGCCAGCGGCAACTGGTCGGCCTGGCCCGGTCGTACGGGATGCGCGTGATCGGGCCGAACGCGCTGGGCGTCATCAACACCGCGCCTGGGGTGAGCCTGAACGCGACCCTCTCGCCGGTGATGCCGAGCCGCGGCCGCGTCGCCTTCTTCTGCCAGTCGGGCGCGTTGGGAGTCTCGATCCTCGCGGACATGACCGGTCGTGGTCTCGGCCTGTCCAGCTTCGTCTCCGCCGGCAACCGGGCAGATGTCTCCGGCAACGACCTGATGCAGTACTGGTACTCCGACGAGGCGACCGAGGTCGTCCTGCTCTACCTGGAGTCCCTTGGCAACCCCCGCAAGTTCAGCCGGGTCGCCCGTCGGCTGGCCGGGCGCAAGCCGGTGATCGCGCTGAAGTCCGGCCGGGCCACCCAGGGCGTCCCGCTCGGGCACACGGTCCGCCGCAGTTCGTTGCCGCCAGCAACTGTCGACTCGCTGTTCCGGCAGAGCGGGCTGATCGGCGTGGACACCAATGGCGAGTTGTTCGACGTCGCCCAGTTGATGGCCCACCAGCCGCTGCCGAAGGGTCGCCGGGTCGCGATCGTGAGCAACTCCGACGCGCTGACACTGCTCGCTCTCGACACGGTCGCCAGCACCGGCCTCGACGTAGCGGGGGAGCCGCGCACACTCAGTGCGGAGGCGACCGCGGCTGACTTCGGCGCTGCGCTCAGCGAGGTGTTCGCCGACGACCGCGTGCACTCGGTCGTCGTCATCTTCACGCCGCCGGTGCAGTCGAACGGAGCCGAAGTCGCTCAGGTCCTGGCAGCAGCAGCCGCCGGCTCGGACAAACCGGTCGTCTCCACCTTCCTCGCCTCCCGCAGCGTCCCCGAGCAACTCCGCGTCCCTGACGAGTACGGCGGTGCCGCTCGCGGCTCGATCCCGTCGTACTCCTCACCCCAGTACGCCGTGGGCGCGCTCGCGAAGGTCACGCAGTACGCCGAGTGGCGGCGCCGCGCCGACAGCAGCATCCCTGACCTGCCGGATATCGACACGTCCGCCGCGGAAGCGTTCGTGACCGAGTTCCTGCAGCGGTATCCGAGCGGGGCCGAGCTGGGTGATGAGGATCGGCAGCGGCTGCTCAGTTTCTACGGCATCAGCGTGCTGCCGGCGTTTCCGGTGCTGTCGGCGGACGAAGCCGTGGCGCGGGCCGCGGATCTCGGCTTCGAGGTGATCTTGAAGGCGACCGCCGATCAGTGGCGGATGCGACCCGACCTCGCCGACATCTGGCGGCACATCCACGACGAGGACGACATGCGGAAGGCGTGGGCGGAGATGACGAGCACCTTCGGGGTCGCGTCGGATCCGGGGCGGGCGCAGTTCGTCGTACAGAAGATGGCGCCGCCGGGGGTGCCGGTGGTGATCTCGGCGCAGGAGGACGTGTCGTTCGGGCCCGTGGTGTCGTTCGGGTTGTCGGGGGTGGCGACGGATCTGCTCGGCGATCGCGCGTACCGGATGCCGCCGTTGACGACGGCCGACGCGGCGGAGATGGTCCGCGAAGTACGTGCCGCGCCGCTGCTGTACGGCTACCGCGGCTCCGACCCCGTCGACATCGCCGCGATCGAGAACCTCCTGCACCGCGTCGCCCGCCTCACCCTCGAACTCGAAGAGGTGGTCCGCCTCGACCTGCGCTCGGTCCTCGTCTCAGCTGACTCGGCCACCGTCCTCGACACCTCCATCCGCATCGCCCCCAACGAAAAACCAAGACAAGACACCCCAGCTCGCCGCCTGACCTGACCCAGCACTCACCAGCCCACCTCTTGGCAGGTGAACGGCGGCGGAGGAGAAGCAAGTGCCTCCGTCCACCGCCTGTGCTTGACCAGCTAGGGCGTTTGAGGGCGGGTGTAGTGGTTGGTGGTGCGGGTGAGGAGGCCGGCGTCGACGAGTTGGCGGCGGAGGGTGGCGTGATCGGGGGTGGAAGGTGTTGAGGATCGTGTTGACCTCGGGTTCGGCGTACGTGCGGTCCGGTTCGAACGACTGGACGAGGTACTCGAGCACGATCAGCGTCTTGCTGTAGACGGTCGGCAGGTTCGTCAGCCGACCGTCGCGGAAGAAGGCACGGAGTACGGCGTCGCGCCCGGGGTCGGCGTCGAGCGGTTCGCGCTCCGGCCGGTTCGACCGGACGGCGTCCTTGAAGGCGGTCTCGTCGGCAACCAGTCCGTTCGCGGAAGCACTGAGCAATCCGTTCTTGCTCAACCGCTGCACCGACCTGAGCACAACAGGCAACGGCAGACCGGTCGATCCCGCGATCTCCTCCGGTCCGCGCGCGCCGAGGACCACCGCGGAGTACGTCCGCAGCCTCGACGGTTCGGCCAGCAACCCACAGAGCACATCGGCATCCATGCCTTCCAAACTAATCTCGCCCGCAACCGGGTTTCTGCTAGACAGGACCCATGCCAAAACCCGGTCCCCACAACGCGATCACCGATGTCCCCGGCGTGCGGGTCGGTCAGGTCGAGCGCACCGATGCGCCGTACCTGACCGGTACGACGGTGCTCCACTTCCCCGGTACGGCGATCGCCGGCGTCGACGTGCGCGGGGGAGCGCCGGGCACCCGGGAGACCGACCTCCTCGACCCGGTCAACTCCAACCCCGGCGTCAACGCGATCGTCCTCACCGGCGGCAGCGCGTACGGCCTCGACACGGCCGGTGGCGTCATGGGCTGGCTGGAAGAACAAGGCCAAGGCATCCGAGTCGGCGCCGGCGAGCACGATGTCGTACCGATCGTCCCCACCGCGGTGCTCTTCGACCTCGGAAGAGGCGGCGGGTTCCAGGCCAGGCCGACAGCCGACTGGGGACGACGGGCGATCGAAGCCGCCACTGACGGAGAAGTTGCGCAGGGCAACCATGGCGCCGGTGCCGGGGCCCGCACCGGTCGGCTCAAGGGCGGTGTCGGATCGGCAAGCATCCGGTTCGACGACGGGACCACCGTCGGCGCACTCGTCGTCGTGAACGCTGTCGGCTCGACCGTCGACAGCCAGGGCCGCCTGTACGGCGAACGCTTTGCCCTCGACAACGAATTCGGCCAGCTCCGGACCCCGACCGAGCCGCCCCCGGAAGGCCCAGCCGGCCCGCTGCCCGGCATGAACACGGTCATTGCCGTCATCGCCACCGACGTCCCGCTCGACAAGGCGGCCGCGAAGCGGATGGCCATGGTCGCCCACGACGGACTGGCCCGCGCCATCGATCCCATCCACACTCTCGTCGACGGCGATGCGATCTTCGCCGTCTCGACGACGACTGGCGTACCCCGGCTGTCCGTCACCGATCCGGCGGCGCTGATCCAGCTCGAGACCGTCTTCGCCGCCGGCGCCCAGGCGCTCTCGCGCGCCATCGTCCACGGGGTACTCGCGGCCGAGTCGGTGGAGACACCGGCCGGCCGGTTGCTCAGCTATCGCGACGCCTACCCCTCGGCTTTCGGCGACGGACGTACGACCTGAGTACTACGCGTCCTCGCCACAAGACAACTGAAAGACGGTAGGAGGACCGGACCGCGGGCCGACGATCCGAAGCGCGATCCGCGAAAGCCTTCGGGTATGAGCCACCCGAGTCCCCACCCCACGTACCACCAGCCCGTCCAGCACCCGGTCCAGCCGCCTGTCCAGCAGTCGCTCCAGCAGTTCCCCGGCGAGGGCACGGTCCTCGCCGGTCGCGGGCTGGTCAAGTTCTACGGCGAGGTCGTCGGCCTGGCCGGTGTCGACGTCGCGGTCCGAGCCGGCGAAGCCCTTGCCGTGATGGGGCCGAGCGGCAACGGCAAAACCACCCTGCTGCACGTCCTGGCCGGCATCCTCAGTCCGGATCAGGGCGAGGTCTGGCTCGGCGGCGATCGCGTCGACCAGCTGAACGACGCGGCCAGGACCGTACTGCGACGTCGCCGCCTCGGCTTCGTCTTCCAGGACAACCAGTTGCTCGCCGAGCTCCCCGCGGACGAGAACGTCGCCCTGCCGCTGATGGTCGACGGTGTGTCCCGCCGCGACGCGATCGGCCGAGCCCGCGCAGTACTGGCTCAGGTCGGCCTGGCGAACGAGGTCAACCGGCGACCCGGTGAACTGTCCGGCGGCCAGGCGCAGCGCGTCGCCATTGCCCGGGCGCTCGTCGGCGAACCGCAGGCCGTGTTCGCGGACGAGCCGACCGGTGCACTCGACGCGGCGACCGGAGCGCAGGTCATCGATCTCCTCGTCGGCGCGGCCACACACCGAGGCGCGGCCGTGGTCGTCGTCACCCACGACGACGCCGTGGCGGCCCGCTGCCACCGCGTCGTGCGGATCGTGGACGGCCGGGTGAGCGACCGATGAATCCGATGACAGACCTCGGGCTGCGCTTCGTGCGCCGCCCAGGTCCCGGCGGCCGCGCGGCGAACCTCGCAGCGCTCGGAGCGACCGCCGTGGTCGCCCTGCTGCTCACCTTCCTGATCGCCGGGACGCTCGGCCTGACCCATCGGGCCGACCGGATCGGCTGGCGTACGACGGACGACGCGGACCCGAAGACGGCGGTCGGCGTCACCCATGAGGTGAAGGACATGGTGGCCGGCAAGCCCGTACTGCGGTACGACCTCGCCATCACCGACGAGCAGCGCAACGCCAAGCTCGCGCCCCCACCCGGTCTGCCGCATGCTCCGAAACCAGGCGAAATCTTCGTCTCGCCGGCCGTCGCCACGCTGTGGTCTGGCAGTGCCGGCAACGACCTGAGCAAACGATTCGGCATCGCGAAGCCGACCGGTGTCATCTCGGCGGCCGGGTTGTCCTCCAAGGACGAACTGGTGATCATCCGGGGAGCCACCCCGGACCTCCCAGGCCTGAGCGACAAGTACCACCCGAAGTACCTGGCGAGCTGGCAGGGCACCGCGTTCCCGCAACGGATCGCGATCCTGCTGGCCCTTGTCGCCTTCGGCGTCGCACTCGTCCTCTTCCCACTGCTCAGCCTCGTCGGCCAAGCCGCCGGCGTGGCGGCCAAGCGCCGCGAACGGCGACTCGCCGCGCTCCGCCTGGCAGGCGCGACCAGAAGCCAAGTACTTCGATTGAGCGCTGTCGAGCAGGCAGTGATCGGATTCGCCGGAGCGGTCGCCGGTCTGGTCGGCTACACCGTGCTCAGTCCGCTGATCGCCCGCATTCCGATCGGCGGAGGCCAGTGGTATTTACACGACCTGACCGCGAGTTGGTGGGTCGTCCTGATCGTGCTGGCCGCAGTCCCTCTGCTCTCGGTGATCAGCGCGCTCATCGGTCTGGGCCGGGTCAGCATCACGCCGCTCGGCGTCGTCCGCGGGCAGACGCGCAAGGCGACCAGCGCGCTGCGCCTCGGGCTGTTGGTGATCGGCCCCGTGATGCTGGGCATCGTCGGCACCGGGGGAGCCCTACTGCCGATCGTGATCGCGGTCGGAATGGCTGCGCTCGCCGTGCGGATCGTCGGCCCGTGGGCGGTTCAGGTGATCGGCAGGATTCTGGCCCGTACGGCGAACGGCCCCGTGGGTCTGCTGGCCGGCCGTCGACTCGTCGACGACCCGAAGGGAGCATTCCGGCCGGTTGCCGCGCTGGTGCTGAGCGGGTTCGTGACCGGCTTCCTCGCGTTGTTCATGCCGTACGGCCTCTCCGGCGACGGGACCGACACGGCGTTCAAGCTCTATCCGGACCAGGGCCAGACGGTTGCCGTGGTCAAGGATGCGCGGGCGAAGCTCGATGCGGCCGGGATCAAGGGCCAGGTGACCTCGCAGGATCAGGCGGTGACCATCGTCGTACCGGGTGCTGCGGATCGGGAGAAGGTTCGCACGGTTCTCTACAGCGTGGTGCCGGATGTGGTGCCGCTGACGGACTCCGAGAAGGACGAGCACGAGGCGGGAATGCTGCTCGACCTGCGGCTCGGCGTCGCGTTGCTGCTCGGCCTGGTCTTCATCACCGGTGCTGCCTCCACCGCAGCCGGTGCAGTCGGGACAGCGCTCGATCAGGCCGGCCCTGCCAAGGCGCTGCGGCGGTCCGGCGTACCGCTGAAGGTCATCGAGCGCTCTGCCCGCCTTGCGGCCGTCGTACCGGTGGTCGGAGTCGGGCTGCCGGTGGTCGGCTTCGGTGCCTTCTGCGGACTCGTCTTCAGCGGGGGCCATCCACTCACGCAAGGCAGCTCGGGATTGCTGCTGCTTGTCGGTCAGGTGATCGTCGGAGTGGTCCTGGTCGCCGTGGCCGGTGCCGCCGGCGCGCCCGTACTGCGGAAGGCCAGCGTCGGCTGAAAGGCCAGCCCTGGCTCCGGTTCGTCCACAGGGCGGTCCGGGGCCAGGGCGTCGTCGTGCAAGGATGAGCCCATGCGTGACCTGAATGCGCCGGTCCCGGAGCTCGCGGACGCCTCGCCTGAACTGCGCGACGCGATCGACCGGTGCGGCTACTACCCAGATGTCGTGGCGGACTCCCTCGCGGTGGCGATCGCCGGCGAGCCGATCCGGGCGTTCGTGCTGCAACACGAGCCGACGTTCGACCGCGACGAGGTCCGGCGGCACATCACGATCCTGGCGCTGACGCCGAGCCGGCTGATCGTCGGGCACACCGATGAGCACGCCGCCGACGACCTGATCCAGGCGCCGTACGCGTCCACCTCGACCGAGGCGATCCCGCTGGACCGGGTGAATGCGGTCGTGGTCAACCGGGTGGTGCCGAATCCGGCCGGCTATGCCTCGGTCCGCAAGGACCCGGGATCAGCCGGTGGTGAGGTCGTGCTGACGATCGGCTGGGGCATGGTGAACCGGATCGATCTCGAGCCGGCCGTCTGCGCCGACCCGAACTGCGAGGCCGACCACGGTTACACCGGGTCGGTGGCCGCCGATGACATCTCGCTGCGGATCAGCGCCGCGGCCGACGGCCCGGCCGGGATCCAGCAGGTGCTCGACTTCGCGGCGGCCCTCTCGTCCGCGACCAGCAGGTAGGCCGTGTCCGACCCGACCCCGGTGCTGCCGGCGTACGGCGGCGGCTCCCTGGCGGATGTGCTCCCGTCGGTAGCGGGCGCGCTGTCGCTCCCCAACGAGCAGAACCTGCTCGGCCTGCCACCCGCACCCCGGTACGCCGTACTGCTGCTCGACGGCCTCGGCTGGAACCTTCTCCAGCGCAACGCCGACGTCGCTCCCTACCTGTCTTCGCTAGCCGGCCGAAGCCTGACCGCGGGCGTCCCGTCCACCACCGGTGTCAGCCTGAGCAGCTTCGGGACCGGTCTGCCGCCGGGCGCGCACGGCATCGTCGGCTACACCTCGATCGTCCCCGAGACGGGCGCGCTGCTGAACGCGCTGTCGTGGGACGCCCCGGTCGATCCACGCCGCTGGCAACCACATCAGACGGTTTTCGAACGGGTCGCGGCCGCTGGTGTCGCCACCCGCAACGTCAGCAAGGCACGCTTCGACAACTCCGGTCTCACAGCGGCCGCGTTCCGGGGAAGCGCTCACCGCGGCGCCGACACGGTCGAGGACCGGCTGGACGCGACCAGGTTCGCCAGCCGGGAAGGAAAGTCGTCGCTGGTCTACGTGTACGACTCGCAGCTCGACTACACCGGTCACGGCCAGGGCAGCGTGTCCTGGCAATGGCGCAAGGAACTCGCGGCGGCCGACACCTTTGCCTCGCAGGTGCGCGCTGCCCTTCCGCGTGATGCCGTACTGCTGGTCGTCGCCGACCACGGCATGGTCGACGTCGCGCCGGAGAATCGGGTCGACCTCGACGCGGAGCCCGAGCTCACCGACGGCATCCAGCTGATCGGCGGCGAATCGCGCTTCCGCCACCTCTACTGCGTCGACGGTGCCGCCGCCGACGTCTTGTCGACGTACCGCGGACGGCTCGGCGACGATGCGCTCGTGCTGAGCCGCGAGGAAGCTGTTGACCGCGGCTGGTTCGGGGCGGTCGAGGATCGGGTCGCGCCCCGGATCGGCGATGTCGTGGTCGCCGCGCTCGGACCGGTCGCGCTGGTCGCCAGCCGGCGCTATCCGAACGAGGCCGGCCTGATCGGCCTGCACGGCTCGCTCACCGCCGACGAGATGCTGATCCCGCTCCTCGTCGACGAAGGCCGCTAGAAGCTCCAGACGTTCCAGTAGAAGACGGCCTGGGCGGTCTTCGCCTCGGCGTCGCGCGCTGTCACGGTCACCTTGTACCGGCCGGAGCCAGGCGCAAGTACGCCGGTGATCCAGCCGCGTTCGCTGTCGATGCTCAGGCCCGGCGGCAGACCGGTCGCGGTGTAGCTGATCTCGCCTTTGCTGCTCATGCCCTTCAGCAGCAGGGGAATCGCGGGGATGCCGCCGAAACCGAGTTGTTCGGTCGGCTTGGTGATGGTCACGCCTGCCGTGGGGGTGTCCGCGTTGGCGGCGCCGACCGCCTCGGCTGCGTCGACGAGCCCTTCGCCGTAGTACGAGTTGTCGTCGGTGGACCCGGTGCATTCGCCACCGTTCGAAGCGGGGCAGGGCAGGTCGTTGGCCTCGGCGCTGAGTTTGGCGCGCACCTGCTCAGGGGTGAGTTTGGGGTTCGCGCTGCGGATCAGCGCGACCACACCGGCGACGTGCGGCGAGGCCATCGACGTACCGTCCAGCGTTTGGTAGCCGCCGCCAGGAACTGTGGAGTACACGCCGACGCCGGGCGCGGCGACGGTGATCTTGTTCGGGCCGTAGTTGGAGAAGGTGGCCTTGAGGTTCTCCGAGTCGACGGCCGACGCCACGATGACGCCGGGCAGCTCGGTCGGCAGGCTGAGACAGTCGTTGACGACGGATCGCAGCTGGGGGGTCGAATCGTCGGGGCTGGAGTCGTCGCTGGCCTTCTCGGCCAGGTTGTAGTTGTCGTTGCCCGCGGCGGCCACGTTGACGACACCCTTCGAGTCGGCGAAGGCGACCGCGCGCCTGACCGCCTCGGCGATCGCGGCCTGGTCGGGATCCGACGGGCACGCGAACAGCCAGGGATCGACGTAATAGCTGTTGTTGGTGACCGAGACGCCCTTCTGCGCGGCGAAGACGAAGGCGCAGACCGTGTTCTCGGGGAAGAACAATTGGCTGCCCGCCTCGGCGACGCGGATGGACGACACCTTCACACCCGGTGCGACCCCGACCATGCCCTTGCCGTCCTTGGCCGCGGCGATGGTGCCCGCGACGTGCGTACCGTGCTCGCCGACCGGCCGCCAAGCGCCCGGCCGGGTGTCGAGCTTCCCGTAGGCGCAGGATGCCGACTTGCTCGCGTCGAAGTTGGCTTTCAGGTCCGGGTGCTGGTCGTCGACACCGGTGTCCAGTACGCCGACGGTGATGTTCTTCGACCCAGAATTCACCGCCCAGGCCTTGTCCGCGCCGATCTGGGTCATGTCCGGTCGCGCCACCTCGGGCGAGGTGTCGGGACTCTCCACCGGCGCGGGCGGGATCTGCGGATTCGCGGCGGCCGGCGGCAGGTCCGACGTACGGGTGGCGCCGACCTTCTCGACACCGGCGACCGTCCGCATCCGGCCGGCGAACTGCGCGTTCGCCGAGTGCACGACCAGAACCCCGATCCCGTCGTACGCCGCGTAGACGGTGCCGCCGTTCGCGCTCACCCCGCTGACCACCTTGGCGGTCTGCTTCGGCGCCGTGATCACGAAGTACGCCCGCAACCCCGCCGCAACCCGCCCCGGCGCCGCGACAGCCGGCACCACACCACCTACGACCGCAAGCAGCCACACCAGACCGACAACCCCACCTTTGCGCACGACCAAGTAGAACCCGCCGACAGCTCAGAACGAAAGCCGACGCACCCCGGAGTTACTGATGGTTGAGGGACTTGGCAGGATGGGGGCCTGTGGCTGACCTGCTTTATTTCACCGGGACGATGGACTGCGGCAAGTCGACGCTCGCCCTGCAGATGGATCACAACCACAAGGCGCGGGGGCGGTTGGGCCGGATCTTCACCAGTCACGACCGGGCCGGGGAGTCGCGGTTGTCGTCGCGGCTCGGGCTGGAGGCGGCTGCGATCGAGGTCCGGCCGGACTTCGACTTCTGGCAGTACGTCGTCGGCGAGCTGACCCACGGCGGCCGGATCGACTACGTGGTCTGTGACGAGGCGCAGTTCTACCAGCCCGAGCAGGTCGAGCAGCTCGCCCGGCTCGTCGACGAGTTGCAGATCGACGTGTTCTGCTTCGGCATCCTCACCGACTTCCGCGCGATGCTGTTCCCCGGCTCGGCGCGGCTGGTCGAACTGGCCGACCGGATGGAACTGCTGCAGGTCGAGGCGCTGTGCTGGTGCGGCGAACGCGCCACCCACAACGCCCGCACGGTGGCCGGTGAGATGGTGACCGAGGGCGAACAGCTCGTCGTCGGCGACATGGAGAATCCGGACAACGTGGTCGAGACCGCGTACGAAGTACTGTGCCGTCGCCATCACCGTCGTCGGCTCACTGCCGCTCGTGCACGTGCCACGCTGTCACCCGAGGTCCTGCCGTTCGGAGGCGCCGTATGAACCCGCTGATCACCGCCGAATCGTTGCGCTCGGCCACCGACTCGGCCACCGGCCGCCCGGTCGTCATCGACGTCACCTGGAACCTGGTGGGCCCGCCCGGCCGGGACGCGTACGACGCCGGCCACATCCCCGGCGCCCACTTCGTCGACCTCGACGCCGAGCTCGCCGGCCCACCCGGCGCCGACGGCCGTCACCCGTTGCCTGAGGCAACCGTCGTACAGGCGGCACTGCGCCGCGCCGGCGTCGGACCGGACACCCCGGTCGTCGTCTACGACGCCGCGAACTCCACCGCGGCGGCCCGCGCCTGGTGGATCTTCCGGTACTTCGGAGTGCGCGACGTCCGCGTCCTCGACGGCGGCTTCGCGGCCTGGCAGGCAGCCGGGGGAGAGGTCAGTACGGCGGCCCCCGCCGATGCGGCCGGGACCTTCGTCGCCTCGGCCGGCCACGTCCCGATGCTGGACGCCGAAGGGGCCGCCGCACTCGCGGCGACCGGAGTGCTGCTCGACGCACGGGCGCCCGAGCGGTTCGCCGGTGAGGTCGAGCCGATGGACAAGGTGGCCGGTCACATCCCTGGTGCCGTCAACGCGCCGACGACCGCGAACGTCACGAGCGACGGTCACTTCCTGTCCGCCGATGAACTCCGCAAGCGGTTCGCGGGCCTCGGTGTGGACGGCTCGAGCGAGGTCGGCGTGTACTGCGGGTCTGGGGTGACCGCTGCGCACGAGGCGCTCGCGCTGCAGATCGCCGGCATCGAAGCACCGGTCTATGTCGGTTCCTGGTCGGAGTGGATCACCGACCCCACCCGCCCGATCGCCACCGGCAGCGGATGATGGTTGTCGCGGGCAATCTGGGGACGGATGCCCGCGACAACTGAATCACTGCTCCTTGCCGGCCATGAGCGCGCTCCTTTCGTCTCGCGGTCCGGACGATGACCTCACTGGTCCTTGCCCGCCACGGCGACTCCCTTCGTCGTCGGACTACAAGCCCGCGGGTAGTTTCGCCAGCGCGCGGGGGAGTCACAAGCCTTTTCAGGATCGGCGAAATGACTCCTTGACTTCGATCGGTGGCTGCGGGAAGGTCGATGGGCAATCGATTTCCCAGATCTGCTCCGCCCCGCTGCTGAGGAGTCACCATGCCGTCCGAACCGATGATCAAACGTTCCACCTTCCTGAAGGCCGCCGCGGCCGGTGCCGGAGCATTGCTCGCCGCACCCACGGTGGCGAGCGCGGCGACGCGCGCCGTACAAGCGGTGACGACCACCAAGGTCAAGGATCTGACCGGGCCTGGGCTGACCGACCGGTTCCGGATGCAGGCGACCGATCTCGGTATTCCGGCCCGGACGCCGGACGGGCGGCTGCTGTTCATGTTCGGCGACACCTTCGAGAACCCGACCGTCGGTGGTGGCTGGTGGCGATCACCGGTCGCGTTGTGGTCGACCACGACGGATCTCGCGTCCGGTGTCGCCTGGTCAGGAGCGGTCGGGGGAGCGGCGGCCCAGCAGCTGTGGGACTACCCGCACGACAACCCGACGTTCTCCACCGTGCTGCCGTCCGACGTGATCACCATCGGCGGATCGATGTACCTGCACGCCATGGTGAACAAAGGGCTCGGCAATGTCGTGTGGACAGAGATCTGGCGATCGGACAATTCCGGCGCGAGCTGGTACCACACCGGGGCGAAGTTCCCGGGCGATCTCGACGGCGGCCTGTTCCAGCTGCTCACCTGGGGGCTCGGAAACGACGGGTACGTGTACGTCTACTCGACCGGGTTCCAGCGCGACAAGCCGATCATCCTCAAACGGGTCCGCAGTGACCAGGTGGCGAACCCCGCGGCGTACGAGCCATGGGGGTATCGCGACGGCGCCTGGAACTGGGGGAATCCGGCGACGCCGATCCTGTCCGGGAGCTTCGGTGAGATGAGCCTGCGGCCGCTCGGCGGGAAGTGGGTGCTGACGTGGTTCAACGCCGGCGACTACCGGATCGACGGGATGATCATGGACACGCCGACGTCGAACCTCTACACGGCGTACCGGCAGACACTGATCTACGGCGGCGCCTGGGGACAGGAGAACGGCAATCACGTGGCCCAGCTGTACGGCGGTTACGTCATCCCCGGCTCGACGCTCAGCGACCTGCATCTGTCCGTCAGCCAGTGGAACACCGACGCAGGCTGGCCGTACCGCGTGATGCAGTTCCGCGTTCGCGGCTTCGGATAGCCGGCGGATGGAGAGGCATCCCTCCTGCCTCTCCACCCCCGCAGCCATCCACTCAAGCCGGACCGGCGACGCCGATCAGGTTGCCTTCGGGGTCGGTGAACTGGCCGACGACGAGGAAGCCAGGCTTGCCTTCGGGGCCGAAGACGCGGGTCCCGCCAAGTTCCTCGGCCTGGCGCAGCGCGGCTTCCACCTCGTCGACACCGACGTAGAAGAGCGCTTTCGGCGCGAACCCGGCACCGCCGCCGACTCCGCCGTTGAGCCCGGCGCCGTCGCCCGTCGTACTGCCGTCGACGAAACCGTAGTTGCCGGGCTCGGAGACCGATCCGGAGACGGTGTCGCCGACCGCGAACTGCCAGCCGAACAGCGACCCGTAGTACTCCCGCAGCCGGTTCGGGTCCGCGCCGACGATCTCGAAGTGCACTATCGCGTTCGCCATGGTTCCTCCTGTACTCGATGACACTGTCACCTCGTAGGTCGTGCCTGCACGGCGAACCTCGACAATCAGTAAGGCAACGCCACGTAGTCGACGTGCTGGCCGACGTTCGGGTCGTCGGCGATCTCGGCCGGGACGTTGCGGACGATCAGGCCGGCCTGTTCTGCCGCGGACAGGGCAGCCTGGTCGTAGTGGGTCTTGCTCCAGATGTCGCACATGTACTTGCGGGTCTTGAGGTAGTCGACGTACCGGCTCATGTGGGCGTCGTCCAGGCCGAGCGCCGCGAAGAGCGCGATCCGGTCGCCGTCCTTGCTCGCGATCCGCCACTTCGGGTACTTGCTGTGCTCGTGCGGCAGCGGCGCCTTGGACTTCGGGAACCTGAGCAAGGTGCCGTTCCCGCTGTGCGTCGTCCGCAGACTCCACACGGCGACGTCGCCGACACGAGTGCGGACGTACTTGTTCTCGCCCACGTTCAGATCCGGCGTGTTGTGCGACTGATGCCGCAGGTTGAGTCCACCGGTGTGCCGGTAGTGATCCTGCAGATAGACCCCGAACCGCAGGATCGTGTAGCGGCCGTTCCAGTCGGGCGCGTTCGGGTCGACCCGGTCGGCGTTGTCCTTGTGGAACCCGCGCTGGACGCCGTTCACCGTGAAGGCGCTGTCGCCGGAGTACACGATCTTGTCCTCCCCGAGGAGCTGCTGCGCGATCCGGACGAAGTTCCCGTCGGTCAGCACCTCGCGCAATCGCGGATTCGCCAGCAGGTCGCCGCCGAAGTGCTTGCGCGACCAGTGCGCCGCCTCCCGCAGCCTGTTCACATCGTCTTTCGAGTACACCCCACGGACGATCGTCCACCCGTTCTCCCAGAACCCGGCGACATCGACGCCATCCACCGCAGCCATTCGCTTTACCTCCACTCAGCCGGGCCGGCGACCCGGTCATACCCCCTCGATGCAGCGGTGTGCCGATTTGTTGCGAACCTCAGCGAGGTAGCAGGCGGTGGAGTCCTGGACGGCTGCGGTGAAGGCGGCGATCGCGGGGTGGACCGCGCCGCCGGATCGACAGGTGACACGCGTCCGGCGATGGGCAGGCAAGGGCAGGAGCTGTACGCCGGCAGGCGGGTCGGCGGCCGCCAACTCAGGCACCAGCGAAACGCCAAGTCCCGCAGCAACCAGAGCCAGTACTGCGGCGAAGTCGTCCGCGTGATGCCGGATCTGCGGCGTGAAGCCGGCCGAGCGGCACAACTGCAACGCGACCGAGTGGCACACGGTCCCGGGACTCCCCGCGATCCACGCGGCGTCCTTCGTACTGCGTAAGTCCGCGGCCGTCCCCGCCGGTACTGCGAGGAACACCGTCTCTTCCAGCAACGGACAGTCGTCGAACCCAGCATCGGGGGAGTCCGGCAGCACGTCGTAGTCGTGCACCAAGGCGACGTCCAACCGCCTTTCCCGCAAGGCGTCCGGCGCATCGACCGGATCGAGCTCGGTCACCAGCAGCTCGAGGCCGGGATGCTCCCGCCCGAGCGTCACCAGGGCGCCCGGCAACAACGTCCGTACTGCGGTGGGAAATGCGCCGATCCGCAACGGCCCGGACAACTCGTCTCGCGCCGCCGCCACCGCCGCACCAGCTTCCTCGAGCGCGGCCAGTACTGCGTCGGCATGTTTCACCAGCACAGCGCCCGCCGGAGTCAGCACCACTCGCCGCCCGGACCGTTCGAGCAGCGGTACGCCGGCCTCACGCTCCAGCGCGGCGAGTTGTTGGGAAACGGCCGACGGTGTGAAGGTGCGCGCCTTCGCCACGGCGGCGATCGTGCCGAGGTGGGCCAGATCGCTGAGCAAACGGAGACGCCGGACGTCGAGCATAAGGTCAGCTTACGGTTCTGATCAGAAAGCGGAACTGGACCTTGTCAGTGCCTGCGGCCGAGGGTTGACCACATGACACTGACCGGCTTGTTCGTCCCGCTCATCACTCCGTTCGATGCGGATGGAGCCGTCGCACTCGACTCGCTGGAAGCCCTCGCCAGGCGAATGCTCGAATCCGGCGCCGCCGGGTTGGTGGCTCTCGGCACGACCGGCGAGCCCAGTTCGCTCACAGAAGCCGAACGCCAAGCAGTCATCGACATCGCGATCCGCGTCTGCCCGGAGTACGACGCGAAGCTCCTCGTCGGCGCGGGCACTCCACAAGCACTGGAAGGCCTGCGAGGCAGGGGAGAGGTGGACGCGGCACTAACGGTCGTACCGCCATTCGTTCGCCCAGGTGAAGACGGAGCGGTCGCCTACCTGACACAACTCGCGGCCGAGAGTCCTGTGCCACTGGTGATCTACCACGTTCCCTACCGCACCGGACAGACCTTGTCGGCTTCCGCGCTGGCACAGCTCGGTTCACTGCCGGGCGTGATCGGCGTGAAGTACGCAGCCGGCCTGACCGAGGACGCCATCGAGTTGATGGCCGACCTACCGACGCACTTCGCAGTACTGGGTGGTGACGACCTCTTCATCTCTCCGCTGCTCGCACTGGGCGCGCACGGCGGAATCCTCGCCTCAGCTCACCTCGCCACCGCCCAGTTCGCCACCCTCATCGACGCCTGGCGTACCGGCGACATCGCGACAGCGCGCCCTCTGGGTCACCGCCTAGCCGCGCTGTCCAAAGCCCTCTTCGCCGAGCCCAACCCCACAGTCATCAAGGCAGCCCTCCACACCCAAGGCCTGATCCCAACCCCAGCCGTCCGCTTACCCCTCCTTCCAGCCGGCGATCGCAGCCTGACCACCGCCGTCGCCCGAGCTGAAGCGCTTTGAAACGAGCGCTGGCCCGGCATTGATAAAGTAACACGCTTGGTTTAACTTACTCGGAATTGAGCTGATGTGGCCCGGACCACACCCCGAACCACCCGGTGGCGGGGTGATCGGCGGAGATTCGAGGAGTTCCGATGAAGAGAACGGCTAGGTGTGCCGTAGCCCTGACGTCGGTGGCGCTGCTGCTGACGGTGGCGGCCTGTGCGGACGGCAGTACTCCGGCGGCGAACAGTGCTGGAGAGATCGACGAGAACGCGCCGGTGACGATCACGGTCGGGAACCGGCCGAAGCCGGACAAGCCGGCTGATGTGGCCGCGTTCGACCGGAACGTGCAGAAGTTCATGGCCGAGCACCCGAACATCACGGTGAAGTCGACCGAGACGTCGTGGGACGCGCAGACCTTCCAGGCTCAGGTGGCAGGTGGCTCGCTCCCGACGGTGATGAGCATCAGCTTCACCGAGCCGCTGAACATGATCCCGAACAAGCAGCTCCCCGACATCACCGACGAGCTGAAGCTGGTCGACCTGACCAAGGACCTGAACCCGGAGACGCTGAAGCTGGTCCAGGACGACAAGGGCCGGATCTACGGCGTACCGTTCGAGGCCTTCTCGGTCGGGCTCGCGTACAACCGGGCGCTGTTCAAGCAGGCCGGGCTCGACCCGGACAAGCCGCCGACGAGCTGGGACGAGGTCCGGCAGTACGCCAAGCAGATCACCGAGAAGACCGGTAAGGCCGGCTACGCGCAGCTGACCAAGGACAACACCGGCGGCTGGATGCTCACCACCATGACGTACAGCATGGGCGGCACGGTCCAGAGCGACGACGGGAAGAAGAGCACCTTCAACGACGCGCCGGCCAAGAAGGCGCTGCAGTTGCTGAAGGACATGCGCTGGACCGACAACACGATGGGCACCAACTTCCTCTACAACCAGGAGGAGGCCCGGCAGGACTTCGCCGCCGGCAAGATCGGCATGATCATGCAGGCGCCCGATGCCTACGACATGTGCGTGAAGAACTTCGGGATGAAGCCGGCCGACTTCGGTGAGGGCGCGCTGCCGCAGGACGGTGGCCCGTACGGCACGCTGACCGGCGGCTCGATCAAGATGATCAACCCGAAGTCGAGCAAGAACGAGATCGTCGCCGCGCTGAAGTGGATCAAGTCGCAGGAGTTCGACAAGTACACCAGCCAGGCGCTCGCCGTACAGGATGCCAAGAACGCGATCGCCGACAAGGGGTTCGTCGGCCGGCCTGGGGTCACCCCGCTGAGCCAGGAGACCTACGACCAGTACAACAAGTGGCGTGAGCCTTACAACAACGTGCCGGTGGAGCAGTTCAAGGGCTACATCGGGTCGACCAAGACGCTCAAGCTGCTGCCGGAGCCGTCGAACAAGGGGCAGGAGGTCTACGCCCTGCTCGACCCGGTGGTGCAGCAGGTGCTGACGAAGAAGGACGCGGACATCGACAAGTTACTCACCGACGCCGCTGCGAAGATCGACGCCCGCCTGGGCCGGTAGCCGTCATGGCTCTGCTGACAAGATCCGCCACCATCACCACCGGCGAGACCGAGAAGTCCCGCCGGAGCCCGGCCAACTGGCTGCGCTCCGGCGGTCTCAGCGCGATCGTCTTCGCGCTGCCGCTGGTGCTGACCTTCCTGTACTTCTCCTGGGGCCCGATCGTGCGCGGCCTGGTGCTCTCGTTCCAGAAGAACAACCTGGTCACCACGCCGGAGTGGGTCGGGATGGCCAACTTCAGCTACGTGCTGACCGACCCACAGTTGCCGCAAGCAACGATCAACACCCTGTACTTCGCGTTGCTCGCGCTCGTGTTCGGTTTCCCGGTGCCGCTGTTCCTGGCGGTGTTCATCAGCGAGTTGCGCAAGACCGGCTGGCTCTACAACGTGATCTCCTACCTACCGGCCGTCGTACCGCCGGTGGTCGCGATCTTGTTGTGGAAGTACTTCTACGATCCCGGTTCCGGGGTCTTCAACGCGATCCTCGGCTGGTTCGGACTCGGACCGTACGCGTGGCTGAACTCGCCGCACCTGGCGATGCCGGCGATCGTGCTGGAGGCAACCTGGGCCGGCGCGGGCGCCACCTCGATCATCTACCTGGCCGCGCTCACCGGCGTACGGAACGAGTTGTACGAGGCGGCCGAGCTGGACGGGGCCGGGATCTGGCGGCGGGTCTGGCACGTCACGATCCCGCAGATCCGCGGAATCATCCTGATCATGATGCTGCTGCAGCTGATCGGCACGTTCCAGGTGTTCACCGAGCCGTTCCTGTTCACCGGTGGCGGCCCGGACAACGCGACCACGACGATCCTGCTGCTGATCTACCGGTACGCCTTCATCAACGGCGACTTCGGTGCGGCCACCGCTCTCAGCGTGCTGCTGGCGCTGGTGCTGTGCCTGCTGTCGGTCGTCTATCACTTCCTGACCAGACGTTGGAGTACGACATGACCGCGGAAGCGCAGGAGCGCGGCATCATCTCGGCCATGGACCGGCGCCGGCCGCTGGTCCAGTACGGGCTGCCCGTCATCCAGGTGTTGCTGTTCATCGGAGTCGTGATCGCGGGGGTCGGGCCGCTGCTCTGGCTGGTGAAGTCGGGGTTGTCGACCAGTCAGGACATCATCCGTGGTCCGATGGAGCTGTGGCCGAGCGGCATCCAGTGGCACAACGTGCCGGACGCGTGGACCCAGGTGCAGATCGGCTCGTACCTCGGCAACACCGCGATCATCGCGATCGGCTCGCTCCTGTCGACACTGTTCGTCTGTACGACGGGCGCCTTCGTGCTCAGCGTGCTGCGACCGAGGTGGGGCCCGTTGATCACCGGCGCCGTGCTGGCCACGCTGTTCCTGCCCGGCGTGATCTCACTGGTGCCGCTCTACCTGACCATCCTCAAGATGCCCGTGTTCGGCTGGAACCTGCAGAACACCTTCTGGGCGGTCTGGCTCCCACAGGCGGCCGGGGCGTTCAACATCCTGGTGATGAAACGGTACTTCGACGCGATCCCGCGCGAGCTGATCGAGGCGGCGCGCATCGACGGCGCGAGCAACCTCCGCCTCTTCACCGCCCTGATCGTGCCGATGTCCAAGCCGATCATCGGCGTCGTCGCCCTGCTCACGGTCATCGGCTCCTGGAAGGACTACCTCTGGCCGCTGCTGGTCCTGCCCGACCCGAAGCTCCAGCCGATCTCGGTCGCCCTCCCCAGAGTGGCCAAAACCACCGACCTCTCCCTGCAGATGAGCGCATTATTCCTGGCGGTCCTGATCCCGGTGGTGCTCTTCTTGATATTCCAGAAGCAGTTCCTGCGCGGGGTAGGAATGTCAGGAGGGATCAAAGAGTGAGTTCATCTCTAGCGGGGCGGCGGGTGCTGGTCACCGGAGCGGCGGGGCGGATCGGTTCGGTGACCACCGGCCACCTGGCCGATCTCGGTGCGCTGGTGACCGCGTTGACGATTGTCGAGGACTCGTCGTTGAAGGCTGATCGGGTGGTCATCGGTGACACCCGGTCGGAGGACGACGTGGCGGAGGCGCTGGCGGACGTGGAGTTCGTGGTGCACCTGGCCGCGTTGGCGCACCGCGACGCCGGTACGCCGTACGACGTGTACACCGGCAACGTGATCTCCACCTTCAACGTCCTCGCGCAGGCCGGCGCGCTCGGGATCAAGCGGGCGGTGATCGCCAGCAGCATCAACGCGTACGGCGTACCGATGAACCCGCACGGGCCGCTGCCGGCGTACTACCCGCTGGACGAGAACATCCCGATGGACGTCGGTGACTGGTACTCGCTGTCCAAGCAGAACGACGAGAACACCGCCCGGATGGCCTGGCGGCACTGGGGGATCGACGTGGTGGCGTTCCGCTTCCCGCACGTGAACTCGGCCGACGTGCTCACGCAGCAGGCTGAGCACGTCCGGGAGGACCCGGCGTTCGCCGTACGGGAGGGCTGGTCGTATCTGGACACCCGCGACGCGGCGTACGCGATCGAACTCGGGCTGACGGCGCCGTTGTCCGGGGCGCACAAGTTCTTCGTGGCCGCACCGACCACCAACGCGCCGTACGAGACCGAGGCGTTGCTGGACGCCTTCGCGCCGGATGTACCGCGGCTGCGGCGGTTCATCGGGCGTGAGGTGCCGATCGACCTGACCGCCGTGCGGACCGTGCTCGGGTTCCAGGCGCGGTACGAGCTCGACCTTCCCACCGATCGACTGGAGATCTGATGCTGCAGGAGACGCCCGCAACCTTCGCCCAGCCCTGGCCGGTCCGCGACGAGATCCGAATCCGCTCCGTGCGGGCGATCGTGACCGCACCGCAGGGGATTCCGCTGGTGGTGGTGAAGATCGACACCACCGAGCCAGGGCTCTACGGTCTGGGCTGCGCGACGTTCACCCAACGCTGGAAGGCGGTGCAGGCGTTCGTCGACGAGCACCTGGCCCGCTTGCTGATCGGCCGGTACCCGGGCGACATCGGTGATCTGATCCGGCTGGCCGGCTTCTCCGGCTACTGGCGTGGTGGCCCGGTGACGAACAACGCGATCTCCGGGATCGACCAGGCGCTGTGGGACATCGCCGGTAAGCGCGCCGGGATGCCGGTGTACGAACTGCTCGGCGGCAAGGTCCGGGCTGCTGCCGACACCTACATCCACGCCGGTGGGATCACCATCGAGGAGACGCTCGAGCAGGCGAAGGAGTTCGTCGCACAGGGCTGGCGCCACATCCGCCTGCAGGTGTCGACGCCGGGCGGCGGCGGGTACGGCGCGCCTCAGCTCGCCACGCTGTACCCGGGAGCGCCGTACCGCAACGGCTGGTCGGCACGCGACTACCTCCGTACGACGCCCGACCTGTTCGCCGCGGCTCGTGAGTCGCTCCCGGACAACATCGAGTTGCTGCACGACGTGCACTCGCGGCTGACACCGAAGGAGGCCGTGCTGCTGGCCCGGTCGCTCGAGCCGTACCGGCTGTTCTTCCTCGAGGACGTGCTGCCGCCCGAACACTGGGACCGGCTGCCCGAAGTCCGCGCCGCTTCCCCGGTGCCATTGGCCGTCGGCGAGCTGACCACCTCGATGGGTGACGCCGTGCGGCTGGTCCGCGACGGCGGCGTCGACTTCATCCGCTCACACGTCTCCGACCTCGGCGGACTCACTCCGGCTCGCAAGATCGCCGACCTCGCCGAACTGTGCGGAGTCCGTACGGCGTGGCACGGGCCGGGGGACACCTCGCCGATCGGTGCCGCCGCCAACGTTGCCCTCGACGTCAGTTCCGTTGCCTTCGGCATCCAAGAGGGCCACCTCTACAACGAGGCGACGCACGAGGTCTTCCCCGGCACGCTCCGGATCGTCGATGGCTGGTTGACGCCGAACGACGTGCCGGGCTGGGGGATCGACATCGATCTGGAGGCGGCGGCCCGTTATCCCGCGCAACTGTCCGGCCACGACGAGTGGGCGGCTGGAGTCCGGCGCATCGACGGAGCGCTGGAAGCGCCGTGAAGTAGCTGGAAAGAGCGGCCGCGAACGTCGTAGACCTCGGGACCGGCCAACGCTGCGGGGTACGATCGCGGCTAGCTCGGACCGGGGTGAAATATGAGCGGGCAAGGCAAGGACAGGAGGTAGGCGATGGTCACGTCCGACAGTGACGCGGTGGCGCTCGAAGAGCAGACCCGATCCGGCGCGAACCAGTACGACCTGGGCTCCTTCAACGAGGCTGTGATCATCGAGACGATCCGGCTGGCCGGCATCATCAGCCGTACCGAGATCTCCCGCCGGACCGGCCTGACCCAGCAGTCGGTGTCGCGGATCCTGCGCATCCTCCTGCAGCAGGGCCTGCTGGTCGAAGAGGCCCAGGAACGCGCCGAGCGACTCGGCAAACCCCGTACTCCGGTGCGGTTGCGCTCGAACGCGGCCCATGCGGTCGGCATCCACATCGACCCGGAGTTGCTGACGGTCGCCGTCGTCGACCTCGACGGCACGATCGTCCGGCGCGAGACCGTCGATCTGGCCGCCGACCTGGACGCGGGCAGGCTGGTCGATCTGGCCGCGGCCACGGTCACCGCCGCGCTGAGCATCAGCCAGGTCGACCCCGCTTCGATGCTCGGCGTCGGGGTCGCGGTGCCCGGCCCGATCAATGCCGACGGCACCTTGCTGGACCTGCCGCTGCAGCCGGCCTGGCGCGGCCTGAAGATCCGTCAGCTGCTCCAGCAGAAGCTGAACCACCCGGTCCTGGTGGAGAAGGACGGTACGGCGGCGGCGATCGGCGAACGCTGGATCGGCCGGTCGGCCCGGGCGCGCGACTTCGCCTACCTCTATCTCGGCACCGGGGTCGGCAGTGGGCTGATCCTGAACGGCTCGATCTACCGCGGCCTGACCGCGAACGCCGGTGAGTTCGGTCAGTTGTGCGCGCTGAAAATGGGCGAATGGGATCCGCTGGACGGCCCGCGGATGCTGGCCGAATGCAACCCGACCGCCTCGTTGCCGGTGATCGCGCAGGGATTCGGCTACGTCGAAACGGATCCGCACGCCACCGACGAGGCGAAACGGTACAAGGCGGTTTGCAAAGCGGCCGCGGCCGGCGACGAGGCGGCCGAAAAGGCGGTCACCCGGGTCGCCTCCGTGATTGCGCAGGGTGCGGTCGGCCTGGTCGATCTGCTCGATATCGATCTGATCGTTCTGGGCGGGCCGGCGTTCGAGAAGGACATCGCGGGCGTCTTCGTTTCCGAGATCGACCGGGCGGTGAATTCGCACCCGATCGCGAAAGGCACCCGGACGGTCGCGGTGGAGGAGTCGATGCTGCAGGCCGACGCGGCCGCGGTGGGGGCCGCCTCGACCATCTTCCACGACGCGTTCACACCCCGCGTCGGCGGTTCGAGCCAGGCTCGTAGGCTGCCCAAATGAACCTGACCCGCCAACTCACCGCCGACGTCGAACTCCGGCTGGTGCGACCGTCCGATGCCGAGTCCTTCTGCGCCGCGCAGTACAGGTGCCGTGAGCAACTACGCCCGTGGGAGCCGGCCCGGAAGCCGGAGTGGTACGAGCCGGCCTTCCAGGCCGCCCGGATTCAGGAGTTGCTCGACAACGATCTGGTGGTGCCGTGGGTGCTGGCCACCGAGGACCGGGTGATCGGCACGATGACGCTGTCGAACATCGTGCGTGGTGCGTGGCGCAATGCCGATCTCGGCTACTGGGTGGACGCCGCGGAGGTCGGTCGTGGTCTGGCGTCAGCCGGGGTCGCTGCCGTCTGCGAGCTCGCCGACACCGAGTTGCTGCTGCACCGGATCGCGGCCAGCACGCTCGTCGACAACGAGGCCTCGCAGCGCGTCCTGCAGAAGAACGGGTTCACGCAGTTCGGGCTCGCCCCGGAGTACCTGCACATCAACGGCGCCTGGCGCGACCACAACCTCTACCAGCGCATTCTCAACAAGCGCGAGCCCGGCGAGGCGTCACCGGGGCGGTAGGCCGATGCCTCGGCTGACCTCCACATCGTCGTAGCGGCCTTCGAGGACGTCCGCGAACTTGACCGGCCGCTGCAGCGTGGAGGCGACGTAGACCGCGCGTACCGCGGCCAGTGCGTCGATGGCGTCGTGAACTGTGATGCCCGGCTGCTTACCGTTGCCGATGGCATCGAAAATGTCCTCGTACTGCGCGACGTGGCCACCCGGCGGTTCCGCGTCGACCGCCACGTCGTCGGGCCTGCCGTCGACGTTGAAGCGACGCAGTACGTCGTCCTCGATCTCGGCGCCGCCCTCGGTTCCGTGCACCGAGACGCGAGTCCGGCCGCCGGGGAACGCGGCCGTGGTCGCGTGCAGGGTGGCGACGGCCCCGGACTCGAAGGTGAGCGTGGCGACCACGGTGTCCTCGACTTCGATCGCGTGATGGGCCGCGCGAATCGCCTGAGCCTGGATGTTCACCGGCCGGCCCATGAACCACAGCAGCAGGTCGACGGTGTGGACACCTTGGTTCATCAGCGCGCCACCGCCGTCCTGCGCCCAGGTGCCACGCCAGCCGGCGGACGCGTAGTACTCGTCGCTTCGCCACCAGGCGACGGAGGCGACCGCGGACGTCATCGTCCCGAACCGGCCGGCCCGGATGGCCTCGGCGACGAGAGCGCTCCCTGGGTCGAAGCGGTGCTGGCTGATGACCGAGGAGATGACGCCGTGGTTCGCTGCGCGGGTGGCCGCCGCGCCGAGGCGGCGGGCCCGGATCAGGTCGACGTCGAGCGGCTTCTCGATCACGACGTGCAGTTTCGCGTTGAGCGCCTGCTCCGCGATCGCGGCGTGGGTGCCGCTCGGCGTACAGATTGCGACGAGCGAGATGTCCGATCCGGCCAGCGCCGCCGCGAGGTCGTCGTACACCTTCGGCTCCGGCTGGCCGGCCTCTTTGAGCCGGGTGGCCAGTGCCTGCCGGGCGGCCGGGTCGCCGTCGATCAGCGCGGTCACTTCGGCGTCCGGCCGGGCGGCGACGGTGTCGGCGTGGGTGCGGCCGATGATGCCGCAGCCCACGATCGCGACCTGGTGGGTGTTCGTCGAGTCAGACATCTCGCCCTTTCGTCCCGGGCTCTCAGCCCGGGCTGAAGTTCGCGGTCAGAGTCTGGTCCGTGCCGACGGTGAACGTGTACTGCGCGGTGGTGGCCACGATCTCGCCGCTCACGGTCCAGTTCTGGAAAACGCTATCCGATGTTGGCGTCGCCGTCACGGTCACCTGCGCGCCGACCTCGTACCTGCCCGGCTCGGACTCGTTGCCCGCGATGGTGACCGTGCCCGCGGTGGTGGGGGAGGCGGCCACCGAGATGGCCTTCTGGACCACGTTGATCACCATGACGTTGTGCAGGATGACCGGGCCGGTGCTGGTGGCGCCGTTGTAGCGGGCGAGGTTGGTCACCTCGACGTCGCCCTTGGTCACCTTGACGGTGTAACCGCCGTCGCCGAGGTTGTCGGTACCGAGGTTGAACGCGTCCACCTGGCCGTCGTTCACGACCAGGCCGTCGTGGAAGCCGTAGGCGAACACGTTGAACACGGTCAGTCCGGTGGCGCCGTCGACGGTGACGATCTTGGCGGTCTTGCGCATGTACTTGTCGATGACGAGATCGAAGATGTTGCCCTCGTTCATCCAGTACGGCTGCTGGTAGCCCACTCGCGTGACTGCGTTCCCGTTGGACAGCACGCCCTCGATCCGTCCGCCGGTACTGCGGCCGACCGCGATCGCGTGATCGAAGAAGGCGCCGGCGAGCTTGCGGACCACGAAGCCGTCGTTGCGATAGGTGGTGAAGTCGACGCCGTTCCACGCGTTCGGGAAGCCCGCGTTGATGACGTAGGTCTGGGCGCCCTTACCGCGGACTGCGTACGGGTAGGGCACCACGCCGTCGGCAGAACCGGGGTTGTTCTCCGGGTAGAACACCCGCAGCCCGCGGAGGCCGGCCTTGTCGCCGTTGAGGGTCACCAAAGCTGTCGCCGTATCCGGTGCGGCGGTGCCGCGTCCTTCGAAGGCTTGCAGGACGGTACCGGCGCTGGCGCCACCCTGGTCGCGGTTCGGTACTGCGGAGGAGCCGCGCAACTCGACCTTCGCAGGAACAATGAGGTGCGTGCGAATCCGGTACCAGCCGGCGGGCAAGTAGACGATGCCACCGCCATCCCGACCGGCCTTGTCGAGCGTCTTCTGTACGGCGCTGGTCGCGTCGGCTGCGGGAAGGTAGCCGACCCCGTGCGGCGCGACCACGACGTACAGGCTTCTGCGTGCGGGACCGGGTAGTGGCTTCTGGTGGTAGACGGGGGCGGCGCCGGACATCTGGTGAACGATGCCGGAGAGCGCTCCCTGCAACGCTGTGCCGGTGAGCTTGACGTAGCCGAGGGAGTTGTTCTGGATCGCCTGGATGCTGCCCTCGATCCGGCCGCCCGCGAGCGTGAGTCCCCACCGCTCGTCCATGACGTCGACCTTGAGCCCGATGTCGGTACGGCGGATGTCGGGCTGCAGGAAGCTCCCGGTGAACTGTGCTCGCTGGCCCGCGATCACGTGGATACCGATCCGGAAATCAGAGAGCGCGATCTTGAAGAACTGGTCCCACTCGAGATCGCCCAGCGCCAGGCCGGTGGCGTTCGCCCTCGTCCAGGCGTCGAGCGTCGCCCGAGCCGGCGGTTTGTAGGCGGCTGGAGCCGACGCCCAGTACGAGTTGCTGAGGGTGAGGTTCTCCCAGGTGCCGACGTCGGAGCCGTTGTAGGCGCGGGCGCCTTCGAAGAGAACGGTTCCGCGGACGTTCCGGACGGTCGCCGACTCGTGCACGGTGGCAGAGGTGTTGCCGTGGTCGTTCGGGAACGTGCTGATGCCGATGCCGCGGTAGGAGTTCAGCATCGTGACATCGGAGATGGTCGACATCATGTAGTTCTCGTTGCCGATCCAGGCGTGCCCGGGAATCTCGAACGTGGAGTTGTAGGGAATCGGCTGTATCGCGTTCTGGTGCGGGTAGTAGGTGGTGATGCCGACGACTCCGGCCGAGCCGCCGACCCGGAACAGCACCGGTCCATTGTTGCCAGAGGCAACATCAGCGATCACCACGGTGCCGTAGTCGTCCCGCGCCTTGACGTGGGTGTCGGGATCGCGACGGTCGCCGCGGAGTGTGCAGAAGGCGTGGATCTCCACAGTGTCGCTGACCAGGTACTTGCCGGCCGGAAGCCAGACCGTGCCGCCGCCCGCGTCCTCGCAGGCGTAGAGCGCGTTCTGGATGGCCTTGGTCGAGTCAGTACGGCCGCTGCGATCCGCGCCGTACCGGGTGGCGTCGAAGTCGGCGACCACGGCGTCCTCGGTGGGGTTCACGGTGTGGACCAGGGTCGGGGTCGGCGTGACGACCGGGGCGACGCGGAGCTGGACTTCCTTGACGACGAAAGTGTCGGCGCCCGTCATCGCCACGCGGACGTAGCGAGCCTTGGTGGTGGCGAAGCGAGTGCGGCTGAACTGGTTGGCACCCGGCGAGCCGGTGCGGCCGACGACGGTGAAGGTGATGCCGTCGTTGGAGACCTGGACGGTGTAGTCGGGGGAGGAGCTCTGCCCCCATTCGACACGGACATCATTCACCGAGCGGGGCTTCTTCAGATCGAGCTGCAGCCAGGAGTCGCCGGTGCCGCTGGTCCAGGCGGTCTCGTGATTGCCGTCGTTCGCGTTGGCCGCTGCGGTCCCGCCGCTGGCGGACGCCGTACCGGTCGTTGCGAAGTTCGTGTCGACAGCGGAGGCGGTGAACGCGTCGAGTTTCGCCTGCAGCGTTTGCAGTGCGGCCTTGACCTGCACGTCGGTGACGCCGGGCGTGGCCGCGACGGCACGGGCCTCGTCGATCGCCTGGAGGAAGGCGGCCCGGCTGCCGACGGGGTACTGGCCGTCGCGGGTGCCTTCGCGGGCTGCCTTCTGGACGAGCGCCGCCTGGCTGATCAGGGTGACGAGGCCTTCGGTCACGTCGAGCACGGTTGCGACCTTGGCGACGCGCACGGCCGCGACCTTGAGTTCGACGGCGCCGTCGCCGGTGTGGATCCGGAAGTCGGAGCCGTTCGACCGGTTCGTCATGACTGCGTCGGGCAGCGCGAAGGTGTAGGTCTTCCAGGTCTTCGTGTCGCCGTAGGTGATGACCTCGGAATTCTTGAACTTCTCCGGGATCGTCTCGCCGGGGGAGTCGTAGTGCAGGCCGAACTGGCCGTTGCCCTCGTCGAAATAGTCGATGCTGACCAACACCAGGCTGTGGTTGTCGTACAGGTAGTTGTCGGCGACGTTCATGTACATGAAGTTCGTACTCGGCGCCGGGGTGGTCCGGTCGGTCTGCCAGTACGGACGCCCGTCCTGTACTCCGGTGACGATGCCGGGGCGATCACCGTCGCGCGGCGAGATGCCGTTCTGGATCGGCGTCGCGCCGAGTTCCACCGATGCGCCGAAGGTGCTGATCCGCAGGGCGGCGATCGTGATGTCGTTGCTGCCGTGCAAGCGGAGATCCGCGCCGCCGAGACGATCGGTGAACCCGATGTCCTTCAAGGCGAAGGTGCCGATCTTCCATTGGCCGGTGTTCTTGAGCTGGACGTCGTCGGCGTGGGCGGCGGGATCAGTGGTCGCGTCGTACTGGAGTTGCAGCGTGCCCGTGCCGGTGTCGAGGTAGGTGACGCTGACGACGACGTCGTCCGTGGTGAGCTCGTCGACGTAGGTGCGGTCGACGTCGAAGGAGAAGTAGCCGGTGTTGGCGGCCTGATTGGTCCGCCAGTAGGTGCGGCCTCGCTCGGTACCGGTTTGAAGCCCGGCCGGGTCCTCGCCGGCGGCCGGCTTGACGCCGAGGGTGGTCGGTGTGCTCCCAGGTCGGCACCGACACCGCTCGGATACATCGTCGCGGCGCGTGCGGGAGGAGCTCCGGCGAGCGCGCCGGCCAGTAGCAGTGCGGGAAGCAGACCAGCGAGCAAACGTCGTACGGTCATCGCGAAACCTCCAGGTGGCGGACCGGAGCGCAGTCGCGGTTAAGTTAAACCATGCGTGTTACTTATTCAAGAGCGAAGCTCGGCGGGTATGCCTGCCCGGTTCGACAGCGCCAAAGCCGGAACCAGCGCAGCGACGGTGAAGGCGATCGCCCACCAGAACGTGTGTGCATAAGCGCTCGCGGGGGAGCCGCCCGCCAGTTGACGCTGCAGAATCACCGCCAGTACTGCGGCGCCGAACGAACCGCCGAGCTGCTGCATGATCCTGGTGGTGCTGCTCGCGTGCGGGATCTGGACCGGCTCCAACTCCCGGAAGGCGCCAACCATCACCGCCAGATTCATCGCCTGATGGCCGAGCGCCCGATCTGGATCCGGCGAATTTCGCGATCATGGGTGAGGTGATGGCGAGCATGGTGGCTCGAGCGGTGGCTCGGGGCGAGATTCCCAGCGGCGACCTGCCGGCCCAGGTTCTCACGGCACCGACCAGCCTGCTGCGCCACGAGATGCTCCTCACCAACCACCCCGTCTCCGACGCCACCATCACCTCACTGGTCGACGACGCCTTCCTCCCCCTCGTCCGCGGCAAGTAGCTCACGCGACGCCGCCCATCGTTCTGCTGCTCAGGGGAGGCCGACCGGGGTGGTGGTCGAGTACTAGGCGACGCCGACGAGGGTGCGGGTGTTGGTGGTGGGGAGGGTGTCCAGCAAGGCGAAGAAGTGGGTGGTGGCGTCGGCGAGGCGGAGGCGGCCGGCTTCGTGATGGGTCCAGCCGAACAGGAGTTCGCCGTCGAGGACGCGCTCGGCCAGCGGTACGGCGTACGCGCTCAGGGTGACGCGATTCGGACCGGTCTGCGGGTGGTGGTCGCCGCAACCGCATTCGGCGGCGATCACGATCGAGGTGAGCGCCTCGGCGGCGTACTGGCGGAGCCGGAGCGTCGTGCCGCGGGCGGTGAACCGGACGATCGTTGCGTCAGGCAACTGCACGAGGACGTCGACCGGTACCGCGGTCGAGCCCGGCAGCAGGCGGAGTCCGTGGGACGCGAGCAGGTCGGCGAAAGCCTGGAGATTCATGGAAGGCAGATCCTGTGTTTGCTGGTGTCGGCGGGCGGGCCTGGGAAAAGGGCAGGGCCTCGCGCGCCTCAGATGGCGCGCGTCAGCGACAACAACAGCAACAACACAGCGAGTAACGCATGCGCAAGATCATGGCAGAGACACCCCCACCTGCCAAACCCTGCCCGCCATCTGAGACAGCCGTCCAGGGGGCCCGGGCACCGGGGCAGCAAGACGGGAGGGCTGCTCGATAGCGAGCAGCCCTCCCGTCGACGAACTCAGTGAATCAGTCGGCCTTCTTGCCGAACATGATCTCGTCCCAGCTCGGCACGCTGGCGCGCTTCGAAGCGCGCTTGGCCGGCTTCTTCTTCGGCTCCTCGGCAGGCTGGGCTGCGGTCGCCGCCTGCTCTTCCTCGGAACCGGCGTTGGCCGTTCGAGCGTCGGGACCGGGCGCAGCGGGTTGAGCAACGCCGGGCCGGGTCCCGCCAGGTCGTCCGGCGTCGGATCCACCCGGCTGCGTGGCGAGGTCGCCGGCGCGTGCCGTCGTCTCCCGAGGATCTGCCGGACGCGGCCCGTCTGGACGGCTCGGGTCTGCGGACGCGTGACTGCCCGCCCGCGCTGCCATTTCCCGCGGATCGCCAGGTCGAGGCTGCCGTGGATCCGCCGGACGCGGCCCCCCGCGCCCTTCCTCGGCCGCACGCTGAGCCTCGGTCAACCGTTGCTGCGGTCCGCCCCCGGCGGCACGCTGAGCTTCCGTCAGGCGTCCGCCGGTCTCGGTGGCCCGTTGTGCTTCCGTCAGGCGTTGCTGGGGGGCTGCGGCTGCGCGCTGGGCCTCGGTGAGGCGGTGGGGAGCGGGGCGGTCCGGGGTGATGCGGCGTTCGGTGAAGCGGTTCTCGGGGGCGGCTGCGCGCTCTTCCAGGGGAGCAGGCGGCGACGCCTCGACGGGAGGTTGGGCCGGCCGCTCGACAGCCCGTACGGCGGGGCGCACGGAGGGCGGCGGCTCGATCGGCACGTCGATCAGTGTCGGCTCGTCGTCCGGGCTCGGCACCGAGTGCACCCGACGCGCCCCACGCTCGGCGTCACCGGAACGCGGCACGTCCCGGCTGGCGTCCCGGCCGGGCCCGCGACCGAATTCCCGCCCCGGCTCATGCCCGTACTCCGGCGCCAGGTCTCGCCCGAAGCCGCGGCCGGTGTCGCGGTTCGCGTCCCGGTCCGACTGGTGTGCCCGCCCGCGCGGCAGGCTGATCGTGTCTTCGAAGCCCGCTTCATAGCTGTCGGCTCCGTGATCCGGCGCCAGGCTGAGATCGAAGTCGGCGACCGCGGTGAGCCGGCGCTCCGACGTCGGTTGCGGCGCGATCACCTGCGCCTGCTCACCGACCAGCCAGCGTGCCTCGTCGTCGTCCGGTACGGCGTACCGCCCGGGTGCGTCATAGGCGAACATCGCGATCTTCTCGTCACCGGAGTCACCCTCACCGGCGTCGACGAAGTACGAGACGCGCACGGCCCAGCGGCCGTCGTCACGGCGCCACGCGTCCCACTCGGCCGTGGCCGGGTCGACGCCGCGGATCCGCAGCCGCTCGGTCACCCAGGCGCCCAGGTTGCGGGTCGGGGCATCGCCACCGCCCCGGCGCCGCACGGAGGCGCGCTGGGCGAGGCTCGCGACGTGGTCGCGCTCGGCCAGGACGGGGCCGGCGAACGCCATCACCCGTTCCATCGGCATCTGGGCGACGGCAGCGACCGCCTCGGGACTTTCACCGGCTCGGATCCGAGCCTGGATGTCTCGTGGGCGGAGCGCGCTCTCCATTTGAATCTCCAGCTGGCCGAGTCGGGCACGGTCACCGCGCAGGGCCGCACGCAACCGGTCGTCGACCGGTACGGCGAACTCCTCACCCGTCTCGGCCGCAGCCAGGATGAGCTTGGTGCCATCCTGGCTCAGCCCAACGAGCTTCGCCTCGCGCATTGCCTGTGTTCTCCTGTGCGGTTCTTGACAGTCTCTCCCGACACCCACGCCTCCACCAAGACCGGCGCGCCGTGCCCGCCGGTCATTGTGGAGGTTATGTCACAACGGCCTATCTTGCCTGCTCAGGAGGGTCCTTGTCGTCACACCAGTCACACTAGTCACAACTGGCGGTGACCTCGACAGCAGGTCCGTCCCCGCAGGGCCGAACGGCCCCGCCCGGACGACCCCTGATCAGGCAACGATCAGCGATGTCCGGGCGGAAACCGATCAGTTCTGCGGGTACGCCGAACGCACCGCGAGCGCTCGCTTCAGGTCATCGGCCTCGTCGCTGACGGCCCGCCTGATCCCGGCCGCGACGGACTCGTCGCCCGCGAGGTCCTTCGCCAAGCGCACCACCGATTCCTCGATCGCGAAACGGGGGAAGGCGAGCCCTGCGCTCCGCGCCACTACCCAGCCGGATCGGAGCTTCTCGGTCCCGGCGATCTCGGCGAAGTACCGCTCGACGTACGGCGCGGTCACGTCCGCCTGACTCGGGTGCCAGAAGCCCGTCGCCGCGGCGTACAGGTCGTAGTTCGCCGCGTCGGCATCGGTCGCGATCAAGGCCCAGGCGCGAGCCTTGGCTTCCGGTGTCGGCAGCGCGGCCCGGCACTCGGTCGCATGCACCTCGCCCTCTGAGGAGTGGTCGCGCTCGAGTTCGGCGTCGATCTCCGCGTCGCCGATCGCACCGAGCCGGGCCAGCCGCAAGGTGATGTCCCAGCGCAGTTCGGCATCGACGGCGAGCCCGTCCGGTACGCCGTTGCCGACAAGCCAGCCCTTCAACTGCTCCACGTCGGCCGACACCATGACCAGCCCCCGGACGACGGCGAGCTGCAGACTGCTCCCCGCCGCGGTCGAACCGACCCGGTCCGCGAGAACCGCTGCGAGCTGCCCGCGCTGTGGTTCGTACGGGAGGTAGCCACCGAGCAGCCGGTTCACGCACCACGAGACCATCGTGTTGACCGCGATGTCGCTGTCCTCGTGGGGGAGCGCAGCGAGCACGACGTCGAAGCCGAGCTGCGGGTCGAGCTCGGCGTCCGCGATCGCGTCCCGGAGGCTGTTCAAGATGACCGCCCGGGTCACCCCGTCGCTGATCTTCGGCAGTACTGCGGTCAGCCGGCTCAGGCTGTCGGCATCCAGCCGGATCTTGGCCCAGGTGTCGTCGGCCGCGTCCGGGACGATCACGGCGACCGCCGGGTCGAGCTCGACGTCGACCTCGTCCGCGTCGAGCAGCACCGGCACCGAGACAGCCTTGCCGGACTCGTCGAAGCCTCCGACGGTGAGCTTGTGCGGACGGTTGGCCGGATAGGCGGCCGGTGCAACGCGGCGCAGCTTCACACCCGTCGCGGTCCGCTCGGCGCTGATGGTGTCGACACCCGGCGTACGGAGCCAGCTCTGGGCCCAGGCCTCCAGGCCGACGGCGCCGGCCTCGGTCCACTTCGCGACCAGGTCGGCGAACGTCGCGTTGCCGAACTCGTTGGAGGTGATGTGCGCACGGACACCGGCCAGGAAGATGTCGTCACCGAGGTAGGCGGCGAGCTGCTTCAGCGCGGCCGCACCCTTCGCGTACGAAATGCCGTCGAAGTCGTCCAGCGAGGCGAGCGCGTCCTTGACCGCGTCCGCGGCGATCGGGTGCGTCGACGACCGCTGGTCGGCCTGCAGTCCCCACCACTTGCGGATGTAGGCGAAGTCGATCCAGTTGTCGAGGTACTTCGTGGCGGCGGTCGAGACCCGGTGCGCCATGTACTCGGCGAACGACTCGTTCAGCCACAGGTCGTTCCACCACCGCATCGTCACGGTGTCGCCGAACCACTGGTGGGCCATCTCGTGGACGACGGTCCGGGCGCGGCCGCTGCGTTCCTGGTCGGTGACGGCCGAGCGGAAGACCATCGAGTCGCGGAACGTCACGCAGCCCGGGTTCTCCATCGCGCCGGCGTTGAACTCGGGCACGAACGCCTGGTGGTACTCACCGAACGGGTAGCGGTAACCGAACAGCCGATGGAACTCGTCGAAGGCCTGCTTGCTGACCGTGAAGATGTCCTCGGCCTCGCGGTCCAGCGCCTCGGCCAGCGACTGACGCGAAACGACTCCGAGCGGGATCCCATCGTGGGAGTCCAGAATCTGGTGGTAGGGCCCGGCGACCAGCGTGACGAAGTACGTCGACAGCGGCTTGGTCTCGGCCAGCTCCCACCGGCCGGGCGACACCTGGGTGGCGGCTCCGTTGCCGAGCACGATCCACTCCGGCGGCGCGGTCACCTTGACCTTGTACGGCGCCTTGAGGTCGGGCTGGTCGAAGCATGCGAAGATCCGGGGCGCGGCGTCCAGGAACGACATCGCGTACAGATAGGTGAGCCCGTCCGCGGCGTCGACGCTGCGGTGCAGACCCTCGCCGTCGTTGGAGTAGAGCATCGACGCGACCACCACGATCTCGTTCTCCGCGGTCAGGCCGGTCAGCGGAAGCCGTCCGTCGTCCAGTCCGGCGACGTCGACGGCCTCACCGTTCAGCGTCACCGAGAGCAGTTCGCCCGGTTTCACGTCCAGGTAGCTGGACTGGCTGCTCGCCGAGAACACGATCCTGGTGGTGGAGCCGAAGGTGCGGTCCCCGCGGGTCAGGTCGAGATCGACGTCGTACGAATGGACGGTGAGCGCGGCGGCCCTGGTGCGGGCGCCGTCGACGGTAAGGCTCGGCATGCTCGCACTCTATGCGGTGATCACCGGCGACGGCAGCGGCATCGATAAGGTTTGCCCATGACCGACATGGAGTACCGGCAGCTCGGCGACTCCGGTCTGACCGTCAGTGTGGTCGGGCTGGGTTGCAACAACCTCGGCCGCAGGCTGGGCGCGGACCGGGCGGACGCGGTGGTGAACGCGGCGGTGGACGCGGGCATCACCCTTTTCGACACCGCCGACATCTATGCCGGTGAGCACGGTTCGAGCGAGGAACTGCTCGGACAGGCGCTGGGCAGGCGGCGCGGTGACGTGGTGATCGCGACCAAGTTCGGCGGCGACATGCACGGTGCGAACGGGCCGGACTGGGGGGTGCGCGGCTCGCGCCGCTACATCCGCAAGGCGGTCGAGTCGAGCTTGCGCCGGCTCGGGACGGACTGGATCGACCTGTACCAGCTGCACTTCCCCGACCCGGTCACGCCGATCGAGGAAACCTTGGCGGCGCTCTCCGAACTCGTTGCCGAAGGCAAGGTTCGCTACATCGGCAGCTCACAGTTCGCCGGCTGGCAGGTGGTGGACGCCGACTGGGCCGCCCGCACGGCCGGCTCCGAGCACTTCGTCAGCGCACAGAACCAGTACTCCCTGCTCGAGCGCGACGTCGAGGACGAACTGATCCCGGCCTGCGAGCACCTCGGCATCGGCGTACTGCCGTTCTTCCCGCTCGCGTCCGGTCTGCTGACGGGCAAGTACAAGCGGGGCCAGGCCGCTCCTGAGGGCAGCCGGCTGGCGTCACGTCCGGAGTTGCTCAGCGAGGCCGACTTCGACCGGATCGAGGCGCTGGAGACGTTCGCCGCCGAGCGGGATGTCACCCTGATCGACGTCGCCATCGGCGGGCTGGCTGCTCAGCCTGCCGTTGCGTCGGTGATCGCGGGCGCCACGAGTCCGGAGCAGGTCGAGCAGAACGTCGCGGCCGGGCTGTGGAGTCCGACCGCGCAGGATCTGGCCGCGCTGGACGAACTGACGTGACCCTGATCCTGCTGCCGCCGTCCGAAGGTAAGACGGGTCGCTCCCGTGGCAAGGCGGTCGACTTGCCGACGCTGTCGTTCCCGGAGCTCAACGAGGCCCGCGAGACCGTGCTGGATTCACTGGCCAAGGTGAGCTCCACGAGCGACGCATACGGCGTACTCGGTGTCGGGCCGTCACTGCAACAGGAGGTCGAGCGGAACATCCGGTGGCGGACCGAGCCCGCCGTACCGGTGTCCGAGTTGTACTCCGGGGTGCTGTACGACGCACTCGGGTATGCCACGTTGTCGCCCGGGTCGAAGCGTCGCGCCGGGGCACGGTTGCTCGTGGTGTCCGCCGCTTGGGGTGCCTTGCGGATGGCGGACCGCGTACCGCCGTACCGGCTGTCGATGGGTACGACGCTGCCTGGGCTCGGGCCGCTCGCATCGGTATGGCGCGATCCGCTCTCGGCGTCGCTCGATGCCGCGGCCGCCGGCTCGGTGATCGTCGACTGCCGGTCGTCGACCTATGCGGCGGCGTGGCGCCCGAGCGGCGACCAGGCGGCCAAGTGGGTAGCCGTCTCCGTCGTCCGTGAACGCGGGGGAGTGCGATCCGTCGTCTCCCACAACGCGAAACACACCCGCGGTCTGGTCGCCCGGCACCTACTGGAGTCCGGCAAGGATCCGGGAACACCGAGAGCGCTCCACAAACTCATCTCGGACCGCTGGAACGCCGAACTCGACCGCACCAGCACAGGCTGGACCCTCACCGTGGTCGAACACGACTGACCTGCACCCGGCCTGCCTAGGCGTCGTCGAGGAGGTGGCGGCGTTGGGCGTGGATGCCGGCTTGGAAGCGGGTGCGGGCGCCGAGGGTGTCCATGAGTTCGGCGACGCGGCGGCCGACCGTGCGGCTGCTCAGTGCGAGGTGGCGCGCGATCGCGTCGTCCTTGAAGCCGGCCGCGAGCAGCGTCATCAGTCGCGCCTCGAGTGGGTCGAGACTGGCCGGCACCACTGGTACGGCCTGGTCCCACAGCAGCCAGAACATTTCGGTCAACGCGTCGAGCAACGCGCACGGATGAACCACGAGCGCACTGTCGACCAGCTCCTCCACTGCCAGCGGCAGCAACGCCGCCGTACGGTCGAAGACCGCGAGCTTCATCGGCACGCGCGGATGCACCCGAGAGCTCTCACCGGCGTCGGCCGCGCTGTACGCCTCGTCGATCCCGCCCGGGACGTCCAGCGAGTCGGGGGAGTAGATCCCGCGGATGACCACGCCTTCGCGCAGCAGGTCGCGGACGCTGGCGTCGGACTTCTCGATCTCGGCGGCGTACGGCGGCCGGTCCAGGACGAGGAGTTGCTCGCGGGTTTGGTCCAGTAGCCGGGCGAAGCGGGCCGCGATCGCTTCCTGGCCGACGATCACCTCGACCAGGTTCTCCGGCCGATGACGCTCCTCGGCACGCAGCTCGGAGACGAGGACACGCGCTTCGGCCCGGACCCGGTCGAGTTCGGCACGGCGTACGGCGACCAGTGCGTCGACGGCGACGTCCGGTCGGGTGGGCAGCAGACGCACGGGTTGCTCGGTGGTGGTCGTGAGCAGGCCGAGCTTCTCCAGCCTTCCTACGGTCGCCCACACATCGTGTTCGTCCCGTGCGAGTCGCTTGGCCAGGTCTGCGACGGTGCAGCCGGGCGCGGTGAGCAATGCCCGGTACGCCGCTTCATCGGGCGGTTCTACGCCGACCGATTCGAGCATCCATCCTCCTGCTGGGGTTGCGCCGCGCCCGGCACGGGGGTCGACCGGTCTGATGGGACGATGAGACGAAGATGCATCACCGCCCCATCGTCGCAGGAGGCAGGATGAGCGAGAGCTCGAGTGCAGCAACTACGACCGAGGACCGCCCCGAGCTGAAGCGGGTGATGGGCCCTGGGCTGTTGCTGCTGTTCGTCGTCGGCGACATCCTCGGGACCGGCGTGTACGCGCTGACCGGCAAGGTCGCGGGCGAGGTCGGCGGGGCCGTCTGGCTGCCGTTCCTGTGCGCGTTCGTGGTCGCGATGCTGACGGCAACGAGTTACCTGGAGCTCGTCACGAAGTACCCGAAGGCCGGTGGCGCGGCGGTGTACACGCACAAGGCGTTCGGGATCCACTTCCTCACCTTCCTGCTCACCTTCGCGGTGATGTGTTCGGGGCTGACCTCGGCGTCGAGCGCGTCGAAGGCTTTCTCCGAGAACTTCTTCAAGGCGGTGAAGATCGACTCCTCGCACGGATCGATCCTGATGCTCACGGCGCTGGCCTTCATGGCATTGATTGCCCTGGTCAACCTTCGGGGCGTCGGCGAGAGCGTCAAGGCCAACGTCGTGCTGACGCTGATCGAGCTGAGCGGCCTGCTGATCGTGATCGGCGTCGGTGCCTGGGCGCTGGCCAGCGGCGACGGCGACACCTCCCGGTTGACCCACTTCAGTACGCCGGATGGCGAGTCCCCGTTCAGCGCGGTCACAGCGGCGACGGCACTCGCGTTCTTCGCGATGGTCGGCTTCGAGGACTCGGTGAACATGGCCGAGGAGACCAAGGACCCGGTCAAGATCTTCCCCAAGATCATGTTGCTCGGACTGAGTATCACCGGCGTCATCTACATCCTGGTCGCGATCTCGGCCGTCGCCTTGGTGTCACCGGACGAGCTGAACAAGGGCGCCACCCCGCTGCTCAAAGTGATCCAGGCCGGCGCGCCCGGCTTCCCGCTCCAGCTCTTCGCCTGGATCACGATGTTCGCGGTCGCCAATTCCGCGCTGATCAACATGCTGATGGCGAGCCGGCTGCTCTACGGCATGTCCCACGAGAAGGTGCTGCCGGGCCCGCTCGGCCGGGTGCTGCACAAGCGCCGTACGCCGTGGGTGGCGATCCTCTTCACCACGCTGCTGGCGTTCTTCCTGATCGGGTACGCCGACCTGGCGGCGCTCGGCGGGACGACAGCGTTCCTGCTGTTGTGTGTGTTCGCGATCGTCAACGTGGCCGTGCTCGTACTGCGCCGCGACCAGGTCGAGCACAAGCACTTCCACGCGCCGACCGCGTTGCCGGTGCTCGGTGTCGTGCTCTGCGTCTACCTGGCCAGCCCGCTGTCGGGCCGAGCGTCGGCCGACTACCAGATCGCAGGCTGGCTGATGCTGGTCGGCGTCGGGCTCTGGGCCGTCACCTGGCTGCTCAACAAATACGTCTTCAAACGCACCACCGACTTTGACCCGAGCCACTTCGACTCCAGCGGTACGGTCAATTGAGCGAATAACTCCGCGGCGGAATTCGGTGTGCCGCTCTCAGGCCTCCTGATCGGCGCCGGCAGCTGTTGGTACTGCGGTCGTGCGGACCGGGTCGCTCTGGTGGAGCGGGCGGGTCGGAAGAAGTGCAGCCAGTACCACGGTGCCGAGGGCAACCAAACCCAGCGCGACTGCGATCCAGCCGAGCGCGGGGTAGCCGGCGCCGGCGTCGATCGCCAGGCCGCCGAGCCATGGGCCGATGGTGATGCCGACGTTGAACGAGGAGAAGTTGATCGCCGTCGCGAAGGTCGGCGCCTGACCGGACAGGCTGAACACCCGGGCGTTCAGCGCGGGGTTGACCGCGAAGCCGAAGCCGCCGAGCAGGAAGATCGTCACGATCGCCACGACCGGGGTCCCGGCCCACAGCGCGAGCGCGGCCGAGAGGACGACCAGCCCGGCGATCCCGACCGAGAGGGTGCGGAACGGTGTGGCGTCCGCTGTCCGGCCGCCGATAGTGATCCCGATCAGCGAGCCCACGCCGTACAGAGCCAGCACGGCGGGAACGGCGCCCGGTCGCAGTCCTGTGGCCTCGGTCAGCAGGGGAGCGAAGTAGCTGAAGATCACCAGGATCGCGGCGGTGACCAGCGCGGTCGTCGCGTAGGACAGCCACAGCCGCGGGTTGGCCATCGCCCGGATCTCCGAGCGCAGGTGTGGCGCGCTGTCCGGGTCAGGGCTGCCGCTGGGGATCGTCACCAGCACGCCCGCCATCGCCAGCAGCGACAAACCGGCAACGGCCCAGAACGCCGCGCGCCAGCCGAGGTGCTGACCGATCACGGTCCCGGCAGGCAGCCCGACGATGGTGGCGATCGTGAGACCGCCGGCCACCACGCTCATCGCCTTGGCCCGGCTGTTGGAGGGGACCAGGCCCACCGCGGTGACGGCGGCGACCGCCCAGAAGCCGGCGTACACGAACGCACCCACCACCCGGGTCGCCAGCAGCACCTCGTAGTTCGGTGTCAGCGCACCGGCGACGTGGGTGAGCGCGAAGATCGCGAGGAACACGAGCAACGCCGTACGCCGGGGCCAGCGCAACGTCACCACCGCCAGCACCGGCGCGCCGACCAGCATGCCGATCGCGAACGCGGAGATCAGCAGACCCGCGGCCGGGATGGACACTTGTAGATCGACGGCGATGTCGGGCAGCAGGCCGGCCAGCATGAGCTCGGACGTGCCCTGAGCGAAGATGGCCAGCCCCAGGACGTACACGGCGATCGGCATCGCGATTCCCCCCAAAAATCCGGTCGTACGGCAGTCTGCGCAGGCGCGGCCCGCCCTCCGGGTTCCCCTTTTGTCGATTCCTCCTTCGGACCGCGATCCCCGGCGCGGACCCGGGCCCCAGCCCCACGGTCACGCCGCGCCACCCGCGGAACACCCATTGTGACGCACAACGGCCCGGCCGCGCTGGCCCCGCCGCCAACCTGTGGACAAACTCACGCCGACGGGCCGCGGAAACGCTGACCGAGATGCCGGGGGTTGGCCCGATCGGGCATCGTTGAGCTATGAGCTTCCAGACTCCGGCCCGGAAGAAGGGCAGCGTCGTCGACGCCGCCCGGATCAGCAGCGGGATCAAGCTGCTGGTCGTACTCGTCGGACTCATGTGGCTCAGCGAGCTCGTCGACACCGCATTGCACGGCCGGCTCGATCGGTACGGGATCATTGCCCGCGAACCGGACGGACTGTTCGGCATCCTCACCGCGCCGTTCCTGCACCTCGGCTTCGGTCACCTGATCTCGAACACGCTGCCGCTCGTCACACTGGGCGCCATCATCGCGGTCAGCGGCGCTTTGCGGCTGTTCTCGGTGACCGCGATCGTCACGACGATCGGTGGGTTCGGCACCTGGCTGATCTCGCCGCCGCACACGATCACCATCGGCGCCAGCGGCCTGGTGTTCGGGTACGCGGCGTACCTGATCGCCCGCGGCATCTTCAACCGCCGCCTCGGTCAGGTCGCGATCGGTGTCGTCGTGGTGATCGTCTGGGGCAGCGCGTTGCTCGGCGGCCTGCTCCCGCAGGACGGCATCTCCTGGCAGGGTCACCTGTTCGGCGGGATCGCCGGCATCCTGGCCGCCTGGGTCCTCGCCGACGACCGCAAACCCGCCAACCGCCCAGTCGCCTGAGTTCCTGGGTGGGCGGTACCGCGTGACCCGAGCCAGGTCGTCCTTCCTGTCTGAGCCTTCAGCCGAGGGTTGCCGGGTCCGTGTTGGCTCCGCAGACGATGACGACGACCCGCTCGCCCGGCGCGGGCTGGTAGGCACCGGTCGTCAAGGCGGCGTATGCCGCGGCCGCGCCGTGCTCGACGGCGAGGCGGTAGTCCTGCCACAGTTCGTTGCGAGCAGCAACAATCCCGTCCTCGGCGACCAGCACCGACCCGAGGTCGTACCGTCGCGCCGCCTCGAACGCCAGCGCCCCGAGCCGCCGCGCCCCGAGCGAGTCCGCCGCAACGCCACCGACCTGTACGTCGACCGGCTCGCCGGCCTCGAGCGCGCGATGCAAGGTCGGGGCCAACTCGGGCTCGACGCCGATCACCCGAGCCCGCTCCTCGAGCGCGGTCGCGACCCCGGCGATCAGGCCACCGCCGCCGACCGCCACCAGTACCGTGTCGAACCCCTCGACCTGTTCGAGCAACTCCAGTCCCAGCGTGCCCTGCCCGGCGACGACCTCCGGCTGGTCGTACGCGTGCAGAAGCAGCGCACCCGACTCCTCGCTCGCCGCCACCGCGGCCTCATGCGCCTCGGCGTACTCGTTCCCGACCTGCACCACATCCGCGTCCAGCGTGTGGAGCCGGGCAACCTTGGCGGCGGGCGCGTTCTGCGGCACGAAGATGCGAGCGGGTACGCCGAGTTCGCGCGCGGCGTACGCGGCGGCGAGTCCGGCGTTGCCGCCTGAAGCCGTGACGATGCCCTGGCCGGTCAGGGCACCTTCTTCCTTGGCGCTGAGCAAGCGGTTGAAGGCACCGCGCGGTTTGAACGACCCCACGTGCTGGACGAGTTCGAGCTTGAAGGCCAGCGTCGGGGACACCTGGAGCACCGGCGTACGGCGTACTCGTCCATCGATCCGCCGGGCGGCGGCCAGCGCCTCGTCACGCGAAACGGTCATGCTTCAACTCTCGCACACTCCTTACCGACGCTGGCTGCGCGTTCGAGGAGGGGACTGTTGCCGTCGGTGGTGATAGGTAAGACTGCAGAGCAGCTTCGGTCGATGGAGGCACGCGCATGGGTGCATACGAAGACAGCTACCGCCGCAGCCTGGCGGCTCCGGACAGGTTCTGGCTGGAGGCCGCCTCAGCGATCAGCTGGAGGCGCTCTCCGACCCGCGGTCTCGACGACTCGGCTGCCCCGCTCTACCGGTGGTTCCCCGACGGCGAGCTCAACACGTCGTACAACGCCCTCGACCGGCACGTGGAGAGCGGCGCCGGAGAGCGCTCTGCGCTGATCTACGACTCTCCCGTCACCGGTACGACACGGACGTTCACGTACGCCGAACTGCGGGACCGGGTCGCTGTGTTCGCGGGCGCGCTCCGGTCGGTCGGTGTCGGCAAGGGTGACAGGGTCATCGTCTACATGCCGATGATCCCCGAAGCGGTGATCGCGATGCTGGCGTGCGCGCGGCTGGGAGCGATCCACTCGGTCGTGTTCGGCGGGTTCGCGCCGAAGGAACTCGCCGCGAGGATCGACGACGCCACGCCGAAGGTGATCGTCGCCGCGTCCTGCGGAATCGAGCCGACGCGGGTCGTCGAGTACAAGCCGATCGTCGACAGCGCACTCGAACTGGCCGCCCACCAGCCCGACCACACCATCTTGCTGCAACGCGAGAACGCGCCCGGAAAACTCGGAGAGCGCGATCTCGACTGGGAAACGCTGATCTCGGACGCACACCCGGTGGATCCCGTGCCGGTCGCTGCTACCGATCCGCTCTATGTGCTCTACACGTCCGGCACGACCGGCAAGCCGAAGGGCGTCGTACGAGACAACGGCGGCCACGCGGCCGCACTGGCCTGGTCGATGCGCGCCGTCTACGACATCGGACCCGGCGACGTGTGGTGGACCGCCTCCGATGTCGGCTGGGTCGTCGGCCACTCCTACATCGTCTACGCGCCGCTGCTCGTCGGCGCGACCACGGTTCTGTATGAGGGTAAGCCGGTCGGTACTCCGGATGCGGGTGCCTTCTGGCGCGTGATCTCCGAGCATCGGGTGAAAGCGCTCTTCACCGCTCCGACGGCGCTCCGGGCGATCAAGAAGGTCGATCCCGACGCCGTCGAGTTGGCGAAGTACGACCTGGGTGGATTCAGCACGCTGTTCCTCGCCGGTGAGCGACTCGACCCGGAGACCTATCACTGGGCGCACGACAAACTCGGCGTACCGGTGGTCGATCACTGGTGGCAGACCGAGACCGGCTGGCCGATCGCGGCGAATCCACTCGGGCTCGAAGCATTGGCGACCAAGCCCGGTTCGGCCACGGTTCCACTGCCGGGCTGGAACGTGCAGATCCTCGACGCGGACGGAACCGTACTGCCCGCGGGGGAGGAGGGCGCGATCGCGATCAAGCTGCCGCTTCCGCCCGGCGCGCTGCCGACGCTGTGGGGAGACGACGCGCGGTACGTCGCCGGCTATCTGAGTCAGTACGACGGGTACTACCTGACCGGCGACGGCGGCTACATCGATGCCGACGGCTACATCTTCGTGATGGGCCGCACCGACGACGTCATCAACGTCGCCGGACACCGGCTGTCGACCGGCAGCATGGAGGCGGTCCTCGCGGCGCATCCGGCGGTCGCCGAGTGCGCGGTGATCGGCGTCCACGATCCGCTGAAAGGCCAACTCCCACGCGGTTTCGTCGTGCTGAAGGCCGGCGCGGAGATCTCCCCGGAAACGCTGCAGTCCGAACTGGTCGCCGCCGTACGCCGCGACATCGGCCCGGTCGCCGCCTTCCGGGAGGTCTCGGTCGTCGAGGCGCTGCCGAAGACCCGCTCCGGCAAGATCCTCCGCAAAACCATGCGCGGCATCGCCGACGGCCGCGAAGTCCAGGTCCCCTCCACCATCGAAGACCCCACCGTCCTCGACAGCCTCCGCCCCATCCTCCGCCACGAGAACTGAACCGACCCGCTTACTCTCGGCGGTTTCTGGTGGGGGTGGGGTGGGCGGTTAGGCTCGGGGTATGCGAGTCGTCATTGCGGGTGGACATGGGCAGATCGCGCTGAGGTTGACCAAGGTGCTGGCGGGTGCCGGACACGAGGTGGTCGGGCTGGTGCGCAACCCGGACCACCAGGTGGACCTCACCGCGGTGGGTGGCTCGGCCGCAGTACTGGATCTCGAGAAGGCAGACGTCACCGCGGTTGCCGAAGTACTGGCCGGTGCGGACGTCGCGATCTTCTCCGCCGGCGCCGGTCCCGGGAGTGGCAACGAGCGCAAGGACACCGTCGATCGTGGTGCGGCGGCGTTGTTCGCCGAGGCGGCTGAGCGCGCCGGCGTACGGCGTCATCTTCAGGTCGGCTCGATGGGCGCGGACCGTGCCGACGAACTCGATCCGGACGACAGCTTCACGATCTATCTGCGGGCGAAGAAGGCGGCCGAGGACGACCTGCGCGCCCGCGACCTGGACTGGACCATTCTGCGCCCGGGAGCGCTCACCAACGATCCCGGCACCGGACTGGTCCTGCTCGCCGACAAGACCGGCCGCGGCAGTGTCAGCCGCGACGACGTGGCCGCCGTCCTTGCCGGGCTCTGCGAAACCCCGGCCTCGATCGGCCGGACCCTCGAACTCATCGCCGGCGACACACCGATCGCCACCGCGCTGAGCACCCTCTGACAGTTGCTACCAGCAACAGATTGTGACGGACATGGGCGACGACACCCTTCGTTCGGTGCACTTCGAGCGCACCGAGAACAGCAAGTACCTGGTCCACAACGTCCGCGGCGGGACTCTGTCGGTCGGCTCCGGTGGTGAGACCGACACCGACTTCACCCCGGTGGAGTTGCTGCTCGCCGCGATCGGCGCCTGTTCCGCGATCGACGTCGACGTCGTGGTCAGCAGGCGCGCCGAGCCGACCGAGTTCAGCGCGGTCGTCCGCGGCGACAAGATCCGCGACCCCGAACAGGGCAACCGGATGGAGAACCTCGCCGTCGAGTTCACCATCACCTTCCCCGAAGGCGAAGCCGGCGACAAGGCCCGCGAGGCCCTACCCCGAGCCGTCAAAATGTCCCACGACCGCCTCTGCACAGTAAGCCGCACAGTAGAACTGGGAACCCCAGTCCACACCACCGTCGTAGACCCGCCTCAGAGCTGACCTACCAACCCAACGCAGTACCTACACGCGCTTCAGCCTTCAGGTTTTGATGGTGTGGCGGGTTAGGTGGCGGCCGGGGGTTCGGGAGTGGGTTAGGAGTTGCGGGGTGGGGCGGACTTCGCGGGGGCCCATCCAGGACTGGTTGGGTTTGTGGAGGGTCCAGCCGGCGCCGAGGGTGACGGCTGCGTGCTGGACTGCGTGGTTGTTGTCGCGCCAGACCTGGACAGTGCCCGGTACGTCGTCGCGCCCGCCGCGGGTGGTGTGCTGATCGAGCCACTCCTCGAACGGTTCCCGCTGCATCCATTCCTCAGCGGCACCCTCGACGCCGGCCGCCGCCATCACCGTGCCGAAGCAGTTCGGTCCACTCCCGTTCGGGAAAGTCCCGGCCAGTTCACGCGCAACGGGTAGCACCTGAGCAGCATCCGACCAGACAGCCTTCGGTACTTCGCGGTGCCGGCTCGGCCCGAGGTCTTCGCCGACGACCCGGGGCAGCACCTCGCGCGCGAAGTCACGTAGTACCGACTTCCACCAGACGAACCGGTGCCCGTCGGCCTGCTGTGCAATCTCCGGCCCGAGCACCTCTCGCCAGGCTCGAACGGTCGGTACTTCGGAGCGCTCGTGCGTCACCTGCGCACGCACCAGCTCCGCACGGGTCTTCCGCGGCAACGCCATGAAGGTTGCCTCGTCGAGCCACACGGACTTCAACCGGCTGTCGAGGTTGTAGGTCTGGTACGTGTCCCGCAGCTGCTTGTCGGGCTTCGCCGGATCCAGCGGTAGCGACCACGCCGCGGCCTGCTTCGACGTCACGTAGAACGGTTGCCGGTCCGGAGCTAGCCAGTCGATCCAGGAGTTGAACAGTTCAGGGGACACCTCGATGCCGAGGACGCGCATCAAACCTCCGGGGGCGGCCGTTGCGGCCCCCGATAGGGCTGCGTCTGGCTGTACACCAGATTGGTAGTCGTCGTCCCGAATTCGGTCAACTCGTTTACCAGCTCCTCCAGGTGCGCCATCGACCCGGCGGCCACCTTCAGGGTGTAGCAGTCGTCGCCGGTCGTCCGCAGGCATTCGAGGATCTCGAACCGTTCGCCGAGCAACCTCCGCAGCGGCTCGTGCTTGTTGCCCGGGTACTTCAGCCGTACGACGGCCAGCACAGGGAACCCGACCTTCGCCAGGTCCACGTCTGCGCGATAGCCACTGATGATCCCGGCCGCCTCGAGTCGTCTCAGCCGCTCGGTGGCCGCCGAGGGGCTCAGGTTCACCCGGCGGCCGAGCTCGGTCAGTGGAATCCGGCCGTCGCGTTGGACCTCGACCAGGATCGCCCAGTCGGTCGGATCGAGAGTTTCGGTCATCTCGCCAAGATACCGGCGATTCCATGGCTATCCGGCACTGATACCGCGAGGATTCCCTTCTGGGCGACCCTTTCGGCTGGATAGCCTGACGGCGTGGAAATCGGCGTGAACGTCCCCAACTTCGGCCCCGGCACGGATCCGGGACGGCTTCGCGACTGGGCCCGGACAGTGGAGGGGCTGGGCTTCGACCTGCTGATGTTGTCCGACCACGTCGCGATCACGCCCGACGTCGCGGAGCAGTACCCGGCGCCCTTCTACGAACCGTTCACCGCGCTGAGCTGGCTGGCCGGCATCACCGACACGATCCGGCTGGGCACCACGGTGCTGATCGCGCCGTACCGGCATCCGCTGCTGGTCGCCCGGATGGCGGCGAACCTCAACCAGTTGAGTGGCGGCCGATTCGTCCTCGGTGTCGGAGCCGGCTGGGCGCGACAGGAGTTCGAGGCACTCGGCGTCGACTTCGCCCAGCGCGGAGAGCTGACCGACGAGTTGCTGCGGACCGTGCGCGACGCGTGGACCAACGACGCCGACTACCGCAGCGGCGACATCCCGATCTGGGTCGGTGGACTCAGTACTGCGGGGATGCGGCGCGCCGTTCGCTTCGGGGACGCGTGGCATCCGTTGCGCCAGTCGATGGACTGGATGCGGAACGCGCTCGGCGTACTGGCGAAGATCGCCGAGAACGAGCAGAGAGCGCTCCCTGCGTTCTCACCGCGGATCCTGCTCCGGCTCACTCCCGAGCCGTTGGACGAACGGGTCGCTGGTGAGGGATCGATCGATCAGGTGATCGGTGACTTGAATCAGCTGGAGGCGCTCGGCGCCGAGGCCGTAGTACTGGATCCGTTCATCGGTGATCCAGCAGAGACCGAGCGGCCGGAGACGGCCTGGAGCGCGCTGGCGACAGTCATGGCGCACAGAGGAGACAAGTAGTGAGTACAGAAGCAATCGTGTCGTCGGCCGAAGAGGGATATCTGCGGCGGGCGATCGAGTTGGCCGCTGCGGCGCGTGAGTCCGGCAACCCGCCGTTCGGGTCGATCTTGGTGGGGTCCGACGGCACGGTGGTCGCCGAGGCCGGGAACACGAGCATCACCGACAACGACATCAGCGCGCATCCGGAACTCAAGCTCGCCAAGTGGGCCGCTCGCGAATTGTCGCCGGATGTGGCTGCGACCACCACGATGTACACCAGTTGCCAGCCGTGTGGCATGTGCACCGGCGCGATCGAGCGATCGGGCCTCGGCCGGGTCGTCTTCGCGTTGTCGGGAGACCAGTTGAACGGCCTCAAGCCAGGTGGCGGCTTCGCGCCCGTCGTACAGGACGGCCCGGCCCTGTATGACGAGGCAAGCGCTGTCGTCGACGGGTACTACACCTGATCAGTAGCGGACCCCGGCTCGCGAGGGCTGAGGCAGCCTGGCAAGGTATGCCGAGTCCCGCGCGAGAGGAGAACCACCGGTGCCTGATGTGTTCGCCGGCCGGTTCGAACTCATCGATCCTGTCGGCTCAGGCGGGGCTGGGACCGTCTGGCGCGCGTGGGACCGCCGCCTCGATCGGCTCTGCGCGGCCAAGGTCCTGCGTCAGCGACATGCGGGCGCGCTGCTGCGGTTCGTCCGCGAGCAGGGTCTGCGCCTGGAGCACCCGAACGTACTGAGCCCTTACAGCTGGGCAGCCGAGGACGATCAGGCTCTCCTGGCCATGGACCTGGTCGGTGGTGGGTCGCTGAGTCATCTGGTCGCCGACTTCGGGGCATTGCCGGAGCGCTACGCCGCCGAGCTGCTGGCCCAGGTCCTGACGGCACTCGAACACGTCCACGGCGCAGGAGTCGTCCACCGCGACGTCAAGCCCGCAAACCTGTTGCTGGAGGCAACTGGTACAGCCCTTCCGGTACTGCGGTTGAGCGATTTCGGGATCGCGTTCTTGCTGGGGGAGCCGCGTCTCACACAGCAAGGCGCGATCGTCGGAACACCGGGCTTCGTCGCACCTGAGGTACTCGCCGGCGAACCACCCGGTGTCGCACAAGACCTCTACGCAGCAGGCGTCACCGGCTGGCAACTACTGACCGGCGAAGAGCCACCGCCGACCGGCCCCTTACCCCCGCGGTCCGAGGGCTCCGCCGGGAGCACTGTCTGGGATGTAGTCGAAGGCTTGGTCCACGTCGACCCCGATCAACGAACCAGGTCAGCAACCGCAGCGTTGAAGCAACTCGCGCCTGCTCTTACCGACGCCCTGCACCTCCCGGCGCACACTCCTGACGGCGAGCCGATAGAGGTCTTCAACCACCTACCACCACTACCCCCGCCCTACGAAGCTCTACCCGCACCCGCACCCGCACCCGCACCCGCACCCGCACCCGCACCCACACCCACAGCCGCACCCGGACATCCCCCGCTCAACCCACCCGAGCAAACCAAACTCCCCGAGCCTCAAACCGCCCCTCCGGAGCAACAAGCTTCCGCTGGACCGCACGCCGACTCAGGCGAGCAACCGCATGCGGTCGCGTCTTCCCCAGGCGGAGGAAGTGGCTCGGGGCACCGTCGGCTGGTTTGGACAGGTATAAGTGTGGCTGGACTGGTGGTGGCTGGTGTTGTTGCCGTGGTGCTCCACAACGGAGCCGGCGGTGGCTCACCGTCACCGGGCAGCTCACCGACAAGTACTTCGGTATCCACGCCGGCGCGCAAGCCGTCCGTGCCACCGGAGACGGTTCCCACCGGTCCGGTGACTCCCGTGCCCAACCCGCAGGTGACGCTCGGCGGATTGTGTGGCTGGCAGGAGGCCGGTGAGATCGAGACGACCGCTGATGGCACTCGCGTCGAGTGCCATCAGCAAGGATCGTCCTACCGGTGGATCAAGGCTGGTTAGGCCAGCTAGGTCCCGCATTCGGATAGCTGGGCGGCGTCGGCGGCTTGCGTCGACGAGCCACCAGCACGGCTCCGACAACCGCCACAGCCAGCACCAGCAGCACGCCGCCAACGATCCAGGGGAGTGCCGACGACGAGTCGTCTGGCGCAGGATCGGCTTGGCTCTTCCCAGCAGCGTCGGTATTCGAACCGGAAGGCGTCGAGCCGGAGGCGGTCGGAGTCGGGGTCGGTGTGGACGCAACGTCTCCCGCCGCGCCGTACTGCGGACCGCCAACCTTGTCGCCCACGACGGCGACGTCGATCGTCACCGGCACGCCACTGGGTGAGTCACTGTCGGTACCCAAAGCCGAGCCGAGCTTGGCGACGATGTAATACCACCCGTCCACACTCGACTTTCGGATGGCCGCCTCGGTCGCGTTCCGGTTGAGGTACGCCGTTCGCGCGGTCGCGATGGGCTTGCCGTTGGAGGGCAGAATCTGGGTGCTACCGGTGTAGGCCGTGGTGTCGGACTTGATGTCAGCGCGGACCGGGCTGAACAGGGCGGTCCGGATATTGGCTGTCGAACCCTTCGGTACGCCGCCGAAGGTGACCCGGTAAGCAAGCCCCTGACCCCATTCGAGCTTGACCCGGTAGAACAGCTCCTCGCCGTAGTAGATCGTCTCGCCGTACCGGCCGGCCCCGTCGAGGGTCGTTGCCTCGTTGAACGAACCGCCGGCGCGGACCGGCTTCACGGCGCCGGTGGGCTGCTGAGCGAAGTCGACGAGATTCTGCTGCGCCTGCTCGCCCAGGCTTCCTGTCACGGGCGGCTCGATTCGCAGCTGGAGCTCGATCGGCACCCGGTCGGTACCACGCTGGTCCGCGTCGCGGGTGACTCTGAAGACGTACTTGCCGGGCACGCTGCAGGCTTTCGTCTTCTGCGATCCCGCGGCCAGACCGGTCCAGGTCAGCACCGAGGTCTGCGAACCGCCGTCCTGAGCGCGGGTGTTGAGGTTGCGCTCGGAGCTGTAGCAGTCCGCGCCACCCGGTCCGGTGATCCTGACGTCGACGACCTCGATGTCGCGCGGGTTGCCGCGAGGGAAGATCGCGGTCGCCGCGAAGTACGCCGTCTCGCCGGCTTTCAGCTCGGCCGCGTAGAAGCGTTCCTCGACCGGGTCGATGGTGTCCAGGTATTGACCCGGCACCAGGGTCGGTGCAGTGAACGGATCGGCCGTGCCGATGACCGGCTTGCCGACCGGCTCGTAGTGCCGTAGCGCCTTTTCGGTCACCCGGCCGAGGATGCCGAGCAGCGAATCGGCATCGGTGGCGTCGTGATACGTGCCGCCCGTGTTCTGTGCGATGCAGGCGAGCTGAGCGCGGGCCTTCGGGTCGACCCGGAAGCCGATCGCGTGCACGTGCAGATCGACACCTTGCCGGTGGAGTTCCTTGGCGACCTCACAAGGCTGGGGTGGCGCGCAGGTGTCCTCGCCGTCGGAGACGAGCACGACGGAGCGTTGACCTTCCTTCGGCAGTTGCGCGGCCGCAGTACGCAGCGCCTGGCCGATCGGTGTGTAACCGCTGGCCTTGGCCGCGTTGACCGCGCGCTTGAGTGCGGCCTTGTCGACGGTCCGGACCGGCTGGACGACCCGGACGTCACGACATCCGGCTGCCTTCTCGGCGCCACTCGATCCTGTCCCCGCGCCGTAGATCTCCAGGCCGACCTGCGCCTGGGCGGGCAAACCGTCGACCATCGAACCGACGGCCCGTTTGGCCGCGTCCATCCGGGTCCCGCTGCCGCCGACGTCTCGCGCGGTCATCGAACCGGACGAGTCGAGCACGACCATCACCGGTGACAGCTCACCCTCGGCGGCCGCTGCGGAAGCATTCGCGAATGAGAATGCTAAAGCAAGGGCCGATACAGTGGCGAGAGCGGCGAAGCGTCGTATCATGGCGTCTCCAGGAGCTTTGCGGCTTGACTGAGCACGAACCTAGCGTTTGCATCTGCAAATTGCAAACACGAATCCCGGAGGCCCGGTGACCGACGTACACACGCGCAACCTCGACCTGCAGGTCGAGTGGTACGGCGAGTTCCTCAGGGACAGGTTCCGCCGGCTGCTCGATCGGCTCGACCTCTCCCAGGCCCAGCTGGCCGCGATCCTCGGGCTGTCCGCACCCATGCTGTCCCAACTGATGTCCGGGCAGCGGGCAAAGATCAGCAATCCGGCCGTGTTGTCGAGACTGCTCCAGCTCGAGCAGGCGGTGGGGGAGCGTGGCTGGGACGAGCTGCCCCAGGAAGAGCAGCATCGACGGCTGATCGAGATCCGCGCCGCTCAGCCATCCACGCTGAGCGTTGCCCAAGGCAACCCTGCCGAAGTCCCGGCCGATCCGGTCGCGGCCATCCAGTCGCTGCTTCGCGACGTCGCTTCGGCCACCGACCTGCAGGGCGCCGCCGAGCTGTTGGAGCCGAGCTACCCCGACATCGCTGAAGCGCTCCGAATGCTGGGCACCGGCCGCACCCAGGACGCCCGCGCTTACTACGCCCGAATCACGTCCGGCCGATGACCCTCCGGACCGACGACTGAGCGTCGATCCGGAGGGCGGCTGTCAGTTCGGCGCGAGGCAGAGCGTGTACTTCGAGGAGCCGTTCTGCTCGGTGTACGCGACGGTGTAGCCGTCGAACTTCTCGCAATCGTCGGAGTTCGTCGAGTTGCTGAGCTTGCCGAGGACCTTGTACTCCGCGTCGCTGGAGCTGCAGTCGACGACCTTCACGTCCGGCTTGCTGACCGTGCCCTTGTTCTGCACGCAGTCACCCGCGCTCGCCGACGACGGCGAGCCCTGGTTGCCGTAGATCAACAACGCGATGAAGGCGATCGGCAACAGGAAGCCCAGGACCGCGGGACGCTGGAACAGCGGCTTGCCCAGGTCCATCGGGTGACCCGGAGCGCCCGGGATCGGCTCCGGCAGCTGCTTGAACTTGAGCCGGGTCGGGATGTTGATCAGCATCGTGATCGGGTTGATGATCGCCGAACCGACGCCCCACCAGCCCTGCCACAGGCTCTTCGCCGTCATGTTGCGGTAGGTCGCGATACCGCAGGTGCGGCAGAACGGGCCCTCCAGCTTGAGGAACCGCATCACGATCAGGAATCCCTGGTGACCGCGGACGGTCGCCTGGACAGCCGGCATCCCACCACAGAACCGGCACTGGATCGCGCCCTGCGGATAGGCGGGCATCCCCTGGAACTGCTCGTGCGCACCCTGCTGCGGGAACCCCTGCGGTCCGACACCAGGCTGCCCGTACTGCGGCCCAGGCTGACCCGGCTGGCCGAACGGGACCTGGCCCGGCTGCACCGGAGCGTCGTGCTGACCGGGTGCGTACTGCGGCGCGAAGCCCTGCTGCCCCGCACCGTCGTACTGCGCCTGGCCAGGCTGACCGAACTGACCAGCTGTGTCGTACTGACGGGGCTGGTCGTACTGGCCGGGCCCGGGTGCCGGCTGGGTGTACTGCGGGAACTGGTCTTGCGGGGGACCGTATCCACCACCGGCGCCGGGCTGCGCCGCGTAGGGATCGTGAGGGGACTGAGGCGGGGTAGTGGTCACGGGAATCCTGTGCTCGTACGGGACAAATCGAACACCGCACCATACTCAGGCGAAGCGGTCACCGAGGCCCTCCGCTACGAAACGGTGACCACACCACCCCAAATGCCACCAACGGTCACCGGCCGACCTCTTTCCGTGCTCGAAAGCCCTTGTGCACCAGGGATCTCAGGGCCGGTACCGCTCGACCAGTTCCTGACCGAGCCGAGCCAGCTCGGCCTGCACCGACGGCGGATCGAGTACTTCGATCTGCCCGCCCCAGCCGGCCAGTTGCTGGGCGATCATCAGCGGAGTCGGCGCGGTCACCTCGATCTTGATCTGCCCGTCGCCCGCAGGCCCGACCACCTCGCAGTGCCGCCCGAGCCGGTCCTGCATGACCCACAGGAAGCGCTCCGGCATCACGACCGTCGCGGTCAGCAGAGAGCGGTTCCGCTCCATCTCCTCCACCACCTGCGCCCACGCCGTCGCCAGGTCGAAGTCGGCCGGTCGGTCCGCGGGCAGCTCGGTCGCAACGGCCTCGGTGATCCGCTCCACCCGGAAGGTGCGCTGACCTTTCTCGGTGCCCGCGATCAGGTACCAGATGTCGTCCTTGTCCACGAGGCCGAGCGGATCGATAAGCCTTTCCGACCCGGTCTGCCCGCGCCCGGCGTACGAAAGGCGCACCTTGACCCGGCGTACGACGGCCTCTTGGAGCCGCCGAACCATCTCGGGCCGCTCCTTGACGTGCTCACCCCAGCGGGCCGGATCGATGACAACCGCCTCGGCCGCCGCCTCCGCGTCGGCCCGGAAGGTGTCGGGCAAAGCTCGCACCAGCTTCCGCAACGCAGCCTTCGCCTCGGGCGCGACCGCGGCCGCAGGCCCGACCAGCAGGAACAACGCCTGTGCCTCGGCCGCGCTCAGCCCGCTCAGATCCGTCCGCGCCCCGCCGAGCAACGACCAGCCACCATTGCGCCCGGGCTGCGGATATACCGGAATGCCCGCCGTCGACAACGCCTCCAGATCACGCCGCGCGGTAGCCACCGAGATCTCCAGCTCCCGAGCCAGCTCACCAGCCGTCACCCGCCCCCGCGACTGCATCAACAACAAAGTCGCAACCAGCCGGTCCGCACGCATACGCCCATCCTCCCAAACAAACTACGCATGCGCTGAGCACTTAACCCCCGGGCTCTTGGCTGATGAGAGTTGACCTAGAGCGAGGTCTAGCTTCTAGGTTGGCGGGACTGCTACCAGTTGAGGAGTTTCGATGCGTTATCGCACGCTTGGTGGGACCGGGATCGAGGTCAGTACGCACTGTCTCGGCGCGATGATGTTCGGTGCGGTCGGTAATCCCGATCACGAGGACAGCATCCGGATCATTCACGCCGCCCTTGACCAGGGCATCAACTTCGTCGACACCGCCGACATGTACTCCAGCGGCGAGAGCGAGGAGATCGTCGGCAAGGCACTGCAGGGTCGCCGCGACGACGTCGTACTGGCCACCAAGGTGCATTTCCCGATGGGGGAGGGCCCGAACCGCAGCGGCAACTCGCGGCGGTGGATCGTGCACGAGGTCGAGCAGAGTTTGCGCCGGCTCGGCACCGGCTGGATCGACCTCTACCAGATTCACCGGCCCGACTACCGGACCGATATCGAGGAGACCTTGTCGGCGCTGACCGATCTGGTCAGCCAGGGAAAGATCCGCGCGTTCGGCTGCTCGACCTTCCCGGCCGAGGAGATCGTCGAGGCGTACCACGTGGCGGAGCGCCGCGGGTACGGCAAGTTCCGTACCGAGCAACCGCCGTACTCTCTCGTCACTCGCGGCATCGAGCGCTCACTGCTGCCGACCGCGGAGCGGCTGAACATGGGCGTGCTCACCTGGAGCCCGCTCGCCTCGGGCTTCCTGTCCGGCAAAATGCGTAAGGATCAGCCCGTCGACCTGGCGACCGGGCGTGCCGCGCTGACGCCGCACCGGTTCGACCCGTCGCTGCCGGCCAACGCGGCCAAGTTCGACGCCGTCGAGCAGTTGGTGGAAGTTGCCGACGGCATCGGTCGTACGTTGCCCGAACTGGCCCTCGCTTTCGTCACCTCGCACCCGGCGGTGACGTCGGTGATCATCGGTCCACGCACGATGGAGCAACTGGACGGCCTGCTCAAGGGCGCCGACCTCACCCTCGACGACGAGGTCCTGGACCGGATCGACGAGATCGTCCCGCCCGGCACCGACCTGCACCACTACCAGTCCGACGGCCTCTGGCAGACCCCCGCCCTCACCGACCCCACCAAGCGCCGCCGCCCACTCACAGACCGCGCCGCCGCCTGACCCGGTACGCCTGACCGCCGGTAGGCCGGGTACGCCGGAGCCGTGTGCTCCGGCGCACCCGGCGTCGACGAGCGCCCACGTCGACGAGCACACCCGTTTTGATCAGCCGACTTGTTTCACGTCGATATCGCGCAGCCGCCGCCCGAGCAGCTCGGGCCCTTCGCCGAAGTCGTACCGGATCCCGATCGCGGCGATCTTCTCGATCAGATAGCGGTTCACCTCGTTGAGGTCCATCAGCTCGGTGAGCAGCCTCCGCACCGCCTGCGCGCCCGGCTCGCTGGACTGCAATTCCATCTGCGCGCGAGTATTGTCCAGCACCTCCGCTGCGACCGGGTGACGCTCGGCCTGATACGTGTCGAGCAGCGATTCCGGCGCCCAGCCCCGGACCTCTGCGGCCAGCTTCCAGCCGAGGTTGAACGCGTCCTGAACACCCAGGTTGAGACCTTGCCCGCCGGTCGGTGGATGGATGTGCGCCGCGTCGCCGGCCAGCAGTACCCGCCCGACCCGATACCGTTCGGCCAACCGCGTGGCATCCCCGAAACGGGACAACCAGCGCGGTGAATGCACACCGAAATCGGTCCCGGCAATCGCGCGCAACTGTTGCTGGAAATCCGCCAACGTAGGCGGTTCTGCCCGATCGCTGACTCCCGCGGCAGGGACCACGACGCTATAGGTCCCTTCGCGAGCGGGCCGGAGCCAGAACCGCTGCTGGGTTCGCTGCACCTCCGCGACCCTGGCCGCGATCTCCTCGTGCGGTACGCCGACCGCGAGCTCACCCATCAGCGTCTCGGTCCGTGCGGGCTCGCCAGGAAAGCCGACGCCAAGCACCTTCCGAACCGCACTGCGCGCGCCGTCGCACCCCACGAGGTACCGCGAGCGCAGCTGCTCGCCATCGCCCAGTACGACAGTCACACCCTGGTCGTCCTGCGCGAAGTCGGCCACCGCGCAACCACGCCGTACCTGCGCACCGAGTTCGATCGCGTGGTCTTCGAGCAGCTGAACAATGACCGGCTGCGGAATGCCGACCAGATAGGCGTGCGCGGAATCCAGACCCTCCGGCACGGGTTTCGGAATCCCTGCGAAGAATCCGCCGGCCGGCCGCTTCCTTCCCTGCTCGAGAATGCTCGCGAGCAAGCCGCGCATCGCCATCAGTTCGAGACTGCGCAGATGCAGCCCGACCAGGCGGACGAACGACACCGGCTCGGTTTCCTGCTCCAGCACGAGAACCCGTACGTCGTGTAGCCGCAGCTCAGCGGCCAGCGTCGCACCGGTCGGCCCGCAGCCGGCGATGATCACGTCGTACAAGAAGTCCTCGGCGGGGGCCGGCGAAGATTCCACAGATGTACTACCGCGCCGCCAGCACGCGGAATTCGTTGCCGTCGGGATCGAGCATCTCGATCGCGCCGCTTTCACCTGGTCCAACCCGGGTCGCGCCGAGCGAGACGAGCCGCGAGACCTCTGTCCCCACCTCGCCGCCGGCCGGGGGAGCGACCTCGAAGACCAAGCGGTTCTTCGCGGTCTTCTCCCGCACCGGCGGACCGCCCCAGCTGATCTTCGATCCACCCTCGGGGGACTGGATCGCGGTCTCCTCGTCCTGGTCCCAGACCAGCGGCCAGTCCAGCGCCTTGCTCCAGAAGTACCCGACTGCCTGCGACCCGTCGGACGAGAACGCCCCGATCGTCCCGGTGCCGGCGAGGAAGTTGTTGCCCGCCTCGATCACACAGAACTCATTGCCTTCGGGATCAGCCAGCACGACATGCCCATCCTCCGGCCGCTGACCGATATCGAGATGCTGCCCGCCGAGGTCGAGCGCCTTCGCCACTGTCGCCTGCTGCGCCTCAGGGGTAGCGCTGGTCAGATCGAAATGCATCTGATTCGGCTCACTCTTCTCCGCCTCGGTCGCAGTGAACCGAATCGCGAACTCGAGCTCGTCGTTCGGCAGCAGCGTGACACCGTCATCGCCCACCTTGCGCCCGAGAATTCCGGCCCAGAACTCCGCGAGCCGAGGCGGTTCCTGCGCATCGAAGCAAAGCGTCACCAACCGAGTAGTCATTCAACGACGCTAGGCGCTGCCAGATCACCAGACAACGCATTTAAGGCCGGTCGCCCGGGCGCGTGCGTGCTGCTGCCCGGAGGCGAACGGCCTGGCGAAGCAGGTGGTCGTGCTCGGTGAGGTTGGTGGCCCGGCGAGAGGCTTCGGCGTACGCCGCCGCGGCGGTGTCCAAATCGCCGGCGAGCTCGTGGAGATGCCCGCGTACGGCGTACCAGCGGTGCCGCTCGCCGATGACCTCGCTCAGCCGGTCCGTCTCGCGGAGTCCGGCGGCCGGGCCGAGCACATGGCCGACCGCGACCGCGCGCCCGAGGACGGCGGCGGGGGACTGGCGCACCGGATCATCGGTCAGCGCGACCAGGTCGTCGTACCAGCTGAGGATCTGCGGCCAATCGGTCTCCTCCGCGCTTGCCGCGTCGTCGTGAAGAGCAGCGATCGCGGCCTCGATCTGGTAGCGACCAGGTGGGCGCTCATCGGTCTGCAAGGCCAGCGCCGACTGCAGAACACGCACTCCTTCGGCGATCTCACGACTGTTCCACCGGCTGCGATCCTGCCGATCGAGCGTGACGATCCGGCCCTCGGAGTCGAGGCGCGCGGGCAGCCGGGCGTGGTTGAGCAGCATCAGCGCGAGCAACCCGCGCGCTTCCGGTTCCCCGGTCGCGAGATTGAGCTGCCGCGTGAGCCGGATCGCCTCGGCCGCCAGATCCACCCGGCCCGCGTGGCCAGTGGTGTAGACGAGATAGAGCACTCGCAGTACGACGGCCAGGTCGCCCGGCTGATCCAGCCGGCGCCCGCGGACAGTGCGCTTGGCGCGGCTGATCCGCTGCGCCATCGTTGCCTCGGGCACGTAGAACGCGTCGGCGATCTCGCGCGTGGTGAGACCTCCGACAGCACGCAGGGTCAGCGCCACCTGCGACGCGGGCGCGAGGTCCGGATGGCAGCAACAGAACAGCAGGAAAAGGGTGTCATCGCCCTGTTCGACGGCGGCAGGCGGCGGATCGGCGTACGCCGTCGTCTCCTCACGCCGGTACCGGGCGATCTCACTGCGGCGTGCGTCGACGAGCCGCCTCGTCGCGACAGTGGCCAGCCACCCGTGCGGATTGTGCGGGGGATTGTCGGGCCAGACCCGGAGCGCCTCCAGTAACGCTTCCTGCAGCGCATCCTCGGCGGCATCGAAATCCTCACCGCGCCGGACCAGCCCCGCGAGCACGCGGGGGACGAGGGCGCGCAGGGCACCCTCGTCCACCAGCATCGGTTCCTCGATCACACCGGCTCAGTCATCCGACGGCGCCTCGGTCATGATCTCGCGAACGTCGATCCACTCGTACATCGGTTCGCCACCGGGACCAGGTCCCGACGAGACGTACGCCGCGAGTTCGAGCGCCCGCTCGTAGGAATCGACGTCGATCATGTACCAGCCGGCGACCAGGTCGCTCGTCTCCGGATGCGGGCCGTCCGTCGTGACGGGAGCCGCGTCAGGCCCACCGTAACGAACCCAGGTGCGCTCCGGCGTGAGCGCCTGCGCACCGACGTACTCGCCGTTCTCCTCGAGCATCTCGCTGACGTGCCTGAGGAAGGCCATGTGCGCCTCGACATCCTCAGGCGCCCACTGGTCCATCGGGGGCACGGAGGTGTAGTTCTCCGGGCCGCCCCGGTAGTGCTTCAGCAGGAGGTACTTCGGCATCGTCATCTCCAGGTGTCTCGAGCCGCGTCTTCCGCGGCTTCTCACCTGGTGAGCGGAGCCGACCGAAGCTTCTCGACATCGAGCTTAGAACTCGGTCGGCAGCTCAGCGGAGTTGGTCGCGGCGGCGGGTGAGGTAGGCGGTCTCGGCGGTGTTGCCCGCCAGCTCGATCGCCTTGTCGTACGCCGCTCGCGCCTCCTCGCTGCGTCCTTGCCGGCGCAGCAGGTCGGCCCGCGCCGCGTGGTACGCGTGATACCCGGCCAGCTTGTCCTCGAGACGATCGACGTCGGCCAACGCCACCTCGGGCCCATCGAGCTCGGCGACCGCGATCGCCCGGTTCAGCACCACGATCGCCGACGAGTCGAGGCGGGAGAGTTGGTCGTACAAGGCAACGATCTGCGACCAGTCGGTATCGCGCACATCCCGCGCCGACGTGTGCACGGCATTGATCGCCGCAAGAATCTGATACCGGCCCGGCGCAACCCTGGCGGCCAACCGCTCCCGCACGAGGCGATGCCCCTCCGCGATCAGCGCCGCATCCCAGGCGCCCCGGTCCTGCTCGCCAAGCGTGATCAGTTCGCCGCTCGCCGAGATCCGCGCCGTACGCCGTGCTTCGGTCAGCAGCATCAACGCGAGCAGCCCGGCCACCTCGCCGTCTTCGGGCAGCAGAGCCCGGATCAGCCGGGTGAGCCGGATCGCCTCGGCGGTCAGCTCATGACGCACGGGATCGGTATCGGCCCCGGTCGCCAGATAGCCCTCGTTGAACACGAGGAAGAGGACGGCCAGTACGCCGGAGACGCGGGCCGGCAGGTCCTCCGCGGCCGGCACCCGATACGGGATCCGGGCCGCCTTGATCTTCGCCTTCGCGCGGGTGATCCGCTGCCCCATGGCCGTTTCCTGGACCAGAAAGGCCCGGGCGATCTCGGGCACGGTCAGTCCGCCGACCATTCGCAGCGTCAACGCCATCCGGGTCTCCATCGCCAGTGCCGGGTGGCAGCAGGTGAAGATCAGCCGGAGCCGTTCGTCCTCGATCGCGCCCAGAGGCTCGGGCGGGTCGTCGTCGGTCAACACCAGAGCCTCCTTGTGCTTGTCGTCGCGCTTGTTCTCGCGCCTGAGCCGGTCGATGGCCTTGCGATTGGCGGTCGTGGTCAGCCAGCCGCCGGGGTTGGGCGGTACGCCGTCGGCAGGCCACTTCTCCACAGCGGTCGCGAACGCTTCCGCGGCCGCCTCCTCGGCGATGTCGAGATCACCGAAGCGTTTGGTCAGGCTGGCGATCACCCGCGCCCACTCGTCGCGATGGGCCGCGGTGATCGCTTCCTGGATGTCGATCCCACTCACCCGAACGGCCGCACCTCGATCTTGCGATCGCAGACCTTCGACGCCTCGGCGGCGAGCTTGAGCGCCACGTCCAGATCGGGGGTCTCCCACACCCACACGCCGGCCAGGTATTCCTTGGACTCCACGAACGGTCCGTCGCTGAACACCGCCTGGCCGCCCCGGTTGTCGATCACGGTGGCCGATTCGGTGTCCGCGAGCCCGCCCGCGAAGACCCAGTAGCCGTCGGCGATCAGGCGGTCGTTGAACTCGCTGATGGCAGGCTGCCGATCGGTGCTACCGGGATTGACTTTGTCATCGATCACAGAAACCAGGTACTGCATCGTCCGATCATCTCCTGTGGTTCAGTGGCGCCGCGGCCGGCTGCCGTTCACTCCTGCAACGAACGTCGCCACCCCGATCCGACACCGCAGTCACATTCTCGTCGAGAAAACTTCCCGGTACTCCGGAAGGCGAGCCTAGAACCCCAACGGGTCCCGGCTACGCCACATCGGGGCGCGTCATCAGCGGCGATCGCAGGTGCAACTCCAGACTCGAAGTCGTCAGCGGCACCGTGCTCCAGGTCGCCTGCGCCGTCCCCGCGTCGGCGTCGACCACCAGCCGAGCGCGGTGCGGGCTGGTGATGACATAAAGCTCGGCGACAAACTTGCCGTCCTGCCATGCGCCCGTCGCGACGACCGGGCGGCCGAGCGGCGTACTTTCCCGCCAATCTCCATGCCCGACTGCCACCGCGAGCGACGAACCGAGCTGCACCTGCCAGCCGCCGTCCACCGGATCCACCGTCACTGTTGTTCCGTCGGGAAGGGCCGAATCCGCGGGGGAGCCGTCCACTCGCGCCTTGGAAGATCGGTTCGGAGCCGCCGCACCGATCACCGGCGCTAGCGTCAGCCGCCGCAGCCGATCAGCGAGCGCCTCGTCGTCCTCTGCGCTTCCGACCTGGTCGAGACCGGGCAGCAGGCAATCCCAGAACGCACCGGGCACCACGTCGGTCCGCTCGAGGGCGGACGTCATGACGACCACGAGATCGTGAGCCGGGGCGACCACGCACAGCTGACCGTAGGCACCGTTGCCGAAGTAGCCGTGCCGCGACCGCCAGAACTGGTAGCCGTACCCGGACAGGAAGTCGGGATTCGGCAACCAGTTGGGCAGCGGCTCGGTCGTGTCGATGTGCTTCCTGGTCGCCAGCTCTACCCATTCGCGAGGGACGAGTTGCCGGTCGCCCCAGACGCCCCCGCGCAGCAGCAGTTCGCCAAAGGCAGCGACGGCTTCGGTCGTCAGATGCAGGCCATGGAATCCGAAGGCCGCACCGCTGGCCACGCGGTCCCACTCGGCGTGATCGATGCCCATCGGGTGGAACAAGCGCTCGTCGAGAAATCCGGGCAGGTCACGACCAGTGACCCGTTCGACCATCCGGGCCAGGAGATAGGTAGTCGCATCTTCGTAGAGATGCCGGCTTCCCTCAGGGTCGGTGAACGGGACGCGCAGGAAGCCCTTCGTCAGGTCACCGGATTCCAGTTGCCACGCCTCGGCGAGGCTGTCCGTACGGCGTCCTGTCGTCATCGACAGCAGGTGGTGCACGGTGATGCGACGGCCTTGCTCAGCCACGTCTTCCGGGACGTGCTCAGGCAGTACGTCGACCACGCGGTCGTCCAGCGACAGCAGCCCGTCGGTGATCGCGAGACCCACGGCGGTCGAGGTGAACGACTTGGTCAACGAGTAGAGCAGGTGGGGCCGATCAGCGGAGTACGGCGCCCACCAGCCTTCGGCGACGACGTGCCCACGGCGTACGACCATCAGCGAGTGACACTCGATCGACTCCGCTTCGAGCCGGTCCAGCAGCGCGCTGATCGCGCGGGACGAAATCCCTGCGCCGGCCGGTGTCGACCGGGGGAGAAGCGGACGGTGAGAAGACATGCGGGCACGGTAACAATCCCACGCAATCCATTTCTGGCTGCGACCCGCAGACCAGAGCGATGCTCCCCGGCCGATCCGCGGCCCTAGCGCCGCCAGGCCGAAGGAGTGAGGCCATGGACACGCTTGAAGGCGACGGCGAACGCGAACGGATCCTCGTACCCGACGGCGCGAGCGACGGAGGCGACTGTCGCCGCGGGGTCTTGGAGCAGGTCAGCAGCCAACGCCATCCGCCAACTGGTCAGATAGGTCAGCGGCGGCGCCCCGACCAGCTCGGTGAAGCGGGCCGCGAACGTGGCGCGAGACATCGCAACCTTCGCGGCGAGCTCCGCGACCGTCCAGCGGTGAGCGGGGGAGTCGTGAAGCAGGCGTAGCGCATCACCGATACCCGGTGCCGTGAGCGCTTGGTACCAGGACGGGGGAGTAGCGTCTGGCCCGGCCCACCAGGCGCGCAACGCGACCACCAGCACGAAGTCGAGCAACCTGCGCAGTACGGCGTCCTGCCCGGGTTCCTCCCGGGCAGTCTCGGAGGCGAGCAAGCTGAGCGCCGGCCGGGTCCGGTCAGTGGCGGGCACGATCGCCACGGGCGGCAAGAGATCGAGCAGCCGTCGACCGACCGCACCACGGAGGTCGTAGACTCCGCGGACGATCGTCGTCCCGCCGAGGCCGTCGCCGTACGTCCGCGGAGCGTGGAACTCGCCCGGGCCGACCGCCCGCCCGTCGAGGTACTTCGTGTTTCCCCGGATCACATATCGCGACGGCGTGGCTGGATCGTCGGCGATCGTGTAGCTGCGGACGCCCGTGATCAACGCGATGTCGTTCGCGGCCAAGGTCGCGGGGGCGCCGTCGTCGATGCGGAGTGTGGCGCAGCCGCCGAGCGCCGCGACGACGCTGAGCGAAGGCAGTTCGTCGTACGTCACGGACCAGGGCGGTTGCGCGATGAACTGCCGGACCAGGGCGTTCGTGGCCTGCGCCCGTTGCAGCAGATCGCTCAGAACGTCCATCAGGGAAGGCTAGACGATCACAAAGGAACGGCCGACGATCTCCCATGGATGGTCCGAGGGCCGCTCGGCTTGGCTGGACACATGCAGACGATCCTCATCCTCGGCGGTACGGGAACGACCGGCCGCCGCCTCGCCCGGCAACTCCGATCCACCGAGCACACAGTCCGTACGGCGGCCCGCCGCGACGCCGACGTACGCCTCGATCTCGGCGAACCGGCCACCTGGGAACCCGCGCTCGCCGGTGTCACCGCCGCCTACCTGATGGAACCGACGCTCCAGGCCGGCCCGCGACTGGCCGATTTCACCAAGGCCGCCGCCGCAGCCGGCGTACGCCGATTCGTGATGCTGTCCGCGGCACGGGCCGAGGAGGACAGCCATCCACTGCACGCCGCCGAGCAAGCGGTCCGCACCTCTGATGCCGAATGGACGATCCTGCATCCCAACTGGTTCGCGCAGAACTTCAGCGAGGGACCGTGGGCGCGCGCGATCACCGACGGCACGCTCGCCCTGCCGACCGGAGACGGTCGTACGCCGTTCGTCGACGCCGAAGACATCGCCGCGGTGGCTGCGGCCGCTCTGACGACTGAGGGCCATCACGGCAGGGTCTATTCGCTCACGGGCCCTGCGGCGATCAGTTTCGGCGAGGCGACCGAGCTGATCGGACGGGCCACCGGCCGCCGGATCGAGTACGTCGACCTCAGCCCTGAGGACTACACGCGACGCCAGCTGGAGAACGGCGTTCCCAAACCGGCCGCGCAGCTTCTGACCAGCATCCTCGTCTCGATCCGCGACGGCTCGGCCGAGACCTGCTCCGACGACATCCACCAAGCCCTCGGCCGCCCAGCCATCTCCTTCGAAACCTACGTCACCAGAGCCGCAGGGGAGGGCTACTTCAGTTCTTAAGAAGACTGCTTGCGAATCGGCCTGCGGGGACGGGGGAGTACGAGGCCTTTCTAGCGCTCCACGGGGAACACGAGATGGGTAACGCGGTCGCCCTGGACGCAGACTGTGGGATTCCCCAGCGCCACCTCGTCGGCCGAGAGCTTGCCGAAGAAGGGCCGGTTGCCTTCGCCCATCACGATCGGGACGAGGTCGACGGCCACCTCGTCGAGCAGCCCGAGGTCCAGGCACTGCCGGGCGATCGTTCCGCCGGTGACCGCGACGACGCGGTCGCCGGCGAGCGTCTGTGCATGAGCGACCGCGGCCTCGACACCATCGGTCACGAAAGTGAACGGTGCGTCGGGGTGGGCGGCGACCCACTCGGTGGGGACCTGGTGCGTCACGACGACGACGGGGACGTCGAGAGTATGGCGACCCTGCCACCCGTCGGCCACCTCGAACAGCGTCCGCCCGCAAACCAGAGCGCCCAGTGAGGACATCCAGTGGCGCAAGTGTTCAGCACTCTGCGGGGTCAGATGGATGGCGAAGTCTCCAGCAGGCGTCGGCATCTCGACCTCGCCGTTCTGCAGCCAGTCGAACAACCCGCCGATGGTGTTGTCCTGCTTGGCCACGTACCCGTCGAGCGACATGTTCGCCTGCGCAACGACCTTGCCCATGGTGCCTCCTGTTCGCGACAGCTGTCTTCGTGGACACTCTGACCCTCGAGCGGGGTCACCTGAGGCTGGGCGGAAGAGGACTAGTTGACATAATGTCCATTATCGGACATCTGTGGTGATGGCTGGAGAGGGGTTAGTCAACAGTCGAAGACGCGCCAGCAGATGTCGTTTCGCAGGCGTTGATCGTCCAGGACGAGCTCGCGGATCTGTTCCGGCAGTTGTTCGCGTTGCCAACTGCATTCGCGACGGCCGGCGGTGTCGGCGTCGGCCTTGGGAACGGCGGCTTGCGCGGCTTTGATCGCGTACGCCGCCGCGCCGAGCTCGTGTGCGGCAACATGCGCGACGACGCCGGCCTGGCCGGCAGCAAATGCGGCATGTCGGGCGGCTCCGCTCAATTCTCTCGCCGCTGCCATGGCATGACCGCCGGCTGCGCGCGAATCGGACATCCTGATCTCGCCACGGGTCCAGGCCCGGATCTGCTCGATCGCCTGGCGAGGCCTGAGATCCGAAGGCTGCTCGGCCTCGAACAAATGCAGCACGTGCTCGGCACACGCGGCCGCCCACAGACCCAGCAGGTGATGGTCGGCATCCGTGAGGGTTCCGCCTCGACGAATGGTGATGAACCGCGGATCACGTTCTTTCGGCAGGATCACGTCCTAGTCGTACCAGACAAACCAGCTGAACCTGCACCGGCCGCGAGGCAGAATGCCGCCATGGCGGCCGACTCTCCGACAATAGAACTCAGCATGACCGAACTCCGCGAAGTCACCGCGTACGCCGTGGCCTGCGCGCGGCCGGCGTTGGAGATCTTCGACCAGGCACGCCCCGAAGACCAGCGTCCACGAGCAGCGCTCGACGCCGCCCAGACCTTTGCTGCCGGCGCTGAACGCACCAAGCTGCTCCGGGACAGCGCTTGGGCCGCACACAAGGCGGCTCAGGAAACTCGCGATGCCGGTCAGGCCGCCGCAAGCGATGGTGCCCGAGCAGCCGGTCACGCTTGTGGTGCTGCATTCCTTCACCCGTTGGCCAACGCCACCCAGGTCAAACACATCCTCGGCTCAGCGGCGCATGCAGCCCGAGCCCTCGAGCTTTCCGGTGGCGATGCCGCCGCACACCTCGCCCGCTGCGAAACGCTCGCCGGCGCGGTAGTACGAGATGTCCTCAGTCGCTATCCGTCGGCCCCGGCCGGCGGCGGACGCGTAGGCGAATATCTCCGGCAACTCGACATTTCGCTGCGCAACTCCCCCGATCGGGGCTGAGAAGGGGCGCGCTGAGTCATGCATAATTGGCATTATGCATGAATTCGTCAGGTAGTTGCTGATAGCAACAGTCGGGTCCCGGGGGACTCGGACGGAATTGTCGGCGGCCTGCTGTAGACCTTGCGGCATGAAGGTTCTCGAAGCTCAGGCGGCGTTCTTCGCGGCTCGGCGGCCGCGGAAGGACTCCCCTCACACGACCGCTGCCTATCGTCGTGACCTGGCGGGTATCACCGCCTTGCTCGGTGCGGACGCCGAGAGCCTCGAGGTGACCGAGCTGACCGCTCAGGTGTTGCGCGACGCCTTCGGCGCGTTCGCCGACACCCACGCGAAGAGCTCCGTACTGCGTGCCTGGTCCACCTGGAACCAGTTCCTCACCTTCTGCGTGTCCGACGGACTGCTCACCGGCAACCCGATGGGAGCCGTCGCGAGACCCAAGACCCCTCCCCTCTCCCCCAAGCCGCTGCGCGGCGAAGACACTCCGGAGAAGTTGCTCAAGGCAGCGGCCGACGGTGCACGCCGTGCTCGTGATCCCTGGCCGGAGCGCGACGTACTCGTCATCGCGCTCGGCCTCGTCGCCGGACTCCGCTCGGCCGAGATGCGCACGCTGACGGCGGATTCGCTGGCCGGCCGACCCGGCGAGATGCGGTTGCACATCCACGGCAAAGGCAGCCGCGACCGGTCCATCCCGGTCGAGCCGATCATGGAGAAGATCATCGCGACGTACGTCGAATCGTGCGCGCGCCGCTTTCCCCGGAAGCGATTCGGCCGCTCCGGCAAGCTCCTGCTCGACCGCGACGGCCAGCCGATCGGCCGCGGCGGCCTCGAGTACCTGGTGAAGTCCTGCTACCGCTGGGCGGGCCTGCACGATCGCGTTCCCGTCGGCGCGAACCTGCACGCCCTGCGGCACACCTTCGCCACCCGGCTCGCCGAGGACGGCGCGACCGCGTCGGAGATCATGGCGCTCCTCGGCCACGCCAGCCTCGCCACCAGCCAGAACTACATCGAAGCCACCGGCCGCGAGCAACGCTCCGCCGCGGCGAGCAACCGCACCTACCGCACCCTGGACCAGATGGTCGATCCCTGACCCAGGATGGTGAAGGCGGCTTTCATCGGCAGCGATCAGAAAGTGGCGATCGGGTTGACCGGGCTGCCCGACGTACCGGCGAAGCGCACTGGTGCGACTGCGAGCTGGAAGTCCCACTGGCCGAGTTCGACTGCTGTGGCCGCGCACTCCTCCAGGTCGCAGTTGTCGAGCAGCCAGAGCCCCATCGCGACGAGACTCACGGCGTGGACCGGCATCAACACATCGTCGTACCCGGACGGCTGAACGTCCTGGGGCGTGTCGGCACCGATCAGCGCGACGCCGCGTTCATGCAGCCACGGCAGGCAGGACGCGTGCCAACCCGCCTGCGTGAAACCACCGCTCGCGCCGGCCTCATGCCGAGCGCGACCGTAGCCGGTGCGGAGCAGTACCGCGTCACCCGGCCGTACCTGCACACCTTGGCGGCGCTCGGCCTCTTCAAGATCCTCGGGGAAGACGCCATCGCCTGATTCCAGCCACGGCACATCGCGGACCTTCGCAACGTCCAACAGCACCCCCCGCGTGACGATCCCGTTCGCCGCCGCCGTGACAGCAGCCCACGCCGATCCGGTCGCGGCGTCGACCAGCGTGTGTGGCCGGCCGTTGTACATCTTCCCGTCCCAGAACAGATGGCACGGCGAATCGAGGTGCGTGATCGTGTTGCCGTGAAAGAAGATTCCGAGCCGCTCGTTCGAGAAGCCCCAGCGTCGATCGTTGTGGAACGCCGCGGGCATGTGCTCGGCACCCGGCATGTCGGCGGCACACGGACACGCCGTCGTCGACCGCTCCATCTCCTCCGGTACCGCGACCTCCCAGGCGCACGACACGCTCCTGCCATGCCGCACGGCACGGGCCGCCGCCAGCCGGACGTCGTCGGTGATGTGGTTCAGAGTGCCGAGTTGGTCGTCGTCGCCCCACCGCCCCCAGTTGGACAAGGCGTCGAAGTACCCGAGTACGTCGTCCTGTGTCGGCAAAGGTCGCCCACCCGTCATCCCTGCATCAACTCCTCAGTCACGCGGCCAGCTGAACTGGCATGACACCACATCCTCGGGCCAGCGGAGAGAATGCACAGATGAATGACACCCGAGCTGACTTCCTCGCTGTGGCGCGGCTTGCCGCCACCCTGTTGCGGGAGCCGTCGCTAGAGTCCGCCTGGACCAAGGCCAGCGCCCTGGCCGAATTCAGTGTCGGTGGGCTCGCGGGCCATCTGGCGTTCCAGGTGCTGGCGATCCCGCAGATCATCCGCGAGCCGATTCCCGCCGAACCGACGATCACCCTGCTCGACCACTATGCGCGCGTGCAGTGGATCGATGCGGCGCTCGACGACGACATCAGTGTCCGGATCCGCACTGGCGGCGAGCAGCTTGCTGGCGACGGCCCTGCTGTACTCGCTGACGAGCTGGATGCTGCAATCGCGCAACTGGAGAGCGATCTCTCGACGGCGCCCGACCGCGCCGTGCGGATCTCGCTCTGGGGTCCATGGTCGCTGATGCTCGACGACATGCTCGTCACCCGGATGATGGAGCTCGCGGTGCACGCCGACGACCTCGCTGTCAGCATCGGCGTACAGACACCTGTCTTTCCGGACCGTGCGGTGGAGACCGTCGTCGACCTGCTGACCAGGCTGGCGATGCGACGCCACGGCCAGACACCGGTACTACGGGCGCTCAGCCGCGCGGAGCGTTCCCCCGCGTCGATCACCGCGTTCTGAGCGGACTACTCTTCACCAGCGCCATCCGCCTGCTACGAGGAGCCCGGCATGCCGAAGTACCGCCGCTTGGTGATCAAACTGTCCGGTCAGGCGATCGCGGGGTCGGCCGGGTTCGGCTTCGACAAGGATCGGCTGAACCACCTGGCGCGCGAGGTGATCGCAGCGCGGGACACCGGTGTCGAGGTCGCTGTCGTCGTCGGTGGGGGCAATGTCTTTCGCGGTAACCGGGCCGAGGACTGGGGTATCGACCGGGTCGAGGCGGACAACATCGGCATGCTCGGCACGGTGATCAACGCCGTCCTGCTGCGCGGCAAGCTTCACGAGCTCGGCGAAGCCGACGTACGGCTGATGACGGCGCTCCCGATCAACAACCTCGCCGAACCGTACATCCGGCTTCGTGCGCTGCGGCATCTGGAGAAGGGCTCGATCGTCCTGCTGGGCTGCGGCAACGGCCAGCCGTTCACCACCACCGACTACCCGGCCGTGCAGCGAGCCGTCGAACTCGACGCCGACGCTCTCCTGGTCGCGAAGAACGGTACCGACGGCGTGTACGACGCCGACCCCAACAAGGTCCCGACCGCCCGCCGCTTCGATCACCTCACCTACCAGCAGGTCATCGACAAGGGCCTCGGCGTGATGGACCAGGCCGCCTTCATCCTCGCCCGCGACCACCACCTCCCCCTGCACGTCTTCGACATAGACCGCCCCGGCGCCGCCGCCGCCATAACCACCGGCTCCCCCATCGGCACCACCATCTCCTGACCTGCCCGTCGGTCTGCGGTCGCCGAAAATCCGTTGCAGGCAAAGCGGGCGGGCTGTTGTACTCGGTGGGCTGTCGTCAGTGTTCGCGTCGTCAAAGGAGCGCAGTCGTGCGATCTCACTTCATGTCTGGACTGAGCGGAAAGTTCACCTGTTCAAGGGACATGGAGTTCGGTGCGAACACTCAATTTGGGGATTCTGGCGCACGTAGACGCCGGTAAGACGAGCCTGACCGAACGGCTGCTGTACGCCGTCGGGGTCATCGACGAGATCGGTAGCGTCGACGACGGGAGCACTCAGACCGATTCGCTAGCGCTGGAACGCCAGCGCGGGATCACGATCAAGTCCGCGGTGGTGTCGTTCGCCATCGACGACGTCACGGTCAACCTGATCGACACGCCTGGACACCCGGATTTCATCGCCGAGGTGGAGCGGGCGCTCGGCGTACTGGACGGTGCCGTGCTGGTGATCTCCGCGGTCGAAGGGGTCCAGGCGCAGACGCGAGTGCTGATGCGCACGTTGCAGCGGCTCAAGATCCCGACGTTGATCTTCGTCAACAAGCTCGACCGCTCCGGTGCGCGCAGCGCCGAGTTGGTGAAGACCATCACCGACAAGCTCGCGAGCGAGCTCATCGCGATGGGGTCGACTAGCGAGCTCGGTACGCCGGCAGCCGGCTTCACGCCTTACGGGCGGGACGACCCCGGCTTCGGCTTCGCCATGATCGACCTGCTGTCCGAGCACGACGAGCAACTGCTGGCAACGTACGTGGAGAACGAGAAAGCGCTCTCGTACGACGCTCTTCGTTCACGGCTTGCCGGGCAGACGAAGCGTGCGCTGGTGCATCCGGTGTACTTCGGTTCGGCGATCACCGGCGCGGGGACGGACGCGCTGATCGCGGGGATTCGGGAACTGCTGCCTGCTACCGAAGGGGATGCCGACGGGCCGGTGGAGGGGTCCGTTTTCAAGGTGGAGCGTGGTCCGGCCGGGGAGAAGATCGCGTTCGTCCGGATGTTCTCCGGCACGATCCGGGTCCGGGACCGGCTGCGGTACCGGGGTGATCAGGAGGCGAAGGTCACCGCCATCAGTGTCTTCGGCGATGGGTCGACGCGGTCGCGCGATGAGTTGTCGGCCGGTCAGATCGGCAAGTTGTGGGGCCTCGCCGGTATCCAGATCGGCGACACGATCGGTGCTGTCGGCAACCAGAGCGAATCGGCGACAGGTGCTGTAGGCAACCAAGCCGGGAACGGGAGCAGTGATCGGGAGAGCGGTCACTTCGCTCCCCCGACGTTGGAGACGGTGATCGCGCCGGTTCGAGCGTCGGACAAGGGGAACCTCCAGGTCGCGCTCTCCCAGCTCGCCGAGCAGGATCCACTGATCAACCTGCGGCAGGACGACATCCGGCAGGAGACGTTCGTGTCGCTGTACGGCGAGGTGCAGAAGGAGGTCATCCATACCACGCTGGCCGGCGAGTTCGGGATCGACGTCACCTTCCGCGAGTCGACGACGATCTGCATCGAGCGGCTGGACGGCGTCGGTTCGGCCGTCGAGTTCAACAAGGTGGACCCGAATCCGTTCCTGGCGACCATCGGCCTGCGGGTCGAACCGGCACCGGAGAACTCCGGCGTCACGTTCCGGCTCGAGGTCGAGCTCGGCTCGATGCCGTACGCGTTCATCAAGGCAGTCGAGGAGACCGTGCACGAGTCGTTGCGGCAGGGCGTCTACGGCTGGCAGATCCCTGACTGCACAGTGGTGATGACGCACTCGGGGTACTCCGCGCGGCAGAGTCATGCGCACGCGGTGTTCGACAAGAGCATGTCGAGCACCGCCGGAGACTTCCGGCAGCTGACACCGCTGGTGATGATGGACGCGCTACGAGAAGCCGGTACGACGGTGTTCGAGCCGATGCATCGGTTCCAGTTGGAGGTCCCCACTGATACGACGCGGGCTGTCCTGGCGGCGTTGAGCAGGCTGCGGGCGATCCCGCAGGTGCCGGCGCTGGCTGCGACGACCTCGGTTCTGGAAGGCGAGATCCCGGCGGCCGCTGTCTACAAGCTCGAACAGCAACTCCCGGCACTGACCCGCGGCGAGGGGGTACTCGAGTCGGCCTTCGACCGCTATCACCCAGTCACCGGCCCGATCCCCACCCGCGCCCGCACCGACCACAACCCCCTCAACCGCCGCGAGTACCTCCTCCACGTACTCCGCCGAGTCTGATCACCCCAGCCTGGCGATGTTGACCGATCCCATCGTCACGCAGCTGCGCCGCTCGCTCCCGGGTGGGCACGGCTGACTGATCAACCCGCGAGCTGTGCCATGAGCCGCCCGGGCGAACGCCCGGCGAAACCGGTCAGGCGAGGTTGGTCAGTGTTGGCGGTTCGCCGAGGTCGGCTGTCAGAGTGATCGAGCGTGGGGCGAAGCCTCGGCTCTGGTACAGCGCCAGCGCGGCGGCGTTCACGGCATACGCCGTCACCTGCAGACTCGCTGCGCCGTGATTCCGCGCCCACTCGACGAAGGCATCCACCAGCTGTCCGCCGACGCCTTGGCCGCGGAGTTCCGGGCGGATGTACATGCTGACCAGCTCGGCTCGGGCGACCGTCCACATGTCCGACGGATCGTAGAGATGGCCGACCAGATGGCCGCCGACTCCTGCGAACCCGTCGGCCACGAGAACAAGGGCCTTCGGGTTCGCGAGCAGGTCTCGGCACCATTGGGTGCCGTGCTGCTCCGGCCAGCGCTGGTTGCGTAGCGGATCGCGCTCTCCCGCGTCCTCGGCGAACAGCGCCGAGGTCGAGGCCACCACCTCGTCGAGGTCATCGATCGTCGCCGGTCGGATCGTGGAGGTCATCGAGCCACCGTAGTACTAGGTGAGGTGGCGATGATGACTGTTGCGGCGTAGTCCGGGTCGGTGGTGACGCGGGTGGTCAGGCCGTCGTGGTTGAAAATCGCGGTGGCGATGGCGGACTGGTCTTCGGTGGTCTCGACCAAGATATGGCCTCCCGGCGCAAGCCAGGCAGAAGCCTCCGCGCTCACGCGGCGCAGTACTTCCAGCCCGTCCGCTCCGCCGTCGAGAGTGACGAGGGGCTCGTGGAGGCGCGCCTCCGCGGGCAACAACCGAACCTCGTCGCTCGGCACATACGGCACGTTGGCAAGCAGCACGTCGATCCGGCCTTTCAATGCCGACGGCAACGGATCGAACAGGTCTCCCTCGAAGACCTGTCCGCCCACCCGCTCCACGTTGCGCCGAGCACACCGCACCGCCGCAGCCTCGACATCAGCGGCGTACAACTCAACCGGACCAGCAGCACAAGCCACCGCACCCCCCAACGCCCCAGACCCACAACAAAGATCCAGTACCACGCTCCGCCCGCCACCCGCCGAGTCGCTGCTTCGATCTCGATCAACGCGGAGATCGGGTTGATCTCCGCCCGCCTGGTCCCCGCCCGCCTGGTCGCCGCCCGCCTGGTCTCGGCGGTCCTGGAGCAGCGCGATCGCCTGCGTCACAAGGGCTTCGGTGCGGACGCGGGGTACGAAGACGCCGGGGTCGACTTCGATCCGCAAGCCATGGAATGCGGCCCAGCCGACTACGTGTTCGATCGGCAGGCCTGCGACGCGCTGCTCGACCATGCGAGCCAGTTCAACCTCGTCGGCAGCGCTGGAGATCAGCATTTCCGCCTCGTCTTCCGCGAACACGCAGCCGGCTGCGCGCAGGGTCGCGACGATCCCGTCAGGCAAAGGCGTTCACTCCGGTGAGCTCGGCCGAGACGGCCCACAGCCGGGCGGCGGAATCCCGATCGATCGCATACGGGCGGACGCCGGGCGCGTCGTCGGTCGACACCTCCGCAATGTCGCAGTCCTCGCAGAACACCCCGCCGAGCCCGTCGAGCTGAGGCGATGTCGCCGCCCACACCTGCGTGGCGGCGCCCTGCTCGGGTGTCTTGAAAGCCTCGTTGTACTCGCCGGTCTTCTCGTCGATCCAGCCGGCCGCGACCATCTCTTCCCGCGGCAGGTGTCGTTGCAACGGCGTCATGATCCCGCCCGGATGCAGCGCGAACGCACGCACCCCAGAATCCTTGCCCAGGGCATCCAACTGTACGGCGAACAGCACGTTCGCCGTCTTAGCCTGACCGTAGGCCGCCCACTTGTCGTAGCCGGTCTCGAACTGCAGGTCGTCCCATCGGATGTCCGACCGGCGGTGCCCGGTCGACGACACCGCGACCACCCGCGCACCGCCATCGGCGGCGATGGCCGGCCAGAGCCGGTTGACGAGGGCGAAGTGCCCGAGATGGTTGGTCGCGAACTGCGCTTCCCAGCCGGGTCCGACCCGGGTCTCCGGGCAGGCCATGATCGCCGCGTTGTCGATCACCAGGTCGAGGCTCCGGCCGGAGGCAAGGAACCGCTCGGAGAACGAGCGGACGCTCTCCAGATCAGCCAGGTCCAGCGCGTCGACCTCGACGCCGGCCACACCAGAGAGCGCTTCCTTGGCGTTCTCGGGCCGCCGAGCCGGTACGACGACCTCGGCGCCCGCCTTCACCAGTGCCTTCGTCGTCTCCAGGCCGAGCCCCGAATATCCGCCGGTCACCAGCGCGAGCTTCCCGCTGAGGTCGATCCCCTTGAGCACGTCGTCCGCGGTACTCCGGTAGCCGAATCCGGATCCGAGCTTCTTCTGTGCAGTCGTCATGCTGACGACCCTACGAGCTAGAGTCGGCTCTAGGTCAATCGCCACTCGGTCAGGCGTCCAGTTGTGGGTTCTGCTGCAGCGATTCGACCAGCCGCTGCAACGCCGGATTGGGATTGTCCGGACTCCAGCAGGCGTGCAGGGTGACCGAATGGGCGTCGGCTGAGTCGAGTTCGCGGTACGAAACGCCTTGCACTCGCATCGCCATGATCGACCGCGGAATCAGCGCGCAGCCGAGACCGGCCCGGACGAGCGCGAGCATGGTCGGCACCTGCGAGGCGAGCTGGCTCACGGCGTACCGGTTCATGCCGACCATTGCGGCACAGATGTCGTGCAGATAGCGCGATCCTTCGGGGCTGTAGCCGATGTAGTCGTCGGTCACCTCGCTGAGCGACACCGGGCCGTCCCCGACAGCGAGTGGATGCCCGGCCGGTACGGCGAGGACGAGGTCTTCGGAGTGCACCAGCAACGACTCGAACTGCTCAGGAATGGGTGGTCGCACCAGGCCGAGGTCAACCTTCAGCCCGGCCAGCGCCTCGAACTGATCCGGGCTGACCAGCTCCATCAACTCCGCAGTCACCGCAGGCGTGCGCCTGCCGACCATCGTGAGGAAATCGGCCAGTACGGCGTACGCCCCGATCGCGGTGAACGCGATCCGCAGAGTGCCGGTCTGGCCGTCGGCCGCCCGGCGGGTTGCCTCGGGCGCGATCTCGAGCAGGGCAAGCATGCGACGGCAGTGTTCGAGGAACACCGCGCCGGCGGCGGTCAGCCGCACTCCCCTGCCGGTGCGGTCGAACAGCGAGACCGCGAGAGAGCGCTCCAGGCCTTGGATCTGCCGGGTCAGTGGTGGCTGGGTCATCGACAACCGCTCGGCGGCGCGGCCGAAGTGCTGTTCTTCGGCGACCGCGACGAATCCCTTCAACTGCTGGAGCGAGAGGTCCACGCGATGCCCTCACGGTATCGATCGATGCGGAAACGGGCTTGGACGAGCATAACGGTAAGCGCATACCGTCGGGTGTCGAAGCCGCCGTCGATCGAGGAGTCAGCTTGCCGAAGCTTGCCGTGGTGATGACGCCCGATCGGGTCGACGATGTCTGCGGACCTGATGCCCGGCAATTGCTCGATGACCGCTTCGAGGTCAGCTGGGCCGGTGCCGACCTGTCCCCGGCCGCCGTGGAGAAGCTGGTCGTCGGGAGCGACGTCGTACTGACCAGCTGGGGTACGCCGCATCTCGAGCCGGCCTGGTGGTCCGGCGGTGCCGGGCCGAAGGTGGTTGCGCATGCGGCCGGTTCGGTGAAGAAGCTGGTCGATCCGGCGATTCTGGAGCAGGGGGTCGCGGTGTTCTCGGCCGGACCGCGGATCGCGTGGTCGGTCGGCGAGTACTGCTTGGCCGCGATGCTCACCTTGGCGCGGCGGCTCCCCCGGTTCGACCAAGCCGTTCGCCAGGGTGGGTGGAAGCAGAGCGCGTTCCGCGGTGGCGAATTGGCCGGTCAGCCGGTAGGCATCCTTGGTGCGAGTTCGACTGCGCGGGCGCTGATCGCTCTGCTCAAGCCTTTCGGTTGTGACGTGCTGGTCTACGACCCCTACTTGAGCGACGAACGGGCGCAGCAGCTCGGCGTACGGATCGCAGCACTGGAAGAGGCGCTGCGATGCCGGTTCGTATCGATCCACGTACCGGACGTTCCGGAGACGCGGGGGTTGGTGACGCGGGAACTCATCGAGCGGCTTCCGGACCAGGCGATCGTGGTGAACTCTTCGCGCGGTCCGGCGATCGATCAGGAAGCGCTCCTGGAGCATTGTCTTGACGGGCGGTTGTTCGCTGCGCTGGATGTCTACGACCCGGAGCCGCCGGCGTTCGGACCGGAAGTCCTTGCTGCAAGCAACTTGTTGCTGACTCCGCACATCGCAGGTGACACCACCGAGGGACATCTCGGGCTGGCCGGCTACGTGCTCGCTGATGTGGTCAAGTGGCTGGACGACGGGATCCGCGGCCCGAGCTTCGTCGATCCAGCAGTCTGGTCGATCGCCGCATGACCGCCGGCAAGTCCAGAATCAGGTCGGTCGAAGTCTTTCCTGTCGCCGTGCCGTTCGCGCGGAAGTTCGTGCTCGGCAGCGGTGCCGTCGGCTCCCCCGGCCAGGCTGTGGATCAGGCGACGGCGGTGGTGTTTGTGAAGTTGACGACCGAGGACGGGGTGGTCGGGTGGGGAGAGCAGAGAGCGCTCCCCAGCTGGAGCTACGAGACGGCCGAGACGATCGCTGTGGTGATCAAGCGACATCTCGAGCCGATCCTGCTGGAGCTGACGCCGTTCGACGTCGAGTTGTTCCACGTCACTGCCAACAAACGGCTCAGCCCGGCCGTGTCGAACGGGTTCCCCTTCGCCCGGGCGGCCGTCGACCTGGCGATGCATGACGCAGCCGGCAAGCTCGCCGGCGTACCGGTTCATGCGTTGCTGGGCGGCAAGGTGTACGACGAGATCCCGCTGTGCTCGGCGATCGGCGTCGGCGCACCGGACGTCGTTCGAGAGCAGGCGCAGCAGTCGGCTGACTATTCGGCGTACAAGGTGAAGATCGGGGGCGATCCCGATGCGGACGCCGCTGCTGTCGAGGCGGTCGCTGAGGTCGCCGGCGCGAAACCGCTGTGGCTGGACGCTAACCAGTCGTACCGGCCGACCGCGCTCAAGCACCTGCTCGACCGGACGCGCGAGGTTCGGACGATCCGTTGCGTCGAGCAACCGGTGCCGAGCACCGACACCTTGGCGATGCAGCGGCTGCGTGGGCTGATCGACTTGCCGATCGCGATCGACGAGGGCAGCTTCACCGCCCAGGATCTTGCCCGGGCGATCCAGTTCCAGGCGGCCGATCTCGTCGTCGTCAAGATCTGCAAATCCGGCGGCCTGCGGAACGCGCTCAAGACCGCTCAGGTAGCGCTCTCCAGCGGTCTGGAGATTCTCGCGAGCGGACTCACCGACTGCGGTCTCGGGTTCGCCGCCGCACTGCACTTGTTCAGTCAGCTCGAACTCGCGCTACCGGCCGAGCTCAACGGACCAGAGCTTCTGGCAGACCTGTACGTCGACGGTCTCACCATCACCAAGGCCGTCGCCACGGTCCCCACCGCACCCGGTCTGGGTGTCCAGGTCGACGAGGAACGGATCCGCGCCGAGTCGATCAACCTGCTCTTCAGCTGAGGAGTCGCAGCTTGTTCGAACTGACCGAGCGGACGCGCCGCAGCAACACCAGGAGCGGGCTCGGAGGCCGCTGATCTATGACTCGATATCTCTGGTCCGTTTTCACCAAACCCTGGGCCGGCCTTCCCGGCGACGAACTCGGGCGGCTGGTCGCGGGTCTCGGCTTCACGGGGGCCGAGGTTCCGGTCAGGGACAACGCGTACGTCACGCCCGTGACCGCCGAAGCGAAGTTGCCGAAGTTCGTCGCGCAGTTGAGGGCTGAAGGCATCGAGCCGATCAGCATTGCCAGTGAGCTGTCGGAGAGCGCGTTCTCGGCCTGCGCCGAAGCGGGCGTGCCGCTGATCCGGATCATGGCCTCACTAGGCGACGAGAGGTATGCGGCATCGGTCAGGCTGATGAGAGAACAGCTGGAGGCGGTTGCTGGGTTCACTGAGCAGTACGGCGTACAGGTCGGTGTTCAGCAGCACCATGGGCGGTTTGTGGCGTCGTCGCTCGGCGTGGTCCAGTTGCTGGACGGATTGCCCAGAGAGCGCTTTCGGGTGATCTGGGACGCCGCCCACGATATCCTCGCCGGCGACGACCCGGCGGTGACTCTGCCGCTTGTGGCCGACCGCTTGGCGATGATCAACCTGAAGAACGTCACCTACAGACCAACCGAAGCGACTGGCGATGTCGGCGGCGCCTGGAGGCCTTGGTTCGTCCAGGCCACCGAAGGCCTCGCGAACTGGTCGGCGATCTTCCGCCAGCTCGCGGCCCTGAATTACGAAGGCCCCATCTGCCTCACCGGCCAGTACTCCGACCCGTCGATCCCCGTCGAAGGCCGTCTGCAAGAAGATCTGCGCGCCGCCCAGTCGATCTGCTGACTCCAGGGACCGCTAGCTCTCCCGGGCGACGTACTCGATCACCTGGCTCTCGGTGCTGCCGCTGACATCGCAGCTAGGCGATCAGGTCGGCGAAGACCACGAGGTTGGCCTCGTACTTGCCGGAAGTCCGGTCGAGGCCGCCGCAGGTGATCAACCGCAACCCGGCGTGGTCGAGGTCGCCGTACACGGCCGCGCTCGGGAAGGTCGACTTCGGATACTCCCTGACTACCACCACACGGAACACGGCGGCCGAGCGATCTTGCCGGGTCATCGTGATCTTGTCGCCAGGCTGCAGACCACCGAGCCTGGCGAAGACGCCGGGGCGGCCGGCCCAGTGGACGTGACCGAGCACGACCGCCGGACCCTTCTCACCCGGTGTCGGTCCGCCGGTGAACCAGCCGGCCGGGAATCCGTTCGGCGGAACCTGTAGGCCGCCGTCGGATTTCAGGCCGAGCCGGATCAGGTTCGAATCCACCCCGATCGCGGGTATGACGACCCGGATCGGGGTGGACGGCCGCATCGGAGTCGCCCACCGGTGTCCCAGACCGGGGGGTAGTGGCTGGGACGGGTTGGTGGGTGAATCCGGGCGGCGTACTGGGGTGGGGTGGGTTCCTGTGGTCGTGTGCCGAGGTGGTTTGCCTGTTGACCGGTTGCCGGCGAGTGCGTCCGGAGTGGGCGTGAGAACGGTGGTGGTCGGCGCAGCGGGCTCGCTCGGTAGATCGTCGGCCCAGGTCCGACCGGTTTGAGCCGGCCCGGTGGCGGGCTCGCTGCTGCAACCAGCCAGTGCCAGGGTGGTGGCGACGAGCAGAGCAACCGCTGCGCCGGTTCTCACGGCGTGACCGGCGTGATCCAGGTGAACCACACGGCGAACGGAGGACTGACCAGCCACATCGACCAGCCGGAGGCGTCACCTGTTCCGACCGGACCTCGCGGTGTCTTGGTGACCTGCGGAGGCGTCGGCGAGACCGTCGGCCGCGAGGTGGGCGGGGCGGTCGGCCGACCCGTCGGCGGCGAGGTCGGCGGCGTCGTGGGGGGTGAGGTTGGCCGAGTGGTTGGTGGTGTCGTGGGTGGCGTGGTCGGGGGTGAGGTTGGCGGCGTGGTTGGCGGCGTGGTTGGTGGCGTGGTCGGAGGGGAAGTTGGCGGCGTAGTGGGGGGTGAGGTCGGCGGCGTTGTGGGCGGTGAAGTCGGCGGACTGGTTGGCGGTGAAGTCGGTGGCGAGGTGGGCGGTGTCGTTGGCGGACTGGTCGGCGGGGTAGTTGGTGGTGTGGTGGGCGGCGTGGTCGGAGGAGAAGTCGGCGGCGTGGTTGGTGGTGTCGTCGGCGGGGAGGTGGGGGGACTGGTCGGTGGGGAGGTGGGTGGGGTGTGGGTGCACCTGGGTCTGGTGAGGGTGTTGGTGTCCATGGTGACCGAGCCGTTGCGGGCCAGCATGCGGCCGACCGCGGTCGCGCCTGTCTGCAGGGTGATGGAGGTCAGGGCGAGGATGGTGCCGCGGAAACTCGTCGCCGTACCGATCGTCGCCGAGCTGCCGATCTGCCAGAACACGTTGCAGGAACGGGCCCCGTTGGTCAGCAGCACCCGGCTGCTGGAGGCCGTGGTCAGCGTCGAACCAGCCTGGAAGACGAAGACCGCCCCCGCATCGCCCTCGGCATCCAGGGTGAGTGTCCCGGTCAGCCCGATCGAACCGGCGGAGTTGTAGACGCCCTGCGTCAGCGTCTTGCCACCCAGGTCGTCCGTGATCGGCGACGGCGGCTTCTCCCCCGCCGCCACGTCGTACGCCGTGACCAGGTCGTCCTTCGCCCCTTGGGTGACGCTGTCACCGGCGTGGTTCACGCCGGTGATCGTCATCGTCCCGGTACCCGTGATTGCTGGGTTGGGGAAGCTGCCGATGTCGCCGTTCAGGGTGGTCGCCCCGGTGTTGGTGATCCCCGCCCCTGCGAGGACCACGAAACTCTGCGCGGTGCCCAGCGGCACCACGACGGCCGCGGCCTGTGCGTCTCGTCCGGTGACCAGCAAGCCACCTCCGGAGACTGCGACCGCCGCCGCGACCGCCAGCGCGCTCAGTCGCCACCGGCCCCCTGTCGGCCAATACCTGGAGAACTTCATGTTCGATTCCTCGAATCCGTCGATGAGCCACCCTGATCCGGCAGAAGGCGTGGCGAGTCGCACTGCTGTTTTCGCGGAGGAGGGTCCGTTGCTAGCCGGACGACATCTCGAGGGCCGGGCAGGGGCCGGCGACAGGACATCGGGAGACCGCCATCGGCAGGAATCCCCAGTCCTGCCGCGAGTTGATGGCGCGTTCGCACCCCGTTCGACCGGCAGCAGTCCAGAGAGGCCGCATACGCCGATCACAATTCGTAACTGAAACTGACGTTAGGTCACCGTCTCTGCCCTGTCAATGACTCGGCGGATGCAATCGGCAACGAGTTGTAGTGGTTGCCGAATTCAACTACAGCGGCCCCGAAACGCTTGTCCTGCAGGCGTTTCGACCAGCTCGTCGTGAGCCCGCAAGTGTTGGCGACCTGCCGGGCCGGGCAGCGGCCAGGAAGTTGTGTCACATCTTCTGTGCTCGATCCGTCAGTGCAGTGCAAGCCCAAGCGAACCAGGGAGTACGAGAAATGACTGCACGGATGAAGAACCCCGCCGAGGTCCTGCCGGACGCGATGACGGGGATCCAGAACATCTACAAGGCGATGTACAAGAGCGGTGCGCCGGCGACGGTACTGGAACTGGTCCACCTGCGGGCCAGTCAGATCAACGGTTGCAGCGCCTGCATCTTCGGCGGGATCCACTCGGCGAAGAAGAACGGCGAGACCGACGAGCGGCTGCACCAGGTCGTCGCCTGGCGCGAGTCGGACCTGTTCAGCGACGCCGAGCGGGCGGCCCTGGCGATGGCCGAGGCAGCGACCCGGCTTGCCGATCGCCCCGACGCCGTCACCGACGAGATCTGGGCCGAGGCGGCGAAGCATTTCGACGAGTCGCAACTGGCCGCGATCGTGTTGATGATCAGCCTGACCAACCTGTTCAACCGCCTCAACACCACGGTCCGCGCGCCCGCCGGCGCCACTTGGGCCTGACTCCCCCGGCAGATCCCCGAAGGGAACGGCTCCTGCCCGGCAACCCGGGCAGGAGCCCATCCGGGTTGCCGGGCAAACCCGTTTCGCCAGACCTGGCAGGTGCGCCTGCCGAGATGTCAGGCGCTGAGTGGCCGACGAGTGCGCGTCGGGTTGAGCGCGGCTCGGAGCGCTGGAGCGAGGATTCGGCGTACGTCGGCGTCGCTCAGGGCGGCGGCCGGGCGGAGTGGGTTGAGGTAGCGGGTGAAGATCAGGCCGCCGATGACGGCGACGGCCGCGGTAGCCCGGTCGGTCGCATCGGGGCCGCGGAGAAATTCAGCAATCCGGCCGAGGATCTCCCGCTCAAGGAACTCCTGTAGTACCGCCAGTACGTCGGCGTCCTGCGGCGCCATCCTGGTCAGTTCGGCCAGCGGCTCGGTGTCGGCCCACATCTCCAGCACCGCTTCGAGCAGCCGATCCGCGAATCCCGCCTGATCACCCTGCATCGCGAGCGCCATCGCCGGCGACTTCCCGCAGCGGAACTGCATCGCCTCGCCGAACAACCCCTGCTTCGACCCGAAGTGGTAGCTGATCAACGCGGAATCCACCTCCGCGGCGGCCGCCACCCGGCGGACCGTCGTACCGCGGTAGCCGTGTTTCAGGAACAGGTCGTAGGCCACCTCGGCGATCCGTGCCTTGGTGTCCGGGTTGCCTCGCGGTCGTCCTCGAGATTTATTCATCAGCGTTGAATATGGTCGGCTCTCCCCTGCAATGTCAAGGACGTCACCGGATCGTCCGGGACAGCAAGGGAGTGACATGCGCATCGTCGTCTTCGGTGCGGCCGGTTCGACCGGTCGCGAACTGGTCGAGCAAGCACTGGCCGCCGGCCACGAGGTGGTGGCCGCGGTTCGCCGTCCCGAGAAGGTGCAGCCGCGCGCGGGACTGACGGTAGTACAGGCCGATATCGCGGATCGGGATGCCGTTCGGGCCGCTGTGAACGGAAGCGCCGCGGTCTTCTCGGTCGTCGGCGGCAAACCGTCCAGACAACCGGTCAGCCTCTACTCCACCGCGGCGGCCAACATCATCGACGCCATGCACGAGTACGGCGTGAAGCGGCTGCTCGTGGTGAGCTCGGTGATCCTCGAGCCCGGCTGGCGGCCGAGCAACGCCTTCTTCTTCAACAACGTCCTGGATCCACTGGTGAACCGCATCGTCGTCAGGACGACCCACGACGACATGCGGCGGATGGAAGAGCTCGTCCGCGCCAGTGGGCTCGACTGGACGATCGCGCGGCCGTCGGGGCTGTTCAGCAACCAGGCAACCACGCAGTACGAGATCGCCGAGGACCAGGCGGACGGGCTGTTCACCGCGCGGGAGGATCTGGCGGCCGCGATGCTGGCGCAGTTGAGCGAGGACACCTACGTCCGGCGGGCGATGGCGGTCATCACCACCGCGGTGAAGCCGAACATGGCCAAGTTGATCTGGCGGGAGGCCATCATGTCGAAGTAGGCCTGCCGGCTCCGACGTCGCCGGTGCAACCAGCCGATGTAACCAACCAGCCGGTGCAACCAGCCGATGCGCAGGTACAGCCGGCGATGGAGGAGAGCAGATGAAGTACATGTTGCTGATCTACGGCAACGAGGAGACCTGGGCCGCGTTGAAGGCCGACGGGATGGATGCGGTGATGGAACGGCACCGCGAGGTTTTCGAGGAGACCAAGGCGGCCGGTGAGTTCATCGAGTCGCACCCGCTCACCACGAGCAACGCGCGGATCGTGCAGCTCCAGGACGGTGTGTCGACCGTGACGGACGGACCCTTCACCGAGGCCAAGGAAGTGCTCGCGGGGTACTACCTGCTCGAGTGCAGCCTCGAACGGGCGACCGAGATCGCCGCCAGGCTGCCCGAGGCGCCCTACTCCCCGATCGAGATCCGCGAGGTCCCCGACGAGGAATAGCCGTTCCAGAGGCTTGCCGGTCCCAGCTCGGCGCTGACCTGAGACCGGCGAGCCACTGACTTCAGCTGGTCGGCCTCAACGCGAGGGTGACCCCACCTGATACGGACTGGTCGCCCATTCCGCGGCCACCCTGGACGAACACTGTCGCGCCACGACGGGGTGCCGGAGCACCTTCAGCCAGACGCAGCGTGGTGGTGAGACCGTTGCTCAGCCTCAGCACCGCTACTCGGCGCGGCCGTCCGGACGGTGTCGACGAGTTCACCTCGTGGATGCCGGTACAGACCGCGGGTTGGATCGAAGCCCTACCGAGTTGCGTCGTGCCGTGACTCCTCACACCACGGCACTGCTCGGCGAGCTGCTTCATCGCTGACACTGTTCCCCCTTCTCGTTCCCCCGGGCATTGGTTGACAGAACACACACCTGCCCACAGCGCCACGCAACATTCCTCACTGCGCAGACCTGCGCACAGTTGCCACACCTTGCTCCTCACGACGCAAAGGTGATCGGAGAAGCCTTGCTCACGGTGCCGATCATTTCAAGGGATCGTCACCTGAATCCCGGTAGGCGAAACTGCTGTCCACCGCAGTGCCGGCCACTGAAACTCGGACCCGACATTCCTTCGCTGATTTGCCGGCGGAAACTGGAAACGATGCCGGTGCGGCGCCCGTCAGGGCGAGGAAGTTGTCCGTGGCACCGATACGGCGAGATCGCTACCGTGGCAGATATCGACGTGACAATGGCAACACGACCGGTAGAAGAGCTGTCGTCGAATACGTCGTCGAAACCGGCTTGCGGCCCGGAATCCCGTCGAAGAAGCGCTTCAAAATCACCGCAATCCGCGACGCAAGCGTTTGCGGGACAAATGGTCGCTTTACCACTCCGGATTTAGCGAGTCGTGCTCGCCCGGGCGACGACGCGGTGCGGGATCAGTACCCGCCGTGGTATTGCATCTTTGTCGGCCATCCGCTCGGCGAGCAACTCCAGGGCGGAGTGGACGAAAGCGCGCCGGTCGAAGTCGATCGTGGTCAGCGGCGGTACGGCGTACTGGCTCTCCAGGATGTTGTCGAAGCCGGCGACCAGACACCTGTCCGGTACCGCGACTCCCGCCGTCCACAGAGCCGAGAGCGTGCCGACCGCGATCGAGTCGGTGAAGCAGAAGAACGCGTCCGGTGGCTCGTGACCGGCCAGGTACCGGGTGACCACCAGGTTGGCGCCTTCGGGGCTCCACCGATCCAAAGCGATGTCCAGTTCCGGGTCGGGCTGGATACCGGCATCGCGCAATGCTTCGTGGTATCCGGCAGTGCGGAGCCGGGCGGCCGCCGTACCGACGACTCCGGCTGAGCCACCGAGTGCGCCGGCGCCGCTCGAGCCACTGGGCGACTCCGGCGTACCGACGGCCGCGATCCGGCGGCATCCCTGATCGAGCAGGTGCCGAACCATGTCTCGCGCGGCACCGACATTGTCGATCGCGACCTGACTCACCACGTCCTGATCGACGTCACCGATCAGTACTACGGGCGGCAGCGGTCCTGCGGTCATCACTGCACTGTCGTCGAGGTTGATCGGGTTCAGGATCAGCCCGTCGACCAGGTGGGCGCGCGCCTTCGAGAGCAGCTCGAACTCGCGCTCCGGTTCGGCGGCCGTCTGCTGGATCTGGACTCCCCAGCCGCGCTCGTGCGCGAGCTCGACGACGAGGTGCGTGATCTCCGCGGAGTACGGGCGGAGCAGGTCGGGCAGGGCCAGCCCGATCATGCCGGAGCGGCCGTTGCGTAAGCCGCGGGCGCTCAGGTTCGGCACGTAGTCGAGTTCGCTGACCGCCTGCTCGACCTTGGCTCGTGTCTCGGGGCGGACGAAGACGACGCCGTTGATCACGTTCGACACCGTCTTCGGCGAGACCCCGGCCAGCTTGGCGACGTCCTTGACGGTGGCACGCATGACCCCATTGTCACCGACGAGGAAGCGATAGCGCTGGCGCAGGGTGAACGTCAGCGAGTGGTGAGGGCTCCGCCGTTGACGTGCAGGGTCTGGCCGGTGAGGTAGCGAGCGCCGGGTGAGGCGAGGTACCAGATCGTCTCGGCGATGTCGGCCGGGGTGCCTGCGCGCTTGGTCAGCGTTTCCTGGATCAACGTTGCGCGCCGGGTGTCGCTGAGTTGACCCTGGAAGAACTCGGTCTCCGCGGTGAAACCAGGGGCGACCACGTTCGAGGTGATTCCGCGCGGGCCGAGCTCGGTGGCCACGTCCAGGTTGTACGTCGCCAGAGCCGCCTTCGACGCGCCGTACGAGCCGCGTCCCTTCATCGCCGCGATCGAGCCGAGGTGGATGACAGATCCTCCGTCGGCGATCTTCGGTGCGAGCGCTGTCGTCGTGAGAACGGCGGTGAGCAGGTTGGCCTCCAGGTTCGCCAGCCAGTTCGCGCGCAGCTGCGCAAGATCGCCCGCTTCGGGCTCGGAGAAGTCTGTGTTCCCGCCCGCGTTGTTCACCAGTACGTCGAACTGCGCCGGCAACTCGTCGGCCAGCCGCTGCACCTGAACGGGATCGGTCCCGTCGCACACCATCGCCCGCACACCGAGGTCGGCAGCAGCCTTCTCGAGTACGTCGGGCCGCCTGCCGGTGATCACCACCTCGTCACCGCCGGCCACGAACCGCTCGGCCACGGCCCGGCCGATCCCCGTCGCTCCCCCGGTCACCACGATCGTTCTCGACACGCCGAACTCCTTCGTTTAGGTCTAAACGTTTAGACCTAAACGTACCATCATCAGGGTGACGACCCCGACGGACCGCTACCCGCTGGATGCGCCGAGCCCCTACCCGGCCGCCGAGATCGCGCGCGCCTGGGAGCGCGAGCGTCCGGGCACCCCGACGGACTCGATCGAGATCGTCACTCCCCTGTGGCGACTCGCCAAGCTGTTCGCCGACGACCGGCGCCGGCTGCTGACAGAGCTGGGTATCGACCCGGCGACTCTCGATCTGCTGAGCGTCCTGCGTCGGAGCGGACCGCCGTACGAGCTGAGTACCCGTGAGCTGACCCGGCGAACGCTGGTCACCGCGGGCGCGATCTCCCAGCGAGTCGGTCGCGCCGAGCAGGCCGGGCTCGTTGTCCGGCGTACGGAGGGGAACGGGTCGCGGGCGGTTTTCGTGACGCTGACCGAGGCCGGGCACGAGCTGGTCGAGCGGACGGTTGACCAGGTGCTCACGCGCGAGTCCGAACTGGTCGCGTCCCTCGCGCCCGGCGATCGCGCACTGCTGGCCGGCCGGCTGCAGAAGCTGCTCGACGACGTCCAGCAGAAGCTCGCTCCGCCCGCCGACCAACCTGAGTAGTCTGTGGACAGGCCCGGGGCCCCGGTTGCGTGTCGCCGGGGCCCCGGGTTTGCGAGTTTCTTGGAGCAGGGGACCGTCCGGAGTCCGACGTCGGCCACCCCTCCGGGGCCGGCCTCGGACAGCGGACGCTCCAGGCCACTGCGCTACCCGGTACGCCGAAGCGGCGGCCGGCCTGCGCGGCACCCTTGCATCACACCACGTTCCGAGGCACCGCGCAGTTCGGGCCGCGTCAGCTCAGCTGCGGCTGGACCAGGTTGGCGAAGCCCTGGTGGCCGGTCGTGTTCGGGTGGTACGACTCGCTGATCGGGTTCGACAGGCCGTTGATCCACTCCGGACTGCCGCAGACCGCGTGGCCGATGAACGCCGTGGTCGGGTTGACGAAGCTGAACCCGGCCGCGCTCGCCGCGGCCGAGATCTTGGCGTTGAGCAGGTCGGCGGTCTGGTTCAGCCGGGTCATCTCGGTACCGCTGAAGAAGGTCGCCGCGTTGCAGTCGATGCCGTTGAACAGCCGTGGATAGCCGACCACGATCACCTTCGCGGTCGTCGCCCGGCTGCGGATGGTTGCGTAGAGCCCGTTCAGCCGGCTCGGGAGGGTGTTGTTGATGGTTGCCTGCGCGGTGTTGATCGCCCCGTCGCAGTTGCTCAGCCAGGCCGGCTGCGCGCACTCGGTGATCACCGACGAGAACCCGGCATCGTTGCCGCCGACCTGCACGGTGACGAACCGGACCCCGCTGTTCAGCGGGCCGAGCTGGTTGGCCGACACATCGGCGACCCGGGCGCCGGAGCAGGCGACCGAGGTCAGGTGCGCGCCGATCCGGGCCGCGTCGAGGTACGGATAGGACTGGGTGGAGCGCTGGCAGGACCCGCTCTCCGAGGTGTAGACGCGGGTGCCGACCCCGGAGGCGTACGAGTCGCCGAGGGCGACGTACTCCGGGGCGGCCGCTTGCGCGATGGTCGGGCTGAGGAGCGCGGTGGCGACGACTGCCGCGCTGACGAAGCCGGCGATGAGTTTCATGGGCGGACCGCCTTAGCACTGGGAGGGGTGCAGTGAACTGAGAGTCACCATCTCTGACCAGTGAGTAACAGGCAAGACCTCGGTGAGAAATTCACCACCAATTGGCGAATCCGGTAGGCGCCGTACGCCTACTTCTCCGGGCCGGGGACCGAGAGCGGGTCGAAGCCGTAGGGCAGCTCGAGCCGGTGTGCGGCCATCAGGTCGGCATCGCCGAGCAGGTCGCGAGTGGCGCCGTCGGCAACGATCCGGCCGGCATCCATCAGCAGGCTCCGCTCGCACAACTGCAACGCGTACGGCAGGTCGTGGGTGATCATCAGCAGCGTGACGTCCAGCCCGCTGAGGATGTCGGCCAGCTCGCGTCGGCTGGCCGGGTCCAGATTGCTCGACGGCTCGTCCAGGACCAGTACTTCGGGGCGCATCGCGAGCACCGTCGCGACGGCGACCCGCCGTCGCTGCCCGTAGGACAGGTGATGCGGGGCAACATCGGCGTGGTCCTGCATCCCGACCTGGACGAGCGCCTCGTGCACGCGCTCGTCGAGTTCCGGCCCGCGCAGGCCGAGGTTCGCGGGTCCGAAGGCGACGTCGTCGCGCACGGTCGGCATGAACAGCTGGTCGTCGGGATCCTGAAACACCAGGCCGACCTTCCGGCGTACCTCGGGCAGGTGCTCGCGGTGGAGGTCGGAGCCGCCGACCTGGATCCGGCCGCTGCCGGTACCGCCGGCGACCGAGCCGAGGATGCCGTTCAGGTGGAGGACCAGCGTCGTCTTGCCGGCGCCGTTCGGGCCGAGCAGGGCGACCCGCTCGCCGCGCTCGATGCTGAAGTCGACGCCGAACAACGCCTGCCGGCCGTCGGGATAGGCGAAGACGAGACGTTCGACGTGGATCGAGGGACCGCTCACAGGCCGGCCACCCGGGCAGTCACGGCGATGACGACCGCGGTCAGCGAGAGCGCCAGACCTTCCAGCCACTGGGCCTGCGCGGCGCCGGTCTCGGACAGCAGCGGCATCCGGCCGTTGTAGCCGCGCGACTGCATCGCGAGGTGCACCCGCTCGCCGCGCTCGAAGCTGCGGACGAACAGCGCTCCGACTCCCCCGGCGACGGCCTTGAGATGTCCGGCGCGGCCGCCTTGATACCCGCGCGATTCGCGGGCGATCCGCATCCGGTGCAGATCGTCCGACACGACGCTCAGATAGCGAACCATGAAGGACAGGATCGCAATCAGGGTCGACGGCAACTTCAGGCGCTCCAGCCCGGCGAGCAACTCCCGCGGGGCCGTCGAGGCAGACAGCACGATCGCGGCGACCACGCCGAGGGTTCCTTTCGCGAGGACGTTCCAGGAGCCGAGCACGCCCGATTCGGACAACGAAAGGCCCAGTACTTCGACCCGCGGGCCGGTGGCCACGAACGGGAGCAGGAGGGCGAACACGACAAATGGTGTCTCGACGGCGAGGCGCTTGAGCACGACCAGGGCTGGGAGCCTGGCGAGCACAACGCAGCCGGCCAGCATCCCGGCGTACAGGGCGAAGGCCCAGAAGGCTGTGGACGGGGTGGCGACCACCGCAAGCACGAAGACGAACAACGCGACGATCTTCACCTGCGCGGGAAGGCGATGGACGCGGCTGTCCACCGGTACCAGCAGGCCGTCACCAGCCGATCCGCTCACGAGCGGGCGCGGGCGGATCGCAGCGATGCCAGCTTGGCGACGAGCAGGCCGAGGGCGATCGTGACCAGTACGCCGATGATGCCCGCGAGCGCGCCGGACACCTGGGAGTTGCCGATCCCGCTGACGCCGTAGTTCGCGAGCGGGCTGTCCGCGACCGCGGAGCTCTTGGCCGCCCCCTCGAACCCGAGCTTCGCGCCGACGAACTCCAGGCCGTCGGGATGCGCGCTGGCGAACAGGCTGACCACGCCGGCGATCACGAAGGTGGCGGCAATCCCGACGCCGAGGCTGCGGCCGGCCGGCCGGGCAGCGATCGGACGATCCGGTGCGACCGAGGAACTGTTGCCATCGGCATCGACCAGGACAAGGTCGGGCTGCAGATGGCGAGCGGCGTACACCAGGTCGGGCCGGGTCGCGACGACCGCGCTCAGCACTGCCGCGGTGATCACTGCCTCGCCGATGCCGACGAGGATGTGCCAGCCGACCATCGCCGTGGCCAGCTTGGCAAGTGGGATGTCGACCGCGCCACCGATCGCATACAGGCCGGTGAAGGCCAAGGCGGCTGTCGGCACGGAGACCAGGGCGCCGACTGTCGCCGCCGGGACGACACTGCCGACTCGCTTGGGCAGCAGCTTCAACAACGCACGGGTGATGAAGTAGCCGACGACAACGGTGACCAGACCCATCAAAGTGATGTTCGTGCCGAGCGCGGTCAGGCCGCCGTCGGCGAAGAGCAATCCCTGCACGAGCAGCACGGTCGACATCACCAGCACCGCCGTCCACGGTCCGACCAGCGCCGCCGCGAGCGCACCACCGAGCAGGTGACCGCTCGTACCCGCGCCGACCGGGAAGTTCACCATCTGCACGGCGAACACGAACGCCGCGGTCAGGCCGGCCAGCGCGGGACCGGTCTCGCGGATCTCCCGGTTGGCCCGCTGCAGGCTGAACCCGACGGCTCCCGCGGCGATCAGGCCGGTCGCGATCGAGGTGGGCGCGTCGAAGAAGCCGTCGGGAACGTGCATGCCCACATTCTGGTGCCAGTTGCGACTCGATCGCAACAGAGCGGGCTACAGAGCTTTGAGTGCATCTCCGATCGCACGGTGGAAGGTCGGGTATGCGTAGATCATCTGTTGCAGAGAGTGAACCGGAACGGCTGCGTGGACTGCGACCGCGAGCGCGCCGAGCACCTCGCCACCGGTCGGACCGGCACTGGTCGCACCGACCAGGACGCCACGTTCGTTGTCGACGACAAGTTTGATGAAGCCTTCGTTACCGGCCTTGTGGATCCAGCCACGCGAGGACGACGGGATCTGGCTGATCGCGGTCCTGACGTCCAGGCCGGCGTCGCGGGCCTGCTGCTCGGTCTGCCCGACCGCGCCGATCTCCGGATCGGTGAAGGTCACGCGTGGCATCGCGTGGTACCCGGCCAGCGGCGCGCCTTCAGCCCGCAGTACGTCGAAAACGGCGATGTTGGCCTGGTACATCGCCGTGTGGGTGAAGGCGCCGACGCCGGTGACATCGCCGATCGCCCAGACTCCCTCCGCCGCCCGTACGTGTTCGTCGACGGCGATGCTGCGCGCGTCAGGATCGATCCCGACCTTGTCGAGACCGAGTGCCTTGATGTCCACCCGCCGACCCGTTGCCACCAGCAACTTCTCGGCGGAGACCGTGCTGCCGTCGCTCAAGGTCAGCGTGAAGGTGCCGTCGTCATAGCCGACCTGCTTGGCCTGTACGCCGGTCCGGAACGCCACCCCGTCTCGCTCAAGCGCCTTTTGAGCAAGCTCGCTCGACTCCGGCTCTTCCAGCGCGAGCACCCGGTCGAGCCCTTCGACCACGGTCACCTGTACGCCGAAGCGCGCGAACACCTGCGTCAGCTCCAGCCCGATCGCGCCGCCACCGAGCACGATGATCGAGTCCGGCAGGGTGTCGGCCTCGATCGCCTCGTGGTTCGTCCAGTACGGCGTACCGGCGAGCCCCTCGATCGGCGGGATCGACGGCACGGTCCCGGTCGCGACGATGATGCCGCGGGACGCCTCGAACTCACGATCGCCCGCCGTCACCCGACCCGGCCCGGTGATCGTGCCGCGCTCGCGCAGGAAGGTGACGCCCTTCTTCACCAGGCGGTCCACGGCGACCTGGTCGTTCCAGTCGTCGGTCGCCTCCTCGCGGATGCGCTGCGCGACCGGCGCCCAGTCGGGCTCGACCGTCGCCTTGCCGGCCATGCCGTCGACGCGGCGGGTCTCGGCGATCAGGTTCGCGGCGCGGATCATCATCTTGCTCGGGACGCAGCCCCAGTACGGGCACTCGCCGCCGACGAGCCGGGGATCCAGGCCGACCACGCTCAGCCCCGCCTCGGCCAGCCTGCCGGCCGCCTCCTCGCCACCGACACCGAGCCCGATCACGACCACATCAACCTGTTCAGCCATGCCGCCAAATCTCGCAGACGCCGGCGGCCCGACCAAGTCTGCGCCCGGCGCGTCAGCAGGCCGTAAGGCGGCCAGTAGATATTCGGGTGCCAGCGACTTCGCCTAACGGTAGGTTTACGGTCTGCCATTAGTTCGAGCATGGAGGCCGTTGATGTTCGTGATCGCCCATCTCAGTGACCCGCACCTGGACGGTTCGGCCGATGCCGGCGACCGGTTGCGCCAGGTGACGTCCTATCTGCGCGAGTTCTCCCGGCCGGTCGACGTCGTGCTGGTGACCGGCGACCTCGCCGACCACGGGCTGGCCGAGGAGTACGCCGAGTTCGCGGCCGAGCTCACGCTCGACGTCCCAGTGCTGGCGCTGCCGGGGAACCACGATGTCAGCGCGCCGCTGCGGACCGGTCTCGCGTCGTACGTCGGAACGCCGGCTGGCGTCGGTCATCCCGTTCACCAAGTGCACGACGTCGGTCCGGCGCGATTCGTCCTGCTCGACACGTCGGTGCCGGGCGAGGACTACGGGCTGCTCAGTGACGAGTCGCTCGCGTGGCTGTCCGGCGTACTGGCCGAGCCGGTCGACGGCCCGCTGTTCGTAGCCTTCCATCATCCGCCGAACAAGCTGGACCATCCGGTGCTCGACCAGTGGATCCTCAAGTCCGGTGAGGCCTTCGCCGACGTACTGCGCGGCAAGCCGATCACCGCTTTGCTCGCGGGCCACGTCCACAACGGTGTCGCCACCACCTTCGCCGGGCATCCTCTGCTGGTTGCCCCCGGCATCCGGTCGACTGCCCCACTCCCCTTCGAACCGGCTGCCGCCGCGGGCCTGGTCGACCTCACCGCACCGACCGGCCTCGCGCTGCATCTCTACACGCCGGATCAACCTCTGGTCACGCTTTACCGTTTCCTACCGTCAACCTGGAGCTGAGGGTTAACCGATTCGGAGGTTGAGTTCGATGTCAGACCAGCTGGTACTGCGGCCGATCGGCCAGGTGGAATCCCCACTCACCGACCGCGCCACCGCGCCCCGCCAAGGCGACGAAGGCGGCCCGAACGCGTGGCTCGTCTTCACCCCCGAGGTCCGCGACGGACTGAGCCACCTGAGCGTCGGCGACGAGATCCTGCTCATCACCTGGTTCGACCGCGCCGACCGGTCGGTCCTGGCGGTCCACCCCCGCGGCGACTCCACCCGCCCGGTCACCGGCGTCTTCAGCACCCGCTCCCCCGACCGCCCCAACCCCCTAGGCCTCCACCGAGTCACAGTCCTCACCATCGACAACCTCCGCCTCCAGGTGAGCGACCTGGAAGCCCTCGACGGCACCCCCGTCATCGACGTCAAGCCCGTCCTCGGCGACGAACGCTGAGCTGATCGGCCTGTCCGGCAAAACGACGAACGGCCACCAGAAGCCGGTGGCCGTTCGTGGTTTCGAGCTGGGATCAGAAGTTGATCATGTGGCCTTCGAGGCCGTGGAAGGCTTCCTGGAGTGCCTCGGACAGCGTGGGGTGGGCGTGGACGTTGCGGGCCAGTTCCTTGGTGGTCAGGTCCCACTTCTGGGCCAGCGTGAGCTCGGGCAGGAGTTCGGTGACCTCGGGGCCGATCAGGTGGGCGCCGAGCAGTTCGCCGTACTTCGCGTCGCTGATCACCTTGACGAAACCGTTCGGGTCGGCGAGGCCGTGCGCCTTGCCGTTCGCCGTGAACGGGAACTTGGCGACCTTGACGTCGAAGCCCTCCAGCCGGGCCTGCTCCTCGGTCCAGCCGAAGCTGGCGATCTGCGGCTGGCAGAAGGTGGCGCGCGGGATCATCACGTAGTCGAGTTCCATCGTCTCGTGGCCGGCGATCGTCTCGGCCGCGATCACGCCCTGGGCCTCCGCGGCGTGCGCGAGCATCAGCTTCGCGTTCACGTCACCGATGGCGAAGATGTTCGGCACGTTCGTGCGCAGGAACCCGTCGACATCGATCGCGCCGCGCTCGGTCAGCTTGACGCCGATCTTGTCCAGCCCGTAGCCGTCGACGCGCGGCTGGAAGCCGATCGCCTGCATCACCTTGTCGGCCTCCAGCGTCTGCTGGTTGCCGTCCTTGCCGGTGACGGTCACCTTGACCTTCTCGCCGGAGTCGTCGATCGAGTCGACCCGGGTGCCGGTCAGGATCTTCACGCCGAGCTTCTTGTACGCCTTCGCGAGCTCCTTGGAGACCTCGGCGTCCTCCAGAGGGACGACCCGGTCCAGGAACTCCACGATCGTCACGTCGACGCCGTAGTTGGTCAGCACGTACGCGAACTCGACACCGATCGCGCCGGCACCGGCGATGATGATGCTGCCCGGGAGCTCCTCGGTGAGGATCTGCTCCTCGTAGGTGACGACGCGGTCGCTCAGCTGGGTGCCCGGCAGCAGCTTGGTGGTCGCGCCGGTGGCGATGATGCAGTTGTCGAAGGTGACGGTCTCTGAGTTTCCGTCGTTGAGCGAGACGTCGAGGGTGTTGGCGTCGACGAACGACCCCCAGCCGTCGAACTCGGTGATGTTGTTCTTCTTCATCAGGAAGTGCACGCCCTTGACGCGCCCGTCGGCCACCTTGCGGCTGCGTTGCACCGCGGTCGGGAAGTCGAAGGTCACCTCGCCGCTGATGCCGAAGGTCTTCGCCTCCGCGGTGAAGATGTGCGCCAGTTCGGCGTTGCGAAGCAGTGCCTTGGACGGGATACAGCCCACGTTCAGGCAGACACCGCCCCAGTACTTCTTCTCGATGATGGCGGTCTTGAGCCCGAGCTGGGCGGCGCGGATCGCCGCGACGTACCCACCCGGGCCGGCGCCGAGGACAACAACGTCAAAGTGCGAGGCCATGATCGAAATGCTAGTCGGTCGCACCAGCGCCCCGCGCCACCGGCCGACCCCTCCTGAGCGGCGCGTGACGGCCGTCACCAAAACGGAGTGTGTCCTGCCTCATCGTCACTGTCGGTGACAAGGCCTTCCTTCTGCTCCCGTCCCCGCATACGCTGGGCCGGGCGCGGGGGCTGCTCTCCTTCCGTGTGCGCGTGAGGCGCTTCCTGGGAGCAACCGATGGGGGCTTGATGCTGGGGAACCGCCGCAGATTGCGGCTCGCCGTGATCGGCGCACTGGTGGCAGTCGTCGCACTGCCCTCGTACGCCGCCTATGCCGACGACCCCACGCCTCCACCGCCCGCCTCGGTCACCGACGTCAAGCGATCGCTCGAGCAACTCCAGGCGGAGGCCGCGGCGATCCAGGCCGACTTCGCCAAGACGACCATCGCCTACACGAACGCGCTGAAGGCAGTCCAGACCACCGAGGCCGCAGCCAAGAAGGCAGAGCAGTACGCCGCCAGCAAGAAGAGCGTGTCGGACGTCGAGCGCCGCAAACTCGGGCTCGTCACGGCGCAGGCCTATCAGCTCGGTATCCCCACGGTGATCGGCACCGAGTCGATGCTGTGGTCGCTGGCACCGATCGCGGAGAACCTGCAGGAGATCGCCGACCGCCAGGCCGCCATCCGGCAACTCGGCAGCACCCAGGTTTCGCAGTACCAGACGGCGACTGCCGCGCAGAACGCAGCGGGCACCGCGGCCGACGACGCGGCGAAGAAGCGCGCGGCGGCCGATCAGGCCGCTCAGACAGCCCGGACCCTCGGCCTCGAGGTGAAGAGCAAGGCCGCCGAAGCGTCGGTCGCCATGCAGGGCCAGATGGCCGACCTGGCCGGCGCGAGCCAGTTGTCCAGCCAGCTGCAGAACAGCCGGAACGCGGCGGCCTTCGCCAAGTGGCAGGCCTACCTGACCGACCTCGCGGCGACCAAGGTGATCCCGCCCGCGGCCGGCACGCTGAGGAACCCAGGCAAACTCCCGGCCGGCCTCAAGCCGTACGTCGCCGCCGGCCACAACGTCCCCGGCGCAGCCTCCGTCGTCTCCGGCGGCCGCACCGTGCGTGTGCTGTCCGCCGAGACGATCCGCGCGGTCAACCAGGCCTTCAGCCTGCTCGGCAAGCCGTACGGCGTCGGCGCCACCGGTCCGGACAAGTTCGGCTGCCTCGGCGCGGCGCGAGTCGCCTGGCAGCCGTACGCGAAGCTGCCGAACCTGATCAGCAAGGTCTACCCGAACTACCAGAAGGTGCCGACGGCATCGATCCAGCCGGGCGACCTGCTGCTGATCGGCAACCGGTCGATCGGGTTGTTCCACATCGGCGTCGCCCTCGACGGCAACGAGATGATCGCCGCCGACGAGGCCAAGGGCTCCGTCACCGTCACGAACGTCCCCGACAACCTGTACGCCGCCCTCCGCCCGACCCTGGGCCAGCCCACCAAACCGCAGCGCCCGCCCGCCTCGACCACCCAGGCGTACCAGTTCCGCTGCGGCAACACCTCCACGTCGTACGACGTCGGCACCGGCGCCTGGACCTGGCCGATCGCCGAAGGCCAGTACGAGATCGGTACGCCGTTCGGCCAGGCCGGGCCGCTCTGGGCCTCCGGCTTCCACACCGGCCAGGACTTCGTGGCCCCGGTCGGTACGACGGTTCGCGCGGTCACCGCCGGGACATTGCGGATCGAGCACCCGGCCTGGGCGGGCAACCTGGTCCGGATCGATCACGGCAACGGGCTCGAGACGCTCTACGCACACCTCAGCACGATCACCGTCGCCGATGGCGCGCACGTCGTCGCGGGCCAGCAGATAGGTGCCGTCGGCATCGAAGGCAACACGACCGGCCCGCACCTGCACTTCGAGGTCCGCCTCGGTGGAGACGCGGTGAACCCGATGCCGTTCCTCGCGACCGGTAGCACCAGCACCGGCTGGGGTGGCTACAGCAACGGCATGATCCCGGCCGACAAGTTGTGCGGCATCAGCGGCGGCTCGGGCCACATGCTGCGCTGCGACGCGGCCGCGGCGTACCAGCAGCTCGCGAGCGCCTACAAGAGCCAGTTCGGCAAGACGCTGTGCATCACGGACTCCTATCGCTCATACAGCTCCCAGGTCGATCTCTACGCCCGCAAGCCGTCGCTGGCGGCACTGCCCGGTACGTCGAACCACGGCTGGGGCGTGGCCGTCGACCTGTGCGGAGGCATCGACCACTTCGGCACCGCGCAGTACCAATGGATGTTGTCCCACGCCCCTGTCTTCGGCTGGGTGCATCCGTCCTGGGCCAACCAGGGCGGCGGGCGCGAAGAGCCGTGGCACTGGGAGTTCGGCAAGCCGGCCAACGCCTGAGCCGGCTTGCTTACGTGGAGCTACTCCCCTGACCACGTAGGCTTTGGATGTGGCCGAGCAGACCAGTCCGGACCGCACGGACGACAACATCACGCTGGACGCCCAGGACGATCGCTGGGAGTGGCGGCGCAAGATCCGTGCGAACCCGCGCAAGCTGCTGTTCTACCGGATCGGGGTCGGTGTCCTCGGCAGCCTGCTGATCATCGCGGCGCCGCTGACCGGCTGGTTGCCCGGTCCCGGCGGTATCCCGCTGTTCATCGCCGGCCTCGCAGTCCTGGCCAGCGAGTTCGAATGGGCCCAGCGCGTCCTGCTCAAGGTCAAGGACTGGGTCAAACAACTTACCGCCTGGACCGGCCGCCAGCCGGCCTGGCTGAAAGCCCTCGGCACCCTCGCCCTGTTCCTCTGCGTCGTTGTCGCCATCTGGCTCTACCTCGCAGTCCTGGGCGTCCCTTCCTGGTTCCCCGACTCCTGGGAGTCGTTCCTGCACAAGCTCCCGCTGCTGAGCTGATCCAGCTCCGGGTACGCCGGAAGGTCGATCAGATTGCTCATCCGCTGAGCCATCTTCAGCATCTGGTCGAGGAAGAAGCGGGTGCTGAGCATCCGGTTGCGAGCGGTGATCCCGAATCGGCTCGCGGGTGCCATGAACTGACCGGCCCGGCTTCCGTCCTGCGTTGCGTGCACCGCCTTGCGCAGCCGAGCCTCGTACCGCGCGAACGCGGCCGCGTAGTCGCCATCAGCAGCCGCCAGCTCCCCCGCCAACACATATGCGCCGACAACCGCAGTGCCGGTCCCCAGTGCACCGAAGGTCGCGCCGTAACCGGCGTCGCCGAGCAGAACCGTCCGCCCTGTCGACCAGCGATCCACGTGGACCCGCCCGATCGCGTCGAAGTACAGCTCCGTTGCCGCCGGCAACGCATCGAGCAGCTCCGGCACCCGCCAGCCGAGCCCGCCGAACACGCGCCGCAGGATCGCCTTCTGTTCGTCCAGATCATTCCGTCGGTAGCTCAGCACAGGCGACTTGAAGACGAACAAGGTCTGCGCGAGCCCAGGATCGCGGCGATCGGCCCCGACACTGGCGAGCTTCCCCGGCACGTTGTAGAGCAAGCTGTCGCCGGTCAGGCCCCACGTGTTCGGCACCTCCCACCCGGCGACGTAGTACCCGAGATGCCGCTCGGTCACGGCCGCCGTCTGGAATGCCAACCGGCGTACCGCGGAATGCATCCCGTCCGCACCGATCACCAGGTCGTACGTCTCCTCGATGCCACTCCTGAAGCGCACGTCCACTCCCTGAGCATGTTCGGCCAGGTTCGCGATCGAGTCACCGAACCGGTACTCCGCGACGTCGCGACTGTGCTCGAACAAGATCCGCGACAGGTCTGCCCGCAATACCTCCAACTCCCCGCCCGCGAACTCCACCGGCAGCCGCATCAGCTGCCGGTCCGACGCGTCGACGAACCGCATCGCCGTCCCGCCCGTCTGCGCCGCCCGCAGGTCGTCCAGCACGCCCATCTTGGCCAGCACGGCCTTGTTCACCTCACCCCGGAAGTCCACCGCGTAACCACCGCCGCGCAAGGCCGGCGCGATCTCCACCACCGTCACCTGATGGCCACACCGGCCCAGCCACAGCGCCACCGACGGCCCCGCGACACTCGCACCCGATACCAGTACCTTCACTGCGAACTCCAATCTGTGTCCGGCGGACACAATAAAGTGTATGGTAGACACAGTTCGGTCGGAAACGGAAGGACGACGATGACGGAACTGCTCTGGAGCACCCCCCAGCCACCGAGCCGGGGGCCCAAGCCGGCGGTCACCTTGAGCGGTATCGCCGAGGCGTCCATCCGGATCGCCGACGCCGAGGGCCTGGATGCCGTGTCCATGCAACGGATTGCAGCCGAGTTGCCGGTCACGAAGATGGCGCTCTACCGCTACGTCCCCGGCAAGGCCGAGCTGATCGCGGTGATGAGCGACCTGGCCATGGGGACTCCGCCGGAGCACCCCGGCCTGACTTGGCGCGACGCTCTGCACGCCTGGTCGACGGACCTCTTCCAGGGCTTCAGCAAGCACCCGTGGCTGCTGCTGTCCACCATCGGCCGCCGTCCGATCGGCCCGAACGAAGCTGCCTGGCTTGACCGCGGGCTACAGGCGCTGGCGGGCACCGCCCTGACCGGCGGCGAGCAGTTCGACTCGATCCTGGTCCTGTCCGGACACGTCCGCACCCTCGCGCTGCAGACCGTTTCGATGCCCGGCGGTTCGACCGGCCTCACCGAGGAGACGGTCACCACCGCGTTCGCCACGATGATCGCCGCCGATCCAGAGCGCTTCCCGTCGCTGGCCGCCGCGATGACCTCACTCGAAGGCAGCGAGAACCAGGGCTTCAGCTTCGGGCTCGACCGGATCCTCGACGGGCTCGAAGTGCTGATTCAGACGCGGGTGAAGCGGGACCGGTAGTTGGTGGCGCTGAGGCCGTAGTGGGACTTGAAGCGGCGGGCGAAGTGGTTCTGGTCGGGCCAGCCGACCGATTCGCCGATCCGGTTGATCGGCTCGTCGGTGTGCAGCAGCCGGTCGGCCGCCAGTTCGGCGCGGAACCTGGACAGGTACGCCATCGGTGGCAACCCGGTCGCCGCCTTGAAGATCCGGACCAGATAGCCGGGCGCGAGATGCAACTCCAGCGCCAGCTCCGTCAACGTCCACTGGTACGCCGGCCGCGCCTCCATCAACTGCAACGCAACCAGTACCGCGGGGTGCAGCTGCCCCGTGCTGACCCGGCCGTCACCGGCTGCCCGGGCGAGTCGACTCAGGAACAGCGACAGCCAGCCGATGATGTCGCCGTGGTGCAGATTCGCCGGCCGGTGCCGTAGATCCTCCAGGCCGTCGAGGTGTCGCACGCACTCGGCCAGCGCATCGGGATCCAGCCGAGTGGCCAGTACGCCGCGGCGCTCGGCCGTGTACGGCAAGGTCCATAGCAGGTGCCCGAGCAGCGGGTCCTCGCGCGTCCAGGCGAGCTCGCGACGCAGCAGGTCGGCGGAGAAGCAGCAGTTGTAGATCTGCAGCCCTTCGCAGTCCTCGTACCCGTGCCACACCCCCGGCCGGAGCAGGAGCACGTCACCGACCTGCAACTCCTGACGAGCCGCCAGGCAGTTGTGCGCGCCGCGCCCGCCGAGCACCACGACGACCTCGAAGAAGCTGTGCGTGTGGACCGGGTGCATGCCCTCGTGGACATAGCGACCGGCGAACGCCAGCGCCCCGTCGACGAGATGGACCAGGGTCCGTCTGGTCTCGACCGGTGGCTCCTCCATCAACCGCACGATAGGGGCCAAAGTGCATTTTGTGCTAGGTCGGGTGCACTGCGGACTATCCCCGGCCGCGGACCCGCCGCAAGATCGGGGGCAGGCGAATCCTTCCCGCCACCCCCTCCGAAAATCTTGACCCAGCCCTTCGACAGCCCTTGAATGAATCGTTTCATACCGGGAGTGTCCATGCAGCGTCCTGCCGCACCCGTCCTTGTCCGCTTCGAGCATCGCACCGACGACGGGCCCGTTCTCGGCCTCGGGACCGGCTCGCCCCGCCTGTCCTGGCAGGTGCCGGCCGCGGACCCCGACTACACCCAGTCCGGCTACGAGATCGAGATCACCCGCCCCGGCGTACCGCAGACCAAGCACGCCATCAGCTCCGCCGACCAGGTGCTGGTGCCCTGGCCGAGCCACCCGCTCGGCTCCCGGGAGTCGGCGCAGGTGCGGATCCGCGTCCGCGGCGGCGACGACTGGAGCGACTGGAGTGAGCCGGCCGTCGTCGAGGCAGGTCTGTTGTCGCCCGGCGACTGGACCGCCCGCTTCGTCACCCCGCGCGAGATCGGCGCCATCGGCTCCCCCGCCCCGATCGTCGGCGGCAGCGTCGACCTGCCGGACAACATCGTGCAGGCGCGCCTCTACGCCACCGCTCACGGCGTCTACGTCCCCGAACTCAACGGCCGGCGCGTCGGCGACGAGCACCTCGCCCCCGGCTGGACCGCCTACCAGCACCGCCTGCGCTACCAGACCCACGACGTCACCGACCTCGTCCGGCCGGGCACGAACCAGCTCGACTTCCTGCTGGGCAACGGCTGGTACCGCGGCCGCCTCGGCTTCCACAACCAGCGAGCCGTGTACGGCGACCGGCTGGCCGTCCTCGCCCAGCTCGAGGTGACCACCGCCGACGGCACCGTCCACACGCTCGCCACCGATGGCAGCTGGACGGCCCGCGAGAGCCAGATCGTTGCCGATGACCTGTATGACGGCCAGCGCGTCGACCTCACCCATCAGCCGGCCGATCCGACCCCTGTCGACGTCCTCGACGCCGACCTCACGCTGCTCGTCGCACCGGACGGCCCACCGGTCCGCATCGTCGAAATCCTGCCTGCGCAGAAGATCTGGACCTCACCGGCCGGCAAGACGCTCGTCGACTTCGGTCAGAACCTCGTCGGCCACGTCCGGCTGACGGTCCGGGGCGCGAGTGCGGGCGACGAGATCGTCATCCGGCACGCCGAGGTGCTCGAGAACGACGAGCTCGGCGTCCGTCCGCTGCGCACCGCCAAGGCGACCGACTCGTTCGTCCTGGCCGGCCCCGACGAGACCGTTCTCGAAGCAGAGCTGACGTTCCACGGCTTCCGGTACGCCGAGGTCACCGGCGTACCCGACCTCGCGGCTGGTGACCTCGAGGCGGTCGTGATCAGCTCCGACCTTCGCCGTACGGGCTGGTTCGAGTCGTCCGACGAGATGCTCGACCGCTTCCACGAGAACGTCGTCTGGGGGATGCGCGGCAACTTCGTCGACGTGCCCACCGACTGCCCGCAGCGCGACGAGCGGCTGGGCTGGACCGGGGACATCCAGGTCTTCTCCCCCACCGCGACCTTCCTGTTCGACAGCGCGGGCTTCCTCGGCAGCTGGCTCGCGGATCTCGCAGCGGAGCAGCAGAAGGACGGCTCGGTCCCGTTCGTGATTCCCGACGTACTGCGGGACGCCTCGCCGTCGACGGCAGCGTGGGGTGACGCGGCGGTCGTGGTGCCCTGGGTGCTGTACCAGCGCACCGGAGACCTGGACCTGCTGGCCCGGCAGCTGCCGAGCATGCGGGCCTGGGTGGACCGAATGACCGACCTGGCTGGTGACGATCTCCTGTGGACCGGTGGTTTCCAGTTCGGTGACTGGCTCGACCCGGCCGCCCCGCCGGACAACCCGTTCCGGGCGAAGGCCGATCCCGACGTGCTCGCGACCGCTCACTTGGCCAGGTCCGCGCAGATCGTTGCCGAAGCCTCCGAGCTGACTGGTGACAGCTCGCGCGAGTACGCCGACCTGGCCGCGCGAGTGCGCGCGGCCTTCGCAGCGGAGTACGCGACAGAGGGTGGCCGCGTGCTCAGCGATGCACCTACGACGTACGCGATGGCATTGCAGTGGGCGCTGTTGCCGACAGAGGAGCAGCGTCGGCGAGCTGGAGTCCGCTTGGCGGATCTCGTCCGGACCGCAGGCTTCCGGATCAGCACAGGGTTCGTCGGTACTCCGCTGATGGCCGACGCGTTGGCCGATGTCGGTGAGCCCGACCTGGCGTACCGGTTGCTGCTGCAGACGGGCTGCCCGTCGTGGCTCTACGCGGTGACCATGGGCGCGACGACGATCTGGGAACGCTACGACAGCATGCTTCCGGACGGGAGCATCAACCCCGGCGAGATGACCTCGTTCAACCACTACGCACTCGGCGCGGTCGCGGACTGGATGCACCGCCGGGTCGCCGGCCTCGCGCCTGGATCCGCGGGCTACAGCAGCATCGTGGTGCATCCACTCCCCACCTCCCAGCTCACCCGGGCGGCGGCGCGGCACCTCACGCCGTACGGCGAAGCCAAGGTGGCGTGGAAACGCACCGGCGGCTCCTTCCACCTGGCCGTCACCGTGCCGGTCGGCAGCACCGCGACAGTTCACCTCCCCGGGAGCAACGAGCCGATCGAGGTACGGCACGGAGACCACGAGTGGACCGTCGACGATCCGTACGCCGAACCGGCCGCGCTCCCCGCCGACGCCACGATCCGCCAGTTCATCGACCACGAAGCGAGCTGGAACGCCCTCGTCGAGACGGCCGTGGAAGCCGGTGTGATCACCGACGACGCTCAGCTCGCCGGCCGGCTCGAGCGCTACCTCGACGCCCCCGCGGCGACGCTGGTCCAGGTCGCCGGCGGCTGGCATGCCAGCGGTGACATCGACGCCGTACAGAACCGCCTCGACTCCTTGCTCGCCACGCAGTAACCGTCTCTGGAGGTCCCATCATGACGATCCGCCCACCATCGACAGCTTTGGCCCTGATCGGCCTGCTCGCCCTCACGGGCTGCAGCGCCGGCAGCCTCGGATCCAGTGACAGCGGAGGCGACGGCAAGGTCACCATCAGTTACCTGATCGGCAATCAGGACCAGGACGTCAAGACGGCCGAGCAGTTGGTCAAGGACTTCACGGCCAAGAACCCCGACATCACCATCAAGACCGAGACCCGCCCGGCCGGTACCGAGGGCGACAACATCGTCAAGACCCGGCTGTCCACCGGCGACATGCCGGAGGTGTTCAACTACAACACCGGCTCGCTGTTCCAGGCGATCGCGCCGCAGAAGAACCTGGTCCCGCTCAGCGACCAGCCCTACGTCGGTGACCTGGACGAGAACTTCAAGAAGACCGTGACGGCCGACGGGCAGGTGTACGGCGTACCGGTCGGCGGCTTCATGGGCGGCGCGGTGCTCTACAACATCCCGATCTACACCCGGCTCGGACTCAAGCCGCCGACGACCTGGGCCGAGTTCATGGCCAACAGCGCCAAGATCAAGGCCGCCGGGATCCCGCCGGTGATCCAGACCTACGGCGAGACCTGGACCTCGCAGCTGTTCGTGCTCGGCGACTTCCACAACGTCGCGGCTGTCGAACCGGACTTCGCCGACAAGTACACCAAGAACCAGGCGAAGTACGCGACGTCACCGGCGGCGCTGAAGGGCTTCGAGCACACCGAGGCGGTGCACGACGCCGGCTACGAGAACAAGGACTTCGCCTCGGCGAAACTGCCGGACGGTCTGCGGATGCTTGCCCAGGGCAAGGGTGCGCAGTACCCGATCCTGTCCGGGGTGGTCGCCAACATGGTCGCCACGTACCCCGACGCCGCGAAGAACGTCGGCCTGTTCGCGCTGCCTGGTGACGACGCGAGCAAGAACGGGCTGACCGTGTGGACGCCGGGCGCCAACTACATCCCGAAGACGACCACCGGCGCCAAACTGGACGCCGCGAAGAAGTTCCTCGCCTTCATCGCCAGCCCGGACGGCTGCAAGTCCCAGACCGCCGCGGGCGCACCGACCGGCCCGTACGCCGTGAAGGGCTGCGAGCTGCCGGCCGACGTACCGCAGGCGATCAAGGACATGCAGCCGTACCTCGACAAACAGGGCGCCTCGAGCCTTGCGCTGGAGTTCGTGTCGCCGGTGAAGGGCCCCTCGCTGGAGCAGATCACCGTCGAGGTGGGTTCCGGGATCCGCAAGGCCAAGGACGGCGCCGCCCGGTACGACGAAGACGTGAAGAAGCAGGCCCAGCAGCTCGGGCTGGCGGGCTGGTGAGGTCGTGACGCTGACCTCGATCCGTACCCGTGCCGAGACGCCCGCGGCGATGCGGGCGTCCGCGCCGAAGGCCTACACGCCGTACTCGAACTGGTTCTACCTGCCTTCGGCGATCATCTACGGCGTCCTGTTCATCGTCCCGACCTTCGCCTCGCTGTACTTCAGCCTGACCCGCTGGAGCCTGTTCGAGTCGAAGTTCATCGGCCTGGAGAACTTCAAGCTGTTCTTCTCCGAGCCGCAACTGGTCAAGGGCTTCACCAACACGCTGATCTTCGCCGTGGTCACGTCGGGTTCCAAGGTCGTTCTGGGGTTGTTGCTGGCCGTACTGCTCACCTCGCAGATCGTTGCCCGCGGCTACCTCCGGTCGGTGGTCTTCTTCCCTGTGCTGGTCTCCACCATCGGGGTCGGTATCACCTTCACCGTGTTGATGAATCCCGACCACGGCCTGATCAACGGGGGTCTGTCGGCGCTCGGCATCGACGGACCGGGCTGGCTGACGGATCCGAAGTACGCGCTGCTGTCGGTCGCGGCCGTCGACATCTGGAAGGGCGTCGGGCTGGCCACCTTGATCTACATCGCCGGCATCGTCTCGATCCCGCGGGAGTACCTGGAGGCCGCCCGGGTGGACGGCGCGAGCTCGTGGGAGACGTTCCGCCGGATCGTCCTGCCGCTGTCGCGGCCGGCCACGGTCACGGTCATCATCTTGTCGCTGATCGGCGGGCTGCGGTCCTTCGAGCTGATCTGGGCGATGACGCGCGGCGGGCCCGGGTTCACCTCGGACGTCATCGCGTCGGTGATCTACAAGCAGTACCAGGCCGGCTTCTACGGCCTGTCGACCGCCGGCAACGTGGTGCTGTTCATCGCGGTCACCGCGATCGTCCTGCCGCTGTCGTACTTCCTCAACCGCAAGGAGGTGGATCTGTGAGCACCGCCGAGCTCGTCAATCACAAGCCGGGCCGCAACTACCTGCTCAGCGCGGTCGCGATCGTGGTGTCGATCGTCGTGTTCATCATCCCGTTCGCCTTCATCGTGCTGACCGCGGTGAAGGACCGTCAGCAGGCGGCCTCGCTGGACTTCTCCTGGCCGCACCAGTTGCGGATCGTGCAGAACTTCGTCGAGGTGGTGAAGGCACGCGACTACATGCTGGTGATCGCGTTCATCAACAGCACGATCCTCACCGTGGCCAGCGTCGCCGGCATGGTGGTGCTGGCGGCGATGGCCGGCTTCGTCCTGCAGCGCCGCAAGAGCCGGTGGAACGGCTTCATCAACTTCCTGGTGCTGTCCGGCCTGATCATCCCGCCGGCCGTGGTGCCGACGATCTGGGTGCTGCAGAAGTTCGGCCTGTTCAAGACCATGCCCGGACTGATCCTGATCGAGATCGCGTTCGGGCTGTCGTTCTGCGTACTGCTGTTCCGGGCGTTCGTCGCAACCATCCCGCGGGAACTGGACGAGGCGGCAACCATCGACGGGGCCGGTCCGTTGCGGTTGTTCTTCGGGGTGATCTTCCCGCTGCTGCGCTCGGTGATCGTCACGGTGGTGGTCGTCCAGTCGGTTGCCGTGTTCAACGACTTCACCAACCCGCTGTACTTCCTGCCCGGTGACCAGAACGCAACGGTCCAGCTGACTCTCTACAACTTCCAGAGCCAGTTCAGTACGCAGTACAACCTGCTGTTCATGAACATCCTACTGATCACGATCCCGCCGCTGATCATGTTCTTGTTCTTCAACCGCCAGATCGTCGCCGGTATGACGTCCGGTGCGATCAAGGGCTGAGGTCAGAGCAGGGCCGGGAGGCGCTCGGCGAGGAGTTCGTAGTCGCGCAGGCTGTTGTAGGCGTGGGCGGAGAGGCGGATGAAGACCCGGGTGTCGAACGCGGTCAAGGTGATCTCCGCCTTGAGCTCGCGCGACACCCGGATCTTGAACGCCGCGCCCGCCTCGGGCGTCGGCTCGCCCGGGAACGGGAGCTCCACCAACCGCATCGTCGGAGCCGGGTGGACGACCTCGGGCACCGGCGAGCCGAGCGCCTTCGCGATCAGCCGGGCGCCTTCGTCCAGCGTCGCCGACAACTGCATCCGGCGCCGAGGCCAGTCGAGGTCGGCGAGCACCTGCAACGACTCGGGTGCGGCGATCCAGGGCGCGTAGTCGAAGGTGCCCTGCATGTCGAAGCGTTCCGGTAGGCGCTCGTCGTACTCCGACCAGGACACGATCAACGGCAACGTCTGCGCTCGCCACTTCTCCGCGACCACCAGACCGGCGGTCCCGCGCGGCGAGCACGGCCACTTGTGGAAGTTGCCGGTCCAGAAGTCGGCGCCGTCGCCGGCGGGCGCATCGAGCAGACCGGGCGCGTGAGCGCCGTCGACGATGACAGGGATGCCGTACTGCGCGCACGCCTCGACCAGGCGCCGGATCGGGAAGATCATCGCGGTCGCCGAGCTGATCTGGTCCACCACCAGAGCGGCAGTGGTGCTCCCGAGTTCCGCGGAGATGAGCGAGACCACCGTGTCGTCGTCGGACTCCAGCGGCACATCGACGACGACGACCTCAGCCTGGTGCTGGCGGGCGAAACGCTCCGCCGCGAACAGCACTGCGCCGTACGCGTGATTGGTCAGCACGATCCGGCTGCCAGGCGGGATCGGGACGGTAGCGAGTGCAGCGGTGATGCCGGCGCTCGCGTTAGGCAGCAGCGCGAAGCCGGCGGGATCGGTCTGCAGGTACGACGCCAGCTCGAGCCGGGCGGCGGTCAACCGGTCCGGGACCGAGCGGAACCAGGCCATCGAGTTCGCCTCGGTCTCGGCCCGCAGTGCGGCCAGAACCTCCTGGGTACGCCGCGGCACCGCGCCGTACGAGCCGTGGTTGAGGTGCAGGACGCCGGGATCGAGCGTCCACAGCTCCGGGCGGGGTCGGCTGATATCCGTCACCGGTCCCACGCTACCCAACCAGCCCCCGGCCGGCCGAGTCGAGGCTCAGCGCACGCGGCCCCCGGCTCGGGAGGGTCGGGGACCGCACAGTGCCGCCGCTCGCGGTACACGTCGGGCGTTCTCGATGTGCCCATCCGCCCGGATAAGTGCCGTAGAAGCGCACGGTAACTCCGAACGTAGCCGTGCAATCGATTGACCTACAAGCCTCCAGGACACCCGGGCTCGACAGCCGTCCGGACGCGCCGCTCGGCGATACTGCCGGTGTGTATCCCTATCTCGACCACGACGGGCCGATCGCGATGGCCCACCGCGGCGGCGCCCTGCACCCTGACAACGTCGGCTACGAGAACTCGATGCATGCCTTCGAGCAGGCGGTCGGGCTGGGATACCGGTACCTGGAGACCGACCTGCACGCGACCAGCGACGGGGTGGTGGTCGCGTTCCACGACCACCGGCTCGACCGGGTGACCGACCGCACCGGCGTGATCTCCCAGCTGCCCTGGTCGGAGGTCAAGAAGGCGCGGATCAACGGTCACGAGCCGATACCGCTGCTCACCGACGTGCTCGAGCACTTCCCGGCGACCCGGCTCAACCTCGACATCAAGGCCGACAACGGAGTACTGCCCGCGGCCGCCGTACTGCGGAAGGCCGGCGCCATCGACCGCGTCTGCGTCTCGTCGTTCTCCCAGGCCCGGGTCAAGCGCATCCGCACCGAACTCGGCGAACGCCTGGCGACCGGCTTCGGCCAGCAGGAGATCGCCCGGATCCGGTTCTCGCCGTTCCGGTTCAACTCCCCCAGTGCCTGCCTGCAGATCCCGGAGTACTACGGCCGCCTGAAGGTCCTCACTCCCGGACTGCTCCGGCGTGCGCATGCCCTCGGCAAGCAGGTGCACGTCTGGACCGTGGACGACCCGGCGACCATGCGCCGCCTCCTCGACGCCGGGGTGGACGGGCTGATCACCGATCGCACCGACCTGCTCCGCGACGTACTGATCGAACGCGGCCAATGGCATTGAGCAGTGACGGTGAGCCGAGCTTGAGCGCGGATCGGCTCCGCACCTGACACACTCCTCCGCATGGGAATCCTCTCCGCCCCGGACAGCGTGGACAAGCGCGAATACTGGGGGTTCAGCCTCTACGACTGGGCCAACTCCGGCTACGTCACGACCGTAGGCACCGTGCTGTTCGCGCCGTACCTCACCTCGGTCGCCGAAACCGCTGCCTGTGGACGAGTCGGTACGACGGACGACCCCTGTCACACCAACCTGCACGTGCTGGGTCTCGGCATCTCGCCCGGCTCGCTGGCGTTCTACGTCGTCACCGTCGCCACCTTGATGTCAGCGCTGTTCCTGCCGGTCGTCGGGGCGATCGCGGACCGCTCGCCTCGCAAGCGGGTGCTGATGTGCGGCTTCGCCTGGGCCGGTGCGCTGGCCGCCTGCTGCATGGTGTTCGTGAGCGGTGACCGGTGGGCGCTCGGCGCGCTGCTGTTGTTCCTCGGCAACCTCTGTCTCGGGTCGTCGCTGGTCGTCTACGACTCGATCCTGATCGACATCGCCGCGCCGGACGACCGTGACGACGTCTCCTCGCGCGCCTGGGCGTTCGGCTACCTCGGCGGGTTCATCCTGCTGGCGATCAACCTCGGCGTCGTCACCGCGCACGACGCGCTCGGCCTCGGGAAGGGAACGGCGGTCCGGCTCAGTCTGCTGAGCGCCGGGTTGTGGTGGGGGCTGTTCACCATCATCCCCTACCTGCGGCTGAAGGACCGGCCCCCGGCGAGCGTCGTACCGGTCGGCGGGAACCTGATCAAACAGAGCTTCGGGCAACTGTTCGCCACTCTGCGGCACGTCCGGTCGTATCCGATGACGTTGCTGTTCCTGGTCGCGTACCTGTTCTTCAACGACGGCATCCAGACCGTCATCTCGGTCTCCTCGACGTACGGCGAGAAGCAACTCGGCTTCGAGACGCAGATCCTGATCATGACGATCCTGCTGGTCCAGTTCGTCGCGTTCTTCGGCGCGCTCGCGTTCGGCCGGTTCGCCCGCCGGTACGGCAGCCAGCGCACGATCATGGGCGGGCTGGTGGTCTGGATGGTGATCGTGATCGCCGGCTTCCTGCTGCCCGCGCATCAGATCGCGCCGTTCCTCGCCATGGGCCTGGCGATCGGGATCGTCCTCGGCGGCACCCAGGCGCTGTCCAGATCGGCGTTCAGCCAGCTGATCCCAAAGGGCCGCGAGGCGGAGTACTTCAGCCTCTACCAGGCCGGCGAGCGCGGCACCTCGTGGCTCGGCACCCTCGTCTTCGGCCTGGTCCACCAGCTCACCGGCTCCTACCGCCCGGCCATCGTTGCCCTCGGCATCTTCTTCGTCGTCGGCCTGATCCTGCTCACCCGCGTCGACATGCGCCGCGGCATCACCGAGGCCGGCAACACCCAACCCGCCCTGGTCTGACCACTTCGAAGATTTCTGAAACGGCACCGGGGTGGACCGGCCTCGCTCGTAGGCTCGGGGCGGTCGTCGTCCGAAGGGATTTTTGCGGTGCCCAGATTCGCCCGAGCGTTCGTAGTACTGATGACGGCGTTGGTTCTCGGTCTCGCACCGGGCACGGCCTCGGGGGTGACGGCCGGCCGGTACGGCGGTCAGCTGGTCGCTCTCGTCGACCAGGATTCCGCCGAACCCGCCGCCGCGCGGATTCGGGTGATGGACCCGGCCGTCGCGGACTGGAGCCGGCCGGATGCCCAGAAATGGCAATGGAGCCCGACCGTGGACAACGGGTTCGGCGACCTGGCCGTCGGCTGGGGTGCGCCGTCCGAGGTGAAGCTTCGGCGAACGAAGAGCGGCTCGTACGTCGTACTGGTGACCGACTCGCTCGGGCTCGCCGGCCTGATGACGTATCCGGGCGGCCGGCGGCTGTGGGGACTCAACCTGACCACCCAGCCGAACCTGCACAGCGCCGAGTTGTTGCCGGACGGCAATGTCGCGATCGCGGCCACCCGCGGCGGCTTCGTCCGGATCTACACGGCATCGCAGGGTCCGGATTCCGCGACGTACGCCGAATTCCCACTCGCTCGGGCGCACGGCGTGCAGTGGGATCCGGTGCGACGGGTGCTGTGGGCCGTCGGCGACACCACGATCGTCGCTCTGAAGGTCGGCGGTACGGCGGCCGCGCCGACCTTGACCGTCGAGCGCACCGTGCCGCTGCCGTCACCTGGCGGTCACGACCTCACCCCGGTGCTGAACGATCCGGACCGCCTGTGGATCAGCACGACCGGATTCGTGTACGAGTTCAGCAAGTCCAGCAACGAGTTCGTGACCACCAGGAACTGGGCCGACGTGCGCAGCATCAGCAGTACGCCGCGAGGCCAACAGGTCCGTACCTTCCCGGCGCCGGACTGCGCGACGACGTGGTGCACGGACACTGTCACCTTCACCGGACCCGACTTCGTCCGTACCCTGCCGGGCGCCGAGATCTACAAGGCCCGCGTCTGGAGTCCCCGCTACCTTTGACCGCGCTACCTCTGACCTCGATGCCCGGCGGGTTGGGTACTACGGGGCGTTGGGGCCGACGTCGGTGGGAGTGAGCGGGTGGCGGAGGGTGGTGGCGGTGGAGAGTTCGTCGGCGCCGACGTCGTACGGGGCTACTCGGGGCTGGCCGTCGAGGTCGTCGGGGACCTGGCTGGAGTGGTCCTGGCTGGAGGCGTCGACGGCGGCGCTGCCGGTGCTGAGCCGGTAGATGCCGTCGGAACCCGCGACCAGCTTCGGGTCGTCCCTGGTGAAGCCGGACGACGGGATGTTGCCGTTCGACGCCGAGCCCCACAGGATGTTGCCCGACCAGGTGATGCCCTGCAAGTAAGGCATGTCGACCAGCGAACCGCTGTCGCCGACCAGCAGGTTGTCCGAGATCCGGCAGCCCAGTGGCGGAATCGTGCGCTGACTCTCACCGGCGACTGCCTGCGCGTTGTTCCGCAGCGTGTTGAGCACGATCGTGACGCGGTCCGGAGCGTCGTTGCCGCGCCGGCTGTCTTCGGGCTCGCCTTCGTAGTGATCGCGCTCGGTTCCGCTGCCGAGCACGATCCCGGCGCTCGCGACCCCGCCGACGTAGTTGTTCACGATCAGGTGGTCGTTGCCGTAGATCCGGATCCCGTTCGCACCGGACAGCAGATAGTTGCTCTCGACCCGGTTCTCGTTGCCGTGCCGCAGCACGATCCCACCGGTCGACGACCGGATGGTGTTGTACCGGATCGTGTTGCCGGACGACTTCACCGAGATCGCCTCGGGGTCGCCGTTCACCCGCTCGAAGAGGTTGTACTCCACGGTGGCGTCCGCCGTGGACAGCGCGCGACCGCTGACCCCCAGGCGGATCGGCTCACCGCCGTTGTCGCCGGAGTAGGTGTGATCGCGGAAGTAGTTGCGGGCGATGTTCGTGCGCTGCGCCATCGCCGTACTGCCCGGTCCGTCGATCACCAGATAGACGCCCAGGGTGGACTTGTCGTGGAACACGTTCCGGTCGATCTTCGCGTCGTCACCGCGCACGACGACCCAGTGCCCGGCCGCTGCGGCCAGCTGGAAGTCGTTGCGGGTCAGCCGGATCCGCGGACAGTCGGCCGGGATCTCCAGCGTCGTACTCTGCCGGAACGCGAACCCGCTGATCGTCACGTACGACGAGTCGGCGAACACGAAGCTCTGCGCACCCGTGAGCGTGACCCCACCGCGCGACTCGGCCACGATCGTGATCGGCGCCGTACTGGTGCCGTGGCGACCGCTGATGGAAACGGGCGAGCCCGACGGTACGGCGTACGAGCCGTTCGCCACCGTGATCGTGGTGCCGGGGCCGGCAGTGTTGATTGCTTTTTGCAACTGGGACAGCGACCTGACGACGGCCGACACCTGCGCGTCGGCGCGACGCCCGCCGGACAGGTTCAGGGCGACCGCGGCGACACCGAGAGTGCCGCCGGCCAAGAAGGTACGACGATCCATGACAAGCTCCTAACTACGGGGGCGGTAGAGCTTTCTGTATTCGCTCGGGGTCACCGAGCTGACCTGACGGAACACCTTGGAGAAGTACGACTGGTCCATCCCGACCGACGCGGCGATCTCCTCCATCGGCCGCGACGTCGTCACCAGCTCGCGCTGCGCCCGCTCGATCCGGGCCCGTTTGATGAACTGCTTCGGCGACAACCCGAACTCGGTGCGGAAGTGCCGGATGAACGCACTCAGCTCGAACCCGAACTCGGCGGCCAGCTGCTCCACGGTCAGCGCCGAGGCAAGGTTGTCCTCGATGTAGCGGACGATGCCGGACTCCTCGGTCTGCTGCGCCGACAACTGGATCGAACCGGGCGGCGCACTGTCCAGATAGTGCGCGAACAACGCGGTCAATGCGGAGCGGATCCGCAGCGGCGTCGCCAGACCGGGCGGGTCACGATCCGCCGCGCCGACCTGCTCGAACAGCGCAGCCGCTTCCGCGGGCGCACGACTGGGAACGATGAACGGCAGGGTCAGCATCTCGCCGATGTCCCGGTCGCCGATCAGCGCGGAGAAGTGCAGCCAGTGCTTGCGGAACGTGTTGTCGCTGATCGTCGAGTACGAGATCGGTACGTCGGCCGGCAGGTAGCAGAGCTCACCCGGCTTCGGGTAGAGCTCCTTCTCCCCCACCACCAGCCGGCCCTCGCCTTCGAGGATCAGGTAGAGCCGCGAGAACGGGTCTGGCTGCAGCGGGCGGTACCACTCGCGGTGGACATGGGTGATCCGGCTGGCCACCACCAGATCCAGCCGGAGGCGGTCAAGGTGAGTACGGATGATCTCCTCATCACCTCGAACGGCAACGCCGGAGCGCTCGGGGCTCATCGGGCGTGGATCCCGACCTCGGCCGCGGTCAACGGGCGGAGCCTGGGCTTGCGGAACGAGTACTCGTCGGCCCCTACATCCGCTCGACGCCCGCGCGGCTCACCGTCGAGATCGAGGGTCCCGCCCGGATACGACCCGGTGGCCGCGTTGATCGCCGGACTGCCCGCCGACAGCCGCCGTACGCCGTCCTGTCCCGCCACCAGCCTCGGATCGGACCGGGTGAACGTGCCGGCCGGGGCGTTGCCGTCGGCGGCGCTGCCCCAGACGAGGTTCCCGGACCAGGTGATGCCGTCCTGGAAGGGCATGTTGACGTGCTGTCCCGCGTCGGCGACCAGCAGGTTGTCGGCGATCGTGCAGTCCAGCGGCGGCAGGGTCCGGTGGCTCTCGCCGCTGATCCCGCCCGGGCAGTCCAGCAAGCTGTTCAGCGCGATCCGCACCCGGTCCGGCGCGTCGTTGCCGGTTCGCGACGTCGGCGGTTCGCCCGGGTAGTGATCGCGAAGGCTCCCGCTCCCCAGCACGATCCCGCTGACCCGCTCGAGGTAGTTGCTCAGGATCTGGTGGTCGTTGCCGTAGATCCGGATCCCGTTCGCTCCGGACAGCAGGTAGTTGCCCTCGACCCGGGTGCCGTTGCCGTGCCGCAGCACGATCCCCCCGATACTGTCGCGGATCGTGTTGTGCCGGATCACGTTGCCGGACGACTTCACCGAGATCGCCTCGGGGTCGCCGTTCGCACGCTCGAACAGGTTGAACTCGACCACCGCGGCGGCAGTGGAGAGCGCTCGCGGGGACACCCCCAGCCGGATCGGCTCACCGCCGTTGCTGCCGGCGAAGGTGTGATCGCGGAAGTGGTTGCGGGTGATGTGCACACCGCGGGCCATTCCGTCGGTCCCGGCGCCCTCGATGCCGAGATAGATGCCGAGCGTCGACTTGCCGTGGAAATCGTTGTGGTCGACGGTCGAGTAGTCCGCGCGGACCATCACCCAGTGCACGCCCTCGATATCGGCGAGCTGGAAGTCGTTGCGGGTGAGCCGGATCCGCTTGCAGTCCGGCGGAATGTCCAGCGTCGTCTGCTGCCGGAACGCGAACCCGCTCAGCGTGACGTCCGTCGACCCGGTCAGCACGAAGCTCTGCTCCCCGGTCAGGACGACCCCGCCCGGCGACTCCGCCTGAACGACGACCGGCCGATCGGGCCGGCCGCGAACACCGGCCAGCGCGATCGGCGCGCCGGCCGGTACGTCATAGGTGCCGTTGGCAACGGTGATCACCGTGCCGGGGACCGCCTGGCCGATCGCCTGCCGCAGTTCGTCCAGCGACTGCACGAGCCGCCGCCGACCTGCCAGCGCGGGATCGGCGGGATCGGCGGCAGGGGCGAGCCCGCCGATCCCAGCGGATGACGGCGCGGCCGTCACCGGCAGCGCGCCGGCGGCTGCGGCCACCAGACCGGCCGCTCCGGCGGCGACGCCACCTGCGGCGGTGAGGAAGGTACGACGTTCCATGAGGTGCTCCCGATCAGGCGGATGGAGTGAGGAACAGTTCGATGACGGGTACGGCGACGTCCGGCCGGCGTACCGGTAGTTCGAGGGTGAGCGTGCCCGGCGGCTGACTGCCGGGCTGGGTGTTCTCCGCGACCCGCTCCGGATCCGGTTCGATCAGCCGGATCTCTGAAGCGTCGGAGAGCAACTGGGCGTAGTGGACCTTGCCGGCCAGTCCGGGCAGGTGCACGTGCTTGAACGGCCAGCTGAACAGATGCAGGTAGAGCCGGTTGCCGTTCTGCGTATAGCGGCAGTCCGCAGGCGGCACATGCGCGGACGCGCCGCACCCGTAGATCGACCGCTCGTGCAGGCGCAACCAGTCGCCTATCGCCTCGAGCGTGGTCTGCGCGATCGGGTCGATGAGTCCACGGCCGGTCGGGCCGACGTTCAGCAACAGGTTGCCGTCCTTGGCGACGCCGTCGATCAGCATCCGCACCAGCAGGTCCGGGCTCTTGTAGTCGAAGTTGTCCCGGTCGTAGCCCCAACTGCCGTTGAGGGTCTGGCACGCCTCCCACATGATCGGCCCGTCCGGCCCCGTCATCGGCCCGGCCGGCTGATACTGCTCAGGCGTGACGAAGTCGCCGGGAAGGCCGGTGCGGTCGTTGACCAGGATGTCCGGCTGCAGTTCGCGAACCATCGCGAGCAACTCCTCGGCACCCCACTCCTCGGCGCCCTTGCCGCCCCAGGTGTGCGAGCGGCCGGCGTACGAGAAGTCGAAGAACAGGTAGTCGATCGTGCCGTACCTGGTGAGCAGCTCGCGGACCTGTCCGTGCAGGTACTGCCGGTACTTCGCGATGTCGCGCGGCGCGGCCTTGGCTTCCTCGTCGTCGCGCTGCGGGTGCAGGCCGTCGATCGGGAACGACGGATGATGCCAGTCGATCAGCGAATGGTAGAAGCCGACCTTCAGCCCCTCGGCCCGGCAGGCATCGACGAACGGCTCGAGCAGATCCCTGCCGTACGGCGTCTTCATGACCGTGTAGTCGGTCAGATCGCTGTCCCACAAGCAGAACCCGTCATGGTGCTTGGTCGTCAGTACGACGTATCGCATGCCGGCCGACCGTGCCGCCCAGGCCCACTCGCGCGGCCGGTACAGATCCGGGTCGAACCGATCGAAGTACCGCTGGTACTCCGCGTCGGTGAGCTTCTCCCGGTTCTTCACCCATTCGTGGCGGGCGGCCAGGGAGTAGAGCCCCCAGTGGACGAACATGCCGAAGCGGTCGTGGCGGAACCAGTCCTTTATCACTGTCATCCCTTCAACGCGCCCGCGGTGAGGCCACGGGCAAAGGATCGCTGGAACAGCAGGAACACGATGACCGACGGCAGCAGGGCCAGCAGCGACGCGGCCATCACCACGCCCGGTGTGACGACCGGGTCGATCCGCAGCGTCCGCAGTGCCAACGGCAGCGTGTAGCTGTCCGAATTGGTTGCCACCAGCAACGGGAGCAGGTACTGGTCCCAGATCATCGTGAACCCGAACACCCCGATCACCCCGAGCGCCGGCTTGCACAGCGGCAGGATGATCTGGGCGAAGATTCGCAGCTCACCGGCGCCGTCGATGCGGGCGGCCTCCTCGAGTTCGCGCGGGACGTCCTTCATGAACTCGGTCATCACCAGGATCGAGAACGCCCACGCGCCCAGTGGCACGATCATCCCGGCCAGCGTGCCCATCAGGTTGACATGCAGCAACGGCAGATCCCCAAGCACCAGGGTCAGCGGCAACGCGAGGATCTCCTCGGGCAGCATCATCGTGGCGAGGATGGCGACCAACACGACCGTCATCAGCGGGAACACCTTGCGAGCCAGCGCATATCCCGCCAGCACCGAGACGGCCACCTGCAGCAGCAGGCCGAAGCCCACCACGAAGAACGAGTTCAGCAGGTACTTCAGGACGCCGTGGTCGAAGGCGATCCGGAAGTTGTCCAGCGTCGGCGTCTTCGGGACGACACTCAACTGGGTCGGATCGGAGATGTGGTTGAAGGAACTCACCAGCAGCGCGAGCAGCGGCCCGGCGAAGACGATGAACAGGCCCGAGTAGATCACCAGTTTGGCGACCCGAGGGCCGATCCCTTTGCTCTCGGTGAGACCCAACGCGGTCTCGGTGGCGGCGCTCATGCGGTCCTCCTCCTTCGCAGCAACTGGACACAGACCGTCAGCACGAGGGTCGCGAGGAACAGCAGGACCGCGCCCGCCGAACCAACTCCGAGCCGGTTCTGTTCCAGTCCGAGCTTGTAGATCAAAGTCATGACGACCTCGGTCGAGCCGTTCGGACCGCCGTTGGTCAGCAGGAAGACCTCGGTGAAGCTACGGAAGCCCCGCACCGCGGCGAGCACGAACAAGATGGCGAACACCGGCCGCAAGCCGGGCAACGTCACGTGCAGAATGCGCTGCCGGGTCGAGGCACCGTCGACCGTCGCGGCCTCGTACAAGCCGCGGTCGATCCCGGCCAGCCCGGCGAGGAAGATCATCATGTCGTACGGCGCGCCGCGCCAGATCCCGGTGACCGCGATCGAGGCGAGTGACGTGTCCGGATCGTTGATGAAGCCGGACGGCCCCAGGCCCACCAGCCCGATCACCTGGTTGAGCAGACCGTCGCTGGTCGGGTGGTACATGATCCGCCACAGCTCGGCGACCACGGCCATCGGTACGACGACCGGCAGGAACGCGGCCGACCGGATGAAGCTCAGCTTGCGCGTCTGCCCCTCGACCAGCAGCGCCAGGCAGAAGCCGAGCAGCATCGAGCCGAAGGTCTGCCCGATCGCCAGGACCACGGTGTTCTTGAGCGCGGACCGGAAGCTTTCCGAACTCAGGATCTCGCTGTAGTTGGCGGTGCCGACCCAGGTGTTGCCGAGATAGGGCCGGACGTCCTGGGCGGACATCACCAGTGCCCGCCCCATCGGAATGAACTTGAAGTAGGTGAACAGGATCAGCGCGGGCGCCAGGAACAACCACGGCACCCACCACTTCCCACCCTGCCTCGCGGCGCGGCCCGGAGCGCGGCGGCTGCCGGTACGCCGTACGCGCGACCGCCACTGGCCACGACCCGGCTGCTCGGCCGGTGGCGGTTCCGCTGTCGCCACCGGCGCCTCGCGGACGCTCATGATGCGGCGACGCCCTGCTTGCCGAGGGTCTCGGCCAGCTTCTTGTCCAGCTTGGTCAGTTCGGCGGTCACATCGAGGCTGCAGTCGGCGATCAGGGCGTTGATCGTGTCGGCCGTGTCCTGCCGCACCGGGGTCCAGTTCGGGATCGACGGGGCGTACCGGCCGCTGTCACGGTAGGCGTCGGCGTACACCTTCCAGCGCGGGTCCTTGCGGACGGCCGTGATGTCGACGGTCTTGTTCACCGGCAACTGCACGTTGAATGCCTTCTGGCCGGCCATCCCGAGCTTCTGTCCGTCCGCCGAGATCATGAAGGACGCGAACGCGTTCTGCCCGGCCTCGTTGGCCGACCCGGCCATCAGGTACACGCTGCCGCCCTCGGCCAGCACGGTCGAGTCCTTCGGGCCCTTCGGCACCGGGACCACCTCGTACTTGTCCTTGCCCAGGCCGGCGTCGAACCGCGGCAGCAGGTAGGGACCGACGACGTACAGACCGGTGCGGCCGGCTTCGAACGTCTCGTTGGTGGGCGGGGTGTCCATCGTCGCCGCACCCGGCTGGATCACCTTGCTGGTGCAGGCCAGATCGCGGAACCACTTGGTGGCGGCAACGGACTCGGGCGTCGACATCGCGGGCTTGTACTTCCCATCGGCCTGCTTGGCGATGAAGTCGCCGCCGGCGGCCCAGAGGAAGTTGGAGAAGTACCACGAGGCATAGCCGCGCTTGGTCGACCCCGGTACGGCGAGGCCGTACGTGTCGGGCTTCCCGTTACCGTCCGGATCCTGCGTGGTGAAGGCCTTCGCGAGAGCGGTCAGGTCGTCCCACGTCTTCGGCACCGGCAGGCCGACCTTCTGGCGCCAGTCCTTGCGGATCAGCAGCGCGCTGGCCTGCGCGGAGTACGGGACGCCGTACGTCTTGCCGTCGCCGGACTTGGCGACCGACAGCGCGGACTCCAGCAATTGATCGCTGCCCTTGATCGCGCCCAGGTCGACCTCGCGGACGATGCCCTGGCTGACCATCGTGCCCAGCTGCGACGAGTCGTTCAGCACCAGGTCCGGCAGGTCCTTCTGGGCCGCGCGCTGGGACAGCTTCGTCTCGAAGTCGTCGAAGATCGCCGTGACCTCGACCTTCTGCCCGGTGGCCGCCTCGAAAGCCGCAGCCAGCTTCTTCATCCCCTTCTCGCCGTCACCACCAGGCGTGGTCCGCGTCCACAGCTCCAGCGGCGCCTTCGGATCCTGCGCGACCGGCTTGGCACCACCCGCCCCACAACCCGTGGCGGCCAGCACCAGTACCCCGGCCAGCGACCCCGCAGCGAACCTTCTCAGTGACCTCGGCATGCCGTCTTCTCCTGTCGACGAAGAGGCGATTTGTACTTTTTGCGCCTCATTTCGTCGGAAGATAGCGCTTTCCAAAGCCGCGAGTCAACAACTCATCGAAGGTCTACCACCTACTCGACAGGTCCGGCGCGAGTGGGAGCGTGACCACGCGGCTCCCACTCGTCCCGCACCGGTGGAGTCAGTTGGAAGGGCTCGACCGGTGGAGTCAGTTCGAAGGGCTCGGGCTGGGGTTGCGGCCGAAGGGGCCGAACCCGGTGCCGCCCTGGCGGACCGTGCGGGCGGTGAGGGTGCCGTTCGAGGTCTCGCCGCTCACGACGACCTGCTCCCCCGCCTTGAGGTCGGCGGCCGTGCCCTTGCTGGTGATGTCGATCGCCGTGTCACCGGTCAGCTTGACCGTCACGTCGCCGTTCTGGGTCTTCACGACCAGCTGGGAGCTGTTCGCCGACACCACGGTGCCGATCGCCGCGTTCCCGCCCGGGCCGCCGGTACCTGGCTGACCGGTTCCTTGCCCTTGGCCACGAAATCCGCCGTACCCACCGGCTCCACGCCTGGCACCGGCCTGCGGGGTCGTCGTGTTGTCCTTGGCGAAGGCCGCATGCAGTCCGGCACCACCGGCCAGGCCGATCGCGAGGACGACGACCCCGGCCAGTACGGCGGTTGCCGCCGGCAAGTTCACGGTCTTCTTCGGCTTCAGAGCCTCGTTCACCTCGTCGTCGCTGCCGATCTGCGCGAACTCGTCCGGGGTCTGGTGGGGCGTGCTCATGAGTGAGCCTCTCTCATTCGTGGCGGAGTGCATCGATGGGACGGAGACCGGCAGCCCGGTGGGCCGGCATGCTCCCGAAGAAGAGCCCGACGGCAGCGGAGACGCCGAAGGCGAGCGCGATCGACGACGGCACCAGGACCGGCTGCACGCCGGCCAACTGGAACCGGCTGACGACCAGCGCGGCGATCACGCCGACGGTCCCGCCGAGCAGGCTCAGCAGAGTCGCCTCGATCAGGAACTGGCCCAGGATCGCGCGGCGGCGGGCACCGAGAGCCTTGCGGATGCCGATCTCCCGGGTCCGCTCGGTGACGGTGACGAGCATGATGTTGGTGACGCCGATCCCGCCGACGATCAGGCTGATCGCGGCCACCGTCGCCAGCAGCGCCGTGAAGGTCGCCGCGGTGTCCTGGCTGGTCTGCAGGATCTGGGCCGAGTTCGTGATCCGGTACGGCGAGGTGGTGGTCGCCGGGACCTGGTGCCGTGCCGTCAGCAGTTGGGTCACCTCGGCCTGGGCGGTGTCGACCTTGTCCTTGTCCGCGGCCTGGACGACGATCTGGTTCAGCGGGCCGTACCCTGCCTGGGTCGCCCGGAGCGTGCTGATCGGGACGATCGCGGTCGCGTTCGGGTCGTTGAACCCGGTGCTGTCCTTGCTCGCCAGCACCCCGAGCACGGTGAAGTCGACCGCGCCGAGCTTGATCGTCTGCCCGACGGCGGCGTTGGCCCGGCCGAAGAGTTCCGTGGCGGCCGTCTGGCCGAGCAGGATCACTCGCCGCGAACCGTCCACGTCCTGCTTGGTGAACGAGGCGCCCGTGCTGACCGGGGTGTTGGTCGCCGGAAGGTACTCCGGGGTCGTGCCGATCACCTGGTTGATGGTGTAGCTGACATCGCCGCTGGTCGCCGTACCGTTGCTGGTCATCACCGGAGCGACCGCGGCCACGTCAGGCGCGAGGCGGTTGTCAGCGAGGGCTGCCGCGTCGTCGAGCGTGAGGCTGTACTGCTGGGCAGCCGGGCCGGCTTGGCCGCGCTGGAAGCCACCGCCACCGCCGCTGGTGGAGACGGTGAGCAGGTTCGTCCCCATCGCTTCGAGCCGGTCCTGCACGGCCTTGCCCGAGCCGTTGCCAACAGCAACGAGAACGATGACCGCGCCGACGCCGATCGCCACCCCGAGCATGGTCAGCAGCGAGCGCATCTTGTTGGCGCCCAGTCCGCGCAGGGCGGCGCCGAACAGATCCCGGGGTGACATCAGCGGGTCACCTTCTCGTCGGAGACGATCCGGCCGTCGGAGAACAGCACCAGTCGCCGGGCATGCTGGGCGACCTCGGTCTCGTGGGTGATCACCACGACCGTCCGGCCCTCGGCGTTCAGCTCGTCGAACATGCCGAGCACCTCGTCGGTGGAGTGCGCGTCGAGGTTGCCGGTCGGTTCGTCGGCGAGCAGGATCCGCGGGCCGGTCGCCAGCGCCCGCGCGATCGCCACACGCTGCTGCTGACCGCCGGAGAGCTGGTTCGGCCGGTGGTCCTCCCGGTCGGCCAGACCGACCAGCTCCAGCGCTCGCCGGGCGCGTTGACGACGCTCCGTCCGGCGCAGATGGGCGTAGGTGAGCGGGAGCTCGACGTTGGCGAGTGCCGACGTACGGGGAATCAGGTTGAACGACTGGAAGACGAAGCCGATCTTGCGACCGCGGACGAGCGCCTGCTGGTCCTCGGTCAGCCTCGCGACGTTCGTGCCGTCCAGCCAGTACTCGCCACGCGTTGGGGTGTCGAGGCAGCCGAGGATGTTCATCAGCGTCGACTTGCCTGAGCCGGACGAGCCCATCACCGCGACGTACTCGCCGGCCTCGACGCGCAGCGAGACGCCGCGCAGCGCGTGGACTGCGGTCTCCCCCGCGCCGTAGGTCTTCGTGACGTTGCGGATGTCGATCAGGGCGTCAGCGGCCACGGTTGAAGCCTCCGCCGGTGCCCGTGCCGCCGACCGGGAACTGGCCGCCGGGGAACTGCCCGTTCCGGCCCTGCCCGGTGCCGCCCGTCGTACCGCCGATCGCGCCCTGGATCAGCTCGACTTGGTCGCCCTCGTTCAGGCCGGAGGTGATCTGGGTGAAGCTGTCGCCGCGGACTCCGAGCTGGACCTCGCGGGTGCCGGAGCCGTCGGCCATCGTCACCGTGTGGGTGGTACCGCTCGTGACGATGGCCGTGGTCGGGACGTAGAGGACGTTGGACGCCTTCGCGGTCTGGACCGAGACGTTCGCGGTCTGGCCGATCCGCGCGCCGACCGGGAGCTTCGACAGCGTGAACGTGGCCGAATAGGAGACGACGCCGTTCGTGGTGGTCGGGGTGGGCGAGACCGAGGTGAGGGAGGCGGTCAGGTTCGTACCCGGCTCGGCATTGAGGGTGACCGTGGCGCTCTGGCCGGCCTTGATCTTGATCGCGTCGGCCTCGGGGAAGGCGGCGACGACCTGAAGCGACTTGAGGTCCGAGATGTCGATGAAGCCGCCGCTCGACGCGGTCGCGCTGCTCGACGTACTGGTGCCGCCCTGGCCTGTGCCCGACGCGCCTGCTGTGCCTGAGCTGCCCGCGTTGCCCGAGTTGCCTGAGTTGCCTGAGCTGGTGCCGGAGCCGCCGGTGACCGAGCCGACGGTGCCGTTGATCGCTGTCACGGTGCCGGCGATCGGTGCCTTCAGTGTGGTCGCGGCCAGATCGGCCTGGGCGCCTTCCAGGTTCTGGTCGGCCTGTTCCTTGTCGGCCTTGGCTCGGGCGAGGCTGGCCTTGGCGTTCGTCAGCGCCACCTCCGGGCTCTGGCCCTGGGACTGGTTCTGCTGGCCGTTGCTGGGGGTCGGTGTCGGAGTGGCTTCGGCCGCGTCCACGGCCTCCTGCGCGTCGTCCAGGGTCTGTTGGGCGGCGGTGACGGAGTCGGCAGCCGCGGTCTGGTTCTGCTCGGCAATCCGTACTGCGCGCTGCGCGGCGCTTGGGTCGATCTTCGCGATCGGGGCGCCCTTGGCCACCACCTGGCCGACCTTCACCAGCACCGACGTGACCGTGCCGGAGGTCTCGAACTGCGGCGAGGCCGTCTGCGGACTCTGCAGGGTGCCGCTCGAACTCACGCTCGCCGTCACGTCCCCGCGACTGACGGCCACTGACGGACGCGTCGTACCGGCCGCTTGGGAGTCACTCTTGAAGAACAGCAGGTAGGCGCTGACGGCGATCGCCACGACGACGGCCACCAGGGCCACGTTGAGCACACTGAGGCCACGGAGTTTGTGGCGTGGGAGGACCCCTCTGGACACCATGGACGCAGACGCTAGGACCGTTTGCTGAGGAATCGTTGCCCACTTCCTGGCAACTGGCTGTGAACCTCGCAGCCGTCTTCAGCGTCAGCAGCACTGTGTCCTGCGACACACGGTGATTTGTGAACACCCGATGACAGGGCGTGATGACGGTGCTGTCAGGTGCGAACCTGGGGCGCGGGCATGCCAAAATGGGAATGATCCGGGTCGGCCGACCGTTGGCACGGATGACGAATCTCGGAGGTTTGACATGTCTAATCGCGTACTGCGTGGTTCGGGGCTGGGTGGGGTCAGCTTCGAGGATGACCGCGGCGTCGAGTTCGCGCCGCGCCAGATGATCACTTACGACTGCCCGCGCGGCCATGTGGTCGAGGTCACGATGGCGCACGACGCCGAGGTGCCCGCGATCTGGGAGTGCCCGCACTGCGGCAGCGAGGCCGCCCGTTCGACCGGTGAGAAGCCGGAGCCGAAGCAGGAGAAGCCCGCCCGCACGCACTGGGACATGCTCCGCGAGCGGCGCAGCATCTCAGAGCTCGAGGAACTGCTCGCCGAGCGAGTAGCCCTCCTCCGCTCCGGCGAGATCGGCCCCGCGCACCTGCACCGCACCCGCACCACCGGCAAGCGCAGCGCCTGATCGACCCCCAGAAGGGCCGTCCCGCACCAGCGGGACGGCCCTTCTGCACGTCCGGACCCCCTCCCGTCCCCGCCCCCACC
>NZ_QFXK01000035.1 GCF_003261635.1 Kribbella monticola | reverse complement strand
GGGGTGCGGGGGTGCGGGGGTGCCGGGGTGCGGGGGCGCCGGGTGCGGGCGTGCCGGCGTGCGGGAGTGCCGGCGTGCGGGGGTGCCGGAGTGGGCCGCGGGGGTCGGCGCCGGGGGTAGTTGCGCCGGCGCTGTGCCTCGAGGGGAGTTAGTCGTTCAGGCGGCGGCCGGACCAGGTCCAGGCGTAGGCGCCGTCGTCCACCACCGCGCCGCCTTCGCCCAGTTCGAGGGGGCGGAAGGTGTCGACCATGACCGCCAGCTCTTCGAAGCTTTCCGCACCCAGCGACGCCTCGATCGCGGACGGCTGAGGCCCGTGCGCATAGCCGCCCGGGTGAAGCGAGATAGAACCAAGACCGATACCAGACCCCTTGCGGGCCTCGTAGTCGCCGCCGCAGTAGAACATGACCTCGTCGGAGTCGACGTTCGAGTGGTAGTAGGGCACCGGCACCGACAGCGGGTGGTAGTCCACCTTGCGCGGCACGAAGTTGCAGATGACGAAGTTGTTTCCCTCGAACACCTGGTGCACGGGCGGCGGCTGGTGGATGCGGCCGGTGATCGGCTCGAAGTTGCTCACGTTGAACGTGTACGGATAGAGGCAGCCGTCCCAGCCGACCACGTCGAAGGGATGCGTCGCGTACGTCATCCGGCTGCCGACGATCCCCGCCGCCCCGTGCCCGCGATGCTTCACTAGCACCTCGACATCGTTGCCCTCAACAACGAACACCGACGCGGGTGTGACGAGATCACGTTCGCAGTACGGCGAATGTTCGAGGAACTGCCCGTAGCGGCTGAGGTACCGCTTCGGCGGCGCGATGTGGCTGTTGGCCTCGATGCAGTACGCCGAGACGCCGTCCGGCCCGGGCAGCCAGCGATGCGTCGTCGCGCGCGGGATCAGCACGTAGTCGCCCTCGGCGGCCTCGAGTACACCGAAGACCGTCTCGACCGTCGCCGAGCCCTTCTCGACGTACACACATTCGTCGCCGATCGCGTTCCGGTAGTACGGCGACGGCCGGCCGGCCGCCACGTACGAGATCCGGACGTCGCCGTTGCCCAGCACCAGTCGCCGTTGCTCGACCACGTTGGCCGCGGCGGCCGCCTCGGGAGCGAAGAGGTCGTGCAGTTTGAGGTGCCGCGGGGTCAGTGGGTGGTTCGGTGTCGTGGCCAGGTCGGGCAGGTCCCACACCTGGGAGTCGACGATCGCCGACGGCACCCCGGAGTGGTACAGCAGTGACGAGTCCGACGAGAACCCCTCCTCGCCCATCAGTTCCTCGTAGTACAGCCCGCCGTCCGGTTTGCGGAACTGGGTGTGCCGCTTCGGCGGAACCTGCCCGACCTGCCGGTAGAACACCATGACCCCATCCAGATCTAGTACGTTTATCGGACACATGTGTCCGCTTACCGAAAGCATCCGTTAGGCTCGGGGCCATGTCAACCACCCCTGCCCTGTTCCGGCACCTGGTCGACGACGCCGCGATGTTCCCGCCCGGGGAGTTGCCCCTGGCCCAAGCCGTGGCCGCGCACCGGGAGCACCGCCAGGCGGAGTACGCCGACCTGGTCGGACCGTTCGTCTGCACCGACGAGAACCTGATGAAGGTCGCCGCCGAGGCCCGCGCGACCGGCGGCCCGCTCGAGGTCTCCGTCGTCATCACCGGCGGGGCGGGCGGCATCGAGCCCGCCGTCCGGTACGGCGATCGCTCGGCCGACGTGGTCGTCAAGGCCATCGAGGTCCGCCTGCGCGCCGAGGACGACCTGTCCCGCAACGCGCTCCGGGTGGTCCGCGCCTGCGACGACTGCCTGGACGAGGAGAACGCTTTCGTCGAGATCGGTCTGGACGGCGCGTGGGAGCGGGCGCTCGACGTCGTCGCGGACGCCGGCTACGCCGCGAAACTCCGGACCGGCGGCCTGGACCCGTCGCTCTTCCCGACCGCCGAGCAGATTGCAGCCTTCATCACCGCCTGCCTCGATCGCGAGGTCGCCTTCAAGTGCACCGCCGGCCTCCACAACGCAGTACGCCACACAGCGGCCGACACCGGATTCGAGCATCACGGCTTCTTGAATGTGCTGCTTGCTACGCGGGCATCGCTGGATGGCTCGAGCCAGGACGAACAGGCGGCGATTCTGGAGAGCCGCGACGGCGAAAGCCTTGCCGCGAAGGCACGTGAGCTGACCGAGGATCAGGCTGCGAGCACGCGGCGATGGTTCACCTCGTTCGGCTCCTGCAGCATCGACGAACCCCGCCACGACCTGACCGCACTAGGCCTGCTGGAGGCGAAGTGACCTGGCTCGACATCTCGGCAGACTCCCCGTTCGGACCCGAGAACCTGCCGCTTGGCATCTTCCGGACCGGCGACGAAGCCCCGAGGGTGGGAGCCGCGATCGGCGACCACCTCATCGACCTGGCCCCGCTCGCCGCCGACCGACTGCCAGACGTCGCACCGACCTTCACAGCGCCGTCGCTCAACGCATTCCTGGCTCTCGGCCGCCCGGCCTGGCAGTCGACTCGCGAATGGCTGCTCGATCTGGTCGGCAACGAAGCCAACAAGACAGCCGTCGAGCCGCACCTGATCCGGCAAGACGCGGTGACCATGCTGCTCCCGTTCGAGGTGGCCGACTACGTTGATTTCTACGCTTCGGAGCACCACGCATCCAACGTGGGCAGGCTTTTCCGGCCCGACGCGGAACCCCTGCTCCCGAACTGGAAACACCTTCCAGTCGGCTATCACGGCCGCGCCGGCACAGTAGTTGCCAGCGGCACCGACATCGTCCGCCCGAGCGGTCAACGCAAGGCGCCGGCGGACGACGCACCGACGTACGGGCCGTCGCAGCGCCTCGACATCGAGGTCGAACTCGGGTACGTCGTCGGCACCCCCTCCGCCCTGGGCAGCCGCGTCCGTGTCGACGACTTCAAGGACCACGTGTACGGCGTGGTGCTCGTGAACGACTGGTCCGCAAGGGATATCCAGGCGTGGGAGTACGTCCCGCTCGGTCCTTTCCTCGGCAAGTCATTCGCCACCTCCATCTCGCCCTGGGTGGTCTCACTCGATGCGCTCGAAGCGGCCGAGTTGCCGCTCGGCAAGCAGGAACCGGCCGTCCTGCCTTACCTGGCAGGTGAACTGACGAACCTGAACATCACGTTCGAGGTCCGCTGGAACGGCCAGTTGGTCAGCAGCCCGCCGTACCAGGAGATGTACTGGTCGCCCGCCCAGATGCTCGCGCACCTGTCGGTCAACGGCGCCTCCGTGCGAACCGGCGACCTGTTCGCCTCGGGCACGGTCAGCGGCGCCGAGAAGGACCAGCGCGGCTCCTTCCTCGAACTCAGCTGGGGCGGCCGCGAGCCGATCACGGTCAACGGCGAGCAGCGCACCTTCCTCGAAGACGGCGACGAGATCACCATCACCGGCTGGGCCGCCACCCCCCACGGCCCCCGCATCGGCCTCGGCGACGTCACCGGCAAAATCCTCCCCGCCGTCTAACCGCACCTCCTCCACCAGCCCCTTGCGTCCGAACAACTGAGGGTCCCGCCCCTCGACCCTTCGGACGCAAGCGGCTTGGGGTGGCTTAAACGTTCACTAATTTTGTTCATTGGTGTTCGTTTCTCTTGACTCGTGCTCGCTCCTGCGCACAGAATCCGACATCGCCCCTTCCGTCCACCGAGGAGTGCGCTCGTGATTCCCCTCCGCCCAGCGGCCCTGACCGCTGCTCTCGCCCTGACCGGCGGCCTGTTACTGGCACCGTCGGCCACGGCCTCCCAAACCGCGCCGACCGCGCCGACCGCGCCGACCGCAGCGCCGCTGACCTTGCACTCGGCCAACCTGACCGTGACCGTCGGCAGCGACTTCCCGCGCGTCATCCAGTACGCCGACAACGCGTCCGGCAAGACGCTCGGCGGTCAGCCCGACGCCATCTCCACCGTCACCATCAACGGGACGGCCCGTACCGCCCGGCTCACCGACCTACCGACCGTCAGCACCGACGGCAGCCGAGCCGACTACAAGCTCGCCTTCGACGCCCTCCCCGGTGTCGAGCTCGACGCCAGCCTCACGCTCGCCGGCCGGATCACCACGTTCAAGATCGACGCCGTCCGGGACACCGAGACAACCCGGGTGAACACCATCGACATCCCGGACCAGGACCTGGTCTCCGTGGCGAGCAGTGACGACGGCGCGACCACCGCGTTCACGACGCTCGATCCGGACTCCACTCGCACGGCCGACAAGATCACCCCGGTCACCGCTGCCACCGCAGCCGAGGCCGCGCCCACCGGAGCGACGTACGCGTTCGTGAACACGAGCGGACTCGCGGCCGGGATCGAGACGAATTCGACGTACGACAAGCCGTCTGGGCAGTCCGTCGACGACGGCGCCCGGTTCTGGCATCGCGCACGGAAGGCTGCCGACGGGACGAGCCGGGTCGGGGTCTGGAGTGGTCAATGGACCTACCGCGCCGACACCTCGCCGTACACCGAGCCGTTGCCGTGGGCAAAGGTTGTGGTGACCCCGGACGCCAACGGGGACAAGACGGTCGACTGGCAGGACGGCGCGATCGCGTTCCGCTCGATCATGGTCGAGCCCAAGGGTGGCGACCTGGTCAAGGACCGGGTGATCACCCACATCCCGTTCAACTTCGCCAGCCAGGCGACGCACCCGTTCCTGCGCACGCTCGACGACGTCAAGCGGATCTCGCTGGCCACCGACGGACTCGGCCAACTGGCGCTGCTGAAGGGTTACGGGTCCGAAGGTCACGACTCCGCGCACCCCGACTACGGCGGCAACTACAACGTGCGTGCCGGCGGGCTGACCGACCTGAACACGCTGCTGAAGAAGGGCAAGGGCTGGAACGCCGCGTTCGGGGTGCACGTGAACGCGACCGAGTCGTACCCCGAGGCGAACGCCTTCAGCGAAGACCTGGTCGACAAGTCCGCCAAGGGCTGGAACTGGCTGAACCAGAGCTACTACATCAAGCAGCGACCGGACCTTGCCTCCGGCAACATCGTCAAGCGGTTCCAGCAGTTGCGCGACGAGACGGACAAGAACCTGCAGGAGCTGTACATCGACGTGTACTACCAGTCCGGCTGGCTGGCCGACGGCCTGACCCGGCAACTGGCGGACCAAGGCTGGCAGATCGCCACCGAGTGGGCCGACCGGCACGAGCGCACCTCGCTGTGGTCGCACTGGGCGAACGACCTCGACTACGGCGGTCCCACCAACAAAGGGCTGAACAGCAAGATCATCCGGTTCGCGCGCAACCACGAGAAGGACGTCTGGAACGCCGACCCGATCCTCGGCCAAGCGTCCATCGTCGAGTTCGAGGGCTGGACCGGCGAGACCGACTGGAACAAGTTCTACGCCAACGTCTGGCAGCGCAACCTGCCGGCCAAGTTCCTGCAGCAGCAGAAGATCCTCGACTGGAACTCCAACGACATCACCTTCACCGGCGGCATCCGTGGCGCCGTCGAGAACGGCAGGCGGACCCTGTACGCCGGTACCGCCAAGGTGCTCGACGGCGACAAGTACCTGCTGCCCTGGGACAACAACAAGAAGCTCTACCACTACAACCCCGAAGGCGGCCTCACCGCTTGGCGTGTACCTGCCGCGCTGGCCGCGACGAGCAAGTTCACCGTCTACAAGCTGACCGACACCGGCCGGGTCAAGGTGACCACCGCCGCCGTACGCAAGGGTGTCGTCACCCTCGACGCCGAGCCCGGCCAGCCGTACGTGCTGTACCCCGAGGTCGCGCCGAAGCAGCCGGCGGCTCAGTGGGGTGAGGGCAGCCCGGTCAAGGATCCCGGGTTCAACGCAGGCAACCTGAACGTCTGGCGGCCGACCGGTTTCGCGAAGATCGACACCCTGGCCAACGGTCAGCACGTCGCCGCCTTCGGTCCGGGAACGGCGTCGCTGCAGCAGCAGCTCACCGGTCTGACCGCCGGCCACACCTACAGCGCCTCCGCCTGGATCGAGGTCGAGCCGGGCAAGTCGCGGCCGACCAGCATCGATGTCAACGGCAACAAGGTGACCGTCACCAGATCGACCGCGCAGAACAGGGTCGCGTCCGACGACAAGCAGGACGCCTACTACCAGCGGGCCCGCGTCCTTTTCGATGCCAAGGGCACCAATGCCACGCTGAAGATCAGCGCGGCCGACGGTACTGCGCGGGTCCGCGTCGACGACGTCCGGGTCGTGGAGTCGACTCGGCCTGCGGCCGGCCTGGTGGACGACTTCGAGCACACCGACCAAGGCTGGGGACCGTTCGTCAAGGGCGATGCGGGCGGCACCACGGACCCCCGAACCGTGCTGGCTCGCAAGCATGCGCCGTACACGCAGGCAGGCTGGAACGGGAAGCTGGTCGACGACGCGCTCGACGGCGACTGGTCGCTGAAGTCGCACGAGGAGAACGAGGGCCTGGTCTACCGGACCGCGCCGTGGACGGTCGAGTTCAAGCCGGGTCACAAGTACAAGGTCGACTTCGACTACGAGTCCGGCCAGGCCGGGCAGTACACCTGGGTGCAGGGCGTCGACCGGCCCGACTCGGTCGAGGTGCACTCGACGCCGATCGGTGCGCAGCGGACGAAGACGGCGTTCTCGCAGGAGTTCGTGGCGGGTTGTGGCGGCGACTACTGGGTCGGCCTGCGCAAACTCTCCTCCGGCGGCGACCAGGCCGACTTCGTGATCGACAACTTCGCCGTCACCGACCTCGGCCAGTCCGACGAGAAGGCAGACTGTACGTCGATCAGCCTGTCGGGCGCCGGCCTCAACGGCATGGTCTCCGGTGAGGCGAACACGGTGGTCACCACATTCACCAACAACGACGTGGTCGCCGTGAACGACATCACCATGGCACTGCAGGCCCCGGCCGGCTGGACCGTCGAAGCGACGACGCCCGCGACCCACGCGACTGTTGCCGCCGGCACCAGTGTGACCACCTCATGGTCGGTGATCCCGCCGGCCGGAACGCCGGAAGGCAAATACGGGCTCACGGCAACAGGTGGGACAGCGAGCACGTCGGCCGAGGCGACACTGCTGCCGCCAGGGATCGTGCCGCAGTCCCGGATCACGGTGGCCGACGTCAGCAGCGAGGACGTGGCTACCGGCGGCGCGGCCGTCGGAGCGCTGGACGGAGACCCCAGCACGCTGTGGCACTCGGCCTGGTCGGAGGTACCGACTCCGGCCGGCTATCCGCACCACATCACGCTGGATCTCGGTACGACGTACCAGGTGGACGGATTCAGCTACCTGCCCCGGCAGAGCGGGACGAACGGGATGTTCAAGGGCTACGAGATCTACGTCAGCACCGATGGCCAGACGTGGGGTTCGCCGGTGAGGACCGGTGAGTTCCCGAACTCGCGGGACACCCAGCGGGTCGACTTCACCGCGAAGGCCGGCCGGTACGTGAAGTTCGTCGGCACCAGTTCGCTGAACGGAGCGGTCTTCGGGTCGGCAGCCGAACTGAACGTGTACGGCACGCGCTGAGCGCATCAGCAAAGGAACAGCGGCGCCACACCCCGCCCCGGGAGTGGCGCCGCTGGTCTGTCCCAGTGTGCACGATGGGATCAAATTCCCCCGCACACCGGTGGCTCACTTGGTGATCGTGACCGAAACGGCGGCGCTGGCGGCCTTCCCCGCGACGACGCGGAACTTGTTCACGCCGACCCGGCCGCTCTTCACCCAGACCGAGTACGTCGACGCCGACGTCACCTTGGTGGTGGCCGGGAAGTTGACCCACTTGCCGCTCTCCAGCCGCTGCACCTGAACGGTGGTGTTCCGGGCCAGGCCGGTGGTCTTGCCGGTCAGCGAGACCTTCGCCCACGCCTTGGCGGTGGTGTGGTCCGACTTGATGCTGATCGTCGGAGCCGCAGCGACCGAACCGGCGGCGGCCGCCGTGATCCGGGTGGTGTCCGGCGTCGCACTGGCCTGCAGGGCACCGGCGACACCGATCGCACCGACGGCCAGGGCGACACCCGCGACGGCGGCGGCAGAACGACGAACAAGCTGAATACGCATGATCCTTGGTTTCCCCTCGTATGTAAGGGTTCTTGTGAACCCGACGTACGAAGAGACGCCGGCCCGCAGCGAGAAGTTGTGTTACAGCTCCGTCTCGGGTGTGGGCGGAAGTACCAGCCTGGCCAGGGCTCCGCCCGACAGCGCGGAGCCGAAGGTGAGTTCGGCGCCGAGCACTTTCGCGTGCCCCGCGGCGATGGTGAGGCCGAGGCCATGCCCGACGCCGCGCTCGGCCATCCCGGACCGGAACCGACGGGGGCCCTCGGCAATCAATTCCTCCGGGTAGCCGCTGCCGTGGTCGACCACCTCGATGACCCGGCCCTGCACGGTCACCTCGATCGGCGGCTTGCCGTGCCGCAGGCCGTTGACGATCAGGTTGGCCAGGATCCGCTCGATCCGGCGGGAGTCGGTCGACACGGTCTCCTCCGGGCCGACCCGGTGCACCACGACGCTGTCCGGCGCGAGCGACTGCTGCATCCGCAACCGGCCGACCGCCGAGCCGACGAACGCGCCGAGCCCGACGTTCTCCAGGTCGGCCTGCTCGACGCCGGAGTCGAACCGGGCGATCTCGAGCAGGTCCTCGACCAGGCGCCGCAGCACTTTCGCGCGGTCCCGGACGAGCTCGCTCGGACGTCCCGGTGGCAAGAGTTCCGCAGCCGTCAGCAGGCCGGTGACCGGCGTCCGCAGATCGTGCGCGACGTCGGCGGTGAACCGGCGCTCGGCCTCCAACTGACCGCGCAACGAACTGGCCATGGTGTCGAGCGCCAGAGCGAGCGACTGCACCTCGTCCTTGCCCTTGCCCGCGGCCTCCGCCGCCGACGCGTCGAGCTCACCGGCGGCGATGCGACGCGCCGTACTGGCGACCGCGACGATCCGGCGGGACAGGCTGCCCGCCAGGACGACGCTTGCCAGCGCGACCAGTGCGACCGTGCCGATACCGCCGAGGATCAAGGCGCGGCGGAGCGCGTTCATCGACGGGTCGTTGACGTCGTAGTCCTGCACGATCGACAGGATCCGGCCGTCCTTGACCGCGACCGCGGCCCACATCTTCGCGTTCGGCGAACCGGTCTTGAAGGTGGCCCGCTTCCCGTTCTTGACGGCGTCCCGCAGTTGCGGCGGCAGGTCCGGGTCGTCCAGCCGGGATCCGAACAGCGGGACGTCGTTGCGGTCGTAGCTCTCCGCCGCGAGCTGGATCCGCTCGTCGGCGAAACTCCGCGTCCGGTCCAGCCGCGACGACTGGGCCTGCGTGTAGACCGCCACGCAGAGCACCAGGATCGCGAGCGAGGAAACCAGCAGGAAGATCAGGCCGAGCTTGCTCCTGAGGCCCATGCCGCTAGGCCCGCAGCTTGTATCCGAATCCGCGGACGGTCTCGATGCGATCGGCCCCGATCTTCGTCCGCAGCCGCTGCAGGTGGACGTCGACCAGCCGGCCGTCGCCGCCCCACTCGTAGTCCCACACGCGCTGCAGCAGCGTCGACCTGCTGAGCACCACGCCCGGGTTGTTGGCGAACTCGATCAGCAGCTTGAGCTCGGTCGGGGTCAGCTGCACAGTGCTGCCGCCCCGCCGGACCTCCAGCGCCTCCCGGTCCAGCTCCAGGTCGCCGAACGACTCCACCGTCGACCCGGTCGACGGCGCCGGACGCTCAGGGTCGGCCACCGCGCGCCGCAGTACGGCTCGGAGCCGAGCGACCAGCACCTGGGTGTCGAACGGCTTGGTGACGTAGTCGTCCGCCCCGGCCTCCAGGCCCAGTACGACGTCCAGCGCGTCGCCGCGGGCGGACACCATCACGATCGGCACGGTGCTGGTCTCGCGGATCCGGCGGCACACCGAGATGCCGTCCAGCCCGGGCAACATGATGTCCAGCATCACCGCGTCCGGATGGATCTTCTCGAAACTTTCGATCGCCTCCAGCCCGTCCTCGGCTGTGGTGACGTCGTACCCGTGCCGCTCGAGGGTCAACTGGGTTGCCTCACGGATCACCGCGTCGTCCTCGACCATCAGGATGCGCGCTGCCGGTTCTTCCGGTACCACCGAAACTCAGTCTCCCTTTTGGTCCTGCGAACTCACCCTGATCATCTGTTGACCTGTCCAACGGTAGACCTCGACCCGAGTTACAGATGGGCAGCAAGGCTTGTCGTCGACGGCGAAGATTTCCGACTCCACCACCAGGTCGCCCTGCCGGCTGGCACTGATCTTCAACTGATCGGCCTTCAAACTCCAAACCCGGCGCGGACCCCCCGGTTCGACCGCGATCAGGAACGCACCGAAGGTGAAGTTGTCCACGGTGTGGATCAGTACGACGAGTTGCGGCTGCGCGCTCCGCATCACGTTCACCGTCGCGCCACGGGTGAGGCAACGCTCGACTATCAGGCATCCCCGCAGCACGGTCCGGGAGTACTGGTCCAGGCTCGGGTCGGCAAGCAGCGTCTGCCGCACCTGCGACAGGCTCACCGTGACCGGTGTGCGGTCGGTCTTGCCGAACCCCTGCGGGGTCTTCGTCGAAGGGGCGGCCGGGGTGGTCGTCGACGGCGCCTCGGCACCTTCGACCCGCAGGCCACCGCCGTTGGCGCAGCCGGTGAAGGTCAGCAGGGCGAGCAGCATCACGGCAGCAGGCAACACCCGCTTGGCTCGCATGGCTCGCCTCCTACCGTGCCTCATCCACAATCCCCCGGGCGGTTTCAGTCAACTGCCTTCCATAGTGCGGCCAGGACGTCACATTCGACGGCCACCGACGTCCTGTGGCCCCGGCAGTTCCGTTGCGGTTGAGTCACAGGCTTCCCACTGCGACGACCTTGCCCGGATTCAGGATGTTCTGCGGGTCCAGGGCGGCCTTGATTGCGCGGTGGACGTCGACCGCGACCGGGCCGATCTCCTCCGCCAGCCAGTCGCGTTTGAGCACCCCGACGCCGTGCTCGCCGGTGATGGTGCCGCCGAGTTCGAGGCCGACCTCCATGATCCGGTCGAACGCCACCTGTGCCCGCCGGGCCTGCTCGGGATCGGTGGCGTCGAAGACCACGGTCGGGTGCATGTTGCCGTCCCCGGCGTGGCCGAGCACGCCGACGGTGATGTCGACCTCCGTCGCGATCTGTTCGACCGCGCCGATGAAGTCGGCCAGCCTGGACCGCGGTACGCAGACGTCGTCGATCATGGTCGTGCCGAGGTGCTCCAGCGCGACCAGGGCCGCGCGACGCGCCTCCAGCAGCAACTCCCCCTCGGCCGGATCGTCGGCCTCGATGCACTCGATCGCGCCGTACTGGCGGCACAGCTTCGCCACCATCGCCACGTCCGCGGCGCCGGCCTCGCCACCGGCGTCCGATTGGGCGATCAGCATCGCGGCCGCCTCGGTCGGCAGGTCCATCCGCTTGAAGTCGTTGACGGCCTTGATCGTGGTCCGGTCCATGATCTCCAGCAGGCTCAGCGAGACGCCGCTGCGGATGATCTCGACGATCGCCTCGCCCGCGGCCACCCCGCTGTCGAACAGCGCAGCCATCGTCCGGGGCCGGGCCGCGGCCGGCCGGAGCGCCAGGGTCGCCTCGGTGATGATGCCGAGCGTCCCCTCGCTGCCGACGATCAGCTTGGTCAGGTCGTACCCCGCGACGCCCTTGACGGTCTTGCGCCCGGTGCGCAGGACCCGGCCGTCGGCGAGCACGACCTCGAGCCCGAGCACGTAGTCGGTCGTCACGCCGTACTTCACGCAGCACAGGCCGCCTGAGTTCGTGGACAGGTTGCCGCCGATCGAGCAGAACTCCCAGCTGGACGGGTCCGGCGGGTAGAACAGCCCCTGCTCGGCGACCGCGCGCGACAGCACCGCGTTGAACACACCGGGCTGCGTCACGACGTACCGGTCGACCGGCTCGATCGCCAGGATCCGGTCCATCTTCTCCAGCGACACCACGATGCAGCCGTCCAGCGCGTTCGCGGCACCGGACAGCCCGGACCGGGCCCCCTGCGGTACGACGGGCACGCCGGCCTCGGCCGCGATCCGGACCGCGGCCTGGACGTGCGCGGTCTCCCGGGCCAGTACCACCGCCAGCGGCTCACCGGCCGGGCAGAACATCGCCCGGTCGTACCGATAGCTCTGGATCCGGTCCGGGTCGGTGACCACGGCTTCCGGTGGCAGGACCTGTCGCAGCCGCTCGACAACCTCACTCATACCTGGTGAGCCTAATCGTGTGCCGCAGCCGCGTCAGGACGAGTCAGCGGGTCCGGGACGTTCTGTTCTCGGAGATCTGCTGGAAGCCGCCGCCGTAGTCGTGGAACTCCCGCGCGACCGCGACGAAGGTGGTGCTGGTGTCCAGCGATCTCACCTTCGGCGTCCGGCAGGTCCGCTGCCCGGCGACCACGGCTCCGGTCCCACCGCTGCTGTCACAGGACAGGGTGCGGCCGTTGTTGGAGCCGCCGTACTGCACCAGGTACGCGCTGGTCAGCGCGTGCGCGGGCAGCCGGGAGTCCATCGTGACCTCGGCCCAGTACTGCGAACAGCTGTCGCGGACGAGTCTGACGTCGCCCCAGCCCGGTGGTTTGTGGTCGCGGAAAAGCTGCGCTGACGAGATGGTTCTGGCACCCGGGCAGTTGGCGAGTTCGACCGCCTGTGCTGGTTGGGCCAAAGCGATAGCGCCCGCTCCGGCCAGTCCCGCGGTGCTGAGCAGAATGCCCAGTGTCTTCATCGGAAAACCCTTCCTGAATGCACGCCCCGACGCGCACTCATCAGGCACAGTAGTCCAACCGCCCCTGACCTGACAGTCAATCCGGTAATCGGACGCAAAGGTTTCGCCAACTCACGGCGTGTCGCGCCGGCCCGCCACCGCGAGGCGGGCCGGCGGCCACGAATCAGAGGTTGCCGCGGCGCTCCTGCTCGCGCTCGATCGCCTCGAACAGGGCCTTGAAGTTGCCCTTGCCGAAGCCCAGCGAGCCGTGCCGCTCGATCAGTTCGTAGAACACCGTCGGCCGGTCGCCGATCGGCTTGGTGAAGATCTGCAGCAGGTAGCCGTCCTCGTCGCGGTCGACCAGGATCTTGCGCTTCTGGAGTTCCTCGATCGGCGCCCGGACGTTGCCGATCCGCTCGCGCAGTTCGGGGTCCTCGTAGTACGAGTCGGGCGTGTCCAGGAACTCCACGCCGTTGGCGCGCATGATGTCGACGGTCCGCAGGATGTCGTTGGTGGCGAGCGCGATGTGCTGCGCGCCGGCTCCGTCGTAGAACTCCAGGAACTCGTCGATCTGCGACTTCTTCTTCGCGATGGCCGGCTCGTTCAGCGGGAACTTGACCCGGTGGTTGCCGTTGGCCACCACCTTGCTCATCAGCGCGGAGTAGTCGGTGGCGATGTCGTCGCCGATGAACTCCGCCATGTTCACGAAGCCCATCACCTTGTTGTAGAAGCCGACCCACTCGTCCATCAGGCCCAGCTCCACGTTGCCGACCACATGGTCGACCGCCTGGAACAGCCGCTTGGGGTGGCCCTCGGGGCGGGTGACGGCGGTCTTCGCCTCGACGAAGCCGGGCAGGTACGGGCCGTCGTACCGGCTGCGGTCGATCAGCGAGTGCCGGGTGTCGCCGTACGCCGCGATCGCGGCTCGGCGGACCGTGCCGTGCTCGTCGGTGACGTCGTGCGGCTCCTCCAGCACGATCGCGCCCTGCTCGCGAGCGTGCTTGATGCACTTGTCCACGTCCGGGACCTCGAGCGCGATGTCCGAGACGCCGTCACCGTGTTTGCGGTGGTGGTCGTTGAGCGAGCTGTTCGGGTGCACGCCGCCGGTGATGACGAAGCGCGCGGAGCCGGCCTTCAGGACGAAGGCCTTGCTGTCCTTGTTGCCGGTCTCCGGGCCGGAGTACGCGACCAGGTCCATCCCGAAGGCGAGCTGGTAGTACTTCGCGGTCTGGGTCGCGTTGCCGACCACGAAGACGACGGCGTCCATCGCGGTCACCGGGAACGGGTCGGTGCTCTCGTCGTAAGGCACCAGTCCGACGAGCTGCTTCAGCTGCTCGAGGTCGAGATCGGCGTCGAGCTCTGCGGGGGTGAGGTCGGTGCTGGTCATCGGTCTCCTCCAGGGATCGGCTTGTCGTGAGCCTCGCCGGGTGAGGACAGGTTGCGCAACACTTTGAAATTTCACTGGACAGGTTGTGCAGTATTCTCAGGGTTCTGTTGGACTATTCGGTCATTCTTACTACTCCCAGGGAGCAGCCATGGCAGCCGTCGACGCTTTGGACGCCCGGATCCTCGACCTGTTCGCGGCCGAACCGCGGGTCGGCGTGCTGGAGGCCTCGCGCCGGCTCGGCGTCGCCCGGGGGACGATCCAGGCGCGACTCGACCGGCTCCAGCGCGACGGTGTCGTCCGCGGCTGGGGACCGGATGTGGACACGACGGCGATCGGCTATCCGGTGACGGCGTTCGCGACCTTGCAGATCGAGCAGGGCTCAGGCCACACGACGGTGGCCGAAGCGCTGGCGAGGATCCCCGAGGTGCTGGAGGTGCATACCATCACCGGCGCCGAGGACCTGTGGTGCCGGATCGTGGCGCGCTCCAACGCCGACCTGCAGCGGGTGATCGACCAGGTCGTCATCGTCCGCGGTATCCAGCGCGCCTCCACGGTGATCGCCCTAGCCGAGCAGATCCCGCACCGCGTTCTCCCACTCCTCCACGCCGCGACTTCCCGCACTTCCAACACTCAGTAACCCGGCATCAGGCCGGTCGAAGCAAGTGCTCCAGACGTGCGTCTCGCCGCTGCGGGTCAGTTGATCAGTGGGGGCGGTCCGCCGACCTCACGCGAGGCGCTTCGCCACCTCGACCGCCGCGCGAGCGACGCGAGGGCCGACGAAGTCGCGGTCGAGTTTGCCGAGGACGACGACGCCGATGGACGCCTCTACCCCCGGTACGCCGAGCACGGGCGACGACACGCCCTGCGCACCCGCCTGGAGCTCACCGGCCGTGATGACGAAGGGGCGGCCCGCTGGGTCGGGCTTGCGGCGGCCGGCGAGGATCGCCTTCCCGGCCGCACCCTGGTCGAGCGCGTGCCGCGAGCCCATCCGGTACGAGACGTGGAAGTCGGTCCAGCTCGGCTCGATCACGGCGATTGCGAGCGCCTCTTCGCCGTCGGCGACCGTCAGGTGCGCCGTCGCACCGGTGTCCTCGGCGAGGGAACGTAGTACCGGCAGTGCCGCGTCGCGCAGGGTCGGCTGCACGCGACGGCTGTAGTGGAGCACCGCGAGCCCGAGCCGGGCACGGCCCTCACTGTCTCGCCTGACGAGTCGATGCAGCTCCAAGGTGTTCACCAGGCGGTAGACGACCGTCCGGCTGACGCCGAGCGAGACGGCGAGTTCGGTGATGGAGAGGCCGTCGGGGGCGTCCGCCAGCAACTCGAGAACCGTCAGTCCTCTGTCGAGCGTCTGGGACGTCTCTGCAGGCACAGCGGAAGCGTAACCGTTTTTCGGCCGCGGCCCGATGGCCCCGTATCTTGCTGCCGTGCGAAATTACTGGACGCTCCTCCCCGCCATCGCGGTCTGTGTCGTCCTGATTGCGATTTATGCCATCCCGACGCTGATCAACCCGCAGTGGACGAGCAACGTGCTGGGGCTGTTCCGGCAGCAGCCGGCCGGCGACGGCGAGGCGGCCGAGGAGCCGGCCCGGCTCGGCCCGCAGCAGCTGCAGGCCCGCCGGATGCTCGCGGGCGCCCTGATCATCGGCGCGCTCGCGCTGATCGGGTTCAACGTCTCGCTGAACCGCGAGGCGAACGGCTGCTACATCGCCGCCAAGGCCTGGGGCGCCTTCGACGACAAGACCCAGACCGCGGACCCGTGTATCGACATGATCTACGGCAACTTCATCGGTGACGGCTCGGGCGAGGTGCTGGAGAAGAAGCAGCAGCCGCTGCCGGCGTACCAGTTGGTGCACGGCAAGAAACCGAAGTATCTGAAGTGGATTCAGAACAGGCCCTCGTACGACGACACCGATCTGCTCATCGGGGTGCCGGGCAGCTGCGGATCGGACGTGAACGTGGCCCAGGAGGACACCAAGATCACCGTCGTCCTGGACGCGCTCGAACCGTGTCCGGCCGAGAACGACATCTCGCTGCTGCCGATCGAGCTGAAGAAGCCGCTCGGCGACCGCAAGATCGTCACCGTCGGCGACCAGCCGATGCGCGAGATCAACCCGGACATGGACTCCTGGTGGACCGTGGTCAAGAAGCTGGCCACCGGCGGCTGACGGTCAGCGCAGCGCCCGCACCTCGGAGTCTCAGCGCAGCGCACGCACCTCGGAGTCGTAGTCGCGGAAGGGCTTGTTCCAGGCGAGCAGGACGAACAGCCCCGTGATGCAGACGCCCGCGCCCGCCAGCAGCGCGATCGTGGGAGTGGTGAGCGAGGCCGTCGTACCGGCGACGAAGTCCCCGAGCCTCGGCCCACCTGCGACCACCACGATGAACACCCCCTGCAGCCGCCCGCGCATCGCGTCCGGCGCGGCCGACTGCAGCACGGTGTTCCGGTACGCCGAACTGACCATGTCGGCCGCACCCGACGTCGCCAGCAGCGCCACTCCGAGCCAGACCGTGCGGGACAAGCCGAAGAGGCCGACCGCCGCGGCGTACACGGTGATCGCCGCCACGATCGCCACGCCCTGCCGACGGACCCGGCTGACCCAGCCCGAGAACAGCACTCCCACCAGCGCGCCCAGTGCCGGCGACGCCTGCAGCAAACCGACCGTCCGTACTCCGCCGGCGAAGAACCCGCCTGCCACAGCGGGGAACAGCGCCCGCGGCTGGGCGAACACCATCGCCAGGATGTCCGCCACGAAGGTGGCCAGCAGAGCCGGCGCCGCCCTGAGGAAGGTGAAGCCTTCCAGGACAGAGCGCAGCCCGGCTCGGCGTACTTCGCCGGTCGGCGGCACGGCCGGAAGGCGGAACAGCGCGTACAGGGCTGCGGTGAAGGTGATGACGTCGACCAGGTAGGCGGCGCCGAACCCCTGCCACGCGATCACGACCGCCCCGAGCAGCGGGCCGGCGGTGAACCCGAGGTTGAAGGCCGCCTGGCTCAACGTGTTCGCGGCCGGCAGCAGCGCGGGCCGGATCAGACGCGGGATGATCGCGGAGCGCGCCGGGTTGTTCACCGCGAAGCAGGCGGATTGGGCTGCGACCACGGCGTACAGGACGCCTACGCGGTTCCAGTGCAGCACCGACTGGGCCACGAGCAGCATCGAGAGCAACCACAGGCCGCTGGACGAGACGAGGGCCAGCGTACGGCGGTCGACGGCGTCGGCCATCGCACCGCCGTACAGGCCGAAGACGATCAGCGGGACCAGCGAGCAGAGCCCGACCAGGCCGACCGCGAAGGTCGAGTGCGACAGGGCGTACACCTGGATCGACACGGTCACCGCGGTCATCTGCTGCCCGAGCTGCGACACCGTCGACCCGATCCACAACCGCCGGAAATCTGCCGACTCCTTGAGCGGACGGATATCGGTCAACAGACGAGCCACGCTCTTGAACTTATGTCACGACCTGATTCACCAGGGCAGGCGGCCGTCTTCGTTGTGGAGTTCGCCGGTGGGGCCGTCCGCGGGGAGGGTGGCAAGGCGGACTGCGACGGCGGCGCCTTGGGCCGGCGTCCGTGCAGTGTCGAGGCCGCCCATCTCGGTGGCGCACTTGCCGGGGTCGGCGGCGTTGACCAGGATGCCGGTGCCGCGGAGTTCGTTGGCGAGCATGACCGTGACCATGTTCACCGCGACCTTGGACGAGTTGTAGCCGAGCATGCGGACCGTGGAGGCTCGCGCGGCAGGATCGCCGACGCGGGTCAGCGAGGAGAGCTCGGTGGAGAGGTTCACGATCCTGGCCCGGTCCGCTTTCCGCAGCAGCGGAAGCATCGCCTGGGTCGTCGCGACCAGGCCGACGACGTTGGTCTCGTAGCCGCGCCGCAGTACGTCGAGGCCGATCTCGGAAGCGGCCGTGTCGCCCTCGGCGATGATCGCCGCGTTGTTCACCAGGACGTCGAGTCGCCCGTACGCTCGCTCGATCTCCGCGGCGGCCGCGCGGATCGAGCTCTCGTCGGTCACCTCCAGCTCGGCGACTGTCGCATCGATGCCATCGGCAACCAGTTCCTTGACGACCGCCTGGCCGCGCGCGAGGTCTCGCGATCCGACCAGCACGGTGTAGTCGAGTTCGCCCAGCTGCTGGACGATCTGCCGGCCGATTCCCTTGGTGGCGCCCGTGACGAGCGCAATCTTGTCGGTGTTCATGTGCTCCAGGTTCGCCGCGATCACGAGGCGTTGGCAGAGCGAGCCGATCCAGGGACCGGGAGTCCCTGGTTGCGGTCCGGGCCGGCTGAGATCCTGAAGACGTGGACAGACCTCAGCTCGCGGAATTCCTGCGCACCCGGCGGGACCGGTTGCGCCCGGAGGACGTCGGGTTGCCCGCGGGACTGCGTCGCCGTACGCCGGGATTGCGGCGCGAGGAGGTCGCGAGTCTGGCGACGATGTCCACCGACTACTACACGCGACTAGAGCAGGGCCGCGGCCCGCGACCGTCCCGGCCGGTGCTGAGCGGACTCGCCCGGGCGTTGCGGCTGTCCGACGACGAGCGCGACCACCTCTTCCGGCTGGCCGGTGAGCAACCCGGTCCCCCACCCGGTCCGCCCGCCGACGTGCGGTCCGGCGTACTGCGGATGTTGGCGCGCCTCGATGTCCCCGGGCTGGTCCTCGACGCGAAGTACGACGTCCTTGCGTGGAACCCGTTGGCGGCCGCGCTCATCACCGACTTCAGCGCCCTTCGGCCTCGCGAGCGGAATCTGCTGCGGCTGCGGTTCCTCAGCGGGACCACGCAGCGGTTCGGGGCGGCGGCGACCGAGCAGTTCGCCCGGGAGGCGGCGGCCGATCTGCGCGCGGCAACCGCGAAGTACCCGGAGGACCGGTCGATCGGGGCGCTGGTGCAGGACCTGCTCGCCGGGAGCGAGGAGTTCGCCGGGTTGTGGGCGCGGCACGAGGTCGGCACGCAACAGCGGATGTGCCAGACGATCCATCACCCGGTCGTCGGCCGGATCGACGTGACCTGCGAGATCCTCGTGATCCCCGAGCGCGACCAGCGCGTCGTGCTCTACACCGCCGAGCCCGACTCGCCTTCCGACCAGGCCCTGCGACTTCTCGACGTCGTCGGCACGCAGTCGCTCACGCCGTCCTGAGCCGTCGTCGAGGAGCTCCTCCGGAGCGGTTTCCCCCGGTGGTGGCGCAACAACCGGACCGGCGTGACCAGGCCCAGGTCAGGCTCTGCGTTGGGTGGCCCAGTCGCGGATGAGCTCGATGCGTTCGCGGAGCTGGGTCGACGAGGCGTGCGCGGCGGCGGGGCCGCCGAGCTTGCGGCGGAGGTCGTTGTGGATGACGCCGTGCGGCTGGCCGGTGCGGTGGTGCCACGCCGCGACGAGACCGTTCAGCTCGCGACGGAGCAGGGAGACCTGCTCGTGGGTCGCGAGCTCGGTCGGGGTCGGGTCGTCGCTGTCCGGACCGCTGGCGCGCTTGGTGCGCTTCTGGGCCGCGATCGACTTGGCCTGGCGTTTGCGAAGCAGTTCGCGGACCTGATCCGGTTCGAGCAGTCCGGGCAGCCCGAGGAAGTCGAGCTCCTCGTCCGAGCCCAGATCACCACCGGTGCCGTAGTCGCCGCCGTCGAACACCACCCGGTCGAAGCTCGCGTCCGACCCGAGCGCCTCGAACTTCGCCTCCAGGTCGTCGCTGGCACCCTCGGCCTGGTTGGCCTGGGCGATCAGGTTGTCCTCGAGGGCGAAGATGTCGCCGTCCTCGTTGCTGTTCTTCCGGCCCAGCACGTGGTCGCGCTCGACCTCCATCTCGGCGGCGAAGCTCAGCAACCGCGTCACCGACGGCACGAAGACCGACGCCGTCTCGCCGCGCTTACGGGCCCGGACGAACCGGCCGACCGCCTGCGCGAAGAACAGCGGCGTCGAGGTCGGCGTCGCGTAGACCCCGACCGCCAGCCGCGGTACGTCGACGCCCTCACTCACCATCCGGACCGCGACCATCCACCGCTGGTTCCCCTCGGAGAACGCGGCGATCTTCTTGCTCGCCGCCTTCTCGTCGGACAGCACCACGGTCGGCGCCTCGCCGGTCAGCTCCCGCAGCACCTTCGCGTACGCGCGAGCGTTGTTCTGATCACCCGAGATGACCAGCGCGCCGGCGTCCGGCATGTGCCGCCGTACTTCGGTCAGCCGCTTGTCCGCGGCCGACAGCACCGCAGGCATCCACTCGCCAGTCGGATCGAGCGCTGTCCGCAACGCCTGCGCGGTCAGGTCCTTGGTCAGCGGCTCACCCAACCGGGCAGCCACCTCGTCACCTGCCTTGGTCCGCCAGCGCATCTCCCCGGAGTACGACATGAAGATGACCGGCCGTACGACGTGGTCGCGCAGCGCGTGCCCGTAGCCGTAGGTGTAGTCCGCCTTGCTCCGGGCGACGCCGTCGTGGCCGTGCTCGTAGGTGACGAACGGGATCGGGTTGTCGTCGCTGCGGAACGGCGTACCGGTCAGGGCCAGCCGGCGGGTGGCCGGCTCGAACGCCTCTCGCACGCCCTCGCCCCAGCTGAGCGCGTCACCACCGTGGTGCACCTCGTCGAGGATGACCAGCGTGCGGAACTTCTCCGTCCGGACCCGGAAGGCCAGTGGGTTCACCGCGACACCGGCGTACGTGACCGCGACGCCCTGGAAGTCCTTGTTCGTCCGCCCGCGCCGGCCCGCGAAAGCGGGGTCGATCGCGATCCCGGCCCGGTCGGCCGCGTCCGCCCACTGGACCTTGAGGTGCTCGGTCGGTGTCACCACGGTGATCCGCTCGATCAGCCGGCGCTGCAGCAGCTCGGCCGCGACGGTCAGCGCGAACGTGGTCTTACCCGCCCCCGGCGTCGCGACCGCGAGAAAATCCTTCGGCTGCTTGTCGAGGTAGAGCTTGAGCGCCTCCGCCTGCCACGCCCGCAACTTGCTCGCAGTACCCCAAGCAGCGCGGTCCGGGTAGGCCGGAGGTAGCACGGCGGGTGGTGCTGGCACGTGCGAATCCACGGACGGCATACTCCCCCGATAGTCGACTGTCGGCCGTGCAGGAACGTTACCCGACAACCCCGCCAAAATCAGATCGGCCCCGCGGCCGCGGCGATCCGGGCGCAGGCGGGAATCCTGGCGCACTCGAGAGCGGGGCGGTCCGGAGACAGCAGCCGATTGTGCTCGAAAGTCAGGTGTTGCGGGTCGCCGCAGTCGTCGGCAGCGGCGGTCGGCCAGGTCCCCGGGTAGGCACGGCGAGCGATGCCTTCCGGGACGTGATCGTCCCAGAAGTTGCCGCGGAACCGGAGGTCACGCAGATACGGATTGGCACAGCCGCCGATCGAGCCCGGGTACCCGTGCACCACGTTGCGGTCCACCGTGACGTACTCGCTCGTGTCGTCGGTGTAGATCCCGAGGTCGAAGTTGTGGGTGCCCGCATCGGTGACCACGTTCCCGCGGACCAGAGCGCCGTCGGCGTACCCGTCGCCCTGTTTGCCGCGCAGGTAGATCCCGCCGCCGTCCTCGATCACCTGGTTGGTCGCGAAGACCCGGTTGGCCAGGATCCTCGTCCGGTGGGAACTGCCGCCGTCCTCCCCGGGTGGCCCGACCAGGATTCCGGTGTACGGAACGTTGTCGACCTGGTTGTGCTCGATCGTCGTGTCGTCGCCGGTGACCAGCCAGATCCCCGACGCACCGCGGTACTCGACCCCGGTCCGGTGGACCCGGTTGCGCCGCAGTACGACGTTTCGGCTGATCCCGGTCCGGTCGGGCAGGACCGCGCCCAGGACCACACCGCCGTCCGAGACATCGGTGAACAGATTGGCCTCGACGACCGCGTCCCGTACGCCGCGGGACAGCTCCAGGGCCTGGCCGCCGAGCCGCCGGAACGTGTTCCCGGACAGCATGATGCGCCGGCTACCGCGGAAGGCGACGTTACCGGGGACCGTGAGCCAGCCGTCGACCCCGGGCCGCTGATAGTTGCTCCAGGCCGACACGAAACCGGCCGGTTCACTCGGCGCCAACCAGGTGGCATCGGCGAAAGTCAGGCCGCGGAACGCCACGTCGTGCGTGTGCGCGTCCCCCTCGACGAGAGTCTGGAGGACGGGCGCCACCACCTCGGCCTTCCGCACGTCCTCGCCGGGCAGCGGGTGGTACAGGAGTTTGTCCCGCCGACTGTCGAGGTACCAGGCTCCCGGCTTGGTCAGGAAGCTCGGACTGTTGTCGATCGCGGTCGGAGCAGGCAGCGGTTCCCCGTCAGCGCCGTAGAGCTTGCGGGCCAGAGACCAGCAGGGCTGGTCCATCGTGATCACCGTCTTGCCGTGCGCCCGGCGGATCGAGTCCACGCCACACCGCGCGTCGACCCAGAAAGGGAACGTGTAGGCGAACTCGATGTCGGCCGGCCGCGACCAGCCGGCCGGAACGGGACTGGCCAGGACATACCCGGTGTCCGTAGCGGTCACCTCGCCGGGCAAGCCGGCACCGAGCGGCGCCCGCGGTGCGCGGCGGCCATCGACGTACAGCTGTCTGGTTTGGATTCCGCCCGCGGGCGCCTCCCAGATGCCACTGGGCGTCTCGGTCCAGCCGGTGATCACCCGGCCACCACTCAGGACGACTTCCTCCTGTCTGGGAGTGCCGTAACCGAAGGCTTCGTACGTGGCGGACGAGGCCGGCTTCAAGGTGGCGCTCAGCCGGTACGTGCCGCCCCGCAGGTCGATCACCAACGGCCGGCCGGTTCGAGCCTCCCGCTGCGCCCGCTCGATGGTCCGGAACGGCCGGGTCGTCGTGCCCGGGTTGGTGTCGTCACCCCACAGCGCGACGATGACGCGATGGGCGGCGGGTGGAGTGGCAGTAGCTGCCGTCATGGGCAGCGCAGCCATCAAGGCCAGCGAAATGCCGAGAGTTGCGAGTTGTCGTCTCATGTCCGCCAGCCTCTTGCCGCTGGCGCGAGCTGCCATCGGCCGGAGGATGACGGAGGCCTGCTACTTAAGTGACATTGCGCCCGCCCCAGAGGACGATTGCCGTCGGCCGTTCCGGGCCTACGCTCGCTTCATGGACACCGAGCCGTGGCACGAGCGGGCCGTCCCGCTCGTCCTAGGGGCCGGGATCGCCGGGTTCGTGGTGGTCGACTACGGCTGGTCCCCCGGCATCGGGCTCGCCGCGCTCGTCGCAGGGGTGACCGCTGCTCTTGCGCGCCGGACGATCTGGCCGCTGCTGGTGGCCGCCGCGGCCGGAACGCTGGTCTTCTCGGTCTGGCCGCTGGTCATCGTCGCTTGCTACTACGTCGCACTGAAATCGCCGCAGGCGACTCGTGTGATCGCTACCGCCCTGACCGCGTACGCCGCGCTGGCCGGGCTTCCCGTCGTACTCGATGCCCTGGGCAACGATCTGCCACTGGAGGGAGACTCGGTTCCGGCGTCGCAACTGGTGATCCTCGCGGCCGTTGTCGTCGCGCTGCCGACGATGGCCGGTTTGTGGGTCCGAGCGAGGCGACAGCTTGCGGCGGGCCTCGTGGAGCAGGCGGCTCAGCGGGAGCGGGAGCGGCGGGCCCTGGCCGCCCGGGCAAGCGCAGCCGAACGGGCCGGGCTGGCTCGCGAGATGCATGACGTCGTCGCCCATAAGGTCGCGCTGATGGTGGTTCACGCCGGCGCTTTGGAAGTGCAGCCGCCCGACCGTACGACCGCCGAGGCGGCCGCCTTGATCAGGTCCACCGGCCGTGAAGCCCTGGCCGGCCTTCGCGAGGTCGTCGAGGTACTGCGAACTCCGAACGAAACCGCCGCCGTGCTCGGTCCGCCGCCGTCGCTGGTCGACCTGGACTCGCTCCTGGAGTCGTCCCGGGCAACAGGGTTGGTGGTCAGGCGGTATGACCTCGGCGAGCCGGTGCAGGTGCCCGACACGTCCCAGCGCGTCCTGTACCGCGTGACCCAGGAGGCGCTCACCAACGTCCACAAACATGCGCCCGGCGCCGAGGTCGAGGTCACCCTGGGCTATCACAAGTACGCCGTTGAGGTCGTCATCTCGAACACGGGCGGTACATCGGCGAGCGCGGGCACCAGTACGGGGTACGGCTTGCTGGGTCTGCGGGAGCGGGTCGCGCTGGTCGGCGGCGTACTGACCGCGGGGCCGGCCGGCGACGGGTTCGTCGTGCGCGCCCGGGTGCCGCTGCGATGATCCGGCTGGTGCTGGCCGATGACGAACACCTGATCCGGTCCGGGCTACGGCGGATTCTCGAGGCGGCCCCGGACCTCAGTGTGGTTGCGGAGGCCGCCGACGGGGACGAGGCGGTCGCGGCCGTCCGCAGGCACCGTCCGGACGTGATCCTGCTCGACGTCCGGATGCCCCGCCTCGACGGGTTGGCCGCGGCCGCCCGGATCACCGCGGAACCTGACCCGCCCAAGGTGGTCATGCTGACCACGTACGACCTCGACGAATACGTCCACCGGGCGCTGCGCGTCGGCGCGGTCGGCTTCCTGCTGAAGGACACCCCGCCGACCGAACTCGCCGCCGCCGTCCGCGTGGTCCACGACGGCCAGGCGATGCTCGCTCCCGCGGTGACCCGCCGGCTGCTGGACGAGTTCGCCGAACGGACCGATTCCGCGCAGGCCCGCCGTCGCCTCTGTGTGGTGACCGACCGTGAACTGGAGGTACTGAAAGCGGTCGGTCACGGCCTGTCGAACGCCGAGATCGGCCGCGAGCTCGGCATGCGCGAGACCACCGTCAAGGCGCACGTCAGCCGCGCCCTGGCCAAGCTCGGACTCACCAACCGGGTCCAGGCCGCCCTGCTCGTCCGCGACGCCCGGCTCGACTGATCGCCGGGCAGCACCGGTGATCGCCTTGTGATCGCCTGGGGAGAAACTTCGGGAGTCGGGCGCGCGGGCCGCCTACACTCGGGGGCATGAGTACTCAGTTGAGCCCCGGCGCGGAGACGGTCGTCGACGAGCGCACCAAGCCGCAGTTGGACGAGGGCGATCACGAGCGGTTCTCGCACTACGTGCCGAAGGACAAGCTGACCGAGGCGATGGTGATGGGCACCCCGGTGGTCGCCCTGTGCGGCAAGGTGTGGGTGCCGAGCCGCGACCCGCAGCGGTTCCCGGTCTGCCCGGAGTGCAAGGAGATCTGGGATTCGCTCAACCCCGACGACGAGGGTGGCGACGGCGGCGAGGAGTAGCCGACGGACGGCGTACGCGGACGGCTCAGTTCTGGGTCGGGTCGTCCGGGTACGTCGCGAGGTAGGCCATCTGGTCGCGCTGGCGGTGCAGGACGCGCCGCCACAACCCCTCGGGTTGCAGGCTGAACACGTCGTCGGGCTCGGACGGTACGACGTACCAGGCACCCTCGGTGATCTCGCCCTCCAGCTGACCACTGCTCCAGCCCGCGTACCCGGCGAAGATCCGCATCCGCTGGATCGCCCCTTCGAGCAGCGCCGGCGGGACGTCGAGGTCGATCAGGCCGATCCGGCCGAAGCACTCCCGCCAGCCCGGCGGGTCGGCGGACTCGATCACCTCGGCGACCGCGAGCGCGCTGTCGGTGCCGACCGGACCGCCCATGAACAGCACGCCCGGCTCGGTCACGGTCTTCGACCAGTCGGACAGCACGCGCTCGACCTCCAGGTCGGCGGCGCGGTTCACCACCACCCCGAGTGCGCCGTCCTCGTCGTGATCCAGCAGCAGGATCACCGAGCGGCGGAAGGGCGGCTCGTCGAGCAACGGTGTCGCTATCAGCAGCGAACCGGTCAGGGTCGAGGCCGTCATGGTTCCATCATGTCGTGCTCGGCAACCTTTTTGGACCGCAGGAGCCGGAAGCCGAGCCAGGCGCCCAGCGCGACGCCGATCAGATCGGCCACCGAGTCGAGCGGATCACCACTGCGATCCGGCAGCAGAAAGTGCTGGATCAGCTCGCTGACCACGGCATTCGCGACCAGTGCTCCGAGCAGCCAGCGGGGCGGCACCCCGACGCGCAGGCCGAGGAAGGCGACGGAACCGAACAGGAACAGGTGGGCGAGCTTGTCGGCCTCCGGGAACGTGACCTGAGGACCGGCCTGCTCCGGCGAGTACACGCCGTACAGGTGGAGCAGGCAGGCCAGCACGAAGCCGACCCGCCACAAGAGTTCTGCCCGGCCCACCCGCATTACAGCGCAGGCGAGTCGTCCGGGAACTGCTCGGCCGCCGGAGCCTTGCCCCCGGCGGCGTCCCGTACGGCGTGGGCCACCATCGTGTGCACCTCCGGGTGGAACACGCTCGGCACGATGTAGTCCGCGTTCAGCTCGTCGTCGGTGACGACGCCGGCCAGCGCCTTGGCTGCCGCGAGCTCCATCTCGATCGAGACCTTGGACGACTGCGCGTCCAGCAGGCCCCGGAAGACACCGGGGAAGACCAGAACGTTGTTGATCTGGTTCGGGAAGTCGCTCCGGCCGGTCGCGACGACGGCCGCGTGCTCGTGCGCGGCGGCCGCATCGACCTCGGGGTCGGGGTTGGCCAGCGCGAAGACGATCGAGTTCTCGTTCATGGTCGCGATGTCGTCGCCGTTGAGGATGTTCGGCGCGGACACCCCGATGAACACGTCGGCTCCGTTGAGCGCACCCTTCAGATCCCCGCTGTACTTCGCGATGTTGGTGTTCTCCGCGATCCAGCGCAGCTCCGGCGACAACCCGTCGCGCTCGAGGTGGATGACGCCGGCGACGTCGGCCACGATCGTGTCCTTCACCCCGGCCGCGATCAGCAACTTGAGGATCGCCGTACCGGCCGCGCCCGCACCCGACAGCACGATCCGGACCTCGCTGATGTCCTTGCCGACCACCCGCAACGCGTTGAACAACGCGGCCAGGACGACGATCGCCGTACCGTGCTGGTCGTCGTGGAAGACCGGGATGTCGAGCTCCTCGCGCAGCCGGGCCTCGATCTCGAAGCAGCGCGGCGCGGAGATGTCCTCCAGGTTGATGCCCGCGAAACCGGGGGCGATCGCCTTCACGATCTGCACGATCGCGTCCGGGTCCTGGGTGTCCAGGCACAGCGGCCAGGCGTCGATCCCGGCGAACCGCTTGAACAGCGCGGCCTTGCCCTCCATCACCGGCAGCGCGGCCTTCGGGCCGATGTTGCCCAGACCGAGCACGGCGGAACCGTCGGTGACCACCGCGACGCTGTTGCGCTTGATCGTCAGCCGCCGCGCGTCGTCGGGGTTGGCCGCGATCGCGAGGCATACCCGGGCGACACCCGGGGTGTAGATCATCGAGAGGTCGTCGCGGTTGCGGATCGGGTGCTTGGCCTCCATCGAGATCTTGCCGCCGAGGTGCATCAGGAAGGTCCGGTCGGAGACCCGGCCGATCTCGACGCCGGGCACCGCGCGCATCGCCTCGACCAGCCGGCCGGCGTGCTCGGTGTCCGCGGCCGCACAGGTCACGTCGATCCGGAGCCGCTCGTGGCCGGACGCGGTCACGTCGAGCGCGGTGACCAGGCCGCCGGCCTGCTCGACCGCGGTCGTCAGTTTGCTCACCGTCGAGCCACCGGCAGGGACCTCGAGGCGGACGGTGATGGAGTACGAAACACTCGGCAAGGCAGTCACGCCCGCGATCTTCTCACGTCCGCACCGGCCGCCGGGGGTTCCGTACGTTGCGTCCACGCGCGGTCGCTGGGTAATCCATTACCCGCCCGCTAGGGTGACCCCAGGCGAAGGGAGGCGCGGTGGCACGGATCAGCGATGTCGCGGCCCGGGCAGGGGTTTCGACGGCCACCGTGTCACGGGCTCTGAACGGCAAGTCCACGGTCGACCGCGAACTGGTCGCGAGGGTGCAGAAGGCCGCCGACGAACTCGGCTACCAACCGAACGGCCCGGCCCGGAACCTGCGCCGTCAAGAGGCCGCCGTGGTCGCGCTGATCATCTCCGACGTGGAGAACCCGTTCTTCACCGCGATCGCCCGCGGCGTCGAGGACGTCGCGCACGAGGTCGGCTACTCGGTGGTCCTCTGCAACTCCGACGAGAGCGCCGAGAAGGAGAACCGCTACATCGACATCGCGATCCAGGAGCGTGTCGCCGGCGTCATCCTCTCCCCCACCGCGACGACATCGTCGGTCGGCAAGCTGGCGGACCGTGGTACGCCGTTCGTCGCCGTCGACCGGCCGCTGCCCTCCCAGGAGAGCGACCTCGTCCTCGTCGACACTCGCGTCGCCGCTCGCCAGGCCACCGCCCACCTCGTTGCCCAGGGCTACGAACGCATCGGGTGCATCACCGGGCCATCCGGAGTCCGTACGGCCGACGACCGGCTCGCGGGCTACCGGGATGCGCTCAAGTCCGCGAAGCGGCGCAGTACGACGAAGCTGGTACGCCGCACGGAGTACAAGGCAACCGGCGCCCACCGCGCCGCCGTCGAATTGCTCGGCCAGCCGGAGCCGCCCGATGCGCTGCTGATCGCCAACAGCGCCATGGCAGTCGGCGTACTGCGTGCCCTTCAAGAACACGGCATCCGCCCGGGCCACGACGTCGGCCTGGTCGCCTTCGACGACGCCCCCTGGGCCGAACTCGTAGACCCACCTCTGTCAGTCGTCGCCCAACCGGCCTACGAAATCGGCACCGTCGCTGCAAGGTTGCTCTTGGCAAGAATATCCGACAACACCCGCCCACCCACAACCACCACCCTCGGCGCACGCCTGATAGAACGCGGCAGCTCCCGCAGGTAAACCCGCCCACGCGACTCCTACGTCGCAGCAGCGGAGTGCGACGCGGGAGCTGCGTGGACGGGGTACTAGCTGGTGTCAGCCGTTCGGGTTTTCCTCGGCGTAGATCTGGGTTGCGTTGGACTTGTCGATGAGGCGGGTGTGGAGCGTTTGGGTCTTTTCGATGGTGCCGCAGTCGATCAGGAGTTTCTTGGCGGCGGCGATGGCTTCCTTGCCGTTGGTCGGGTAGGTGAAGGTGGCACTCAGGCGGCCCTGTTCGACTGCTTTGATGCCGCCGGACGGGATCGGCAGGGCGTCGATGCCGGTGAACTTCATCTCCTTCTCGCGGCCGACCGCCTTGGCGGCCAGGTACGCGCCTTCGGCCATCGGGTCGTTGTGGGAGAAGACGACGTCGATCTTCGGGTTGGCCTTCAGGAGCGCGTCCATCTGCGCCTGGCCCTTCTCCCGCAGCCAGTCGCCACTCGCGGCCGCGATCACCTTGACCTTCGGATTCTCCTTGATCCCCGCCAGGAAACCCTCGTGCCGCTCGGCTTGCGGTGTAGCGCCGGCCAGGCCCTTCAGTTCGACCACGTTGCCGCCGTTCGGCAGGAGCTTCTCGGCGATGTACTTGCCGGCCTGGGTACCGATCTCGACGTTGTCGCCGCCGATGAAGCCGGTGTACGCGTCGCCCTCGACCTTGCGGTCCAGCACCAGCACCGGGATGCCCTTGTCGTACGCCTTCTTGACCACCGCGGTCAGCGGCTTGGCCTCGTTGGGGCTGATGATCAGCAGGTCGACCTGCTGGGTGATGTAGTTCTCCACATCGGCGACCTGCTTGGCGTTGTCCTGGGCCGCGTCGGCGAACTTCACCTCGAACTGCGGCACGTCCTTCGCGGCGGCCTTGATGTCGTCGTCCATCCGCTGCCGGTACGGCTCGGCGACGTTCGCCTGGCTCATCCCGATCACATACTTGCCGTCGGCACCTTTGCACTTCTTGGAGCTGGCGGCCTGCGGGTTGTCGGACGTGCGTTCGTTGGTGGTCCCACAGCCGGCCAGCACGAGGGCAAGGACGGCCGCGGCGGCCAGGGGCAGTTTCAGGTTTCGCATGACGAGCCTTTCAGGAGGTGGGGCGGAGTCGTTGCAGCGCGGCTGCGGCGACGATCACGAGTCCCTTGATCAGCAGCTGGATGTTGGAGTCGATGTTGTTCAGGGCAAGGATGTTGTTCAGTACGCCGAGGAGCAGCGCGCCGGCCACCGTTCCCGCGACGGACCCCCTGCCGCCGGCCAGGCTGGTGCCGCCGATCACCACCGCGGCGATCGCGTCGAGTTCGTACCCCTGACCGTCGTTCGGGCTGCCCTGGTTGAGCTGGACGGCGTGCACGATCCCCGCCAGCGCCGCGAGCAGCCCGCAGATCGCGAAGACGGCGACCTTCACCCGAACCACCGGTACGCCGGACAGCCGGGCCGCCTTCTCGTTGCCACCCACGGCGTACAGATGGCGGGAGAACGCGCTCACTCGGAGAAACATCACGGCCGCGACCGCGACGACGGCGAAGATCAGCACCGGAATCGGAACCAGCCCACCGAACGTCCGCTCACCCAGGATCGCGAAGGAGTCCGGCGCCTCGTGCGGACCGTTGCCATAGGCAATCGCAATGCCTTGCCCATCGGACCAGATCCGGGCCAGTCCCCTGGCGATCTGCAACCCGGCCAACGTCACGATGAACGACTGGATTCCGATCATCGCCGTCGCGATCCCTTGCAGAGCACCGAAAACCAGCCCGACGGCAAGCACCAGTACTACGGACGGCAGGAGGCCCCAGTCGCTCTCGACCATCAGCACCGCGGACCCGACCGCCGCCAGGCCGAGCACCGCGCCGACGGACAGGTCGATCCCGCCGATCAGGATCACGAACGTCATCCCGACCGCGATGATGCCGATCTCCGAGACCGCCCGGACGACGTTCGCCAGGTTGTCCGCACTGACGAAGAGGATCGCGCCGTCGCGCCGGGGCGAAAAGATGATCGCGGCAACGAACACCGCCAGCAGCCCGAACACGCTCTGGAACCGGAACAGCGTCGCAACCACGCCACCAGAACTCTCCGCGATCGCCGTCGGCTCCCCGACGACCTCGACAGACCGCTCGGCGGCTACCGGCTTGTCCTGTGCGTTTGTCACTGCGGCCCTCCGACCTCTTCGAACACAGCGCTCTCTCCCATCGCGGCAGCGAGCAGATCCCCTTCGCCCGAATCCGCAGTACTGAACGAGGCCACGTCGCGACCGTCCCGCAGTACGACGACCCGGTCGCAGACGCCGACCAGTTCGGGCAGTTCCGACGACGCGAGCAGTACGCCGATGCCCTGGCCGGCCAATTCGCCCAGCAGCCGGTAGATCTCGGCCTTCGCGCCGATGTCGACGCCGCGGGTCGGTTCGTCGAGCAGCAGCAGCTTCGGCTCGGTCAGCAACATCCGCGCGAAGACGACCTTCTGCTGGTTCCCGCCCGACAAGGTGCCGACGTCGTCCTGCAGTCGGCCGAACTTCAGCCGCAGCCGGTCCGCCATCCGGATCGACGCCGCGCGCTCCAGGCGACGCGCGATCACCCCCAACCGCCCGTACGCCGGCAGGCTCGACACCACCGTGTTCGCCAGGATCGAGTGGAACAGCACCAGCCCCGAAGCTCGCCGGTCCTCGGGGACGAACCCGATCCCGTGACTCAACGCATGCCGGGGCCCGCGAGGCTGGATCTCCTTGCCCTGCAGGACGATCCGCCCCGAACGCGCCCCGCCCGGCGCCACGCCGTACAGGGTCTCGAGCAGCTCGGTCCGGCCGGCGCCGAGCAGTCCGGCGAGGCCGACGATCTCACCGGCGCGCACTGACAGGGAGATGCCGTCGGGGTCGCGCCGGCCAGGGCGGGGGCGGCGCGGCTTGATCGCGAGATTCTCGACGCGGAGCAGTTCGTCCCCCGTGGCGGTCTCGGGCGTGGTGAACATGGTTTGCACCGGGCGGCCGACCATCGCCTCGACGACCTCGGCGGTGGTGAGTTTGCGGGGGTCGAAGCTGGTGACGAACTGCCCGTTGCGCAGTACGGTCGCGCGGTCCGCGACCTGGGCGATCTCCTCCATCCGGTGCGAGATGTAGACGATGCCGACACCGCTGCGGCGCAGTTCGCGGATCACCACGAAGAGGCGCTCGACCTCGGTGGTGGTGAGCGCGGAGGTCGGCTCGTCCATGATCAGCACTCGCGCGTCGAGCGAGATCGCCTTGGCGATGGTGACGAGTTGCTGCTCGCCGACGCGCAACTCGCCGACCGGGCGGCGGGGATCGAGGTGGACGCCGCTGCGTTCGAGCAAGGCGCGGGCTTCGCGTTCCATCCGGCGGCGGTCGACCGTACGCCAGGGGGTGCGGAGCTCGCGGCCGAGGAAGATGTTGTCGGCGACCGACAGCCCGGGCACCAGGTCGAGTTCCTGGTGGATCATCGCGATCCCCCGGGCCTGCGCGTCGGTCGGGCCGGCGAAGGTGACCGGTTCGCCGTCGAGCTCGATCCGGCCGTCGTAGTCGGTGACGTCGCCGGACAGGATCTTCATCAGCGTGCTCTTGCCGGCGCCGTTCTCGCCCAGCAACGCGTGTACCTCGCCCGCACCCAGCGTGAAGTCGATCTCCCGGCAGGCGTGAACGCCGCCGTATCGCTTGCCGATCCCCGACATCCGGACCAGCGCGGCGACCTCGGCCATGACACCTCCGCGATCGGGCGAGTAATCGATTTCCCGGACGCTAGACCTGTGCTCCGCGACCCGTCAACCCCTGACCCCCACCGAACGCTGGATCGAGACCACCAACCGCTTGCGCCGCTCGACCCGCAACGAGCCTAGGCCGGACAGCCCTCGGCCAACACCTGTTCCACCACGATGGAAAGGCGGCTGGGGTGTCTCAGGCGTCTTCGTCCAGCCAGGCTTGGACGGAGGCGTTGTGTTCGCCCAGGCGAGGTGGCGGGAGGTTCGTTTCGCGCGCGCCGGCGTACGGGTTGTCGTCGAAGCGCAGCGGCGGACCGGGGAGCTGGATCCGGCCGAGGGTCGGGTGGTCGACGTCGATGAGCAGACCTTGCGAACGCGTCTGCTCCCACTCGTACACCTGCTGGAAATCGCGCACCTTCCCCGCCGGAATCCCGACAGCCGCCAGCCGCTCCAGCCAGACATCCGCCGACTCCACGGCGAACGCAGCCTCGATCGCCGCCGTCAGCTCGTCGCGATGCGCCACCCGGGCAGAGTTGACCGCGAACCGCGGATCGGCCGGATCGAGGCCGACCACGGGTGCGAACGTCCGCCATTGGCCCTCGCTACCGACCGCGACCTGCACGATGTCGTCCCGCGTGCGATACATCCCGTACGGCGCGATCTGCGCGTGGTGATTCCCCACCCGCTCCGGCAACTGCCCCGCGACCGTCCACTTCGTCCCGTGGAACGCGTGCACTCCGACCACCGACGCCAGCAAACTGGTCCGAACCACTCGGCCCTTGCCGGTGATGTCGCGCTCGTGCAACGCGGCCAGCACCCCGTAAGCGCCGTACATCCCCGCCAGCAGATCCGCGATCGGCACGCCGACCTTGGTCGGTTCGACCGCACCGGTGATGCTCATCAAACCGCCCTCACCCTGCGCGATCTGGTCGTACCCGGCCCGCCCGCCATCCGGCCCGTCGTGCCCGAACCCGGTGATCGACAAGATCACCAGCCGCGGATTCAGCGCGTGCAATCGCTCGGTGGAGAACCCGAGCCGATCCAGCACGCCGGCCCGGAAGTTCTCCACCAGTACGTCGGCCCGCCGCACCAGTTTGGTCAGGAACTCCTTGCCCTCGGCCGACTTCAGATCGGCGGTGACGGACTCCTTGTTCCGGTTCGCCGACAGGAAGTACGTCGACTCCCGCTCGTCCTCCGCCCCGACGAACGGCGGCCCCCAGCCGCGACTGTCGTCACCCCCGGCCGGCGTCTCCACCTTGATCACCCGGGCCCCGAGATCCCCCAGCATCATCGCCGCCTGCGGCCCGGCCAGCGCCCGAGTGAGATCGACGACCACAAGATCCGAGAGGAGGTTCTGCACCCCGCCACCCTAGGCGTTCGGCCCCGGATCGTCGGTGGTGCGCATCACGGCGGACCGCCAGGCCATCAGTACTCGCCGCGCTCACCCGGCGCCAGGCGGGCGAGCGTCGGGGCGAGGCACAGAAACCGGCTTACTGATGGCCTGGGCGTCCGCCTCCCCCCAAGGTCAGAGTTCCCGAGCCTTCCGGGCGAGCGACGCGAGGCGGTGGGTGACGTCTCGGGGGCGTTCCTGCATGAGCATGTGGCCGGCGCCGGGGTACATCCACAGCCGCGCGCTCGGGAGCAGTTCGGCCATCCGGTTCGCGTGGCGTGGCGGGAGCAGGCGATCCCGGGTGCCATGCATGATCTCGACCGGGATGTCCGACAGAACCTCCAGCGCGTGCCCGAGGTCGTGTTGCGTGATCGCCTCGAAGAAGCCGCTGTACGAACGACCGGGCGTCGCCTCCAGGTCCGCCAACAGGATCTCCACCTCGGCCGGATCGACCTTCTTCCCGAACACCAACCGCCGAACCGCCGGCCGCCGCAACCCCGGCCCCAACTCCCGCAACAACGCCCGTACCGCGCGCTGCCGCGTCTCCGCCTCCACCGCTCCGACCGCCTCAACCGCCTCAACCGCCTCAGCAGTCTCCGCCGCCGTACGCCGCTGGGCGCGGCGTTCCATTCGCTCGCCGGCCAGGTGCATCGCGCGCGGTGCGACCACGGCCGCCACACCGTCGAAGCGGGCCGGCAGTCCGAAGGCGCGGGACGAGATCTGGCCCGACGAGGTGCTGACCAGCGCCGCCGCCTTGATCCGCGAGCCGAACAACTCCGGTCGCCGATCGGCCAGCGCCATCAACGTCATCCCGCCCATCGAGTGCCCGGCATAAACCACCGGTCCTTCACCCACAACGGAATCCAGGACCGCAAGAAAATCGTCAGCCAGCTGGGAAATCCGCGTCGACCCGGCCGGCGCCGCCGCGGACCGTCCATGCCCGCGATGGTCGTAAGCCACCACCCGTACGGCGGATGGCCCGAGCACCTGCGGCAGCCCGCTCAACTGGTGATGCCAGCTCCGCACCGAACAGGTCCACCCGTGCACCAACACGACCGTCACCGGCGCGTCCGGCGAACCAGTGCTCTCAACATGCAACCGGACCCCGTCGGGCGTGACCACCCCGGTCCGTTCAGCTTGAACAGTCATAGCTCCACCACCTTACGAGCAACGGCGGCCGGGACGTCCCCTGCGAGCCCCGAACCGCCGCTGCCCAGTCTCATGCGGTCTCCTTCTCACGCTTGTTGCCCTGCGCAAGCAAGTGCGCAGCCCGCAGCCGCCCACCACGAGCGCCACGACCCACCAGCCAGGCGATCCCCGCCACCTCCAGCGACCCGACCACCGCGAGCAGCGCATAGCCGCCGTTCCACATCCAGCGCGGTACGTCGGTCCGCTCCTCGCGCCGCAGCACCTGCTGCTCGCCGATGAAGTCGACCTTCTGTCCGTCCGACACCTGCACGGCAGGCTTCTCGATCTTGGCATCCTCCGGCGCGTAGACCCACATCGCGACCAGATCCCGCGGACCCTGGTGCAACCGCACCATCGACTTCCACTTTCCGTACATCGGCAATGGATCCGTCGACCGATAGGTGCCCTCGGCAATCTTCTTCATCGGATGCGTCATCGACCCGCCACCTTGCCAGGCCAGCGCCTGGAACCAGCGCGCCCCGTCGGCCGCATCGGCGGGATCCAGCTTCACCGTCACGTACGCCGTGGGCTCGGCGCCGGTCGCCACTCGCTCCAGCGAGACCGTGGCGCTCACGCCCGGATTCGCCGAACGCGGCACGCAGAAGAACAGCGTCGCGACGACTACAACCAGCCCGAGCGCGCCGAGTTGATGCGTACGCCGTACGGGAGGTGTCTCGCGAACCTCGCCGGCCACCTCGGCGTACCGGGTGGCGAGCCAGGCACCCAGGAGACCAGCGCCGATCCCGGTGACCACGCCGAATCCGAGGGCGGACGGGATCATCGAGGCCGGCCAGTGGATCGGCATCCAGACCTGGCTCCACCAGAATTCGACCAGGACGCCGACCGTACCGATCAGCGCACCCGCGACGACGCCGAGCCGGAAGCGGTTCTTGTTGCCCAGGGCAAAGGCCGTGAGCTCGACCAGTGCGGCCTCGGCGACCAGCAAGGGGAAGTGACCGAGGATCTCACCGAGCGGCTGGTTGACCGCCCAGGCGATCGCACCGCGGATGACGAGGAACACGGCGAGCGCGGCGAACGCCGTACCGGGGCCGCGCCGGGCTCGCAGCAGCGTGAACGCGAGCGCCGCGCCGAAGACGATCAGGATCGGCTGCAAAATCAAGGGGAACTGCGGTACGCCGTAATTGAACTCGGTGCTGAACAGGTCCCAGGCGATCAGCAAGGCGCCGACGGCAACGATCTCCTGGATCCGGCGCCGCACGTTCAGGCCGGCCAGTTGCTCCACCTCCGCAGAAGCGAGCAGCCGGGCGAAGATCGAGAACACGACGCCGCCGATCATCAACAGGTGCGTCGGTCCCCAGAGCGTCACGTCCTCGCCGAACAACCGGTGCCACATGTCGTCCAGGGGAAAGCCGACCAACGCGAACGTTCCACAGACCGTGACGAGCGCGGCGCTGCACGGGATCCGCCAGCCTTTGGTCAGCTTGATCGTCCGGGCCGGCAGCGGCTTGCGAGCCAGCGCGATCGGCAGCACACCGGAAATGATCACGCCGAGGATGCCGAAGAAGATCGGGTAGTGCGCCGGCGTACCGAACGGGCCGGTGTCGCGGCCCCTGTCGATGTGCACGGCGATGTCCCACCAGACGCCGAAGGCGCAGGCCAGCAGCGAGACGGCATGCAGGTACGGCGTCAACGCAGCCCATCGGGGGACTCCGTCCAGTCTCCCGATGGTGTCCGCGAGACGCCCTACCAGCGTGACCCGGCCGGTGCGTTCCCGCCACAGCAGCACGGCGAGTGCGAGGTACATGAGGGACACCAGGCCGGTGACGATCGCGATCTGGCCGAACGTCGCGGTTCCGGTCGAGGCCGCCAGTGGGACGGTCATTCGGCACTCCCTGGGTTCGATCGGCTGAGCATCGCCCAGATCCGCATATGTCATGGGCGATGTTACATAAGCTATGTAACGTGGAGTCTGGAAGACTGTCAAGGGTGGGAGGACAGCTGCCGGCCGAGCCGGCCACCGAGGAGCTCACCATCGACCAGCTCGCCGCGAAGGTGGGCATGACGGTGCGCAACGTCCGCGCGTACGCCGGCCGTGGGCTGATCCCGCCGCCCCGGCTGGCCGGCCGCACCGGGTACTACGGCGCCGACCATGTGGCCAGGCTCACGCTGGTCCGCGAACTGCTCGACAAGGGCTACACCCTGGCCGCGGTCGAGCGGATGATGAGCGAACTCCCCGACGGCGCCCTCGCGCTCGGCGTCTTCGAGACCCTGGTCAGCCCGTGGACGCCGGCCGAACCCGAGGTCATCACCGAGCAGCAACTGGCCGAGCGGGCCGGCATCCCGCACAACCCCGACACCATCGCCAAGCTGGTCGACCTCGGCATCGCCGAACGGCAGGACGACGGCCGGCTCCGGATCTCGAACCCGGATCTGCTCCGCACCGGCCTCGAGGTGATCAAGCTCGGCGTCCCACTGGACGCGATCTTCGAGATGCTGCCGAAACTGCTGGACCACGCGGACGCGGTCGCGAAGATCTATGTCGAACTGTTCCGCAGTACGGTCTGGCGCCAGTTCGCCGATGCCGGGCTGCCGGCCGAGGGGTGGCCGGAGATTCAGCGCACCCTCGAAGGCATCATCCCGCTGGCCGGCCAGGCCCTGGTCGCTGCCTTCCGCGAAGCGATGGGCCGCGAGATCGAAGCCGTCGCCTACGAGGAACTCGGGGTCGCCCCCGACACCGTGCCCTCCACCGGCTAGCCCGGCGTACGGGTCAGGAGACGCCGCCGCACGGCGGCCGTCAGCGCGGCGCTCGCGAGCGCTCGGCGGCTCCGGCCAGGTCCGTCACAGCCGCGCTGAAATCTGCCGCGCCGTCGGTCTGCCCGCCACCGTCGGCTGCCTCGCCGGGATCACCGAGGTCGCCGATGTCGGCATCCCAGTCGTCTTCGTCGGTGGACTCGGCTTCGTTGCGGCGGGCGATGCGGATGAAGGCGATGATGAGCAGGATCGGCCCGAGGAACATCGCCGTTTCGGGGATGCCGCCCATATGCAGGGCGATCATGAGGCCGTCACCAGTGCGATCCCGCCGGCGGTGAAGGCGACCATCGCCGCCAGCATCGGGTACTGCGCGCGCCGCAACTGGCGACGCCGGAACAGCTGAGCGGCGCGATCGTGAGCGGCCACCACCCCGAGTATGTGGCCGAGCACGATCGCACCGATCTGTACCGCGGCGATCAGACCGGTCCCGAGGAACGCATAGTCGATCTGCATCCCCTTGGTCCCGAGCAGATCCCACCCACGACCGAACGGATCGGACGCCAGCAGTACGCCCGCTTGCCCTTGGAACAAGGCAAAGGAGAAGTAGTGCGCCACGGCGTACCCGATCGCAATCGGCACCAGCGAGTGCACGAACGCGCCAGGCAGCCCGGCGTCACCGACAGCACCCGGTCGCACCATCGAGGTGCCAGTGGATCGCGCCGCCAGCAGGAACAGGCCGGAGACCACCGCGACAGCCGCGATCAGGCCGATCGTGTAGACCACGAGGTGCCCGGTATGGCTGAGTTGGCCGGTGCGGCTTGTCCAGGCGGACCATCGGCTGATGCCGTCGAAGGCGGTGGATCCGAGCAGCAGGCACAGCAGACCGACGACGCCCGGCTGCTGCGGGATCGTGGCCAGCCCGGCGAGCGGGTTGCGCAGTACGAGTTGATGTTGGTCGTTGCGGCCGAGCGGGCTCAGCTTGGCGAGCACTTCGGCGTACACCTCGAAGCTGTCGCCGATCGCGAACCAGCGTGGACCGAAGACGATGCCCATAGCAACGTTGGCGACAGCGTAGGTGGTCACGAAGATCGCAACCACTCGCGGCTCCGAGCCCTCCGGACAGACGAGCTCCAGCCAGAGGAACGCGGCGAGCCCAGCAACAGCCGGCCAGTACTCGATGCCCTGCGGCAGTCGCCGGTACGCCGTACGCGGGATCGCCGTCGCCAAGGTGCGGAGCGGGTTGGCGAGCCGCCAGATCGGCCCGAGGAGCAGCGATACCGGGATGATGCCGACCCAGATCCACACGTACAACCAGGTCGGCGCCGGGTTCAGCGAGGGGTCGGAACTGCCGAACCAAGCGGTCGCCAGCAACAACATGAGGGCCGCGAGGCCGATTGCCTTGAGCAACCACCTGGCCGGCCGCCCATCGACGATCGCGGTCAGCCGGGCGAGCGTCGTACCGGCGGACCGACCGGCCGGCTCGAAGCGTGGGCGGGACCAGAAGGCGGCGAGGGCGAAGAACGACACCGCCACGGCCGCGCCGGCCGAGTACACGGCCAGCCACAGCGGGACCGGGAGGTCGCCCCGGCCGCCGATGCCGTGCAGCGGGATCATCGGCGCACCCTTCGACCAGGTATGTGACCGATCGAATGTAACACGATCGATGTCACATAGTGAAGGGCTGCTAGGCGGTCCGGTACTGACTGCGGTCGAAGTGGCTGGTCAGCCGGCGGAACCAGAAGGTGAAGGACGGCCAGAGAGTGGTGTTGCGGCCCTCGGCGTCGAGGTACCAGCTGGTGCAGCCGCCGCGGGTCCAGATCGTGTTGCGCATCGACGAGCGGACGCCGTCGACGAACTCGCGCTGCACCTCCGGCCGGACCTCGACCTCTTTGATGCCCTCGGCATCCATCGTCTTGATCGCGTCCAGGATGTAGGCGATCTGCGACTCGATCATGAACACCATCGAGCTGTGCCCCAGACCCGTGTTCGGCCCGATCAGCAGGAAGAAGTTGGGGAAGCCGCTGACCGCCGTACCGAGGTGTGCTTCCATCCCGTTGCTCCAGGCCTCGCGCAGGGTCAGCCCGTCGCGGCCGTGCAGCATGTCCATCACCGGCAGGTCGGTGACCCGGAACCCGGTGCCGTAGATGATCGTGTCGACCTCGTGCTTGACGCCGTCGTCGGTGACGATGCCGGTCGGGGTGACCTCGTGGATCGCCTCGGTGACCACCTCCACGTTCGGCTGCGCGACGGCCGGGTAGTAGTCGTCGGAGATCAGCACCCGCTTACAGCCCAGGGTGAAGTCGGGCGTTAGCCTGGCGCGCAACTCGGGATCGCGGATCTGCTCGGCGAGGTGGCGCTCGGCGATTTTCTGACCCTGCTTCATGATGCCGGGAAGCTTGGCGAAACCGAGGACCAGCGACTCGCGCGACCAGTAGATACCGGCGCGAACCGCCTTCTGCACAAAGGGAAACGCCTTGTAGATCCGCTTCTCCGCCGCGGTGATCCGGCGATCCGGCCGCGGCATCACCCAGGGCGGTGTCCGCTGGAACAGGTGAAGTTCCTCGACCTCGGGCTGGATCGCCGGCACGAACTGGATCGCCGATGCGCCCGTCCCGATCACCGCGACCTTGCGTCCACTCAGGTCGAGATCGTGATTCCACTGCGCGGAGTGGAACACGTCGCCCTCGAAGTTCTCGATTCCCTTGAGTTTCGGGTACGACGGCTCGGCCAGCGGCCCCATTCCGGACAGCAGCAGGTCGGCCGTGAACTCGCCCTGGCTGGTGTGGATCCGCCAGTGGCCGTCCTCCCAATGCGCCGCCTGGACCGCGTGCTCGAAGCGGATGTGCGGGCGGACCGCGAAGCCGTCGGTGACGTTGCGGAGGTACTCCTCGATCTCGGGCTGCGGCGAGAAGGTCGACGACCAGTCCGGGTTCGGCGCGAAGGAGAACGAATAGAGATGCGAGGGGACGTCACACCGGCAGCCCGGGTACGTGTTGTCCCGCCAGGTCCCGCCGACGTCCTTGGCCCGCTCCAGTACGACGAAGTCGTCGTACCCGGCCTGCTTCAGCCGGACCGCCATCCCGATCCCGGCGAACCCGGTCCCGATCACCACGATCCGGTGATGTGTCGAGGTGTCCTGCACGGTCGCCATCGGGAACCTCCGAGCGTCGGGAGTCAAGTTACTCCCAGTAAGTTACTCGGAGTCAGTTAGACTTCGCAAGTGACCTCGACCACTGACCACGCAGTACCGCCGAAGCGGCGGCGGGACCGGGCTGCGCGGGAGCGGGAGATCCTGGACGCGGCCGAGCGGATCTTCGGCGAGCGCGGCTACCAGGGCACCTCGATGGACGAGATCGCCGCCGAGGTCGGCGTCTCGAAGCCGCTGATCTACCAGTACTACGGTTCGAAGGACGGCCTCTTCCTCGCTTGCCTGTCCCGCCTGCGCGCCCAGCTCCTCGACGCCGTCTCCGAGGCCGTTCTCGCCGCCCCGGACGCCGAGGAGGCGATGAAGGCCGGCTTCGTCGAATGGTTCTCGTTCCTCGACGACCACCCACGCGCCTGGTCCGTCCTCGTCGACGAAGGCATGCTCGCCGCCGGCCCGGCAGCCCAGGCCGCCGACGAGGTCCGCGCCGACTTCGTCGAACTGATCGCCACCATGGTCCGCCTCAACCTCCCCGCGGGCCACGCCTTCACCGAGGACGAGATCCAGATCGTCGCCCAATCCATCTCCGGCGCCACCGAACGCCTCGCCATCTGGCGCACCAAACACCCCGCCCCACCCTCCCCCACCCAAACCGCCACCACCTTGATGACCTTCCTCTGGCAAGGCCTCAACACCCTCCGCGCTTAACCCGTACGCCGGAAAAGCAGCCCGCTCCGCGCCTGCCCTCAAGGACGTCTCGCTCAGTTGGCCGAAGGAACTGCGGATCCGCCACCGGTCGGCTGAAGGTGCAGCCGTACGTGCGCCGACCGCTCGGATGTTGTTCTTACCGACAGGAGGTGCTCCTCAAAAGCCTGCCGGAGAAGGCGCGGCGGAGCGTGGGAGGCAGGCCCGAGATTGGCTACCTCCTGTCGATCGGTACACAGGCGCCGACAGGTAGGCGGTGTCCGCCGGCTGGCCTCGCGCAAGTGTTGGATGGGGATATGGGTGAGCACAGCGGGTCTGATGTGGAGTTGGCGATTGCGGCGGTGGAGGCTGGGGCTGCGGTGGTGCGGAGTCAGTACGGCACTCCGGTGGGGCGGCATGTGAAGTCGGCGACGGACTTCGCAACCGATGCGGACCTCGCGGCGGAGAAGGCGATTCTCGAGGTGATCCAGGGGGCACGGCCTCAGGATGCGATCGTCGGGGAGGAGTACGGCGCGAGCGGCAATGCCGATGCTCCGAGGCGATGGTTGGTCGACCCGTTGTGCGGCACGCTCAACTTCGCCGCCGGTACGCCGCTCTTCTCGGTCAACGTGGCACTGCAGGGTGACGTCGCCGCGGTCGCCGATCCGGTGTCCGGCGAGACCTTCTGGACCGACGGCGAAACCGCCCGCGTACGCCGGAATGGCTCCGACTCGCCCTTGGCGCCCTCGGCGGACTCGCGACTGGTCGACGTCAATCTCGATCCGATCACCGACGGCGGATTTCTCGGCTCGAAGCTGCTGACCGATCCGACGTTCCGGGAGACGTTCGCCCAGCGCGTCTTGTCGACGACTTTGGCCGTCGCTTGGGTCGCGGCCGGACGACGCGCCGCCTATGTGACCGACGGCAACCTCCGCGACAGCGTCCACTTCACTGCCGGGATCGCGCTCTGCCAGGCAGCCGGCTGCATCGTCACCGACCTGCGCGGACTCCCCGTCCACTCCGGCCCGGGCCTCATCGCAGCCGCCGACGCACGAACGCACGGGGCTCTTCTCGACATCATCGCCCCCTATCTCCGCTGATCCTGTCGTACTACGTGGCCGGCGCGGGTCCCAGGAGGTGGGCGGCGGCGAAGCACGTAGTACGGGCGTGATGTGATCGGGGGGTGCGTAAGTTGCAAGTGCCGCCGACGGTCATGGTGCTGGGTGGGGTGGTGTCCGTCCAGTTCGGTGGGGCGTTGGCGGCTCAGCTGATCCAGCGACTGGGGGCCGTGGGCACCGTTTCGCTTCGACTGGCGTTGGCAGTGCCGATCCTGCTGGTGATCGCCCGGCCACGACTGAGGCAACGAACCAAGCGGGATGTCGCAGCAGTGGTTGCCTTTGGCATCGTGTTGGGATTGATGAACCTCAGCTTCTACCTCTCACTGGAGCGCCTCCCGCTCGGCGTCGCGGTGACGATCGAATTCATCGGCCCGCTCGGCCTCGCCGCGGCGATGTCACGCAAGCGCCGGGATCTCATCGCCGTCGCCGGAGCCGCACTGGGCGTCGTACTGGTGAATGGTCATGAACTCAGCGCGGTCAACTGGCTCGGCGTCGGGTTCGCGGGGCTCGCCGGGGCGCTCTGGGCTTGTTACATCCTCCTCAGCGCGGAGACCGGGCGACGGTTCGCGCAGCTCGACGGACTGGCGCTGGCGATCGTGGTCAGTGCGCTCGTCACCGCGCCGCTCGGCATCGCGACCGCGGGCGGCGAACTGCTGCACTGGCATTCGCTGGTGACCGGACTCGCCATCGCGCTGCTCTCATCCGTCCTCCCGTACTCGCTCGAGACGCTCGCGCTGAGAAAGATGAAGCCGGCCGTGTTCGGCATCCTGATGAGCCTCGAACCGGCCGTCGGCGCCACCGCCGGATTTCTCATCCTCAGCCAGCGCCTCGCGGCCATCCAGCTCGCCGGAATGGCCTGCGTCGTCGCGGCCTCCATCGCGATCACCCGAACGCCCCGAACCGAGGCGCCGGACATCTGAGACCGCGCGGCGGAACTCGAAGGGCCCGCCGCGTTGCGGGGAGCCCTGGTCCTGGAACCCCTGAACAGCAACCCTGACCGACGACCCTGAGAAGCGGCTGACGAATGTCATGGGTGGATCATGACGGCCGATCCAGGATGCGGACCCCGCCCGGCGGGAGCATTCTGGGTATGACGACAACGACTGCGGTCACCCTCAACGGTGTGACCAAGAGGTACGGCGATGTGCAGGCCGTGGCCGGGGTGGACCTCACGATCCGGTCGGGCGAAGTGGTGGCGATGCTGGGGCCCAACGGCGCCGGCAAGTCCACCACCATCGAGATGCTGCTCGGTCTGGTCCGGCCGGACCAGGGCAGCGTGCAGGTGTACGGCTCGTCGCCGGCCGAGGCGATCGCCACCGGCAAGGTCGGCGCGATGTTGCAGAGCGGCGGCATCATCGAGGACGCCAAGGTCGGCGAACTGATGAACCTGGTGGCGGGTCTGCACAAGGAGCCCATGCCGGTGGCCGAGGCACTGGACCGGGCCGGCATCGCCGACCTGGTTGGCCGCAAGATCAAGGGCCTGTCCGGCGGGCAGAAGCAGCGGGTCCGGTTCGCGATGGCGATCATCCCGCAGCCCGATCTGATCGTGCTGGACGAGCCGACCACCGGTATGGACGTGGAGTCCCGCCGGGACTTCTGGGCCTCCATGCACGCCGAGACCGCGCGCGGCCGGACCGTCCTGTTCGCGACGCACTATCTGGAAGAGGCCGACGCGTACGCCGACCGCGTGGTGCTGATGCGCAACGGCAAAGTGGTTGCCGACGGCACCGCCGCGCAGATCAAGGCGGGCGTCTCCGGGCGGACGATCCGGGCCACCGTCCCGGGGGCCGACCTGGCCGCCCTCGCCGCGCTTCCCGGCGTACGGAATGTCGAGACGCGGGGCGACGTGGTGCTGCTGCAATGCGCGAACTCCGACGACACCCTGCGCCACCTGTTGAACAACACCCCCGCACACGACATCGAGGTGACCTCGGCCGACCTCGAGGACGCCGTCCTGGCGATCAGCGACGCTGAAGAGGAGTCCCTGGCATGAACCTCGACTACCTGAAGTTCGACATCCGCCGTACGCTGCGGAACCGGCGAGTGGTGATCTTCGCGATCCTGATGCCGCTGGTGCTGTTCGCCATCTTCGGCCTGACGATCCCGAAGGACGCCAGCCAAAGTGGGATCTCGGCGATCGCCTACGTGATGGTCAGCATGGCCATCTTCGGCTCGATGTCCGCCGCGATGAGCAGCGGTGGCATCATCGCCGCCGAACGTGACGGCGGCTGGAACCGGACGCTACGACTCACCCCGCTGAAGCCGCAGGCGTACGTCGTTTCGAAGGTGATCCTGTCGCTGCTGCTGGCGATTCCCCCGCTGGTGGTCGTCTTCCTCTTCGGTATGACGGCCGGTCACGTCAGCCTGAGCGCTTCGCAGTGGATCTCTGTGGCGCTGGTGTCATGGCTGGGCGCCCTGCCGTTCGCCGCGATCGGCCTGGTCATCGGGTACGTCGCCAAGCCGGACAGCGTGCAGCCGATCACAGGGCTGAGCACCATGCTGATCGCCGCCTTCGGTGGTCTGTGGTTGCCGGTCGACTCGATGCCGTCGGTGATGAAGCACATTGCCCAGCTGACCCCGGCGTACTGGACCGGGCAGAGCTCGCGCAGCGCGCTGTCGCAGAGCGGACTCGACACCCACGCAGTCCTGGTGGTGCTGGGCTGGACCGTGGTGCTGGGCTTCATCGCGCTGCGCCGCTACCGGGCCGACACCGCTCGCGCCTGAGCACCGGTCCCGAGCAGATAGTTTGAGATCGTGAGTCCCCGCGAACAGCCCAGCATGCCGGGCAATCCGGACCAGTTCGAGGCCGTCGGTGCCGCGCTCGACAGCGTGCGCCGGCGGCCCGGATTCGGCTGGTTGCTGGCCGGGATCTGGCTGTTCTTCCTCAACAAGCCACTCGAGGTCATCCTCAAGCACGACAACATGCCCGAGCGAGTGCTCGGGCTGACCGCGCTGGTGTTGTTCGTGATCTGCTACATGGCGTTCTTCGGCTACGCGCGGTACCGGAACATGGCCCGGGTCACGGCGCCGCTGCCGCTGCGGCTCACCTTCATCATCGTGTTGCTCGTCCTGGGCGCGCTGATGGTGCCCGCCGCCGGGGACACCGCGCTGACGACCCTCGTGTTCGTCGAGGCGCTCGGCATCATGGTGATGTCGCTGCGGGTCGGCGTCGCGCTCGGCGTCGGGCTCCTGACGCTCGCCGAGATCTCGCTGCGATTGGTCCCTGGCTGGTCCGACGACGGCAGCTACAGCATCTCGATCGTCCTCGGCGGCCTCGCTGTCTTCGGGATGCGCCGGGCCATCCAGCGCAGCATGGAACTGGCCGTTGCGCGCCAGGACTTCGCCGAGCTCGCGGTGCAGGAGGAACGGAACCGGTTCGCACGGGATCTGCACGACATCCTGGGTCATTCGCTGACGGTGATCACGGTGAAGGCGGAGCTGGCCGGGCGGCTGATGGAGGCGAACCCGGAACGCGCTGCCGCGGAGGTAGCCGACGTGGAGCACCTGGCCCGGGCTGCGCTTGCCGACGTACGGGCCGCTGTCGCGGGGTACCGGGAGTTGAGTCTTGCGGGCGAACTGGTGGCCGCGCGCGCCGCGCTGCAGGCTGCCGAGATCAAGGCGGATCTGCCGACCGTGGTCGACGAGGTGCCTGAGGAGAATCGTGAGTTGTTCGCCTGGGTGGTGCGCGAGGGCGTGACCAACGTCGTACGGCACTCGGGTGCGAAGCGCTGCACGATCCGACTCGACGCGCAGCAGATCGAAGTACGGGACGACGGAAAAGGGCCGGCACCGAGCGGGAGCGGGACCGGGCACGGCCTGATCGGGTTGCGGGAGCGGGCCGACAAGGCGGGCGCGAGCCTCCAGGTGGGCCAGGCACCGGGTGGCGGGTTTCGGCTGGCTGTCAGAGTGGCCTCGTGAACATCCGATTGTTGCTCGCCGATGACCAGGCCCTGGTCCGAGGCGCGCTGGCCGCGCTGCTGGATCTGGAGCCCGATCTCGAGGTGGTGTCCGAGGTCGGCCGCGGCGACGAGGTCGTCGACGCCGTCCTCGCGGCCAAGCCAGATGTGGCGTTGCTGGACGTGGAGATGCCCGGGCTCGACGGCATCGAGGCTGCCGCTGCGCTGCGTACCGCCGTACCGTCTGTTCGCGTTCTGATGGTGACGACTTTCGGCCGGCCCGGGTATCTGCGGCGTGCGATGGAGGCTGGTGCGGCCGGGTTCGTCGTGAAGGACACGCCCGCCGCGCAACTGGCCGACGCAGTACGGCGTGTGCACCAAGGACTCCGCGTCGTCGATCCATCACTCGCCGCCGAGACGCTCGTCGCCGGGACCAGCCCGTTGACCGCGCGCGAGTCCGACGTACTACGGTCCGCTCGCGAGGGCGGCACCGTCGCGGACATCGCCCGCGAGCTCCATCTTTCGGAGGGCACCGTGCGGAACCACCTCTCGGCCGCCATCGGCAAGACGGGCGCCCGAACCCGCGCCGAAGCAGTCCGGATCGCTGTCGACAACGGCTGGCTCTGAGTGTTTGCTCTGAGTGTTTGCGCTCTGGTGGCGCTCGGGGCTCGTGGCCTAGGCTGACGGTTGGGGGAAGGGGTTGCGATGACCGTCGAGAACTTCAGTACGAAGAGTCGCCTTGCGGACACCGGGGAGGGCATCACCGGTGACGAACTGCAATTGGCCGCGCGGAATCACGGGATTCCCCTGGAGGCCCTGCGGTACGACGTGACGCCGCCCGGGCTGCACTACGTTCTGGTGCACTACGACATCCCGGCCGCCAATGCGGCGACCTGGCAACTGGAGATCTCTGGTTGCGTCGAGCAACCGTTGTCGTTCGGGCTGACCGCGTTGCGGGCGATGGGCCGGGAGACCGTTCGGGTCACGCTGGAATGCGCCGGGAACGGCCGGGCCGCGCTGAATCCGCGGCCGATCAGTCAGCCGTGGCTGGCCGAGGCGGTGGGGACGGCCGAGTGGACCGGCGTACCGCTGGCTGATCTGCTACGGGCGGCCGGGTTGCGCGAGGATGCGATCGACGTTGTGTTCACCGGTGCTGACCATGGGTTCGAGCGGGGCGTCGAGCAGGACTATCAGCGTGGCCTGACTGTGCGCGAGGCGCTGGATTCCGGCGCTGTCGTCGCGTGGGAGATGAACGGGCAACCGCTGCCGCCACAGCACGGATATCCGCTGCGTTTGGTGGTGCCTGGTTGGTACGGCATGGCGAGTGTCAAGTGGTTGCGGTCGATCGAGGTCATCGACCACGAGTTCACCGGGTACCAGAACGCGGTCGCCTATCGATTCCGGACCGAGCCGCACGAGGTCGGCGTGGCCGTCACCCGGATCGAACCCCGCGCTCTGCTGATCCCGCCCGGGCACCCCGACTTCATGTCCCGCCACCGTTTCGTTGCCGCCGGCCCCGTCGTACTGAGCGGCCGCGCCTGGTCCGGCTGGGCTCCGATCGAACGTGTCGAGGTCTCGGTCGACGCGGGCGTCTCTTGGTCCGACGCCAAACTCGATGCTCCGAGCAACGACCTGTCCTGGCGCCTGTTCACCTACGACTGGGACGCCCGGCCCGGTGAACACGTGCTCACAGTCCGCGCCTACGACGAAAGCGGCCACGTCCAGCCCATCGAAGCCCCCTGGAACCGCGGCGGCTTCGCCAACAACAGCGCCCAGCGCATCACGGTCCTCGTCACCTGACCCATCCCCGCGTGTCGCGTCACCGAACACCGGTTACGCAGTTCCATCATGGGAACTGTAGGCACGCACGGCACTCTCACCTGGGATGGCGAGCGATGAACGACTTGGGCACCGAAATCCACCTACACGCACGCGTCTTCCGCACCGGCCACGACTGGTACGCCGACCTCGACGACTGGAACGACCCCCAGCCGGACGACCCCTACTGGTACGGCTACTACACCTCCCAACGAGCCGCCATAGACGCCGCCTGCGCCCGCCTAGCCGCCTACCACCTCACCCAGGCCCACCGCATCAGCCACCAACTGTTGTCCCCAGCAACAACCTCAGGGTAGAAGCACCCGCATCGCGGCTCCTCCGTCGCCCGCTCGACCCACCCACCCCACCACGCCGCTCCTCCGTCGCGGCTAGAAACCGGCCGCGCTCCCCCGAGATCCCACCACACCCGAGTCTCGTGCCACCCAGCACGCGGCTCCTTCGTCGCCACTCAAACACCGGTCGCACCACCACCCCATAACGCCTCGGCCCATCCAGTCAGCGATCGGCGCTCGAGCCAGCAATATTGGCGCTCAAGAGTCAACTGAGAAGAATGTAAGCGTCGGTCCGTATTCTGTGGGTTCGTCGGAGAACCTAACCTCGAATCTCCTGTCGCTATACGCAGAGGTGAGAGCTGAAGACCAGGTTCTTTGCATGACGGCGCCCAATGCAGACAATGCAGTCCTGTCCTGCTCGGTCTGCGCAGAAAAAGCATCCCACAAGTGCAGATGATTACACGATGCCTCCACAGCAGAAACTGCAGACTGGTATTGCTCGAACCAACGATCAACTCCGGCCTGATCAAATAGACTGCTTAAGAACACCCCGTCGCGATAGTCTCGGAACTCAGGCCAAAGCAGGGCAGCCACTGAGATGGCGTCACTAGCCGAGACTCGGGCCTTGAGAAATGTCCTCAACTCGAATTCGCCCGGATAGAACATCTCTTGAACCTCGGCAAACCTGTCAAAGTTGACACCCATCCAAGAGATCGCCGGCACTCCATGGTCCATCACCGGATCAACAGCCTTTCGGGACATCTCCGGGCCTCGCAGGAATGCCGACCCGGCCGGTCTCGGGAAGATTTTACCGCTTGGCGTAGCGCGACTGGAGCGACGCACGGGCGCTCTCCCGGCGCGGGCGGAGGAGCCGGTTCGCCCGTTGAGCTCGATCGCTTGACGACACCGGTTGGTCACGCGTCAGGCGAAGGCTATTGCTAAGCCTACGGCGAAGGGGATTGCCAGGCAGGCGAGGATCAGGGGGTAGGCCCACCAAGGAGTTGACCAGTCTTTGGTGGCCGAGATGATGAGGGACGGGTCGTCCGGATCGACTACCACGGCTACGTGGTCGCCCACTTGCGGAGTCGGGGTGAGGTCGTAGCCGCCGTCGAGTTCGACGGGTTTGGCGTCACTGGGGCGAGCCACCTTCACGGTCACCTCGTCGCTCTTCGACCACCTGTCTCGTTCTACCGAGACCACGACCGCCTGCTGGATCGGGCCGTGCTCGATCATGTTCTCGTAGTCGTGGCTGGACAAGACGGCGATCGGAAGGACCGCGAGGGAGCCGAGGGCGATCGATACGCCGGTCAGGACTCGAAGGGCCCGCAACAGCATTGACCGGGCGCGACGTGGAGCAGAGCTGGGCGTCGCTTCGCGACGGCGGTGGCGGGAGGCGTGGCGCTCTTCCAGCCTGTTCCACCAGGAGAACCGTTCGACCAGGAAGCGCGCCGGGTAGCAGGCGACTCCGGCGGTGGCGGCGCAGGCTAGGGGGTGGTCCCAGAAGAAGCTCGGGCGGGTGAGCCAGCCGATCAGGTAAAGGCCGCCGCCGACCGTGCAGAAGAAGACCAGGAGCAGGACCAGTTGCCAACCCTCCAGGTCGTCGTTGTCATCACTCATCGTCTGCTCACAGGGAGGTAGACGGCGCAACGTGGCAGGTCGGTTCCCCGTGGTGCGCCTGCCAGCACTGAACCGCCAACACTGACTAAGTGTCGAAACTGCCGAAAAGTTCGCGTGGACAGACGAAGCGAAGCGGATCGGCCGAGGTTGGTCAGTGTTGGCGGTCCGGTGCCTACTCCGGTTTGTTCGAGGTGGGGCCGCCGAGGCGATAGGGGGTGGTGACGCCGAAGTAGGCGAGGTGGGTCATCAGGCCTTCTGTGGCGTGAGGGAGGTTGTGGCAGTGGTCCATCCAGATGCCTGGGTTGTCGGCGTGGAAGGCGATTTCGTAGGTTTCGTTGTTGGCGACTTCTAGGGTGTCGGTCCACCAGGGGGTGCCGGTGGACGGGGTGCCGTTGCGGGTGAGGACTAGGGCGTGGTGGCCGTGGAGGTGCATGGGGTGGGATTGGCCGCTGGTGTTGGAGATTCTCATTCGGACGATGTCTCCCGCAGAGACCATGAACATGGGGACGTCGGGGTATTTGTGGCCGTTGATCGTCCACCAGAGGCCGGGTTTGCCGTCCAGGAAGCCGATGCGTCGGCCGATGCGGTAGTCGAAGGTGCGGGTGGGGCGGGCGGTCGCTAGGTCAACGTGAGAAGGCGTTCCGTACGTCAGCAGGTCGACGGTGTCAGCAGAAAGGGTGCCGGTGGGGTTGGTGCCGAAGACCAGCGATGCGGAGCCGGCGTCGAGGCGTAGGGCGCCGCCTTCGGGAACAGACGCTTCGAGATCCACGCGCGCGCCCGCGGCCAAGGGGAAGGCGGCCGTGGTGAGGGTAGGCCCGACGAGGTCGCGGCCGTCGACCGCGAGCACCTTGTACGGCGTACCGACCAGGCCCGTGCGGATCAAGGAGTTGTCCGTGTTGATCACGCGGACGCGTACCGGAGTACCGGCGGGCAAGGCGATCGATGCAGATCCGGTGTGGCCGTTGATCGTTCGTTTGCCGTCATAGGTGTGGATCGCGGCAACGACCTCACGCGCAGCACCCGGAGCGCCGATGACGAGAGGGCCGAAGAGGCCGTCGCGGACTTCCTTGCTGGACACCTGATGCGAGTGATACCAGTATGTGCCGGCCTGGGAAGCCCGGAAGCGATAGACATGCTGACCACCAACCGGTACTGCGTCCTGCGTGATGCCGGCGACTCCGTCCTCGGCATTCGGTACGTCGACCCCGTGCCAATGCAGCGTGACGCCAGACGACACCGACTCATTCACCAACGTGACCTGGACCAAGTCACCGAGCCGAGCACGAATCAACGGACCGGGAGACGTCCCGTTCAAGGTGAAGCCGTCGACCGATTCGCCACTGGCCAACGAGAACTTCTGCTTCCGCGCGACCAACATCACAACAACCGAAGGACTCCCAGCAGGACCGGCCAGGGAGGTCACACTCGTCCCACCGTGATGCTGATGCATACCCGCAGGCCCGCCGCCGTAGTCGGCGTACCCCATGTCCATCGCGGAATAGTTGCCCGGGACATGGCTGGTCGCCCAGAAGTAGCCCAGCGGCACGAGTACCGCCAGTGCTACTCCCAGGGCGATCAGCTTGCCGCGCAACCGGCGACCCTCAGACACTGGGTGCAGGGGTCGGGGACGTAGCTCGACTCGAAGCGGCTCCGGCGATTCCGGCGATCGCCAGCCCGTTGAGGCCGTGCAGGACACCAAGCGCAGGGAGGCCGAACGACACCACCGCGAGCAGGAACTGCAGCACCACCAGCCCGACGATGATCCCCGCCAGTACCCGTCCCCGCGGCACATCGGTCAGGAACGACAAGATCAGCAACACCAACGCCAGCAGCCCGATCACCGTCCCGGCGATGCTGTGGTAGCTCTCGCCGAAGTTGCTGTAGTCGGATCCGATCGTCGTCCCGTCGTCGGCGTCCTTGGCGATCGTGAAGCCGGACAGCGCGATCGACGCGACCTGCAGTGCGACCGCGATCGCGATCAGGATCGCGACGAGCCGGTACGCCGCCCTCATGCCCGCCGCTCCTGCCTACGCCGCTTCACGATGAAGATGCCCGCGGCAACCAACAGCAACGGCAGGAACGGCGGATGCCCTCCGCCCACCACACAACCGATCGAAGCGAGTACGCCGAACACCGCCAACGCGAGCAGCACCGGCAACGGCACCCGCCCCAAGAACCCCGGCCCGTACGCCGCGCGCCCGCCACCCCAAGGACCGCGAGCACCCGGCCCACCCGCATACGCCGCACGCCCGGGCCCATCAGCCCCGGCCCATCCCGGCCCAGCCCCGGCCGCTCCGGCGTGCTCCGAAGGCGCAGTCCACGGCGGACGAGCCCACCCCCACGGCCCGGCCCAGCCCTGCTCGTCACCCGGCCCACCTGCACCCGGCGTACCGGCGTACCCCTCCCCCGGCAGGTCTGTGAACAGTGCCGCGAGGTCGGCGTCGGTCTTCGCTTGCAGGGCCTCGCCGACGCGCTCCTGGTGCTCCTCGGCGCTGAGCCGGCCCGCCTCGTAGTGCGCGCCGAGCCGCGCCACCGCGGCCTCGCGCTCCTGATCGCCGATCCGCATCGGCCCTTCGGTCCCACTCATGACAACTCCTCGATGCTCGCTGGTTTTCAACTGCACCGATCGTGTCGCGCCGGCACCCCGAACCGCGTCGCCTCGGCGGCTACACCTGACCTACTCCACCCGACGCACCCTGCACCCCAGGACGCAGTACGACGTACTCCCGCTGAGGTACGCCGTACCAGGGGCGACCCAGGGTCGGACCCCGGAAAACCGGATGAGCCGCGCTCTCCTATCGGGTTAGGGTCTGACCGGGTCCGACGCGACCCCGGCAGGCTCCGGCTGATCCACTGAGGCGACTTCCCCAGTCAGCGTGGAGCCGCGGATTGGACAGATTCCATGCCCAGGAACGAGCCGGCGATCCACACCGAGGCTCTCACCAAGACCTACCGCTACACCGAGCAGCAACCCGGCCTCGCCGGCGCCGTCAAAGGCCTCTTCCGCCCGGACCGCCGCGAACGCACCGCGGTCGACAAGCTGCACCTCACCGTCCCCCGCGGCCAGATCATCGGGCTGCTCGGCCCGAACGGCGCCGGGAAGACGACCACGATCAAGATGCTGTGCGGTCTGCTCCGGCCGACTAGTGGTGAGCTCGAGGTCCTCGGTCATCGGCCGGCCAAGCGCGGCTACGACTTCCTGTCGCGGATCTCGGTCGTGTTCGGCCAGAAGTCGATGCTCTGGTGGGACGTGTCGACGTACGACTCGCTGTTGATCCATCGCGAGATGTACGCGATCCCCAAGCCGCGCTTCGCCAACACCACCAAGGACCTAGCAGAGCGTCTGCAAGTGCAGGACATCCTCAACATCCCGGTCCGGAAACTCTCGCTGGGGCAGCGGATGCGGTGCGAGCTGGTCCTGGCGCTTCTGCACGGCCCGGAACTGTTGTTCGCGGACGAGCCGACGGTCGGCCTGGACGTGGTCGCCAAGCTCAGCGTCCGCACGTTCCTCGCCGAGCTGAACCGCGACCTCGGTACGACGATCGTCCTCACCAGCCACGACATGAACGACGTCGCCGCCCTTTGCGAACGGGTGGCCGTGATCAACCACGGCCGGACGATCTTCGACGGCGACCTCGACGCGCTGCGGTCGCGCGCGGACGCGGGCGTGGACGCCGACCTCGACCAGGTGATGTCGAAGCTGTTCACCGAGGCCGCGGACGCATGAGACTCGCTCGCGTACTTCGGATACTGGTCATCCGTGAGGTCACGATCATGCTCCACTACCGCTGGTGGCTGGCCATGCTGCAGCTCAGCAACATCGTCGCACCGGCGATCTCCCTGCTCGTCTGGCGCGGCGCCATCGCGCAGGGGTCGACCCCGCCGGTCACGGAGACCTTCCTCACGACGTACCTCGTGCTGGTGAGCGTCGTCGCGATGCTGCCCAGCAGTTGGACGTCCGGCTTCCTGGCCGACAGCATTCGCCTTGGTGGGTTGAGTTCCTGGCTGGTCCGGCCGTGCTCGACCCACCTCAACGGCATCGCCAACAACATCGGCGAGAAGGTGGTGAAGCTGGTCCTGCTCGTACCACTGGTCGCCGTACTCGGCATCATCTTCCGCACCGAGGTCGAGTTGCCGCCGCTGGGCCTGCGTTGGCTCGTGTTCGCCGTGTCGCTGCTGATGGCCGGCGCGATGACGTTCTCGCTGGACATCGTCATCGGATCGCTGGCGTTCTGGTTCGAGGACGTCACGGCCGTCAACCGGTTGCGTTACCTGCTCGCCCGCATCCTGTCGGGCTCACTCATCCCCCTCGCCCTCTTCCCTGCCGCGGTCATCCCCTTCCTCAACGCCCAGCCGTTCCGCTTCATGGTGTCGTTCCCGCTCGAAGTCCTGATCGGACACCCTTCCGGCCAGGCTTTCGCCTTGCAGGTGGGCTGGTTCGCGACCTTCGTGGGCACGGCCGTCGTCAGCTGGCGACTCGGCCTGCGCAGCTACCAGGGAGCCGGCGCATGAAGAGGTACGCCCGGCTCTGGTGGAGTTGCCTACGGCAAGCAATCCGGCGCGACCTGCAGTTCCGCAGCCAGACGTTGATCAACGCGGTCGCTTCGATCGCCGAGCTCGTCCTGGGCCTGATACCGGTGCTGATCCTCACCGGTACGTCGGCGGCCGCGGTCGCCTGGAACGGTCCGCGCACGCTCGTGGTGGTGGGGATCTACGGCGCCTGCACCGGCTTGATGGATTGCTTCGTCGCGCCGAATCTCCGCCGCATCGACGGCTACGTCCGCAAAGGCGAGCTGGACCTGATCCTGATCCGCCCGGTGAACGCCCAGCTCTTCGCCACCCTGCGCTGGATGGAGCCGGCCGAGCTCGGCCGGGTCGTCACCGGCCTCGGTCTGGCTGTCGCGGGCGCCCACGCCGCCCACCTGCCGTTCGAAGCCGGCCTGGTGATCCGGGCAGCGATCTGGACGGCGATCGGGTTCGCCGGTTTCAGCGTGCTCTGGGCGAACCTCGTCTACCTCGCGTTCTGGTTCGAGAGCGCGGAGCCCATCAACGAGGTCGCCCTACAGGTCAGGGAGGCCGGCCGGTACCCGTTGACCTACTTCCCCAGATCCGTCCAGTTCGTCCTGGCGACCGTCGTTCCGGCCGGCCTGATCGCCGCGGTACCGGCCAAGGCGCTGACCGGTACCGCGACCACTTTGACGACGGGTCTACTGCTGCTGATCGCAGGCATCGCCCTCACGATCCTGCACTGGGAGGTGGCCAGTCGTCGCTACAGCAGCGCGAGCTAGGCGTTTGCCGCGAGGATCTTGTTGACGTCGTTGTTGGCCTTGATCAGCGACGACGGGTCGGAGGCGAAGGACATCACGGACTCCATCGCCGGGCTCATCACCGCGGCCACGTCGGCGGCGTTCGGGTTCGCCGGGTACGGGAACACGTTGCCCGCCTCGACCGGTTCGAGGAACGGCGTGACGTCCCAGCCGGCCTTCGCGAACGCCGCCTTGGCAGCCGGCATCGAGGCAGTAACTGCCGGGAAAACGACTCCTGCCTTGGCCACGATGTCTTGAGCGGTCTGCGAGCCGAGGAACTTCACCCAGGCCCAGGACGCTTCCCGGCGGGTGGTCCCAGCCCAGATGGTGTCCGCGAGCCCGTTCATCATCGACATGCGCTTGCCGTTCGGGCCCTGGGTGAGCCGGGCGAGCTTGGTCTTCACGCCCTTCAGACCGGCGTACGTGCCGAGCATCCAGGAGCCGTTCGGCGTCAGCCCGTACTTGCCCGCGCCGAAGCTGGTGGTGATGTCAACACCGGACTTGGCCTGCGCGTACGTCGGCATGTACCCCTTGGTGATCAGGCCGCGCCACCACCCGATCGTCTCTGTGAACTTCGGGTCGCCATAGAAGAACTTGGTGCCCCACGGCTGTCCCTCGGAGTACACCCAGCCGTTGGACGCGGCGTACCAGCTCCAGCTGGTCTGGCCGTCGGCGCCGCCCGCGTCGCTGTAGCCCAGGCCGTAGACCTTGACGTTGTTCTTGTCGAAACCGGGCTGGTCGCCGCGGCGGCCCTTGGCGTCCACGGTCAGGCGGGCGACGATCTGCTCGAAGGTGCCGCCGTCGGACGGGTTCCAGGTCATCGAGTTCAGCTGCTCGGCGGAGATCCCGGCCGCGTCGGTGAGCGCGCTGTTGTAGAAGTAGACCTCGGTGTCCCAGTCCTTCGGCAAGCCGTACCGCTTGCCGTCGGCACCGACCCAGCGATCGGCCAGCCCTTTCTGGTAGATGCTCAGATCGACTTTGTCGGCAGCGACGAAGTCGTCGATCGGCAGCACCTGGCCCTTGTCCGCGAACAGCGGGTACCGCGACGAGTGCGAGGTGAACACGTCGGGCGCCGTACCGGAGATGAAGCCGGTGACGAGCTTGTTCCAGTAGTCGTTCCAGCCGTACTGCTCGATCCTGACCCGGTACTGCGGGTTCTGCTGCTGGAACACCTTCGCGCACTCGGTGTACATCGGCAGCTGGGCGGAATCCCAGAGCCAGTAGATCACCTCGCCGGCACCACGGTCGGCCGCTCCGTTGTTGCAGCCGGCAACAGCCGAGGCGGCCAGCCCGGCGATTCCGGCCTTCAGCACTGTGCGTCTCGAGACAGTCATCGCAAGCCTCACTTGATCCCGGAGAAGCCGATGGAGTTGGTGATCCGGCGGGCGAACGCGACGAACAAGATGATCATCGGCAGTGCCGCGATCAGCGTCGCCGCCATCAGCCCGGCCCAGTCCGGTCCACCCTGTGGCGTCTGCGACCGGAAGACGCCGAGCGCGACCGTGAGCACCCGGACGTTCTCCTGCTGTCCGACCAGCAAGGGCCAGAAGTAGTCGTTCCACGAGTTGATGTAGGTGAGGATCGCCAGCGTGGTGATCGGCGCGGCGCTCATCGGGATGATGAGGCCGAAGAAGATCCGCCGGTGGCCGGCGCCGTCGATCATCGCCGCCTCCTCCAGTTCCCGGTTGATGCCGAGGAAGAACTGGCGCAGGAAGAAGATCGCGAACGGGGTCATGAAAGCACCGGGCAGGATGATGCCGGCGAAGCTGTTCAGCAGCCCGAGGTTCTTGATCAGCGCGAAGTTCGGCAACGTGGTGAAGATCGGCGGCACCATCAAGGCGGCCAGGAACAGCGCGAACACCTTGTCGCGGCCGGGCCAGCGCAACCGGGCGAACGCGTACGCCGCCATCGCGCTGAAGAACACCTGGCAGACCGTGGTGACGGTCGACACGATCAGCGAGTTGCGCAGGTAGAGCCAGAAGTTCACCGCTGCACCGGACCCACCCTGGGCCTGCGCCTCGGCGACCGACGACAAACCCAGGACGCGCTTGAAAGCACCGAGGGTCGATTCCACCGGGAGCAGCGAACTAGGGTGCCCGGGCAACTGGGTGTTGTCCGAGAACGCAGTACGAAGCATCCAGTAGAAGGGGAACAGGGTCAGGACCATCAGCACGATCAACAGCGCCCAGGCGACGATGCGGCCCAGGTTCAGCTCCGAGCGCCTCATGCCAGATCACTCTCCTTCGCCCGCAGCAACCGCAGTTGCAGCAGGGAGATGAGGGCGAGGATGGCGAACAGCACCAGCGCCATCGCCGAGGCGTAGCCGAAGTCGAAGCGGGTGAAGGCTCGCTCGTAGATGTAGTAGTAGATGACCCGGGTGGCGTTGATCGGACCGCCCTGGGTGGTCACCGCGACGGTGTCGAAGATCTGGAACGACCCGATCATGGTGACCACCAGGACCATCACGAGTACGGGCCGCAGCAGCGGCAGGGTGATCCGCCAGAACGTCTTCAGCTCGGTCGAGCCGTCCACCTCGGCAGCCTCGTACACATAGGAAGGAATGGTCTGCAGGCCGGCGAACACCAGGAGCGCCGTGTAGCCCATGTGCCGCCAGACGTTGATCAAGGCAACGGTCGGGATCGCCCAGTGCGAGTCGCCGAAGAAGGCGACCGGGTCGATCCCGACCCAGCTCAGCGCCTGGTTCACGATGCCGACCTGGTAGTCGAGCATCCAGTACCAGACCAGTGCGACCACGACGTTGGCCACCAGGTACGGCAACAGCACCACCGCGCGGACCGTGATCGACTTGGTCAGCCGGTACATCAGCATCGCGATGCCGACCGCGAGCACGGTCTGCAGGCCGATGTTGATCACCACGTACTCGACCGTGACTCCGAGCGCGTTCCAGAAGAAGCTGTCGTGCACCATCCGGTCGTAGTTGTCCAGCCCGGTGAACTTCGGCGCCGACAGCAGGCTGTACTCGGTGAAGCTCAGGTACGCGCCGCGGAGCGTGGGCCAGATGTAGAACACCACGAATCCCAGCGTGGCAGGAGCGAGGAAGATCATCGCGACCTTCAGATCCCCGAGACTTCGTCGTTTTCGAGGGGGACTCGTCGTCACGGTCACGGGCGATCTCCTTCTAGTCGATGGCCAGAACTTCCAGCAGTACCGCGCTTTCCGGCCACTGGGCCGGTATCTGTACGCCGACGGCCGCGAGCGCGGCGCCGTTCAGCTCCACGCCGTCGGTCCACCAAGGCGCACTGTTTCGCGGCTCCGCACCAGGCGTGGCCAGCTTCCCGACCCGGTAGACCCGGTCCTTGGCCAGCCCCGGCAACCGCACCCGGCCCACCTCGGAAGTGATCGACTGAGCCAGCTGTACGGCGGAGTACACCGCGCGCGACCCGTCCTGCGCGACCACCCCGTGCAGCAGGAAGTCGTCCGAGCCACGATCGGCACGGACCACGCGGCCGGTGTGCAGCAGCGGCCGGAGTTCCTTGTGCAGCGCGACCCAGCCCGCCAGTTCCGCGCGCTCCCCGGCCGACGCCGTGCTGATGTCCCACTCGATTCCGAAGTGTCCGAAGATCGCGGTGGCAGCGCGGAACGCGAGACTCTGGGTCCGGCCGGTGGTGTGTGCCTTCGGCGGGCCGACGTGGCAGCCGATCAGCTCCGGCGGCAGCAGCAACTGCGTGTACCGCTGGATCTTCTGCCGCTCCAGGGCGTCGTTGCTGTCACTGCCCCAGACCCGGTCGGTCCGTTCCAGGATGGCGAGGTCGACGCGCGCACCGCCGGACGAGCAGGACTCGATCTCCAGACCCGGGTGCCGCCGCTTCAGCTCGTCGAGCAACCGGTACACCGCGAGCGTCTGCTCGTGGATGCCGGCCGTCCCGGTCAACTGGTTGCCGCCGTCAACGAAATCGCGGTTGTGGTCCCACTTCAGGTAGCTGATGTCGTACTCGTTCAGCAGGCTGTCGAGCCGCTCGAGCAGGTAGTCGTAGGCGCCCTGAATGCCGAGGTTCAGTCCCTGCTGGTGCCGCGCGGTCGGCGGCATCCGGTTGCCGGCGGCAAGGATCCATTCGGGGTGCTCGCGGGCCAGGTCGGAGTCGGGGTTCACCATCTCCGGTTCCACCCAGAGACCGAACTGCAGGCCGAGCCCGGTGACGTGGTCGACCAGCGGGTGCAGCCCCTTCGGCCAGATCCCCTCGTCGACGTACCAGTCGCCCAGCCCGGCATGGTCGTCGCGGCGGCCGCGGAACCAGCCGTCGTCGAGGACGAACCGCTCGGCGCCGACCTCGGCCGCCGCGTCCGCGAGCGACTTCAGCTTGTCCAGGTCGAGGTCGAAGTACACGGCCTCCCAGGTGTTCAGTACGACGGGCCGCGCGGTCGACGGGTGCGTCGGCCGGGCCCGCAGGTACTCGTGGAAGCGGGTCGACACCTGGTCGAGGCCCACTCCGTACGAGCCGTAGATCCACGGGGTCGCGTAGCTGCCGCCCGATTCGAGGCGGCCCTCGCCGGGAAGCAACAGCTCGCCACCGCCGATGACGGCGAACCCGCTCATCCCGCGTTCGGCGTACGAGCGGTGGTTGCCGCTCCAGGCGGTGTGGACGCCCCAGATCTCGCCGGTGCCGAAGTCGAAGCCGGGCGTACCGGCGTACAGGAGCAGTGTGGCGTCGGCGCCGGTGCGGCCGCGGCGGTTGTCGCGGACGTGCAGGCCCTGGGTGAACGTGCTCCGCTGCGGGTGCCGCTCACCGATGTGCCGGCCGGTCAGGTCGAGCAGCTCGGTCGCCTCGGTCGGTACCGGCAGGGCCAGTACCAGGCCGTCCACCGTGTACGGCGAATCGCCCGTGTTCGTCAGTTCGGCCTTGGTTCGGACGAGCCCCGAGTCGGTCAGCTCGATCACCAGCGCGAGTCCGAGCCCAGCCTGCGCGTCGCTCGCGGCGACCTGGACCGTGTCGCCGGCCTGGGCCACTTCGCTGAGCTGGAACGACGCGGAGAAGTCCTGGCCGTCGCGGTGACCGTTGAGCCCGGGCAGCCCGAACCAGCCCGAGGAATACTCCGGGACGATCGCGACCGGCTGGTTGTCGTCGAGGCCGTTGCCGACCTGGACCGCACCCGCGCCACGCCTGAGATCAACCAGAGCAGCATCGCTGAGCTCACCGAGATCCGCGCCCCAGTGCAGCACGGACGGCAGACCGGGACCGGAGCAGTCGAGCACGAGACTCACGCCCGCCGAGCGCAGCTGCAGCACCTTGATGTTCGACACTGTTGATTCACTCTGCCTTCTGATTGATTTCAGGACGGAACTATTTACCCTACCGGCAGGGATGTCAATAGCTTCACGCGGTTAAGTAAATACTCTAGAGCCCGCATCCGCGCCTGCCCAGAGGCGAGCGCGCACTAACGCGCAGCGAGGCGGGTACGAATCAGCAGCTCGTTCAACGCCGGCGCCGCCGAGGGCTCGTCCGGCAACTTCGACTGGGACTCGGCCGCGTCGAGCACTGCCTGCAACCGCACGACATCGCGCTCGATCACATCGAAGGACGGCCCGGCCACGGGACCGTGCTCGATCTCCGCCTTGGCGGCCATCAGTTCCGGCAGGTACGACGGGCCGTCGCCAAGCAACTCCCGCAGATCCGCCTGCACCTCGCCCGTGCGCATCAGATGGATCCCGGTCAGGAGCACCCGGAACGTGTAGAGCAGCGGCTTGAGTTCGCCTGTCTTGCCGAACAACGCCCACTGCGTCTTCCCGAAGCCCCGGTAGTGATGCCCGTGCCCCTTCGTCAGGCATCCCGGCGCCAGCGCGACCAGTTCCTCATGCCCGGCGCTGGTCATCACGACCAGGGGCGAGAGCACCTGCTCCAGCACGTAGCCGTTGCGGCGCAGCATCAGCCGGAGGAACTTCGCCAGGTCGTGGGTGACGAGGTCGACCTCGGCGTCGTTCTGGAACCAGGTCCGGTCGAGTGTCTCCGGGCCTGTGGTCAGCCCGAGGACCTCGGCGGCGGGAAGTACGTGGACGCCGCGCAGGTCGACATCGGAATCCTTCGACGGGAAGCCGTAGAGGTGGGCGCCGGAGACAGTGGCGAAGAGCAGGTCGTACGGCTGGTCGCCGACGATGCCGCGGAGCTCGGCGTAGTCGAGCGTTCGCATGTCACGCGTCACCGATGCTCCTCTTCCGGACCGACCTGAGCCAGGCGTCGACCCTACCGACATCAGGTGTTGCCGGCAGCACCGTTTTCGCGAGTGCGCGATCGAGTTCCTCGTGCAGGGACAGCCGCCAGCGTTCCACGTCGGGCCAGCGGCACTCGCCTCGCTTGATCGCCAGCAGACGTTCACGATCTCCGCCGACGTCGACAATCAACTTGCCCTCAGCAAGCAGAGTGCGGGCTGCCAGCAACAATCTGAGCAGGTGCATGACGTGCTTCCACTTCGGCGCGCCGTCGCGCCGGAAGTCCGCCTCGAGTTTCTTGAACTGGCTCAGCACATACCCGGAGTACGTCTGGTACGCGAGCTGCGAAAGGAACGCCTGTCGCAGCTCCACCAGCTCCTCGCCCAGCGGTGTCTGCCGGACCACCAGCGGTGAGTGCAGCACCTCGAGCAGGTTCGGATTCGCCTTCAGGGCAAGCTCGCAGAACCGCTCAACCTCCCACGAGAACCATTCGGGATCCGGCCCGTCGACATGCATCGGCGGCTTCGCGAGCGACCAGAACGCCGCGGTCGGTGCGACGTACACGCCGCGCGTATCGGTGTCGGACGAATCCGTGGCGAGCCCGAACGCACGCGAGCCGACCACCGCGGCGTACACCGTGTGGTCCCGCACCAGTTCGTCGCCGTCCACCTGCGCCACGGCGACCGCCTCGTCCTGGTACGCCGTACGCAGGCTGAGCTGGTCGCGACCGGCGGTGGCGTCGCGTCCGTCGACGAGGTGCACCAGGTAGCGGCCGTCCGGGGTGACCCCACTGACCCGGCCGGTCGCGCCACGCTGGGCGGTGCCGCCGTCCGAGTCAGGCCGGGCGACCCGCAGTACGACCTGTGTGCCGACCGGCAACTGCGGACCCTCCACCGACATGCCGCCATGCTCTCGCATCGCGGGTCCGGGCCGCAGCGGATTGGCATGATCGTGACAGTGCGAGAACATGCCAGCACTCTCGGTCTATCCGAAGGCGTTACCCGGGAGTAGATTCCCGAGCCAGGTGGCCGGTCACGGGGTCCGACGGCCGCCGTCCGCCCCTTCGTCCGAGATGAGGCCAACCGGTGAAGATCCATCGCAGTTCGTCCGTCGCCAGTGCATTCCTGCTGACAGCCGCCGCCCTGGTTGTCAGCACGTCCACCGCCCACGCCGACGGCCCAGGCGCCGGTACGCCGTACGTCGTGTCGGTCGGCGACTCCTACATCTCGGGCGAGGCCGGCCGCTGGGCCGGTAGCTCGAACAACTCGGAGACGCCGGCCGACGCGCTCGGCGCGCACGCCTACCACGACAACGCCGCCGGTACCGGCGAGACGATCCCCAAATGCCATCGCAGCCGGTCCGCCGAGGCGTACATCGGCGGCGGCGTCGGCGGGATGAACCTCGCCTGCTCCGGCGCGAGCACCGGCACCACCACCGGTGACGACTTCAAGCCCGGCCTGGACTTCTACGACGACGGCAACGGCCACCTCGGCCAGGCGAAACTGCTGCAGCAGTTCGCCGCCACCCACAACGTGAAACTGGTGGTCGTCTCGATCGGCGGCAACGACTTCAACTTCGCCTCGATCGTGACGTCCTGCGTGACCGACTTCCTCACCTCGCCGACCTGGTTCAAGGACTACTGCAAGGACGACTCGTCGGTGGTCGCGAACTTCACGACCGCCAACATCACCGCAGTACGGGCCCGGATCGCCACCTCGTTCCAGAACCTCCGGACGGCGATGCGCAACGCCGGGTACGCCGACAACGCGTGGACCCTGCAGGTGCAGACCTACCCGTCACCGATCCCGGCCGGCAGCGGCTTCCGGTACGGCGAAAGCGGCTATGGCCGACAGAACACCGGCGGCTGCGGCTTCTGGAACGCCGACGCAGATTGGGCCAACAGCACCGCCTTGGCGACCATCAACAACACCGTCCGCGCAGCGGTCGGCCAATCCGGCCTGTCGAACACCCGGATCCTCGAACTTCAGTCGGCCTTCAACGGCCGCCGCCTCTGCGAGTCCGGCGTCGGGCTTTACGAGGAGACCGGCTTGTCGTCGTGGACCCAGCCGGCCGCCGTCGACAGGACCGAGTGGATCAACCAGATCCGCACGGTCACCACGATCGGCTCGGACTACTTCATCCAGGAGTCCCTGCACCCCAACTACTGGGCCCAACTCGCGCTGCGCTCCTGTATCCGGCAGTCCTACACACTCAACCACGCGGGCACCTGCACTATCGCCGGTCCCGGCCTCCTCAACGGCGAACCCCGGATGTCGTTGAGCTGAGCAACCAAAACACCGGCCCCCTCACCCTTGGGGGGTGAGGGGGCCGGCTGTTACTGGTCGTGCCCTGTTCGTCAGCTCAGGTTGAGGCCTGTGTCGTCGACGACGAACGAGGTCTGGAGCGAGGAGTCCTCAGTGCCGGTGAAGCTGATCGAGACCGTCTGGCCCGCCAGCGACGACACGTCGAACGACTTCAGCGAGTAGCCCGAAGCCTTGTTCAGGTTCGAGTAGGTCGCCAGGGTGGTCGAGCCCGCCTTCACGGTCAGCTTGTCGTACTGAGTCGTGGTGGTGGTCTCGGCCGAATCGATGTGCAGGTAGAACGAGAGCACCGCGTGGCAACCGGCCGGAATCGCGACCGACTGGCTCAGGGTGTCGGTGTGGGTGGTGCCGTAGCCGTCCATCCACGCCTTCCAGGAGCCCGTGTGGGCGGCCTGGCTGGGCGAGTTGTCGATGACGCCCGCCGAGGCCGACCACGGCGTCGCCGTACCGGTCTCGAAGCCCGGGTTGCCGAGCTTCTGGCCCGAGCAGCTGCCGCCGCCACCACCGATGGTGATGGTGAAGGTGGTGCTGCCGGAACCGCCGGCGCTCGCGGTGGCGGTCGCCGTCACGTTGAAGGTGCCGTTGGCGGTCGGGGTGCCGGAGATCGTGCCCGTGGAGGAGCCGATCGTCAGACCACCCGGCAGACCGGTGGCGGACCAGGTGTACGGCGCGGTGCCGCCGCTGGCCGACAGCGTGAACGAGCTGATCGGCGTACCGACGGTGCCGGTCTTGTTGCCCGGGTTGGTGACGGTGACGCCACCGGTGCTGCTACACGTCGGGTCGCCGGCCTGGGCCGGAACGCTGACCGCGTCCCACGCCGCCTTGACGGTGTTGAACTCGGTGCAGCTCGGGGAGTACAGGTTCTTGGCCGCGGTCAGCGTCCAGGTGCGGTACTTCAGGTACGAGCTGCTGCTCGTCTTCATCAGCATCGCGTTGTACATGATCTTGATGGCCTTCTGGATACCCAGTCCGGTCACCGAGGAGTTGTTGCAGGTCGGAACGTTCGGGTTGCCACCGCTGCCCTGGGAGACCAGGACGAACCAGTGGTCGCCCGGACCGGCGGCGGCGTGCACCTCGGAGCCCGGGATCGAGCTGGAGTAGCAGTTCGGGTCGCCGACCTGCGACGGGTCGTACATGTTGCGGATCGGGCCCTGGCCGACCAGGTTGACCTCCTCGCCGACGAGGAAGTCCGGCGGGTCGTAGGCCGAGCCCTGGTTGCTGTAGAACTCGGTGCTCGCGCCGAACGTGTCGGCGACGAACTCCTGCGTTCCGGAGCCGGAGATGCCGCCCGGGGTGTGGTCGTCGATGCCGTGGCCGAGCTCGTGGCCGACGACGTCCAGCGAGCCGATCCACTGGTTCGCGTTGTTGTGGCCGACCTGGACCTGGGAGCCGTCGTAGTAGGCGTTCACGTCGGCCAGGCCGACGCGGATCGGCCAGCCGCCGCCGTTGCCGTCGAAGCCGTTGCGGCCGAGCCAGTCAGTCAGCATGTGCCGCTCGGTCTGGGCCGTGTAGAGGGCGTCGACACAGCCGGTTTCCCTGCTGGTGGCGTTGCCGTTGCCCCAGTTGTCGTCCGGACCGGAGAACGTGGTGTTGTTCGCCGCGTCCTGGCAGGACTGGTTGGTGGTGTTCGGGTCCTTCATCGAGTAGGTGCTGCCGCTGAGCGTGGTGTCCAGGTGCACCGGGTTCGGGCCGCTGTACGCCGCCGTACCGTTGCCTGCCATCACGTGCTCTTTGGTGCTGAGCACCTTGCCGGTCTTGGCGTCGACGTACACCGACAGGCTCGACGGCTCCTTGCCCTTGAAGCCGGTGACGCGGGACTGCCACGCCAGGGTCGGCTTGCTGCCGAGCGCGTAGACGGCCAGCGTCGGCTGGGTGCTGGAGGTGACCTTCTTGAGCTGCTTGGTCGCGGTCGCCTTCGCGGCCGCCGCGGTGATGCCGGCGGTCGTGGACAGGTCCGGGATCGCGACGGTCTGGGCGACCGAGGTGCTCTTGACGGCACCGTGCTCGTCGGTGACGACCACGAAGTCACCACCGATGACCGGCAGACCCTTGAAGGTGCGGTCGTACGGGACGTACTGCAGACCGGTCTGCTCGGAGATGACCGGCTTGGCGATGAACTTGTCGCTCTTGCCGGCGTGCAGTCCGGCCGGCAACTGCGACACCAGCGACGACGCAGCCTGGGCGGCCAGCGTCTTCGACTGGGCCTGGGTAGGCCTGGGTGGCGGTGCTGCACTCGGCGCGGCGGTGGACGTCGCGGCACCGAGCCCGGCGACGGAAACGACCGTCAGACCGGTGACCGCCAGATAAGTGGCGGTCTTTCGGGAACGCTGAAACAAGACCATGGGCGTGGCCCCTTCAGGAAATGGTGCTGGGCGGGTTGCGATGCGCCGGGCTGGCAGGCGGGTGCACCTATTCCGCCTGGAACGCTCCGGATACCACCGGGCCTCACTACTTCCTTTACTCCTCTTCCAACGCCGGTGGATCGCGGGGGGACACTATGCCCGTCTCATATCATGGTCAACGCCCATTACTGCCGTTGGCACAAGCGAGACAGTTGACTGCGTTGTCAGCCGAGAAAAGAGCGTTTTCCCGGGATAAAGCAGCTGATTGCTTCCGCCGATCGGTGACCTTTTTTCCGAACCCGGGCACGCCATTGCCAACGGCCGACTGTTGCCTCGGTCCGGCCGCTAGTTCTGGATGCTGAGCTCCGCTGTGCCGGTGATGATCCGGTGGTCCGAGCACGCGGCGCCGGCGCAGTTGTGCGAGATGGCCAGTGCGTCGGCGGAGTACGGGCCGGCCAGGTGGTTCTTCCGGACGAACATCAGGTCGATCTTCGTCGGTTGGTCGCAGGGGCCGTCGTTGTTGTTCTCCGTGGTGGCTTCGCCGTAGCCGGGGCAGGTCGCCTCGGTGTCGTCGAGCTCGCGGTACTGGCCCCGGTTCTGCCGGTTGTTGACGGTGTCGAGCTCGCTGTCGTACCAGTCGTCGAGGCGGCCGAAGTTCGGCTGCGCGTTGAAGTCACCGGCGATCAGCGTGGTGTCGCCGTTGGAATTCTGCTGCTCCAGCCGGCTGAGAATTGTCTGCAGCTGCGCGAGATTCGCATTGTCGTGCCGGCCGTCGGCGGTCGGCAATTGCGACGGCGTGACATGCGTGCCGCAGAACCGTAGGTGCGGCTGGGCGATCAAAGGCGCGCAAAGCAACTTCCGCTGTTCCTTGCTCTGATCCTGCGGCAACGTCACCGCTTCGACCGGGCCGAGCGGGAACCTGCTGAAGATGGCCACGCCGAACGGCTGGTTGTTGCACTTGTCGGTGCGCTGCCGCTCGAAACGGGAGAAGTTGGTGGTGTCCTGTGGCCACCCGGCGTCCGCGAGCCTGCTCTGGATCGCCTTGTACTGCTGCCAGCACAACTCGTTCAGTACGACGAAGTCGGCGCCGCGAGTCCGGATCGACGCGACCGCACCGGCGACCATCCCGTTGTCGGTGAGAGCGCGATTGATCTCCCACCCGGCGACGTTCCAGCTCCACACGGTGTACGTGCCCACCACCGTCGTACCGGCCGCGGTCGCCACGGGTGGAACCGCACCGACGGCAACCAGCCCGATCAGGGCAGCGAGGATTCCAGCAAAACGACGCATTGGCTCTCCTTGGGCGGGCGAAGGTCTTCGAGATAATATCGATCTCATACTATCCGAGCACCGTATCACCCGCCAGGACGTCCTGCGCGGCTGGTGCGCCCACGGGTGGACGCGCCGCGGGAGGAGCGTGTCGAAGTCTGTGCGTAGGGTGATGGGGACCGTTGGCTTTTCGGATTCGCCAGTAGGGTGTGCCGCCTGCGGTGATTCACGTCCCGGCCCGTTTGGTGGCCGTGAGAGCGGACGGTCCGGTGGACCATGACGATGAGCGCGGGCCTGTTCCCGGTTTCGATCACCTTTTACCCACCTGGGCTCTTGCTGTGGCCGAGGGGGTCCTGCTGGAGCGATACGGGATCCCGGTCGAGCTGGCCAGGGCGCTCATCGAGGCGCGTGCGGCGGCGACCGGGCTGTCACCCGATGAGGTGGCCCACCGACTCTGCGCCACCGGCGTACTGCCCGAGGGTCCGGGCGACGACCGTGACGGATATTCCGCGCCTGAAACGGACGCATAAGTTTGCCCGGGTACGGCGCGTGGGACCAGATAATTGGGGTGAGCGGGGATTCCGCCCACGTACCGGTGGCTCAGCCTTGAGGGTGAGCCACGATTGTCATGGTTTCGCTGAGGAGTTGTCGATGACCCTGGATCCGTCGGACGACCTTGCCGCGGTGATGACCGCGGCCGCGGCGGCATTGAAGGCACCGATCGATCTGGCCAAGACGCTCGAGCATCTGCTGGCCAGTGTGGTCGACACGGTGCCGGGCGTCGATCAGGCGAGTTTGTCGATCACGACCCGGGACGGCCGGATCGAGACGCTGGCGCCGACCGACGAGCGGGTGGTGCTGGCCGACCAGCTGCAGTACCAGCTGCTCGAAGGGCCCTGCCTGGAGGCCGCCCTGTCGGAACCGGTGGTCGAGGCGGCCGACCTCGCCGGCGACCCGCGCTGGCCGCAGTACGGACCGAAAGCCGCGGCGCTGGGTTTCGGCGCGCAGATCGCCTTCCAGTTCCGGGCCGAGCCGCACGTTCGCGGAGCGCTGAACCTGTACGCCGACAAGCCACACAGCCTCGACTCGGACACCCGGGCCCTGGGCGCGCTGTTCGCGGGGCTGGTCGCGGTCGCGATGGGCTGGTCCCGCCAAGAAGACACCATGAACCAGGCCCTGATCACCCGGAACGTGATCGGCCAGGCGGTCGGCATCGTGATGGAGCGCTACACGCTCACGCCCGACCGCGCGTTCGCGTTCCTGGTCCGGACCTCCCAGGACAGCAACACCAAACTCAGGATCGTCGCGGAAGAGATCGTCACCGGCGTCATCACCAGAGCCTCGAACCAGAACTGATCATCGGCGGCGTGCAGGCCCGGACATGAGCAGTCCCGGCGCTGCTTTTCAACGCCGGGACCTGGAGTCACCGAATCCTCGAGTACCCGGCGCTCGTGTGGGGTCAGTGCCCCCTGGCGACGCGTCGTACACCGACACGTCAACCATTACCTCTATCGCTGCCCTCTCGCCGAGCGTTACGAGCACCACCAGGCCCGGCGCAGTACGCCGACGATCGCGCTCGACCAGATCTGGACCGGGCTGAACCTTTTCCGGGCGGGCCCGCTCTTCTAAGGGTGTGACGAGAGGAGAGCGTGGATGCGACGCGACGAGGAATTCACGCAGTACGCCGCGGCGCGGCAGCAGCGGCTGTTTCAGCAGGCCTACTTGCTGTGCGGTGACCGGCACAGTGCTCAGGACCTGGTTCAGGCAACGCCGCCGCCGTTCGGGTCCAAGGGGTGAACTGCTGAAGCTCTACCGAGCGTGGCCGTCAGCGCGGCGGGCCGACAACATCGACGCCTACGGGCGCAAGACGATGGTCCGCACCTACCTCGACGGTGAGCGGCGGCGCCGGCGCGAACTGGACTGGTTCCGCAAGCCCGACGCCGCCCGGCCGGAGACCTCGGTCGAGCTGCGGATGACCATGCTGGCCGTCCTGGCCGAACTGCCGGCCCGGGCCCGGGCGGTCGTCGTACTGCGGTATTGGGAGGACCTCAGCATCGAGCAGACGGCCGAAGTCCTCGGCTGCAGTCCAGGCACCGTGAAGAGCCAGTCCGCCCAGGGCCTGCAGAAGCTGCGCGACCGGCTCGGTGGCGACTTCTCGGCCTTGTCGGCCATCTGAAACCTCAGGAGGAGATATGACGTTCGACATCAAACAGGAACTGGCTCGCACGCTCGACAACGTCGAGCCGATGCCGGATCTGATTCCGGCGGTCCTGGCCCGGGGCCCCCGCATGGTCCGGCGACAGCGCGTCCTGCTGGGCACCGGTGCGGTCCTGTCCTCGCTGGCAGTGGTCGCGGGCGGCCTCACCATCGCGCCGCTGGTTCGGACCGAACCGCCGGTCACCGCGCCCGCAAGCACGTTGCCGCCGATCCCGGAGGTCATCGGATACAACGAGTTCCTCCGGTACGCCGCGGAGACGCTGTCGGCACTACTGCCGGAGCAGTTCGACGCGGTCCAGGTCGATCACCAGGGAGGCCTGACGGTCGAGGCCGGCGGACTGAAGTTCCCGATCACCTTCGAGCTGTCCGAACCGATGGCCGATTTCCCCGCACCCGGAACGCGCTGCGCCGCGCCCGCGACCCATCTCAAAGGCAACTACAAGATCGAGCCCGACCACGACGCGTGCCAGGTCAAGCAATTGGCCACCGGCGGCCTCGCAGTCGTGCGGCTGTCCAGCGCCAGTGAGAAGCAGACGACCAAGAACGGCGTCGTGACGCTCGAGCCGACTGGGCCTCGGACAGCGACGTTGAACGTGGATCACCACGGACTGGGGCTACGGCTGGCCATTTTCCCCGACCAGGGGCAGAGCACCGCACCGATCACCGGCGACCAGTTGCTGGCGATGGCATCCGATCAGCGCATGACGCAGCTGCTGGACGTCTGGTCGACCCATCTCTCGTCGACGTACCAGTGGGTGAACAAGCCGACCACGCCCCCGACACCACGCTGACCGGCGGCAGACGGGGCTGCCGACTGCGTTGGAAAGTCGACTCCGCTGAGCCGTCGGGGTGGTCGTTGTGGAACGAGAAAGTGCCTGGTCAGTGGTTATTGACCAGGCACTTCTGTGTTCGACTCAAAGGGGTGGAGGTGGCGGGAATCGAACCCGCGTCCTTCAGCGTCGACCCAAGACTTCTCCGGGCGCAGTCTGTTAGTCGCTTTTCTCGGCTCCAGCGCTCCCACAGACAGGGTCGCTGACAAGCTCAGTCACTGTGAATGTCCCGCGTCAACCCCGTGACCGGGTTGACGAAGCAAGCTTCCTAGCTGAGGCCAGGAACCGGGTCGGAAGCTACCCCGGGCTGACCGACTTCATTGGCTCAGGCCGTCAGGCGGCGAGAGCGAAGTCACTGCGCGCGTTAGCGTTGGCAGTTATTGTTTTCCAGAGATCGTTTACGAGATAACCCTGGATCCTCGGCCCGCTTCTCTTGGAACGTACGTCCAAAGTCGAAACCGTTCACCCCCATGTTGAGTTGTCAAACACCTGCGGCTCACCGCAGGTCACCCACACTATCAACTCCAACAAGCGAACCGCACCTGGGATTCCCCGGTCAGCGGACGAGCCGCAGCGTGAACGGGTAGCGGAAGTCGGAGCCGAGCAGCGCCGCCAGGCCGCCGATACCGGTCAGCACGAACCAGACCAGGCCGACCAGCGGGAAGAGGAACCCGGTGAACCCTTGGGTCACCCCGGTGACGACCCCGAGCAGCGCGAAGGCCATCAGGGCGGTCAGCTGGAAGTTGAGCGCCTCGACCGCGTGCTTGCGGACGGCCGGGTTCTCCTTGCCGGCGGTGGCGACGATCAGCGCCGGGCCGACGAAGAAGGTGGGATAGCCGAGCCAGTGCGCGACCATCCCCATCCCCCGGCCCTGGCTGTCGCGTCGCTGCAGCGGTGCGGGGCGGGTGAAGGCGGCGGGCGCGTACGTCGGGACCGGGCGCGAGACCAGGCCGTTGAAGGTGCCGTTCAGCTCGGCGCGGGTCCGGGACTTCAACGCCAGTTCGAGCCTGGTGTCGAACTCGCCGTGATCCAGCCGGCCGTCGGCGTACATCTCTTGCAGAATCTCGACCGCGCGGTCCCGTTGGGCCGGCGTCACCAGCAGGTCTGAAGTGGACATGCACCCACTCTCCCGCCGCGAGACCGCTCACCCCATCGGGTGCAGCCCGGACCAACCCCTGAGCGGACCCCAGCTCAAACAAACAAAAGGGAAGGAAGGAAAGCGCTGTGGCTGTAGGCAGTGGCGCCGCAGGCGGTGGGTGGTGAGGAAGGTGGGTTAGCGGCGGCTGCGGTCTGACAGGGCTCGTTGGGCTTCGCGGCTGGCTTGGCGTTCGGCCAGGGCGTGGCGTTTGTCGTAGTCCTTCTTGCCCCGGCCGGTGGCGAGTTCGACCTTCGCGTAGCCGTCCTTGAAGTACAGCGACAGCGGGATCAGTGAGACACCCTGCTGCTCGACCGCCTTGATCAGCTTCTCGAGCTCGTCCTTGTGCAGCAGCAGCTTGCGGGTCCGCCGCGGCTCGTGGTTGGTCCAGGTGCCGTGCGTGTACTCCGGGATGTGCATCCCCTGCAGCCACAGCTCGCGACCGCGGACGGCGGCGAACGCGTCGACGAGGGAGGCCCGGCCCAGCCGCAGGGACTTCACCTCGGTCCCGGTCAGCACGAGCCCGGCCTCCACCACGTCGTCGATGTGGTAGTCGTGTCGCGCCTTACGATTCTGCGCGATCGGTTTGTGGCCGGTCTGTTTCACCATCCGACCAGTATCTCAGAACTCCTACAACCACTTCATCGGGTTAACCACCTGGCCGTCCTGGTAGACCATGAAGTGCAGGTGACAGCCGGTCGAGTAACCGGTGGTGCCGACGTAGCCGATCACCTGGCCCTTCGAGACGTGCTGGCCGACCCGTACCTTGTACCGGGACAGGTGGTTGTAGACGGTGGTGATCGAAGAGCCCCGGATGATGCCGTTGGACAGGAACAACCGGTTGCCGTAGCCACCGTTGTAGTAACGGTCGGTGACCACTCCGCTCGCGGCAGCATGGATCGGCGTACCGCAGCCGGCGCCGAAGTCCGTGCCGTCGTGCAGCTTCCAGACGTGCAGGATCGGGTGGAAGCGCATCCCGTACGGCGAAGTGATGTACGTGTCGATCGGGAAGCTCAGGCCCGACGAGCTGCCCGGGTCGTCCGGGATGTTCCGCGGCGGCCGGTGCTCCTTCTTCGCCTTCGCCCGCTCGGCCGCCTCGCGCGCCGCCTTGCGACGGGCAGCTGCCGCCTTCTCGGCACGAGCCCGCGCGATCAGGATCTGCTCGACCCGGGTCCGTTCACTGACCAGCGCGTTGTACTGCGCGAGCTCGGTGTTCTTCTCCTTCTCGGCGGCCTGTTGCGCGGTCAGCCTGGTCGCCGCGACCTTGGCCGCCTCGGCCTTGTCCGCGGCCACCTGCAGCGTGAGCGCGGTGACCTCCTTGACGGTCTTGGCCGCCTCGGCACGCTGGGCGGCAACCGCCTGCTCGGCCGCCTGCACCTTGACCCGCTTGTTCGCCAGCTGCGCCTGCGCGTTGTTCAGGTTGGTGATCGCGTTGCCCTGGATGCCGAACACGTTGCGCTGGACCTGCATGCCAGTAGCCAGGTCGGCCGGCGAGGCACCCCGCAGTACGATGCTCAGCCCTACGAGGCTGTTCTGCTGCTGGTACGCCGAGCGGACCGCGCGGCCGGCGACCGCTTTCTTTGCATCGAGCAACTGCTCGCCCGCGGTGACCTCGTCCATCGCCGTCTGGAGCGCCAGTTCGGCCGCCTTGAGCTTGCCGGCGGCAACGAGATCGGCGGCCTTCGCGGCGGCCAGTTTCCCCTGCGCCGCGGCGTACTTGACCTGCACGGCCTGGTACTGCGCCTCGGCCTGGGTGTACGCGGCAACGGACTTGGCCAGCTGGTCGGAGGCCTCGTTCAGCTCGCCGCGCTGGGTCTGGATCTGCGAGTCGAGCTGTTTCTTCTTCGCGGCGGGGTCCGGCGGGTCTGCCTGGGCAGCCGGGACCGCCGCCAGAACTCCGGCGGACAGGGACAGGACAACGCAGCAAGCGGCGACGACCGTCTGCCGGCCGGGCGGGCCACCCAGGCGTCGCCTGAGGAACCGTCCGTCCGGTACGGCGGTGGTGCCGATGCTGTCGTCTCGCTTGATGCTCCCCCGCTTGCGCGGGTTCGCACCGGGGAAGTGCGGGACCACAGTCGACCCCTTGCTATGGGTGCTGGTGACTTACTTGTCACCGACCATAGGTCAAGAAGGTCAGACTTTGAGGTATTTCCGCGTTGTCAGGAATGTCGGGACCACCGCGAGCACCAGACCGACGACCACCATGATCAGGGTCGCCTGGAAGGTCTCGGACGCTCCCACCCACTGCCAGACCCGGAACGTCTCCTGGGCCCGCTGCATGACGACGAAGTACACGCCGACCCAGAGGGTGCCGCAGGCAAGGACCGCGCCGATCAGGGCGGCCAGCACCGCCTCCAGCAGGAACGGCAACTGGATGTAGAAGTTCGAGGCGCCCACCAGGCGCATGATGCCGATCTCCCGCCGTCGCGCGTACGCCGCCAGGCGGATCGTGTTCGAGATCTGCATCAGTGCGGCGATCAGCAGCAACCCGGCCGCGATCAGCGCGCCGAACTGCAATCCGTTCAGCGCCTTGAAGAGTGGATCCAGATACTGTCTGAGGTCCTGGACGGTGTCGACGCCGGGCAGACCCGACACGGCGCTGACCAGGTTCTGGTAGCGCTGGGGATCCTTCAGCTTGACCCGGAAGGACTCCTGCATCTGGTCCTCGGTGACCGTGCTGACGATCGGCGAGTCCTTGTAGAGCTTCTTGAACTGGTCGAAGGCTTCCTTCTTGGTCTCCCCGAAGACGCCCTCCGGCGCGGTGTCCGGGCTGGACTCGATCACCTGCTTGATCCGGTTCTTCTGCTCCGTGGTCACCTCGGTGCCCGAGCAGCCGCGGCCGCCGGAGTCCTTGGTGCAGAGGAAGACCGAGATCTGGATCTTGTCGTACCAGTTGCCCTTCATCAGGTCGACCTGCTCGCGGGCGAGCAACGCACTGCCGAACAGCGACAGCGACACCCAGATGGTGACGACGACCGCGATCGTCATCGACAGGTTCCGCTTCAGCCCGATACCGAGGTCGGCGAGGATGTAGTTCAAGCGCATAACAGTTGAGTCCGTAACGTCGTAGGTCGTCGGGATACCAGGGATGCAGCTGCCCTAGTGCTGGTAGCCGTAGACGCCGCGCGACTCGTCGCGGACGACATGACCGTTCTCCAGCTCGATCACGCGCTTGCGCATCTGGTCCACGATCGACACGTCGTGAGTGGCCATCACCACGGTGGTGCCGGTCCGGTTGATCCGGTCCAGCAGCTTCATGATGCCGATCGAGGTGCCGGGGTCGAGGTTTCCGGTCGGCTCGTCGGCGATCAGGATCATCGGCCGGTTCACGAACGCGCGGGCGATCGCCACCCGCTGCTGCTCACCGCCGGACAGCTCGTCCGGCATCCGGTCCTCCTTGCCGTCCAGGCCGACCAGCTCCAGCACCTCGGGCACGGTCTTGCGGATGTGCTGGCGCGGCTTGCCGATCACCTGCAGCGCGAACGCCACGTTCTCGGCGACGGTCTTGTTCGGCAGCAGCCGGAAGTCCTGGAAGACGGTGCCGATCTGGCGGCGCATCTGCGGGATGCGCCAGCTCGCGAGCCGGTTCAGGTCCTTGCCGGCCACCATGATGTGGCCCTTGGAGGTCCGGTGCTCGCGCAGTACGAGGCGCAGGAACGTCGACTTGCCGGACCCCGACGTACCGACCAGGAAGACGAACTCGCCTTTCTCGATCTCGACGTCGACGTTCAGCAGGGCAGCCTTGGACTGACCTTCGTACGTCTTGGAAACATTCTCGAAGCGGATCACGGGATTGTCCGGCCGTGGTCGGGAACAGGGAGCAGCGTAGTGGTCACCACGAGGGCACCGTACGCCACCGGAGCGGCCGTCGATCAGTGTAGGTGCTCCACGGCGTGCCGCCCGACTCGGTGGCAGCGAGCGTACGCAGTACGGACAGGAGGCGGTACGGCGTACGTGCTAAGCGCTACGGTGCGGTCAGCCGGGGGTCGGCTCGGGCCGGGCGGTGGCGATGCGGGCGAGGCCGGGCTCGGGCTTGCGGCCGGCCTTGCGGGCCGCCTCGACGTGCAACCGGGCCAGCTCGACGGCTTGCCGGGAGACCTTGACGGTCTTCTTCTCACTCATCGGCGCCTCCCTCGACAATCTCGGTGTTCGCGTCCGCGATCTCAGCGTACGCGGCCGGGCCGACGCGGTCGATCGCAACGGCCGCGGTCAGCGCGGCGACGAGGTCGTAGTCCTCGGGCTGTAACAGTTCCGATCGCATCAGTGAGCGCAGCGTCACCACGCCGGCATCCGTGCCGGCCTCCTCCCCCTCGAGGATCTGCTCGACCGCCCAGCGCACCATCCGCATCGTCTCCTCGCGGTGCCGCCAGGTGTCCAGCTCGCGATCGGACTTGCGGGTCAGGTACGACCCCAGCGCGACGCCACCGAGGGCCAGCACCGGGCTCAGCGCGGCCATCACCACGCCCACCACCGAGATCCAGGTCGGAATCACCAACACACCTCAGAACTCACTGTCGTCCTCCCAAATCCGTGGTGATGAACGGCTGATGATGCTACGAAGGACAGCACATCACCAGCCACCGACAAGGAGCAGCCGACGATGATGGACGAGCCGGACTGCTACGACGTGTTCGTGCAGGGCACCGTGTTTCTCGACATCGTGCTGACCGGTCTGGAGTCCGCCCCGACCACCGGAACCGAGATCTTCGCCGAGGGAATGGGTTCGTGTCCCGGCGGCGTCGCCAACTTCGCCATCGCCGCCAGCCGGCTCGGCCTGCGCAGCGGGCTGGCCGCGGTCTTCGGCGACGACGTGTACGCCGACTTCTGCTGGCGCACGCTGGCCGACCAGGAAAAGGTCGACCTGTCGCACTCGCGGCGGATCGGCCACTGGCACTCCCCGGTCACCGTGTCGATGTCGATCGACCGCGACCGCGCGATGGTCACCCACGCCCACGAGGCGCCGGGCGACCCGAGCAAGCTGGTCGGGCCGGGGCTGCGGACGAAGTCGGCGATCGTCCCGGTCGCCGAGGAACTGCCGAGCTGGACGGCGGAGGCGCGCGAGTCCGGCGCACTGCTGTTCGGCGACGTCGGCTGGGACCCGACCGACGCATGGTCGCCCGCGGTGCTCGACGTCCTGGAGGGCTTCCACGCCTTCACGCCGAACGCGGGCGAGGCGATGGCCTACACCCGGACCGACACCCCGAAGGCCGCGCTGCACAAACTTGCCGACCGGGTGCCGCTCGCCGTCGTAACGAACGGCGCCGACGGCGTACTGGCGATCGACTCCACGACCGGCGAGGAGGAGCAGGTGCCGGCGCTGCCGGTGCGGTCGTACGACCCGACCGGCGCGGGCGACGTCTTCCTGGCGTCTCTGGTGCTCGGCACGCTTCGCGGCTGGCCGCTCGCCCACCGGCTCGCCTTCGGGAACCTGTGCGCGGGCCTGTCGGTCCAGCACTTCGGCGGCTCGCTGGCGGCACCGGGCTGGGGCGACATCATCGACTGGGTCCGCGACCACAGCCGGCACCGCCCCGGCGGCGTCGACCCCGAGATCCTGCGCCACTACACCTTCATCGGCGACGTCCTCCCGGCCGGCCCGGTCCCGATCGTCCGCCGGGCCGGCGCCACCATCGCCCGCCTCTCCGACGCCTGAGACACCGCCGGCGTGCGTCCGTTTCCACGGGGTGGAAATGGGGACCGGGAAGCCCTCTTCGGTCGTAGGGTCGGGGAGGGCGCGCGGTGGTCGGGCCGCGCCGGAGGAGTGGAGGTCGGCGAGATGTCGGGTGCTGAGGGCAACGGGTTCGGTCGGCGGCGGTTCCTGGCCGTGGGTGGTGGGCTGGCCGCGCTGGCGGTGACCGGCTGCGGGTCGAACACAGGCCGCGCGTCGTCGGGCAGTTCGAGCGGCGGCAAACCCACGCTGTCGCAGTGGTACCACCAGTACGGCGAGCCCGGGACCCAGCAGGCCGTCCAGCGGTACGCCAAGGAGTATCCCGACGCGACGGTGACCGTGCAGTGGTCACCGGGCGACTACGACAAGAAGACCGCCTCGGCCCTGCTGACCGACGGTGGCCCGGACGTCTTCGAGTACGGCAACGGCCCGAGCATCGACATGATCAAGGGCGGCCAGGTGGTCGATCTGACGGACCTGCTCGGCGACGCGAAGAGCGACTTCACTCCGTCGCTGATCGCCCGGATGAGCTATCAGGGCAAGCTGTACGGGATCCCGCAGGTCACCGACATGCAGCTGCTGGTCTACCGCAAGAGCGTGCTCTCGGCGGCGGGTGTCCAGCCGCCGCAGACGGTCGACGAGTTGCTGGCGGCGGCCAAGAAGCTCACCACCGCCAAGATGAAGGGCCTGTTCGTCGGCAACGACGGCGGCGTCGGAATCCTCGGTGGGCCGGCCCTGTGGTCGGCAGGGCTCGACTACCTGAAGGACGACAACACGTTCGGCTTCGACGACCCGGCCGCGGTCGAGTCGCTCCGCAAGCTGCGCGAGCTGTTCACCTCGAAGTCCTTGCTGCTCGGCGCACCGACTGACTGGTCCGACCCGTCGGCGTTCACCCAGGGTCTGACCGCGATGCAGTTCACCGGCCTGTGGACATTCCCGCAGATCCAGAAGGCGCTCGGCGACGACTTCGGCGTACTGCCGTGGCCCAAGCTCAACGCGAGCACCGGTGCGCCCAGCGTCCCGGTCGGCGCCTACGCGTCCAGCGTCAGCGCGAAGTCGAAGAACGTCGACGCGGCGAAGAAGTTCGTCAAATGGCTGTGGGTCGATCAGACCGACAAGCAGCTCGACTGGGCCCAGTCGTACGGCTTCCACATCCCGGCCCGCAAGAGCCTGATCGAGAAGGCCGACAAGCTCAAGTCCGGTCCGGCCGCCGACGCCGCGAGGTTCGTCAACGAGAACGGGCACGCGCAGACCCCGCTGCTGTGGACCCCGAAATCCGGTACGGCGTACTCCGACGCGCTCAACCGGATCATCAAGAACGGCTCCGACCCGGCCACCGAGATCAAGGCCGTGAAGGCGGTCGTCGAGGCCGAGCTCAAGCGCATCGCGGGCTGATGTCGGTCTCCGCGCCGGCCCGGGGACCGATCACCACCAGGTTGCGGGGCCGCTACGACCGCAACCTGTGGTTCGCCGTCTTCGTCGGCCCGTTCGTGCTCGGCCTGCTGGTGTTCGTCTACATCCCGATCGTCTGGTCGGTGGTGCTGAGCTTCTTCGACGCGCACAACACCGTCACGCCGAGCAAGTTCGTTGGCCTGAGCAACTATCTGGACATGATCCGGGACGCGTCGTTCCGGTCCAGCCTGGCCACCTTCGTCCTGTTCGCGCTGTTCATCGTGCCGACCACCTTCGTGGTGTCGCTCGGCCTGGCCCTGCTGATCAACCGGGCCCGGTTCGCCCGGACCTTCTTCCGCTCGGTCTACTTCCTGCCGACCGCCTGCTCGTACGTCGTGGCGTCGCTGGTGTGGAAGTTGTCGATCTTCTCCGGTGTCCGCTTCGGCCTGATGAACACCGTGCTCGGCTGGTTCGGGATCGAGCCGATCGCGTGGCTCTCGGTCACCCAGCCCCCGTGGTACTGGCTGGTGATCGTGACCGCGCGGATGTGGTTGCAGGCGGGCTTCTACATGATCTTGTTCCTGGCCGGCCTGCAACGGATCTCGCCGTCGCTGTACGAAGCCGCCGCGATCGACGGCGCCGGCGGCTGGAAGGTGCTCCGCTTCATCACGCTCCCCCAGCTGCGAGCCACCTCCACCGCAGTACTGCTGCTCTTGCTGATCAACGCGTTCCAGGCGTTCGACGAGTTCTACAATCTGCTGTCCAGCTCGGGCCAATACCCGCCGTATGCGCGTCCCCCGCTGGTCTACCTGTACTACGCGGCGCTCGGCCAGGGTCAGGACTTCGGGCACGGCAGCGCCGGCGCCGTGATCCTGACGCTGCTGATCGCCCTCGTCGCGCTCGGCCAGAACCGCGTGCTCGGACTCGGCCGGAGGGAGGACTGAGATGGCGAATATCCAGCGCTCGGGAGCCGACAAAGCCGGCTCGGCCATCCGGTACGTCGTACTCGGGATCGGCGCGATCTTCTTCCTGCTGCCGTTCTATCTGCTGCTGCGCAACGGGTTGTCGACCGAGGCCGACATCACCTCGCCGACGTGGAAGCTGTTCCCGTCGACGTTGCACTGGAGCAACATCAGCGACCTGTTCAACGACCCGGCCGTGCCGATGGCACGCAGCCTGGTCAACTCGCTGGTGATCGCCGTGGTGCAAACCGTCGGCGTGCTCGTCATCTCCGGGCTCGCGGGCTACGGGCTGGCCAGAATCCCTTTCAGGTATGCGAATGCGGTGTTCTACTTCATCGTCGCCACTCTGCTGATCCCGGCGGCCGTGACGTTCGTCCCGAGCTTCGTGCTGGTGTCCTCGCTCGGCTGGGTGAGCACGCTGCGCGGCCTGATCGTTCCAGGTTTGTTCCAGGCGTTCGCGACGTTCCTGTTCCGCCAGTACTTCCTCAACTTCCCGCGTGAACTGGAAGAAGCCGCCCAGCTCGACGGGACGGCGTACTGGGGAACGTTCTGGCGGATCGTGGTGCCGAACTCGGCCGGCTTCATCGCCGCGATCGGCACGATCACCTTCATCGGCTCGTGGAACGCCTTCCTCTGGCCGCTGGTGATCGCGCCGGACCAGAACTCCTGGACCGTGCAGATCGCGCTGTCCACCTTCCTCACCGCACAGACGATCAACCTGCCGCAGCTCTTCATCGCGGCCAGTATCGCGATCCTGCCGCTGGTGGTGATGTTCGTCTTCCTGCAGCGCTGGATCGTCGAAGGGGTGGAGCGCTCCGGCATCAGCGAATGACCCCATGCCTGGACAGACTGAGGCATGATCGACGAACTCCGTTCCACCATTACCGGTCCGGTCCTGACGCGCGGTGACGAAGGCTTCACCGAAGAGGTTGCCGCGCACAACACGATCGCCGCCCACACGCCTGAGATCGCCGTCGGCGCCAGCTCGGAGAGCGACGTCGCCGCGGCTGTCCGGGTCGCGGCGAAGCACGCAGTACCGGTGCGCGTCCTTGGCACCGGCCACGGCACCACCGCTTCGACAGCGGTCACCGACGGCATTCTCATCACCACGTCCCGTCTCAACGAACTCAGCATCGATCCCGAGAGCCGGATCGCGCACATCGGCGCCGGCTGCGCCTGGGCCGAGGTCATCGCGGCCGCGGCCGAACATGGTCTGGCCCCGATCGCCGGCGCCTCCGACACCGTCGGAACCATCGGCTACACCCTCGGCGGCGGCCTCGGCCCGCTTGCCCGGACCTACGGCTTCTCCTCCGACTGGGCGCGCGGCTTCCGGCTCGTCACCGCTTCAGGCGAACTGATCTCGGCGAACGCGACCGAGAACCCGGACCTGTTCTGGGCCCTCCGTGGCGGCAAGGGCGGCTTCGGTGTCGTCACCTCGATGGAGTTCGAACTCGTCCCGCTCACCACCCTGTACGGCGGTTCGCTGTTCTTCGACGCCGAGCACATCGCGCCCGTCCTGAACGCGTGGATCGACTGGACCAAAACGGCACCGGAGTCGGCTTCGAGCTCGGTGGCGATCCTGCGACTGCCACCGCTCGAGTTCATCCCCGAGCCGTTGCGTGGCAAGACGCTGCTGAACCTGCGCTACGCCTTCGTCGGCGACTCCGCCGAGGGCGAGCAGGTGCTCCAGCCGCTCCGCGACCTGGCGCCGCGGCTGATCGATGGAGTCGCCGAGATGCCGGCGGCGAACATCGCCCAGATCCACAACGACCCGCGAGACCCCGGCCCGGGCTGGGTGCGCGCCCTGCTGCTGGACGAGCTCGACGGCGATTTCACCAAGACGCTGCTCAGTGCGGTCGGGCCTGAGCAGCAGGTGCCGATCATCGTGACCGAGCTGCGGCATCTCGGCGGGGCGACGGCGCGCGATGTCCCGGAAGGCAGCGCGGTCGGCGGGCGCACGGCGGCGTACAGCCTGTCTTTCGTCGGCGTACCGGACCCGAACCTGTTCAGCACGGTCCTGCCCCCGCTCGTCGACGGCATCGTCGCCCAGCTCGGGCCCTGGGTCTCGGCCGACAACAACATCAACTTCGCCGGCGGCCTCGAACTCGCCAACTCCTACGAGACCAGCTGGCCGGCCGAAACTTTCGCCCGACTGGCCGAGGTCCGCGCCACCTACGACCCGGACGGTTTGTTCGTCTACCCCTGAAGCGCCGGGATGACATCCTTGCCGTAGGCGGTGAGGGTGTCGTCCTTGGCGTCGTGCTGGAGGTAGAGAGCGAACTGGTCGACGCCGATCGACCGCAGCTCTTCCAGGCGGGCCAGGTGGTTCTCGACCGGGCCGAGGATGCAGAAGCGGTCGACGACGTCGTCGGGAACGAAGTCGGCATGGGTGTTTCCGGCCCGTCCGTGTTCGGCGTAGTCGTAGCCCTTGCGGCCGGCGATGTAGTCGGTCAGCGCCGTCGGCACCTGACCGGAGGCGCCGTACCGCTCGACGATGTCGGCGACATGGTTCCCGACCATGCCGCCGAACCATCGGGTCTGGTCGCGTTGGTGGGCGAGATCGTCACCCACGTACGCCGGTGCCGCCACGCAGAACGTGATCGCTTCGGGATCGCGGCCAGCCTGCTCGGCAGAGCGTCGTACGGCGGCGATCATCCAGGCGGCGATGTCGGGGTCGGCCAACTGCAGGATGTACCCGTCGCCGACCTCACCGGTTGCGGCGAGCGCCTTCGGCCCGTACGCCGCGACCCAGACCTCGAGGCGGCCGTTCTCGACCCAGGCGAACTTCAACTGCTGCCCGCGGTACGTCACCGTCTCGCCGCGCGCCAGCGAACGGACGACCTCGACGCACTGCTTCATCTCCTCGACGGTCCCCGGCTGCGCGCCAAGGGTCCGCAACGCCGAGTCGCCGCGACCGATCCCGCAGACCGTGCGATTGCCGAACATCTCGTTCAGCGTCGCGAACTGGGACGCGATCACGGTCCAGTCGCGGGTGCCGGGGTTCGTCACCATCGGGCCGACGATCACTCGCTCGGTGGCCGCCAGGATCTGGCTGTAGATGACGAACGGCTCCTGCCAGAGCAGGTGCGAGTCGAACGTCCAGACGTGGCTGAAACCGGCCTCCTCGGCTTTGACCGCGAGCTCCACCACCGCCGACGCGGGCGGATCGCACTGGAACACCACTCCGAAGTCCACCGGCTTGTCCCCTCGTCAGACCAGGTACGACGACAGCCCGCGGCGCAGGTATCGTCCGTGCCCCTTGCGGCCATGGTAGTTGCCATCAGCCACTATCACGCTGCCGCGCGAGATCACCTTGTCCACCCGGCCGGAGATCTCGAACCCTTCGTACGCCGAATGGTCCATGTTCATGTGATGCGTCTCCGCACTGATCCGGGTCGTGCCGTTCGGGTCGTAGACGACCAGATCGGCATCCGAACCGGGCTGGATCACACCCTTCTGCGGATAGAGCCCGAACATCCGGGCCGGCGTCGTCGCGATCGTCTCGACCCAGCGCTCCAGCGAGAGTTGTCCGTCGACCACGCCTTGGTAGATCAGGTCGACCCGGTGCTCGACGCCGCCGATACCGTTGGGGATCTTGGAGAAGTCGCCGCGGCCGAGCTCTTTCTGGTCCTTCATGCAGAACGGGCAGTGGTCGGTCGACACGATCGCCAGATCGTTGCTCCGCAAGCCTTTCCACAGATCCTTCGCGTGCGGCTCGTGCTTGCTCCGCAACGGCGTCGAGCAGACCCACTTCGCGCCCTCGAAACCAGGCGCGCCGAGCTGGTCCTCCAGGGTCAGATACAGGTACTGCGGGCAGGTCTCCGCGAACACGTTGCGACCGTTGTCCCGGGCAACGGCCACGTGCTCCAGCGCCTGACTCGCCGAGAGATGGACGATGTACAGCGGACAGTCGCGCGCCACCTCGGCGAGCGAGATCGCGCGGTTGGTCGCCTCGGCCTCCAGCGCGGCCGGCCGGGTGATCCCGTGGTAGATCGGATCCGTCTCGCCCCGCGCTAGCGCCTGCTGCACGAGCACGTCGATGGCGATCCCGTTCTCCGCGTGCATCATGATCATCGCGCCGTTCTCCCGCGCGGTCTGCATCGCGCGCAGGATCTGGCCGTCGTCGGAGTAGAACACCCCGGGGTAGGCCATGAACAGCTTGAAACTGGTGATGCCCTCGTCGGCGACCAACTGGTCCATCGCCTTGAGCGCGTCGTCGTCCACGCCGCCGAGAATCATGTGGAACGCATAGTCGATGTGACAGTTGCCGTCGGCCTTCGCGTGCCAGGCGGCCAGCCCGTCCTGCACCACTTCGCCGGTCCGCTGCACGGCGAAGTCGATGATCGTGGTCGTGCCGCCCCACGCCGCCGCGCGCGTCCCGGTCTCGAACGTGTCGCTGGCCGCCGTACCGCCGAAGGGCAACTCCATGTGGGTGTGCGCGTCGATGCCACCCGGGATCACATATTTGCCGGTGGCATCGATCAGCTCGTCCGCCTGCACGGTCTGGCTGTACGCCGGATCCAGTACTGCGACGATCTTCTCGCCCTCCACCAGGACGTCGGCCGGCTGCGTCCCGGTCGCCCCCACGACGATTCCACCCTTGACCAGCAACGACATCCTCCACGCTCCTCATCTCTAGACATTGCGTCCGAACAAACGTGGGTCCTGACCCTCACTTCTTCGGACGTCAGCGATCGTGGGTCAGGGTTTGGTGAGGTCGCCGTAGGCGTCGGGGCGGCGGTCGCGGTAGAACTGCCAGCGGTCCCGGACGGTGTCGAGCAGGCCGAGATCGAGGTCGCGGACGATCAGTTCGGGGTCGTGGTCGTGCCCGACGTCACCGACGAACTTGCCTTCGGGGTCGACGAAGTACGACGTACCGTAGAAGTCGTTGTCGCCGAACTCGTCCTCGATGCCGACCCGGTTGATCGCGCCGATGAAGTACTCGTTGGCAACGGCCGACGCGGGCTGCTCGAGCTTCCACAGGTACGAGCTCAGGCCGCGGCTGGTGGCGGAGGGGTTGAAGACGATCTTGGCGCCGGCCAAGCCGAGGGCGCGCCAGCCTTCGGGGAAGTGCCGGTCGTAGCAGATGTAGACGCCGATCCGGCCGACCGCGGTGTCGAAGACGGGATAGCCGAGGTTGCCCGGGCGGAAGTAGAACTTCTCCCAGAACCCGTTCACCTGCGGGATGTGGTTCTTCCGGTACTTGCCGAGGTACTTGCCGTCGGCATCGATCACCGCCGCGGTGTTGTAGAGCACGCCGGGCTGCTCCTGCTCGTACACCGGGAGCACCATCACCATTCCGAGCTCGGCGGCCAGCGCCTGGAAGCGCTCGGTCGTCGGGCCGGGCACGGACTCGGCGTACTCGTAGAACTTGGGGTCTTGGAGTTGGCAGAAGTAAGGTCCGTAGAACAACTCCTGGAAGCAGATCACCTTCGCGCCGGCCGCCGCGGCCTGGCGCGCATAGTCCTCGTGCGCCTTCGTCATGGACTCCTGGTCGCCGGTCCACTTCGTCTGCACCAGCGCCGCTCGCACAACCTCCGCCACAGCAACCTCCCACGTAGCCGAGCCCCCATGCTCTATCCGCAGGCTTCCCCAGTCAACGATTCTCAGGAGAACGACTGCGCTGGACGCGCGAGAGATGTCAGACAGAGATGGTGCGCGGGGGCGCTGCGCTGACCCGGCCGCCCACCGTGACCGCGGTCGGGGAGATGACTGTTGTGTGGAGTTCCGAGCCGGCGCCTTGGGTGATGTGGAGCGGGCGGCCGAGGCGGGCGGTCAGTTGGGTCGCGGCGGAGCCGGTGGCCTCGTCTTCCGGGACGCCCATGGCGGGGGCGAACATGCGGGCGCGGATGGTGCCGTCCGTTTCGGAGATCCAGGACCACAGGTAGGAGTGGTCGTCCGAGTAGTCACCCGGGTCGGCAGCAAGGACCGCGTCCGGAGTGGGCAGCTCGTACCAGGTGAAGGTGCTGCCCCACGAAGGGTCGGCCTGGACCGAGGTGATGTCACCTGAGCGAGAGACGAGTACCTCACCGGCGGGCACCCGTAGTACGGGAGTGTCATAGCCCTGGGAGTGCAGCCACCAGGCAACGCCGACGGTGGGATGACCGGCGAACGGCATCTCGGCGGTGGCGCTGAAGATCTGCAGCCGACCGCTCGCGGGATCGTCGACGAAGACGGTCTCGCTGTAGCCGAGCGCTGCGGCGACTCGAAGGCGGGCCTGCGTGGGGACCAGGGTGCCGTCGACGATGCCGAGCGGGTTGCCGAAGTCGCCGGAGGGGTCGACGAACACCCGTACGACGTGAACGTCGACGGTGGTCACCACAGGAGGTCAGAGAACGAGGATCGCGGCGATGACAGCGATCAGGACGACGACGCCGCCGACGATCGCCAGCGTGCGGCCGTTGAGCTTGGGCTCCTCGGTCGCCTCGGTCGTTCCCTCGTTCACGAAGGCGCGGAACATCTGCGTGCTCGCACCCGGGTCCTGCTCGTTCTCTGTGAGGTTCTGGTCAGCCATGCCGCAGACCCTACCCGGGCGGACGGACCGCCAGCACCGACCAACCCTCGTTCTGACCGGACTCTTACGCGCTGTCCGACTACCGTTCACGCTCCGCTCGGGCATTGGTCGGTGCCCGGAGTCCATGTACCATTTGGTACATGCGCTTCGATCACTCCATCACAGTCCAGGCCCCGGCGGAACGCGTCTGGGAGGTGTTCAGCGACGTCGCCCGATGGCCCGAGTGGACCCCCACGGTCGAGCAGGTCGAGCGGCTCGACGAGGGCCGCATCCACGTCGGCGCCCGGACCCGGATCCGCCAGCCGAAGCTGCCGGTCGCGATCTGGGAGGTGACCGAGCTGAAAGAAGGCGAGTACTTCGAATGGGTCTCGCGCGCCCCGGGGATCAAGACCACCGGCGGCCATCGGGTCGTCAGTACGCCGGAAGGCACCGTGGCGACGGCGACGATCATCCAGGAAGGGCCGCTCGGCTGGCTGTTCGGGAGGCTCTACGCCGGCCTGACGAAGCGGTACATCGCGACCGAGACCGAGAACCTCAAGAAGGTCAGCGAGCGGGAGTGAGCCGCGAGAGCCTGCTCACCGACGCGGTCGATCACTTCGCCCGCAACGGCATCGGGGATGCGAGCCTGCGCGCGATCGCGACCGCGATCGGTACCAGCCACCGGATGCTGATCTACCACTTCGGTTCGCGCGAGGGACTGCTCGCGGAAGTGGTCCGCACGGTCGAGCAACAGCAGCGCGATCTCCTCGCGTCGCTCACCGAGGGCACGGTTGCCGAACAGGCTGAGGAATTCTGGCGCCGCGTGACCGAGGCCGCGCTGATCTACGGGCCGTTGTTCTTCGAGTTGGCCGCGCACGCGATGCAGGACCAGCCGCACACCGAGGCACTCAAGGCGGACCTGATCAATGTCTGGCTGCCCCCGTTGACCGACCTGTGCATCCGCGCCGGCATCGCCCCGGACCAGGCCCCGGCGTACGCCCGGCTGGGTCTCGCGGCGTCTCGTGGACTGCTCTTCGATCTGCTCCTCACCGGCGACCGGGCGGGCGTCGACGAAGCGTCGGCCCTGCTCAACCGGTTGTTCGCGCTGCCGACCTAGCCCGGCTCGGTGGGTTGCTCGATCCAGCCCGTCACGATCGGGAGGCGGCTCTCCCGCAGTACGGCGGTGAAGGCGAAGGGGCGGGCGAGTTCGACGTCGAGGCGGCGGGCCTGGTGGGTGGGCATCGACGTCCGCATGAGGCCCATCGCGGTGACCGCGGCGGCCTCGAAGCCGGTGGCGAAGAAGCGGGCGAGGACGGTCTGCTTCGCCGATCCGACCACCAACTGCTCCGGGCTGATGCCGCTGAAGTGGCCGTTGTCAGCCGGCGGCCCGGTCACGGTCGTCAGGCCGAAGATCTCGCGCAGCGCCAGCAGGTCGTGCTCGACCTCGACATTGAACGACGGCAGGGACAACTTCACCTCCGGCACGGAGGTCGTGGTCAGGCCGATCTTGACGCCAGGCGCGACCTCCTGCCCGGGCTCACCCTGCTCCACCAGAGCGCTGCCCGGCTGCCCATCGGCGGGCTTGGCGGACGCCGCGAGAAGACCTGCGAGTACGTCGGTGCGCTGGGCGTCGCCGATTCCGAGCAGGATGTCGACGTCGGCGTCGCCCTCCACCGTGATCACGGTCAACGGGCCGGCCGGCGAGTCGGCGTACCGGCGTACGGAATCGAGGTCACGATCGGTGCGCTCGAGCCAGTGCCACAAACCGCCCGCCCACGGACCGTCGTACAGCCGCTTGACCTGCTCCTTGAACGGCTTGGTCCAGGTGGTCTTGAGGGACAGGGCCGAGGCGAGTACTACGGCCAGGTCGGGTGTCACCTCGATCGGCATCTTCCGGATCAGCCCGTCGGTGTGCTCGGCCGCCCACGCATCGAGCTTGGCCTTGTCAGCAGTGGAATCACCGGTCAGCGTCCCGGCCAAGGCAGCCGGTACTACGTCGTCGAACGACTCGCTCAGCTTGAGCTGCTCGTGGACCCAGATCGCCATCGCGGCGTGCAGATCCGCCGACCGGTCGATGGTCTCGACCAGCTCGACAGCTCTCGCTGCCGCGCTGCCCGCGTCGACGCCAGCAGCTTCGGCCAACTCACTTCGCCCCGGCTCATCCGCCGCCGTCGCCAGCAACGCAAGCAACGGCCAGACCCCGAGCCCCGACACGACACTGTTGCCGGCCGGCAACTCCCGCACCCAGCGCCCGGTCAGCTTCGCTACAGCTCCCACCACATCGCCATCCATACCTACACCCTGCCACGCAGTCCCACGCCCCGCGCTCATCCACGTCGACGTGCGGCCCGTTACCCCGGCATCGAACCAGTACTAGCGAGCACCGCCGCCGTCGGTGAACTCGCGCGGGTGCGGCGGCGGAATACGGTGCAGGCCATGCCGCCGATGATGAGGGTGGCGGCTATTGCTTGTTGGAGGCCGATGGATTCGCCGCGAAGGGTCCAGGCGGCGGCCATGCCGACTACGGGGACGAGCAGGGAGAAGGGCGCGACCGTGCTGGCGTCGTACGTGCGGAGCAGGAAGCCCCAGGCACCGAAGCCGAAGAGGGTGGCTACGAAGGACAGGTAGGCGATGGCGCCGACGCCGGTCAGGTCGATCGATCGGAGGGCCTGAGCATCTTTATGAGCCCCCTCGGTTGCCAGCGACAACAAAACCAGCGGTACTACGGCGACGGCGCTGACCCAGATCATGAAGCGCAGGGTGTCTTGGGGTTTCGCGTGCCGGGTGACGATGTTGGAGACGCCCCAGCAGGCCGCGGCCGCGATCACGAGGACCAGAGCACCCAATGGCGCAGTCAACCCATGGTCCAGCGCGATCACGACCATGCCCACGCAGGCGATCGCGATCCCGAGCAACTGGGTCTTGCGAGGGCGCTCACGCAGGACCAGTACGGCGAACAGCAGCGTGAAGATCACCTGGCTCTGCAACACCAGCGAGGACAGTCCGGCCGGGGCGCCGTGCGACATCCCCACGAACAGCAGGCCGAACTTCGCGACCCCGAGCACCAGCCCGACGGCGATCACGTAACGCCAGGCCACTCTGGGCTTTCCGAGGATGAAGACGGCCGGTACAGCCGCGAAGAAGAAGCGCAGCGCCGAGAACAGCAGTGGTGGAAAGTCTTGCAGACCGACCTCGATGACGACGAAGTTGATCCCCCAGACGATGGCGACCGTGACAGCGAGGAGAACATGGCGCGGGCTCATGGTCATCTAGTCTGGGCGCCAGCTACTGTTAAGGACCAGCGAATCCTGCTACCGCTCTTACTGTAGGAGTGCTAAATGATTGATCTCGGCCGATTGCGGGCCCTGCACGCCGTCGCGGTCTACGGGTCCGTCGGGAGCGCGGCCGACGCCCTCGGCTACACCCCGTCGGCGATCTCGCAGCAATTGGCCAAGCTGGAGCGGGAGACGCGGACAGCGCTGTTGGAGAAGCGTGGTCGCGGGATCGTGCTCACCGATGCGGCCCAGCAGCTCGCGGCGACGGCCGGTCAAGTCCTCCAGTTGGTCGAGGAGGCCGAGCTGACCCTGGAGGAGCAACGCGGCCAGGCGATCGGCACCTTGGTGCTCGCCGCTTTCCCCACCGCGGCACGAGGGTTACTGCCCGCCGTACTGCCGAAGTTGATCGACGAGCACCCGGCCCTCGACGTACGGGTGTCCGAGACGGATCCGTACGAGGCCGTCGCCGCGGTCGGTCGCGGCGAGATCCACATCGCGATCGTGCACGACTGGCACAACACCCCGTTGACCTTGCCCGACGACCTGTCCCGGGTGAAGCTCGGCACCGATCCCGCCGACATTCTGGTTCCGGCATCGCATCGCCTTGCGGGCAAGGAGTCCGTCCGCGCCGACGACCTCGTGGGTGAACGCTGGATCTGTCAGCCGGTCGGTTCGATCTGCCACGACTGGCTGATCCGGACGATGCGCAAGGCCGGCGTCGAGCCGGAGGTGGTGTACTCGGTCGCGGAGTACCAGACCCAGCTCGCCATGCTTGCCCAAGGCATCGGAATCGGCCTGCTGCCGCGACTCGGCCGCGGCCCGCTCCCGCCCGGCGTCGTCGCAGTACCGCTGCAGCCGGCCCCCAGCCGCCGCCTGTACGCCGTATGGCGCACCGCCACCACCCGGCGCCCGGCCATCGCGGCCACCCTCGCCGCCCTCAAGGCCGGCTGGAAATCCCGCGACACGGCTTGATCCGGCGCTCCCGTTCCGGCCCGCGGGAATTTCTGTGATCACCCTTCGCGACCGATTGACAGCGCTGTGCAGCACCGCTAAGTTCCGGTGAACTATTAGGAAACTTTCCTAATCATGGAGATTCCTTCCGGGCCGGCGGACCGCCCCGTCGCCGGCCCGGGGCGCATCCCCTGTGTACGACGCAACGCCCCCTTCCGTCGTTCACTGAAAGGTCGCTGTCATGAGACTGCTCCGCACAGCAGCACTGTCCGCCCTCCTCCTCGCAACCGCCCTCCCCGCGATCCCCGCGCAGGCGGCAACCGTGAACGTCAGCACCGCCGCGCAACTCAAGACGGCGCTGACCAACGCCAAGGCCGGTGACACCATCAAGCTTGCCGACGGCACCTATTCCGGCAATTTCAAGACCACCGTGTCCGGCACTTCGTCGGCGCCGATCACCTTGACCGGTAGCGCCAAGGCAGTTCTGACCGCGAGCGGTGGCTACGGTCTGCACCTGAACGGCGCGAGCTACTGGCAGGTGCAAGGCATCACCGTGACCGGTGGCCAGAAGGGCATCATGATCGACTCCGCGACCAGGGTCACGATCGACGGTGTCACCGTGCACGGCCTGGACATGGAAGGCGTGCACTTCCGCAACAGCAGCAGCTACGGAACGATCCGGAACTCGACCATCTACGACACCGGAAACGACGGTCGCGGCATGGGCGAAGGCGTGTACGTCGGCAGCGCGGGCGGCACCTCGGACAAGTCCGACCATGTCCAGATCCTCGACAACACGATCGGGCCGGACGTCGGCGGTGAGGCCGTCGATCTGAAGGAAGGGACCACCGGCGGCCGGGTCGCGGGCAACAGCTTCGACGGCCGCGGGCTGACCGGCGCCAACTACGACGACAGCTGGGTCGATGTCAAAGGCAACAACTACGTGATCGAGAACAACACCGGCAAGAACACCACGAACAACGGCTACGAGACGCACACCCAGCAGAGCGGCTGGGGTTGCGGCACGGTGTTCCGCAACAACCACTCCGACCTGACCGGCGCGACCGGGCCGGGGCGCTACGCGTTCAACATCACCAACTACAACGCGTCCTCGTGCAAAGTGACGATCGACAACTCCAACACGATCACCGGCGGCCGCGGCCTGACCAACCCGGGCATCCCGATCAGCTGAGTCCAGTTGCCGGGGGCACCTTGGATGCCTCCGGCAACTGTTAGGCGTCGACCAGGCGGCGGAGTTTCTCCTCGGTGGCTTCGTCGACCGCGGTGTAGACCGTCGCCCGGAACTGGCCGAGCCGGGTCAGCCAAAAGTTCGCCGGCTCCACCCGCAGCAGCCCGAGCCTTTCGTTCTCGAGCAGCTTGACCTTCGTGCTCGGCGCGGCCACGTCGTACCGCTCCCACAGTTGGGCGAACTCCGCCGAGTTGGCCAGCAGGCGCTCGGTGAGGTCGCGCCACTCCTGTTCGCCGAGGTGGTCGGCCAGCGCCGCGCGGTACGCGGCGACCAGGTGGAACTTCATCGACTCGCCGTCCAGGAACGAGCAGCGCCACTCCGGTGAGACGAAGGTGAGCCAGAGCAGGTTGCGCTCCTCCACCGGGACGGTGGTCATGTCGAGCACGACCTTGCAATAGGCGTCATTGAACGCCAGTACGTCGTACCGGGTGTTGAGCACCAGCGCGGGGTACGGCGAGACCTTGTCGAGCATTCGCTGGACCGACTTCGGCAGGGCGGTGCACTCGGCCGGCGCGGGGCCCAGCGAGAGACCGGCCAGTGTGTAGAGGTGGTTGCGCTCGGAGCGGTCCAGCCGGAGCGTTCGCGAGATCGCCTCCAGCACCTGGGCAGACACGTTGATGTCGCGGCCCTGCTCGAGCCAGGTGTACCAGGTGACGCCGACCCCGGCGAGCTGAGCGACTTCCTCCCGCCGCAGCCCCGGCGTACGGCGTCGGCCGCCAGGCGCGAAGCCGACCTCGTCCGGGCGGATCCGCTCCCGCCTGCTGCGCAGGAACGCCGCCAACTCCCGCCGCCGCTCCCCCTTGCCGCTACTGTCGCCCCGCACCGCCTCGACCGCGCAGCTGCTGTCTGTCCCCGCCGGCACAACCGCACCGCCGCGGGCGCTCCCCACCGCCTCGACAGCACCGCCGCTGTCGCTCCCCGCCGGCACGACCGCACCGCCGCTACCGGTCCGCGCCAGCTCGACAGCACCGCCGCTGTCGGTCCGCGCCGCCTCGACAGCACCGCCGCTGTCGCTCCCCGCCGACACAACCGCACCGCCGCTACCAGTCCGCGCCACCTCGACAGCACCGCCGCTGTCACTCCCCGCCGACACAACCGCATCGCCGCTACCGGTCCGCACCGCCTCGACCGTGCCGCCGGTGTCGCTCCCCGCCTGCACGACCGCACCGCCGTTACGCGTCCGCACCGGCTCGACCGTGCCGGTGCTGTCGCCCCGTACCGCCTCGACTGTGTCGCTGCTGTGGCTGCGCGCCGCATCGACGGTGCCGTTGCTGTCGTTGCCGCTCTGCGCAGGCTCGGTGGTGCCGGCGGATTTGTCGGTGGCAGCGGGCATGCTGGTCAGGAGACTCACCTCTCCATCGTGCAGGTCGGCGGCCGCGATTCCCAGCCTGGTTCCGGGTGCTGGCAATACCAGGATAACCAGGCTCTCACCACCAGGCTCGGTTCGGCCGCAGGCTGGTTCCATGACAGACCAGGTTCTCTCCGTCCGCGGCGCCGAGTCGCGTGCCGTGTCACCGCTGCGGCCGGTGGCGCTGACCACGCTGCTCTTCGGCGCCTTCCTGCCGATGCTCTCCTTCTTCATCATCAACGTCGCCCTGCCCGCGATCGGGTCCGACCTGCACGCGACCTCGGGCGAACTCCAGTTGGTCGTCGGCAGCTACGGCATCGCCAACGCCACCCTGCTCGTCGTCGGCGGCCGCCTCGGCGACGGCTTCGGCCGCAAGCGGCTGTTCATGATCGGCCTGACCGGCTTCACCGTGCTCTCGCTGATCTGCGCAATCGCACCGACCATCGGCGTACTGCTGGCGGCTCGTGTCGTCCAAGGAGCCGCCGCCGCGGCGATGACTCCGCAGGTGCTGGCGTCGATCAGCAGCCTGCTCACCGGCGAGCACCGCGCCCGTGCGATGGCGATGTTCGGGGTAGCCGGTGGTGCTGCCGCCGCGCTCGGCCAGATCCTGGGCGGCGTACTGATCGAGGCCAACGTCTTCGATCTCGGCTGGCGTTCCGTGTTCCTCGTCAACGTGCCGGTTGGTCTGCTCGCGTTGGCTGCGGCGGTCAAGCTGCTGCCCGAGACGCGTGCGGCCAAGGCGCAACGGGTCGACCTCGTCGGCGCCGGCCTGCTTGCTCTCACCCTCGTACTGCTACTGCTGCCGCTCACCGAGGGCCGCCCGCTCGGCTGGCCGCTCTGGACCTGGGTGTCGCTCGCAGCGACCATCCCTGCTTTAGCAGTGCTCGGTGTGCACCAGCACAAGTCCGAGAAGGCCGGCCTGGCCCCGCTGATCCCGCCGACCGTACTTCGGTTGCGTCCGATGCGGATCGGTCTGCTGCTGGCCGTCGGGTTCTTCACCACCTTCGGCGGGTTCATGTTCGTGTTCGCGCTGGCTACTCAAGGCGAAGCGGGGATGTCTCCTCTGGAAGGCGGAATGAGCCTGCTTCCGATGGCAGTCGGGTTCCTGATCACCTCGATCTACGGACCTCGCCTGCAGCAGCGGTACGGCGCCGGCCTCATCCTGCGCGGCTGGATCGTGCAGTCGGTCGGGTACGCCGTACTGGCCGTCGTAGCGCTCACTGTCTGGCCAGACGTGACTCCGTGGACGCTGGCGATCCCCATGCTGATCGCAGGCTTCGGCAGCGGCCTAGTGATGGTTCCTCTGATCGGCGTAGTCGTCGGCCAGGTGCCACCGGCACAAGCAGGACTCGGCAGCGGCATCCTGCTCACGAGCCAGCAGACCTGCCTCGCACTAGGAGCAGCAACAGTCGGTACTGCGTACTTGTCGCTTGCCGGAACGTCCTGGGGCCAGGGCGGCGCACTCGCCGCAGTAGCGCTGGCGATCACGGCCATCTCTCTTCTGATGACGCCGGTCACCCACAAGCTGCGCTAAGCCCAGTGGGTTGGGCGCAGTACAGCAGAAGGCAGTCTCGTCGCGGCGTCACCACGAGCGGCGTTGACCTGGGACTGGGTGAGGAAGAGGGCGCCGGTGAGGTCGGCACCGCGCAGGTCGGCGTCGCGGAGGTCAGCGCCGATCAGGTCGGCCTGGCGGAGGTCGGCCTCTCGCAGATCGGCCGCGATCAGGTAGGCACCCCGCAGGTTGGCAGCGCGCAGGTCCGCGCCGCGGAGTCTGGCCCCGAACAGGTCAGCTCCGCGGCGTTCCTTCTTCTTGGGTTGTTTTCCCCGGACGAGCTTGCTGGTCTCCAGCAAGAGCTCGTTGACCTTGTGCCGTTCGGCCGCGAGGTCGACCGTCGCCAGGTCCTGCAGCGTGAGTTCCTCGACGTGGTCCCGGAGCTCCTGCAGTTGCTGGTGAAGCGGACGTGTCTGCTCCAACTGCAGCGCCTCGGTCAGGTACCACAGCAGCTCGTGCAACTGCCGCATGATCGGCAATGCCTCGAACATCTTCTGTCCCGGCTGCTCGCGCCAACTCGGCCCCGCCAGCCGCGACACCTTCTGGCCGGCGCCGAAGCAGTCGTACACAGTGCAGCCCTGGAAGCCGCTCGGCCGCAGCTTCTCGTGGATCCCGCAGCGGAAGTCCTGCTGCAGGTTCGGGCACGGCTCGCCCGCGTCCTTGTCGATCGCGAAGTCAGCCGACTTCGCGAACGTCAACGCGACACAACACAGACCGTGGCAGTTACCGCAGTCCGCTCGCAGGTCGGCCAGCTGCACTGGGCTAGTTCTGGTCGGCGGCCTGCTGGCCGGTACGGCGCCAGCGGATCCCCGCCTCGATGAACTCGTCGATCTCACCGTCGAACACGCCACTGGTGTTACCCGACTCGTACAGCGTCCGCAGGTCCTTGACCATCTGGTACGGGTGCAGCACGTACGAGCGCATCTGGTCGCCCCACGAGCCCTGTACGTCGCCGCGCAGCGCGTCGATCTGAGCGCGCTCCTCGGCCTTCTTCAGCGCGAGCAGCTTGGCTTTCAGGATCACCATCGCGCTGGCCTTGTTCTGCAGCTGCGACTTCTCGTTCTGGCAGGAGACCACGGTGCCGGTCGGGATGTGGGTGATTCGTACGGCGGAGTCGGTGGTGTTGACGCTCTGCCCACCCGGCCCGGACGACCGGTAGACGTCGATCCGCAGCTCTTCTTCCGGTACGTCGATCTCGTCGGTCTGCTCCAGCACCGGGACCACCTCGACCGCGGCGAACGAGGTCTGCCGGCGGCCCTGGTTGTCGAACGGCGAGATCCGGACCAGCCGGTGCGTCCCCGACTCGATGCTCAGCGTGCCGTACGCGTACGGCGCCTTGACGCCGAAGGTGGTCGACTTCAGCCCGGCCTCTTCGGCGTACGACGTGTCGTAGACCTCGGTCGGGTAGCCGTGCCGTTCGGCCCAGCGCAGGTACATCCGCTGCAGCATCTCGGCGAAGTCCGCCGCGTCGACACCACCGGCGCCGGAGCGGATCGTGACCAGTGCCTCGCGTTCGTCGTACTCGCCGGACAGCAGGGTGCGGACCTCGAGCGACTGGATCGACTTGGTCAGCGAGGCGATCTCGCGCTCGGCCTCGGCCAGCGCGTCGCTGTCGTTCTCGTCGCGGGCCAGCTCGATCATGATGCCGAGGTCGTCGACGCGGCTGCGCAGACCGGTCAGCCGCTCGAGGTCGGCCTCCAGCCGGGACAGCCGGGACGTCACCTTCTGCGCGTTGGCCTGGTCGTTCCACAGGTCCGGCGCCGCGACCTGCTCGCCGAGGTCGGCGATGTCGCGCTTCATCGCCGGGACGTCGAGAACTTTCTCGATGGACGTCAGGGTCGCGTCGAGTGCCTTCAGGTCAGCGTCGAAATCAGGTCCAGCCACAACCAAGCAGCGTACCCGTTGAACCGGTCCGGCCGGGAATCAGCGCTGCGCCAGGCTCCTCGGCGTACGGAAATCAAGAGGCCAATCGCGTGCGGGTGCGGCCGGTCGGTTCGGCGCCGGGCTCGGGGCGGTTGATCTCGGCCCACACCTCGTCGAGGGAGAGACCGAGGACATCGGCGATCGCCGCGATGGTCGGGAAGGCGGGGGTGGCCACCCGGCCGGTCTCGATCTTGCGGAGCGTCTCCGGGGAGACCCGGGCATCGAGCGCGGTCTCCAGCATCGAGCGCTCGCCCCTGGCGCGGCGCAGGAGTGCGCCGAGGCGCTGCCCGCGCTCGACGTCCGCGGGAGTGAGCGGCAATCTGACCATGGAACCCATTCTAGTACCGGCATAGTATGGCCGGTATAGTTATTGGCGCCGCATGAAGAATCCTGAGAGGGCTGAGAAGGCAAGCATGATCGAGATCCTGAACCCTGCCGAGCTGGCCCGAGCAAAAGTGACCGGCGCACTGGTCGCCGACATCCTGCAGACGGTGAGGAGCCGCTGCACGGTCGGCACGAATCTGCTGGACATCGACCGATGGACCCAGACCATGATCGCCGAGGCCGGCGCGCAGTCGTGCTACGTCGACTACGAGCCGTCGTTCGGGCGTGGGCCGTTCGGCCACTACATCTGCACGTCCGTCAACGACGCCGTGCTGCACGGGCTGCCGTTCGACTACTCGCTGGCCGACGGCGACCTGCTGACGCTCGACCTCACCGTACTGAAAGGTGGAGTCGCCGCCGACTCGGCGATCAGCTTCATCGTGGGCGATTCCAAGCCCGCGGAGAGCGTCGCGCTGATCGACGCGACTGAGCGTGCTCTGCGCGCGGGGATCGCCGCTGCCGGCCCGGGTGCGCGTATCGGGGACATCTCCCATGCCATCGGCTCGGTCCTGAGCGCGGCGGGCTATTCCATCAACACCGAGTTCGGCGGCCATGGGATCGGCTCGACGATGCACCAGGACCCGCATGTCGCGAACACCGGTCAGCCGGGCCGCGGCTACAAACTCCGCCCTGGGCTACTGCTCGCGCTCGAGCCGTGGGTGATGGAAGACACCGACAAGCTCGTCACCGATGCCGACGGCTGGACGCTCCGCAGCGCAACCGGCTGCCGCACCGCCCACAGCGAACACACAATCGCCATCACCGACAACGGCGCCGAGATCATCACGCTCCCCACCCAAGCGGCTTGACCAGCTCACCCCTGAACGCCTTGCGCACAACCTACTGGTGCGCGCCGCACTCCCAGGCGCCGCGTGCCCTGATGCTGTTGCCATCTGCTCGTGCGCGCCGCACTCCCAGGCGCCGCGTGCCCTGATGCTGTTCATCTGCTCGTGCGCGCCGCACTCCCAGGCGCCGCGTGCCCTGATGCTGTTGCCATTATCAACGAATTGGTACGACGGCCGCCGCGTCCGAGCCGATGTCGGCGGTCCCTTGCCAGCCGGGTGGTGCGAACGGCAGGTCGACCGCTGAGGAGAGGTGGACGGTCACCGTCGTACCGGTGACGTCGGCCGTCCAGTCGAGGCCGTCGAATCTGTTGCTCGCGCCAACAGAATCCAGGTACTCCGCGGTCAGCCGGCGCGCTTCGTCCGGGTCGAGCTGCGCGTTCTCGCCGGAACCACCCTGTGCGTAGATCGCCGCCAGCCCGTTCGCCGCCGCCAGCACCGCACCATCAGCCGTCGCATCCAGATCGCGCCGCACCAGAAACACCTTCGAGATATCCGTCACCACCACGATCACCATCAACACCACCGCCGCAAACCCAATAATCAACACCGTCATCTGCCCCCGCTCATCTCTTCCGCGCCCGCTCGGCCCGAGTTCGCGACGGTCGCAGTTGCGGATGCGGTGGTGGCGGTGGCGGTGGCGGGGAATCATCGGGTGCCCTTGGCTTCGCGGTAGTCGCCGTAGGGCTCGGTGTGGACGGAGCTGATGCGGACCGCGGGTCGCTCGCCGCCGAGCGCGTCGGGGATGAGCGGGAGCGGCATCTCGGTGTCGAGCTCGACGGTGACGGTCGAACCGGGCTCGAGGCAGGCGGGGTTGCAGGTGATCCGCAACTGATCGGAGCTCAGCTCGATACCTTGGTCCTTCATCGCCAACCGCGCCGCCTCGTACGCCCGCGACCGAGCCTCGTCCTCGGACAGCCCCGCCGGAACGATGATGAACGCCCGCGCGGCCGCCCGGGTAGCAGCAGTCGCCCCGTACGACGCCCGCTGGACATCGAACACGCCGAGCATCAGATAAACCAACGGCACCATCAACAACAACGCCAACCAGGAAAACTCCACCACAGCACTACCCCGCTCCCCCCGCCACCCACGCCGCACACCCGCGACCGCGCCCGGTCCGCCCTCCCCACCCACTCCACCCAACGGGCGCGCCTCCGCGAACGGGCCCGGTCCTCCGCTCCCACCCACCCCGCCCAGCGGGCGAACCACCGAGGCCGAGGCCAGATCGGGTACTCCCTCCCCACCCACTCCGCCCCGCGGGCGAACCACGGAGGCCAGATCGGGTGTGCCCGTCCCGCCTCCTCCGGCCCGCGCCTCGGCTGGCACGTGGCACACCTTCGAGAGCGGCACCTGGCGGTTGGCATTGTTCATTGGCCGGTTTCCTTGATGGCGTGGCCTTCGGCGTGGAAGGTGATGCCGGGGCCCCACAGGCCGAGGGGTGGCATGTGGGCCTCGACCACGACGACGACCCCGGGCTGACCGTCCACGTCGACCGCTTCGGCGGTGACCGAGTCGATCAGTTCGTTGCGTACGACGCCGTCCACCAGTTCGCGGGTACGGGCTTCACCGTCGGCGGGCTCGCGGTTCAGGACTGCCGCATAGTGGGCACCTTCGGACGCCGCGGCGGTCACCGTGTTCCGCACGTACAGGAACAGCCCGACCTGCAGGATCCCGAGGAACAACGGAACCACCAGCGTCGACACCATCACGAAGTCGACCACCGCCGAGCCGCGCTCGTACCGCCGGCCTCGGGCCGACAAGCCACGAGCCCGGCCGATCGGTGAGCGCGACGGGATCACTTGTTGGTGACGGAGTTCAGCGCCTTCTCGAGGATGGCCTGGAGCTGATCGGCCGCGAAGGCCCAGATCGTGACGACCAGGCCGGCTGTCATCACGGTGATCAGCACCCAGCCCGGCACGTCGCCGCGCTCCCGGGCGGCCGGTCTCGGCTTCATCGCCCAGGTGAGCAACAGTCTGGTCAGCAGTAGGGACATCAGTTCTCCTCAATTCATCCGGCGATCAGCCGGATGCCGACAGCGCCTGGATAGAAGGCGAAAGCGATGGTCACCGGGAGCACGAGAAACACCACCGGGATCATCATGGCCACTTCGCGACGTGCACCCGACTCGATCAGCTCGCGCCGGTTCGCCTCACGGATATCGCCCGCCTGCGCCCGTAGTACGTCGGCCAGCGGGGTGCCTCGTTCGAGGGCGACCGCGAGGCCGTCGGCGAACCGGGACAGGGCGACCAGACCGGTCCGGTCGGCCAGGCCGTCGAGCGCACGGACCAATGGTTCGCCGGCGCGGGTTTCCGCGAGCACCCGCTGGAGCTCGATCGACAGCTCGCCACGACAGGACCGTGCCACCCGGTCGAGCGCTGCGGCCGGACCCTCACCGGCAGCCACCGACAACGCCAGAAGCTCTGCCACCGTTGGCAATTCGGCGAGCAACCGCCGCTCCCGGCGCCGCACCTGCGTGGTGAGGTAGGTGTCCCGGGCAAGCACACCGATCACGGCAAGGAATCCCGAAAGGACGAGCAGCCCGACCGGATTGCCGATGCCGAGCGACAGCGAGACCAAGGCGACCACGAGCCCGACACCGAACCCGGCCGCGCCCCAGAGCACCTGCTCGATCCGGAACTCCTCGACAGTGCGGTCGATGGCGGCTCGGGACAGCCGGCGCCGCACGGAGCTCGCGCCACCGAGCAGCCGCTCGAGCCGGATCGCCCCGGCCCGCAGCGACGGCCCGAACAACCGCAGGATCGCGTAGAACGGCGAGCTGGAGTCGACCACACCGGAGAACACCGCCGAGCCGCCGATATCTCGCAAGTACGGCCCGATCCGGTCGTCGACCGAAGGCCGTCGCAGGAACGGCAACCGCCGCACCATCAGCAGCAGGCCGGCTCCGAGCAGCCCGCCGAGGAACGCGCCCAGCACTATCGGGCTCATCGCAGCACCCGCTCGGGCTCGGGCAGCCGACCGATCCGCAGCATCAACCGGTACGCGATCACACAGACCACCGCGCCGACGCCGATGATCAAGGCACCGACCGGCGAGTTATAGCGCTGGATCACGTCGCCCTGAAACGACAACATGCCCAGCACCAGCCACGGCGCGGCCACCGCCACCCGGGCACCGTTCACCGACCAGGACTGACGCGCCTCCAGCTCGGATCTGGTCCGCGCGTCGTCGCGCAGAAAACTCGACAGCGAGCGCAGCAACCGGCCCAGGTCGCCACCGCCCACCTCGCGGGCGATCCGGAGCGCCTCGATCACCCGGTCACCGACCGGATCCGCCAGCCGGGCCTTCAGCCGATCCAGCGAATCGGCGAACCGCCCGGTCGAGGCATAGTCCGCACCGAACCGCCGGAACGGGTCCCGCAACGGCAGCGGCCCACGCTCCCCGACCTGTGCCAGAGCCTCCGACAGCGACAAACCGGCCCGTACTGCGGAAGCGATGTTGTCCACCACGTCGGGCCAGAGCTCGCGGAACTCCGCCAGCCGTTTCCGCGCCCGGCTTTTCAACAGTGCAACAGGAACACCGCCTGCCATCACGCCGAACACCAACCCGATCGGCAACGCGGCCGACACCACGAACATCAGCACGAAGGCGATCAGACCCGTCAGCACGCAGGCACCGATGAAGGCGGCCGGAGTCACGCCCTCGACGCCGGCGCCGGCCAGCAACTCGCGGCTCCGTCTGAGCAACCGGCCCTCGCCCCGCGGCGTCGCGTCCTGTGGTGAAAGGAACGACCAGGCAACCAGCAGCAAGCCGATCCCGAAGAACAAGCCGAGCAGGAGCCCCATCAGTTCACCCCGCGTGGTAACTCGGTGAGCAAGCCGGCCGGCGAGTACCCGGCTTGCTGGAAGCGCTCCGGATGCGGGAGTTGTCCCTCGGCGCGCCGCAACTGCCCGTCGAGAGTCGCAAAGAGCGTCTCGGTCTCGATCGTCTGGTCCTCGATCCGCCCACTCACCGAGACGATCTCGCGCACGCGCCGCTGCCCGTCGGACGCGATGCCGAGATGTACCACCAGATCCACGCACCCGGCGACGGTCGGCAGCACGAACCTGGACCCGATGTTCTCGCCGGCCAGCAGCGGCAGCGTGCACATCTTGGTCAGCGCCTCGCGCGCGGAGTTCGCGTGGATCGTGCACATGCCGGGGAGCCCGCTGTTCAAAGCCAGCAGCAGGTCGAGGCACTCCTCGCCGCGGACCTCGCCGACGATGATCCGCGACGGCCGCATCCGTAGGGATTCCTTGACCAGGTCGCGCAACCTGACCTCGCCGGTGCCTTCCAGGCCGGCCTGCCGGGTCTGCATCGAGACCCAGTCCGGGATCGGCAGCTTGATCTCGAAGACCTCTTCACAGCTGATCACCCGCTCACTGCCTGGGATCGACCCGGCCAGCGCATTCAGCATCGTCGTCTTGCCGGCTTGGGTGCCACCCGAGACGAGGATGTTGAGGCCGGAGGCAACGGCCGCGTCGAGAACGGCCGCGCCGTGCGGTGTGATCGACCCGAGCGAGACGAGATCCGCCAGCCGGGTCGCCCGGACGGTGAACTTGCGGATGTTGATCGCCGCATAGCGCTGGGTGATGCCGCCGAGAACGATGTGCACCCGGCTGCCGTCCGGAAGCCGCGCGTCCGTGAACGGCTGGGAGACGTCGATCCGCCGCCCGGTCGTCTTCAGCATCCGCTCGACCAGATCGGCGACCTCTTCCTCGGTGAGCACCGTGGTGGTCAGCTCGTGCCGCCCCTCGCGGGCGATGAACACCCGGCTCGGCTCGTTGATCCAGATCTCCTCGACGGCCGGATCGTCCAGATACCGCTGCAGCGGGCCGAAACCGGCCACCCGGTCGTGCACTTCGCGGCTGACCGCTTCCAGGTCGCCGATCGGCGGCACGATCCCGGTCAGGCTGCGCTCGTCGTACTCCTTCACGACGGTCGCGACGATCGTGTTCACCGCGGCGGGATTGCGGAGTGGGTCGATCCCTTCGCGCCGGACCACGTCGCGGACCTGGGCGTCGATCAGCTCGACCGCGCCGTTCCAGCCGGACCGGCGCGCGGCAAGTCTGTCGGCTGTCATCCGTCTCCCCAGTGGCGTCTCGTCCGGCGACCTGCTGATCACCCTGCGCGATCATTCTTCCAAGCCGGAGCCCACCCGCGCCAACCCGCTGCCGGGCCCTGTGGATAACCCTCACACGGGCACAGGTTCACTGACCGTATCCAGCCACTCACCGCCCAGCCAGCCTTTTGCATCTTCCTGCAATGCCCACGTACTACGTGCCGCCGGCCGGCCGCAGGCGGTCGAGGCGCGGCACCACGCCTGAGGCCCAGCCGCCTGGCGTTCCGCAGTACGGGCGGTGTAACGCGGTCGGTGGCCCGGGGCGTCGTAGAGAGTGAGACCACGACGGAGAGGCTGCGATGAGACCGAACGCGGAGGACTTCGAGGAGTTCGCCCGAGCGCGAACACCTCACTTGTACCGGACGGCCTGGTTGCTGGCCGGGGATCGGCACCATGCCGAGGACCTGGTCCAGGAGACGCTGGCCAAGATGTTCCGGGCCTGGCGCGGACTCCAGCGGATCGACAACCCACCGGCGTACGCGCAGACCGTGCTGGTGCGGACGTTCATCTCGCAACGGCGCCGACGGAGCTGGACCGAGCAGCCCAGCTCGGACCTGCCGGACCGCGCCGAACGACCGGGTGACCACGCGCTGCGCCTGTCGCTGCAGAACGCCCTGGCCGAACTGGCTCCGCTCGATCGCGCCGTTCTGGTGCTGCGGTTCTTCGAAGATCGCAGCGTCGAACAGGTCGCGCTCGATCTCGGCAAGAACGCCGGTGCGATCAGAACGAGGACCTCGCGGGCGCTCGACCGCCTGCGGACCGTCCTCGGCGACGACGCCGTCCACCTGATCGCCCTCTGACCTGACGTACCAGGAGCCCTGATGACCAATCTGAACGACTCCCTGCCCGACCTGATGCGCCGGGCCACCGAGCACCTCGAACCCACCTCCACCGACCTGGTGGAACGCGGCATGCACCGCGGCGCCGTACTACGGCGGCGCCGCACCGCCCTCCTCAGCGTCAGCGCCGTCGGCGCCGTCCTGGCCACCGCCGGCATCGTCGTCGGCGGCACCCAGGTCTTCGGCAGCCCGGACCAGAAGCAAGCCCCCGTGGCCGGTGCGCCCACCACGGCAGCCACCATTCCGGCCAAGGCCATCCCGCCGGCGACCGGGAAGGACACCCTGGCCACACTGCGCAAGCTTCTCCCCGCCGGTCTCCAGGCCTCCAAGCCGACGTGGATGGACGGTGGACCGGGCGGCCAGAACTCCGCCTCGGTCGTCGTCAACGACGGCAAGGGTGCGTCGTGGCTGATGGTCACCACGGGGTACAGCTACGACCCGAGGGACTGCTCCAACAGCCTCCCGCACACCTGCACGATGCAGGCAGACGGAAGCGCCTTGGTCGCAGTGTTCCGGGACGAGATCGTCAGGGACGGCAAGATCAAGGAGGCGTCGTCGAATGCGGTCACGCTGACCCACCCCGACGGAACTCAGGTCAACCTGACGAGCATGAGCGCCGCAGGTGAGGGAAGCCCCGCCACGCGGAAGCAACCGCTGTTCTCGCTGCCGGAACTGGCGCGACTCGCCGCCAGCAAGAACTGGGGCTACCCGCCGAAGAGCACCTTCACCGAACCGCCCGCTGCTGAACCCAAGCCGCCGGTGGTGCCCGTGGCCGAAACGCTGGCGACCCTGAAGAAGGTCATCCCCGGCCACGCGCAGCTGAGTCAGCCTTACACCTGGGGCGGCGGCAAGAACGGTTTCAACGGGGCTTCTTACCTCACCGACGACGGCAAGGGCGCTTCGGCGGTGACCGTCATGCTGACGACCCAAACGCCTGTCAAGAAGTGCCAGGCCGAAAGAGGTCTGGCCAACTGCAAGGTCCGGTCCGACGGCTCGGTGCTCACCTGGCAGAAGAACGTCCCGTCCTACGGCGACTCCCGCCAGCAGAAGTACGGAATCCTCGCGAACTCCGTCGCGCTGTACCTCCCCGACGGGCGCTACATCAGCCTGTCGAGCTACAACGGGTTGGGCGAGAAGCCCCAGGTCAAGCACACTCGGGCAACTCCGGCATACACCGTTGAGCAGTTGACGAAGATGGCCGACAGCAAGCTCTGGGTCTTCCCCGGCGGCACCAAGTAGGTCTCGCCCTCGTCCGCCGCGAGCCGTCTGAGGGGTCGGTCAGCGGTGGACGAGGGTGTGCTCGAAGGCGTAGCGGGAAGCACGGAACAGATGTGAGCCGTACTCGACAGCGCGCCCGTGGTCGTCGTACGTGATCCGTGTCGTCGCAAGCAGCGGACAGCCCGGTTCCTCGGAGAGGAGCCGGGCTTGTTCGGGTGTGGCGGGTATGGCCGAGATCGTCTGGTGTGCCACCTTCAGGCGGACGCCCTCGGCTCTGAGTAACTCGTAGAGGCCGCGCTCGGCCAGAGTCGCCGGATCGGTGTCCAGCATCTCCGGCGGCAACCAGTTGCGCATCAGGGCGAGCGGCTCGCCATCTGCTCGCCGGAGCCGCTCCAGCCGTAGTACGCGATCTCCCATCTCGCACTGCAGAGCAGTAGCGACCTCTGGGCTGGCCGGCGCGACACCGAAGCGCAGTACCTCGGTCTCAGGCTTGCGATGTGCGGCCGACAGGTCGTCGTACAGGCTGGTGAGTTCCAGCGAGCGGCGGACCTGGCCCGAGTTGCCGACCACCTGAGTACCGACGCCGCGCTTGCGCACGAGCAGGCCCTGGTCGACCAGCCGCGCGATGGCCTGCCGCACGGTCGGGCGGCTCAGCCCGTAGGCCTCCGCGAGGTCGACCTCGTTGCTGAGCCTGGATCCGACCGGCAGCTCGCCACCCTGGATCGCTGCTTCGAGCTGCTGGGCAAGCTGGACGTGAAGCGGGGTGCGGCTGTTGCGATCGACGCTGACCTGGACGGTACTCATGGGCACATCTTGGGGCGTCAAGGGCCTACCGTCGAGTCGAACGACGGATTTGATCAGATCTCTTCGTTTCCTGATCGCGTCCCGGACACGACCTCGGGGAAGATCGGGCGGCCGGCGTCAGGCGATCTCTTCGGGCTTCACCGGCCGGTGTTCCTGATGGGATTTCATCGCCGCCAAGGCGAGTCGCAACGCCCGCCGTGCGTCGGCGCCGGTCACCGGCGGCGTGCCGTTCGTACGGATCGCGTCGGTGAAGTCGCAGAGCTCCTGGACGTAGGCGTCGGCGAACATCTCCTCGTCGCTGCGCAACGTCCGCTGCTGGATCCCGTCCTCGGAGTACTGCAGCATCGGTGTACTGCCGTGCCGCCCGGCCGTCACCATCCCCTTCGAGCCGAACACCTCGCCGCGGACGTCGTACCCGTACAGCGCGGAGAAGTTCGCCTCGGCGGTCGCGATCGCTCCGTTGTCGAAGGTGACCATCACGACCGCGGTGTCGATCAGCCCTTTTTCCTTGTACTGCGGGGCGACCAGCGTGTCCGCTCTGGTGTAGACCTCGATCGGCTCGGCACCTTCGTTCAGCCACAGCAGCGTGTCGAAGTCGTGGATCAACGTCTCGCGGAAGATCGTCCAGGGCTTCACGTTGGCCGCGCGCACCACGCCGTCCGCCCGGCCCGGGTCGCGGGTGATCGACCGCATCAACTGCGGCGTGCCGATCCCACCGTCGCGAATCGTCCGGTACGCCGCGGCGAAGTCCTTCGCGAACCGGCGGTTGAAGCCGACCTGGAACGGTACGCCGGCGCGCTCGGTGGCCGCGACCGCGCGGTCGATCTCGGCCATCGTCAACCCGGCAGGCTTTTCGCAGAAGACCGCCTTGCCGGCCTCGGCCGCCTTCTCGATCAGGTCGGCGTGCGCCGCCGCGATCGAGGTGATCGCCACCGCGTGGATGTCGGGATCCTTGAACACGTCGTCGACATCAGCGGTCGCGGTCGCGTCGTACAAGGCGGCGACCTGCTGGGCTGCGTCCAGGCGCGGATCGGCCACGGTCCTCAGCTCGGCCGCCGGCACCCGGCGAGCGATGTTGCCCGCGTGCATCGTCCCGATCCTGCCCGCCCCGATCAGCGCGATCCGGACGACTTCCAGCCCATGGTCGGTTTGCATCTGGTCGATCTCCTTGATTCAGGCACCCCGTTGCGACCAGCGCCGATGACTACGAGCGCTCCAGTCAGAAGCTAATGAACACCGCTTCGACAACACCGTCAAGGGTTCTCCAACCTGTTGCCGCAGGCACCGAGCGTGATCGCCACCCACGATTCCCTGGGTCCGGATGGCGGTCAGCATCTATCGGTACTGCGGAACCTCCGGCAGGATGGCGCCTTCCCCCGCGACGGTCCCGCCCCGGACCCAGGCCGCGGGTCGTCTGCGGACCGCCCTCGACGAGTAATTTCGTACGGATCAGTAGCTGAAGGAGAAGGCATGGAACCGCTGCGTATCGGAATCCTCGGCGCCGCCCGGATCGCGGGGCGCGCGATCGCCGAGCCGGCCCGGCTGACCGGTGCCCGGCTGGTCGCGGTCGCCGCGCGGGACACCGAACGGGCGGAGGCGTTCGCCGCGGAGCACGGCGTCGAACGGGTGCACGAGTCGTACCAGGAAGTGATCGACGACCCCGAGGTCGAGGTGATCTACAACCCGTTGGCGAACGGGTTGCACGGGCCGTGGAATCTGCGAGCCATTGCCGCAGGCAAGCATGTGCTGACCGAGAAACCGTCGGCCAGCAACGCGATCGAGGCCGCGCAGGTGCGCGATGCGGCGCGCGAGGCCGGCGTCGTACTGATGGAAGGGTTCCACTACCTCTTCCACCCGGTGACCCGGCGCCTGCACGAGTTGCTGGCCAAGGGCGAGCTCGGCGAACTGCAGCACGTCGAGGCAACGATGGTGATGCCGCCACCGGACGACGACGATCCGCGCTGGTCTCTGGCGCTGGCAGGCGGTGCTGTGATGGACGTCGGCTGCTATGCCTTGCACGCGACCCGGATGCTCGCGCCCTGGGGTGGCGGTACGCCGACGCCGGCGGGCGCACGCGCCGGTGAGCGCAAGCGGCTGCCGGGTGTGGACGAGTGGCTCAATGCCGATCTGGCGTATCCCAACGGAGCAACGGGTGCGGTGCGGATCAGCATGGCTGCCGAGGAGCTCGAGTTCAGCCTGCGGGTCGTCGGCACCCGCGGCGAGGCGTTCGCGCCGAGCTTCGTCCTGCCGCAGCTTGACGACCGGGTGATGGTGAAGACCAAGGAGGACACCTGGGTCGAGCAGCTCGGCCGCAAGTCGTCGTACGCGTATCAGCTGGAGGCGCTCACCGCCCACCTGCGCGACGGCGCCGAGCTGCCGATCGACGCCGACGACGCGGTCGCGACGATGGAGCTGATCGACGCCTGCTACCGCGCCGCAGGACTCCAGCCGAGGCCGATCAGCCACCTCTAGCCCGTACTGCGGGCGCGCGGCTGGAGCCGGCCGTACTGCGGGCGCCCGGGCTGAGACCGGCCGTACTGCGGGCGCCCGGGCTGAGACCGGCCGTACTGCGGGCGCCCGGGCTGAGGCCGGCGCGACCTCGGGCGGATACTGCGGACCCGGTCGTTCTGCTACCGCAGGCGACCGGGCTCCCGCCTGCCCAGCCGACTACCGCCGGGCCGTCTGCCTGGCTACTTCCGCCCGTGCTTGGTCGGGGGCACGATCAGGCTGTCGTTCGGATTGGCTTTCGCCTGTTTAGGTTGTTTCGGCTTGCGGACTTCGCGTCCGCCCTTGTTCTTGGCCATCGAAGACACTCCAGGGCTGGGTAGGGCTGAATCGGCTCAACGAGCCTCGTTCGCCGCGGTACTCCTGATGCCCCGGGGGTTGCTTTTGACGTTACACCCTGACGGCGGCCCGCGCGGCTGCTGCGCGGGCGAAGCCACGGATCAGCGGATGCGGTCTGGACCCGTCCCCGGCCAGCTCCGGCTGGAACAGAGTGGCCAGGAAGAACGGGTGGGACGGGAGTTCGGCGATCCGGACATCACCAGAGTCGTCGAACCCGCTGAAGACCAGGCCGTGCTCGCGCAGCAGGTCCAGCCGGCCGGAATCCAGGCCGTACGAGCAGTGGTAGCGCTCGACCGACCGCTCCACGCCGAGCAGTTCGGCGGCGAGCGTTCCGGGCTGCACCTGGATCGGTCCTTCGTGCCCGTCGAGCGAGCACTCCAGCGCCACGATCAGCTGGTCCTCGGCCTCCGGGTGGTTCTCCCCGTGCTGGACCTGCGCGGCACCGCAGACGTTGCGGGCGAACTCGAGCATCGCGTGCTGGAAGCCACCACAGGTACCGAGGAACGGCGTACCGCTCTCCCTCGCTGCCCGTACTGCGGCGATCGCGCCGCTTTCGCTTTCGTACGGACTCCCCGGGAGAAGCCAGATGCCGTCGAAGCCGTCCAGAGCGCCGACCTCGGTGGTGGGGATCCAGTACACGTCGAGGTCGAGCTGGTCGCGTTCCCGCAGGTTGGTCAGCAGGCTGGGCACTCGCTGGTGAGAGCGGACATGAGGTGATCGATCGGCGATGAGGGCGATCCGCCCGGAGTACGCGTGAGTCATGGCTTCATCGTGCCGCTCGGGCCGCGATCAGCGCCAACGATGATCTCTGCAGTCTGCATAAGAGATACTGATCGACGTGGATCCTCATCTGCTCCGCACCTTTGTGACCGTCGCCGAGTGCGGGTCGTTCTCGGCTGCCGCGAGCCGGCTCGGGTACACCCAGTCCGCGGTCTCCCAGCACATCGCAGCATTGGAGAACGACCTCGGTACGGCGTTGTTGTTGCGGCGCCCGGTAGTTCCGACCGCTCCAGGCGAGCGGTTGCTCGAGCATGCCGGCCCGATCATGCTGCGCTTGGAGGCTGCCCGCGCGGACGTGCAGCGCGCGATCGGCGACCCGCCCGGATCGCTCGTCCTCGGCGCCTCGCCGCTGGCGGCCTCGGCGCATCTGGCCAACGCGCTGGGCGAGTTGCGCCGGAGCAATCCCGGGCTCGAGGTGACGCTGGAAGTCACCGGGCGCGAGGCGGTCGCCAAGGGGGTGGCGGCCGGTCAGTTCCATCTCGGGTTGATCGACGGTATCGCCGCACCGAGCGATCCGCTGCGGCTGTTCGACCTCGGGGCGCTGGCGACCACCGCGGTCGCCGATGAGCCGCTGGTCGTTGCCCTTCCCAGGCAGCATCCGTTGGCCGGGAAGCATCGGCTCACCCTCGACGAACTCGTGGACGCGCGGTGGATCGACGCGCCGGACACCGCTGCGGCCTTGAGCGACCTACGCAGCGCGACCGAGTCCGACGGCATCCGGTCCTCGATCGGGTACGCAGGAACAGACGTCCTGACCTTGCTGTCCTTGGTTGCCGCCGGCCACGGCCTCGCAGTACTGCCTGCCTCGGTTCCGCACGTTGCCGACGCGGTCGTCACGGTGGCCCTGAGCAGGCCTCGCCTCGTGCACCGCGTCGAACTCCTGCACGGCCACGCGGACCTGCCCACAGCGACAGCCCTGGCGGCAGTACTGCGTGGGTAGTGCCGCCGGGCTGAGGCTGTCGCGAGTCAGTCGTGGGTCGGGAAGCCCAGGTTCAGGCCGCCGTGCGACGGGTCGAGCCAGCGTGAGGTGATCACCTTGCCGCGGGTGAAGAAGTGGACACCTTCGGTGCCGTGGGCGTGGGTGTCGCCGAACAGCGAGTTCTTCCAGCCGCCGAAGGAGTAGTACGCCATCGGCACCGGGATCGGGACGTTGACGCCGACCATGCCGACCTCGACCTCGGTCTGGTACCGCCGGGCGGCGCCGCCGTCGTTGGTGAAGATGGCCGTGCCGTTGCCGTACGGGTTGGAGTTCACCAGGTTCAGCGCCTCGTCGTACGACGGGACGCGGACCACCGAGAGCACCGGGCCGAAGATCTCGTCGGTGTAGATCGACATGTCCGGCGTGACCTTGTCGAACAGGGTCGGGCCGAGCCAGAAGCCGTTGTCGCCGCCGTCGAACGGACCCTCGCGACCGTCGACCGCGAGCTCCGCGCCGGCGGACACCCCGGCCTCGACATACCCGACGACCTTGTCGCGGTGCTCGCCGGTCACCAGCGGGCCCATGTCGCAGCCGCGGGTGCCGTCGCCGGTCTTCAGCGTCGCCATCCGCTCGCGGATCTTGGCGATCAGGTCGTCGGCGACCGGGTCGACGGCGATCAGCGCGGAGATCGCCATACAGCGCTCACCGGCCGAGCCGAAGCCGGCGTTCACCGCGGCGTCGGCGGCGAGGTCGAGATCGGCGTCCGGGAGGACGACCATGTGGTTCTTCGCGCCGCCGAGTGCCTGCACGCGCTTGCCGTTCGCGGTGCCCTTCTCGTACACATACCGCGCGATCGGGGTCGAGCCGACGAACGAGACGGCCTTGATGTCCGGGTGCTCGAGAAGCCGGTCGACGGCCTCCTTGTCACCGTGCACGACGTTCATCACGCCGTCGGGCAGGCCTGCTTCCTTCCACAATGCGGCGACCGCGTTCACCGCGGACGGGTCCTTCTCGGACGGCTTGATCACCACGCTGTTGCCGCAAGCGACGGCGATCGGGACGAACCACAACGGCACCATCGCCGGGAAGTTGAACGGCGAGATCACCGCGACCGCGCCGAGCGGCTGGCGGATCGAGTACACGTCGACGTTGGTCGACACGTTCTCGCTGAAGCCGCCCTTCATCAGGTGCGGGATGCCGCAGGCGAACTCCACCACCTCCAGACCGCGGGTCACCTCGCCGAGCGCGTCGGACAGCACCTTGCCGTGCTCAGCGGTGATCAGCGCCGCGATGTCCTCCTTGCGCTCGTTCAGCAACTGGCGGAAGGCGAACAGCACCTGCGCGCGCTTGGTGAGCGACGTCCGGCCCCAGGCCTTCGAGGCGTCGTTGGCGACCTTCACCACCTCGTCGACCGTCGCGGCGGAGGCCAGGTCCAGCTCGCCGGTCACCTCCCCGGTGGCGGGGTTGTAGACCTTGCTGGTGCGCTCGGAGACGCCCGTCCAGGGGGTTCCGCCGATCAGATGGGTGATTCGCTCAGTGCTCACAGCTGCATCCCTTGCTTCATCGGTCGTTCGGTGATGGTTCGGTTCGAGGTTTCAGCCGAGGACCTCGCTGCGGCGGGCCAGTTCGACCTCCACCGGGCGGCCTTCGGTCAGCGACCGCACGCCCGCCGTACAGACCGCGGCGGCGGCGTACCCGTCCCAGGCCGTCGGGCCGTCGATGCCGCCCGACGCCGCGGCGTTCACCCAGCGCTGGACCTCGATGTCGTAGGCCGGCCCGAAACGGACCCGGAAGTCGTCCGGCACCGCCCCTCCCCAGTGTCCGGCTTGTCTGGTCAGTACGTCGACCCCGAGGCCGATGGTGGCGCTGCCCTTCTCCGCCACGGCCTCGCAGCGCACTTCGTACCCGACCTGGAAGTTGACGAACACCTCCACGTCGGCGATCGCCCCGCCCGCCATCTCGAAGATCGCGAGCTGTGGGTCGAGCACGCCCTGGCCGACCAGGCTGGTCGGTTTCGGCGCGTGCACGGTGATCCGGGCGATCTCGTCGTCGAACAGCCAGCGCGCCACATCCACTTCGTGGACAAGCGAATCGCGGACGATCATCTCGCTCCGGAACGACTCCGCGGCGGTCTTGTTCCGGTGCACGTTGTGCAGCAGCAGCGTCCGGCCGAGGTCGCCGGAGTCGAGCAACTGCTTCAACGCCGCGTACTCCGGGTCGAAGCGGCGCATGAAGCCGACCTGGATCAACGAGCGGCCGGTCTTGTGCTCCGCCTCGACCACCCGCAACGAGGACTCGGCGTCCATCGTCAGAGGTTTCTCGCAGAGCACCGGCTTGCCGTGCTCCAGGCAGGCCATCAACTGCTCGGCGTGCGCGAATCCGGGTGACGCGATGATCACCGCGTCGACCTCGGCGATCAGCTGCAAGGGATCCCCGATCACCTGTACGCCGTCGAGCGCTGTCGCGAGGGCCGTCGCCCGGGCCGCATCCGGATCGGACACCGCGACCAGTCGCGCCCCGGAGGTCCGCCGCGCGACCCGCTCGGCATGATCGGCGCCCATCGCCCCGACGCCGATGATGCCGACCCTCAGGTCCTGGCTCATGTGCTCTCCAGTGGGGACTGGATCTGCGCCGGCCTGTCCGCCGGGCGCACCACGGCACCCGCGTCGATGTCGCGCAACTCGTGGCTCAGCGCCTCCAGCTCCGAACCACCGGCCATCTCGTTGGTCAGCTGTTCCAGGGTGATGTCGGCGCGATGGGTGTCGAGCGCGACCCGGCCCAGCTTGAGTACGACGAAGTGGTTGCCGACGAGGTAGGCGTGGTGCGGGTTGTGGGTGATGAAGACGACGCCGAGTCCTGCGTCGCGCGCCTTCACGATGTACTTGAGGACGACGCCGGACTGCTTCACGCCGAGCGCGGCCGTCGGCTCGTCCAGGATCAGCACCTTGGCGCCGAAGTGGATCGCCCGGGCGATCGCGATGCACTGGCGCTGACCGCCGGACAACATCCCGACCGGCTGCTCCAGGTTGGGGATCGAGATCCCCATCTTGGTCAGCTCCTCAGTGGCGATCCGCTTCATCCTGGTCGCGTCCAGCGTGCCGAACCGGCCGGTGAGCTCGTTGCCGAGGAAGAAGTTCCGCCAAACCGACATCAGTGGGGCCAACGCCAGGTCCTGGTAGACCGTGGCGATGCCACTGTCCAGCGACTCGCGCGGCGACTTGAACTGACGTTCCTCGCCGTTCACCGTCAGTACGCCGTCGCTGTGCTCGTGCAGGCCGGCGATGATCTTGATCAGCGTCGACTTGCCGGCGCCGTTGTCGCCGAGCACGCAGGTGATCTCGCCCTGACGCACCGACAAGGAGACGCCCCGCAGCGCCTGGACGTTGCCGTAGCTCTTGCCGACGTCGTCGAGCTGGACGACCGGCATCGTCGGGCTGCTGGCAGCCTCGTGGTCGAAACTCGTCGTGGTGGTCATCGCGCTTCCGCCTTCTTCTTGACGACGAGGTTCACGATCGTGGCCAGCAGCAACATCACGCCCAGGAAGGCCTTGAACCAGTCCGGGTTCCACCCGGCGTACACGACGCCGAGTTGCACCATGCCGAAGATGAGCGCGCCGACCGCGGCGCCGACGACGGACCCGTACCCGCCGGTGAGCAGGCAGCCGCCGACCACCGCCGCGATGATGTAGAGGAACTCCTTGCCGACGCCCTCACCGGACTGCACGACGCCGTTCTGCGCGAACAACAGGTGCATGCCGGTGAACCAGGCGAAGAAGCCGACCGTCATGAACAGGCCGATCTTCACCTTCTTGACCGGTACGCCGACCGCCCGGGCCGCCGCGGCGTCGCCCCCGACGGCGAAGATCCAGTTGCCGACCTTGGTCCGGAGCAGGAACCAGGCGGCGACCGCGACGAACACGATCCACCAGACGATGATGATCTTGACGGTGATGCCGCCGAGCTTGAACTGGGAGGCGAACACCGCGTGGGCCGAGGAGAACCCGTCCATGTCGCCGACCGAGTTCGACGCGACCGCGCCGGACGTCAGCCGGGTAACGGCGATGTTCAGCCCCTGCAGGATGAAGAAGGTGCCGAGCGTCACCAGGAAGCTCGGCAGCCCGGTCCGCATCAGCAGCCAGCCGTTGAAGGCGCCGACCGCCAGCGCGACCACCAGCGAGACCACCATCCCGAGCCAGACGTTGACGCTGAACTGGTAGGCGAAGATACCGGCGGTCAGGCCGGCCGTCGTCACCGCGACACCGGCCGACAGGTCGAACTCCCCGCCGATCATCAGCAAGGAGACCGGGACGGCCATGACACCGATCAGGGCGGCCCCGTAGAGGATCGTCCCGACGTTGTTGATGTCGCGGAAGGGCGCGGCGGTGGCCGCGAAGAAAAGCAGGATCACCGCCGCGCCGACCAGCGATCCGATCTCGGGGCGGCTCAGCAGACGCACGCCGACCGACCGGGTGGAGACCCGGTCGTCGACGCTGTCCGGGGTCGCGAGAGTCGATGCCATGGCCGTGACCTCAGCGCGTTCCGGCCGTGGCGTACTTCTCGACGGCCTCGATGTTCGTCTTGTCGATGAACGCCGGGCCGGTGAGCGTGGCCTCGCCACCACCGATCGTGTCGCCGTTGGTCTTGTTCAGCCAGATCGCGTCGACGGCCAGGTAGCCCTGCAGGTACGGCTGCTGGTCGACGGCGAAGTCGACCGTTCCGTCCTTGACCGCCTTGGCCATCTCCTTGCTCATGTCGAAGCTGCCGATCTTGGCCGACGAGCCCGCGTCCTTGGCCGCCTGAACCGCGGTCAGGGCGACGCCGGCGTTCAGCGCGACGACGTAGTCGGCGGTCTTGTCCTGCTGCAGCTTCGACGTGATCGTCGCCTGGGTCCCGGGCTGGTCGGCGCCGTCGACGTTCAGGTTCTCGACCGCGCCGAACTTGTCCTTGATGCCCTGGCAGCGAGCCTCGAGGCTGACGTTGCCCTGCTCGTGGATGACGCAGATGACCTTCTTGGCACCGAGAGCCTTGAGCTTCTCACCGGTCGCCTGCCCGGCGATCCGCTCGTCCTGGCCGAAGTACCCGATCGCTCCCGAGGTCTTCCAGGTGTCCAGGCCGCCGTTGAGGACGGTCACCGGGATGCCTGCCGCGACCGCCTTCTTGACGTTCGGAATCACCGCGTCCGGCTTGTTCAGGGTGACCGCGATGCCGTCGACCTTCGAGTCGATCGCCGTCTGCACCAGGTTGGCCTGGCCGGCGCCGTCGGGGTCGGAGGAGTACTGCAGCTCGATGTTGTCCTTCTGCGCGGCAGCTTCGGCGCCGCGCCGGACGATGTCCCAGAAGGTGTCACCCGGCTTGGAGTGGGTGATCAACGCGACCTTCATCCGCGGCGTGTTCGCGACGTTGCCGCCCGAACCGCCCGCCTTCTCCTCGTCCTTCTTGCCGCCGGAGGAACTGCAGGCACCCAGCGCCGCGACCAGCACGAGGGCCGCCCCCGCGGCCACCGCCTTCTTCTGCCACCGAACCATGACTACAACCAGCCTTTCAGACGTTCCCGCGGTAACGCCGCGGCGTTCGGGTGTGACCAGGAAGGCATACCCTGCCCGGTCGTCAAACGGAAACACCACCCCCGTGCGTCCGCAGATACGCCAATGTGCGTTCCGCGATGGGCAGCGGCACTTCCGGCGGGCACGGATACATGTCCTGTTCCACGATGGCGAAGACGTCGACGTCCAAGGCAGCCAGCGCGTCCAGCAGCGGCGGGAACTCCGGTACGCCGTTGGGCGGCTCGCACATCACCCCGCGCCGGACCGCCTCGTCGAAACCGACGCCGGCCGCTTCCACCTCTGCCAGCACTTTCGGGTCGACCTGTTTCAGGTGCACATAGCCGATCCGTTCCGGGTAGTCCTGGATCAGCTTCAGGTTGTCGCCACCGCAGTAGCTGATGTGGCCCGTGTCCAGACAGAGGTTCACGTGCTCGCCGTCGGTCTCGTCGAGGAACCGCACCACGGTCTCCTGACTGTCCACGTGCCCGTCCGCATGCGGGTGGTACTGCGTCTTCAGCCCGTACTCCGCGGCGATCCGGCGACCCAGCTCGGTCACCTGCTTGCCTTGTCGCGCCTGCCCCTCGTGATCCAGCCGCGGCTCGACGATCTCACCGTTGTCGCCACGCCACATCGAAGGCATCACGACGAGGTGCTTGGCCCCCACCGCTGCAGCGAGCTCGGCGGTCGCCGAGATGTCCTTCCAGGTCGAGTCCCACGAGTCCGGCCGGTGCAGGTGCTCGAAGCTCGTGCCGGCCGTGACCTCGAGGCCGCGCTTGTCGAGCTCGTCCTTCAGCCGTGCGGGATCGGTCGGGAGGTAGCCGTACGGTCCTAGCTCGATCCGCTTGTAGCCCGCAGCGGCCACCTCGTCGAGGAACCGCTCCCAAGGCGTCTGCTGCTCGTCGTCGGCGAACCACACACCCCAGGAGTCCGGCGCGCTACCGATCTTCACCTGCCCCATCAGCTCTCCCCCTCCACCTGACGATGCCTCGGCATCAGCTCTCCCCCTCCACCTGACGATGCCTCGGCATCAGCTCTCCTCCTGCGCCGGCCGCTGCATCAGCTCTTCCCCTCCACCGGCGTCAAGTACGGCCGCTGGTCCTGCTTGGACTTCTCGTACCCCGCGGAGGCGGTCTGCGTCGACTGCAGGGTCGACACCTGGCTGACCGGGACGTCCCACCAGGAATCGCTGTCGGGCGAACCGATCAACGGGTCGGTCTTCACGTGGATCGCGATCGGGCCGCTCGCCGCCTTCGCCGTACCGATCGCCTTCTCCAACTCGGCGCGGCTGTTCACCTCGAGCACCTCGACGCCGAGGCTGCGCACGTTGGCCGCGAGGTCGACCGGCAGGTAATCCCCGTCCAGCCGCCCGTCGCCGCTGCGCCGCCGGTACGCCGTACCGAATCGCTGTGAGCCAAGGGATTCCGAGAGTGCGCCGATCGAGGCGAAGCCATGGTTCTGGACCAGGACGACGATGATCTTCACGTTCTCCTGGACCGCCGTGACCAGCTCGGACGACATCATCAGGTACGACCCGTCGCCGACCAGGACGAAGACGTCGCGGTCCGGTGCGCCGAGGCGGACGCCGAGACCGCCGGCGATCTCGTAACCCATGCAGGAGTAGCCATATTCGACGTGGTATCCCTTCGGGTCGCGTGTCCGCCACAGTTTGTGCAGGTCGCCCGGCATAGAACCGGCTGCACAAACCACCACATCACGCGGCTCCGACAATTCGTTGACGGCACCGAGCACCTGGCCCTGGGTGAGCAGTCCGTCGGCGAGGTTGTCCACAACCTCCGCAGGCGGGTTGTACGCCTGGGAGACGGTCTCGTCCCAAACTCGTGCGAGTTCGGCGGTCAGATCCTTGTACTTTTCCTGTACAGACCAATCACCGACCGCGGATCGCAGGGAAACAAGGGCTTCCCGGGCATCCGCGACGACAGGGAGGCCGGCATGTTTACCACCGTCGAAGCGCGCCACGTTGATATTGATGAACCGCACGTCCGGGTTCTGGAACGCCGTCCGGGAGGCGGTCGTGAAGTCGCCGTACCGCGTGCCGATGCCGATCACCAGGTCGGCGTCGCGCGCCAGGGCGTTGGCCGCCGTGGTGCCCGTGGACCCGATCGCGCCGACCGACTGCGGGTGGTCGTAGCGCAGAGATCCCTTGCCTGCTTGGCTTTCCGCCACCGGGATCCCGGTCGCCTCGGCGAAGTCGCGGAGCGCGTCCTGCGCCCGCGAATAGGCCACGCCGCCACCGGCCACGATCAGCGGTCGCTCCGAGGCCCGTAGGAGATCTACCGCTTTGTCGACAATGGATGCTTCCGGCAACGGCCGTGCGACGTACCAGGTGCGCTCCGCGAAGAGCTCCTCCGGCCAGTCGTGGGCTTCTGCCTGCACGTCCTGCGGCAGGGCCAGGGTCACCGCGCCGGTCTCGACCGGATCGGTCAGCACACGCATCGCGTTCATCAATGCCGAGGGCAACTGCTCGGGACGCCAGATCCGGTCGAAGTACTTCGAGACGGGCCGGAAGGTGTCGTTCACCGAGACGTCGCCGGCGGAGAAGGTCTCCAACTCCTGCAGCACGGGAGTCGCAACCCGGGTTGCGAAGACATCCGAAGGGAGGAGCAGCACCGGGAGTCTGTTGACGGTGGCGAGAGCCGCGCCCGTGACCATGTTGGTCGAGCCGGGGCCGATGCTCGCAGTACAGGCGTAGATCTGCAGGCGGTCGCGGGTGCGGGCGAAGGCGGCAGCGCTGTGCACCATGGCTTGCTCGTTGCGGGCCAGGATGTACGGCAGCGCTTCGGGGTCCTCGAGTTCGGACTGCAACAGCGCCTGGCCGAGGCCGGCCACGTTGCCGTGACCGAAGATGCCGAAGCACCCCGCGAACAGCTTCTGCCGCTCGCCGTCGCGCTCCGAGTACTGGACGCTCAGGAATCGCACCACCGCCTGCGCGACCGTGAGTCGAACCGTCATCACCGATCTCCTCCGAACCAACTAGTCAGCTTCACTCCGAACCCACACTTCCCGTCCCCACCCACACCAAGCCCCCCGCCTCGATCCCCTCGTCCGATCCGAACGGCTACCCCAGCTCGCCCGCTTCCATCGGCTCGACCGGCTCGACCGGCTACCTCGGCTCGACCGGCTACCCCGGCTCGTCCGGCCCCACCGGCTACCCCGGCTCGTCCGGCCCCACCGGCTACCCCGGCTCGTCCGGCCCCACCGGCTACCTCGGCTCGTCCGGCTACCCCGGCTCGTCCGGCCCCACCGGCTACCCCGGCCCGTCCGGCTACCCCAGCTCGTCCGGCCCGTCCGGCTCGTCCGGCTTGTCCGGCTTGTCCGGCGTCGTTCGGTTCAGGAGCGTTCATTGTCGGGATCCGAAAGGTAGCCGTGGGTCGATGTCTTGACTGGGCCACAGGTCGCGGACCCAGCCGTGGTGGGGGTCGTCGCTGATCAGCCATTCGCGTTCGGTGCCGGGGCCGGCCATCACGTTCAGGTAGTACATGTCGTAGCCAGGAGGCGCCATCGCAGGACCGTGCCAACCATGCGGCACCAGCACCAGATCCCCACTGCGGACTTCCGCGAGGACGTCGATGGGGCGGTCCTGGGTGCCATAGACCCGCTGGTAACCGATCGGGTCGTTGCCCTTGACGCTTTCGGGGGCATCGTCGGACAGCTGCAACTCGAAGTAGTAGATCTCCTCGAGTTCGCTTTCCTTACCAGGCTTGTGCTCGTCGTGCTTGTGCGGCGGGTACGACGACCAGTTCCCGGCCGGGGTGAGAACCTCGCACGCGATGATCGAGTCCGCCTCGAGCACCGCGGGCGTGCCGAAGTTCCGCACCTGGCGGGAGGCAACACCGGCGCCGCGAAGCTCGGTCTCGACCTGCTCGACGCCGATCCGCCGGAACGGGTAGTCGGAGGCGGCTTTCGCGTGCGGGAAGGCGATCCGGGCGCCGCCCGCGCTCGTGACAGCGACCGTCGCGCCACGGGGTACGTAGGCGAGGTCGGTCGGACCGGCGAACACGTCGGCACGGCCGCCGAGCGGAACGGTCTCCCCCTCGACGATCACCTCGGCCGATCCGCTCAGCGGGAGCACGAGGTACTCACAGTCGCCCGTCTCGAACTCGATGGACTGCCCGGGGCGAAGCGTCGCGACGTACAGGCCGGTGTGGTGCCAGTCGGGTTCCCCGGGGCTGACAGCCAGCTCGAACCCGTCCCGCGCAGTAGACCCAGCAGGCCGATACCAAGCAGTCACCAACAACCTCCCTCAACCACAAAACAAACAAACTCACTGGAATCCACGCGACGACGACCCCCGGGACGAAACTGCTCGGTGCAGACCACGTGACGACCCCCGGGACGAAACTGCTCGGCGGAGACCACGCGGCGACCCCCGGGACGGAGCTGCTCGGTGGAGACCACGCGGCGACCCCCGGGACGGAGCTGCTCGGTGGAGACCACGTGGCGACTCCCGGGACGGAGGTGGTTGGTGGGGGTCATGCGGGGGCTCCGTGGACTAGGGTGCTTGCCTGGTCTACGGCGGAGGCGACGTTGCCGTCGGGTGGGAACAGGAGGGCGCGGCCGACGACCAGGCCGCGGACCGACGGGAGGCTGAGTGCCTTGCCCCAGGAGGCGTAGGTTTCCTCGGGGGCGACGGTTGGGTCGCCGCCGAGGAGGAGCGTCGGGAGGGTGGTTGCCTCCATCACCCGTTCAAGGTCGTCGACCACCGGGAGCTTGAGCCAGGTGTAGGCGCTGGTGGCGCCGAGGCCGGAGGCGATGTGGACCGACTTGATCACTGAGTCCGGGTCGAGCAGGTTGACCACGCGTCCCTCGCGGCGTACTGACCAGAACGGCTCGACCATCGCCAGCAGTTTGCGGTCGGCCAGTTCGGTGACGGCTCGGGCGCTGCTCTCCAGCGTCGCGACCGTGCCGGGATCGTCGAGGCAGATCCGAGTCAGCATCTTGCCGCCGTCCAGCCGGCGCGCGAGCAAGTCGTCGGCCGTGCTGTATGCCGTGAATCGGTCGTCCAGCTCGAACGACGCGCCTTGTAATCCGCCCCGGTTCATCGAGCCGATGACGACCTTGCCTTCCAAGGCGCCCAGCAGCAGCAGGTCTTCCAGTACGTCGGGGGTCGCCAGTACGCCGTCGACGCCCGGGCGCTCGAGCGCGGTCACCAGCCGGTCGATCAGCCCCGGCCGGCTCGCCATCGCCATCGCGTCGCCCCGTACGCCGAGCGCCCCTCGAGCGGGGTGATCAGCCGCCACGATCAGCAGCCGCCCGTCCGCACCGACAACCTCCCGCCGACGCCGTTGCTGCCAAGCCTCCGCAATCCGCTCCGGCTGCCGCACCCGCAACTCCGTCAAATCCACCCCACTGGCTCGCACCCCCACCTCAGCCCCACTCATACGTGACCACCCATCAGTCCCAGCACCGCGCCTCCAGTCGGCACAGTGCTCACCGGGCAGCGGCTCACTGCCTCATGCCCCATCAACCCACGCATCGCGCCATCGGCGGGGGAAGGGAACGCACACCACCTCCAACCGCTCGCGACAACCTCGCGGCGCCTCATCGCCCCTCGCCCCATCAACCCACGCATCGCGCCATCGGCGGGGGAAGCGGACGCACGCCACCTCCAACCGCTCGCGACAACCTCGCGGCGCCTCATCGCCTCTCGCCCGCTCAACCCGCGCATCTCGCCGTTGGAGGGGGAAGCGGACGAACGGCAACTTCTGATGGCGAGGTCGAGCACTCGGCCGGTCATGCGGTTTCGCCCATGAGTGCGAGGACTTCGGGTTCGGTGGGCATAGCGGTGGAGCATTCGAGGCGGGAGGCGACGATGGCGCCGGCGGTGTTGGCGAAGCGGATGATCTTTTCGAGGGGCCAGCCGGCCAGGAGGCCGTGGCAGAGGGCGCCGCCGAAGCCGTCGCCGGCGCCGAGGCCGTTGACCACCTCCACCGGGTACGGCGGTACTTCCACGCGCTCGTCGCGAGTGCGTGCCAGCGTCCCCTTCGGGCCCTGCTTCACCACGGCCAGGTCGAGCCCGCGATCCAGCAAAGCCTGCGCAGCCTTGTCGGGGTCGGTCTCACCGACCGCCACCTCACACTCCTCACGGTTGCCCACGGCAACAGTGCAGTGCTCCAGCGCCCAGCTGACCTGCTCGTGCGCTTCGGAAGGATCCGCCCAGAACATCGGCCGGTAGTCCAGGTCCAACACGGTGATCGCTCGACGTTCCCGCGCCTCCCAGGCCGCGAAGTGCGCCGACCGGCTCGGCTCGGCGGACAACCCGGTGACAGTCGACCAGTAGATCCGCGCGTCCTTGATCGCCTGCAGATCCAGCTCGGCCGGATTGATCACCAGGTCGGGCGCCTTCGGAAACCGGTAGAAGTACAGCGGGAAGTTGTCCGGCGGGAAGATCTCGCAGAACGTGATCGGCGTCGGCAAGCCCTCGACCGCGGTGACGAAACGGTCGTCCACGCCGAGTTCGCGCAGCGTCCGGTGGATGAAGGTGCCGAACGGATCGTTCCCCGTCCGGCTGATCACCGCCGACCGCCGACCGTGCCGAGCGGCGGCCACCGCAACGTTGGTCGCGCTCCCGCCAAGGAACTTGCCGAAGCTTTCGACATCCTCCAGATGCGTGCCCGTCTGCAACGGATACAGGTCGACTCCGATCCGCCCGATCGTCAGTACGTCGTCCGCCATCAGACCGCCTCGGCGATGCGCCGCAGATGCTCGATACTCGCCCGTACGTCGGTCAGCGGTCCGTCGTCGACGGGCCGGTCCGGAAGGATCGTGTCCTGCTCGAGCACGTACCAGCCGTCGTACCCGGCCTTCTCCAGCGCGACGACGATCGCGCGCAGGTCGATGTCGCCCTGACCGAGCGGCCGGTACATCCCCTGCCGGACGGCGTCGGTGTAACTCACCTCACCGCTCTGCACCCGAGCAGCCCATGCGGCATCGACATCCTTCAGATGCGTATGCCGGATCCGGTCCGTGTGCTCCAAAGCCAGCGCGACCGGGTCGACTCCGCCGATCAGCAGGTGCCCGGTGTCGAGCGTCAACCCGATCGAGGAGCCGCCGAGCACCCGGCGTACGTCGTCCGCGTTCTCCACCATCGTGCCGACGTGCGGGTGGATCGTGGCCCGGATCCCTGCTGCCGCGGCGATTCCGGCGAGCCGGTCGAGGTTGGCGAGCATCGTGGCCCAGCCGGCGTCGTCCAGCACCGGGCGATCGTCGTACCCGTCCTGGCCGGTCGCGGCCGCCAGTACCAGCGTGCTCGCTCCCGCGGCGACGAATCCCTCCAGCGCCTGCGCGACCTCCGCAGCCGGGTCGTGCGAAGGATCGTGCAGTACGACGGGGACGAATCCCCCGACCGCACGCAGTCCCCGGTCGGCCAGCGTTTTCGCCTTCTCCGCCGGGTCGTCCGGCAGGAACCCGTCCGGCCCGAACTCGGTCGCGGCGATCCCGACCTCGCGCATCTGCGCCAGCACGGTCTCCGCGTCGTACTGGTAACCCCAGCCGGGCACCTCGCAGACTCCCCACGAGATCGGGGCTCCCGCGATCCGGTCAGCAAGTGCGGTCATGCGCCGATCTCCTCCAGCAGGACGACGCGCTGCTCGCGTCGGGACAGTTCGCAGGCGTCGGCGATCCGGAAGGCCTGCAGGGCGTCGCGGACCGTGCACGGGACCTCGCGAGTACCGGCGACCACCTCGGTGAAGGCGGTCAGTTCGGCGACGTAGGCCGGCCGGAACCGGTCCATGAATGTGGCGTGCGGTTCGCCGCCCGGGAAGGTGACGCCGGCTTCGGCCGACTTCAGCGCGGTGTGTTCGTCCAGTCCGACCGCTATCGAGCCGAGCGAACCGAGCACCTCCATCCGCACATCGTGGCCCGCGGCGTTGTAGCGGGTCCCGCTGACGGCGGCGAAGGTGCCGTCGTCGAGTGTGAGCAAGGCGGCGGCCGCGTCGACGTCGCCGTACTCGCCAAAGAAGGGCTCGCCGCGGTTCGCGCCGGTCGCGAAGACGCTGACCACCTCGCCGCCGGTGACGAACCGGAGGATGTCGAAGTCGTGCACCGTGCAGTCGCGGAAGAAGCCACCACTGGTCGCGATGTACTCCGCAGGCGGCGGGAACGCGTCGTTGGTGTTCGCCCGGATGTGATGGATGAACCCGAGCGTCCCGCTGGCCACCTGCTCGCGGGCGGACTGGTAGCCGAGGTCGAACCGGCGCTGGAAGCCGATGTGCACCGGCACCTCCGACGCCTCGACCAGCGCGACCACCTTCTGGGTCTCGGCCAGGTCGAGCGCGACCGGCTTCTCACAGAAGGTCGGAATCCCGGCCGCGACGGCCTTGCCGATCAACTCGGCATGGGCCGCGGTCGCGGCGGCGATCACAAAAGCGTCGATACCGCTGCCCAGGACCTCATCGACTCCCGGCGCGAACTCCAGCCCGAGGTCCTTCGCGACCATTTCCGCCCGGCTCGCGTCGGCGTCTGCCACCACCACCTGGTCCACCGCCGCCAGCCCGTTGAGAGTCGCGGCATGGAACGCCCCGATCCGCCCGGCTCCGACCAACCCGATTCGCATCTGTGCCCTCTCGTCAAGGCTCGTGAGTTCAACCGCCCCGCGCCCACCGCAGTACCACCAGTGGCGGTGCTGGTTCGCCTCGCTAGCTTTGCCCGCTCTCCGAAAGGTGTCAATAGTTTGTAAGCACATTTTCATGTCGAGACATACAAAGGTCGTTCAGGTAACATCCCGGCATGGCCGCCCTCCCGATCCAGATCGATCGGGCGAGCCCGGTGCCGCTCTACCACCAGCTCGCCGAGCAGCTGATCGCCGCGATCAGCGACGGCACCCTGCGCCCGGGCGACCCGTTCGAGAACGAGCAGGCGATGTCGGACCGGCTGAGCCTGTCCCGGCCGACCGTCCGGCGCGCGATCTCCGAACTGGTGAACAAGGGCCTGCTGGTCCGCCGCCGCGGTATCGGCACCACCGTCGCGAACCAGATGGTGCACCGCAAGGCCGAGCTGACCAGCCTGTACGACGACCTCGAGCGCGAGGGCCGCACACCGCGCACCGACGTACTGTCCTTGAACTGCGAGGCCCACGACGACCGCGCCGCCGAGGCGCTCGGCCTGCCGCCGGGCACCCCCGTCGTCGCGATCGTGCGGCTCCGGTACGCCGGTGACGCCCCGCTCGCGATCATGCGCAACTGGTTGCCGCCGGCAATGAACGACCTGACCGCCGACGCGCTTCAGAAGGAGGGTCTGTACGCGCTGCTCAGGGCGCGCGGTATCCGCCCGAGCGTCGCGCGGCAGCGGATCGGCGCCCGCAACGCGACCGCCGAGGAACGCCGTACGCTCCAGCTCACCAAGGCCGAGCCGCTGGTAACCATGACCCGCAGCGCGTACGACGCCGACGGCATCGCGGTCGAGTTCGGCGACCACTGCTACCGCGCCGACCAGTACTCCGTCGAGGTGGTCGTCTCCGACCGCTGACGTCTCAGCGGGCCCGGATGATCGAGTCTTCGAGGCTCTCCGTGTGCAGCGGGATGATGGCTAGGGCGACGCGCAGAGACGGGTCGAGGCGGTTCCAGAGCAGGTCGGGCAGGGACTCCCACTCGACGTCGACCGACGTGACGACCGGGTAGCCGTCGGTCACCACCTGAGCCGCCGTACCGGAGTACGTCGTGACGACGCCGGCCGTGGCCTCCTCGGAGCGGCGGAGGAACAGGGAGGGGTGCTGCACCTGGTCCGCGGAGTACGAGCGGGCCGAACCGACCACGACGTCCAGCAACTCCGGGCCTTCGACAACGGCGCCGGCGAAGATGCGCGGCGTACGGATCGGTGGGTCGGGTTCGTAGTCGAGGTTGCGCAGGGCGACCTGGAGGTCCACGCAGTCGGCGTGCGTACCGGCGAGCTCGGAGACGTGGTTGCCGTTGCCGACGATGAACCAGTCCTCGTCGCGGATCGCCGCGGTGTAGTGCCGCAACTCGTCGGTCGCGCCACCACCGACCTCCTGTACGACGATCTCGCGCTCGGAGATCACGAGTTCGCGCTGCTGGGAGGCCGGACTGCGCCCGGTCAGCCAGTACGCCGCGAACGGCCGCCCGTCGCTGTCCCGCCCGATCGCCACCCCTCGGCCCGGATACTCACAACCACCCACCACATCCACAAGGGTCGCCACCGCCGAAGCCTAACCTCCGGAGTACCGGCCGGTCGCCGGTACTCCGGATGCTGTCAGGCGTGATTGCCGAGGAGGGTTCGGACGAGGCGCAGGCCGACGGACAGGTGGGCCAACTCCGGCCCCTCGGTGTCGACGATCTCCCCCATCATCGTCTCGGCCCGCGAGAGCGCGGTCGCGTTCATGTCCTGCCACGCCGCGACCCGGTCTTCCGGATCGGCCGTCGCGTCGGTCTGGCTCAGCACCTGCCGGGTCAGCCGGGCGTGGACGGCGTGCAGGTCGTCACGCAGCGCCGCGCGGGCCATCGTCTGCCAGCGGTCGGTCCGCGGCAGCCCGACGATACGTTCGAGGAAGAGGCCGAGGTGCAGCCGCTCGCCGAGCGCGAAGTGGACCTTGGCGACCTCGAGCAGGTCGAGGTCGTCCGACTCGGCGGTCTCCACGATGCCGAGTCCGGCGTACGCCGGTGGCAGTACCGCGATCCGGGTGGCGAAGTCCTCGGCGACCCCGGCCGACATCAGCGCCTCCCGGCGGTGCTCGAACAAGGCCAGCTCGCGACCTCGTAGTACGTCGGGGAGCGCGGTCGTGAGCTTGGCGATCCCTGGCGCGAAGAAGTCCACCAGCTCCGCGATGTCCACCGGAGGCCGCCGGTTGGACACGAGCCACCGCGTCGCCCGCTCCACCAGCGTGCGCGTCTCCAGCCGCATCGCGGTCTGCGTGTCGGCGTGGATCACGTTGTCCAGCTCGGCATTGCGGGCCAGCAACTCCGGCTGCGCGAAGATCCGCGAGGCCGCGAGGTTGGCCCGAACGACGTCCTCGATCGAGCCGCCGGTCTCGAGCGAGAGCCGGTGGTAGGCGGTGATCCCGGAGGAGTTGATGAACTCGTTGACGACCTGGGTGGTGATGATCTCGCGGCGCAACTGGTGCGACTTCATCGGTTCGGCGAACCGCTCCTGGATCGCGACCGGGAAGTACGACGCGAGCTTGGACTCCAGGTACTCGTCGTCCGGCAGCGTCGTCTTCAGCAACTCCGCTTCCAGCACGATCTTCGTGTACGCGATCAGCACCGACAGCTCCGGCGGAGTCAGCCCACGCCCTTCGGCCTTGCGCTTCTTGAACTCCGCGACGCTCGGCAGGAACTCCAGCTCACGGTCCAGCAGACCTTGCTTCTCCAGCCGCCGGACCCAGTCGGCGTGCACGTGCAGCAGCGCCGCGGCCTGGGCGGTCGCGTTGGCGAGCCCGATGTTCTGCCGGTAGTTGCTCTTCAGCACCAGCGCCGCGACCTCGTCGGTCATCGACGCGATCACATCGTTGCGCTGCTTCTCGGTCAGGTCGCCGTCGGCGACCACCTTGTCCAGCAGGATCTTGATGTTCACCTCGTGGTCGGAGGTGTCCACGCCGGCGACGTTGTCGATGAAGTCGGTGTTGATCCGGCCGCCCTTGGCGGCGTACTCGATCCGGCCGAGCTGGGTGAAGCCGAGGTTGCCGCCCTCGCCGACCGCCTTCGCGCGCAGGTCCGCGCCGTTGATCCGGATCGCGTCGTTGGCCTTGTCACCGACGTCCGCGTGCGATTCGTTCGCCGCCTTCACGTACGTCCCGATGCCGCCGTTCCAGAACAGGTCGACCGGCGCCTTCAGGATCGCCTGCATCAACTCCGCGGGCGTCAGCTTCGTCGGGTTGCCCTCCAGGCCGAGTGCCTCGCGGACCTCCGGCGAGATCGGGATCGCCTTGTCGGTCCGCGGGTAGATCCCACCACCGGCGGAGATCAGCGCCGGATCGTAGTCGCCCCACGACGACCGCGGCAACTCGAACAGCCGCTTGCGCTCGACGAACGAGGCCGCGGCGTCCGGAGTGGGGTCGAGGAAGATGTGCCGGTGGTCGAACGCCGCGACCAGCCGGATGTGCTCCGACAGCAGCATCCCGTTGCCGAACACGTCACCCGACATGTCACCGACCCCGACCACGGTGAAGTCGGTGGTCTGGCAGTCGTGACCCATCTCGCGGAAGTGCCGCTTGACCGACTCCCACGCGCCACGGGCGGTAATGCCCATCGCCTTGTGGTCGTACCCGACCGAGCCGCCCGAGGCGAACGCGTCGCCGAGCCAGAACCCGTACTCCTTCGCCACCCCGTTCGCGATGTCGGAGAACGTCGCCGTGCCCTTGTCGGCCGCGACCACCAGATAGGCGTCGTCACCGTCGTAGCGCACCACCGACGACGGCGGAACGATGCCACCAGCAACGATGTTGTCGGTGATGTCCAACAGCCCCGAAATGAAGGTCTTGTACGACGCGATGCCCTCGGCGAGCCAGGCGTCGCGGTCCACCGACGGGTCGGGCAACTGCTTGGCGTAGAAGCCGCCCTTCGCCCCGACCGGCACGATCACGGAGTTCTTCACCATCTGCGCCTTGACCAGCCCGAGCACCTCGGTGCGGAAGTCTTCCCGCCGGTCCGACCAGCGCAACCCACCCCGGGCGACCGCGCCGAACCGCAGGTGCACACCTTCCACCCGCGGCGAGTACACGAAGATCTCGTACGCCGGGCGGGGCTGCGGCAACTCCGGGATCGCCTTCGGCTCCAGCTTGAACGAGATGTAGTCGCGCGGCTTCCCGTCCGGTCCCGGCTGGAAGTAGTTCGTCCGCAGCGTGGCCTTGATCACCGTCAGGTAGGACCGAAGGATCCGGTCCTCGTCCAGGCTCTGCACGGTGTCCAGCGAAGCGACGATCTCCTTCTCCAGTTGCTCGACCGCACTCTGCCGGTTCGGGTCGTCGGCCGCGCCGCGCTCCGGGTCGAAGCTGGTCTCGAACAACCGGACCAGCAGGCCGGCCACATCGACGTGGTTGAGGAAGGTGTTCTCGATGTAGTCCTGGCTGAACGGCGTACCGCCCTGGCGGATGTACTTCTGGTAGGCGCGCAGGATCGACACCTGCCGCCAACTCAGGCTCCCCCGCAGTACCAGCGCGTTCAGCTTGTCGGACTCGGCCCGCCCCGACCAGACGGCCTGGAAGGTGTCCGAGAAGAGCGCACGGTTCTCCTCACGCTCCTCGACGTTGCGGGGTGCCCGCAGCCCGAAGTCGTAGATGTACGCCGTACCGCCGGGCCGGCGGATCTCGTACGGCCGCTCGTCGATCACCTCGACGCCCATGTGGGTCAGATGTGGCAGCACCTGGGACAGCGACAACGCAGTACCGGTGCGGTAGACCTTGAAGCGGCGCTCGCCCTCCCACTGCTCGTCGATCGGGCTGTAGAGCGACATCGCCAGGCCGTCCTCGGCCGGGAGGCCGTCGAGGATCATCGCGTCCTTCACCGCGACCCGGGCGTCGAAGTCTTCCTTGTACGCCTCGGGGAAGGCGCCCGCGTACTGGCTGCTCAGCCTGGTGACGGCGCCGTCGCCGCCGTGGGCGTGCAGCGCGACGGTGAAGTCGTCCTGCCAGGCCCTGGTCGCCTCGATGACCCGCTGCTCGAGCAGGTCCGGGTCATAGTCCCCTACGGTCTCGCCCTGCTTCATCCGCACCACGAAGTGCACCCGGGCGAGCACAGACTCGGTCACGTAGGCGGCGTAGTCCACCGAGTCGGCGCCGATCGCGTCCTTGAGGATCTGCTGCATCTTGAGCCGGACCGCGGTGGTGTAGCGGTCGCGAGGCAAGTACACCAGGCAGGACAGGTACCGGTTGTAGACGTCGCGGCGGACGAACAGCTTGACCGCCCGGCGCTCCTGCAGGTGCAGCACCGACTGCACGATCGGCAGCAGGTCTTCCACGGGTGCTTGCAGCAGCTCGTCGCGCGGGTACGTCTCCAGCACGTCCAGCAGGCCCTTGCCGCTGTGGCTGTTCGGGTCGAAGCCGGTCTGCTTGAACAGCTCGATCGCCTTGCGCCGCAGTACCGGGACCTGCATGACGCTCTCGGTGTAGGCGGTGGACGAGAGCAGGCCGATGAACCGGCGCTCCGCGACCGGCTCGCCGTTCTCGTCGAACTGCTTGATGCCGACGTAGTCCAGGTACGACGAGCGGTGCACCGTGGACCGCGAGTTCGCCTTGGTCAGGATCAGCAACTTCTTCTCGCGCGCCTTGGCGCTCACCTCGGGCGGCAGCAGGCCGGCGTTCTCGTCCTGGTTCGGGTCCTTGCGCAGGATGCCGAGGCCGGTGCCCGGGACGCCGCGCAGAACGCCCTGCTCACCGCGCATGGAGAACGCGTACTCGCGGTAGCCCAGAAAGGTGAAGTGCTCGTCGGCGAGCCAGGCCAGCAGCTCCCGGGCGTCCTCGACCTCGCCGGGACTGACCGGCAGCTCGGCCGGGTCCAGGTCGGCGGCGATGCTGACCGCCTTCTCGTGCATCTTCGGCCAGTCCTCGACCGCCTCGCGGACGTCGTTCAGGACCAGTTGCAGGGCCTTCTCCAGCTCCCGGTGCTCTGCGGGGTCGGCGATCCGCTCGACCTCCAGGTGCATCCAGCTCTCTCGGACCAGGTCGTGCTCGTCCGCAGCGGCGTCGTCGGCGAGGACCTCCTGCAGGTTGCCGGCGATGTCACGCCGGACCACGAACTGCGGGTGCACCAGCAACTGCAGCTCGAGACCGTGCTCGGTGATCACCATCGAGGCGCTGTCGACCAGGAACGGCATGTCGTCGACGACGATCTCCACGACCGTCCGGCCGTTCGCGGACCAGCCGTGCTCTTCCACGGTCGGGGTGAAGACGTGCACCTTGGCCGTGCCCTGCGGCCGGACCGAGGCGGACTTGTAATGGTGTCGCGCAGCGCCCAGACAGTCCGTCGGCTGCCGCTCGGCGACATCCTCGGCCGCGACATAGCGGTAGTACCGCTCGAGGAAGCTTCGCAGCTTCCCGGCATCGACCGACTGGTCCTTGCCGTGCGTTCCAGCGAATACCGCTTTGGCGAGAACATCCGCCTTCTGGACGTCCAGCTTGCTCTGCATTCCCCACCGTCTCCACGTGGCGTCGACGCTTCCTTGCGCCGGGCCGCACGCCCTTGTGCGCCCCCCTCAGAGATTAGTCCACTTCTGTCACTGGTGTGATCCCGGGACGCTCCTTTCCGATGCCTGACAGATCACTCTTCACACCTCGCCGAGACGCAGAGCAAGGGCCGGACAGGCCAGTACTGCGCGGCGCGCGTTCGTCAGTTCACCAGGGGTGACCGGGCGTCCATCGAGCACCGGGAAGCCCCACTCGTCGAGCACCACGTCGTCGCCGAGCAGGGTCGCGCAGAGCCCGTGCCCGTCACAGCGGGTCCAGTCGATCTCCAGCTTCTTCACCATCCACCTCCAGGCACAGGCAGCACACCCAGTACTGCGCGGCCGCACCCGCCGGCCAGGTGCTGGCGGACGTCGTCACCGAAGACCTCGAGGGCCGACGCGAGGAAGCGAGCCGAGCCGTCGGGATGAGCGCACGCGCCTCTCCCAGGCACCAGGCCGAGGTGGCGATGCGCGTCGTGCCAACCGGCCGGGTCGCCACTCAGCAGCCGGCCGAAGTCGTCGACCAGCGCTGCCGTCCCGAACACGCACGGCCCGCATTGACCGGCCGACTGACTCGCCAGCCACTGCGCTACCCGATGCACCTCGCCGAGCGGACAGGTGTCCGGACCGAGCGCTACGACGATCCCAGCACCCAGGGCGACCTCGGGACGACTCAGCTTGATGCCGTCCGGCCTCGGCAACCATTGCCCGTGGTACCCGCCGATCAGGACCGGCCCAGCGACCGGCGCCCCGGCGTACTGGAGAACGGTCTCCAGCGGTACGCCGGTGGGCGTCTCGATGACACCAGGGCGCTGCACTGCGCCGGCGACCGTCAGCAGTTGGGTCCCCGGCTCACTGCTCACACCGGTGCTGCTGAACTCACGGGAGCCGAGCCTTGCCAGTACTGCGAGCTGCGCGAAGGTCTCCACGTTCGACAGGAACGTCGGGCGCTGGTGGTAGCCCTTCCTCGTCGGCAGCACCCGCCGCCCGGGCGGCACGGCCGGACCCCCCTCAAGGATGCTCAGGACAGCACGAGCCTCCCCCGCGACGAACCGGCCGGGTGTATCGCTCACCTGGATCGGTACGGCGTCCTGCCGTTCCTCGATCGCCGCCCTGATCGAGGCAGCCGCAGTAGCGTCGTGGACAGCTACCAGCACCTCCCGAGCGTGCAGTGCTTGAGCAAGCCCCGCGGCCCCATCCAGTACGAGGTGTGGCGCCAGCGTGAGCAGTAGGCGGTCCTTGCGACTCAGCGGCTCGCTCTCGGAGCCGTTGACGACCACGGCCTCGATCCCCTTCGCAGGTAAGTCGGCCAGCTTGAGCGCGACCGGGAAACCCGCGCCGCCTCGACCTCTGAGTCCGACGGCGGTCGCTAGCTCGCTGTAGGTCTCCCTGCTGAGCTGTGGTTGCCTGCCATGAGTCCAGAGGTGGTGTTGAAGATCCGCCCTACCCTCCAGCAGTCCCGCGAGCAGCCGTGGCTGACCGATGGACCGCAGCAGCGGTGGGTTCTCCTGCACGAGTGTCATCGGAATCTCCCTGCTCGAGCGAGACTGAGCGGCGTACTGGCTTGTAGTGCGCGGGTTCGGGCGCGGACGGCGACTGAGGCGCCTACCGCGACAACGCAGCTGATGGTGATGGCGAGCATCCACGGCGTACTGCGATCGGTACCCGCCAGGAGGCCGTGGCCGACCGACAGGAGCCAGCCGATGGACGCGGCGATGTGAATGGATCGCCAGCGCTTGGTGAATGCCTGTGAGCTTGCCAGTCGTCCTCTGGCAGCGCCGACCAGCGCTGCAAGCACCAGGCCGTACATGGCCAGCACTCCGAGCGTCACCGCGAAGGGCCGGTAGCCACTGCTGAAAGGCCAGATCAGGACTGAGGAACTGATGTTTACGTAGCTGTCGGCGATGACACCGGTGACGTGTGTGGCCAGTAGAAGCAGACCGGTCACAGCAGCCGAGCGGTGGACGTACTGGAGCCAGAACCGCTGCTCAGGCTTGCGGTTGCCTGCACCGATCGCTCCGAGCGAAGCAGCGATGGTGAAGAGGACCATCGCCATGACGCCACTGGCACGAGCCAGGTACCAGAGCGTCATCAGGCGGCCCTGCTCGCCGACGGCCAGCCCGCCAGCTCCGTGATCTCGCCGTCGTCGGCCACCAGCCGAGCAGGGTGACCGGCGAGCGTCAGCCGACCGAGAGCCGCTTCCCCGGTCGCGACCAGCGCAGTACTGAAGGTGTTCGCCCGTACTGCGGTCGGCGCCCAGACCGAGGCGGTACGCCAAGGTCCGTCGGCCGGAGCGCCGGTGCGAGGGTCGATCACATGGTGCGCTTCACCTTTGTGGGTGGCCCATCTCCGCGCAGTACGGGTCGAGGTCGTGAGGCCTCCGTGGGACAACGTCACCTTGGCGACCGGGTCGCCCTCGCGCTCGGCAACACCGATCACCCACGGCTCGGCCGGCGTACCGGCGGCTCGAAGGTCACCACCGATCTCCACCAGTACTGCGCAGCCGTGGCGCCTGCTGAGCACAAGAGCAGCCCTGTCGGCGGTCCAGGCCTTCGCGGTGGCGCCCAGGTCGAGCAGAGTGCCCTTCGGTACGCCGACCATCGCCAGCTTCCGATTGAGCTGGACGTTCTGCCACCCGGACGCCGGCACCGGGCTCGCCGCTGTCTTCGAAAGACGGTTGCGTACGGCAACGATGTCCTGGTCGTAGCCCGCAGCAACTACTGCTGCTCCGACCGTCGGATCGACCGCACCGCCGCTGATGGACGCGGCAACCAGGCTGACGTCCACGAGATCGACCAGCAGCCGCGATACAGGCACCATCGAACCGGCCCGCCTGTTGACCGCGGCAAGCTCTGAATCCAGACGGAACCTGCTGGCTGCCTTGTCGACGCGATCCATCAACGCCTTGAGCGCACCACACGCAGCACCCAGTACTGCGGGGTCGTCGACCGTCAGCCGCACAGTGCAACTCCAGGCCGACCAGGTTCGCGAAACACTCATCGAGCGCGTCTCACGTTCGCCGAGCGTGGTCATGAGCCGTTGCTCCCGCCTTGCGTCGGCGAGCCCTGGTGCGTGGAGCCGAGACCACTGCCGCTACTGCTACTGCTGCCCTGGTCGTCGGAGCTGGAGTTGCTGCTGTCAGAGTCGTCGGAGCTGGCCGTAGTACCGGTGCTGCCGTCGGCCTGCTGCGTCGACAGGACTGCTACGACGAGGCCGGTACCGCCGGCGCCGAGTACTGCGGTTGCGATGGCAGCGGCACCGGCCCGGCGCAACCAGCGGGACCGCTCTGAATGAGGTTCTTGGGTGACCATGCCTGAAGCCTCGCCGCCAACGCCTCAGGCGCACGCCAAGGCAACCTCAAGCGGCGATCAAGTTCTGCTGAAACTCCCCTGAGAAGAGCTCTCAGCAAAGCTCAGCAGCCGGTGACGCCGGGCGGGCAGGTGGAGCGCTTGTGATCGTCGATGGCGGCGAGCACGTCCTGCGCGGCACGGCCCAGGGTTTCCAGCCGCTCGGCGCCGAGAACGTCGACGAACAGCTCACGGACCCGGCCTGCATGAGCGGGAGCGCAGGCCTCGATCGCGGCCCGGCCCGCCTCGGTCAGCGCGATCTCCGGATAGCGCGAGTCGCACGCCTCCTTGCGGATCAGGCCGCGCTTCTCCATCCGGCTCAGGTGATGCGACATCCGGCTCTTCTCCCACTGGGTCGCCTCGCCCAGCTCGAAGGCACGCATCCGGCCGGTCTCGGACTCCGACAGGTTGACCAGGATCTCGAAGTCCGACCCGGACAGGCCGAACTCACGCTGCAGGTGCCGCTCCAGGTGCGACTCCAGCGTCCGGCGCATCAGCAGGTAGCTGCGCCAGGCCTTCTGCTCGTCGTCGTCGAGCCACGGTTCGTCCGCCACCTTCCCATCGTAGCGGATGGGGTTGACACATCAACCCAGCGCGCTATGCTCGAGGTGAGTTGACACATCAACCAAGATCTTCGAGCAGGAGTTTCTGATGACTGACAAGTTGCTCATCGCCGTAGTCGGAGCCACCGGTTCGCAGGGCGGCGGGCTGGTCCGGGCGATCCTGAACGACCCGGACGCGACGTACGCCGTACGGGCCCTGACCCGGAACGCGGAGTCGGACAGCGCCAAGGCCCTGGCTGCAGCCGGTGCCGAGGTGGTCGAGGCCGACCTCGACGACGAGGCGAGCCTGCGCAAGGCTTTCGAGGGTGCGCACGGTGCCTACGTGGTGACGAACTACTGGGTGCACCGGACGCCGGAAGAAGAAGCCGCACGATCCCGCGGGCAGATGGAGTTGGAGCAGGCGGCCAACGCTGCCCGGGCGGCCAAGGACGCCGGCGTGGCGCACGTCGTCTGGTCCACCCTCGAGGACACCCGGCTGCACTTCGGTGACACCGAGCGGGTGCCGAGCCTGGACGACGGGCGCTACAAGGTGCCGCACTTCGACGCCAAGGGCGAGGCGAACGAGCTGTTCACGCAGTACGGCGTACCGACCACATTCCTGCAGACCACGTTCTACTTCGAGGCGATGTTGCAGGGCATGGGTCCGGTCCGCGACGAGAGCGGCAAGCTGATCCTCACGATGCCGATGGCCGACCAGCCGTTGTCCGGCATCGCGGCCGTCGACATCGGCCGGACGGTACTGGGCATCTTCAAGCGGGGCAACGAGTTCATCGGCAAGACCGTGAGCATCGCCGGCGACCACCTGACCGGCACGGAATACGCGGCAGCCCTGACCGACGCCCTCGGCGAAGAGGTCACCTACCAGCCCTACACCTGGGACGAGTTCCGCGCCCTCCCCTTCCCGATGGCCGTCGAATTCGCCAACATGTTCCAGTTCTACGCCGAGGACTCCGCCCGCTTCACCGGCGACCGCGACCTGAAGCTGGTGCGCGAGCTGAACCCGGAGCTGCAGTCCTTCAAGACCTGGCTCGCCGAACACAAGGACGAGGTCAAAGCCACCATCAACTGACGAACTTCGGCTCAGCGGCCTAGCCGCACCCCGGTGAGCGAGGCGCAGGCTTCCAGGAAGGCGTCCTGCGTCTCGCTCACCCCGGCCACCGGATTCGTCCGGTGCGTCCGCAGGTGGTAGAAGTACTCGCCGCTCGGCGTACTGTCCGCCGTCGCCAGCCACGCCTGCGTCAGGTGCGCCTGGCTCAGGTCACCCGGCGCGCCCCGGCCGCCCATCTTCGTCGGCACCCATCCCGGATCGACCGCGTTCGAGAGCACCTCCGGCCACAGCCGCGCGACGGCGAACGCGATGAGCACGTCGTGCAGCTTCGAGTCGGAGTACGCCTGCGCCCCTCGCCACCGCCGGCGCTCCCACTGCAGGTCGTCCAGCACCACGTCGCCCCCTTCGTGCATCCCGGAGCTGAGATAGATCAGCCGGTCCGGCCGGTCGATCAGCGCGGTCAGCAGGTACGGCGCCAGCGAGTTGATTGCGAAGACGTGCTCCAGCCCGTCGACGGTCTCGATCCGCGGCTCCTGGTATCCGACGGCGGCATTGTGGACGACGACGTCGAACCGGCCGGACGCGTTCGCCTGCCGGGCCACGTCCTGGGTCTCGGCGATGCTCGCGAGGTCGCCGATCAGGACCCCGGACGCCTTGGGCAGCGCCTCGGTCGCGTCGGCCGCACGCCGTTCATTGCGGGCGTGCAGTACGACGTCGTGGTCCTGGTCGAGCAGCTCGGCCGCGAGCATCCGCCCGAGACCGTCCGCGGATCCGGTGATCAGGATGCGTGCCATCTCTCCACCCTGCCAGGTCTCAGACGAGGACGTTGCCACCGCCGACGGTCAGGATCGAGCCGCTCGCGTAGGGCTGGTCCATCAGGAAGACGTACGCCGCGGCGATGTCCTCCGGCTCGCCGATCCGGCCGACCGGCAGGCTGTCGCCGGCCGCCTCGTAGTCGAAGCCCTCCGGCCAGAGCGGCGTCCGCACGACGCCGGGCTTGACGGCGTTGACCCGGATCGGGGCCAGTTCGACCGCGAGCGAGCGGGTGAGCGCGTCCATGGCGCCGCACACGCTGGCCGCCACGGACCAGCCGGGGCCCGGGCGGTCGGCCGCCGTACCGGTGGTCAGCGTGATCGATCCGCCTGGGCGGAACTTGCCGCTGGCCGCGCTGACGGTGTGGAGGAGGGCGAAGTACCGCAGCTCGAAGGCCGTGCGAGCACGGTCGAGGTCCATGGCGCGGGCGTCGACGAGCGTCAGCGACTCACCGGCGGTGTAGACGAGGTGGTCGATCGGCTCGAGATCGGCGAAGAACGCGCTGACGGCGGCGGTGTCGGTGAGGTCGAGCGCGGTGCCGGTGACCGACGCCGGCAGCTCGCCGAGCGCCCGCTCCACCGAGTCGGGGTTGCTGGAGGCAACGATCACGGTCGCGCCGCTGCCGGCTGCCAGCCGGGCGGTGGCGAGGCCGATACCCGACGTCCCGCCGAGGACGACGACGCGCTGGTCCTGGATGCTCATGTCTGCTGCCTTTCGTGGTTCGGTGTCCGTTCCACGATGCGGCCGCCAGAGTGCCTGGGTCCAAGACCTGTTTCCACGGCTGTAATACCCTGAAGGTATTATGGACGTCGACCTCCGCAAGCTCAGGTACTTCGTCGCCGTCGCCGAGGAGCTGCACTTCGGACGCGCGGCGGACCGGCTGCACATCGCGCAGCCGGTGCTGTCGCGTCAGATCCGGGCGCTCGAGAACGAACTCCGGGCACAGCTCTTCGTCCGGACGAAGCGGGCCACCGAGCTGACTCCGGCCGGCCGGCAGTTGCTGGACGACGCGCGTCCGCTGCTGGCCGCGGCCGACGCCACCCGCCGGCGGGTCGCGCAGGCGGCGCGTGGTGCGAAGACGTTCACGATCGGCTTCATGCCCGGGCTCACGGTGACCTCGGTCGTCCGGCGGTTCGCCGCGGCGAACCCGGAGCTCGAGGTCGAGGTCGTCCGGACCACCTGGGACGACCAGGTCGAGGTGCTCCACGACGGCCGGGTCGACGTCAGCATCGTCCGGCTCCCCATCGACCAGGCCGGGCTGGTGCTCCGGCCGTTGTTCGAGGAGCCGCGGGTGGCGATGGTCCCCGCCGACCACCGGCTGGCCGGCAAGCCATCGATCGACATCACCGACCTGGCCGACGAGCACCTGCTCCAGGACCCGGACGCCGTTCCCGAGTGGCGCGACATCGCCCTCGAGCTGCGCTCAGGTCACCCGCGAGCGGTGCCCGTCCTGCACAGCGTCGAGGAGAAGCTTGAACACGTTGCTGCAGGCAACGGGATCTCGATCGTCCCTCAGTCGGTCGCGGACTTCTACCACCGCCCCGACGTCAGCACCCTCCCGGTGAACGACCTCGCACCCAACAAGGTCGCCCTGGCCTGGATCGCCACCCGCCGCTCGCGCCTGATCCACTCCTTCGCCGACCTGGCAACGGCCGCCGACTGGGCGCCCCGGCCGGGCCGCCGCGCTTGAACGACACCTCGTGAGTTGCTGGCGATCGTGATGTTGTCGCCGCGTATCGAAAACTTGATACGCGGTGGCAACATCACGACGCGTTGACTACCGGCGTGACCTTCTACGCCGTCTCCCTGGCCGTGCTCGCCACCGTGTTCGTGATCCGCGTCCTCCGTATCCGAGCCCACCGTCAGCCCGTCCGCGACGAGGACTAGCCAGACTTGGGCGAGCTCCACCGGTGGCGCCGAGGGCCGGCGGCTCGGGAGATTGATCCGAGCCGCCGGTTTCGGCGTCGGCACCGTTATTGAGGGAGGTCAGTGCCGGTGCGTTCGGCGACCATGTACTTCGCGTACCAGGCCGGCCAGTTTTCGTCAGCCTGGCCTGTGCGGGCCTCGTGTTCGCCGTGGGCGGCCGCGGCGCGCTTCAGCGCTCCCTCGAGGTCTTCGACCGAGCTGTACGTCGTTTGCGCCGGGTCGACGCGGCCGGGGAGGCGCGTCGTGACCTCCTGGAGCAGCCAGGTGTTGCCGTCGGGGTCGCTGAAGGTCGCGAAGGAGCTGTAGCTGGACCGCTCGTCAGCAGGCCCGGACACGCGCCCGCTGAGGTCGCCGACCTCGAACTGAGCGCCCGGTGCGCCGGGGTGGAAGACCTCGCTGACGGTTGCGCCGTGCTCAACCAGGTCAGCCCGCGCAGCCTCGACATCGGAGACGACCAGGTAGAGACCCTGCGCCGTACCGGGCTCGGCCGACGTGATCTTCGTACCGAACTGGACCGACGCGGGCGAACCCGGCGGCGTCAACTGGACGACGCGGAAGCCGTTGTCGAACGCGAAGTCGGCGTCGAGCCGCCAGCCGAGGCCGGTGTAGAACTCCTTCGACCGGTCGACGTCCGCGACCGGAATGACGACGGCCTCGAACTTCAGGTCGACGGAACCCGGGGCCACCGCGCCCGACTCGTCACTGCGTACTTCGGTAGTGCTCATGACTTCCTCCAGAGATGAACCTTGTTCGTTGACACCTAATCTGCCGTCGCCCGGACGGCGTCACGCCCGTGAGAATCCCTGGTCAGTCGCCGTCGCACCCGGGTGTAGTTGCGCGTCCAGGTCCCGCAGTACATGCAGGAACGCCTCGGAGAACGTCGGGAACGGCTGGATCACATCGAGCAGCACCTCTACCGGCACCTTGGCGCGGATCGCCAGGGTCGCCTGCTGGAGCCATTCGCCAGCCTCTGGACCGACCGCGTAGGCACCGGTCACCACGGTCCCGTCCGACACGATCGTGAGGAACCCAGGGCGGGTGTCGTACGAGCGCAGGTACGTCGCGGTCCGCGCCACCCCGGACAGCTGGACGGTACTCACGAACGGCCCGTCCGCCGCGCCGACCGAGGCGGCCTGCGGGTCGCAGTACACGACGCGCGGTACCGCCTCGTAGTCCGCCGTCCGCGGCCGCCCGAGGATGTTGCTCGCCACGACCCTGCCCTGGTACTCGCCGACATGCGTGAGTTGCCACAGGCCGGTGACGTCGCCGATCGCCCACAGGTCCGGCCCCGAGGCGAGTCTGGCGTCGACCTCGATACCCCGTGGGTTCGCGGTGATGCCGACGGTCTCCAGGCCGATCCCGTCGACGCGCGGCCGTCGGCCGGTCGCGACCAGCAGGCGGTCACCCCGCACCTCGGTTCCGTCGCTGAGGTCGACCACGTACGACGAATCCACGAGCCGCACGTTTTCCGCGCCCACACCGACCCGCACGTCCACGTTGTCCGCACTGAGCGCGGCTGCGACCGCCTCGCCCACCGCTCGCGGGTCACGGGGCAGCAGGTGTTCAGCGCGCTCGATGAGGGTCACCGCCGCGCCCATCCGAGCCAGCGCCTGACTCATCTCGACCCCGGTCGCCCCGCCGCCGAGCACGAGCAGCCGATCAGGTACTTCGACCAGCCCGGTGACGTCGCGGTTGGTCCAGACACCCGGTAGCGACTGGAGACCGGGCACCGGTGGGATCACCGGATCCGCACCGGTCGCGATGACGATGTGCTGCGCGGTGTAGGTCCGGTCATCGACCGCGACGGTGTGCGGACCCGCCAGCCGGCCGTGGCCACGCAGTACGTCGAGACCGGCGCCCTTCGCCCACGACACCTGACTCGAGTCGTCGTAGCCGGACACCATGAAGTCGCGCCAGCTCATCACGCCGTGGGGATCGAGGGTGCCGGTCACGGCCTCGCGCGCACCGGGAGCGTCGAGGGCGGCGGCCAGTGCCTCGCCGGGGCGGAGCAGCGTCTTCGACGGAATGCAGGCCCAGTAGGAGCACTCGCCGCCGAGAAGCTCGCGTTCGACGACGGCGACGCGGGCGCCACCCTTGGCCAGCGCGGCGGCACAGTGTTCGCCCGGCGCACCTGCTCCGAGCACGATGACGTCGTACTGCGTGTCCATGTCGGGCGCTCCCCTCGAAGACCATCAACACGGCGAGTCTGGCCCTGCAGGCGGTGCGGCGGAGCCAGGGACAGTCCCTGGTTCGCGTGACCAGGGACTCTCCCGGGGTCGAGTTCGGGACCGTTCGCCGGACCCTGGCAGCATGACTGCGAACGAGGTGCCGACCACGTCGTACGACCAGGTCGGACTGGTCGAGCTGCGCAGCAGAGCCGGTGGCGCTCTGATCGCGGCGACAGTGCTCGCGTCGATGGTCGGTTTCATCGACGCCTACATGGTCAACGTCGCCGTACCGGCGATCAGCCGCGACCTGCACGCCGGTGTGAGCGAGCTGCAGTGGGTGCTGACCGGCTACCTGATCACCGTCGCGGCTCTGCTGCTGCTCGCCGGAGCGCTGGCCGACCATTTCGGTTGGCGGCGCATCCTCTTCGCCGGCCTCCTGGTCATGCTCGTCGCGTCCTTGTGCTGCGCCGCCGCCCCGAACGTCGGCGCGCTGATCGCGGCGCGCGTGGTCCAGGGCGCCGGCGGGGCGCTCGTCGTGCCGAGCAGTCTGGCCTTGCTCAACGGAACCCTGCGACCGGTGGACCGCGCTCGCGGAATCGGTGTCTGGGCAGGCGTGTCGACCCTTGGTACGACGCTCGGTCCGTACGCCGGTGGGTGGCTCATCGACCACGGCTCCTGGCGCTACGTGTTCCTGCTGAACTTCCCGCTGATCGTTGTCGCCGCCTGGATTCTGCGCACTGTGCCGGAGGTCGACCGGACGCGACGGCCGCTCTCTGTCGACCTCGCCGGTTCGCTGCTCGCCGTCCTCGGTCTGGGCGGACTGATCTATGCGCTGACCGAGGGACCGTCCTCCGGCTGGCGTAGCTGGGAGGTCCTGCTCTCTGCCGCGGTCGGCGTGGTCTGCTTGGCCGGACTGATTCCGGTGGAGCAGCGCCGGTCAGCGCCGATGCTGCGGACGGCCCTGTTCCGGATCCGGCAGTTCGTCGCGATCAACGCGGCGACGATCCTCTTCTACGGCGCACTCTCGGCAACCGGCTACCTGGTCGTCCTGCAGTGTCAGCTCCAGTTGGGCTACAGCGCCACCGCGGCCGGCGCGGCCCTGATCCCGGAGTCGGCCGTCTTCCTGATCGTCTCGCCGTTGGTCGGCAGCCTGGTGGCACGCTTCGGCACCCGCTGGCCGATGACGATCGGCATCCTGATCGTGGCCGGTGGCTTCGCGTGGCTGTCGGCCGCGCAGCCTGGTGACAGTTACGTCCGGGCGATCCTCCCGGGCGCGCTGCTCTGGGGTCTCGGCATCGGTCTGACCGTCGCACCGCTCACAGCCGGCGTACTCGCGGCCGTCGACGACGGCGATCTCGGTGAAGCGTCGGCGATCAACGACGCCGCGTCGCGGATCGGAGGAGTGGTACTGATCGCGCTCGTTCCCGCTCTGCTCGGCGTGGGCAGCTCGGACGACCTTGCCCAGCCACTCGCAAACAGGTACCGGACGGCGATGCTGGTGATGGCAGCGCTGAGCGTCGTGGCGGCCGTGATCACGATGCTCTTCGTGGCGCGGGGCCGCCCGCCGGTCACCCGAATGTCGGCGACACCACGCGTGCACGGCTGCGCCGTACCGGTAGCAGCCGCAACGAACAGGAGAGCAGCATGACCGAATCAACCACTCTGTCCACCGCGCGATCGGACGGCAGCCTGACCGGGCAGGTCGTCGTCGTGCTCGGCGGAAGTTCGGGGATCGGGCTGGAGACCGCCCGGCAGGCCGGCGCGGCCGGTGCCCGGCTCGTTGTCACCGGGCGCAATCGCGAGCGGCTCGACGCGGCCGCCGACGAGGTCGCAGCGGAGACTGCCGCCACCCTGGACCTCGGCGACTCCGCCGGCGTGGCGGAGTTCTTCGCCGGTCTGCCGGCCCAGATCGATCATGTACTGGTGAGTGGCGGCGGACCGTTCTACGCGCCGATCACCGACCTGGACTTCGACCAGGCGCGAGCTTTCATGGACGAGCATCTGGTCGGCTCGCTGCGCATCGCCCGGCTGTGCATCGGGCGGGTCCGTGCGGGCGGCTCGCTGACCTTCATCAGCGGTACCGGTGCCCGGCGTCCCGGGGTCGGACTGAGCATGGCCGCGATCGCTACCGCGGCGCTGTCCGCGATCGCAGCGAATGCCGCGCTCGAAATCGCCCCCGTCCGGGTCAACGCCGTGGCGGCCGGGTTCGTCGACACTCCGTTGTCCGCGCGCCTGCTGGGTGATGGACTCGAGGACCGCCGCGCAGGGCTTCGCGCCACGCTGCCGATCCGGCGAGTGGTCGGCCCGGAAGATGTGGCCGCGCTGATCGTCCAGCTGATGACCAACGGTGCGCTGACAGGTGCGACGTACGACGTGGACGGCGGTCAGCAACTGCTGCCGGGTTAGGTCCTCGCGGTCTCGGCTTCGGGCAGCGCGTCCCGCAGTTGCCGGCGTGAGCTGATGGACAGCTTGTCGAAGATCTTTCGCAGGTGCCATTCGACCGTGCGCGGACTGAGGAACAGCCGCGCACCCACCTCGGGGTTGGAGAGGCCGTCGCTGACCAGGACCGCGATCTGGCGTTCCTGAGGCGTCAGCTCTTCGCCCGCCGACGACGCGGCGGTTCGCCTGCGGAGGGTCTCTCCGGTCGCCTGCAACTCCCGGCGAGCACGCTCGGCGAACGCTTCCATACCGATCGAGGTGAACAGGTCGTACGCAGTACGCAGCTGAGTCCGTGCATCACGTCGGCGGCTCTCCCGGCGAAGCCATTCGCCGTAGAGCAGGTGGGCGCGCGCCAGGTCCGGGCGCAACCTGGTGCCGGTGAGCAACTCGATCGCTTCGCCGTAAGCCTGTTCCGCTTCGGCGTCGCGGCGTACCAGCGCTCGTGCTCGTGCCTCCAGACCGAGACCCCAGTACTCGTCGGTGCCCGCGGTCGTTTCGCGCAGTCGCGCCCACGCGGCGGCGGCCTCGCGATGCCGTCCGCTCCGGACGGCGGCCTCGACCTGTTCGCTCAACGCCCACGAGGAGACGAACAGCTCCGGCGTGTCCTCCGCGGCAGAAGTTGCCCAGAGCAACGCTTCGTCGTGACGACTCAAAGCGTTCAGGATCACCGACTTCGTCCAGCGCGCGTACTGCGCCGCTGTGCCCTGCCCCTCGGCCGTCGCTCTCGCGATCGTGTCCTCGATCAACCCGAAGGCCTCGTCGGCCCGGCCGCGGAATGCGGACAGCACCAGTGCGCCGTACTGCAGGACATGCGTGCCGGTGGCTTCCCGTACTGCGTCGGCCTCGGCTCGCAGCGACACCGCCTCGGCGAAATCTCCCGCCATGGCGGCCACCTGGCCGAGGACGTTGACGCCGACGGCGAGTACGGCGAGCGCCCCGGCGGCACGAGCTGTCTCCACTTGCCGGCTGGCGGTGGTCAGACAGGATTCGAAGTCCCACGCTGTGGCGGCCGCGGCGGTGGCGAGCCAACCCCAGCGCAGTACCTCCTCGGCGGTGACCTCCGGCCCGCCGAACGCCGTTGCGGCTTGTTTGAGCAACGGGACCGCGGCGTTGCGTCCTTCGGCGAAGACGAGCGCCAGGCCGTCGAGGAGTACGTCGGAACTCCGGGGCGCCGCGTCCGGTCGCGGTGCCGTCGTGGCCGCCACAGAAACCTCGCGGAGCCCGACCGCGCCGGCGAGGCGTCCCGCGAAGAGAGCGGCGCTCCAGGCATCGAGGTAAGTGTCCCTGGCGAGTCGCGCGTCCAGCGATTCGACGGTCTGTGCCGCACGTAACAACAGACCGGGCGCTTCGCGGCCGCGCTGCTGGGCGAACGCGGCTTCCGCGCGGAGCAGATCGACCCGGGCATGGCCGAGGTCGTCCAGCGTTCCCGCCTCGGCCGTCGCGAGCAACGACCAGGCGGTCCGGAACGCGCCTGCTTGGAGGCTGGCGTGTGCTCCGGCCAAGGCACGGTCGGTACGCCGTGCCGGGTCGCTGGTCAGCGCAACCGCACGCTGCCAGAACGCCGCGGCCGCTGCGAAACCGCCCCTGGCCTGAGCACGGTCCGCGGACCGCTCGAGCTCGACGGCTACTTCCTCGTCCGGTCCGTTGGCGGCCGCCGCGAGATGCCACGCGCGCCGGTCGGGGTCGGCAGCGGAATTCGTCGCTTCGGCCAGTGCGAGGTGTACTGCGCGTCGCTCCGCCGCCGAGGCCGATCCGTACAAGGCCGACCGGACGAGCGGATGCCGGAAAGTGACTCGCTGCCCCAGGCTCAGCAAGCCGTCGATCTCCGCGAACGCCGCCGCGATTCCGAGTTGGTCGGCCGCCCGGCGTACCAGCACCGGATCGCCGACCGGCTCGGCCGCCGCGACGAGCAGCAGCTGCCGGGTGGCAGCCGGCAGCGCGTCGGCCTGGCGGAGGAAGCTCTGCTCGATCCGTCCGGACAGTCCCTGGCCGCCGAGCAGACCGAACCCACCGGCGAGCTGGGTGGCCGTGAGGCCGCGGGGAAGCTCGAGCAGGGCCAGCGGATTCCCGCGGGTCTCGGCCACCAGCCGCTCGCGGATCGGCTCGTCGAGCAGGAACTCGACGGCCGATCCGAGCAGGGCCCGCGCGTCGTGGTCAGGCAGCCCGTCGACCTCGAGCTCGGGCAGACCCTTCAACTCGATACCGACCTCGCGGGCACCGAACAGCAGACCGACTGCATCGGCACCGAGCCGGCGAGCGACGAAGCCCAGGGTCTGAGCGCTCGCGGTGTCGAGCCACTGAGCGTCGTCGACCACCACCAGCGCCGGTTCCTTCTCCGCGAAGTCCGAGATGAGGCTGAGCACGGCGAGCCCGACCATGAAGCGATCCGGAGCCGGACCGGGCGCGAGCCCGAAGACCGTCGCGAGCGCCCGGCGCTGCGGCTCGGGAATCTGGTCCATCCGGTCGAGCAGCGGTACGCACAACTGGTGCAGGGCTGCGAAGGCCAACTCCATCTCGGACTCGACGCCGGCCGCGCGCAGGATGCGCAGATCCGCCCCGGACTCGGTTGCATAGTGCAGCAGCGCGCTCTTCCCGACCCCCGCCTCGCCGCGAACGACCAGCACCTGGCTTGCGCCGCTGCGGACGGTAGCCAGTAGATCGTCGAGGACGGCACGTTCCGCCTGGCGCCCGAGCATCCTGTCGAATCACCCCTCCAGCCGATCTGCCTCAGCGTAGAACCGGCCTGGCCCTTTGGCCACCGTGCCCGCCGGTCTTTGCCCACGGCAAGCGGCTGCTGATGGCGGCCGAGCGGTTGCGCGTGGCACCGGACAGGCAAATACTCCGAAATGTCGGGCAGTGGTGGAACGGCTACCTGCCGCCATCGGCCCGGCGGTTCGAGGGACCCCGTCCACAGGTCCCGTTCACTCCTCGGGAGGAACAGTGAGGATCGAACGCACGTCAATTCGAAGCCGCCTGCGCCGGAGCACCCAGCTCTTGGCCGCGCTCAGCGCGATCGCGGCTTCCCTGTACGCCGTACCGGCAGCCGGAGCCGCTCCTTCGGCGGCCGCTCGACTGTCCGCCGCCAACGCCGCGGTGGAACGCTCAGGGGTCAAGGGCATCGCGTGGTACACCGATGCCGCCTCCGGCAAGGTGGTGGTCACCGCGGACAGCACGGTGTCCGCGGCACAGGTCGCCGCGCTGAAACACGATGCGGTCCAGGTCAATCGCACCAGCGGGGTCTTCACACCACTGCTGTCGGCGGGCGACGCGATCTACGGCGGCCAGTACCGCTGTTCCCTCGGGTTCAACGTGGTGAAGGGTGGCACGTACTACTTCCTCACCGCCGGCCACTGCGGCAAGGTGGCGAATACCTGGTACACCAACTCCAACCACTCCACGTTGATCGGCCCGACCATCGGCTACAGCTTCCCCGGCAACGACTACGCGCTCGTCCGGTACGACAACGCGTCGCTGAGCCACCCGGGCGGGTTCACCGCTGCCAACGCGTTCGTCGGCGAGACCGTCACCCGTAAGGGCTCGACCACCGGCGTCCACAGCGGCAAGGTGACCGCACTCAACGTCACCGTCCGGTACTCCGGCTCCGGCGGCGGCAGGGTCGGCGGACTGATCCAGACGACCGTGTGCGCGGAGCCCGGCGACTCCGGCGGTCCCCTGTACGACGGTACGAAGGCGCTCGGCATCACCTCCGGCGGCAGCGGCGACTGCTCCAGCGGCGGTACGACGTTCTTCCAGCCGGTGACCGAAGCCGCGAGCGTGTACGGCGTCACCGTCTACTGATCCAACTGCTCGGCGGCCTGGGACCCACCCGGGCCGCCGAGGCGTTCTAGGACTTCGGGTTCGGTGTCCCACCGTTCTTGGTGCCGGGGGTCGGTGTTCCGGCCGGCGGCGTGGTGGTGGGATCGGGCGTGCTCGACTCGGAGGTCGTGGGCGACGGGGCGGTCTTGGTCGGCGTACTCGCGGTGGGACTGCTGGTGGGGTTGCTCGGCGACGGCGTGTCCGGCGACTGGGTGCTGGTCGACGGGGTCGGCGTCTGCGGGGTGGGCGAGCCCGTCGGGGAGGTGCTCGGCGACGGCTGGGTCGAGGAGCTCTGAGTGGGCTGGTTCGCCGCACCGGACTGGGTCGGGCCGGAGGTCGGCTCGTCGGTCGACTTGGCCCCCGGCGTACCGGAGGTGATGCCCGGCTTGGGGCCGACGTCGGTGGTCGCGGGCAGGTTCGGGCCTCGGTTGTTGAGCAGGATCGCGGTCACTGCCGCGGCGACGGCGACGGCGGCGATCGCGCCTGCCATCAGTACCTGACGACGGTCGCGTCGAGGTGGGGCTGCGACGACCGGGACCGCTGCAGGTGTGATGGGCGCGGTGTGGTCGGGAACGGCTCCGCCGACGATCGGAGCAGCGGGCACCAGGGGCGCCGTGGCGACCGGAGGCGCCGTACCGACCGTTTCGAGTGGTGCGCGCAGGGCGCCGCCCGCGATGTCGGCCGCGGTAGGGCGTTCGGTGGGGTCCTTGGCGAGCATCCGGAGCAGGACGGCCTCGAAGGTGCCGGCCAGTTCGGGACGGATCGTGCTCGGTGGCGTCGGCGGGGTGTCGACGTGCTGGTAGAGGATCGCCGTCGGGTGTTCGCCGGTGAACGGCGGCTGGCCGGTGACGAGTTCGTAGAGCACGCAGCCCAGTGAATAGACGTCCGAGGCCTTGACCGCCCGGCCGCCTTGCGCTCGTTCCGGAGCGAGGTAGCGAGTGCTGCCGATGATCTGGCCGGTGCCGGTCAGCGTGGTCGCGCCGTCACCCGGCAGGTGCGCGATGCCGAAGTCGGCGACCTTCACGGTGCCGGTCGGCGTCAGCAGGAGGTTGCCAGGTTTCACATCCCGGTGGACGACGTCCAGCGCGTGCGCTGCGGCGAGACCTGCGGCACTCTGCTCGACGATGTCGATCGCCCGGTCCTTCGGCAGTGGGCCGTGCTCGACCAGCTCTGCAGCGACCGTGCTGCCCTCGACCAGCTCCATCACCAGGAAGGACTGATCGCCGTGCCGGCCGAAGTCGTAGACCGCGACCAGATGCGGATCGCTCAACCTGGCGGCGGCCCGCGCCTCGCGGCGGAACCGCTCGGCCGAGGTGAGATCACCGACGGTCGGCAACATCAACTTGAGCGCGACCGGACGCTGCAGTTGCTCGTCCACGGCATGGAAGACCTCTCCCATCCCGCCGCGCCCCAACGAGCGACCGACCTTGTACCTCTCAGCTACCAGCACTCAGACAGCTGTACCCCACGGCCACGGCCGCAATCAAGCCAGGTACTCCTCGTCGGTCACCGGGTCCAGCCAGTGGACCATCTCGTGGTCGTCATCGGCCTCGTTGATCGCCAGGTGGACCATCAGCCGATCGGGCGCGGCACCGTGCCAGTGTTCCTCGTCGGCCTCGAACAGCACCCGGTCGCCGGGACGGATGACCTCGACGGGGCCGCCGCGGCGCTGGCAGAGCCCGACGCCTTCGGTGACGAAGACCGTCTGGCTCAGCGGGTGGCGGTGCCAGTGGGTCCGGGCGCCGGGCATGAAGTGGACGAGGTTGGCCGCGATCCGCGACGGCGCGGGGGCCGCCGCGACGGCGTCGATGAAGACGTCGCCGGTGAACCAGTCCGCCGGGCCTTTGACCGTGGCGATGGAGCTGCGAGTGATCTGCATGGTTCCTCTAGCTGTTGGTGGTCGGGGTTTCGACCGGTGCTGTCCACGAGGCGAGCAACTGGAGTCGTTCGGCGGACGGCGAACCGGGTTCGGCGGTGTAGACGAGAAGGACCAGCCCTGGCTCGGCGGTGATCGCGAGCTCTTCGTACGCGAGCGTCAGTTCGCCGACGACGGGGTGGTTGAACCGTTTGGTGCCGGTGCCATGGGTCCGGACGTTGTGGTCTGCCCACAATCGCCGGAAGACCTCGCTGCGGGTGGAGAGTTCACCGACGAGGTCCTGCAGACCGCGGTCGTGCGGGTCGCGACCGGCTTCGGCACGCATGATGCCGACACACATCTGGGCGAACAGGTCCCAGTCGGGGTAGAAGTCCTTCGAGACGGGATCGAGGAACTGGAACCTGGCCAGGTTCGGCGTACGCCCGCCGTCACCGATGACCGGTGAGTAGAAGGCGCGGCCCAGCGCGTTCGTGGTCAGCAGGTTCTGGTGTGGGTCGCGGACGAAGGCGACACCGTCCTTGATCGCATCGAGCGCCCACTGCAGGCTGAGTCGCGAGGCGGCCTTGCCTGCCGTACGCCGGCGCGAGCGGCCCGATGTCGGGATGCCGTCGGCGGCGCGGGCGAGATCGAAGAGATGGGCCCGCTCGGTGTCGTCGAGTTGCAGCGCTCGCGCGAGCGCTTCGAGCACGCTGGTGGACGCACCGGCGATCTGGCCCCGCTCGAGCCTGGCGTAGTACTCGACGCTCAGTCCCGCGATGGTCGCCACCTCGCTGCGACGCAGACCGGGGACCCGGCGGGCGCCGGTGGTGGGGAGCCCTGCCTGGTCCGGAGTGATGCGGGCGCGGCGAGTGGTGAGGAACTCGCGCACCTCCTGACGGTTGTCCACGACTACGACAGTAGTCGGCCAGGAAGGGGTGACAGAGCAACAAAGGGTGCCCTGTCAGTACACCCATCGACGGTGACTTCTTCAGCGCCGGCCGGTCGCGTTGACTCGTCGAGTGGCCCCAGTTGCTGAGGCCTCACCGTCGATCCGAGGAGGAGCGCGCGATGCGCCAGGTAGTGATGCACGGCCCCGGGAACGTCCGGGTGGAGGACCGCGAGGACCCGAAGATCATCGAGCCGACCGACGCGATCATCCGGCTGGCCGCGACCTGCATCTGCGGCAGCGACCTGTGGCCGTACCGGGGCGCCGAGCCGGTCGATCACCAGGTGATGGGACACGAGTACGTCGGCGTCGTCGAGGAGATCGGGCCGGAGGTTCGCACCGTCGAGGTCGGCGACTTCGTGGTCGGATCGTTCTGGGCCTCGGACAACACCTGCGAGATCTGCCAGGCCGGCTACCAGGCGTACTGCGTGCACCGGGTCCTGATGGGCACGCTCGGCACCCAGTCGGAGCTCGCGCGCATCCCGCTCGCCGACGGCACTCTCGTCGCCACTCCCGGGATGCCCGATCCCGAACTGATCCCGTCGCTGATGGCTGCCTCGGATGTGCTCGGCACGGGCTGGTTCGCAGCCGTCGCGGCCGAGGTTGGTTCCGGCAAGACGGTTGCTGTCGTGGGTGACGGCGCCGTCGGGCTGCTGGGGATCCTGGCCGCCAAGCAACTCGGTGCGGAGCGGATCATCGCCTTCAGCCGGCACGCCGATCGGCAGGCGCTGGCCAAGGAGTTCGGCGCCACCGACATCGTGGAAGAGCGCGGTGAGGAGGGAGTGACGCGCGTCAAGGAGCTCACCGGCAGCCTCGGAGCGCACTCGGTGATCGAGGCGGTCGGTACTCAGGAAGCCATGATGCAGGCGATCCACTCGACCCGCGCCGGCGGCCATGTCGGGTTCGTCGGCGTCTCGCACGACGTCGCGATTCCCGGCGACGAGCTGTTCATGGCCGGCGTACACCTCCACGGCGGACCCGCTCCGGTACGGCAGTACCTACCCGAACTCGTCCAGCTCATCTGGGACCGCAAGATCAACCCAGGCAGGGTTTTCGACCTCACCCTCCCCCTGGCCCGAGCCGCCGAGGGCTACCAGGCCATGGACAAACGCACCGCCATCAAGGTCCTCCTCACCGTCTGAGCGAAGGGAATCGACCTTGTCCACGCTGGTGGTTCCAACCGCACGCGCAGGGCTGACCATCGCCCTGGTGGCGTCCGTCGTGTTCCTGACTGCGATCGCTCCGCTGGCGACGGATATGTACGTCCCTGCCTTTCCGCAGGTGGCCCGTGAGCTTTCGACCAGCGCGACGCAGGTGCAGCTCACGTTGACGACCTTCTTCGTCGGGATGGCGCTCGGGCAGCTGGTCGGTGGGCCGGTGTCGGACCAGCGCGGCCGACGCCTTCCGCTGCTCGGGGCGCTGCTGGCGATGACCGCGGCGTCGATCGTCTGCGCCCTCGCCCCGACGATCGCGGTGATGACCTTGGCGCGCCTTGTTCAGGGCTTCGCCGGTGGCTGGGCGATGGTGATCGGACGCGCGATCATCGTCGACCTGGCGACCGGCGCCCGACTGGTCCGGGTCCTGAACGTCATCGCCGCGGTCGGAGGCATCGCTCCAATCGTCGGCCCCTTGATCGGCGGGCTGATCCTGCAGTTTTCCGAGTGGCGGGTGTCCTTCTGGCTCGTCGCCGCGCTGGGCCTCGCGATGACCCTGGCCGTCGTGCTGACCGTGCCCGAATCACTGCCGCGCGAAAGCCGCCACCCGGGCGGGCTGCGCAACTTCGTCATGGCCGGGCGGAGTGTGCTCGCCAGTCGCGAGTACGTCGGTTATCTGCTGGTGGCCGGGGCCGCCATGGGCGCGCTGTTCGCGTACGTCGCCACCTCCGCCTTCGTTCTGCAAACCATGAACGGACTCTCGCCGATCGCGTACTCCGTCGACTTCGCCGCCAACGCCGCCGGTATGACGCTGGCCGCGCTCGCCGCCGCCCGCCTCGCCGGCCGCGTTTCCACCCGAAAGATCATCCTGGCCGGTCAGCTCGCCGCCCTCTCGGCGGGCGTCGCCCTGCTCACCGGCGCGCTGTGGTTCGACACCCCCTTGGCCCTGGCGATCGGGTGCTTCTTCGTACTGATGACGGCCCAGGGACTCATCATTCCCAACGGCGGCGCGCTCGCGTCGACCGCCGTACCCGATCACCCTGGTACCGGTTCGGCCGTGCAGGGTTTCGTCCAGTGGGTCGCCGCCGGCACGATCGCGCCGATCGCAGGCCTCGGCGGCGCGGCAACAGCCGTCCCGATGGCTCTGCTGATCACCGTCGGCGCCGCGGTCTCCATGTTCGGCCTACAGATCGCCGGCCGCCCTGAGCGGCCTTCCTGCTGATCGCCGCGCGGCGAGGCCGTCGGGACTATTGGGGGCTTTCTGCCCTCGGAGCAGGGTCGTTCGGTCCATAGCGGTGCGGAGGTGGTGGGCCAAGACTCTAAGCATCACCGTTCAACCCTCTGCCGCCGGTTCTGGCGGCGCGAAAGGAAAAGATCATGCGCCGCAAGACATTCGACGCGCTGCTCACCTCCGCCGGTCTAGTCCTCGCGATCGTCCTGGTCGCCGCGGGCGGACTGTTGCTGTGGGCCCACAACTTCGTCGGCAACCAGGTCCACAGTCAGCTCGCTGCCCAGCAGATCTTCTTTCCCAAGGCAGGCAGCGACTCTCTCGAGGACCCGGCAGTCAAGCCGTACCTGTCCAAGTACGCCGGCCAGCAACTGGTGACCGGCGCGCAGGCCGAGGCCTACGCCAACCACTTCATCGCCGTTCACATCCGGGAGATGGCCGGCGGCAAGACCTACTCGCAGCTGTCCCAGGAGTCGCTGGCCAACCCGACCGACACCAAGCTGGCCGGACAGGTGCAGACCGTCTTCCGCGGTGAGACGCTCCGCGGCCTGCTGCTCAACGCCTACGCCTTCGGCAAGATGGGCCAGATCGCCCTGATCGCCGCGATCACAGCGTTCGCGGCCGCCGGGCTGCTGCTGATGATGTCCGCACTCGGCTACGCCCACCTGCGCCGCGTTCCGGTCGAGGCCGAGGTGATGCCGAAGCTGACCGGCGCCGTTCCGCGGCACGCCTGATCCCCTCCCCAGAAGTCGCCGGCCCGTCCTGGGCCGGCGATTTCGTCTACCCGCCCGGACTACCGGCGCGGGTCCGGCTCCGGAAAGTGCCGGGGGTCAGTCGGGTCTGCCGGCGGAAGTACGACGAGAAGTTCGACGCGTCGTCGAAACCGAGGTCCTCGGCGATCTCGGCCACGGCCGCGTCACCGTGAGCGAGCCGGCGCTTGGCTTCCAGGAGGATGCGTTCGTCGATCAACTCCTTGGCGGACAGGCCGGTGTACTGCCGGGCGAGGCGGTTGAGCGTACGGGCGGAGTACCCGAGCCGGTCGGCGTACTCGCTGACCTTGTGCCACTCGTGGAAGTGCTCCTCGAGATGATCGCGGAACCAGCCGTAGGCCTCGTGGGTCAGCCGCATCGCGGGGCCGCCACCGGGCGGTTCGATCAAGGCCAACTGGACAAGGAGCGCGGCGAGCCCGTGCGCGAGGGCAGCCTGGCGCAGGTCGCTTCGCTCGGTCGCGTGCCGGCCGGCGCTGATCGTGAGCAGTTCGAGTGCCTGCGCGACCGGCGAGCCTTCGAGTTCGGAGGCGGGCCAATGACTTCGCGGGCGGAGCAGGTACGACCGGATGAGGTTGCTGGTGTGGTCGTCGACCGTATGCGGGCCGAACAGCACCACCGCTCCCTCGATGTCGTCGATCGCGCCCCACTGGTGGACCTGGCCGGCTCGGATCCACAGCACGTCGCCCGGCTGCAGCGGGTAGTCGGTGAAGTCGACAGTGTGTACTGCGGCCCCGCGCTCGAGATGGACCAGCAGATCGAAGTCGAGCCGCTGTGGGGTGAGGAATTCGGCCGGCCCGCCGCGGTCGCGGATGCCCTTGAGCGTGTTCACCTCGATGTCGCCGACGGCCTGGGCGGGTGGCTGGAAGCGGACGCGCCGAATCGCCGATTGTCCCGTTTTTACCATTCGTCTACCCATCACGACCGTGAGAATCGGCTCCAGCAGCCCTAGCGTTACCAGCATGACGAATCCTACGTACTCCATCATCGACGCGGCCGACACGTCGCTGAACAAGACCAGCGTGCTGATCACCGGCGAGACCGAGGCGGTCGTGGTCGACGCAGCCTTCACCCGCGCTGACGGCCACCGGATCGTCGCTGCCGTACTCGACTCGGGCAAGCGCCTCACGACCGTCGCCATCACCGCGGGTGACCCGGACTTCTACTTCGGCGCCGAGGTCATCGCCGACGCGTTCCCCGAGGCCGTCTTCGTGGCTCCGGCCGACGTCATCGAGCACATCCAGCACAGCTACCAGGCGAAGCTCCAGGCCTGGGCCCACCTCGGTCAGAACCTCCCGACGCGCCTGGTCGACATCGCTCCGCTCACCGAGCCGACCATCACCGTGGACGAGACGACCATCGAGGTACGCCGCGCCAGCGACCAGCTCAGCGACCGCGCCTGGTACCTGTTCGACCCGGCCTCGCGTTCACTGGTCGGTGGCGTCCTGCTCTTCGAGGGTCTGCACGTCTGGACCGCCGACAGCGCCACCCCGGAACTCCGCGCCGAGTGGATCCGCGTGCTGAAGGACCTGGAGGCGCTCGCTCCGGCGTACGTCGTGGCAGGGCACCGCGTCGCCGATGCGCCGACTGACCTGACCGCCATCGTCCACACGCGTGAGTACCTCGAACTCTTCGAGAAGACGATCGAGTCGTCCGCGGATGCCGCCGAGGCGGAGGCCTCCTTGCTGGCCGCGTACCCCGACGCCGGTCTGAAGATCGCGGCCGGTCTGGGTACGAAGGTCGCCAAGGGCGAGATGACATGGGGCTGACCGCCGACGTCGCCCCGGCGGACGTCGTACGGCGGCAGTACCTCGCCTCGGCGGCGGGTGATCTCGAGGCGCTCCGTGCGACGTTGGCTCCTGACGTGGAGTGGACCGAGATGGCCGGCTTCCCGTTGGCGGGTACCTACCGCACGCCCGACGGCGTGACGGCGAACGTGATGGAGAAGCTCGCCGCCGAGTGGGACGGCTGGACCGCCCACGACGACACATACGTCGTCGACGGCGAGAGCGTCGTCGTACTGGCTCGCTACACCGCGCAGCATCGGTCGACGGGCAAACCGTTGGCCGTTCGGGTGGCTCATCACTTCGTCGTCCGGGGCGGACTCATCGTCAGATTCGAGCAGTTCGTCGACACTGCGCTCGTTCGCGACGCCGCAGCCTGAGGGCGTGATAGAACTCGCCAGCGACGAAGCTGACGAGTCGCCTCCGCCGATCAACGAAGTGAGTGCCGCACCCACCGATGACGCCTGCCCCGCGCCCCCTTTCCCTCGTCCTCTGCCTGCTCCTCCTCACCACCGCCTGTACGGCGATCGAGCCGCAACCCGCCGAACCCGCCGGTACTTCGGCCAGCTCGATCGGCGCCGAACTCGCCAAGGTCAAAGTGGTCGCCGCCCGCCCGAAGGTGAAGGGCTACGGCCGCGAGTGCGGGAAGGAGGGTGCCTGCTCCTTCGGGCCGGCGTGGTCCGACAACCACGCGGGAGTAGGCGGTCATGACGGGTGCGACACCCGCAACAACGTGCTGGCCAAGCAACTGACCGAGGTGACCTACAAACCCGGCACGCGCCAGTGCGTGGTGATGTCCGGCAAGCTGCTGGATCCCTATACCGGCCGGACGATCGAGTTCCGCAAGGCAGCGGCCGGCAAGGTACAGATCGACCATCTCTACCCGCTGGCGCGTGCCTGGGATCTCGGCGCCTCGACCTGGCCGGCGCAACGCCGGGTGGACTTCGCGAACGACCAGGCCGACAACCTGCTGGCCGTCGACGGCGCCACCAACGCCAGCAAGTCCGACCAGGGACCGGGCGAATGGCTACCGCTCAACAAGTCCTTTCGGTGCACGTATGTGGCCCGCTATCTGCACGTCGCGGCGAAGTACAAGCTGCCGATCACTCGCGACGACCAGAAGGCCGCGCAACTCCTCGCCCCGACCTGTCACTAGCGTCAGGGCGCGCCAAGGGTGAGGTGAACCGAGGAACCCGCAGGCAGGTTCGGATGAATGGTGAGCCGTCCGCCGGCCGCCTCGGCACAGCGGCGGGCGATGTCCAGACCGAGCCCGGTCGATCCGCGGTCACTACGGCCGCGCTCACCGGCGCCGAGCGGGATGCCGGGGCCCTCGTCCGCGACCACGATCAGTACGCCGCCGGCCGGCTGGCGAGTGAGGATGATCCGGGCCGGGGTGCCGTCAGGGGTGTGGGCCACGACGTTCTCGACCAGAGCGTCCAGGGCAGCGGCCAGATCCTCGGCCGACGACCGTACTTCGGCCGGTGGAGTCGGCAGGTCGAGAGTGAGTTCCCGGCCCTGGTCCTCGAACAACGGCTCCCAGAAGGCCGCCCGGTCACGGGTCACCGCCACGGCGTCGCAGTGCGGCACCCGACCCTCGCGCTGCGGCCTTCGGGCTGCGCTGATCACTGCCGTGAGGGTGCGTTCGAGGCTGTTGACCTGGACGTTCAGTTCCTCGGCGCGGTCCCGGTCCGGGAGCGCCTCGACCTGGAGGCGCAGCGCGGTCAACGGCGTACGGAGTCGGTGGGACAGGTCGGCGACGGCCTCGCGTTCGACTGCGATCACTTCGTCGATGCGGTCGGCCAGTCCGTTGAGCGCGGCACCGACCTTGGCAACCTCGGCTGGGCCGGTCGTGGGAGCCCTGGCGTCGACGTCGCCCTTGGCGAGGCGTTCCGCGGTACGGGCTGTTTCTTCGAGTGGACGGGCTAGGCGCCGGGAGACGACTTCCGCGCCGACGACACTCAGGATCAGGACGCCGAGGCTGGCCGCGAGCAGGATCAGCAGTTGCGGAACGAGTCCCTCGTAGACCTCGTCCACGGTCAGGAACAGGCAGACCGAGGCCGGCCCGGCGTGCGTGTCGACGGAGACGTCGGTCGCCACCCCGTCGTCGACCTTGCGGAACGACGCGTCCGAGACCTTCGGTGGGCCCTTCCCGTCATCGTCCCCGTCCGGCAGCTCCTTGGGAGTCGGTACGCCGCCCGGCGGCGGATCACCCAGCGTCGTACCGTCGGCCAGCCGGACCGAGATCCGGCCAGGACCCTGGCTGGTGATGCCTTGGATGTAGGTCTTGATCTCGTCGGGCGTGTGGTTCTTCTCGCCGACGTAGTACGCGACCGCCTCGGCCCGGTAACGGGCGTTCTTCAGGGACTCGTCGGAAGCTGCGCTGCGCATCAGCAACGTCAACGGGATCGCGAACGCGAGCACCACCAAGGTGGTCATCCCGACCGACAAGAACATGATCCGGCGGCGCACGGTCAGGCCTCCGCGAGCTTCACGCCGACCCCGCGCACGCTGTGCAGGAAGCGTGGTTCCGCGGCCGTCTCGCCGAGCTTGCGCCGCAACCAGGACAGGTGCACGTCGACCGTCCGGTCGCCGCCACCCCACGGCAGTCCCCACACCTCGGCCAGCAGTTCGCGTTTGGTGACGACGGCACCCGGCCTTCGGGCCAGCGCGACGAGCAGGTCGAACTCCTTGCGGGTCAGGTCGACCGGCTTGCCGTCGACGGTGACCTCGCGGCTGCGCGGATCGATCGACAACCCGCCGAGGGTCAGCGCGGCATCCTCCTGCTGGTCGGCGCCGCCGCGCCGCAGTACGGCCCGGATCCGCGCGTCGATCTGGGCCGAGCTGAACGGCTTGATGACGTAGTCGTCAGCGCCCGCATCGAGCAGCCGGACCACGCTGGCGTCGTCGTCGCGAGCGGTCGCCACGATGACCGGTACGTCGCTGACCGCGCGGACCATGGCGAGCACGTCGCGGCCGTCGAGATCGGGCAGGCCGAGGTCGAGCAGCATGACGTCGGGCCGGTCCCTGGCCACCGAGGCGACGCCGTCCGCGCCCGCAGCCAGCGCCGTGACGACATGACCGGCCGCGGTCAGGGACTTCCCCAACGAGGTCCGGATCGCGTCGTCGTCCTCTACCAGCAGTACCCGCGCCATACGGTGAGCGTAGACGGCAGCCGGCTGGCGGTTCAGCTCTCCAAGGCGGGTTTCGGCAGTCTCAAGCCGGTGGTGCGCAGTTCGAGGTCGGCGAGCTGGGTGATCACCGCGGCGTCTCCTTCGCGCCAGGCCGTGACCGGATCGGCGGAGATCTTGGCCAGCTTGTGCATCGGCTGGTTCGCCATCGCCCGGAGCGCGAACAGGTCCAGGTCGGCCGCGTTGTCGATGAACTTGCGGGCCGCGGTCGCCCGGCGCGAGAACCGGATCCGGCGCGGCAGCCAGATCAGCAACGCGAACAGCACCGGCAGCCCGATGGTGACGCCGGCCAGCAGATAGGCCAACTGCTCGACCGCGTGCGCCTGGTCGCGGCCCGCCTCCGCCAGCTTCGTCGCCGCGCTCGCGGCCCCGTCGATCGGCGACCGCAACTGGTCGCCGACCAGCGGTACCTTGCCGATCGGCCCGGACAGGTTGTGCAGATCGCCCGCCAGCCCGTCCCCCGCCTCGGCCGCCTTCCGGCCCGGATATCCCAGCGCGTTGGTGATCTTGAAGACGATCAGCCCCAGCGCCGTACAGAACGCGATCCAGCCCAGCAGCAACAGGTCCCCGAACACCTGTCCGAACCGCTGCGTTCCCACATCCGAGTAGAGCTTCACGTCCGCCATCCCCTCAATCGTTCGGGCCAGACCTTCTTCATGCCCATCCCCGGCTCGCGCGACACTACTGACTCGCGCGCCGCGCCGGAGTTACTGTCGGTGTGTGTTGGGGATTCGGGTGGACGGGGTGTTCGACGGGGAGCGGTACTCCGGCGGGGGTGCTGTGGTGCTGGTCGAGGGAGGCTGCGTCACGTCGGTCCTGGCCGGTGGAGCTGAGCCGCCGGCCGGGTGCGAAACAGTTGCGTACGACGGTGCGACCTTGGTGCCCGGGTTGGTCGACGTACACGTTCATCTTTGTTGTGACAGTGGGCCTGCGGCGCTGGACCGGATTCCCGATTGCAGCGCTGACGAGATGGTCGCGGTGATCGAGAAGTCGCTGGCGGATCAGCTGGCGGCCGGGGTGACTGCTGTGCGGGACCTGGGCGATCGCTCATGGGCTGTGGTGGAGTGGCGCGCTGGTGGCGATCGGTCCGGGTTCCCGGCCGTGGTGGCGAGTGGGCCGCCGATCACTGTTCCACAAGGGCATTGCTGGAACATGGGCGGCGCGGTGTCCGGCCCGGACGAACTCCGGCGGGCGGTTCGCGAGCGGGCCGAGCGAGGCGCTGATCTGGTGAAGGTCATGGCCAGCGGCGGCGTCAACACTCCCGGAACGGACCCGGCGGCGGTGCAGTTCGGGGCCGAGGAGCTCCGGCTCGTCGTCGACGAAGCACGGGCGGTCGGGTTGCCCGTCATTGCCCACGCCCACTCCCTCAACTCGATCAAGTACGCCCTGGCCGCAGGGGTCGACGGGATCGAGCACTGTTCCTTCCTGGGCCCGGACGGCCTCGACGTCGACCCCTCGGTCGTCGAAGACCTGGTCTCCTCCCGTACTACGGTCTGCCCGACCCTCGGCGCTCGGCCCGGCGCCGTTCCGCCGCCGGCAGTACTGGAACTGATGCGTCGTACCGGGCTGGACGTCGAGACCCGGGGGCGCCTGTACGCGGACCTCTATCAGGCCGGCGTACACCTGGTGTCGGGGTCCGACGCCGGCATCAATCCGGGGAAGTATCACGGCGTCCTTCCCGAGTCCGTGATCGCGATGGTCGCCGGCGGAATCCCCTCGACCGCTGCCCTCGCCTCCGCCACGTCGCACGCCGCCATCGCGTGCCGGTTGCCTCGCAAGGGCCGGATCCTGCCCGGCTACGACGCCGACCTGGTCGTTGTGCCCGGCAACCCCCTCGACGACATCACCGCGCTGCGCTCCCCGGCCGCCGTGTATCTGATGGGTACCAGAGTTTCCTGACTTTCTTGTCTGTGGGGCTCGTTAGGGTGGCGCTGTGGTTCGAACTGTGGGGCCGTTGAGTTATCACCGGAGCGTGCTGGGGCATGTTCGCCGGGTGGATCAACGTGCGTGGCAGGCTCTGCTGCCGACGGCGGGCAGTGACCCCGAGCTGGACGAAGCGTTGCTGCGCCACACCTACCGCCTGGACGAGGCCGGCCACTCCGAGTTGCACGCCGCGGGGCGACGCGCCGCGGCGGCGCTCGGCCTCGAAATGCCGATCGAGTACTACCAGGGCGAAGGATCCGCGGCGCCCAACGCGAGGCTGTTTCATCAGGCCGCCAAGGCGGTCATCTTGTTCGAGGGTCCGCTGCTGGAGCGGCTGGACGCCGGCGAACTGGCCGCGATCTGCGGTCACGAGCTGGCCCACCGCCTGCTCTGGACGCTCGAGGACGGTGCCTATCTCGCCGTCGACCGGTTGCTCGACGCCGCCGCGGGCGACGCTCGGACGCCGGGGCAGTATCTGGAAACCCATCGGCGCTGGGTGATGGCCTCCGAGCTGTTCGCCGACCGCGGTGCCCTGGTCGCCTGCGGTGACCTCAGTACGACGGTGCGCGCGCTCCTCAAGACCCAGACCGGTCTGGCCACTGTCGATCCCGAGGCCTATCTGCGGCAAGCCGACGAGCTCGATCTGAGCACCGGCTCGCGAGGCACCAGCCATCCCGAGGGAGTCGCCCGGGCCTGGGCTTTGAAGAACTGGCTGGCCGACGAGGACGTGGAGATCCTGCTGACCGGCCCGCTCGACGTGGATTCGCCGGACCTCCTCGACGCGGAGCTGTTGCGTGAGCTGAGCACGGATTTCGCGGCCCACATCGCCCACACCGAAGGGCTCCGGACCGACGCGGTCGCGACGTACGCGGCCGGCTTCGCCGATCCACCCGGGCCGCTCGGCGTACCGGGTGGGGTGATCACGAGGTTCGACGAGCCGCTGGCCGTGCGGCCTGTCGACGGGGCGCCGATACCGCGCCCCAGATCGTTGACCCCGGCAACCAAGCAGTACCTGTGCTATCTGCTGCTCGATCTGGCGACGGCCGATCCCGAGACCGGGGATGCCGGGTTGATCGCGTCGATGGGCGTTGCCCGCAAGGCAGGGCTCACGCCGTACGACGATCTCGCGGACGACGAGCTCGGCTGGTCCGACAAGCGTCGCGCTGAGCTGGCGGCGGCTGCGGAGGCACTCCTATGAGCGGCGCGCGCGAGCTGGTGGAGTTGGCCGTTTCGCGGGGTGGGCTGAGCAGCGACGCGTTGCTGGCGGCCGTGTTGCCGTTGTTCCACGAGACGGCCGCGGTGCACGAGCGCGGGCTGGTGGCGCCGTTGCGAGGGCTCGACAAGCTGACCGTTGACGATCACAGCCGGCTGGGCTTCGCACCGGAGAACGCCGCACGGCCCTGCCTGGTGGCCGCGGAACTCGAAGCCAGGCAGGGACATCGGTCCGATGCCGTTGACGTGATCGCGCACCGGCAGGAGGAGATCGACCTCGGCGAGAGCGGCGGCCGGCGCCGGGTCCAGGTGACCGATCCGATGCCGGCGGCAATCACCGCGCCGGTCCTGGTTCCGGGCTGGCAGAGCTGGGAGCACGTGATCGGGCACCACGACCCGCTCACCGACATCTTAAGCCTCGGCCAGCTGCTGATCGGCCTCGGCTGCGGCCTCGACCTCGACCGCGCCGGCGACGTGGCCCGGCTGATCGATGCCCGGGGCAACTTCTACTCGCTCGGCTCAGGGCTGCATCCGGTGATCCTCTCGGTGGCTGCGCAGATGGCCGAGCCGGACCGGCACCACCGCGCGCAGGACCTCCGCTCACTGATCGAACAACTCGAGAACTACCGCGACCAGCCGCTCGATTTCGACGTCGACGCGATCACCTCCGGCGCCGCGGACCGCCGGGCTGCCGTACTGCGAGCGCTGCGCGATCGGTTGTTCGACCTGTCCCGCCGCAACCGCCTGGTCAACTTCCGGCACACCGCGCAGACCGTGAACCTGACCGAGGTCTCCGTCCCGTTGATGCTGGACCTCCGGACGATCCGTGCGGAGCAACTGTTCACCTGGAATGCCGACCTCGCCGCCCGGCTCGTCGGCGGCTCGGCCCAGTCGCTCGGCAAATGGATCCGGTACGACGAGGCGCCGTACGCCGCCGGCTCGCTCGACAAGCTGATCTCGACGGCGCGCCGCGACCGGGCGGAGTACGGGCAGGACCAACTCAGGCTCGTGCCGGCCTTCCTGCGCTGGCACGATCTGAAGAACGACCCGGAGACCCGGCTGACGTCGCCACTGGTGCTGGTCAAGGTGGAGCTGGCGAAGAAGCGCGGCGTACGGGACTCCTACACGCTGCGGATCACCGATCCGGTCGCCGAGGTGAATCCGACGCTGCGGCACCATTTGCATCAGCTCTACGGGATCACGCTGCCGGTGACGGTGGATCTGACCGAGCCCGACGCGATCGCCTTGCTGCACGAGCGGTTGGCCAAGGAGATCCAGGCGTCGGAGCCGGGACTGCAACTGCACCTGAGGGAGAAGCCGCGGATCGATGTCGTCCGGCAGCGGGCGATGGTCAAACTGCGGAACTACCGGCGTCGCCAGCACGGGAACACGGCGAACGAGTTCGGCGGACGGCACTACTCGTACTCGTACCGACGCTCCGACTACGAGCCGCTGGGTGTGCAGATCTTCCGGAGCCAGTTGGCCGCGCAGGAGTTGCCGCTGAGCATCGCGCTCGGTGCCGAGCCCGCGCCGCGGCAACCGGGCGCGCTCGAGACCGACACGTACACGATCGACACGGACGGCGGTCCGTACTCGTGGGACGTCGACCTGTGCGCGGTCGCGCTGGCGAACTTCAACTACCGCACGCTCGGGCTGGTCCGCGACTACGACGAACTGCTGGAGACCGGCCGGTCCTGCGCTTCCTTCGAGCAGTTGTTCTCGGATCGGCCACGGCCGATCAGCAGTGAGCCGCCCGAGTTGCCTGTCGAAGCTCGGCATCTGGTGGTGCCGGCGGATGGTTCGCAGGTGGCGGCGGTCGCGCGGGCGCAGCGTGGTGAGAGCTTCGTGATCCAGGGGCCGCCGGGGACGGGCAAGTCGCAGACGATCACGAACATGATCGCGGACTTCGTGGCACGCGGGCAGCGGGTACTGTTCGTCTGCCAGAAGCGCGCGGCGCTGGACGTCGTGCACGCACGGCTGGCGAGTCGGCGGCTGGACGGGCTGTGCACGCTGATCCACGACTCGCAGGCGGACAAGAAAGCGTTCGTCCACGGGCTCCGCGAAACCTACGAGACCTGGCTGACCGCCGAGGACGACGCCGACGACCTCTCCGTACGCCGCGATGCCCTGCTCTCCCGCGTCAACCGCCTCCTCACCACCGTCACCGAATTCGAAACCCTGCTGGGACAGCCCTCCAGCGCGGCTGCGGGATCGGGGTTCGATGGTCCGGCGTTGCGGGTGGTGGTCGGCAGGCTGGCGGAGTTGCGGGATTCGCGGTGGGGTGGCGGGCTGGAACCTTCTGAGCGGCGGTTGGTTCCGGCGGCGGGTGAGTGGTGGGCCGGGCGGGATGCGGTTGAGCGGTTGGGACAGGCGCTGATCAAGGCTGACCCGGCGAGCGACGGCGTACTGGCTCGGAGTCCGCTCGCCTTCGTCGCGCCGGAAATCTGGGCTGCTCCGGCTGCGGACACCGAGATTCCTGCTCGCGCCGGCGAGCTGCGCGTCCACTGGGATGCGGTTTTCGCTGCCCTGCAAGGCGCGGCGGATGACGAAGAGATCGGCGACCGGCCGTTGGACTGGGTGCGGAAGGTTGCCGACCTCGGCGTGGTCCTGCTGCCGCTGGTCGAACGAGGCCTCGGTTCGGCGATCGATCCTTCGTCTACGGCCGGGCAGAAGCTGGATGAAGCGGTGGAGCGCCGGGAGGCGCTGATCGCGGCGGAACAGCGAGCCTGGGAGGCCGCCGGCGATTGGCAGGACCCGCTGCCGCCGGCGGACGCGCGCTCCGCCCTGACAGTTGCCCAGAGCAAGGAAGGCGGTCTGTTCTCCTTCCTCAGCGGGGATTGGCGCCGAGTGAAGACGCTGGTTCGTTCGCGGCACGACTCGTCCGGGCGAGCGGTTCAGCCTTCGGTCACGGAGGTGCTGACGAAACTGGTGGCCGCGCACGACGCGGCGGCCGCGGTCACGCAGTACGAGAGTGAAACCGAGCGCCAGTGGGGGACGCGCGATCCTGCCGAGTTGGCCGCGCAGCTGCAGCGGTTCCGGAAGGATCCGTCGCTGACCGGGCTCGCCGTTTCGGAGCGAGCCGCGAAGCTGGCTGCGGTCGCTACGAGTCTGGAGGCGACGGACGAGGCGACCCGGGGGTTCCTGATCGAGGCGTACTCGGGGTTGACGCTGGCCGCAGTACGGGAGGTTGTTTCGGCTTTGTCGTCGGGGCAGTTGGTGCCGATGATTCAGGCGCTGGTGCCGGCGATGCGTGCGCTTGCGGACTGCCCCGCGTCCGTGGCAACCGCAGTGCGAAGGTTGGAGGCGACGCCTGCGCAACTGGAGTACGCCGTGTGCGCGCTGCACTGGGAGCGCGCTCGTGCGACCGGTCCACGGTTGTCGTCTGCTCAGCTGGACGACGTAGTGGGCGAGCTGGGCATGGTGTACGACGAACTCACCGGGGTCAACGCCGACGTGGTCGTGGCCGGCGTACGGCGGCGGTTCCTCGCCGAGGTCGCGCACTCCGAGCTGAGTGTGACCGGGATGTCGGCGGAGGATCGCGCGCGGAAGAAGGCTTTCAGTGCCGGTCGGCGGGAGCTGGAGCACGAGTTCGGCAAGGTGATGCGATACAAGTCGATCCGCGAGCTTGCCTCGGGCGCACCCGGCTCGGTGGTGTCGCTGCTGCGGCCGGTGTGGCTGATGAGCCCGTCGTCGGTGTCGGACACGTTGCCGCTGGACGCGACGTTCGATGTGGTGATCTACGACGAGGCGAGTCAGATCCCGATCGAGGAGGCGATCCCCGCGCTGCACCGGGCGCCGCAGGTGATCGTGGTCGGCGACCAGATGCAGTTGCCGCCGACGCAGTACTTCCGGGTGACGACACCGGCGGTGGACTCGGATGACGACGCCGACGAAGGGGTCGGGGTTGCGTTGACCGACGACAGCTTCCTTGCGATCAGCGCGTTGCGGCTGGTGTCGACGATGCTCACCTGGCACTACCGGAGCCGGTCGGAGGCGTTGATCTCCTTCAGCAACGCCGCTTTCTACCAAGGCCGGCTGGCCACGATCCCGGACCGGCTCCCCGCCGTACCGGCGCCGCCGTGGACCGTGCGCGCCGGTGCGCCCGTCAGCGCCGAGATCGCGGACGGCGTACTGGCCGGCAGCATCACGTCGGTGCGAGTCGTCGACGGCACCTACGTACGGCGTACGAATCCTGCCGAGGCCGCCTGGATCGCCGGGTTGGTGCGCGAGTTGCTCAGTCGCGAGACGGACAAGAGTCTCGGCATCGTCGCGTTCTCGGAGGCACAGCAGGGCGAGATCGAGCGGGCGCTGGACGAGCTGGGCGAGCAGGACCCGGAATTCGGCGCGCGGTACGAGGCCGAGCAGGTGAGGACCCGCGACGACCAGGACGCCGGGCTGTTCGTGAAGAACCTGGAGAACGTCCAGGGCGACGAACGCGACATCGTCATCATGAGCGTCTGCTACGCCGCCGGACCGGACGGGCGGATGCTGATGAACTTCGGTCCGATCAACACCTCCGGCGGCGAGAAACGCCTGAACGTCATCTTCAGCCGCGCCCGTGAACACATGGTGATCGTCAGCAGCATCGAACCCGAAGCGATCACCAACACCTACAACGACGGCGCCAACACCCTGCGCCGCTTCCTCGCCTACGCCAACGCGGTCTCCCAAGCCGACCCCGAAGCCACCCGAGCAGCCCTCGCCCCGTACGCCGTCACCCGCCGCACACCACCCAGCCGCACCTCAACCGGCACCGGCACTCCGGCCGGCCGGCATCGGACCGTCGATCGTTCTGCGGTGATCGACCAACTGGCGCAGCGTCTTGGAGAACTCGGCGTCGTGGTGGAAACAGAGGTCGGCGAATCCGTCTTCCGCTGCGACCTCGCCCTCCGCCGCCCCGAAGACGAGGGCCACCGAATCGCCGTACTGGTCGACACCCCGCAGCGAGTAGCCGCCGACTCCCTCCTCGAACGCCTCACCACCCACCCCCGCGCCCTCACCACCGGCGGCTGGGAGGTCCACCACGTCCTCACCACCGACTGGACCGATTCCCCCGACAAAATCCTCGCCCAGCTGACGGACGCCCTGAACCGCCCCACCGACTGAGCTACAGCGCTGTCGGCAAGTCAAAGCACGACTTCGTGCGTCCAGTCGGCCCGCGACTGAGCATGCAAGCGCCAGTAGTGCTCTGCGATGTCCTCTGGATCCCAGAGTGATCCGGGCGCGACCCCGCCACCAACCGTCACGGTCGCGGCGTGGAGCCCTGCAGCGCCGTACTGCTGGTCGAGCATCGTCACGAGCGATCGCACCCCCGCCTTGCCGAGAGACAGGCTCAAGTAGCCGGCCTTCGGCTGCGGCATCCCGCCGGTGATGATGAACGTGCCGCCGCCGCGCTCGACCATCGCCGGTACGACGTGCGCCGCGGTGGTGATCGCACCGACCACGTTGACCGCCCACGCGTCCAACTGCTGCTGGGCGCTCAGGTCGCCGATCGCATCGGCTTGGATCACCGCCGCGTTGTAGACGACCACGTCGGGGACGCCGTGTTCCGCGACGATCCGGTCGAGCGCCGCCCGCAGCCGGTCCTCGTCCGTACTGTCCGCCGCGACGGCGAGCACCTCAGCGCCCGCCAGCGCATCCGCGGCGAGCTTCAGTTTCTCCTCGGACCGCGCGATCAGCCCTGCGCTCATCCCTTCCCGGACGAACCGTCCGGCCACCGCGACACCGATCCCCGGCCCAACTCCGACAACAACGACTCCGCCCATCCCCCGACCCTAAAGCCTGCCCCCGAGGTCAAGGTCAAGAGTGGGATCGGCCAGCTACAGCGAAGTGCGGAGGTGCCAGAGGTCGGGGTAGTAGCGGAGGTCGAGGCGGGAGCGGAGGTAGCCGGCGCCGGAGGAGCCGCCGGTGCCTGGTTTGGTGCCGATCATGCGCTCGACCATGACGACGTGGCGGGCGCGCCAGGCGGCAGCGAGTTCGTCGTGCTGGAGCAGCGCTTCGGCTAGTTCCCAGGTGGCGGCGTACTGCGCGCGGTCGTTCGCCACCGTCTGCAGGGCCTTGCGCAGGTCTTCGTCGGAGCCGACGGAGAACCCCGCGTTCTTGAGCACGACGAGGAAGGCCTCCCACAACGTCGGCTCCTCCAACCGCCGTTGCAGCCGCACCTTCTCGTCCTCCGACAAACCGCGGAAGCGCTTCACGAACGACGGATCCTTGGCCCCGGACAGGAACTCGATCTCGCGGAACTGCACCGACTGGAACCCGCTCGCCGGTGACAACCGGTGCCGGAACTCACCGAAGTCCTGCGGCGTCATCGTCTCCAGGATGTCGACCTGCTGGGTGAGGGTCCGTTCGATCGTGTGCACCCGGCGGAGCAGATGCTGGGCGAGCCAGAGTTCGCCGGCCAGCATCGCGTCGCGGGACGCGGTCAGCTCGTGCAGGACCTGCTTGAACCACAGCTCGTACACCTGGTGGATGGTGATGAACAGCAGTTCGTCGTGCGCGGGCGGATCGGACTCCAGCCGTTGCTGGTCGAGCAGAAGCCCCAGCCGCAGGTAACTACCGTAGGTGAGCCGGCCGCCTTCTTCGCCGAAGTTGACGTCGACCCCGTCCCATCGCCCGGTCACCGCTTCGCCGCCGGTACCGGCTCCCTCTGTCTCGCTCGCGCTGGTCACGAGGCCGAGGATAACCGTCTCACGGAGAGTGAACGCACGCAGCGAAAATCACGATCAGGGTGACCGCAGCCGGAGTCGCTCGTTGCTTTGGAAGAGAGTTTGTTCGGGCAACGAGGAGCGGCGAGCCGGTCATGAGCGACACCACCACCCTGCAAAGGCCTCTGCTGACGGCCTGCTCCCCGATCAGCCCGGCCGATGTCGCAGCGATCAGCCCGGCCGATGCCGAGGCGGCTCTGCTCGACAACTACCCCGAGTTGGTCCGCATCGCCTGCGCCCTGCTGCCCGCGTACGGCGGACGCCATCGTCGCGTCATCGCCGCGCACGGCGTGGTGCAGCGCGCGCTCCCCGACCACCGCCGCCTCGAAAGGCTTCTGCGTGGCGCCACCGACGCCAGGTCGTTCGTCCGCGACCGCGTGCGGCAGGAAGCCATCAAACAAGCACAAGCCCGTAGGCCGTGGTGGTTGCTGCCGCAGGTCTGGGGACTTCGCTTCCTCGCGATGTTCGAAGCACCCGCCGACACGTCGTTCGACCCGTGTTCGCTCCGCCCGGTTCGTCGTACCGAGCTGGCCCGCCGCAACGCCTGCGGCCGCACTGTCGCGATCCTCGTGACGTCCCTGCTGGCCATCGGAGTCTTGGCAACACTCATCGCGGACGCAGTCGACCAACCGAAGGCCGGCACCTCCATCACCCACCGCTGAGCCCGTTGCCGCTCGCCGGTTGTCTCACGTTTCCCCGCATCTTCCATCACGCGACGTATTGACCCGTTCGCAAAACGGGTCCTACCTTTCGATGGAAGCGCTCTCTTCCTACCGCCCCAGGGAGAACGACCATGATCGTCGCAGCCATCACCACTGCCCTGCTGACAGCGTTGTCGCTTCCGGCCGGCGCGCCATCTCCCCCAGTTCCCTCCACTCCGGCGGTGCCGATGAAGTCGAGCGCGACCATCTGCAACAAGTACTGCGACGCCCGCGACCCCGCGCTCTCCCCCGGCGACCGCATCCCGGTCAGCGCGACGATCTTCGGCCGCACGCTCCGGCTGCACTTCGACGACGCCGACGCGATGGGCTGGGCCTCGATCGAGAACGGCAGTCCCGGCGACGAGGTGTGGCTGGACCGCTCGATGGACGGCGGCCGCAGCTGGTCCGGCGGCAGCCGCCTCGGCAACACCGCGATCCCGTCCGGCCAGAGCGGCTGGCGAACCCTGATGTACAACGTCGACGACTGGAACAACCTCGGCGTCGGCGCTCTGCGCGCCTGCGGCAAGGCCGGCGATCGCCCCGACATCGCTTGTACCGCGTGGGCCCGGACCACCTGGAACGCGGGCGACCGGCGTACGGCGGCCGCGACCGCGCAGATGCAGTTCTACAACCTCTCCACCGGCAGGTTCGACACCACCGGCTGGTGGAACACCGCCAACGCGCTGAACGCGATCATCGACAACGCGCGCATCACCGGGATGCCGAGCTACAAGTACGCGATCGCCAAGACCTATGACCTCAACGTCAACGCGGCGGAAGGGCAGTTCCGCAACGACTACATCGACGACACGGGCTGGTGGGGTCTCGCGTGGATCGCGGCCTACGACCTGACCGGCGAGTCCCGCTATCTCCAGACTGCGAGAGCCGACGCCGACCACATGGCGGCGTACTGGGACGGCACCTGCGGCGGTGGCGTCTGGTGGAGCGAGGCGAAGACGTACAAGAACGCGATCTCCAACTCGCTCTATATCCAGCTGAGCGCCGCTCTGCACAACCGGATCGCCGGCGATACGACGTACTTGCAACGGGCGCAGAACGGGTGGACCTGGTTCCAGCAGACCGGGATGGTCAACAGCTCGCACCTGGTCAACGACGGCATCAATCTGTCCACCTGCAAGAACAACGGCGACACGGCGTGGACCTACAACCAGGGCGTGCTGCTGGGCGCACTCACTGAGTTGTCGAGGGCAACGAACAACACGGCGTACCTGACCACTGCGCGGCAGATCGCCGACGCGGCGACGACGTCGAGCAGCCTCAACACCTCGGACGGAATCCTCAAAGAGCCGTGCGAATCGGGCGACTGCGGCGGTGACGGTCCGACCTTCAAGGGCGCCCACGTCCGCGGCCTCGGCAAACTGAACGCGGCCCTGTCCGACCACCCCTACACGACCTACCTCCGCCGCAACGCCGACCGCGCCTTCGCCGCCGACCGCACCCCCATGGACCAGTACGGCCTCCGCTGGTACGGCCCCATCGACAAACTGGACGCCGCCCGCCAACAAAGCGCCCTGGACCTGATGAACGCCACCCCTTAAGGCTCCCGCCCGCGCGCGCTCCTTCGTCGCCCGCTCCCCACCCCCAGCTACGGCGCTCCTTCGCCGCCCCTCCGCTGCCTCGCTCTGGGCCTGCCCCCGATTGCTCAGGTCGCTCGCGATATCGCACCCATTCGATCGAGCATCGAGCTTCCTCCAGTTCACCTGCTGTCTGATGACCCCGGTGGGTTCTACGTTGCTCGGTGTGGCGGCTCGGCGGGCGACTTTGATCAACGTGTACAGGAAATCCACCGACTGCATCTTCAAGTTGGTGTTGGTCTTGGATGCGCACGGCGGAGAGAAAGGCGTCTCGTTCACCGAGTCCTACGACTACGGGGCCGTTGGCCGACGACGCGGGGCGGGAGTACGGGTACACGGCGTACTCGCCGTATTCGTCCATCGCAGCCCTCACCACGTTCCTCGAGCGGCATCTCGACCACATCGCGCCGGGAGACACTCCCGAGGAGCAGTTGGTGTGGTGCTTCACGGAGCTGGTCGCGCGCGGTGAGCTCCGGGAAGACAGGCCGCTGCAGTTCAACTATTCGCAGGTGCTGGCGTGGTTCGAGGCGGCCGGGGTGCCGGCCGCCTCGGATACCTGGTCGTGGATGAATTCGGTCTGAGAGTTACTTGTCCAGTTCGGGATCGGTGAGGAGGGTGAGGATCTGGTCCTTGGTGAGCGCGCCGGCTGGGACCTTGTTGCCGGGGTAGAGGATGCGGACGTGGGCGGAGTCGCCGTCGGGCTGGAGGTAGGTGCCGCCGATCACGTACATCGGGCCGCCCTGATAGGTCATCGCCCGCTCGCCGAACATCACCTTCTTCCCGTTCGGCAGGGTGATCGGACTGCAGGCGACCATGATCGACAGCTGTTGATCACAAGGGCTGACGCCGGTCGACGCGTCGACACCGACCTCGATCGTCGCCGACACCGTGCCCCGCTGCCAGCTCAGGCTGTAATCGACCTGCTCCGTGACCTTCTCCAACTGACCGCCGGTCAGCGTGCCGCCCGGCACCGCCCGCGCCACCGCCGCGCGGAACTCCTTCGCCGACGGGTAGAAGCCCTTCAGCGCGTTCTCGTGATTCTGCTCGTTCCCGGTCAGCTTCGGCAGGTTGAGCCGGTCGTCCTGGACGAGCGCGAGCAGCATCTGATCGGTGATACCCAGGTCGTGCACGGGAATCTCGGTGTTGTTACCGAACAAGGTGCTGACCGAGACGCTGACCCATTCGCCGTCCGGCTGCTGGTACAGCACATCCGCGGCATCGCCCTTGCGACCGAGTTGTGCCGTCCGGCCGTTCGGCAGATTGACCGCGTGACAGGTCATCCGGGGCTCGGAAGTCGTGCCACACGCCCGGGGCGTCCTGTTCTTCGGCTCGATCGAGAGAGCGACGTAGCCCTCGGCTCCCATCTGGCCCGGCATCCGCCAGCCGATCCGGTTCCCGCCGCTGAGGATGGTGCCGAGCTGCCGATCGACCTTGAACCCGCCCGAGCTGAAGTCCAGGTGCACCTTCTGCGGATCGAGATGGGCGTAGATGGCGGCGTTCAGGTTCCGGACGAAGACCGCATCCGCACCGGACCCTTGCACCGGAGTGGCCGGTACCGGCTTGTCGCCCGTGGTGCCGGGGCCAGGGCCGATGCTGGTCGGCGGGATGCTCGGAGTCGACGACTGGCCGGCGACCGGGCCGGTGTCGGGTTGCGGGCTTGCGTTCGGGGTCAGCCAGCTCGTGACACCCACAGCCAGTACGGCGACTGCGGCCGTTGCACCGAGCACGCTGCCGGCCAGTACGCGGCGGCGGCGGAGCCGGCGGTGGCCGGCCGCGACATCGTCTTCGAGTGCTCTCGGCAACAGATCGTCCTGCGCGGCCGCAGCCGCCGTGAGGCGTTGCTGCAGCAGGTTCTCGTCGATCATCGGTCGTTTCCTCCAACGGCCCCGAACTGCGGGGCCAGCAAGTCGTTGAGGCGCGCGAGCGCGCGCGAGTTCTGGCTTTTCACCGTGCCGGGACTGCACTGCAGGTCGCCTGCGGTCTCCTCGATGGACATCCCGAGGAAATGCCGCAGGATCACCACCCGGCGCTGGCCGAGCGGCAACGTCGCCAATGCGTCCATCAGCGCTGTTCTGTCCTCGACCCCCGGGCCTGGCGCGACCTGCGGATCCAGGCCTTCCAGCCCGGACTCCTCGCGGCGCCACGGCCGGCGGCTCTCGTCGATACCGGAGTTCACCAGGATCCGGCGTACGTAGGCATCGACGTTGCCGGTCCGTTGGACCCGCGGCCAGGCGACGTACAGCTTCATCAAGGCTGTCTGGACCAGGTCCTCGGCCTTGTGCACGTCTCCGCAGAGCAGATAGGCGATCCGCCGGAGCTGGGTTCTTCGTTGCACGACGTACTCGCTGAACTGTTCGTCGCGTCCCGTCTCAGCCATCCACTGTCCCCTCGATCGTCCCGTCACCGATGAATACGGAACTCTCAGGCGTGAGGTTGTCAGGCTCTCTCGACGATGGTGACCGACGGGTAATGCCATGATGTCGGCCATGGAGCTGAAGATGTCGGCGTCGTACGACGCGACCCCTGAGGAAGTATTCGCCATCGTCACGGACGCCACGTTCCGCGAGCAGGCCTGCGAGAAGACCAAGGCCCTGTCGTACGACGTGAAGGTCACCACGTCGGGCGGCGACACGGTGGTGCGGGTGCAGCGCGAGATGCCGTCGGACGACGTACCGGACATCGCCCGCAAGTTCGTCGGCCAGACGCTGACCGTGGTGCAGACCGAGACCTGGCACCCGGCGAACGCGGACGGCTCGCGCAACGCCGACGTGAAGGGCGAGATCGCCAACACCCCGGTGACGCTCAAGGGCACGGCCACGATCAGCTCCACCGGCGGCGAGACGGTTCAGGCCATCGACCTCGACGTGAAGGTGTCGGTGCCGCTGATCGGCCGCAAGATCGAGCCGTTCGTCGTCGAGGCGATCCGCAAGGGCCTGCAGAAGGAACACGAACTCGGCCGCGACTGGCACGACGGCACCAACTGAGCCGGCCGGCGACTGGTCGCTGGTGACCGCCGTGTCGCTGCGCTGAGTCCGCGCCCTCCGGTGGCACTCTGAAAAAGACGAGTTGCCACCGGAGGTGAGCCTGCTATGCGGAAACGCCGGACCGTCGCGCAGTCGGAGGATTCGCAGTACTGCGTCTTCTGCGACGCTGTCATGCTCTTCGAGCGGATCGAGGCGGCCGATCACCCGGTGGACGATCCCGCCGGCGAGTGGATCTGCGTCAGTTGCGGCACCGCCTTGCTGATCGGGCCGCCCTTGCAGTACCTCCACCACACCGCCTGAGGAGTTACAGCGGCGGACCGAAGCCGCAGATCACCGGGTGTGCGTGCGCAGGATCCAGGGCGTTCGCGACCAGTTGGGCGACGCTCGGGTCGAAGGCGAGGCCGACATGGCCGACCGGGTCGAGCGGGCAGGAGTCCTGGACGTATTCGTTGCGTACGCCGGGCTCGCGGATGAACGAGGTCTCGTGCGGCGTGACCAGCGCATCGAAGCGCGACGCGATCACCGTGTACTTCACCCCGGGCTGAGCAATCGGGCCCGCGGTCAGCTTCTGTACTTCGGAGCCGCCGACGATGATCTCGTCGCAGGCGGGGCAGCCGAAGCCGCGGAGTACCTGGTCGACCTGGGTCCGCAGACCGAGATAGTCGCCGACGCTGACCAGCCCGGCGAACGTCGTACCGTGCGTGGGTGGCGCGAGTGCGACGACACTGGCCACCTTGCCTGCGTACCCGCGGATCTTCGGACCGTAGATGCTCTGGAAGCCGCCCTCCGAATGTCCGACGATGCTCACCTTCGCGGCGCCGGTCGCCGTCCGGACCCGGTCGATGAAGGCCTCGATCTCGGCGGCGGACTGAACCACCGAGACGGTGCCCCCCACCGGGATGGCCGGAGTCGCCTGGCCGTAGGTGAGGGTGAAGGCGCAGTAGCCCTTTGCAGCGAGGAAGGGCCCGAGGTACGAGTAGTTGCCCGGGCCGTTGCCGCCGAGGCCGTGCAGCAGGACCAGGGGTTCCGGGTGCGCGGCGGAGGGCTTGCAGGACCAGTCGTCGAAGCCTGCGGCTGTCGTTGTCTGGGTGGCGGCAGTGGCCGCCGTGGTCGAGGTGGCGAGCATCGCGGTGGCCACGAGGGCCAGGGCGGCTCGCCTGAGGACTTTGCTCATGGCGGCTCCCGGGATGGCGTACAGTCCTGTGCCTGAGGGTAGTGACAGGATGACGGACAGTTGAGCACGGGTTCGGGTTACGAACAAGACCTCGTGTTCATAACAGACCGATTGGTTACCGGGCGTGGCAGCCGGGTAACGTGCACGCATGGGGCGACTGATCAGAGGACTGGACGCGGACGAGCGCCGAGCGGAGCGCCGCGAGCAACTCCTCGACGCGGCCCTCGATCTGTTCGCGACGAACGGCTACCTCAACACGACCATCGAGCAGATCTGCACGACGGCGTTCATCGGCACGAAGAGCTTCTACGAGGTCTTCGAGAACCGTGAATCCTGCTATCTGGCCCTGCTGCAGCGCACGTCCGAGCGGCTCGAGGCCGACATGATGGCCGTCGCCCAGCAGGGTGTCGGCAACGAGAAGCAGGCGGTCCCCTCGTTGATCGCCGCCTTCGCGCACGCGCTGGTCGACGATCCGAGGGTCGCCAAGGTCACCTTCGGGATCGCCGCGGGCATCTCGGAGACGGTCGAGCGCCAGCGCCGGGCGAACCGCCGCTGGGCAGCCGGTTTCCTCGAAAGCATCTGGGACCGGTACGACGAGGTGCCGGTGCGCGACCCGGCCGACAAGCGGATGCGGCACGCGGTCGCGATCGGCCTGGTCGGTGGCCTGTTCGACCTGATCTCCGACTGGCTCCTGGACGCGAACCTCAAGTCCGCCACCCAACTCGAAGCCCTCATCGACGACATGACGACCTTCTACATCGTCGTCCGCCGAGGCCTAGGCACCTAACCCGACCCCGGCGTCCGCCCGTCAGCCCTGGTCGGGCCTCCCACCACGCCTTGCGTCCCTTTGCAGGCCGTCAGTCCTGGTCGGGCCTCCCACCACGCCTTTCTTCCTTCCCTTTTGCAGGGTCAGCCCTGGTGCGGGTAGCGGTAGTCCGTGGGGGGCGCGAAGGTCTCCTTGATCGAGCGCGGGCTGGCCCAGCGGATCAGGTTCCACATCGAGCCGGCCTTGTCGTTCGTACCGCTGGCCCGGGAGCCGCCGAACGGCTGCTGCCCGACGACCGCGCCGGTCGGCTTGTCGTTGACGTAGAAGTTGCCCGCCGCGAACCGCAGGTAGTCGCTCGCCTCCGCCACCGCGTGCCGGTCCTGCGCGATGACCGCACCCGTCAGCCCGTACGCCGCCGCGCTCTCCATCTGCCGCAGGACCTTCGAGTAGTCACCGTCCTCGTACACGTGCACGGCGAGGATCGGCCCGAAGTACTCCGTCGTGAAGATCTCGTCGGTCGGGTCGTCGGAGACCAGCAGCGTCGGCCGGACGAAGTACCCCTCGCTGTCGTCGTACGTGCCACCGGCCAGCACCTCGATCGCGTCGACCTGCTGAGCCCGGTCGAGCGCAGCCTTGTGCTTGCCGAACGCGCGGTCGTCGATGACGGCACCGATGAAGTTGGACAGATCGGCGACATCGCCCATCGTCAGCGAGTCGGTCTCCGCCGCGATCTCGTCGCGGATCTTGCTCCACACGCTGCGGGCGACGTACGCGCGGCTCGCGGCCGAGCACTTCTGGCCCTGGTACTCGAACGCGCCGCGGACCATCGCGGTCTTCACGACGGCGGGATCGGCCGACGGGTGCGCGAGGATGAAGTCCTTACCGCCGGTCTCGCCGACCAGCCGCGGGTAGGTCTTGTAGCCGGCGATGTTCTGCCCGACCGTGGCCCACAGGCTCTGGAAGGTCTTGGTCGAACCGGTGAAGTGGATACCGGCCAGGTCGGGGTGGGTCAGCGCGGCCTTGCTGACGTCGATGCCGTCACCGGTGACCAGGTTGATCACGCCGGCCGGCAGTCCGGCCGCCTCGAACAACCGCATCGTCCAGTGCGCCGCGAACTGCTGGGTCGGCGACGCCTTCCACACCACGGTGTTGCCCATCAGCGCGGGCGCGCTCGGCAGATTGCCGGCGATGGCGGTGAAGTTGAACGGGGTGATTGCGTAGACGAAGCCCTCGAGCGGGCGGTAGTCGGTGCGGTTCCACACGCCGGGCGAGGAGACCGGCTGGTCGTTGAGGATCGTGCGCGCGAACGCGACGTTGAAGCGCAGGAAGTCGATCAGCTCGCAGGCCGCGTCGATCTCGGCCTGCTGGACCGTCTTCGACTGACCGAGCATGGTGGCCGCGTTGAGGGTGTCGCGCCAGGGACCGGCCAGCAGGTCGGCCGCCTTGAGGAAGATCGCCGCGCGGTCGTCGAAGGACAGCGCCCGCCACGACGGCGCCGCCGCCAGCGCCGCGTCCACCGCAGCCTTGCCGTCGGCCTCGGTCGCGTTGCCCAGCGTGCCCAGCACGTGGGCGTGCTTGTGCGGCTGGACGACGTCGATCCGCGCACCGCCGCCGAGCCGCTCCTCGCCGCCGATCGTGCAGGTCAGCTCGATCGCACCGGCCGCGTTGAACTCCTTGACCTTCGCCTCCAGGCCGGCCCGCTCGGGCGAGCCGGGCGCATAGCCACGGACGGTCTCGTTGACAGGTGTCGGGACGGCGGTGACGGCATCCATGGTGCGGTGCTCCTCGATCAGCTCAGGTGTACGCCGGGACTGGACAGCGGGTCGCGCGGGGATCGCCCACGCAGGTCCGCGCACCCCTCATGCTGCCACGCGAAACCCGCAGACCACGAACCCGACTGGTCCGGTCAAGGTAATTATCAACGACGCTTACACCCCTGGCACCACCGGCCCGGCGTCAGGTGACCCGAACCGTCCCCGCGATCGGATGAGTGGCATTGGTCCACCACCGCAGCGTCCCGTCCGAGTCACTCCCCGTCAACGTCCACGAATAGGTCCCCTTCGCCACCAGATGCCCCGCCGAGTCGAGGCCGTTCCAGCCGGGACGTGCCGAGCCCACGGTGGTCGGACAGGTGAGCACCCGGCGCACCGTAGTACCGGATCTGATCGTCAGCAGACACGTCGTGAGCGCCTTGCTGATCGGAAACTCCGGCCGCCACGCACCGGCGGACGGTGTGAACGACGCCGTTGCGATCCTGTTGCCCAGGTACCGCGGGGGCGCCACGAACGACGAATTGGCCGTGATCTTGGCGACACCGTCCGGACCGACCCGGCCCAGCGTCTCGTCGTGGACGGCGAACCGGGCGCTGCCCCAGATCGGGCCGACGACACCGGTCGCCGTGGTGCCGAGGCGCAGCACCTTCAGAGTGCCCGTCGACGGGAAGTTGCCGACATATTCGTCGTACACGACATGGCCGCCGGACATCACGAGCTGCCGGGTGCTCTGGGTGGTGATCCGTACTGCGGCGGTCCTGGTCGCCATGTTGCGGAAGGCAACAGTCGACGCGTCACAGTAGACCTGCGAACCGGCGACACAGGTCGACCAGGAGACGTAGTCGTCGTGCACCGCGACGTTCGTCACCGGAGGTCCGCCTGCTGCCTTCACCTGGACGAGAGCGTTGCTCGACAGATCCCTTCTCCAGATCGCATTCCCGTTGTCTGCATAAGCGAGGTAGTTGGCCCACAGCGCTGCCGGCTTGTAGGGAACCGGCCCGGTCACGGTAGCGCTCACACCGTTCGCCGCGCTGTACAGCATCGGTACCGGCGGATCGTAGAGCGGGAAGCAGGCAGCCATGTCGCAGCCCTCACCGCGGTACTTCGCCTTCCACCAGAGCATTCTCGTCCCCGACAACTGGAGGTTGCCGTCGACGATCGCCACCTTCACAGCGGCGTCGAAGACCTTCGTCTTGACGCCACCGTCGACACTCAGCCAGACGTCCCCGGCGCCGTCCACGTACGCCGTACGCCGGCCGTCTCGCGCGATCCGCCCACCACGCTCGGCCTGCGCGATCCGAGTTTGCGCAGAGACCGTGATCGTGGTTCCTGACCGGCTGTAGCCGCGCTGGTTCACCGAGTCCTTGGGGAGTTGGTCGTCCGCGTACGCGACGCCACCGGCGCCCAACGCGACCGACTTCGCGAACGCGGGCAGCAGCGCGACGTCCGCGATCCTGGTCCGTGCGGTGGTCGGATCAACAGCCTGCGCCGTGACGATTCCCTGCGGCAAATCGAAGTACAGGCGACTGCCGCCGCTGAAGACGTTGTGGGTGCCGGTCAGCTGGTGCACCGTCCCGTCCGCGTCGATGGAACCGCTCGAACATCCGCCGTTCAGATAGCAGGCACCCCAGCCGGTGGTCGCGCCGGCGATGGCTGTCGAGGTTGCCAGGGCATTGACCGTGCTGACGACGAGCGGGGCGGAGCCGTCGGTCTTGGCCCTGAGCACATACGACTTGGTCAGGCCGGTGTAGTCCAGCGCGGCCCAGGTCAGCGTCGTACCACGTAATGCGAGGCCGCCGAGGTACTTGTTGTGCCCGCCGTCGTCGATCACCCGCGGATGCGCCGCATCGGCGTACGAGTGGTAGATCAGTCTGCGTCCGCCATCGCCGTCGAGGCTCAGCTGGACAACGAATCCGGTCTCGTCGGCGACCACGACCTGGCCTTCATGCGCGTACTGCGTGGTCTTCCGGCAACCGGAGGAGCTGAGCTCGACCCGCTCGGCCTCGGCGCTGATCCAGCCGAATGCGGTGATCGCGACCGGATCCGGGATGAAGTCGTCACAGACCTGGTCGACCGGTGTTCCGACGACCTGGTACCGCCGGTCGCTGGAGTAGCTGAAGATCCTGTTCCCAGCCATCCGGTTGTACGACTGAGGCACCTGGTACGCCGCGGCGCCGGCTGGTTTGACCCAGGTCGTCACCTGTTCGCCGGCCCACTCGTCGCTCCCGGTCACCCGGTAGAGCACCCCGGCCGACGAGGCCCCGAGCAACTCGACGGTCGGCACCCGGAACGGAATCCGATCCAGATCGACCGCTCCGGCAGTGCTCGCGGTACCGGTGCAGAGCACCAGCGCGACCGACCCACCCAGCAGGCAACGCAGCAGTTTGCGCATCGTGATGATCCTTCCCCTCGATCATCACGATGCGCAGGGACAGCCAGAAGTTGCGATCCGCGTCAGGCGGACTTCTTGGCTGTCTTCTTTGCTGCGGTCTTCTTGGCGGGGGCCTTCTTGGCGGCTGCCTTCTTTGCCGGTGCCGCCTTCTTGGCGGGTGCTTTCTTGGCGGCTGGCTTCTCGTCGGCGGCGTCGCCCTTGCCGCCGCCGCCTGTGCCGCCACCCGCGCGGCGAGCCTTGGCTGCTTCGACCGAGGCGCGGAGCGCGGCGACCAGGTCGACGACCTCGGCGCCCTCCTGCTCCTCCTCCTCGGCTTCCGGGATCGGCACGCCGGCGGCTTTGGCCTCGACGACCTGCTCGAGCGCGGTCCGGTACTCGTCGTGGTACTGGTCCGGGTCGAACTCGCCGCGCAGGGTGTCGATGTACGACTCCGCCATCGCCTTCTCCTGCTTGCGGATCTCGACGTCCTCCGACGGCGCCGCGAACGACGAGTCGCGAACCTCGTCCGGCCACAGCATCACCTGCAGGACGAGCACGTTGTCGTGCGTGCGCAGCAGCCCCAGCGACTCCCGCGAGCGCAGCGCCACCTTGACCAGCGCATACAGCTCGGAGCCCTCGAGCGCGTCGCGGAGCAGCACGTACGGTTTGGCGCCGGGGCCACCGTCGGCGGCCAGGTAGTACGACTTGCCGAGGTAGAGCGGGTCGACCTGGTCGGCCGGCACGAACTCCAGGACGTCGATGACCTTCTTGCTGGACAGCGGCAGATCGGCGAAGTCCTCCGGCTCGAGCACCACCATCCGGCCGTCGGCCATCTCGTAGCCCTTGCCGATGTCGGAGTACGGCACCTCCTCGCCGCACTCGGAGCAGACCCGCTTGTACCGGATCCGGCCGCCGTCGGCGACATGCACCTGACGGAACGAGATGTCCTTCTCCTCGGTCGCGGAGAACACCTTGATCGGGATCGTCACCATCCCGAACGAGATGGCACCCTTCCAGATCGCCTGCATCGCCATCAGCTCCCTAGCTCAGCCCGTCAAGCCTTCGTTCCCCGCGGTCCCTCGGCGGCCAGCAGATCCGGGATCTCCTGCGTCGCGTACCACAGCAGGTCTTCACCCTCGCACGAGTCGAGGGCGAAAACAGCGTCCTCGTCGCCGTTTCGGGCGGCTTCCCACAGCTCCGCCGCCTTGCCGACCACGTCGGCGGCCCTGGTCGCGTCGAGGTGCACCGCCGCGACCGCCGTCCACGGCACCACCACGTGCAGCTCGAGCTGGGCGTCGCCGAGTTCCATCGTGCCGTTGGCCGGTGGGATCGCGCTCACCTCGCAGGCCACCACCACGCGGCGCCGGGGGGCGTTCGGGTCCGCGGCGAGCAGGCCGACCGACGCGCGGGCCGCCTGCGCCATCGCGGCGTACTCGAGCTCCTCGTCGTCGCCTTCGGTGTACCACTCGCGCAAGGCCGGCGTCACGGCGTACACGGTCAGTGGTGCCGGGCCGAACTCGCCCGCGTGGCAGGCGAGATCGAGGAGCGGGAACGTGCTCGGGATGTAGACCCTCATGAGCCTGCCTTCTTCGGAGTGCGAGGTTTCTTCCGGCCGCGCGCAGCACGGTTCCTGCTCCCCTTGGTGGTGTCCAGCAACTCGTCCAGCGCGTCGGTGACGCACTGGGCGAACACCACCAGGTCCGGCATCGCGGTCCGGTCCGCGTTCAGCCCGAACGAGACCTTGCCGTCGTACGACGTGACGCCGACGGACAGCCCTTGCCCCGGCATCAACGGCACCACCGGGTACGACGCCAGCATCGGCGCGCCTTGTGCATACAGCGGGAACTGGGGGCCGGGCACGTTCGTGATCACCACGTCGTCGATCGGCCGGACGGTCGCGGTGGCGACCCGGGCCGCGAGCGCGTGCAGCGTCGTCGGCGCGAACCCGGCGATCCCGACCAGCGAGCGGGCGCTGACCGCGCGGCCGGTGTCCTTGTGCACCTTGGTCTGGTACGAGATCTGGTGCAGTCGCATCACCGGGGAGTTCTCCCCGACCGGCAGGTTCACCGTCGAGGCGATCACCCGGGAGCCGAGCGAGGTCGGCTCCTCGTCATCGTCGTCACGGATGCTCACCGGCACCACAGCCCGTACGCCGCGGGTCGGGCTGACCGACTCGCCCCGGGTCATCATCCAGGCGCGCAGCGCACCGGCGACCACCGCCAGTACGACGTCGTTCACCGTGCCGCCGTGCATCGCGCGGACCGTCCGGTAGTCCTCGAGCTCGGTCTGGACCGTGCTGAACCGGCGCTGCCCGGACGTCTTGACATGCAGCGACGACTCCTGGACGTGCCGTTGTGCGACCACCGAACCGACCACGTCGCCGAGCACCTCGCGGACCGACGTCGATCCGGTCAGGCTGGCCATCTCGGCGCGTGCCAGCTCCAGCACCGCGGCGGGGTGGCGGGTCGCATCGGCGAACACACCGGCGAGCAACTCGAGCGCGGACGGCGGGTGGGCCGGCTGCCAGGTGTCGGTCGGGGTGTCGCGGGGATGCGCGGTGGAGTCGAGGACTACCTGGCCGATGTCGACCGTACTGTTGCCGTCGACAAGCGCCTGGTGCGACTTCGCGATGATCGCGAACCGGTCTCCCTGCAGCCCCTCGACCAGGTACATCTCCCACAGCGGCCGGGCCCGGTCGAGGCGTCTGGACATGATCCGCGCGACCAGCTCCAGCAACTGGGCATGCGTGCCGGGGCGGGGCAGGGCGGACCGGCGTACGTGGAAGGTCAGGTCGAAGTCCTCGTCGTCGACCCAGATCGGCCCGGCGAACCGGCCCGGCACCTGCTGGATGCGCTGCCGGTACCGCGGGACGAAGGCGATCCGGTCCCTGATCAGCGCGACCAGGCTCTCGTAGTCGAAGCCGTCGTCACCGTGCACCGGCGGCTCGAAGATGTCCACCGTGCCGACGTGCATCGGCGTCGCCGCGCTCTCGGCCTTCAGAAACGTGAGGTCCAGCGATGTCAACCGGTCCGGCATCCGGGTCCTCCCTGTCCTGGTCGTTCCTTGTGCAGTCACCCTAACCGGGTCCGCCGACAGCGGCTCGCGACCTGGCCTGCCACACTGGCTCCGCGTGGCGGCAGTCGCCCTCAGCGATCGTGGCAGAACCGATGGTGCATACCGGGAACACTGGGCCTGGCACGTTCGTCAGGCAAGAGGGCGAGCTGTCGGCCCCGACCACCGACCGCCCTGTTCCTAGTCAGCTGAATCTCTGGTGAAAGGCCCCTCGTCTCATGCGTTCGACGCTCTCCCGCGGCACCGCGCTCGCGCTCCTGCCCGCCCTCGGCATGCTCGTCCTGGCCGGCTGTGGCGGTTCCGACAGCGGTTCGAGCCCCAGCCCGTCGAACACGCCGACGTCGGTCCCGACGTCCGTCCCCACCTCGGCGCCGACCACCGCCACCCCAGGTGGGCCGAAGACGGACACGCCGTCGAACACCGCCGACCCGTCCCATGACCAGGCCGACGTGACCATCAACGTCACCGTTGCCAACGGCAAGGTCAGCCCGAGCGGCGCCAGCATCAAGGTGGCGGCCGGCCAGACCGTGCTGGTCACCGCGGTCTCCGACACCGAAGAGGAACTGCACATCCACGGGTACGACAAAGAGCTCGAGCTCTCTCCGGGCAAGGCGGCCTCGGTCAAGTTCACCGCGAACATGAAGGGCACCTTCGAGGTCGAGACGCACAAGAGCGGCAAGCTGGTCGCCAAGCTCGTCGTCTCCTGATCCGCCGTGATGCCTCTTCTCCTGCCGCTTCTGCTACCACTGCACGGGATCGGCGGCCGCCAGGACCTGCCCATTCCGTTCGGCCTCGCCGTCGGCGGCGCCGCGGTGGCGATCGCGCTGTCGTTCGTCATCCTCGGCTTCGCCTGGCGCAATCCGAAGTACCGCGGCAACGCCTCCGGCAAGCCGTTGCCGGAGGCAATCACACGGACGGTGGACTCGAGCGGGTTCCGCTGGTTCGTCCGGATCGTCGGGCTGGCGATCTTCCTGTACGCGATGGTCGCGCTGATGTTCGGCGTCGACCGGTTGACGAACCCGATCTTCGGCTTCATCTACATCCTGGTCTGGGTCGGCCTGGTACCGATCTCGCTGCTGCTCGGCCCGGTCTGGCGCACGCTGAACCCGCTCCGGACCCTGCACCTGCTGCTGTCGAAGGCGCTGCGTCAGCCGCCGTCCAAGGGCCTGTTCGAACTGTCGCCGCGGCTTGGACTGTGGCCGGCCGCGCTCGGCATCTTCGCGTTCACCTGGCTCGAACTGGTCGCTCCTGACCGCGCCACGCTGCCGGTCCTGCAGGGCTGGCTCGCCCTGTACGTCGTGATCACCATGTTCGGCGCCATCCTGTTCGGCGACCGCTGGTTCTCCACCGCCGACCCGTTCGAGGTCTACGCGACGCTGATGGCTCGGCTGTCCCCGTGGGGTCGCCGTACGGACGGCTCGCTGGTGATCCGCCGGCCACTGGAGAACCTGGACGGCCTGAAAGCACAGCCCGGCCTGGTCGGCATGGTGGCCGCGCTACTCGGCTCCACGGCGTACGACGGCTTCTCGAACTCGACGGCGTGGATCGGCTGGGCGCAGAACACCGACTACTCGATGACGACCCTCGGCACACTGGCGCTGATCTGCTTCATCCTCTTCGTGCTGGTGACGTACTCGAGTGCGACGCTGCTGGCCGGGCGCTTGTCGAGCAGTTCGCGTACTGCGCTGCCGGGGTTGTTCGCGCACTCCGTCGTCCCGATCGCCTTCGGGTACGTCGTGGCGCACTACCTCACCCTGCTCATCCTCGAAGGCCAGCGGACCCTGATCTACCTCAGCGACCCGCTCAGCAACGGCGCCAACATCTTCGGCACCGGCCTCCTCGGCCTCAACACCTCGATCACCAACCACAGCACGGCCATCGCCGTCATCCAGGTGCTCGCAGTCGTCGGTGGCCACCTCATGGGCGTCATCTCCGCCCACGACCGAGCAGTAGCCCTCTTCCCCCGGCACAAAGCCCTAGCCGGCCAACTCCCCCTACTCGTAGTCATGGTCGGCTACACGGTCGGCGGCCTGCTACTACTGTTCTCCGCTTAGTACTGGGCGCCCGGTTTGGGGACGTCGTGGGCCAGGTCGTAGGAGTAGTCACCGTCGTACTCCGGCGTGGCGGTGGCAACGGCCTCGCGCTGCCCGGCGTCACGGGGAGTCTCCGCCGGGCGTCCGACGCCTGCCTCGTGCGCAAGGTCGTACGCGAAATCATGGCCGAGGTCCGGAACGGGCTCTTCGACTACCTCTGGATCCAGCCGCGGATCTGTCGCCGGGCACGGCTCGAACGCTTGATCACTCACCACTGCCCCCTTCCGATCGGTTCCGTCCAGTATGGGCCACCGGCGGCTTGGGCAGGTTGCGGCTGGTGAAAGCCAGGAGCAGGAAGGCGAGCATCCCGAGGATCAGGTGCGAGTTGCCGGGGATGGACTGCCAGAAGCTCCAGGAGAGCTCGCGGTCGTCGCGGTACGGGACCCACCAGATCGACCGCAGTACGAACAGCCCGTACCAAAGGACGCCGGTGACGACCGCCGGGTTCAGGCCCCACTGGCGGTTGACCGCGCGGATCAGGCTGACCCCGAGCGGGATGATCCACACCCAGTGGTGGCTCCACGAGACCGGGGACGCATACAGGACGGCCAGCGCCATCACGGAAATCGCAGTCACGCGCTCGTCCACCAGCCAGAACCGACGGGCCAGCCACAGGACGGCGAGTCCGAAGACGGCCGACAGGACGAACCACGTCGGCTCCACCCAGGACGAGTCGTCGCCGAGCCGGCTGAGGAAGCCCATGAACGACTGGTTGCCGGTGTAGGCCAGGCCGCCGACGCGGTTCGCGTCGCGGATCACGACGGTCCAGTAGTGCCAGGACTGGTTCGGCACCACGGCGAACCCGATCGCCATCGTGGCCAGCAACCCCAGTACGGCGTTGCGGAAGGCGCGCCACTGCTTGGTGATCAGCAGGAAGGCCAGGAACGGCAGCGGCGTCAGCTTCACCCCGATCGTCACGCCGACCCAGAACCCGCGCCACTTCGCCCCGGCCGGCCGGATCAGATCCAGCAAGATCATTGCCGTCAGCAACAGGTTGATCTGGCCGAACTGCAGCGTCTGCCAGACCGGCTCCAGCAGCAACGACGCGGCCGTCAACGCGACGAGGACGACCACCCGCTTCCGCTCCGGGAAGTACGCCCAGGCCGACGCCGGCAGGCTGTTCCGCCAGATCGCGGCGATGCAGAGCACCGAGAGCGTCGTCCAGGCGACGAGCGCGACGCCCCACGGAACGGCCGCCAGCGGCAGCATCGCGATCGCCGCGAACGGCGGGTAGGTGAACGGCAAGCCGGAGCCCGCGAGCTTGGCGTCGTACAGGGATCCGCGGTCGAGCAGCACCGAGCCGCCCATCCGGTACACCCGCAGGTCGATCATCCCGTCGAACAGCCCGTACGCCCAGGCGCCGAGCGCGACCAGGGCCGCGCAGACGAGGACGCCGATGACGATCCGGCGCGGGTTGGTGGTTCGTACAGTGGTGGTCACGCTCACGTCAGCTCTACTCCGAACACCGATTCCAGTTCCTGCCGCGTCTGCTCGTACGACGTGTGGTGGACCGCGGTCATGCCGAGTTCGCGGGCACCGACGATGTTCGGCTCCATGTCGTCGACGAAGACGCACTCGGCCGGGGCGAGCCCGATCCGCTCGGCGGCGAGCAGGAAGATCTCCGGCTCGGGCTTGCGCAGGCCGACCTCACCGGAGATGACGATCTCGTCGAACATCCCGTCCCAGGTTTCGCGCGGGTAGGAGTTCCCCCACGAGTTCGACAGCAGCGCGGTCCGGATGCCGAGCGACCGGGCGCGGCGGATCAGCGCCGACATCTGCGGCTGGTGCTCGAAGTGCGCGAACATCCGCTCGATCAGCCCCTCGGCGGGGACGTTGGTGCCGTCCTCGCGGACCAGCAGGGCGGCGAGTTTGCGCTCGAAGTCCGGTACGGCGAGCTGTCCGCGCTCGAGCGCGTGGATCGGGTTGACCTCGGCCTCGACCGGGCTGGCGCCGAGCCAGCCGACCATCGCGCGGTAGTACGCGTCGAAGTCGAGACCGTCCAGCTCGGCCCAGCGGCGCAGCGCCTCGTCGAGACCGGAAGTGAGCACTCCACCCCAGTCGACCAGGAGGCCACGTGGCACGGGCTTGTCGTCAGACATGCGCGCAAGACTACTCAGGACAAACGGTCCACCTTCCCCCGGTCAAGCCCCGTACTACGGAACGCTGGCGGCCTGATGGGCGGTGAGTGTCAGTTGTCGTAGTCGACGGTCGTGTCGCCGGAGGACGATCTGGCTTTGATCTCCCGGGCGGAGGCCGGGTCGGTTTTCACGGTTGTCTGTTCGTCGCCGCTGCTGGTCTTGGCGTCGACCTTGTAGGTCTCGGCGCCGTCCGGTAGGTGGATCTCGACATCACCCGAGCTGGTCTGCGCCTCGACTTGCTGCGGAGCCAGGTCGAAGGTCAGCTCGACATCTCCGGAACTGCTTTGCCCGGTCACGGCGGAGGCGCTCAGGTTCTCGGCCTTGATGCTGCCCGAGGAGGATTTCAGCGTCACCTGGCCACCGATGTGGTCCACGTCGATGTTGCCCGACGACGACCGTACCGTCGCGCCGCCGGACAGCTCACTGACCTTCAGATCACCGCTGCTGCTCTCGATCGTGACCTTCAGATCCTTCGGCACGGTGATCTCGTAGTGGGTGTCGCACCCGAACGACAGGAACCCACAGCCGGTGTCCTTGAGCTGCAGCTTGCCGTCGCTGTACTCCTCTTTCGGATCCGATCCGAACAGGTTCCGGTTGTACTTCCTGCTGACGGTCACCTCGGAGACGTCCCCGGTCCGCAACTCCACGTCAGCCGAGACCGCCTCGATCGTGATCGCGCTGTTCTCCACCTGGTACGAGCCGTTGCTCGTGCGGCTGTCGTCGGTGAGACCGGTCAAGGCCCAGTACACGCCGCCGAGGATGAGGGCGACCGAGATCGCGATGCCGTACCTGCGCTCGGTGCTCATGGTGCCGGCCGGGCGGCCCTGGACCTCGGACATGCTTCTCCCCTGGTGCTGCGTGGTGCCGGAGCTACTGGCGGTGCGCTCCGTACCGACGGTGCTTGTGGGGTCAACCCTGGCATATCCCGGGCCGCTTGTCGGTGGGGTTTACCCCCATCTTCAACTGAGGAGATCCGCCGTAACCCCGGCTGCGAACCCTTGCATCGCCTTGCGCAGCTTGCTCGATTTCGCCGCGTCGGCCAGGCTGCGCCCGTGCGCCGTCGCGGCATCACAGGCAGCTTGGTCGAACGGCAGCAACGCGGCGGCCTGGACACCGGCGTACCGGCTGAGGGCCTCGGCGACGGCGTCCGCGGGCGCGTTGCCGAGTGGGCCGGAGCGGAGGCGGTTGACCACGACTCGTGGGTTCGCCGAGGGCACGGCTGCGCGCAGCTCGTGGAGTGCCCTGATGAGACGGGTCAAGCCGATCGGGTCCGCAGTACCGACGACTACGACTTCATCGGCCTCTTCGAGCGTTGCCAGCGTTGCGCCGTTGCGGCGGGGTGCGAGCGTGTCGAAGGAGATCTCCTCGTCGCTTTCGATGCAGAAGCCCGCATCGACCACAGTGCAAGGGGCGAGCATCCGGGCGGTGAGCCACACCGACTCGATCGCTGCCGGTCGCAGCTCGGTCCACCGATCGGCGCGGCTGAGTCCGGTCAGCACCAGGAGATGTGGGCTGAGTTGCCGTGCGTGCCGCGCGAGCACGGTCACGTCGAGCGATCCGCCACCCGCTGATCGGGCCGCGGCAGCCAACCCTGAGGTTTCGTCGAGCATGCCGAGCTGCTGGGCCACGGTCCCGCCGTACACATCCGCATCGGCGAGCAAGGTGGGCATCCCTCGCGCTGCCAACTCGGTGGCCAACCCGACTGCGACCGTACTGCGACCTGGTGCGCCGGTTGGCCCCCAGACCGCGATCACTCGGCCCGTCCCTTCGCCGTACGGGCGAGGTGGCTCGCTCGGCGGGGCGTCGCCCTGGTACGGCACGAACCCGCCGGCGAAGTGCGAGACGGTCGCCGGTGGGCCCGACTCGACCGCGTCGACGATCGCCCGGCCGAGGTCCTCGGCACTGACGTCGGCCGGGAGGATCCGCTCGATGCCCATCCGGCTGAGGCGATCCTCGCCGCCGGCGAACTCGCCGTTGTCCGATGGATCGACCATGGCGACCACTGCGATGCGCCGCGAATGCAGCGCGGCGACCGCGTCAGACGTCAACCGTGGAAGGTCTTCTGCGAGCAACACGGCCCTGGCTTGTCCACTGGCGGCCGCTGCCATCACATCGGCGATGTCGACACATCTGCGGACGATCCGGATGCCAGGAGCGCGTTCGGCCCGGCGTACGACGTCTGCCTCCCAGGGTGCACCGGTCACCGCGAGAAGGAGCGGTACGGCCATCAGCGGCCTCGCCGGACGAGCACCGGCTCGCCTGTGCTCATCGCTGCCAGCGCGGCGGGAAGCTTGGGGAGATCCGCAGGATCGAGGCCGACCAGGACCTGCCGACGCGCGGATCCGCCGGCCACCCCCTTGACCGTGTCGACCTGGACCACCCGGATGGTGTCCCACAGTTTCTTGGCCGGTTGCTCCGCGTCCTTGGGGACGACCCAGACATCCACCTGATCACCCGCGGCGGTGTCCCCCGGCAGGCGGCCGGCCGCGATGGACAGCGGCAACTCGGTGCGGTCGTTCTCGGTCTGGGTGACGGCGGCCTCACGCGGTACGAACTCGCCTGCTCCGACTGACCGGACGATGACGAGGCCCTTGAGGTTTGCGGTCGCATCGACGTACCGGCCGGCTTCCTCGTTGCTGGTGAAGCGGACCCGGACAGAGGTGAGGTCGTCGCCGGTGAGCTTGGTGCCGGCGGGGAGATCGCGCTCGGCGGCCCAGACGGTCGTCGTGTCGTCCGCGGACGCGAGCAGCTTGGCACCTGCCAGCGCAGTGATCGCGACCAGCAACACGCCGAGGACCAGCCTGCCGTCCTTCCACCGGGCCCGCCGGTTCCGCACGGTCGGGATGGACGGTGCGGCGAATCCGCTCCGCACCGCGGGATTGTCGGCCACTCGAACTCCCCAGTCATTCGCTGTCATCGCGTGATCGCGCTCAGAGAGCGTCATTCTGCCGTGTCCGCAGGTTCTCTGCAGATCTTCATCCACAAGTGCCGCTGCTGTGGACAAAGCGGCTCATCCGGAGGCCAACCGTGGCAAACTGAAGCAAGTAGCTCGTCGAGTCCACTTCCTTCCCGAAAGGGCGGCGCATGCCGGCACCGCGCTTCCTCCAGCTCTCCGACGTCGCGGAGGTGCTGAACATCTCTGCCAACCAGGTGTACGCACTGGTTCGCCGCGGTGACATCCCCGCGGTGAAGATCGGCGGCCGCGGCCAGTGGCGGGTGGAGTCGTCGGAGCTGGAGAAGTACATCGAGCGGCTCTACACCGAGACCAAACAGTTCATCGACACCCACCCCTTCGGCGAAGACGCGGACGTTTCCGAAGACGCCAACTCAGCGGGTTAGCGCCGGCGTACTGCGGTGAGGGCCGCGGTGGGGACGAGCCGGGAGTTGTAGACCTCGGTCCGGCGGCGGGGTGCGTCCAGCGGATGTTCGGCGATCTCCAGGAAGTCGGCGCCGACGCGGTCGATCGTGCCGGTGACCGGGTGCCCTCCAGCGGCCGCGCTGAACAACGTCACCGGTGAGCGGTCCCGGGCGATGCCGCGGAGCAGATGGGCCAGGCCGAGCTTCGCCGCGATCGCGCCTTCGGCTGCTTCGGCCCACGGTCCGAGACCATGCACCGCGGCCAGTGCGGTGACTGGGATCAGCCACTCCTCGTAGCGCTCGGCTTCGAGCAGCAGGCAGTCCTTCCCGACCCTGCTGAGCGTGCCGGCGACCGGCTCGGCGTGCGTCAGCTCGACCCGTACGACGGTGCCGACCGCGCCGCGAAGCCGGTCGAGCACGGTGATCTTGCCGACTTCGGCGCGGATGCGATCGGCCACCTCGCCGTACAGATCGCTGTCCTGCAGCGCGTCGAACTGCGACTCCAGGTCCTCGAACAAGGCATCCAAGCGCATACCCAGAACCTACTTCATGGGCACTCTGCGTGGTCACTCTCACCTTCCGTAGCGACCCGATCACAGATTCGGCTTGCCAAAGCACGGCTTCATGGGTCTATATTGATCAGACCAACGCAAACTCAAGCAAACTCACAGATCAGAGGCCAAAGCTGATGAACGCGATGATCCGAGGGCTCAAAGGGCTCCTCGCGCTGGCCGCGCTGACCGCAGTGGGGCTTGGGCTGCGCTGGGCGACGGCTGGTTCGATCGAGGCGGCGACGACGCAAGACCTGACCTCGATGGCGGTGCTGACCGTCGGCGCCGTTGCCTGGGTCGCCTATGTGTGGCTGCTGGCCGCCGTCCTCGCGACCGTTCTCGAGCAAACACCCGGTGTCATCGGGCGCGGCGCCTCGCAGGTTGCCGCCCGGATCACCTCGCAGACCTCGCGAGCCTTGCTCCGTTCCGCGTTGGGCGTCGCAGCCGTGACCCCACTCACCATCGGCGTCGCGCACGCCGCGCCCACCGACACCTCCCACCCCGACTGGGCTCCCCTCGAACCGGCCTCGTCACTCCGCCTCGCTGCTCCGACCGACTGGCGTGCAACCGAAAAGCCCTCAAGCGTGCCCCTGACCGACGAACCGCGCCTGACAGCCCACCCCGACCAGCACTTCCGAGCCCTTCGCACCACAGACGCCCAAGACCACCGCACCGCCGTACCGACCGAGGCAGCGCAACCGCGCACCTCCGACACGACGGGCGACTGGCGTGCGGTCGAGAAGGCGTCGAGCGTGCAGCTGACTGGAGAAGCGCACCCGTCAGAGCCGAATCAACGACCCGTGCAGCCGAAGGCCGGGCGGGTCGGAGCGCCGGATCGGCCGGTGCAGCCGGTGCGGCCGAAGGCGGGGCGGGTCGGGGTGCCGGATCGGCCGGTGCAGCCGGTGCGGCCGAAGGCGGGGCGGGTCGGGGTGCCGGATCGGCCGACGGTGGGGGCTCCTACTCGCTACACCGATCTGCGGTCCGGGCATCCGGTGCGTCCTGCGACGCGCGTCGTCCAGTACGGCGACACCTTGTGGGACCTGGCCGCTGCCGAGCTCGGGCCGGATGCCACCGACGCGGCCGTCGCGGCGCGCTGGCCGCAGTGGTACGCCGCCAACCGAGCCCTGATCGGGCCTGACCCAGACCAGCTTTATCCCGGCCAGGTGCTGCGTATCCCAGCCGCCGGCCATCCCGTGCCGCCAACCCACCAGGAGAAGTGACATGAGTGCCTACGCAACCCTCGCCACCGTCCATCCCCTTCCGGAAACTGATCCGACGTCGGCCGGCCCGGCCGTCGCGGGCACGACGTACCCGGGCTCCGTTCGCACCGGGCCGATGACGCAGGGCGCCCTGGCCTTGCGGTACGAGGTCGAGTTCGAGCGCGACGTCGTACCGGCGCCGTCGTTGCGATTGGTGCCGGCGGGGCCGCGGCTGCCGGATCCGCAGGCGTGGGCGTCGAAGTTGGTGCAGGCGGTCGCGGAGGTCCTGGCCGGGGATCGGCCGATCTCGCAGCTGGTCCGGTTCACGGATTCGGTGGTCTTCGGTGAGCTGAACCGTCGGGTGCGCCTGCTCGGACTGACCACCACGGCCACCGCACGCGGCTCGAAGGAGCGCAGCGCGGTCCGCTCGGTGCACGTCTCCACGCCGGCGACCGAGGTCGCGGAAGTCGCCGCGCACGTCCGGTACGGCGAACGCTCGCGGGCGATCGCGCTCCGGCTCGAGGTCCACCGCGGCCGCTGGATCTGCACCGCCCTCCAACTCGGCTGAAATTGATTCGAACCGGGTTGGTGGAGGTGGCGTCATACCTGGCGCAACTCGATCGTGTGCTCGCCGCCACCTGGCTGGTACACGGCCGGGCGTAGCGTTTGCCGGATCGATCAGGGGGATCGACCGTGTCCCGTTCCGGGGGAACGAATGACTGAGAGCATCACGATGACAAACCTGCAGGCACCCGAAGCCGGCGTGACCAATGCCCTGGACCTGGCCGAGGAGTTGGCCCGGGCTGAGGGCGAGCCGATGGCGGAGTCGGGCCGAGTCGAGGGCTCCCGGCCGGCCGAGGAGTCGGACCGGGCTGACGGCTCCGGGGCGGTGGCGGAGCTGACTGCGGCTGAGGTTGCCCGGGTGTTGCCGCGGGTGGGGGCGCGGCGTTGGTCGCAGCGGATCCCCGCGCTCTATCCGGTCGCGGTCAGGTACCACCGGGCCCGGCGGCGGATCGAGTGGATGCGTTCGGACACGGCGTTCGCGCAGACCCGGCAGAGCCAGGACCTGCCCGTCCGGGTGAAGCGGCACAAGTCGCTGCTGCTCCGGCAGCTCGGCGAGACCGAGATGTGGATGCAGCACAACAAGGTGACCAATCTGAAGCTCGCCTGCGCCCAGGTGGACGGTCTGGTGATCCGGCCGGGCGAGACGTTCTCCTTCAACAAGCTGGTCGGGAACGCGACCCGGCGCAAGGGATATCTGAAGGGCATGCGGCTGTCCAACGGCCAGGCGCGGCCGGGGATCGGCGGCGGCATCTGCCAACTGGCGAACCTGCTGCACTGGATGGTCCTGCACTCGCCGCTGACGGTGACGCAGCGGTCGACACACAGCTTCGACCCCTTCCCCGACAACGGCCGCGTGCTCCCGTGGGGTGTGGGTTGCAGCATCGTCTACAACTACGTGGATCTGCAGTTCCGCAACGACACCGACCGGACGTTCCAGCTCAAGGTGGGCGTCGGCGAGCGGTATCTGGAAGGCGAGATCCTCGCCGACGAGAGCACTTCCTCGTCCTACCGCGTGTTCGCGCGAGGTGAGCGGTTCTTCCGGGCCGGCTCGGAGTACTTCCGTCGCAACGAGATCTGGCGCACCGTGATCGACCGGCGGACCGGAGCTGCGGTCCGTGACGAGCTGGTGCGTGAGAACGTTGCCTTGGTCAAGTACATCCCGACCGGCGTCACCGTGATCGACATCGACGTGACGCAGTACCCGCCGGCGAGCTGACCGCCGGCAGTCGGGTCCGCGAGCGACGACCTCGTCCGGCGGTATGTTCTGGGACGCCTCGCGTTTCCCGGAAGGATCCCAGCATGTCGTCCTACGGCCCGACCGGCCAGCCACCCCAGCCACCACAGCCACCACAGCCACCACAGCAGCCCTACCCCGGCCCGCAAACTGGTTGGCAAGGGCAACAACCACCCGCCCCCTGGCCGCCACAAGGTGTTCCACCACAAGGCGGTCCCGGATACGGGCCGCCTAAGGGGCGAGGGAAGGTGGGGGTGTTGGTTGGTGTGGGGCTGGCGCTGGTTTTGATTGTTGGTGGGGCCGTGGTGTGGCTGGCGCAGCGCGGGGATGACGGCGGCTCGGCCAGTTCGCCTGCGGCGGCGCCGAATGTCGCTCAGGCGGGTGGCGAGACCACAGGTCAGGCGAAAGAGCTGACCGATGCGCTCACCGGCAAGGGCCTGGAGTGCAGTGTGCGGTTCACGATCGCGGCCGGTGGGAGCGCCGGCTGCTTCAGCTGGGCGGACAAGGGGATGACCTCGGCCGAGGTGCTCTTCCAGTACGACAACGGCGGCACCGTCATCGGGCTGAATCTCAAGACCTTCAGCCAGCAGGAAGGGGTGGCGTTCGTGACGCTGGCACCTGTACTGCAGACGGTTTCGGAAGTGGTGTTCGACGCCGACCAGGACAAGGTCGCTCGGGCCGTCTCCGACCTGCCGAAGACCGACGACGCCACGTTCGACGGGTCCTGGGGCAGGTACCACGTTCGCGAGGGCGCGAGTGGGACCACCGTGAGCGCGGCCAAGTCGGGGAAATACCCGCTCACTGTCCCGCGCATCGAGATGGCCAGTTCGCCGGCCAAGCTTGCCGACGCCCTGACCGCCAAGGGCTTCACCTGTGACGCGGCTCGGGAGGACTGTTCCGGCAGCTTCCGCGACGGCAAGGGGCGCACCTCCGTTCTCAGTGCCGGACTGGGTTCGAGCGGTATCACCACCCTGATCATCGGAGCCACCGACACCTCGCGTGACGCGGATGCGGCGACGACCAAGCAGACCTTCACTGAGCTGGTGGGCAACACCCTGGGGATCGCCGGGGGCAACGGCCTCCCGGACGTGCAGAAGTGGTCCGCGGATCACCTGGACGGGCAATCACACAGCGCTTACGTCGGAGGCTGGCGCGTCGACCTGGTGGTGAAGTACGGAACGGCCTACGGCGACGCAAACCTGGCGAGTAGCTTCGGGGTGACGGTGTCGACCGACAGCCTCTGGACCGTGCCCAGCCAGTAATTGTCGGTGGGGCGCGGGACACTGTCAGGGTGAGTTACGAACCACACCCGTACCGTGAGCGCGCCGCTCGGTTACCCGGCGCCGTGCTGTGGACCCGTACGGCGGACGGTGGGGCGTACCGGATTCTCCCGGACGGTTGCATGGACCTCCTCTGGATCGAAGGCGAGCTCCTCGTCGCCGGCCCGGACACCAGGGCGTACGTCTCATCCTCCGAGCGCGGGGCTCGATGCGCGGCGATCCGGTTCGCGCCGGGCACAGCGCCCGGCTTCCTCGGCGTACCGGCGCGCGAGGTAGTCGACCATCGGGTCCCGCTCGCGGAGTTGTGGTCACTCGGTCGGGCCAGGCGGCTGGCCGATCGGGTCGCCAAGGCCGCCCATCCGGCGGCCGGGCTCGAGGACGCTGCGGTCAGGTTGTTCGACGAGCCACCGGACCGGCTGATAGGTCAAGTGGTGCAGGGGATCCACCGAGGCATCGCCGTCCCCACGTTGGCCGCCAACGTCGGGCTGAGTGAGCGACAACTCCATCGGCGCTGCCTGGACGCTTTCGGCTACGGACCGAAGATGCTGGATCGCGTACTCCGAATGAACCGCGCCCTCGACCACGCCCGCACAGGACTCACCCTGGCGACGGTCGCAGCACAGACCGGGTACGCCGATCAGGCTCACCTCACCCGCGAGGTCAAAGCACTGACCGGCGTACCACCACGCGCTCTCCTGCAGGGATGACGGCTACTGGACGACGGTGAAGCCGCCCGGCAGTACGACTGCCCGTGCGGCGTACTGCCGTGAGTGCAGCTGACCTGAGCTGTCGTAGCTGTAGAACATCGCCGCCTGAGGAAGATCGACCGCTCTGGTGTGGTCGTCGACGCTCGTGAGCAGCAGTCCACGCCCGAGACGGAGCGAGGAGATCATCGGCAACAGAAGCACAGCATCGAGCTGCACCGACGGCCCGCTCGCGACAGCAGTGAAGGTGGTCGCACCGGCGGGCAGAACACCGCGCAGGGTGGCGGGAAGCAGCGCACCGGGCGCAGCGGAGATGCCCTGCGGCCCCACCTTGCTGTGGTCGACACCTCCCAGCGCGGCAGACCCGGCTCTCCAGTTCGTGCGTCCAGCGCCAGGCAGCAGATTGACGACAGGCAACACCAATCGTGGCTGCTCAGCGCCGCTCACGGTCCAGCTCGCGGTCGATGAAGGCGGCAGCGAGACGTAGGAGCCGTTGCTCCATTGGGATTCACCGGTCCACGCAGACGGCGGCGTGACGACAGCGGCACCACCGGCAAGCACCGCCGCCTCGGCCTCGACCCACTCCAGACCGGACACACTGCGCTCACCTGCGCCGAGGTCTTGAGCCAGTCGAGCCACGTCAGGGTGTTCGTCGAGCGCGAGCATGGACAGCAGCCCGTGAATCGTGGACTCGGCACCGGAGTTGCGATTGATCACGCCTGCACCGGACACACCGTCGAAGGTGCGACCCGTCGCGGGATCGTACGTCGGTTCGCCGGCGCGGTTGGCGCCGAAGTACCAGGCTGCTGCGAACGCCGCGACCTGGCGGAGCCCAGGGCGACTCGCGGCGCGAGCCACTCCGAGCAGCCCCTGCACCCGAACGTCCACGCCGTACGCGATCTGGGTACGGTCGATCGGCACGGGGAGCCAGCCGTTGTCTGGTCCACCCGCGGTCAACAGCAGCGGGGTGAAGCCGGCCGCGTCACCGATGGCCGGTCCCAGCAGCGACCGGTCCCCCAGCGCCGTAGCCGCAGCAGCCAGCGCGGAGGGCATCTGGGCGCCCCACGCGTGCCAGTCCGAGATCGACTCGCCCCACGGCAAGAGTGCGCGGAAGGGCCACGTCCGGGTGTCGCCGGCGCCCATCGCCGCAACACCCGCGGCGAACTGAGCCAAAGCCTTCCGCGCTCGCGGAGATCCACCACAGCGCACATAGGCCGACAAGCCGAGCACAGCCTCGGACGTGGCGTCCGCACCGTTCACGATCAACCACGCCGGTACCCGTCGGCCGTCCACGATGTTCCACTGCCCGTACCGCACCAGCACCTGACGCTCCAGCGCCGCGATCGCCAACTCGAGCCGTGACCGCAGGAAGGCAGCGAAGCGACGGTCGATCGTCCTGAAGACCGCGTAGCCCTCCCCCAACGCCCACACCGTCCGGGCCAGCCAGTACGCCGGACCGGAGTCCGACGGGTCAGGGAGCTCTGGCGGATCAGCACTCGGGTTCAGCGTGCCGTCGGGCTGCATCCAGAGCACGACGTTGCCGGCGTGAGGACCCTCAGCGGTCTGGAGGAACGTCAACCCACGCAGCAATCCACGAGCCGCCGTAAGACTGTGGGAGTCGCGACGCAGCTGGTAATGACGCAGGTAGACCACAGCAGCGCGGGCGATGTCGTCGGCGTTGAAGGCTCCTTGCCCGTACGTGTTGGTCGCCGGGTCATAAGCGCCACCGCCGACCCGGGCATACGAACCGTCGTCCCGATGGTCGGCGTACGTCCAGAGCACGCCCAGCGGTTCGGTGCCATAGGCAACGTGTCCGGCGGCCGGCGGTGGCGTCACGACCGCACCGAGGAAGTCGAGATGAGCCAGATTGGTCAACCCGGCCGCAGCACCCGCCGCCCCAGAAGCCACCCCAGTAGCCGAAGCCGACCCGGCAGAAGCCCGCCCAGCAGAGGCCGGCCCAGCGGAAGCCGGTAGGACACCCGTCGCGGCGGCAACCGCGAGCGCGCCGCCGGCGCCCAGCACCGCCCGCCGTGAGGCGGTCACGGTAACCGATCCAATCTGGCGACACCGATCTTCGCGTCCGCCATTCCGTAGAAGACATACCTCACGCCGTCGACCTCCTCGATGGCCGTCGGGAACACCACGTTCCCGACGGTGCCGATCCGTTCCTCTTCGGTTTCCGGCACCAGGATCGGCTCGGCGGTGCGAGCGATCACCTTGGTGACGTCCGTGGGATCGAGCAACAGCGCCCCCGCCGCGTAGCTGACCTTTTGCGTCGTCGGGTCGAAGCCCTTCGGCTGCTCCCCGGTCACGCCGTGATGGATCACCAGCCATCCCTCCGGCACCCGCAGCGGCGCCGGTCCGGCCCCGATCTTGAGCTCCTCGAACGGGTACTCCGACATCGCCACCAACCGGTGTCCCTGCAGATGCACGAGATTCGACAGCGAGCGCTCCACCGCGGAGACCGGCACGAACGACACCCAGATCCCGGGCCGGTCGTCCGTCACCCCGGCCGGCAGGTGAATCCCTTCGCCTTCGCGGAACCAGCCCAGGTCCCACATCGGCCGGTGCAACATCGCGTACGCCGGTTCGCCGTCCGGTCCCGGCACCGGTTCGGGGAAGAACACCGTGTCCTTGTTCGGGAACAGATTGAGATCGGTGTCGAGGTCGGCCTGGTACTCGAAGTGCAACGGCCCCAACCGGGTCCAGTGCCGCAGGTCTTCCGACACCGCGAGCGCCGGCTTCGGCCCGAGCGGCCCATAGGCGACATAGGTCATCACGTGCTGACCGAGCGAAGGAATCCAGGTGACGCGGGGATCCTCGACCCCGGCGTTGTTCAGGCCGCGCTCCCAGCCTTCGTCCGGAGCTAGTACGACCCCCTCCCGGCGTACGCCGGTCGGCACTCCGTCGGTCAACTCGACCGCCGCCAGCCCCACGCGGGAAATATTGCCAGGAGCAACTAGGCGGGGCAGCAGGTAGAGCTGCCCGTCCGGCCCGTAGCCGCTGGCCGGATTCAGCACGCCCTCGGACTCGAGCTCGTTACCGGGCTCCGGTGTCATCACGACGCCGAGACGGGTCAGAGTGTAAGGAACAGTCACAACAAACCTTTCAGGATCTAGCCCTTGACCCCGGATTCGAGGCTGGAGGAGATGAAGCGGCGCTGGAAGACGATGAACAGCGCGACCGCCGGCGCGGCCAGCACGCAGGCACCGGCCAGTACTGCGCCGAAGGGGTTCGCCGCTCGCGCCGACACGGTGGTGATGTAGTTGGACAACGAGACCGCCAACGGCTGGAGCCCCTGCTGCTTGGTGATCAGGAACGGCCAGAGGAACTCGTTCCACGGGCCGATGAAGGTCAGCAGGACGCCGGTCAGCAAGGCCGGCTTCACCAACGGAACGGCCACCCGCCAGAGGATGGCGAGCTCGCCGGCGCCGTCGATCCGGGCAGCGTCGAACAACTCCTGCGGCAATTGCAGGAAGTACTGCCGGAACACGAACACCGCGGTCGAGTTGATCAGGAACGGCAGGATCATGCCGAGGTACGAATCGGCAAGGCCGTAGCTGCGCACGATCAACACGTAGAGCGGAATCGTCAGCAGCTGGAACGGAATCACCTGGACCAGCAACATCAGGTTGAACACCGTCCCCCGGCCGCGGAACTGCAACCGGGCCAGCGCATAACCGGCGAGCACTCCGAAGACCAGCGTGCCGAGGATGACCCCACCGGTGAAGATGCCCGAGTTCAGCAGCGATTTACCCAACTTGATCGCCGCGTTGATCTCCTGGTAGTTGTGCAAGGTGAGGTTGCCCGGCTTCGGGAAAGCCCCACCGACCGAGGAGTCGGGTTCGGCCTGCAGGCTGCCGATCAGCATGTAGTAGAAGGGGAACAGGAAGACGAATGCCCCCAGCAACAAAGCGACGAACCGCCACGGACTCTTCATCAGCTCTCCCGATCCAGTAGCCGGCGCTGGATCAGCGCCAGGATCAGCACACCGATCACCAGCAGTACGCCGATCGCCGAGCCGACGTCGGGATTACCCTGCTCGATGCCGCGCTGGTACATGATCAGCACCGGCGAGGCAGACGCTCCGTCCGGACCACCGCCACCGGTGAGCAGGTAAGGCTCGGTGAACAGGTTCGCCCCGGTCACCGTCGCCAGCAGCACCACCAGCGTCGTGGCCGGCCGGACCCCTGGCACAGTGACGTTGCGGAACGACTTCCACCGACCGGCGCCGTCCATCGACGCCGCCTCGTACAGGTCCTTCGACACGTTCTGCAACGCGGCCAGGTAGAGCAGGATGAAGAAGCCGAGTTGCTTCCAGGTGACGTAGATCGCGACGGTCGGCATGGCCAACTTGGAGTTCACCAGCCAGGATGGATCAGGCGCCAGTGGCCCCAGCACAGAGTTCACCAGGCCGTCGGAGTTGAACAGGAACAGCCACACACCGACCACGGCCACCGAAGCCGTCACGTACGGGACGTAGTAGCTGACCCGGAAGAACCCGCGCCACCGGATGGCCGCGTTCAGCGACCAGGCGAGCAGCAACGAGAGCACCACGGTCAGCGGCACGTTGATCAGCAGGAAGATCCCGACATTCACGAACGACCGGCGGACCGCCGGGTCCGACAGCACGGTCGCGTAGTTGGCGAACCCGACCCACGGCCGATCCACGATCGCGCCCGGCGCCGCGAAGAAGTAGTCGTGGAAGGACATTTAGACCGCGAACCCGAGTGGATAGGCGAAGACGGCCGCCAGGAACACGACGTACGGCGTGACGAAGGCCGTCCCGATCGGCTGCTTCCCGATCACCCGGGTGATCACTCGGGCGCCGCCCCCGTCGGCCGCCCGGCCACGCGTGCTCATGATCCGGAGGCGAGCTGATCGACCTTCTGGACTGCTCCGTCGAGGGCCGCGGCTGGATCCTGCTGGCCGAAGATGACCGACTTCGACCAGGCGTCGCGGAAGGTCTGCCAGATCGTGATGGAGTTCGGGACGTTCGGCACCTCGACCGTGCGGGCTGCCTGGTCGGCGAACGCCTTGTAGTCAGGGTTCTTCGCGAAGTACTCCGGGTAGGCGGTCGACACCCCGTCGCGCAGCGGCATCTGACCGGTCGCCTGCAGGAACTTGCCGTCCTGCTCCTTGCTGGTGGCGAACTTCAGCACGTCCCACGCCGTCCCGCGGTTCTTGCACGCGGAGTACATTGCGACGTTCTTCGCATCGCTGAACGTGTAGGTCTCGGCGGCCGGCTTGCCCTCCGACGTCGGCACCGGCACGGCACCCCACTGGACCTTGCCCTTGTACGTCGCGATCGCCCACGGACCCACGATCGCCATCGCGGCCTTGCCGTCGACGAACGAGTCACCGTTGTACTTCTCCTGCGAGGCCAGCTTCTCGGCGTACAAGGTCCGCCAGAACGCGGCGACCTTCTTGCCCTCCTCCGAGGCAAACTGAGACTTGCCGTCGGCAATCAACTGCTTGCCACCGGTCTCGGCCGCGAACAGCGGGTAGAAGTCGAACCAGGACTGGAAGAACTCGTTGCTCGGCGCGGGATAGATCGCGTACTTCGCGCCGCCCGCGGCGACCACCTTGCGCGAGGTGGCCAGGAATTCGTCGTACGTCGACAGCGGCGGCTTCGCGGTGTCGATCCCGGCCTTCGCGAACGCCTTCTTGTTGTAGAAGATCATCACGGGATTGGCCTTCCACGGCAGCTGGTAGTACTTGCCGTCGGTCGACTTGTACTGCTGGGCGACCTTGCCGCTGCGTTCCTCGATGTACGACTTGCCGTCGGAGAAGCTGTCGAGCGCCACCAGGCCACCCTGCTTCTGGAACTGGGAGACCGACGCCGGCGAGGTGTTGAAGATCAGACAGGGCGCGTTCCCGGCCGTGATCGCGGCACCGATGACCTCTTCGGACGACTTACCGGTCGGGATCTCCTGGCCGGTCACCTTCTGATCCGCGTGCGCGGAGTTCCAGGAGGCGACCATCTGCTTGGCCCAGGCGACTTCCTCGGCGTTGTTGGAGTACCAGACCGTGATCGGTCCCTTGGCCTGCGCGGCCGCCTCGGAGCTGCCGCCACCACCACCGCCGCAGGCGGCCGCAGTACCGGCCAGTCCCAGCGCGAGCAGGACGGATGTGACTTTTCGCTTCATTACTCCTCCAAAAGAGCCGTGGAACCCCGGACAACCAGCTGGGCCGGTGGGAGTTCCACATCGGCGACGTCACCGTCGCCGTCGATCGACTGGATCAAGGTGGTGGCCGCGGTGGTGCCGAAGGCGAACGGATCGGCGCGCACGGTGGTCAACGCGGGATGGACGAACTCGGCGAGTTCGCTGTCGTCGAAGCCGGCGACGCTGAGGTCGTCGGGCACGGTCAGGCCGGCCTGGTGGGCCGCCCCGATACCGGCGATCGCCATCCGGTCGTTGGCGTAGACGATCGCGGTCGGCGGTTCGGGAAGGGCGAGCAGCCGGCGGGTGGCCTCGGTGCCGCCGGCGGCGGTGAAGTCACTGACCTCGACCGCGATCGGCTCGAGACCGGCCGCGGCCAGGGTCTCGGTGAAGGCTTGCGAGCGGGCGGTCGCGTGCACGAAGGCCGGCGGCCCGGCCACGTGCGCGATCCGCCGATGACCGAGCTGGAGCAGGTGCTCCACGACGGCGACCGTGCCCGGGCGGTCGTCGAGACAGACCGCCGGGAAGGGTGAGGAACCGACCGGACGGTTCAGCGTGACGGCCGGCAGGCCGAGCTCCACCAGCAGCTCGATCCTCGGGTCCTCGTGGCGGAGGTCGGACAGGAAGACACCGTCCACCCGGCCGTCCTGAGTCAGCCTCCGGTACCCCGCCGCCTCGTCCTCGCCGGCCGTCACGACCTGCAGCACGAGGGCCTGGCCGCGCGGAGCGAGCACGCTCTCCACCCCGGCGATGAAGGCCGGGAAGAACGGGTCCGAGGACAGCACGGCCGGGTCCCTGGTGATCACCAGGCCGAGCGCGAACGCCTTCGAGACCGACAGCGAGCGGGCCCGGTTGCTGGGCCGCCAGCCGAGCTCGTCGGCAGCCGCGAGGATCCGGTCGACGGTCGCACTGGCCAGGCCGGGCCGGCCGTTCAGGGCGAACGAGACAGCACCCTTGGACACGCCTGCCCGGGTGGCCACATCCGCGATGGTCGGCCGTTCCTTGCTCATCCGCACCTTCGTTCTGAGTGTTTAAACCGGTTTAAACGCTCACTAAACCGGTGTAAACCCGCATCGTCAAGGGTTCACGCCCAACTGCGCAGTAACGCGTTCTTCGACAAGTTCCACGCAGTCGTTTGCAGTCTTTCCCTTGACGAGGCGGCTACCGCCTCGCTTAACTAGGGCGCCAGGCACCAAGAGATTGGTGCCGAGTGACGCACCCAGCCGGTAGAGGGCAGCAACGCCCGAAGTCCGGTACTCCGGCGCCAGGGCTCGTGCCCGAGGCGGGGTAGCGTCCACGGGACCGATGGAGCCAATCGTGTCCGAATCTCGCCCGCTCTCCCTCCGCCTGCTGCTCGCCGGTCTCGCTGCCGCTCTGGCACTGACCGCGCTCATCACGGCACTCAGCCGCAACGACGCCTCGGCAGCCGCCACCCTCCCGCCGACCCACGCGAAGTTCGACTACCAGATCGGCGGCGCCTACAAGCCGCCGTCGGGCGTCCAGGTCGTCACCCGCGACCGGACCGCCGCACCCGCTGCCGGCCTCTACAACATCTGTTATGTCAACGCCTTCCAGGTCCAGCCCGGCGAGCAGAGCCAGTGGGACTCCGACCTGCTGCTGCGCGACGCCCAGGGCAACGTCGTGATCGACGAGGACTGGGGCGAGGCGCTGCTGGACATCCGCACCACCGCCAAGCAGACCCGGATCGCGGCCAAGGTCAACGGCTGGATCGACGGCTGCGCGGCCAAGGGCTACCAGGGCATCGAGCCGGACAACTACGACAGCTACAGCCGCTCGAAGAACCTGATCACCACCAGCCAGGCCAAGGCGTACCTGAAACTCCTGGCCACCCACGCGCACACCAAGAACCTCGCCATCGCCCAGAAGAACACCGTGGAACTGGCCGGCTCGCGCCAGTCGGTCGGCCTGGACTTCGCGGTCGCCGAGGAGTGCGGTCAGTACGACGAGTGCGGCGACTACACCGCTGCCTTCGGTAACAACGTGATCGTGATCGAGTACACCGACAGCGGCCGGAAGAAGGCCTGCAGCGGTTTCGGCACCAGGTTGAGCATCGTGCAGCGCGACGTGGACGTCTCCGTCCCCGGCGACAGCGGCTACGTCCGCAAGACCTGCTGACCCCCACCCTCCACCAGTAGTCCTCTCAGGAGGTCACCCATGTCATCACCATCCCGTCGCGACGTCCTGCGCGCGGCCGCCGTCCTGGCCGCTGCCGGCACCCTCGGCGCCTGTGGCAAGTCCGGGGACGACGGAGCCGGCGCCGACGGCGTCGTCACCGTCGACCTCTGGCACGGCCAGGTCGACAGCGGCAAGAAGGCGATCGATGCCTTGGTCAACGAGTTCAACCGGACCCATCCCAAGATCAAGGTGGTCGGTGGTGGTGGCGGGGTGACCGCCGACAGCATGCTGCAGAAGGTCACCGCGGGGCTGGCCGCCGGGTCCTTCCCGGACATCGCGTACATCTTCGGCTCGGACCTGGCCAGTATGACCCGCAGTCCCCAGGTGGCCGACCTGACCTCGGCCGTGGATCTCAAGGACTACTGGCCGGCAGCGCGGGACGCCGTGACGGTGCAGGGCAAGGTGCGCGCGATGCCGGCCCTGGTCGACTCGCTCTGCGTCGTCTACAACAAGAAACTCTTCGCGGCCGCCGGGGTGCCGGCGCCGAAGGCGGGCTGGACCTGGGACGACTTCATCGCCACCGCGCAGAAGCTGACCAATCCGGGCAAGGGCGTCTTCGGCACCGGCTGGCCGGGCGTCGGCGACGAGGACACCGTCTGGCGGCTCTGGCCGATGATCTGGGACCTCGGCGGCGACGTCGTCAGCGCGGACGGCAAGACCGTCGGTTTCGACAAGGTCGGCGAGCAGGCACTCGGCACGCTCGACCGCTTGCGCACCGACAAATCCCTGTACGTCGACCCCAAACCCGGAGGCGAGCAGCTCTACCAGGTCTTCCTCGGCGGCCGGATGGGAATGGTTGCCACCGGCCCCTGGCAGCTCCCGGACGTGATCGACAAGGGCCTCGACTACGGCGTCGCCCCGCTGCCGTCGTACTCCGGTAAGCCGCTGACGATCTCCGGACCGGACACCTGGACCGTGTTCGACAACGGCTCCGCGAAGGTGAAAGCCGCGACCGAGTTCCTCACCTGGCTGACGAATCCCCAGCAGGACGTGCGTTGGGACATCCAGGGTGGCAGTCTCCCCCTGACCACGGCGTCGGCCGCGCTCCCCGAGTGGAAGAAGCACGCCACCAGTACGACGGGTTTGCAGGTCTTCGTGGATTCGCTCGAGACCGCCCGGGTCCGGCCGACCATCACGGCGTACCCGAAGATCTCCCAGCAACTCGGTCAGGCGATCGTCGCGGTCCTGCTGGGCAAGAAGTCGCCGGCAGACGCGCTGAAGGAGTGCGTCGAGCAGTCGAACTCCATCCTGGCTGTGCCGAACTGATGGCCAGCGTCGTCGGCACGTTCACGATCGATCCACGAGCCCGGCGGGCCGCGGCGAAGCGTCGTACCAGGGGTGAAGGGGCGACCGCTTGGGCGTTCGTCAGTCCGTCGGTGCTGATCATCCTCGGGCTCAGCGTCGTGCCCGTGCTGTGGTCGTTGCTGTTGTCGTTCCAGGCCAACGATCTGGTCTCGCCGAGCCGGTGGGTCGGATTCGCCAACTACAAGGCGTTGTCCGCCGATCCGGCATTCCAGGCAGCGGTCGAGCACACCTTGGTCTACACGGCGCTGTACGTTCCGCTCAGCGTCGTCGGGGGGCTCGGGATCGCCTTGATGCTGGACCGGCAGATCCGGTTCATCAGCATCTATCGCACCCTGGTGTTCGTGCCGTTCGTCGTGTCGGCGGCCGCGCAAGGCGTGTTGTTCTCGTTCGTGCTCGATCCGGAGTTCGGGGTGGCGAACTCGGTGCTGCACAAGTTCGGCCTGCCCGCGCAGGGATTCTTCAGCGATCCCGGTCAGGCGCTCTACCTACTGGTCGCGATCTCGCTATGGAGCGGCACCGGCTTCTGCGTGATCGTCTATCTCGCTGCCCTGCAAGGGGTTCCGGCCGAACTGGTCGAGGCGGCCAGGATCGACGGGGCAGGGCGAGCCGGCGTACTGCGGCATGTGGTGCTGCCGACGCTCACTCCGGTCACCGTCTTTCTCGTGCTGTTCCAGCTGATCAACGCGTTGCAGGTGTTCGACCTGGTCTTCGTCACCACCAAGGGCGGGCCGCTGGGATCGACGACGGTGATCGTCTACTTCATCTGGGAGAAGGCGTTCAAGAGCTTCACGGCCGGCTACAGCGCCGCGGCGGCGTACGCGCTGGCTGTTGCTCTGTTGCTCGCAGGACTCGTCTGGCAGCTGTATCAGCGCCGACGGAAGGTGGTTCGATGAAGAAGCTGCCGTTCAGCCCGTGGCATTTCGTCCTGGCTCCCCTGGCATTGCTGTTCGCGCTGCCGTTGATCTGGTTGCTGGTCAGCTCGGTGATGAGCAACGCGGAGATCAACAAGTTCCCACCGGCGTTGTGGCCGTCGGGGATCAAGCTCGACGGCTACCGGTTCGTGCTCGGGAACGCCTTGTTTCCCAGGTGGTTCCTGAACTCGTTCATCGTCTCGGCGGTCGCGGTGACGGCGAACCTGGTGTTCGGGTCGCTCGGCGGGTACGCGTTCGCCCGGATGCGCTTCGCCGGCTCGCGGCTGCTGCTGGGGCTGATGCTCGCGACGATGGTGATCCCGTTCCAGCTGACGATGATCCCGACCTTCCTGGTGATGAAGGATCTCGGGCTGATCGACACCCTGGGCGCGCTGATCGTGCCGTCGCTGGTGACGCCGTTCTCGGTGTTCCTGTTCCGCCAGTTCTTCGTCACGCTGCCCCGCGAACTCGAGGAGGCGGCCTGGATCGACGGCTGCGGCCGGCTCCGGATCCTGGTCTCCGTCGTCCTCCCGCTCGCCCGGCCCGCGCTCAGCACAGTCGCCGTACTGACCTTCCTGAGCACCTGGAACGACCTGACCTGGCCGCTGATCGCGATCAACCACGACTCGAACTACACCCTCCAGCTCGGACTGACCACCTTCCAGGGCCAGCACCACACCCAATGGGCGGCCGTGATGGCGGGCAACGTCATCACCGTGCTGCCGGTGCTGCTCGGCTTCCTGCTGGCCCAGAAGGCGTTCATCCGCTCGCTGGCCTCTACCGGACTCAAAGGCTGATATGAAGACTTTCGACCTGCTCGTCATCGGCGACGCCAATCCAGACGTGGTGATCGGCCCGGTGAACCAACCCCTCGCCTTCGGACAGCGCGAACGGCTGGTCCCGACGGGATCGCTGTGCCTGGGTGGATCCGCCGCGATCATGGCTTGCGGCGCCGCCCGGCTCGGCCTCAGCGTGGCGTTCGCGGGCCGGATCGGTGACGACCCGGCCGGTGCCTTCGTTCGCGCGGCCCTGGAAGAACGCGGCGTCGACACCACCGCGCTGGTGGTCGACGCCATCCTGCCGACGCCTCTGACGACGGTGCTCACGTCGGCCGGGGATCGCGCGATCCTGACCGCTGCCGGCTGCCTGCCCGCAACCACGGCGTACGACGTACCCGCCGAGTTGCTCAGGTCGGTCCGGCATGTGCACGCGGCGTCCTTTTACCTGATGCCGGAACTTGCGGCCGGGCTCGCCGGGTTGTTCAAGGAGGCGCGCAGCAACAAGGCGACCACCTCGCTCGACACCAACGACGACCCGGCCGACCGCTGGGACCGGATGGTGCTCGACCCGGTTCTGCGCGTCACCGACATCCTGCTGCCGAACGCCGCCGAGGCGCACGCGCTCACCGGCCACCCCGTCCTCGCCGACGCCGCTGGGATCCTGGCCCGGCGTGGCCCGCTGGTGGTCGTGAAGAACGGTGCCGACGGCGCGATCGCCCACGACGGTTCGTCGGTGCTCAAAGCCGAGGCGCTGCCGATCGAACCGGTCGACACGGTCGGGGCGGGCGACAGCTTCGACGCGGGTTTCGTCACCGCCGTACTGCGTGGCTTCGGCCGGCCGAAGGCTCTCGCGATCGCTGCCGCCTGTGGTTCGCTGTCCACTCGCGCGGCCGGTGGTACTGCGGCCCAGCCCGACTGGGACCTGGCGCTGGAGAGTGCCCGATGACGAGGATCGCCTTCATCGGCGCGGGCAGTGTCGTGTTCACGCAGGGGTTGCTGGCCGACCTGTTCAGCTTCACGGACCTGGGCGAGCTGCAGATCGCGTTGCACGACATCGATCCCGAGCGGCTCGACACGGCCGCCCGAGCCGCGCAGTACATCGCCGATCAGCGTGGTGTCCGGCCGCGGATCAGTGCGCACCTCGACCGACGGGCGGCGCTCGAGGGCGCCGACTTCGTGATCAACATCGTCCAGGTGGGGATGAACGATGCCACCCGGATCGACTTCGAGCTACCGGCGAAGTACGGCGTACGGCAGACGATCGGTGACACGCTCGGCGTCGGCGGCGTCTTCCGCGCGCTCCGAACTTTCCCGGTGCTGAAAGGGCTGGCCGAGGACATCGCCGCGATCTGCCCCGATGCCTGGCTGCTGAACTACACGAACCCGATGGCGATGAATGTCTGGTATCTGAAGGCGCTCGGCGTCCGCAATGTCGTCGGCCTCTGCCACTCGGTCTACTGGACGATGAACGACCTGTCCCAGTTGGTGGGAGTCCCGTACGGCGACGTCACCTACCTCGCGGCCGGCGTCAACCACCAGGCGTGGGTACTACGGTTCGAACGCGCCGGGGAGGATCTCTATCCCTTGCTGGACGACCGGATCGCGCGGGAGCCCGAGTTGGAGCGGCGGGTGCGGGTCGACATGTATCGGCGGCTCGGCTATTACCCGACGGAGACGAGCGAGCACTCCTCGGAGTACGTGCCCTGGTACTTGTCGCACCAGTCCGAGGTGGAGCGGCTCCGGTTGCCGATCGGCGACTATCTGCGCATCGTCGAAGAGAACGTCGCGCTGTACGAAGGGACCCGCGATGCGCTGAAACGCGGTGAACCGCTGGCGGTCGAAGGGACCATGGAGTACGCACCGCAGGTGATCCACAGCATCGTGACGGGCACGCCACGGACGATCTACGGGAATGTCGTCAACCAGGGCCTGATCTCGAACCTGCCGGGTGGTTCCGTCGTCGAAGTCCCTTGCCTGGTTGACGGTTCGGGTGTTCAGCCCACAGCGGTCGGCGCTCTGCCGGCCCAGTGTGCGGCGCTGAACCGGTCCTATGTGAACGTCAACGAGCTGGTCGTCCGTGCCGCCGTGGAGGACGACCCGCTCTCGATCCGGCAGGCACTCCTGATGGACCCGGCCTCCACGCTCCCCGTCGAGCAGTTATGGGCCTTGTGCAACGAGTTGGTGGATGCCCACAGCAACTACCTGCAACCGTCATTGCGGGTGCCGGTCTAGAGGGCTCGCTCCAGGTAGGTGCGGTAGGTGGCGAGGTCGGCCAGGACGTCGGCTGCGGTGGTGGTTTTCCGGAGCGCGCCGACGCCCTGCCCGGCGTACAGGGAGGCGGCGGTCGGGTCGGCGGCCTTGGTAGCGGCGACGTACTCGGCGTGACCGGCGTCGTCCGACTTGAGGGCCGCCTCCTGGCCCTCCCAGCGGTCGTAGTACGCATTGCGGAGGGCTCGGCCGCCGAATTCGTCCGGCCAGCCGGCTCTGGAGGCGGCGTCGAAGACCGTGCCGTAGACGGTGGCGGTCTCGTCGGCCTCGATCAGGGCCCGCTTCGACGGCTCCGGCGTCAGCGCCTCCTCGGCCGTGAGGAACGCGGTACCGATCCAGCCGCCGGTCGCCCCGGCCGCGAGGACGGCGGCCAGACCCCGCGGGCCCGAGATACCGCCGCCGGCGAGGACGGGAAGGTCGGTGAGGTCCAGAATCGCTTGCAGCAAAGGAAGTGTGCCGACCTCGTTGCGCCCGTGCCCACCGGCTTCCGCGCCCCGGGCAACGATCATGTCGACACCGGCCGCGATCCCTTGCTGGGCGTCAGCGACAGTGCCGGCCTGCATGGCCACGACGATCCCGGCCGCCTGCAACGGCTCGACGTACGGCGTGAGGTCGCCGAAGCTGAGCGAGACGAGGGCGGGCCGCAGCTCGAGGACCGCCTCTAGATGCTCGGGGCGGTCGGCGACCGACCAGGCCATCAGGCCGACCCCGTACGGCTTGCCGCTTGCCGCGGCGATCGCTCCCTCGGTACGAATCCAGTCGGCGGTGACCGCGGAACCGGCACCCAGCATGCCGAGGCCACCGGCCGCCGAGATGGCCGCCGTCAGCCGGCCACCGCTCACGTTCGCCATCGGCGCACCGACCACCGGCACGGTGAGCCCGAACTTCTCCGTCAGCCAGGTCCCCATCAGCGGCTCCTTTCGCAGACCACCAGAGCACCACATCGCCGCACACCGTGGCCATGTCGCGGGTCACAAACAGCGAAGGCCCGCCCCGATACCTCGGGACGGGCCTTCGTGGACTGCGTCAGCTCTTGTAGACGTCCGAGGCCGGATCGCCGTGGCAGCGCTTGTACTTCTTGCCGGAGCCACACGGGCAGACCGCGTTGCGCGGCGTACCGGCGTACTCCAGGGCGCCACCCTCGGTGGCGTCCATGTGCACCGACACCTCGTCGTCGCCGTCGATCGTCGGCGCCGAGTAGGACAGCTTCTGCGGACGGCTCGTCCCGGTCAGGCCCTTGGCGCGCAGCTTCGGGGCGTCCTGCGGCCGCGGGCTGTCCTGCGGCCGGTCCTCGTCGTCGTCACCGGACTGCCGACCCGGGAACTCGGCCACCGGGGCGCCCGGCACCAGGATGTCCTCGGCCTCGGTCTCCTCGAGCTCGGCCAGCTCGGCCTGCGCTGCGAGGTCGGCCTGCATCGCCTCGATGTCGACCTCGACGTTGAAGATGAAGGCGACCGACTCCTCCTTGATGGACTCCATCATGGCGGCGAACATGTCGTAGCCCTCGCGCTGGTACTCCACCAGCGGGTCGCGCTGGGCCATCGCGCGCAGGCCGATGCCCTCGCGCAGATAGTCCATCTCGTACAAGTGCTCGCGCCACTTGCGGTCCAGAACGCTGAGCACCACCCGGCGCTCCAGCTCCCGCATCGCGTCGCTGCCGAGCAGCTCCTCGCGCCGCGCGTACGCCTCGCGGGCGTCGGTGACGAAGGTGTCGATCAAGAAGTCCTGGGTGAGCCCGGAGCGGTCGCCGCCGGCCTCCTCGATCAGCGCTTCCTCGGTCAGCTCCGTCTGGTACAGCGTCTTGAGCGCGGTGAACAGCGCGTCCAGGTCCCAGTCCTCCGCGAACCCGTCGGCGGTCGCACCCTGCACGTAGCCGGTGACGGTCTCGTCGAGCATGTCCAGCACCTGCTCCTGCAGGTCCGCGCCCTCGAGCACGCGGCGGCGCTCGGCGTAGACGACGTGCCGCTGCCGGTTCATCACGTCGTCGTACTTGAGGATGTTCTTCCGGGTCTCGAAGTTCTGCGCCTCGACCTGGGACTGGGCCGACGCAATCGCCTTGGTGACGACCTTGTTCTCCAGCGGCACCGTGTCGTCGTCGTTGCGCGACATCGCCCAGTCGACCATCTCACGCTTGAACAGGCGCATCAGGTCGTCCTCGAGCGACAGGTAGAACCGGGACTCGCCCGGGTCGCCCTGACGGCCGGCGCGACCACGCAGCTGGTTGTCGATCCGGCGGGACTCGTGCCGCTCGGTGCCCAGCACGTACAGACCGCCGGCCTCGCGGACCTCGACCTGCTCGTCCTTGACCTGCTGCTCGAACTTCTCCAGGACCTTCGGGTACTCCGCCTCGTACTCCTCCGGGCTCTCGACCGGGTCGATCCCGCGGGCCCGCAGGTCCTTGTCGGCCAGGTGCTCGGGGTTGCCGCCGAGGATGATGTCGGTACCACGGCCGGCCATGTTGGTGGCGACCGTGACGGCGTTCTTGCGACCCGCCTCGGCGACGATCGCGGCCTCCCGCGCGTGCTGCTTGGCGTTCAGCACCTCGTGCGGGATGTTGCGCTTGCGGAGCTGGTTGGACAGCCGCTCGGACTTCTCCACGCTCGTCGTACCGACCAGGATCGGCTGCCCGGTCTCGTGCCGCTTGGCGATGTCCTCCACCACGGCGTCGAACTTGGCGTCCTCGGTGCGGTAGATCAGGTCGCGCTGGTCTTGGCGGACCATCGGCTTGTTGGTCGGGATCGGGACCACGCCGAGACCGTAGATCTTGGAGAACTCGGCTGCCTCGGTCATCGCCGTACCGGTCATGCCGGCCAGCTTGTTGTAGAGGCGGAAGTAGTTCTGCAAGGTGATGGTCGCCAGCGTCTGGTACTCCTCCTTGATCTCGACCTTCTCCTTGGCCTCGATCGCCTGGTGCAGACCCTCGTTGTAACGGCGACCGTGCAGCGTGCGGCCGGTGTGCTCGTCGACGATCAGGACCTCGTTGTCGACGACCACGTAGTCCTTGTCGCGGCGGAACAGGTCCTTGGCCTTCAGCGCATTGTTCAGGTAGCTGATCAGCGGGGTGTTGGCCGACTCGTACAGGTTGTCGATCCCGAGCCGGTCCTCGACCTTCTCGATGCCACGCTCGAGGATCGCCACGGTGCGCTTCTTCTCGTCGACCTCGTAGTCGGCGACCGGACGCTGCTCCTCGGGGATCTTGTCGTCGGCGAACCGCGGCTTCAGCTGGGCGGCGAGGTTGGCCATCTCGACGTACCAGCGCTGCGAGTCCTCGGCCGGGCCGGAGATGATCAGCGGGGTCCGGGCCTCGTCGACCAGGATCGAGTCGACCTCGTCCACGATCGCGTAGTTGTGCTCGCGCTGCACGCAGTCGGCGATGTCGCTGGCCATGTTGTCGCGCAGGTAGTCGAAGCCGAACTCGTTGTTGGTGCCGTAGGTGATGTCCTTGGCGTAGGCGATCCGGCGCTCGGCCGGGCTCATCTCCGGCAGGATCACGCCGTAGTCGAGGCCGAGGAAGTGGTACACCCGGCCCATCCACTCGGCCTGGAAGCGAGCCAGGTAGTCGTTCACCGTGACCACGTGGACGCCCTTGCCGGACAACGCGTTCAGGTACGTCGGGAGGGTGCCGACCAGGGTCTTGCCCTCACCGGTCTTCATCTCGGCGATGTTGCCCAGGTGCAGCGCCGCGCCACCCATGATCTGGACGTCGTAGTGGCGCTGGTGAAGGGTTCGCTTGGCCGCCTCGCGGACCACCGAGAAGGCCTCCGGGAGCAGCGCGTCGAGGGACTCCCCGTTGTCGACTCGCTGCTTGAACTCGGCCGTCTGGCCGCGCAGCTCCTCGTCGGTCATGTTCACGAAGTCGTCCTCGATCGAGTTGACCAGCTTCGCGATGCCCTCGAGCCGGCGGACGATCTTGCCCTCGCCGATTCGCAGTAACTTGTCGAACGCCTTCATCGTGGGGGGTCCACTCCTTGACTGTGCAGCCTTCAATGCGGCGGGTGCCTGACCATGCGTGCCCAGTGACGAGGGCAGCACGGACTGCCCGCCTGGCGGGCACCGCCCATCGTACTGGGCCGAGCGCGTCAACCCATCGCCCGGCGTGAGCCGCACCCTTCCCTCACCCACGAGTGGGAGCCGCGAAAAGTTCCGGTACTACGGCGAGCAGGGGCGCGCGGCGTCGCGGTCGAACCAACTGCTGATCCCTCTCGGCGTGCAGCAGCCGGGCCAGCTGCCGCTTGGCGCGCAGGCCGTCGGCGTGCAGCGGCCGGGCCAGCTGCCGCTTGGCACGCTCGCCGTCGGGGTGCAGCAGTCCAGCTAGTTGCCGCTTGGCGCGCTCGCCGTCGGCGCGGGCTCAGGAGCCACGGAGGGCGTGGCTGAGGGCTGGGGCTAGGTCGCCGCCGCCGGCCACGCGGACCTGGGTGAGGCCGAGCCAGCCGGCCAGCTGGATGAGTTCGGCGGCGAGTTCTTCGGGGGTCTCGGCGGGGGCCTTGGGCTCGGAGTGGGCGGATTGGACCAGGAGAACGCCTGCTGTGCGGTCCGCCTTGAGGTCCACTCGGGCGACCAAGCGGTCACCGAGCAGGAACGGCAACACGTAGTACCCATGGACGCGCTTCTCCGCCGGGACGTAGATCTCGATGCGGTAGTAGAAGTCGAAGAGCACCTCGGTGCGGGTGCGCTCGAAGACGAGCGAGTCGAACGGGCTGACCAGCGCCCGCGTGTTCACGCGCCTCGGCAATCGCGCGTCACGGTGCAAATACGCCGGTCGCTTCCACCCCTCGATCGAGACGGGCAGCAACTCACCCTCCTCGACCAGTTCGCGGATAGCCTGCGCGGTCGGGGCAGGCGACGTACGGAAGTAGTCCTTCAGGCACTGCGCCGTCGCGACCCCGTGCGCCCGGGCCGCGATCGACACGAGCCCGCGATGCGCCTCCTCCGAGGACGGCGTGGGCGTAGCCAGCACGGCAGCCGGCAGCACCCGCTCCGGTACGTCGTACATCCGCTCGAACTGCTGGTTCCGCCTGGCCACCGTGATCTCGCCGGCGAAGAACAAGAACTCCAGGGCCCGCTTCACGTCGGACCAGTTCCACCCCCAGTTGTCCCGATCGCGCTCCACGTCGTCGTCGATCTCGCGAGCGGTCAGCGGCCCGTGGTCGCGAACATCGGCCAGCACCTGCTTCACCAGATCCGGCCGCTGCACCGCGATCGCCCGCGGCCCACCCCACGCCTCGGTCGTCGCCCGGGCCATCCGCCACCGCATCAACGGATGCGTCTCGACGGGAATCAGCGACGCCTCATGCGCCCAGTACTCCACCAGCTTCCGCGGCGCCTTCCCCGCGGCCCGGTCGAGGAGGTCGCGGGGATAGGGGCCCAACCGCGAATACAAGGGCAAGTACTGCGCGCGACTCAGCACGTTGACCGAGTCGATCTGGATCAACCCGATCCGCCCCAGCACCCGGCTCAAGGCCCGCATGTCCGGCACACCCTTCGGCCGCGCATCCATGAACCCCTGAGCAGCCAACGCCACCCGCCTGGCCTGCGCCACCGACAACCCCTGAGTAGTCACCCCCCAATCTTCACTGCCCCCACCGACAAAACGCGGCCCGCGTCCCGCACGCGGCCCGCGAACCGTCACTCTGTGCCCGAGCTGAGTACCGCCCGGCTCCAGCCGTGCTCATTTCAGGCACGAAGTCGCCTCGATCCCACTGGGCCGCCGACAGAGCCGGCGCTTGTACCGGGTGAGTCGGCGTACCGGGTGGGGCGGGGTATGGGAGAGGCCCGGACCGGGGTCCGGGCCTCTCTCTTGTTGCGGCTCCTCCCAAGTACGCTCCGGGCTCAGACGGCCAGGCGGATTACGCCGTAGTCGTAGCCGCGGCGGCGGTAGACGACGCTCGGCTGGTTCTCGTCGGCGTCGACGAACAGGTAGAAGTCGTGCCCGACCAGTTCCAGCTCGTAGAGGGCCTGGTCCAGCGACATCGGCTTCGCGGTGTGGGTCTTCTCGCGCATCACCAGCGGCCCGTCCCCGGTCACCGTCAGCGAGCCGAACTTCTGGGTGACGACCGCGTCGTCGGCGGTCTCTTCCTCCACCACCGGCGCGTGGCCGTTGGGCGCCTGCTTGGCCGCGACGTGACGCAGGCCTTCGGGGGCGTGCTGACCGGTGTGCACCCGGCGACGGTCGGCGGCCTTGCGGACCTGGGCCCGCAGCCGGTCCAGGCTGACGTCGAACGCAGCCTGCTTGGTCTCACCACACGCTTCCGCCCGGACCACCGGGCCCTTGGTGTACATGGTGAGCTCGACTCGCATCGCCCGATCGTGCTGTCGCGGGTTCTTTTCCTGACTGACTTCTACCTCGCATCGCAGTACCCGGTGATCGACCTTCTCGATCCGCTCGAGTTTTTCCTCGACGTACTGCCGGAAGCGGTCACTGACCTCGCAGTGATGACCCTTGACAACGACGTCCACGGAAACCTCCATCGATCGGCGACTCTGTTACGTCTCCGGACCCCCGTTACCTTCGGTCGGGCGCCCGAAACGACAACACCCGCTGTGTGGCCCGTCGGACTCCGTGGTGAGGATTCCGGCTGATCCGGTCCTCGCCCACATCCCTGTCCGACAAGCCCAAGCGGGTGTCATGACCCAACGCTAGTCGGCTTCGGCGAAAACCGGTAGGGAAGTTCTCATGAACCGGATGCCGTACGTCGGGGTGTCGCGGCAACGACCGCGCAGCCGAGCACCGGAATTCCGCGCAGCGACAGGGCACGCGCCGCCTCGACGAGCGTGGATCCGGTCGTCAGGACATCGTCGACGAGCAGGACCGGTTGATCCGTCAGCCTTTCAGCCCAGCGCGAACGGGCCGCGAAAGCCCCCGCGAGATTGGCCGCGCGCTGCTCTGCGGACAGCCCGGCCTGATCCGCGGGCCGCCGTACGACGGTCAGCGCGTCCGCCAACCGGACGTCGTACCCGTCCCGGCGCAACTCCTGCACGGCAGCCGACACCAGACGCCGCAGCGGATCGTGCCCTCGCTTCCGTACTGCGGTCCGCGTCGAGGGGACCGGGCAGAGCCAAGCAGCCCTTCTCGTGCCGAGCCCCGCTCGCACAGCGCTCGCCAGGACTTCGCCGAGCGGACGGGCGAGCGCGTAATGCGCGTCCTCCTTGTGCGCGAGGATCACCTTGCGCAACGCACCGGCGTACGGCGCTGTCGCGGTCGGCACGGGGAGACCCGCAGGCACCGGGTCGGGCCACGCCGTGAACGGCACCGCAGCGCTCAGCTCCGCCCGGCAACCCCCGCAGATCGCCGGCCCGGGAACCCCGCAGCCCGCGCACACCCCACCGAGAACGAGATCCACGAACGCATCCCGCAACCCCACCCCGACAACCCTGCGCGATCCCCGGTCCCCCCGCAACCACCCCACCTACCCCCTGTGGACAGCCCGCGCCATCCATGGAGATTGCGCGGGTCAGCCTGGGTAGACGGGGGTGATGTAGGGGGACTTGCTGGTTTCGTCGTCCATTTGCCAGCTGAGGTCCTTCAGCTGCCAGTGCAGCGCGCCGGAGGTGTCCTCGACGACCGGGAAGGTGTCGGCGCTCGGGTTCGAGGCGATCAGCTTGGTCGCGAACTCGGTGCTGGCGCCGGGCAGCAGGTGGGTCTGCGAGCCGTCGGTGTTGACCTGCCACGGCTGCGCCAGCGCGTTCGGGCTGGAGCGGCCGGCGACCAGGATGCCGGACTGGTTCCAGGAGACGTCGGTGATATTGGTGAGCGGCAGCTCGAGCGGCCGGAACCCGCCGAGCTTCGGCTGCTTGGCGTCGTTCAGCTGGACGGTGGCGGTCTCGACGTAGTTCTGGCCGGTCGACGCCCTCCGCATCATCAGCAAAGCCCGGACCCCGTCCGGAGCCATCCGCAGCGCGACCGGGGTGTCACCGTGGAAGTCGGTGGCCACGTCGCTGACCTTGCCGTCGCGGTTGCGGACCCGCAGCCGGGGGTTCGCCGAATCGGCCCGGTCCAGGATCCAGAGGTTCTCCTGGTAGTCGTAGCTCGGCCGGAGCACCTTGCCGGAGGTCTTGATCGTGACCAGTTTGTCGGCCTTGTCGGTGGCGTCCAGCCGGGCGTACCCCACCAGCGGCTGGTTGTGGACCACGATCGCCCCGGCGTCCCCGCGCAGGTTCACCGCCAGCGAATCGGCGTTGTACTCGTACAGCAGGCTGTCGTTCAGCGGCACCGAAGCAATGTCCTTCGCGCCGTCGAGGCCGGTGATGTGCTGCACCTTGCCGGCCCGCAGGCCGTAGAGCTCCTTCAGCTGCGGACTGGACGCCGCCGGGTCGTACTGGCTGAAGCTGGCGATCGACAGCACGTCCGGCTGGTCGTCGAGCAAAGGCGCACCACCTACGGTGATCCGCACCCGCGGGCTGACGTTCCGCAAGGTCCACAGGATCTGCGCCGCGAGCTGGCGGCGCTCCTGGTCGCCCAGCACCTGCGCGGCGTCGCTGAGGGCAACAGTGGCCGTCGTCAGCTCCACCGGCACCGACACGTTCACCTGGGTGCCCGGCGGAGCAGCGGTGACCACGCCGCCGGCGAGTCGGCTCGTCGGGCCTTTCAGTAGCTCCTGGATGAGCTGCGTGGCAGCCTGTCCCGGCGGCAGGTTGATCGGCAGGAAGACCGGGTCGGGCACCAGCGTCTGCCGGTCGGGCGTCAGGAAGTACAGGGAGCGGGCCGTGAGCCGCGACTCGAACTGGTTGCTGCCCAGGTACGCCCCGTCGGGTGCGTTGGACACCCGCTTCTGCCCTTCGACATCGGCCAGCCGGAACACCACGTCGACGGATTCGCCTTGTCTTGCGGGCGTCCAGGAGCCGCGGTCGTCGATGGTCCCGATCAACCGCGCCTTGAGTTCGACCGAACCGTTGGACAGCAGGCTCACCGCCGAGGTGGAGCTCTGGTCGTACACGGACAGCTTCGACTCGGGTTTCCAGGCAGCGGCCGCCTCGGGCGTCATGTACTGCCGGGCCTGGTCGAAGTTGCTCGAGTCCGACATGGCCTCGAGGTACCCGTTCACCAGGGCCAGCGGAGGCGTGTTCGGCCGCGGCGGGTTGGCCTTGACGTTGACACCTGCCTGCGGCGGGGCGAGCCCGGCCTGGCTACCGCTCCGGATCGGACCTTTGGTCGGCACGGTCGAGCAACCGGCCAGTACTACGGACGCGGCCATCGCGATCGCCAGCAGCTTCGTTCTCACAGGTCGTCACCGCCGGTCAGCTTCTGGTACGGCGCTCCGACGTCGACCAGCGACAGCTCCGAGACGACCCGGGGAGCATCCGCCGGTCGCGCGGGCAACGGCGACCCCGACAGCGTCACGTCCGGCCGGCGCGGCAGGGTGAGCCGGAAGTACGCACCTTCGCCCGGTGATCCCCAAGCGTCCAGCCGGCCGCCGTGCAGTCTGGCGTCCTCCAGCGCGGTCGACAGCCCGAGCCCGGTTCCGCCGGTCGTCCGGGCGCGCGCCGGGTCGGCCCGCCAGAACCGGCTGAACACCATCTCCGCCTCGTCGGCCCGGAAACCGATGCCGTGGTCGCGGACCGCGACAGCGGCGGCCTCGTCGTCGAACGCCGTACTGATCTTGATCGGGGCGCCCTCACTGTGCTCGATCGCGTTGCCGATCAGGTTGCGCAGGATCCGCTCGATCCGGCGCGAGTCGACCTGCGCGCGGCACGGCTCGGGCATGTCCAGCTGGATCTCGCAGCCCTTGCGGTGCAGCAGGGTCTCGTGGTTCTCCAGGACCCGGGCGACGATGTCGCGCAGGTCGATGTCCTCCAGGTCGAGCGCGGCCGCGCCGGCGTCGAACCGGCTGATCTCGAGCAGGTCGGCGAGCAGTTCCTCGAACCGGTTGAGCTCGTTCTGCAGCAGCTCGATCGAGCGCCTGGTCATCGGGTCGAAATCGTCCCTGGCCTCGTGCAGCAGGTCGGCCGCCATCCGGACCGTGGTGAGCGGCGTCCGCAGCTCGTGCGACACGTCGGAGACGAACCGGCGCTGCAACCGGGACAGCTCCTCCAGCCGGCGGATCTGCTGCTGCAGGTTGCTGGCCATCTTGTTGAAGGAGACCGCGAGCCGGGCCAGGTCGTCGGTCCCACGGACCTGCATCCGCTCCTCCAGCTTGCCGGCCGCGAGTCGTTCGGCGATCCGCCGGGCCATCCGGACCGGGGTGACCACCTGACGGGTGACCAGCCAGGCGACCGCGCCGAGCAGCAGGATCAGCAGCAGACCGGCCGTGACGAGGGCCCGCTGGACCACGTCGAGGGTCTGCTGCTGGGCCGTCAGCGGGAACAGGAAGTACACCTCGTAGTGCTCACCGGTCGAGTTCACCCGGAGCTGGGAGCCGATCGCGAGACCGGGCTGGCTGGCCTCGCCGTCGTAGTCGATCCGGGTATAGGTGTCCCACAACTTCGTCTCGTCGATCGCCACGCTGGCCTTCAGCGAGTCCGGGATCGACTCGCTCTTGACCAGGCCGGTGGTCCGGATCGCGTTCGACCCGGTCGAGGCGGTCGGCATCAGCACCACGTCGTACAGGCCGGCCCGGTTGGAGCCGAGGACGAGCTGGGACAGGTTCTGCGGGATGGCCGCCGGGTCGGCCGCGTTGATCGAGTTGGACAGCGACGCGAGCTGCGCGACCGCCTCCTGCTGGGCGCTGGTCCGGCGCGACTCCAGCACGCCGTCGGTGACCTGGCTCATCATCACCCAGCCGACCAGGATCAGGACGACGGTCGACATCAGCAGGGTGCCGGTGACGATCCGGGCCTGGATCGACCGGCGCCAGACGTCCGGCCAGTGCTTGATCGGCGTCCGCCACAACGGCTGCGGCTGGGCGTGCCAGTCCACCCCGGCGGCGGTGAGCTCGATCTCGGTTCCGCGGGGTTCCGGTTCGTGGTCCGGCTTCTCCGCCTGCGACGTCTCGTCGCGGCCGTACTCGATCAGTCCGCACCCGCCTTGTAGCCGACACCGCGGACCGTCACGACGATCTCGGGGTGCTCGGGATCCTTCTCGATCTTGGACCGCAGCCGCTGGACGTGCACATTCACCAGCCGGGTGTCGGCCGCGTGCCGGTAGCCCCAGACCTGCTCGAGCAGCACCTCACGGGTGAACACCTGCCACGGCTTGGAGGCCAGGCAGACCAGCAGGTCGAACTCCAGCGGGGTGAGCTGGATCGTCTCGCCGCTGCGCTTCACCGAGTGGCCGGCCACGTCGATGGTCAGGTCGCCGATCGTCAGCGACTCCGGGCCGGGCTCGTCCATCCGGCGCAGCCGGGCCCGGATCCGGGCCACCAGCTCCTTGGGCTTGAACGGCTTCACCACGTAGTCGTCGGCGCCGGACTCCAGGCCCAGCACCACGTCGACGGTGTCGCTCTTCGCGGTCAGCATCACGATCGGTACGCCGGACTCGGCCCGGATCGCCCGGCAGACGTCGATCCCGTCCATCCCCGGCAGCATCAGGTCGAGCAGCAGCAGATCGGGCTTGAACTCACGGAAGGCCGGCACCGCCTTGTCGCCGGTGGCGACCAGATAGGTGTCGTAGCCCTCGTTGCGCAGCACGATGCTGAGCATCTCGGACAACGCCGTGTCGTCGTCGACGATGAGGACTCGGCCCCGCATCGTCCGATTACCTTCAGCCACGCCCTGCTCCTTGCCGGTCCGGATGGTAGCGCGCCCGGCGGCTGCCGGTCGTACGCACTACGGATAGTGTCCCATTCCCCGGGTAGTGCACACGCCGGATCGCCGGACGGGCACCAGTTGATGGCGGGTTTGGACCGCCCGGGCTGTGATCATGGTCCCGGGAAGGTACACAGCCGTGGTCAGCGACAACCCGGCGGGGTCGGGGAGGAGGCACGGCATGCGCGACGACATCGGCGTCCGCGAGGGCGCGGGCGAGCCGTTGCGGCCCTGGCTGCCGGCCGATCTGCTCGACAACGCGGCACGCACCATCTCCGAGAACAAGGCGCTCATGCTGGGCCTGCCGGTGCTCGCCGGGATCGGGCTGACGGCCGTCCAGGCGCTGCTGACCCAGCTGACCGTGCCCGGTGGGATCAGCGGCTTCTTCGGCGCCGAGAGTCCGCTGCAACAGGCCGGAGCAGCGCTGCTGCTCATGTACGCCGTGCAGCTGGTGCTGTTCACCATGGTCTCCAGCATGCTGGCCGGGATCATCGCGCTGGCCGCGGTGCGCAGTCAGCTGGCGCACCGGGTCGGCCCGAAGGAGCTGCTGCGGCTGGTCCGGCCGTCGTTGCCGGCTCTGGCGCTGGTCGGCGTACTGCAGTCCTTCTCGGCTGTGCTGCTGATCGCAGGCTGGGGTCTGGCGGTCTTCGGGATCGGCTCGGGGACCGACGCCGTGCTGTCCTCCGAAGCGGCCGGATTCATCGCGGTCGTGCTGATCCTGGGCGGCGGTCTGCTCACCTTGATCGTGGGGCTCCGGCTGATCCTGGCCGGCACGGTCGTCCTGCTGGAAGGCAAGCACGCCCCGGACATCGGCCTGTACATCCCGGCCCGGGTCGGCGTCTGGGGTTCGCTGAAACGGTCCTGGCAGCTGGTGCACGGCCGGTTCTGGCGCGTCTTCGGCATCCTGCTGTTCGCCGGTGTGGTGGTGAACATCGTCAGCTACGCAGTGCAGTACGGCGTCGTCACCTTGTTCTTCACCCTCGGCTCCTGGACCTCCGACAGCAACAGCACCAGCGCTGGGATCATCGCCCTCGCGGTGGGAGCCGCTGCCGGCACCGCCACCGTACTGACGCTGATCGCGAGCCTCTCCTTCATCTCTGCCGTACAGGCCCTGATCTACCTCGACCTCAGGGTCCGGCGCGAAGGACTCGACCTCTGGTTGCGTCCGGTCCTCAAGCCGCCCACACAGCCGAGCGGACCGAGCTGGTGATGCCCTGATGGAACTGGACCCGTTGATGCGGCTCGAGCCGCCGGTGGACATCAGCCGCAGCGACGCGGCTGCCGAGGCCGCCAAAGAGTTGTCCAAGCCGGTCTACGGCCAAGCGGGCGACTCGCTGGTGGCCCGAATCGTCGGGAAGGTGCTGGACTGGATCGGCGACCTGCTCGGCAACCTGGCCGGCAACTCGTCCGACGGCCACGTGGGGCTGATTCTGCTCGTCGCGCTGGTCGCCCTGATCGTCATCGTGGTCCTGTGGCGCGCCGGAGTCCTCCGTACGACGCGCAGCACTCCGCGGACGGTCTTCGACACCGACAAGCCCCGTACTGCGTCCGTCTACCGCGCCCAGGCGGAACAAGAAGCTGCCGCCGGCAACTACGCGGCTGCTGTCCGAAGCCGGTTCCGTGCTTGCGTCGCGGAGCTCACCGAGCGCACGGTGCTCGACGAACGCGCCGGCCGGACGGCGTACGAGGCTGTCGCGGATGCGGGGCGCGCCGTACCGGCTCTGCGGGATGTGCTGCAACCAGCGGCCCTGGTGTTCACAGAGGTTGTCTACGGCAACCGTCCTGGTACGCCGGAGCGGTACGCGCTCGTGGCTGCCGCGGACGAGGCGGCTCGCAAGGTGTCCACACGAATGCTGGTCCAAGGATGAGTGCGACCACTGCCGTCGGGCGTAGCGGTGCCGAGAGCTGGCGGGTACTACGGCTGCCGCTGCTCATCACCTGCGTCGTCGTGCTGGGTGTGCTGGTCGTCATGATCGCCACCGCGGCACGGACCTCGGGACCGTTCAGCCCGGACTCTGCAGAGCCGACCGGCGCCAAAGCCCTGGCAAGCCTGCTGGAGAACCACGGTGTGAACGTCGTCGGCACCGAGGAACTGCGCGACGCTGTCGGCGCTGGAAGCGACCGGACGCTACTGGTCGCTCCCGGCGGTTCACTGAGTCGCTCCGACTGGCAGCGGATCGCCGACGCCCGGTGGAGTCACGTGGTGCTACTACGGCCGAGTGCCCGAGCACTCGACGTGCTGGCACCCGGAGTACAGGACGTCTCCCTGGGATTGCCGAAGGGCAGCCGGGCGCCGGACTGCGACCTGAAGGCAGCCGTTCAGTCGGGCACAGCAACGGTCTCGGGTACGTCGTACTCCGCACCCGACTCCGCCCAGGCCTGCTACGGCGACGGGATCAACCACACCGTCATCCGGCTCGAGACCGAGGGCCGGATCGTCGATGTCATCGGCTCGCCACGATCGTTCACCAATGCGGAGCTGGCCACGGACGGCAACGCCGCGCTAGCGCTGAACCTGCTCGGCACGCATCTCGAACTGGTCTGGTACGTCCCACAGTTCGAGTCCTCCAACACCGCCGACGACGACAGTGACGGCGGCAAACCACTGATCCCGCCGGACGTCCGGTACGTCGCGTGGGCGCTCGCCTTCGCCGTGTTCGTCGTAGCGCTGTGGCGCGGTCGCCGGCTCGGTCCGGTCGTCGCCGAACGCCTCCCGGTCATCGTCCACGCAGCGGAGACCACTGAAGGCAGGGCGCGCCTCTACCGACGCTCCCGAGCCAGAGACCGTGCTGCCGCGGCGTTGCGCGAGTCCGCGATCGGCAAGCTGCACAAGGCACACGGCATCCCGCGACGTGCGGAACCCGCGGCAGTGGTCACGACGGTTGCCGCCCGCACCGGCCGGGATCCGGCGATGCTGTACGAACTCCTCTACGGTTGGCCACCGGTCGACGACGCCGCCCTCATCTCCCTGTCCCAAGAGCTCGACCTGCTCACCCAGGAGGTAAGACGCCCGTGACTGCACAGTCAGCGTCAAGTGCTGATTCCACCACTGCTTCCACGACTGCCGAGGTCACTCCGGAGCGGGCTCGGCAGGCTCTGGTCGAGCTGCGGACCGAGATCGGCAAGGCAGTGGTCGGCCAGGACACGGCCGTCACCGCGCTGGTGCTGGCGCTGCTGTGTCGTGGTCATGTCCTGCTGGAGGGCGTCCCCGGTACGGCGAAGACGCTGATGGTGCGAGCGCTGTCGATGGCGATGCGGCTGGACACCAAGCGGGTCCAGTTCACACCCGACCTGATGCCCGGTGACGTGACCGGCTCGCTGGTGTACGACGCGAAGACGAGTGAGTTCGAGTTCCGGCAGGGCCCGGTGTTCACCAACATCCTGCTCGCGGACGAGATCAACCGAACGCCACCGAAGACCCAGGCCGCCCTGCTGGAGGCGATGGAGGAACGCCAGGTCACCGTGGACGGTACGCCGCGCAAGCTGCCGTCGCCGTTCGTGGTCGCCGCGACGCAGAACCCGATCGAGTACGAGGGAACGTACCCGTTGCCCGAGGCACAGTTGGACCGGTTCCTGCTCAAGGTGACGCTGGACATCCCGCCGCGGGACGCGGAGATCGCCGTACTGGCAAGGCATGCGAGAGGGTTCGACCCGCGCGATCTGGTGGCTGCCGGGTTGCGTCCGGTCGCCGGTCCCGAGGATCTGCTCGCGGGGCAAGCGGCGGTGCGGCGGGTCGCAGTACGGGACGATGTGCTGGCGTACGTGGTTGACCTGTGCCGGGCGACTCGGCAGTCGCCGTCACTGCAGCTCGGCGTGTCGCCGCGTGGCGCTACCGCGTTGCTGGCGGTTGCGCGTGCTTGGGCGTGGTTGTCGGGACGGGACTATGTGATTCCAGACGACGTGAAGGCGATGGCGCGTCCTTGCCTACGGCATCGAGTGCAGATCCGTCCCGAAGCAGAGCTGGAAGGGGTCACGGCGGACGCCGTACTGGAGAGCGTGCTGGCTACTGTGCCGGTCCCCCGGTGATGGTGGGCTGATGGTTGTCACCGGGCGGGCTGGTGCGCTGGCTGCGGTCGGCGTGGTCTTCGTCGCGCTGCTGATGCCGCGGTGGGCGGGCGTCGGCTTGGTGGTTGCTGTCGTGGTGCTGGTGTGCCTGGTCGACATACTGCTCGCTGGGTCGCCGCGACGGCTGCAGCTGAGTCGCGAGGGCGACACCGCAGTACGGCTTGGTGAGCAGGCCGTGGTGACGCTGCTGGTGGCCAATCCGCGGCGGCGCGTGAAGGGGTTGCTTCGCGATGCGTGGCCGCCTTCGGCCGGAGTGCAGGATCCCCCGCACCAGCTGGACCTGCCTACTGGCGAGCGACGTCGGCTGACCACGCACCTGGTGCCGACGCGACGTGGGGACAGGCAGGCGTACAGGGTGACTGTGCGGTCGATCGGGCCGCTCGGCTTCGCTGGACGGCAGGGTTCGCACAACGTGCCGTGGACCGTGCGGGCGCTGCCGCCGTTCAAGTCGCGCAAGCACCTGCCGTCGCGGCTGGCCCGGCTGCGTGAGCTCGACGGCCGAACCGCCTTGCTGGTAAGGGGTCAGGGCACCGAGTTCGACTCGCTGCGCGACTACGTGCCAGGTGACGACGTGCGCAGCATCGACTGGCGAGCCACCGCCCGACGCGGCAACGTCGTACTGCGTACTTGGCGACCGGAGCGCGATCGGCAGGTCGCGATCGTCATCGACTCGGGCCGGATGTCGGCCGGCCGCGTCGGCGACGCACCTCGCCTCGACCACGCCATGGATGCCGCGCTCCTGCTGGCCGCTCTCGCCACTCGCGCGGGTGACCGGGTCTCGTTGCTGGCTTGCGATTCAGAGGTGCGTGCTGACGTACGCCGACCTGCTCCGGAGGACGTCCTGCCGTCGTTCGTGAACGCCCTGGCGAACGTGGACGCTGAGCTGGTCCAGACCGACTTCCGGGTCGTCGTCTCGCAGGTCCTGGAGCGACTCGGCCAGCGTTCGCTCGTAGTACTGCTGACCGGCCTGGACCCTGCCGTCATCGAAGAGTCCCTGCTCCCTGTCATCGGCCCGCTGCTGCGGCGACACGTCGTCGTACTGGCCTCTGTCGCCGACCCCCGCCTCACCGAGATGGAAGAATCCCACGCCGACCTGATCGAGATCTACGGCGCCGCCTCGGCCGCCCGAACCCGCCTCGACCGCGAACGAGTCACCGCCGTCCTCACCCGAGCCGGCGTCACAGTCGTCGACGAGAACCCGGACCACATCGCCCCAGCCCTCGCCGACACCTACCTGGCCCTCAAGAAGGCCGGCCGGCTCTAGATCGTCAGGTGGCAGGCGGACTGGGGTTCGGGGATCGCGGGCAGGACCGGCAGGAGGGTTGTCTGGCAGGTGGGGGCTATTACATTGCCAGCAGCAACTACCTGGCAGCGTGGGTGGAAGCGGCAGCCGGTGGGGATTCGGGTGGGGTCCGGGGGTTCGCCGGTGAGGACGATGCGTTCCGGTGACTCCGGGAGGACGGAGAGGAGCGCTTGGGTGTAGGGGTGCTGGGGAGCGCGCAGGATCTCTTCGGTGGGGCCGGATTCGACGATGCGGCCGAGGTACATGACGGCTACCCGGTCGGCGATGTTCCAGGCGAGGCCGAGGTCGTGGGTGACCACCAGTGCCGACAGGCCGAGGTCGTCGCGGAGGCGGAGCAGCAGGGCCAGGATCTCGCCGCGGACGGAGGCGTCGAGCGAAGCGACCGGCTCATCGGCGATCAGCACCTTCGGATCGAGAGCAAGTGCGCCGGCGATCACGACACGTTGCCGTTGGCCACCGGACAGTTCGTGCGGGTAGCGCAGGAAGAAGCGTTCCGGCGGCCGCAGACCGGCGCGGGAAAGGGCTTCGGCAACCACCTTCTCCTCGTCGGGGAGGCCGTGGATCCGGGGGCCTTCGGCAACGGCCTCGTAGACGGTCTGGCGCGGATTGAGCGAACCCATCGGGTCCTGCAGGACGAGTTGCACCTCGCGCCGATACGCCTTGAGCGCCCTGGCCCGGTAGGACAACGGCGTTCCGTCGTACGAGACGGTCCCCGCGGTCGGGCGTTCGAGGCCGAGCAGTGTGCGGGCCAGCGTCGTCTTGCCGCAGCCGGACTCGCCGACCAGGGCGACGATCTCGCCCGCGCCGACGGCCAGGTTGACGCCGTCCACCGCGCGAGCGGCGGGCCGGCCGCGCGAGGCGAACTCCACTCGCAGATCAGTTGCCGCTAGCAAGATTCCTCCAGAACCAGCACACAGGCCGCCGTACGCCGGTCGCCCGCCGGGCGAAGGTCGATGTCGACGGTCGAGCAGGTGTCGAGCGCCACCGGGCAGCGGGGATGGAACACGCAGCCGGACGGGAGCCGTTGCGGATCCGGCGGGTCGCCGCCGAGGCCCTGCGGCGCGAGCCGGGAGGTGGGATCACCGACCGTCGGGAAGGCCGCCGCGAGCGCCTGGCTGTAAGGGTGCCGGAAGGTGCCGCTCGACGGACCGGCCTCGACCACGCGTCCGGCGTACATGACCGCCAGCCGGTCGCAGGTGTCGGCCAGCACGGACAGGTCGTGGGAGATCATCAGCAACGAGATCCCCCGCGACGCGATCAGGTCCTTGATCAACGCCAGCACCTGCGCCTGCACCATCAGGTCGAGCGCGGTGGTCGGCTCGTCGGCGATGATCAACTGCGGTTCGCAGGCAAGCGCCATCGCGATCATCACCCGTTGCCGTTGACCACCGGACACCTCGTGCGGATAGCTGCGGGCACGCCAGGCCGGCAATCCGACCTGTTCGAGCAACTCCACGACCCGCGCGCGGGCCTTCTCAGGTGTCGCGAGTTTGTGCACGAGCAGCGGTTCCGCGATCTGGTCGCCGATCCGTTGCACCGGGTTGAGCCCGTGCTGCGCGCCCTGGAAGACGATCGACGCCTCGGCCCAGCGGACCGCGCGCAACCGCCCCCATTTCATCGCGAGGACGTCCTCGCCGCCGAGCAGGATGCGCCCTTCGGTCCGGGCATCCTTCGGCAGCAACCGCAACATGGCCATCGCCAGCGTCGACTTCCCCGAGCCCGACTCGCCCACGATCCCGAGCGCCTCACCGGCCTCCAGCGACAACGACACGCCCCGTACTGCGAGTACGTCGCCCGACGCGATCCGATAGGTGACGGAAAGGTTGTCCACCTCGAGCAGGCTCATCAGACCGCCCTCCGGAGTCGAGGGTTCAGCACTGTTTCCAGCGCCCGGCCGCAGAGCGTGAACGCCATCACGACGGTGACGATGCACAGACCCGGGACGAGGATGTACCACCAGGCACCCGAGGTCGCCGCACCCCAGTCGTACGAACCGCGAAGCATCGTTCCCCAGGAAGTCTTGTTCGCACTGACGCCGAGGAACGCCAGCGTCGACTCCGTGACGATCGCGCTCGCCACCTCCAGCGTCGTACTTGCCAAGAGCAACGGTGCGACGTTCGGCAGCACGTGTCGCGTGGTGATGTGCCAGTGGCCGCCACCCAGAGCTTGTGAGCGTTCGATGTAAGGACGAGCCTCCACCGCCAGCGTCTGCGCGCGGATCAGCCTGGCTGTCGACGGCCAGGAGGTGACGCCGATCGCAGCGATGATCGTCAACGTGCTGCCACCCAGGATCGCCGCCAGCACGAGCGCGGTCACCAGCGACGGCAGCACGAGGAACCAGTCGGTGATCCGCATGACGATCGCGCTGATCCAGCCGCGGAAGTGGCCCGCCGCGATCCCGAGCACCGTGCCGATCACCATGCTGAGCAGGGCCGCCAGGAATCCGATCAGCAACGAGGTCCGCGATCCCCACCAGATCATCAGCAGGATCGACCGCCCCGACTCGTCCGTGCCGAGCGGGTCGTGCAGGCTCGGTGGCGCCAGCTTCGCACCGGTTCCGCTGACGACGTTCGTCACGCCGGCGTCGATGAACAGCGGCGCGACCAACGCCAGCAGCACCGCGACGACCAACACGATCAGACCGGCCACACCGGCCTTGTGGGTCCGGAAAGATGCCCAGAACCGTCCGAAAGCAAGGCGTCTGCGCGTCCAGGCGATACTCATGCCGACCTCACCCGCGGGTCGAGCAGGTGATAGACCACGTCGGCCAGCGTGTTCATCAAGATGACCGACACCGTGATCAACAGGAAGGTGCCCTGCATCAACGTGAAGTCCGGCACCCGGATCGCCTCGTAGAACAACTGCCCCAGCCCAGGCCAGCTGAAGATCGCCTCGACGGTGACAGCTCCGCCCACCACGAAACCGATCCGCATGAACACAAGCGTCACCGTCGGCAGCAAAGCATTCGGTACTGCGTGCCGCCGGCGAATCTCGTCGTCGCGCAAACCCTTCGCCCGCGCCGTCGTCACGTAGTCCTGCCCGACCTCGTCGATCACCGACGACCGCATCACCAGCAGGTACTGCGCGTAGACGACCGCCACCATCGTCAGGCACGGCAGCACCATGTGCTTCGCAACGTCAAGCAGGTAAGGGAATCCGGACGGCGCGTCCACGCTCTCGATCCCTCGGGTCGGGAAGATCCCCGGGATCGGCCCGATCCCGGCCGCGAACACCATCAACAGCAGCAGGCCGAGCCAGAACGTCGGGACCGACCAGAGCACCAGTGAGATCCCGGTCGAGATCTTGTCGAACCGGCTCCCCGGTCGCCAGCCGGCCCGGGCGCCCTGCCAGATCCCGAGGCTGACCGCCATCACCAGCGCAGTACCGGTGAGCAGCAACGTCGAACCGATCCGCTCGCCGATCAGGTCGACCACCGGCCGCTTGTACTCATACGAGACACCGAGGTCGAAATGCACCGTCTGGTTGACGAAATGGACGAACTGCTCGGCCAGCGACTTGTCCAGGCCGAGCCGGTGCCGCTCGAGGTCGAGCTGCTCCGGCGTCATGTTGCGGCCCTGCGCGAGCGCCCGGACCGGATCGCCCGGCAGCAGGCGGAAGGCGAAGAACGTCGCGACGATCACCATCGCGATGCTGAGCAGGGCCCCACCGACCTTGGCGGCGGCATACCGCAGTACGCCGTGTCGGGCGGGGCCCTCCTCGATCGCCTCGGCCGCGGGCTGCGCGACCGTCATCGGCTCGCTCGCAAGAGGCCGCTCATTCGCGGTCGTCCGCAACACCCTGGCGACGACGGGCCAAGAACAGCCCGGCTCCGACGAGCACGATGACGGCGGCACCCAGCCCGACGTACAGGCCCGTGTTCGACCCGTCGTCGGCCGCGTCGCCGTCCTTGGAGACTGCTTCCAGCGTGTAGAACGGCCAGTAGCCGCTGCCGCCGTACAGCATGCCCTTGTCCTCGGGGATGGGCGTGACCTTGGCGATCCGGTCCTTGCGGTAGCCCTCCAGATCGTTCGGGTAGTAGAGGGCGATCACCGGCGCGTCGGTGTAGAGCCGCTGCTCCATCTGCTTGATGATCTCGGCCCGCTTCGGCCGGTCGAGTTCCTTCTGCTGCTGCCGATAGAGCGCCTCATACTGCGGGTCGCAGTAGAACGACTCGGTGCCGCCACCCTGGCCCGAAGCGGTGGGACGCCTGCTGCAGAGGTGGGTCGCGAGCACCTCCTCCGGGTCCGGGTTCACCGACCAGCCGCTGATGGCGAGGTCGAACAACGCCGTCGTACCGGTCTCCTCGGTGAACTTGCTCGAGTCCAGCCGCTTGGTGGTCAGCACGATGCCGATCTCCTTGAACCAGCCGGTCAGGTACTCGGCGAGCTTGTCCTCGATCGGTGTATCGGTGTGGATGCTGAACCGGAACTGCAGTTTCCGCGACCCGTCCGGCATGGTCCGGATCCCGTCGGCACCCTTCTTGTACCCGGCGTCGTCCAGAATCTTGTTGGCCTTGGCAACATCATGGGTGACCTTCTGGTCCCCGGTCGCGGACCAGAAGAAGTCCTTGTACATCGGCGGCACGATCGACCCGTCGGCCGGTACGGCGAGTCCGTTCTGCACCTCGTCGACCAGCTTCTGCTTGTCGATCGCGTAGTGCAGCGCCTGGCGGACCCGCTGGTCCTTCAACGCGGGATGCCCGTCGCCGATCGGCTTGTTGTCGCTGGTGGTGGCGCCGAGATTGACCTGCAGGTAGGACGACCGGCGGCCCTGGGTGTTCCACTGGACGATGTTCGGGTCACCCTTGAGTGCCTCGAAGTCCGGTGGCGCGAGCCGGCCGATCAGGTCGATGTCGCCCTTCTTCAACCCCACGACGGCGGCGGCCGGGTTGTCGTAGAAGATCACCTGCAACTCGTCGATCTTCGCCGGCCCACGCCAGTAGTTCGGGTTGGCCTTCAGCTTCACGTACTGGTCCTTCTTCTGCTCCACCGCGATGTAGGGACCACTGGTGACAGCAGGGAAGTCGTCGGCCTCGTACTTCGAGATGTCGCCGACCTTCTCCCAGACGTGCTTGGGCATGATCGGGACCGGGTTGTCGAGCATCGACGCCTGCGGGGCCTTCAGCTTGATCGTGAGGTCCTGCCCGGCCGCGGTGACACTGGCGAAGTTCTCCACCGCCGGGCCGTTCGCGGTCTTGGCGCCGTCGTCGGTCATCATCTTGGTGAACGTCCAGGCGGCGTCGTCGGCCGTGATCGGCTGCCCGTCCGACCACTTCGCGGCCCGGATCTTGAAGGTCCAGGTCAGCCCGTCCGGCGAGGTGGTCCAGGACTCGGCCAGGTCCGGACTCGGTTGCAGCGTCTTCGGATCCGGCACGGTCAGGAAGCCGTACATCCAGCGGTGGATCGACGAGGAGACCAGCCGGACGGCCAGAAACGGGTTCATCGAGTCCATCGCCTGGGTCGCGCCGACCCGGATCACCTTCGGCTTGGCCGGCTCCGCCGCCACCGCCGGGGACGCCAGCCCGCCGAGCGCCAGTAGCCCGATCGCCGCCAGTGCACAGATCACTTTCCGCATCGCCGCACGCACCTTCCGCCCTGGTGGTTGTGGGAGAAAACCACACCATCGAGCGGCAGCGCGTCAACGATTTACCGGTTTTGTCATATTTCCGTTGCTTGGCACCACCGGCGCCCGCGTACGGCGTACCGGCGGTGCTGGGCGTTTAATCAGTGCCGGGCGTTGCGGGACCAGACGAAGCAGTAGACGCCGAAGCAGGCGAAGCCCAGTGCCACCAGGGTGAGCAGGGCGGTGCCGAACGGTTGGTCCTTCAGGGTTCGCAGGGCGGTGTCCAGGCCGCCGGCCTTCTTCGGGTCGTAGTCGATCGCACCGAAGACGAACAGCACACCGGTGACGGCGAACGCGATTCCCTTGGCGAGGTAGCCGAGCCGGCCGAGCAGGATGGTCGTCCTGGAGACACCGCCGTTGAGGTCTTCGAGGAACTTCTTCTTCCACGCCTTGTAGATCTGGTAGAGACCGATCCCGAGAATGACCAGGCCGGCGGCGGCGATCAGGAGCCGGCCGCCACTGTGTGCCATCAGCCGGGCGGTCAGTGCCTTCTGGTTGCCGCCGCTACCGCCGGTGGCGACCTTGATGGCGCTGATGCCGAGCACGAGATACACGATGCCGCGGCCGACCGCCGACACCTTCCGGTCGGTCTTCAGGTGTCCGTAGACAAGCTGCAGCACCCGCCAGATGACCAGCGCGAACAGGCCGATGGCGACGATCCAGAGCAAGGCCGTCCCGAACGGCTTGCTGGCGAGCTCCTGCAGGGCGCCTTGCTGGGAGGCCTGTTCCGACGTCCCGCCCCAGGCGATCTGCAGGGCGATCCAACCGATGAGCAGATACACCACGCCGTACGCGATCAAACCGACGGTGATCGACCAGTCGTAGACGCGGCTCTGCTGGGCTTGCTGGGCGGTCCTCATACGGTCTTGGTACCCGCCTGCAAACTGCTCAGGCCGAGACGGGGACCGACGCCTCGCGATCGGCTTCCTCGACGTCGCCGTACTCGCCGGCTTTCCAGGCGCGCCGGCCGAGCGTCCAGACGTAGACGAAGAACGCGGCCTCGGCGAGCACACCGATCCCCACCCGCACGGCGGTCGGCAGCGGGGACGGGGTCACGAAGGCTTCGATCATCCCGGTGACCAGGAGGATCACCGCCAGGCCGATCGCCATCCCCACGGTCGCGCGGCCGGTCTGGGCAAGTGCCTGCATCCGGGTCCGTGGGCCTGGCGCGATCCACGACCACCCTAGCCGCAGACCGGCCGCGCTGGCGACGAACACCGCGGTCAGCTCGAGCAGGCCGTGCGGACTGATCAGACCGAAGAACACCCCTGCCTTGTCGTGGCTGATCATCACGCCGGCCACCACGCCGAGGTTCTCCGCGTTGCTCCACAACACGAACATCGTGGGCACCAGCAGCACGCCGATCGCGAGCACGGCCGCGGAGATGGTCGCGTTGTTGATCCAGACGTGCAGCGCGAAGTCCTGGGCCGGATTCTCGGAGTAGTAGCTGGCGAAGTCCTTGTCGACCAGTTGCTGGATCTGCGCCGGCGTCGCGACGGAGTCGAGCAGCTCCGGGTGCGCGATGATCCGCCACGCGATCCACGCGGCGACTGCGTAGAACAGCGCGCCGATCGTCAGCCACCAGCGACGTGAGGCGTACAGCGCCGCGGGGAAGCTCACGAGGAAGTACCGCGAGATGTCCCGCCAGACAGGAGCCTGTACGCCGGTGACCGCACCCCTGGCGTCCGCTATGAGTCCTGAGAGCCGCCCAACCGTCACCGGGTCGGCTCCGCCCGCTCGCAGGGCCGACAGATGCGTACCGACGCGCTGGTAGAGAAGCACGAGCTCGTCGGCCTCGGCACCGGTCAGCCGCCGCTGCCGCCGGGTGAGCTGCGCCAAGCGGTCCCATTGAGGCTGGTGAACCGACACGAACGCCTCTACGTCCATCCCGCCCCTCCGTTCGGTCCCGACCAGTCTCCCGTACGGCGGGGTCGGGGGCGCGCAGCGGCCCTCCTATGCAGGACACTGGTCGCAGGAGGGAGGCGGACGTGTCTCAGCTGGTCACGGGGGAAGCGGTCGTCCTCCAGGTGCGGATCGCGCGGATGCCGACCCGCGCACTCGCCTGCGCGATCGACGTGGTCATCCAGGGCATCGTGCTGGCCATCCTCTTCACCACGCTGTTCGGCTTCCTGCTCACCAGCGCCAGCGACGCGCTGCGGGGAGCGATCATCTTCTTCGTCCTGCTGCTGGTCCTGGTCGGCTACCGCGTGGTGATGGAGACGCTGACCCGCGGCCGCACGCTCGGCAAGCTGATGCTCGGCCTCAAGGTGGTCCGCGACGACGGCAGCTCGATCCGGTTCCGGCATGCGCTGGTGCGGACCTTGCTGTGGCTGTTCGTCGACTTCGCGCCGTGGTTCGCCGCCAGCCCCGGCATCGTGACGAGCCTGATGAACAAGCAGGGCAAGCGGATCGGCGACCTCGTCGCAGGCACCGTGGTGATCCGCGAACGGCATCAGCCGATGGCCTCACCGCCGCTGTTCGTACCGGCGCATCTGGTGCAGTGGGCGCACTCATTGGAGCTGTCCCGGCTGTCCGACGAGCTGGCCAACACCGCCCGGGAGTACCTCGCCCGCTACACCGAGCTGGAGCCCGGCGCGCGGATCGCGCTCGGCGACGCGCTCGCTTTCCGTGTCGGCGGGGTGACCGCACCAGCACCACCCGTGCAGCTCTCGTCGCCCGCGTTCCTGTCCGCAGTACTGGCCGAGCGCCGCCGCCGCGAACTGGACCGGCTGGCAACCCAAGGCCCTCGATTCGTCGCCTACACCGGACCCTTCGGGACCGCCTACGCACCGCCCAGCCCGACGGCCTACGCACCGCCCAGCCCGTACGGCGCCCTGCCGCCGCAGCCGGTGCCGCAAGGCCTCCCCTACCCGCCGCAGCAGCCGGCGCGCGGAGTACCGGTCAGTGCGCCTACGAAGGTGAACGCGCAGGGCTGGCATGCACCGGGCAGCGAGCCCGATCAGTGGTCATAACTGTCTGAGGCACCAGGCAGACTGCGTGGGGTGAACTTCTCTCAGGCCCTCCGGTCGGCCCGGCAGGAACGACACCTCAGCCAGCTCGACCTCGCGCTCCGCGCCGGCACCACGCAGCGGCACCTCAGCTTCATCGAGTCGGGGCGTTCGCAGCCGGGACGCACGATGGTCGTCCGGCTCGGCGAATCGCTGGAACTCTCCCTCCGCGACCGCAACGACCTGCTGCTCGCGGCCGGCTACGCCCCGGTGTATCCGCAGACCGGGCTCGACGCCCCCGAGCTGGAGCACGTGCGATCGGCGCTCGACCACATCCTCACCGGACACCTGCCGTACCCCGCCATCGTCGTCGATGCCGACCACAACCTCGTGCTGGCGAACGACGCCTTCACCCTGTTCACCGAAGGCGTCGCGGAGAAGCTGCTCGAACCACCGATCAACGTACTGCGGTTGTCACTGCACCCCGACGGCGTGGCGCCCCGGATCGTCAACCTCTCCCAGTGGGCCCAGCACATCCTGGACCGCCTCCCACCGGGCGAGTTCCGCGACGAACTGGCTGCCTACGTCCCGCACGTCGAGCCCGGCCCCGACCACGTCGGCTTCGCCGCGCCCATGCACCTGCGCTCCCCGCGCGGCGACCTCCACCTCACCACCACGATCACCACCTTCGCCACTGCCCTCGACGTGACGGTCGCGGAGCTGAAGCTGGAAGCCTTCCTCCCCGCCAATGCCGAGACCGCCGCCCTGCTGACTCAGGGATTGGGGAACTGATAGTCGGCGCGGATGCGCCGGTCGCTGTCGATCAGCAGGATCTCGAGCCCTTCGCCGACGACCTCACCGTCGGCGGTCGACACCATCTCCCAGCTGAACTTGACCAGGTCGTCCAGCCGTACGGCGTTGTCCCGCGCCCGAAAGATGTACTTGCCATCAGCAACGAACTCCTGGTAGCTGCGGGCGACCCTGGTCTCGAGTTCGTCGTACCCGGTCGCCGTCAGCGTCGTCGCGGCGAATCCCAGTCCGGCCGCAGCGTCGCGGATCTCCTCCGGCGGGTGCAGCAGGTGGCTGCCGTTCTCGGTCCACAGGTCCTCGATCGTCCGGCGGCGCTTCTCGGCGTCGGGCTCGCCCCAGACTCCGACGTACCGGGCGACCAGGTCACGGGTGCTGTTGTCGATCATCGATTTCTCCTTGCCGGACAGTGTTTTCTCGACACCACCGATCCTGCTGTGCGGTGGCGGCACTCTCAATTCCCGGCAGGGAATGGCCCGGAGAACGCGAAGACGCCCCGCGAATTGCTCGCGGGGCGTCTCGGCGTACGTCGTACAGGCTCAGTAGCGGTAGGCGTCCGACTTGTACGGACCCTCGACCGGTACGCCGAGGTACTCGGCCTGCTCCTTGGACAGCTCGGTGAGCTTCACACCGAGGGCGTCGAGGTGCAGCCGGGCGACCATCTCGTCGAGGTGCTTGGGCAGCACGTAGACGTCGGTCGGGTACTCGTTGGTCTTCACGAACAGCTCGATCTGCGCGAGCACCTGGTTCGTGAACGAGTTCGACATCACGAACGAGGGGTGACCGGTGGCGTTGCCCAGGTTCAGCAGCCGGCCCTCGGACAGGATGATCACGGTGTGACCGTCGGCGAAGCGGAACTCGTCGACCTGCGGCTTGATCGTGACCCGCTCGATGCCCGGGGTCTTGTACAGGCCGGCCATGTCGATCTCGTTGTCGAAGTGGCCGATGTTGCCGACGATCGCCTGGTGCTTCATCCGCGACATGTGGTCCGCGGTGATGACGTCCTTGTTGCCGGTGGTGGTGACGAAGATGTCGGCGATACCGACGACGTCGTCCAGCGTGGTGACCTGGTAGCCGTCCATCGCCGCCTGCAGCGCGCAGATCGGGTCGATCTCGGTGACGATCACCCGGGCGCCCTGGCCGCGCAGCGACTCCGCGCAGCCCTTGCCGACGTCGCCGTACCCGCAGACGACCGCGACCTTGCCGCCGATCAGCACGTCGGTGGCGCGGTTGATGCCGTCGATCAGCGAGTGCCGGCAGCCGTACTTGTTGTCGAACTTCGACTTGGTGACCGAGTCGTTGACGTTGATCGCCGGGAACAGCAGCGCGCCGGCCTTGTGCATCTCGTACAGCCGGTGCACGCCGGTGGTGGTCTCCTCGGTGACGCCCTTGATGCCGGCGCCGATGGTCGTCCAGAGCTGCGGGTCTTCCTTCAGCGTCCGGGTCAGCGTCGTCAGGACGACGGCGTACTCCTCGGAGTCCGCGGTCGACGGGTCCGGTACGGCGCCCGCCTTCTCGAACTCGGTGCCCTTGTGGACGAGCATGGTGGCGTCGCCGCCGTCGTCCAGGATCATGTTCGGGCCGTCAGCACCAGGCCACTTCAGCGCCTGCTCGGTGCACCACCAGTACTCCTCGAGCGTCTCGCCCTTCCAGGCGAAGACCGGGACACCCTTGGGCTCGTCCGCGGTACCGTCCGGGCCGACGACGACCGCGGCGGCCGCGTGGTCCTGGGTGGAGAAGATGTTGCAGGAGACCCAGCGCACCTCCGCGCCGAGCGCCGTCAGCGTCTCGATCAGCACGGCGGTCTGGATGGTCATGTGCAACGAGCCCATGATCTTCGCGCCGGACAGCGGCTTGCTGTCGCCGTACTGCGCGCGCATCGCCATCAGGCCCGGCATCTCGTGCTCGGCGAGCCGGATCTCCTTGCGACCGAACTCGGCGAGTCCGAGATCTGCCACCTTGTAATCGAACGTCATGCGGTGCCGCTCCCTTGAGGGTGTCGGTTGAGGTCAACGGGTCGAGCCTAGGGGTAGTGCGGGGGGCGCGCGGACCGGAACGGGCTTTCCTGACACTGAAATGTCAAGATTGGTGTCATGCGGATCACTGAGGCAGCCCGCGGGCTGGGCACCACCCCCAGAATGTTGCGCTATCGCGAGGCGCTCGGCCTGCTCCCCCGCTCCCGCGCCAGCCGCGGCACCCAACGCCAGTACGACGCCCGCGACCTCGCCGCCGTCAGGCTCGCCCTCGAACTGGAACACCGGTACGACGTGACGCCGGCCGCCCTCGCCTTCGCGCTCCGGGCCCTCGCCGAACCGTCGGTAGCCGCCGACATCCGCAACCTCGGCTACCGAACCGGCCGCCTCTCCGCCCCACCCAGCCCCGCCGAAATAGACCGCGAACGCGCCTTGCACTGGCTCGGCCGCTCCGGCGTCCTCCCCCCACCCCACAACCGCCCCAGGTAACCCCGCACGCCACCACACCGCCGGGCTACCGCAGGAAATCTCGGTTGATTCGGGAGCCTGCGGAGGAATACTGGACCACCATGCATGTTGACCAGGTGGACGTGACTGTCGAGGTCGTTGCGACCTTGATCCAGGAGCAGTTCCCGCAGTGGAGTGGCCGGGCGATTCGGCCCCTGCCGTCGACGGGGACGGTCAACGCCATCTTCCGGATCGGGGACGACCTGTCTGCGCGCTTCCCGCTGCGGCTGGCCGACCCGGCCGAAGTACTGGCGGTTCTGGAGCGGGAAGCCCGGGCGAGCGCGGAGCTCGCACAGGTGTCGCGGTTCCCCGTCCCCGAACCTGTCGCGTTGGGAAGACCCGGTGCCGGTTATCCCATGCCATGGTCGGTGCAGACCTGGCTGCCGGGAACGATCGCCTTCCATGCCGACGCGAGTGGTTCGGATGCTTTCGCCGAGGACCTTGCGGCCTTCATCGCAGCCCTGCGGAAGGCCGACACCCGGGGACGGCTCTTCAGCGGCGAAGGTCGTGGCGGCGTACTCGCTGACCATGACGACTGGATGGCGAAGTGCTTCGAGGAGAGCGAGGCGCTGCTCGACGTCCCCCCGTTGCGCCAACTGTGGAGCCGTTTCCGGGAGTTGCCACGCACGAGCGCCGATGTGATGAGCCACGGTGACTTGATTCCCGGCAACGTACTGGTCGAGGGAGACCGGCTCAGCGGCGTACTGGACACCGGCGGCTTCGGCCCGGCCGACCCCGCACTGGATCTGGTCGGCGGCTGGCACCTGCTACAGGCAGGCCCGCGCGAAATCCTCCGACGAGACCTGGCCTGCGACGACCTCGAATGGGAGCGCGGCAAAGCTTGGGCGTTCCAGCAGGCGATGGGCGTCGTCTGGTACTACGTCGACACCAACCCAACGATGAGCAGAATGGGCCGCCAGACCCTCGACCGCATTCTGCACTCGAGGGACTGACCCGGACCCGGCTTCTAGTGGGCCGGGGCTTCCGGTGCTGCGGGGCGGCGGTCGGGGGTGTGGTTCTCGGTGTAGATGTCTGGTTCGAGGTAGATCTGCTGGGCCATCGGTTCGGCGGCGCGGATGGCTCGTTCGGTGGCGTCGATGGTTGCCGCGATGGTGGCCGCGTCCGTGCCCGGGGCGACGGCGAGTTTGGCGGCGACCAGGAGTTCCTCCGGGCCGAGGTGCAGGGTCTTGATGTGGATCAGCCGCTGTACGCCGGGCACGCTCTCGATCGTGGTGACGATGTGCGACTGGACCTCGCGGGTCGCGGACTCGCCGAGCAGCAGCGACTTCATCTCGATGGCGAGGAAGATCGCGACGCAGACCAGCAGGGCGCCGATCGCCATCGAGCCGAGGCCGTCGAAGACTCCGTTGCCGGTGGCAAGGGTCAGCACGACGCCGATCAGGGCGAGTACCAGGCCGGTCAGCGCGGCGAAGTCCTCCAGCAGGATGACCGGCAGCTCAGGAGCCCTTGCGTTGCGGACGAAACGGGTCCATCCGACCGAGCCGCGCAGTTTGTTCGCCTCGACGATCGCCGTCCGGAACGACAGCGACTCCATCGCGATCGCGGCGACCAGGACCGCGACCGGCACCCACTTCCAGTGCTCGATCGCGTGCGGCTCGTGCACCTTGTGGTAGCCCTCGTACAGCGCGAACAGCCCACCGACGCTGAACAGCACGATCGCGACGATGAAGGAGTACACGTACCGCTCGCGGCCGAAGCCGAACTGGTGCAGTTCGTCGGCCTCGCGCTTGGCGCGCTTCGCACCGACCAGCAGCAGGACCTGGTTGCCCGCGTCGGCGAGCGAGTGGATCGCCTCGGCGAGCATCGACGCGGACTGGGTCAGCCCCCAGGCGGCGAACTTCGTGACCGCGATACCGGTGTTCGCCAGCAGCGCCGCGACGACGGCCTTGTTACCGCCACCTGCCATTTCGGTGATCCTCCAGTGAAATAAGGGGCTTCAGCCTGTGGACACGACGAAAGCCGTGCCGGAACCCCGCAGATTACAGGGTCCTTCGGGTCCTCGGAGGAACGCCGACTGACCGGTGGACAACTCGACGGTGTCTTCGGTGCCCTCAGCACCTACCGTCACCGTTCCCTCAACGCACGCGACGATCCGCGGACCCTCAGCGGGCACCTCCAGCTCACCGGTGACATCGATTCGACGTACGGCGAAGTACTCACACCCGGTCTCGTACGCCGTGATGCCGGCCGCGTCGTCGGTGCCCTCCAGCACCGGCGAGGCGAGCGGCTCGAAGTCGACCACCGATACGAGCTCCGGTACGTCGACATGCTTGCGGGTGAGCCCGCCGCGCAGGACGTTGTCCGAGTTCGCCATCACCTCGAACCCGGTGCCGTGCAGATACGCGTGTACGTTCCCCGCCGGCAGGTACACCGCCTGGAACCGCTCCAGCCGGACCCGGTTGAGCAGCAACGCGGCGAGTACCCCCGGATCGTCGGGGAAGTCCACGCAGAGCTTGTCGAGCGTCTCGACCTCCACGGCCCACGTAGTACCGTCGTACCGGCGGCACGCTTCGCTCAGCGCCGCGACCAGCGGCCGGATCGAGTCCCGGTCGGAACTCATGAAGTGCGTGAACGCGTCGCGCAACTTCCCGTCGCGCAGCAGATCCGCCAGCTCCTGCAGCTCGGGAGCTCCGAGCGCTTCGAGCAACGCGACCGACTCGTCCAGCGGCCGGAATCCGACCAGCGCGTCGAACGGCCCGAGTGCGATCAGGATCTCCGGCTTCGGCCAGGAGTCCTTGTAGTTCCGGTCGGCGGCGTCGCGCGGAATCCCGGCCGCCTCGTCCCGGGCATACCCGTCGACGGCCTGCGACCGCGACGGATGCGCCTGGATCGACAACGGCTGCTCGGCCGCGAGCAACTTCGCCAGGAACGGGAACCGGCCCTCGAACCGCGAGGCCGTCTCCGCACCCAGTACTGCGGCAGGCTCGGCCGACACCAACTGGTACAGCGACTCGCCGCCGACCAGCGACGACGCCGACTCGTGCGCGCCCATCCAGAGCTCTGCCTGCGGATTGCCGTCCGGCTCGACCCCGAGCAGCTCGGGGAGCGCGGTCCGTGAGCCCCAGGCGTAGTCCCGGATGGTGTTCTGCAGCCGAGCTACCACGCCGGATCCTCCGCGGGGTTGCCTGGCGCCGAGGAGTCCTCGACCGGCGTACCGTAGCGGCCGAGGCCGATCCCCAGGTACGCCGCGGCGTAGCGGCCGTGCTGGGTCAGGGCGGCGTAGCGCGCCACGTCGGTGCCGTTGGCCTGAGTGACCACGTGCACACGGACCTCGTGCCGCTCGGCTTTCTCCTGCAACTTCCGCTGGGTCTCCATGACGCCCTCGTCCTCCACCCCGTCGTCCAGGATGATCAGGCCGGGCCGGAGCTCCTCCTGCTTGTCGAACGGGTCCGCGAAGACATCGCGCGGCGGCTGGCTCGCGAGCACGGGCAGCAGGTGCCCCGCATCGGCCGCGAGCGCCGGGCGCCCACTCGCCAGCCGCATCGCCTCGACGACACGACGGGCAGCACGAGCAGCCAACACAGAGCCACCCCACACCAGCGGCAGCGCGTCCGCGAGCATCAACGACAGGTCCTTCGCCGGGTTCGACGCGACGTCGTTGTTGGGCGAGCACTCGATGGCGACCTCGTCCAGCATCGCCGCGACCGCGTCCGCGTCGACCGCCGGCCCGAGCTCCATCTGGTGCAGCGCCTGCAGTACTGCGACAGCGGCGGCCAACTGGTCGTCCGACTGCGACGGGAGCCGGATGGCGTGCCGGGAGCCGGCCGAAGCCTGCGCGACGGGCGAGTCCTCCGGCGACGCGACCATCAGCCCGCAGCCACGGCGTACGGCCTCGGAGGCTGCCGACATCGCGCCGGAGTCCTCCGACGTCCCGCCGAGGACGATCACCAGGTCGAGCGGGCCGGTCCAGCCCGGCAGACCGGGACCGGGCCAGGCCACGAACGGCACCGGGCAGACCGGCTCGAGCACGGCACGCACCAGCCGGGCATCGCGACCGGCGGCCACGATCGCGCGAGGCCGGAAGCCGTCGCTGCCCAGACCGGCCAGCACGTCCGCGGAGAACGCGATCTCGGCCCGGACGCGGGCACCCGCACCGGCCAGCCGGCGGAGCAGGTGATCGGTCGCCCGGAGCGCGGCCGGGTCGTCCAGCCGCGAGTCGTCGAAGAAGCTCATGCCTGCGAGTTCTCCTGGCGGGTCTCGCGAGCCTCGTCGATGAGCAGTACGGGGATGTCGTCACGGACCGGGTACGCCAGGGCGCAGGTCGCGTTGGTGCAGACCAGCTCGTTCGCCTCGTCGTCCACCCGGAACTCCGAGCGGCACTTCGGGCAGACCAGGATGCTGAGCAGGTCGGGGTCCAGGTTGATGTTAGGGGGAGTCATCAGTTTCCTTCTCGGGTGGATGCGCCGGTGATCAGAGCCAGTACCTCGTCCCGGACCCGCTCCATGGTGGCGGCGTCCGGAGCCTCGACGTTCAGCCGCAGCAGCGGCTCGGTGTTCGACGCGCGGACGTTGAACCACCACGTCCCCGCGTCGACCGTCAGACCGTCCAGGTGGTCAACGGTAATCCCGTCGGTGCCGGAGTAGGTGTCTTCGATCGCGGCAACTGTCGCGGCCGCGTCGTCCACCCGGCTGTTGATCTCGCCCGAGGCCACATAGCGCTCGTAGACGGCGAACAACTCACTGGCCGGCTTGCTTTGCTCACCGAGTGCCGCGAGCACGTGCAGTGCCGCGAGCATCCCGGTGTCGGCCCGCCAGAAATCGCGGAAGTAGTAGTGCGCCGAGTGCTCGCCACCGAACACGGCGTCGGTCTCGGCCATCTTCTGCTTGATGTAGGAGTGCCCGACCCGCGCGCGGACCGGCGTACCGCCGTGCTCGGTGATCAACTCGGGCACGGCCTTGGACGTGATCAGGTTGTGGATCACGGCCGAGCCCGGGTGCTTGGCCAGCTCCCGTACGGCGACGGCGCCGGTGACCGCGCTCGGCGAGATCGGAGCGCCCTTCTCGTCCACGACGAAGCAGCGGTCCGCGTCGCCGTCGAAGGCCAGCCCGAGATCCGCGCCCACCTCGACGACCTTGGCCTGCAGGTCGACCAGGTTCTTCGGGTCGAGCGGGTTGGCCTCGTGGTTGGGGAAGTTGCCGTCCAGCTCGAAGTACAGCGGCACGATCTCGACCGGACCGGTCGCGAACACGGCCGGCACCGTGTGCCCGCCCATCCCGTTACCGGCGTCGACGACGACCTTGAGCGGGCGGATGCCGCTCAGGTCGACGAGGTCGTTGAGATGATCGGCGTACGCCGTCAGCAGGTCCTTGTGCACCACCTTGCCGGGCACCGCGACGCTGATCGGTCCCTCGGTCAGCGACTTGGCGACCAGGTCGGCGATGTCGCGCAGACCGGACTCCGAGCCGACCGGGGACGCTCCCGCGCGGCACATCTTGATCCCGTTGTACTTCGCCGGGTTGTGGCTCGCGGTGAACATCGCACCGGGCAACTGGAGCCGGCCGGAGGCGAAGTACAGCTGGTCGGTGGAGGCCAGGCCGATGTCGATCACGTCGGCGCCGGTGCTGGTGACCCCCTCGGCGAACGCGGCCGCCAGCCCGGGGCTGGACGGGCGCATGTCGTACCCGATCACCACCGAGCCAGGGCCCGCGAGCACGTCCAGGACCTCGACGAACGCCGCGCCGGTCGCCCGGGCCACCGCCTCGTCCAGCTGGTCCGGAACGACCCCGCGGACGTCGTACGCCTTGAAGATCGCAGCAACGTCAACCATGAGGTGGACCCTATCCGGCCCGGGTGTGAAACCGTGTTTCAGGCTTGGTCGAACCAGCCCGGCGTTGCGCGGTGGTGCACGTCGGGGAGCTTCCGCGGTACGACGGGAGCGGCCCACCGGACGGCGTTCGCGAGGATCTGCTGGATCTCCGGCTGGTGGTAGGTCGGGTACTCCTGGTCGCCCGGCCGGAAGTAGAACACCCGGCCCTGGCCGCGCCGGTAGCAGCAGCCCGAGCGGAACACCTCGCCACCGGAGAACGAGCTGACGAACACCAGCTCATCCGGCTGCGGTACGTCGAACAGCTCGCCGTACATCTCCTCCTGACCGATCACCAGCGGATGCGGTACGCCGGCCGCGATCGGGTGCCCGGCCGCGACCGTCCAGAGCAGCTCGCGATCGTTGTCCGACCGCCAGTCGAGCGAGCACGTCGTACCCATCAACTTCTTGAAGATCTTCGAGAAGTGCGCCGAGTGCAGCGCGATCAGGCCCATCCCGGCGAGCACCGCCTCCTGGACGCGCTCGACGACCGCGTCGTCCACGTCGCCGTGCGCGCGGTGCCCCCACCAGGTGAGCACATCGGTCTCGGCGAGCACTTCCTCGGTCAGACCGTGCTCGGGTTGCTGCAACCACGCCGTACGGACCTTCACCTCGTCGCCGAGCTTCGCCCGCAGACCGGCGGCGATCGTCTCGTGCATGGTGTCGGGGTAGATCTTCTGGACCGCGGCGTCGTCCTGTTCGTGGACGTTCTCGCCCCAGACGGTGACGTTAAGCATCGAGTACGACCTCTCGTCCTGCCTGCGCCGAGGCGTAACAGGCGTCGATGACCTGGGTCCGGACGAGTGCCTCGGACCCGATGTGCGCCGACCAGTCGCCGCTCTGCACGATGGCGACGAACTCGCTGACGACCGCGCGGTGCCCAAGACCCGCGCCGGTCGCGGGCCGCACCTCGGCGGGCACGCCCGCGACGTCGGTGAAGATCCGCAGCGTGTCGGTACTGGTGTAGTTCTGTACTTCGATCTTCGCGCCGCCCTCGGTACCGAACAGCTCGATCCCGAAGTTGTCGCCGGGAGCGCGGTACGTCGCCCAGCTCGTCTCCAGCTGCAGCGCCCCGCCGCCCTCGAGCCGCAGGTACGCCGTGGCGAGGTCCTCCACCTCGAACTTGGAGCCGAGCGTGTCGACGGTCGGCCGGATCACGCTCGAGGAGCTGCCGCGGCCGCGCGGACCGAGTTCGGCGAAGGTGTTCGCGCTGACCGTGGTCACCTTCGGCTCGTTCAGCAGGTGCAGGGCCAGGTCGAGGATGTGCACCCCGAGGTCGATCAGCGGGCCACCGCCGGACAGCTCGCGGTTGGTGAACCAGCCGCCCATCCCGGGGATGCCGTTGCGGCGCATCCAGTGCGCCTTCGCGTAGTAGATGCGGCCGAGCTGGCCCTCGTCGATCTGGTGCTTCAGGGCCGCGACGTCGCCGCGCTCGCGGTGGTTGAACACCACCTTCAGCACCTTGCCGGCCTTCTTCGCCGCCTCGACCATCGCCTGGCCTTCGGCGACGGTCCGGGCCAGCGGCTTCTCGCACAACACGTGCAGGCCCTTGTCCAGGGCGGCGAGTGCGATCGGCGCGTGCAACTGGGTCGGCGTCCCGATGCTGACGGCATCGAGGCCGGGGAACTCGACCAGGTCCTCCCACTTCTCGAAAAGCTGCGGCACCCCGAACTTCTCGCCGAGCTCGGCGAGAATGTCCTTCTCCAGCCCCGCGAGCGCGACCACCTCGACATCGGGCAGCTCGGCGAAGGCTTCCAGGGCGGTCCGGCCGGCGAATCCCAGCCCGACGACTCCGACGCGTAGTTTTTGATCGTTCACAGCTGAAGAGTCTTGTCAGTCGATGACAACGTCGTCAACCTCATCCCACGCTGCGAAACAGCCCGAGGGGGCGCGCAGCGCCCCTCCCTCGTACCCGGCAGGATCGCCACCCGACCCTCCGGCGAACCCACGCTTTGCGGGGTTGTCCCCTCAAACGGTGGGTTGTCTGCGTGGATACCGCGCGCCAACCCACACTTTCAGGGGACGACCCCGCAAAGCGTGGGTTCGCCAGAAGCGGGGAAGGTGGCGCGTCAGGCCTGTTCTTTGTTGTCGTGGCCGGGGGTGTCGTCCGGGTCGCGCAGCATGCGCAGGTGGCCGCGGCGGGCGACCTCGACGGGCGCTCCAGGGGCCGGCTGACCCGGCCGAGCCGGCGGGAGCGGGCGAGCCGCTTCCCGTACTGCGTTCGCCAGCGCCTCGAGGTCGTCGTTGGACGGACCGGCCGCCGCGGGATCCGGAGCCAGCCGGATCACCTCCCAGCCGTTCGGGGCGGTGAGACGGTCGGCGTGATCCGCGCAGAGGTCGTAGCAGTGCGGTTCGGCGTACGTGGCCAACGGACCGAGAACGCAGGTCGAGTCGGCATAGACGTAGGTGAGCGTCGACACGGCCGGCCGATGGCAGGCGGCGCGCGAACAGATCCTGGCGATGCTCACGTCCAGACGCTACCCCCACTAGGCTGATCGCGTGACCGAGGCTCGCCGTCATCGCAGGCACATCGACCGCCATGGGCGCGGCATGCTCGGACCGATCAGCCGGCCGAGCAGCTTCGCGCCGCGCGGACTACCGCTGCAACGGTCGGCCGCGGCCCAGTTCGACGAGGTCGTCGCGATCGAGGTGACGCGCCTGGAGAAGCGCCTCCCGCAGGTGATCGCCCGGGTCGAGTTCGCCATCGAGGACGTCCCGAACCTCGACCTGCACGCCGGCCAGATCCCACTCACCCACTCGACCGGCGGCACCTCCCACGAGCCCTACCGCATCATCGTCTTCCGCCGCCCCATCGAACTGAGAGCCGAACGCTCAGGCACCAGCCTCGCCTGGCTCGTCCGCTCCGCCCTCGTCCTCGAACTGGCCGACGTCCTGGCCCTCTCCCCCGAACAAATAGACCCCGACTTCGACACCGACGAAGACTGACCCGTACGCCGACCCGCGTCGCACCTTCCTGCCTGGGTCAGCGCGAGGTGGGCTGCTAGTTGAGTGCGGCCTTCGTGTCTGGTTGGGCACCTAGTTGGGCGCGGAAGACCAGCGAGGTGGTGAGCGGCCAGGCCGCTACCTGGGGGGTGTCGTCGGGGTCGGCCTTGGGGGCGGGCATCAAGGTGGCGCCCGCGACGATGTCGCCGCGGAGTTGCTCGACCATCAGGTACGTCGGCTTCGTCTGGGGCTTGAAGGTGATGACGTTGGTCGCGCCGCCGATCACGTCGAGCGAGCTGGTCTGGATCACCTTGTCGGTCGCGTCGCGGAGTTCGAAGCGGAGGCCGGCCGTGTCGCCCGGTGCTGTCACCTGCAGGACCACTGGTTGTTCGTGCGGCGGCAGGACGACGTACGCCGGTCCGCGCAACGGCTCGGTCGCGCCCAGGGTGGCGAACTCGGTGACCGCGGAGTTCGTCATCCGGGTCGCGGCGGTGATCGGCTGGTCGGCGGACACCGTGATCGCGGACGCGTACTTCTTCAGCGCCCCCTCCAACCGGATCACCTTGGTCGAGCCGGCCGGGATCTGCAGTGTCGACAACTCGGCCGGTTTGAACGGCCCGTTCGGCCCGTTGATCGTCAGTGTCGCGGTCGCCTGCAGATCGCCCGGGTTCACGACAGTGAGAATCCGTACGCCGCTCCCGCCGGCCAGCGCGGGCACGGTCACCTTGAGCGCCGGCTGGGCCGAGGTGTTGAGCCAGTCGACTCCGGCCGGGGTCTTGCCGCTGCTCGCGTTGTCCCGGAGCGCCGGGGCGACCCGGCCGCCGGTGGACACCACGTGGAGGGCGAGGTCGGGGAGCTTCACGACCTGGCCGAGGTAGACCTCGGCGGTACCGCGTGCAGGCACCACGACCCCGCGGGCGTTCGGAACGTCCTGAACGCCGGTGGCCGAGTAGAAGGTGACGTTCACCTCGGCGTTGACGCTGTCGAGGTTGGTCAGCACCAGCACGTCCCGGCGATTCACAGCACCCGAGGCCCCGACGAACCAGAAGTCGGAGCCCGGCACCTGACACGGCACGCTCGCCATGCCGCGATTGACGCCTTCCTCGGCGACCGTCGTACTGGTCGCCACCGCGCCGGCGGCCAACGGGCCCGTACCGCGGATCGACAGCGGCTGCAGCGTCGCAGTACGCGCAGTGGATGCGATTTTGCCGCGTGCAAGCACCGAGCCGACCGGGTCGGACGTGGACGGCAGGGGCGCGATCGACAGCGGCGTCGAGTCGCCCGCGGCAGTCGGGGTGCCCTCCGGAAGAGTCGGCGCCACGGCGTTCACCCAGGACGACACCTTGCCGCCGAGACCGGGCACCGGACACGCGAGTGCGGTGCGGTTCACCACGGTCCGCGTGGGCTCCTCGACACCCTCTGCGCGAGTCACCGGCGTCTTGGCATGCGTGATCGCGCCCAGCCCACCGAGGACGGCAAGCGCGAGCACGCAGGCGCCGATGCGGACCCGGAGGTCGGACAGCAGGCTGGTCACGAGGACCTCCTGGCGTGCGTCCCGTGCGGCACCGCGACCGTACGGCGGGCCGTCGGCATGCAGGAGATCAGCGCGATGATCCAGGCGATGATCCCGAGCACGCGCCACAGGTTGCGGGTGGTGTCGTTCAGCGGCGCCTTGCCGTCGATCGTCGACCGGTCGATCAGCCAGGACGCGTCGTCGCCCTCGGCACTCGCGCGAGTCAGCCCCGGCAGCGAGTCGAGAGTGGACATCAGCGTCGGGTCGACGGGCGCGGGCAGGTACAGGTAGTCGACGTCGAGTGCGGCCAACTGCCGCCCCTCCTCGCCGGTCCCGCCGCCGCCGAGCGTCGACAGTACGTCGGTGAGCGGCTTGGTCTGGGCCGCCGTCGGCGCGGCCTCCAGCGACCCCATCCGCGGGCCGCCGTTGCGCACCAGCGAGTACCGCATTGGACTGTTCGACACCTTGCGCACCACCAGGATCGACGCGTACTGCGGTGGGCCCTGCGATGACTGCAGGTACGCCGGGAGGTCCTGCTCAGGTCCTCGCCGGAGCGGCCCGTCGTCGCCGCGCACCAGCCAGAAGCCGGCCGTGACGATCGTCGTCACCAGAACTAGACCGAGCACACCTTGGACGATCAGCTCGCGAGACTTCCCGACCGAATCCCAGGCCACGGTCACCGCGACGATCCATCCAGCGCTCATCAGGAACATCAGCGGCCCGCTGCCACCACCGAGGCGGCTCGCGATCAACGTCCCGGCCAGACCGGCCAGCGCGACGAGCCAGCCGAGCAACTCGTACCGCTGTCGCGATTCGCGGGTCAGCGCCAGCAGCGCCACCAGAATGAGCGGCACCGCGAACCACCAAGGTGCGGGCGCACCAACCGGCGTACCGGTCAGCAGCCGGGCGATGCTGTCGCCAGGCCCCACAGCTGCGGTCGGCGGCCCGCCGGCTTCCTGGCCGAGCCGGGATGGGTGCAGCACGAGCTGGATCGTCCAAGGCAGAACGAGCACCAGTCCGAGGAAGACCGAGAAGACGAGCTGACGGCCTTGCCGCCGCCAACCGAGCCCGAGCAGAGCCCCGGCCACCAACGCGATCCCGGCCAGTAGGCCCAGCGCCGGCGTGAAAGCGAACAGGATCGCCTGGCAGATCCCGGCGAACCAAGCGGCCCGCCAACTGCCCTGGATGACAACTCGGCGACGCCTGGCGACAGTGTGCACAGCGGCACCGAGCAGCGGCAGCACGATGGCCGCCACACAAGTCCCGAGTCGCCCCTGCGAGACCGCTCCGTTGGTGAAAACCGCCAGCCCGTACGCCGCTGCGCCCCACGCTCGGGCAACCCGGTCGACGACGAAAGCGCGCAGCAGTCCCCAGGCCGCCAGTGCAGCCAGCGGAATCGCGCCCAGGAGCAGCACGTTCGTCGCTCCGGACGGGCCGAAGGTGACGGTGGAAAGGGCCCAGAACTGGGAAAGCCAGGCAGGCGGGGTCACTCCGGGCGGCGCCGATGCGGCCGCATGCCACAGGGACCCGAGGCTTTCGTGCGGAGGCAGCAACAGGTGCGATCGCAGGACGCCGCCGCCGATCAAGCTACGGGCGGCAATGAAGGCGCCGAGGAACAAGACCCCCCAGACCACCAGGAAGGGCCGGCGAATCAGCTGTCGGCGCCAGCGCGGCTGGTCGACCGCGACACGGGCCGTGCTCTTGGCCCGGCGAGCCGTGGTGACGACCTGCTCCTCGGGCTCATCGGCCCAGGCCTCACGCAACCGCTCCGAGATCGTGCTGCCGGTCTCTTCGAGGTTGTGCCGCAGGGCGTGCACGGATCGCCCGAACAGCGACTTGATGTCGTCGTACGGGACGCGGTCGAGGTTGCGGCGGTCCTTGCGGGCCTGTGTCCAGCCGCCCGCGAGCACAGTGCCCAGCAGGGCGGTCCACTCGTCGACGGCCCCCGAGGGTGTCTTGCCGAGCAGGAACCACAGCGACCGGAAGGTGGCGCCCAGCAGGAACCGGAGGACCAGGAGCGGAAGCAGTCTGCTCGGAGCGTTCGCGAGCACCGTGTAGTAGGCGTGCGCGCGGTCGAGCTGATAGGCGTGCCGCCTGGTGCCGGCCAGCGCGCGTTCACCTGTTGCGGCAGCCTGGGCGTGGTACACCACTGCGTCGGGCGCGACGCCGACCTTGAAGCCGGCCCGGCTGGCCCGCCAGCCGAAGTCGATGTCGTCGCGGAACATCGGCAGCCGCGGGTCGAACCCCTTCAGCGATTCCCAGACGTCGCGGCGGACCAGCATGCCGGCCGAGCTGACCGCGAGCACGTTGCGCGGCTGGTCGTGCTGGCCCTGGTCGAGCTCGCCGATCTCGATGCCGGTGTCGCGCCGGCCGCCGAGCGAGGTGGTGACGCCGACCTCGAGCAGTTCGCGATCGCGCGGCCACAACCGCAGCTTCGGTCCCCAGACGGCCGTGTCCGGAGACATTGTGGCCTGCAGCAACAATTGTTCGAGCGCTTTCGGGGCCGGCGCGCAGTCGTCGTGCAGCAGCCAGAGCCACTCGACCACCGGCATATGGCCGTCGTCGCCGTACGGCCCGACGGCGGACGGCACCGGGGCGAACCCGACCGTCTCCAGTCCGCGGGCGACGGCCGTACCGAAGCCTGTGCGGGCGGACAGGCTGACCACGGGCTCGACCGCGGGCATCGTGGCCAGCAGTTCGGCGGTTTCGTCGGTGGAGCCGGTGTCGACCGCGATCAGCCGTTCCGGGCGGCGGCCGAGGGCCCACAGCGCCTCGGTCAGCCTCGGGAGCCAGGCGGCACCTTCGTGCCCGACCACGACCGCTGTGACGACGTGCCGGACCGGTGCGCGACCCATCGGGTCGCCGGTGAGGTCGGTCGGGAAATCGACGGAGTCGAAGAAATCCCAGCCGGCCGGAGCTTCTGGTTCCATGCGGAGCAGTGACACCTCAGGGGTTGGACGGTCTGCCTCGACCCGCTCAGGCCGCGGCGAGGACTGAGCTTACGCGACCCCTGACAGTGCCCCGACACAACCGCTGGGGCCCAGACAGCCGCGGGCCCCGGTGGACAGAGTCCGGCCGGGGCCTCACACGAAGTCTGTGTTCACTTTTCCGTTGCGGCGCAGCAGCCACCGGCGACGGCGGGGTGGCAGGGCACCACCACGCGTCGAGGGATCAGACGGCCCTCTTCTTCAGCTTGCGGCGCTCCCGCTCCGACAGCCCGCCCCAGATCCCGAAGCGTTCGTCGTTCTGCAGTGCGTACTCCAGGCATTCGCCTCGTACGTCACAACCGAGGCAGACCTTCTTCGCCTCGCGGGTGGAACCGCCCTTCTCCGGGAAGAAAGCCTCTGGATCGGTCTGGGCACACAGTGCCCGTTCCTGCCAGTTCGGCTCCTCCTCGATCGCCTCACCGTCGACAATCGCCATCAGCGTTTCTGTCACGGTACGACCTCCTCGACCCTGTTCGTTCCCCTGTACATATGGGCTTGCGGTCCCACATGCCTGACCTCGACCGTTCTACTAGCTTGAAAACGGTCCCCGATACCGAGTGTCAACGAACGACACGGTTGAAATTACATTCCTGCAATCCACGAAAGTCAAGCCGTGGTCTGCTATTGGCGTCATCCGCAACACGGCTGCAAAAGAACGAGAGGCCTGTGTTCACAGGCCTCTCGCTCACTGCGGGTGCCTCGCGAAGGAGTCCGGAGAAAGTTCCGGCGTCCCTTCGGCAAGGGCTTGCTGCCTTCTCAGGAAGGCTGCGACCACCAGCCCTGCTGGTTGCCCTGACCCGGCTGCTCCGGCTCGCCGTCCTTCGCCGGGTCCGAAACCCTCGGTTCTACCCGGGTTTCGTCGGCTGCCTCGGGCTCCGGCTGCGCTTCGGCAGCAGGAGTTGCCGCCGGTGCGTCCTCGGCCTGCCAGGACTGCTCGCCCGGCTGCCAGGTCGCCTGCTCGGCAGACCAGCTCTCGCCCTGCGCTGCCGGTGCCTGTCCCTGGTCGGCGCCCTGCCACTCCGGCTGACCCTGCTGCCCGTACTCCTGGCCTGCCCACTGCTGAGCCGGCTCCTGGGGGTGCTCCTGGCCTTGCTCCTGGCCTGCCCACTGCTGGGCGGGCTCCTGCGGCCACTGCTGCTGTGCGCCCTGGTCCTGGCCGCCCCACTGCTGTGCGCCCTCGGGGCTCCACTGCTGGGTCGGCTCGGTGCCGTGGCCTTCGGCCGACCAGGTCTGCTCGGCCGGCTGCTGCTCAGCGGCACCGGTGTGCGGCTGCGCCTCGGCGTCGGACGCCGACCACGCCTGCTGCTCGCCGCCCGCGTTCCAGCTCTGCTCCTGCGGCCACTGCTCGCCGCCCTGCTGGGCTGCCGCGTAACCACCGGCTGCACCCGCAGCCACGCCGGCACCAGCGCTGTAGGCGCCGTACTGACCGGCGTCCTGCCCGTACGGAGCTCCACCCTGCTGGGCGCCGTACTGGCCGTACTGCTGCTGGCCCTGCGGACCGTACTGGCCGCCCTGCTGACCGTACTGCGCGCCCGGCTGGCCGGCGTACTGGCCGCCCTGGCCCGCGAACTGGCCCTGCTGGCCGACCTTCGGCGCGCGGACCGGAGCCGGCAGCGCCTGGAAGTGCCGCAGGATGTAGAAACCGACCACGCCGTAGAGCGCGAGACCGGCCAGGCCGTAGAGGAAGTTCACGAACTTGACCGCGGCCGAGTCCGAGCTGTCGCCGAAGACGGCGAACACGACGATCAGGCCAAGCAGCACGTACACACCGGTGACCACCAGCGCCACCAGGGTGACGAGGCGGGCGTTCCGGGTCTGCTCACCTGCCTCGGTGACCAGCCAGACCGAGGCGGCCAGGGCGATCATCAGCAGGACGCCTGGGAAGGCGGGTGCGACATTCGTATGCAGCACCACGGAGCTGTTGGAGCTGAATCCGGCGTCGCCGACGAAGAGGGAGATCAGCGAAGCCAGCGCCCAGAGGGCGGCGAAGGCGAGCAGGATGTACGCGACCGGCTCTCTGAGCTTCTTGGTTGCGTCGGTAACCACGAGGGCTCCTCGGGATGTTGGGGGCCGTGCAACTTGATTGACACACTGTGCACATAGTTCGGACCCTCGGCAGCATAGTCGTGCGGTGGTTCGTTGCTTTGACGACTCGTGGAGACTGTCCTCATGCGATTGACAGTGCTTGCCGGCGGCGTCGGTGGATCCACCTTCCTGCGCGGCCTGCTGGCGGCCCGGCCGGACGCCGAGATCACCGTGGTCGGCAACACCGCCGACGACATCACGCTGTTCGGCCTGCGGGTCTGCCCCGACCTGGACACGGTGATGTACACCCTCGGCGGTGGCATCTCGAAGGAACGCGGCTGGGGCCGCGAGGACGAGACCTGGGTGGTGAAGGAGGAACTCGCGGCGTACGGTGTCGAGCCGACCTGGTTCGGCCTCGGCGACCGCGACATCGCCACCCACCTGGTCCGGACCCAGATGCTCGACGCCGGCTACGGCCTGGCCGCGGTGACCGAGGCGCTCTGCGCCCGCTGGGAGCTGCCGGTCCGGCTGCTGCCGATGAGCGACGACCGGGTCGAGACGCACGTGGTCGTGGACGATCCGGAGAACCCGGGCACCCGCAAGGCGATCCACTTCCAGGAGTACTGGGTCCGGTTGCACGCGGAGGTCCAGGCGCACCAGATCCTCGCGATCGGCCAGGACAAGGCGAAGCCGGCCCCCGGCGTACTGGACGCCATCGCCGAGTGCGACGCGCTGATCCTGCCGCCGTCGAACCCGGTGGTCTCGGTCGGCACCATCCTCGGCGTCCCGGGGATCCGGGAGGCGGTCCGGGAGACGGCCGCCCCGGTCATCGGGGTCTCGCCGATCATCGGGACCGGCCCGGTTCGCGGCATGGCCGACAAGGTGCTCGCGGCGATCGGCGTGGAGTCCACCGCGGGCGCGGTAGCCCGGTACTACGGGTCGCGGGCGGCCGGCGGCGTACTGGACGGCTGGTTGATCGACACCTCCGACGCGGCCCAGCTCGAGTCGATCGCCGCGGCGGGGATCCACGCGCAGGCGGTGCCGCTGTGGATGGACGACGAGCCGAAGACGGCCGCGATCGCCACCGCAGCGGTGGTCCTGGCCGAGGCCGTGCGCCGATGAGGAAGCAGCTCGAGATCTACCCGGTCGTCGGCGTGCCCGAGATCGCCGCGGGCAGCGACCTGGCCGGGCTGATCGGCGACCTGGCCGACCTGCGCGACGGCGACGTCGTCGCGGTGACCTCGAAGATCATCAGCAAGTCCGAGGGCCGACTCACCCACGGCACCCGCGACGAGGCGATCGACGCGGAGCTGGTCCGGGTCGTGGCTCAGCGCGGCGACACCCGGATCGTCCAGACCCGGCACGGACTGGTGATGGCCGCCGCGGGCACGGACACGTCCAACACCGCGCCCGGCACAGTGCTGTTGCTGCCGGTCGACCCGGACCTGTCCGCCCGCGCCCTGCGAGTGGCCTGGAAGAAGCGGTACGACGTGAATGTCGGCGTGGTGATCACCGACACCCTCGGGCGACCGTGGCGCAACGGCCAGACGGACCTGGCGATCGGCGCGGCCGGCATCCAGGTGCTGGAGGATCTGCGCGGCAGCACCGACAGCCACGGCAATGTGCTCGCCGTGACCGAGCCGGCCATCGCCGACGAGATCGCCGGCGCCGGTGAACTCGTGAAGGGCAAGGCCGACGGCGTACCGGTCGCCGTACTGCGTGGGCTGTCCGATGTGGTTCTGCCCGTTGGGGAGCACGGGACCGGGGCGCGGGCGCTGGTCAGGGATGCCGAGATGGACCTGTTCAGCCTGGGAACGCGGGAGGCCGCGCGGGCCGCAGTACTGGCTCGGAAGGCTCCTGCCGGGCCACGTGAGGTGGATCCCGAGCTGTGGGCCGGGCTGCTGGTGGACGACGAGGATGTCCACATCGAACTGCTGGACAACACGATCGCCGTCTTCGGCGACGAGCCGGTCGCGGTCGGCGTGATCGCGGAACGCCTCGCTGTGTTGCTCCATGCCGAGGGCTACGGCGTCGCCGTACGGACCGGTCCGGGCAGTGAGGCGACGGTCACGTTCGGCTCACGGTCGAAGTAGTTTTCTAGGCAACTTCTCAGGGTGGCTCAGTACACTGCACGCGGACGGCGGCGCCCGAGACCGCCCATGATCAGGGAAGACCATTCACTGTGGGTAAGTCTCAGAAGCAGGATCGCCGCGAGCTGATCGAGAAGATGCAGCGTGAGCAGGCCCGGTCCGACAAGCGCCGTACGCTCATCATCGTGGCCGCCTCGATCATCGTCGGCCTGGCGATCATCGCCTACCCGGCGATCCGGCTGATCCAGGACTCCAGGACCAAGAACCTGTCGATCTCCGACCTCGGCGTGGCCGCCGCGTCCGCGTCCTGCGACCAGCCCACCGACGACAAGGCCTCCGGCACTCAGGACCACAAGCCGGACGGCACGGTCATCCAGTACCCGGTCTCCCCGCCCTCGTCCGGCCCGCACTACGCGGTCTGGGCACCGTTCGGGAAGAAGTTCTACACCTTCGACGACCGGCCGCCGGTGCCGAACCTGGTGCACAACCTCGAGCACGGCTACACGATCCTCTGGTACAACGAGGCGACCTCGAAGAACAAGGACCAGCTGGCCCTGATCGAGAAGATCTCCAAGGCCAAGCTGCCGGACAGCTCGAACGGCAAGTTCATCGCCGCGCCCTTCCGCGCCTCCGACGGCCAGCTGCCCTGGCCGGACGGCAAGAACATCGCCTTCTCGCACTGGAGCGGCATGGGCGCCGACGGCAAGACGGCCTTCGGTCACCGCCAGTTCTGCGGCTCGGTCAGCGGCGCCGCGCTCGCCGACTTCATGAACAAGTACCCGTCGACCGACGCCCAGGAGCCGAACGGCGGCTGATCCCCCGTTCCGGGCCGGTGGAGACGGACAGGCACGGATCCTGTCCGCTGGGTTAGTCTTCGGCCTTTGCGGACCGATCCTGGGAGTGGCATGGCCAAGGCAACGCAGTCGCGGCGCGAGCTGATCGAGAAGATGCAGCGCGACCAGGACCGGTCGGACAAGCGCCGGACGTGGGCGATCGTGGCTGTCTCGATCGTGGTCGGGCTGGGCATCATCGCGGTGCCGGCGGTCAAGCTGATCGAGGACTCCCGGGCGAAGAGCCGGCCGATCGCCGCCGTCGGTGTCAAGGCGGCCGCGGCGTCCTGCGACGCCCCGACCAACGACCCGGCCGGCAAGTCCGCGGACCACCGGCCGGACGGCGAGAAGATCGCGTACGCCGTCTCGCCGCCGTCGAGCGGACCGCACTACCAGACCTGGGCGCCGTTCAGTAAGAAGTTCTACTCGGCCGAGGACCGCCCGCCGGTGGAGAACCTCGTGCACAACCTCGAGCACGGCTACACGCTGCTCTGGTACAGCGACGAGATCGCCAAGGACAAGAAGCAGCTCGCGGAGATCGAGAAGCTGGCGAAGGCGAAGCTGCCCGACGCGGCCGACGGCGGCTTCTTCATCGCCGCCCCGTTCCACGCCTCCGAAGGCGCCGCGTGGCCGGCCGGCAAGAAGATCGCCTTCGCCCACTGGAGCGCCGGACCCGAAGGCCAGTCCTTCGGCCACCGCCAATTCTGCGACGCCCTCAGCGGCGAGGCCCTAACGACCTTCATCACCAAATTCCCCGCCCAGGACACCCAGGAACCCGGCCTCCGCTAACCGGGTATCGGCCGGGTTGACTCCTCCGCGAGGGGTTACCCCACTGCTCTGACAGTGGGGTAACCCCTCGGAGCGGAGTTGAGCCCACCGGGCATGAACAAGGCGGGGTCAGACGTAGCGGGTGGCGTGGTCGGATTGAACTTGGGCGACCAGGTCCTTGACCCGTTCGCCGTCGGCTAGGGGGCAGACGAGGGTTACGTCGTGGGTGTGGACGATGATGTGGCCGGTCAGGCCGACGGCCGCGATCAGGTGGTCGGGGTCGTCGGTGACGATCACGTTGTCGTGCGAGTCGAGCAGGCAGCTGAGCGCCGTACCGTCGTGACGGTTGCCCTCGGCATCGACCTCGTAGGTGCCGGCGAGCGCCGCCCAGGATCCGACGTCGAGCCAGTGCACCGGCATCGGGATGACGACCACGTCCGCGTCGACCTTGCCCTGCGAAGCAGGTTCCATCACCGCGAAGTCGACGCTGATCTTGCGCAGTCCCGGGTAGATCGCACCGAGCTCGGCGTCGCGCTGGGGAGTGTCCCAGACCGCCGCGACCTGGCGCAGTTGAGCGGCCGACTCCGGCAGCAGCGCGTCGAGCACGCTCAACACGGTCTCGGCCCGCCAGACGAACATGCCGGAGTTCCACCAGAACCGCCCGGTGGCCAGGTACTCCTCGGCCGTGGCGCGATCCGGCTTCTCCCGGAACCGGTCCACGACGTACGCCGAGGTGCCGTCGATCGCGTCACCGCGTTCGACGTACCCGAGCCCGGTGTGCGGGTGGGTCGGCTCGATCCCGAAGGTGACCAGTGAGCGCGGCCGCTGCTCGACCAGCTCGAACCCGCTCCGGATCGCGGCCCGGAACTCCGCCTCCGGCGTGATCAGGTGGTCCGAGCCGACGATCGCCAGCACCGCCTCGGGATCGTGCCGGGCGACCACCGCCGAGGCGAGCCCGACCGCGTTCGCGGTGTCCCGGCCGACCGGTTCGCCGATGATGTTGTGCTCGCCGAGCTCGGGGAGCTGCTCGCGGACCAGGTCCGTGTGGGCGGCCACCGTGCAGACGTAGATGTTGGCCGGGTCGACCAGGCCCGCGAGCCGGTCGTACGCCACTCGGAGCAGGGAGTTGCCCGCCGCCAGCGGCAGCACCTGCTTGGGCTTGTCGACCCGGGACAACGGCCACAGCCGAGTCCCCGAACCGCCGGCCAGAATCACCACGTTTCGCATGAGGACGAACCCTACCGGGCGAACCGAGCCACCGACCGCCGGAGCCGACCAGTAGCCAACTGGTATCTGGTGGACCGGCGCTCGAACCGAGCGGCAGTTAGTCAGCGGCGGCCGCCATGGCCGGGCGTACCGGCAGCTAGTCGGCGGCGGGCGCCTCGGCCGGCGTACCAGTGGTGGGGCTGACCGGGCAGGGTGCCGGCCGGGCCGTCTCCTCGGCCGCGGTGCGAGCGGTTGGGATGCGTAGGTGGGCGAGGTCGGCGGGGACCGGGCTGTCGGGGACCCAGAAGCGGTCGGACTCGCCGTCGACACCGGTCGCGGGCGCGTCGGTGAGCCGGAAGCGGTCGCGCAGCCGCCCGTAGAAGTCGGTCGGCCGAAGCCGGACCAGCCGCAACCGGCGTACGGACCCGTAGACGCCGATCCAGTCGCCAGGGTCGAGGATGCCGCGCAACTGACCGTCGATGCTGACCGCGGCCTGTCCCGAGTGCGGCAGCACCCGCAGCGCCACCGGCTCGTCCGGCGCCGCCACCACGGTCCGGTTGAAGGTCATGTGCGGCGCCACCGGAGTGAAGACGACCGCCTCCAGGTTCGGCGACAACACCGGCCCACCGGCCGCGAAGCTGTACGCCGTACTGCCGGTCGGCGTGGCCACGATCAACGCGTCCGCCGAGTACGACGCCAGCAGTCGCCCGGCCAGGTAGACGCCGATGCTCACCTGGTGGTCGCGGGCCAGCTTCTCCAGCACCACGTCGTTCAGCGCGGTCACGTCGAGGGCCACGCCCCAGCCGTCGCCCTCGACGGTTTCCGGCCGCACCGAGGGCGGCGGGAGCGCGGGACCATGGCCGTAGCGCAGCAGCGCGTCGATCCCGGTCGGGATCTCCAGCGGCCGCGATGCGCGCATGGTGAGCGTCATCCGCTCCTCGATGGTGGCGCCGCCGTGGTGGACCGCCTCCAGCGCCTCCTCGACGTCACTGCACGCCACTTCGGTCAGGAAGCCCACCTTGCCGAGGTCGACACCCAGGACGGCGGCATCGTTCTTCGCCGCGATCCGGGCGCCGCGCAGGAAGGTGCCGTCGCCGCCGAGCGTGACGACCAGGTCCGGATTGCCGGCGTGGTGCAGCTCGTCCATCCCACCGCGACGGTCCTCGTGCTGCTTCCAGACATCGATGTCGGTACAGCCGATGTCATGCCGGCGGCACCAGTCACGAACCACCTCGGCCGCCTGGACGGCGAGCGGGCGACCTTGGTGCACAACGAGACCGAGACGACTGACAGGCACTGTTCTACTCCTCCGGCTGGTTGCGACAACGGTAGTCCGCCCGCGTCACGGGACCAGGCGCACTGCTCAGCCGGGCGGCCGGCGGGTGGCACTGATGATCGGGTCGGTCTCGTCGTCGAACTCGCCGATGACCTCTTCCAGCAGGTCCTCGAGAGCGACCACGCCGATCGGTTCGGACCCCTGCTGGACGACAGCCAGCTGGGAGCGTTCAGTACGCATGATGCGGATCGCCGCAGCTACCGGAGTACCGGTCGGCAGTCGGAGCGGCTCGGTCATCAGCTCGGAGGCGCGCAGCGTGTGACCGCCCCCGGTCGTCGCGCGGGCCGCATCGCGCACGTGGACGATGCCGCAGATCGCAGTACCAGAGCTGACCACCGCGAGCCTTGAGTGTCCCTCACGCCGGCTGACCAGTTCGACGTCGCGGGCGACCGCGGACGCGGGCACCGTGGACAGCCGTGAGGTCGGCGTCATCACCTGGTCGACCGTGGTGTTCTGCAGCGCGAGCATCGCAGTGAGCAGGTCGTGTTCGGCCGCGGCCAGCGTCCCGTGTTCGGCCGACGCCTCGATCAGCATCCGCAACTCGTCCGGACCATGGGCGTTCGCAAGCTCGTTCTGCGGCGTCACCTTGAGCAGCCGGACGCACGCGTTCGCCAGCGTGTTCAGTACGACGAGCAGCGGCCGGAAGACGAAGGTGAACCCGCGGAACGGCATCGCCAGCAGCAGCGCCGACCGCTCGGGGTCGCTGATCGCCCACGACTTCGGTGCCATCTCGCCCAGCAACACGTGCAGCAGACCGACCCCGCCGACGGCGATGACCAACGCGATCACTTCGCCGACGCCGTCCGGTACGCCGATCAGCTCGAACACCGGATGCAGCAGCTGCGCGACCGCGGGCTCGGACAACGACCCGAGTCCCAGCGTGCACAGGGTGATCCCGAGCTGCGCGCCCGCGAGCATCAACGACAGCTCGCTGATTCCGGCCAGCGCAGCACGCGCCGTACGACGGCCGTCGGCTGCGAACTGTTCGAGCCGGTGCCGCTTCGACGCGACCAGCGCGAACTCGGCAGCGACGAAGAACCCGTTGAGAACAAGGAGCAGCAGCGAGATCAGCAGAGCGACGGCGGTGTTCACGAGAGCCTCTCCAGAACGACGAGGCCGGGGACGTGCCGCAGTACGGTCTGCACTGTCAATTTGCCGTGCTCGCGGGGTGCGGGACGGCCGTCGTGGTCGAACCGTTGCGGCAGTTCCACGACCACCTCGTCGCCGACGACCGGGATCCGCCCGAGCCGGGCCATCACCAGTCCGGACACGGTGTCGTAGTCGTCGCCGTCCGGAAGAGCGATCCCGGTCGCCTCCGTCACCTCGTCGAGACGCCGGCGGCCGGGCACGACCCAGGTCCCGTCCGGGTTCGCCAGCAGCCCGGCTTCGGGCAGGTCGTCCTCGTCGCGGATCTCGCCGACCAGTTCCTCGGCGATGTCCTCCAGCGACACCACGCCGGCGAACCCGCCGAACTCGTCCACGACGATCGCGAGCTGGCGATGCGCGGTCCGGAGCTGCTCCAGCACACCGGGCAGCGACAGTGTGGCCGGTACGACGACAGGCGGCGCCGCGAGCGAACCGATCGTGACGTGCGAACGGTCGGCCGGCTCGACCTCGACCACGTCGCCGATCGCGATCACGCCGATCACCTCGTCCACCGAGGCGGCGATCACCGGGAACCGGCTGTGGCCGGAGTCGAGCAGCTCGACCACCCTGGTCAGCGGGTCGTCGGTGTGCACGGTGATCACGTCGACGCGCGGGATCATCACCTCGGCGGCGATCCGGCCGCGGAAGTCGAGGCCGCGATCGAGCAGCCGGGTGGTGTCCTCGTCGAGCAGGCCGTGCTCGTACGACGTGGCGATGATCCGGTCCAGCTCCTGGGCGGTGGCACCCTGCGGAAGCTCCTCGACCGGCTCGATCCCGACCCGGCGCAGGATCCGGTTCGACGCGGTGTCGAAGAGGCGGATCAGCGGGCCGGCCACGGTGAGGTAGATCAGGGTGGACCGGGACAGTCGCAGCGCGAGCGCCTCGGCCCGGGCGATCGCCAGGTTCTTCGGTGCCAGCTCACCGAGCACCATCTGGATGATCGTTGCCAGCAGCAACGCAAGGACCACCGAGACCGACAACGACACGCCCTTGGGGAGACCGGCCGAACCGAGCAGGTTCTCCAGTCCCTTGCCGAGGTACGGCTGGGCGACGTAACCGGCGAGGAGTGCGGTGACCGTGATCCCGACCTGCGCGCCCGACAGCACGAACGACAGCCGCGAGGTGACCTCGAGCGCCCGGACGGCGGCGGCGTCACCCGCCTCGGCGAGACCCTGCAGCCGGTTCCGGTCCACCGCTACGTAGGAGAACTCCTGCGCCACGAAGTACCCGGTGGCCACGGTCAGCGCCAGAATGAGCGCCAGCCCGACCACGATCAACATGCGCCGACCTTACGAGGACTGCGGGGTCTCCGGCATCGCGGGGTCCCGGAGCCTTGTCGGTCAACCCTGCTGGAGCCGAGCCTCGGACACCGCCCACAAGCGCTCGGCGTTGCCCGGGTCAACGGCATACCGCGCCACGCCGTACAGAGTTCCGCTGCGCCGATCCAGCAGCTCAGCTTCGTTGCAGTCGTTGAAGTAGCGGCCGCCGACCCCTTCCAGCAAAGGAGAAGCAGCGAGCAGGACCGACGTCGCCGCTCCTTGCTCGACAGTCTTGAACATCTCCGGCGGCGTCTTGCCGCTCCCGCGTCCATCGGTGTACCGCTGCAGGTTGGTGTAGATCGCCCCGGGCATGAGGGCGTTGGCGGTGATCCCGTCCGCGGCCCAGCGCCGATTCGCCTCGACGGCGAACAACACGTTCGCGGTCTTCGACTGACCGTAGGCCAGCCAGGGATCGTACGGACGGAAGGCGAAGTTGAGGTCGTCGAACACCACCGGCGACAGCTGGTGACCGGACGAGCTGACCACGACAAGCCTGGCATTCCCGGCAGCAGCGAGGGCCTCGTGCAGTCCGGTCGCGAGTGCGAAGTGACCGAGGTGATTGGTCGCGAACTGCAACTCCCACCCCTGCTCGGTGTGCTGCTCCGGGCAGGCCATCACCCCCGCATTGGCGATCAGGACGTGCAGCGGGCCCTGCCAATCGGCAGCAAACGCGCGCACCGACGCGAGGCTGCTCAGGTCGAGCTCCGCAACGTGGACCTTGTCGTTGTCCGTGGTCACGGTGATGTTCTTGGCGGTCCGCTCCCCCGCGGCCAGGTCCCGTACTGCGAGCGTCACCTCCGCGCCGGCCGAGGCCAAGGCGCGCGCGGTCTCGACGCCGATGCCGGACGAGCCGCCGGTAACGACCACCCGGCGGCCGCCGAGGTCGACCCCGCGGACGACGTCAGCGGCCGTGCTGCTGAAGCCGAACGGCGTCTTGATCATGCGGACACCTCCACCGCGCCCGTCCACGGCAGCACCTCATGGTCGCGGATCAGTTCGCCGTACGTCGCCGGGTCGACCTGGTCGGCGAGGACGAGGTCGACGATCGGTACGGCGGCTTCGGCCGGCGTCCTGGCAGCGCTGAAGTCGTCGAACCAGGGCCGCGAGGCGCGGGTGTCGACGAGTCCGGGGCAGACCGAGGCGATCAGCGTGTTCTGGGCGAGATCGGTGGTACGTCGTTGCGCGGCGACGGCCCGTACGGCGGCGACCTGGCCGACCTTGGAAGGCAGGTTGACCCACTCCGGCCAGCCTTGTCCGGCGGCCGTGCCTGCGTGGATCGACTGCCTCCAGTCCTCGACGGTCTGCTCGATCTGCTCGAACGACGGACCGTCGAACAGCGCGTGCAGCTTCGGGGCGAGCTTGTCGAGGGTGCCGAGCGAACTCGCGACGACGATCAGCCGGCCACCTGGGCGGAGTACGGGAGCGAAGGACCGGAGTACGGAGTGCGTGCCCCCGTTTGCGACCGCGATGAACTGGTCGGCCTGCTCGGCCTGCGGCCGGTCGGGACTGAGCGGAGCGATCGCGTTGGAGATGACGATATCGACACCGCCGTACTGCGTTTGCAGGCCGGCCGCCAACTCCGCGACGGCCGTGGGATCGCTGACGTCGAGCACGCGGCCTTCGACCTGCGCGGCTCCGTGGACCCGAGCGGCGGCTTCGGCGACCCGCTCGGCATTGCGGCTGGTGAGGAGGACGAGGTCCTCGGGGTTCATCCGGGCGGCGAGTTCTTCGACCAGGGCGAAGCCGAGGCCCTGGTTCGCGCCGGTGACTACTGCGATGCGTCTCATGAGAACAACGGTAGGAACGGGCCGGTCATGATTCCAACGAGAATTCGGCACAGGTAGCATGCGTAAAACTCATGGACTTCAGCGATGTCTCCCTGGTTGCGCTGCGGGTGTTCCGCGAGGTCGCCGAGCGCGGCACCTTCACGGCCGCGGCGACCGCCCTGGGCTACACCCAGTCCGCGGTCTCCCGGCAGATCGCCTCGATCGAGCGCGCCGCCCAGGCCCCGCTGCTGGAACGCCGCCGCGAAGGCGTCCACCTGACGCCCGCAGGACAGCTTGTACTACGAACCGCGGCGCGCATCCTCGACCAGCTCGACACGACCGCGCGCGAGCTGGCCGGACTGCCCGCCGAGGCCGGCAAGGTCCGGCTCGGCTGGTTCCCGAGCGCGGGTGCCGTGCTGGTGCCGAAGGCAATCAGTGCGCTGCGGCGAAGTCATCCGGCGCTCGAGGTCACGACGTGGGAGGGATCGACACCGGCGTTGGTTCGGGCGTTACGGGCCGGCAGCGTTGACGTTGCCCTGCTCGCTTCGGCGCCACCGTTCCGGCCACCAGATGCCGAGTCGCCCGCATTCGACGTCCAGGTACTGGTCGAGCGGGCGCTGTGCCTCGCCGTACCGGCTGGTCATCCGCTGGCCGGCGCGGAGGCGATCGACTTCGCCGAGTTGCGTGGGCAGCGGTGGATCTCAGGGCCTGCCTCCGGCGAGGACAAGCTGATGGGCGTCTGGCCGGGACTCGACGAGCGACCCGAGATCGCCCACACGGCCCGCGACTGGCTGGCCAAGCTGCACCTGGTCGCGGCGGGGGCGGGCATCACCACGGTGCCGCCTTCGCTAGCGAGCGCCGCGCCCACCGGCGTACGCATCCTGCCGGTCCGTGGCGGACCACAGGAGATCCGCCGGATCATCGTGGCGCGGCTTCCCGGCCCGGTCGCCACTCCGGTCGCCCAGCTCACCGACGCGCTCCGCGCCGCGGCCGCGATGGCGGGCTGAAACCTCAGCCGGGCGGGCGAGACCTCAGACAGACGGGCTGAGAGGTCAGACGGACGGGTGAGGCCTCTGACAGACGGGCTGAGGGCTCAGGCGGGTGGGCTGTCCTGTTTGGGCTTGGCGGCCTCGTTCTCGGCGGGCGACTCGTCGTCGCCGTTCTTGATCTTCTTGAACTCGGTCAGCGCGCGAGCCGTGTTGCGGGTCAGCTCGGGCAGCTTGTTCGCGCCGAACACCAGCACCACGATCACCAGGATGACGATCCACTCGCCACCCTCGGGCATCGCCAGCAGTGCAGCCATGACAGTCCTCTTTCTCGGAACCCCAGACAAAGGTACGCCTGGGTGGAAACGCCACGCATCCCTGACCGGCGACGACATAGGGTTGCGCTCATGGCCGGAACGCTTCCCGAACTCTTCAGCGCCGCGGTACGCCGCGACGGCGCCAGTCCGTTCCTCACCTACTACGACGACGCGTCCGGCGAACGGATCGAGTTGAGCGCGCTCACCACCGCCAACTGGGTGGCGAAGACCGCGAACCTCCTCGTCGACGAGTACGACCTGGAGTCCGGCGAGACCGTCGCCATCGGACTGCCGCCGCACTGGCTCGGTGTCGTCTGGGCGCTGTCCACCTGGTCGGCCGGCGCCGGCCTGACCACCGGGGACAGCACGATCGCGATCACCGGACCCGACTTCGGCCTCCGCGGCAGCCGCGAGACGATCGCCTCCGCGCTGCTCCCGCTCGGCGGCCGGTTCCGGGAGCCGATTCCGGCCGACGTGCACGACTACGGCGCAGAGGTCTACAACCACCCCGACGTCTTCGTCCCCTTCGACCCGCCCACGGCCGACTCCCCGGCGTACGACGCAAGCACGCACGCGGACCTGATCGCGGCCGCGAAGCCGATCACCGAGCGGGTGCTGACGACAACGAGCCTCGTCACCCCGGACGGCATCGGCACGCTGGTCGGCGTGATCGCGGGCGGCGGCTCGATCGTTCTCTGCCGCAACCTGGACGAGGCCAAGCTGGACCGGCGGATCGCCGACGAGAAGGTCGATCGAATCTTGGAGGACAACTGATGCAGCGGTTCGAGGGACGGGTCGCGCTGATCACGGCCGCCGCGCAGGGGATCGGCGCCGCCGTCGCCCGCAGGATCGTCGCGGAGGGTGGTTCGGTGATCGTCACCGACCTGCAGGAGAACAAGACCGCGGAGCTCGCCGCCGAGCTCGGCGACCGCGCTCTCGCAGTACGGGTGGATGTCACCTCGCGCGCCGACATCGACGCGGCGGTCGCGGCGGGGATGGAACGCTTCGGCCGCCTGGACCTGCTGGTGAACAACGCGGGCGCCTGCGTCGTCACCGCGGTACCGGAGGACACCACCGGCGAGGAGTGGCATCGCCAGCTCGACCTCACGCTGGTCAGCGCGGCCCAGTGCATCCAGGCCGCGATCCCCCACCTGCTGAAGACGCGCGGGAGCGTCGTCACCATCAGCTCGGTGAACGGCCTTGCTGCCTTCGGGAACCTCGAGTACTCCGCGGCGAAGGCCGGCCAGATCGCCATGACGCAGAACTTCGCCGCCCGCTACGGCAGCAGCGGCGTCCGCTTCAATGTCGTTGCCCCCGGCACCATCCGGACGCCGAACTGGGACAACCAGCCGGACGCGCTGGACCGGCTCGGCAAGCTCTACCCGCTCGGCCGGGTCGGCGAGCCCGAGGACATCGCTGCCGCCGTGGCCTTCCTGGGCTCCGACGACGCCGCCTGGATCACCGGCCACACCCTCCCGGTGGAAGGCGGCGTCCTCACCGGCCCGGCGGCACTCAACCTGACCCCGACCGGCCCCTTCCGCAAGGACTACCCGCAGGACTGATCCCTCGCGACCAGCATGTGGACGATCACAGAACGTGAATGTCTAGTGAGTTTATAGTCTTAGTTCATTAAGGGCCCGTACCCCGAGAACAGGACACCGTTCGATGAGCGAACCCAGCTGGTCCTTCGAGACCCGCCAGATCCACGCCGGCCAGACCTCCGACCCGACCACCAAGGCCCGGGCGCTGCCGATCTACCAGACCACGTCGTACACCTTCGACAGCACCGATCACGCCGCGAGCCTGTTCGGTCTACAGGAGTTCGGCAACATCTACACCCGGATCCAGAACCCGACCCAGGACGCGGTCGAGCAGCGGATCGCCAGCCTGGAAGGCGGAACGGCGGCACTGCTGGTGTCCTCCGGGCAGGCCGCGACCTCGCTCGCGCTGCTGAACGTCGCCGAGGCCGGCGACCACGTGGTCAGCAGCCCGAGCCTGTACGGCGGGACGTACAACCTGTTCCACTACACGTTCCCCAAGCTCGGCGTCGAGGTGAGCTTCGTCGAGGACCCGACCGACCCGGAGTCCTGGAAGGCCGCGATCCGGCCGAACACCAAGGCCTTCTTCGGCGAGACGATCGCCAACCCGAAGAGCGAGATCCTGGACATCGCGGGCATCGCCGCGGTCGCCCACGAGTACGGCGTACCGCTGATCGTCGACAACACCGTCGCCACGCCGTACGCGCTGCGGCCGCTCGAACACGGCGCCGACGTCGTGGTGCACTCGGCGACGAAGTACCTGGGCGGCCACGGTACGGCGATCGCCGGGGTGATCGTGGACTCCGGCAAGTTCGACTACGCCGCGAACCCCGAGCGCTTCCCCGGCTTCAACCAGCCGGACCCGAGCTACCACGGCCTCACCTACGGCACTGCGCTCGGCGTCGGCTCCGACCTCGGCAACCTCGCCTACATCCTCAAGGCCCGGGTGCAGTGGTTGCGCGACCTCGGTACGGCGGTGTCTCCGTTCAACGCGTTCCTGATCGCGCAGGGCCTGGAGACGCTGTCGCTGCGGATCGAGCGGCACCTCGACAACGCGCTCGCGGTCGCGCAATGGCTGGAGAGCCGCGACGAGGTGGACAGCGTCGCGTACGCCAGCCTCCCGTCGAGCCCGTACTACGAGCTCGCGCAGAAGTACACGCCGCGCGGTGCGGGTGCCGTAGTGGCGTTCGAGATCAAGGGCGGCGTGGACGCCGGCAAGCGTTTCGTGGATGCCCTGCAGCTGCACAGCCATGTGGCGAACATCGGCGACGTCCGGTCGCTGGTGATCCACCCGGCGTCGACCACGCACAGCCAGTTGTCCGTCGAGGACCAGCTCGCCTCCGGTGTCACCCCGGGGCTGGTCCGGCTCGCGGTCGGCCTCGAGCACATCGACGACATCCTGGCCGACCTCGAGGTCGGGTTCGCCGCCGCCAAGTCGGCCTGAGCCGGCGCGGCGCAGATGACTCAGGATCGTCCGTCCACGCCCGTCAGGGAGTGGAGCACCGGCGCCCGGGGGCGGGACCCCGGTGCTCAGGGCAACCATTCACCAGGTCAGGTGGCCGGTGAGTGGTGGGCGGACGATCCTGACCCAACACCGGCGACAGCCGGCTCGGGCTCCTCGGGCAAGGGCGGCGCGGGTGCGGAGCCGGCCGGCGGGCGGCAGCTTGCCGGCATCGGCACGCTGGTGCTGGAAAGTGGCGATTCGCTGCCCGGCGTGGTGATCGCCTATGAGACCTGGGGACGGCCGAACGCCGCCCGGGACAACGCCGTCCTCATCTGCCACGCCCTCACCGGGGACGCGCATGTGGTCGGTCCAGCCGGCCCGGGGCAACCCACCCCGGGCTGGTGGGACGGCCTGATCGGACCGGGCCGGCCCGTCGATCCGGCCGACTGGTACGTCGTGGCCGCGAACGTACTCGGCGGCTGCCAGGGATCCACCGGCCCGTCGTCGCCGGCGCCGGACGGGAAGGCCTGGGGCAGTAGATTCCCCGCGATCACCGTGCGGGACCAGGTCGCCGCCGAGGCCGCGCTCGCCACCCGACTCGGCATCGATCGCTGGGCGGCGGTGATCGGCGGATCGATGGGCGGCATGCGGGCGCTCGAATGGCCGCTGCTCTACCCGGACCGCGTCGCGACGTCCGTAGTACTGGCTTCCACCGGGTATGCCACGGCCGAGCAGATCGCCTGGTGTGCAACGCAACTCGCCGCCATCGAAGCCGACCCGGCCTGGCAGGGCGGTGACTACTACGGGACGGGAGTAGCTCCCACCTCAGGACTCGGGATCGCCCGGCGGATCGCGCACATCACCTACCGTTCGGAGTACGAACTCGCCACCCGCTTCGGGCGCAACCCGCAAGGAGACGGCCGCTTCGCCGTCGAGTCGTACCTCGACCACCACGCCGCCAAACTCGTCAACCGCTTCGACGCGGGCTCGTACGCCGTTCTGACGCGCGCGATGAACTCGCACGACATCGGCCGGGGCCGGGGCGGCCTTCGCCAGGCCCTGCAGAACTTGACCGCCCGCTTGGTAATCGCGGCCGTCGACTCCGACCGGCTCTACCCAGCGCGCCTGTCCGCCGAGCTCATCGACGCCCGCCCCGACGCCGGCCCGCTGCACCTGATCAAGTCGCCGTACGGCCACGACGGCTTCCTGATCGAACTCGACCAGGTCGGCGCGCTGATCGCGGACACACTCAACTCGTGATCAGGGATTGCTGGTGCGGGCCAGGCCCTTGAGGGCGTAGGTGTGTTCGAGTTGGCTGCCGAAGGCCTTCCAGTGCGCCGCGACCTTGGCGAAGCCGGCCGCCGCTGTCGTACGGTCGCCTCGGTGCTCTGCGAGCAGGCTCTCGGCCGTCGTCACCGAGTACTCCCACATCGGCAACAGCGGCACCAAGCGGGCCGTCAGCGCCGCGGCGATCTCGGGCTCGTCGACTGCCAGAGCAGCGCGAACGTAAGCAGGCAGCCGCGCGGCGTACTCGTGGCTGCCGGTCAGCTCTTCCAACTCCAGTAGGCGCTGGAGCACTTCGCGGACACCCGCGCGGTCACCGGCGGCGGCTCGGGCACCGGCGACCGGTGCGCCCGAGATCGCCAGGAGATCGGGCCAACCGACCTTGATCGCGAGCTGGTACGCCTCTTCTGCGGCTTCCCGAGCGCCTTCCTGGCCGAGTTCCAACTGCGCCCGGGCCAGGGCCGCGAGCACCTCGATCCGGCGCAGCAGGATGAACGCCGGGCCGGGGTGATCCAGTTGCTCCCGGCAACCAATGACGACCTCCTGCAACTCACCGGTCTCGACCATCAACTCCAGCACCATGCAGGTGACCTGCTGATCGAGTTCCACCAGCCGGCGCCGGGCGGTGTATTCGCTGGCCTCGCGCAGCGAGTCGAGTGCCGCTACCGGTCCTTCGATCTGCCAGACGACGAAGCCGTAGTTGAGCCAGGTGACGGCGGTGTCGCGCGCCTGACCCAGCTCCTGGAGGGCGGCCAGCGCGTCCTTGATGTCGACCAGTCCGCCGGTGTCGCCGTTGGCGATCCGGGACAACCCGTGCGCCTCCAGGGCCCGATACGGTACGGGGTAGCCGTGCTCGGACGCCATCGCCAGCGATCGGTTGGCCGCGGCGAAGGCGTCGTCGCGCCGGCCCGCGACCGACAGGATGCTCGCCTGCCCGGCCAGCGCACCGACCAGGTCCTCACTCGGGCCGAGAGCCTCGAGCATCGCGACCACCCGGTTGATCGTGTCCAGCCGCTCGGCCATGTTGTTCATCGGATAGGTGGACATCCGCAAGGCGCGGGCCATTCCGACGATGTTGCCCGCGGCATCGAATCCGGCGGCGGCCTCGCGGAAGGCGGCCAGCGCGTCGTCGAGCCGCCCGGTCAGGAAGGCGGCCCAGCCCCAGCGGGACAGTACCTCCGGCCGCTCCGGATCGTCCGCGGGAGTCAGTGCGAGCGCCTGGTCGAGCAGCCTGAGCGCGTCGGAGGTGTCCACGTTCATCGCCAGCTCGGCGGCCAACTGGTCGTAGCGCCTGGCCCGCGGTGACAACTCCGCGATCATCCGATCGTCGCCGACGGCCCGGGACAGCTCGAGCGCCGTCTCCAGGTGATGGGCGATGGTGTTCGTCGCCTCGGCCTGCCGGGTCGCGCACTGTGCTTCCAGCCAATCCGCCGCGGCGAGGTGCCGCGCCGCCCGCTCCGCCCTCGGCACCTGGTTGTAGGCGACATCGCGGGTCAGCGCGTGCCAGAAGGTGTACTCGTGCTGCCCACCCATCGACGACTGCCGAACCGGCCGCACCAACTCCTTCCGCGCCAGCTCCTGCAACGCCTGTACTACGTCCGCCGGCTCGCGGTGGCTGAGGACGGCGACGGCCTCGGCCCAGAAGACCCGGCCGATCACGGCCGCGTTCGCGAGCAGGGCTTTGCGATCCGGCTCCAGCGTGTCCAGGCGAGCGGCGATGATCGAACTGATTCCCGGCGGCAGATCCACGGTCGCGTGCCCCGAGCCGGAGTCCTTCACCATCCGCGCGAGTTCCTCGGCGTACAAGGGGTTTCCGTCGGCGCGCTGGACCAGCTCGGCCTTGGTCTCCGGTGGCAGGGCACTGTCGGTGAGCAGCCGGGTGATCAGCTGGTCGGTCTCGCTGCCGGACAACGGCGAGAGGCCGATCGTCAGGGCGTTCTGCAGTCCGCGGGTCCAGCGGGGACCGCGTTCGAGCAACTCCGGCCGGGCGGTGATGACGACCAGCAGCGGGAGGTCGGTGACCCAGTCGACGAGGTGGTCGACGAAGTGCAGCAGGGCGTCCTTGGCCCAGTGCAGGTCCTCCAGCACGATCACCGTCGGGGCGTGCTCGGCGAATCCCTCGATCAGTTGCCGCCACGCGGCGAACGACTCCTCCTGCGTCACCGAACCCGGCGGCACACTGCCGATCTCGGCACCGACCAGCGGCCGGACCCTGGCGCGCAACCAGGACCGGTCCCCGTCCGCGGGCAGGATCGCGTCCAGCTTCTCGGCGGCCACCGCCGGCGGATCGGTGTCGAGGATGCCGGCCTGCGCCTTGAAGATCTCCGCGATCGGCCAGAACGGGCCCTCGCCGTACGGCAGGCAGCGGCCTTCGCGCCACGTCACCAGTTCGTCGCGGCGGTCCAGTTCGGCGCCGAGTTCGGCGACCAGCCGGGACTTGCCGATGCCCGGTTCGCCCAGCAGCGTGACGAACTGCGGTGCGCGTTCGGCGACCGCCTTGTCGAACGCGGTGCGGAGCAGGGTGAGATCGCGCTGCCGCCCGACCAGCGGCGTACTGAGGTCACGGATCACGTCCGCGCCGAAGCGGGCCCGCGGAGCGCCGGCCTGCCATCGGTCGAGTGGATGGCTGAGTCCCTTGACTGCAACGGGTTCCAGCGGTTCGTACGCGAAGACCCGACTGGTTGCCGCATAGGTGCCCGCGCCGACCACGACCGTGCCGACGGGGGCCGAGGTCTGCAACCGGGCCGCCGCATTGACCACCAGACCGGTGACGAACGGCTCCCCCAGCTCGGGTCTGGCACCCAGCTCGACCAGGGCCTCGCCGGTGTCGATGCCGATCCGGACCTCGAGCGTGCCCGTCGAAGCGAGAGCGTCCAGGATCGCCAGGCCTGCCCGGACGGCCCGCTCGGCGTCGTCCTCGCGGGAGCGGGGAGCGCCGAAGACCGCCAGGATCGCGTCCCCGGCGAACTTCTCCACCGTCCCGCCGAAGCGCTCCACGACCTCGCGCAGCAACTGGTGGTAGGGCAGCAGCCAGCGCCGGACGTCCTCGGGGTCCGCGGACTCCGAGGCGGCCGTGAAACCGACCAGGTCGCAGAACAGCACCGAGACGACCTTGCGCTCCGTGGCGGAGGCCATTGGTTGCCCCGGGCTACTCTCGGGCCTGACGCTCAGGCCCTTTGGGCGGCCTCGAGCGAGCGGATCCGCCCGCAGAGCGCCTTGAGCAGCGTCTGCGCGACGTCCGGGTTCTCCTTCACCACCGGGGCGAAGGCCAGCGACGACAGGGCGAAGGTGGTCAGCCCGTCGGGACCGGCCACGACCGACGCCGAGCGCGGCTGCCCGTCCAGCAAGGAGATCTCGCCGAAGTAGTCGCCCACGCCCAGCGCGGGGCGCGCCTCGCCGTTGACCGTGACCTCGGCCGAACCTTCCAGCACGACCTGCAGGCCGTTGTCGTCGCCGCCCTGCTGCACCACCGACGCACCGGCCGGCGTCGTCAGGGTCGTGCCGCGGCCGATCAGGTCGGTCAGCGTGTCGGCCGGCAGCCCTTCGAAGAGGTCGATCTTCGCCAGGAACCGCGGCAGGGACTCGTAACTCATGCGGATCGCACCCCTCGATCAGAGCCCGTCGGCGACGAGCTGTAGTAACTGGGGCACAACATACAGCCGCCCAGGACCGCCCAGCCAGAATTTCTCCGCGGTGCGAAAATTCTCCGCGCACACCCGCCGGGAGCCGTAGGGTGCGGCCATGGGAGACCCGGTCGCGGACAACTACGACGAGCTGCCGTTGTGGTCGGCGCCCTTCGGGCAGCTGATCCTCGAGCACGTGCCGCTGCGCCGCGGCCAGACGATCGTCGACCTCGGCGCCGGCACCGGCTTCCTGACCGTCGAACTGGCCCAGCGCAGCGCGGCCGCCCGGGTGATCGCGGTCGATCCGTGGGCCGAGGCCATGGACGTACTACGGCGCAAGGTCGAGTACCTCGGCCTGGCCAACGTCGAGCTGGTGGTCGCGGACGCCTCGAGCCTCGACCTCGCGGACTCCTCGGTCGACGTCGTCGTCTCCAACCTGGGCGTCAACAACTTCGACAACGCCGCCGCGGTTCTCACCGAGTGCCATCGCGTACTCCGGCCAGGTGGTCACCTGCTGCTCAGCACCAACCTGGTCGGGCACATGGCCGAGTTCTACGACGCCTTCCGCTCGGCGTCCGACGGAAAGGCGCTGGACGACCACATCGCGCATCGGGCCAGCGTCGACGGCACGCTCCGGCTGTTGGAGCAGGCGAGCTTCACCGCGAGCGTCGTAGCCCGCACCGAGTTCGGGATGCGCTTCGCCGACGGGACCGCGTTGCTGAACCACTACTTCATCAAGCTGGGCTTCCTCGACGGCTGGCTCGCGATCGCCGGCCAGGAAGCCCTCGACGCCGTCGAACAGGAACTCAACCGGCGCGGCGAGGTCTCCCTCACCGTACCGGCGGCCTGCTTCGACGCTCTGAAAGGCTGATCAGCCCTTCGGCCAGGCTTCCCAGGCCGAGGCGAACATCTCGTCGACGGTGTGGGTGTTCTTCCACTCCAGGTCGCGGGCGGCCAGCTCGCCGGAGGTGACCACGCGCGACGGGTCGCCGGGGCGGCGCGGTCCCTCGGTGGGGGTGAAGTCGATGCCGGTCACGCGGCGGGCGGCATCCATGATCTCGCGGACCGACGTACCGGTGCCGCTACCCAGGTTGTAGACCGGCTCGAGGGTCTTGCCCGAGTCCAGCGCCCGCGCCGCGGCAACATGCGCGCGGGCCAGGTCGGACACGTGCACGTAGTCCTTGATCGAGGTGCCGTCCGGCGTCGGGTGACCGGCGTGGAGCTGCGGGGTCTTCCCCTGCGCCAGCATGTTGCACACGATCGGGAACAGGTTGTACGGGCTCGCGTCGTACACCTTGGGGTCCCCGGAGCCGACGACGTTGAAGTAGCGCAGCGAGGTGTGGTTCAGCGGAACCGCCTTGGCCTGATCCGCGAGCAGCCACTCGCCGATCAGCTTCGTCTCGCCGTACGGGCTCTGCGGGTTCGGCGGCGTCTGCTCGGTGACGGTCTCGTCCTTCGGGGTGCCGTAAACGCCCGCGCTGGAGGAGAAGACGATGTTGCGGACCTCGGTCTCGGCCATCGCGGACAGCAGGGTGACCATCGCGGTGACGTTCTGGGTGTAGGTGTGCATCGGCTTCTCGACCGAGACCCCGGCGTACTTGTACCCGGCCAGGTGCACCACACCGCTGACCCCGTCGAGCGCCTTGCGGGTCGCGTCGGCGTCGAGCAGGTTCGCCTCGACGAACGGGACGCCGTCCACCAGGAACTCCGGCTTGCCGCTCGACAGGTCGTCGATCACGACGACGTCGATCCCGTCCGCGCGGAACGCCCGCACCACATGCGATCCGATGTACCCGGCACCACCAGTCACGAGCCATGTCATGCCCGGCATCCTCTCATCCACGGTCCATCGGGCTGCTGGGCAGTAGCATCCGGGGATGATCGGACTCGTTCTCGCCGCCGGAGCCGGGCGCCGCCTGCGCCCCTACACCGACACGCTGCCCAAGGCCCTGGTGCCCATCGACGCGGAGACCAGCGTGCTCGACCTGACGCTCGCCAACTTCGCCGAAGTCGGCCTCACCGATGTCGCGATCGTCGTCGGGTACGCCGCGCAGGCGATCGCGGACCGCCAGAAGGACATGGAGAGCCGGTACGGCGTGACGCTCGAACTCGTCCACAACGACAAGGCGGAGGAGTGGAACAACGCCTACTCGCTGTGGTGTGCCCGTGACTTGTTCAGCCAAGGCATGGTGCTTGCGAACGGCGACACCGTCCACCCGGTCTCGGTCGAGCACACGCTGCTCGAGGCCCGCGGCGGCGACCAGCAACTCATCCTTGCCCTCGACACCGTGAAGTCGCTGGCGGACGAGGAGATGAAGGTGATCTGGTCGGAGGCCAACGGTGTCGAGCGGATCACCAAGCTGATGGAGCCTTCGGACGCAACTGGTGAGTACATCGGACTGACTCTCATCGAGCCGTCCGCCGCCGCGGACCTCGCGGATGCCTTGAAGACCACCTGGGAACGCGACCCGAACCTGTACTACGAGGACGGCTACCAGGAGCTGGTCAACCGAGGCCGCCGCATCGACGTGGCCGGTATCGGCAAGGTCGACTGGGTCGAGATCGACAACCACGACGACCTGGCCCGGGCGCGGGAGATCGTATGCCCCTCCTAGCCCGGATGATCACCGCGCCGCTGGTCGTCGACGTACGCCGCGGTGCTCTCGCCGAGCTGGGCACGATCCTCACCGACCAGCGGATCTCCACCTCCGGGCGGGTCGCCATCGCGGTCGGTTCGACGTACGGACCGACCGTGCAGAAGACGTTCGAGGGCGGCCTGGCCGGCGCCGACTGGTACTCCGTCGAGGGCGGCACCATCAACGCGGCGATCCGGCTGGTCGAGCAGGTCCGCACCAAGCGGTACGACGCGATCGTCGGCGTCGGCGGCGGGACCGTGCTGGACGTGACGAAGTTCGCGGCCGCGCGGCTCGGGCTGCCGATGGTCGCGGTCGCCACGAACCTCGCGCACGACGGGATCGCCTCGCCGATCAGCACGCTGGACAACGACGCCGGCCGCGGCTCGTACGGCGTACCGGCGCCGCTGGCCGTCCTCGTCGACCTGGACCTGGTCCGGCAGGCGCCCGAGCGCTCGGTGCGGTCCGGGATCGGCGAGATCCTGTCGAACCTGTCCGCGATCGCCGACTGGGAAGCCGCCAATCGCCAGCACGGCGAGGAGATCGACGGTCTTGCGGTGTCGCTCGCGCGGACTGCCGCACAGGCGGTGCTGAACCATCCGGGCAGCGTCGCGGACGACGACTTCCTGGCCACCTTGGCCGAAGGTCTGGTGCTGTCCGGCATCTCGATGGTGGTCGCCGGTACGTCGCGGCCGTCGTCGGGCGCGTGCCACGAGATCTCCCACTCGATCGACCTGCTGCATCCTTCGCGCCGCGGGTACCACGGGGAGCAGGTGGGGCTGGGCGCTGCCTTCGCCTGGTTCCTGCGGGGCGATCTGGATCGCTTCCACGCGACCGTTGATTGCCTTGCCCGGCACGCGTTGCCGGTGCGGCCGACCGATCTCGGCTTCTCGCTGGAGGAGTTCAACGCCGTCGTCGAGTACGCGCCGCAGACCCGGCCCGGGCGGATCACCATTCTGGAGGAGTCGGCGCTGACACCGGCGCGCATCGCCGAACAAGCGGCGGCCTTCGACGACCAGGTGCTCGCCCGGATCGGCCCGGACGGCTCGCCGACGGATCGCTGAGGGCCCGCTGACGGATCGCTGAGGATTGCTGCCGCGCGAGGGCGTCGCGCTCGAACGGCTGGTCGCCACTTCGCGAAGCGGACAAGATGGTGGCCGTGAGCCCACATCTGGATTGGCCCGACTGCCGGAACGTGCGCGACCTGGGTGGCCTGCCGACGGACGACGGCGGCCGGATCCGGCCGGGCGCGCTGATTCGCGCCGACAGCTTGCACTACCTGTCGCCCGCCGGTGTCGACGCCGTACGACGGGCCGGGGTGAGCCGGGTCGTGGATCTGCGGTCGCCGGCGGAGGTCGCCGAGGCGCCGACGCCGTTCACGTCGGACGACCTCGGATACGCAGTACCGGTTCAGGATCCGGCTGTGCCTGGCGAGGGCATGGACACCATCGTCGCGGTCTGCATCGACATGCTCGACCGGCGCCCGGAGCGATTCGCCGAAGCGGTGCTGGCGATCGCCGAGGCCCCGCCGGGCGCGGTGGTGGTCCATTGCCATGGCGGCAAGGACCGCACCGGTATGGTCGTCGCGATCGCGCTGAGCGTCGCCGGCGTACCGGTGGACGAGATCGTTGCCGACTACTTCCTCACCAAACAACGGCTCGCCTCGGCGATGGCCGAGCAACTGGCCGCTGAACCGGACGAGTCGCTGCATGCGGAGATGCTCGAGTTCCGCGACACCCGCGCCGAGTCGATCGTGGCGATCCTGGAGCACCTCGACACGGCGTACGGAGGACCCACCAACTACCTGCTGCACGGCGGTCTCACCACGGCCCAACTCGACGTACTGCGCAGGCGGCTGACCGGCTGAAAAGGGGCCCTTCGACCGCTCGACCGGAGGCCGCGAACTGGCCGCAATCCCTTCGTCACAGTGTGAAACTGGTGACACAGTGTGCCCACGGCGACGCGTCTGAAACGGTTCAGGGGGCTCCGATGTCATATTCGCGCCCGGAGCCCAGTAGATTGGCCCGCATGTCAACCGCCGCTGAGTCGGCCAAGACCGCAGAACTCGCGGCCATGGCTGAGCGTTATGGGTTGTCCAGGAGCTCGGCACGACCGTCGCTCCGGACCTACCTGATCGAACTGTGGGGCCGTCGTCAGTTCATCGTGAGCTACGCCCGCGCGCGGACCTATGCGGTCTACGCCGGCGCCCGGCTCGGATCGATCTGGCAGGTCCTCACCCCGCTGCTCAACGCCGGGGTGTACTACCTCGCGTTCGGCGTCCTGCTCGGGACGAAGAACGGGATCCCGAACTACGCGTCGTTCCTGATCTGCGGCATGTTCGTGTTCAGCTACACGCAGCGTTCGATGACCGAGGGTTCGCGGGCGATCTCGGCGAACATGTCACTGATCCGCACGCTGCACTTCCCGCGCGCGACGCTCCCGCTGGCGTACGTGGTGAACGAGCTGAACCAGATGTTCCTCTCGATGGCCATCCTGTTCCTGATGGTCGGCTTCTCCACCGGACCCAACTGGCACTGGCTGCTGCTGATCCCGGCGCTGTTCCTGCAGACGCTGTTCAACATCGGCGCCACCTTGGTGTTCGCCCGGCTCGGCGCGTTCCTGACCGACATCAGCCAGCTGCTGCCGTTCATCACCCGGACCTGGTTGTACGCGTCCGGTATCTTCTTCTCGATCCCGGCCAAGCTCGAGGGCCTGCACGCCCCCGGCTGGGTGATCCAGGTGCTGTCGCTGAACCCGATCTCGGCGTACATCGACATCGCCCGCCGTGCGGTGCTGGAAGAGCACGTGAAGAACCAGCTCCCGCACGCGTGGGAGATCTCGATCATCTGGGCCGGGATCTCGTTGGTCGGCGGATTCATCTACTTCTGGCGTGCGGAGGACAGGTATGGCCGTGGCTGAGACGGCAGCTCCGAAGGCGGCGGCGTACGCCGCCGCGTCGGATGCTGTCCCGACGGTGATCGCCGACAACGTCAACATCATCTACAAGGTCACCGCGTCCGGTGGCAAGGGCACCGCCGCGAGCGCGTTCCGGCGGATCCTCAAGCGCCAGGACCGGCCCACCATCCGCGAGGTGCACGCGGTCAAGAACGTCAGCTTCACGGCGTACAAGGGCGACGCGATCGGCCTGATCGGCCGCAACGGCTCCGGCAAGTCGACCCTGCTGCGCGCCATCGCCGGCCTGCTGCCGCCCGCCTCGGGCGCCATCTACACCGGCGGCCAGCCGTCGCTGCTCGGCGTCAACGCCGCGATGATGAACGACCTCACCGGCGATCGCAACGTCGTCCTGGGCTGCCTGGCGATGGGCATGACGCTGGCCGAGATCGAGGAGCGCTACGACGACATCGTCGAGTTCTCCGGGATCGGCGACTTCATCGACCTGCCGATGTCGACGTACTCCTCGGGTATGTCGGCGCGGCTCAAGTTCGCGATCGCCTCGGCCAAGACCCACGACATCCTGCTCGTCGACGAGGCGCTGGCCACCGGTGACGCCGAGTTCCGGGTCCGCTCCGAGAAGAAGATCAAGGAACTCCGCTCCTCGGCCGGCTGCGTCTTCCTGGTCAGCCACAGCCTCGACGTCGTCCTCGACACCTGCAACCGCGCCATCTGGCTCGACAAGGGCGTCCTGCGCATGGACGGCGACGTCAAGGAAGTAGTAGACGCCTACAACGAAGAAGCCACCGGCAAACGCTGACCGCACTCTCCAAAACCGCCCAGCCCGCACCCCGCGGCTGGGCGGTTTTTTGCTTGTACTACGGGGAAAAATGCCCCGCTTCGCGCCTCCTCCGTCGGCCGCTCGACCCACCCACCCCCAGACGCCGCTCCTCCGTCGCGGCTAAAAGGCGCTTCGCCCGCAGGCCCATGCCTCCTGAGCACCACTAGGCGTCGCCGCGATCCGCCACGCCCATGACGATCCACCTCGCATCCGTCCGCGCCCGGCTCCTCCCGGGCGCCCATCGACCCCACGAGGAGCCGCCTCGGCGACAGCACACCCGCGCCTTCATCGCAGTTCCTGTCGCTCGGGACGTCCCTCACCAGGTGGAAACTTCCAATCGCCATCTACAAGTTTTGTTCCAGTGAAGGCGATGGTCGCCAAGGTGGTCAGGAATCAAGAAGCGCCAGGGGATGCCGCGCGCCTAGCGTTCTCGGTATGAACCTCACCGAGATTTCCATCGCAGCCATCACCCTCGAATCCTCCGACCCGGTGGCCGCCGAGGCCTTCTACGCCAAGGCGTTCGGGCTGGGCGACCGGATCCGCGTGCGCGCCTCCGACGCGCCCACGAGCGGCTTCCGCGCGTACACGCTGTCGCTCGTCGTCTCCCAGCCGTCGACTGTCGACAGCCTGCTCGGGAGCGCCCTCGACGCCGGCGCGACCGTCGTCAAGCCCGCCAAGAAGAACCTGTGGGGGTACGGCGGCGTCGTACAGGCCCCCGACGGATCGCTGTGGAAGGTCGCCACCTCGGCCAAGAAGGACAGCGGTCCGGCGACTCGCGAGGTCGACGACATCGTGTTGCTGATCGGCGCCGAGGATGTTGCCGCCAGCAAGCAGTTCTACGTCGAGCACGGCCTGACCGTCGCGCGCAGCTTCGGCCGCAAGTACGTCGAGTTCGCCGCGCCGCCGAAGGGCATCAAGCTGGCCCTCTACGGCCGCAGCGCCCTCGCCAAGGACGCCGGCGTCCCCGCCGACGGCACCGGTTCCCACCGCCTCGCGATCACCAGCGACGCAGCCTTCACCGACCCGGACGGCTTCACCTGGGAAGCAGCCTCGAACTGAGTACCTACTCGGGGCTCAGCGGTGCCGGTCGAGGAAGGCCGTGAGTTCCGCGACGTACTGCGCGCGGTTGTCGCGATGCACCGAATGGCCGGCACCGGCGATCTGTACCGCGCGGAACTCGCCGGCCGCCGCTTGACCGCAGCGCTCGGCGTACTCGGTGGAGATCAGCGAGCCGCGCTCGCTGTCCCCGTGGATCAGCAGGACGGGGCATGTTGTCTGGGCCAGCAGGTCGGTCAGCGGGACCGGTGGCTGAAACGGCAGTTCGAACAAATGCGCGTTGATCTGAGCCTTCGACACCGCCCACGGTTCGAGTTCGTCCTCGGGCCAGCCGGGCTCGTTGGATCGGCCACGCGCAATCCGGTCCGGCAACTCGAGCTCCCGGAGTTCCGCAAGCCATCGCGGTACCGGCCCCTCGTCCTGCGGCTCGTCCCGCGGCTCGTCCCGCGGCTCGTCCCGGGGCTCTCCGGTCGGCGGGTCCTCCAACACAACAGCACGAACCAGATCAGCCCTCGACGCGGCGAGGTAAGCAGCCGCCATCGCCCCCATCGAATGCCCGACCACGACCACCCCGCCTTTGCGCGGCTGACCCGACAACACAAGCGCGGCATCGCCACTCTGCCCGTCATAGCTGAGCGGCTCTTCCGGAAGCCCCGACTCCCCATGCCCCCGCGCATCGATCGCAAGAGCCCGAACCCCAGGCATCGCTCGGATCAGCGGCTCCCAGCACGCCGCAGAGTCAGAAAACCCATGCAGAAAAGCAACCTCGGCCGCTTCCTCACCGGTCCGGTACCACGCCAACTGCCCCGTCCGCCCTCGCACACCAAACATGCCTGCGCACACTAGCGCACAGAGATGTCGACCTTGATGAGTTAGCACCGCCCTACTGCCACAAGCTGCCCAGACGGCGCCGTGACCGAGCTGGCCTGGGACTCGGTCCCGCGGCCTTGATCCGTTTTCCCCTGAGCTCCAGGGCAATCGGCCGACGCAGGAGCGCCGCGAAGCGGGCTCCTGTGTCGGCGTAGTTCTAGGCGGTGCCCGGGTTGGTGAGAGCGGGGCCGGCTGGGCGTTCTTGGAGGCCGATGATGAAGCCGAGGCCCCAGGAGACGTGCATGGTGGCGCAGACCAGGGGGAGCCAGAACAGGGCCTTCCAGGGCAGGTAGCGGCCTTCCATGGCAGAGCCCGCCAGCAGCAGTAACCCGTAGCCCAGCGGCGCCAGGAAGCCGAGGTCGAGGACGCTGACGCCGGTTGCCAGGCCGATGATGCCGAGGATGGTTCCGATCGCCAGCAGGCCGACCGCGACCGGGGGCGCCAGGTAGCGCTTGTTGGCGGTCTCCGGGTGCCTGCGGATCACTTCACGACGCCACTGCCCGGTGTGGAAGAACTGCTTCGCCACAGCGGCCAGCGACGAGCGCGGCCGATACGTCACCGACAGATCCGGGCTGAACCAGATCAGTCCGCCCGTCTTGCGGATCCGGTAGTTGAGCTCCCAGTCCTGGGCCCGGTGCATCGACTCGTCGAAGCCGCCGACCCGCTCCAGCGCCGTACGCCGGAAGACGCCGAGGTACACCGTGTCCGCAGGGCCCGCCTTGCCGCCCTGGTGGAAGGTGGAGGCGCCCAGGCCGAGCCGCGAGCGGTAGGCGCACGCGACCGCCATCTCGAACGACGTCCGCCCTTCGGCCGCCATCACGCCACCGACGTTGTCGGCCCCGCTCTCCAGCAGCACCTCGACGGCGCGGGCGATGTAGCCCTGGGTCAGGACGCCGTGGCCGTCGACCCGTACGACGATGTCGTGGCGGGCGTGCGCGATCCCGGTGTTCAGCCCGGCCGGCGTCTTGCCGGTCGGGTTGGGCACGATCGTGATGCGTTTGTCGGCGTCGGCCAGCCGGTCGGCGATCTCCTGGGTCCGGTCCTTGCTCGGACCGATCGCCAGCACCACCTCCAGCTCGCCGGGATACTCCTGGTCGAGGACGCGGCCGACCGCTTCCTCGAGGTGACGTTCCTCGTTCAGGACCGGCATCACGACGGACACCGCGGGCCAGTGGGACAAAGCCATGGTCAGGTCAGGCCTTACAGATCGATGCGACGTCGTCGACGTCGGTGCTGGGTTTGGACGGGCTACCGGTGGGTTTGCCGGAAGTAGCGGGTTTGGTTGGTGCCTTACTCGGAGTGTTCGACTTCTTACCGTTGCCGTCCGAGGCCGCCTTGTCCAGCGCTTCGGACTTACTGATCGCCTCGGCGACCTTGGTACGGACCAACGCGAAGTCCGGATCGCCGGTGTGGATCAGCGGCGGGACCGGCGAGAAGCTTGACACCGGCAGCTTCTTGGAGTCCAGCGCGAGGTCGGTGAACGTCCCGAGCTCGCCGGCCGGGATGTTCGTCTGGACCACCTCTTTGCTGGCCGAGGCGATGGCCTGGAACTTCGTCAGCACCTTCTGCGGCGACAACTGGTTCAGCATCGCGGTCATCACGCATTTCTGCCGGGTCATCCGTTCGTAGTCACTGGCCCCCGCCCGGGACCGCGCGAACCACATGGCATGGTACCCGTCCAGGTGCTGGTTGCGCCCCGGCTGGATGTAACCCTTGATCGGCCCGCCGATACCGCCGATCGGGACCTTCTTGCCGACGTCGACGGTGATGCCGCCGACCGCGTCGAGCAGGTGCTGGAACCCGGCGATGTCGATCAGCACGTAGTAGTTGACCTTCATCCCGGTGACTCCCTCGACCGCCTGCGAGGTGGCCAGCAGGCCGGGCTCCTTGACGCCCGGGAAGAACTGCTTGTGGCCCATCGCCCAGGTGTAGACACCGTTGAGGTAGCAGTCGTGTCCGCAGTTCTTCCATTCGAAGCCGTGCGGGAACTGCTTGGCCATCTCGGTGCCGGCCGGGAACGGGATCTTCGCCATGTTCCGCGGCAGGCCGATCAGCACGGTCCGGCCGGTCTCGGCGTCCACCGACGCCATCGTGATGCTGTCCGGCCTGGTGCCGATCCGGTCCGCGCCCGAGTCGCCGCCGAGCAGCAGCACGTTGTAGCGGCCCTTGTCGGCCTTCGACTTCTGGCCGTTGCCGAACACGCTCGCGACGAAATCGCGCTGCGCCGACACGATGGTGCTGCCGTAGATCAGCACACTCATCACCAGCACGACCAGTACGCCGTCGACGATGCTCGCGGTCAGCCGGTGGTTGCGTTCCAGCGTCAGCGGCCGGCCGAGCCGGTAGGCGTCCACGAACAACGCGGCCCAGCCGATCGCGAGCAGGATCAGCAGGATCTGCACAAGCCGCAGTGTCTTCGGCGAGACCAGCAGGTTGATCGTGCCGGATCGCCAGACCAGCGACAGCAGCACCAGGAACACGACGATCGCGACGATGCCGAAGATCACCCGCCAGGCCCAGCGCCCGGCCCGTTTGCTGCCGGCCGCGATCTGCGCGGATCCGGGCAGCACCAAGGTCATCAGCAACAGCGTCAGCGCGCGCTTGAATCGCACCGGTTCGGCGAGGTTGCCCAGGTCAGCCTTCTCCTGCGGCATGTCGTCCTTCCGTTCTCCGTACGGCGCGGCTGCCGATCCTCGACCGGGACGGCCCCCGTAGCCGCACGTCGCGCGCCGTTCAGTATGGCCATGGCCGGACGGTCGCCGAAATCAGGCGCGCCGCCCTGCCTCTCGTACCCACCGGACATCAGGTACGACGTACCGGCGGCCGGCCTGGTTCGAGGCGGGCGGATCGAGCAACGAACAGTAACAGCCCCACCACACACCGCAGGCGCCACCCCGAGGCCAGGCCTTCGCGCAGGTAAACCCGTGCATGCGCCCTACCAAGGCCAAGTTTCATCAGTCTGTGATGGTTCGCGGTACCGAAAGTCCGATACGAAGAGTCCTAAGGCGACTACGCCCTGCTTGCATCGCCCAAGTGCAAGCTCCGTCGTGAGGACAGGAAACCGCCCATGAGACTGTTCCGTTCCGTTGCCGCGACCACCGTCGCGGTCAGCGCCTTGCTGCTCGGCGGCAGCCAGGCCTACGCCCTCGAGGCCGGGACTGCCACCGCAGCCCCCGCAGCGTCCCAGGTCGCCGCACCAGGTACCGACTTCACCGGTATCGCGGCCCTCAGCAACTGCTCTGCCTCCCTCGTCCGGTACGCCGAGTCGCTGTCCACCGACAGGGCGCTCGTGCTCACCAACGGCCACTGCTACGAGAACGGCTTCCTGAGCCCCGGCCAGGTGCTGGTGAACCGGTCGTCCAGCCGGCAGATCACCTTGCTGCGGCCGAGTTCCAGCAACGCGGGCACCGTCCGCGCGAGCCGGATCCTCTACGGCACGATGACCAAGACCGACGTCATCCTGTACGAAGTGAACGAGAGCTACGCCTCGATCAAGTCCCGGCTGAACGTCACGCCGCTCACACTGGCCAAGCAGGCCCCGGCCAACGGCGCCGGCCTGGCGGTCGTCTCCGGCTACTGGAAGCGGATCTACACCTGCTCGGTGCAGGCCACCATCCCGACCCTGCGCGAGGGCAACTGGACCTGGCAGAACTCGATCAAGTACCAGCAGCCCGGCTGCGAGACCATCGGCGGCACCTCGGGTTCACCGATCGTCAGCACCAGCACCGGTGAAGTGATCGGCATCAACAACACCGGCAACGAGGACGGCGAGCGCTGCACGGTGAACAACCCCTGCGAGGTCGATGCGAACGGCAACGTCACGGTCGACCAGGGCGCGGCGTACGGCCAGCAGACCTGGTGGTTCTACACCTGCCTGACCTCCTCCCGCACGATCGACCTGAACAAGACCGGCTGCCAACTGGTGAAGCCGGCCACCCGCACCACGCACAACTGACCGACGATCCACGGACGGCGGCCCTCCCGGTCGCCGTCCGTGGCGTCGAAACAACAGCCAGTACTACGGTTGTCCACAGAAAACCCTGCTGGGGTGATGCCGGACACACCCGATCGGGTAACGTCCCCGCCCATGGCAGTCGACTCCTCCACGCCCCGTCAAGTAGCCCCTGACAGCTGGCAGCATCCGCTGGGGGTGAAGCCCCGCCTGGTCGCGGCCAGCGCGCTGATGCTCTTCCTCGAGCTCGCGCTGATCCGCTGGACCGGCTCGAACGTCGTGCACCTGAGCTACTTCTCGAACTTCGTGCTGCTCGGCTCGTTCCTCGGCATCGGGATCGGCATCCTGCGCTCGGGCCGGGCGAAGCGGCTGCCGTACTACTCCCCCGTCATGCTCGGCCTGCTGGTCGCTGTGATCGCGTGGAAACCGGTGACGGTCAACCGCGGTACGTCGTCCAGCGTCATCTACTTCACCAGCCTGAACACCACCGGCCCGCCCACCTGGGTGATCCTGCCGATCATCTTCGTCGCGGCGGCCGTCGTGCTGGCCGGACCGGCCGAGCTGGTCGGCCGGTGCTTCGCCGACCTGCCGCGCCTCACGGCGTACCGGTTCGATCTGATCGGCAGCCTGGTCGGCATCGTCGCCTTCACCGCACTGTCGTTCCTGGGCGCGCCGCCGATCTGGTGGGGTTTGATCGTCACGGCCATGTTCGTGGCGCTGATGGTGCCGAGGCCTCGTGGGCAGCAGAAGCTGACCGCGACCGTGCTCAGCGGTGCGCTGGTGCTCGCGCCGCTGCTGGTGATGGTGGGCGTGCTGTTTCACGAGTCGACCCGCCCGGAGAACAGCTGGTCGCCGTACTACAAGGTGCAGACCGCGGGCTACGAGTGGAAGGGCGTGCCGCTGCTCACGATCACGGTGAACGGCGTACCGCACCAGCAGGCGATCCCGGCCGACTCGCGGCTGCAGTGGGAACCGCAGTACGGCCTGCCGTACGAGCGGGCGAACGTCGGCAAGAACCCGAAGAACGTGCTGATCATCGGGGCCGGTTCGGGTTCCGATGTGGCGATCGCGTTGAAGAAGGGCGCGGCGCACGTGGACGCGGTCGAGATCGACCCGCGGATCCGCGACATCGGCAAGGCGAAGAACCCCGACCACCCGTACCAGGACCCGCGGGTGTCCTCGCACATCGACGACGGCCGGGCCTACTTGTCCCGGACCGACAAGAAGTACGACCTGATCCTGCTCGCGCTGCCGGACTCGCTGACGCTGGTGAACGGCGCGAGCTCGCTGCGGCTGGAGAGCTACCTGTTCACCCAGCAAGCCTTCGAGTCCGCCAAGGACCACCTGAACCCGGGCGGCGCCTTCGCGATGTACAACTACTACCGCGAGACCTGGCTGATCGACCGGCTGGCGTCGACGGCCGAGAAGGCCTTCGGGCACAAGCCGTGCGTGGACAAGGTCGGCGACGGCCTGCAGCAGGCGGTCGTGACCGTGGGGCTGACCGAGGCCGACCAGACCTGCCAAGCCGCGTGGCCCGGGCCGAGCGCGATCACCCCGCCGCCGGCCACCGACAACCGGCCGTTCCTGTACCTGTTCACCGACCGCATCCCGTCGCTGTACCTGGTCACGCTCGGGCTGGTGCTGCTGGCCGGCCTGATCGGCGTCGGCATCGCGGGCGGCGGTTCGTCGTACCGGCGGATGCGGCCGTACACCGACCTGTTCCTGCTCGGCGCCGGCTTCATGTTGCTGGAGACCAAGAGCATCACCGGGTTCGCCCTGCTGTTCGGTACGACGTGGGTGGTGAACGCGATCGTGTTCGCCGGCGTGCTGGTCGCCGTCCTGGCCGCCGTCGAAGTCACCAGACGGTTCAAGACCCCACCGATCAAGGTGATGTTCGTCGTGCTGTTCGCGGGACTGCTGCTGAGCTGGATCTTCCCGGACAGCTGGATGCTCTCGATGCCGGTCGGCCTGCGGGCACTGGTCGCGGTGGTGATCGCGTTCACCCCGATCTTCGCCGCGAATGTGATCTTCGCGAAGCGGTTCACCGACACCGCGGACGGTACGGCGAGCTTCGGCGCCAACCTGCTCGGCGCGATGCTGGGCGGCTGCCTGGAGTACGCCGGCCTGCTGATCGGCTTCCACGGCCTGCTGATCATCGCCGCAGTCCTCTACCTCGGCGCGTTCCTGCTGCGCCCGAAGAACGGGAAGGTCCTGGGCGCCGCGACCTGACCGAGCGATGACCTGAAAACCGGACCGGCTCGCGGCGAGCCGGTCCGGTTTTCACGTCACGGTACGCCGATGAGCCTTTCCACGTCACGGTACGCCGATGAGCCGCAGGCCGGCCGCTGTCGCCGCCGCCGCGAGGATCACCAGCACGAACGGAACCTTGCGCCAGGCAAGGATTCCCCCGACCAGTACGCCGGCCGGCCGGGCGATCCCGGCCGCACCGTGCCCCGCCGTCAACGCGGCCGTCGCCACCAACGCGGCCAGCAGGACCACAGTCGCCGCAGACATCAACTGCTGGGCCCGCTCCGGAAGCTCGAACCGCGTCCGCAGCAACGGTCCGGCGACGCGCAACGAAAAGGTGCCCACGGCAAGTATCAGTACCGCGATCAGCAGCAGCCCCGGATTCCTCATCGGACCGCCTCTTCCTCAACCGGCCGCCCGACGCGGTAGAACACCAACCCCACAAGGGCAAACAGGACCGGCAGACCGGCTGGGAGGAACGGTGTCGCGGCGAGCGCGACCACGACGCCGACCAACGCCGCAGTACGGGTGGACCTGTCGCGCAGCGACGGCAGCACAAGAGCCAGCAGTACTGCGGGGAAGGCAGCGTCCAAGCCGAGCACGTCCGTGTCGGTGATCACCGAGCCGAGCCGGGCGCCTGCGAAGACGCCGAGATTCCAGCAGACGAAGATCCCGATGCCACACACCCAGTACGCCGCGCGCTTGCGCCGCGGGTCGTCCTGGCCGAGGGCGAAGGCAACGTTCTCGTCGGTCATCAGATGGCTGCCCGGGATCTTCTTCCAGCCTCCGCCGATCACGTCGCTGACGGCGAGCCCGAAGGCAACGTGGCGGCTGTTCACCAGCAGACCGGCGATGGTGGCAGCGATCGGGCTACCGCCCGCGGCGACGATGCCGACGAACAGGAACTGCGACGCGCCGGCGAACACGAGCAGCGAGAGCAGCACGGGCACCCAGAACTGGAGTCCGCCACCGACGCTGATCGCGCCGTACGAAAGGCCGACCACGCCGTCGGCAAGGCAGACCAGTGCGATGTCTCGGGCCAGCGGTCTACCGAGATCCTGCCGAAGAGTTCGCCATATCGAACGCATGGGTTTTATGATGAACAGTCAGCGACTTGTTCGTCAAGTCGAACGGTTGGACCGATGGAGCGAACACTGATGGACGGCAAGGCACCACTCGAGGTGATCGCGTCCTCGCTACGCCGCGAGCGGGCGCGGACCGGCCTCTCGCTCACCGAAGTGGCGAAGCGCGCGGGGGTCGCCAAATCGACGCTGTCCCAACTGGAGTCCGGTACCGGCAACCCGAGCGTGGAGACGCTCTGGGCGCTCTGTGTCGCGCTCGACATCCAGTTCGGGCAACTGGTCGACCCGCCGAAGCCGCGCGTACAGGTGATCCGGGCCAACGAAGGGCCGGCCGTCTACACCGAACACGGCGACTACAGCGCGACCCTGGTCGCCTCCTGCCCGCCCAACACAAGGCGCGACGTCTACCGGATCGTGGTCGCCCCGGGACCGGGCCGGAACTCCGACCCGCACATGCCGGGCGTGGTGGAGCACGTCGTGCTCAGCACCGGACGGGCCCTCGTGGGCCCGACCGACGACCCGGTGGAACTGCGCCCGGGCGACTACATCGCCTACCCGGGCGACCTTCCGCACACCTTCCAGGCCCTGGAGCCCGGTACTACCGCAGTACTGCTGTCGGAGTACTCCTGAGCGTCAGGGCTTGCGGCCGATACCGCCCGCGATGCACTCCTCGATCTGGCTGAGCGGAGTGACACGAGGGCCGTCCGGCCACCATTCGTCGCAGAGCACCAGGCCCGGGTCGACCATTTCCAGGTCGTTGAACATCGCCTGGATCGCGTCGTAAGGACGGAACAGGCCCGAGCCCATCGGGCTGTGCGTGAACCGCTCCTCCAGCGCCCGGGCGGTCTTGGCGTGCTCGGGGGTCTGCGGGTCGAGGAAGTGCGAGATCACGACGTACGAGCCGGGAGCCAGGGCGTCGATGTACTTCTGGATCAGCTGCGGGCCGTCGTCGCCCAGGTAGTGGTGCATGGTGCCGTTCTGGATCAGCGCGATCGGCTGGGAGAAGTCCAGGAACTCCCGCACCTCCGGCAGCCCGAGGACCTGCTCGGGCTCGAAGATGTCGGCGCTGACGAAGAGCGTGTTCTCGTTCTCCTCCAGCAGCGCGCGGCCGTGCGCGAGCACCACCGGGTCGTTGTCGATGTACAGCACCTTCGCGTCCGGCTGCAGCCGCTGGACCACCTGGTGGGTGTTCTCCGCAGTGGGCAGGCCGGAACCACAGTCGAGGTACTGCTTGATGCCTGCCTGGCCGGCCAGGAACCGGCAGGCGCGGATCAGGAAGTTCCGGTTCGACCAGGCGAGGTCGGTCACCTGCGGGGCCACCGTGGCGACCTGCCGCAGTACCTCCCGGTCGATTTCGAAGTTGTCCTTGCCACCCAGAAACGCGTCGTACACGCGGGCGATGCTGGCCCTGGTGGTGTCGACGCCGACAGGCGCGGAGCTGGGGGCCTTGGAAACGTCGGGCATCGGCGACCTTCGTTCTCGATTGGGGTGTAGGTGCCTGACCTTACTAGCAGTCGCGGTGGGTTTCACGCGCTGTGCGCGCGCCTGTCCGAGCCGGATCCGGCAATCTCGTGAAATGATCCTCCGGCGGCCACACGAACAGCTGGAGAGACTCCGTGACAGAGCAGGATGCGTACGGCGGGCCGACCGCCCTGCGGATCATGCTGGGCGCACATCTGCGCCGGTTGCGCGAGGCGGCCGATATCAGCCGGGCCGATGCGGGCTGGGCGATCCGCGGTTCGGAATCCAAGATCAGCCGGCTGGAGCTCGGCCGGGTCGGCTTCAAGGTCCGCGACGTCGACGATCTGCTGACGCTGTACAAACTCGACGACGCCGAGGAGCGCGAGCGGCTGCTCGAACTGGCCCAGCAAGCGAACAACCCGGGCTGGTGGCAACGCTGGGACGACCTGACGCCGACCTGGTTCCACTCCTACCTCGGCCTGGAGATGGCGGCCGAGCTGATCCGTACCTTCGAGCTCCAGTTCGTGCCGGGACTGCTGCAAACCCCGGACTACGCGCGGGCCGTGGTGCAACTCGGCCGTGACCGGCCGCTGCCCGCCGAGGAGGTCGAGCGCCTGGTCGCGCTGCGCACCGGCCGCCAGCAGGTGCTGACGCGGAAGCGCTCGGTGCGCCTGTGGGCGGTGATCGACGAAGCGGTCCTACAGCGCCCGATCGGCGGGCGCGAGGTGTTCCGCGCCCAACTGGAGTACCTGATCGAGGTGTCCCAGTGGCACAACGTCACGCTGCAGATCATCCCGTTCGACCGCGGCGGCTACACGGCCACCGGCGGCGCGTTCAGCATCCTGCGGTTCGGCGAGATGGACCTGCCCGACGTCGTCTACATCGAGCACCTCACCAGCGCCGTCTACCTGGACAAGCGCGAGGACCTCGACGAGTACGCCGTCACGATGGACTCGCTCGCGATCACGGCCCTCCGCCCCCGCCACACCGAAGAACTCCTCCGCACCGCCATCAAAGCCCTCACCTGACCTCACCGACCCGGGTTGGTCGCCTTGCCGTCCAGCCAGAGGGTGTCGGAGGGATCGCTGTGTGCCGTGCCCGAGTTGACGTGCTTGCTGCTGATCTTCGGACCGTTCTTCAGTACGTGGAACAAGGCCATCGCATGCCCGCGGCCGAGGTCGTAGTCCGCCTTGAGCCAGTCGGCCACCGCGCCGGCCTTCGTCTCCGGCGTGGCGTACCCCTTCTCGCCGGCGATCTCCAGCAACTGCCGCGGAGTCAGCCCGGTCTTCTCCTCGATCTTGTCCAGATAAGCCTGAAAAGACATCTCGCACCCCTTCTCGTCCGTGCCGGCCTGCCCGCCACTACCTCAGCGTCGAACCGCCGCGGCGCAGATCGACATCCGGGAAGATTCGCGGGCCGGTTCGTGTTGGACGGGCTGACAGAGAGGATCCGGCATGAAGGTGCGACGTTCGTTGAAGGCGCTGAAGACCAAGCGGGGTGCGCAGGTGGTGCGCCGCGGCCGGCGGGTCTACGTGATCAACCGGCTGGACCCCCGCCAGAAGGCCCGCCAGGGCTGATGCCAGCTCCTCGCCTTCGCGGCCCGGAAGGGTGCGAAGGCGAGGCAGCGTAGACGCCTGGGCACTTGGATGCCCTAGGCAAGCTTCTCGGTGACTCTCAACTGGGCGCCGGGGCCGGGGCGCATCGCCACCTCGCGTGGGGCCGGCTCATGGCCGGCCGCACACCGCATGACGACGCTGACCTTCTCGCCGCAGTCGCCGCGATGTTGCGCGACGATCGGCGGTCCGTCGTCCAGCGGCAGGTACTGATCGCCCCACTGGACCAAGGCGACGAGGACGGGATAGAGATCGAAGCCGGCCTTGGTGAGGCGGTACTCGTACCGCTCGCGCTGGCCCGGCACCCGGTAAGGCTCGCGGCGGAGCAGGCCGCGGTCGATCAGCGCGGCCAGCCGGTCGGTCAGCACCTGACGCGGAATCTCCGCCCGGGCCCGGATGTCCTCGAACCGGCGGACGCCGACGAACACCTCGCGCAGCAGGTGGAACATCCACTTCTCGCCCAGGATCTCCATCGTCCGGGAGATCGTGCAGTTCTCCGTCGACCACCGCATCGCCTCGGGCACGGTCTGTTCCTGGATCATGCTCCGAGGATAAGTCTCCTTGACAGACTCAGCCAAGCCAGGCGACCCTGAATCCGTGAATCAGACTCAGATACCGCGGATCCGCACCGCCGGTGAGGCGGACCTGGACGACCTGGCGGCCATGCTGACCGCGCTGACGGATTTCAGCCTCTACATGCGCTTCCAGACCGCGGTCGGTCGCCCGCCTCGCGATTCACTCGTACTACGGCTGCTCCGGCCGGCCGGCTGCGCCTGGGTGGCGACCCGCGGCGACGCCGTCATCGGGCACGCGATGTGGGCCTGGGCGACCGGCAGCACAGAGCCGACCGCCGAACTCGCCGTCGTGATCAGCGAGCCGGAGCAGAACCGTGGCTTGGGGCTTCGGATGCTCACCGTCGCGGCCGGCCATGCCTTCGAGACCGGAGCGACCCGCTTCCTGTTCGTGGTCAGCGCCGCCAACGACCGGGTGGCCCGGATGATCCGGCGTCGCTGGCCGGCTGCCCCAGTCGAACGCGACGGTGCCCTGCTGAACTTCGTCGTACCGGCCGTCGCTCAGTTCCCGCCGGCCAGTGCCTCGCAGATGGACCAGGCTTCTTCACGAAGCAGGGCTGCGGTGTCCGCCGCCAGGCCCTTCACCGGGGCCTCGATGCCGACAGGATCCTCGGCCAGCAAGGAGATCAGGAAGACGCAGGCGGCGAGGTAGCTGCCGGCGAGGGCCGGATGACTGCCGTCCTTGTCGTGCAGGGGCGGCTCGCTGTTGGCCCGGAGAAAGCGTTCCCAGACCATCCCGACCGGAACTAGCGTGGCGCCGAGCTCCGCCGCGATAGCGGCGTACGCGGTGGTGATCGGTTGTTGCGCGCCGTTCTGGCGAGCCCAAGTCATGTAGAGCGCGGTCCGGGCGCCTGCCTTCTCGATGGCCGCGTGGAAGTCCCGGACGCTGTCGTGCATCCGCGCCGGATTCTTGGCCGGCAAGGTGCTCTGCTCCTGCAGGACGACGGTGTCGAACCCGCCGTCGGCGATCGCGGCGAGCGCCGTACCGGCGTTCAGGTGCTGGCGCAGTGACGCTCCCCCGGCCGAGATCAGCCGATGCTCGATCACCAGATCACGCTGCTTCGCCAGACCGGCGATGAGCCCGGGCAGGTTGTTCCGGCCCGTGAAACTGTTTCCGACGAAGAGAATCCGCACCCGCCGACGGTACTACCGGCGGACGAGGTCCAGCACGGCCCGCGCGAACTCCGCCGGCGCCTCCTGCGGGACGTTGTGCCCGATGTCGGCCAGCATCCGCTGCTGATACGGCCCGGTGAACTTCGCGCGCTCCTTGGGATCGCTAGGCCCACCGACCCCGTCGGCCCCGCTCTCCAGTACCACGGTCGGCACGGTGATCACCGGCTGCTTCGCGATCTCCGCCTCCAGCCCGTCGTACTGCGGGTCGCCGGCGACCAGGCCGTAGCGGTGCCGGTAGGAGTGGATCACGACCTCGACGAAGTCCGGGTTGTGCAGGCTCGGAGCGCTGGCCGGGAACGCCGCGGCCGCTCCGGCCCAGGTCGGCGACCACATGCCCCACAGCAGCTCGCACAGTTCGTCCCGATTGCGTTCCAGACCCCGGCGACCGCGCTCGGTGCCGAAGTAGTACTGGTACCAGTAGGTGACTTCCCACTCCGGCTTGGCCGGCTCAACGGCGTTCGCGATGTCTTGCACGTTGTAGCCGGCCGCCGACACCAGCCCGTGCACCCGCTCCGGCCAGAGCGCCGCCGCGATGCAGGCAGCCCGTCCACCCCAGTCGTAGCCCGCGACGATCGCTCGCTCGACTTCGAGCGCATCCATCAACTCGAGCAGGTCCTGGGCGAGCGCGGCCTGCTGCCCGGACCGCGGCGTACCGGGATCCCTGAACCTGGTTTCCCCGAACCCTCGCAGGTACGGCGCGATCACCCGCAACCCGGCGTCGGCGAGCAGGCCGGCCACCTCGTCGTACGCGCGCACGTCGTACGGGAAGCCGTGCAGCAAGAACACCGGCAGGCCGCCGCGATCGCCCGCCTCCTGATACGCAACCTCGAGCACTGGCGTGGACACCCGGAGAACCGAACTGAACGTCACGCACACATCCTGACATCCACCCGGCATCACCTGCAGGGCAAAGCCTCCAGCTACGCGTGGTTCTTGAACTGGATGATCTGCAGGTAGTTGCCGTCCGGATCGGTGAAAGTGCCGAAGCGACCGACCGGGCGGTCTTCGACCGGATTCAGCCAGGTGACTCCGGCGGCCTCGAGTTGCTGCTGGACGGCGTCGAAGTCGTCGACGTGCAAGTTGAGGATCGAGCGCCCGGGCTCGGGATTGGTGGCGCTGAGGTCGTCGCGCGAGTCGATGACCAGCAGGAAGCCGCCGAGATCGATCGGCCCCTCGCCGTTGTACTCCGGCGCCAGCGTGCGGCGGTACCAGTCGCGGAGTTGCTCGGGCCGGGTGCTTCCCAGCAGCAAACTGCCCGGCTTCAGTGTGACCATGTGAGACTTCCTCTTCCGTTGTGCCGATAGCCGTCTCTGTGTAGACCACTTCGGCACCCGGAAGTCATCGCCGGCCGGCGATCCGGGTCAGAAGACCTCGATGCTGGCCGGCTGGACCGGCCAGGAGAAGGCCGTGGTCGCAGTGTCGAGGGCGCCTGCCGTGTGCTCCACGACGCGCCCCGTAGCGGCGAACTCGGCGAGCCGGCGTCCGCCGAGATAGGCGGCGCCGAGCTCTCGCACCGGGATCGTCAGGTCAGCCGGGTCGTCGGTCGGCGTACACACTGCCGTCGTGCCGTCGGCGGTGAGCCGGTACCGGCCGGCGTTGGCCGGGATCAGCTCGTCGGTCACCTCGATCACCAGGTCCACCGCAGCGGCGTACCGGCGCTGTTCGAGGGCGCGGGCCACGTCGGTCACCCGTAGCCAGAGTGACTCGCTCACTCGTCGGTTCAGGGCAGTCGGCGTGGTGACGAGTTGCTGCACCGGCTCGTCCACAGCGGCGTACCCGTAACCGAGCGTCGCAGCCAGATCCAGCGTGAGGAGATAGCTCCACAACGCCTTGTACGCCGTGGGTTCGGGCGCCACCAGCTCTTCGACGCGCACGTCGTAGGCCGGGCCCGTGGGCTCCCAGTTCATCTTGCCGCGCCACAAGGCGTACCCGTCGATGGCGCCGGTCTCGTCGCGATGCACGAGGATCTGGCGCGCGGTCCGGCCGCCTCGGTCGTCCTTCTTGTCCTCCAGGTGCTTCTGCCACTCGAGCTCGGACCGGCCGGACACCCCGGGACGCCGTTCCTGGAGTTGACGCAGGAGCGTCGGCAGCTCCTTGCAGGCCTCGTCCACAGTCAGCTCACTGAGCTCGCCCGGACGAGTCCGCACGACTGGCGGACCGACCCGATGCAGGTCAACCTCGTACGACGTGCCCCACGCGGCAGCGCCGTACCCGAAACGCCCGTAGATGCCCGGCTCGCTGGCCCACAGCACGGCGATCGCCTCCGGTATCTCGCGCAACTGGCGACCTATCAACGCCGACATCACGCCACGCCTGCGATGGGTTGCCCGCACACCGACGCCGGTGACATGCGCGGCCGGCACCACTGCTCCGGGCACGGACAGATCCCGCGTCAGCGCCTTGGTCGTTCCGACGATGTGCTCGCCGTCGGTCGCCACCAGCGCCCGCTCGGGTTCGAACAGCCGCTTGCCCAGCTCGTCGTCAGCGGACGGCTCGAACATCATCGCGGTGCCGAACACCGCCGATATCGCGTCGTAGTCCTCGGCCACACCTACCCGAACAGCGATCTCTGTCATGGCCGCATCCTCACACGCAGCTCCGACCAGCGGCCAGCGACTTAACCGGCGCGGTGGGCAACCTCGGCAACGCCCGCCCGGTCAGCTTGCCGAAGTGGCCCGCAGTCGCTCGACGGCGTCGGCGATGCCCGCCTTGTCGTAGCTGTTCATCGGATTCGTGGCACCGTGAGCGTGCCGGACCACGTTGTCCGCATCGACGAGGACGCTGCCCGACTGCTGCATCGAGCCGAACAGCTTCCGGACCAGACCGAACGCCTCGTGCGGGCTGCCGCGACGACCGGTCACGACCCGGAACGGGATCTTCCCCTTGGACTTCCACTGAGCGGCCTCCTCGCGGCCCTCGGGCACCGCGATCATGATCTGTACGCCGGCGGCGGCGTACTCGTCGGCCTTCTTGATCAGGTTCCGGACGTGCGCGTTGCAGACCGGGCAGGACGCCGATCGGAGGAAGAACACCAGCACCCCTCGGCTGCCGGACTCGGCAAGCGTCACTCCTTGTCCCTCGGTGTCTTCAAGCTCCAGCAACGGTGCGGTAGAGCCGATTTCAAGCATGAGAATCTCCCCTGGTCCGTCGTCAGCTCGCGTCTGGTCCGGCCAAAGCGGCCTGTACGGCGCGGCGCGCCCGGTGCAGCTGGGATTTCATCGCCGCCAGGCTGAGCCCGAGCGCGTCGGCGACCGATCGGCCGGGGTACCCCTGGACATCGCGCATGATCAGCACGCGGCGTTGCAGATCGGGGAGGGCACCGATCGCTGCGGCAACCCGGTCGGCCTCGAGCCGGCGGAGTACGTCGTCTTCCACGGAGTCGGCGCCCGGCGGATCGAGCTCCTCAGGCCGTCGTCGACGCAGCAGGCGAAGGCACTCGTTGCGGACGATCCGGAACATCCACGAGGCCAGCGCGGCGGAGGCCCGCAGCGAGCCGACCTTGCGGAACAGGGTGATCAACGCTTCCTGGGCAGCGTCCTCGGCGTCTTGCGGCGTCGCGCACAGCGTCCGGGCGAAGCGCAGGACATGCGGATGCGCGCTGTAGACCACAGCGCTGATCGATTCGACGTCGCCCTGCTGGGCCGAAGCGATCAGCTGGTCGGTGACCCAGGCGCCGGCGCGTGGTTGATGGTCTCTCACTTTGATCTGCACCTACACAAGAGGCTCGACCAGGCCGAAAGGATTCACCGCCCGCCGCGAAAGCGGCGACTGGGTCAGCGGATGGCGGGGAGGTCGCCGGTGTTGTCGGCGTCGTCCGTGGCGTGCTCGTGCTCGGCTTCCTCGAGCGCGAGCTCTTCCTTGAAGACGAACTTCCGGTAGGACCAGAAGCGGAACAGCGTGCCGAGGCCGAGGCCGATCACGTTGGCGGAGATGTTGTCGGCCAGCGCGTTGTGCAGGTCGAGCACGTACCGGGAGAAGCCGAGGCAGCCGGCGGCGATCAGCAGGCCGATACCGTTCAGCACGAAGAAGAGCACGTACTCACGGTGCAGGCCGGTGCGCTCACGGTGCCGCCAGGTCCAGTGCCGGTTGCCCAGGTAGGTGGCGATGGTGGCCGCGGTGACCGAGATGACCTTCGCGGTCAGCGGCTTGTGGTGCAGCATGCCGTCGCCCGGCGTACCGAAGATGAGCGGGTTGTCGAAGACCAGCCAGTTGTAGATCGGCAGGTCCACGAGCATGCCCAGCAGTCCGACCAGGCCGAACTTGGCCACTTCGTGCACCAGATGCTCGACCTGGCGATACAGCGTGGTGACGATTTTCAACGGACCGGAATGCTCTCTGTGAACGCGGGGCGCGGCTGAACAGCTTCTCACGGTACCTGCCGATCGGGCCCGCGCCGAAATCCGGGCAGCCCAGCGCCATACCCGCCAGGTCAGCACATTAGGCTCCGGCGTGTGAAGTTCGAGCGTAAAGACCTGCCGGCCGGCACCCCCGTGGTCGGCATGATCGGTGGCGGACAGCTGGCCCGGATGACGCAGGAGACGGCCGTCGCGCTGGGCATCCAGCTGCGCGTGCTCGCGGAGGGCCCGACGGTCTCGGCCGCGCAGGCCGTCGCCGACGCCCCCGTCGGCGATTACCGCGACCCCGAGACCGTACGCCGGTTCGCCGCCGAGGCGGACGTGGTCACCTTCGACCACGAGCACGTCCCCACCGAGCTCCTGCACGAGCTCGAGGCCGCCTGCATCGCCGTACGGCCGGGCCCGGACGCCCTCGTGCACGCCCAGGACAAAGCGGTGATGCGGCAGCGGCTGGACGCCTTCGACGCGCCCGCGCCGGCGCATCAGGTGGTCGCGAGCCGGGACGAGATCGCCGACTTCGCCAAGCGGATCGGTGGCTTCCCGATCATCTTGAAGACGACCCGCGGCGGGTACGACGGCAAGGGTGTCTGGGTCGCCGAGAGCGCCGAGGACCCGGTCGTCGACGAGGCGTTCGCGGCGAACGTGCCGATCCTGGCCGAGGAGAAGGTCGACTTCGTCCGCGAGTTGTCCGCGATCGTCGCCCGCTCACCGCACGGACAGGCGGTCGCCTACCCGATCGTCGAATCCGTGCAGGAGAACGGGATCTGCGTCGAGGTGACCGCCCCGGCCCCCGGGCTAGCGCCCGACAAGGCGGCGCAAGCACAGCAGACAGCGCTGCGGATCGCCAAGGAGCTCGGCGTCGTCGGGATCCTCGCGGTCGAGATGTTCGAGGCCCGCGACGGCCGGCTGCTGGTCAACGAACTGGCGATGCGCCCGCACAACACCGGGCACTGGTCGATCGACGGTGCGGTGACCTCGCAGTTCGAGAACCACCTGCGTGCAGTGCTGGATCTGCCGCTCGGTTCGCCGGCCGCGCGAGCGCCGTACACGGTGATGGTGAACGTGCTGGGCGGTGATGTCGAGGACATGCATCGCGGCCTGTTGCACTGCATGGCAAGGGATCCGGGGCTCAAGGTGCACTTCTACGGCAAGGCCGTGAAGCCGGGGCGCAAGGTCGGCCACGTCACGGCGTACGGCGACGACCTGGACGAGGTCCGCGAGCGCGCCCGGCACGCGGCGGCGTACCTGACCGGCACCATCGACGAGTAGGGACCAGCAATGAGCGTGGGAATCGTGATGGGGTCGGACTCCGACTGGCCGACGATGAAGGCGGCCGCGGAGGTGTGTGTCGAGTTCGACGTGCCGTTCGAGGCGGACGTGATCTCGGCGCACCGGATGCCGGTGGAGATGATCGACTACGGCCGGTCGGCGCACGAGCGGGGCCTGAAGGTGCTGATCGCCGGAGCCGGTGGAGCCGCACACCTGCCGGGCATGCTCGCCGCGGTCACCCCGCTGCCGGTGATCGGCGTACCGGTGCCGCTGAAGTATCTCGATGGGATGGATTCGCTGCTGTCGATCGTGCAGATGCCGGCCGGCGTACCGGTCGCCACGGTCTCGATCGGGAACGCGCGCAACGCGGGCCTGCTGGCGGTCCGGATCCTGGCCGCGTACGACGAGGCGCTGCGGGAGCGGATGAGCGCTTTCCAGGCAGAACTTGCGGATATGGCGAAGGCGAAGGGGCACACTGTCCGTGAAGGCGCGGCAGAGCTGCGTAAATCCTGAACCGGGGCGGTTTCCACAGGCTGCGAGCGGGTAGCCGTGTGATCCACCCGAATGTCGTCTAAGGTCGTCGATCGTGACTCCGCCCGCAGAACCGGACACACAGCGCATCCCGGTCCGCTACTGGATCTGGCTCTTCGGCGCCGCTGTGTCCCTCCTCGGCGATCTGACGATCACTTTCGCGATCGGATGGTCCGCCAGCCAGCACGGTGGCCGCGTCGCCGGGCTCGTGCTTCTCCTGGCCGCGGCGCCGCGCGCAGCCCTGCTGCTGGTCGGCGGGGCGATCGGCGACCGGTTCGGCGCCGGGCGGGTGTTGCTGGTCAGCTGTACGGCGATGTTCGCGATCACCACCGCGCTGGTGCCGATCACGATCGCCATCGGGGAGCCGGTCGCGCTGCTGTTCACCGCGGCACTGGTGATCGGTGTGATCGACGCGTTCTTCCTGCCGTCGTCGCGCTCGATGCCGAGGCTGCTGGTGCCGCCGGAGCAGGTGCCCCGGGCGCTGGCCAGCTTCCAGGTGACCGGTGTGATCTTCGCGGTCACCGGTACGGCGGTCGGCGGCCTGCTGGTGAACTGGGCCGGACTGACCTCGGCGGCCGGATTCGACGCGCTGACGTTCATCGTGATGATCGTCGTGCTGCTGTCCCTGCGGGATGCCATCACGGTGCCGAGGCGGATCACGACCGGAATGCTGCGCTCGATCTCGGACGGCGTGAGGACGGCCTTCGGGCGGCCGCTGACCAGGGCCCTGCTGATCATGATGACGATGGCGGCCGGGCTGTTGATGCCGCTGGACGTCCTGCTGCTGCCGCTGCTGGCCCGCGACCATCACTGGAACGCGGCGACGGCCGGTCTGCTGGTCGCCAGCCGGAGTCTCGGGGTCGGCATGATCGCGCTGCGGATCCTGGCCAAGGGCGCCTTCCCGCGGCCGGGGATGGTGGCCGCGTTCGGGCTGCTGATCGCCGGTGCCGGACTGCTCGGGTTGTCGTCCCTGCATCCGCTGCCGCTGGTGATCGCCGCCGGCGTGGTCAGCGGCGTCGGGGTGGGCACCTTCACCGGTCACGTCCTGCCGCTGCTGATGAACTCGGTGGAGCGCGAGTACCAGTCCCGCCTGCAATCCGTCGTACTGCTCTGTCAGAGCATCGCGCTCGTCGTGATGAACCCGGTCCTCGGCTCGCTCGCCGACCTGGACGGAGTCGGTATCACCGGCGTCTGCCTCGGCATCGCCGTCGCTTCGGCCCTGATCGGCCTCGGTGCACTTACCCGGCCGGTACTCCGGAACGCGACCGTCGCCTGACGCGAAACAGCCGCAAGCCCTGATTCTCCAGGACTTGCGGCTGCTCAGTTTTGTCAGGGCGGCCGGGGGCTTTTGTCAGGGGCGGCCGGGGGCGCGGTAGGTCCAGCCCGCGTCACGCCACTTCTGGGCGTCCAGGGACAGCCTGGCGTCCACGATCACCGGGTGCGCCACCGCGCCGCGCAGGGCGGCCGGGTCGAGCTCGCGGAACTCCGGCCACTCGGTCAGGTGCAGGACCAGGTGCGCGCCCTCACACGCCTCGGCCGCGGACGAGGCGTACCGCAGGGTCGGCCGCACCCGGCGCGCGTTCTCCATCGCCTCCGGGTCGAAGACGGTGACGGTCGCGCCGTGCAGCTGGATCCGGCCGGCCACATCGAGTGCGGGCGAGTCCCGTACGTCGTCGGTGCCCGCCTTGAACGCCGCCCCCAGCACGGTGACATTGCGGCCGACCCACTCGGCGCCGAGGAGCTCGTGGGTCACGTCCACGACCCGGGCCCGCCGGTGCTGGTTGATGTCGTCGACCTCGCGGAGCAGCGTGATGACTTCCTCCACGCCGAGCTCACCGGCGCGCGCCATGAACGCGCGCAGGTCCTTCGGCAGGCAGCCACCGCCGTACCCGGGCCCGGCGTTGAGCATGCCGCGGCCGATCCGCTTGTCGTGGCCGAGGGCGTCCGCGAGCTGGGTGACGTCGGCGCCGGTCGCGTCGCACATCTCGGCGAGGGCGTTGATGAACGAGATCTTCGTGGCCAGGAAGGCGTTCGCGCCGCCCTTGACCAGCTCGGCGGTCGGCAGGTTGCAGACGACGACCGGCGTACCCTCGTCGATCGGCGCTGCAAACACCTGCCGCAATGTCGCTTCCGCGGCCGCCGACTGGACGCCGAAGACGAGGCGATCCGGGTGCAGCGTGTCGTCGACACCGTGTGCCTCGCGCAGGAACTCGGGCTGCCAGGCGATCTCGACGCCCTGGCCGGCCGGCGACTCGCTGTGGAAGCGCTTCTCGACCAGCTTCGACGTGCCGACCGGCACGGTGGACCGGCCGACCACCAGGCACGGTCTGGTGAGCAGCGGTGCCAGCATGTCGACCACCGAGTTCACCTGGGCCAGATCGGCGGCGTCGCTGCCCTCCTGCTGCGGCGTACCCACGCAGATGAAGTGCACGTCGGCCCAGTCGGCCACCTGGCGGTAGTCGTTGGTGAACCGCAGCCTGCCGGAGTCCGTGTGCTGCTTCAGCAGGGGATCCAGACCCGGCTCGTAGAGCGGGGCCTTGCCGTCGTTCAGCAGCTTCAGCCGGTGCTCGTCGATCTCGACCCCGATCACGTCGAAACCGAACTCGGCCATCCCCGCGGCCGTGTTCGCGCCGAGGTAGTTGGTACCGATCACCGAGATCCGCAGCGGTCGCTCGCTGGGGGTGGGCGTGCCTTCAGTCATGCGGGCGACTCTACCGACCACAATTGCCACCTCATGACCGGCTCATGGCCAAACGCTTGCATGCTGTGCGCTGTTCATCACTTTCGCGGTCTGCTGCATCGCTCATCGGAGTGTTTCGTCGTAGATTGTGACTCGTGAGTAACTCATTCGAGCTGTACGCGCTGTCCGAGGAGCACGAGGCGATCCGGGCCGCCGTTCGCGATGTCTGCGACGCCAAGGTGGCACCCAACGCCGGTGACGTGGACGAACTCGCCGAGTTCCCGAAGGCGTCGTACGACGCGCTCAAGGCGTCCGACTTCCACGCGCCGCACATCCCCGAGCAGTACGGCGGGGCCGGCGCGGACGCGCTCGCCACGGTCATCGTGATCGAGGAGGTGGCCCGCGCCTGCGCCTCCACCTCGCTGATCCCCGCGGTGAACAAGCTCGGCTCGCTGCCCCTGCTGCTGTCCGCCTCCGACGAGGTGAAGGACCGGTACCTGCCGCCGGTGGCCGCCGGCGACGCGATGTTCTCGTACTGCCTGTCCGAGCCCGAAGCCGGCTCCGACGCAGTGTCGATGAAGACGCGCGCGGTCGCTGATGGCTCGGACTTCGTGCTCAACGGCGTGAAGCGGTGGATCACCAACGCCGGCGTGAGCGACTATTACACGGTCTTCGCGGTGACCGACCCGGACGCCCGCTCGAAGGGCATCAGCGCCTTCGTGGTGGAGAAGTCCGACGACGGTGTCTCGTTCGGCGCGCCGGAGAAGAAGCTCGGCATCAAGGGCTCACCGACCCGCGAGGTGTACTTCGACAACGTCCGCATCCCGGCGTCGCGGATGATCGGCGCACCTGGCACCGGCTTCGCCACCGCGATGGCGACGCTCGACCACACCCGCGTGACGATCGCCGCGCAGGCGTTGGGGATCGCCCAGGGCGCGCTCGACTACGCGCTCGGTTACGTCAAGGAGCGCAAGCAGTTCGGCAAGGCACTGGCCGAGTTCCAGGGCCTGCAGTTCATGCTCGCCGACATGGGCATGAAGATCGAGGCGGCCCGCCAACTCACGTACGCCGCAGCCGCCCGCTCCGAGCGCAACGACAGCGACCTCACGTACTTCGGCGCCGCCGCCAAGTGCTTCGCCTCCGACGTAGCCATGGCCGTCACCACCGACGCCGTCCAACTCCTCGGCGGCTACGGCTACACCCACGACTACCCCGTCGAGCGCATGATGCGCGACGCCAAGATCACCCAGATCTACGAAGGCACCAACCAGGTCCAGCGCATCGTCATGGCCCGCCAACTCCTCAAGGGTCTCAACTAAACCCCTTGTACTGCGGGGAAACACCCGCTTCGGCCCGAGGGAGTGGAAGGGCTCCCGTGCGCTGTACTGCGGGGGAACGCAATTAGGTCGCACTGGACAGCTGCCGTGGCTACAGTCGGCGGGCATGATCGACGTGCTGGAGCGATTCGTGGACTCGGGGCCGCTGCGGCTCTGGACAGAACGGGCGGGAGAGCCAGGGCTGCCCGCCGTTCTGATGGTCATGGGCTCTGCTGCTCAGGGGATTTTGTGTCCGGACGCGCTGGTGGGGCGACTGGTGAGCCGCGGGGCTCAAGTGATCCGGTTCGACCATCGTGACACCGGCCGGTCCAGTACTGTCGACTTCGATGCGCAGCCGTACACGATCGGGGACATGGCTCGCGATTGTCTGGCTGTACTCGACGGATACGGATTGGCGTCTGCTCATATCGCCGGAACCTCCCTCGGCGGGATGATCGCGCAGTGGCTGGGGGTGCACGCGCCGGAGCGCGTCCGGTCCTTGACGCTGCTCTCCACTTCGCCGATGAGCCACGATCCGCGTCCCGCCTGGTCACGAGCGCAGGCCGGAGAGCCTGCAGATCCAGATGATCTCCCGCCGCCTTCACCTGCGTTTCTCGCGCACCTGGCCGCTGGGTCGCCGCCGAGTGTGGATTCGGATGTCGCCCTGTTCCGGATGTTCAACGGGCCAGTGCGCCCGTTCGACGAGCCTGCTACCCGGGCGATGCTGGAGCTGGCGTGGTCGCGAGCTGTCGATCCGGCGGCCGCCGCCAATCACGGACGGGCGGTGTGGATGGAATCTCCCGATCTGCGGGTCCCGCTCTCTTCGATCACAGCGCCGACATCCATAGTGCACGGAGACCAGGACCCTGTTTATCCGCTCCGTCACGCGGAGGCGCTCGCAGCCGCTATCCCGGGTGCCGTACTGCACGTCGTACCAGGCATGGGACACAGCTTGACGTCGCCTGGCCTGCCCGAGGAGGTCGCCGACCTGATCCCGCTGTAACGACGCAACGTGGGGCAAGCGTCGTCAGAGCACTATCCCTGGCCGGTGTCGGTTGGTGGGGCTTGGGCTAGGCGGTGCGCGGTGTCTGATTGCCAGTAGAGGACTGAGCGGCCGGAGCGGCGGCGTTCGAGTAGGCCGGCTGCGGTCAGGACGCGGAGGTGCTCGGAGACGGTGGACAGGGAGAGGCCCGTCGCCGCGACCAGTGCCGTCGTACTGATCGGGTCGATGGCGGCGCTGAGGATGCGGGCGCGGTTGCGGCCGAGCAGTTCGACGAGTGGTTCGGCAAGGACGGTGGTGCCGGCGAAGATTCCGGTGACGGGATAGGTCAGCGCGAACCGGTCGGGCAGCCGCCAACTGACGCTGACTCGCTGCGTGTGGGTGGCGATGAACATCAGCGAGCGCCCCCGGACATCGGTCACCGGGTAGTCCCAGCGGTTGACCTGGATGCGTCCGTCGCCCAGCCACTGCACATCGGGACCAAGCCCTCGCAGTACGCCGGACCACCCCTGCTCGCTCAGTCGCGACGTCCGGGACACGATGTCGGCTTGGAGCATCCGCTTGCGGCGCGGCCAGTCCGGCTCGACCGTGTGCGTCCAGACCCAGGTCAGCAGCTCCGCCGCCCTTGCAGCCAGCCCGCTTTCCGACTCCAGGATCGCGGACAGCGGCGACCGGACCACGCGCAGATCCGCCCGGATCTGTTCGTCGTCGAGCGCGAGCAGAGCGTCGAGCTCATCCCCCAGCCGCGCATCCGGATCGAGCGGCAGGCTGGTCAGGAAGTCAGCGGTCCAACTTCGGCCGAAAGCGCTGTCCAGCAACGCCACCCAGATCGGCTCGGCGGCGAGGCGCTGCTCGAACGCCGGCCGGTGGAGGTCCTTCCAGGCGCGGAACCACGGCTCGACGGGTCGCAGCAGCAGCTTGAGCGCGGAGACGGTCTCGGTGAGCTCGGACGTGGCGAACCGCGCGGTCGCCAAGGTGTCGGCGTCGACGAGGAACTCGGACAATGGTTTCGCCTCCACCCGAAACTGTAGGACGTCGCCCGACCACGCCCGAAGCTCCCGGTATGAGCTCAACTACCGCGCCGCCGCCCGCTTTCGTCCCGACCTACCGGCAGCTCTTCGTCAACGCCGAGTTCCGTGGGCTGTGGATCGCAAGCGCTCTCGGCAACGCCTCCTCGACCATGACCAGCCTGACGCTCGCCTTGGTGGTGAACGCGGCGACCGGCTCAGCACTGCTCGCGGCGCTCGTCATGTTCGGTCCGTCGCTCGCACAGGTGCTCGGCGTCTCCACCCTGATGTCGGCCGCCGATACCGCCCGGCCGCGCCGGATACTCATCGTCCTCGCGCTGCTGTCGACCACCGCGGTCGCCGCGCAGGCAGCCTTCCAACTCCCCGCCGCCGCGCGCCTCGTGCTCGCTCTCCTGGTCGCCTACGGGCTCTCGATCGGCTCCGGCGTCCGCTGGGGTCTGCTCAACGATGTCGTCACCCCGGACCACTTCGTGCTCGGCCGCTCAGCAATGAACCTCTCGGTCGGCGCCATGCAGATCGCCGGCTTCGGCGTCGCCGGACTGTTGCTCCAGGCAATGAGTCCCGGCACTGTGCTCTGGCTGGCCACCGGCTGCTCGGCGCTGGCGATCCCCGTACTCCGCTTCGGCCTCCTCGACCGCGCGCCACGGCGCGGAGCACGCACCAGCCTCGCCGAGACCTGGCGCGGCAACCGCCGGCTGCTGGGCGAGCGCCGTACCAGGCCCCTGCTGCTCGCGCTCACCATCCCGAACGGTCTCATCGTGGGGTGTGAAGCACTCTTCGTGCCGTACGCCGGCGCCGGCGCCGGTTGGCTGCTGGCTGCCGGAGCGGCCGGCATGATGTCGGGGGATCTGGTCATCGGCCGCTTCCTGAACCGTTCGCAGCGCCGGCTGGCAGCGCGCTGGCTCCGCTTCGTGCTGGCTGTTCCGTTTCTCGCCTTCGCCATCGACCTTCCGCTCGGCGTACTGGCTGCGCTGGTTGCCGTCGGCAGCTGCGGTTACGCCGCCTCGCTGGCCCAGCAGGAAGTACTGGTCGAGCTCACTCCCCCAGATCTGCGCGGACAGGTGCTCGGCATCGAGTCCGCCCTCCGGATGACAACCTTCGGTGTCTGCGCGATCGTCGCCGGCACCCTCGCCGACCTCACCTCGCCGGCCCCGGCGATCGCCGCCTTCGCGACCGCTTCCCTCCTGGCCTCGGTCGCACTCACAGTTCCGCTGGCCCGCATCATGACTCCCATCCGAACCGGGAGGGGAGGCTCCGCCGACTGTGGGAGAACTTTGTAACGCGTGTAGTACGGACGCCGTATTTTATCTGAGTCCGTGCGGATTCAGGTGCGGGAGCGTGCCGTAAAGTGAGGAGACCATCGGATCGTCGGAGAGGACGGGTGCTGTGACTGCTACCGAGGCGGCTGCGGTGAGGCGTCGGCGGCGGCGTCTGATCACCGACGTCCGGCAGTCCTTGCGTGGCCTCAACAACCAGCTGTCGCTGTTCAATCGTCACGTCAGCGGGCAAGCCGAGTTGAAAGACGTCGACCTGGACTGCCTCGAGTTGCTCAACCTCCATGGACCGATCAGCCCGACCGTGCTGGCGCGCCAAGCCGGGCTGCATCCCGCGACCATGACCGGCGTCCTGGATCGCCTCGAGCGTGGCGGCTGGGTGACCCGCGAACGCGACCCCGAGATCCCCGACCGGCGTGCGATCCGGGTCCGCGCGCTGCCCGACCGAGCCCCGGAGCTGTACGAGCTCTTCGGCGGGATGAACACCGCGCTCGATCGAATCTGCGCCGACTACACCGACGCCGAACTCGAACTGATCACCGATTTCATGAACCGCACTCTCGCGGCCGCTCGAACCGCCGCCGACAACCTCGACACCTGACAATCCCCCGCCCCGCGGCGCGCTCGCCGCGGGGCCGGGGCCTCGAATCAGCTGATCTCGGGCGAACCGTAGAGCTCCCAGGTGTGGGTCGGATTGCCGTCATCCGTGACGTCGTACTGAAGGTCACCGTCAGCACTCCACCCACCAGACGAGAGGCTGCCGGTCTTCGACACGCCGAGACTCACAGTGCCTGAGTACTGATCGTCAACGTTTGCGGTGTAGTAACTGCCCGTCGCGCCGCGCCCGCCGTCGTGCTGCTCCAGCAGGACGGTCAGATAGACCACGTTGAAGCGCGTGCCGCCGATGTAGCCGTAGTTGCCGCTCCAGCTGAACGTGGCCTGCGCGTGCCGGAGGGTTCCAGATCCACTGACGCACAACTGCACCTTGAAGGTCACGTCCGGCTTGCCAGGCAGGCTCACACTCTTGGTGTTGGTTCGGCATGCGGTAGCAGCGCTAGCGGTCGTGACGCCCAGTTCAGCGGTGCCGGCAAGGACGAGCGAGGCCGCCAGTGCAGTAGTAGCCAGTCGTTTTCCAATTCCGGTCATGCGGATCCCTCCATGAGTGGGCGGCGAGTACCGCCCACATAGTCATATAATATCTAAATCATATAATATGACTCTCGGCTGTCGCCGTTGGATCTCGAGGAAGGCTGCCCATGTCCCACGATCGTTTTCTCCTGCTCGCGCCCGGTGAGGCGCGACCCGGGCGCGTGCCGCTGCCGGGTGCGTTCTCCGTGAAGGCAACCACCGATGACGTCGAAGGCAGACTGTCGCTGCTGGAGGTGAGCGTGGCGCGCGACATTCCTCGCCATACGCACCACGTCGCGGATGAGCTGATCTACGTCCTCGATGGTGAGCTGGGCGTGGATTTCGACGACCGTCAGGTGATCGCAACCGCGGGCATGTTCGTGTTGCTGCCACACGGCGTACCGCACGCCTTGCGCTGCAACTCGACGCCGCCTCCCCGCGTGCTGCAGATCTCCTCGCCCGGCGGCTGGGAGTGCTACCTGGAAGACCTCTTCGAGGCGGGGCCGGCGGTACTCACCGACGGACGGCTCGATCCGGTGAAGATCAACCCCATCGCCGCCAGATACGACATCCGGTACGACGAGGACCGAGGAGCTGAGAAGTCATGACCCAGCAAGCATCCGCGGCTGTGAAGTACCGGCGAATGGTCAACCGGATCAACAAGGTCATCATCGGCTTGCAGCGGATCGGCATCGCTTTCGGTTCCATGTACCTGCTCACCGTCCCGGGTCGGCGTACCGGACAACCCCGCACCTTTCCGATCGCCGTCCTCCCCCTGTCCGGAGACCGGTACGTCGTGCAGGCGTTCCCGAACGCAGCGTGGGTCGCCAACGCCCGCGCGGCCGACACGGCCACCTTGAAGCGAGGCCGGCGAAGCTCGGCGGTCCGGTTGGTGGAGGTGCCGGTCCAGGAGCGCGGCCCGCTGTTGCGCGAGGTTGTCGAAACGCAGCCGGCCAGCGCGGCCCAGCGGTACGTGACCAATGGACTCGCCGCCGCCCCGACGCCCGACGCGGTAGCGGCGGCAGCCGACCGGATCGCCATCTTCCGCATCGAGCAGCTCTGACGCGACCACGCCCGCGGCCGTCAGCAGCCGTCAGCGCCGGCGGGGTGCGCTGGTGGGGAGGAGGCGGAAGGAGATGGCTTCCATCAGGTGGGCGTGCTTGGTGTTGTGGAATGCGGCCACTCGCCAGTGGCCGTCGGCCTCGCGGATCAGGGTGAAGGTCTGGACCTTCGACAAGCGGCGGGGGCGGCGCTTGCCGACGTCGCCGCGGGTGACGGCGATCGCTGTGTCTTCGCCGTACAGCCGGAGTTCGACCAGTTCGCTGAACATCTGGGTGTCCTTGAGGAACTTGCCGAACAGGGCCGCGTGTCCGGCGACCAGGTCGTCGCGTCCCCGGTAGACGGTGCCGCCGAAGGTCACGTAGCTCGCGTCCGCGGTGAAGTGCTCGCCGTACGCCGTCGCGTCGCCGCGGTTCCAGCTGTCGGCGAGCCGGTCCAGCATCTGGCGGATCTCGGTCTCGACGCGAGTGTCGATCATGATAGCTTCTCCTCTGCAGTAGTTGTTTTGAGTATTTATCTGCACTGATGCAGGTAAAACTATGAGGAGGAGTCGGCTGTGTCAACTGACGTGGATCCGAGCGTGGTCTTCCGGCGCTACCTGAGCGCGATGGTCATCCACAGCCTGGCGAGCGCCGAGGCGGCCGGACTGAATCCGACGGACTACTTCGCGCTGAACCTGCTCGACCTGGCCGGGTCGTTGACCTCAGGCGAGCTGGCGCGCCGGACCGGCCTGACGACGGGCGCGACGACCCGGTTGATCGACAGGCTGGAGAAGGGTGGGCACGTCCGGCGGGTGCTGGACCCGGCGGACCGGCGGAAGGTGATCGTCGAGATGGTCGCGGCGCCGGATCACGTCGATCGTGCGGTGGCGGGCGCGCGCCGGCGACTGGGCGCGGTGATCGGCGGGTACGACCGCGAGGAGCAGGCCACCTTGTTCGACTACTTCACGAAGGCTGCCGTCGCATACCAGGAGTCGACCGACGAACTGCTCGCTCAGCGCGAAGCGTGACTAGCGGTCGTTGTCTTCTGAGTTGAAGAGGGTTTGGGAGTCGGGTTCGGGGGCCGGGGCGGGGCGGCGGCGTTGGAGGTGTTCGGGCGGGGCCTCGTCATCCAGGATGCCGTCGCCGGGCTTGCCTTCGGGGCCGCCGAAGAGGAGGTCGGACATCTGCAGGTGCATGTGCTCGACGTGCGGGACGTCGGGGAGGATCACCTGGCCGCGTTCGCCGGCCGACTCGATCTGCAGGGTGCCGCAGCCGAGCATCCGGTCGATCAGGCCGTGCTCGTAGGAGACGTCGTTGATCCGCATCAGCGGGATGTCGCGGCCGGTCCGGGTGAGGATGCCGTGCCGGGTGATCAGCCGCCGGTTGGTCAGCGTGTAGGTCGAGAACAACCAGTTCAGGAACGGTTTCGCGGCGAACCCGAGCAGGATCAGCAGGCCGGCCACCCCGATCGCGATCCGGGCCGCGGTCTGCATGCTGCCGTCGGGCACGATCGCGGCCAGGAAGCCGCCGCCGGCCGCCACCACCAGGAGCAGGAACACCGGGAAGATCAGTGCTTTCCAGTGCGTCCGGGTGCTGACGACGATGTACTCGTCCTCACCCAACAACTTCGCCGAGATCGCCATACACCCAGTCTCACAGTTCTCGGGCCCCCTGTCGCCGGTCGACACGGCCCGCTGTCGTCGGTCGGCACGAGGCCCGGCGGCCGCAGTACCGGCGGAGTTCCCTCGCCGGACCGGATCGACACGGTGGTTGAAGACTTCACAAAATGCATACAGTCGGCCAAGATGCGCGAGGGGGATGCGTCACCGATCTGGGGGGCTCGACGATTTAGGAGCCGTGATGGGCATCTTGTCGGTACTCGACCGGGAGCACACGGTCGCGCCACCGGGGTACAGCCGGTGGTTGATCCCGCCGGCCGCGCTGGCCGTGCACCTGTGCATCGGGCAGGCCTACGCGACCAGCGTCTACAAGACCTCGCTGGTCAAGCACTTCGACGCCAGCCAGACCGCGATCGGGGTGATCTTCAGCATCGCGATCGTGATGCTCGGCCTGTCCGCCGCGCTCGGCGGCACCTGGGTCGAGCGCAACGGGCCCCGCAAGGCGATGTTCACCTCGGCCTGCTTCTGGGCCACCGGCTTCGTAGTCGGTGCCCTCGGCATCGGTACCGGTCAGCTCTGGCTGGTCTATCTCGGGTACGGCGTGATCGGCGGCATCGGTCTCGGTATCGGCTACATCTCGCCGGTGTCGACGCTGATCAAGTGGTTCCCGGACCGCCCGGGACTCGCGACCGGTCTGGCGATCATGGGCTTCGGCGGCGGCGCGCTCGTCGCCAGCCCGCTGTCGCGCCAACTGCTCGGCCTGTACGACGACAACTACGACCCCGGCAACTCCGCGTCGGTCGCGGGCGGCCATGCCCTGGTCGCGCTGTTCCTCACCCTCGGCATCGGCTACTTCCTGGTGATGATGTTCGGCGTGGTGAACATCCGGGTCCCGGCCGAGGGCTGGAAACCGGACGGCTTCGACCCCTCGACGGTGCAGGCGAAGACCCTCGTCACCACCGCGAACGTCTCCGCTGCCAACGCGATCAAGACGCCGCAGTTCTGGCTGCTCTGGGTCGTGCTCGCCTGCAACGTGACGGCAGGGATCGGCATTCTCGAGCAGGCCAGCCCGATGATCCAGGACTTCTTCCGCGGTGCCGACGGCAAGTCCACCGTCGCGGTCGCAGCCGCGTCCGGATTCGTCGGCCTGCTGTCGATCTTCAACATGGGTGGACGATTCGCCTGGTCTACGACCTCGGACATCATCGGCCGCAAGCCGATCTACGCGATGTACCTCGGCGTCGGCATCGTGCTCTACGCCCTGCTCGCGACCGTCGGCCACAACAACACGGCGATCTTCGTCCTGCTCGCCGCGGTCATCATCTCCTTCTACGGCGGCGGATTCGCGACCGTCCCGGCGTACCTGCGTGACCTGTTCGGCACCTATCAGGTCGGCGCGATCCACGGCCGGCTGCTGACGGCCTGGTCGGTCGCCGGCGTCGCCGGGCCGCTGATCGTGAACGGGTTCCTCGACCGCGAAGGCAAACCGGGCACGCTGACCGCCTCGGCGTACCGGCCTGCCTTGTTCACGATGGTCGGCGTGCTGGCGGTCGGATTCGTCGCCAACCTGCTGATCCGGCCGGTCGCCGACCGGTACCACGAGCAGACCGCGAGCGCGGAAGCCAAGGAGGCAGCCCGATGAATCAGACCCCTCGCCTGGTCGTCTCCTGGCTCCTGGTCGCCGTCCTGCTCGGCTACGGCATCATCGAAACGCTGATCACCGCGGTGAAGATCTTTACCGAGTAAGAGTTTTTACCGAGTAACCCTCAGGTGGGTCACATCGCCGGCGGCCAGTTGATGCGGGCCGTCGGCGGTGAGGACCACCAGCCGGCCGTCGGCGTCGAGATCCGACGCCACGCCCTCCAGGAACGTGCCGTCCGGCAACTCCACCCGCACCGATTGCCCGAAGGTCGCCGACAGCTCGCGGTAGTCGGGCAGGATCGTCTCGGGATCCCCCGCGGCCTCCACCCAGGTCTCGTAGCGACCAGCCAGCTCCCGCAGTACTGCTGCCATCACAGTGGCCCGGTCCGTCGTCGCCGCGCCTTCAAGGGCCAGCGAGGTCGCCACCTCCGTAGGCCGCTCGTCCGCTCTGAGCGTGACGTTCAGCCCCATGCCCACGACCGCAGCAGGCCCGTCGGGCGTATCCACCCGCTCCAGGAGAATCCCAGCAAGCTTCCGGTCATCGACCTGTACGTCGTTGGGCCACTTCACCTGCGCCGGGATCTCACCAACCCGCCGTACTGCGGCTGCGACGGCCAGGGGAACCAGCAGCCCCAGCCAAGGCCAGCGACCGGCCGGGACAGCTGCCGGACGCAGCAGAGCCGACATGAGCAGCGCTGAGCGCGGCGGAGTAGTCCACGTCCGGCCCAGTCGCCCACGACCGGACGACTGGTACTCCGCTGCCACTACGAGCCCCTCAGCCGCCCCAGAGCGGGCTGCTTGGGCCACGACGGCATTGGTGGACTCCGTCTCGGCCAGCACCTCGATGCGAGTCCACAGTGCGCCCGGCCGCACCAGACGCCCCTGCAGGAACCGTGCGTCCAGCGGGGGCCTCTCCAGGTCGCCGAACATCAGCCGGTGTTCTGCAGGCCGGCGGCAACACCCGACACGGTCAGCAGCAGCAACCGCCTGGTCCTGACGATCTGCTGCTCGTCCAGCGAGTCGTCGGTCCGCAGCGTCCGGAGTGCCCGCAGCTGCAGGTAGCTCAGCGCATCGACGTACGGGTTGCGCAGCTCGACAGCGCGGCCGAGGACTCTGCGGCCGGCGAGCAGCCGGTCGCCGCCGAGCACCTTGAGCACCCACTCGGTGGTCAGCTCGTGCTCGTCCAGCATCAGCTTGCTCAGGTCCGGCCGGTCACCCAGCTCCAGGTAGCGCCCGAGGATGCGCCGGTCCGTCTTCGCCAGCGACATCTCCGCGTTCTCCAGCATCACCTGGAACAGCGGCCAGTTCTTGTTCGCGTCCTGCAGTACTGCGACGTCGCCGACCGCCGACAAAGCAGAGCCAAGCCCATACCAGCCCGGTGCGTTCACCCGAGCCTGCGACCAGGCGAACACCCAAGGAATCGCCCGGAGGTCTTCCAGCGAGGACACCGCCACACCACGTCGCGCAGGCCGCGAACCCAGCGGCAACTGCCCGAGCTCCTCCAGCGGAGTCACCCGCCCGAACCACTCCGCAAAGCCAGGCGCCTTCACCAGCCGGTGGTACGCCGTACGCGCAGCCTCGTCGAGCGTCTTCTCCACCACGGCGAACCGGTCCGCGGCCGCCAGCGCGCGCTCCTCGATGGCAGGAGTCGACGCCAGCAGCGTCGCGGCGGTCACCTGCTCGATGTGGCGCTGGGCGATCGCGGCGTTGCCGTAGCGAGCCGGGATCGCCTCGCCCTGCTCGGTGAGCTTGAACCGTCCCGCGACCGACCCCGGCGCCTGTGCGAGCACAGCGCGGTTCGCAGGGCCGCCGCCGCGTCCCAGCGCTCCACCGCGACCGTGGAACAGGGTCAGCCGGATCGCGTTGCGCTGAGCCCAGGCGGTGATCCGCGCCTGCGCGTCGTACAGGGCGAGGGTGGCCGAGACCGGGCCGACGTCCTTGGCGGAGTCGGAGTAGCCGAGCATCACCTCGAAGCGGCGGTCGTTCGCGGTGAGGCGGTGCCGGACCCGGGTGAGCTGGATCGCGTTGTCCAGCACCTCCACGGAGTTCTGCAGGTCCTCACCGGTCTCGAACAGCGGTACTACGTCCAGCTCGATCGGCCGGCCGTCCATCGCGGCGTCGGCCAGCTCGTAGACAGCCGCGAGGTCGCCTGCGTTGCGGGTGAACGACACGACGTACCGACGGCAGGCCTCAGGGCCGAAGCGCTGCTGGATCTGGCCGATCACCCGCAGCGTGGCCAGCACCTCTTCGGTCTGGTCGGACAGCTCGCCACCGCTCAGTACCTCTTCCAGCGCCTTGGCGTGGACCGAGGAGTGCTGCCGAACCTCCAGCTCGGCCAGGTGGAACCCGAACGAGCTCACCTGCCAGATCAGCTGCTGCAACTGGCCGTACGCCTGTCGTGGTGCCCCTGCCGACACCAGGGAGTCCTGCAGCACCTTCAGCTCGTGCAGGAAGTCACCGGCGCGCGGGTAGCCGAAGTCGGCGTCCCTGGCCCGGGTCGCTGCCAACCGGCGCGCAGCGAGCAGCAAGAGCTGGCGGTGCGGCTCGGACGGCGACCTGGTCTCGATGTCGGCGATCAGTGCGGGGTTGACCGCACGGGCATCCTCCAGGATCCGCCGCACCGGCGCCGAGGGCGGCGTGGTCGACGAGTCGAGGGTGAGCGCACGGCCGAGCTCGTCAGTGGCCCGCTCGAGCGCCCGTAGTACGTGATCGGCCTGGATCTGCATGGCTTCGCGGGTGATCGCGGCGGTGACGTTCGGGTTGCCGTCGCGGTCGCCGCCGATCCAGGAGCCGAGCCGGACGAACGGGGCGACCACCGGCTGCCGGATCCCGGCCTCGTCACCGGCCAGCGCGTCGTCCAGCCGGCGGTAGACGTTGCCCACGACATCGAACAGCGTCTCCTCGAAGACGGCCATCGCCGACCGGACCTCGTCGAGCGGAGTGGGCCGGCTGGTCCGCAGCTGCGAAGTACGCCAGAGGATGTCGACCTGCTCGACCAGGCGCCGCTGGTTCTCGGACAGCTCGCTGTCGCCGGCCCGCGGGTCGCTGCGCTCCTCCAGCAAGGAGGAAATGCGCCGGATAGTTGCCAGTACTGCGCGACGCCGGGCCTCCGTCGGGTGGGCGGTCAGCACCGGGCGGAACTCCAGCCCGTTGAGCAGGGCACGCGCCTGCTGCTCACCGCTGTCCCGGGAGATCTGCTCGACCGCCTGGGCCAGCTCCGACACGGCCGGCGCGTCCGAGGAGCGGTCGCGCTCACGCAGTACGCGGGCGCGGTGCAGTTCCTCGCTCAGGTTGGTCAGGTGGAAGTAGCAGGTGAAGGCGCGCGCGACGTCCTCGGCCCGCTCGTGCGGCCAGGAGGCGACCAGGTTCTCGGCCGCCTCGCCGTCACCGGCGATGGTGAGCTCCCGGAGCTTCTCCACGTCGTCGAGCAGCGGCTGGCCGGCGTACTCGACCAGGACGCGGCCGAGGATCTCGCCGAGCAGGCGCACGTCGGCGCGCAGCTCCTCGGGGACTTCGAAACGTGCGCGGGTACGGGTGCGGGCGTTCGCCTGACTGCCGGTCTCGGTCACGTTCGCCCACGATATCCGGGCCGGCGGTCTCTTGCCGCCTGGTCCGCACAGTGGGCGCGGATCGTCACACCGAGTTCACATGACGCGACAGTATTCGCACCGGCCGATGGCCGGCTAGACCCCGCCGAAGCCACCGGCGACGATCCGGGAGACCGTCCTGGCCAGCTCTTCGGGCGTGCGGTCGGTGCCGTCCACGACGAGCATCCGGGCGCAGCTCTCGGTCATCGAAGCGAGCATCTCGGCCAGCACCGGCAGGTTCGCGTCCGGATCGGTGACCCCGGGCAACGATTTCAGCAAGGTGAGGCGAAGGCCCTCGACCAGGAACGCCCGGGCCGCCCGCACCCGGTTGGACACCACCGGTGCAGCACCGTACTGCGCGCCGAAGACGATCCGCCACGACTGGGGCGATTTCGCCACCGATCGCAGGAACGCGGTCAGGCCTTCGAGCACGTGCTCCTCCGGCGTACCGACGGCCGGGTCCGCGGGCAGCGCGGCGACGATCGAGGTCACCAGGTGCTGCTCCTCGCGGGCCAGCAGGGCCAGCAGCAGTTCGTCGCGATTGGCGAAGGAGTCGTAGACCACCGGCTTCGTCACGCCGGCCGCGTCGGCGACCGACTGCATCGTCGTACCGGCGTAGCCGCGCTCGGAGAAGACCTCCAGCGCGGCGTCCAGGATCATCGGCCGGCGGCGCTCCGGGCCGAGGTGCGCGGCCCGGCGGCGCGGCGATTCCGCAACCGGTTCATCGGGGCTGACCACTTGACAAAGCTACCAGGTCGTAGGAAATTCCTACGGTCTGGTAGGAACTCGCCCGGCTGGTCCGGGACGGGTTTTCCGATCACCGCCGGGGAGGTTCGGGTGGCCGAACGTGGCACTGCTCGGTGGTTGGCGGCGGGTGAGCTCGCCACTCTCGCGCCGGGTGAGTTGGCCCGGCTGGTCGACCGGACTTCGGAGCGGGAGCTCCGGCATCGGCTCATCGGGGGCGTGCGAGAGGTCGCGTTGCGCGAGATCTTTCGCCGGATGCCGGAGTACCTTCGTCCCGCCCGGGCGACCGGGTTCGAGGCCGTCGTCGCCTGGCAGATCACCGGTGCCTGCGGCGGTGGCGTCGACGAATACCTGATCCGCGTGCACGACGGGCGGTGCGACGTCCTCGACGGGAGCGCGGCGCAGCCCGAGATCTCGGTCCGCACCGATCCCGCGACGCTGCTGAGGATCGTCACCGGCAACGAGGACCCGGTCACCGCAGTCCTCAAACACCGCCTCTCGGTCCGTGGCGACCTGGCCCTGGCCGCCCGGCTGACCAAACTCTTCGCCGCCGGTCCGCACTGAGACCTGCGTGCCGCCGGGCCGCGTTCCGCCGTACTGCGCAGTAACGTTGCGGCAGACGTCACAGCACACGAACCCGCTCAGGGAAGTTAGGCTGCCCGCTTATGGGAGAGACCGTGAACATCCACACCACCGCCGGGAAGCTCGCGGACCTGGAGCACCGGCTGGACGAGGCCGTGCACGCCGGTTCGGAGCGCGCGGTCGAGAAACAGCACGCCCGGGGCAAGAAGACCGCCCGGGAGCGGATCGCGCTGCTGCTGGACGAGGGCTCCTTCTCCGAACTCGACGAGTTCGCCCGGCACCGGTCCACCGCCTTCGGCCTGGATGCCAACCGCCCGTACGGCGACGGCGTGGTGACCGGCTTCGGCACCATCGACGGCCGCCAGGTGTGTGTGTTCGCGCAGGACTTCACGGTCTTCGGCGGCAGCCTCGGTGAGGTGTTCGGCGAGAAGATCGTCAAGGTGATGGACCTGGCGATGAAGATCGGCTGCCCGCTGATCGGCATCAACGACTCCGGCGGCGCCCGGATCCAGGAAGGCGTGGTCAGCCTCGGCCTGTACGGCGAGATCTTCCGCCGCAACGTCCGTGCTTCCGGGGTGATCCCGCAGATCTCCTTGATCATGGGGCCCTGTGCGGGTGGCGCGGTCTACTCCCCGGCCGTGACCGACTTCACCGTGATGGTCGACGAGTCGTCGTACATGTTCATCACCGGCCCGGACGTGATCAAGACCGTCACCGGTGAGGACGTCAGCCAGGAAGATCTCGGCGGCGCCCGGACGCACAACACCAAGTCGGGCAACGCGCACTACCTCGGCAGCGACGAGGAGGACGCGATCGACTGGGTGAAGGCCCTGGTCTCGCACCTTCCGCAGAACAACCTGGAGGACCCGCCGGCGTACGACTTCACCGCGGATCTCGAGGTGAGCGAGAGCGACGCGGCGCTGGACACGCTGATCCCGGACTCGCCGAACCAGCCGTACGACATGCACACGGTGATCGAGGCCGTGGTCGACGACGGCGACTTCCTCGAGGTCCAGGCGCTGTTCGCTCCGAACATCCTGGTCGGCTTCGGCCGGGTCGAGGGCCGCCCGGTCGGCGTGGTCGCGAACCAGCCGATGCAGTTCGCCGGCACCCTGGACATCGACGCGTCGGAGAAGGCGGCCCGGTTCGTCCGGACCTGCGACGCGTTCAACGTGCCGATCCTGACCTTCGTCGACGTACCGGGCTTCCTCCCCGGCACCGACCAGGAGTGGAACGGCATCATCCGCCGCGGCGCCAAGCTGATCTACGCGTACGCCGAGGCGACCGTCCCGATGATCACCGTGATCACCCGCAAGGCGTACGGCGGCGCGTACGACGTGATGGGCTCCAAGCACCTCGGCGCGGACATCAACCTCGCCTGGCCGACCGCCCAGATCGCGGTGATGGGCGCGCAGGGCGCGGTCAACATCCTGCACCGGCGGGAATTGGCAGCCGCTGAGGACGTCGAAACCCGCCGGCAGCAACTGATCACGGAGTACGAGGACCATCTCGCCAACCCGTACATCGCGGCCGAGCGCGGCTACATCGACGCGGTCGTGAAACCGAGCGAGACCCGCTCCGAGATCGTCCGCGCCCTCCGCCTGCTCCGCACCAAGCGCGACACCCTCCCGCCGAAGAAGCACGGCAACATCCCGCTGTGATCGGAGCCTTCGAAATGACTGATCCCGTACTACGTGTCGTCAAGGGCGACCCGACTCCCGAGGAACTGGCCGCCCTCATCGCCGTCGTCACCGCCCGCGCCACCGCACCGGCGCCCGCCCCCGACACCACCCGCGCCAGCAACTGGGCCACCTACTGGCGCAACGCGCGCTCGCCGCTGCGCCCGGGCCCCGGCAGGTGGCGCGCAAGCGCTCACCCGTAAACACTGGTCCCATGGCCAAATACGAGGTCAACGACGCAGCGGTCGAGAACGCCCGGAAGTTGATCGAAGCCCGGCAGTACGTGCTGGACAGCGACTGGGGCGAGGTGCAGCCGCATGCCGACGACCAGAACGCCTTCCTGGACAAGCATTCCTGGGCCGAGTACGCCGCCTGGCACCTCGGCCTCACCGACGGCGCCAACGACGAGACCAAGGCCCGCTACGCCTTCGTCTTCGGCGACTTCCGCCGCATCCACCGCACCGCGCTGATCGCGTCGGTCTACCGAGCCTCCGAATGGCGCCACAAGAAGGTCGAACTGGCCGCCCACGACCTCCTCCAACTCCTGGACGCCAAAGCCGGCATCACCTGAGCGAGCGACGGAAGCGGACCAGCGGGTAGGTGGCCGGGGGCACCGTTCCCTTGGCGGGGCCGGGGAAGGTGGTGGCGCCGTCGAGGGTCAGGCCGTACTGCGTGGCGCGGGCGATCAGGTGGGGTAGGGCGTCCTGGATCCGGTGGTCGGCCGGGGTGAGGCCGGAGGCGTAGCGGCTGGACTCCGTCTTCTCCGTGGTGGTGACGAAGACGCCGCCAGGCCGTAGTACGCGGGCGACCTCGGCCAGGATCGGGTCGCTGTCTTCCAGCAGGTGGAGGAGCCAGACGGCGACGATCGCGTCGCAACGGCGGTCGCCGAAGGGCAGCCGGGCGGCGTCGGCCGCGGCGACGTGGCCAGGTAGGCGAACCTTTGCGTGCCGGAGCATGGCCGGCGACAGGTCGACACCGTGTACGAGGTTGCCGAGAGCAACCAGTTCGGCGGCGACGATTCCGGTGCCGACGGCAAGTTCCACGACGCGGCCGCCGCCCGGGAGCAACGAGTGGACGGCAGCAGCGGCGGCCTGAGCCCGCTCGGTGCCGCCGCGCGTCTCGTCGTACCGGGCCGCTTCGGCCTCGTCATATGCGAACGGTTCGGGGCGTTGCCACAGGGCCGGCCAGGGGATGCCGACCTCGGCCAACATCCTTCGCAGCAAGGGCAAAGAGACGCCGACGACGTTGTGGTAGTCGCCTTCGATGCCGGTGACGAACGGGCCGCCGAGCCCGTCGACCGTGAACGAACCGGCCACCACCAGCGGTTCGCCCGTCGCCACGTACGCGTCGATCTCGTCGTCGGTGAGATCGGCGAAATGCACCGTGGTGGAGGCGAGCTCGCGTAGTTCGTGCCGCGTCGTGGTGTCGAACAGGCAGTGCCCGGTGTGCAGGATTCCGGATCGCCCGCGCATCGCGCGAAGCCGCTCGCGTGCGACCTCCGCCGTACCGGGTTTGCCGTAGGCGACGCCGTCGATCTCGAGCACGGAGTCGCAGCCGAGCACGGTCGCGTGATCGTCCAGGTTGGCGACGACAGCGCGCGCCTTCAACGTCGCCAGGGTCCGCGCCAGCTCACCCGGCGATTCGGCCGTGACGTTGTCCTCGTCGACGCCGGAGACGATCACCTCGGGCTCGACGCCGGCGTCGCGCAGGGTCTGCAATCGCGCCGGCGACGCCGACGCGAGGATGAACCGGGGCCTTTGCTTGCCCGCGGCAACAGCACTCTCCGCAGCTTCCACAGCCGAATCCACCGCCGTGCTCACAGCCGGGCAAGTGCGCGACGGAGCGGGTCGAGCCCGATCGAGCCGAGGTTCAGCGCCTCGGAGTGGAAGGTGCGCAGGTCGAACGACGATCCGGCCCGCGCCTTGGCCTCGTCGCGAGCCTGCAGCCAGATCCGCTCGCCGACCTTGTACGACGGCGCCTGGCCGGGCCAGCCGAGGTACCGGTTGAGCTCCGCCCGCAGGAACTCCGTCTCCATCCGCGAGTACGCCCGCAGGAACTCGAAACCGAGGTCGGCATTCCAGGTCTCCCCCGGCCGGAAGCCGAGCGGGTTGTCGCGCGGGATCTCCAGTTCCAGGTGCATACCGATGTCGACGATGACCCGGGCGGCCCGGAATCCCTGCGCGTCGAGCATGCCGAGCCGGGCGCCGGGCTCTTCGAGATACCCGAGCTCCTCCATCAACCTTTCGGCGTACAGGGCCCAGCCTTCGCCGTGTCCGGAGACCCAGCAGCCGATGCGCTGCCAGCGGTTCAGCTGGTCGCTGCGGAGCATGGTCTGCGCGACCTGGAGGTGATGCCCCGGCACGCCCTCGTGGTACACGGTGGTGACCTCGCGCCAGGTGGCGAAGTCCTCCACACCGGCGGGCACGGCCCACCACATCCGGCCCGGCCGGGTGGTGAGGTCCTCGCTCGGCGCGGTGTAGTAGATCGACCCGTCCGAGGTCGGCGCGATCATGCACTCGATCCGCTTGATCGAGTCGGGGATGTCGAAGTGCGTCCCGGCGAGATCCCGGACGGCGGTGTCGGCAAGCCCTTGCATCCAGTCGCGGAACGCCTCCTTGCCGTGGATCTTGCGGGCCGGGTCGTTGTCGAGCAGCGCGGCGACGGCCTCGATGCTGCGGTCGCCGTTGTTCAGCGAGGCCGCGATCTTCTGCATCTCGCCCTCGATCCGGGCCAGCTCCTGCCAGCCCCAGGCGTAGGTCTCCTCCAGATCGACGGCAGCGCCGAGATGGTTGCGGGAGGCAAGCTCGTACCGCTCGCGGCCGACGGCGTCGCGCGCCGGGGCCTGCGGAGCGAGGTCGGTCCGCAGCCACTCACCGAACCCTTCGTACGCCTTGCGCGCAGCCGCCGCGGCAGCTTCGACGGTCGCCTTGATCGAGCCGTCCGGTGCCTTCGCCGCGAACCCGGCGAAGAAGTCCTCACCGTCCGCACCCGCCCAGCTGGCGATCCGGTTGGCCAGATCGTTCACCTGACGAACGGCCGACACCCGGCCGGCCGCAGCCTGCTGACTCACGGAGTCGCGGAACCCGTCCAGCGCCGTACCGACCTGGTTGAGCCGGATCGCGATGATCTCCCAGTCGTGCTCGGTCGCCGTCGGCATCAGGTCGAACACCTGGCGCACCTCGGCCGGGATCGACGCGATCGCGTTCAGCTCGTACTGCGGTACGCCCGCCTCGTACGTCTCCAGTTCGAGCCGGAGCCGCTCCAGGAACGCGTCCTTGGCGACCTCCTCGCGCGGCGTACCGGGCTGGACCGCCTCGGCCTCGGCGATGGCCCGCCGGTTCAGCTCGATCAGCGCCTCGAACCCGGCCGGCGAGTAGTCCGGCAGCCGGTGGTCGTGGCCCTCGATCCCCATGAACGTGGCCGAGGTCGGCGAGAGCTCGACGTAGTCCTCCAGATACCGCTCGGAGATCTGGTCGATCGGGCTGGTCGATGTGGTTGCATCCGTCACCCGGCCGACCCTACCCGCGCGGCAGTGCCGGATCGAACCTATTCGTGCTCCAGCCCGTCCGGCGCGGCCTGGCGCCAGGAGTCGAGCAGGATGTCGCGCAGTTCGTCCTCGTCCTCGAGCGCGTCCAGCCGCGCCCGGACCCAGCTCGACCCGGCCTCGTGCGGCGGCACCCAGAACTTCTCCGGTTCCGCCGCGATCAACTCCGCCCGCTCGAACCGCGGGCACTTCACCGCGAACGAGGTCTGGTCGTCCGGCACCGTCACGAACATCCGCCCCGCGACGTCGAAGGTCGGATGCCCCCACCGCTGCTTCTCCACCGTCCGCGGAAACGACAAGGCGATCCGCCGCACATCCTCCGCATCAAGCACCCCCCAACCTTAGTCAGGCCCCTCCCCCAAAACCTGACCGAAGCCGAGGCTGTCCTGCTCGGCCTCGACCTCGGTCAGATCCTCGGACAGTGTCAGCGCCGGCGGCCTGGCAGGGCTACTGCGGCCACCACCGCACCGACGGCGACGATGGCGGCTCCTACCCAGACGGCGGGGACGAGGCCGTCGACGTACTGGGTGGGTGATTCGTACGAACCGGCGGAGGCGAAGACCGACGCCAGTACGGCGACGCCCATCGCGACGCCGACCTCGCGGATGGTGTTGTTGGTGCCGGAGGCAACGCCGCGGTCCGCCTCGGAGGCGCTGTGCATGACCACGCTCGAAGCCGGTGCGAAGGTGAGGCCCATCCCGATACCGGCGAGGACGAACGGTACGACGAAGGAGCTGAAGCCGACCTCGGTGCTGGTGATCAAGGCGATCCAGCCGAGCGCGGTGGCGAGGAACACCTGGCCGGTCGCGATCAGCACCCGGGCACCGACGCGGTCGACGATCAGACCGGCCAGCGGCGCGACGACCATCGGCGCCATCGTCCACGGCAGCGTCCGGATCCCCGACTGCAGCGGCGTGTAGCCCTGGACGACCTGGAAGAACTGGGCGAGCAGGAACACCGAACCGAACACCCCGGCAGAGAAGGTGAACAGGGTCAGGTTGATGACGCTGAAGGACCGCGACTTGAACAACCGCAGCGGCAGCATCGGCGTGGCCGTCCGGCTTTCCCAGACCAGGAAGGCGATGAGCAACGCGACCCCACCGATCAGCGCGGTCAGGATGCGGCCGGAGGTCCAGCCGTCGTCAGCACCGTGCACCACGCCCCAGACGATGCTCAGCACGCTCGCCGCGGACAGCACCAGACCAACCAGGTCGAGCCGGCGACTACCCCCGAACGATTCCTGCAGCACCTTTGCGGCGAACGGCAGCACCAGTACGCCGATCGGCACGTTCAGCCAGAAGATCCACTGCCAGTTGAGCCCGTCCACCACGGCGCCTCCGACGACCGGGCCGACAGCGACACCGAGACCCGAGATCCCGCCCCAGATCCCGATCGCCGCGCTGCGCTGCTGAGCCGGTACGGCGGCCGCCAGCAACGTGAGTGACAACGGCATCACCGCAGCCGCCCCGATCCCCTGGATCGCCCGCGCCCCGATCAGCATCCACGGCTCGGACGCGATCGCGCAGGCCGCCGAGGCGAGCGTGAACAGCCCGATCCCGAAGATGAACATCCGGCGCCGGCCGATCCGGTCGCCGATCGCCGAGGCGGTCAGCAGCAGCGCGGCGAACGACAACGTGTACGCATTGATGAACCACTGCAGGTCCGTCAGCGAGGCGCCCAGCTCGCTCTTGATCACCGGCAGCGCGTTCGTCACCACCAGGTTGTCCAGCGTGACCATGAACATCGGAATACCCACCACGGCCAGCACGGTGGCCAGTGAACGCCGTACCGCCGGCGCTGCCGGCCCCGGATCGAGGGCGGTCGAAGTCATCGGAGTCTCCCTTGTTGTTATTCACTGATAACTACGTTTCTCACAAGGTATGCATTGACTGATAACATGTCAAGGAGAATCCGGAGGAGGATCCATGACGAAGCACCGCCTGACCGCCGCCGAGCGTGGCGAGGAGGTCCTGCAGGCGGCCGTGACCGCGTTCGGCGCGGCCGGCTACCAGGGCACCAAGACCGACGAGATCGCCCGGCTGGCCGGTGTCTCCCAGCCGTACGTGATCCGCCTGTTCGGGACCAAGCAGCAGCTGTTCCTGGATTCGTGCAACCGGGTCTGCGACCGGATCGAGCAGACCTTCCGGGAGGCGGCGGCGGAGCGGCCTGACCTGGAGAGCCTCGGCAGCGCCTACGAGAAGCTGATGGCAGAGCGCGAACTGCTCGTGCTGCTGCTGCACGGGTTCGCAGCCAGCGTCGAGCCGCAGATCGGGGCGGTCGTGCGGGAGCGTTTCGGCGGCATCCACCAGCTGGTCCGCGACCTGACCGGCGCCTCGGCCGAGGAGACCCGGCAGTTCCTCGCCACCGGCATGTTGCTCACCGTGCTGACCGCGATGCAGGTCGCCGGGCCGGACCGCATCCCGCTCCCCTGGGCCGAGGAGCTACTGATGACGATGAAGATCCATCAACCGCCGGAGACCGATTGACCCGCGGCGAACCAGACCGCCACGGTCGCGGCCGCCAGCGCCGCAACCGTCACCAGCAGCGACCCCGGCACCTCGGCGCCACGCACCACGGCCGCCGCGATCGCGACCACGGGACCCAGCAGCCCCGCGATCATTGCCGGCAGCAACCATCGCCGGAGCGCGCGACGGCTCACCTTCCCGTACGACGGAATCTGCGCGGCAAACGCCGACGCCAGATGCACCGCCAGTAAGGCGATCCCGGTGACCACCAGACCGAATCCCACTTCGCTGGGAGCACGCATCATCCAGCCACCGGCCACGACGACCAGGAACAGGGCCGCTGCCGTCGAGTCCGGCAACCATATGCAGACCAGCAACAACGGCACCCCGAGCAGCGGAACCAGATCCAGCTGATCCCACGACTGCACGGTCGGTACGACGAGCGCCACTGTGCCGGCAATCGCGATCACCAACCGGGACAGCACGGACGCCAGACCGGATGCCCGAAGCTGCGCCAGCCAGTTGGTGATCCTGTCCGCAAGAGTCATGACCGCATCCTCGGCGCCGAGGCCAGCCGGCTGGCATCCCGCAGTACTTCGTCCAGAGTTCCGGCGCCGCGCCAGGCGACAGTCGGTACGCCGAGGTCGCTGAGCCGGTCGAGTTCGGACCGGCGCTCCAGCAGGCGCAGCCGCCAGGCCAGCGGCCAGTTCTTCGTGTCGTGGCGCGCGGGGTCGAGTACGTCGGCGACATCGGACGGCAGCGTGTCGACCGCGATCACTGTGCAGCCCGAGTGGACCAGCGTGACGATGTAGCCGAGCATCGACTTCCGGAGCAGCGGACTCAGCACCAGCACCAGGCTGTCCGACCGCACGCGGTGCCTGCGGGCGAGTTGCTCCTCGTCCTGCTGCCTGCCCTTGCGATCGGCGTGCACCAGCACGTCGAGGATCCGGCGCAAGTGAGCACGCCCACTACCGGCCCGGACGCCGCGCACCGCAGTACCGGTGTCGACCAGCCGGACCCGGTCGCCATGGCGCAGGTAGTGCTCGGCGATCGAAGCCGCCGCCCGTACGCCGGTGTCCAGGCTGCTCGACCGGCCGTCGATCCCCTCGCTGACGCCGACCTCACCACCGGTGTCCAGCAGGATGACCACTTCGGTGTCCCGGTCGGACCAGGTCGAGGTGACGTGCAGCTCGCGGGTACGGGCGGAGACCGACCAGTTGATGCGCCGCAGCCGGTCGCCGGTGCGGAACGGGCGCACTCCGGCGAGCTCGGTCCCCTCACCTGGGCGGCGTGAGCGATGGAGGCCGACGAGCCCGGCAGGGCGTGGTACGGAATCGACTGCTTCGAACCCTTCGCGCAGCGGCAAGGTACTGATGTTCAAGGGCTCGGCCGAAGGCACCCGGAACCGGTAGCCGCCGAGCACCGAGGTGGCGATCACCTGTGGGCGTTCGAGCGACCGGAGTCCCCAGCGCTCGGACCGTACGCCGACCTCCAGGGTCACCGCCCCGTCCGCGACCGGCTCCGCGACAGCCGCATAGACGGGGTCGTAGCGGAACCAGCGGCTCCGGGGCAGCGCCGCGACGATCAAGTCGATGTCAGGGTCCAGCGGGCTGTCCACCCGCAGCCGGTAGGTCGTGGCCTGGCCTTCGAACAACACGTCCGCGTCGACCTCGGTGTGGAGATCCGGCTTGGCACTGGGCCGGAAGAAACGTCCCCAGACAGCCACGAAGGCCAAGGGGAGGCCGAGCACGGCCGCATCCGGACGGCGAGCAAGCACGGCCAGCACGAGCAGGGCTGCCGATACCCCGACCGCCCGGACCTGTGCATGCGTCGGCCGCCAGTTCATCGCGCCGCCTCACTCACACCGGTCACTGCCGTGCGCTGGCGACAGTCGGCGGCGCAGCGACGGAGCCGAGCACTGTGCGGACCACAGTCGCCCCGGTCACCTCATGCAGCCACAGCTCCGGCCGGACCGTGATCCGGTGTGCCAGTGCAGGAATGGCGACTGCCTTGACGTCCTCGGGTACTACGTAGTCCCGGCCCTGGATGACCGCGTACGCGCGGGCGGTGAGAAGGAGCGCCAGGGATCCACGCGGTGAAGCACCGACCAGCACCTGGGAGTCACGACGAGTCGCGGCAGCCAGCTCCACGCAGTACCGGCCTACTGTGTCGTCGACGGTCACGGTCTCGATGGCCTGCTGGGCGGCGAGCAGTCCGGCTGCGTCGGTGACTGCCTCGACCGTCTGGTCCTCGGATCGGCGGCTCATCCGGCGCTGCAGTACTTCCCACTCCTCGGCTGCGCTGGGGTAGCCGAAACCGATCCGGAGCATGAAGCGGTCGAGCTGCGCTTCCGGTAGCGGGTAGGTGCCTTCGTACTCGACCGGGTTCGCTGTGGCGAGCACGTGGAACGGCACCGGCAGCGGGAAGGTCTGGCCTTCCACTGTGACCTGGTGCTCCTGCATGGACTCCAGCAGCGCTGCCTGCGTCTTCGGTGGCGTTCGGTTGATCTCGTCGGCCAGCAGGAGTCCGGTGAAGATCGGACCCGGCCGGAACACGAACTCCGAGTCGCGCTGGTCGTAGACGAACGCTCCGGTGACGTCGGACGGCAACAGGTCGGGAGTGAACTGCACTCGGCGGAACTCCAGCCCGAGCGCCTGAGCGAACGACCGGGCCGCCAGCGTCTTGGCCAGCCCCGGATAGTCCTCCAGCAGCACATGGCCGCCGGCCAGGATGCCCGCAAGCACCAACTCAAGCGCGTCGCCCTTGCCGACCACTGCCTCGCCGACGCGGTCCAGCACCTTCCGGCTCAGTGCCGAGACCTCTGCCAGCCCGAGCCCCAGTTCGTGATCAGTCACGGTTCCTCACAGCTTCTCGATGGTCTGTACGGCCTGTTCGATCTCCGCGAACGACGCGGTCCGCGCCTCGGTGCCGGTGATCAGCAACCACACTTGGTCGCCCAGGAGCGCCCGGGCCCGCTCCGGCTCCAGCTCCGGATCGATCCCGTGCCGGTGCACGAGCCGGCTCGTCGTCAGCTCCAGCAGCATCGGCCTGATCTTGCGGACGAACGTCTGCGATCCCTCTCCTGCGCGGCGTTCCCGGTCGGACTCCTGCACCCAGGTGGCCAGGAACTGGGTCCGGTTGTCGCTGTTGCGCGATGCCCTCGACTCGGCGAACTTCTCGTCCTGCCGCGACGGCCACGAGGTCTCCAGCACCTGCGGGGCGACAAGTCGCAGCGCCAGCGACAAGAACCCGACCGACAGCCCGGCGCCGACGAACCACAGCGCCTTCGGCTGTGTCCCGGCCAGGCCGAAGCCGGCGATCGCCAGCAGACTGGCGAGCACCGCGATGCCGACGTACTGCATCAGCAGCTTCCTCATCGGGCCGCCTCTTCGGCTTCCTGAAGAGCTTTGACACGGTCAGCGCGGGCCGCCCTTGCTGCCGACAGCTCGTCGCGGAGGCGGATCAGAGCAGCACGCGCCTGACTCCTGGCCTCCTCGCTCGAGCCGTGTGTGGAGTACCTGGCCTCGCGGTACAGCTGAGCGAGCCGCAGCAACTCGGGCTCCGAGATCCCACCGACACCGAGCACCCGGACGGTGAACTCCGCCGGCGTCTCCGAGGCGGCCCGCCCGACTCCGGCCGAGGCCGCCGCATCCTCCAGCGCTACCCAGCACGCGATCACCGCGTCGGTCGCAGTACCGGAGTCGACCGCGGCGAGTCCCGAGTCGACTGCCTCGGCCAAGCGGTCGACCTTCATCCGCTCCCATTCGCCGTCTTCCGTCTCCGCCTCGGGGAGCTCGACCTTGCGCAGGATGCGGTAGACGAGCCTTGCGAGGAACAGCACGACCAAGGTGACGAAGGTGTAGAACAGCGCCTGCCAGAGCGCCTTCACCCAATCCGGGATCTTCACCGGCTTCACCGGCTTCTGCGACGGCGGCGGAACAGCGGGAGTCGGCAGCGTTGCCTGCGGCGTCGACCTGATCGTCGGCAGCGGCCGCGGCGATGAGCTGAGCGTGCTCTCACTCACCGGCCGCACACTGCCGCCGGCAGAAGCCAGTACTACGAGCACAACCGCCGCCACGCCGAGCAGCACCACGGCCACTACTGCCGCGGTGCCACGACGTCTCGGCTGCATCCGGGAAGAGTAGCCGCTGCTCGGGTGCGCTCTCAGAAGCCCGTGTCGAGCCAGGGAAGGCGGTTGCCCAGGAACGCGGCCGAGCTGGCCCGAAGCGCTCCCGGCGTACGCTCCTCGACCAGCCCGGCAGCTCCCAGCAGCGCGAGCGACGGGCGACCGAGGTACACCGAGCCCAGCTCCCGTACGCCGAGGCGCAGGTCGCCTGGGCGATCCGTCTTCACGCAAGTCGCGCCGGACGGCCCACCCGTGAGGTGCCAGGCTCCGGCGTTCCACGGCAGGAAGTCGTCCTCTACCTCGAGTACTACGTCGAGGTCGCTCGCGTAGGTCCGTCCTGCGAGCGCACGGCCGACATCAGCCAGCCGGACCCAGTGCCCGTCTCTCGTGGTCGCGTTGGGAGCGCGCGGGTCCACCAGCAGCGACAACAGCGGATCGTCGCTCGGCAGTTGTTCGCAGTACGTCTGGCTGAGCAGGTCCTGGTCGAGCAGGAACTGCCAGAGCGCGACGTGCGAGGCCAGGTCCTTGGCGTGCACCCGGATCACGTCGACGAAGCGCTTGTCGGCCCGCTTGGTCCGGTAGTGCGCGTACCCGGTGGTCTCACCGTCGCGCGAGGCGAGCACACACCGCAGCGGCGACCCGTTGCGGCTGTCGGTGACCACGGTCTCGCCGATCACGTGCGTCTTCCACCGATCGTCGAACTGGAACATCCCAGGCCGCTCCAGCGCCTCGGTGTTGTGGATCTCGGTGCAGACGTCGAGGGACTCCACCGGATCGGCGTACGAGATGCGTATGTCGTCCGCGTCGTCGACAGGGCGCAGGGCGCGAGCCACCTTCGGCACGGTCACCTCTTGGTGGTCGGAGCCGAGCCCGTACCCGAACCGCCCGTAGATGACCGGCTCGCTCGCGGTCAACGCCGCGACCGGCTCGGCGCCCGTCTCGTACAGCTCGGTCAACTGCCGGCGCATCAGGTCGCGCAGGACGCCCCGGCGGCGATGGGTCGGCAGCACCCCGACCATGCTCACCCCCGCGACCGGTAGCCGCGCGCCCGGCACGGTCAGGTCGAACGAGAACGCGCAGGTGTGCCCGACGACCTCCTTCTCCTCCGTCGCGACGATGCTCCGCGCCGGCTCCCAGATCTTCCGCTCCGCCTCCAGTTGCGCCTCGTTCCACGGCGCCGCGAACGCCAGATTCACCAGCGGCAGAAGCTCCGCCCAGCCACCCTCGAACCGCCCGATCTCGATACCCATACCTCTTGCCTATCAGACCCACAGCTCGGCCGCCCGGGAGTTTCACCGGGACTTCGACGATGCGGCAGGCACCGGGCGACGGCGCCCGCGCCGCCCGGTACCTGCCTTCGCCTACCCGCGATAGGCGCCTCAGAGCTCGTTCAGACGGTGATGGACCAGTTGGTCAGAGTGCCGGTGTCGCCCGGGCCGTTGTCGCCGATGCGAAGCGACCAGGTTCCGGTTGCGTTCTCGGTGCCGGCCGGGGTGACGTCGTAGGTCTTGCTAGCCGGCAGCGGGTGGCAGGTCGTCCCGCCGTACCGCTGCAGGTAGTACCAGCGGCCGCTGGGTGAAACCAGGCTGATGTTGAGGTCTTCCAGGCAGCTGTGGTTGCCCTGGACCGTCACCTTCATCGGGCTGGCCGCGCGACCACTGGCGGTGGAACTCACGGTGCTGACCGTCGTCTGGAAGTCACGGATCGGATAGTCCGTGCCATTGCTGAACGTCCGGCCACCGGGATCACCACCGCCCGGCTGGGTCCGCGCTGTCACCGCCGCGCTCGCCGCGGATTTGTTGCCTGCAGCATCTTTCGCCTGGATCGTGAAGGAATAGCTCGTGTCAGCGGCAAGCCCACTGATCGTGGCAGTCGTACCGGCGACCGAGGTGGCAAGTGTGCCTCCGTTGTAGACGTCGTACCCCGTGACCCCGACGTTGTCGGTCGACGCGTCCCAGGCCAGCGAGACACTGCTGGCCGTAGTACCGGTGGAGCGCGGGTTCGCCGGAGCAGTGGGCGCCTCGGTGTCGCCAGGAGTGCCGCCGCCGGTCAGCAGCGTCAGGTTCCACCTGGCCAGCGCCTCGTTGACCGGCTGGAAGACCGAGTTGCCGGGATCGTTGGCGACACAACTGCTGTTGCCACCCGAGTGCACGCCGACAGCCTTGTCGCCACGGAGCCAGGCACCGCCCGAATCGCCGCCCTCCGAGCAGGCGTTGGTCGTCGACAGCCCGTCGATCACCACACTGCCGTAGTCGATCGTCTGGTTCACCGCCGTGACCGTGCCGCATTCCCAGTTGGGCGCGGTGTTGCCCGAGTGGCACACCGCGTCGCCGACGATCGCGTCGGCCGAACCGGTCACCGTCACGGCCGGCTGGCCCCAGGTGTTCACCGCGGGCGAGATCGTCCAGCCGGCTTCCGTCACGTCGACGACGCCCATGTCACCTTCGCGGGCGTTGATGCTGTGCGTGCCGCCGACATTCGACGTACCGAGCTTGTTGGTCTGCCCACTCGCCCCGTACGCCGCCTGGTTCGCGTCGTTCGTGCAATGCCCCGCGGTGACGAAGTGCTTGCCACCCTGAGCATCCGTCGCCGGAAAGCCGACCGAACAGTTGCTCTCACTCCCCGGCCACCACGGATCGCCAGGGTTCACTTCGCCGGACTGTTGCTGGAAATGCGTAGTCACCGTGACCACCTGTACGCCGTCGCCGAGTCGGCGGATGGCTCCGTAGGCGCCGCGCTGCTGGAACGACGCCCGGGCTCGCACCACGACCTTGTTGGTGACCGGGTCGATCCCCCAGCTCTGCAGACCCGTACCGCGTTCTGCCCGGGCCAGCTTGTCGACCTTGGCGAGCAGGAGTTGCAGGTCGGTCAGATTTCGCGTGACCAGCTTGGGAGTCGCGCCGGACTTCCGTACCCGGGCGGCCTCGGCTTCGTTGATCACTGCAACCATCAGCTTGCCGTTCTCGATCCAGCGACCGGCCTGGGCCGAATCCGGCGCCAGGTTTGCCGAGATCCGATGCAGCGCGTCCTGCTGGGAAAGGGCTGGAGGCGACGGCTGCGCTGCGAGCGCGGCACCATCGAGTGGAGTCAGGCACGCAATGGTTGCCACGATCACGGCTGCGCCGACGGGCTTTCTGCGCCAGAACATCATGGTTCTCCTTGTATTCCTAGAGAAAGCAGGGGGTGAGCCGACCCTAGGAACGAATACAGGAGACCGAAATCGGTCGCAGGCCTTTCACAGTTAAGGTGCCGCGGTCAACAGTTCACTTCTGCCAGTCCCAGCGGAAGCCGTACCGGCCGGGGCCGAAATTCAGCGCGACCCCGTGCACCGACTCGGCCGGCTCCACCGCCACGGCGATCTCGCCGGCCTCGTCCACCTGGGAATACCGCTCACAACTCGCCGGCAGCCGGGCCGGGTCGAAGCAGATCTCGAGCACGAACTCACGCACCGGCAGGCGGAACTTCCGCTCGTAGTTGCCGGCCGGCGGACAGGGCTTCGCATTCACCAGTTCGTGCTCGGTGATCACTGTTTCGCCCTTACGCAGCGGCCGGTCGAACAGCAGCTCGGCGACCAGGAGCCCGTCGGCGGGCCGCAGTACGGTCCGGCCCAGATGACAGTGCCGCAGCGGGTTGATGGTCGGCAGTGGGCGATCGTGCTCGTCGAGATGCATGATCACGACCCAGCGATCGGGACCGTCCGCCTCGGCCCGGAGGACCTGGCGCGAGTGGTACGACTGCTCGCCACCATCGGCGTCCACGGAAACCCGGTCGTGCTGGCTGATCCTGGTCAGCCGCTCGTCCCACTTGATGTCGACCTCGCTGACCGCCGCCTCCACCGCATCGGGCTGCGGCCAGAAGGCAGCTAGGTCAGGCGAAACCGGAACGGTGCTCAACCATCGACCGCGACGCCGGGGCGGTCCCAGCGAAGCGAGCAAACTTCCCGCCGGCAACTCCAGCACGCCTTCCAGGAGTTCGACCGCCGCCATCGACTCCCGCCGCTCCGGCCGCGAGCGCCCCGACTGCCAATAGCTGAGCGTCGCGAGGCTGACCGAGACCCCCTGCGCGCGGAGCCGGTCGCGGATCCGTTCCAGCCCCAGGCCGCGGGCGCGGATCGCCGCACGCAGAACTGCCGCGAACTCGCTGTCGGCCTGCTCCAAGGGCTCCGGCATAGTCCGCACAGTAGTGAGCACCCTGCGGCCCGGGGAAGGCATCGGCGCCTTAACTGTTAACTGATCCGCTGCGACCGCCGGCTGGACTGATGAAAATGATTTTCATATACTCAGTGCATGGCCGCCCAGCGCAAGACCCCGTTGACCCTGCTCGTCGGGCTTTCGACGACCCTCCGCGAACCTGTTCTGGCTTCGATGATCGACGCCGGAACGGTCGCCGTCGTGGTGGGTCAGGACGAGCTGCCCACGCGGGGCGTGCTTTCGTGGCAGGTGAGTGACGCGTCGGGGTCGATTGACGCCGGCGAGTTCTCGGTGGACGACGACTGCGGTTCCTGCCAGTTGATCGAGTCGCTGCTCCCACTGCTGGAGACGCTGATCGCACGCGAGCACTGGCAACACGTAGTACTGGCTGCTCCGCCTGCGATGGAAGCGCGGTCGTTGGCGAATGCGCTGGTGGCGACGCTGCCTGAGGTCGTGGTCGACACCGTTACCTGCGTGGTCGACGCGGTGCTGCTCGTGGCGCAGTTGTCCGGCGACGAGTTGCTGGCCGAACGCGACCTCGCCCTCGGCCTGCCCGACCGGCGGAACGTGGCCGAGGTGACGGCGCGACAGATCGAGTACGCCGATGTGTGCGTGCTCGCGAACGCTCACCGCGCGGCGACTCCTGAACGCCTGCACAACCTCCTGCTGCACCTCAATCCACGCACGACTGTCGTCGACGCGGATCCGGCCGGGGTGCCGACGCAGCTGGTCGCTCGGAGAGGACTGTTCGACTTCGCTGCGGCCGAAGCGTGGGCGGGTGACCTCGCGGGCGAGGATCGGCTGCAGCCCAGCGGCGACGGGGTCACGACCGTGCTGTGGCGCTCGACCCGGCCGCTGCACCCGGCTCGCTTGAACGACGCGCTGGAGAACATCGTCGACGGCGTGGTCCGCAGTCGCGGCGTGATGTGGCTGGCGAACAGGCCGACGCAACGGGTCCGGTGGGAGTCGGCCGGCCACAGCGCTTCCCTTGGCACCTTGGGTGAATGGGCCGACACCGAGCACCTCGCCGAGTGCACCGTCGTCGCGACTGGGGTCGGCCTCGACCCGGCCCGCCTGCAGGCCGTCCTCGACGCGTGCCTGCTCACCGAGTCGGAGCTCGCCTCCCTCGACTGGCAAACCCTCGACGACCCTTTCGCCGGCGTGCTACCCGATCAGTGGTAGCCGGGAAGCGTGGCCGCCGAGCATCTCCAGGTCGTGGTCGTCGAGGGGCAGGCGTCCCGTTGCCTTGAGCACATAGGTTGTGGTGTCCCAGGCGATCACGTCCCACGCCTCAGGTCCGAACAAGCCGTCGAGGGTTCGCGCGGTCACCTGCAAAGCCTCGGGGTCCGGCTCGGGTGCGTCCGGCAGCTCGAGGGTCAGGTCGAGATGGTGGATGGTCGCCTCCGTCACCAGGGTCGCCACGAAGTCGCCGACCCGTAGTACGTGGCCCTGCGTCTCGACCAGGTGATGCTTGTCGGTCGAGGCGACCGCGGCAGCTCGTACGGCGGCTTCGGACAGCTCGCGCCAATGGCCCACGAGACTGCGGGAGGGATTGTTGTACGCCGATGCGACCACCTGGACGAAGGTCGGATCCGACCCGGAGCCGGCCGGGAAGTCCTGCCAGTAGCTGACGAAATCGCGATCGGGCTCGCTCGTCGAGGGGGACGCGAACGCCGTCAGTGCCCGCTGCGCGTCGTACAGGAGATGGACGAGCAACGGACCGACCGTCAGCTCCTGGCAGCGCGTGGGCCGGGCGAAGTCCTCATCCGCCAAGCCCTGCACGGTTTCCGTCAGTCGCCCGTACGTCCGGCCCAAAGTCGCAGCCAGCCGCAACGGCAGTGCCCCTCGCTCCGGCGCCCTCATACGACGAACCTAAACCCCCCACCACCCCAAAGCCAGCTCCCCACTTCACACCGGGCCCCCCGCCTTCCTTCCCTAGACCGGCGGCACGCCGTGGCCCACCCTCGCCTTCCTTCCCTAGGCCGGCGGTACGCCGTGGGGCCAACCCCTCGCCTTCCTTCCCTAGACAGGGGGTACGCCGTGGCGGCGGGTGGAGAAGTGGCGGTCCTTGGTCTGGGCGGCGGCCAGCCGGGCGATCAGGTCGTTGCGGAGGTTCTCCGGTTCGACGATGGCGTCGATCACCAGGTCGGCCGCGAGCCGCAGGATGTCGATGTCGGTCTCGTACTCCTCGCGCAGCTTGGAGACGTACTCGACCCGCTCACCCTCGTCCGCGATCTCCTGGATCTTGTTGTAGTAAACGGCATTGATCGCCGCCTCCGGACCCATCACCGCGATCTTTGCCGTCGGCAACGCAATACACGCGTCCGGCGAGAAACCCGGCCCGCACATCGCGTAAAGCCCCGCACCATAAGCCTTCCGGACGATCACCGACACCGTCGGCACGGTCGCCTCCGACACCGCGGTGATCATCTTCGCGCCGTGCCGGATGATCCCGGCCCGCTCCACCTCGGACCCGATCATGAACCCAGGAACGTCGCACAAATAGACCAGCGGCACGTTGAACGCGTCGCACAACCAGATGAACCGCGCCGCCTTGTCCGCCGAGTCCACGAACAGCACGCCGCCCTTGACCGCCGGCTGATTCGCCACGATCCCGACGACCTGCCCCGCCAGCAGACCGAACCCAGTGACGAGCTCCGGCGCGTACGCCGGCTTGAGCTCGAAGAACGTGTCCGAGTCCAGCAACGCGTCGATCACGTCGTGGATGTCGAAGCCGACGCTCTCCTCGACCGGCACCAGGTCCCGGGTGAAGGGACGGCCCGCCTCCGACGAGTCGTACGACGGCGGCCGGTGCTGCCACGATCCGGGCAGGTAGGAGAAGTACTGCTTGGCCAGCTCGATCGCCTCGGTGTCGTCGGCCGCGAGCAGGTCGCCGCAGCCGGACACCGTGGTGTGCATCCGGGCGCCGCCCATCTCCTCCAGCGTCACCTTCTCGCCGACCACCATCTCGGCCATCCGCGGCGAACCGAGGTACATGGACGCATTGCCGTCGACCATGATCACCAGATCGCAGAAGGCCGGGATGTACGCGCCGCCGGCCGCCGACGGGCCGAACAGGCAGCAGATCTGCGGCACCTTGCCCGACAACGCGACCTGGTTGTGGAAGATCCGGCCCGCACCACGTCGACCAGGGAAGAGGTCGACCTGGTCGGTGATCCGGGCGCCGGCGGAGTCGATCAGCCAGAAGATCGGCAGCTCGTCGCGCAGCGCGACCTCGGTGATCCGGACGATCTTCTCGACCGTCCGCGCGCCCCAGGAACCGGCTTTGACGGTCGGGTCGTTGGCCACCAGCAACGCCGGCCGGCCGTCGACCAGCGCCCGGCCGGTGACCACGCCGTCCGCGGGCAGACCCGGGTTCAGCGCGTTCGCCAACTGGGCGTCCTCGACGAAGCTGCCCTCGTCGACGAGAGTGGCGATCCGGTCCCGGACGTACAGCTTGTTCTGCGAGGCCAGCTTGGCAGCGGCCTTCTCCGGCGGGGACAGGGTCGCCTCACGGGCGACCTTGACCTCAGTCCAGTGATCCCGAGTCATGCCGCCATCCTGTCACTCAACGGGGAGGCCGAGGCCGCGGGCGATCAGCATCCGCTGTACTTCGGAAGTACCTTCGCCGATCTCCAGGATCTTCGCGTCCCGGTAGAACCGGGTCACCGGGTACTCCTCCATGAAGCCGTAGCCCCCGAACACCTGGGTCGCGATCCGGGTCGCGGTCACCGCGGACTCGGTCGCGTACAGCTTCGCGACGGCCGCCGCCTGCTTGAACTCCTTCATCGGCGCGCCCGCGTCCTTCAGCGCCGCCGCCCGGTAGACGAGCAGTTCGGCCGCGTCGGCCATCACCTTGAGATCGGAGATCTGGAAGGCAACGCCCTGCTTCTGCCCGATCGGTACGCCGAACGTCTTGCGCTCCCCGGCGTACTGGACCGACATCTCCAGGCAGGCCTTGATGCAGCCGAGCGCCACGGCGCCGATCGCGACCCGGCCGTCGTCGAGCGTCGCGAGGAACTGCCCGAATCCCTTGCCGCGCTCACCGAGCAGGTTCGCGGCCGGCACCCGGCAGCCGCTGAACGACAGCGGGTGGGTGTCGGACGCGTGCCAGCCGAGCTTGTCGTACGCCGCTTCCGCCACGAACCCCGGCGTACCGGTCGGGACGATGATCGTGGAGATCTCGGGCCGGCCGTCGGCCTTCTCTCCCGTCCGCGCGGTCACCGTGACGAGCGACGTGATCGAGGAGCCAGAGTTGGTGATGAACTGCTTCGACCCGTCGATGACCCACTCGTCACCGTCCAGTACTGCGCGGGTCTTGGTCGCCCCCGCGTCGGAACCTGACTCCGGCTCGGTCAGCCCGAACCCGGCCAGCCGCTGACCGGCAACGAGATCCGGCAGCCACTCGTCCTTCTGCGCGTCGGTACCGAAGGTGAGGATCGGGTTGATGCCGAGCCCGACCGCCGCCTCGAGCGTGATGCCCATCGACTGGTCGACCTTGGAGATCTCCTCGATCGCCACGCAGAGGCTGGTGAAGTCGCCGCCCGAGCCGCCGTACTGCTCCGGGGCCGTCAGCCCGAACAGGCCGAGCGCACCCATCTTCTGGACCACCTCGGTCGGGAAGTAGTGCTTGCGATCCCACTCCGCGGCGTGCGGGGCGATCTCGGCCTGGGCGAAGTCGCGCACGCTGTGGCGGAACTCGCGGTGCTCTTCGGACAGCTCGTACGACATTGACCTTCTCCCGGTGACTGCGGTGATTGACGCTTACGTAAACGTAAAGCATGATCGACGGTGTGCACAATGACCAGGTGGCTCTTGAAACCCAGACGTGGTCGATCGCTGAGCTCGCCGCCGAGTACGACGTCACCCTGCGCACGATCCGCTTCTACGAGGACCGCGGCCTGCTCAACCCCGAGCGCCGCGGCACGGTCCGCGTGTACCACCCCCGCGACCGGGTCCGGCTCGGCCTGATCCTGCGCGGCAAGCGACTCGGCTTCAGCCTCGACGAGATCGCCACCATCGTCGACATGTACGACGCCGAGCCGGGCGAGGAAGGCCAGCTCGTCTACCTGCTCAACCAGATCGGCACCCGGCGCGCCGAACTCGAGCAACGCCGGCGCGACATCGACGAAACCCTGCGCGAACTCGCCGAGGTCGAACACCGCTGCCAGACCGACCTGCAGGCTCTGCGCACCCGGTGACCGGCGACACGCCGTACCGGGGTCGAAGGCACGCCCGATCACGAGTACTGCGTGGGCTGGTGACGCGCTAGTATTGGCGCAGCACCAAGCGTTGGCAACATCCCCCTGGCGACGTCGGCCGTCCAGCGGTGGCTTGTTCGTGGTTGGCCGGCGCTGACGGCCAACAGCCTGTGGCCGTCGGTTCGAGACGCTGACCGCCTCGGTTTCCGGCTCGTTGATTGCTCGCAGAAGCGGTGGGGCTCAGCTGCGTTGCCGAGAGGCCAGTACTGCGGCCCTTCCAGCGGCGGGTTCTCGCGTGTGGCGCGCGGTGCTGCCGTTCCGCCATGGCGAACGTGTCATGGCCCTGCAGAGGAGATTCTTTGGCCCGTCAAGGCCAGCGCCAGTCCGGCGCTACCGGTACTGCATCCCGACGTCGGCGTCGCGGCCGTAGTACCGACTCCGACGGCCTCATCCCGGTCCTGGCCAAAGCCGTCCGGGAGGTCGAGGCCGCGGTCGAGCGTGGAAACGTGCGCCCCTCGATCCGCACGAAGTTCCAGGTGGTCGCTCTGCTGGTGCGCGAGGAGCGCGCCCGGGTGAACGCCGACACGACGTCCGGCGACGCCTACCGCGACGAGCAGCTCCGGCGCCTGGACGGCGTCGCGACGATCCTCGCGAAATCGGCCGCCCGCGACACCTCGCTGCTCGTGCTGCTCGCCGAGGACGCGGTGATGTCCCCCGCGGCCGTGGCACTCAAGCGCGAGATGCAGATCGCCGCCGGCGAAGAGCCGCCCGCCGAGGAGCCCGCTCCCGCCGAGCCGACGGAGACCGCCGCACCCGTACGCCGGGTCGTCCCGCAGTCGGTCGTCCAGCGGCAGCTCGCCAACCCCTTCCTCGCTCCCGACTTCTCGGCTCCCCCGCCGCCGAAGCCGAAGGCGCGCCGGCTGGCCGGGTGGGAGCTGATCACCCCGCTGCTCAAGTCCTTCGAGTACGCCGCCGCCTCGGCGAGCAAGGCGCTGCCCGAGCCCGGCTTCGTGCGACTCAGTCCCGGTCTCGAACTGATGCGGCACCAGGGGCAACTGGTCGCCGCGGCCGCCGCTGGTCATCGGACCTTCCTGCTGGCCGACGAGCCGGGTCTGGGCAAGACGGCCCAGGCGCTGCTGGCTGCCCATGCCGCTGACGCGTATCCGCTGCTGGTCGTCGTACCGAACGTCGTCAAGACCAACTGGGCCCGCGAAGCGGCCATCTGGACGCCGCAGAAGAAGGCCACCGTGATCCACGGCGACGGCGACACCATCGACGGTTTCGCCGACATCGTCGTCGTCAACTACGAGGTGCTCGACCGGCACGTCGGCTGGCTCGGCGACCTCGGCTTCCGCGGCATGGTCGTCGACGAAGCGCACTTCATCAAGAACAAGAAGTCGCAGCGCTCGCGGAACGTGCTCCAGCTGTCCGAGCGGATCCGCAGCCGGACCGCGCGGCCGCTGCTGATGGCGCTCACCGGAACGCCGCTGATCAACGACATCGAGGACTTCACCGCGATCTGGCAGTTCCTCGGCTGGATCGACGAGAAGGGCCCCGGCGGCATCCTGATGGAGGAGCTCGAAGAGACCGGCCTGACGCCGGCCGATCCCGGCTTCTACGCGGCCGCCCGGGCCTGCGTGATCAACCAGGGGATCGTCCGGCGACGCAAGGTCGACGTGGCCGCCGACATCCCGGCCCGCCGCATCGCCGATCTGCCCGTCGAACTGGACGGCGCGGTCGGCCACTCCATCAGGCAGGCCGAGCGCGAACTGGCCGACCGCCTCGTCGCTCGGTACGAGACGGCGCTGGCCACCCGCAACTCCGGCGCCGTGGTCGACGGCATCGACCACGATCTCGTCCGCCAGGTCGCGGGCTGGGAACGGGCCGACAAGGACGCGGCGAAGACCGGCGAGAACGTGTTCAGCCTGCTGAACCGGATCGGCAACGCGAAGGCCGGCCTGGCCGCCGACTACGCCGCCCAGCTCGCGCACAACGTCGGCAAGGTCGTCTTCTTCGCCCGCCACATCGAGGTGATGGACGTCGCCGAACGCATCTTCACCGAACGCGGCATCCGCTACGCCTCGATCCGCGGCGACCAGACGTCCCGCAAACGCCAGCAGAACATCGACGCCTTCGTCAACGACCCCGACGTCTCGATCGTCGTCTGCTCGTTGCTGACAGCCGGCGTCGGCCTCAACCTGCAGGTCGCGTCCAACGTCGTACTGGCCGAGCTCTCCTGGACCAACGCCGAGCAGACCCAGGCGATCGACCGCGTCCACCGCATCGGCCAGGAAGAACCGGTCACCGCCTGGCGCATCATCGCCGCCCAAACCATCGACACCCGCATCGCCGACCTCATCGACGCCAAGGCCGGCCTGGCCGCCCGAGCCCTCGACGGCTCGGACGAAGAGGTGGCGTCATCGGCCGACTTCCAACTAGAAGCCCTGGCAGCCCTCCTGACCAACGCTCTGACCAAGTAACTGGTACGCCGCCCGCCTTCGCCTTCGCCGGAAAGAAGTTTGCAAATGGCGACGAGAAGTTTCCAGCTCAGCTCTCGGTCGGGAGCGGTGGTTGGACCTTGGGTTCTGGGATCTTCAGTTGGGGGTCCGTGGCGAGGTGGTCGAGGGTGGGGACTGGGATGCTCCACTTCTTCAGGGCGTCGGTGAGGGAGGTGGCCGGGACGCGTTCCTGGACGGTGACCTCTCGGTCGCCTGGGCGTTGGTGGTTGACGGTGCGGACCCAGATGCCGTCGGCTGTGGCGCGGATCTGGCGGAGGAGGATGCTGCCGTCGGGATTGATCACGTACGAGCACTTCGTGGGACCGCCCAGGCGCCGGCAACTGTTGCGGAGTTCGGCTTCGGTCGGCTTCTGGCTCGGCGGTGAGACGAAGACACCCACCCAGAACTCGTGCTTGTTCGAGCCGGCTGTGTAGAGCGCCTGCCAGTCCGTCGCGTTGGCGGCCTGGTCGGGCGGCAGCGCCACGTCGTGGTTCCAGTCGCTGGGGTAGATCTGGTCGAGGGTGAGCGACGTCTTCGGCAACGCGGCTCGAACTCGCGCCTGGATCAGGGCGGCCACCGGATTGTGGACCTGCCGGTTCGGGTCGTCCTGGGTACCCGGCGCGGACGCGCTTGGCGCGGCGGCGACCGGCGCTTCGGCCGGCGGCTGGGCGGCATAGATGCCAAAGGCAACGGCCGCCGCGGTCACGCCGCCCATGGCCGCGACGGCGGTCTGACGAAGATGCCGGCGCCTTCGGCCGGCGGTGAGGATGGTGTCGACGGTGAGGGCCATCGGAGGTTCTGGTTCGAGATAGCTGCCAAGTGCTTCCCGTACTGCGCGGTCTTCGGTCATGTCAGCGGCCTTTCGAGGTCTGTGGGCGTCCCGAGGACGGCCCGCAAGGTCTGCAGGGCGCGAGCAGAGTGGCTTTTCACGGTGCCTTCGGCGATGCCGAGCAGCTCGGCCACCTCCGCCACCGACAGGTCGTCGACGAACCGGAGGGCGACGATGGCGCGTTGCCGGTCGGACAGGCCGGCCATTGCCTGGGCCAGGTCGATCCGGTCGCCCACCTCGTGGTCGGTGTCGTGCTGCCCGGGTCGTTCCGGGACGTCCTCGGTCACCTGCTCGCGAGAGGACTTCTTCCGCCGGGACAGGAAGAGATTGGTGAGGATGCGCCGCGCGTACGCATCCGCCGTCTCCCGCCTGACCCGCGGCCAGTGCTGGTAGAGCCGGACGAAGGTGGTCTGCACCAGGTCTTCCGCGAGTTGCCAGTCGCCGCACATCAAGTACGCCGTACGCCGCAACCCGGCAGCCCTGGCGACGAAGAAGTCGACGTAGTCGCCTTCCCATCCAGGCTTACCCATCAGTCCCCCTCCTCCGGTCCTACCTTCATCTACTCACCGGAGGCCTCGCAGGGTTACAACCGATCGGAAAGATCCGGCCCATTTTTCGATGGGAGCAGTAGGAAGCCCAGCGCGAACCCCAGCAGGCAAGGCAGTCCGTGGTTGTCGCGGAGGGCGGTGTCGAGCACGGCCAACACCGGTACGGCGTACGCGGTGATCCGGAGTCGCAGCGGCAGCACTACGCGGTACCGGCGCCGGGCCACGATCGCGACTGCGGCCAGCGCACCGATGAGCCCGACGGTGCACATCGAGTTCCCCGCACCGACCGGCTTGAGCCACAGGTAACTCATCAACTGGCCGAACAACCCACACCCGAAGTACAGCACCAGCCACCGCCAACGCCCGAACACCCGCTCCGCGAGAACGCCGAACACCGCCAGCCACACCAGGTTCGACACCAGCCCCCACCCCCACGTGTCCTGGAAGAACATGCCCGTGACCAGCCGGTACCACTGCCCGTCGTCGATCCGCCCCGCGTCCCGCGCCACCTGCTCGTACAACGGCCGATGCACCAACTGAGCGACCCCACAAACCAGCGTCACCCCGAACACCACAGCAGTCAGCAACGGTCGCCGCGGACCGCTCCCGAGCGACGCGAACGGATTCTCAGCAGAAGCATGAACAGACACAACAGAAACCTAAACACCCAAAAGGCCGAACAACGCCACGCCGGTTATCCGAGCCGCCGAAGCGCTGTCTCGACAGCGACCTCGATCCGCGCGGTCATGCCGGGCACATCGACGGGACGGCGCCCAGCGACCTGACCACGGATCCACTTCGACGCGCTGTCGTCATAGTGCAGCAGCGCATAGAGGTCCCACCACGGATCGAGAGTCACCCCGGCGATCGACTCATAGAGCGACCGAAGCTGCTCTGCCCACTCGGGCGAATAGAGCGCCGTCAGGTATCGCCGGCAGTGTCCGACGTCAATCGCGCGCGACCCCCGATGGATGGAGTTCCAGTCGGTCAGCCCAGTAATTCGCCCGCGCGACCACAGCAGGTTGACCGGCAGGAGATCGCAGTGCAGGAAGACGGCAGTGTCCTTGGGCGGCGGCGCCGTCATGACACCGAACGCCGCCTTCCATACAGCCGGCTTCTGTGCGTCGACCGGCAGCTGAAACCCGTCCAGCGGAGCGATCCAGGAATCCGTCCAAGGTCTGAACGTCTTCGCGGGGAGATCGAGGGAATGCACCAGAACAGCAAGCTCCGCGATCCTCGTCAGCCACGACCGAGGTTCCGCCGGATTGAGGTCAACATGCCCCGGCAACCGTGTCATCAGCAACGACGGCGCACCACCCGTCGAGGCACCAGCAACATCAGCAGCCAGAATGCTCGGAACCGGCAGCCCACTTCCCACGACCACACCGAGGTTGGCGATCTCCTGCTTCAAGGGCTCCTGCAGGCCGAGCCCGCCCGGATACTGCCGCAGTACGACGAACGTTCGCACCCCACGTCGCTCGACAGTCACCCGATGCACGGCTGAGCAGACGCCGCCGGTCATTCGGCGATAGCCAACGATGCGACTGCCCCGACCCATCGACGCCGCGACCCAGGCGAGAGTCTCCACCGAGGGCCGACGCTGCCTGAACCCGCCGTCCCTCCAGTCGTCGTCGGTCATGAGCGCGAGCCTATTTGTCAGGGGCTTGCAACGACACGGGTTTAATCTGCCAAACGCAGTGAGCCGTTAGGCGATCCAGTGTGCGCTCTGAGGGCGGTGTCGTAGTGGGTCAGGGCCAGGGCGGCCAGGCGGGGGTCGGGGCCGAGGGGGGTGGTGACGGGGTGGTTTCGGCAGAGGCGGCGGATGTGGTCGGCGAAGGCGCCGGGGGCGAGCAGGTAGGTGGCTACGGCGGTGCGGGTGGGGGTGCGGGCGAGGACCGAGGCGAGTCGTTCGCCGGCGCCGGAGACGTAGCCGACCTCGACGGGGCGGTCGATGCGCTCGGCGAGAAGGGCGGCGGTGGCCGAGCAGTCGAGCAGGGCTCGGTGGTTCGAGGAACCGGCCGCCGCGAGTACGACGTGGTCGATCGCGCTGAGGTCTCCGAGGCGGTCGGCGAGGATGTCGGCCAGGACCGGGTGTGGCCCCAGGGCGGCTGCGGCGGTCACCTGCGAGTGGCGTGCGGCCTGGCCGAGGATGTCCACGGCGACGTGGTAGCCGCTGCTGAGCAGGAGCGGTACGACGACCGCCTGGTTGCTGTCAGCAACGACTCGGTCGACCAGCCCAGGGAGAGCCGGTTCGTCGACGTCGACGAAGCCCAGCGAGATCGGGATCTCCGGCCGCTGCCGGGCCATCTCGCGAACCAGGGCGTGCACGGTGCGGATGCCGCGCGGGTCGGCCGTACCGTGTGCGGCCGCGATCAGATCCGGAGCGGCGTCCCAGGCACCAGCCGGTCCACCGCCGAAGCGAGTCGGTTGCAAGCTCATGTCGTCATCCCCACTGGTTCGACGGCCAGGCGATAGCCGCGGCGTACTACGGTTCGCACCAACTCAGGCCGGCCGACCGCAGTACGGAGTCTGTTGACGGTCACCTCGACGGCGTGGACGTCCTCCGCACCCGGCAGCACCGCCAGCAGGTCCGGTCTCGACACCACATCTCCACCAGCCGCAACCAGAGCAGCCAGTACTGCGCGCGGCCCCGGTCCCAGCGGCAGCACTTCGCCGTCCAGGACCGCTGCGCCGCCGCGGATCACCAACTGCCCGAAGGCCGTCTCGATCGAGCGCGCGTTGTCATCGGTCAGCCGATCGGTCACGATCCGGATCAGCGCGCCGAGCCGGTACCGATCCGGCACCAACGGTTCCAGCCCCAACGCCTGGAACGGCGCAGCGGTTACCGGCCCGACACAGGCATTGAGCACGCGCCCGGTCCGAAGCGCCGTCACCAACGCGTCGTACTGCCCCGCGAGGACGGCAGCATCCAGCAACGCCTGTGCACCAGGTGCCGACGTGTGGACGACGGCGTCCACCGCGCCGGCGCAGATCTGCCCGATCACCCGCTCGACCGCGGCTGGATCGGGCGCCGGTCCCCAGCGATAGACCTCCAGCCCGCGCACCGAGGCGCCCGCGGACCGCAACGCATCCATCAACGCCGGATCCGACAGACCGTGCAGCTGTACGACGATCTTGCGCCCCGAAACCCCCTGGTCCCGCAGCCATTCGACGACCTCGGCCGTCGTCTCCGACCGAGCGGACCAGTGCTCCACCAGCCCGGCCGCGCGGATCGCTCCACGCGCCTTTGGCCCACGCGCAAGCAGCCGCGACTGCTCCAGGGTGCTGAGCAGATCCGCCGCCAACCCAGCTGTGTCCGCTGCCTCGACCCAGCCGCGGAATCCGACCGCGGTCGTGACGACGACGTCGTCCGGCGGGTTCGCGATCACCCGCCGGGTCGCCTCGATCAGGGTCTGGTCGTCCGGTGCCGGCACGATCTGCAGGGTCGGCGCGTGCAGCACCTTCGCGCCCCGGCGTTCGAACGAGGCGATCAGGTCGTCGGCCCGGCGATGAGCGGTCACCGCCAGCGTGCAACCGCTCAGCGGGCCCGGCCTATTCATCACCGGCACTCACCAGGACCTGTCCGTCGACGACCTGTACCTCGTAGGCCGGGATCGCCACGTCCGGGTCGTCCAGGCACTGCCCGGAACGCAGGTCGTACACCTGCTTGAACATCGGCGACGCCACGGTCGGTACGTCGCCGCGGCTGCCCACGATGCCGCGGGACATCACGTTGGCGCCGCTGACCGGGTCGTGGTTGTCCAGCGCGTACACCGCGCCGTCGTGGGTCCGGAACAGCGCGATCTGCCGCTGTCCGATCAGCGCGGCGACACCTCGTTCGGGCAGCAACACGTCATAGGAGCAGACCGCCACGGCGGTGAGGGTGTTCATCGGCGTACCTCCAGTCGGGGGCCGGCCAGCAGGACCGGCTCCATCTGTCCGCGTTCTGCCGGGGTGGCCGGCCGCGGCTGGTTGCGTTCGACCACGTAGCGCAGGTCGGCGTCGGGCTGATCCGGGGCGTTCACGAACGAGACGAACCGGGCCAGCTTCTCCGGGTCCTGCAAGGTCGCCTGCCATTCGTCGACGTAGGAGTCGATGTGGCTGGCCATCGCTGCGTCGAGGTCGGCCGCGATGCCGAGGCTGTCGTTCAGCACGACGTCGCGGACGTGGTCCAGGCCGCCCTCGATCTCGTTCACCCAGACGGCGGTCCGCTGCAGCCGGTCGCCGGTGCGGATGTAGTACATCAGGAACCGGTCGATTGCCTGCAGCAACTGTTCGTCGGACAGGTCCGATGCGAGCAGCTGCGCGTGCCGCGGCGTCATCCCGCCGTTGCCGCCGACGTACAGGTTCCAGCCGTTCTCGGTGGCGATCACGCCGACGTCCTTGCCGCGCGCCTCCGCACACTCCCGGGCACAGCCCGAGACGCCCAGCTTGAGCTTGTGCGGCGACCGCAACCCGCGGTACCGCAGCTCCAGCGCGATCGCCATCCCGACGGAGTCCTGGACGCCGTACCGGCACCAGGTGGAACCGACGCAGGACTTCACGGTTCGCAGCGATTTGCCGTAAGCATGCCCCGATTCGAAGCCGGCGTCGACCAATCGCTTCCAGATCGCAGGCAGCTGCTCGATCCGGGCTCCGAACAGGTCGACCCGCTGGCCGCCGGTGATCTTCGTGTACAGCCCGAAGTCCCGGGCCACCTCGCCGATCGCGATCAGGCCCTCCGGCGTCACCTCGCCGCCGGGGATCCGTGGGACGACGGAGTACGTGCCGTCCTTCTGGATGTTCGCCATCACGTGGTCGTTGGTGTCCTGCAGAGTCGCGCGCTCACCGTCCAGCACGTGCCCGGCCGGGTCGAGGCTGGACAGGATGGAGGCCACCACCGGCTTGCAGATGTCGCAACCGCGACCGGTGCCGTGCCGCTCGACGATCTCGCTGAAGGTCCGCAGCCCGGTCACCCGGACGACGTCGAACAGCTCCGCGCGGGACAACGCGAAGTGCTCGCAGAGGGCCTTGCTGACCTCGACACCGGCCGCGGCCAGTTCGGAGTTCAGCAGGTTCTTCACGATCGGCAGGCAGGAACCGCAGCTGGTACCGGCTTTGGTCTTGCCACACAGCGATTTGAGGTCCCCGCAACCCTCGTCGCGAACCGCGCACCGGATCGTGCCGGCCGAGACGTTGTTGCAGGAGCAGACCGGAGCGTCGTCCGGCAGCTCCATTTGCACCGGCTGCGAGCCCTCCGGCAACAGGTACGACGCTGGGTCGGCTCCCAGTTGCCGGCCGACCATCGGGCGCAGCCCGGAGTACGCCGATGCGTCGCCCACCAGGATCCCGCCGAGCAGCGTCCGCGCGTCGTCGGACAGCACCAGCTTCTTGTAGACACCCGCGACCGGGTCGGCGTACACGATGTCGAGCGCGCCCTCGGTTGCACCGAAAGCGTCGCCGAAGCTGGCGACATCGACACCGAGCAGCTTCAACTTGGTGGACGAATCGGCGCCCGGGAAGGTCGCCGCGCCGCCGAGCAACTGGTCCGCGACGATCTCGGCCATCGCGTAGCCAGGCGCGACCAGGCCCCAGACCCGACCCTCGATGCAGGCCACTTCGCCGATCGCCCAGACGCCCGGCACCGAAGTACGGCAGGTGTCGTCGACCACGACGCCGCCGCGTTCGCCGATCTCCAGGCCGCTGGCGCGACCGAGTTCGTCGCGCGGCCGGACCCCGGTGGCGAAGACCACCACGTCGGCCGGCAGATCGGGGCCGTCGGCAACGGCCATCGCCTTGGCAGCGCCCTGCGACGTCGTCTTCACCCGGGTCGTCTGGGTCGAGGTCAGCACCTCGATGTCGAGATCGCGGATCAGCCGCGCCAGCGCACTGCCGCCGCCTTCGTCCACCTGCAACGCCATCAGCCTCGGTGCGAACTCGACCACCTTGGTCTTCGCACCCAGCGCCCGCAGCGCACCCGCCGCCTCGAGGCCTAGCAGACCACCACCGACGACGACTCCGTTGACGTCCTTGCCCTCGGCCCGAAGCCGTTCGACGTACACGCGCAGAGCCGCGACGTCGTCGACTGTGCGGTAGACGAAGCAGCCGTTCACGTCGCTGTTCTTGATCGGCGGCACGAAGGCGTACGAGCCGGTGGCGAGCACCAGTTCGTCGTACCCGATCACCTCGTCGCGCGAGGTCCGGACCGTCTTGGCCTCGACGTCCATCGCGGTCACGGTGACGCCCTTGCGCAACGTGACGGCCGGGTCGTCCCAGAGCTCGGGGTCGCCGAGGGAGAGGTCCTGCGGGTCACGACCGGAGAAGTAGCTGGTCAGCGCCACCCGGTCGTACGGCATCCGCGGCTCTTCGGCGAGCACGGTGATCCGCCAGTTCACCGCGGTGTCCCGGGAGCGCAACGCCTCCACCAGCCGGTGCGCGACCATGCCGCCACCAACGATCACCAAGTGCCGGGCCTTGTTCAGCTCTGTCATGGTTGCCCTCCTGGTCGGGACGGGTTCGCTCTCGCCGCGCCGGAGCCGGTCGAGAAGGTTGCCGACAGCCCCCGTACAGCTGCCGCACCCGGTGGTCGCTCTGGTCTTCGCCGCGATGCCGGCCACACTGTCGGCACCCGCCTGCCAGGCCGCCTCGATGGCAGCCCGCGTCACGCCGTTGCACCGGCAGACGGTCAGTTGTCGCTTCTTCGGTGTCTCGGGGGCCGCGAACAACAGATCGGCAGCGACCTGCGTACGCCGATCCGCCAGCAGCACCAACTCGGCCGCCACCTCCGGCGCCCCGACCACCACCGCGGACCGCACCACGCCGTCGTGGATCACCGCCCGTACGAATCGCTTGTCGTCGTCCAGCTGAACGACCTCTCCACCCGAGGCTTCAACCCCGAGCACCAGCACGTCCAGCCCCCCGGCGGTCAGCCGGATGACCTCATCGCCCGGTCCCGACTCGACCTCTTCGGCAGCCAGGTGGCGCGCAAGAATCTCCGCCTGGTCCCAGGCGCCGGCCACGGTTCCGGTCGTCCGCCCTTCGTACTCCGCGCAGTCGCCGATCGCGTGCACGTCAGGGTCGACCGGAGTGGTGAACGTGTGATCAACGATGATCCCGCCGGTCGTCCCGATCGGAAGCCCCGCCGCCGCAGCCACCGCCGCCCGCGGTTCGACCCCGCAGGCAGCGATCAGCAACTCGCCGAAGACAACCTCACCGCCGGTCAGCTGAGCGGACCGGAACCGCCCATCCCGTACGTCGGTGCTCGCGATGGTCGTGTTCAGCAGCACCTCGACGCCGAGCTGGCGAACGGCCCTGGTGATCCGCCGGCCGGCCGTTGCCCGGATCGTCTTGCCCAGCAGGGATTCACCGTCGTGGATCAAGGTGACCGCAACCCCACGCTCGCGCAAGGCGCAGGCCGTCTCCACGCCGAGTACGCCGCCGCCGAGGACCACCGCCCGGCGTACGTGCTCGGCCGCCTGCACGATCGCGATCGCGTCCTCGGCGGTCCGCAACGTGCGGAATCCCTTGACCGCCGGTGGCTCGACCGGCTCGGCACCCGTCGCGAACACGAGCCGGTCGTACGGAATCCGCCGGCCACCTTCGGCGAGCACGACCTTGGCTGCGCGATCGACCGCCACGGCCGTGGTCGGATTCGCCTTGGAAACAACGGGTTCCGCCGCGCGACCCGCGACGTACTCGGTGAGGCGGCCGCGGTTGTAGAAGCCTTCGTCGCCGAGCAGTTGTACGTCGTACCGGCCGTCGAGGAGCTGGGCGAGCCGGGTGCCCGCCATCCCCGCGCCGATGATCACCACGCGTTCGGTCATGCCGGAATCCCCTTTGCGGACAGGGATGCGGCGGCCAGTTCGACCGCGCAGGCCTTGAACTCGGGCATCTTCGAGACCGGGTCCAGCGCATCGTTGGTCAGCTCGTTCACGCTGCCCTCGCCACCGAAGTGGAACGGCACGAACACCGTGTCAGGCCGTACGTCGGTCGTCACGCGCGCCGGGAGCACCATCGATCCCCGCGCCGTCGTCAGCCGCACCGGCCGCCCGTCCGAGACTCCCAGCTGGGCGGCGATCCGCGGGTGGATCTCGGCGAACACCTCGGGCTCGGCCTCGGCCAGTTCGACGACCCGGCGAGTCTGCGCACCACTCTGGTAGTGCTGCAGCAGACGTCCGGTCACCAGGTAGAACGGCGCTTCGCCACGGAGGTCGTCCGCCACCGGACGATGGTCGACCGCGATCACGCGCGCCCGGCCGTCCGGCGTACCGAAGCTGTCGGCGAACAGTCGTGGCGTGCCTGGGTGACTCTCGTCCGGGCAGGGCCAGAACAGCGCCTCGTCGGCGTCCAGCCTCGCCCAGCTGATCCCGGCGTAGTCCGCGATGCCGCCCGCGCTGGCGAGGCGAAGCTCCTCGTAGATCTCGGCAGGATCCGTGGAGAACGGGGTCGACGGGCGGAGCCGCTCGGCCAGTCCTGCGAAGATGGCGAGGTCGCTGCGCACCTCGCCTGGCGGCGTCACGGCCGCCCGGCGTCGCAGTACGCGTCCTTCCAGCGAGGTCATCGTGCCGTCCTCCTCGGCCCATTGGGTGACCGGGAAGACCACATCGGCGATCAGGGCGGTCTCCGACGGAACGACGTCCGCGACGACGAGAAGGTCCAGTGCGGCGAGGTGCTCTCGCACTGAGGCGAGCCGCGGCGCGGAGACCAGTAGGTTGCTGCCGTGGACCAGGAGTGCGCGCGGGCCTTCCGGCGTACCGAGGGCGTTGATCAGCTCGACAGCACTCCGGCCCGGGCCCGGCAGGTCGTCCGGGTTCACTCCCCACACACCGGCCACGTGGGCGCGTGCTGCGGGGTCCGCGATGCTGCGGTAGCCCGGTAGCTGGTCTGCCTTCTGCCCGTGCTCCCGGCCGCCTTGGCCGTTCCCCTGACCGGTGATGCAGCCGTAGCCGCTTCCGAGTCGCCCAGGCAGGCCCAGTGCGAGAGCCAGGTTGATGCAGGCGGTGACGGTGTCTGTGCCCTTGCTGTGCTGCTCTGCTCCACGTCCGGTGAGGATGAAGGCTCCAGCACCACCGTGTACTGGCGCAGCTGCGGCGAGGAGCCGTGCTGCCTGCCGGATGGTGACAGCCGGTACGCCGGTCACGCGCTCGGCGCGCTCCGGCCACCAGCCGGCCGTGGACCGGAACAGGCCGTCAGGGTCGTCAGTCCGCTCTTGCAGGTACGCAGTATCAGCCAGTCCCTCCTGCAGCACCACGTGCGTCAGGGAGAGCACCAGGGCCAGGTCAGTACCGGGCGTTGGCTGCAGGTGTACGCCGGCTCCTTCGTCCACGAGTCCCGCTGTCGCAGTACGGCGTGGGTCGACAACCAGGAGGCCACCAGCCGCCCGGGCGCTGTCCAGATGCGCGACGGCGGGCGGCATCGTCTCGGCGATGTTGCTGCCGACCAGCAGGATCGCCCCGGCGGTCCGGAGGTCCGTCAGCGGAAAAGGGAGACCCCGGTCGATGCCGAAGGCGCGGTTCGTCGCAGCAGCAGCGGACGACATACAGAAGCGGCCGTTGTAGTCGACATTCGACGTGCGCAGCGTCACCCGGGCGAACTTGCCGAGCGCGTACGCCTTCTCGTTCGTGAGACCACCACCACCGAACACGGCCACCGAGTCATCGCCGTACGCCGTCTGCAGCGAGCGGATGCGGTCGGCAACGAAGTCGAGTGCCTCGTCCCAGCTCGTCTCCACCAGATCGCCGGCGGCGTTGCGGACCAGCGGCTTCGTGAGCCGGTCCGGCACCGTCAGCACCTCGGGCGCGGTCCAGCCCTTGCGGCACAGGCCACCCCGGTTCGTCGGGAACTCGCGAGGTTGCACGGCCACTGCACCCGGCCTCTCGACCGGGTGCAGAGTCGTCGCGCACTGCAGAGCGCAGTACGGGCAGTGAGTGTCTACAGCGGTCACACGCGCTCCTGGCTGAGCGGGCCACCCCGACGCAGGTAGCAGAAGTACGTGAGGGCGAGGCAGACGACGTAGAAGCCGCAGAAGCTGTACAGGGCCGGTACCAGCGAGCCGTAGTGCCCGGTGGACATCGCGAAGCCGCGCGGTACGAAGAAGCCGCCGTACGCGCCGATGGCCGAGGCGATCCCGATACAGGCCGCCGCCTCCCGCCGGGCCCGGACCGGCTCCGGCTTACCGTCCAGATCGAGCGTGGTCTGCCGGAACACCGCCGGGATCATCCGGTACGTCGAGCCGTTGCCTGCGCCGCTGGCCACGAACAGCACCAGGAAGCTGAGCAGGAACCAGGTGAAGCTGCCGGAGTGCAGTGCGGCGATCGCGGACAGGATGCCGATGCCCATCACCACGAAGGCCGCCACGGTCACTTTGGCACCACCGATCCGGTCGGCCAGCTTGCCGCCGAACGGCCGCGAGACCGAGCCGACCAGCGCGCCGAGGAAGGCGATGTGGGCCACCGTGATGTGCGGGAACGTCGTCTTGATCAGCAGCGGGAAGGCCGCCGAGAAGCCGATGAACGAGCCGAAGGTACCGATGTAGAGGAAGGAGATCACCCAGGTGTGCGGCCGCTTCGCCGCCGCGATCGAGGCGCGGAACGACGAGGTCGCGGCGGACAGGTTGTCCATCACCCGCCAGGCCAGGACGGCGGCCAGCAGGATCAGCGGCAGCCACATCAGGCCAGCGCGGTTCAGCGTCAGTCCGGCACCGGCGACGATCACGATCGGCACGAACAACTGGACGACGGCGACGCCGAGGTTGCCGCCGGCCGCGTTCAGCCCGAGCGCGAAGCCCTTGTCCCGCTCGGGGAAGAAGAACGAGATGTTCGTCATACTGCTGGCGAAGTTGCCGCCGCCGACGCCCGCGGTGGCCGCGACCAGCGCCATCAGCCAGAACGGGGTGTCCGGGCGGCTGACGAAGAACGCCAGGCCGGAGGTCGGGATCAGTAGCAGCAGCGCGGACACGATCGTCCAGTTGCGGCCGCCGAACTTCGGTACGGCGAACGTGTAGGGCAGCCGCAGCGTGGCGCCGACCAGGCTCGGCAGCGCGACCAGCCAGAACATCTGGTCGGTGCTGTAGGCGAAGCCCGCGGCCGGCAGCGACACCACCACGATGCTCCACAGCTGCCACACCGAGAAGCCCAGGAACTCGGCGAAGATCGACGGCCACAGGTTGCGCCGGGCCACCTTGCGGCCCTTCTCGGCCCAGAAACCGGCGTCCTCGGGGTCCCAGACGTCGATCCAGCGGCCCCGGCGGGGTGCTTCGACCGTGCCTACCGCTCCGGTCCGCTCCAGCGGAGCCACCCCAGGTCGTGCCTCGAGCGTCATCGTTCGTCTCCGATCATTCGACCTGTCCGATTAGCTCAAGAAGCTATGACCGGGGTGTTTCCGAGCGGTCATCTCGTTGTTACGCCGCCGAAACGGCTCCCGCACACTGCTCGCGGGCCGGTGAGAGAAGTCGGCGCGGGCCGGGGTCAGCGGCAGCGGGCGCGCTGACGACGCCGGAGCGGCGGCGGAGTCTTCACAACCGGGTGACCGGTTCCCGGTGTGGTCTGTACGACTGGGTACTGTGCCGTCAACCGAGGGATAGGGGACGAGGGTGCGGAACAACCGGCGCTGGGCGTGGCGGGCGGGGATCGCGGCGGTACTGATCGGCTGGCTGCTGCTGGGCGCGATCGGCGGCCCGACGGTCGGCCGGCTGAGCGAGGTCCAGGAGAACGACAACGCGAACTTCCTGCCCAAGCAGGCGGAGTCCACGCTGGTGAACAACGAGTCGGCCAAGTTCGTCGACTCCAAGGCCCTGCCGTACTTCGTCCTGATCGAGCGCGACAGCGGCATCACCCCCGCCGACCTGGCGAAGGCGAACGCTTTCCTCGCCAAGGTGCCGTCGCTCGACCTCGGTGACGGCAAGACGATCAGTCAGTACCTGTCCGCGCCGGCCAAGATCATCATCCCGTCGGCCGACAAGAAAGCGCTGCTGATCACCCTCGAGCTGAACAGCGACCGCCTCACCGAGGTGGTCAAGTCCGGCGAGACCGCACTGTTCGCCGTCGCCGACGAGATGCGCGGCGAGATCAAACAGTCGCTCACGCCGACCGGGCTGAAGGTGTACGTGACCGGACCGGGCGGCGTGTTCGCGGACTTCGTCACCGCCTTCGGTGGGATCGACGGGATCCTGCTCGGCGTCGCGCTGGCCGTCGTGTTCGTGATCCTGCTGATCGTCTACCGCAGCCCGGTGCTGCCGATCGCCGTCCTGCTGACCGCGGTCTTCGGGCTCGCGCTCGCGGCGTCGGTGGTCTATCCACTGGCCAAGAACAACGTGATCGAGCTGAACGGCCAGAGTCAGGGCATCCTGTTCATCCTCGTGGTCGGCGCCGCCACCGACTACTCGCTGCTGCTGGTCTCGCGGTACAAGGAAGAACTGCACGACTACGAGAGCAAGTACGAAGCGATGCGCGTCGCCTGGCGGGCCTCGATCGAGCCGATCGCCGCCAGCGCGGCCACCGTGATCCTCGGCCTGCTCTGCCTGCTGTTGTCCCAGCTCGGCAGCACCAAGGGCCTCGGCCCGGTGGGGGCCATCGGCATCGCCGGCGCCCTGGTCTCTGCGATGACGTTCCTGCCCGCGATCCTGCTCGCCTTCGGCCGCCGGATCTTCTGGCCGGCCATCCCCCGCGTCGACCACGTGCATGCCAAGGACCAGGTCGGCGGCCGCAAGCTGTGGGGCCGCGTCTCCGGCCTGGTCGGCCGCAGCCCGCGCAAGGTGTGGGCTGTCTCCGCTCTCGCCCTGATCGCCTGCGGCGCCTTCCTGCCGACCTTCAAGGCGCACGGCATCTCCCAGGAGGACCTGTTCCTGAACAAGGTCGAGTCCGTCACCGGCCAGGAGGAGCTGGCCAAGCACTTCGACGCCGGCTCCGGCACGCCGGTGCAGATCCTCACCACCGAGGACCAGGCCGCCCGGGTCGTCCAGACCGCGATGAAGGTCGACGGGGTCGCGTCCGCGTCCGCCTCGACCGCACCGGGCGTCCCACCGAAGATCGTCGAAGGCAAAGTGCTCGTGCAGGCGACCCTCAAGGTCGCGGCCGACTCCCCCGAGGCGACCAAGGTGGTCAAGCACCTGCGCACCGAGCTGGACCAGGTCAGCCCGGACGTCCTGGTCGGCGGCAACACCGCGATCAACCTCGACGTGATGGACGCGAGCAACCGCGACCTCAAGGTGATCATCCCGGCCATCCTCGCGGTGATCTTCGTCGTCTTGATGCTGCTGCTGCGCTCGGTCGTCGCGGCGATCCTGCTGGTGGTCTGCAACGTGCTCTCGTTCGGCGCGACCGTGGGGATCAGCGCGCTGGTCTTCAACCACGTCTTCGACTTCCCCGGCGCCGACGCGTCGATCCCGCTCTACGCGTTCGTCTTCCTGGTTGCCCTGGGCATCGACTACTCGATCTTCCTGATGACCCGGGTCCGGGAGGAGTCGATCGAACAGGGCACCCGGCCGGGCATCCTGACCGGCCTGGCCGTCACCGGCGGCGTGATCACCTCCGCCGGGGTCGTCCTGGCGGCCACCTTCTCCGCGCTCGGCGTCGTACCGATCCTCTTCCTCGCGCAGATCGCGTTCATGGTCGGCTTCGGCGTCCTGCTCGACACCACCATCGTCCGGTCGCTGCTGGTCCCGGCTCTGTCCCACGACATCGGCCGGAACATCTGGTGGCCGAGCAAACTCGCCAAGGCCGACCAGCCCAGCTAGTCCGGGTGGTCGCACACGCGCCGGCCCGGGCGGCTAGTCCGGGCGGGTCGCGGCGAGGGCGGCCAGTTCGGTGCGATTGGCGACGTTGAGCTTGGCGTAGACGTGCGCGAGGTGGGTCTTGACGGTGCCACGGCTCATGTAGAGCCGGGCGCTGATCTCGGGGTTGCTGAGGCCTTCGACGGCCAGCGCGACCACCTCGCGTTCGGTCGGGGTGAGACTGGCCCAGCCGGTGGACGGGCGGCCGCGGGAGCCACGCGTACGGCGTACGTAGGCGACCGCTTCGTCGAGGCTCAGTTCGGCCAGGCGGGTGGTGTCGAGTGGGCGGTTGGTGTGCTCGGCCAACGCGGTCAGCGCCTTCAGGCTGTCCGGCCAGTAGAGGCGTAGGCCGTGGTCGACGCGGAGGGTCAGCGCCTCGTGGAAGAGGTCGGCCGCCTTGTCCGGGTCGGCCTCCATCGCCAGGTAGCCCTGCTGCTCCAGTGCGTCCGCCAACGGGCGCGGCAGGGTGAAACGCCGACTGAGCCGCACCGCGCGGTCGAGGACGGCCGCCGATTCCTCGGCGCGACCGGCGCCACGCAGCGCCGTCCCGAGCGCGGGAAGCATCATCGCGGGGACGTAGGTCTCGGCGATCGGCCCCTCGGTCGGGGTGTCCTGCCGTAGCCAGCCGATCGCCGACTCGAACTCACCGGCGCACAACTGCAGCTCGCCCATCGCATACCTCAGGCCGGGCACCACCGCGCCGGCCTCCGCAACCAGCCGCACGAACGGCTCGAGCAACGCCAAGCCTGCGTCGATCCGCCCGCTCCTGCCAAGCAGCATCGCCAGCTGGGCTCGCGCCATCCCGACCCGATGAAAGTCTCCGAGCGGTTCGGCGACCGCCAAGGTCTGCTCGGCGGTGGCGATCGCGGGCAGCAGTTCGCCGGTCGCCGCCTGGCTACCCGAGAGCAGGGTGAGCACGCTGGCCGCGATTCCGCGCTCGCCTCGCGCCAGCAGGCCGGCCGCGGCAAGTTCCAGCAGCGGGCGTGCCTCTTCGTGGCGATCCCACATCACCAGCAGCTGACACCGCAGCGCGAGGTTGGCGTCCCGCGCGCTGTCGTCGCCGATCGACTCGGCCAGCTGAGCGCCCTCTCCGGCGTAGTCCCAGGCCTGTTGAAGGTCGGTGAAGATCTTGCCCACAGCAACCATCACGAGGCAGCGCGCGCGGAGCCGGTCGTCGCCGAGCTCGGTGGCGAGCTCGAGTCCGCGCTCGGCGGCGTCGAACTCGAACGGGCTGGCCGTGTCGGCCACCGTCGCATACCCGTACAACAATCTTGCCTGCAGCAACGATCTGTCGTCCGGCGCGGAGCCGATCGCCCGCCGCAGGTACCCGATGCCTTCCGGTCCGGTGGCCCCGAGATTCCACAACCACGGCAGAGCCGCGGCCAATCGTCTCCCCTGTTCGGTCCCCCCGTCGTCGGCGAGCCCGTGTTCCAAGGCGGCGCGGTAGTTGTCGCGATCCGGTTCGATCACGGCACGCCAGGCGTCCCGGTTCTCGTCGAGCAGCGGCTCGGCCGCCTCGGCGACGTGCAGGAAGTAGTCCAGGTGGAGATCGCGCACCTGCTCCAGCTCACCACTCTCGGCCAGCCGCGTACCGGCGTACTCGCGGATCGTTTCCAGCAGCCGGTACCGCTCCTCCTCTGCCACCACCAGCGACTTGTCCACCAACCGCCCGAGCGTCTCCAGTACTGCGGGGTCATCGCAGACGGCCTGCGTCGCAGCCAACGTGAACCCACCCGAGAACACCGCGAGCCGCCGGAAGACCTTTCGCTCGGAATCGTCAAGCAGGTCGTAGCTCCAGTCGATCGACGCCGCCAGCGTCTGCTGCCGGGCCGCGACCCCACGCGTGTTCCGCACCAGCAGTCCGAAGCGGTCGTCCAGCCCCGCCTCGATCTGCCGCGGCGTCAATGTCCGGAGCCAGGAAGCCGCCAACTCGATCGCCAGCGGGATCCCGTCCAGCCGGCGGCAGATCGACCAGATCGCCTCGGCGTCCACCTCGTCCGCGACGAATGCATCGCCGGCCCGCTCGGCGAACAGCTCCGGCCCTTCACTGACCGTCAGCGGCGGCACCCGGCGTACGACTTCACCTGGAATGTCCAGCGGCTCCCGGCTCGTCGTCAGTACAGTGATCTCCGGACACGAGCTCTGCAGGGCGATCACGAGCTCAGCGACCGGATCGAGTAGATGCTCGCAATTGTCCAAGCAGAGCAGGAGTTTCCGCTCCCGCAACTGCCCGGCCAGCAAGCGAACATCACCGACCGGTACGCCGATGGTCGAGGCCACCAACTCGGGCAGCAACCCGCCGTCGGTCACCGCCGCGAGGTCGATCCACCACACCCCGTCGGGCCACCGTTGCGCCGATCCGGCTGCGACCTGAGCCGCCAGCCGGGTCTTGCCGGTCCCACCCGGACCGCTCAAGGTCATCAACCGGCTTGACGCCAGTTGCGTCGTGATCGCCCCCAGCTCGGCCCGGCGTCCGACGAAAGAAGTGAACATCACCGGCAGGTTGTTGGCCGTTCGCGCCAGCGAGCGAGGTGCCTCCAGTCCACCCTCCGGCAACGCGAACAACCGCTCGCCGGCGCCGAGATCCCGAAGCCGGTGGACGCCGAGATCGACCGGATCGTCAACGGCTTCGGCAGCGAGCGAGGTCAACAGGGTCTGGCCGGGATTGGCGACCTCGTTCACCTGCTCGGCATGGCGGACCGCTGCCTGCTGCGCTACGCCGGTGTGTACGGCGATCCGGAGCAGTTGCCCCGCGGGAATCGCGGCTGCCTGCTCACGCAGTACGCGAGCTGCGGCGACAGCGGCGGTGGGGTCGTCGAACAACACGACCGGCCAGGCGGCGTTGCGTAGTACGAGCCTTCGGTCCGGGAGGGCGTCGGCCAGTTCTGCCAGCCGCACGTACGCGGGTGCGGTGACCGCGCCCGCGTCCGGCGCGTAGGAAGCCACCAACGCCGTCACAGTCCCGTCCACACCCAGGAGTGTGCCAGCCGGCAGGTCAGCCCTCGCCCAGACCGGCCGTCCGGGCCCGGATGATGGCTTCGGCGCGGCCCGCGACCTGGAGCTTGGCGAAGATGTTGGTGATGTGGTTGCCGACCGTCGCGGGCGCGAGCCGGAGCCGGCTCGCGATCGCTGCGTTGCCGAGGCCGGCGGCGATCAGGTCGAGGACCTCCCGCTCGCGGGGCGTGAGTTCGGGGAACGCGGGCTGATCCGGCCGCGGCCCGGACAGGTACGACAACGCCCGTCGTGCGACCCCGGGCCCGAAGATCGCCTCGCCCGCGCTGACCGCGGCGATCGCGCGGATCACGTTGTCCGGCGCGGCTCCCTTCAGCACGTACCCGCGCGCCCCGGCCCGCATCGCCGCGAACACCGACTCGTCGTCGTCGAACATGGTCAGCATCAGCACGGCCACCTCGGGGGCGACCTTCGTGATCTCCCGGGTCGCCTCGATACCGGTCAGCTCCGGCATCTGGATGTCCATCACGAGGACGTCGGGGCGCAGCGTCACCGCGGCCCGGACCGCCTCCGCGCCGGTCGCCGCCGTACCGACCAGCTCGTAACCGTGGTGGGCCGAGAGCAACGCGCCCAGACCCTCCCGGACGATGCCGTGATCGTCCGCGACCACGATCCGCACGTTCATCGACGAGCCCCCTCCGCCAGCGGCAGTACGACGTCCACTGTGCACCCGGCCGGACCATAGCGGATCTCGCACTCCCCGCCGAGTTCGGCCGCCCGCTCCTTCATCGAGGTGAGCCCGATCCCCGGTTGCCACCCGGTCTCCGCGCTCATCCCGTTGTCGCAGACACCTAACCGCAGTACGTCCTTCTCGACGCTGAGCCGTACGGCGGCGGCCGTCGCGTTGGAATGCCGGATCACGTTGGTGAGCGCCTCGGTGGCGATCCGGTAGGTGGCCACCTCGACCGCGGCCGGTAACTCGGCCAGCGTGAGTGGAGCGTCGACGATCACGCTCAACGCGGTCCCGTCGGCGCGATGGGTCGCCATAGCGGCGTACTCGCGCAGCGCGCCGAGCAGGCCGAGCCCGTCGAGCGCCGGCGGCCGCAGCGCGTAGACGAGTCGCCGGATCTCCTCGATCGCGCCGATCGTCTGATCGCGCAGGTCCGCGAGCAGCACCGCGCTCCGCTCCGGCTCGGTCTCGATCAGGCGCCGGGCCGCATCCGCGTTCAGCACGACGGCCGTCAGCACCGGCCCCAGCCCGTCGTGCAGATCGCGCCGCATCCGCCGCCGCTCCTCCTCCCGGCCGCTGATGATCCGTTCCCTGGAGTCCCGCAACTCGTCGGCCAGCCCGCGAGCCTGTACGGCGACCGCCAACGGGGCCGCGAGCAACGTCAGCACCTGCTCGTCGGCCTGGTTCAGGCTCGACTCGCCGTACCGCAAGCCGATCACCAGCTCGCCGAGCCGGTCCTCCCCCGACCTCAGCTCGATCGCGTGCCGGGCCGCCGGCAGTTCGCCGTACGTCGCCAGCTGGTTGCCGCCGACAACGATCACCGCTGCCGGGAACCGCATCACCCGGCACAGCGCAGCCAGTACGCCGGTCAGCCCGCCGGCCGCGCCGATCTGCGCCCCGACCTCGGCGATCGCCCGGACCGGGTCCTTGCGAGCACCGTAGAAGGCCCGATGGATCAGCCGTTGGAGCCAGACCCGGACGGGATTGAACGCCAGTGCGATCACCAGCGTCGCGACCACCGAGGAGTTGAGCGACACCTCCCGGCGTACGGTCCGGTCGAGCAGCGCGATCAAGCCGATGTAGCCCGTCACGACACCGCTGGTCAGCAGGAGATACAGGACGGAGCGCGAGACGGCCAGGCGGATGTCGAGCAATTGGTACCGCAGGACGGCGATCGCGATCGCGAGCGGGATCAACAGGATCGGCAGTACGCCGAACAGCAGCGACTCGGAGCCGGAGAGGTTCTCGAGTCCGAAGCAGGCAACGATGATGAGGAGAGCGAGCAACAACCAGAGGATCTGCCGGCGGATCCGCTCCGCGCCACCGCGGTAGCGCAGTACGAGCGCCACCAACGCAGCGAAGAAGCTGATCACCAGGCCGGCGCCACCGATGGCGCCGAGCGCCTCGAATTGCCCGAGGTCCGGGCGAGCCGGGTACCCCGGGATGCCGACCTCAGCGGTGAGGCCACCGAGCGGATCCAGCACCGCGGCGGCGGTCCAGACCAGCGCGTTGACCACGAGCCCGACGACCAGCCACCGCCAGCGGCGGCTCAGCAGCCGTCCGTCCGGGAACAGCACCAGTGTCAACGGGATGAAGAACGCGAGCGCGGGACTCCAGCCGGCGTTCGTGATCGTCGCGAACACCCGCCACGCAGTGGTCGGTTCACCCAACCAGGCAAGGATGCTCAGGCCGGTGGCGGTCGAGCCGTAGAAGCAACCGCCCAGCAGCAACGACCAGCCGACCAGGTTCCGCGGGCGGTAGTACGCGATCGGCCAGCCGGCCAGCGCCAACGCCAGGCCGATGGCAGCGTTCGAGACCACGAACAGGTCAGCGAGGCGGGCCCAGCTCAAGCCGGACGCTGCCGAAGCCATCACGGTTCCGGCGACCTCGACCAGCGCGACCGCCAGCAGCACCGACGCCGCAGTACGGAGATCCCCCGTACGGCGTCTGCCGCTGCTGGCCGCCTCCCTCATCTGCTCATCATCAGCCCGGCGGCCCACGATCGCGTAGGGGCGCACCCCTAGATCATCCAGGAAGGTTTCTCACCTCCGCCCTGGGCCGCGCACCTGCCGATCAGGGGCAACGGCGGCCGACGCTGATCCGGACACATTCGCTTTCCTGCTCGAGGAGCCACCGATGTCCGACACCACCTTGACGACCAAGGCCGAAACAGCACGCGACGTCCGCGGATTCTGGCGGGTCCTGCTCGCCGTGGTCGCGCCGGTTCCGATGCTGTTCATGGGCCTGTACTACCTGCTCAGCCCGGTCGACGGGGACGCGCCGTTCGCGACCACGCTCGCCGCGGTCACCGCGGATCCGGGGCGCTTCCAGCTGATGCAGTGGCTGCAGGTGCCGTTCTTCCTGCTGATCCCGGCGATGTTCGCGGCGGCCTGGGCAGCACGGCGTACGGCGCCTCGGTTGGCCACCGCCGGCGGACTGCTCGCGGTGGGCGGGATGAGCGCCGGGTTCTTCCTGCTGCCGGGAGTGGTCGGGCCGGAGTACCTGGTCGTTCATGACGGGCTGGACGCCGCGACGATGGAGAAGTTCGCGGACGCGACGGAGAAGCAGCCGACCGAGATGATCGGCGGGCTGCTGTTCATCCTCGCCGTCACGTTCGGGCTGCTGCTGCTCGGGATCGCCTTGTGGCGCAGCCGGGTGGCTCCGGCCTGGATGGGGATCGCGCTGGCAGTCGGTGGTTTCACCCATCCCTTCATGCCCGGTCACCTCGCCGCCGGCGCCGGTCTCGTCGTCGCCGCGATCGGCTTCGCCGGAGCATCGATCGCCTTGCTCCGCAGCTCGAACGACGCCTTCGACCTACCACCACTCGCCCGCTGACCCGCCCCACTCCGCGGTCCGAGCTGGAGAGTCACTCCAGCTCGGCGCGCGCTTCGGGCCGCCTTCCGAGCCGGACCAGGTGTTCCCGCGGACACGGCTGTCGGGTCGCCGGTGTGGCGGTCGTTCGCTAGGGTCCCAACCGGGGGTCGACCGGGAGCGAGGAGCCCATGGCAGACACCAGATCAGCGGATCACCACAGCAGTCCAGCTCAGGAAAGCTTCAACCTGCCGACCAAGAACCTGCCCGCACCGCAGGTCCGGGACCTGCCCGAACCACCGAGCCAGACCTGGCGGATCGTCGGGCCGGGCATGGTCGGCGCCGGCGTCGGGCTGGCGTCCGGCGAGTTCATCCTCTGGCCGTACATCTCGTCCCAGGTGGGCCTGGTCTTCCTCTGGGGCGCCGTCGTCGGCGTCGTCGTCCAGTGGTTCCTGAACATGGAGATCGAGCGGTACACGCTGGCCACCGGCGAGACGGCCCTGACCGGGTTCAACCGGTTCGGTAAGCACTGGGGCCTGTTCTTCGCGATCATGACGTACTTCGCGAATCTCTGGCCCGGCTGGGCGACCAGCTCCGCCTCGATGCTCACCTACCTGTTCGGCGCGGGCGACCCGCGCTGGATCGCGATCGGCATCCTGCTGGTGATCGGCGCGATCCTGACGCTGGCCCCGGTCGTCTACGTGATGCTCGAGCGGCTCATCTTCGTCAAGATCGCGGCCGTCGCGCTGCTCGTCGTGCTGGCGCTGATCTTCGCGATCCGCGGTAAGACCTACAGCGCGCTCGGCGACGCTGTGACCCAGCCGCAATTCCCGGTCGACCAGCTCGGCTTCGCCTTGATGATGGGCGCGATCGCGTACGCCGGTGCCGGCGGCGGCCAGAACCTCTGCCAGAGCAACTGGATCCGGGACAAGGGCTTCGGCATGGGCGTCCATGTCCCGCGGCTCACGTCACCGGTCACCGGCGAGGAGGAAGCGGACCCGACGGCGAACGGCTACACCTTCCCGCCCGACCAGGCGAACCTGGCCCGCTGGCGGCGCTGGTGGAAGTTCGCGAACCTCGAACAGGCGATGACGTTCGTCGGGATCACCGTGGTCACCATCTTGTTCACCTCGATGCTGGCGCACGCCACCTTGTTCGGGAATCCCGCGGTGCAGAACAAGATCAGCTTCCTCAAGATCGAGGGCGTCACCCTGCAGTCCCTGGTGGGCGGCTGGTTCGGCTACCTGTTCTGGGCGATCGGCGCGTTCTCGCTGTTCGCGGCCGCGGCCGGGATCGTCGACTACACCTCCCGGCTGGCCTCGGACATGATCAAGTCGCGCTACCTGCGGACCTCGAAGGTGACCGAGTCCAAGCTCTACTTCTGGCTGGTCTGGGGACTCGTTGCCTTCGGCATCCTGGTCCTGCTGGCCGGGCTGACCCAGCCGCTGGTACTGCTGGTGATCTCGGCGTGCACCGCGGGCACGATGATGTTCGTGTACTCCGGCCTGCTGTGGTGGATGAACTCGCGCGCGCTGCCCCGGTCGATCCGGATCACCCCGCTGCGCGCCGGCGTGATGCTGTTCGGCTTCCTCGCCTTCGGCGCACTGGCCGTCTTCACGATCATCGACCAGGTCAAGAGCAACTTCTGATCCCGGCAAGAGCGGAGCGGTGGTGGGCCCGTCCGCCCGCCACCGCTCTGCCGTCCTTCACCAGGTCACGGTGCTCTGAACGCCACCTGGTTGTTGACCGCGTCGAAGGCGTCCTTGGCCAGTACCTGGGTCGCCTTGACCTGTCCGTACCAAACCGTGCCGCCGACGTTCGACTGACTCGCGGCGAACGTCAGCATCTGCTGCACCGTCAGGGCAGCCGATCCGCCGAATGCGGCACTCGTGTTCTCGTAGCTGCCCGCGCAACTGGCCGCCCCGCCCGATCCGTCGATCATCCTGCAGATCTTCGTCAGGTCGATCTTGACCGCACCGATCGGAGCGGGTGCCTTGATCTGGTTGCCACCCAGCGCCGGGTTGCTGAAGTAGACGTCGAGCGCTGTCGCCAGCATCTGCGGCTTCAGCATCGCGTTGCAGGTGCTACCCGAGCAGTTGGCGGCCTTGATCACGTTGGTGACGTAGGTGCCGACTGCGGCGCAGGTGGCCGTCGAGCTGAGATCCTGGAACGGCGCGTACTGGCGCAACCAGGTGCCGGAGTTGCAGACCGTCCCCGTCTTCGCCCCGCCGGTGATGATGCCCTGGCCGTTCTTGTTCTGCCAGAAGCCGATCGTCAGCGCACCAGTCTTGGCCGGCCCGCAGACCGTGACCTGAGCACTGGCCGACCCCGTCGTCCCGGTCGTGTTGGTGGTGAAGGTCGCGGTGTTGTCGTAGGCAACGCAGTCGTACGCCGGTACGGCGATGACCCTGCTGTAGTTGAAGGTCGTCGGGTTCGCGGCACCGACACACACCGTACCGAGCGCGCCGGCGTAGGTGTCGGTGACATTCACGCAGTTGTCGATCAGGGTCTGCGTGAAGCCGATGTCACTGAAGACGAAGTCGGCGTTGCCGGCCGCCAGCGCGCCGTCGGGACTCACCGCCTGCTCCGGCCAGGTGGCCGTCGCGGTGTTGTCGAGCTGGCCTTGCGGAGTCGCGGAAAGGTCGCAGCTGTAGGCGTAGTAGTTGTCGCCTGAGGCAACGGTCAGGTTCGCGGCCGCGCCTGCGTTGACAGTGCAGACTGTCCCGTCGGACAGGACGTCGGTCACTCCGACCCCGCTGACTGATCCGGCGTTGGGGTTGAAGACATCGATCGTGCCGGTCACGTGCACGTTGCTGTTGACTCCGGCGCCATGGCCGACAGTGACCGTGTAGTTGAAGGTCGCGGACCCACCGATCTGCTCGACCCTGGTGTTGTCGACGTTCTTGCCGATCGTCCAGCCGTACGTCGTGTCGTAGGAACCGGCGGCGTCCTTGGTGACGATGAGGTCGCTGGCGGTGGTCGCACCCGCCTGCACCTTGAACGCGTCGTACTTGCAGTCGCTCGGCAACACTGGGCCAGAGCCCTTGCAGACGGCAAGGATGTAGACGCCACCGGGGTTCGAGGTGTCGTCGTACGGGAACAGCTGGACCTTGTTGTCGAAGAAGCCGTGGCTTCCGGCGTACGAGATGATGCCGTTGGTGATGCTGAAGGTCCGGTTGGTGGCGGTGTCACCACCGGGCTCGTCGGAGAGATTCGCCGTACCGCCGTCGTTGGGATCGAGTTGTCCACCCGGTACCAGGACCGCGAAGAAGTAGGTTCCGTCGCCGAGGGCGGCCGCGTTCGGCAGGCCGCTCAGCCAGACGTCTTCCTTGCTGCTGTAGAGATTGCAGTTGACGGCGTCGGGCGGTCCGTTGAGACAGGCGCCGTTGCCCGAAGGCGCGGTCACGTTGGTCGTGCTGGAGATCGCGTGCGTGACCGAGGCCGGAGCGGCGGTCGACGCGTTGGCGCCGGCCAGGAACGGCACCGCCACCAAGGCGCCGATCACGGCGACCCGGCTGATGGCCCGCAGGAACGCAGGCAGAACTGGATGAGGCATGACGGAATTTCCCCCGTGGAAATGGCTAACTCCGTCGCTGACCACTGTGCGTAACTCAGTCGACGGTCAGTTCGACTGTGCGCTGCGTAACCGCCCCTGTCAAGAGCCGTTGCCATCCCTTGTCCACAAGGGATCCCAGCGCATGATCGAAGAGATCGAACCAGCGACCGTGCGGACACACACAGTGACCGACTACGTCACGTAGCGGTGGCGTCGTACGGCTCGGGTCCGCCGTTGACCGTGGTGAAGAGGGAGTACAGGGAGGTGGTGGCGGTGAGGAAGAGACGGTTGCGCTTGGCGCCGCCGAAGCACAGGTTGGCGACGGTCTCGGGGACCAGGAGTTTGCCGAGCAGGCTGCCGTCGGGGTGATAGACGTGCACCCCGTCCGCCGCCGCTCCCCAGATCCGGCCCTGGTTGTCGAGCCGGATGCCGTCGAAAGCGCCGTTCCCGCACTCGGCGAACAGCTCACCGCCGGACAGGGTGTCGCCGTTCACGGTGAAGACGCGGATCGTCGCCTCCTCGGTGTCGGTGACGTAGAGCAGGCTGCCGTCGTTGGAGAAGGCCAGCCCGTTCGGCCGGTTGAAGTCGTCGGCGACGACCGTCAGCACGCCGTCCGGTGAGATTCGGTAGACATGGCAACCATCTGTCTCGATCTCACCGGCGAATCCCTCGTAGTCGCTGTCGATCCCGTACGCCGGGTCGGTGAACCAGATCGATCCGTCCGCCCGGGCGACCACGTCGTTCGGGCTGTTCAGCCGGTGACCGTCGTGACTGTCGGCCAGCACCCGGATCGAACCGTCGTGCTCGGTCCGGGTCACCCGGCGGCCGCCGTGCTCACAGCTGACCAGCCGGCCTTCGGCATCGAGCGTGTGCCCGTTGGTGTTGCCGGCCGGGTGCCGGTACTCCGAGACCTGGTACGACGTCTCGTCCCAGCGCAAGATCCGGTCGCTCGGGATGTCGCTGAACAGCACGTAGCGCCCCGCCGGTGAGTACACAGGCCCTTCGAGCCAGCGCCCGCCGGTCCACAGCCGCTCGAGCCGGCTGTCACCCCGGATCCCGGCGAACCGGTCGTCCAGCTTCTCCCAGACCGCGGGAACACTTCCGGCCAACGGCTCGAGCAAGGTCATCCGCTACTCCCAAGGACCGACGTTGTCACCGGTGATCGTACGGCGGTGGGGCCCCGTCCGTCGCGAGCAGCCACGAGTACACCGACGTCGTCGCGGTGACGAACAGCCGATTCCGCTTCGGTCCGCCGAAGCACAGGTTCGACACCACGTCCGGAAACAGCACCTTGCCGAGCAGCGTCCCGTCTGGATCGAAGCAGTGCACGCCGTCGTGGGCCGCCGCCCAGATCCGGCCCTTCGCGTCCAGCCGGATCCCGTCGAACATCCCGGCCTCGCACGGCGCGAACACCTCGCCGCCGGTCAACTGCTCGTCCTTTACGTCGAACGTCCGGATGTGCCGCTCGGGTGTATCGACGACGTACAACCGGGACTCGTCCAGCGAGAAGGCCAGCCCGTTCGGCCGGACGAAGTCGTCGGCGACCACGCTCAACTGGCCGTCCGGCGAGATCCGGTAGACGTGGCAACCATCGATCTCCTGCTCCGCCGCGTGACCCTCGTAGTTGGAGGTGATCCCGTACGGCGGGTCGGTGAACCAGATCGAGCCGTCCCGCTTCACCACCACGTCGTTCGGGCTGTTCAACCGCCGGCCGTCCAAATGCGAGGCGAGCACGGTGATCGACCCGTCGAACTCGGTCCTGGTGACCCGGCGATTACCTTGCTCACAACTGATCAGCCGGCCCTGTCTGTCCAGCGTGTGGCCGTTGCTGTAGCCGGCCGGCTGACGGAAGACGGTCACATTGCCGGACACCTCGTCCCAGCGCAGCACCCGGTCGTTCGGGATGTCGCTGAACAACAAACAGCGCCAGGCCGGCGAGTAGACGGGCCCTTCGAGCCAGCGGCCGCCGCCGTACAGGCGTTCCAGGTACTCGTCGCCGCGGGCCACCTCGCCGAACCGCTCGTCGAGTTGTTCGAACTGAACCTTCATTCGTTCTGCTAGAGTCGTCATTCACAAGATGGTATTCAGTCAAAGGCTAAGATGACCATAGATGAGATAGATCGCCGACTTCTCACCGAATTGCAGAAGGACGCGACACAGTCCTACGCCGTCCTCGGTCAGGCGGTCGGATTGTCCGCGGGCGCCGCGCACGAGCGGGTTCGCAAGCTCAAGGCGGCCGGAGTGATCCGCCGGACCACGGTCGAGGTGGATCCCGCCGCGGTCGGCGTCGGCGTACTGGCCTATGTGTTGCTCGACACCGACGCCTGGATGGGAGAGGAGTCGACCCGGCGGGCGCTTCGCGACATCGCCGCCGTCGAGGAGGCGCACATCGTCGCCGGGCCTGCCTCGGTGCTCGTCAAGGTGCGAACCACCAGCACGGAGGCACTGCAGGGCACCCTGCGCGCGCTCCACCAGGTGGACGGTGTGACCAGCACTCAGACAGTCGTCGTGCTGGAGTCGTTCTTCGAGCGGCCGCCGACGGTGATGTGATCAACAACCTGTCACCGGTGAAGCACAGTTGACCCTAGACTCGGGCTCGCCGAAGGGAGTTCAGCTGTGTCTGACAGCAAGCGCATCACCAAGGTACTGGTCGCGAACCGGGGCGAGATCGCCGTCCGGGTGGTCCGTGCCGCCGCCGACGCCGGCCTGGGCAGTGTCGCCGTGTACGCCGACCCCGACCGGGACGCACTGTTCGTGCGGCTCGCCGACGAGGCCTACTCGCTGGACGGTGCGACCCCGGCGGACTCCTACCTGAACATCGCCAAGATCCTCGACGTCGCGGCCCGCTCCGGCGCGGACGCGGTGCACCCCGGCTACGGCTTCCTGGCCGAGAACGCCGAGTTCGCCCAGGCCGTCATCGACGCCGGGCTGATCTGGATCGGCCCACCGCCGGCCGCGATCGACTCGCTCGGCGACAAGGTGAAGGCCCGGCACATCGCCGAGAAGGTCGGCGCCCCGCAGGTCCCCGGTACGCCGAACCCGGTGGCCGGCGCGGACGAGGTGGTCGCCTTCGCCACGGAGTACGGGCTGCCGATCGCGATCAAGGCGGCGTACGGCGGTGGTGGGCGCGGGATGAAGGTCGCGCGCACCATGGAAGAGGTCCCCGAGCTGTTCGAGTCCGCGACCCGCGAGGCGATCAGTGCCTTCGGTCGCGGTGAGTGCTTCGTCGAGCGGTACCTGGACAAGCCGCGGCACGTCGAGACCCAGTGCCTGGCCGATGCCCATGGCAACGTCGTGGTGATCTCCACCCGCGACTGCTCGCTGCAGCGCCGGTACCAGAAGCTCGTCGAGGAAGCGCCCGCGCCGTTCATCACGCCGGAGCAGCGCGAGATCCTCTACACGTCGTCCAAGGCGATCCTGCGCGAGGCCGGCTACGTCGGCGCCGGGACGTGTGAGTTCCTGATCGGCCAGGACGGCCTGATCTCGTTCCTCGAGGTGAACACCCGGCTGCAGGTCGAGCACCCGGTCAGCGAAGAGGTGACCGGGATCGACCTGGTCCGGGAGATGTTCCGGATCGCCGACGGCGAGGAACTCGGCTACGACGACCCGGAGATCTCCGGGCACTCGATCGAGTTCCGGATCAACGCCGAGGACCCTGGCCGCGGTTTCCTGCCCGCGCCGGGCACCCTGACCAGGTGGCACGCGCCGTCGGGTCCGGGCATCCGGCTCGACGGCGGTTACGACCAGGGCGAGACCGTGCCCGGCGCCTTCGACTCACTGGTGGCGAAGCTGATCGTGTCCGGGCGCGACCGGACGCAGGCGCTGGAGCGGTCCCGCCGTGCGCTGAAGGAGTTCGTCGTCGGCGGGATGCCGAGCGCGATCCCGTTCCACGCCGCCGTGGTCAGCGATCCTGCGTTCACCGGCGTCGACGGCTTCAAGGTGCACACCCGCTGGATCGAGACCGAGTTCGACAACCAGATCCCGCCGTACGACGGGGTCGCCGAGGACGCCGAGCCGGACGAGCGGGAGAAGGTCACCGTCGAGGTCGGCGGCAAGCGGCTCGAGGTCGTTCTCCCGGCCGGCCTCGGTGCGTCGGCCGCGGCCTCCGGTACGGCGAAGAAGAAGCCGGCCAAGCGCTCCGGTGGCAGCGGCAAGGGCGCGGCCACCTCGGGCGACTCGCTGACCTCGCCGATGCAGGGCACCATCGTCAAGATCGCCGTCGAGGAGGGCGCGACCGTCGCCGCCGGCGACCTGATCGTCGTCCTGGAGGCGATGAAGATGGAGCAGCCGCTGAACGCGCACAAGGCAGGCACCGTGACGGGCCTGTCCGCCGAGGTGGGCGCCACGGTGGCCGCCGGGGCCGCGATCTGCGAGATCAAGGACTGACAACTTCGGCCGGCATCCACAGCGTGTTCTCAGGGAAACGCTGTAAGTTCCCTCCAGCGGTCCGCGTCGGACGGCTCTGATCGCCAGGCTCGATGAGGAGAACTCTGCATGTCCAAGAAGACCCATCAGCAGCAGCTCGCACAGCGCAAGGCCCAGCGTCAGGCCGAGCGTGATGCCGAACGCCGTCGCCAGCGACGGATGCTGACTGCGACCATCACGGCCATCGTCGCGGTGGTCGTCGTGATCGTCGGTCTCTTCGTCGTGCTGGGCAACAACGGCAAGGACACCCCGGCCGCCGGCAACACGCCGTCACCGTCGTCGACCGCCCCCTCGGCACCGGGGCCGGAGAACAAGCCGAAGTCGATCCCGACCGCACTGGCCGCCGCCCCCAAGCGGACGACGCCGCTCGCCTCCGAGGTCGACTGCAGTTACAAGAAGTCGGCCGAGCCGGCCAGCAAGCCGGTGAACGCGCCGGCCAACGGCAAGGTGAAGGCCAGCGGCACGTCGAAGGTCACCCTCGGCACCTCGATCGGCGACCTGCACCTCAACCTGGACAGCGCGCTGGCTCCCTGCACGGTCAAGAGCTTCCTCAACCTGGTCGGCCAGAAGTACTTCGACAACACCAAGTGCCACCGGCTCACCGTCGGCGCCGGACTCCAGGTGCTGCAGTGCGGCGACCCGTCCGGCAGCGGCTCCGGCGGTCCGGGCTACAGCTTCGCCGACGAGGTCTACCCGCAGCTGAAGTACGGCCGCGGCATCCTCGCGATGGCGAACGCCGGCCCGAACACGAACGGCAGCCAGTTCTTCATCGTGTACGGCGATGCTTCGGCGCTCACCCCGGCGTACACGGCGTTCGGCACGGTCGACGAGGCCGGGCTCAAGGCGATCGACAAGGTCGCCAACGCCGGTGTCGTTCCTTCTCCGCAGGGCGGCCCGACCGACGGCGCGCCGTACATCCCGGTGGAGATCAAGAGCGCGACCGCCGCAGCCTGAGCTGCCTGACAGCAAAGCGGCCCGCCCCCTTCTGGGAGCGGGCCGCTTGTGCGTTGCGGGTCAGGCGAGTTCGTCGTACCGCGAACGGGGCCAGGCCAGCAGTGCGTCGATCTGGACCATGGCCGACTGCTCGAGGAGCAGGACCGGTCCGTCGGCGAAGTGGAACAGCCCGGTGGCCGGGTCACGGACCTCCTTCCAGGCGCGCACGCTGTACGCCTGCATGGTGGCCTTGTAGCTCGGGTCGTGCGAGATCGAGTCGAGGATCAGCAGATTCTTGAAGTAGATCGAGTTGAACCTCGTCGGCTGCTTCCACAGCCGGTCCTCCGCGCCGTAGAACGCCAGCGACGCCTTCGCCAGTGCCTTGGCGTCGTCGAGGTACTTGCGGTCGTGGGTCGCCTTGTAGAGCAGGGCTCCGGCGCCCAGCATGACGCCCTGGTTGTAGCTCCACTGGGTCTTCTCGACGTTACCGGCGAGGTCGATGTGGTCGTAGTACAGGCCGTTCGGCGCGAGCATGCACTGCTGGGCCCACGCGTACATCCGCTTCGCCTCGGTCAGGTACGACTTGTCCCTGGTGAGCAGGTAGAGGTGAGCGCCGAGCTCGGCGCCGGGGCCGTTGGAGATGGTGTTGCGGTCCTGGCTCCAGGGCGCCTGGGTCCAGTAGACGCCGCCCGCGCACGGGTGCGTCGGGTCGGTGTCCCAGCCGTGCACAACGAGGGCGAAGATCTCTTTCGCCCGGGCCAGCGACGAGCGGTCACCAGTCCGCTGGTAGTGCTGGATCAGGTTCAGGCCGATCCACTCGTTGTCGTCGTAGAACTTGTCGCCGCCACCACCGAGCGGCGGGCGGACGTAGGAGTCGTAGCCCTTGGGCGTGGTCGTGTCGTTCCAGTACGGCTGGTAGCCGGCCAGCCTGCGTTCGGCCTCCGCCGACGCCTTGCGGCCCGCGCCCGGGATGCCGGCCAAGTCCTCGGCGGCGACCGCGGCCTGCGAGTACGGCCAGACGTAGGAGTAGGCGTTCTGCTGGGTGTTCGGGTACTCCTCCAGCAGCAACTCCGACTGGCCGGTCTCGAAGTACTTGGTCAGGGCCTGGTACGACGCCGCGGCCCGGGCGGCCGGGTTAGGCAAGTGACCGGCCGTCTCGGTGGCGGCGGTCCCGTTGGTGCCGTTGGTGACGGCCGCACCGGCTGCAGGGGCGTGCAGCGCAGCGAGCATCGAGACCGCCAGCACCCCACCGGCGATCCTCATGGTTGATATACCAAATTTCCTGCGCATCGACTTGCTCCTCCTGGGCGGCTGCGGTTGACATCGATGTCACGTTCTAACCGGCGCAGGGTTTCGGCGTCAATGCTTCAGCGTCAGCGGGTTTCCTGATCACTTGATATATCAAGGGTGCGGGCAGCTGCCGGCACGAAGCTGAACCAGGCCGATCGGAGACTGAGCCGCGACCGGAGCTGATCGCCGGTCATCGCCTTCTTCTGGCCGTTGACGCCGACCGCCTCGACCCGCAATACCCGGCCGCCGCCGGGACCGACGCCGGTTCGCGCTGTCACCTTGAGGCTGCGCAGGACGCCGACGCCGAAGGCCGCCTGGACCTGCGAGGTCGGCCTGGTGACCGTCCAGCTCGCATTCGGGTTCCGGTTGCCCGGGTAGGCATCCCAGGTGTCGACCTTCTGCACCTGGTACGGCAGGTCGCCGGACGTGGTCGCGCCGCCGTTCGACGACGAGAACTCCGCGATGATCGGCGCGCTCTTGTAGAGCCGGATCTGACCGGCGGTCGCCGCGATCGCGGCGTTGGTGGAGGACTCTTCCGAGCTGTAGCCGCCGTAGACCTGGCAGAGGATCGTGTCGCACAGGTCGTAGGCCCGCTCCGTCGACCGCCTCCGGTGGTACGCCGCATAGGTGCGCGCGGCAACCGCTTGTGCTTGCAGAGCCGCCGGACGCCAGGTGTACAAGGCTTCCCGGGGCACTACGCCTCGCAGGTAGGTCTCCAAGGACAGCACGTTGACCGTGTCGAGATGGGGCCCGCTGGTGTCGATCGCACGCAGGATGCCGCGGTACCGGGCCTGGTTGCCGCTCGGCAGGATCAGCGCGGTGACAGCCGGACCTTCGAACTGCGCCATCCCCTTCATGGTCCGCCAGAGCGTCCAGGTCCGCTTCTTCGAGTCGAACGAGCTGACCTTGGTGCCGCTGTCACCGGACGGATCGATCGACCACTGGTTCCTGGTCGATGCCTTGGGCAACGTATAGACCTTGCCAGCCTTCAGATCGCGCACCTTGAGGTTGTTGGTGGCAAGTACCCGGACGCCGTCGGTGGTGTCGGCCGTCAGCCGGATCCGGACGTTCCCGGTGGCCTTGCCGACCGCCGTACCGGGGTAGTAGAAGTCCAGGATCTGCTTGACGGACTTGCCGGCGATGGCAGCGCCCTGAGCGCCGTACTGCGACATGCCGCGGCCGTGCCCGAAGCCGCGGCCACTGATCGTCGTGGTCGCCTGGGCCTGGGGTGGATCCGCTTCGCGGGCGACGGCAAGGCCGGTGGGCAGAGTCGCGGCGACGAGGACGATCAGAACAGCGCGCTTCATGTGACGTAGACCTTCTGGGTGCGAAAGCTGAGGGTGAGCCGGCCGTGCTGGAACTTCTGCTGCACGCCGCCGGCGACCCGGAACGGTTCGGAGATCGGCAGGCCCAGGCGCGAGCGGTCGGCGCCGAGAGCCCCGTACTTGCGGGAGATCAGGCCGTTCACGGCGTGCATGCCGGTACGCGGCGACCAGTAGATCGCGCCGTAGTGAAAGTTCTGTGCCCGGCTGCCGGCGGGCTTTCCGTTGCGCTGTTCGGCGGTCGGCATGCCGAGCAGGCCGTCCGGTCCGTAGGTGCGGAAGCGGCCGCGGAATCCGCCCTGAACGCTGTGCGCGCCGGTGGCGGGCGACCAGTAGAGGTCCCGTGCGCCAAAGTACGTGGCGCGGCCGGTACGGGTCGGGTGTTCACCCCAGAACGGCTGGCCGATCCGGCGATAACCGCCCAGTTGCTGGGCGAACCGGTAGATCTCGGTCGACACACTGCGCCCCATCAACACGTCGGCTCGTTGCTTCAGCCAACCGAGTTGTGAGTAGAGGTTGTTGCCCGGGCACGCCGTGGCCTTGGTGTCGCGGTGACCGGAGACCGTATGCAGCCTGCTGCCGTCCAGCACGACCGTGGCCTGGGGCGAGCGGTAGTTCGCGTCGAGCTTCCAGGCGATGACCCGGGCCGTTGCCTCCAGCATCGATCCGGTCGGCTTGGCGTTCTCGAAGTTGCCGATCAGGGAGACGCCGAAGGAGTTGGCGTTGAACGCGCCGGTGTGCGCACCGAGGACGGGCAGCTGCGTACCGCCGTACCGGCCCTCGAAGATGCGGCCGAAGCGGTCGACGAGGAAGTTGTAGCCGAGGTCGCACCAGCCGCGGCTGCGCACGTGGTACGCGTACATGGCGCGGATCATCGCGGGGACCTGTGCACGGGTGTAGTTGTTGCGATCGGCCGTGTGGTGGACGAACGCCGCCTGCACTGTGCTGGTGTACTTCGGTCGCACGCAGGCCGCTCCGTTATGGCTGCGCAAGCGTTCGTCGGCTCCCCAGCCACGCCGGCCGATGACCGCGGGTGCCGGGTACGGCGCTGTGGCGTCGGTCCGGGTGGCCGCGAGGCTGCTCGGCGGGTTGGCGTCGGTGGCGAGGGTGCCGGGCTCGACCAGGACGACCTTGGCGTCGCTGACCGTCGTACCGTCCTTGGTGGTCAGGGACGCGTCGATGCCGTTCGCGTCGCCGACCCAGATCGGATCGGTGCCCGAGCGTTGCTGCCCTTCGCCGCCGGCGGGGTCGGGACCGTGCTCGTCCTCGACCGGGAGCTGTTCCCAGTCCGACCACACGCCGCCTCGCTGGACCCGGATCTTCACCACGACCTCACTCGAATCCGGGCGGCTCGGCCAGGTGATCCCGACCATGCCGAAGGGCTTCGTCGCGCCGGCGGACGTCGTACCGAAGCCCGGCCGCAGTGGCAGTTCCTGGTACGACGGGTCGGTGGCTTCGGGTGCCGGGCCGGTTCTGGGTAAGGCCTGCGAATGGTTGGGCACGAACAGCGCCAGGCCGGTCAGCACGGTCACCGCGAGTCGGGTTGTTCTCATCTTTCACCCCTGTGCTCGGGCAGCGTGATCGATTATGTGCACACGGTGACGGGAATCCCTGGCATTGTGATCACTCTGCGTGGCGGCACTTCCGGCCCGATTGGGCTGCCCCGGTAGGCTCGACGCACTACCCGTCGAGGAAGGCTGTCATGGAATTCATCCTGCTGATCGCGGTGATCGTGATCGCCGCGCTGGCCTATCGCTCCTACCGCCGCACGCAACTGGAGACGAAGAAGCGCGACGAGATCTCGTCGGCCGAGCTCGAGTCGGTCAAGCGCACCGCGGACGAGGACATCACCAAGTTCGGCGAGGAGTTGCAGGACCTCGACCTGGACATGGTCGGCAAGGATCTCGGCGACGGCGCCCGGCAGGACTACCAGCGCGCGCTGGACTCCTACGAGTCGGCCAAGCAAGCGGTCGGTCAGGTCACCCAGGCCGAGCAGATCAAGCACGTGATCGAGATCCTCGAGGACGGCCGGTACGCGATGGCCTGCGTCCGCGCCCGGGTGAACGGCGAACCGCTGCCGCAGCGGCGTCCCTCCTGCTTCTTCAACCCGCAGCACGGTCCGTCCGTCGCGGACGTGACCTGGGCCCCGCCCGGCGGCGCACCGCGTGAGGTCCCGGCCTGCGCGGCCGACGTCGAGCGGGTCCGCGCGGGCGCCGAGCCGGACGTCCGCAAGGTCATGGTCGGCCCGCAGCGGGTGCCGTACTGGGAGGCCGGACCGGCCTACTCGCCGTACGCCCAAGGCATGTTCGGCGGTCTGGGTGGCGTGATGACCGGCATGTTCATCGGCACCATGCTCGGCGGGATGTTCGCCGGCGGCGGCTACGGCGACTACGCCGGCGGCGGGTTCGACGGTGGCGGCTACGACGGTGGTGGTGACGGCGGCGGGTACGACGGTGGCGACGGCGGTGGCGGTGACGGCGGGGACTTCGACTTCAGCCAGGACCCCGGCGGTGACTTCGGCGGCGGCGACTCCGGCGGCTGGGACTTCGGTGGCGGCGACGGCGGCGGTTTCGACGGCGGCGGCTTCGACTTCTGACCTCATCATCGACCCCGGGCACAGTCTCTGTGCCCGGGGTTTCTTGTCCACGGCCAGGTGATGGCGTCGAAACCGGACCCTCCGGTCGCCAGGTCACTCGTCAGGACAGCGCCATTCCAGGGATGCGGTTGCGGATGGCCTCGAGTTCGGCCTCGTCGGAGATGCCCTGCCAGTCGTACCGCGGCGTGTAGGGACCTTCCAGCGCTCGCACCTCGTCCTCGGTCAGCTCGACGTCCAGGGACGCGACCGCCTCGTCGATCTGCTCGATCGAGCCGGCTCCGACCAGCGGGGCGGTGACGACGGGCTGGTGCCGCAGCCAGGCTAGCGCGATCTGCGCCCGGGTAACACCATGGCCTTCGGCAACCTTTCCGACCGCCTCGATGATGTCCCGGTTGGACGCCTCCTGCGCGGGCGAGTAGAGCAGGTCGGCGTAGGCACCATCGGTCTCGGAGCGGGCTGTCGAGCGGGCGTCGTCCCAACCGCGGGCGAGCCGTCCGCGCGCCAGCGGCGACCAGATGATCGTGCCGACACCTTCGTCCAGGCACAGCGGGATCATCTCCCGCTCTTCTTCCCGGGCGAGCAGGTTGTAGTGGTTCTGCATCGAGACGAACCGCGCCCAGCCGTTCTGCCGCTGCAGGTGCAGCGCCTTCGCGAACTCCCAGGCGTGCATGGACGAGGCACCGAGGTAACGCACCTTGCCCTGCTTGACCAGATCGCTGAGCGCCTCGAGGGTCTCCTCCCACCGGGTCGCGTGATCGTTGCGGTGGATCTGGTAGAGGTCGATGTAGTCCGTCCCCAGCCGGCGCAGGGAGTGCTCGACCTCGGTCATGATCGCCTTCCGGGACAGTCCCCTGCCGTTCGGGCCGGTGCGCATCGGATGCCGGAGCTTGGTCGCGATCACCACGCTGTCACGGTCGGCGTAGTCCTCGAGGGCGCGGCCGAGGATCTCCTCACTGGAGCCGTTGGAGTACATGTTCGCGGTGTCGAAGAAGTTGATGCCGGCCTCGAGCGCGTGCTGGATCAGCGGTCGCGCCTCGGCCTCACCCTTCGACCAGACCGGATGCCCGCGGTCGGGTTCGCCGTACGTCATCGCGCCGATCGCGATCGGCGACACGTCCAGACCGGTGCTGCCGAGCTTGATGTAGTGCATGGGTGCCCCTTGCGAGTAGTATGTGGAGAGTTCTCCATTTAACGTAGTGGAGAACTCTCCACTTAGCAAGGACGAGGTTTCTGTGGTTCGTTCAGACGCCCGGGAGAACCGGGAACGCATCCTCGCGGCTGCCCGCGAGGCCTTCGCCGAGGACGGCTCCACCTCGATGAACCAGCTCGCCCAGCGGGCCGGAGTCGGTGCCGGCACGCTGTACCGCAACTTCCCGACCCGAGAGGCCCTGCTGCTGGCCGTCTATCAGGACGAGGTCGAGCAGATCACCGGCAGCGTCCCGGGTCTGCTCGCCGGCCATCCGCCGCTGGAAGCACTACGCCGGTGGACCACCGGCCTGGTCGAAGCCATGCGCAGGAAGCACGGGCTCGGCAACGCCCTCAGCCCGGCCGCCCAGCAGGCCATGGCCGAGCAGACGTACGAGCCGGTGGTGGCGGCGATCGAGGAACTCATCGAGGCCGGCAAGAAGGACGGGAGCATCCGCGCGGACGCGGACGCCGGTGACTTCCTCCAGTTGACCAGTGCGCTGTGGCGCGCCACGCCCGAGCGATCCCCCCGGATGCTGGCGCTGATCCTCGACGGACTCCGGCCGCAGTAGCGGCTACCTGGTGAGCGCCTGGTTCCCGGCTTCCGCCGCGGCCTTGGTGCGGGTGCCGATGGCCAGTAGGACTGAGGCTGTCAGGGAAAGCCAGAGGTAGGCATTGCCGGCGAGGTGTTCGAGGAGGTTCCAGCTGAGTTCCTGGTTGTCGCCGCGGGCCGGCCACCAGATGGGTGCCAGGGCGAAGAGGCCGAACCAGGTGGCCGCCAGCGGGATCGGGTGGCGGCGGCCGAGTTGTGTTGCCGTCAGCAAGGAGATGCCGAGCGGCAGGCACCAGACCCAGTGGTGGCTCCAGGACACCGGCGAGCACAGCAGGCCGATCAACGCGCAGACCGACACCGAGGCGAGCTGTTCGCCGCGCAACCACAGCACGCGGGTCAGCCAGAGTCCGCCGACGACGGTCAGCAGTACGACGACCTGCCAGAGCCGGCCGCCACCCGCCAGGTCACCGGTGACGCGAATCAGAAAGCCGTTCCACGACTGGTTCCCGGCGTACGCCAGACCGCCGATCCGCCCGGTGTCCGACACCATGTGCGTCCAGTAGTCCAGGGCGGTCCGCGGCGCGAGCAGGAACCCGATCAGCACGGTCACGAGGAACGCGGCCGACGCGTGCGCGAGGGCTCGCCACTGCTTCGTGACGAGAAGCAGTCCGAAGAACACCAACGGCGTCAGCTTGATCCCGGCGGCCAGCCCGATCCAGATCCCGCGACTCGAGCGCTTCGCGGCGAGGACGTCGTACAGGATGACCGCGCAGAGGATGAGGTTGATCTGGCCGTACGAGAGGGTCTCGCGCACCGGCTCGAGCAGCATGGAGGCGGCCACCAGGGCTACCAGCACGGCCGGGTGGAGACGGCCGAAATACTTGTGGAGGGCAACGAGGTGGTCTCGCAGGCTCAGTCGCCAGATGGCGAACAGGGCGATCAGGGAGACCGCGATCGATGCGCCGTACGCCACCGGCCAGGGCAGCAGCGACACGGGCACCATCACGAGGCCGCCGAACAGCGGGTACGTGAAGGGCATCGAGATGTAGCGCAGCCGCGCCTCGTACAAGGTGGACGGGTCGGCCAGGATCGCCGAGCCGCCGAGCCGGTAGACCTTCAGGTCGGCGCCGGTGTGTCTCCACACGAACGGCAGCAGCAGGGCGACCAGCACACAGACACCGGCCGCGAACCACCAAGGACGCTTTGCCGGAGCCCCCAAGAACCCCATTGTCACCGGCCAAGCCTGGCAGCCGAAGGGGGCACAACCGGTCTATGCCGCTGGCAGCTTCCGGCCATTGGCCGCAAGTACCGTCGGTGACGGCGCCTCACGGTGAGCAACAACCAGCAGTACTACGTCCGCCACCGCCCCGATGAGGTAGGCGTTGCCGAGGAGCTGCTGACCAACACTCCAGGTCAGCTCGCGGTTGTCATGATTCGGCGGCCACCAGATCGGCGCCACGGTGAACAGCCCGAACCACAGGACGCCGACCACGACTCGCCAGCGGCCGTGCACGACTCGCACGAGCGACACGCCGAGCGGTAGAGCCCAGACCCAGTGATGGCTCCAGGAGACGGGTGAGCAGAGCAGTCCGACCAGCGCGCAGATCGACACCGCGGCCAGTCGGTCGCCGCGCAACCACAGCAGCCGGCAGAACCAGAGCCCGCTGAGCACGGTCAGTCCGACCAGCGCCAGCCAGACCAGGCCGCCACCGTCGAGATCGCCCGTCAACCTGACCAGGAAGGCATTCCACGACTGGTTGCCGGCGAACGCGAGGCCGCCGATCCGGGTGGTGTCGGAGACGAGCGAAGTCCAGTACTCCGTGGCCGAATGCGGCGAGATCAGGAAGCCGACGACAACCGTGGCCGCGAACGACCCGGCGGAGTACAGCAACGCCTTCCACTGCCGGGTGAAGACCAGCAGGCCGAGGAATACCAGTGGCGTCAGCTTGATCCCGGCCGCGATGCCGATCCAGATCCCGCGACGGGAGTGCCTGAGGTCGAGTACGTCGTACAGGATCAGCGCGCAGAGCATCAGGTTGACCTGACCGAAGCCGAGCGTCTCGCGGACCGGCTCGAGCAGCAGCGACCCAGCGACAACAGCCACCAGGAGCGCCGAGGGAATGCTGCGGCCGAGCGACAGTCGCCAGACGAAGACGAGGCTGACCACCGTTCCTGCCGTCCACACAGTGGTCGCGACCGGCCAGGGCAATAAGGCGAACGGGACCATCACGACCGCGGCGAACGGCGGATACGTGAACGGCAGGCCGGCCAGCCGTACGTCGTACAAACTCGCCGCGTCGTCCAAGAGAGCCCGGCCGCCGAGCCGGTACACCTTCAGATCAACCAGCGAGTGCTGCCACAACATCGGCAGAACGATGCCCACGGCAACACAAACCCCGAGCGCCACCGCCCACATCACCCGCGTCCGCACACCCGGAATCCTGGCACGCCGACCAGGCCACGCCCGCCTCAGGAGCGGAGGTGGAGGCGGCGGGCGGCTTCGGCGATGGAGCCGGAGACCGACGGGTAGACGGTGAAGGACTGGGCCATCTGGTCGACGGTGAGGCGGGCGCCGACGGCCAGCGAGATCGGGTGGATGAGCTCGCTGGCGCGGGGCGCGACCACCACGCCGCCGACGACGATGCCGGTGTTCGGCAGGCAGAAGAGCTTGATGAAACCGTCCCGGACGCCCTGCATCTTGGCCCGGGCGTTGTCCGCGAGCGGCACCTTGACGACCATCGCCGTACTGCCGCCGGCGTCCAGGGCGGCCTGGGTCAGGCCGACGGTGGCGATCTCGGGCGCGGTGAAGACGTTGGAGGAGACGGTCGACTGGTTCAGCGGGGCCACCGCGTCGCCGAGCGCGTGCGACATGGCGATCCGGCCCTGCATCGCGGCGACCGAGGCGAGCATCAGTACCCCGGTGCAGTCGCCGGCCGCATACACCCCGCGGGCCGACGTTCGGGAGACTCGGTCGACCGTGATGAAGCCGCCGTCGCCGAGCGACACGCCCGACTCGACCAGGCCCATGTCCTCGGTGTTCGGCAGCGAGCCGACCGCGAGCAGCGCGTGCGAGCCCTCGACCGTCCGGCCGTCGGTGAGCGTGACGACGACGCCGTCACCCTGCCGGCGTACCGACTCGGCCCGGGACTTGCCGAGCACGGTCATCCCGCGCCGCTTGAAGACGTCCTCGAGCACGGCGGCCGCGTCCTGGTCCTCACCGGGCAGGACCCGGTCCCGCGAGGAGACCAGTACGACGTCGCTGCCGAGCGCGTCGTACGCGCTGGCGAACTCCGCGCCCGTGACACCTGACCCGACAACGATCAGCCGCTCGGGCAGTTCCTCGAGTTCGTAGACCTGCTCCCAGGTCAGGATCCGCTCGCCGTCGGGCTCGGAGCCCTTGAGGATGCGCGGCCGCGCGCCGGTGGCGATCAGTACGACGTCGGCGTCCAGCCGCTCGTCGCCGACCACGACCGTCTCGGGACCGTCCAGCCGGCCGCGGCCGTGGATCACCCGGACCTTGTCGTCGGCCAGCCGGCGGCTGATCCCCTCCGACTGAGCCGTCGCCAGCGCCTTGACCCGCTTGTTGACGACGGAGAGATCGACACGCACAGAGTTGGCGGGATCGTCGTCCCCGTCCTCGAGCCGTACGCCGAGCTGGCCGGCCTCCTCGACCTCGGTCATCACCTCCGCGGTGGCGATCAGGGTCTTGCTCGGGACGCAGTCCGTGAGCACGCACGACCCGCCGATCCCGTCGGAGTCGACGACTGTCACCTCCGCCCCCAATTGGGCGGCCGCACTCGCCGCTTCGTACCCGCCAGGACCGCCACCGATGATCACAACTCGCGCCACGAGAGGCCATTGTTCCGTATCCTGTGATCTCGTGACCCTGTACGCCGCGTTTGCGTCGAATCTGGACCCGAATCTGATGGCCGAGCGGTGCCCGTTCTCGCCCTTGCGCGGGACCGGGTGGATCGTCGGCTGGCGCCTCACCTTCGGTGGCGAGGAGCTCGGCTGGGAGGGCTCGATGGCGACCGTCGTCGAGGACCCGGCCGATCCGACGAACCAGGTGTTCGTCGCGCTCTACGACATCCACCCCAAGGACGTCGAGCGGCTGGACGAGTGGGAATGGATCGACCAGGGCGTCTACCGCAAGATCCAGGTCCGGGTGCAGACCCTGGACGGCGAGCAACTGGCCTGGATGTACGTCCTGAACGCCTACGAGGGCGGCCTGCCGTCGGCCCGCTACCTCGGCATCCTCGCCGAGGCCGCCGAAGCCGCCGGCGCCCCTGACGACTACGTGGCCGACCTCCGCGCGCGGCCTTGCCAATCCTCGGGGCACTGACGCCCCTCGCTGTATCTTGCGGTGGTGACCGTCAATGATGATGTTCGTGCCGCCGCCGAAGCCTGGCTGAGCGAAGACCCCGATCCTGATACCCGCGCCGAGCTGCAGGACTTGCTCGACAAAGGTGCCGGTGACGAGCTGGCCGACAGGTTCAGCGGGACGCTGGAGTTCGGTACTGCGGGGTTGCGGGGCGCCGTGGGCGCCGGGCCCAACCGGATGAACAGAGTCGTCGTGATTCGCGCGGCAGCCGGTCTCTGCGCCTACCTGAAGGCGAACGGGCTCACCGACGGCCCGGTGCTCATCGGGTACGACGCGCGGCACAAGTCGGACATCTTCGCGCAGGACACGGCCGCTGTGGTCCGTGGCGCCGGGCTGGACGCAGTACTGCTGGACCGGCCGGCTCCGACGCCGGTGGTCGCGTTCGGGATCAGGCATCTCAAAGCGGTCGCCGGTGTCGTCGTGACGGCGTCGCACAACCCGCCGCAGGACAACGGCTACAAGGTGTACCTCGGGGACGGCTCCCAGATCGTGCCGCCGGCCGACAGCGAGATCGCCGCCGCCATCGACGCGGTCGGCCCCCTGGCTTCCGTACCGCGGGGTGACGACTGGCAGACCGCCGGGGACGACCTGCTAGGCGCCTATCTGGATCGCATCGCCACCTTGGTCCCCGAAGACGCCCCGCGCGATCTCGACGTGGCCTACACCCCGCTGCACGGGGTCGGCCGGGCCCTGGTCGAGCAGGCCGTGGCGCGCGCGGGGTTCGCAGTACCGGCGGTGGTTGCTTCGCAGGCTGATCCGGACCCCGACTTCCCGACCGTCTCGTTCCCCAACCCGGAGGAGCCGGGCGCGATCGACGCCGCGCTGGATCTGGCCCGCGCCGAAGGATCCGACATCGCTGTCGCGAACGATCCCGATGCGGATCGCTGCGCGGTCGCAGTACCGGATCCTGCCGCGGCCGGTGGCTGGCGGATGCTGCGCGGGGACGAGCTCGGCGGACTGCTCGGCGAGTTCCTGCTGTCGTCCTCGCCGGACGGGGTCGCCGCGTGCTCGATCGTCTCGTCGTCGCTGCTGAGCAAGATCGCGGCGGCGTACGGCGTGCGGTACGCCGACACCCTCACGGGCTTCAAGTGGATCGGGCGCGTCCCGGACCTCGTCTTCGGCTACGAAGAGGCCCTCGGGTACTGCGTGGATCCGTCGGCCGTGAAGGACAAGGACGGCATCTCGACGCTGATCCGGGTGCTGCAACTCGCCGCGCAGGCGAGGGCCGACGGGCGGACCTTGCTGGACCTGCTGGACGATCTGGCGAAGAAGTACGGGTTGCATGCGACGGACCAACTGTCCGCGCGGGTGGAGGACCTGAGCCTGATCTCGGCCGCGATGGACCGGTTGCGGGCGACTCCCCCGACCTCGCTCGGCGGCCACGCGGTCGAGCAGGCCGACGATCTGAACACTGCCTCCGAGACCCTGCCGGCCACGGACGGCCTGCGCTATCACCTGTCCGAGGGCGCCCGCGTCGTCGTCCGGCCGTCCGGCACCGAGCCGAAACTCAAGTGCTACCTGGAAGTGGTGATCCCGGTCGCGGCCGACGACGTCGCCGCAGCTCGCACCCAGGCCGCCGCCGAACTGTCGGCGATCAAGAAGGACCTCGCCACCGCCGCCGGCATCTGAGCCTTGCGTCCGAACAACCGAGGGTCCTGACCCTCACCTCTTCGGACGCAACGCTTCTTCGGACGCAACGACGAAGGGCCCCTGGAGTCAGGGGCCCTTCGTCGTTGGTCTTGCGTCAGCGGACTGCTGCTGCGGCTTCGGCCTGCTCGGCCCGCAGCGAACTCTGCAGCGAGGAGTGCAGGATCCGCAGGGTGCTGGTCGACTGCATCAACGCCTCGCGCTCGTCCGGGTTCCGGTTCGCCAGATGAGTGATCTCGTTGATGCTCGCCTCGATCCGCCCGATCCGGTCGGCGACCGTGCCCTCACCGCTGCTGGCCCGCCGCACCGCCTCGGAGGTGATGGTCCAGACGTCCTCGCGGTCGTTGGTCCGGCGGGACAGGTCGACCATCTGGCCGAGCGCGGCCAGATCGCTGTCCACCTGGTTCCGCTCGATCGGTTTGGTCAGTCCCGCGGTGGCCTTGCGCAGCCGGGTGACATGCCCGGACAGCTCGGACCAGCTGCAGGTACCACTCTTGATCTTGTCCAGCACCCGGGTGTACTCGGTGTTGAACTCGTCGTAGTTCACGATCCCTTGACTCCTGCCGTTCGTCGTTCGACACAAGACTGTAAGGCGTGCGGACCCGAAACACGGTAACCACACGATCGCAGATCGTGTACGTGTCGGCAAAACGCACGGTGCTGTCCAAGCACACGAAGGCGCCCGGAATGCAGAACGCATTCCGGGCGCCTCGGGTTACACAACCGGTCAGGGAAGCTGAGCAGTGTTACCGAACTGCATCAGACTCCGTGCCGGGGCCGATCAGGAAACGCGGGTCGCGGGCGCCGACCAGGTCCGGCAGCTGCCGGCGTGCTGGCCCTTGCCGTCACCACTCCAGCCGGCCAGCGACCAGAAGTTGTGGTTGGTCCACGAGCCGTGGTCGCGCGGGTAGCCCGGCATGTCACCGGAGTGCGAGATCACGTAGCGCCACTGGGTGTAGAGGCCGCCCGACATCGGGTACGCCTTGCGGTTCGCGCCGATGTAGGCCGAGCCGAGGCAGGAGGCCTGCAGCTCACGGCGACGGCTCTCGGCCAGGGCCGCGTCGCCGGTCATGTGCTGCTGGCGCCACCACGACGCGGTCAGGATGCTGGTCATCGACTGCACGTGGTGCCCGTACTCGTGCGCGATCGTGTTGGTCGCGTACGCGACGGCGAACGTCGGGTTCTGCGCGTAGTAGTTGACGATCTGGCGCCACGGGATGTAGATCGTGCCGCCACCCGCGGAGCAGTAGAACGAGGTCGGTCCGGTGACCGAGCCGCAGGCGGTGTTGATCGTGTTGTAGCCGTGCACGACCAGGGCGGGCTTGACGTCGTACCGACCGCCGGCCCGCCAGATCACCGGACGCCAGGCGGCGTACATGCAGCGCACCATCTCCTGCTCGAAGTACCGGATGCGGTACTCGGTGTTCAGCGTGACGTTCGGGCGCTTGCAGCCCGACGCCGGGATGTACGGCGTGCTGTAGAGGCGGTTGTTGACGACCGCGTTACGCGAACTGGTGGCGTTCCAGCCCGAGGTCGTTTCGATGCCCCGCGTCCCGGAGGTCGTCGGCGGCTTGACCGCGGCGCCCGGGATCGGGATCGGCTGCTCGGTCACGCCGGCCGGGGCGGCCTGCGCGCTCGGGACGGCGAGGGCCACGCAACCGGCCATGGCGATCACGCCGACCAGTCCGCGCAGTTTCTTGCTGGAGAGGTTGTACATGCGCTCCACTCTCGAGTACTTGGGGGACTTACGGCCCCAATCTTGGATCACCGAAAGGTTCACCGGGGACGGACATGGGCTCGGACGCAGGTGTTCGGGCCCAAGTTCCCGTCACATCGAGAGTTTCCGGCCGAGAAACTGCAGCTGGTCAGGAAGCATGCGGCGCCAGTAACCGGCGGTATGGCGGCCGGGCTCCATCCCGCCCTCGGCCGGCACCTCGGCCCGGAGCTGCTCTGTCGCGGCGGCGAACGGGTCGTCACGCCCACAGTCGATCCGTATGGCGACGCCCGCGAGATCCGCCGCACGACCGAAGAGCTGGTGCGCCTCGAAGTCGGCCGGACCGTCGTACGAGCCGGGCGTGGTGTCCTTCGCGTGACGCCACAGCGCCGGGCTCATCGCGGCCGCCGCGACCACCCTGGGCGCTTTGACGTCGGCGGCCAGCAGAAGAGCCCCGAAGCCACCCATCGACCAGCCGAGTACGCCGTACCGGCTGGTCAGCAGTCCGCGTTTCGCCAACAGGGGAAGGAATTCCTGGGTCAGCATCCGCTGGGGATCGTCACCGTTCGCGCGCCGGTGCCAGTAGTTGTCGGCGCCGCCGTCGACGGTCGCGAGGGCGAACGGCGGTAGTCCGGCGGACACGGCGGCAGCTAGGTGACGGTCGATGCCGAGGTCGTTGATCGCCGAGGTGTGGTCGCCGCCGCGGCCGTGCAGCACGAGAACGACCGGCATTCTCGCCGGCCGCTGGTCGGGATAGATGATCGACCAGCCGACCTTCGTACGGCGTGCTGCCGAAGCGAAGCTGCCGGACTCTACTCGCCCCGGTGCCACGTCGGGGATCGTCCCGTCCTTGCCGGTCAGGCCCAGTACTTCGTGCGCGCGGGCTCGGCCTGGGATAACGCCGGCTTCGACCAGCCCTGTGGCACCGGCCAGCGCACCGGCTCCGGCGATCGCCGTGATCAGGAAGGCACGGCGGTTCAGCGGAAGAACTCCCCGAGGAGGGCGACCAGCGCGAGGACGGCGATGATCGACAGCTCGGGCCGGGCCCAGGTGGTGACGACCTCACCCTCGGCCGTCGGTCCGTACTGCTGCAGGTGGGACTCGATCCGGTCGACCACGAAGTCCGCGCGCGAGATGGAGCTGTCCGCCTTGAGCTTGCGGCCGCCCACGCGCTGCTTGCGCATGTCCCGCATCACCAGCTGGACGCCGGGGCAGCGGATCTTGCCGAGCTCGGTGTGCACCCGGAGGATGTCGGTCACGTCGACGTCGGTGATCTTGTTCCACGGCACCCGGTGGTCGCGGAAATGGTTGCGGATCGTGAGCGCCTCGGGGGTCAGGTTGATCGACGGCCGCACCAGGCCGGCGTAGGCGCACACCATCAGGATCCCGATCAGCCCGGCGACCATCAGCCCACCCGCGGTCCGCCACTCCAGCACGATGTCGAGCAGCCCGAGCCCGCCGATCGCCATCACCACCACACCGGTGATCCGGTTGGACGTCGACAGGTACTGCTCGTTCTCACTGGTCTTGGACTTCACCGGGACAAGGTAACCGCCCACCCCGACCCGAACCAGAATTCACCGGACACCTCACATACCAGTTAGGCCACGACGACCACGCACAGCAACCACCCGCACACACCGGCCGGTCACGCACCGAGGTCGAGGTTGAAAAGATGCTTGGCGTTCTGGAGTGATTCTTCGACCGCCGCGAGCGCGTGCGGACGGACGTCTCGTTCGTACTCCGGCAGCGAGCCGTCGACCAAAGCCTCGGTGAGGCGGGCCGCGTCCCACAGCGCGGTGTTCGCGCCGGCGCCCGCTGACGGCAGCATCGGGTGGACGGCGTCGCCCAGCAGCGTGATCTTTCCGGTCGGCCAGGAAGCGACCTCGGTGCAGGTGCGTAAGGTGATCGGGAACGCCGCGCTCGGATCGGCCGACGCGACGAGCTCGCCGATCGTCGGGTGCCAGTCGGCGACGTGCTTCTTCACGACACTCCACAGGTCGTCGGGGGCCATGCCGAACAGCTCCTCGTCGGAATGGCCGAGTTGCTCCTGCGTCCCGGTCATCACGGCCATCAGGTAGTCGCCGTACTCCTCCGGCGGCGTCCGGAACAACACCGGCGCGAAGGCCGCACCCGGTCCCTCTCCGTCCGTGACGAAGCAGAATCCACGCAGGAATTCGGCCGGCGCTCGATCACGGACTGCGGGGGTCACCGGGATCTTGCCGTAAATACAGCGGATCCCGCTGTCGATCACCTCGAAGTCGGGCACGAGCTGCGCCCGGACCCGCGAGCCGACTCCATCAGCACCCACGAGGAGATCGGCTGTCTCGGTGCTGCCGTCCGCAAAAGTGAGCTGGACCCGGCCATCCGCGGTCTCGGCGTACGACGTGAACTGCTTGCCGAAGACGAGCACGTCGTCGAGGCCGGTCATCAGCGCGCGGCGGAACGCGTACCGATCGATCGCGCTGACCGTGTCCGGCCCGGCGCCGGGGTAGGCCTGCTCGAAGGTCGGCCGCAGCGAAGTGTCGAACCCGGCCACCAGGTCGCCCGGATGGGTCGCGGTCTCGATCACCCGGCGACGGACAGCCTCCGGCAGTACGGCGGCGAGCGCCTGCTCGCCCACCTCGCTGATGTGGATCCGGTAACCCTGCTTGCGAAAGCGCGCCGACGCGTCGCGCTCGTACACCCGCACGTCGATGCCCGCCTGCTTCAACCCTTGAGCCAGCGCGAGCCCACCGACCCCGGCTCCGACGATCGCCACCTGCATGTTTCCTCCTTATCATCCATTTGGATGATTAAGTTAGCACGATGGTTGACGCCATTGCTAGAGTCGCGTGCATGCACAGAGCGCCAGCTCCCGGCGAACGACAGCGCGACGCGGAGCGGACCAAACAGCAGCTGATGGACGCGGCGGTGATCGAGTTCGCCGCGCACGGTTTCGGCGGCGCAAGAGTGAGCGAGATCGCCACCCGGGCCGGGGTCAACAAGCAGCTGATCTCGTACTACTTCGGCGGCAAACGCGGTCTCTACCAGGCCATCAGCGCCCGCTGGCGCGCCGGCGAGCAGAGCGTCACCGAGGAAGCAACCACCCTGCCGGACATCGTCGCGGCCTACGCGCGGGAGACCCTCGCCCAACCCGACCTGGCCCGGCTCCTGATCCGCCAGGGCGTCGACCAGGAGGCAGTCGAAGCGGACCGGGAGGCCCAGACCGCCCGCTTCCAGGCGATGCTCACCGACTTCCGATCCCGCCAGAAACAAGGCGAACTCGCCGCCGATCTCGATCCGGCGTACGTCGGCCTGGCGCTGTTCGCTCTGTCGGCCGCGCCGGTGACTTTCCCGCAGATCGCCCAGGCGCTCGGACTTGATCCTTCTGCACCAGACTTCGCAGCCGAGTACGCCGAACAGCTCACGCGAATCGTCAGCCGCCTGTCCGACCGCTGACTCGGCCGACTTCCATGGTCGGCGGGAAATTCCGGTGCATTGCCGAACTGCGAGCCCTAGATTGCGTGGGGTGACCGACGTGCCCTCCGACCTCGCGCAACTCGGCACGCCGATCGGACCGATGATCCGCGTCCACGGCGGATTCGCCAACCGGCTGTACCGGCTCGACACCGACCAGGGGTCGTTCGCGGTGAAGGAGTTGAACCTCGCCGATCGCCGGTCGACCTACCACGTCGAGGACGTGTTCAGGTTCGAGCAGGCGGCCTTCGCGGCCGGAATCCCGATGCCGGAACCGGTCCGGGCTGGTCAGCACCTGCTCGTCCACCGCTGGGTCGAGGGCGAAAAGCTGCCCGAAGCGCCGGTGCCGGCGGCGTACGGGTTCGAGATCGGTGAGATCCTCGCGCGCCTCCACGCACTCGACGTCGACGGGCCGCGCGGGTCGAGCGAGGACCCAGTGGCGCGGGACTGGCCCGAGCTCGCCGAGCGGGCGGTGGCGACCGGACAGCCGTGGGCCGGCGAACTCGCCGCCCAGGTCGAGACCTTCCTCGCGATAGCCCACTTCGTCGACACCTGCGAACGGCCGGGCCCCGTCGTGCTGACCCATCGGGACATCCAGCCGTGGAACCTGCTCGTCCGACACGGTCGGCCCGTGGTACTCGACTGGGAGCTCTCGGGGATGCTCGACCTGTCCGGCGAACTGGGCTCAACCGCACTGAGCCTCGCGAAGGGACCTGGTTTCGACGACATCGAGCCGACGATCTTCCGCTCGGTCCTCGACGGATATGTCGCCGGCGGCGGAACGCTACCGCCGCCGGGCCCGAGCTGGTTCGTCTACCTGATCGGCGGCTGGCTCGGCTTCACGAGATGGAACATCCTCCGCTGCCTCGCAGGCGTCGAAGCGGCCACCGGCCCGGACCTCGCCCTGTCTCACCAGTCGGCACAGGACGGCTTGCGCGGGCTTCCCGAGCTGTTCGACCGCCTCCCGCAACTCGAGGCGCTGCTTGCCTGACAACGCCCCGCCTCGGCAGCCCATGTAGGAGGCGCGGGAGGGGCCGGCGTACGGGGTGTTCTCGGTGCGGGAGAGGGCGAAAAAGCGCAGTAGAGTGGGGTGGGTGACCACTACCGACACTGGCGTCGACAGTCTTGCCGACGTGACCTCGTCCGAGGATCGGCTGCGCCGGTTCCTGCTGGGCCTGCCGGGCGTCGACCAGGTCGGCGCCGAGGCGCGGGCTGCCACGTTGGGAACCAGGTCGATCAAGACGACCGCCAAGGCGTACGCGCTGGATCTGGCGATCCAGATGATCGATCTGACCACGCTGGAAGGTCAGGACACCCCCGGCAAGGTGCGAGCCCTTTGCGCGAAGGCGAAACGGCCCGATCCGGCCGACCCGACCGCGCCGCAGGTGGCCGCGGTCTGTGTGTATCCGGACCTGGTGGCGACCGCGAAGTTCGAGCTCAAGGGCACCGGCATCAACGTGGCGAGTGTCGCAACCGCCTTCCCCAGTGGCCGTTCGAGCCTGGCGATCAAGATCCAGGACACCAAGGACGCGGTCGCGGCAGGTGCCGACGAGGTCGACATGGTGATCGACCGGGGCGCGTTCCTGTCCGGGCGGTACGGGCTGGTCTTCGACGAGATCGCGGCGATCCGCGAGGCGGCCGGTGACGCGCATCTCAAGGTGATCCTGGAGACCGGCGAGCTGGTCACCTACGACAACGTACGGCGTGCGTCGTGGCTGGCGATGCTGGCCGGTGCGGACTTCATCAAGACCTCGACCGGCAAGGTCTCCCCTGCCGCGACGCTTCCGGTGACCCTGGTGATGCTGGAAGCGGTCCGCGACTACCACGAGGCGACCGGACTGCACATCGGCGTCAAGCCCGCGGGCGGCATCCGGACCGCGAAGGACGCGATCAAGTACCTGGTCACCGTCAACGAGACGGCCGGACCGGACTGGCTGGACCCGGAGCTGTTCCGCTTCGGCGCGTCCAGCCTGCTGAACGACCTGCTGATGCAACGCACCAAGCTGGCCACCGGGAACTACCCCGGACCCGACTATTTCACGCTGGACTGAGGGCATGAGCAGATTCGAGTACGCACCCGCGCCGGAGTCGCGCGCGATCGTCGACATCAAGTCGTCGTACGGATTGTTCATCAACGGCGCCTTCACCGAGGCGACCGACGGCAAACCGTTCAAGACGGTCAGCCCCGCCTCGGAGGAGGTGCTGGCCGAGGTCAGCGAGGCCGGTCCGGCCGATGTCGACCGGGCGGTGAAGGCGGCTCGCAAGGCCTACGACAAGGTGTGGGGCCCGATGCCGGGTCGCGACCGCGCGAAGTACCTGTACCGCATCGCCCGGCTGATCCAGGAGCGGTCGCGGGAGCTGGCCGTGCTGGAGTCGCTCGACAACGGCAAGCCGATCCGCGAGTCGCGGGACGTCGACCTGCCGTTGGTGGCAGCGCATTTCTTCTACTACGCGGGCTGGGCGGACAAGCTCGAGTACGCCGGCGCCGGCGAGAACCCGCAGCCGCTCGGGGTCGCCGCGCAGGTGATCCCGTGGAACTTCCCGCTGATGATGCTGGCCTGGAAGATCGCCCCGGCGCTCGCGGCCGGCAACACCGTCGTACTGAAGCCCGCCGAGACGACGCCGCTGACCGCACTCGCGTTCGCCGAGATCTGCCAGCAGGCCGACCTGCCGCCGGGCGTGGTGAACATCATCACCGGCGCCGGCCGGACCGGTCAGGCGCTCGTCGAACACGAAGGTGTCGACAAGGTCGCCTTCACCGGCTCGACCGCGGTCGGCCGCGCGATCGCGAAGTCGGTCGCGGGCACGGACAAGAAGGTCACGCTGGAGCTCGGCGGCAAGGCGGCGAACATCGTCTTCGAGGACGCGCCGATCGACCAGACCGTCGAGGGCATCGTCAACGGCATCTTCTTCAACCAGGGCCACGTCTGCTGTGCGGGCTCGCGGCTGCTGGTCCAGGAGAGTGTGTACGACGAGGTGCTGGCGCGGCTCAAGCGCCGGATGGGCACCCTGCGCGTCGGCGACCCGCTGGACAAGAACACCGACATCGGCGCGATCAACTCCGCCGAGCAACTGGCCCGGATCCGCGAGCTGTCGCAGGTGGGTGAGGACGAGGGCTCGGAGCGCTGGTCGCCCGAGTGCGAGCTGCCCACGCAGGGCTTCTGGTTCCCGCCGACCGTCTTCACCGGCGTGTCCCAGGCGCACCGGATCGCCCGCGAGGAGATCTTCGGCCCGGTGCTGTCGGTGCTCACCTTCCGTACCCCGCAAGAGGCGGTCGAGAAGGCGAACAACACCCCGTTCGGCCTGTCCGCCGGCGTCTGGACCGACAAGGGTTCCCGGATCCTGTGGATGGCGAACCAGTTGCGCGCCGGCGTCGTCTGGGCCAACACGTTCAACCGCTTCGACCCGACCTCGCCGTTCGGCGGCTACAAGGAGTCGGGCTACGGTCGCGAGGGCGGCCGTCATGGTCTGGAGGCCTACCTTGCCCACTAAAGACGGCGCCCGGCTGGATGTGCGCAAGACCTACAAGCTGTACGGCGGCGGCGCCTTCCCGCGCAGCGAATCGGGCCGTTCGTACGTCGTGAACGATGCCAAGGGCAAGTTTCTCGCGAACGCCTCGCAGGCGTCCCGCAAGGACGCCCGGGACGCTGTCGTCGCGGCCCGCAAGGCGTTCGGCGGCTGGTCGGCGAGGACGGCGTACAACCGCGGTCAGGTGCTGTACCGGATCGCCGAGGTGATGGAGGGCCGGCACGAGCAGTTCAGCGCCGAGGTCGCCGCCTCCGAGGGACTGTCCATCGGCAAGGCCCGCGCGCTCGTCGACGCCTCGATCGACCGCTGGGTCTGGTACGCCGGCTGGGCCGACAAGCTGGCCCAGGTGGTCGGCTCGAGCAACCCGGTCGCCGGGCCGTACTTCGACTTCTCGTTGCCCGAGGCAACTGGTGTGGTCGCATTGCTCGCACCGCAGGACTCCAGCCTGCTCGGGCTGACCAGCGTGATCGCGCCGGCGATCGTGTCCGGCAACACCGCGGTCGTGGTCACCTCGTTCGAGCGCCCGTTGCCCGCGGTCACGCTTGGCGAGGTGATGGCGACGTCCGACGTACCGGGTGGGGTGGTCAACATCCTCACCGGGTCCGCTTCGGAGATCGGGCCGTGGCTGGCGGCACACCTCGACGTCAACGCGATCGACCTCGCGGGGGTCACCGACCACGAGGAGGCGACCGCGCTCGAGGCGGCCGCCGCGGAGAACCTCAAGCGGGTACGCCGTCCCGCCGACGAGGACTGGACCGAGTCACCAGGCTTGTCCCGGCTGACGCAGTACCTCGAACTGAAGACGGTCTGGCACCCGATCGGCATCTGAACCACCGCAGCAACGCCAGCGACTCCAGGGCGCCGAAACCGGATGGCCGGTGACGGCGCCCTTCGCATACCGTGACGCCATGTTGTTCGCTGCCAAACCCAAGCCCGGCGACAAGGTCGCGATCGTGTCCCCGTCCGGTGGGCTACAGGAGATCTTCCCAGCGCCGTACGAGCTCGGTCTCGAGCGGCTGCGCGGTTTCGGGCTCGAACCGGTCGAGTATCCGACGACGCGGAAGCTGCGCTCGACGCCGCAGGACCGGGCCGCGGATCTGCACGCGGCCTGGTCGGATCCGTCGATCCGCGCGGTGATCGCCTCGATCGGCGGCGACGATCAGCTCACCGTGCTGAAGCACCTCGATCCGGCGATCTTCCGCGCGGACCCGAAGCCGTTCTTCGGCTACAGCGACAACACGAACCTGCTCAATTTCCTTTACGCCCAAGGGATTCCGGCCTTTCACGGCGGCAGCGTGATGGTCGAGTTCGGCCGCAGCGGCAAGATGCATCCCGACAGCGAGCGCTCCCTGCGCGCCGCCCTGTTCAGCTCCGGCGACTTCGACCTCGCTCCGGGTGCGGGCTGGACCGACCACAACCTCGACTGGGGCAGCCCTGAGTTCGGAACGCCCGAGCCCGAGCTGTTTCCCGCGACGGACTGGACCTGGTACGGCGAATCGCCGGTGAGCGGGAAGCTCTGGGGAGGTTGCCTGGAGATCCTCGACTGGCAACTGGCCGCGAACCGCTGGATGCTCCCGGTCGAGGAGTACTCCGGCATCCTCTTCCTGGAGACCAGCGAGGAGATGCCGTCCGCCGAGACGGTCTACCGGATCCTGCGCAACTTCGGCGAACGCGGCCTGCTCGAACGCTTCGACGCCGTCCTCTGGGGCCGCCCGAAAGCATGGGCCCTGGGCAACGAACTCTCCCGCCCCGACAGCGACACCTACGTCGAGAACCAGTACGCCGCCGCCCGACGCGCACTCTCGGAGTACAACCCCGATGCTTTGCTGGTCACCGGCCTCGACATCGGCCACACCGACCCGCAGTTCGTCCTCCCGTACGGCGGTCACGCGGCGCTCGACCCGGCGAGCCGCCGCATCACCGTCACGTACTGACCGTCGCGTCAGGTAGCGCGGATGTCGGTGTGGGTGAGCGGCGTGTTGGGATCGGGGTAGCAGGCGACCGCGGACTTGATCGTGACGAACTTCCACTTGATGGTCGCCTGCAGGTTGAGCCCCGGATTGTCGAAACTGCTGCCCTGCAACCTGGTCTCGATCGCCCCCGACTGGCCCGCGCGCAACTTCACCGTCAGCCTCGGCAACTGGTAACCGGCCCCACCGGGAATCGGCCCGGACACCTTGATCGTGACGACACCGTTGGCCGCCTCCACGGCCGGCGTCGACCCGAGCCCGGATCCACCGCTCAGAGTAGCTCCGACGAAGCTGGAGTTCGCCGGCACCGGCACCCGCAACGACAGATCCCGAACCTCCTTCACCTTGAACCCCTTGACCTCCCCAGGCAACGAGCCGGCATCCGCGTCGACGACGATGTCGAACACCGCGCCAGGCTGCACCACCCCCGGCGCCGAAGCCGCCACTCCTTGCCGCAAGGAGAACTGCTGCCGCCCGAACTTTGTGTCCGCCTGGCACCGATAACCCACCGCCGCGGGCCCCGCCACCGCCGGCACGGCACTGAGAACCAGCGCGAGCCCTACGACGAACGACATCCGCACCTGACCGCATAGAGTAGTCATACAACTACTGTAAGTCACAGGACTGTCTTCATCGATTGAGATAGCTCAGGACAGCCAGCACCCGCCGGTTGTCGTCATCGGTGTTGGGCAGCTCGAGCTTGCCGAAGATGGCGGCGATGTGTTTGGTGACGGCGCTGGTGGAGATGGTCAGCTGCTGACTGATCGCGGCATTCGAGCGACCCGCCGCCATCAGTTCCAGGACGTCGCGCTCGCGCGGGGTCAGCTCCGAGGTGCGGCCCCGGGCGTCGCCTCGGCTGAGCAGCTTGGCGACCACCTGCGGGTCCATCGCCGTACCGCCACGGGCCACCGAGCGGACCGCTTCGACGAACTGTTCGGTGTTGAAGACCCGGTCCTTCAGCAGGTACCCGATCGCGCCCTCGCCATCGGCCAGGAGTTCGCGGGCGTACAGCTGTTCGACGTACTGCGACAAGACCAGGACCGGGAAGCCCGGTTGCCGCCGGCGCGCCTCGATCGCCTCCTGCAGGCCTTCGTCGGTGAACGAGGGCGGCAGCCGTACGTCGACGACCGCGATGTCGGGCTGTTCGTCGATCAGCGCCTTCCGCAGGGATGGACCGTTGTCCACCGCGGCCACGACGGTGAAGCCGTTCTCGGTCAGCATCCGGACGAGCCCGTCGCGGAGCAGGAACAGGTCCTCGGCGAGCACTACGCGGAGCTGATCGCGCACGGCACCTCCAACCGGACGTGGGTCGGCCCACCGACCGGGCTGTCGACCGTCAGGGTGCCGTCGAACACGGCCAGCCGGCTTTCGATGCCGCGCAGGCCGGTCCCGTCGGCCGGGTCCGCGCCGCCGTCGCCGTTGTCGACCACGTCGCAGCTCAGCACTCCGTCGCGATAGCCCAGCCGGATCCGCACCTCGGCCGCCGGACCGACATGCTTGGCGGCATTGGTGAGCAGTTCGTTGACGGCAAAGTAGACCGCCGACTCCACTGGCAGGGACGGGCGTCCGGGCAGGTCCGCCGAGACCTCGGCGTCGACGAGCGAGTCCAGCGCCGAGGCGCGAATCGCATCGGCGAGACCGCGGTCGGCCAGGACCGGCGGATGAACACCGCGGACCAGGTCGCGTAGCTCGTCGAGCGCCTTCGACGAAGTGTCTCTGGCCGCGGTCACCAGCCGGCGGGCCGCTTCCGGATCCTCGTCGAACAATCGCTCCGCGGCTCCCAGGCTCATCCCGAGAGAGACCAGCCTGGCCTGTGCCCCGTCGTGCAGGTCGCGCTCGATCCGCCGCAACTCGGCGGCCTGGGCGCCGACGCTGTCCGCGCGGGTCTCGGCCAGTGACTCGACGCGTCGTTCCAGCCGGCTGGTTCGCGACGAGCCGAGCAGGTCGGCGGACCAGCGGGCGCGCAGGTGCAGGAGCGGTACTCCGATGTACAGGCCGAAGGCGATCATGAGGAAGCCGACGGGGATCGCCGCCAGCGCGGTCGCGGTCGAGGTCACATGGATGACGCCGTACGAGTTCGTGCCGCCGGCCCGCTCGTTCGCCTTCCAGACGAACGGCTGCACGGCGACGCCGTACACGCCGAACAAGGGCATGCCGAGCGCGAGCGCGGCAGCCCAGGTGCCGATGGCCGGATCGAGGAAGGCCCAGAGCAGATCGCGCCATGTGCTGCGCGCCTTGAGCAACGAGATTGTGCCGGACTCTTCGCCGTACGGACGCTCGACCTCGACACCGGCGAGCCGGACCAGCCGGCGCGCCAGATCGGCGACTCCGCGGAGCAGCGCAACCGCTGGCGGAAAGAGAAACCAGCCGATGCCGACCAGCATCAGCAGCGCACTGACGACCACCAGCGCGCCCGCTACCAGGCCGGCGACAGAGACGCAGAGCACCGCCAAGGCCCGCGGCAACGCCATCAGCCGGAATCTCATCGTCGTCCCCCTCTCGGGCTGCTGCCCGCGCCACCGTAGGTCATCGAGGTGCCACTCGCTCGTCCCATTCCCCCAGTTTCAAGGCAGCGCCTGAGGCCGCCATTGCGCCTGACTCCCCGTGCAACCTGCACTTATCTACACCCCAGGTTTCGTTGCTAAGGGCAACGTCGCCGTCAGCGGATGGTGAGGTGTTCGGCTACTTCTTTGCGGGCCTGGTGGATGCGGGCTTTGACGGTGCCTAGGGGGACGGAGAGTTCGGCGGCGATCTCGGCGTAGCTGAGGGCGCCGAGGTCGCGTAGTACGAGGGGCTGGACGAGCTGGGGGTGGTTGGACTCGAGCGCTTCGAGAGCCTCCAGCAGGTCGAGCCGGGAGCCTGCGATCACCGAGGTGGTTCGCGGGTCGACCGACTCGGGCAGTACTTCGGCCGACTGCTCGACCGAGCGGCGCTTCAGCGAGCGGTAGGTCTGACGGGCGCAGTTGGTCGCGACCACGGTGAGCCAGCCGGCGAAGCTGCCGGTCCCTCGGAAGGTGTGGATCTTGGTCGCCACCGTCATCAGGGTGTCCTGGACGGCTTCCTCGGCGTCTTCGCGATGCGGCAGGAACTTGGCCACCCGGCGCTGCACCTGCGGCCTGATCTCCTGCAGGATCTGGGCAAGCGCGGCCTCGTCGCCACCCGCTGCCCGAGCGGCAAGACCTTCCAGTTCCTCGTTCATACTCCCCCAGCGGCCCCGTGCTCGCGGTCATCCTGCCCGGTGTTCGCCTTGATCCTCTCCGTCACCGACAATAGCCGGAATGGATGTCATCGGACGCTACCGGCTGCAGTCGAAGATCGGCGCGGGTGCTTTCGCCACGGTCTGGCGCGGGTACGACGACGATCTCGACATCGACGTGGCGGTCAAGGTGCTGGCCGAGAACTGGGCGTCGCGCACTGACGTCCGGGAGCGGTTCCTGGCCGAGGCGCGGCTGATGCGCCGGATCGCCAGCGACCGGGTGGTCCGGGTGTTCGACCTCGGCCAGCTCCCCGACGGCCGGCCGTACTTCGTGATGGACCACATCGGCGGCGGCAGCCTGGCCGACATCATCAAACGAGGCCCGATCCCGCCCGCGGACGCGCTCTGGTGGGGCGCGGACCTGGCCAGGGCCGTCGCGGCGCTGCACGAGGAGGGCGTCGTCCATCGCGACATCACCCCGGCCAACCTGCTGCTCCGCCCGACCCGCGCGGACCAGACCGGCGGCGGGACGCACCGGATCGTGCTGGCCGACCTCGGCCTGGCGAAACGCGTCGCGGAGGCGTCCGGGCTCACCCAGGCCGTCGGCACCCCGTCGTACATGGCGCCGGAGCAGGGCAGGGAGTCGGGCGGCTTCGACGAGCGAGCCGATGTGTATGCGATCGGTGCGGTGACGTATGCGCTGCTCACCGGACGACCGCCGTACGCCGTGTCGTCGATCACCGACGTCCTGAATCGCGACCCTGACGCCGACCCGCCGAGCCTGCGCCCGTGGCTGGGCGACTCCGTCGGCGATATCGACGCCATTCTTGCCCGGACCCTCGCCTACCGGGTCGACGAGCGGTGGCAGCGGGCCGATTCGCTGGCCGAGCGGCTCGAAGCGGAGGCCTACCGGGTGGAGCAGGAAACCCCGACACCGGTCGGCCTCGCTAGCGGGGAAGGGACCACGACGGCCCCTGTCAGCAGACCTCGTCGGCGCCGGTTGCCGATCCTGGTGATGCTGCCGCTTCTGCTCGTACTGGCAGGCGCCGGCGGCTGGTTCCTCTCCGGTCGCTGAAACCGTTTTAGAGGTAGGGGCGTTTCGCGCGGTCGCGTTCGTGACGCAGATACAGGCCTGCCGCCGTGGAGACGCTGCTGAACAGCCAGACCGCGACTCCGGCGTCGTCGGCGACCCCGATGATCGGCAGCAGGTCCGGCAGGACGTCGATCGGCGACACCAGGTAGAGCAGTGCGAACAGCCACAACGCCAGCCTGCTCTTCGGCAGCCCAGGATAGGCACCACTTCGCGCTGCCCGGATCAGTCGCGGCAGCGCCTGAGCGCGCTCGATGACGTTCCCGACCGGCTCCGGCTCACCCCGGGCAGCCCGCCGACGCCGGCCGACCACCCGGCGTACGACGCCTAGCCCGGCGACCGCCGCACCCAGGACCAGCAGCACGACGCCGATGCCCACGGGCGATGCACCGACGACATCGCCGTGCCGGAAGATGAGCGTCGCCAGTCCCATCACCGCCAGGAACCCACCGAAAACCACCATCCATCGACTGTAATGCCGCGCGGCAGTACGCGCCGGGTTACTCCGGTTGCGCGGCGAGGTGGAGATGGTGGGCCAGCGCCTTCACGGCGTGGCCCGGCCGGCGGCTGGCGTAGCAGAGCAGGTGCTGCCGAGTGGCCCACGGATCGCGGAGCGGCCGGACCGCGAGCGGCGCGGTCCCTGGGTCGCCGATGCGAGTCGGGGAGTCGACGGTACGGCGAGGGACGATCGCGAGACCGGCGCCGGCGGTCGCGAGGGCGATGACGGTATGAAGGTTCGGCGCGAGCGTTCGGTAGCGCGGGACCGGGGCATGCGGGCCGAGTTGCTTGTCGATCCAGCGACGCAGGGCCGTCGACGGGTGCAGGCCGACCATCGGATGCTCGGCGGCCTCGGCGTACGTCATCGTCGTACGGTCGGCGAGGATGCCGTCGGCCGGCCCGATCACCACGAGCGAGTCGTCGGCCAGGAATTCGGTCCGCAGTTCGGTCGGTTGCTCGTCGACGACGACACCCAGGTCGGCGTTGCCTTCGGCAAGCATCCGGAGACTCTGCGGCGTGCGCTGCTCCGACACCGTCACGTCGTACTCGGGATACTCACGCAGGAACGACGCAAGAGCCTGCGGTACCACGCGGTGTAGGCCGGACGTACCCGCCACGATGACCAACGGTCGCGTCCGAGGCGCGGTGTAGCTCGCGACAGCGCTGTCGAGCTGCGCCGTCTGCGCCAGTACTTCGCGCGCGTGGCGAGCCAGCGTCGCGCCGGCCGGAGTCGGTCGAACCCCGCGCCGCTCGCGAATCAGCAGCGGTACGCCCGCGTGCCCTTCGAGCGCCCTGACCCGCGCACTCGCCGAAGGCAGACTCAGATGCGCCAGAGCCGCACCGGCCGTGATCGATCCCTCTGCAACGATGTGTACGAACAGCCGCAGGTCCTCCAGGTCGTAGCGCATATTGCCAGCCTACGTCTGTGCCTAAGGCTGGCTAAGCCAATCGCGCATTGTGAAGGTCCGTCCACACCCGCGATCCTCGAAGGCGTGACAGCTCTGCTGATCGTTCTGCTCGCCGGCCTCGTGTCCGGCGCGCTGAACTCGGTCGGAGGCGGCGGCAGCTTCGTCGCGTTCCCAGTCCTGGTGGCGGCCGGCCTCCCACCCGTCACCGCCAACGCCGCCACCACGGTCGCCCTCCTACCGGGCGCGGTCGCGAGCCTCTGGGTCTACCGCCGCGAGCTCCAGCCACTCGCGGTGATCTCCACCCGCACCTTGACCGCGACCAGCATCGTCGGCGGCGGACTCGGCGCCGTACTCCTTCTCGCTCTTCCTTCCAGCTCCTTCGACGCTCTCGTCCCGTGGTTGCTCGCGTTCGCCACGCTCGTGCTCGCCTTCGGCCGCCGGATCGCCGCCTTCCTGAATTCCGGCGTCCTCAGTCTGCCCATGGTCGTCGGCGGCCAGTTCGTCCTCGCCTTGTACGGCGGGTACTTCGGCGGCGCGGTCGGCCTGATGATGGTCGCCTTCTGGAGCATCGGTCTCGGCCTCGACCCGGCCGCCGGCAATCCGCCGAGGGTGGCCCAACTCGCGGCCATCTACTGCACCGCCGCGATCGTCTTCCTGATTGCCTCCGATGTCGTGGATCGTCCGATCATCCTCGCAGCCCTGATCGCCGGCGCAGTGGCCGGCGGTTTCAGCGGCGCCACGATCGCGCGACGACTGCCTCCTCCCGTACTTCGTACGCTCGTGCTGGTGTCAGCCGTCGCGATGACCGTCGTCTACTTCACCAAGGCCTCGCGATGAGGCCGGCCGTCGCCCGGATCGCCTTGTCCTACGAGGCTTGCGAGCTGTCCGAACTAGCTCGGAACGCCGTGCCGACGACCCGCAGTACGACGGAAGCCGTCGCCGACGCGGCCCGGATCCTTCAAGCAGCACAGCGATACCTCGCCGCCGCCGTTCTCGCCGCCGAAGCCGACGGCATCGCCTGGCCTGAGATCGCCGAGCTACTCTCCTCGGTCGAACCTGCCCCGTCCAACTGGCGCACTCATCTCCTGAGCGATCCCCACGAAGCCGCCGAAGACCTCGACGACTGGGTCCTCCGCCACGCCGAGGAAGCCCCCGGCCCAGCCCCGGTCTCCGGCGTACTGCTGCGCCAACGCCCAGCCGAGTAGCTGACTGTGCACTGATTGACTGTTGTCGCGGCTACTGTTTATTGTAGTTGTGACAACAGAATGGGAGGCGTTATGTACGAGCTGCGGGCGGATGCGGTGATTGTGGGGGAACTGGCGGCGGTGTGGGCGGTGGTGACGGATGTTGGGCGGTGGCCGGAGTGGGATCCGCATGAGGATCAGGCGCGGCTGGACGGGGAGTTCGTGGTGGGGACGACTGGGTGGGTCAAGCAGAAGGGGAATCCGGCGGCGGTGTTCACGCTGACCGAGGTGGTGCCGGAGCGGCGGTGGGCCAGTGAGTGCAAGTTGCCGGGCGGGAAGTTGTGGGGGTCGAACGACTACGAAGCCCTGCCGGGTGGGCGGATCCGGTGCACGCGGACGGTGCGGGTGACGGGGCCGCTGGTGCCGTTGTTCCGCTTTCATTTCGGCCGCAAGATGCGACGCGACTTCTTCCGTACTTGGTCGGCGCTCGAACAGCGTGCTAAGCAAAGCGCGTGATCGAAGAGTCGGGACCGATGCTGTCGCCAGGATTCTGGCTGCACCATGCGGCACTTGCGTGGCGGGCCGAGCTCGACCAGCGGTTGCGGACGATCGGCCTGACGCCCACGCAGTTCATGCTGCTCGCGTCGGCCGGCTGGCTCGAGCACACGCAAGGTGCGCCGACCCAGCAGCAGGTCGCCGCGCAAGCCGGCGCCGACCGGATGATGACCTCGAAGGTGGTCAAAACCCTGGTCGAAGCCGAACTCCTCAGCCGCGAGGCCGACCCGAACGACTCCCGCGCCTACCGCCTGCGCCTCACCACCAAGGGCCGCAAACCCACCCGCCAAGCCACAGAGATCGCCCGCGCCCTCGACACGGAGTATTTCGGCGACACCCCCGAAGCCCTCCGCAAAACCTTCCGCGAGATCGCCAACCGCCGCAGCAGCTAGCCGTTCGGCGGCGTACCGGCGGTCAGCGTTTGGCGGGCCAGTCTTTGCCGGTGGCCAGGAGGGGGCGGGTGCCGGCGAGGACGGAGGCGTAGAGGGTGCGGATTTGAGCCGCCTCGGTGTCGGAGAGGATGGAAGGCTCGGGCTTGCTGACTGCGGTCTCCCAGGTGGGCGGAGTCTCCGCGCCGGAGATCGCCCAAGCGGCCTGGCGGGCTGCGCCGAGGGCGACGTACTCGGCCGGCTCGGGGAGGACGACAGGTGCGCCGAGCAGGGCAGGAGCGAGAGCCTGTACTGCGCGGGAGCGGGCCGCTCCGCCGAGCAGCAGCACCCGCTCGACCGGGAGACCCTGAGCGCGGAGGGCGTCGACGGCGTCGGCCAGGCCGCAGAGCATGCCTTCGACGGCGGCGCGGGCCATCGTCGACGGTTGCGCGGTCGCCCGGGTCAGGCCGTAGACCAGACCTGTCGAGTGCGGTAAATCCGGAGTGCGCTCGCCGTCCAAATAGGGCAGCATCACGAGCCCGCCGCTCCCCGAAGACCCCAGCGCGGCCTCGTCCAGAGTGGCCAGGTCCATCCCGAGCAAGGCAGCCGTCGCCGACATCACGCGAGCGGCGTTCAGGGTGCAGACGAGCGGCAAATAGCCGCCGGTCGCATCGGCGAACCCGGCGACGAAGCCACTCGGGTCGGCCGTCGACGAGGCGCTGGTCGCGAACGCAGTACCGGAGGTCCCCAGCGAGACTGCGACGTCGCCGGGTTGCAGCTCCAGCCCCAGCGCGGCGGCCATGTTGTCGCCCGTGCCCGCAGCCAGGGCAGCGCCCGACGCGGTGTGGCCGACAACCTCAGCGGGACCCGCGACGCGCGGCAACGAGAGCGAACGGCCGAAGGCGAGCTCGACCAGATCCGGCCGGTACGAGTTGGTGATCGGCGACCACCACCCCGTCCCGGACGCGTCACCGCGGTCGGTCGTCAGGTCCTCGATGCCACCACGATCAGCGGCCAGCCGGTGGGTCAGCCAGTCGTGCGGCAGCGCCACCGCGGCAGCTCGCGCAGCCGCTTCCGGAGCAGCGCCACGCACCCACCGCAGCTTGGTGACGGTGAACGAGGACACCGGCACAGATCCCACCGCCGCGGCCCACGCCTCCGGCCCGCCCAGCTCGGAGACGAGCTCCAGCGTCGCGTCCGCCGAACTCGTGTCGTTCCACAGGACCGCCGGGTGAACGACTTCACCGGCCGAGTCGAGCAGCACCATGCCGTGCTGCTGCCCGCCGACCGAGATCGCGGAGACCCCGTCGAGCAGCCCGTCGGACGCCGACTGCCAGGCGGCCCACCACTCCGCAGGGTCGACCTGGGTGGCGTCGGGATGCGGTGCCCGCCCTTCGCGCAGCACCTCCCCGGTCGCCGCGTCGCACACCACGACCTTGGTCGCCTGGGTGGAACAGTCCACACCGGCGACCAACCTGGGTTCGGTCATCAACTAAGTCCTCTCGAGGGCGGCGAGTTCCCGTAGTACATCGCGGGCCAGATCGGTCGTGGTCACCAGGGTGCTGACCAGGCCGGCCCGCACCGCGGAGATCACCGCCGGAGCGCGGTGTACGCCGGCGGCCAGCGCTACCCGTTCGGCCGGGCGGCGCAACTGGTCGGCCGAGACGGCGATGATCATCTGCTCCAACGGTGACTCGACCAGTTTGCCGTCCGCGGTGAAAAGATGCCCGCTGACCTCGGCGACGGCACCGCCGGCCAGCCCGTCGTCGCGGATCTCCTCCGAGACCGCGTCCCAGACGGTGGAACAGCCCGTCCGCCACGCGCCGATCGCGACCACCGAAATGTCCAGCCGGTCGGCCAGCGCGAGGGTGTCGGCGATCCCGGGCTGCCGGCGCAACGCGGCCACCGCGGCGACGTCGTCGACAACCAGCGGAGCGTGTACTGCGTGCGCGGTGCCGCCGGCCAGCGCGGCCGCGCGACGAGCCAGATCCATCGTGCTGCCGCCACCGGCGGGCGAATGCAGCGAACCCGCCATCTGCACGACCGTGCAGGCGGGCAACGTGTCGAAGTGGTCGACCATCGCGTCGACGGCCCGGCTCCAGGTCAGGCCGAGCAGATCGCCGTCATGGACCAGCGGCGCCACGGTCCGGGCGGCCGCTTCCGCCACCTGATCGCGGATCTGCTCCGGCGATCCCGACGTGTGGGTGACCACGCACCGCGGTACGCCGAGTTTCTCGGCGAGCTCGTCGGCCAGCGCCCGGTCGATCGGGCTGGGGCTCTTGATCTGGATCTGCACGATCCCGCGGGCCCGGGCGTCCTCGAGCAGCCGGGCGACTTTGAACCGGCTCAGGTCCAGGTCCTTGGCGATGTCCACCTTGGACGTGTTGTCCAGGTAGTAGCGCCGGGCGACGTCCGCGAGCAGCTCGTCGTCCTCGTCGCCTTCGCCGAGCACCTGTCCCCGGTTGTTCACCGTCACCCTTGCCCCCAATCCGTGTCCGTCCGGCACCGTAGCCGTTTCAGGGATCTGCCGCGACCAGTCTTGCGCAGTGGTCACCCGAGACCCAGGCAGCGGTCATCCGGTCAGCGCTTCGAGTGTCGCTCGCGCGCCTCGTTCGTGCAGCGAAGCGAGGGCCGCCGTGTACTCCTGGACGAACCGCTCGTCGTCGACCAGGTCACCGAACAGGTCCCGGTCGGAGACGAAGAGCAACGGATCGTCGTGGTTGTGCTGCGCCCGCTCGACCAGCTTGTCGCGCAGCCGGTCCACCACCTCGATCGGTTCGCCCTGCTCGTCGGTGCCCTCGGCGTACCGGGCCCAGGACGCCACCACCAGCGCGGACCGCTTGATCTCGCGCCCGGCGGCCAGCTGCTCACGGATCACCGGCACCAGCCACTTCGGGATCCGGTCCGAACTCTCCGCGCAGAGCCGGGCGAGCGTGTCGCGGACCTCCGGATTGGCGAACCGCTCGATCAGCTCCCGCTTGTACCCGTCGAGGTCGACACCGGGCACCGGCGGCAAAGTCGGCGCACCTTCGAAGTCCATGTAGCCGAGCAGGAAGTCGACGAACAGCTTGTCCTGGCAGACCTCGTGCGCGTACCGGTAGCCGGCCAGATAGCCGAGGTAGCAGAGCGCCTGGTGGCTCGCGTTCAGCAGCCGCAGCTTCATCAGCTCGTACGGCTCGACGTCGGCCACCAACTGCACCCCGACCTCCTCGTACGGCGGCCGCTCACCTCCGAAATCGTCCTCGAGCACCCATTGCGTGAACGGCTCGCAGACCACGGGCCAGCCGTCCTCGACCCCGAACTTCTCCGCCAGGGCCGCCTTGTCCTCATCGGTGGTGACCGGCGTGATCCGATCCACCATCGAGTTGGGGAAGCGCACCTCGCGCTCGATCCAGTCCGCCAGCCCCTGACCGGGGCGGTGGGGCGGGGACTGATGAGACGCAGCATCCTTCAAGCGCGCGAACGAGGTCAGCATCTTGCGAGCGACATGCCCGTTGCCCGGGATGTTGTCGCACGACATCACCGTGAAGGGCGGCACACCCGCCGTACGCCGGCGCGCCAGCGCCTCGATCACGAAACCGAACACGCTCACCGGTGTCGCGCCCGGCTCCAGGTCGGCGGTGAGGCCGGGGTCGGAGGCGTCGAGCTCCCCGGTCACCTGGTTCACGTGGTACCCGCCCTCGGTGATGGTCAGCGAGACGATCCGGGTGGCCGGATCCACCATCCGGGCGAGCACCGCCTCGGGGTCGTCCGGTGCGAACAGGTAGTCCACGATCGACCCGATCACCCGCGGTTCCAGGGCGCCGTCCGGGTACTTGACCACCAGCGTGTAGAGGCCGTCCTGCGCCTGGAGCACGTCGGCCATCCGGCGGTCCTGCGGCAGTACGCCGATGCCGCAGATCCCCCAGTCGAGCGCCTTGCCGTCGTTCATCAGCCGGTCGAGGTACATCGCCTGATGGGCCCGGTGGAAGCCGCCGACCCCGAAGTGCACGATGCCGGAGCGGACCGCCGTACGGTCGTACCGCGGTACGCCGACCTCGTTGCCGAGGGCACCTATCGTTGCTGTTCCCAACTGGGTCACTTGACCGCCCCGAGCGACAGGCCCTGGACCAGCTTGTCCTGGGCAGCGAATCCCGCGATCAGCACCGGTAGCGACACCACCAGCGAGGCGGCGCAGACCTTCGCCAGGAACAGGCCCTGGCTGGTGACGAATCCGGTCAGGAACACCGGCGCGGTCTGTGCCACGGTACCCGTCAGCACGCGGGCGAAAAGCAGTTCGTTCCAGCTGAAGATGAAGCAGATCAGGGCCGCGGACGCGATCCCCGGCGTCACCACCGGCGCGACCACCGAACGCAGCGTCCTGGTCAGCCCGGCACCGTCGACCGAAGCCGCCTCGAGGATCTCGACCGGCACCTCGGCCAGGAAGCTGCGCAGCATCCAGACCGCGATCGGCAGGTTCATCGAGGTGTAGAGCACGATCAGCAACCAGATGTTGTCCAGCAGCCCGGCGAACTGGGCGAACAGGTAGATCGGCAGCAGCCCGGCGACCACCGGCAGCATCTTGGTGGAGAGGAAGAAGAACATCACGTCCGTCCACTTCTTCACCGGCTTGATGGACAGCGCGTACGCCGCCGGGAAGGCGAGCAGGATGACCAGCACCGTGGACAGGATGCTCGCGGTCAGTGAGTTCGCGATCGACGGCCACGGACCGGAGTCGAAGAACGACCGGAATCCGTCCAGCGTCAGCGGCGCGGCCAGATCCGGCGGGTTCTTCGCCGCGTCGGTCTCGGCGTGGAAGGAGGTCAGCACCATCCACAGCACCGGCAGTACGAACAGCAGTCCGACCACCCAGGCCAGCCCGCTCAGCGCCCAGCCGCCACCACGGTTCCGCTTGCCGGTCACCATCGTCACCTGACCAGTCATCGTCCCTCCTCCTTGAACAGCGTGGACACCGAGCGCAGCGCGAAGGTCGCGATGACGATCGTGCCGATCACCACGATGACGCCGGCGGCCGAGGCCCGGCCGTAGTCGTGAGCGGTGTAGAAGGTCTGGTAGATCGTGTACGGCAGGTTCGCCGTCCCGAGGCCGCCCGAGGTGATCGTGAAGACGGCGTCGAAGTTCTGCACCACGTAGATCGAGCCGAGCAGCGCGCTCAGTTCGAGGTACTGCCGAAGGTGCGGCAGCGTCATGTAGCGGAAGATGTCCCACTTGCTCGCACCGTCGATCCCGGCCGCCTCGATCACGTCGAGCGGACGGCTCTGCAGTCCGGCCAGCAGGATCAGCATCATGAACGGCGTCCACTGCCAGACCAGCGCGAAGATCACCGACCACAACGGCTGGTTGCTGATCCAGTCCGGCTGCGGCGCGTTGTCGCCGAAGATCCACTTGAGGACGCCGTTGAACAGCCCGTACTCCGGGTTGTACAACGCGTGTTTCCACAGCAGCGCGGCTGCCACCGGCACCACCAGGAACGGCGTGATCATCATCGTCCGGACCGCACCCCGGCCGCGGAACCGCCGGTCGAGCAGCAGCGCGATCGCCAGTCCGAGCAGCAGACTGATCAACACCACGCCGGCGGTGAGCAGGATTGTCACCAGGATCGCGTGGCGGGTGTTCACGTCGGTCAGGACGCGGCGGAAGTTGTCGATCCCGGCGAACCCGCGCTCGTCGGGGTAGTAGGCGTTCCAGTTCATGAACGAGGCGATGATCGTGACCACGAACGGCAACTGGGTGACGATGATCATGAAGACCAGCGCGGGCATCAGCGGCGCCCGCCGGGCCCAGTCGCCGGTACGCCGCATCAGCGTGCCGCTGGAGTTGGGCGGGACCGCGGCGTGCCGGCCCGGGCGGACCTCGGTGTCTACGGACATGACGGTTCCCTCACTTCGCTTCTCGGGACCGGTACCGGTCGGCCACGTCGTCGGCGAGCGTCTGCCCGCGTTTCAGCGCCTTGTCGACGCTCATCCGGCCCGCGATCGCCGAACTGACGTCCTGGCTGACCTGGGTACCGAGGTCCGGGAACTCCGGGATGTCGATGAACTGGATCCCGATCGCCGGCCGCTTCTGCACGCCGGGGTTGGTCGGGTCGGCGGTCTCGATCGCCTGCTTGGTCGGCTGGGCGAACGCCGCGGCCTCCTTCAGGTACTCCGGGTTGGCGTACGTCGAGGCGCGCTTGCCGGCCGGGACCCGGGACCAGCCGAGTTTCTGGCCGACGAGTTCCTCGTACTGCTTGCTCGAGGCCCAGGAGATGAACTTCCAGGCGTTGTCCTTCTTCTTGCTGGCTTCCTGGATGCTCCAGGACCACGTGTACAGCCAGCCAGAGCTGTCGGTCTTCACCACGGGCGCGAGGGCGTAGCCGATCTTGCCCTTGACCGGCGAGTTCGGCGCTTCGAGTGAGCCGGCCGCCGACGTCGCGTCGTACCACATCGCCACGTTGCCCTGGACGAGGTTGTTCAGGCATTCGGTGAAGCCGGCCTGCGGGGCGCCGAGCTCGCCGTGGGCGCGGACCAGGTCGACGTAGAACTTGGTCGCCTCGGTGAACTCGGGCGCGTTCACCTGCGCTTTCCAGTCGTCGGTGAACCAGGTGCCACCGAAGGTGTTCACCACCGTGGTCAGCGGCGCGAAGAGCTGGCCCCAGCCGGGCTGGCCGCGCAGGCAGATGCCGCGCATACCGGGCTGGGCGTTGTCGACCTTGGCCGCGATGTCGGCGACCTGCTGCCAGGTCGGCTTGGCCGGCATCTCGATGCCCTTGGCCGCCAGCACGTCCTTGCGGTACATCAGGAACGACGACTCGCCGTAGAACGGTTCGCCGTAGATCTTGCCGTCGGCGCCGGTGAGCGACTGGGTCATCGGCTTCAGAACGTCGTCCTGGTTGAAGGACGGGTCCTTGGCGATGTAGTCCGACAGCGGCGCGATCCATTTGCTGGTCGCGTAGATCGGGATCTCGAAGTTGCTCAGCGAGGCGACGTCGTACTGGCCGGCCTGGCTGGAGAACTCCTGGCTGATCTTGTCCCGGACGTCGTTCTCCGGCAGCACGGTGTAGTTGACCTTGATCCCGGTCTGCTTGGTGAAGTTGTCCGCCGTCAGCTTCTGCAGATCCACCATCTGCGGGTTGTTCACCATCAGCACGTTGACGGCATCGGCCCCGCCCGCGCCGCCGCCCCCACCACCCCAGCCCGCGCAGCCGCCGACCGCACTCACCAGGAGCACCGCGACAGCCACACCCCCGATCCGCTTCCGCTGTGCCACCACGAGTTGCTCCTTCGCCGTCGACATCCCTACCCGGCCCTCGCTCACATGAGCGCCCCGCCGCTCATTAGGTGTGAGTGAACCGGTCGCCACTGTCAGGTGTCAAGACTTCACGCCACATCCGAGCGCGCCGACGCACAATTGAGCATCGAGGAGCCGGCGGACACGCGAAGAGGGCGAGTGGACGTACGGCGTACAGGCCGGCGGGCGTCAGCGCTCGCGGCGGGCCTCGTCGACGCCCTCGCGGTAGGACTCCTCCAGCTTCCGCACCCAGAACGGCACGAACACCGCCGGGATGGTCACCCAGACCGCCTCGTCGGACGCCAGCGACGACGACAGCGAGATCACGAAGGAGAGCGCGGTCAGAGCGATCAGCAGGGCCCAGCCCATGGTGATGAACCACGGTCCGTCGCCTTCGATCAACGGCTGCCTTGTCACCACCGCAGTCAGGAACAGCAGCGCCGCCGCAGCAGAAACCGCGACAAGCCCGACCGACGCAACGGAAACGCCGTCCGTCCAGAGCTGGTCCATCGTGACCAGCCGCGCGGTCTGGATGACCAGTAGCAGCGCCATTCCGGCGTACACGAGTACGCCACCCACCGTCAGCCGCACCGCCCACCCCCGCCGCTCGGTCTCGCCCGCATATCGCACTGGGCAGACGCAGCGTTACGGCGATCGGCTCCCGCTGCAGCTTTATGCATCCCGGCGTCGATGGCGGAGAATGGCGCGGGTGAGTGCGCGTGTGGTGTTGCTGGCGGGACCTTCGGGGACCGGGAAGTCTCATCTGGCGGAGCTGACCGGGTTGCCGGTGGTGCGGCTGGACGACTTCTACCGCAACGGTGACGACGAGGCGATGCCGCGTTCGCCGCTCGGGATCGTCGACTGGGACCACCCTGGTTCATGGGACGGCGATCGCGCGGTCGCCGCCCTGGAGACACTCTGTACGACGGGTAGCGCGGACATGCCGATCTACGACATCTCCGCCGACGGCACGGTCGGGCACCGGCCGGTCTCGACCGAGGGCTCGCCGCTGGTGATTGCCGAAGGCATCTTCGCGGACCAGATCGTCGGCGCGCTGCGCGATCGCGGACTACTGGCGGCAGCGATCTGCGTCCGCCACCACCGCCTCGTCACCTTCGCCCGCCGCTTCCAGCGAGACCTCCGCGAACACCGCAAGCCTCCGCTCACCCTGCTCCGCCGAGGCCTCCTGCTGCTCCGCGACGACCCCCGCGTCGTCCGCCGCTGCCTCGACGCCGGCTGCGAACCCCTGAGCCCCAAGGCGGCCCGCCGCCGCATCACCGAACTCCTCACCACCACCAACCACTGAACGTCCCCGCCACCTCCTGACCAATCCAGGACTCATCGGCTGGATGACGACAGCGGCTGTCAGGACCAAGGCGCCCCCGGCCAACTGGACGGCGCCTAGCGACTCGTGAAAGACGGCTGCTGCCAGGGCGACCGTGACCACCGGTTCCAGGGTCGACAGGATCGAGGCGGTCGACGGGCCGACGCGGGCGACTCCGGCGAAGAACAGGACGATCGCCGCCACCGTGCTGACGACGGCGATCGCCGACACCCAGCCCCAACCGGCGGCATCGAAGCCCAACTCAGGCCCGCCGCGAACCAGGCTGACCACCCCGAATGTTCCGACCGCTCCGGTGCAAACCAACGCGGCCAACGCCAACGGCGGAATCGCGGGTCCGAGCCGATCCCCCACCAGGATGTAGACCGTGTACGCGATGGCCGCCCCGAAGCCCATCGCCGTACCGAGCGCGTCGAGCCCACCCGCCGCGGCCGCGCCGAGGACGAGGACTGTCCCCACCGAGGCGATCACCAGCGCGACGACCCGGCGTACGGACGCCCGCTCGCGGCCGAGGGCGATCGCGCCGAGCATCACGAGGGTCGGGTAGGCGTAGAGGATCAACGCGAGCAGGGACGCGTCCATCCGCTGGAGCGCGCCGAAGAACAAACCCGACTGGGTCGCGTAGCCGATCCCACCCATCGCGAGCGCGCCCGCGATCGAGCGTCGCGGCAGGTTCCGCAGCGCGCCGGTCGCCCGGGCGACGACGAGCAACAGCACGGCAGCGATCACGAACCGCAACAGGAGGAGATCCGCGACGTCGACCCGGGCGTCGTACGCGTACTTCCCGAAGATCGCCATCGCGCCGAAACAGGCGGCGGACAAGAGGCAGAAGAGGGCACCCACGCACCGATGCTGACACCGCCGACTGTTCACGTCCATCTGCTCTTTGTGCACGGAATTGGGTAGCATCTGTGAACGATGCTCGACCTCCGCCGCTTACGCCTCCTGCGCGAACTCGACGCCCGCGGTACCGTCCACGGCGCCGCCCGCGCGCTCGGCTACACCCCGAGCGCGATCTCGCAGCAGCTCGCGGTCCTCGAGCGCGAGGCGGGCGCCAAACTGCTCGAACGCAGCGGCCGGAATGTGCGACTCACCGACGCGGGCCAGGTCCTGGTGAGGCACGCGGCCACGCTGCTCGACGGGATGGAAGCCGCCGAGGCCGAGGTGGCAGCCATCGCCGCGGGACACCCGGCAGGCGTCGTACGGGTGTCTGCCTTCCAATCCGCCTTCCTGCGGATCGTGGCGCCCGCGGTCGCCGCGCTGGCCGACAGCCATCCCGGTATCCGGATCGAGGTCACCGAGGCCGAGGTCGAGGAGGCCGTGCCCGCCCTTCGCCTGCGCCAGCTCGACGCGCTGGTCGGCGACGAGTACTCCGGCCGGCCGCGGCCCGTTCACGACGACCTGACCCGGGAGTCGCTGGTCCGCGAACAGGTGCGCCTGGTTCTGCCCGAAACGCATCCGCTGGCGGCCGGCGAGCGGGTACGGATGGCAGAACTGTCCGGCGCTCGATGGGCCGCCTGCCAACCGGGCACCGGCCACCGCGAGATGCAGATCCGCGCCTGCCGCGAACTCGGCGGCTTCGAACCCGACCTGCGCTACGCCTCCGACGACTTCCTGATCCTCGTCGAAATGGTCCGTACCACGGGCGCCTGCGCGCTGCTGCCCGATCTCGTCCTCGGCTACGGCGTGCCGGGTGTCGCGGTCCGCTCCCTGGCCGAGGGCGATCTCACTCGCGAGGTCTTCCTGCTGACCCGGGCGACCCGAACGCCTGCTGTGGAAGCAGTCGCAGCAGCTTTGCATACCGCTGCGTAGCACCTGCTGCAGTTGTCGTATTCGTCTGGCGTTCATCTTCGTCTGGTCCGATCGAGGCTCGGGATCCCTGACAGGCGGAGGAATTGTGAGGCGTGCTGCTCCCGGCGTCGCCGTAGTACTGAGTGCGCTGGTCGTGACCGGATGCGGGAACACCGCCGGTGCCGCGACGGCCGATGGACCCGAAGCCGCCGCGATTGCCGCGGCACCATCCGCTCCCCCGGCGGCCGAACGCTCGACGAACGGGCTCGCTGGGCTGATCGTCGTACCGGCCGGCTCGGTGGCCGGGGACTCCGCGGATCCGGCCGAGCAGAGCGGGCCGTTCAGCCGGGAGTCGTATCTCGACGCGTTGTCCGCGGAACCGGCCAAGGACCGCGCCCTGCTGCTGAACGCGCACTTCGCCGAGGGCTACCGGTCGTACCGGACCAGCGCGGACCGCAGGAAGCACATCACCGTGCAGATCTTCCGCGTCGGCTCCAAGACTCAGGCGGACACCTTGCGACGTGGATTCTGGGCGCAGGAGCCCCACGATCGGCCGTTCACCGTGCCAGGAGTTCCGGACGCGCTCACCGACGGGAGAACCGTCGTCTCCACCTCGGTCGGCCGCTCCGAGGCGATCGCCGAGACCAGCTTCGTCGTCGGCACCCTGGTCACCGAGATCACGGTCACTCAGACCGGCGAGCTGACCGCCGGCCTCACCCCTGACACCGCCCTCGCCGCCACCATCACGAAGCAGCAGAAGCAATCCCAGACCCGCAAAGCCGGCTGACGCGCCACCACGGGAGGGGCGCCGAGGCCCATCCCGCCGCGGCGATCAGGCAGTGATGCGGTCGATCACCAGCGGCGTCGGCTCGTAGCGTCCGTCCGCTGAGATCTGTACTGCGTCGGCGAGCGACTCGAGTGCGCGGTCGAAGCGGCTCGTGTCGTCCGCATGCAGGGTGAGCAGCGGTTGTCCCTCGGTCACCGAATCACCTGGTTTCGCGTGCAACTCGACTCCGGCGACCGCGGAGACCGGGTCTTCCTTGCGAGCGCGGCCCGCGCCGAGGCGCCAGGCGGCGACTCCGACCGCCAGCGCGTCCATCGCCGTCAGTACGCCGGTGGACGATGCCTTCACGACGTGCTGCTCCGGCGCCACCGGAAGCTCGGCCGACGGGTCGCCGCCCTGGGCCGAGATCATCCGGTTCCAGGCGTCCATCGCCGTACCGTCGCGCAGCTTCTCCGCGGGATCGACGTCGGTCACACCGGCGGCCGCCAGCATCTCGGTCGCCAGCGCGATGGTCAGCTCGACCACGTCGGCCGGTCCGCCACCGGCCAGTACCTCGACGGATTCCCTGACCTCCAAGGCGTTCCCGGCCGTCAGGCCGAGCGGCGTCGACATGTCGGTCAGCAGCGCGACCGTCTTCACCCCCGCATCGGTGCCGAGAGCAACCATCGTCTCGGCCAGCTCGCGGGCGTTCGCGACGTCCTTCATGAACGCGCCGGATCCGACCTTCACGTCGAGCACCAGCGCACCGGTGCCCTCGGCAATCTTCTTGCTCATGATCGAGCTGGCGATCAACGGGATCGCCTCGACCGTACCGGTCACGTCGCGGAGCGCGTACAGCTTCTTGTCCGCCGGGGCCAGCCCGTCGCCGGCCGCGCAGATCACCGCGCCGACATCCTCGAGCTGGCTCATCATTTCCTCGTTCGACAAAGCCGCCCGCCAGCCCGGGATCGACTCCAGCTTGTCCAGCGTGCCGCCGGTGTGGCCGAGGCCGCGGCCAGAAAGCTGCGGTACGGCGACTCCGCACGCGGCGACCAGCGGCGCGAGCGGCAACGTGATCTTGTCGCCGACGCCGCCGGTGGAGTGCTTGTCCGCGGTCGGCCGGGACAGCTTCGCGAAGTCCATCCGTTCGCCGGAGGCGATCATCGCGTCGGTCCAGCGGGCGATCTCCCGCCGGTTCATCCCGTTCAGGAGGATGGCCATCGCCAGCGAAGACATCTGCTCGTCGGCGACGTCGCCCTTGGTGTAGGCGTCGATCACCCAGTCGATCTGCCCGTCGGTCAGCTCACCTTTGTCCCGCTTGGTCCGGATCACGTCGACGGCGTCGAAGCCTGCCACTTACTCCCCCATTCGTTCCGGCCCGAACGCGTCGGGCAGTAGTTCGCTCATCGGCCGGCTTCCGCCGTGGGTCTCGATCTGGAGCGTCGGGCCGCCGTGCTCGTACAGCAACTGGCGGCACCGCCCGCACGGCGTCAGCAGTTCGCCGTTGTGGTCCACACAGGTGAACGCGACCAGCCGCCCACCACCGGTCCGGTGCAACTCGGACACCAGCCCACACTCGGCACACAAGGTCAGCCCGTACGACGCGTTCTCCACGTTGCACCCGGCAACAACCCGCCCGTCGTCCACCACCGCCGCAGCCCCCACCGGGAACCCGGAGTACGGCGCATAGGCACGCCCCATCGCCTCAACGGCCACCGCCCGCAAAGCTTCCCAATCAATCCCCCCGCTAGCGTCCGAAGAAGCGGGGGTCCTGCCCCTCACTGCTTCGGACGCAACGGGTTCGGGCTCATTCGGTGACGTAGGGCTCACCGTCCGCCTTGGGGGCTCTCACCCTGCCGACCAGGCCCGCGACGGCGATCACGGTGGCCAGGTAAGGGGCCATCAGCAACAGTTCGCCGGGGATCGGGGTCTGGATGATCTGCAACTGCGACTGCAGCTGGGTCGCGAAGCCGAAGAACAACGCCGCTACCATCGCGCCGATCGGATGCCAGCGGCCCATGATCAACGCTGCCAGCGCGATGAACCCGTTGCCGGCGGTCATCTCCTTGCTGAACGACCCGGCATACCCGACCGTGAAGAAGGAGCCGCCGAGACCGGCGAGGATGCCCGCCGCCAGCACTGCGGAGTACCGGACCCGCTTGACCCTGATACCGACCGTGTCGGCCGCCTTCGGGTGCTCGCCGACCGCCCGGATCCGCAGGCCCCACCGGGTCTGGAAGAGCACGAAGGTCACCACGGCGACCGCGATGTAGGTGAGGTAGACCAGCACCGTCTGGTTGAACAGGATCGGCCCGAAGAACGGGATGTCGCCGAGCAGCGGGATCTTCACGGCCGACAACACGGTCGGCGTGTTCAGCTTCGCCGCGTCCTCCTGCAGGAACTGGTCGAAGAGGTAGCCGGTGATCCCGGACGCGAACACCACCAGAACGACACCGAGCACCACCTGGTTGACCAGGTATTTGATCGAGAAGACCGCGAGCAGCGCGGCCATCAGGACACCGGTCACCGCTGCCGCGATCAGGGCCGCCGCATTGTTGTGCGTCGTACTGGAGACCACCGCGGCAGTGAAGGCCCCGACCAGGAACTGGCCTTCGATCGCGATGTTGATGACACCGGCACGCTCACACATCACGCCCGCCAGCGCGCCCAGGATCAGCGGCGTGGCGAAGTTCAGCGTGCCCTGGAACTGGTTCGCCAGCGGGAACGTCTTGCCCGCGGCGGCCCAGCACAGGAAGGCCCCGATGAAGCAGATGCCCAGTACGGCGGCCAGCCAGGCGGCGTACCGCTGCGGGATCCTGCGCAGCACATACGCCACGGCGGCGGCGAGCCCGAGGATGCCGAGGAAGATGCCCACCGGCTGTGCGGGGAGGTGCAGCAGGTTGTTCTCCAGGTCGCCCGAGGTGAGCTGGAAGGTCGCCTTGCCGCCCTTGGTGCCGATCGCCAGGCCGAGCCCGATCAGGGCGAAGACCACCATCAGGCCACCGACCCGCAACCGGCGGGTCCGCTCGGCCGGCGCCTCGATGGCCGCCGGGGCCGGGACCTTGACGGTGTCGGCCGCCGTCGTCGACTCGCTCATCCGTTCCAGCCTTTCGCGAGGACCGTGCCGGCGCCGCGTTCCTTGGGCAGGAACCGGAAGACCGAGCGAACCAGGGCCGGTGCGGCCACGAACAGCACGATCACGGCCTGCAGGACAGTGGTCAGCGTCAGTGGGGTCTGGGTCTCCAACTGCATCTGCAGACCGCCGGCGTTCAGGGCGCCGAAGAGCAGACCGGCCAGCACTGTACCGAGCGGCGTACCGCGACCGAGCAGCGCCACCGTGATGGCGTCGAACCCGACCGAGGCGGCCACACCGTCGGTGAGCGGCAGGTCGGTGCCGAGCACCTGCTGGGTTCCGGCCAGGCCCGCCAGGGCTCCGGCGACCAGCATGGCGATGAAGTAGGCCTTGCCGACGCTCATGCCCGCGGTACGGGAGGCGTCCGCGTTCGCGCCGACCGCGCGCAGTTCGAAGCCGACCGTCGAGCGGTTCAGCAGCCACCAGACGAACGCCGCGGCCAGCAGGGCGAGCAGGAAGCCCACGTGCAACCGGGTGCTGCCGAACTGGGGGTACTGCGCGTTCGCGTCCACGATCGGGCTGATCGGGTCCGTCCGGCCGGGACGCTTGAAGGTCGTTGTCGTGAGCAACCACTGGAGCAGGTAGATCGCCACGTAGTTGAGCATGATCGTGACGATCACCTCGTGGGCGCCGGTACGGGCCTTCAGCAGGCCGACGACGCCACCCCAGATCGCCCCACCGACCAGGCCCGCGATCACCGCGAGGATCAGGTGCAGTCCGGGCGGCAGGTGCCAGGCGAACCCGACCCAGGCGGCCAGGATCGCGCCGATGATCAGCTGCCCCTGGGCGCCGATGTTGAACAGCCCGGTCCGGAACGCCAGCGACACCGCGAGACCGCCGCAGATCAGCGGCGTGGCCTGGGTCAGCGACTCGGTGATCGGGGTGACTCCGCCGATCGCGCCGGCCGCGAGCGCCTTGTACGCCTCCCCGACAGCGCTGAAGGCGGCCGAGAAGGTGTCCATCGGCGCGGCGCCGAAATACGAGACGGCGGCCTTCACCTGGTCGTCGCCGATGATGATCAGGATCGCGCCGACGACCAGCGCCAGCACGATCGCGCTCAGCGAGACCAGCCCCTGAATCGCCCAACTGGGCAACCCGGACCGCTGCGGCTCCTTGGCCGGCACCGGCGCGGCCTTCTCCGGCTCGGTGGTGGTGTCAGTACTCATCTAGATGGTTCCCAACGTGGTGGGGTGCTCGATCGCGGCTTCGTGGGCCTCGGTCCGGGAGGCGCCGGCCATCATCAGGCCGAGTTCGTCGCGGGGCGTGTCGGACGGTACGACGCCGACCACCTTGCCGCGGTACATCACCGCGACCCGGTCGGACAGCGCGGCGATCTCGTCCAGTTCGGTGGACACGATCAGGACCGCGGTGCCGTTGTCGCGTTCCTGCACGATCCGCTCGTGCAGGAACTCGATGGAGCCGACGTCCACACCGCGGGTCGGCTGCGAGGCGACCAGCAGCTTCAGCGGCCGGGACAGTTCGCGAGCCAGCACCACCTTCTGCTGATTGCCGCCGGACAGCGAGGAGACCGGCAGATCGATGCTCTGGGTGCGGATGTCGAACTCCTCGACCCGCTGCTCGCCGTTCTTGGCGATCTCGTCGGTGTGCAGCATCAGGCCGTCGCCGAACGGCGCCCGGCGGAACAGGTCGAGGACCAGGTTCTCGGCGACCGTGAACGGTCCGACGAACCCGTCCCGGCCGCGGTCCTCCGGCACGTATCCGATCCCGGCGTCGAGCCGCTGTCTGGTGTTCACCCCGGTCAGGTCCTTGCCGTCCAGCGAAACGCTGCCGGCCGCGATCGGGGTGAGCCCGAGCAGCGCCTCCGCGAGCTCGGTCTGGCCGTTGCCCTGGACACCGGCCACGGCGAGGATCTCGCCCGCCCGGACCTCCAGGTCGACGCCGTCGACGGCGGTGAACCCGCGCTCGTCGATCACCGTCAGGCCCTTGATCTGCAGCACCGGCTCGCCCGGCCGGGCCGGTTGCTTGTCCACCACCAGGTCGACCGCGCGGCCGACCATCATCTGCGCCAGGCCTTCCTCGGTCTCGCTCAGGTCGGCCTGGCCGACCACCTTGCCGCGGCGGATCACGGTGATCTTGTCCGCGATCGCCTTGACCTCTTTGAGCTTGTGGGTGATGAAGACGATCGAGGTGCCGTTCTCCTTCAGCCGCCGCATCACCGTGATCAGCTCGTCGATCTCGGCGGGGGTGAGTACCGCGGTCGGCTCGTCGAGGATCAGCACCTTGGCGTCGTTGGTGAGCGCCTTGATGATCTCCACCCGCTGCTGGACGCCGACCGGGATGTCCTCGACCAGCGCCTCGGGGTTCACCTCGAACCCGTACCGCTCGGACAGCTCGGTGACCAGCGCGTGCGCCTTCTTGCGGTCCAGGATGCCGCCGGGGTGGGTGTTCTCCCGGCCGAGCATGATGTTCTCCGCGACGGTGAACACCGGCACCAGCATGAAGTGCTGGTGCACCATCCCGATGCCGTGCTCGATCGCGTCGCTCGGCGAGCTGATCACGACCTTCTCCCCGTCGATCACGATCTCGCCGGAGTCGGGCTGCAGCAGCCCGTAGAGCATGTTCATCAGAGTGCTCTTGCCGGCCCCGTTCTCGCCGAGCAGGCAGTGGATCTCACCGGGCTCGATGACGAGATCGATGTGGTCGTTGGCGACCAGCGAGCCGAAGCTCTTGGTCAGCCCCGAGAGCTCGAGATGCATGCCGCGGCCTTCCTCTCAGACGGCGAGCCAGGAAGCCGCCCCGGTCGGGGCTACTTCCTGGCTCGCACCGTACTACGTGCTGACGCTGTCGATCAGGACGCGGCCGGCTGCGCCTTGGACGCGATGGTGATCTTGCCGGAGATGATGTCGGCCTTGATCTGGTCCAGCTCGGTCTTCACCTCGGCCGGAACCTTGCCGTCGAACTCGTGGAACGGAGCCAGCGAGGTGCCGCCGTTCTCCAGCGTGCCGACGAACTGCTTGCTGTCGTACTTGTTGTCGACCACGGAGGTGACGGCGTCCTGGACGGCGACGTCCATGCCCTTGTTCACCGAGCTGATCAACACCGAGCAGTACTCCGCGGCGCTCACGCAGCCGTCGGTGTCGACCCAGATCGCGTTGACCTTGCCGTTGCTGGCCTTGGCCGCCTGCAGACCGCCCAGACCCGACGGGCCGGCCACCGGGAAGATGATGTCCGCGCCCTGGGTGATCAGGTTCTGGCCGGTGTTCTGGCCCTTCGCCTTGTCCTCGAAGTCACCGGTGAACAGGCCGGTCTGCTTCGCGTCGTCCCAGCCCAGCACCTGGACGTTCTTGCTCTTCTGCTTGTTGTAGTACCGCACGCCCTCGGCGAAGCCGTCCATGTAGATCGTCACCGGCGGGATCTTGATGCCGCCGAAGGTGCCGACCTTGCCGGTCTTGGTCATCGCCGCGGCCAGGTAACCGCCCTGGAAGGCAGCCTGCGCGGTGTTGAACAGCAGCGGCTTCACGTTCGCGATCGGCTTGGCCGGGGCCGAGTCGACGATGGCGAACTTGATGTCCGGGTTCGCGGTCGCGGCCTTGTCGGTGGCGTCCTCGAGCTTGAAGCCGACGGCAACGATCACCTTGCACTTGGCGTTGACCATCGCGGTCATGTTGGTCGGGTAGTCGTTGTCCGACTTCGACTCCGCCTTGACCTCGGTCAGGCCCTTGGCCTTGATGGCGGCCTGGAAACCCTCGTACGAGGTCTGGTTGAACGACTTGTCGTCGAAGCCACCCGAGTCCGAGACCATGCAGGCCTTGAAGTCCTTGTTGGCGCTGCCGCCGGACGCGTTGTCAGTCGGCTTGCTGCCACAAGCGGCGACGGCGAGCGTCAGCACGCTCACGATCGCCAGTCCCCGCACGTACTTCTTCACCGGAGGTCTCCTTCGTCGACCAGAAATATCTGCCCCGGCACGCCTTCCCCAGCGTGCCGCATCCGCAGACTATAGGGGCCAGCGGAGCCTTCTTTGAACGGCGCGAGGGCCTCGATACCGGAAAGTGACCGGCGCGCGAAGCATTGTGACGTAACTCCTGCGGTATGGCTACCGTCTGCTCGATCCAGGTCACGCACCGGTGAATTCCCGCCTCCGGGCCCACGGTTTGCTCACTGTCAGTTCCGGTCACGATCCGTGACATCGGCCGGGTCCGGCCCGGTCGGGTGCCGATCGGATGACAGAATCGCCGGATGACGACTGCGGGACAGCTGCTGGTGGCGGACTCGAAAGCGCGGGTGGACGAGGTTCGCGACGAGACCCTCGCCCTCCGCCGCGACCTGCACGCGCACCCCGAGCTCGGCTGGAACGAGGTCCGCACGACCGAAGTACTGCGTCAGCGACTGACCGAGGCGGGTCTGTCCCCGCAGGTACTGCCGACCGGGACCGGGCTGATCTGCGACATCGGCTCCGGCGACTCCTGTATCGCGCTGCGGGCCGATATCGACGCACTGCCCGTGCCGGACGCCGTGGTGGCCCCGCACCGGTCGACCGTCGACGGTGTCGCGCATGCGTGCGGGCACGACGTACACACTGCTGCCCTGGTCGGAGCCGGTCTGGTTCTTGCCGGGATGGCTCGGGACGGCCTGCTCGAGCGGCGGGTGCGGCTGATCTTCCAGCCCGCCGAAGAGGTGATGCCGGGCGGCGCGCTCGGGGTGATCGCGGCGGGCGGGCTGGACGGCGTACGGCGTATTTACGGGTTGCACTGTGATCCGCGGCTGGACGTTGGGCAGGTCGGGCTGCGCGTCGGTGCGCTCACTGCTGCGGCTGACCGGATCCTTGTGCGGCTCACCGGGCCCGGTGGACACACGTCTCGGCCGCATCTGACTGCAGATCTCGTCTATGCCCTGGCCACGCTGGTGACCGAGCTTCCGGCCGCGTTGTCGCGGCGGGTCGATCCGCGGGCGGGGATGTCGCTGGTCTGGGGGCGAATCACTTCCGGTTCCGCGGCCAATGCGATCCCCGCGCGCGGGGAGGCGGAGGGCACCCTGCGCTGCCTCGACGTGAACGCTTGGCGGCTCGCTGAGGAGCTGATCCCTTCGCTGGCGGCGCAACTGGCCGCGCCGTTCGGCGTGGAGGTCGACACCGAGGTCACGCACGGCGTGCCGCCGGTGATGAACGACCCGGCCGCCATCGAGGTGTTCCGTACTGCGGTAGGCCACACGCTCGGCCCGGCGGCCGTCGCCCCGACCGACCAGAGCCTCGGCGGCGAAGACTTCGCCTGGTACCTCGAACACGTCCCCGGCGCCATGGCCCGTCTAGGCGTCCGCCCACCCGGCTCGGACACAGCAGCCGACCTCCACACCCCCGGCTTCAACCCCTCCGAAGACGCCATCACCCTGGGCACCGCAGTCCTGGTCGCCGCCGCCCTCCTGGACTGAAACTCGTTCAGAAGGTGTCGGCGGCTCACGTAGTACGGGTCAGAAGGTGTCGGCGGGGACGTAGACGCCCCAAACCTCGCGGAGGGCGTTGCTGACCTCGCCGACGGTGGCGCGGGCCTTGAGGGCTTCCTTCATCGGGTAGAGGCAGTTGTCGGTGCCGCGCGCGGCCGCCTGGAGATCCGCGAGCGCCTTGTCGACAGCCGCCTGATCGCGCTCGGCCCGGAGTTTGGCGAGCCGCGCGACCTGCTGCGCCTCGATCGCCGGATCGACCCGGAGCGGTTCGTACGGCTCCTCCTCGGCGACCTTGTACTTGTTCAACCCGACGACGACCCGCTCGGCCGAGTCGATCTGCTGCGCGATCCGGTACGCCGACCGCTCGATCTCCTGCTTCTGGAATCCCTTCTCGATCGCCGCGACGGCCCCGCCGTACTCCTCCACCTGGTCCATCAGCTCGCGCGCGGCCGCCTCGACCTCATCGGTGAGCGACTCCACGACGTACGAGCCGGCGAACGGGTCGACGGTCGCGGTGATGTCCGTCTCGTACGCGAGCACCTGCTGGGTGCGCAGCGCGAGCCGGGCCGCCTTCTCGGTCGGCAGCGCGATCGCCTCGTCGTACGAGTTCGTGTGCAGCGACTGGGTGCCGCCGAGCACCGCGGCGAGACCCTGGATCGCGACGCGGACCAGGTTCACCTCGGGCTGCTGCGCGGTCAGCTGGACGCCGGCCGTCTGGGTGTGGAAGCGGAGCATCAGCGACTTCGGGTTCTTGGCTCCGAACTCGTCACGCATGATCTGCGCCCAGATCCGGCGGGCCGCGCGGAACTTGGCGACCTCCTCCAGCAGCGTCGTCCGGGAGACGAAGAAGAAGCTCAGCCGGGGCGCGAAGTCGTCGACGTCGAGACCGGCCGCGATCGCGGCGCGCACGTATTCGATCCCGTCGGCAAGGGTGAACGCGATCTCCTGCGCGGGCGTCGCGCCGGCCTCGGCCATGTGGTAGCCGGAGATCGAGATCGTGTTCCAGCGCGGCAGCTCGGTCCGGCAGTACGCGAAGATGTCGCTGATCAGCCGGAGCGACTCCTTCGGCGGATAGATGTAGGTACCGCGGGCGATGTACTCCTTGAGTACGTCGTTCTGGATCGTGCCGGTCAGCTTGTCGCCGCCGACACCCTGCTCCTCGGCGACGAGCTGGTAGAGCAGCAACAGCACCGAGCCCGGCGCGTTGATCGTCATCGAGGTGGAGACCTGGTCCAGCGGGATCCGGTCGAACAGGATCCGCATGTCGTCGATCGAGTCGATCGCCACCCCGACCTTGCCGACCTCACCGTGCGCGATCTCGGCGTCGGAGTCGTAGCCCATCTGGGTGGGCAGGTCGAACGCGACCGACAGCCCCATCGTCCCGGCGTCGATCAGCTGGTGGTACCGCTGGTTCGACTCGGCGGCCGTGCCGAACCCGGCGTACTGCCGCATCGTCCAGGGCCGCTCGGTGTACATGGTCGGGTAGACCCCGCGCGTGAACGGGTACTGCCCCGGCGTACCCAACTTCTCCGCCGGGTCGAATCCCGCAAGCTTGTCGGGACCGTAAACAGGCTCGAAGTCCCACCCCGACTCGGTCTGGTGGCTCATCCACCCACCGTAGGCCCGACCACCCACCCACTGGTATCCATCCCCCAGGTGACATCCAGCACGCTGTGTGACCCGAGTCTCTCCCTACGCCCATCAGCCCGCCGGATGTGCCGACTGGCTGTTGCCAGGGGATCTGCGGGGTGTTGCTGGAGTGTCGCTGAGGGTTCATGTGGGGGCGGGAACCTTCGGTTGTGCGAATAGTGATGGTTGCCGAGTGCTTCCTGCCGCAGATCAATGGCGTGGCGAACACAGCTCGCCACGTCGCCGACCGGCTGGTTGCCCGCGGGCACCAGCTGCTGATCATCACCGCCGGCCCTGGTCCGGAGACCTACAACGGCGTCCGGGTACTACGGGCCCGGAGCTTCGGGATCCCTGGGTACAAGGAGATTCCGGTCGGGCTGCCCGATCCCGCGATCGAGCGGGCGATGGCCGAGTTCGGGCCTGATCTGGTTCATCTGGCAGCCCCGTTCGCGCTCGGCGCTTATGGGCTGCGCAGCGCGCGGCGGCTCGGGTTGCCGACGGTCGCGGTGTTCCAGACCGACCTGGCCGGCTTCGCCAGGCAGTACCCGTGGTTCGCCAAGGCCGATCGCGGCTGCTGGGCCTGGATCCGCAGGATCCACTCGCGCTGCGATCGCACCCTCGCGCCGTCGTCCTCCGCCGTCGCGCAACTCGTCCAAGAGGGCGTACCGCGAGTCCACCACTGGGGTCGCGGTGTCAACCTCGACCTCTTCGACCCCTCGCACCGAAACGATGCCTGGCGCAACGAAATCGCCCCGGACGGCAAGCCGATCGTCGGGTACGTCGGCCGGCTGGCCGCGGAGAAGAAGGTGAAACGCCTCGCGGAGTTGAGCGAACTCGACTGCCACCTGGTGATCGTCGGCGACGGCCCCGATCGCGCCGCGCTGGAAACCACGTTGCCCAAAGCAACCTTCCTCGGGATGCGCCGAGGCAGCGACCTCGCCTCGATCTTCGCCGGCCTCGACCTGTTCGTGCACACCGGCGAGCACGAGACCTTCTGCCAGACCATCCAGGAGGCGCAGGCCTCCGGCGTCGCCACCGTCGGCCCCGCCGCGGGCGGCCCGCTGGACCTGATCCGGCCAGGCGAGACCGGGCTGCTCTTCGAACCAGGCAAACCCGGCTCGCTCCGCGAAGCAGTCGCGCACCTCCTGGACAACCCCGACGCCCGTACGGCGATGGCAGCGGCCGGCCGTCGCCGGGTCCAGACGCGAACTTGGCCGGCCGTAGTCGACGACCTGATCGACCGGCACTACGCCGAGGTACTCGCCGAGGTCGCGGCCGTCCGGCGGGCCGCATGACGCTGCGGATCGCCCAGCTCGCGAACTTCGTCGGCCCGACCTCCGGTGGCATGCGGACCGCCATCGAGCACCTGGGCCGGGGCTATACCGAGGCCGGTGCCGACCGCATCCTGATCACCCCCGGCGAGCGCGACAGCGTCACGCAGACCGAGGTCGGCACGATCGTGCGCATCAAAGCACCGAAGGTCGGCGGCGGCTACCGCCTGATCACCGATCCGTGGAAGGTGATCGAGGCGCTGGAGCGGTTCGGCCCGACCACGGTCGAGATCTCCGACAAGTCGACTTTGTTGCCGGTGGCGAGGTGGGCGCGACGCCAGGGCATCGGCTCGGTCCTGTTCAGCCACGAACGCTTGGACGCGATGCTGTCCCTGCGGACGGGCCGTCAGTTGGGGATCGCGTCCGGCGTCGGCGCGCTCTACAAACTGCTGAGCCGCACGTACGACGCGGTGGTGGTCACCTCCCGCTATGCAGCCGCGGAGTTCGACGAGGTCACCACGCCGCTGATCCGCATCCCGCTCGGCGTCGACCTTGACACGTTCCACCCATCGAGAGCCGTGCCGGTAGACGACGGGATCATCAAGCTCGTCCACGCCGGCCGGCTGTCACGCGAGAAGAGCCCACACCTCGCTGTCGCCACAGCAGTCGAGCTGCACCGACGCGGCGTACCGGTGCGGCTGGACGTCTACGGCTCGGGCCCGCACCTGGACGAGCTGCTCGCGATCGCAGGCAGCGCGCCGATCTTCTTCCACGGGTACGTCGACGGCCGGGTCGCCCTGGCGCGCCACCTGGCCGAGGCGGATGTGGCCTTGTCGGTCTGCCCTGGAGAAACGTTCGGACTCGCCGTACTGGAGGCGCTGGCCGCCGGTACGCCGGTGGTGACGGCGAACACCGGCGGCGCAAGGGAGTTGGTCGACTCCAGCTGCGGCCGCTGGGCGCCCGCGAAGGCCGGGGAGCTGGCGGACGCAGTACTGGAACTCGTTCAGCAGCCAGGTCGTCGAGCTGCGGCCCGGAAGCGGGCCGAGCTCTACGACTGGGATACCTGCGTGCAGCGCATGCTCAACCTGCACACGCGGTTGAGCATGCGCGCGGCCGCTTGATGTCCGACGCCGTGCCTCAGGTCAGGTGGTCGAAGTCGCCGCGGACCCAGGCGGCGTGGCGGTCGGCGGAGCGGCGTACGACGTTGCGTGCATCGGCCGGGATGGATGCGCCGAAGTTGCCGTAGAGGCGGTCGTAGGAGAACACGTCGAGCGCCTTCGCGACCCGGTCGACGACCGCGCCGGACAGCGGGATCCGGTTCGGGTAGCTGCGCATGAAGCTGACCGACGTACGGTCCGGGTTCGCGAAGATGGTGTCCCCGGCAAGGATCACTCCCTTGCCCTCGGCACCTTCTGCCCAGTGCACCACTGCGCTGCCCGGGAAGTGCCCGCCCGGCTGGATCAGCGTGACGCCGGGCAGCAGGTCGAGCGTGCCCGACCAGGTCTTGATCACCGGGTCCTGCCGGGCGACCCATTCGGCATCGGCCTCGGACACATAGACCGGTACGCCGCCGAGCCGGCGACTCCACTCGACCTGTACGCCGTACATGTGCGGGTGGCTCGCGATGATCGCTTTCACCTCACCGAGCGCGCTGACCTGCTCCACCGCGTCGTCGTCGAGGTAGCCGATCGGGTCCCAGAGCAGGTTGCCCTCGGCAGTCTGGACGAGCATCGACTGCTGGCCGATCCCGGCGCTCGGGGTCGACGTCACGCCGTACAGGCCGGGCTCGACGTTCTTCACCTCAACCTTGTAGCCGGCGGCGGACAGCTCCTCGAGCGTCGTCCAGTGCTGCCCGTCGGCGGGCACCCACTGTCGTTCGTCGGCGCAGATCGCGCACACCTCGACCTGCTCGGAGTGCTCGACCGCGCAGGTCTCACAGATCCAGAAACTCACTCTCGTCCCCTCTTCTCCCGGCGCTCGCCGGGTCTGCTCGTCGCCGTTCAACACTAGATCCGGCCGGGTCCGCCGTACTGGTCCACTGGAGACCGGATGCGGCGGGCCATTCATCCTCCGAGTTCAAGCGCGGTTGAGATCAACAGCGGCCCGGTGCGCGCTCGATCACTCTTCGTCATCACCGCGTGGGTGAGGTCTCAGAGAGCGATGTCACACGTGAGCGTGCCGGAACCGGCGCAGCGCAGGGATAGCATCAAGAACGGCCTGGTTTCCTGCCGGGCCGAGCCGACCGCGGCCCCTTTGCCACCCCGGCCTCCTCGCCTTGGCGTCGAGGCTGCTCTGGACGCCCCGGAGTCGCCGTGGTCCCCGGCTCTGGTCTGTCGTCCGATCGGAGGATCGGTTTGCCCAGCAAACCGCGCATCATTCCCCCCGGCACGCTGTATCGCGGCCACGAAGGCATGTGGTCGTGGGTGGCGCACCGGATCACCGGGGTCGGGATCTTCTTCTTCCTCCTGGTCCATGTACTCGACACCGCGCTGGTCCGGGTCTCCCCGGAGGCCTACAACGAGGTGATCGGGACCTACAAGAACCCGGTCGTCGGCCTGATGGAGGTCGGCCTGGTCGGGGCGATCCTGTTCCACGCCTTCAACGGCATCCGGCTGATCCTGGTCGACTTCTGGGCCAAGGGCCCGCGGCACCAGCGCAAGCTGATGATCGCCGTCGGGATCATCTGGGTCGTGTTGTTCGTGCCGTTCGTGATCCGGCACCTGAGCCACGTCTTCGGAGGCTGAGATGTCCGATATCGCCGCACCGCGATCGTCCACCCGCTCCCGCTCGCTCAAGGGCGGCGGCCGCAACCGCTCCGGCCAGACCAACTTCGAGCTCTACAGCTGGCTGTTCATGCGGCTGTCCGGGCTCGCCCTGGTCGTGCTCGTGCTCGGCCACCTGTTCACCAACCTGATGCTCGGCGGCGGGATCACCGCGCTGGACTTCGGGTTCGTGGCCGGCAAGTGGGCCAACCCGCTCTGGCAGGTCTGGGACCTGCTGATGCTCTGGCTGGCGATGCTGCACGGCAGCAACGGGATGCGCACGATCATCAACGACTACGCCGAGAAGGACCAGACCAGGTTCTGGCTGAAAGCCCTGCTGATCACCGCGGCGATCGTGATCGTCGTCCTCGGCACCCTGGTCATCTTCACCTTCGATCCCTGCCTGGACCCCAGCTCCACGCTGTCGGTCTGCAAGTAAGGAACCTCTGAATATGCAGCGGCATCAGTACGACGTGGTCATCGTCGGCGCGGGTGGAGCGGGTATGCGCGCCGCCTTGGAGTCCAGCAAGCGCACGCGGACCGCAGTACTCACCAAGCTCTACCCGACCCGGTCGCACACCGGCGCGGCCCAGGGCGGCATGTGCGCCGCGCTGGCCAACGTCGAGGAGGACAACTGGGAGTGGCACACCTTCGACACGGTCAAGGGTGGCGACTTCCTGGTCGACCAGGACGCGGCCGAGGTGATGTGCCGCGAGGCCGTCGACGCGGTGCTGGACCTGGAGAAGATGGGCCTGCCGTTCAACCGGACGGCCGAGGGCAAGATCGACCAGCGCTTCTTCGGCGGGCACACCCGCAACCACGGCGAGGCCGTCGTACGCCGGTCCTGCTTCGCCGCGGACCGCACCGGCCACATGATCCTGCAGACGCTGTACCAGCAGTGCATCAAGCAGAACGTGGAGTTCTTCAACGAGTTCTACGTGCTGGACCTGCTGATGGTCGGCGGTCGCGCCACCGGTGTCGTCGCCTACGAACTGGCCACCGGCGAGCTGCACATCTTCTCGGCCAAGTCGATCGTGTTCGCCTCCGGCGGCTTCGGCAAGGTCTTCCGGACCACCTCGAACGCGCACACGCTGACCGGCGACGGGATGGGCATCGTCTGGCGCAAGGGTCTGCCGCTGGAGGACATGGAGTTCTTCCAGTTCCACCCGACCGGGCTGGCCGGCCTCGGCGTACTGCTGTCGGAGGCCGCCCGCGGTGAGGGCGGAATCCTGCGCAACAAGGACAACGAGCGGTTCATGGAGCGGTACGCGCCGACCGTCAAGGATCTCGCGCCGCGCGACATGGTCGCCCGGGCAATGGCGAACGAAGTACGCGAAGGCCGTGGCTGTGGTCCCGACGGCGCGTACGTAATGCTCGACCTGACCCACCTCGAGCCCGCGCACATCGACGCGAAGCTGCCGGACATCACCGAGTTCGCGCGGACGTACCTGGGTGTGGAGCCTTACACCGAACAGATTCCGGTGTTCCCGACCGCGCACTACGCGATGGGCGGCATCCCGACCAACATCCAGGGCGAGGCGCTGGCCAACAACGACGACGTCATCCCCGGCCTGTACGCCGCGGGCGAGGTCGCGTGTGTCTCGGTGCACGGCGCGAACCGGCTCGGCACGAACTCGCTGCTCGACATCAACGTGTTCGGGCGGCGGGCCGGGATCGCCGCCGCGGAGTACGCGGCCGGGGTCGATTTCGAAGAGCTGCCGCCGGAGCCCGAGGCGTTCGTGGTCGACCTGATCGAGGGCATGCGGAGCGCGGAGGGGACCGAGCGGGTGGCGGCGATCCGGACCGATCTGCAGGCGACGATGGACATCAACGCGCAGGTGTACCGGACCGAGGGCTCGCTGAAGCAGGCGCTGACCGATATCGAGGGCCTGAAGCAACGATTCGCCCAGGTTTCGGTGCAGGACAAGGGCAAACGGTTCAACACCGATCTGCTGGAGGCGGTCGAGCTGGGCTTCCTGCTCGACCTGGCCGAAGTACTGGTGGTGTCCGCCCTGGCCCGCAAGGAGTCTCGCGGCGGGCACTTCCGCGAGGACTACGACAAGCGCGACGACGTGAACTTCATGCGGCACACGATGGCCTACCGGACCATCGATGCCGAAGGCAACGTGAACATCCGGCTGGACTACAAGCCGGTCGTCCAGACTCGCTACAAGCCGATGGAGCGGAAGTACTGATGGACGTCAAGGTCAAGATCCTTCGGTACAACCCCGAGGTGCTGGACGAGTCCGAGTGGAAGACCTACTCGGTCACCCTGCTGCCCGGCGACCGGGTGCTCGACGCGCTGCACAAGATCAAGTGGGAGCAGGACGGCACGCTGACGTTCCGGCGGTCCTGCGCGCACGGCGTCTGCGGCTCGGACGCGATGCGGATCAACGGCCGTAACCGGCTGGCCTGCAAGACGCTGATCAAGGACCTGAACCCGGACAAGGAGATCACCGTCGAGCCCATCAAGGGCCTGCCGGTGCTCAAGGACCTGGTCGTCGACATGGAGCCGTTCTTCGACGCGTACCGCTCGATCATGCCGTTCCTGGTCACCAGCGGCCACGAGCCGACCCGGGAGCGGATCCAGTCGCAGGCCGACCGCGAGCGCTTCGACGACACCACCAAGTGCATCCTGTGCGCCGCCTGCACGACGTCCTGCCCGGTGTTCTGGTCCGACGGCCAGTACTTCGGCCCGCAGGCCATCGTCGGCGCGCACCGGTTCATCTTCGACAGCCGCGACGAGGGCACCGAACAGCGCCTGGAGATCCTGAACGACAAGGAAGGTGTCTGGCGCTGCCGCACCACCTTCAACTGCACCGAGGCCTGCCCGCGCGGCATCGAGGTCACCAAGGCCATCCAAGAGGTCAAACGAGCCCTGATCTTCCGCCGGGTCTGATTTCTTTCGCCTGACTGCAACCAACCTCGCCCTCCCACGCGTCGTCGCAGCAAAGGAGCTTTGCGACGACGGGAGGGCCGATGGCGGAGCAGGACAGCCTGCGTGACCTGTACGACGGGTGCTACCGCCGCCTGGTCGGGCAGCTGTACTCGATCTGCGGAAGCCTCGGCGAGGCCGAGGACGCCGTCCAGGAGGCCTTCGTACGGGCGGTGGAGAAGCCCCGCCGCTTCGCCCAGGTCGACAATCCCGAGGCCTGGCTGCGAACCGTCGCGCTGAACGTCGTACGGAGCAGGTTCCGTCGCGCTGGACGGCATCAGTGGCTCGTCACCAACGCGATGGCGCCTGCTGGACCGGTGCCGGGGATGTCGCCCGACCATGTCGCGCTGGTCGAAGCGCTGCGCCAGCTGCCGTACGAACAACGCGAAGCGATCACCCTGCACCACATCGTCGATCTTCCGGTCCGCGAGATCGCCGTCCAACTGGACGTCCCGGAGGGGACGGTCAAGGCGCGGCTGACGCGCGGCCGGGCCCGGCTCGCGCCGCTCGTCCGAGAGTTCGCCGACGACATTCAGGAGGCTGACCATGTCTGAACTGAAGGAACTCGCCTGGACCGTCCAGGAATCCGTCCAACCGGCGCCGTTCGAGCAACTCGAGCGCCGCGGCGTACGGCGGCGCAGGCGACGCCAGGTGCTCACCGGAGCAGCGGCGGCCGGTGCGACGGTCGCAGTACTGGTTGTGCTGCTCCCGCTGGGCGGCAATGCCCGGAGCCAGCAACCACCCGTCGTGAAGGAGAGCGATCCGGTGGTCCTCAGCAAGACTGCCGAGGTTCGCTCCGTGGCGATGGCGACTGCGGGAGATTGGTCAGCCTCGTGGGCGGATTGCGCGTCGCAGCCCTGCCGCTATGGCGCCACAGTGAGCCGCCACGGCAGCAAGGTGACCGGCCTCGGTGGAGCGTTGCCGTTCGTGGCTCTGCGTGCCGGAGACGAGCCGATCGCGGTTGCCGCTCCGTCGGGTGCCGCGCTGGATTCTGCCGACCCGACTTGGCCGGAGACCGTCCTGCTTCGCCTCGACGGCCTCCGGACGGCACTGCACTATGCGAAACCCACGGCCGACTTCACAACCGGCGAGATTCTGACGGACCGGCTTGGTGGGAACGGCGAGTTGCGGGTGCTGAATCTGCAGGACTCCACGCTGCGCCAACTCCGCCCGGCCGGACTGGACGGCGCGCGTTCGCCTGTCCGGGACAACACCGGACGGTGGTGGGTAGTCACGGGGAAATCCACCAGTGGTTCGCGCAGTGACATCGCCTGGACCGACGACGGCGGTAAGACCTGGGCGAAGGCGCTGCTGGATCCAGCCAACCCGGGCGCGAAGATCGCGGTCAGTCCGGACGGCCGGACGGTGGTGGCGAGTTCCTGGGTCGACGGCGCGACGCTGGAGGCGATCGGTCTGCTGAGGATGTCGACGGATCGCGGGGCGCACTGGACCACGGTCGCTGACAAGCCCTGGGCGCGCGGTGGTGGGCCGGTCGTCTTCAACGGCTCGGCGGTCATGCTCGGGCAGAAGCTGAGCGACCCCACTTCGTCGCTCTACGGCATCAGCGCGGGGCGGGCGAAACCGCTCAACGGCGTACCGGACCAGCTCGACGATCTGGCCGGCGACGAACGGCTCCTGTACGGGATCCAGCTCGAAAGGCCGACCGCCCAGAAGGTTGCCGTCAGCACCGACCAAGGAAGGACGTGGCGAACCTTCGAGCCGCGTTAGGGATGCATCTTCGCGCCCTTGAGCACCTTGTCGACGGCGTTCTTCGGGCCGTACAGGGCTAGTCCCACCAGGTCGAGCTCGGCCTGCGGGACGGCCCGTACGGCGGCTCGGTTGTCGCGGTCGTTGCCGGTGGCAAAGAGATCCTGGGTGAAGACGGAGTGCGGGATCTCCCGGCTCAGCGCTCTCCCGTGAGCGGCTGCCATGAACTCCTTGGAGCCCTCGAAGACGAGGACGGGTTGCCGGAACATCGGCAGGTACGCCGTACCGTCCGCGTCCTCGTACGCCTCCCCGACCGTCTCCGGCCTGGTCGCCGCGATCCCACTCACCAGAAACGCCGTCACATTCAACCGCTGCCAGGACGCCAGATCGTCCCTCAGCAACACCGCAATCTTCGTATCAAACCGAATCGGCTCGTTCTCGTTGTCCACAGACCTCACTTTGCCGTCGCACCGAGCGCCGGGTCTTGTACGTTTCTAACCAAGTCAGCAGTAGGGCGGGTTGGAGGTGATGGCGGTGGCGACGCGGAGGAAGAGGTTGAAGAGGCGGTAGAGGTCGGGCATCGTGCCGGTGACCTCGACTGTGCGGTCGTCTCGCTTGCCGACGCCGGGGATCGCCGGGAGATGCGATGCCACCGACGCGGACTGCCAGCGGACCGCGAGGGTCCGATCCTGGTTGTCGACGGTGGGCACCTTGAAGCGAGAGCTCAGAGCCTTCGCCGATGCATCCTCGATCGCGGCGCGTGCCTCGGCGACGGGGACCAACTGGGCGGCGAAGCGGTCCTTGGCGTACTTGACCGGGACCGTGGCGACCGACGGATCCCAAGCGGTCAGCTCGGCACACGCAGCGTCGTCCCCGGTCAGGAGCACCACCGGTACGCCGTACGCGGCCGCCGTCGCATGGAGCAGCCCGATCTCGCCGACCGGGCGGTCGTCGAGCCAGATGTCCTCGATCTCGTGACCCATGAAGCTGTGGCTCAAAACGCCGAGGATGCCGGCCCGCGCGTGGAACCCGATGCACAGCGCAGCGTCGTACTCCGCGCTCAGGCCCTCCATCATGCCCATCACCTTCGGCCGGCCCTTGATCAGTACGGCGCGTTGGTCGAGCAGGTCGGGTAGCAGGTTTCGCATCGGCCCGTGCGCGTCGTTGACCAGCACCTCCGACGCTCCGGCAGCGAATGCACCGCGGACGGCGGCATTCACGTCCTCGGTCATCATCACGCGCCCGCGCTCGTAGTCCCGCCCGGGTGGCTGGACGTCCTCCGCGTCGACCAGCCCGGTGATGCCTTCCATGTCCGCGCTGATGTAGACCTTCACCGGAGCAGCGTATGTTCTGAAGGGTGAGCGGAAGTGCACAGGTACATGCCTGGCGGCCGGAACTGGACGGCGTCGTCGAAGTACTGCATGCCTACTTCCCTTCCCACGCGTACCCGAGCCACACCCACGACGCCTGGACCGTCCTGATCGTCGACGAAGGCGTCGTGCGATACGACCTCGACCACCGCGAGCACGGCCTCGCTCAGGCCCAGGTCTCGCTGTTACCACCGAACGTCCCCCACGACGGCCGCTCGGTACGCCCCGAAGGTTTCCGCAAGCGGGTGCTCTACCTGGAGCCCTCACGACTCGGCACCGACCTCATCGGCGCGGCCGTAGACCGCCCGGAGTACGTGGATCCAGTACTACGCCGGCGCATCCACCAGCTGCACGAAGTACTGACCAACGGCACGGAACCGCTCGAATCCGAGAGCCGCCTGGCCCTGATCGAGCAACGCCTCCAACAACACCTCCGCCGTCAGGTGACTCCCCCGCCGGATCGCCGCGACCCAGGAGTCGCCAGCCGGCTACGAGACGTCCTGGACGGCCATCTGCCGACCGGCATCACCCTCGATGAGGCAGCGCTCCTGGTACACGCGCATCCGACCCACCTGGTGCGCGCCTTCACCCGCGAGTACGGCATGCCCCCGCACCGCTACCTCACCGGCCGACGCGTCGACCTGGCCCGCCGCTATCTCCTGGAAGGTCGCCCACCCTCCGAAGTCGCAACCCTGGCAGGGTTCTACGACCAGTCCCACCTGACCCGCCACTTCCGCAAGATGCTCGGCGTCTCCCCCGGCCAGTTCGTCAGACCTTGACCCCTGTACTACGAGTCGCCTTGTACGCCCTGACCCCCCAGGTGCCCAGCACAGCGGCGATCACCAGATTCACAATGATCAACACGGTATGCGCCACGTAGTACCCGGTCGGCCGCCCTTCGGTACCGGCCAGGTTCTTGATGAACGTCACGTACGTGACCACATTCCAGACGGCGATGCCGATGAGTACCAGGGCGTGCTTGCGTTCGAGTTTCACCCCGCCAGGCTACGCAGTACTACGTAACGGGGCGGCCGCACCTCACTCGGCCGCCCCGACAAGGGCGAACCCTCCACGTGCACACGAGACTCCTGCGTCCGCCCCACCCCCAGCAACCCTCCCGCACCTACTCGCGGGTCACCACAAGGGTTTCCCTGTACACAGCGCGTACACAGCGCGTTCAAGTGACAGTGCTGGTCACCACAGGTAGCCGTTGGTCGGCTGTGGGGGTGGTGGTGCGGTGACGTCGCCGAGCAGTTCTTTGACGTCCCGCTCGATCAGGGTGCCGATGGCCGTCAGGGGCAGGTCCTGAATCGTGGCGAACGGCGCGTCGGTGACGGCGCCAATCCGTTCGATCAGCCGGAACGCGACAGGCCGGCGAGGGCGCTTTCGAGCTGGAAGTTGTCGAAGCCGGATGCGTGGGTGAGCGCCGGTCAGATGCTGACCAAGCGGGCTCCTGCGTCGGATTCGATGACTGTGCCGGTGAGGTTCGGGTTGGTCGCGGCCAGGACGACCGCCTCGGCGATGTGGGCTGCCGTCGCAATCTGCCGGGCCGGCAGCACGCTGGCGGCATGGTCGAAGTAGGCGACTCGATCCGCTTCGGGCATGCCTTCCCACCAAGGGGTGTCGACGAAGCCCGGTGAGACCGCGTTGACGCGGCACGGTGCAAGCTCCACCGCGAGCGGCTTCACCAGTGCTTCGACCGCTGCGTTGAGGGCACCGACTCCCGCAGTACCGGCCATCGCTGCTCGGGCCGTGATGGCGCCGACGAGCGTGATCGATGCCTGGGGCGCCAAGTACGGCAGGACGGCCTGGATCGTCGTCACGTGGGCCCAGAACTTGGCGTCGAAGGCTCGCCGCAGCGTCGTCAGGTCGAGGTCGGCGAAGGCGCCGACGCCTTCCGAGCCGCTGACTGTCACCACAAGAACATCCACGCGACCAAGCGCCGACGCCAGTGCCGTGATCACAGCCTTGTCGCCGGCATCTGCTTGGTGGGTCACCAGCCCCGGTACCTCGGCGGCCGCCTTGGACAGTCTTTCGGCGTCCCTGCCAACGATGTGCACCGTGTAGTCGCGAGCGGCCAGCTGCCGCGCCGTCTCCAGCCCGATTCCGGAGGACCCGCCGACGACCAAGGCCGTCCTGCCAACCACTACATCCACCACAAGCTCCAATTCAATACGAGACGGTTCGTAATGTTTAGCGTATGCTGGTGCTCATGGAAACGCAACGGGCTGCTCGAGGCCGGGCACGCAGCGAGGTCAGCCGGCAGGCGGTCCTCGCGGCCGCGACTCAGATCATCGGAACCGACGGGTACGCCGCGCTGTCGATCGAGCGGATCGCCCGGGAGTCCGGCGTCGGCAAGCAGACGGTCTACCGCTGGTGGCCGACCAAGGCCGATGTCGTCATGGAAGCGCTGCTGCACAAGGTCGAGGTGAACATCCCGATCCCCGACACGGGGTCCCTGGAGGCCGACCTGCGCCAGTTCCTGACGACCTCGCTGCGGTTCGGGCGGATGTCGCAAGTGGTGGAACTGCTCCGTGCGCTGGCCGCCGAGGCCCAGCTGAATCCGGACTTCGCCGAGCGATTCCGCGCCACCTTCGTCGACCATCGACGCGCCGCTCTGACAACGATCCTGACCCGCGACGAGGGCCGCAGGCCCGCACCCGTACGGACCAGCACCTTGGTGGACGTCGTCTTCGGCGTCATCTGGTACCGACTGCTGATCCTGCCCACCGAGTTCGACGACGATCTCGTCACCGAACTCGTCACCCTCCTCACCCCGACAGGCGACCAATGACGACATCGCTCGCTGATCGAACGATCCTGATCACCGGTGCCACGGACGGTCTCGGCCGCGGCTTGGCACACGATCTCGCCCGGCGCGGCGCCCAACTGATCCTGCACGGCCGCCGGCCCGATGCGCTGGCCGAACTCGCGGACGAGCTCCGGGGTGCCGGCGTCACCGTGCACACCGTGCTGGCGGACTTCGCCGAGCTCGACGACGTACGGAAAGCGGCTGACGACCTCATCGGACGGCAGCTCGCCATCGACGTTCTCATCAACAACGCCGGTATCGGCGCCGGCGCGCCAGCCCCGGTCACGCGAGCCACGACCACGGCAGGACACGAGCTGCGGTTCGCTGTGAACTACCTCGCGCCGGCGCTGCTGACTGCCCGGCTACTTCCCGTACTTCGTACTCGGCCGGGCGCCCGGATCGTCAACGTGGCGTCGGCCGGCCAACAGGCACTGGACTTCACCGATCCGATGCTGACCCTCGGCTACTCCGGAATGCGCGCCTACTGCCAGAGCAAGCTGGCGCTGATCATGTTCGGCTTCGATCTCGCCGAGCGCTTCCCGGCCGACCAGCTCACCGTCAACAGCCTGCACCCGGGAAGCTACATGCCCACCAAGATGGTGCTGAACTTCGTAGGACACACCATCGACACCCTCGAGACCGGCATCAAAGCCACCAGCAGACTCGCCCACGACCCGACCCTGGCCACCGTCACCGGCGCCTACTTCTCTATCGACCACCCAGCCAAAGCCGACCCCCAGGCCTACGACCCCACCGCCCGCACCAACCTCCACCACCTCACCGAACAGCTCCTCGGCGAACCCCTCTACCCATAACGCCTAGAGCCAGCGGCGGGCACTGGAGTGACCTCAGCGGGGGGCTAGGTCGGGGCCGTTGCGGTCTACTGTGCGGAGGAGTTGGGTGCGGTTGGCTACGCCGAAGCGGCGGTAGAGGCGGGTCAGTTGGGATTCGACGGCCTTGACACTGAGGTAGAGGGCGGCGGCGATCTCGCGGTTGGTGGAGCCGTCCCGGACCATGGCGACGATCTGTTGTTCGTTGTCGGTGAGTTCGGAGGGCTGGCGGCTGCGGCTCGGGACGTCGAGGCGGGCGAGCTCGGTTTCGGCGACCTCGCGCCACGCGGGCGCGCCGTACGTCTCGAACTGCTCGATCGCGTCGAGGAAGGCGGTTCGGGCGACTGAGCGGCGGCGGGCCTGGCGGGCTACCCGGCCGCGGGTCAGTTCGCAGCGGGCGATGTCGAGCGGGTAGACGCGGTCGCCGGCCGTGACGACGGTCTTCTCCAGTAGGTCGAGCGCTGCCGCCGGGTCGCCCTGCTTGGCGATCAGCAACGCTTCCGAACGGGCCAGGCCGATCAGGACCACGCCGCGGTCCAGGGTCTCCGCGCGCTGGCGGATCTCGGCGATCAGCCGGGCCGCGTCGTCCAGACGCCCAGCAGCGACGAGCGCCTCGGCATAGTCGGCGTGCCACGGGATCACGGCGGGGTCGTACGGCATCGCTCCTTCGCCACAGTCGGCGATCGCGTCGAAGGCCTCGACCGCCCGTTGCGGGTCACCAGCCAGTACGCCGACCTGCCCCATCCCCGCGAGCGCCGGGCCGATCCATTCGTCGTTGCCGACCACGCGGACACCTTCGAGCGCTGCCTCGGCCAGCTCGCGCGCCATGGTCGCCGTACCGCCGGCCCATTCGGCGCGGCAGGCGATGACCAGGCCGACCTCGGGCTCGTCGCCGATGTCCTGCATCAACTGGTAGCACTCGTGGCCCGCGGCCAGTGCCTGTGCACCGTGGCCGCTGCGTTCGTAGATCGCGGTGGCGGAGATCAGCGCCGAGGCGAGCCAGCGGACAGCACCACCCGCCCGTACCTCGTCCAGGAGCGCGGTGATTGCCGTGATCGCCTCTTGGTTGTGGCCGCGGAACAGTTCCCGCATAGCGGCCATCTGCCGCGCACCCAGCACTGTCTTCGTCAACGGCAGGCCAACCGACAGCTCCGCGGCCTGCTCCAGCAATTCGTCCGAGGTCGTCTCGCCACCCGCGGCGATCTGCACGGAACTAGCGGCGCTCAAAGCGTCCACGACCGCCTCGGTGTCACCACAAGCGCGAGCAAGCTGCTCTGCCACCTGGGCGTCCTCCCGCGCCTCGTCGAACCGCCGGTCGAAGTACGCACTCGTACTGCGGGCAATCCGCACCCGTGCTTCGAGTCGGTCGTCACCAGCCGCCGCCTCGAACGCCTGCGCGAGCAACTCGATCCGCTGCTCCCGCTCCGGCCACGCCGCGTCCACCAAGAGCAGCAGCGCGGTCACCTTGGTCTCCGGCCGGCTGGCAGCCTGTACTGCGAGTCGCGCCATCTCCGCCGATTCCACCAGGTGCCCGGCAGCGGCGGCATCGTCCGCAGCGCGCGTGAGTCGCCGGGCCCGCTCGTCCTGAAGAATCGGCGGCGTACGTTCAGCAGCCAGTCGCCACAGCGTCGCAGCCGCTCCAAGGGCACCACGCGCGCCCGCGACTGCTGCTGCCGCTTCTATGGTGCTGGCGAGGTCCGCGTCGGCCTCCTGCGTCGCCAGAGCCCTATGGGTCGCGTTCTCCACCGGCTCGTCGACCACCGCGGCCAGCCGGGCGTGGGCCTGGCGTCGCGCGGCGGACGTCGCCTCGGCGTACACGAACTCGCGCAGCAATGGGTGGGCGAAGCGCAGCCGCTGCTCGGAGACGTCGATCAGGCCCAGGTCCTCCGCTTCGGCGAGCTCGACGTCGACAGAGCGGCACAGCGACTGGCTGAGCTGAGTCGTGGTGGGTCGTGGCGAGGATGCGGCGTGCAGCAGTACTTCGTGGGTCGCGGGGCTGAGGTCCGCGAGCCGGTCACCAAGGAGGATCTTGAGGCGGCTCGACACCGGCAGCGGGTCGTTCGGCGAGACGCCCTGCGGGTGACGCAGTACTGCGCGGCCCAGCTCCAGGGCCATGAAAGGGTTGCCGTCGCTGGCGGTGAAGATGCGGCGAGCGGTTCGGACCGGGAGCGGGCTGGACAGGCGCTGGCGAAGGAGCGACAGGACGTCGGCCTCGACCAGCGGCGGCACCTCCAGCTGCAGCACGGGCTCGGGGCAGGCCTCGGCCATCGTCGGCAGGTCGCCGTCGGCCACCTGCTCCGTCGCGAGCATGTGCACGCCTTCGGTCAGCCGGCGCGCGCAGAAGGTCAGCACCTCGAGGCTGGACGGGTCGACCCACTGGATGTCGTCCACGACGAGCAGGACCGGCCCTGAGGCCGCCAGACGCCGTAGTACGTGCAGAACGGCCAGCCGGACGGCCAGCTCGTCCCGGACGGTGTCGGGAGCGCTGGCCTTGAGCAAGGCCACCTCCAGCGGCTGCCGGAGGTGGTCGGGCAGCACCTGCCAGGCGAGCTCGAGCTGGTTGGACAGGAGATCGAGGAGAGTGACATACGGCAGGGCAGCTTCGCTCTGCGACGGGGCGGCGCTGAGGATGCGGCAGCCGGCCCTGGTGCGCTCGGCGACCAACGCACGGCCTACTGCGGACTTCCCGATCCCGGTAGGCCCGTAGAGCAGCACGGAGCCACTGGTCTCGAGCTGCTTCTTGGCACGCTCGACCAGTCCGGCGCGCCCGACCAGCTCGTCGTCAGTCATCGATCAACATTCTCCCCGAAGGATTACATTCGCCGACATCACAGTCGAGTGCCAGTGGACACGGCGAGTGTCACATATAGAGACGCATCGGCCATCACCTCGTTACCTTTCTGTTCTGCGCGCCGCAGTTCACAGATGCGCGCCCGCTCGGCGTGTCGCCCGATTTCACACCAAAAAACCGCCCGGAGCCGCGCCGACGAGGGCGGCGGCCCGGGCGGGTCGCGAGGTTTGCGGCCGACCGACCGGCGCTGGCCGATCAGTGCCAGTCGAGCGGCCCGGCCTGATCGGGTCAGATCGACTCGAGGTCGCGTTCGATCGCGGCGAGTTCCTCCTCGGAGCCCTGGACCTTGGGGCCGGTGAACCACTTCCGGGCCGACGCGAGCCACCAGATGCCGGCGAAGCCGAGCACCACCAGCACGGCGATCGGGGTGTAGTTGAAGGTGCTCGCGCTGACCGGGCTGACCTGCGGCAGCATGAACAGGATCGTGATGAAGACGACCCAGACGATCGCGATCACGCCGATCGGCTTGCTCCACCGGCCGAGGTGCCACGGACCCCGCACGAAGCGGTCGCCCTGGAGCAGGCGCAGCAGGGTCGGGATCACATAGGCGATGTAGAGCCCGATCACCGCGATCGAGGTGACAGCGGCGTACGCCGTGGCGTTCCACAGGTACGGCAGGCCGAGCAGGAACGCGCCGACCGCGGCGAGCCAGATCGCATTGGTTGGCGTCCGGGTCTTCGGGTTGATCTTGTGCCAGAAGGACGAGGCCGGCAGCGCGCCGTCGCGGGAGAACGCGTAGATCATCCGCGAGTTCGCCGTCACCGACGACATCCCGCAGAACAACTGCGCGCCGACCACGACCAGCAGCAGGATCTTGCCCAGCGACGAGCCGACCGCGTCGATGAAGATCTGCGCGGGCGGTACGGCGGTGTCGCTGTTGAGCGCCCCGTCGTAGCTCTGGATCGCGAAGGTGAGCCCGATCAACAGCACCCAGCCCGCCACCAGCGAGACGATGATCGACATCACGATGCCGCGCGGGCCGGACCGGGCCGCGTCGTGCGTCTCCTCCGTCATGTGCGCGGACGCGTCGTACCCGGTGAAGGTGTACTGCGCTAGCAGCAACCCGAGCATCGCGACGTAGAAGGTGGAACCCCAGCCGGTGTTGTTCACGAAGTGCCCGAACACGAACCCGGCCGACTGGTGATGGTCGGGCACGAACGCGAGCACGACGACGATGAACGCCACGCCGACGATGTGCCACCAGACGCTGACATCGTTGAGCTTGGCAACGAGTTTCACACCGACCGAGTTCAGCAGCGCGTGCACCAGCAGGATCAGGCCGAACAGCAGGATGGTGTGTCCCGGCGTTGCGGAGAAGCCGAACTGCAGGTCCAGCAACGCGTTCAGGAAGAAGGCCGCGCCGAAGTCGATCCCGGCCGTCACCGCCACCTGGCCGAGGAAGTTGAACCAGCCGGTGAACCAGGACCAGGCCGCCCCGTTCGACGGCGCGAGCTTGGCTGACCAGTAGTACAGGCCGCCCGCGGTCGGGAAGCTGGAGCAGACCTCGGCCATCGCGAGGCCGACCAGCAAGGTCATGATGCCGACGATCGGCCAGCCCCAGACGATCATCACCGGCCCCCCGGTGTTCAGGCCGAAGCCGTACAGGGTCAGGCAGCCGGACAGGATCGAGATGATGGTGAAGGAGACGGCGAAGTTCGAGAAACCGGACATCGTCCGGGACAACTCCTGCGCGTACCCCAGCTGGTGCAGGCGTTTCTCGTCCTCACTCAGCGCGGTACTGCCCGTGCTCACTTCGGTCTTGTCGTTGCTCACGAGGGCCTCCTCGGTACTACTACTGGCGGAGTGGCGGCGCAATCGAACCAATGGTCTTCAGGCAGACCTTTAGGCCCCATTGAGACACCTGACCCAGACCGTGTCAAGCAATCAGGTCAAGAAGCCGCGCAGGAGGGCCGCTGTGCCGGAGAGGTGTTCCTGCATGGTCTGGCGGGCCGCGTCGGGGTCGCCGGCCAGGATTGCCTCGACGATCGCCTCGTGTTGGTGGTTGGAATGGTCCAGGTTGACTGCCAGCAAGGGGATTGCGTCGAGGAGTTCGTTGAGGCGCATTCGTACGTCGGCGGTGGCCGACGTCAGCGACGGGGAGCCGCTGACCTCCGCGATCGCCAGGTGGAGCCGCGAATCCATCCGGCGGTAGTCGGCCAGTGATGCCGAGGAGGTCTCGGCGAGGCAGTGCCGAAGGTGGTCGGCCTCGGCTTCGGTGAGTTCGCGGGACGCGGCTGCTTCGGCGGCTCCGGTTTCGAGGGCTGACCGCAGTACGAGGGCGTCGTCCACGCCGGCACCCAGTTCGCGGGTGAGCTGTTTCGCCGAGACGCGGCGCGGCTTGGGGAGCACCGAGTTGACGAAGGTTCCGCCGTACCGGCCGCGGCGGGACTCGACGTAGCCGGCTTCGGTGAGTGCGCGGATCGCTTCGCGGAGGGTGACCCGGCTGACGTTCAGCCGGGCGGCCAGGTCGCGTTCGGACGGCAGCCGCTCGCCGGGCGCGACGACGCCCAGCTTGATTGCCTGCAGCAATCGTTCGACGGTCTCCTCGAACGGGTTGCCGGCCCGCACCGGGCGGAACAACGCCTCGTCTGCCCGGTTGCCCGGTTCCGCGACCGTCACAGCTCACCTTCTCCCCGTTGAAAACCCCAATAGCTTAGAGCGGAGTCACATAAGCGCCCGAGATGCCTCCGTCGACCAGGAAGGTGTTGGCGGTGATGAAGGACGAGTCGTCGCTGGCCAGGAACGCGACCGCGGCGGCGATCTCTTCCGGCTCGCCGAAGCGGCCCATCGGGACGTGCACGAGCCGGCGGTTGGCGCGCTCCTCGTCCTTGGCGAACAGCTCCTTCAGCAGCGGGGTGTTCACCGGACCCGGGCAGAGGGCGTTGACGCGAATGCCCTCGCGGGCGAACTCGACGCCGAGTTCACGGCTCATCGCGAGGACGCCGCCCTTCGACGCGGAGTACGAGATCTGTGACGTCGCCGCGCCCATCACCGCCACGAACGAAGCCGTGTTGATGATCGAGCCCTTGCCCTGGCGCTGCATGTAGGGGATGACGTGCTTGCAGCACAGGTACACCGAGGTGAGGTTGACCTCCTGCACCTTGCGCCACGCGTCCAGCCCGGTCTCCAGGATCGAGCCGTCCTCGGGTGGGGAGATGCCCGCGTTGTTGAACGCGATGTCGACGCTGCCGAACGTGTCGAACGTCTGCTTGAACAGGTTCTCCACCTCGGCGTCGCTGGTGACGTCCGCCGACACGAACAGGCCGCCGACCTCGTCCGCGGCGGCCTTGCCCGCGGCCGGGTCGAGGTCGCCGACGACGACCTTGGCGCCCTCGGCCGCGAGCCGCCGTACGCTGGCCAGGCCGATCCCGCTCGCGCCGCCGGTCACCACCGCCACGCGGCCTTCCAAGCGGCTCGCCTTTACGTCACTCATCAGTCCTCCGTGGAGATGAAGATGTTCTTGGTCTCGGTGAACGCGTCCAGCGCGTCCGGTCCGAGCTCACGGCCGAGCCCGGACTGTTTGTAGCCGCCGAACGGCGTCGAGTACCGCACCGACGAGTGCGAGTTGATCGACAGGTTGCCCGCCTCGACGCCACGACCGACCCGCAGCGCCCGCCCGACGTCCCTGGTCCAGATCGACCCCGACAGCCCGAACTGCGAATCGTTGGCGATCCGGATCGCGTCGGCCTCGTCCTCGAACGGGATCACGGCCACCACCGGGCCGAAGATCTCCTCCTGCGCAACGCGATCACCGGGTGCTGCCGTCAGCACCGTGGGCGGGAACCAATAACCGGGACCGCTCGGCGCGCTGCCCCGGAAGGCGACGGCCGCGTCGTCCGGCACATAGCTCGAAACCCGTTCCAGTTGCTTCGCCGAGATCAGCGGTCCCATCTCCGTCGCCGGGTCACCGGGATCGCCGACCTTGACGCCCTGCACGGCCGGCTCGAGCAACTCCATGAACTTGTCGTACGCCGTGCGCTCTACCAGGATTCGCGACCGCGCACAGCAGTCCTGGCCGGCGTTGTCGAAGACGCCGTACGGGGCCTGCGCGGCCGCCTTCGCCAGGTCAGAATCGGCGAAGACGATGTTCGCGGACTTGCCGCCGAGTTCCAGGGTCACGCGTTTCACCTGGTCCGCGCAGCCGGCCATGATCTGCTTGCCGACTCCGGTCGACCCCGTGAAGACGACCTTACGTACGGCGGGATGCGTGACGAACCGCTGCCCCACGACGGTCCCCGCGCCCGGCACGATCTCCAGCACACCAGGCGGAATCCCTGCCTCCAAGGCGAGTTCACCCAGCCGGATGGCGGTCAGCGGCGTCAGCTCGGCCGGCTTCAGTACTACGGTGTTGCCCGCCGCCAGCGCCGGGGCGAATCCCCAGCCGGCGATCGGCATCGGGAAGTTCCACGGCACGATGATGCCGACCACGCCGAGCGGTTCGGCGAAGGTGAGATCGATGCCTCCGGCAACGGGAATCTGCTTGCCGAACAGGCGTTCCGGCGCCGCCGAATAGTAGTTGAGGACATCGCGCACGTTGCCCGCTTCCCAGCGGGCGTTGGAGATCGTGTGGCCGGCGTTCTCGACCTCCAGGGCCGCCAGGATTTCCAGGTCGGCGTCGACCGCATCGGCGAACCGTCTGAGCAGTCTGCCCCGGTCGGCGGGCGACACGGCCCGCCACCCGGCGTACGCCGCGGCGGCTCTCTCGATCGCGGCATCGGCCTGCTCCAGCGAGGCGAGCTCGATCGTCCGGACCACTTTTTCCGTGGCGGGGTTGATCACGTCGTACGTCACCGGGACGCGCTCCTTTTCTTGCCTTCAGCAACCAAAGCGGTGAACAGGCGGAGATCCTCGGGGTTCTCCTCGGGATGCCATTGGACCCCGATGGCGAAGTCGCGGCCTTCGACCTCGGCCGCCTCGACCGTTCCGTCGCCTGCGCGGGCTGTGATCTTGAGGGCGGGGGCGACGATGTCGAGGGCCTGATGGTGGTAGCAGTGCACCGTGGTCCGCTCGCCGAACAGCCGGCCGGTCAGCGAATCCGGCTCGACCTTGACCTCGGTCTGGCCGAAGACGGCGGGCGATGGGCGGTGCTCGTCGTGGGCGACCACGTCCGGCAGATGCTGCTGGAGGGTTCCACCGAGGGTGACGTTGAGCATCTGGAGGCCACGGCAGATCGCGAGCAGCGGCACGTCGAGGTCGAGTGCCGCCTTGATCAGGGTCGCCTCGTGCTCGTCGCGGCCCGGGCGGGTGTCGAGCGTCTCGGGGTGCGGCTGCGCGGCGTACGAGCCCGGATCCACGTCGCAGCCGCCGGCGATGATCAGGCCGTCGAGGAGTTCGAGGACGGTCGGGTCGGTGCCCACGGGCGGGAGCAGCAGCGGTACGCCGCCGGCCGCGGTGACGGCGTCGAGGTAGACACGGGGAAGCAGGGCCGCTTCGCGTTCCCAGACTCCCCAGACGGTCGGCTCGAGGTAGGTAGTGATGCCGATCCGCGGCCGAACTGTCTCTCCTGACCCCACCATCGCTTTCCTTCCCTCTCCTGACACCCCCTGCGCTTTCCTTCCCTCTCCTGACGCCCCCAGCGCTTTCCTTCCCTCTCCTGACGCCCCCTGCGCTTTCCTTCCCTCTCCTGACACCCCCAGCGCTTTCCTTCCCTCTCCTGACGCCCCCAGCGCTTTTCTTTCCTTTCTTTCCTTTCCTTCAGAGTCGTTCGAAGCCACGGGTCAGCTCCCAGTCGGTGACGGCCGCGTCGAACGCGTCGAGTTCGACTCGCGCGGCGTTCGTGTAGTGGTCCACCATCTCGTCGCCGAACGCCTCCCGCGCGACCTTCGACCCGGCGAACAGGGCGGCCGCTTCGCGCAAGGTGGTCGGGACGTGCGGCTTGTCGGAGTCGTAGGCGTTGCCCTCGAAGCTCGGTTCCAGTTCGAGTTCGTTCTCGATGCCGTGCAGGCCTGCCGCGATGAGGGCCGCGACCGCGAGGTACGGGTTCACGTCGCCGCCGGGGAGACGGTTCTCCACGCGGAGGGACTCGCCGTGGCCGACCACGCGGAGCGCACAGGTGCGGTTGTCGAGACCCCAGGCGACCGCGGTCGGCGCGAAGCTGCCGGGGACGAAGCGCTTGTACGAGTTGATGTTCGGGGCGAGCAGGTAGGTGAGCTCGGGAAGGCAGGCGAGCTGGCCGGCGATGAACTGCTCCATCAGCTGGGAGAACCCGTACTCACGGTCCCCCGCCAGGACGGCCTTCCCGTCGGTGGAGCGGAAGCTCAGGTGGATGTGGCACGAGTTGCCCTCGCGTTCGTCGTACTTCGCCATGAACGTGAGGCTCTTGCCGTGCTTGGCCGCGATCTCCTTCGACCCGGTCTTGTAGATCGAGTGGTTGTCGCAGGTGGCCAGCGCCTCGTCGTACCGGAACGCGATCTCCTGCTGGCCGAGATTGCACTCACCCTTGGCGGACTCGACGTACAGGCCGGCGCCCTCCATCGAGTTGCGGATGTCTCGCAGCAGCGGTTCGATCCGGGAGGTGCCGAGCAGGGAGTAGTCGACGTTGTACTGGTTGGCCGGGTCGAGGCCGCGGTACCGCTTGTCCCAGGCGGCCTCGAACGTGTCGTTGAAGACGATGAACTCGAGCTCGGTGCCGACGTACGCCTTCAGATTCAGCTCGGCGAGGCGGTCGAGCTGCGCCTTGAGGATCTGGCGCGGGGAGGCGGGCATCGGCTTGCCGTCGAGCCACTGCACGTCGCAGAGCACGAGTGCGGTGCCTTCCAGCCACGGGAGCAGGCGGAGGGTGGCGAGGTCGGGGGCCATCAGCAGGTCGCCGTACCCGCGTTCCCAGGAGGACATCTCGTAGCCGTCGACCGTGTTCATGTCGACATCGACCGCGAGCAGGTAGTTACAGCCCTCGGTCCCGTGCCGGAGCACTTCCTCCATGAAGTACCGCGCCCCACACCGCTTCCCCTGCAACCGCCCCTGCATATCGGTGATCGCCACCAGCACCGTATCGATGCGCCCCTGCTCCACCAGGTCCCGAAGCGCCTGCACACTCAACTTCCCACGATCAGCAGCCACTATCGCTCCCGGTACATTCTATTGGTCTACGGCCAGTCCATTAACCCCCATCGTAGGCGTCAGGTGCACAGCGCTGTCAATCAGTGGGGATTTGATAGGCGCGCTTCGCAGCGGCCGTCGAACCTGCGGGCGGCTGGGAAAGGGCTGGTGGTCGCTTGGCTGGAAACGAATTTGCACATACGGATGGGAAGTTTCCATCTAACGACAGGGGCCTGCTCGACAGAGCTTCCGAGCGGACGAAGCCTCGAGCGTTTGATAACTGAGCTCGCGCCCTCTGGAGGGGTGGATCGAGCGGCCGTCGTAGGAGGCGCGAAGCGGGTCGGCGTACGTGGGGTCGGCGGGGCTGGGTGTGACTGGTGGACTGTTGGGCGTCTAGAGTGCGGCCGATGCGTGTCCTGCTGACGGCCTGCGTGACCACCGCACTGGTGGTCTCGGGTCCGCTGGCTGCGACCGCTGCTGGTCGGGCTGCGCAGAGTCCGGTTGGTGGGGCGCAGCTGACTACGGGGCCGACGGTTGTCGCACAAGGAGCGACGCCGCCGGCGGTGCACGCGTCTGCCTTCTTGATCGCCGACCTGGACACCGGTGCGGTACTGGCCGCCAAGGCACCACATGCGAGGCTGCGACCGGCTAGCACGCTCAAGACGCTCACCGCGCTGGTCCTGCTCCCCCGCCTCAACAAGACCGATCAGGTGGTCGGCACGGACCAGGACGCGGGCATCGAGGGCAGCAAGGTCGGGGTGTACCCGGGCTGTAAGTACACCGTCGACCTGCTCTTCCAGGGCATGTTCCTCGCCTCGGGGAACGACGCAGTGCACGCCCTGGCGACGCACGACCAGGGTGGCGTTCCGGCGACGATCGATCGGATGAACAAGCTCGCCAACCAGATCGGCGCGCTGGACACGCACGTGACGGACCCGACCGGCCTCGACGCGGACGGGCAGCTCTCGTCGGCGTACGACCTGGCTCTGTTCGCGCGGGCGGGGCTCGAGCGGGAGGACTTCGCCCGGTACGCGTCGACGAAGTACACGAACTTCCCGCTGGTCAAGAAGCCGGGCACCTACCAGGTCGCCAACCAGAACCATCTGCTCTTCACCTACGACGGCGCCCTCGGGGTGAAGACGGGCTACACCACGCTGGCCCGCAACACGTTCATCGGTGCGGCCCAGCGCGGCGGTCACCGGATCGTGGTGACGATGATGAACTCGCCGCACGGCATCACCGAGGAGGCTTCGAACCTGCTCGACTGGGCCTTCCAGAACTACACCGCACTGACGCCGGTCGGCACCCTGATCAAGCCGATCACCACCGAGTCGAAAGCCGGCGGCGGCCCGAACGTGTCGAAGAAGTCGTCGACCCGTACGCCGCTGCCGAAGCGCAGCCGGACAGTCCTCGAGCACGGCCAGGCCGTCCAGTCCCTCGCGTTCCGCGTCCCCGTCTGGTTCTACGCGGCCCCGCCGGTCCTCCTGCTGCCGCTCTTCCTCCGCCGCCCCCGCGCCCTCAAAACCCAGGCCCGCCGCCTCAAAGCCCGCCGCCACTAGCCCCAGTACGCCGGTACGCCGCTGCCGCGCCCGTACGCCGCTCCGCCGCCGCGCGACCCGCACGCCGTACGCCCCTACGCCGCCGCGTACGCCGACGCAGGCGCGCCAACCGCGCGGTACGAGCTCAGCGGCGTACTGAGCGCGCCGCTCTGGCCAGCTGCACGGCCAGCGCCGTCGCTGTAGCACCCAGCACGGCACCGGCCGCCACTGCGACCGTGTCGGCCTTCTTCTCCGGGATCGGCACCACCTTGAACTTCTTCCCGGGCGGCCCCGGCAGATACCCGTCGTCCTCGGCCTCGAAGCCATCCGTACGCCGCCACTCCGGCACCGACGATTCGCGCTCGAACGGCATCGCCGCCCGCGCCGCCTCCTCGGCCTCACCCGTGTGCCACCGGTAGTCCAGCGTGGCTTCCTTGGTCCACGCGGCGATCAGCATGATCACCCGGGTCATCAGGTAGATCCACACCAGCAGCGCCAACGGCAAAGCCAACGTCCCATACGCCGCGTTGTTGCCGATCACGTTCTTGACGTACCCGTTGCCGAGCTTCTGCGCCAGGTAGAACAAGATTCCACCGGCGAGCGCGGCGATCATCGCGACCTTGCGCGGCAGGATGATCCGCGGCAGCGCGGTCTGCAGATACAGGAACAGCAGCGCGCCCGCACCGATCCCGACGACGATGCTGATCACGTCGAGACCCCAGTTGGCGAACCAGGTGCCTTCCAGGCCGGTCCAGTCGATGATCTTCTTCGACAGCCCGGTCAGCACCGACGAGGCACCGGTCGCGACCAGGCCGATCAGTCCGAGCCCGATCAGCGCCCCGAGATCCACACCCTTGAGTTTGATCGCGTTCCCGGGCTGGTCGTCGAGTTCGTGCATCGAGCGGATCGAGGCGCGCAGCGAGTCGATCCAGCCCAGGCCGGTGAGCAACAGCGAGACGCCCGAGATCAGCCCGATCGTGCCCGCGTTGTTGATCAGCGAGTCCAGGTCGATCTGGTCGCCGATACCGGGCAGGTTCGTCTTCAGCGCGTCCTTGAGATTGCTGACCGCGGACTTGTTCAACAGCCGGCCGGTGACCGCCGCCGCCAGCACGATCAGCGGGAACATCGACAAGAAGGCGAAGAAGCTGGTCGCGCCCGCCAGCCGGTTGCCGCGCCGGTCGCCGTACCGCTTCCAGGCCCGCCACAGCTGTGTGCGGCTGAAGCGTGCCCAGACCGCCTTGGCTCGTTGCTTGATGCCCATGGTTCTCCCGTACCCCGTGACGAGGGATTCAGCCTGCCAGGGGGAACCCGCGTTGGGGCCGCCACACGCCGTCGGCCCCGTGTTCGTACCGCCCGAACTCGGTGACGTCGAAGGCACAGTCGTACGCCGACAGGGCGTCGTACGCGCGATCCAGGGCGTCCTTCTCCAGGTCGTGGGCCACCGTGACGTGCGGGTGGTACGGGAAGCGCAGGTCGACCGCGAGCGGTCCCGAGCGCACCTGCGACTGGAGCAGCTCGCAGGACGAGATGCCCTCGACCAGCGGGACGAACACCACCGGCGAGATCGGCCGGAAGGTCGCCGTACCACGGAGCCGGATCCGGAAGCTGGGGAAGCGGGCCGCCACCTCGAGCAGGTGGTCGTCGATCTCGGCCAGGTCCGCGTCGGCCACCTCGGTCGGCGGCAGCAGGGTCACGTGGGTCGGGATCGACGAGGCCATCGGATCGCCGAACTCGGCCCGGTACTTCTGCAGTTCGGTGCCGTAGGGTTCCACGATCGGGATCGCGACCCCGATTGTCGCCATCCGGCGCCTACCGGCCCGACCGGGAGGCGCCACCGGCGAACGGGACGAAACCGAGCCGGTCGTAGACCCGCTCCAGGGTCGGCTCCGTCACCGCGCGGGCGCGCTCGGCGCCGGCGGTCAGGATCGCGTCGAGCTGAGCCGGGTCGTCGAGGAACGCCAGCGTCTTCTCCCGGAACGGGGTGACGAACTCGACCACCACCTCGGCCAGGTCCTTCTTGAAGTCGCCGTAGCCGCGGCCGGCGTACTCGTCCTCGAGCTCGCTGATCTTGCGACCGCTGAGCGCGGAGTAGATGGTCAGCAGGTTCGCCACGCCGGCCTTGTTCTCCGGGTCGAACACGACGTCGCGGCCGGAGTCGGTGACGGCGCTGCGGATCTTCTTCGCGCTGACCTTCGGGTCGTCCAGCAGGTCGATGATGCCGGCCGGCGAGGACGACGACTTGCTCATCTTCGAGGTCGGGTCCTGCAGGTCGGAGATCTTCGCCGTCTCCTTGACGATGTACGGCTCGGGGATCCGGAAGGTCTTGCCGAAGCGGTGGTTGAACCGCTGCGCCAGGTCCCGGGTCAGCTCCAGGTGCTGGCGCTGGTCCTCCCCGACCGGGACGCGGTCGGCCTGGTAGACCAGGATGTCCGCGGCCTGCAGGATCGGGTACGTGAACAGGCCGACCGTGGCCCGGTCGGCGCCGCCCTTGGCGGACTTGTCCTTGAACTGCGTCATCCGGCTCGCCTCGCCGAAACCGGTGATGCAGCCCAGCACCCAGCTCAGCTGCGAGTGCTCGGGCACCTGCGACTGGACGAACAGCGTGGACCGCTCGGGATCGATCCCGGCCGCCAGCAACTGGGCGACGGACCGGCGGGTGCGCGCTCGCAGCACCTTCGGGTCGTACTCGACGGTGATCGCGTGCAGGTCGACCACGCAGTAGAACGCGTCGTGGTCGTCCTGCAGCGCCACCCACTGGCGGACCGCGCCGAGGTAGTTGCCGAAATGGAAGGAATCGGCGGTCGGCTGGATTCCGGACAGAACGCGCGGGCGGCGAACCGGCGCTTCCGTCGCAGGGGTGTCGTCGGGGACGGCTGCTGACATACCCCCGATTCTGCCAGCGCCCCGGGTCCGCTCCACACCGGGGCGGTTCGCAGCGGGTCATAGGGTGGAAACTATGAGTTCACCCGAGGTGATCGTCCTGCCCGGCGGACAGTACGGACCGCACAGCCCACTCCTGATGTACGCCGCCTGTGCCGCCGAGCAGCGCGGCGCCAAGATCCGGCCGATCTCGTGGAACGATCCCGATCGCCCGCTCACGCTGACGCCGGAGGAACGGGGGCCGTGGGTTCTCGACCAACTCGCGGGAGCGGTCCCCGACGTACGGGCGGACACGCTGCTGATCGCGAAGTCACTGGGGACGCATGCGGCGGTCGTCGCAGCCGAGCGGAACCTGCCGGCCGTGTGGTTGACACCGGTGTTGACCAGTTCGTTCGTGGTCGACGCGCTGCGGCGATCGACCGCGCCCTTCCTGCTGGTGGGTGGCAGCGCGGACGGGTTGTGGGATTCCGCGCTTGCCCGCGAGCTCACGCCCTACGTGCTGGAGGTGGAAGGGGCCGACCACGGGATGTTCGTCCCCGGTCGGCTCGCCGCGTCTGCCGCGGTACTGGGGCAGACGGCGACGGCCGTCGAGGACTTCCTGGACCAGGTGGTCTGGCCTTAGCTGGTCGCCGGGTTGCCGTCGACTGCTGCGGCCAGCTTCGGGACCAGGGTGTCGAGGACGATCGGGAGGCTCAGCACCGAGACGAAGCTGACCGCGCCGTACAGCGGGTCGTCGTAGTTCTCCTCGATGTAGACCTGGCGTCCCTGCTTGCTGACGGCCAGGTTCTTCAGCAGCGGGTCGTTCTTGAGCTTCGCCAGACCGCCCTTCTCCGGGAACCAGATCAGCGCGCCGACATCGAGCAGCGACACCTTCTCGCCGCTGATACTGGCGCCGAACTTGTCGCCGATCGCCTTGTCCACATCGGCCGGCCAACTGAACCCGAGGTCGGTCAGCAGCCGCGACCGCGGATCCTGGCGACCGTAGATGAAATAGCCCTGGTACGCCGAGGTCATCAGCGCCGTCTTCCCCTTGAACTCCGGGTGTTCGGCCCGCACCTTGGCGAAGCGGTCCTCGATCCCGTTGACCAGGTCGTCGGCCTGCTTGGGCTTTCCGACGGCCTTGCCGACGGTCCGGGTGAGGTCCTGCCAGCTGATGCCGTAGTCCGGCGCGCCGGGGACCTGTGCGACGGTCGGCGCGATCGCGGTCAGCTTCTTGTAGTCGTCGGCCGTGATCCCGGAGTACAGCCCGATGATGAGGTCCGGCTGCAGCGCGGCGATCTTCTCGAACTGCAGACCGTCCTTGTCGCTCAGCACCTGCGGTACCGCGCCGTTGCCGAGCTTCGCCTTCGCCCACGGGAACAGGGCGCCGGGCTTGTCGCCGAACCACTCGGTGGTGGCGGCTGGCGTGATTCCGAGCGCCAGCAGGGCGTCCTGCTCGACGAGGCCGACCAGCACGATCCGCTTCGGTGCCGCCTTGATGACGGTGTCGCCGTACTTGTTCTTGATCGTCACCGGGAAGGCGCCGGCTTCGGAGGTCGCCTGGGGCGTCGCAGCGACGTCTTTCTGGTCGGTGCCGCCACAGGCGGTCAGGGCGAGCAACGGCAAAGCGACCAGCAGCGCGAGCGGCCGGAGGATGGAGCGCATAGAGAGACCTCACAGTCGGAAGTTAGGTATCCCTAACCTAACTCATGCCGATCAGTCCCGGTGATACTTGGTCACCCCGTGGTCCTGTTTCACCTTGTCCGCCGCGGCCTGGATCCGCGCCGTCCACTCGTCCGCCCGGATGCCTCCGGCAAGGAATTGCCCGGTCGCCTCCCCGGCCGTCCTGCCGAGCTCGGGGTACCAGTCGGCGAAGTACCAGGTGATGACCTGATCCCCCGCGGCGGTCAGCAGGTCCCGCGCGGAGCGGAGCGCCGTACCGATTTCCAGCCCGTCAGCGGCACCTCGTACTACGGTCAGCTGGTTGCTCTCCGAGGTCACCTGCGCGGCGACCTCCTTGGACAGCATCGCCCGGAGGTAGTCGAAACCACCCTCGGGGTTCTTGGCCTTCACCGGTACGACGAACGGCGCGGTGGGCGCCACGTGCAAGCCGCGCGGCAGTGCCGCCGAGGTGTCCAGCGGCGGGATCCCGAAGACGCTCAGCCCGAAGTTGGCCGGGATCACCGGCTTCATCTCGTTCTCCAGCCAGTTCCCGCAGGGCAGCAGGCCGGCCTTCGACTTCATCAGCAGCGTCTGGGAAGCGAGGTGATCCAGCTCGGTGGTGCCCTTCGCGAGCAGCCCGCGCCGGGCCAGTTCGCCGAACGCGGTGATCGCCCGGGTCACGCTCTCGTCCTTCCAGGCGCCGTCCTCGAGGTTGTCGATCCGCTTGACGACGTCGTGGCCGCCGGTCTTGGCCGCGAGGGTGAGGACCGCCTCGAACACGTAGTACGGATGGACGCCCGCGTAGGCGAACGGGCCGACGCCGGCCGCTTTCATCTCGGTGCCCAGGGCAAGCAGTTCAGGCCAGGTCGCGGGGACGTCCCAGTTCTTCTGCTGGAAGAGCAGGGCCGAGTACCAGAAGCCGTAAACGGTCGCGATGTAGTTGAGGGCGCGCAACGTCCCGTCGTACCGGCCGGCGTCGAGCAGGCCTGGCAGGAAGGCGTCCTGGATCGTCGCGTTCTCGTCGCTCCAGGAAGGTGCCTTCAGCAACTCCTCGAGGTTCTCGAGCTGGTTCTCCGCGACCAGGTGACCGGTCGGCAGCGCCTTCGGGCCGACGTTCAGCACCACATCCGGCGGACTGCCCGCGGCGAAGCGGGATTCCAGCAGGTCCTTCAATTGCTTGGTCGGCGTACTCGTCACCACCGCCTTCGCATACTTCTTCCGGTACGCCGCGGCGCCGTACGCACCCCAGTCCTCCGCGACCACCACTTCGAGCGGCTTCGTCTCGTCGACCCCGAACGGATTTCCGGCGGACCGCACCGGCCCCGCCACGGGCTTCTCCGAAGAACACCCGGCCGCCAGGGCAGCCACCAAGGCTCCTTGCAACACGGTTCGCCGTCTGAGCACGAACGCAGACTAGCCCCCGCCGTGGTGCATTCGGCGAGGGCTAGCGAGTTGCAGGTGAAGCTACTCGAGCGTCACGGCTGGGCTACTTCACGCCTCCGGCGGTGACGGAGACCTGGAGTTGACGCTGGAAGATGATGTAGACGACCAGCACCGGCGCGACCGTGATCACCACGGCAGCGAACAGAGCACCGAAGTCCACCGCATAACCCGCCTGCGAGGCAAACGACGCCATGCCCTGCGAGAGCACGTAGTTCCTCGAGTCGGTGTTCAGGGCGACGGGGAGCAGGAACTGGTTCCACAACCCGAGGAAGTTGAAGATGGCGACCGACGCCATCCCGGGCCGGGCCATCGGCAGCATCACCGAGAAGAACGTGCGCCACTCGCCGGCGCCGTCGATCTGCGCCGCCTCGTAGATCTCACCCGGCAGCGCCTTGAAGAAGCTGTGCAGGAAGAAGACGGTGAACGGCAGCGCGAACGCGACGTACGTGATGATCAATCCTGGCAGCGTGTTCAGCAGCGACAGGTTCTTCAGCACGAAGAACAGCGGCACGATCGCCAGAAAGACCGGGAAGGTCAGACCGGCCAGCATGCTGTAGTAGATCAGCCGGTTGCCGCGGAACGTGAACCTGGCCAGTACGTACGCGCACATGGCGCCGAGGATCATCACCAGCACGAGAGCGCAGCCGACGACGATCACCGTGTTGGTGAAGTAGCGGCCGATACCGGCCGTCGTCCAAGCGTGGGCGTAGTTGCTGAACCGCAGCTTGCCCGGCAACGACAGCGGGTTGCCCAGCACCTCCTGCGTCGACTTGAACGAGGACAGCACTGTCCACACCAGCGGCAGGATCACCAGCAGCGACCACAGGATCAGCGCGATGTGGGCGGTGGTCGCAACGCCCCTGCCCTCCCGCGATCCCTTGCCGGGCACGCGCGACTCGGCGACGAATTCGGCCCGGTCGGCGGTAGTTGTTGTCATCGGCGTACCTTCCGGTCACGTCCGCCGGTCAGCCAGTTCACGGTGAAGACCAGCAGCGCGAACAGCATGGTCACCGCGGCCAGGATCACGCCCATCGCCGTCGAGTAACCGAACTGACCCTTGGCGAAGGCCGTGGTGAACAGTTGCTGGGGCATGACGAGGGTCGAGTTCTGCGGGCCACCGCCCGGGTTGAGCGCCTGCATGTAGACGAAGGCGTCGAGGGCGGCGATGCCCAGGTAGACGTACGCCGTCTGCACGTTGTCGCGGATCAGCGGCAGCGTCAGTGACACCGCTGTCCGGAACCGGCCGGCGCCGTCGATCCGGGCCGCCTCGAACACCTCGGGGTCGATCCCCCGGATGGCGGCGATGAACAGCACCATGTAGAAGCCGACGAAGCCCCAGATCATCACGAACATCGAGGCCGGCATCGCGGTCCGGGCGTCACCGAGCCACGCGTAGTCCGCGAATCCCTTCAGCCCGACCTTCGACAGCAACGCGTCCAGGATGCCCGTACTCGGGGTGAACACCTGCGCCCAGATCAGGCCGATCACGATCGCGGGGATCACGTACGGGAAGAACGAGACGATCCGGTAGAAACCGGAGTTGCGCAGTCCGCGAACGGTCCCGGTGCCCGAGCCGCCGATCGTCACCAGCGTGGCAAGGGTCAGCGCCAACACGATCGTCACGATCGGCACGACGACCGCCAGCTCGATGTTGTTGCGCACGGCCTTCAGGAAGATGTCGTCGTGGAACAGCCTGACGTAGTTGTCGAAGCCGACGAAGTTCATCTTCGAGCTGAACCCGGACCAGTCGGTCAGCGAGTACCACAGCGCCTGCACGAACGGCGAGACCACGAAGATCACGAAGACCGCCAGCGGCAGGCCGAGAAAGACGACCATGAAGCTGATCCGGTCGAAGGTCAGTGGCCGGCGCCGCCGGACGGCGGACCGCTGGGGTCCGCCGTCCGGCACTACCTCTGGCGTCATGGTCACTTGTTGACCGGGATCTTCTTGACGGAGCTGTCGTTGCGCACCTTGTCCGTGATCTGCTGCAGGCCCTTCGTCAGGCCGGCCGCGTCGGTCTGGCCGGACAGGAACGAGTTCCAGACCACGAGCTGGTCGGTGTTCATGCCGTACAGGCCGAAGACCTGGTAGTCGAAGATGTTCGTACCGGCCGCGTCCAGCATCGCGGTCTGCGACTGCAGCGCGGTCGAACCGAAGCCGTCGGCGGGCACCAGGCCCTTGACGATGGTCGGCGCGAGCCGCGTCTTGGCGAAGTTGGTCGCCGCCTCCTTGGACAGCATGGCCCGGAGCAGCTCCTTGCCGCCGGCAACGTTCTTGCCCTTGGCCGGGACGATGAACGGCTCACCGGCCGCGCTGCGCAGCGACTCGTACGGCAGCTTCGGGCTGTCGGTCAGGGTCGGCTCCGGGATGCCCTTCATGTTGAAGCCGGCCTTGGTGGCCTTCTTCATCTCGTTCTCGATCCACGAGCCCGAGGGGTAGAGGATGGCCTGCTGGTCGTTGCTCCACTTCGCCTGGGCGGCGGTGAACTGGGTACCGGCACCACCGGGGACGAAGTAGCCGTTCTTGACCATGGTCTCCATGGCCTTGAAGACACCCTGGAGCTGCGGCAGCGACCAGCACTTGTCCTTGAGGTTCTCCAGCGCCAGCCGGACCTCGTCGCCACCCTCCTTGATCGCGGAGTCGACGGCCAGGGTGTGGTAGTAGGTCGCGGCTTCCTTGCCCCAGACGAACAGGTACTTGCCCTTCGCCTTCGCCTTGGCGCCGAGGTCGAGCAGCGCGTCGTAGGTCTTCGGCGGCTCCCAGCCGTTCTCCTTGAACAGGCTGTCGGAGTACCACAGGCCGTAGAGCGTGAGCACGTAGTTCATCGCGACGAACTTGCCGTCGAACGTGCCCGGGTTCTTGGCGCCGGGGTACAGGGTGTCGGCGATCTTCGTGCCCTCGTAGTTGTTGGCCTCGAAGACGTCGTCCAGCGTCGCCAGCTGGTCCAGGATCGTGTTGAAGCCGATCTGGTTCGCGCCGGAGTTGTCGATTAGGTCCGGCGGGTTGCCGCCGACGAAGCGCGGCTGCAGCTGCTGGGCGATCTGGGTCGACGGGGCGACCTTGAACGTCGAGCCCGCGTGCTTCTTCTGGGCGATGTCAGCCGCGAACGACACGTAGTCGTAGCCGTAGCCACCGTTGAAGATCACCGCGTCGACGGTCGCCTTGTCCGCCATGCCGAACGGGTTGTCGGCCGTCTTGTCGGCGCCGCCACCGGAGGAACCGTTGTCGTCGCTGCCGCTGCTGGCACAGGCCGCGAGCAGCGTGCTGCCGCCGGTCGCCATCAAGGTGCCGACCGCTGCGCGCTGCAGGAACAGGCGCCGCGACATGTTGGGAGTGGTCATTGGTCCCGCCTTCCAAGGAGTGTTTCAAGCAGTACGACGGATCCGGCCGGCGTACTGGGCTTCAAGGGCGTGGTTGTGGTCGTCGCCGCCCGGGATGTTCGCGGACAGGTAGACCGGTGGGGTCTCGCCGGCCTCGGTGAACCGTCGCAGTACCTCGGCCACCAGCATCTGCGCGATCAGCGCAGCAGTGATGGACGACACGGCGCAGACCTTGCCGCCGTCGGGTAGCTCCAGCACAGAATCGCCGTACGGCGCATGGTTGTCGAGCACCACGTCGGCGAAGTCGATCAGTTTCTTCCCCGACGGATGCCGCGAGTCGACCCCGCTGGTGTGCTGCAGCGAGGTGATCGCGATCAGCGGGTGTCCTTTTTCCTTCACGACGGTGGCCAGCTCGACGATCGAGCCGTTCACGCCGGAGTTCGACGCGATCACGAACAGGTCGCCGGGGCGGGCGGCCGACAGTTCGTAGAGCTTGCGTGAGTACGACGGGTTGCGCTCGAGCTCGCCGTCGCGGAGCAGTTCGGGCGGCTCGCCCCCGAGCAGCACCAGATCGCGCAGCGCGATCCGGTTCGTCGCGATCAGCCCGCCGGCGCGGCCGGCGATCTCCATCGCGAGTGCTTCGGAGTGGCCCGACCCGAAGGCCTGGATGACGCCGTTCGCGCGCAGGGAAGCGGTGACCAGGTCCGCGGCGGCCCGGATCGGGCCGTCGGCCTGCTCGGTCACGGCCGCCAGGATCGGCGTCAGCGCATGAACATAGGACTGCGCACTCACGCCCGGGTTCGTCCCGTCGGCGCCGGTGCTGCCGTCTGTCGTGCTGGCCATCAGAGGCCCCACCCCTTGACTAATGTGTTCACCACGACACACCTAGTGCCGACAAGTGCGCATGTTTGCGGTTTGCTGGACAGAACTTTTCTCACCTGGCAGCTAAAGTCAAGGCTCATCTCACTCTTCCCTCCAGATCGGGACCGTTGCGTGACCTTGCTTGTTGTTGTTCACGCCTAGCCTCTTATGAGCAGTTTGGAGCATTGCCTATGTCGCTCGAACGGCCGGTCCCCGAACCTGGGGACCCAGTGGTCTTGATGCCAGCCTCCGCACTGGTGCTGGGCGGCGACCTCGGCGGCACCTCCACCCGGATCGTGATCGCGGACCATGAAGGCAACGTAATCGGCCGCGGGGCCGCGGCCGGCGGAAATCCGACCAGCCACCCCGCGAGCGCCGCGGCCAACTTCGGTCAGGCGATTCACCAGGCTCTGGACGGCATCGACGCCCAGCTGGTCAGGACGGCGGTGATCGGTATGGCGGGCGGTCCGGCGCTGTCCAACCCCGGCATCCGGGCCCAGTTCGACGCCGCCTGGAGCGGTGCCGGCCTGGTCTGCGACCCGCGGTACATCGGCGACCTGGAGATCGCCTTCGCCTCCGGCACGCCTGAGCCGGACGGCACCGTGCTGATCGCGGGGACGGGCAGCAATGTCGGCCTGGTGCACGACCACGCGCTGGTCCGCACCGTCGGCGGTCACGGCTGGCTGCTCGGCGACGACGGATCCGGCTTCTGGCTCGGCCGGGAAGCAATGCGCAGTGTGTTGCAATCCATCGATCTGCGGGAACCGCTCGGCATCCTCGGCGAAGCCGTGGTGGCAGCCACTCTCACCGACCCCGGACTCCGGGTCGCTGCGGAGCGTGAGGGGTACGACAACCTGCGTGACGAGCTGGTTCGCACCGTCAACAACCGTCCACCGGTGATGCTGGCCGAACTGGCCCGCACGGTCGTGGCGGCGTACGACCAGAACGACAAGACCGCCCACGCCTTGGTGAAACGCGCAGCCGAACTGCTCATAGAAACGGTCAGCCGGCTCAGGACAACGTCGGACAACGGCCCACTGGTGCTGGCCGGCAGTGTGGCCGGGGAATCGTCTCCGGTGGGGCGGTTGCTTCGGCAAAACATTCACGAGCACTTCGACGGCGAGGTACTGACCGCCCGCGACGGCGTCGGGGGCGCGACCTGGTTGGCCCTCGGCGCCCTCGACCCGGCCTTGGCCACCCGCGCCAACCACGCCCGCCTGGTCAGCTAGCTCCACCACTCTGTACTACGGGTGGCCGGCCCGTAGTACAGAGTCGTCGTGGTGCTGTCAGCTGAGGTCGTCGATCGGGCGCAGCTCCACGGCGAAGAACTGCGCCTCGGGAATCCGGGCCGCGACCTCCTCGGCCCGCTCGGGCGAGTCGACGTCGATCAGGAAGAAGCCGGCCAGTTGCTCCTTCGCCTCGGAGTACGGGCCGTCGGTGACCGCCCGGACGCCCTCGCGGACGCGGACCACCTTCGTGGTCTTGGGCGCGGCGAGCGGTTCGAGCGCGACCAGTTCGCCTCTTTCCTTGAGTTCGGCGATCAGGCCGTCGAGCTGCGCGGTCAGCGCCACGCGAGCCGACTTCGGCAGTTTGATCCCCTCCTCGGCGTGCAGGAAGGAGGGATGTCCCCAGGTCACCGGGTTGCTGTGGATCAACAACAAGTACTTCACGACAGGTCCTTTCGGTCGAGTGGATCCTTGCAGCCGAGGTCGGAGGCCTGCGGACCTTCTCGACAAACGCGCGGTTTTCCCAGAAATGGGCCAAATGTCGACCGGCCGGACCCGAGTACGACGTACGGGCTGACCCACCCGCAGCGACTCTAAGGTGAACGCCATGCAAGAGAACGACCTCCGGTTGAGCGACGGCCGCACCCTGCACGTCTACGACACCGGCAGCGGCGATCTGCCCGTCTTCTGGAACCACGGCACGCCGAACCTCGGGGCGCCGCCTGCTCCCCTGCTGACCGAGAGCGAGCGGCTCGGCGTCCGCTGGATCTCGTTCGACCGGCCCGGGTACGGCGGTTCCTCGCCTGCTCCCGGCCGGACGATGGCCTCGGTCGCGGGCGACGCGGCGGCCGTCGCCGATGAGCTCGGGATCGCCCGGTTCGCGGTCGCCGGCTACTCCGGCGGCGGCTCGTACGCGCTCGGCTGCGCCGCCGCTTTGGGCGATCGGGTCACCGCGGCCGTCACCCTCGCCGCGATCGCGCCGTACGGCGTACAGGGGCTGGACTGGTTCGACGGGATGGTCCCGTCGGGCGTCGCCTCGCTGCGCGCGGCCCTGGGTGGACGCGAGGTGAAGGCCGCGCACGAAGCCTCCGGTGTCGAGTACGACCCGGAGTTCACCAAGGACGACTTCGCGCTCTTCGAAGGTGAATGGGGCTGGCTCGGTTCGGTGGCGAGCCATGGTCTCGACGCCGGTCCGTACGGTCTGATCGACGACGACATCTCCTACGTCACCCCGTGGGGCTGCGACCCGACCACGATCGAGGCCCCGATCCTGCTGCTGCACGGCGAACGGGACCGCATCATTCCGGCCTCCCACGGCGCCTGGCTGGCCGCGCACTGCCCGACGGCCGAGCTGCGGCTGGCTCCTGGGGCCAGCCATTTCACCATCTTCGACGAGATCGGCGTTGTCCTGCCCTGGCTGGCCGGCCACAGGTGAGCCGGGGCTGAGCCGCATGGCCGGGGCATCCGGTGGGTACCCGGGTGCGATGCTGGTTGCTGATCGCTACAGGCTGGGCTCGCCCCTCGGCCGCGGCGGAATGGGTGCCGTCTATCGCGGTACGGACGAACTCCTCGGGCGTGAGGTCGCAGTCAAGTTCCTGCTGCCCAACCGTCAGGACGACATGGCCGCGGCACGCTTCCGGCGGGAAGCCCATGCCGCTGCCCTGCTGAGCGACGAACACGTCGTGGCGGCACTCGACTTCGGCGAGCACGACGACGGCTACTTCCTGGTGATGGAACTGGTCGAGGGCCGCTCGGTCGCGGAAGAACTCCGGTCGAACGGCCCGCTCCCGGCCGACGACGCGCTGGACATCGTCCGGCAGGCAGCGGCCGGGCTGGCCGCGGCACATCGGGAGAACATCGTCCACCGCGACATCAAACCGGGGAACCTGCTGCTCGGCCCCGGCGGCACCGTCAAGGTGGCCGACTTCGGCATCGCCCGCTTCCTCGCCGACACCACCACCACGCTGACCGCGACCGGCCAGGTCGTCGGCACCAGCTTCTACCTTGCTCCCGAACGCGCCCTCGGCCGCCCGGCCGGCCCGGCCTCGGATGTCTACGCGCTCGGCTGTGTTCTCTACCAGCTCCTCACCGGCCATCCACCGTTCATGGCCGAGGACCCCGCTTCGATCATGTACCAGCACGTCGAGGTCGACCCGGCCCCGCCGAGCGGCCTGCGCCCCGAGCTCGCCGGCCCGTGCGAGACGCTGCTGTTCCGGATGCTCGCCAAGGACCCGGAGCAGCGGCCGACCGCCGCCGCCATCGCGTCCGGCGCGGAGATCGCCCCGCTCGAACCGCGGACCGCCGAGGCCCCGACCGTTCCGGCGACCGTCCTCGGTGGGTCCAGGCGAGGCGTGCTGGCCGGCGCCGCGGCAGTGACCGCCGCCGCCGCGGCGATCGCGCTCGCAGTACTGCTCGGCCCTGATCTCGGCAATCTTCCGGCGACCGATCTCCTGCCGTCGACACCGCCGTCCACACCTCGTACGACGCCTGCCGCGGTCACCACTCATCCACCGACGGTCCGTACCACGCGGCCGCCGACCACCGCGCCGATCACCAACCGGCCGGTCAAGCCGCCGGCCACCAGCCGACCGACCCACGGACCAGCGGAACCGGGCAAGACCAAGGGCCACCCGAAGACGCCCAAGGAACCCAAGGAAAAGTCGACCAAGAAGCGCTGAGTCCGGGGGCATTCCAAGCAACGGCTTGACATGCGTTCTGTCGCGCGTCATATTCCAAGCATGTCTTTGGAATCCTCGGAGGACCCGCGCAGGCGGCGGCTGCTGGACGATCCGCTGGCCATCCGGGCGATGGCGCACCCGGTCCGGCTGGACCTGCAGGCCCTGCTCGGCAAGGAGGGCCCGCTGACGGCGGCCGATGCGGCCCGCCGGCTCGGGATCAGCCAGGCATTGGCCTCGCATCACCTGCGGCAGCTGGCGAAGTACGACTTCGTCGAAGCGGCGCCGGGCAAGGACAACCGGGAGCGGCCCTGGCGGCTGGTCTCGACCTCACAGTCGTGGCGCGAGGTGGGCCTGAGCCCGGAGGCGACCGCGGCAGCCGACGTACTGGAGCAGTTGATCGCCGAGCGGGCGCTGGGCGCGCTGGCCGACTGGCAGCAGCGGCGGGCCGGCGAAGAACCGATCTGGTGGGAGAACGCCGGCATCGGCCACACCGGCATCTACCTCACCGGCGAGGAGCTGGCCGAGTTGGAGCGGCAGATCAGCGGACTGCTGCAGCGCTACATCGACGAACGGCCGATCGACGACAAGTCCACGCGTCCGCCCGGCAGCCGGCTGGTCGACATCACCCGCATCGTCACGGTCGCGCCGGAAGAAACCGGCCCATGAAGAACTTGTGGGAGGTGCTCGCCCGGCAACGCGACTACCGGCTCGTGCTGACCGCCGGACTGATCTCCCTCACCGGCGACTGGACCCTGCGGATCGGCCTGGCGTACTACGTCTACGCACTGACCGGATCGACCTTGGCCTCCGGTGGACTGCTGCTCTCGTCGTTCCTGCCACTGTTCCTGCTCGGCTCCCTGGCCGGCGTCTTCGTCGACCGGTGGGACCGGCGCCGCACGATGATCGTCACCAACCTCCTGCATGCTTTGGTCCTGCTGCCGTTGTTGCTGGTGCACGACGGCAGCACGATCTGGGTGGTCTACCTGGTCGTCCTCGCACAAAGTTGCCTGCAGCAATTTTTCCGGCCGGCCGAGCAGGCGCTGATTCCGCTGCTGGTCGAGTCGCGCCAGCTCGTCACGGCGAACGCGCTGAACAGCCAGTCCAGCGACATCGCCCGGTTGATCGGCGCGGCGCTGGGCGGCGTACTGGCCGCGATCGGCGGGATTCCCCTGCTGGCGATGGCAGACGCGGCCACCTATCTGGCCGCGATGGGGCTGTTGTTCGCTGTCCGCCATCGCGGTACCAAGATCGTGGTGGAGAAGACCACCAGCGCCATCCAGCGGATCAAGGCCGAGTGGATGGAGGGACTGCGGATCTGCGTCGGCGGTGCTGCGCTGCGGCTGGTCTTCGTCTTCGGACTCGTCACCGGCGTGGGCGAGGGAGCGATGAGCACCTTGTTCGCGCCGTTCGTGAGCACCGAGTTGGGCGGCAGCGGTACGACGTACGGGCTGATCACCTCCTCGCAGGCGGTCGGCGGGATCGTTGGCGGGCTGATCGCGGCGGCCGTCGGGTCGCGGTTCCCGGCGGCGAAGATGTGGGGCGTCGGCGCGGTGCTGTTCGGGCTGATCGACCTGGTGATGTTCTGCTACCCGCTGGTCTGGCACAGCGTCGTACCGGCGTTCGTCTGCATGATCCTGGTCGGAGTGCCCGGGGCCTTCCTGATCGCCGGGATGATGACGGTGCTCCAGCGGCTCACCGACGACGCCTCGCGCGGCCGGGTGTTCGGCGCGCTCTTCGCCGCCGAGGGGCTCGCGGTGCTCACCGGCACCGTCGCGGCCGGCATCCTCGGCGACGTCGTCGGGGTCATCCCGGTGCTGATCTTCCAGGGTCTCGGCTTCTTCGTCGGCGGCCTGGCCGTCCTGGCCCGTCGCCGTGTGCTGATCGACACGATGGCCGGCCAGGAAGAACCCGCGGTAGGACAGCCAGAGGCCGTCTGAGTCACTCGGCAGGCGGTGCCTTCGCATCAGCCGGATCGCCGGCCATCGCGTCGGCGGTCTCCTCGGCCGGCGCGACGCGGTGGACCCGGACCCGGGCGACGCGGCGGCCGTCCATCTCGGTGACGGTGATTTTGTAGCCGTCGACCGCGCCCTCCTCGCCGACCGCCGGCACCTTGCCGAGCTGGGCGGCGAGGAAGCCGGCAACCGTCTCGTACGGGCCGTCGGGCAGTTCCACCCCGGTCTCCTCGGCGAAGTCGTCCAGGTTGAGCAGGCCGTCGACCTCGATGTCGCCGCTGCGCAGCCGGGTCGTCTCGGTCGAGTCCTCGTCGTACTCGTCCTTGATGTCGCCGATCAGCTCCTCGACCAGGTCCTCCATCGTGACGATGCCCGCCGTACCGCCGTACTCGTCCAGCACGATCGCGAGATGGGTACTGCGGCGGCGCATCTCGGTCAGTGTCGGCAGCAGCTTCGCGGTGTCGGGCAGCATCAGGACGTCGCGCGCCAGGTCGCCGACCCGCACCGAGCGGGTCGCGACCGCGGGGTCGAACAGGTCGCGGACGTGCACGAACCCGACGATGTCGTCGGCCGACCCGTTCATCACCGGGTACCGCGAGTGCGGCCGTTCGGCCGCGAACTTGACCGCCTTGTACGCCGGCATCTCCGCGTCGACGAAGTCCACCTCGGTCCGCGGCAGCATCAGCTCGCGCAGTTGCCGGCCACCCGCCTCGAAGACGTCGTCGACGATCCGGCGTTCCTCCTCGCCGAGCGACTCGTGCGCGGAGACCAGGTCGCGCAGCTCCTCGTCGGACATCACCTCGCGGTTGGCGTTCGGGTCACCACCGAGCGCCCGGACGACCAGGTCGGTCGACTTCGACAGCAGCCAGATCACCGGCCGGGCGGCCGAGGCGATCCGGTCCACCAGCGGCGCCAGCCCGAGGGCGAAGGTCTCCGCCCGTTGCAGCGCGAGCCGCTTCGCCGCCAGCTCGCCGAGGACGATCGACACGTACGAGATCGCGATCGTGATCAGGATCAGCGCGACCGTGTCGGCCAGCGACTCCGGCAGGCCGAGGTTCTGCAGGTGCGGGGACAACCCGTCGGCCAGGGTCGCGCCACCGAAGGCGGCCGACAGGAAGCCCATCAGGGTGACGCCGATCTGCACGGCGGACAGGAAGCGGTTCGGGTTGGCGGCCACCCGGGCCACCGTCTCGCCGCGCTTGCCGCGGTGTGCGATCGACTTGAGCTGGCTCTCGCGCAGCGAGACCAGGGCCATCTCGGCGGCCGCGAAGACGCCGCCGATCAGCACGAAGACGAAGATCAGGACGATGTTGGTCAGGGTTTCTTTCATGGGCTGGGAGTTCCTAGCGTCCTCTCCGGCAGAACAGGAGGGGACGCGGAAGTAGGGCGACGTCCATCGATCAAGAGTAGCGGCGGGAGGTCCTTTGATGCATGTTTGAATCTGTTGGTTTATGATCGCTCCATGACGATTCGTGGTGCGCGGCGGACCGATACCAAGTTGTCCGACGGCCGGGACCTGATCTACTACGACCCCGCCGACGCCGCCGTCCGGGTGCCGCTCGAGGACACCCGCGGACTGCCGGCCCCGAAGCCGCAGGTCGACCTGCGGATCGACCCGCTGACCGGCGACACGATCACCTACGCGACGCACCGCAACACCCGGACCTACCTGCCGCCCGCGGACCAGTGCCCGCTGTGCGCGAGCAAGCCGGGGAACCCGACCGAGATCCCCGACCACGACTACAACGTCGCCGTCTTCGAGAACCGCTTCCCGTCCTTCGCCGGTCCGGGCCGGGCCGAGGTCGTCTGCTTCACCAGCGACCACGACCAGTCCTTCACCAACCTCTCCCAGGGCCAGGCCCGGCTCGTCGTCGAGACCTGGGCCGACCGGACCGCCGAGCTGAGCGCGCGACCGGACGTGGAGCACGTGTTCCCGTTCGAGAACCGCGGCCGCGAGATCGGCGTGACGCTGAACCACCCGCACGGCCAGATCTACGCCTACCCGTTCCTGCCGCCGCGAATGCGCACCCTGCTGGACCGCGCGCGCGAACACCAGGCCGTTGCCGGCAGCAACCTCTTCGCCGACATCCTCGCCACCGAACGCAAGCAGGGCACCCGGGTGATCGCCGAGAACGGCACCTGGACCGCCTTCGTCCCCGAGGCCGCCCGCTGGCCGGTCGAGGTGCACCTGTACCCGCACCGCCAGGTCGCCGACATCTCCGAGCTGTCCGGCCCGGAGCGCGACGACTTCACCCAGCTCTACCTCGACGTACTGCGCCGGCTCGACGGCCTGTACGGCGATCCGCTGCCTTACATCGCTGCCTGGCACCAGGCGCCGGTCCGCATCGACCGCGAACTCGGCTACCTGCACCTCGAGGTGTTGTCGATCCGGCGGGCCGCGGACAAGATCAAGTACCTTGCCGGTTCCGAGTCCGGGATGGGCGCGTTCATCAGCGACACCCGGCCGGAAGACGTCGCCGAGACTCTGCGGAAGGTTGGTTCGTGAGCACGTTCGAGGAGATCTTCCACACCGCCCCCGACGGCTCCTGGCGCGCGCCCGGCCGGGTCAACCTGATCGGCGAGCACACCGACTACAACGACGGCCTGGTGATGCCGATCGCGCTGCCGAACCAGATCGTGGTGACCGCCTCCGCGCGCACCGACGGCCGGTTCGCGGTGGCGACGAAGGGGCAGCCGGGTGTCATCGAGTTCACGCTGGCCGACCTGGCACCGGGGTCCGTCGAGGACTGGGCGGCGTACCCGGCGGGAGCAGCCTGGGTACTGCGTGAGGCCGGTTACCCGATCGGCGGGGCCAACCTGCTGGTCGATTCCGACCTCCCGTCGGGGGCCGGCCTGTCGTCGTCGGCAGCGCTGTTGTGCGCGACAGCCGTTGCCCTGTTGGGATTGAGCGACGTCGAGGTCGATCCGGCCGAGGTCGCCCGGCTCGCGCAGAAGGCCGAGAATTCGTACGTCGGTGCGCCGGTCGGTCTGATGGACCAGATGGCGTCGATGTGCTGCACCGCCGGACACGCCTTGTACTTCGACATCCGCGCGATGTCGACCGACCAGATCCCGTTCGACCCGGCGGCCGACGGACTCGCCTTGCTGGTGGTCGATGTGAAGGCACCGCATCGGCACGTCGACGGCGAGTACGCCGCCCGGCGGAAGAGCTGCGAGCAGGCCGCGGCCGAGCTCGGCGTACCGGCTTTGCGTTCGGTTGCCTTCGACGAGCTCGACGATGCGCTTACCCGGTTGACGGATGATGTCGTACGCCGTCGCGTGCGGCACGTGGTGACCGAGATCCGCCGGGTCGAGGAGGCGGTCGAGCTGATGCACGCCGGCCGGCTGCGCGATGTCGGTCCGCTGTTCACCGCATCGCATGTGTCGTTGCGCGACGACTTCGAGATCACCGTGCCCGAACTCGATGTCGCCGTCGACACCGCGTTGGCGGCGGGCGCGCTCGGCGCCCGGATGACCGGCGGCGGTTTCGGCGGCTGCATCATCGCGCTGGTTGAAGCCGACGCGGCCGACGCCACCCTCGCCGCGATCGAGAAGGCCTTCGCCGACCACGGCTTCACCGCCCCCACCTCCCTGGCCGCCACCCCGTCCCCCGGCGCCTCCCGCCTCCCCCTCTGAGGGGATATCCCCCCAACTGGCGGGTTGCCCTGCAGTATGCAGGCAGACAACCCACACTTTGAGGGGACATCCCCTCAACTGGTGGGTTACGCCGCGGCAGCCACCCTGACCACCCACACTTTGAGGGGATATCCCCCCAACTGGCGGGTTGCCCTGCAGTATGCAGGCAGACAGCCCACACTTTGGGGGGACATCCCCTCAAAGTGTGGGTGGTCAGGAGGCGATGATCAGTTCGCAGTTGGTGTCGCGCATGGCTTTGCGGGCGGCGGTGGAGAGGCCGGAGTCGGTGACGACGAGGTCGAGGTCGCCCCAGCCGGCGAACGTGCTGAGGCCGACCGTGCCCCACTTGGTGTGGTCGGCGACGACGACCACCTCGCGGCTCGCGGCGATGAAGGACCGGTTGGTCTCGGCCTCCATCAGGTTCGGCGTGCTCAGGCCGTGCTCGGCATCGACGCCGTGTGCACCGAGGAAGAGCAGGTCGAGGTGCAGCGACTGCAGCGCGGCGGTCGCGATCGGGCCGACCAGCGCGTCCGACGGCGTCCGGATGCCGCCGATCAGGACGACGGTGCGGTCCGACCGGCCGTTGCCGTGGAACACGTCGGCGATCCGGGCCGAATTCGTCACCACGGTGAGGTTCTCGACCCGGAGCAACTGGCGGGCCAGCGCGTACGTCGTCGTACCGGCGCCGATGCCGATCGCACTGTCCGGTTGCACCCGGCGGGCGGCCTCGGCGGCGATCGCCTGCTTGGCGGCGGATTCCTGCGTGAGCTTGGCGTCGAACCCGGGCTCATGCGCGCTGCGCAGGCCGACCGAGGTGGCACCTCCGTGCACCTTGTGCAGCAGGCCGCTGGAGTCGAGCGCGTCCAGGTCGCGGCGGATCGTCATGTCCGACACCCCGAACCGCTCGACCAGTTCGGCGACGGTGATCGCGCCGCGGCTGTTGACCTCGGCAACGATCGTGGCCTGCCGCTGGGCAGCGAGCTGACCGCCCCGGCCGCGGGACGGTTCGGCATTCACTCCAGCTGCGCTCACAGCCACAGCCTAAGCGGTCCTGCCCCCCTTTGCAGTGCGAAAACGTTGATTTATGTGCCGTCAGCACTCAAGGGAAGGGAAGGAAGGCGGGGTAGGTGTTGGTGATGTGCCGTTCGCCTGGTGGGTTGAAATGTGATTGCCGCTGAGGCAGGTGGCTTGGGAGGGTGGGGTATGCGATTCCCTGAGGACGTTCCGGTGCTGCGTGACGATGTGGTGACCCTGCGGGCGCACACCGCCGACGACGTCGGACCGGCGTACGAGGCGTGCCAGGACCCGGAGATGCAGCGCTGGACCACGATCCCGGTGCCGTACGAGTGGGGGAACGCGGTCCACTACCTCACCGAGTTCGTCCCGGCCGGCTGGCGGGAGGGTAATTCCTGGGCCTGGGCGATCGAGTACGACGGCCGGTACGCCGGCACGATCGACCTGCGGCCCGGCGACGGCGGCGTCGGCGAAGTCGGGTTCGCGGTGGCACCGTGGGCTCGCGGCCACGGGGTGATGACGAGAGCCTTGAAGCTGGCGGTGGACCACGCCTTCGAGCGGGGCTGGACGCGGGTGATCTGGCGCGCGTACGTCGGCAACTGGGGATCTCGCCGGGTCGCCTGGAAGGCCGGGTTCCGCGGTCTGGTGATGGTTCCCGACGGCGGGGTCGCGCGCGGCGTACGGAAGGACGAGTGGGTCGCCACCCGGAGCCGGGACGATTCCGGCGAGCCGGTGGGCCACTGGTGGCAGGTGCCGACGCTGGACGGTGCGGGACTGCGGTTGCGAGCGCTCCGTAGTACCGATGCCAAGCGGGTGATGGAGGCGTGCAACGACGAGCGGACGCAGCAGTGGCTGGTCGGCATGCCGTCGCCGTACCAACTGGAGGATGCGGAGGCCTTCATCACCGGCCGGTTGGAGAACCTGGCCAGCGGCGAAGGAGTCTCCTGGGCGATCGCGGATCCGGAAACCGACGACCTGCTCGGCAACGTCAGCGTGTTCGATCTGAAGAACCGGATCGACGCGACCGTCGGCGAGGTCGGCTACTGGCTGCACCCCGAGGCGCGCGGGCGCGGCGTGATGTCGGCCGCGGTCGGGCTCGCGATCCGGCATGCCTTCAAGCCGATCGACGAGGGCGGTCTGGGCCGCCGGCGGCTGATGCTGTTCGCTGCCGAAGGCAACACAGCCTCCGCGCACGTCGCCGTCGCCAACGGCTTCACCCTGACCGGTACGGCGCGCGCCGCGAGCCCCCGGCGCGACGGCAGCTTCGACAACCTGCTCTGCTTCGACCTCCTCGCGACCGATCACCCGCAGGCGACCGCGGCGACCGTGGCGACGGAAAGTTAGCGAAGGGCAACGATCCGTGCCGGATTTCGTCGCCCTACGCGACCAATTGGTGCCGCCCGACACATCTTCCCCTCGCCGTGCGGCGTTCTGACTGGTTGAATCGACGAGTGAGAGATCGTGAGGAACTCGTCCGCCGCTGGCAGGCCGGGTGGTCTGTGTCGCGGGGCTGGACCAAGGTCGACGACGACAACGACGGGATCCTGACCGTCCGCGCGGGTGAGGACAACCGCGCGATGGAGTACGTCGTCCTGGACGCGGACGACAAACCCGAGCGGGTGGAGCGCGCCGCCGAGCTGGCGCTCAACGCCGGCGGTGGCCGCGGCGCGGGCTGGATCACGCTGGCCACCGACGATCGCGAGGCCCGCGTCGAGCAACTGGAGGACCTCGGGCTGGAGGTGCAGCGCGAGCAGGACTGGCTGATGACGATCCAGCTGTCGGAGCAGCCCGCGCTGACCCTGAACGAGCGCTACTCGCTGCACTCCGAGCTCGAGTCCGACCTGATCATCACCCGGGCCACGCTGCACGGCGGAGTCGTGTCGAGCGGCCGGATGGCCGTGGTCGGCGAGGACGCCGTCGCCGACCGGATCGAGACCGACCCGGCGCACCGACGACGCGGACTCGGCAGCGCGGTGATGGCTTCCCTGGTCGAGACCGCAGCGGCCCAGGGCGCCAAACGCGGCATCCTGATCGCCTCGATCGACGGCCTGCGGCTCTACCGCAGCCTCGGCTGGAAGGTCGTCGCCGACATAGTCATCGCCCGCTCGGCCTAGCTCAAACCGCCCCTTTCAGGTGGGTGACGGTTTCGCGCAGGGCCTGGTCGGCGCCGACCGGCTCGATGCCGAACTTCTCCGCGGCGGCGGATGAGTCGAGCACGAACGGTTGCCGGAACTGGTACTGCAGTTCGCGAATCTCCCTGGCCTGCTTGTTGACCAAGCCACCGAGCCACAGCAGAGCCGGCGGCATGGCTATCAGCCGCGGAGCCCGGACGCCGGCGATCGCGGCCGCCTGCGTGGCCAGCTCGCGCACGGAGACGGGCGGGGCCGTCGGCACATGCCAGACCCGCCCCCAGGCGCTGTCCTCCTTGGCGACAGCGATCAGGGTGCGGGCCACGTCCCCGACGTACGTCCAGCTGTGCGCGGCATCGAGGTCGGCGGGCACGGGAGCCGCCTTGCCCCGGAGTACGCCGGGGAGGACTCCGACCGTGAAGAAGGAGGCTGCTCCCGCGCCGAGGTAGTCGGAGCCGCGGACCTCCGCAGTACGGATCCGGCCATCGCGATGAGCGGCGAGTGCGTCGGCCCAGAGCCGCGCACGGACCCGGCCCTTGACCGAGTTCGGCCGCTCCTCGTCATGTTCTGTCATCGGATGTGTCGGTGCGCCGTACCCGTAGAGATTGCCGGTGGTGACCAGCAACGCGCCGGTGGCCTGGGCCGTGCCGATGAGCGATGCACCGAGCGGCGGCCAGTCGGTGGCCCATTTGTCGTACGCCGGACCGCCGCAGCTGAAGAGGGTGTCGGCGCCTGCCGCGATCCGGCTCAACTCGGTCGGATCACTGGCGTCGGCGGCGACCTTTTCGATCCGTGAGTGGTCGGGACCGGCGCCGCTCCTCGTCACCACCTTGACCTGTTCGCCCTGCTCTGCAAGGAGTTTGGCGACCGCCGTACCGACGGCACCTGCCCCTACGACCACCCGCACTCGGTCTCCTCCTTGCGTTGTGGGCTAGCGCGGTACGCGCCGACGCCGTACGTCAAAGCTTCGTCAATGCGGGGGTCAGGTAGCTCACGAAGTCTCGTGGTCGGCGACGGGATCCGCTACGGTCCCTCGCGTGACGAACCCGCCCAACGGCCAGAACCCCTTCTTTCCTTCGGAGAACGGGCCCGACGACTACAGCAACGAGGAACCGAGAGGTCACCGTCGACGCAAGCGCGGTGTGGCCGGGCCGATCGTCGGAGCTCTGGCGGTACTGAGTCTGGTCGCCGCCGGCGGCTGGTACGTGACGCGTGACGGCAAGGACGCGGTCGCGACCGGGCAGCACGATCCGCTGACGTCGGTGGTGACCGACGAGGTGAGCACTCCCCCGACCGACGACGCGACACCGACGCCTCCTCAGGCCACTCCGACCCCGTCGAAGACGCCGAGCAAGACCCCCAGCGCGACTCCCACACCGACGCGGTCGACGACGGCACCGAGCCGGCACGCCACCAGGACGCCCCGGCCGACGCCGACAACGACGTCGCCAGGGACCAGCCACACGACCAAGCCGACCACGAAGCCCACGACCAAGCCGACGACGCAGCCGCCCGCGCCGAGTGGTTCGAAGGAGGCGCAGGTTCTGGCGCTCACGAACAACGAGCGGGCGAAGGCCGGTTGCGGACCGCTGCGGACGAACAGCGCGCTGACCCGTGCGGCCGACCTGCACGCGACCGACATGGTCGTGCACCACTTCTTCGACCACAACAGCCAGGACGGCCGCAGCCCGTTCGACCGGATGAAGGCGGCCGGGTTCACCGGTGGTGCGATGGCGGAGAACATCGCCGTCGGGTACAGCAGCGCCGCGGCCGTGGTGGACGGCTGGATGCACAGCGAGGGACACCGCCGCAACATCCTCAACTGCTCCTACACGATGATCGGCATCGGCTACGACAGCGGCCAGGTCAAACCCGAATGGGGCAACGGAAGCTGGGTCCAGGACTTCGGCGGCTGACCGGTCGCGGCACGTTTCCAGGGGCAACCTTCGGTGATCGTTAAGACGCCTTACCGACCCGTAACGGTGACCTCACGCATCGGTTAGGGTCACTGTTCGGTAACCAGGGGGGCCTGGCAACGAACGACGGGGAACGACGGACTTCCGGTACGACGAACTGAAGAGGATTCGCCCACCCATGACGGAATCGCCAACCCCTGGGCGACACCGCGGTAGACGAGCCGCGCCGAAGAAGCGACGAGGCCTGCTCGGCCCGATCGTCAGCGCATTGTCGGTTCTGCTGGCCATCGGCCCGGTGGTCTGGCTGGTCACCGCGCACGACGGCTCCGCTGTCGCCACGGACGACACCAAGGTGCTGAACATCTCCCAGGACGACTCCGGCCCGGCCGCTGTCGACGACACCAGCACCATCGCCGCCAAGTTGCCGGGCAAGCAGGTCACCGTCACGGCGACCCTGCCGAACGGCGTCACCACCACGATCACTCCGTCCGGTACGCCGCAGCTCGGGTCGGCCGAGTCGACCGCCGGCACCACCCCCTCGAGCGGGCCGGCCTCGACCCCCGGTGAGGTCACCACGGTGACCGTCACGCCGAAGGCGCCGCGGACGATCGAAGGCAAGCCGAAACCGCCGAAGACGACCGGCACGCCGACGAAGACGGTCACCGCCACGCAGACCCCGGACGACCCACCGCCTCCGCCGTCCGGTGGTGGCGGCACCAGCGCCGAGGAGCGCGAGGTCCTCGACCTCACCAACGCGGCCCGGCGCAACCAGGGCTGTGGCCCGTTGTCGCTGGACGACAGCCTGGTCGAGGCAGCCGGCAAGCACGCCTCGGACATGGTCCGCCGCCACTACATGGATCACACGAACCCGGACGGGCAGGACCCGGGCGACCGGATGGCCGCCGCCGGCTGGCACGGCTCGGGCTGGGGCGAGAACATCGCCGCCGGCTACAGCACCGCGCAGAGGGTTTTCAACGCCTGGATGAACAGCGACGGGCACCGCGCGAACATCCTCAACTGCAGGTTCAACAAGATCGGCATCGGGTACGACCCTGGCCAGGTGAAGTCCGAGTGGGGACCGGGCAGCTGGGTCCAGGACTTCGGCCGGAACTGACCTCAACGCCAGAGGGGGACGGCGACCGTGAAGGGAACACCAAGCAATGTCAGCACCCGGTGCCACACGAGCCCGGCGCGGCCGTCGAGCCGCTGAAACTCCGTCCAGGCTGAAGCGGACGCTGGTCGCGATCGGCACCGTCATCCTGGTCATCACCCCGATCTCCTGGATCCTCCTGCACGAACCGCAGTCGGACCAGGCCGACGCCTCGATCCCCTACGTCACCAGGGACGACGACACCTACATCACCGCCTCCAACGAGCCGGTGGTGCAGACGAGCGACACACCGTCGACCAGTACGCCGACTCCACGCGTCACGCCGACCAAGCCGACCCGTACGCCGTCCGCCACACCGACTCCTGGCGACGACCCGACGAGGACGCCCTCAAGTCGTCCGACGACCGTGCCGACGGACGGTCCGGGCGACCAGACGAGCACACCGCCGGTCGAGCCGACCCGCGGCGGGGACTCGCACAGCACCACGCCGACGCCGGTGCCCAGCAAGCCGCCGACGACTCAGCCACCGACCGACGACGGCAGCATGAGCGCCGACGAGCAGCAGTTGTTCTCGCTGATCGACGACGCGCGGGTGCAGAACGGCTGCGCGCCGCTGGGCCGCGACAGCGATCTCACCGGCGGCGCCCGCAACGAGGCCGGCGATCGGGCCGACAGCGGCGACGTCTCCTCGACCGAACAGTCCAAGGCGTCGGCCGGTGGCGACGACATGTCCGCGCAGGCAGCGTTCGATCGGCTGAAGAACAACAGCTCAGGCACGGTGCTCAACTGCGGCCTGCGGGAGCTCGGTGTCGGCCGCGACACGGCCAGGTACAGGACCTGCGGCGGCCTTCTGAATTTGTTCTGCAGCTACCACACCAGGGTGGCCTGGGTGGCTGACTTCCGGTAGCGGCTCGACTACTCAGTACAGCGGCTCGGCGGCGTCGGGCCGCTGGGGTGGTGTTTGGTGCGACCATGGAGGAAGTTCCATCCACCTTGGCGGGAGGCCGGATGTACGGCGAGCGTGACGACCTCGATGCGGCCCGGCCTGCGCTCTACGGCATCCCACCCGACGCCCTGGCGGACGAACGTCCCGACCGGCGACCCGAGGACGCCCGCCGGATCGGCCTCAGCCGCCATACCGAAGAGGGCGCGGTGGTCCATTTCGCCTCATCGCTGGACGGCGCCAAGCCCGGCCATAAGATGATGGCCTGGATCCTGCTGGTCACCTTCGCGGCCCCGGCGCTCTACACGCTCCTGCTGCTGCTCTGATCCGAGCAGTCCTCGCCCGTCCCTGGGCGTCGCGAACTCCTGGCGATGCCGTTGCGGCGTCGTACCGAAGACCAGGTGGAAGTGATGCCGGAGCGCCGCGCTGCTGCCGAAGCCGCTCTCGGCCGCGACCCGCTCGACCGGGTGGTCCGTGGTCTCCAGCAGCAGCCGCGCGCGGTCCAGCCGTTGCCGCAGCAACCAGGCCTGTCCACTGCTACCCGTCCTGGCCCGGAACTGCCGGGTGAACGTACGCCGTGACAGCGCGACCGCGGCCGCCCACTCGTCCAGGGAGACCGGCTGGTCGAGCCGGGACCGGGCCCACACCATCGCTCGTTCGATCACGTCGTCGGCCGGATCGGAGGGCATCGGGGCCGGGATGTACTGCGCCTGTGACCCACTCCGGTACGGCGCCACCACGATCGTCCGGGCCAGCCGCTCCGCCAGTTCGAGGCCGTGATGGGTCCGGACCAGGTGAAGGCAACAGTCGAGCGAAGCCGCCGTACCGGCCGAGGTGAGCAGGTCGCCCAGGTCCGACCAGAGCACGTCGGCGCGTACGTCGATCCCGGGGTACCGCGCGGCCAGTTGGTCGGCCCATCGCCAGTGCGTCACCACTTCCCGCCCGTCGGCGATCCCGCTCGCCGCGACCAGGAACGCCCCGATGCACAGGCCGACTACGGTCGCGCCCCGCGCGTGTGCCGCCCGGATCGCCTCGATCAGGGCATCGGACGGCTCCAGGTCCGGATCCCAGCTCGGCAGGATCACCACGTCCGCGTCGTCCATCGCGGCGAGACCCTGCTCGACGTGCAGGTCGAATCCGGCGTTGGTGCCGAGGCGCCCGGGCTTCTCGGCACAGACCTGTACGTCGTACTGCCGCTCGCCGCCGAGGCGGTCGCCGAGCACCAGGCAGGGCACGGACAGATGGAACGGGCTCATCCCGTCGTACGCGAGGACCGCTACCGAACGCATGGCCCGATCTTAAGCAAGTATGTCCTCCGGGCCAATGGTCAGGAGGGTTTCGAAGCTGAAGGATGAAGACATGTTGCTCACTCACATCGGCGGACCGACCGCCCTGCTCACCATCGGCGGCCTCTCTCTGCTGACCGACCCCGCGTTCGACCAGCCCCGCGAGTACCACCTGCCCGGGCGCGTGATGACCAAGCTGACCGGCCGCGCGCTGGAGATCGCGGAGCTCGGGCCGATCGATGCCGTTCTGCTGTCGCACGACCAGCACAAGGACAACCTGGACGAGTCCGGCCGGGAACTGCTGTCGAGCGTGCCCAAGGTGTTGTCGACGACGGCCGCCGCCGAGCGGGTTCCCGGCGTACACGGCCTGGAGAACTGGGCATCGATCGACCTCGCCCGCCCGGACGGTGGTGTCCTCACGGTGACCGGCCTCCCCGCTCGCCACGGCCCGGAGGGCTGCGAGCCGGTGACCGGTATCGTCACCGGCTTCCTGCTCACCGGCGACGACCTGCCGACCGTCTACGTCTCCGGCGACAACGCGTCGGTCGACCTGGTCGACGAACTCGTCACCCGCCTCGCCGCGGGCACCATCCCCGGCGTCAAGGCCGGCTCGGTGGACGTCGCAGTACTGTTCGCCGGCGCCGCCCGCACTCCCCTCCTGGACGGTGCCCCACTCACCCTCACCTCGGAAGCCGCAGTCGAAGCAGCCCGGCTCCTGAACCCAGCCGTCATCGTCCCCGTCCACACCGAAGGTTGGGCCCACTTCAGCGAAGGCCCCACCCACCTCGCCAAAACCTTCACCACCGCCAACCTGGCCGACCGCCTCCGCCTCCCCACCGCAGGCATCGCGATGGACCTCTAGCCGATGCTGTGACCGCTCCAGAAGGAAGTCAGGTCGATCGCTGTTGCGGATTGGGCGGCCTGCTTGAAGGCTGCCGGGGTGGCGATGCCGTACCAGTGGGTGAGGGCGTAGGTCTTCAGCAGGGTGGCCATGGCCGGGCCGCCGATCAGGCGGTCGAGGTCGTGGAGCATGCAGGCGCCGTAGGTGTAGACGTAGGTGCCGTAGCTGGTCGGGTGGGCTTTCCAGTAGGCCATCGAGTTGGTGATCGAGGTCACGACGGAGCCCGGCCAGCAACCCGGCTTCGCGTCGCCGGCGAAGAGGTCGGCGGAGTAGGTCGCGAACGACTCGTCCAGCCAGGGATCCGCGTACTCGTTGTTCCCGACGATGCCGTACCACCACTGGTGCGCCACCTCGTGGACGGCGGCGCTTTCGCCGTACGGCGGGGCGACGAGCAGCACGAAGCCCGGGTACTCCATCCCGCTGAAGGCGGCCCACTTGTCGTTGAGCACGAGGTCGAGTTCGCCGTAGGGGTAGGTCCCGAAGCGGCGGCCGAAATCGTCGACCGCGGCGACTGCTCCGGTTCGCGCAGTGGCGACGGCGCCCGCCGTCACCACCGAGGTCCACCAGGTGCGGACCTTCACGCCACCGGGCGAGGTCACCTCCGAGTGCTCGAACGGCCCGGCGGCCCAAGCGAAGTCGCGCACCTGCTTGGCGGTGATCACACCGCCCGATTCCGTCCCGGTCGCGGGAACCTGCACAGCGGCGGGATGATCCAGTCGTACGGCGAAGTCGGCGGCGGCCGCGTAGTAGCTCTCACCGATGCCGACATCCGGTTCGAGGTGCCAGCCGGCCTGGTCGTGAATCGCCAGCACCGGCAGAGCATTGCCGAAGAAGCTGTAGTCGCCCGACCGGCCGAACTTCTCAGCCCGATCGGGCGCGGTGATGCTGAGGTCGAAGGCGATGGAGATCTGCTTGCCTGGAGCAACTGGTTGGGTGAGAGCCACCGGCAAGGCGGTGCACGCGACGGACGCAGTACCAGGCGTCCCGCCCGCGAAGTGGCTCACCCGCACCGGTGACGAGTTGCAGCCGTCCCATGCGTTGCCCCACAAACGTAGGTAGACCTCGGACAGCGTGCCCGCCGACGTGTTCGTGAAGGTCACCCGCTCCCGCCCTGTCCAGGTCACCCCACTGGCGTCGGCGCCGAGGCGTACGTCGTACCGGGGTCCATCGTTGCTGACAGCAACAGCAGGAGAGATAGGGGCCAAGAGCAAGGAAAGGGCTACCAGCAGAACGATCCGGCGCATGGCGACTCCACAGGTCGGTGGAGTCGCAGGCTATCGAGCCAGCGGCGCGGGATCAGGGCCTTCCGGCAACCAATCGTGTACCAAGATCTCATCGCCGACCCGGACGACGCCGGGCTTGAGCACGGCCGCCTTCATTCCGAAGCTCACGCCGCCGCCGTAGTCGGGTTGCCGCCGGTACGTCGCGAGCGTGCGCGTCGGCTCGGGTCCGCTCTTGCGGCCGGTCGCCTGGTCGACGGTCGGCACGGCGCACCGGATCGCGCGGGCGGCGTACCCGAAGTCGACCTCGCCGGCCGAAGCACGCAGTACGCGGTCCTCGGTGTGCCACTCGTCCCAGCCCGAGATGACGAGGTTCGGGCGGAAGCGGTTCATCGGGATCGGGGTGCCGCCGCGCTCCACGATTCGCTCGTTCAACCCGTCGAGCGACGACAACGACGTGATCAGCAGCGCGTGCGCGTCGCCGAAGCCGGTCTGGCCCTTGTGCACGCCCCAACCGGGACGGTCGTGCTCGGGCGTCACGCGGACCAGAGCCGCGGGACGTCCGAGACGCTCGGAGAACCACTCGGCCGCCGCCGGGTCCTGGACCACACCAGCCCCGAACCACTTGTTGAACAGGCTCACGTCGCGCCGCTTACCGTCGTACTGGATCGGTACTTCGAGATCGTCGGCGCCGTCGGCGGACAGCCGCAGGGAGTCGCCGAGGACCTGCACCTTCAGCGGCGCCATCGCGGGAACGGTTCGCTGGCTGAGGAAGGTGCCTTCGGGGTCGACGAGCATGAAGCTGCGGTCGTGCAGGAGACCGGTCGGCGTCACCTCGGCCTCCTCGACCGATACCCCGGCCAGACCCTTCACCGGGTAGTAGTTCAGCGCGGCAACCTTGGCTGTGGACACCCCGCAAAATTACCTTGGCCCGCAGGCCCAGCGCGGGTCGCACCCCGGAAAGCTGACAGCGCTTTGTCCGGTTCAGCGCCCGAAGGTCCCCGCAGGCGCGGCCGGCGAGGTGAACCCGTCGGCGTCGGTGAGCGGCTCGGCCTTCCCCGCGAGCTCGACCAGCGGGAGCACCTCGTACGGCGGTTGCGCGCGCCGCCCGGCGTCGGCAAGCTCCGGCACCGGCTGCGCCGACCCCACCAGCACCACGTTGCCGAACGCCTTCCCCCGCAACACCTTCCGCTCGGCCAGCACCACCCCGAACCCGAGGCCGCTACCACCGCCAGCGGGTCCGGCGGAAGGCCCGGCACCGCCGGCGGGCCCGGCGGAAGGGGCGCCGGAGGCCAGGTGGGTGCGGAGGGTGGCGGCTACCCGGCGGACGAAGCCGAGGCCCGCGGTGCCGTCGATGAGGTTGAAGACAACGACTCCGGCGGGGCGGAGGACGCGGGCGCACTCGGCGACGAACTCGGCGGTGACGAGGTTCGCCGGGACCGCCTCGTGAACGAAGGCGTCGACGATCACCACATCGACCGAGTCCGGGTAGATGTCCGCGATCCCGGCCCGCCCGGTGACCGGCCGGACCTTGATACCCGCGCGCTTCGGCAGCGGCAGGGTCTCGCGGACGAACTCGGTCAGATCCTCGTCCGGCTCCAGCACGATCTGCCGCGACCGCGGCCGGGTGGCGGCGACGTACCGCGCGAGCGTCATCCCGGCCCCGCCGATGTGCAGCACCGAGATCGGCTGGCGGCGTTCGGCGACGGCGTCGAGGACGTCGCCGATCCGGCGGACGTACTCGAAACAGAGATTCGCCGGGTCGGCCAGATCGACCTGCGACTGCAGCGACCCGTCGACCCGCAGGACGAAGGTCCCGTCGGCCTCGGCCTCGACGGTCGCGACCCCACTACCGACCTTGCGTTCCATCCCCCGAGTTTCGCAGTACGCCGGAACGCGGAGCGTGACCGGGTGGTGCGGATCACTGGACCCACCGTCGCCCACGGGCGGACGACTTGCTAGCGTCCGAAGGCAAGTCCGTCGAAAACCTCTGAGGAGCGATGTCGTGAGCACTACACCCGTGAAGGTCGCCGTCACCGGCGCCGCCGGCCAGATCGGCTACAGCCTGCTGTTCCGCATCGCCAGCGGTGCCCTGCTCGGGCCGGACACCCCGGTCGAGCTGCGGCTGCTGGAGATCACGCCGGCACTGAAGGCACTCGAGGGTGTCGTGATGGAGCTCGACGACTGCGCGTTCCCGACCCTGGCCGGGATCGAGATCGGCGACGACGCCAACACCATCTTCGACGGCGCGAACGTGGCCCTGCTGGTCGGTGCCCGCCCCCGCACCAAGGGGATGGAGCGCGGCGACCTGCTCGAGGCCAACGGCGCGATCTTCACCGTCCAGGGCAAGGCGCTGAACGAGCACGCCGCGGACGACATCCGGATCACCGTGACCGGCAACCCGGCCAACACCAATGCGCTGATCGCCAAGAGCAACGCGCCGGACATCCCGGCCGAGCGGTTCTCCGCGCTGACCCGGCTGGACCACAACCGCGCGCTCGCGCAGCTCGCGAAGAAGACCGGCACCCACGTCACCGACCTCAAGAAGCTGACAATCTGGGGCAACCACAGCGCCACCCAGTATCCGGACATCTTCCACGCCGAGGTGGCCGGCAAGAACGCGGCCGAGGTCGTCAACGACCAGAACTGGATCGAGAACGACTTCCTGCCCACCGTGCAGAAGCGCGGCGCGGCGATCATCGAGGCCCGCGGCGCCTCGTCGGCCGCCTCCGCGGCGGCCGCGACGATCGACCACACCCGCGACTGGCTGCTCGGTTCGGCCGACGGCGACTGGCTGTCGATGGCGGTCGTCTCCGACGGCTCGTACGGCGTCCCCGAGGGCCTCATCTCGTCGTTCCCGGTGACCACCAAGGACGGCAACTGGGAGATCGTCCAGGGCCTGGAGATCAACGACTTCTCCCGCGGCAAGATCGACGCCAGCACCCAGGAGCTCGGCGAGGAGCGCGACGCGGTGCAGGCGCTCAACCTGCTCGGCTGATCCACGACGTACGCGAACGCCCGGCCGGGAGACCTTCCCGGCCGGGCGTTCGGCTTTCTCAGCGAATCCGGTACGCGTTGATCACCGACTGGCTGACCGTGTTGCCGTCCCGGTCGGCCAGCGTCGACCGCAGCGAGATCAGCTTCGCCCCGGCCGGCGTACGGAAGCAGGCCTTGTAGCCGGACTTGCCGGTCCGTACGACGGAAGCCTTCGTCCAGGTCTTGCCGCCGTCGCCGGAGACCTGCAACGTCACCTGCTTCACCGCGCCCACCTTCGCGCCCGGCTGGCTGACGACGTCGAGCGGCAGGATCGACAGCGGCTGCCGGGCCACGGAGTTGTTCAGATCCACCGCGGGCCGCGGCCGCACCGCCCAGAGCGGTAGGGCGACTTCCTTGCTCCCGGTGTCCTGCGAGCTGAACGTCCACACCGTGCTCATCTGGGTCGCGAGCTGCAGCAGCGATCGCACCTGCGACGACTCCAGCCGGAACGAGCCCTTGCCTGCAGCAACATCTTCGACGGACAGCTGTCCCGGGCTGGTGTCCGAGCCGATCAGTTTCCCGTTCCGGAACAGCTTGATCGCGGCCTTGTCGACCTCGAGCGAGTCACCGGAGTGACCGTCCGCATCGGCGTTCGGCTGCACGTAGAGGTTGATCGCGTTCCCGGTCCGCGTCGAGCCACCGTCGGCGACATCCGGTACGGCGACCGCGGCACCCCAGCGCTCGGAGTACGTCCGGCCGGCCTGATAGGGCTGGTCGTAGGCGACGTGATTGGTCAGCCATCGGCCGTCACCGCTGTCCGGCTTGAAGGTGTCGACCATGGCCGACCAGGTCATCCCAGGCACGGTGTCGAGATAATGCGTGGCCTGACCGGGCCTGGAGTACGCGAAGGTCTGCCCCGAGCTGCTGAGGCCCGCCCCCGGCAGGGTCCCGAACCGCTGATCGAGGGCGAGCAGTCCCGGCTGGTCTGCGGCGTACCGCGTGACCACCTTGGCCAGCTCCTTGTCCCGAACGATCCTGTTGTACCCCGAGAAGTAGCTGCCCTGCTTCCCTTGCAACAGGTTGTAGCTGTACGGCGAATCGAGGAACTGCCCGTCGGGCTTGGGCACGCCCCACCGGGTCGAGACGTACGAGAGCATTTCATCCTTGGCAGCGGCCTTCCCCAGCGAACCGACGCGCACCTGGTCCAGGTCTGGCGCCCAGATCGAGTTGCTCTCCGCACCTTCGGACAGTGCGCGCAGATAGCCGATCTCCAGCTGGCCGAGACGGGCGTCGGCCCGCGGCAAGGTCATCCGCACCGGCTTGGCCTGGCGGGCGTCGATCGGTGCGCTCGTCGCACGGTCGAGCGTCAGGACAGGCCGGACGAGCTGGTAGACGCGCCCTTGGGCGTCCCCGACGCTGCCGTCGACGAAGTACTTGCCCTTGGGCAGCCGCAGCTTCACGACTCCATCTGCGCCGGGCGTGAGCTCGGTGGCAAAGTCCCGATCGAGCGAGTAGACCAGCGTGTCGCCCTGGTCTGTTCCCTTGCCATCAGGGCCGATGTGGCGCATGACCAGGTCGTAGCTCTCAACCTCCTTGTCGACCGCGAACGGCGTGCCGATGGCCAACGCGCCCGCCTTGGCGACCACCTGGCCGGAGTACAGGGTGTCGGGTCCGTTGTGCTTGGTGTTCGAGGTGACGGTCACCGAAGCGCTTCCGCCGGCGGGGACCGTTACCGAGGTTGCGCTCAGCTTGAAGGCTGACGCCGGTGCGGGCTTGCCGTCCGCGGCGGACGCGGTCAGCTTGAGAGACAGCGTCACCGCGGACTTGCCCAGGTTGCGGTAGGTGAGTTGCTTGGCGACCGGCTTGTCGTCGGTGTGCGGCCACAACGCCGTACCGAACGACAGGCTGCCCGGCGAGGCGAGGACCGATTCGGTGATCGCTTTGGCGACGTCGATCCGGCCCGCTCCTTGCGCGAAGACGCCTTGATTCGGCAGCTTCTTGGCCGAACCCATCAGAACCGCTTTCAGCTCGGGCGCCTTCCAGCCCACGTGCTGCTGGGCGAGCAGCGCCGCGGCACCAACCACATGCGGCGTCGCCATCGACGTACCGGACAGCTTCGTGTAGTACTGGTTGACGGGCTCGCCGATCTCGACGCCCTTCGCGCGGGCGGCGACGATGTCGACACCGGGCGCGGTGACATCGGGCTTGATCGAGCCGTCGCCGAGCCGCGGGCCACGGCTGGAGAATTCGGCCAGCTGGTCGGACTTGTCCACCGCGCCGACCGTGAGCGCCGCGTCCGCGCTGGCGGGCGAGCCCAGCGTCTGCGCGTCGGGACCACTGTTGCCGGCGGCAACGACGAACAGGGTGCCGGTCTGGGCGGTCAGCCGGTTGAGCGCCGCCTCCATCGGGTTGACCTCGGGGGTGTCCGGCCAGCCGAGGCTCATGTTGACCACCTTGGCCTTCTGCTCGACGGCTGCCCACTGCATCGCGGCGATCACGGCCGACTCTTCACAGCCCCCCTCGCTGTCACACACCTTGCCGTCCAGCAGTTGCGCGTCCGGCGCGACACCCTTGTACTTACCGCCCGAGGCGGCCGCCGTGCCCGCGATGATCGAGGCGACGTGCGTGCCGTGCCCGTATTTGTCACCGGCGGGGTCGCTGGTGAAGTTCTTGCCGCCGACCACTCGGCTCTTGAGATCCGGGTGGGTCTTGTCGATGCCGGTGTCGAGCACCGCCACCTTGACGCCCTTGCCGGTGTAGCCGGCCTTCCAGGCGGCGGGTGCACCGATCTGCGGGACGCTCTGATCCAGCAGCACCTTGCCCTTGCCGTCCAGCCAGATCTTGCTGATCCCGGCCACCGACCGGGCGCTGCCGTCCAGTTGCCGGAGGAACTCCCCCGAGGCGTTCTTCGGCACCTGGACCGCCGCCCCGCCGACGGCCGGCAACTGCTGAGTGATTGTTGCCCCCGGCAACGCGCTGGCCGAGCGCCGGCGCGCGTCGTACTCCACGATCAACGGAGTGGCCTTCAGGTGCGCGTCGTCGTACCCCATCCGGATCAGGCCGGTCACGTCGAACAAACGCCGGTCGAGCCGGCCGGAGCCCACCATCGTGCGGACATCCATCGGCAGCACCGTGACCTGACTGGCGCCCTTGTCCATCTTGTTGTCCCGCAGCACCCGAAAGACGACCTTCTCCCGCCCCGGCCCCCTCTCAACCCGCAACTTCGCCGGGTCGCCCCCTGCCAGGATCACCTTGTCTCCCGTGATCAAGGTGACCACCTGATCGCCCTTGCCCGTAGGCCACGACGCCGGCCCCTGCACCGCACCGGCACCTTGCGCCACAGCCGCGCTCCCGCTGGTCGTCACCACCAGCGCCACCGCCAGCGCGAGCGCCGGCCCCCTCTTCCTGCTTGCCATCTCACTTCTCCCCAGGTCGTCGATCAAGCCGCTGGTGAGACGCCACCCGGAGCGAAAAAGATCGGGTGCCCGGAGGATCTCCGGGCACCCGACAGTCACCTGCAGGGAAACGGCTTTCGCGCTCCCTTCGGCGGACGTCAGCGCGAGACGGCGAACGCCTTCAGTACGGTCTGGTCGATCGTGTTACCCGCGCGGTCTGCCGACTGGGCTCGCAGCGAGACATACGCAGTACCGACCGGTGGGGTGACCTTGACCTGCCAGGCGACGCCGTGGCGTCGTACGGGAGCCGACTGCCAGCTCTTGCCCTCGTCGTACGACACCTGCACCGCGAGGGTCCTGGCCGGTTGCGCCGCCGAACCGGGTTGCCGCTGAACGGACACCGGCACCCAACCCGGCTTGGCCCGGTTGTGGTCGTCGAGCGCTGGGCTGAATCGAACCGCCGACAAGGGCAGCGCGCTGTCCGCAGCCGTGTGGCCGGAACGGAACGTCCAGACCGCACTGACCTCGCTGCTCAGGCCTTTCTGCGAGTTCCGCTTGGCCTCCACCTCCAGCTGGTACTGAGCGGCGGCTGCCGGCAGATCGGCGGTCAGCACACCGGCCGCCTCCTTCGCTTCGGCGATCACCTTGCCGTCCTGCTTCAGCGTCGTCCGGGCCTCATCCGTCGGCGAGAAACCCGGATGCCCGAAACCGTCGGTGAACAAAGGGAGATCGGTGTGCAGATGATCGCCCTCGCGACCGGCCCAGGGCTTGGCGACCGGATCGAACGGCCGTCGGTCGGTCGCCGGGAAGCCCGGACCGAAGACGCCCTTGTTCCAGTGCTCGACAGTCGTGCTGCCGGCCCGGTACGTCCGCGGTGATGCACCGAACTGGGTCCCGCTGCCCCAGTCGCCGGTGTCCGGGTCGACGAGAATCTCCTGGTACTGCGTGGACCAGCGGATGCCCTCCGCCTGCAGATACAGGGTGGTGCTACTGGGCAGCTTCGGGAAGAGGGAGAAACCGCCCACGGGCTGCTCGGGCAGATCGGCGAGGGGCCTGGCGAACCGCGCCATCTCCATCCTGTTGCTCGCAGGAGTGGCGGCGTAATCGGCCTTGACGGCGGCCAGCTCCTGCGGTCGGACGACCTTGTCAAAGCCGGTGTACAGCTCGCCCGGCACGAACCACTGCAAGAGGTAGTTGTACGGCGAATCGTCGCAGCCCATGGTTTCGTCCGGCCGGCACCAGTGGGTCAGCAGCGTGCTCGCGAAATCCTTGCCCGCGACAGCAGGGCCGACCTGGGCAGTCGCCAGGCCGTCGAAGGAAGTGCCAGTGAGGTAGGCGAAGGAGAGCTGCGTGCCGCGGGCGAAACCGAGCTCGATCGAGTTCGGCGCGGCATCTGCTCGTGGCGGCGCCACCTTGACCGGTTTGGCCTGCGCCGCATCGAAGGTCACGGTGGTGTCCTTGCTCAGGTCGAGCTCCGGCATCGCCAGGAAGGCCCGGTCCTTGCGGTCATCGCTGGTCGGCAGCCGGATGTAGGTGTCCAGGACGTACTTCCCCTTCGGCAGCCGGACCACGCTGACCGGATCGTAGGCGAAGTCGAACGCCTCGGGATCGTCGTGTGACGCCACCACCGTCTCCGCCGGCTGGATCAGGCCGCCCCGGCGGTCCAGGTGCCTGATCGTCAGGTTGTAGCTCTCGGCCTCACGTTCCACCGAGAGCACCGTGGTCAGGTGAGTCGTGCCGGCGGTCGCGATCACCCGTCCGGCGTAGTAGCCGTTGGGACCGTCCAGCTTGGTGTTCGCGGTGACGGTGACCTTCGCGGTGCCGCCTGCGGGGACACGCACCGAGGACCGGTCGAGCGTAAAGGTTCCGGCCGGACGGCCGCCAGGATCATTGCTTTGAGCAACCAACTGCAGATCGACATCCGCCGTACCGGAGTTCTGGTAGGTGATCGTCCTGCTCACCAGTTCGTCGTCGGTGTGCGGCCAGGTCTGAACGGGGTAGGAGATACTGCCTTCCAAGGGCGCGACGCTCTGCCTGGTGGCGGCGCCGACGTCGACGCGCCCGGCGCCCTGCTGGAAGAGGGTCTGGTCCGGGTTGGTCTTCGCCGAGGCCATCAGGGCCGTCTTGATCCCGGCCGGGCTCCAGTCCGGGTGCTGCTGGACCAGGATCGCGGCCGAGCCGCTGACATGCGGTGTGGCCATCGACGTACCGGACAGCTTCGTGTAGTTCTCGTCGACCGGTTCGCCGATCACGCCGTCCTTGGCGCGGGCAGCGACGATGTCGACGCCGGGCGCGGTGAGGTCCGGCTTGATGGCGTGATCACCGAGCCGCGGCCCGATGCAGGAGAAGTCGGCGAACGCGTCGGCCTTGTCGACAGCGGCGACGGCGAGGGCCGCATCGGCAGTGGCGGGCGACGATACGCCGTACCGGGGGCTGGTGCAGTACGGCCAGTTGCCGGAGGCAACGACGAAGAGGGCTTGCGAGCTGAGCCGGTTGACGGCCTCCTCGAGCGGATCGATCTCCGGGGTGTCGGTGCCGCCGAGACTGAGGTTGACGACGTCGGCGCCCTGGGCGACGGCCCACTCCATCCCGGCCAGGACATCGGAGTCGAAGCAGGTGAATGCGCAGACCTTGCCGTCGAGCAACTCGGCATCCGGGGCGACACCCCGGTACCGACCGCCCGACGCGGCGCCGGAGCCGGCGATGGTCGAGGCGACGTGCGTTCCGTGGCCGACCTGATCGCCGGCGGGATCCTGGGTGAAGTTCTGGGCGGCGATCACCTTGCCCGCCAGGTCGGGGTGGGTGGCGTCGATCCCGCTGTCGAGGACGGCGACCTTGACGCCCTTGCCGGTCAGGCCGGACTTCCAGGCTTCCGGCGCGCCGATCTGCGGAACCGACTTGTCCAGGCTGAGCTGACGTTTTCCGTCGAGCCAGATCTTGCGGACGGTACCGGCGAGGCGCTGCCCCTTGACCAGGTTCGCCCAGCCGGCCGCAGCATCGGTCTTGGCAAAGCGGGTCGGCGAAGCGTTGATCGAACGGAGCCTGCCGGTTGGTTGCGCGTACTCGACGAGGAGCCGGACATCCTTGCTGTGCTGATCGTCCAGTCCCGATGCCAGCAAGGCGCTGACGTCGAAGAGGCGGTGGTCGAGTTTGCCCTGGCTCAGCAGCGTCGTGGCGTCCGACGGTACGACGTACAGGTGCCGGGCGACCTTCTGGACGGCGTACGAGATGCCGTCGCGGCGAGTCTTGATCTCGGGCCGGCCGGTCGGGCCGAGCCGGACGGTGTCACCGGTGAGCAGGGTGACGCTGCGGGACGAATCCCACGGACTGCTTGTCGGGGTGAGCTGGTCAGGGCTCGAATGCGCGAGTTGGGGCTGGGCCAGGCCTGCGGCGGCGAGCGCGATCACGCTCGCGGCAGCGGCGGTTCTTCGACGCGGGAAGCGCATGAAGAGGGAGTCCTTTCATCAGGTGGACTCTCTTCGAACGCCGTGGGACCGCCGCCAGGTTGACGTCAACTGGGAACGATCAGGCCCAGCAGCAGGATGGTGGCTCCCACGCCGAGGAGGAGGGCAGTGTCGAACATCCGGCTGCGGACGTGCAGCAACCCGGCCGCGTCGTCGCCGAGGGCGGCCCGGAGCAGGCCGGCCAGCAGCACTCCACCGGCGAAGAGCAGGATGCCGTTGCGCCAGTCGTAGAAGGTGAGAATCACCAGACCGGCCGCGGCCACGATCACCGACAACGCCAACGGCCACTCGCTGCGGCGCTGTGCCTCGCCCGCCATCAGCCGGCGAGAGCGGCTTCGGCCGCCTCCACCACGTTGGTGAGCAGCATCGCGCGGGTCATCGGGCCGATCCCGCCCGGCATCGGCGCGATCCAGCTCGCCACCTCGCGGGCGGCCGGCTCGATGTCGCCGACGATCTTGCCCTCGGCGCTGCGGCTGGTGCCGACGTCGAGCAGGACGGCACCCGGCTTGACCATGTCCGCGGTGATCAGGCCGGCCGAACCGGCCGCGGCGATCACGATGTCACCGGTCCGGACGACAGCGCCCAGGTCCTTGGTGCCGGTGTGGCACTGGGTGACGGTCGCGTTCTCCGACTTCCGGGTGAACAGCAGCCCCATCGGGCGTCCCGCCGTGACCCCGCGCCCGACGACGACCACGTGCGCCCCGGCGATCGGTACGTCGTACCGGCGGAGGATCTCGACGCAGCCCTTCGGCGTACAGGGCAGCGGGCCGTCCTGGCCGAGGACCAGTTTGCCGAGGCTGACCGGATGCAGACCGTCCGCGTCCTTGACCGGGTCGATCAGGCCGAGGATCTCGTTGGTGTCGACGTGCTTCGGCAACGGGAGCTGAACGATGAAGCCGGTGCAGGCCGGATTCTCGTTCAGCTCGATCACCTTGGCCGCGATCTCGTCCTGGGTCGCGGTAGCGGGCAGCTCGACCTCGATCGAGGCGATCCCGACCGCCGCGCAATCCCGGTGTTTGCCCGCGACGTACGCCCGGCTGCCGGGGTCGTCGCCGACCAGGATCGTGCCGAGGCCGGGCACCACGCCCTGCTCGGCCAGCTTCGCCACCCGGACCGCCAGCTCGCTCTTGATCGCCGCCGCGGTCGCCTTGCCGTCCAGAATCTCCGCCGTCACGCTCCGATCCTCCCACGCACCCCGGCGGCCCCGTCGCCGGGTGAGCTGGGACACAGAACTGACCGATCGGTTGAAAACTGGCCGATCGGTCAGGATAGTGGGGAGCATGGCAGCCACCACCCCGGCGCGGGAGCGGACCCGGCGCGAGATCGAGCAGCAGGCCATGACCCTGTTCGTCAGCCGGGGATACGACGCGACCTCCCTGCAGGACATCGCGACCGCGGCCGGCTGCTCGAAAGCGACCGTGCTCTACCACTTCAACGGCAAGCCGGCGGTGCTGGCGGCCGTGCTCGAACCCTCGCGGATCGCCTTGAACGACCTGATCGACCAGGCCGCCGGGATGCCGGCCGCGGCGGCGCAGGAATTCGCCCTGACCCGGTTCGTCGAGCTCGCCGTCGAGTTCCGCGGACTGATCAACGTGCTGCAGGACCTGCTGAGCACGATGGAGCAGTACCCCGAGTTCGCCGACCTGATCACGGCCGGGATGCGGATGACCGAGATCCTCGCCGGCGGCACCGACGACCAGCTCGAGATCGACCTGGCGAAGTTCGCCATCAACGGCCTGCTCGGCGAGTGCCGGCACCCCGGCGATCGCACCGACGCCGAACTGCACACCCTCTGCGACACCGCCCTGCGCCGGATCCTCCGGCTGAACCGCTGACCACCGCCTACCTCCAGCGAACGGACGCACCAGCCATGGCAAACCTCCTGTACCGGCTCGGCCGGTTCTCCTATCAGCGGCGCCGGATCGTCACGGCGATCTGGGTCTTCGTCCTGGTCCTGCTCGGGGTCGGCGCACTGACGCTCGGCGGCAAGACGGCGAACACCTTCTCGATCCCCGGCACCGAATCGCAGCGAGCGCTGGACGCCTTGAAGACAGAGCTGCCGGCCGCGAGTGGCGCCTCGGCGACCATCGTCGTGAAGGCACCTGCCGGGCAGACGCTCGCTACTCCCGCCGTGAAGGCGGCCGTCGGCGCAACCGTTGCCAAGGCCAACCAGTTGCCCGAGGTCGTCGGTGCGGTGGATCCCTTTACCAGCAAGGCAATCAGCCCGGACGGTACGACGGGCCTGATCAGCGTGCAGTTCACCAAGCCCGCCGACGAGCTGGCGAAGAGCACCACCACGGCGTACGACGACCTGAACCACTTGAGCTCCGGTGACCTTCAGGTGGTTCCGGGTGGCCAGATCGTCGGTGGAGCACCGCCGATGGGTGTGACCGAGGTGATCGGTGTCGCGATCGCTGCTCTCGTACTGGTGATCACGTTCGGATCGCTGGTCGCTGCTGGAATGACCTTGCTGACTGCGCTCGCCGGTGTGCTTGCGGGGATGGCCGGCTTGTTCCTGATCACGTCGGTGGTCGATGTTTCCTCGACGGCTCCGATCCTCGCGTTGATGCTCGGGCTCGCGGTGGGAATCGACTATTCGCTGTTCATCAGCTCGCGGCACCGGTCCCAGCTCGCGGCGGGAATGGACGAGGAGGAGTCGGTCGCACGAGCCACCGCGACCGCGGGGTCGGCCGTGTTGTTCGCTGGTGCGACCGTCGTGATTGCCCTTGCCGGGTTGAGTTTGGTCGGAGTTCCGTTCCTGACCGCGATGGGGCTGGCCGCGGCGGCCACGGTACTTACCGCAGTACTGGTTGCGTTGACTCTGCTGCCTGCGCTGCTGGGGTTCGTCGGGCAGCGGGTGTTGCCACGGAAGGTGCGGAAGAGTGGGGCTGCTGCTCCTGCTGTTCATGGGTTCGGATTCCGCTGGGCGCGGTTGGTGACGCGATTCCGGGTCCCGATTGTTGCTGTGGGCATCATCGGGCTCGGCGTACTGGCGCTTCCCACGCAGGACATGCGGCTGGCACTGCCGGATGGCGCGTCGGCCGCGGCCGGGACCAATCAGCGGGTGGCGTACGACTTGACGGCGGCGGCTTTCGGGCCGGGGGCGAACGGGCCGCTGGTGGTTGTGGTCAGGGCTGACAACCCCGCCGCGGCGGGTGCATTGGTCGAGCAGGTGCTCGGGAAGGCCAAGGGACTCAAGGACGTCGTCGCGGTTCAGCCCGGGCCGGCGAGTGCTGACGGGAAGACCCGGTTGGTGAGCGTGATCCCGGCGGGCGGTCCGGCCAGCGAGCAGACCGCCGACCTGGTGAAGAACCTGCGGACGTCGATCCACCCGCTCGGCGACGTCGCCGTCACCGGCAACACCGCGGTGGGTGTGGATGTGTCGAACAAGCTGACCGCAGCGTTGCCGCTTTATCTGCTCGTCGTGATCGGGTTGTCGTTCCTGCTGCTGATGCTGGCGTTCCGTTCGATCCTGGTGCCGCTGAAGGCGACGCTCGGCTTCCTGCTCACCATCGGTGCGACGTTCGGCATCACCGTGGCGGTGTTCCAGAAGGGCTGGGGCGCGTCGCTGCTCGGCGTCGACTCGCCTGGGCCGCTGGTCAGCTTCCTGCCGATCATCATGATGGGCATCCTGTTCGGGCTGGCGATGGACTACGAGGTGTTCATCGTGTCCCGGGTCCGGGAGGAGTTCGTGCACGGACGGCACGCGACCGAGGCGACCATCGAAGGTGTCGGCCATGGCGCCCGGGTGGTGACAGCGGCGGCGCTCATCATGGCCGCGGTCTTCGCCGGGTTCATGTTCGCCGAGGACCCGATCATCAAGACGATCGGCTTCGGCCTCACCATCGGCGTCCTGATCGACGCCTTCGTCGTCCGGATGACGCTGGTCCCCGCCGTCCTCACCCTCCTCGGCGACCGAGCCTGGTTCTTCCCGAAGTGGCTCGACCGCATCACCCCCAAGGTCGACATCGAAGGCGAAACCCTCCAGGTGCCCGCTGCTTCGGAGAAGCAACTCGTCACGGTCGACTGACTTCTCGGACACCCTCTGACCGCGCCGGACATACCCTCACGGCGATCGACCCCACCGCCCGAACATCGACCGCCTGAGCAAGAACCTCCGGCGCCACCTCCACCACCACCTCCGGTTCGACACATCCCGAGACGATCGGGGCGACTCCGCGGGGAAGGTCAGCTGGTTTCCCGGAGACCAGGGGCAACCTCCACGGCGATTACCCCCACCGCCGGCGACCCGGCCAAGCACCCACCTCCCCGGTTCGCCCCTCTCCCGGGGGGGGTTCACCCGTCATCGAAGGGTTACCCCACTCCTATAGCAGTGGGGTAACCCCGTCAGCGGTAGTTGACCCGCCCGTTCTCATCGAAGGGCCCTCGAGGAGGGGACAGCAACCCGGGATCCGGGCAGCAACTCGGGGGTTCGGACAGCAACTTGGGGGTCCGGACTGTCTTGTCCGGATCCCCGCTTCTTGTCCGGATCTCCACTTTGCTGTCTGCGCCTCACGGTTTCGGGGAGTCCCGTCTGAAGTTCGGGGAGTCCCGCTTGCAGTTCCGGGGAGGTGCCGCTCCCCGGTCCGTCGACCTCGCCCCGCACCTTCCCGCGCAGCACTCGAACGCGTCACCTCGCTGCCGCTTTCCCCGACCAGCGCCCCCTTCCCGACCAGGGCCGCCTTCCCCGACCAGCGCCGCATTGGCCGATCTGCGCTGGGGGGCTCGCCTCGGCCGGGCAGTACGTAGTACGGGAATGTGGGCGGGGTTGTCAGGGTTGGGTCGGATAGTTTATTCTTGAACTATCTAGCAGCGAGGAGTCCACCATGCCCGCCGTGACCGTTTCCGACATCACCGTGCTGCCGCGTGTCCACCAGCCGGATCCTGCCGTCGCCAAGGAGCGTGCGGTGCGGTCGGTGACGTCCGCGCCGAGCGGCTACGAAGGGGAAGGCTTCCCGGTACGCCGCGCCTTCGCCGGGGTCGACCTGCGCGATCTCGACCCGTTCATCCACATGGACCAGATGGGCGAGGTGGAGTACGCGCCGGGTGAGCCCAAGGGCACGCCGTGGCACCCGCACCGTGGCTTCGAGACCGTGACGTACATGCTCGACGGGATCATGGAGCACCAGGACTCCCAGGGTGGCGGCGGTGTCATCTCCAACGGCGACACCCAGTGGATGACGGCCGGCTCCGGCTTGCTGCACATCGAGACGCCGCCGGAGCACCTGGTCCTCAGCGGCGGCCTGTTCCACGGCATCCAGCTCTGGGTGAACCTGCCGAAAGCCCAGAAGTGGGCGGCTCCTCGCTATCAGGACATCCGCGGCGGCGACTCCGCGCTGCTCTCGACGGCGGACGGCGGCGCGCTGATCCGGGTCATCGCGGGTTCGGTCGACGGCCACGACGGCCCCGGTTCGACGCACACCCCGATCACGCTGGTGCACGCGACAGTCAGCCCGGGTGCCGAGCTGGTGCTGCCCTGGCAGCCCGACTACAACGCGCTCGTCTACGTGCTGGCCGGCCAAGGCACGGTCGGCGCCGACCACCGCCCGATCCGCAAGGGCCAGCTCGCGCTGTTCGGCCCCGGCGACACGATCCGTACGGCGGCCGCCCTCTCGCAGTCGCAGGCCGAGCCCAACCTCGATGTCCTCATCCTCGGCGGCCGCCCGATCCGCGAGCCCGTCGCGATGGCCGGCCCGTTCGTGATGAACACCCGCGCCGAAGTCATCCAGGCCTTCGAAGACTTCCAGGCCGGCAAACTCGGCACCATCCCCGCCGTCCACGGCCTCGGCACCGACCTCCACGAGTCCAACTGATCTCATCCGCGGGCCCGCCTCATCGGGCGGGTCCGCGGATGGTTCATGGCGTGTAGTCGCCGGTGTCGTCGAGGTCTGTGTAGTGCTGAATGCGCGGATCATCGGGGTCGCCGCCGGCCAGTACTACGAACTCGCGGGCGGCCGGCGGGCCGCCGTACTGGGGGTTGAGGCCGTTGCTGAGGCTCTTGTGCATCAGTGCGAAGTCGACGTACGGGTCACCGAGGCCGAGCCGGCTGAGATCGAGGATGCCGCTGAACCGCAGGGTTTCGGGGTCGATGAAGACGTTCGGCGCACAGTAGTCGCCATGCGTCACGACTTGGCGCGCCCCAGGGAACGGCGAGTCGAACGGAGACTCGGTCAACGTCTGCAACTGCCGTAGCCCATCGGCGACAGCAGCCAAAACTGCGGGGCGCTCGGCGGCGGGCCACGGCTGCGAGGCGTCGCGGCCGTGAAGCGCGGTGGTGAGCATCCAGTCGTCCCCGCGATCGAGCACGCGAGGGCAGGGAATCTCCGTGCCGGACAGCCAACTCAGCCGTTCGGCTTCTTCGGCGACGCCCGCGCCCGCCTTGTAATAAAGGGTTTCCGTGGCACGCCGGAGCCGTACGACAGTCGCGCCGGACCATCCGAGGTCGACCGGCTCGGCGCGGGTGGCGCCGAACCGGTCGGTCAGAGCTGCTAGATCCACTCAGTGAAGATTACGGTGCAAAGCCGAAATCAGCTCGCCATTTGCGGTATCGCCGTCGAGCGACCAGATCATCGCGCCGCCGAGGTGCCGCTTGGAGATGTACTGCGCCTTGCGCTTCATCTCGACCGGGTCGTCCCAGGTCCAGAACGTCGTACCGTCGAACAGCCAGGCGAATCCGGCCTTGTTGTCGCGGTACACCGTGAAGCCGTCAGCCTTTGCCTTCAGCAACCGATAGTCCTCGTAGCCCGCTTCGTACGTCGCCGGCGCGGGACCCGTGGCGGGCTGGAACAACCCGTGGTTCTGGTTGGTCACGCCGGTCCAGCCGCGGCTGTAGAACGGCACACCCATCACGAGTTGGTCGCGCGGTGCACCGCGGGAGAGGTAGGCGTCGATCGTCACCTGCGAGCTGAACTCCTCGGTCGAGGGGTCGCCCTTCGGTGCGTCGATCGCGGACTGCTGGTTGGTGATCGGGTCCCACGAGCCGTGGTAGTCGTAGCCCTGCGTCGTACCGAAGGTCAGGTCGCGGAACAGCTGCTTGACCTGGAACCCGTTGTCGATCTGCTCCGGCGCGGCGGGCAGGAAGGCGGTCAGGTTGTACCGGCCGCGGAACGGCCAGGACGCGCGGTCCAACTGCTTGCGGTACTCGTGCACCAGAGCCGTGAAATTCTGCTTGTCCTCAGGACGGATCACGTTGCCCGGGTTGCCCTCACTGGCCGGCCACTCCCAGTCGATGTCGACACCGTCGAAGATGCCCTTCGCGGCACCGGCCGGAGCGCCGGGCAGGTTGCCCTTGAGCCACATGTCCAGGCAGGACTTCACGTGCGCGGCGCGCGAGGCCGGCGTGAGCGCGGCGTCCGAGAAGTACTTCGAACCGGTCCAGCCGCCGAGCGAGATGCTGATCCGGAGCTTCGGGAACTTCTGCTTCAGCTGCTTCAACTGATTCAGGTTGCCGGCCAGTGGCTGGCCGGCCTCGTCGGCTTTGCCGCTGACGCTCTGCTCCGCGGTGAACGGCCGCTGGTAATCGGCCCACGGGTCGCTCGACACACAGTTGCCGGAGGCATCGAGAAAGCCGAACGCGTAGTTCAGCTGGGTGAGTTTGGCGGCCGTACCGTTCTTGGCCAGGTCACTGACCAGGAAGTTGCGGTCGTAGCCGCTCCACTGGGTGTAGTACCCGACAACACGCTTCTGACTGTGCGCCTCGGCAGGCACCGCGGACACCCCGAGAGGGACCGTCACCGCAACTGCCACCAGCGCCGCAAAGCTCCGACGTTTCACCGACATGGTTCTCCCCACCGGGCGGATCGAGGAACAACGAGCCCGCTCACCATAAGCACCGCCGAATAGTTAAGCAACCTCTCTATCGAAAGCATTTTCTGCAGATCAGATCGACCGTCGCACCGGATGCGGAGATCGTGCACGAGATCGCCCAGTACGCCTTCGAACACTTGGGTGGGGTGGAACCGCCCGATGAGGAGATGCGCGGGCTGAGCGGCGACGCGGGCGGAGCGGGATCTGTTGTTGAGCGACCGAGGCGGGCGGGAGCCTGCGACGAAGGAGGCGGCGCGGTAGCAGTTGTCGAGCGGCGACGGAGGAGCCGCGACTTCGGGTGGGCGGGAGCGGCTGACGGAGGAAGGCGCGTGGGAAAGAAAACACCACCCCTGCCTGGGAGAGGCGGGGGTGGTGAAAGTACGTCGTACTAGTGGAAGAAGTGGCGGGTGTTGGTGAAGTACATGGTGATGCCGGCCTTGGTGGCGGCTTCGATGGCTGCGTCGTCGCGGATGGAGCCGCCGGGCTGGACGACTGCTTTGACGCCTGCCTCGATGAGGACCTCGAGGCCGTCCGGGAAGGGGAAGAAGGCGTCGGAGGCCGCGACCGATCCGGCGGCGCGGTCGGCGGCGCGGGAGACGGCGAGGCGGCAGGAGTCGACGCGGTTGACCTGGCCCATGCCGACGCCGACCGAGGCGCCGTCGGCCGCGAGCAGGATCGCGTTGGACTTGACCGCGCGGCACGCCTTCCACGCGAAGGCGAGGTCGGCGAGCACCTCGTCCGAGGCGGCCGGACCGGCGGCCAACTGCCAAGCGGACGGGTCGTCACCAGCCGCCTGGAAGACGTCCTTCTGCTGCATCAGCAGCCCACCGCTGATCGCGCGGAACTCGACCGGCTGAGCCGCCGAATCGGGACCGCAGACGAGCAGCCGGATGTTCTTCTTCGCCTGCAGCACCTCGACCGCACCGTCTTCGAACCCAGGCGCGACCAGTACCTCGGTGAAGATTTCCGCGACCTGCTTGGCCAGCTCGACCGTGACCGGACGGTTGGTGGCGATCACGCCGCCGTACGCCGAGACCGGGTCGCATTCGTGGGCGCGCCGGTGCGCCTCGGCGATGTCCTTGCCGACCGCGATACCGCACGGGTTCGCATGCTTGATGATCGCGACGGCCGGCTCAGTGAAGTCGTACGCCGTACGCCGGGCCGCGTCCGCGTCGACGTAGTTGTTGTACGACATCTCCTTGCCGTGCAGCTGCTCGGCAGAGGCCAGCCCGGTTCCACCGCTGCTGTAGAGCGCCGCCGGCTGGTGCGGGTTCTCGCCGTACCGCAGGACCGCCTTCTTCTCCCACGAAGCGCCGACCCAGGCCGGGAAGCCCGAGCCCTCAGAGGTATCGGTGAGCACGTTGCCCATCCAGGACGCCACAGCCACGTCGTACTCCGCGGTGTGCACGAAGGCCGCAGCAGCCAGCCGCTGCCGCTGCTCCAACGAGAACCCACCCTCGCCAAGCACGGCATAGACATCGTCGTACTGCGAAGGCGAGGTCACCACGGCGACGTTCGCGTGGTTCTTGGCGGCGCCGCGGACCATCGACGGACCACCGATGTCGATCTGCTCGACACACTCGTCCACGGACGCGCCGGAGGCGACCGTCTCGCTGAACGGGTACAGGTTGCTGATCAGCAGGTCGAACGGCTCGACGCGCATCTCCGCGAGCTGCTCGACGTGGTGGGGCTTGCGGACGTCGGCGAGCAGACCGGCGTGCACCTTCGGGTGCAGCGTCTTCACCCGCCCGTCCAGGCACTCGGGGAACCCGGTGAGGTCTTCCACCTTGGTCACCGGTACGCCGGCCGCCGCGATCCGGGCGGCGGTGGAGCCGGTCGACACCAGTTGGACCCCGGCGTCGGACAGCGCCTTCGCGAGCTCCTCCAGACCGGTCTTGTCGTAGACGCTGATCAGCGCCCGGCGGATCGGCCTGCGGTCGGTGCTCACTTCAGTCGAACCTTTCGTCCGGTGATGGTCCAGCCGTCGCGGACCAGCCGGCCGACCCACTCCACCAGCTGGCGGCGTTCGACCTCCTTGATCCGTTCGGTCAGGGTTTCTTCGGTGTCGTCGTCCTCGACGGGCACGACGACCTGGCTGATGATCGGCCCGGTGTCGACGCCGCCGTCGACGAAGAACAGGGTCGCGCCGGCCACCTTGACGCCGTACTCGAGCGCGTCGCGAGGCCCGTGGATCCCGGGGAACGCGGGCAGCAGCGCGTTGTGGGTGTTGATGTAGCGATCGCCGAACGCCCCGAGGAAGTCGTCGCCGACCAGCTTCAGGAACCCGGCCGAGATGACCAGATCAGGCTTGTACTCCGCGACGGAGGCCGTCAGCGCACGGTCCCACGCAGCGCGTTCGGCGTGGTCCTTCACCTTGTGCACGAACGTCGGCACGCCCGCGGCGGTGGCCCGGTCGAGCCCGGCGATCCCCTCGCGATCCGCGCCGACGGCGACCACCTGCGCGCCGTACGCCGGGTCTTCGCAGGCGTCCAGCAGTGCTTGCAGGTTCGAACCGGAACCCGAGATCAGCACGACCAGACGCGCGGGGGCATTCGGGTCTGTCACCCGGCAAACCCTATCGTTCGAGGTCACCGGGCCCGGTGTCGGCCTCCGGTACCGCGGGACGCCGGGCCGCGACGACACCGGCCGTGATCGCCGCGCCGATCGCCATCCCGGCCGTCAGCACCCCGGCCGCCGGAATCGCGCCCGGGATGCCCACCTCGGCCATCCGGCCCGGTCCGGCCGCTCCGCCCGCGAGCACCATCAGCACGAGCAGTGCGATTCCGCCGAGCAGGGCCGCGATCGCCCCTCGCAGCGCGAAGGCGTCCCATCCGAGCGCCTCGGCCTCCACCGTCTTCAGCCCGCGCCGCGTGATCACCAGCCCAGCGACCACACCGGCGGCCAGTGGCACCACAGCAGTCAGCACGAGCAGGTACGTCGACGTAGCACCGTCAGCCGGTACTGCGGCCAGCAGCGGCAGCGCGGGAAGATTCCCCACCACGACGCCGGTCGGTGCGACCGACGTCCCCACGCCGAGCTGGAAGCCAGGGCCGGCGACGAACGCCACGACGTACAGCAGGACGTTGGGCAGCAGCATCAGGCAGAGCGCGAACAGTACGACCGAGCCGACCACGCCAGCGTCCAGGAGCTCCAGCATCGAGGTGACCCGCGAGAAGTGGATCGCCAGGATCACGGCGTACAGGAGTGAGGCAGTGGCGATCACTGTGAGTACTGCGGCGGCAGCAGCTGGTACTGCGTCACGCAGGCCGGTCGGGGTCGCATCGGCGATGTCCGCTGCGGCACCTGACTCCACCAGGACCCCAGCCGTGCCGGCCACGATCGCCAGAGTGGCAGCGCCGAGGAACGCCGACACGGGCGACACCTTGACGGTGTTGTCCGACGTCAGCAGGGCAATGATCAGCGCACCAAGCCCGTAGGTGACCGCGAGAGCTCCGGAAGCGACGGCCAGCTCGCCGGTCTTGTCGGCCCCACTGACCCGGGCGGTGAACCGGCCGGCGCGGTACAGGCACCAGCCCAGGAACAGGGTCAGCCCGAGCGGAGCGATCGTCACAGAGCCGCCACCGAACGTCGCACCGGCTTTGTGGGCGACCAGCCACACCGTGGCACCGGCGCGGACGGCCCCGGAGGCGCCGCCGAAGGAGGCCGCGAGCCAGCCGATGACCGCGACCGCGGCACACGCCAGCAGACCGGTCAGCAGGCAGGCGCCGGCGCCGATCACGGCCGACAGCAGCACCGGTTTCGTCGGTGCGGCGACGGACGGGTCGGGCGGCTGCGGGGATCCGCCGTCACGGCTGCCTGGGCGGCTCAGCATGTCGGTCATCTGAGCTCCATCGTCGCCCGCGGAGAGGGGACCGCTCGTGCGGACACGCCGAGGTATGGAAGACTTCGGCAGGCTGGCTCTCCGGGTGTATGCCGGGCCACCGGGTACCGTCGGGCGGAATCAGTCAGGAGGTCGAGAGCGAGTGTCGGGTTCCCACCGCGCGCCACGCGGCGGTAGTCGTGCCGCGGCTCGGCAGGCACGCCGGGCGCAGGCCCGCCGCCGTAACCAGCTGATCGGCGCCGGCGCGGCTGTCCTGATCCTGGTCGGTGGCGGTGGCATCGCCGCCGTCAACGCGTTCGGTGGTGGCGACTCCCCCGGCTCCAAGGCCGGTACCGGCGACGACAAGTCCGCCGATCTGCTGTCCGATCCGAAGTCGCTGATCGACGTTCCGACCGCCAAGTCGCTGAGCCCGGCCGGGGCGTGGGCGATCGCTGCCACCGCCGACGGCAGCACCGCGCCGGACAAGTCGTTCGTCTGCCAGCCGCAACGCTTCGCCGACCCGGCCGGCATCCGGACCTGGGTCCGCACCTTCCGCAACGCGGCCACCAAGGAGTCCGCGGTCCAGTACGTCGAGGTCTCGAACGACTCCGGCGCGGCGGACAAGACCTACGCGACGATCACCGGCTGGCTCAGCGGCTGCCTCACGCCGCAGGTGCGCCTGATCGCCAGCTACACCACCACCGGGCTCGGCGAGCGCGGCATCGTCGCGGTCTTCGGCCAGCCGACCGGCGAGAAGACCAGCAACTACAAGACCATCTCGGTGACCACGGCCGGCCAGGCCACGATGGTGCTCGAACACGACAGCGCGGGCACCGCAGTACCCAAACCCGACGGCGTGCTCAGTACTGCGGGCGCCGGGCTGAAGCGGATCTGCGACCAACCCGGCGCCAACTGCACGACCGGTACGCCGACCGCGACACCCGCGCTGCTCCCGAGCAACGAGTCGGCCGGCTTCATGGCGCCGATCGACCTGCCCGTGCTGACATCGGTGAACAAGCCCTGGGTGAGCGCGAGCACCACGACCCGGGCCGGCACCGGCTGCGAGAAGATCGACCTGAAGAAGGCGAAGGCGACGGGGTACAAGTCGCTCACCTACGTGACGCCGGACGCCGACGTACCGACCGAGTTCGGTCTGGACGAGACGGTGTCGAGCTATGCCAATGCGACGGCGGCGACCGCCTTCGTCACCGCGATCCGCAAGAACGTGGACAGTTGCGCCAAGGCGACCTCCGACGCCGTGAAGGTGAAGACGACGAACACGATCTCGGTCGGCACGATCAAGGGCGAGGCCTGGCGGGCGGCGTACGACACCGGCGGCGGCAAGGTCTTCACCTACCGGATCGGGATCGCCTCCAACGGGTCGAACGCGGTCTACATCCTCTTCCCGGTGCTGAAGAACCTCGACATCAGCGACAGCGCCTTCGCCGACGTGCTCGTCCGTGCCGCCGAGCGCTGCACGGCGTACAAGTAAATCCTTCGGGCAAACAAGAACGGCCCCGGGAATCCCGGGGCCGCTGTTGTGTACTGCGTACTACTTGCTCAGGTCCTGCATGATCGCGCGCATCAGGTTGGCCGTCTCGGACGGCGTCTTGCCGACCTTGACGCCGACGGCCTCGAGGGCCTCCTGCTTGGCGGCCGCCGTACCGGAGGAACCGGACACGATGGCGCCGGCGTGGCCCATCGTCTTGCCCTCGGGTGCGGTGAAGCCCGCGACATAGCCGACGACCGGCTTGGTCACGTTCTCCTTGATGAACGCGGCCGCCCGCTCCTCGGCGTCGCCACCGATCTCACCGATCATCACGATCGCGTCGGTGTCCGGGTCGTCCTGGAACGCCCGCAGCGCGTCGATGTGGGTCGTCCCGATGATCGGGTCGCCACCGATCCCGATCGCCGTGGAGAACCCGAAGTCGCGCAGCTCGTACATCATCTGGTAGGTCAGCGTGCCCGACTTCGACACCAGACCGATCCGGCCCGCACCCGCGATGCTGGCCGGGATGATGCCGACGTTGGACTCACCCGGGGTGATGATGCCCGGGCAGTTCGGGCCGATGATCCGGGTCGTGCCGGACGCCTGCGCGTGCGCGAAGAACTCGGCGGTGTCGTGCACCGGGACGCCTTCGGTGATCACGACGACCAGCGCGACGCCGGCGTCGATGGCCTCGAAGACCGCGCCCTTGGTGAACTTCGGCGGCACGAAGACGACCGACACGTCCGCGCCGGTCTCCTTGACGGCCTCGGCGACCGACCCGAAGACCGAGATCGCAGTGTCTTGGCCGTCGAAAGCTGGGAATTGAACTGACTGGCCGCCCTTGCCGGGCGTCACGCCGCCGACGATGTTGGTGCCGGAGGCAAGCATCCGGGTGGTGTGCTTGGTGCCCTCGGAGCCGGTCATGCCCTGGACGATGACCTTGCTGTCCTTGGTGAGGAAGATCGACATGTCCGTTGTCCCTTACTTCGCTGCCAGCTCGGCGGCCCGCTTGGCCGCGCCGTCCATCGTGTCCACGCGCTCGAGACCGGCCAGGCCGGCGTTGTCGAGGATCTGGCGACCCTCCTCGGCGTTGTTGCCGTCCAGCCGGACGACCAGCGGCTTGCTCACGTGCTCGTCGCGGCCGGCGAGCAGCTCGAAGGCCTGCACGATGCCGTTGGCGACCGCGTCACAGGCGGTGATACCGCCGAAGACGTTGACGAAGACGCTCTCCACCTGCGGGTCGGAGATGATGATCTCCAGGCCGTTCGCCATCACCTCGGCCGAGGCGCCGCCACCGATGTCGAGGAAGTTGGCCGGCTTGACGCCGCCGAACTCCTCACCGGCGTACGCCACGACGTCCAGCGTGCTCATCACGAGCCCGGCGCCGTTGCCGATGATGCCGACCGAACCGTCGAGCTTCACGTAGTTGAGGCCCTTGGCCTTGGCCTTCGCCTCCAGCGGGTCCTCGGCCGAGGTGTCCGCGAAGGCGGCGTGCTCGGGGTGCCGGAAGTCCGCGTTCTCGTCCAGGGTGACCTTGCCGTCGAGGGCTTCCATGGAGCCGTCGGCCAGCTTGACCAGCGGGTTCACCTCGACCAGCGAGGCGTCCTCGGTGACGAAGACCTGGTACAGCTTGGCGATCTCGACCGCCGCGACATCGAGCACGTCGGCCGGGTAGCCGGCTTGCTCGGCGATCTCGCGGGCCTTCGCCTCGTCGACACCGGTCGCCGGGTCGATCGAGATCTTGGCGACCGCGTCGGGGTTCGTGTGCGCGACCTCCTCGATCTCCATCCCGCCGGCGGCGGAGGCGATGCACAGGTAGTTGCGGTTGGCCCGGTCGATCAGGAAGGAGAAGTAGTACTCCTCGGCGATCGCGGCGGCCGGGACGATGTTCAGCGTCCGGACCACGTGGCCCTTGATGTCCAGGCCGAGGATCGCACGGGCGTGCTCTTCGGCCTCGTCGGGTGAGGAGGCGAGCTTGACGCCGCCTGCCTTGCCCCGGCCACCGGTCAGCACCTGGGCCTTGACGACCACCTTGCCACCGATCTTCTCGGCTGCGGCGCGGGCTTCCTCGGGCGTGGTGACGACCTCACCGACCGTCGTCCGCACACCGTGCTTGGCGAAGACAGTCTTCGCCTGGTACTCCATCAGATCCACGACTGTGGTCCCTCTCTCGCCTGTTCGGGGTGGGCCGCGACGACAGGTGACTGTTGCGGTGCACGAAAAGGTGTGCTGGGGCACGGTCGCCGGCGCGTTCCGTTGCCTGAGACTAGCCACCTCCACCACCGCGGCGACAGTCGGGGTACGCGCTGAGACGACTGTCACAGCCCACTTGCGGGCGCGTGAAAGGCTGGATGCCATGACTGAACAAGCGAGCAGACCAGTTGACGACTGGTGGCGCAGCGCCGTCGTGTACCAGGTGTACCCGCGGTCGTTCGCCGACGCGGACGGTGACGGGACGGGCGACGTGAACGGGATCCGGGCCCGGCTGCCGTACCTGGCCGACCTGGGCATCGACGCGATCTGGATCAGCCCGTGGTACCCGTCCCCGCTGCTCGACGGCGGCTACGACGTGTCCGACTACCGCGACATCAACCCGGAGTTCGGCACGCTGGCCGACGCGGACGCGCTGATCGCGGAGGCGCACGCGCTCGGGATCCGGATCCTGATCGACCTGGTACCGAACCACTGCTCGTGGGAGCACCCGTGGTTCAAGGCCGCGCTGGCCGCCGGCAAGGGGTCGCCGGAACGCGACCGGTTCTGGTTCCGCGACGGCAAGGAGGGCGGCCTGCCGCCGACCAACTGGCCGGCCGCGTTCGGTGGGCCGGCCTGGCAGCAGATCGAGGACGGGCAGTGGTACCTGCACCTGTTCGACATCTCCCAGCCGGACTGGAACTGGGACCATCCCGACGTGATCGCCGAGTTCGACTCGATCCTGCGGTTCTGGTTCGACCGCGGCATCGACGGCTTCCGGATCGACGTGGCCGACTCGATGGCCAAGGACCCCACGCTCCCCGACGTACCGCTGCGCGACGGTGAGCCGACCCGGGAGAAGTACGTCGGCAACCCCTTCTACGACCAGCCCGGGGTGCACAAGATCCACGAGCGCTGGCGCGCGATCGCGGACGAGTACGCCGATACGCCGCAAGGCCCGCGCGTGTTCGTCGCCGAAGCCTGGTTGTCGCCGGCCGAGCGACTGGCGCAGTACGTGCGACCCCACGAGTTGCACTCCGCGTTCAACTTCGACGTACTGCGGTGTGCCTGGGACGCCAAGGAACTCCGGGAGGTGATCGACCACACCACCGAGAACCTGTGGGCCGTCGGCGCACCGGCGACCTGGGTGCTGAGCAACCACGACACCATCCGGCACCGCACCCGCTACGGCCGCGACCAGCGGGAGGCTCTCGAGGGCGCCGGTGTGGTCCCGACGGATCTCGAACTCGGCCGGCGCCGGGCCCGCGCGGCCGCGTTGCTCGAGCTCGCGCTTCCCGGTGGTGCGTACATCTACCAGGGCGACGAGCTCGGTCTGCCCGAGGTCGAGGACCTGCCGGAAGAGGTACTGGACGATCCGACCTGGGAGCGGTCGGGGCACACCGTGCGCGGTCGCGACGGTTGCCGGGTGCCGATTCCGTGGAGCGGCAGCGAACCGCCGTACGGGTTCGGCAGCGGTGACGGGCAGCCGTGGCTGCCGCAGCCGGCCGACTGGGCTCCGCTGACCGCCGAGGCCGAGGCGGCCGACCCGGACAGCCACCTCTCGCTGTACAAGGCGGCGCTGCGGATCCGGCGGGCTGAGGAAGCACTCGGCGAAGGCCGGCTCAGCTGGGACGCGGACGCTCCGGCCGGGGTTCTCTCGTTCACCCGAGAGCCGGGCTTCCGGTGCGTGGTGAACCTGGGCGCCGGCCCGATCGACCTGCCCGCCGACGCCGAAGTACTGCTGTCGAGCGAGCCGCTGGCCGACGGCAAACTGCCCGCCGACGCCACCGCCTGGCTGAAGGTCTGACAACGAAAGGAGGCCGGGGCTTGTCGGCCCCGGCCTCCCGGTGTCCTTCGCTCAGCGCCGGCGGTCCCGGTCTTCGCGATCACGACGGTCCCGTTCCTCACGGTCCCGGCGGTCCTGCTCCTCGCGGTCCCGGCGGTCCCGGTCTTCGCGATCGCGCCGGTTCCGCTCGTCTCCGTAGCTCATTTCACACCTCCGGGTGTCGTCTGCGACCTTACGCCGCCCGGACCACTACTTCACGCCGCCCGCGGTCAGGCCGGCTCAGGTCGGCTCGCGCCAATCACCGTGCCAGTCGAACATGCTGTTGTCCGTCACCGAAAGCTCTTCCATTTGCTCGACCGAGATCTCGGTGCCAGGTGCCGACAGCCGTAGCACCTGGCCGGTCGCACGGTCGATGGAAATCTCGACATCTCCGGCACCGGAGCTGGTCAGCACAAGCGCCGTCCGCCCGACGGTGATGTCGAAAGACTCATGTTCTTGCCACCGGAGATCCTCACCGAGGCCGAGCCACCCGAACGCGCCGACGAAGGATTCCACAGCGTCCATCACACCGACCAGTACGCCGACCTCGCGGCTGGTCGGGATCGGACCGTCCAAAGAAATCCGCACCGGCACTCCGTCGACGAAATCCAGGTAAGCCCACTCGCCGGTCCGGATCAAAAGCTGGTCACCGGTGTCCGTCTCGACTCTGAGCCGCCCGGACGCCGTCCGCCAGACGCGGTACCAGAACTCGTCCCCACGCAGCCGCACGCGGAGCTGCTGGGTCGAAGACCACCAGCCTGCCTGGCCCCGCAGATGCGGCGAGTCGTGGAAAGGCGGATCGTCATCGACTCCCGGTCCCCAGCGCATCTCCCACCTTGCAGTGGTCACACGGCCCTCCTAGGCAACTCTGACGGCGACATCGACTCTACTCAGCACCTGATCGCGACACCGGAGGTGTACTTAGTCCGGGTGATGGGCTGACCTGAGTACAGCCATACCGTGCCGGACCCGCGGGACCGATAGGTACCGGATCCATTGGTCGCACAATCGACCGAAAGACCAGAGTAGTTGGCGTAACCGGTCGTAGCAGCACTGTCGCGATAGGAGACCAGACCATAGTGACCGTAGTAGTCGAGCTTCTCTAATGCGACTCGTACCTTCTGCTGAAGAAATTCGCCGGTGCAGTACTGCTTCGCGCCGGCGTCGATCAATGTCCGGTAGCTCGGCGGATTTGTGGTGATGTGCGGCGCGTACACCTCTCCCCAGCAAGCACCAGCGGCCTGTGCCGCGCTGGGCGCGACCGGAGCGTGGGGCGAAGTCGCCGCCTGCGCTTGGCCCGCGACTCCGACCGAAGCCAGTAATACCGCCCCCGCAATCAACAGTTTGACTTTCACTGACTGCCCTCCCAGCGATGAAACAATGTCATCGCCAACAGTCGCGAGGGTCTAGTCGCTCGGTCAACGCCACCGCCTGCAATTGCACGTTGTTGCAAGCCTGGGCGGGCTGGGACTGCTGCACCCAGCCCGCCCAGGCAACTACTTGACGCCGCCAGCGGTGAGGCCGGCGACGATGCGGCGCTGGAAGATGAGGACAGCGATCACGAGCGGGATCGTGACCACCACGCCGGCGGCCATCTGGCTGCCGAACGGCTGGTCCCGGCCGGTCGTTCCGGTGAACTGGGAGATGATCACGTTCGCCGTCTGGATCGACTTCTTGTTGGTCATGCTCAGCGCGATCAGGAACTCGTTCCACGCGGCGATGAAGGTGATGATCGCCGTGGTGAACACACCGGGTGCCGCCAGCGGGATGATCACCTTGCGGAACGCCTGCGCCGGCGTACAGCCGTCGACCATCGCCGCCTGCTCGAGTTCGCGCGGCATCTGCCGGAAGAACGCGGTCAGGTTCCACACCGCCAGCGGCAGTGCGAACGACAGGCTGGGCACGATCATCGCCTGGTAGGTGTTGATCCACTTGATGTTGATGAACAGCTTCAGCAGCGGGATCACCAGCGAGATGCCGGGGAACATCGACGTGGTGATGATGATCGCCAGCACCGCGTTCTTGAAGCGGAAGTCCAGCCGGGCCAGCGTGTACGCCGCGACCATCCCGATGACCAGGGTCAGGATCGTCACGGTGCCGGCCACGATCAGGCTGTTCAGCAGACCCCGGCCGAAGCCGTTGCTCGCGCTGAACACATCCTTGAAATTCTGGAACGAGAACGGCGCCGGGATGATCTTGTTGGAGAACTGGTCGCTCGGACGCCGGAACGCCGAGACGGCCATCCAGTAGAACGGCGCCAGACAGTAGAGGACGATGACGGCCACGCCGACCAGCGGCGCCCACCGCCGCAGCGGGCTCGCCTCGGCAGCCCTCACCACCTCGGGCGGCGGGACGGTCTTCACTTTCATTTCGGTGGCCATCAGACCCCACCTCCTACGCTGGTCAGGCCGGCCTGGGGCGCAGCGGCAAGCGCCGCGGCCCGCTTACGTTGCCTGCGGCTGCCGCCGCCCGGCTTCTTCGCCCGGGCTTCACCGATCACGTCGGCACCGAGAAGCTTCACGAACACATAGGCCACGGCCGCGACATACAGGAACAAGACGGTCGCGTACGCCGCGGCCGGCCCGTATCTGGTGTTGAACGCCTCGTCATAGCCGAGCATCGACAGCGTCTCGACCGAGCCTTTGTGCGGCCCGACCAGGACGAACGGCAGGTCGAAGATGCGCAGCGTGTCCAGGATCCGGAAGAGCACCGCGACCAGCAGCGCAGGTCGCACCAGCGGCAACGTGATCCGGCGGAACGTCTGCAGCACGCTCGCGCCGTCCACCTTCGCCGCCTCGTAGACCTCCGCCGGGATCGTCTGCAGACCCGCGAGTACGAGCAACCCGATGAACGGTGCCGTCTTCCAGGTGTCGGCCACAATCACCGACAGCTTTGCCTGCCAGCCGTCGGTGGACCACAGGATCTGGGTCCCCAGGATGTTGTTGGCGATGCCGTCGGCCTGAAAAATCCACTTCCACAGCAGGGCTGACACCACGGTCGGGATGGCCCAGGGCACCAGGATGCTGGCCCGGACGATCGAGCGGCCCTTGAACGCCTTGTGCATGATCAACGCCATCGCGACGCCGAGCACGGTCTCCAGCACGACGCAGGTGACCGTGAAGAAGGTCGTGTTGTAGAACGCGGTCCAGAACCGGTGACCGGTGTCGCCCTTGAAGATGGCCGCGTAGTTGTCGAGTCCGACGAACGTCGAACCCTTCACGACGAAGCCGTTCGCGTCGAGTTTGGTCCCACTGGTGTAGAGCGACTCTCGTAGCGCGGAGACGATCGGGTACAGCACCACCAAGGCAAGCACGATCAGCGTCGGCGACAACAGAACCGCAGCGAGCCGGGCCGTCCCCTCGTTGAAGCTGGTGCGAGCCTTTCCTGGCTTCGATTCCCGTCGGGTATTGACCGGGGCGGTATCACTCATCTCTGCCTCCTTTTGATTCCCGGGCGGCCCGGGGTAGGGACAGGTCGGGGCCGGCGCGTAGCGGGAACGCCACACACCGGCCCCGCCCGGTTACGTCACTGAGTGATGAGTGAGCTCAGCTTGGCTTGCAGGTCGGTGAGGGCCTGCTTGGGTGGCGTCTTACCGCTCAGGGCGTTGTACGCCGCATCCTGGATCGCTGCGGTGACATCGCCGTACTTGACCACGCGCGGCCGCGGCTGGGCGCCCAGGATCGAAGCCTTCAGCGGAGCCAGGTACGGGAACTGCTTGTTCAGTGCCGGGTCGTCGTACAGCGACGCGTAGGTCGGCGCCTGCGAACTGCCCGACAGGTTCACCTTCTGACGAGCCTCGCTGGCCATGAAGTTGATGAAGTCGACGGCAGTCGCCTTGTTCTTGGCGAACTTGCTGATCGCGTAGTCGTGACCGCCAAGCGACGAGACGCCCGGGCCGGACTTGCCCGGCAGCGGCGCGACACCGAACTTGTTCACGATCTTCGACGACCCATCGGTCTTCTGGGCCAGTGCGTACACGTACGGCCAGTTGCGGTGGAAGAGCAGCTTGCCTTCCTGGAAGGCGCGCCGGCCTTCCTCTTCCTTGTAGGTGATCGCGGCCTTCGGAATGGCTCCGGTGCTGAAGCCCTTCGTCAGCTCCTCGAGACCGGCCAGCGCCTCCGGCGTGTCGACGTTCGCCTTGCCGTCCTTGTCGACGACAACCCCGCCGGCCGAGTTGATGGCCTCGGAGAAGTTCACCGTGAGGCCTTCGTACTTCTCGAACTGTCCGGCGTAGCAGCTCATGCCCTTGGCCGAGGGGACCTTCGCCTGCACGGCCAGACAGGCCGCGAGCATCTCGTCCCACGTCTTCGGCACCTGCACGCCTGCCTGGTCCAGCAGGTCCTTGCGGTAGTAGAGCAGGCCACCGTCGGAGGTGATCGGCACCGCGTACAGCTTGTCGCGGTACTTGGCCGTCTCGACCGTCGCCGGGATCAGCTTCGGCAGATCAGGGAACTTGTCCTCGGGAAGCTGCTCGATCCATTGGTTCGCCGCGAACTCCGACGTCCAGACGACGTCCATGTTCAGCACGCTGAACGCGTCGGACTGGTTCTGTGCGTTCTGCACCATCTGCTGACGCTGGTCGTTGGCGTTCTCCGGAAGCTCCTTGATCTCGACCTTCTCGTCGGGGTGCTGGGAGTTCCACGCCGCGACCTGCTTCGGCAGGAAGCCGGAGGTGTCCTTGCCGGTGGCAAAGGTGATCGGCCCGCGCCCTTCGAGCGCGCCGCCGCCCCCGCTGGTGTTCTTGTCCCCGCTGTCACCGCCACACGCGGACGCGAGCAACACCAGGCTGCCCGCGACGCCGAAGGCCACCGCCCGGCGTGTGTGTGATCGTTCAAACCTCATCGTGTACCTGCCCTCTCCCGATGGGACTCACTTGGTCCTGCGTCGATGGTTCGCAGTCCCCCACCGTCCTGCGAGCCGCCCTATCCGGACAGTAACCGAGATCGGGGGCGATGTGTCCTGAGCCACACACCTTGCCGAACCCAGCGTCATGAACGAACAAACGCATGGCTGTATGCGACCGCGATTCGACGGCCCGCACAACCAGGTGTTTCTTAACGATTCGGTATTACCGATCAGTAACCGAATCACCCGGCTGCGGAGAGTCGCCGCGGTACGCCACCGGGTAGGCGCTCAGGCGGTGGCGGAGGCGTCGCCGACGTTGCCGCGGACCCACTCGACGATCTCGGCGGTGGTCGCGCCCGGGGTGAAAATCTTGTGCACGCCGAGCTCGGCCAGCGGCTGCAGGTCGGCGTCGGGGATGATCCCGCCGCCGAACACCACGATGTCGTCCGCCTCCCGCTCGGTGAGCAGCTCGCGGACCTTCTTGAACAGGGTCATGTGCGCGCCGGACAGCACGGACAAGCCGATCGCGTCGGCGTCCTCGGCGATCGCGGTCTCCACGATCTGCTCCGGAGTCTGGTGCAGACCGGTGTAGATGACCTCCATGCCGGCATCGCGCAGCGCCCGGGCGACCACCTTCGCGCCGCGGTCATGGCCGTCCAGTCCCGGCTTGGCGACGACAACTCTCAACGGGCTCGTGGCTGACATGCCCGCAGGCTATCCGAGCCGCACCTCACGGATAAGACACGGAGGCGTGTGTTCCCGGCCACGCGAACTGGGAACCGGTTACCGTGAAAAGAGATCGGACCAGTTCAGCGGGGGGTCTGATTCAGTGAGGAGACGCCGATGAGCATCTTTGACGCCCTCGACGGACTCAGGTACGGCGCGCGCTCGGCGTTGTCACCTCGCGTCCTGCAAGGTGCTGCCGTCGAACTCGGCTGGATCACCACCCATCTGGCGATGTACCCGCTCGGCCTGGTCGGCGGCTCGCGGTACTCCGCGGACCGGCTCAACCTCGCCGGGCTCACCCCGGCCCAGCGCAGCCTGCTGGTCGGCGACGTGAGCGCCGCCGGTACGCCGATCCTGCTCGCGCACGGGATCATCGACAACCACACCATCTTCGCGCTGATGCGGCGCAACCTGCTGCGGCGCGGATTCACCCGGATCCACACGTTCTCGTACTCGCCGCTGACGCTCGACGTCCGCAGTACGGCCGAACGGCTCGGAGCCGAGATCGAGCAGATCTGCGAGGAGTCCGGCTCGGAGCAACTGCACGTGGTCGGGCACAGCCTGGGCGGACTGATCGCGCGGTACTACGTCCAGCGGCTCGGGGGCGACCAGCGCGTGCACACCTGCGTGACGCTCGGGACGCCCCACCAGGGCACGGGCGCTGCCCGGCTGCTGCCCTGGCCGCTCGTGAAGCAGCTGCGGCCCGACAGCGACCTGATGGCGGAGCTGGCCGAGCCGGCACCGGGCTGCCGTACCAGGTTCGTCGCGTTCTACAGCGACGTCGACCAGCTGATCGTGCCGCAGCGACGGGCCCGGATCCGGCATCCCGATCTGCTCGCCCAGAACATCCGGGTCAACGGCGTCGGTCACCTGTCGCTGCCGTTCGACGGCCAGGTGGTGCACCAGATCAGCGGAGTGCTGTCACATCTGGACGAACAGGACACAGTTGCCTAACGGTCTTCCTGACCGCGCAGCTACTTCCGCGCTCAGAGCGGATGCACGTGCAGCCGCGCATGCAAAGGTTTCGTGAAGGAGACCCGGAAAAGTGGGTGGCGGGGTTTGTCGGCTCGTGACCCATCCGTTATGGTGCTTGAACCTTCGGGGGGAATAAACCCCGGAGGTGGACAGTGCCCCTCCCCTGTGACCGAAAGGCCACGTTGTGTCCCAGCACCGTGCCGCGGCTAGCCGCGTCACGCCAGGCAACGCTGCGCGGAATGCCAACGCGGCGCGTCACAGTGCCAAGCATCGTGTAGCCCGGCGTAACACCCCCAGCAGTACCCAGATCGTCGGTTTGACCGCAGCGCTGGCAGCTGCGGCCGGAGCCGTGGGCTTCAGCTACAGCTCACTGGCCTCACCGACCCAGGCCAACTCCGCGATCAACCTCGCCGCCCTCAACCTGGGCGACAGCCAGCTCTCCGAGGTCACCACGGCCCGGATCGAGCGGCGCCAGCTGGCCACCAGGGACTCCTCCCGCGTCGAACTCACCGGCGCGGACCTGAACAAGAAGCAGGCCGCGGCCGACCGGTTCGCCCGGGCCCGGGCCGCGAAGCTCGACGCCACCCGCGCGTTGACCGCCAAGCGCGCGATCGCGCTGGCCGCCGCCAAGGCCGCCGCGGAGAACGCCCGCACCTCCCCGACCCGCTGCGAGATGATGATCTCCGGCTACCACATCACCGCCGGCTTCGGTCAGGCCGGCGGCCGCTGGGCCCGCAACCACACCGGCACCGACTTCGCCGCCCCGATCGGTACGCCGATCCGCTCGGTGATGAAGGGCGTCGTGCTGAGCGCCGAGTTCGCCGGGCCGTACGGCCGGCAGGTGCGGATCCGGCACGAGGACGGCACCGAGACCTGGTACAACCACATGTCGAAGTTCAGCGTGACGGTCGGCGAGACCGTGTACGCCGGTGACCAGGTCGGCGCGGTCGGCGTCACCGGCAACACCACCGGCCCGCACCTGCACTTCGAGGTCCGCCCCGGCGGCGGCGACCCGGTCGACCCGATGCCCTGGCTGCGCAACCACTGCGGCCTGAACCCCTGATCCAGCCTTCGCCAAACCTTTCGCGGTCGCGTCGAGCGGCTGGCTAAGCTGCCGCGCATGCGTCCGGCAGCTGGTGAGGTCCTGCATTTCTCCGAAGATCCGACGATCCGTCGGTTCCACCCGCATCTCGCCCCCACGTCGGTGAAGACCACCCCGTACGTCTGGGCCGTCGGCCACGATCGTGCGCCCGACTACTGGTTCCCCCGGCAGTGCCCCCGCGCGATGGCCTGGGTCGGTCCCACCACCACGGAGGCGGACCGCCTGCGCATCATCGGCGACGGCTGCGGCACCCGCGTGCACGCGATCGAGTACGGCTGGCTCGACGCGATCCGGACGGTCGAGCTGTACGCCTACCGGTTGCCGGCCGATCCCTTCGAGGAGGCCGAGGCCGCGGTCGTCGCCACCACCGAGGTGGTGCCACTGGGACCACCGGAGCGGGTCGGCGACCTGTTCGCGCTGCATGCCGAGGCCGGTATCCAGCTTCGCGTCCTCCCACACCTGCACGATTTCTGGGCCGCGGTGACCGGCAGCACGCTCGAGTTCAGCGGGATCCGGCTGCGCAACGCCGTACCGCGTCCTGCCGGGCCGCGCGGTGACACGATGGGTCGATGACGTCTGCTGGGACCCATCGCGAGGTCGCCGACGCCGCCTGGCGGTGGGTGCTGGACCAGATCCGCTGGGACGACGGGCCGTGGATCCCCGAATCGAGCGCGGCCGAGATCCCCGAACAGCGCGACGGGACGTATGCCGGGACCGGCGGGCTGGTCCAGGCGCTCGCCGAGATCCGGCTGAGCAGGCCGTGGACGGCCGAGGAGCAAACCCTGGTCGATGCGATAGCCGAGCGGCTGCGCGCCCAGGTGCCGACGATGACCGACTACACGTACTTCGACGGCCTGGTCAGCGCGATCGGCGTCTTCACCACCCTCGGGATCCCCGGCACGACAGCCGCGGTACGGCGTCTGTCGGAGCTCGCCGAGCCGGACGGCTGGCCGCAGACGATCCTCAAGCCACCAAGGGTCCTTCCGGGGTCGCGGTTCAACGACCTGACCCTGGGGACCGCCGGCGTACTGCTGGGGGCCTTGTGGGCGCTCCGGCACGGGGTGGAGGAGGCTCGCGAGCTGGCGGATCGGGCGGCGGACCTTCTCCTGGTGGAGGGCGAGCCGGTGCCGGGCGGGACCAACTGGCCGTTCGTGCCCGTCCGCTTCGCCTCCGGCAAGCCGTTCACGCAGATGCCGAACCTGTCCCACGGCCTGGCCGGTATCGCGACCGCGCTCGCTCTGGCCGGCGCCGAACTCGGCCGGCCCGAGCTGACCTCGGCAGCGACCGACGGAGCGAAGTACCTCGTCTCCCTCGGCGTGACCGACGGCCAGGGGTTGGTCGTACCTCGGTACATCCCGGACGACGAGTCCGACGAGGACAAGTACACCTACAACTGGTGCCACGGGGCGTCGGGGACATCGTTGCTCTTCCTCGCCCTCGACCAGGCAGAGGTCAAGGAGATCGCCGGTGAGCCACCGCTGGCCTGGCATCGCCGCTGCCTGCACAGCGTCCGTACTTCGGGTCTGCCGGCCCGTCTCCATCCGGGCTTCTGGGACAACGACGGACGCTGCTGCGGTACTGCGGGAGTAGGCGACCTCTTCCTCGATTCGTGGCTGCGATCCGGGGAGACGGACGATCTCCGCTTCGCACTCCAGCTCGCGGACACTCTGGTCGACCGGGCCGTGTGGGACGGGCCGTACGCCTACTGGCGATTCCTCGAGCACCGGGCCGACGAACCGCTGCTGCCACCCGGCATCGGCTGGATGCAGGGCGCGGCCGGGATCGCCACTTTCCTGTTCCGGGCGAGCCGGTTGAGCATCGAGGGACCGAACGCCACCGTGATCCCGCGGATGGAGACCTGGTGGACCCTGCCGGCTCAGCGCCGCCAGACCTCGGCGGTGGTGAGGAACGCGGACGAGCCGGGCCGATCGGCCGAACCGTCGACCTGGACATAACCGGGCACCGAGGCGCCGCCGATCGACACCGTGGCGGCCCGGACCGGCGCGATCACCAGGCTGAGGCTGTGCGCGCCGTCAGCCAACTGGAAGTTGTCGGTCGCGAACAACCGCCGGTCGAGGACGCCGCTCATCTCGATCTGGATGTCGGCGGCCTTCGCGCTGAGGCCGTCGGCCAGGTTCATCGAGACCTGGACCAGGTCGCGCTCGACCGCGGGCTCGTGCCAGGCCAGTCCCTGCACCTCGAGGAACGAGCGGACGAAGTACCGCTCCAGCCAGGACGCCAGGTCGACGTCCTCGGAGACCACCCGGACGATCCCGTCGAACCAGAGCACGACCGCCGTCCCGGCGCCGCAGATCGACCAGTCGACCATCCAGATCGAGGCGAACGCGGTGACCTTGCCGTCCTTGTCGAACAGCCGCAGCCCAGGGTTGGCTCCCGCCAGGATGATCCGGCGGTTGCTCGCGTCTGCTGCCTTGGGCATGGGCTGGGACCTTCGTCCGGGGAGGGCCGAAGCTCTGATTGTCGCAGGGCTGCGTCAAATCGGCACGCCGAGGCATCAAATCTTTTCGACCGGGGCGTAGCGCAGCAGCAAACGCTTGACTCCCTCGGAGCCGAAGTCGATGTCGGCCTGGGACTGCTGGCCCTCGCCGCGGACCACCACCACCGTGCCCATACCGAAGCTGTCGTGGACGACGCGGTCGCCTGGGTTCAGCACGATCACGGCCTTGTCGGCGGCAGTCCTGCGTGCCGGCTCCCACCGGCTGCTGACTCCGCTGGAGCCCGACGTCCCGGTCCCGGACCAGCGCGTGATCGCGGACTCATCGCGACGCCAGTCGAGCAGCTCGGCCGGGATCTCCTCGAGGAACCGCGACGGCGGGTTGTGCTGCGGAGCGCCGTACGCCGAACGGACGGCGGCTCGGGAGATCGCGAGTCGCTGCCGCGCCCGGGTGATCCCAACGTACGCGAGCCGGCGCTCCTCCTCGAGCTCCTTCAGGTCCGTGAGCGACCGGGAGTGTGGGAAGACGCCGTCCTCCATACCGGTCAGGAAGACGACCGGGAACTCCAGGCCCTTGGCGGTGTGCAGTGTCATCAGCGTGACCACGCCACCGTCGTCGGCCGCGTCCGGGATCTGGTCCGCGTCGGCGACCAGCGCGACCCGCTCCAGGAACGCCTGCAGATCGGCCGGCTCACCGGCAGCGGTCCGCTCCTCGACGAACTCGCGGGCCACCGAGATGAACTCGTCGAGGTTCTCCAGCCGGGTCTCGTCCTGCGGATCCGGTGACTTCTGCAGCTCTTCGTAGTACCCGGAACGGTGCAGCGCGACATCCAGGATGTCGTCCGGCGGCGCACCCGAGTCGACCATCGCAGTCAGCTCGTCCAGGATGTCGACGAAACCTTGTACTGCGTTGGCGCTGCGGCTGGCCATCGCCGGAGCGTCCTGGGCCCTGCGCAGGGCGGCGGAGAAGGTGATCCGGTCCCTCAGCGCGAGCGCTTCGATCGCCGCCTCGGCGCGCTCGCCGATGCCGCGTTTGGGGACGTTCAGGATGCGCCGCAGCGAGACGGTGTCCTCGGGGTTGGTCAGCACGCGCAGGTACGCCAGCGCGTCGCGGACCTCCTTGCGCTCGTAGAACCGGACGCCGCCGACGACCTTGTACGGATGGCCGGTGCGGATGAACACTTCCTCGAACACCCGCGACTGTGCGTTGGTCCGGTAGAACACCGCGACGTCCGACGGCTTCACCCCGTCGGCGTCGGTCAGCCGGTCGATCTCGTCCGCGACGAACTGCGCCTCGTCGTGCTCGTTGTCGGCGACGTACACCGCGATCTGCTCGCCCTGACCGGAGTCGGACCACAGGTTCTTCGCCGGGCGGCCCTCGTTGCGGCTGATCACCGCGTTCGCCGCCGACAGGATCGTCTGGGTCGACCGGTAGTTCTGCTCGAGCAGGATCGTCTCGGCGCCGACGAAGTCCTCCTCGAAGGCGAGGATGTTGCGGATCGTCGCCCCGCGGAACGCGTAGATGCTCTGGTCGGAGTCGCCGACCACCATCAACTCCGCCGGCGCGCTGACCGGGCCGTCGTTCGGACCTGGCTCGAGGTCGGCGCAGAGCTCGCGGATCAGCGTGTACTGCGCGTGGTTGGTGTCCTGGTACTCGTCGACGAGGACGTGGCGGAACCTGCGCCGGTAGTACTCGCGGACCTCGGGGAAGGCCTGCAGCAGGTTGACCGTGGTCATCAGCAGGTCGTCGAAGTCCAGCGCGTTCGCCTGGGCCAGCCGCTCCTGGTAGATCCGGTAGCACTCGGCGTAGGTCTCCTCCAGATGGTTGGAGGTCTTCGACGCCGCCGACTCGTGGTCGATCAGCTCGTTCTTCTGGGTGCTGATCCAGTTCAGGATCGCGCGCGGGTTGTACCGCTTGACGTCCAGGTCGAGCTCACGGCAGACCAGCGTCATCAGCCGGCGCGAGTCGGTGTCGTCGTAGATCGAGAACGTCGAGGAGATCCCGAACCGCTTGATGTCGCGGCGCAGGATCCGCACACACGACGAGTGGAACGTCGAGACCCACATCAGCTTGGCCCGGTTGCCGACCAGTTCGACCACCCGCTCGCGCATCTCGGCGGCGGCCTTGTTGGTGAACGTGATCGCGAGGATCGAGCCAGGGTGTGCGTCCCGGGCCGCCAGCAGGTAGGCGATCCGCCGGGTCAGCACGCGCGTCTTGCCCGAGCCGGCCCCGGCGACCACCAGCAACGGCTTGCCCGCGTGCACGACGGCCGCCCGCTGCTGCGGGTTCAGCCCTTCGAGCAGTTCTTCCGGGTCGGGCCGGTGCTTCCTGGGCTCCTCGAGCGGCATCGGGAGTTCATCTGGAGAGAAGAGCGTCGTCATCGCCCACCACCTTAGGCGCTGCCACAGACAGTCCGCGTCCGGCGGCCGGTCGGGAGGTCTGCAGCGGTGTCGCGGCGCGGTGACCCGTTGCCCGTTAGCCTGGCAGACGCGTGAGAAACCTCCCGATCGGGGCGTGACCGACGCCCGCCGCCCATTCTCGAGGAGTCGTCATGGAACCGCTCATCCCGTCCCGCCTGAGCCGCCGGTCCGTTCTCCGCCTCGGCGGCGCAGCCGCCGGCGCGACCGTACTCGGCGCCGGCGTCCTGAACGCCGGTACTGCGAACGCCGTACTGCCCCCGTCGCCGGAGTTCGACCTCGGCGCGACACCGGTGCACCTGTTCGGCCCGAAACTCCTGCACGAATCACATCACTCCATGCAGGGCTTCACCTTCGACGACGTGAACCGCCGGCTGTTCATCGTGCAGGCGGAGAACGGCGGCTCTGGTGCCGACCTCGTGATCAACCAGGTCTCCGGCAGCGGCGAAGTACTCGGCGCGATGACCATCAAGCGGGCCGGCCACGGCGTCTCGATCGCCGCCGAACCGGTCGGCGACATCACCTACATCTGGGTGGAGTGCGACGCCGACAGCAACGACGACAGCGGCCGCGGCACGGCGCTGGCCAGGGTCCAGTTCAAGAACATCGTCCGCGAGTCGATCGCCGACGACGCGAAGTTCTTCAAGGGCAGCGACACCATCACCGCCGCGGTCGACCCGGAGAACAAGCGGCTGATGGTACGCCGTAAGGAGAACGGCAGCTTCTACCTCAGCGTCTGGCCGCTCAGCAAAGCGCGGGACGGCCTGAGCGCGGACCGGCTGGTGCACGTCAAGCAGCCGTCGGTCGCGGAGACGTTCCAGGGCTACACGTTCTACGGCCAGTACGCCTACCTCTGGTACGGCGACGGCCAGACCAACCCGGACAACATCAACTCCACCATCCGGTGCCTGGACCTGAACACCGGTGAGTTCACCCGCGGACCCGCTGTCACCCGGGCCGGCTCGTCGCTGACCTACCGCGAACCAGAGGGCATGGCGATCCACCGGATGGACTCCGGCGACCTCGCCCTGTTCTTCGGCTTCGCGTCCCGTCCGAGCGGTGGTGGCGACAACCGGTACGCCAACCTGTACTACAAGCTGCTCTGAGCTCAATCGCCTGACAGCAGACCTGCTACCAGCAGAAAGGCTGGGGTGAGCAGGGTCCGGCCGGTCAGGGTGGGTGCATGTCCGATGAGTCCAAAGCACCCATGTTCAGCAACGAGTCCAGACAACAACTGCTGCGCCAGCGCATCGTCGTACTCGACGGTCCCTTGACCGACGACAACGGCACCCTGCTGGCGACGCAGATCCTCACCCTGGCCGCCGAGGACCCGACCACCGACGTCGCCCTGTGGATCCACTCACCGGGCGGCTCGGTGCCCTCGATGCTCGCGATCCGGGACGTGATGCGGCTGGTGCCGTGCGACGTGTCCACGCTCGCGGTCGGTCTGGCCTGCAGCGCGGGCCAGTTCCTGCTGTCCGCCGGTACGCCGGGCAAGCGCTTCGCGCTGCGGCACGCCCGCATCCTGATGCACCAGGGATCGTCCGGGATCGGCGGCTCGGCCGCGGAGATCGAGATCCAGGCCAACGACCTGCGGCACATCCGCGACACCGTCCTCGCGCTGATCGCCGAGGACACCGGGCAGCCGCTGGAGACCGTGCACGAGGACTCGCTGCACGACCACTGGTACACGGCCTCGCAGGCACTCGACTACGGCTTCATCGATCACATCGTCGAGTCCTTCGACCAGGTCATGCCGTTGCAGCACCGCAAGCTGGGAGCGACCCGATGAGCAGCTACACGATCCCGAACGTCATCACCCAGAGCCCGCGCGGCGAGCGGATCATGGACGTCTACTCGCACCTGCTGTCCGAGCGGATCATCTACCTCGGTACGGCGATCGACGCCGGTGTCGCCAACGCGCTGATCGCGCAGCTGCTGCACCTGGCGGCGGACAAGCCCGAGCAGGAGATCGAGCTCTACATCAACTGCGAGGGCGGCGACATGTCCGCGATGCTCGCGATCTACGACACGATGCAGTTCATCCGTACGCCGATCGCGACGGTCTGCGTCGGCCAGGCGATCGGCGTCGGCGCCGTCCTGCTGGCCGCGGGCGCACCGGGCAAGCGCGCGATCCTGCCGCACGCCCGGGTGGTCCTGCACCAGCCGGGCGGTCGCGGTCAGGGCGCGATCCCGGACCTCATCCTGCAGGCCGACGAACTGGTCCGGGTGCGCAGCCAGCTGGAGACGATCCTGGCCGCCCACACCGGGCAGTCCGTCGAGCAGTTGCGCCACGACACCGACCGCGACCACGTGCTCAGCGCCCAGGCGGCCCATGAGTACGGCATCGTCGACCAGGTGATCCGGCACCGGCCGGGAGTGGCTCTGTTCGAGAACGTCTGAGGCCCGCACTAAGGTCGCTGGTGTGACCCTGCCTGCCGGAAATCCCCGCCCCGACGAAGAGATCGAGCGTGTCCTGGTCGTCGTCGCCCATCCGGACGACGTCGACTTCGGTTCGGCCGGCACGATCGCCGGCTGGACCAGGGCCGGTATCGAGGTGAGCTACTGCCTGCTGACCGACGGCCAGGCCGGCGGGTTCGAGCCCGACCGGGATCGCGCCGAGATGCCCGCCGTACGCCGCTCCGAGCAGACGACGGCGGCCGGCCACGTCGGCGTACGGGACCTGCATTTCCTCGGGTACTCCGACGGCGAGCTCGCGCCGACGCTCGACCTCGTCCGGGACATCGTGCGGGTGATCCGGAAGGTCCGGCCGCAGCGGCTCGTCACCTCGTCACCGGAGCGGAACTGGGCCCGGCTGCCCGCGTCGCACCCGGATCACCTGGCCGCGGGCGAGGCGACCACGCGCGCCTTCTTCCCGGCCGCGGGCAACCCGTTCGCCTTTCCCGAGCTGATCGGGGAAGGTCTGGAGGCGTGGACAGTCGGTGAGCTCTGGCTGCTCGCCCATCCCGAGAACAACCACTACGTCGACATCACCGAGTCGTTCGACGCGAAGGTCAAGGCGATCCTGTCGCACGTCAGCCAGCACCCCGACCCGGACAACCTGCCGGACCGGATCAGGGGCTGGAACGCGCAGAACGCCACCACGGCGGGCTTGCCGGAGGGTCGCCTCGCGGAGGGCTTCGCCGTCATCCGCCTTGGCTGAGTCCGGTACTACGCGGTGCCAGCCGCAAGCTGATCAACCAGGCCGCGGCGACGAACACGATGAGCAGGGCTAGTCCCGTCCGCAGTGAGGTCTTGTCGACGACCGCTCCGATCAGCGGTGCGAACAATCCGCCGGCCGAGACCGCCAGTCCGAGGGTGACCCCGCTGGCGGTACCGGGCCGGGTCGGCAGCAGGTCCTGCCCGAGCGTGATGTGCAACGAGAACGGCAGCGACAAAGCGGTGCCGACGAGCGCGATCGCGACGTACAGGGAAGGGCCTGGGACCAGGAGAAGGACGGGCAGCAAGAGAGTCGTCGCGAGATAGCCGGCCCGTACTACGGCGAGCCGGCCCCATCGCTCGGCGAAGCGGCCGCCCAGTACGGTGCCGAGGGCAGCCCCGGCGTACAGGGAGAAGACGGCGGCTGTTGCGGTCGCACCTCCACCGCCGACGCGCTGGACGGCGTACAGGCCGACGAATCCCGCAAGACCGAGGGACGCGATGGACCGCAGTACGACGATCACCGTCAGCTGGCCGAACGCAGCCCAGTCGTCAGAGCCCTTTGCTGCAAGGCGAATCGTTGCCGCCGGCTTGTACTTCGACAGCACCGGCACTGTCACCGCTATGCCCACCAGAGCCGGTACTGCGAGCCAACCGGTCGCTCGCAGCCCCAGTTGGGAGAGGACTGGGCCGGCAACGAGTGGCGCCAGGACGAAGCCCGCGTTGCCGCCTAGGGAGAACCAGCTCATCGCTCGATGGCTGCCGCCCGTCACCACGCGCGCTATCCGGGCTGCAGAAGGGTGGTACGCCGCTACGCCGAGCCCGACCATCGCGGCAGCTACCAGTGTCGTGGTGAACGAGTTGGACGAGCCGAGGAGGACTACACCGGCTGCGCAGCTCAGCATGCTCGCCGGGAGGATCCACGGCAGCGTGCGGCGGTCGACCAACCAGCCGAACACCGGCTGCGTTGCTGCCGATGCCACCGTGCCGGCTAGGACGACGACCGACACGGCGGAGTAGCCGAGGCCTCTGTCAAGCACCAGGAACGGTACGAGGACGGGGATCAGGCCCTGGTAGAAGTCGACACTCGCATGTCCTACGGCCATCACGGGTGTCGCGCTGCGCTTCGCCATACCTGCAAGGCTGCAGGCTGACCGGGTTGGCTGGCTTCCGGTAATCTGCCAACAGATGTCGAGAATCCGCCAGCAACCAGAGGCACCTACCGTCCTGCGCCAGTTGGCCGGTGGCGAGCGGATCGACCTGCACCAGCACGACGACCACCAGATCGTCTACGCGGCCGCTGGGGTCGTGTCGATCAGCACCCATCGGGGCACGTGGGTCGCACCGGCTACGCGCGCCATCTGGGTCCCTGCCGGCACACCACACGAGCACCGCGCATACGGCGAGACCGCGCTGCACCTGGTCGGTCTCGCGGAGAACCCGCTGGGCCTGACGATGCCCGCAGTACTCACGGTCCATCCACTGTTGCGCGAACTGATCATCGCCTACACAGACGACCCCGCTGACGACAGCGCGGCCCGTCGAAGGCTGCGCGCAGTACTGCTGGATCAGTTGCGGCTGTCGACCGAGCAGACCGCTCTGCGTCTCCCAGCAGCTCGCGACAGCCGCCTGGCCGCCGTCTGCGCGATCCTCGCCGCCGACCCATCCGACAACCGTCCGCTGCCGGCCCTTGGCTCAGCGGTAGGCGCCAGCGAGCGCACGCTGTCCCGCTTGTTCCGCTCGGAGTTCGCCATGACCTTCCCGCAGTGGCGAACGCAGCTCCGTCTCCATCACGCCCTCGTCCTCCTCGCCGAGGGCCACCCAGTCACGACCGTTGCGCACCTCTGCGGCTGGTCCACCCCCAGCGCCTTCATCGACACGTACAAGGAGATCTTCACCACCACTCCCGGCCGGAGGCTGCGCTAATCGCGTTGCGCAGCCTCGCTGAAGCCACCAGGGTGCAGCCATGACTGTTTCTTCCTGGGTGGTTGGTAGTGGGCCTGCGGTGCTGCTTGTGCATGCGGGAGTAGCCGATGCGCGAATGTGGGCGCGGCAGGTGGAGGAGCTGGCGGCCGACCACCAGGTGATCACCATGGATCTGCGTGGGTACGGCGAGACGCCACTGGAGGCGGGGGCCGACTACTCGGACGCCGGCGACCTGCTGGCCGTGCTGGACGAAGTCGGTGTGGCCGAGGTGAGCGCGGTCGGAGCATCGTACGGCGGGTATGTGGTGCAGCAGGCGGCCAGCCGGCAGCCGGAGCGGTTCAACCGGCTCGTGCTGATCTGTGCGCCGACCGACAACGTGGAGCCGACCGACGACCTGCGCGCGGTGTGGGCCGACGAGAATCGGTTGCTGGAAGCCGGTGACGTCGACGCGGCCACCGACCTGATGGTGCGGAGCTGGATCGGACCGGACGCGGACGACGACGCGCGCGAACTGCTCCGGGCGATGCAGCGACGCGCCTACGAGCTGCAGCTGGCCGCGGGCGACGACGTGACGAACGAGGAGTACGCCGTCGAGCCGGAGAAGATCACCGCACCCGTGCGGCTGATCACCGGCGCGCACGACTTCGCCTTCTTCACGAACTCCGCCGATTACCTCGCCGAGCGGCTGCCGGCCTCGGAGCGGATCCATCTTCCGTGGGCCGGTCACCTGCCGACGCTCGAGCGCCCCGAGGAAGGGACCGCGCTGATCCGCGCCGCCCTGGCATGAGAACAGCCCACCTCCGCGACCTCTCTGCGGAGATGGGCTGTGTCAGTTGACGGAGGTCAGTCGGCGAGGGCGCCCATCGGGTCCCAGGCCGGCAGCACGATCGGCTCGTCGTCGAGGCGGGCCTGCAGCTCGGCGGGCAGCGCGGACCGGCGTACGGCGATCTCGAAGACGTGCTCGGCGTACCACGAGTCGTTCATGGTCCAGTAGCCGTTGTCGCCCTTCTCGTCACCCCAGCTGTTCTCGACCCGCCAGCGACGCGGCTTGCCGTCGAGCACGTCGACGCCGGTGAACAGCATCGCGTGCGTCATCAGCGTCTCGTGGTGCACCAGCCGCTCGGCCTTGTCCAGCGTGAACTCGGTGTCGTAGACCGAGCCGTAGTCGTACAGGTTCGCGTCCCAGTAGCCGAGGTCGGCGTTCATCTGCTTGCCGACGTCGCAGCCGAACCAGACCGGCTCGCCACCGACGATGGCGTCCTGGGTGAGCTGCTTCATCAGGTCGATCTCGACGTTCAGGTAGACCACCGGCGGGGCGTCGATGACGTTGCCGAGGTAGTCGACGGTGAAGGTCCGGCCGGTCGGGCTGGTCTCACGCGGGTCGTGCACGATGCACACGTACTCGTCGATCGGCACGGTCACGTAGTTCTCGGCGAACTCGGCCGGCGTGGTCCAGCCGTCGCGGTGGAAGCCCTTGTCGCTGTCCTTCCACTGCCACAGGAACTTCTGCGGCGGCGTGCCCAGATGGATGCTCAGCACCCGGTGGATGGTGGTCAGCAACTCCTGCTTGTGGGCACGCTTGGCCTCGACGCCGTCGAGCTTCCGCAGGTCCCGCGCGCCCTGGCGAAGCAGCTTGCGCAGGGTGTCGTTCATCTGCGCGGTCGCCGACGAACTCTCGGTCTCCGGCATCGCCGACTTCGGCACCAGGCCGTGCTTGCGGACCAGCGCGACGAACATGTTCCACTGGCCGCCGTCACCGATCGGGTCGGACAGCAGGTGCGCCACCGTCCGGTCGTCGACGTCGCGGTCGCCGGTCTCGATCATCGCCTCGAGGAAGAAGTTCGACCGCTCGAACTTGTCCCAGAACAGCAGGTAGTTCTGGGAGAACTCGAAGTCCTTGACGCCCAGTTTCTCGGCGGCGCCGACCCGGAGCAGGTTCAGCCCGGCGAAAAGCCAGCACCGGCCGCTCTTCTTCTGATTCGTCACCTTCCAGTCGTCCAGCAGGTTCGACACCGAATGGTCGATCCCGGTGACGATCTGGCGGTCGAGCGCAAGGTTGGCGATCGGTGTCTGGGTGACTGCGTTCTGCATCACCCGGTACGACGGGTGTGCCGCGAACTCCTTCTCGAAGAGCTCGAGCTGTTCGGCAGTGAGATTCCGCTCCATAGCACTCGACGGTATAACAGCGGCAAAGCGCCCGGCGCCCCTGACGGGGTGGCGAACATGTGCCCTGTCCAGTTCCCGCCACCGATGAGACGGGTGGTGGCGGGATCCGGTCGTCAGACCAGGCGGCGGTCGGTGGCCCAGCGGGTCAGTTCGTGGCGGTTGGAGAGCTGGAGTTTGCGCAGTACGGAGGAGACGTGGGTCTCGACGGTCTTCACCGAGATGAACAGCTCGCGGGCCACTTCCTTGTAGGCGTAGCCGCGCGCGATCAGCCGCAGTACTTCGCGTTCGCGCTGGGACAGCCGGTCGAGGTCCTCGTCCACCGAGGCGATGTCGATCGCGCCGGAGAACGCGTCCAGGACGAAGCCGGCCAGTCGCGGTGAGAACACCGCGTCGCCGTCGGCCACCCGGCCGATCGCGTCCACCAGCTCGGTACCGCTGATGTTCTTGGTGACGTAACCGCGCGCGCCGGCCCGGATCACGCCGATCACGTCCTCGGCCGCGTCGGACACCGACAGCGCGAGGAACTTGATGTCGGGGTGCCGCTGGTGCACCTGCTTCATCACCTCGGTGCCACCGCCGCCCGGCAGGTGCACGTCGAGCAGGACGACGTCGGGTTCGGTCGCGACGATCGCCTTCACCGCGGAATCGACGTCGGCGCCTTCGCCGACGATGTCGACCGCGGTACCGATCTCGCTGCGGACGCCGGCCCGGAACATGTCGTGGTCGTCGATGACGACCACTCGCCGCTGTGTCATCTGTCCATCTCCAGTCGCACTTCGGTGCCTGTTTCCGGGTTCGACCGCACTGTTGCGCGGCCGCCGTGCCGTTCCATCCTGCCCATCACGCTGTGCCGCAGACCGAGCCGGTCCTCGGGCACCCCGTCGGTGTCGAAGCCCTTGCCCCGGTCCCGGACGAAGATCTCCGCCCGGTCGCCGTCGACCTCGACGAACACATCGATCTTGTCAGCTCCGGAGTGCTTTGCGGAGTTCACCATCGACTCCCGCGCCGCCCGGACCATCGCCGACAGTCCCTCGGTCAGCTCGCAGTCGCCGACCGTGACGACCTCGACCGGTACGCCGTGGGAGTCCTCCACCTCGGCAGCGGCCCGCTTCGCCGCCCCTGCGAGCGTCTGGTCGGTCTTGTCGTCCTCGTCGTACAACCAGGACCGCAGGTCCCGCTCCTGCGACCTGGCCAGCCGTACTACGGCTCGCGGATCGTTCGCCTGCTTCTGGATCAGCGCCAGGGTCTGCAGCACCGAGTCGTGCAGGTGGGCGGCCATGTCGGCGCGCTCCTGCGAACGGATGCGCTCACTGCGCTCGGCGTTCAGGTCGCGGGTCAGGCGGTGCACCCAAGGACCGGCGATGACGCCGATGCCGACCACTGCGAGCAGCAGGGCGATCAGCACGTCGCCGACCATCGACAGCCGGCCGTTCTGCACGAGGAAGACGGTCACGGCGGTGCCGAGCAGGACCAGGCCGACCACGACCCGGATGATCGACTTCCAGCCGCCCTTGCCGAACAGCATGCCCAGCGTCGGCGCCTTGTTGGTCCAGGCGGCCTTCTGCCCCTCGTCGGCCTGTCGCCAGATCAGCGCGAGACCGGTGCCGGCGAAGACCAGCGGCCAGAACATCTTTCCGGCGATGCCGAGGCCGGCGACGTTCAGCAGCAGCAGGATGCCGATGCCGACGACGACCAGGGCGGTCATCTGACCGCGGTTCTTCTCCCGCCGGCGAGCCTTGCTCTCGGTCATCGGCGGCGGCTGGTCCGAACGCAGGCCGCCGCGGGTGTGCGCAGCCAGGCCGGGCGCCGCCGGCACCGCCGGAGCCGCGAGCGGCATCAGGAACCAGAGCGCCGCATAGATCAGTACGCCGAAGCCGCCGAAGATCGTGGCGCCGATGAACACCAGCCGCACGACGGTGTCGGACACGTTGAGGTGGTCCGCGATCCCGCCGGCGACACCACTCACCACCCGGCCCTCGGCGCGCCGGTAGGCCCGGCGTACCGGCGGCGGCTCCTGCTGCTGCCCAGCTCCCCCACCCAACGCCCCGGCGTACTGGCCGGCGCCTGCTACGCCGTACTGGCCGGCGCCCGGCGCGCCGGTGCCCTGCGCTCCGGCGTACGGGCCGACTCCTGGTGCGCCGTACTGGTTGGCTCCCGGCGTGCCGGTGCCCTGCGCTCCGGCGTACGGGCCGGTGCCGGTGCTGTGCTGGTTGCTGCCTGGCGTGCCGGCGTACTGGCCGGGGGCATGCGGAGGGGCGGGCGGGACCCCCTGTCCCGGGGGTCCGCCCGGAGGCGCGGCGGCGGCTGGTTGGCTCATCTCCACGATCGTCACATGCGCACGGGGCCGACACCAGCAGGCTTGTCCCCGGCCCGCACCTCAACCGCCTCTCGCGCGGGTCAGGGTCGGCCCGGGGAGAACCCCTAGCTGACCGTGCCAGGAGGGCGACCAGGGGTCACCAGAGGGGGATCCCCGATGGTGGTGCGGGCGGCAGCGGGACACTATCGGTGTCATGGAGCAGAACTCGAGCGGCCAGGGCCCGGACGGTGGTTTCAACCCCGCCCCCCTGCGCGACGTGCAGAACTGGCGCCGGAGCCGGTCCGACCGGATGGTCGCCGGCGTCTGCGGCGGGATGGGCCGGGCCCTCAACATCGACCCGGTGCTGATCCGGGTGGTGATGGCGGTCCTGATCCTCACCGGTCCCGGCATCATCTTCTACGCCGCCGCCTGGGCGATGATGCCGGACGAGGGTTCGGACCGCTCGCCTGCCCAGGGTCTGCTCGGCGACCGGATCCGCCCCGATCACCCGTGGCTGTGGCCGATCGTGATCGGCGTCTGCGTGTTCGTCGCGATCGCGATGATGTCGTCCTTCAACTTCGGCAAGCTGGTGCCCGGCCCGATCGTGGTGCTCGGCGTGCTCTGGCTGGTGTTCCGCCGCAAGCACGGCCACTCGTGGCACGGCCGCAACCGGCGCTCGCAGTGGACCGGCGGCGGCAACCCGCGCGGCCAGTGGAGCGGCGGCGGCACCAACTGGATGCCGCAGAACCCAGGCTGGACCAACGTGAACCCCACGAGCACGCCTCCGACCGCGAGTGCTCCCCGACCGCAGGACACCACCGCCTCGCAGTACGGCGGTTCGCCGTACGGGCCTGGTCAGACCGGCCCGGCGCCGGCTGCGACGTCCTCTCCGACCGCGCAGCGACCGCAGGACCGTGTCACCGCACCGGTCCAGCCCGTCTGGACCGAGGACGACCCACTCGGCCTGTACGTCGACGAGCCGCCCGCGCCGGTCAGGTCCGCCGCCCCGGCAGCACCTCCCGTGCCAGGTATGCGCGGCGTGAAGCCGGTCATCGTCCTGCTCACCGGGCTGGCCATCGCGATCGCCTGGCTGGCCGGCGCCGCCGTACCGCTGATGCTGGTGGTCGGTCTGGGCACGCTCGGTCTCGGCATGCTGGTCGGCAGCTTTCTCGGCCGCACGATGGCGCTGCTGCCCCTCGGCATCCTGCTCGCGCTCGGCGTCGCCGCCAGCACGATCTTCCCGACGATCCCGCACCAGTTCACCGACACGAACTTCGTCGCCACCACGGACACGACGGTGGACGCCAGCAACACGGCGTACCACTTCGACGCGGGCTCGGTGCACCTCGACCTGACCAAGGCGAACTTCGCCACAACCGGCGCCAAGGTGGTCGTCGACGGGCGGGTCGGCGAGATCGTCGTCAAGGTCCCGGAGAACGTGGACGTCACCGGCACGGTGCGGACCCAGACCGGCGACCTGAACCTGCTGGGCCAGCACAAGGGCGGCCACAACCTGGACGCGACGGTCGTGAACGACCTCGGCGTCGATGGCAAGGCCGGGCCTGCGTCGGTCACACTGGACCTGAATCTCAAACTGGGCAGCATCAGGGTGGAGCGCGGATGAGGAAGACGAAGCCGGACGTCCCCGGCGTCATCGCCGGCACCGTCCTGACCGGGGCCGCCACGATCTGGATCCTCAACGACAACGGGGTCATCCAGACCGACGACCTCGGCCTCACCGCCGCACTGCTCCTGGTTGCCGCCGGCATCGTCGGCCTGGCCGCCTCCAACCGCGGCTGACTGCCGACCCGGCCACGCCTGCCGGACTCGAGCCGGCATCGGAGCGGGTTGGGTTAGGCTTGTTGACCGCTCTGGTGGTTGGCAGGGCACCCGAGGGGTCCGGGTGAAGCGGGTCCCGTTGAAGGTCTACAGGAGTTCTGATGGTGCGCGGCACCGTGAAGTGGTTCAACGCCGACAAGGGCTACGGCTTCCTCGCCGTCGAAGGCCAGGACGACGTGTTCGTCCACTGGAGCAAGATCGTCTCGGACGGCTACAAGACCCTCGAGGACGGCCAGCCGGTCGAGTTCGAGGTCGTCGACGGGCCCAAGGGCCGCGAGGCCGACACCGTCAAGGCGCTCTGACGGCCGTTTTCGGAACTGCGCGGAGCGTGGGCAACCGGTAACCTGACGTCTCACCTTGGGAGGGGTCAGGACGTGACAGAGCCGGTACACGTGATCAGGAAGCTCGAGCATGCGCTGGCCGATGACGACTTCGCCTGGTCGCTGCTGCTGGTCGGCGAGGACCAGACCGACAAGCTCGCCACGCTGACCGGTGATCTGCGCGGCCCGTTCTCCACCACCGGCGACGGCAAGCAGATCACTTCCGGCTTCTCCTACTGGGGAATCGGCCCGACCATCGCCTGGGCGAACGCGACCAAGGACCCGTTCTACCTGGTGATGAAGACCGGCGCGGAGTCGTTCCTGCGGCACTGGCGCAAGGTCCGCCCGCATGTGGACCGGCGCGGCTTCCACTTCGTCAGCCTCGGTGTCGGTACCGGCGTCAAGGACGCGACGATCCTGGACGACCTGTACCGGGCGAACCCGCAGATGTTCTACATCCCGGTCGACATGAGCTCGGAGATGCTCCGGATGGGCACGCTCGAACCGGTGCGCGGTGCCAGGTTCCCGATGTCCCAGGTGCTGCCGGTCCAGCTCGACTTCTCGATCGCCGACAACATGGACGAGCTCGGCCAGATGCTGACCCGGCTGGTCGGCGACGAGCCGCTGTTCTACACGCTGACCGGCAACACGCTGGCGAACTTCGAGAGCGACGAGGACGCCCTGCGCATCATCACCCGGGTACTGCGGCCGCAGGATCGGCTGTTGCTCGAGGTGGCGACGACGACCCGGCTCGACCAGGAGGCGGCCGATGCCGCGGCCGACGAGTACCACCAGACCCGGGCGTTCGCGGAGTTCGTCACCAGCGCGCTGCGCTACAACACCGACCTGCGGATCGACAACGACCAGATCGACTTCCGCGGTGAGGTCGAGACCGACGACGCGCTGCGGGTGAAGATCGTCTGGCGGAACAACACCAACGAGCCGATCAGGATGGGACTGCCCGACCACACCGATGTCGTGCTGGACAAGGAAGACACCATCCTGCTGTACACCACGCGCAAGTTCTCCACCGAGCGGCTGAAGAAGCTCACCACCGCGTGCGAGCTGACGCCGATCGAGCATGCCCACTCCGGTTTCCGACACACCCGCCGCCCGAGCCCGTTCGGCCTCGACCTGCTCCTGCTCGCCCCCGACAGCTCCGGCGTCGTCGCCCACACCCTCGCCGACGACATCTGGTCCCAATGACCCCACCCGCCGATCCCTCCCCCACAGGCGATCCGCCGGAAGCGCGTGACCGCGGGTCGGCGAGCGGTGCGCCCGGAGCCGGCTCCGCGCACGACCTCCCGGGACCACCGAGACCCCCCGCAGGCGATGCGCAGGGAGCACCGCGATCCCCCGCAGGCGATGCATCGCGAGCAACGCGAGGCGCCACAGGCGATCCGGCGGGAGCAGCGCGAGGCGCCGCAGGCGATCTACCGGGAGCGCGTGGCCGCGGATCGGTGAGCGGTGCGCCCGGAGCAGGCGGAGCCGGGTCCGCGGACGGTCTGCCGGGAGCGCCCGGCGCCTCGGGTGTGGCGCCGGTGGAGGAGGTTCGGCGGATCAGGCGGGCTCGGATCAGGGCGTTGGCTCGGTTGCGGATGCTGGCGGGGGTGCTGCGGATCGCGCGGGGGAAGGCGGAGTGGGCGGCGTACCGGCGTACGGTCGTGACGGCGGTGAGCTACGGGCTGCTGGGGCTGGCGTTCGTGCTCGGCGTGATCTGGTTCTTCTTCCCGGGCAACAGCCGCTGGGAGCCGGCCGTCAACTCGCTCACCCTGGTCGCGGGGCTGACCGGCATCTTCGTCGAACGCCTGAGCGCCGAAGCAGAACGACGTACCGAAGTACTGCGAGCCGTCGCGGACGAGTTGCAGGAGAACACCCGCTTGCTGTCCGACGAGCGGTTCTCCCCCACTGCGCCGACCCAGCGCCAGGTCTACCCACGTCTCGTCGTCTCGGCGGTCGACCTCGCGCTCGTCTCCGGCGCACTCGGCCGGCACCGCGACGCCGAACTCGTCGGCCTCCTGCACCGCTGGCGCGACACCGTCCACCTGTTCAACCGCCGGCTCGACCTGACCGAGATCAGCACCTTCTCGAACACGATCTCCTCCGCCGAGCTGGCCGCCTTCCACCGCGCCCTGCACCGCGAGAACAGCTACTTCGCCGCCACCCGCGAGATGCTCGAAACCCTCCTCAACAGACTCCCGCCCAGCTGAGCCACCGTCTGCAAGTAGACACTGTCTATTCTCTTGGTAGACACTGTCTACCAAGAAGCGGACGGAGCAAGCGAAATGATGCACGGACCAGGTCCGGCGGCGGACAAGCGAAGTTGGGTGGTACTGGTCGCGAGTGTCGTCGGCGCGATGGTTGTGGCGCTTGACGGGACCGTGTTGCTGATCGCGCAGCCGGCGCTCGGCCGCGAACTGGGCGCCTCGGTCGCACAGGTGCAATGGACCAGTACGGCGTACCTGCTGATGGTCGCGAGTTTGCTCGTGATGGCCGGTCGACTCGGTGATCGGTACGGGCATGGGCGACTGCTGTGGGTCGGGAGTCTCGGCTTCGGAATGGCGTCGGCCGGCCTGCTCATCGCGCCGACCATCGGGTGGGTGATCGCCCTGCGAGTACTCCAAGGAGTCTTCGCCGCCCTCCTTCAGCCCGCCACCTTGGCGTTGCTGCGGATCGCCTATCCACCGGATCGGCTGCGTCGCGCGATCGGCATCCGCACCAGCGCGATCGGCGTCGCCGCGGCGACCGGACCCGTCCTCGGTGGGGTCCTGGTCGCGCACTTCGGCTGGCGAGCCGTTTTCGCCATCAACCTCCCGGTCGCGTTGCTGATCGTCGTACTCGCCCTGCTTCTCCGAGTCCCCGCACCCCCGGCGCCGCGCAACCGCCACATCAGCCTGATCGGCGCGACCCTGCTCGCCTGGCCGCTGGCAGCGCTGGTCTACACCGTCGCCGGGCTGCACGAGCATGGGTCCACCCAGACGATCGTCGGCACCCTCCTGGTCATCGTCGGCGCCGCGAGCTTCGCATTCCACGAGCAACGGACGGTACAACCGTTCATCCCAACGCCAGTAGCGCATTCGAGGCCGGTGATGGCTTCGATGTGCCTGCTGCTGATCGTCACCAGCGGGATGTTCGGAGCGTTGTTCGTCGCCACCTTCCGGTTGCAGCAAACGCTGACGCCGCTGGCAACCGGCCTGCACGTCCTTCCGCTGACGATCGTGATGGTCGCCGGCGCGCCCTTCGCAGGCAACGCCGTACGCCGGTACGGCGCGCGCCGGACCGCCGTCGGCGGGACGATCCTGGTCGCCCTCGGCATCGCCGCGTCACCGCAGAGCAACGTCGTCGGCAGCCTCGGCTTCGCCGTACTCGGCGCGGGATTCGCCGTCGTGATGGTGACGGCCACAGGAACCGTCGTCGGCGACGCACCGGCTGGTTATGCCGGGGTAGTCGGCGGAATCAAGCAAACCGCGATGAATATCGGCCCGATCCTCGGTATCGCCGTCGCAAGCAGCCTCACCAGCGCGGCAACAGAAGCGGGCGTAGCAACAAGAGGAGCCGCGGCAGCAGGAGCCACCACGGCATCCGCAGTACTGGCCGCGATCAGTCTGGCCGCGTTGATCCCAGCAGCCCTGTTGCCCACGGCCGGATCACGGTGACGCCGGCCGGCGTACCGAGGTTCAATTCTTTAAGCGCAGCAGGGACTTCTGCCAGTGAGATCCTGCGGGTGATCAGCTCGGCGGGCTTGAGCTCGCCCGAGGCGACCAGCGACAACATCTCTGGGTAATGGTGCGCCGCCATGCCATGACTGCCGAGCCATTCGAGCTCCTGCCAGATCAACCCCGACACGTCGACCTGGACGCCGTCCGGCAGCAACCCCACCTGCAGATGCCGTCCGCGCGGCCGCAACGAACGCAGTGCGTCCTGCACGATCGCGTTCGAGCCCAGCGCATCCATCGTCACGTGCGCGCCGCCACCGGTGAGCTCACGAATCCGCGCAACAGCCTGCGGACCAGCCGGCACCACCTCAGTAGCCCCGTACTTCGAGGCCAGTGCGAGCGCGTCCGGATTGGTGTCGACGGCAACTACTTTCGCCCCGAGCGCCGCCGCGATCATCACCGCGGACAAGCCGATCCCGCCACACCCGAAGATCACCACGCTCTCCCCGGCGACCACCCGGCCGACCTGCCGGACCGCCCGGTACGACGTGGCGAAGCGGCACCCGAGTCCCGCGGCCGTGTCGAAGTCGAGGTCGTCGGGAAGCCGGACCAGGTTCACCTGCGCGAACGGCAGCGCGACGTACTCGGCGAAAGAGCCCCAATAGTTGAACCCTGGCTGCAACTGGTTCGGGCACACCTGGTGGTTCCCCGCCGCACACTGCTCACAGGTCCCGCACGCGCAGATGAACGGCGAGGTCACCCGATCGCCGACGGCCCAGCCCTCGACCCCGGCGCCGACCGCCGCGATCGTCCCGGCCAGCTCATGACCCGGGACGTGCGGCAGAACGATGTCGGAGTCGTGCCCTTGCCACCCATGCCAGTCGCTGCGGCACAGCCCGGTCGCCTCCACCTTCACGACCACCCCACCGGGCCGCACCTCGGGCGACGGAACGTCCCGGACCGACGGCAGTACGCCGTACTGCTCGACCACAATCGCGCGCATCAGGCCATCCTCAGCGACAACGGCCGCCCAGGCCAGCCGACACCGTTCAGTCGGGGAGCTCGACCGAGAGGTGCGGAGCCAACGAGCGCAGGAAGTCGGCCGCGTCGAACATGGCGCCGGCCGAGGCGATCCCGGTGGTCCGGAAACGACCGTCCAGGATCCGCTGGGCGGCCTCGACGACGAGCGGCGCGGTGACGGCGTAGATGTCCTGTCCCGAGGCGCTCGCACGGCGCTCGACGCCGCCCGCGCGGACCAGGACATCCACGACGAAGGTCTGGTCCGAGCGACCCGACGAGTCGAGCGAAGGAGCCGGAGTGTCCGCGTCGGCCAGATCCCGCGCGGCCTCGACGCTCATGTAGGTACGAACCTCAGGCACGTCCAGATGGCTGGGAACAGTCACCACATCGGCCATCGTGAACCCGGCGACGACAGCCCGCCGACCCAGTGGCTCCGGGAAGCGCCAGTCCTCCTCCTCCAGCTTTTCGTCGTGGTACTCGAGCGCGCCGCCCGTGAACCGGACCCGGCGGCCGCCACGACGATCATGCGACACCTCGCCCGCAACCCGCGTGCCCGGCGTCGGGTGCCAGCTGCTCAACCCGTAGGCGACATGCACCTCGTCCGCGGCCGTCCACTCACCCATCGCCGCCGTGACCAGCAGATCCCCCAGCCCGCCGTAGAAGGCCATCGCCGGTACGACGGGAACCCCCTCGGCACCGGAGGTGTACGTCGTCACGTTCGCCTCGATCTCGGCCGCGACGTCGAGGTACGGAATCCGGGCCCGCAAAGCCGCTTCGAGCACCGGCCCGGCCGTCACCGCGAACGGCCCGGCGGCGTTGATCACCGCTGACGCACCGGCCAGCGCCCGGTCCAGCGAGGCCGGGTCGTCGACGGTCGCCGGCCGGACCCACAACCCTTCCCACATCTCCTTCAACCGCGCACCGTCGCGACCGGACACCACCGGGGTGAGGCCGCGCCGGAGCAACTCCTCGACGACGAACCGGCCCGTGTGACCGGTCGCGCCGTAGACAACCACTGCTGAACCCTCGAAATCGCTCATGGGTCAACCCTGCCGGTCGCGGCCACCCGAGCGTGAGAGTCCCGAACGACACCATGCGTACACTTTCGGACATGCACACCCTGGCGCTGGCCACCGCGGGCCGGATCCTGCACTTCGAGCTCGGCGTCGCGTACGAGATCTTCGGCAATCCCCCACCCAGCGCAAAGAGCAACTGGTACGACGTATCGCTCTGCGGACCAGGTCCGATCCAGGTCGGCCCGTTCCAGCTCGAGCCGGACCACGGTCTCGATCATCTGGTGACCGCCGACACCGTGATCGTGCCCGCATACGTCGATGTCGACGACCCGTTGCCGATGGAACTCGTGGAGGCCGTGCGCGCGGCGTACGAGGCGGGCGCACGGATCGCCTCCCTGTGCACCGGAGCGTTCGTCCTCGGCGCAGCCGGGCTCCTCGACGGCCGTCGGGCAACGACCCACTGGGCCCACACCGATGAGCTGAGCGCCAGGCATCCGCTGGCATTGGTCGACCCGGACGTGCTCTACACCGACAACGGCCAGGTCCTCACCGCCGCGGGCAAGGCGGCTGCGGTCGACCTGTGCCTGCACCTGGTCAACCTCGATCACGGCGCGGCCGTGGCGAACACGGTCGCCCGCCGCCTCGTCGTACCGCCGCATCGCGATGGCGGGCAGGCGCAGTTCGTCACCACACCGATCCAGGTCTCCGGCGACCATCAGTTGGCCCGGCTGCTCGCCTGGACCCAGGAGCGGCTCGACCAGCCGCTGACCGTCACCGACCTGGCCCGCAAGGCGAACACCAGTCCTCGCCACCTCGGCCGCCAGTTCCGCGCCGTGACCGGGCAGGCGCCGATCCAGTGGCTCCTGACCCAGCGCGTACGCCGGGCGCAGGAACTCCTGGAATCCACCGACGAGAGCGTCGAGGCGGTCGCCGTCGCCACCGGCATGGGCACCGCGACGACGCTGCGTCGTCAGTTCAAGCGGATCGTCGGCGTCCCACCGGACACCTACCGCCGCTCGTTCCGCACCGCGAGGGTCTAGCAGACTGCGAGGGTCTAACAGACTGCGAGGGCCTAGCAGCCGCCGGCGACGGCCGGGATGATGGAGACCTGGCCGCCGTCCTTGATCGCGGTCTGCAGGCCCTCGGAGAACCGTACGTCGTCGTTGTCGACGTACACGTTGACGAACCGGCGCAGCTCACCGGACTCGTCCAGCACCCGGCTCTTGATGCCCGGGTACGACGTGTCCAGCGAGTCCAGCACCTCGCTCAGCGTCGATCCCTCGACGGACACCTCCGAGGCGCCCTGGGTGTAGGGCCGCAGGATGGTCGGGACGCGCACGCTCACACTCACTGCAGACCTGCCTTCACGAAGGCGTCGTAGGACGCGGGGATGGTCACCTTCGGGCCGACCCGGTCGGCCACGGCGTCGAGCGTCTTCAGCCCGTCGCCGGAGTTGATGATCACCGTCTCGGCCTCGGGGTCGAGCTGGCCGGTCTCGATCAGCTTCTTCAGCGTCGCGACCGTCACCCCGCCGGCGGTCTCGGTGAAGATGCCCTCGGTCCGGGCCAGCAGCTGGATGCCCTCGATGACCTCTTCGTCGCTGACGTCCTCGATCACCCCGCCGGTACGCCGGGCGACGTCGAGCACGTACGGCCCGTCGGCCGGGTTGCCGATCGCCAGCGACTTCGCGATCGTGTCCGGCTTGACCGGCTTGACCACGTCGTACCCGTCGCGGAACGCCTGCGCGACGGGCGAGCAGCCGGTCGCCTGCGCGCCGTAGATCTTGTAGTCGGTGGCGTCGACCAGACCCAGCTTGCCGAGTTCGGTGAAGCCCTTGTCGATCTTGGTCAGCTGCGAGCCGGACGCGACCGGGATCACCACCTGCTGCGGGATCCGCCAGCCGAGCTGCTCGGCGATCTCGAAGGCGAGCGTCTTGGAGCCCTCGGAGTAGTACGGGCGGACGTTGACGTTCACGAACGCCCAGCCGTCCTCCTCACCGGCGATCTCGGAGGCGAGCTTGTTGACGTCGTCGTAGTTGCCCTCGACGGCGACCAGCGTTCCGCCGTACACGGCGGTGGTGATGATCTTGGGGCGCTCGAGGTCCTTCGGGATGAAGACGACCGAGCGGATGCCGGCCCGGGCGGCCGCGGCGGCGACCGCGTTGGCCAGGTTGCCGGTGGAGGGGCAGGCGAAGACCTTCATGCCGAGCTCGCGGGTGGCGCTCAGGGCGGACGCGACGACCCGGTCCTTGAAGGAGTGGGTCGGGTTGCCGGAGTCGTCCTTCACCCACAGCTTGCGCAGGCCGAGCTCGCGGGCCAGGTTGCCGGCGTCGATCAGCCGGGTGTAGCCCGGCTCGGTGTTCGGGAAGCTGGCCACGTCGACGGGGACGGGCAGCAGCGGCTGGTAGCGCCAGATGTTCTTGGGTCCGGCTTCGATCTGCTCACGCGTGATGGCCGGGAACTCGTACCCGACCTCCAGCGGACCGAAGCACTCCATACAGGCGTAGAACGGGCCGAGTTCGGACTTCGCACCACAAGCACGACAGCTCAGGTGCGTTCCGTTGCCGAAGGCACCTTCACGGATCGTGTGCGGGGCGGTGGCGGTGCTCTGGCTCATGGAGGTTCCCTCCTCATCTTCCCCGGACCGGATCTCGGCGCGGGACGGATTTGGCACCGTTCCGCCGCGAGCGCCCTCGGATCGAGGACGTCAACGGGGAGGGTTGCCGGGACTTCAACGGGCCGTTTCCCTCAGTCCCTCTGGATGAGCACTGCCGAGGTTACCCAATCGGGTCCACATTGTGTCCTGCGTTCCCACCATCCGAGACAGCGGATCTCACTCCCGCGCCCGCTCGCGGCGGGCCTCCAGCATCCGCATCAGCGGTGTGGCCGCCACGCCGTGGACCAGCACGCTGAAGACCACCGTGAACGTGACGGTCGCCCACAACCAGGACAGCTCGGGCCCGAAGTGCTCGCCCGCGTAGGCCAGATAGAACACCGAACCGACTCCGCGGACACCGAACGCGGCGGTCACCCAGCGCTCCGACGGCCCCAGTCGTGTCCCGCGCAGCGAGAGCCAGGCGATCACCGGGCGGATCACCAGCACCAGCCCGACGCCGATCACCACACCGGCCACGGTCAGCGGCTTCAGGATTCCACCGGTGATCGCGACCCCGAGCAGGAGCAGGATGCCCCAGGTCAGGATGTGTTCGAGCTCCTCGACGAAGCTGTGCAGTTCCTGGTGGAAGTCGTGACCGCGCTCGGCCGCCCGCAGCGTCAGGGCAGCCACGAACACGGCGACGAAGCCGTACCCGTGCAGCACCTGGGCCAGGCCGTAGACGCCCAGCGTCACCGCGAGCGCGAACACCGGCTCGCGGGAGTCGGCGAGCCGGAACGTCCGCGACGGCGCCGCGAAGGCCATCCGGCCGAGCAGCCAGCCGGCCGCGACCCCGACGGCTACGCCGATCACGATCTTGCCGACCAGGTTCCAGGCGAACCACTCGATCCCCCAGCCGCCGACCGCACCCTTGGTCGCGGCGAACACCGCCGCATAGACGAACGGGAACGCCAGTCCGTCGTTCAGGCCGGCCTCCGAGGTCAGCGCGAAGCGCACCTCGTCGTCCTCCTCAGGCTCCGCGCCCTCACCAGTCGACGGGCCCTGAACCTGGACGTCGGAGGCAAGCACCGGGTCCGTCGGCGCGAGTACGGCGCCGAGCAGCAGGGCCGTCGCGGGGGCCAGACCGAGCAGCCAGCCGGCTCCCGCCACGGCGGCGACACAGGCCGGCATGGCGATCAGCAGCAGTCGCCAGGTCACCTTCCACCGCCGCCAGCCGATCGGACGATCGATCGCCAGCCCGACGCCCATCAGCGCGATCAGGATGGTCAGCTCGGCCAGATGCTTGGTCAGCCCTGGTTCCGCGATCGGGCTCAGGTGGGTCCGGTCGACCGCCAGACCGAGCAGCAGCCCGGCGCCGACAAAGGCGATCGGAGCCGAGATCGCGTACCGGCGCAGCAGCCGCGGCAGGATCGCGCCGACCAGCAACGCCACTCCGGCGACCAGGTAGAGCCCGTCCCCATCGATTCGCATTTGCCTCGACCCTAATCGCCCGTGGTCGAAACTTGTTCAACTGATGGCGGTGGCCACTCAGCGCAGCCGGTGGGTCGCTCCGGGAGTGTGGGTGGGGAGGGATTTGCGGGGTCCGTACCGCGGGTGGCCGAGACCGGAGAGTTGGAGCAGCGCCTGGACGCGGTAGCGATGGCCGCGGTACGGCTCGATGAGTTCGGCGGTACCTTCGTCGTCGAGTTCCTCGCCGGTCAACGCGTACGAGACGTTGCGGGAGACGTGATAGTCGGCGAACGAAAACGCGTCCGCATCGCCATGCGCCCGCTGCCGTACTTCGGCTGCCGTCCACACCCCCACGCCCGGCAACGACCGTAGCCGCCGCTCGATCTCCGCGGAGTCGGTCAGCTCGAGCGTCCGCTCCAACGCCGCGGCCCGCGTCGCCGCCGTGATGACGACCCGTGACCGGCGGCCTTCGACGCCCGCCCGCAACCACTGCCAGGACGGAATCAGCCGCCATTGCTCCGGCGACGGCGGGACCATCATCCGGCGGCCGTCTGGCGATCCTGGCCCCGGCGCCGGTTCGCCGTACTCGCGCAACAGCATCCGCCAGCCGGCGAACGCTTCCTTCCCGGTCACCACCTGCTCGATCCCCGCGGCAGCCATCGCCTCGAACACGGCTCGCGTCCGCGGCACCCGGAAGTGCGAGAACCGCCTGGCCGCCTCTACCAGCGGCCTGTGGTGCGGCAGCGGCTCGAACCCTTCCCAGCTGTCCGCTTCCCCGAGCAACTCCGGTACGCCGTCCAGCGCCCAGCTCGCTCCCGGCCCCCACGCCTCGGCCTCGATCTCAGCCACCCCGGCGTACGGGGTCAAGCGCAGCAGCACCGGTCCGTCGGGTGTCCTGGTGGCTCGCCAAACAGAGCGTCCGTCGTACACGTAGGCAGGATCGCCAGGGCCCTTTCGCAGTCCCCCGATCACCATCTGGGGATCCACGGGCCGCCCGGGCCGCCAGCGTCGTACCACCGAACTCACGCCGTAAGTCTTACCTACCCCGCCGACAGAACCACATACTGAGTCATGGCGATGTCGGGGTGGCAGGCTGTGAAGCTGGTGGTGAACACGCTCAACCTCTCCACGCTCACCGGTGTCCTGGTCGCAGTGGCCGGGCGGGCGCGGATCAGCCGGGGGCCGCGGGGGTTGTTCTACGCGACGGGATACCGGCCGAAGTTCCCGGTCGCCGGCGCCTTCACGATCGGGAACCTGATCCTGACCAAGCACGACCGCGCGTACTTCGACGAGCAGCCGCGACTGGTCCGGCACGAGGAACGGCACTCCTGGCAGTACTTCTGCCTGATCGGCCTGCCGATGCTCCCGCTGTACGCCGTCGCGGCAGGCTGGTCCTTCCTCCGCACCGGCTGCCCGGCGTCCCGCAACGTCTTCGAGCGACTGGCCAATCTCGCCGACGGCAGTTACACCGAACACCCGGTGCAGCCCCTCGGCCGGACGCTGAGCCAGGCGTTCAGCGCGTTGCGATCGCGTCCGCGAGAGCAGTGAGCACGGTGACGACCCCAGCAGGGTCGTCCACGACGATGTCGGCCGACTCGATGAGCGCAGTAGCTCCAGAGGAGCGAGCGGCAACCAGTACGGCGTACAGGCCTTCGCTGCGCAGGCTGTCGATCGCCTTGAAGGCTGCCAGGTCGCCCAGGTCGTCCCCGGCGTACAGGATCGAGCGGGCGCCCGTGCTCTCGAGCAAACGACGCAGTGCAACGCCTTTGTCGATACCGGGTGGGCGCAACTCCAGGACGAGGTTGCCCGGCTCCAGGTGCAGGCCGACCGACTCGGCCAGCTCCGACAACGGCGTACGCAAAGCTTCCAGAGCACCCGCGGGATCAGGCAGCCTGCGAGTGTGGACAGCCAGCGAACTGTCCTTGTCCTCGACATAGGCGTCCGGCAGTCCTGCTTCTTGCAGCACGCCGGGTAGGCGCTCGCGTGCGACAGCGACACCCTCCGGCACCGGCTCGCTCGTGATGGCCCCGGTCGAAGCCTCCCAGCGCTCCAGCCCGTAATGACCCAGTACTACGAGTCCGCTGAGCCCTGCGTGTCCAGTGACGCCCGACAGCTCAGTGGCGACCAAGGCAGGCCGGCCGGTGACGATCGCGACCTGTCCGACCGTCCCCGCCAGGCGAGCCAGTGCGTCAAGTGCTCCATCGGCCGCGCGGGACATCGCCGGGTCCTCGACCAGAGGCGACAGAGTGCCGTCGAAGTCCGAGGCGATCACAGCGCCGCCAGGCTCCTTGACGATCGCCTCCCAGCCTTCCCGCCCGGCCGGTGTCGCCAGAACGGGTGTACTCATCCCGCGTAGTCCGTCGTCAGGATGACGGTCAGCCTGTCCTTCTTCATGTTGTCCAGCGCGTCCTTGGTCCGGCCCACGTGGATGTCCCTGGCGAGCTGGGTGGCCGCGGCTTCCATCCCGGCCGGGAAGTAGACGGTGCTGGTGACGATCTTGCCGTGCCAGTTGTCCCGGCCGGCCACGATCCAGCCGGCCTGCCGGGCCCGGATCGAGACGTCCTCGGCGAGACCCTTGCGCGGGGTGTTGTTGTAGACCTCGACCGCGGGCCGCTCGGTGACTGGAAGAGAGGCTTCAGTGGTCGGAACCGAGGTCGGAGCAGTAGTCGGCGCAGTAGGAGGTGCGGAGGTGGGCTCGGATGTCGGGGCCGAGGTGGGCGCGGTCGTCGGCTCGGAGCTCGGCGCCGGCTTGGTGACGGCCGAACTCGAGGGCTTGGGAGTCGAGGCCGCCGGGCCGGAGTCGGCCGCGGAACTGCTGCCCCTGGTCCCGAACAGCACCAGCAACCCACCGACGATGGCCACGACGGCGAGCACGGCGACGAGGGACGAGAGGACCTGGCCCTTGTCGTCCTTGCTGCGGGTCAACTCAGACCTCGATGCCCAGCCGACGGGCTGATCTGGCGCGCTGCCTGGCCGCGCGCAGACGACGCAGCCGCTTCACCAGCAGCGGGTCGTGCGCGAGGGCCTCGGGCCGGTCGATCAGCGCGTTCAGCACCTGGTAGTAGCGGGTGGCCGACATCTGGAACTGGTCGCGGATCGCCTGCTCCTTGGCACCGGCGTACTTCCACCAGTGCCGCTCGAAGCCGAGGATCGCTCCGTCGCGGTCCGACAACCCAGCGACGGCCGGCTGGGCTGCTTCGGCGGAGCCGGAGGAGCTGGCGTTGGCGCTGTCCATCTGCTGGTGTCTCCCGGTGCGGTCGGTGATGTCCGTCCGCGTTCCACTGTACGGGTGAACAACAGTCATGTCATTCACCCTGCGCCTGGTGGCGGCGACATGTCGGGCGGACGGTCAGGCGTGCCCAACTCTGGCAGGATCGTCGGTGTGAGCTCAACTCGACAGGGCCCCGGCGACGTGTCGCCCGGCCCGCGACCCGCCATCGCGACGGTCGAAGAGCTGCAGGCCCGGCTGTCCGAGGTGGACCAGCTGATCAACAGTGTCTGCACGCCCAACCCAGCCGCGCTGACCGAAGCCGCCCGCCTGGACACGGAGCGTGCGGACGGCCGGATCCGCGGCCCGCTGCACGGGATGCCCGTGCTGGTGAAGGACAACATCGACACGGCCGACCTGCCGACCACCGCCGGCTCGCTCGCGCTGGCCGACCAGCCCCCACCGCCGTACGACGCCCCGCTGGTACGCCGGTTGCGCGAAGCCGGCTGCATCGTGCTCGGCAAGACCAACCTGAGCGAGTGGGCCAACTTCCGCGGCTCGTCCTCGTCGTCCGGCTGGAGCGGGTACGGCGGTCTCACCCGCAACCCGTATGCCCTGAACCGGTCCCCGGGCGGCTCGTCGAGCGGCTCCGGTGCCGCGGTCGCCGCCGGCCTCGCGGAACTCGCCATCGGCACGGAGACGAACGGGTCGATCGTCTGCCCGGCCGCGCTGAACGGCATCGTCGGCCTGAAGCCCACCGTCGGCCTGATCCCGCAGCAGGGAATCATCCCGCTGTCGCACTCGCAGGACACCGCGGGCCCGATGACGAAGACGGTCCGCCAGGCGGCCGCGCTGCTGACCGTGATGACGGGCGGCGGAACGGACTACGAGGCGCACTGCCTCGACGACGACCTGACCGGCGTACGGATCGGCGTACCGCGCGGGCCGCTGTGGGGGTATTCGCTCGGGCTCGACCGCGTCACCGAGGAGGCCCTGGCGCTGTTGTCGCAGGCCGGCGCGACCGTCGTGGACGGCTTGTCGCTGCCGACGCCGGGGAGCGAGGAGGACCAGGTCGCGATCCTGTTCCACGAGATGAAGGTGGACCTCGCGGCGTACCTCGCGACCCGTCGACCCGGCGGCCCGCGCACGCTGGCCGACGTGATCGCCTTCAACAAGGAGCATGCGGACGAAGAGCTGCGGTACTTCGGGCAGGAGCTGTTCGAGCGGTCGGAGCAGACCGACGGACTGGACTCGCCGGTCTACGTGGCGGCCCGGTTGTCGGCGCTGCGGGCCGGCCGCGACGGGATCGACGGCCTGCTCCGCGACCACCAGCTCGACGCGTTCGTCACCCCGTCGTACTCACCGGCCTGGTCGATCGACCTGATCAACGGCGATCACGTCCTCGGCAGCTCGTCGACCCATGCCGCGCTGGCCGGCTATCCGCTCATCTCGGTGCCGTCCGGATTGGTCGAAGGACTGCCGGTCGGCATCACCTTCCACGGCACCGCCCGGAGTGACGCCACCCTCATTCGCTTGGCTCACGCGTTCGAAACCGCGAGAATCAAGGCACACGGCCCGTTCCCGACCCCGGAGTTCAGACAGTGGGTATAGATCGCGTCCGCTGGGGAATCGTTGCTACCGGCAATATCTCCACCTCGTTCACCAAGGACCTCGCGGTACTGGACGACGCCGTGGTGACCGCGATCGCGTCCCGTTCCCAGGACAGTGCCGAGCGGTTCGGTGCGCAGTTCGGGATCGAGCACCGGTTCGACGACTACCAGCGGCTGATCGATTCCGGCGTGGTCGACGTGCTCTACATCGGTACGACGCATCCGCAGCACTACTCGATCGCTCGGGCTGCCCTGCAGGCCGGGATCGCCGTGCTCTGCGAGAAGCCGGTCACGCTGACGGCCAGGCAGGCCCGCGATCTGATCGCAGTGGCGGTCGAGAACAACACCCTCTTCGCCGAGGCGATGTGGATGCGCACCAACCCCGTGGTCCAGGCGATGTTCGCGGATCTGGCCAAGGGCGTGATCGGCGAGCCGATGCAGGCTCTGGCCGACTTCGGGTTCCACCGGCAGCAGCTCGCGCCTCGGCTGCTCGACCGGGAGCAGGGCGGCGGCATCCTGATGGACGGCGGCATCTACCCGATGACGTTCGGCTACATGGCGCTCGGCCGCCCCGAGGAGGTCAAAGCCGTCGGATCTCTCAACTCCGACGGCGTGGACCTCAACGTGGCGATGGCGTGGAAGTACGCGTCCGGCGCCGTGGCCGCGCTCACCTGTGGGCTGCGCTCGCATCACCCGTTCACCGCATCGGTCAGTGGCCCGGAGGGCTCCCTGCTGTTGCCGGGCGCGTTCCACCACCCGGAGTACTACGTACGCCAGACCGCCTCCGGCGAGGAGCGCGTCGACGTAGGAGTGCATGGCCTTGGGTACCACTACGAAGCAGCCGAGGTGATGCGCTCGATGCGCGCCGGCCTGGTCGAGTGCCCCGCACTCCCGCACGCCGCCACGGTCGAGATCCTCGAGCTGCTCGACGAAACCCGTAGACAGATCGGGGTCAGCTACCCCGGCGACGACGAATACCTGGGTGGATAACAACTGATGCCGAGCGGACGCAGTTCCTTCGTGGTGGTGGCCAACCGGCTGCCGGTCGACCGGATCGAGATGCCCGACGGCACAACAGCTTGGCGCCGCAGCCCAGGTGGTCTGGTGACCGCGCTGGCACCGGTGATGCAGCGTCACCACGGCGCCTGGATCGGCTGGACCGGTGGCGCCGACGAGAAGGTGGATCCGTTCGACGAGGGCGGCATGCACCTGGTCCCGGTGACGCTGTCGGCCGAGGACATCCAGCTGTACTACGAAGGCTTCTCCAACGCGACGCTGTGGCCGCTGTACCACGACGTGATCGTGCCGCCGGAGTTCCACCGCGAGTGGTGGGAGTCGTACGTCGCGGTGAACCGCCGGTTCGCCGAGGCCGCCGCCGATGCGGCTGACGACAACGCGGTGGTCTGGGTGCACGACTACCAGCTGCAGCTGGTCCCGGCGATGCTGCGCCGCCTGCGTCCCGACGTACGGATCGGCTTCTTCCTGCACATCCCGTTCCCGCCCACCGAGCTGTTCGCGCAGATGCCGTGGCGGCGGCAGATCCTGGACGGGTTGATGGGCGCCGACCTGGTCGGCTTCCAGCGGCCCGGTGCCGCGTCGAACTTCGCCCGGCTGGCCCGTAACCGGATGGGCCTGCGGACCCGCGGCGACCGCATCCACCTGCCCGACGACCGGATCGTCCGGGCCAAGGCGTTCCCGATCTCGATCGACGTCGGCGAGCTCGAGCAGCTCGCCCGTCAGCCGGAGACCGAGGAGCGGGCCAAGGAGATGCGCAAGGAGGTCGGCAACCCCGCGCACATCCTGCTCGGCGTCGACCGCCTCGACTACACCAAGGGCATCCGGCAACGCCTGCGCGCTTTCGGTGAGCTTCTCGACGAGGGCCGCGTCTCGGTCGACGACGCCGTCTTCATCCAGGTGGCGACGCCGTCACGCGAGCGCGTCGAGCAGTACCGCGTACTGCGGGACGAGATCGAGCTCCTGGTCGGCCGGATCAACGGCGAGCACGGCCGCATCGGCACGCCGGCGATCAACTACCTGCACACGTCGTACTCGCGCACCGAGATGGCGGCCCTCTTCCGCGCCGCCGACGTCGCCGTGGTTACGCCGTTGCGCGACGGGATGAACCTGGTCGCCAAGGAGTACGTCGCCTGCCGGTACGACGACACGGGTGCGCTGGTGCTGAGCGAGTTCGCCGGTGCGGCCGACGAGTTCCGGCAGGCCTTCCTGGTGAACCCGCACGACATCAACGGCATGAAGGACACCATCGTCGACGCCATGAACACCGACGACCGGCAGCTGGGTCGCCGGATGAAGGCGATGCGCAAACACCTGGCCGCCCACGACGTGAACGTCTGGGCCGCCTCCTTCCTCAAGGCGCTGCATGCCGAAGACTGACGGGCGCGTACTCGCCCTGGATCTCGGGACGTCGTCGGCGCGCGCCTTGGTGCTCTCCCCCGACGCATCGCCGATTCCTGGCGCGCTGGCCCGGCACAAGATCGCCCCGGCGTACGGCGAACGCGGTGAGGCGACCCTCGATCTGCACGACTACATCGAAGGACTGCTGGGCTGCCTCGACGAGCTGCAGCAGAACGGGCATCTCACCGACATCGGCGACATCGTGATGTCCTCGCAGTGGCACTCGATCGTGGCGCTCGCCGGTACAGGTCAAGCGTTGACGCCCGTGATTCCCTGGGTGGACACGCGTTCCGTGCCGCCCACTGTCGACTCCTCCTTCGACGAGCACGCTTTCCACGCCCGCACCGGCGCCTGGTTGCACCGGCTGTACTGGACCCGCCGGATCCCCTGGCTGCGCTCGGTCGTCTCGGCTTCGTCGTACGCCGGCCTGCCGGATCTCGTCCTCGAGCGACTGACCTCCGAGCGCGTCACCTCGGTGTCGATCGCCTCCGGCACGGGAACGTTGAATCTCGCCAGTGGGACCTACGACCCCGAAGCCCTTGCTGTGGCAGGGGTTTCCGAGTCGCAGTTGCCCGCGATCGTGCCGACCGGCTGGACCGGAGTACTGTCCTCGGCCTTTGCGCTGCGCTGGCCGGAGCTCGCCGGCGTACCGATTCATCCGCCGACCGGCGACGGCGCTGCGTCGAACGTGGGCACCGGCGGGTACGACGAGACGACGGCCGCCGTGACGGTTGGTACGTCGGCTGCCGTGCGGGTTGTCCATCCGATCGAAGGCGCACCTGAGTTGCCGTGGGAGTTGTGGCGCTATCGCGTCGACGACAAGCGAGCGGTGACCGGAATGGCCTTCTCTGCCGCGGGAAACCTGCACGCCTGGCTCACCGCAGTACTGCAGCTCGACGCGGAGCATCGTGAGCCGACCGGGGTCGAGATCGGCTCGTCGCGTGTGATCGGCATTCCTTTCCAGGCTGGGACAAGGCCGCCGGAAACTGTGCCGGGCGGTTCCGGTGCGTACTTCGGGCTGTCGTTCGACGACACCGCTGCCGACCTCCTCGCCGCTTCGCTACAAGGTGCTTCGCTGGAGATCGACCGGGGCTTGCGGATGCTCGACTCCCTGTTCGGGCACGAGTTGCAGGTGGTCCTCGGCGGCGGCGGAATCGACGCGTCGGCTTGGTGGCGCAACTGCCTGACCGCGACCTTCGCCCGGCCGACCGAGGTCTGCGCCGAAGCCGAGGTAGGCGCCCGCGGCGCTGCTGCGGTAGCTCTCGGCCTCTCCCCTTCGCCCGGCGGTGAATCCCTGCAGCCCGTCCCCGCCGACGTCGCCCGCGTCGCGGTCCTACGCCCTCGCTACGAATCACTGAGAGCACTGGCAGCTCAGGCGTCGACCATCCTCACCACGGACACCCCGGCCTGATTCGTACAGCCTGCCCCTAGCGTCTCCACCCATAACGCGGGTAGGAAGGTCCCGAGGCCAGGGGGTCTCTGACAAACATGTGGGGGGACACATGAGAATTCTTGCTGCCGTCACGGCTGCGACCTTGCTGCTCGGAGTGATCGCGGCGCCGGCGAATGCGTCGACACCGTCCATTCGGGTGAGCCGGACGACCGGGCTCGAAGGTGGGGATCGGGTCTGGCTGACCGCTCGCGGCTTCGCAGCCGGTTCCGAGGTCCGCGTCGTCCAGTGCAACTACTTCGCCGATACTCCGGAGAACGACTGCACCAACAATCTGGTGGTGACCGCCGGCGCGACCGGCCGGATCTCCACGCCCGTCACTCTGCTCGACCCGGTCTTCCTGAGCCACGAGGCCGGCGACCCGACCCCGGTCTACTGCCGGGCCGACATCTGCCACCTGTTCGCGGTAGGCAACGACGCGAGCGGCAACCGGTTGATCCTCGACTCCGGCGTACTGACCTTCAAAGGCTCGCCCGCGACCATCACCGCGACGCCGTCCACAGACCTGCGTGCCAGTCAATGGGTCAGGGTCCGTGGCACCGCCCACGGCGCCGAAGGCCGGCGGGTGCGGATCGTCGAGCAGAGCTGCTTCCAGATCGTCCAGGCCAGCGGCTGCTACGGCGCGGGAACTCCGGTCACTACTCAGGTGCACAGTGACGGCACGTACTCCGCCTGGTACCGCGCCAAGCGCTTCCTGGCCGACGGCACCGACTGTGCCGATCCCGGCATCCTCGGGAGCTGCGTCCTGTCCGTCAGCGTGCTGACGTCGGCGGGAGAGGTCGACAACAGCTTCGGCTACGCACCGATCGGCGACATGAAGGCCTACCTCTCATTCCTCAGCTGAGCCAGTACGCCGTACCGCAGGCCCTTCCCGCGGTACGGCGTACCGCGGTTGCGGTAGTTGCTGTTTACAACCGGTAGACGACGTGCCGCACCCGGAGTACGCCGTACGGTGGTGCGATGGCGATGCTGGTCTCTCCGCGGCGGCCCGGGTGGCTGGTCAACCACCCGGGGGCGAACGACGCGGTCCTGATCGGGGCGCTGATGGCTGCCGTTGTCGCCAAGCCGGGCGGGAACCCGGACGGCGCGATCGGGCTGAGCCCGCTGGTCGTGGTGCTCGCTGTGATCGCCTGCTCTGCCCTGGCGCTGCGCCGGCAGCAACCCCTGCTCGCTCTCGGCATCACCACGGGCGCCTACTGCCTCTACGTACTGCTCCTGGCGACGAAGAGCCCGATCGGTCTCCCGATGGCGATCGCGATCTACACGGTCGTGCTGACCTTCGACCGCGGCCGGCGGATCCTGCCGATCTGCCTGGTGACGGTCGCCGGGGTCGCCTGTACGACGATCGCCACCCACTTCGCCGTCTGGGAGAACCTCCCGGTCCTGGCGATCATCGGACTGTCGGTGGCGATCGGTGAGGCGATGCGCAACCGGCGCGCCTACCTGGCCGAGATCCAGGAGCGGATCCGCCGGGTCGAGCAGTCCCGCGAGGAAGAGGCCGAGCGGCGGGTGATGGAGGAGCGGATCCGGATCGCGCACGAGCTGCACGACGTGATCGCGCACCACATCGCCTTGATGAACGTCCAGGCGGGCGTGGCGGCGCACATGCTGCGCGAACAGCCCGAGGAGTCCGAGCGCGCACTCGCCCTGGTCCGCGAAGGCGGTCGCACAGTGCTGCAGGAGCTGACTGTCCTGCTCGGCGTGCTGCGCAAGACCGGCGACAGCAGTACGCCGACAGCACCGTCGCCGTCGCTCGACCAGGTGGGCTCGTTGATCGAGTCGTTCGCCGCGGCCGGTTTGCAGGTCGAGTGGCAACCGGCCGAGCAGCCTTCGGCGGAGTTGCCCGAGCTGGTCGGCCTCACGGCGTACAGGGTCGTGCAGGAGTCGCTGACCAACGTCGTCAAACACACGACTGACGCGCGCGTGACAGTGCGGATCAACCAGAGCCGCGCCGTACTGGATGTCGAGGTCACGAACACACCGGGTTCACCTGGTCCGGCCAGTTCCGGCGGTAGCGGACACGGCTTGATCGGCATGCGGGAGCGGGTGGCTACTGTCGGCGGCACGGTCACCGCCGGACCGACACCTGAAGGCGGGTTCCGCGTCCATGCGGTCCTGCCGCTGCTGGAAGGAGTTGTCGATGACGATCCGGGTGCTGCTGGCGGACGACCAGACCTTGATCCGCAGGGGGTTCCGGGTTCTCGTCGACTCGGCGGCTGACCTCGAGGTGGTCGGCGAGGCAGCGAACGGGCGGGAGGCCGTCGAGCTGGCGCGCAGCTGCCGGGCGGACGTGATCCTGATGGACATCCGGATGCCGGAGCTCGACGGGCTGGCCGCGACCCGCGAGATCATGGCCGACGACGGACTGGCCGGTGTCCGGGTGCTGATCCTGACCACGTTCGAGGTCGACGAGTACGTGTTCGAGGCCTTGCGGGCCGGCGCGAGCGGCTTCCTCGGCAAGAGCGTCGAGCCGGCCGAGCTGATCGACGCGATCCGGACCGTGGCGAGTGGCGACGCGCTGCTGTCGCCGAAGGCGGTGAAGGGGCTGATCGACCGGTTCCTGGCGCAGCCCGAGCTGGATCAGGCTGCTGCACCCGCGGTACTCGCCGCCCTGACCGAGCGCGAGCGTGAGGTGGTCGGGCTGGTCGCGACCGGCCTGTCCAACGACGAGATCGCCGAGCGGCTCGTGGTCGCGCCGATGACGGCCAAGACGCACGTCAACCGGGCGATGATGAAGCTCGGCGCCCGCGATCGCGCCCAGCTGGTCGTGATCGCGTACCAGAGCGGGCTGGTCCGGGTCGGCGGCTCTTCGTAGCGGGTTCGCATACCGCGGTTGTCGTGGGCATACCGCGGTTGCAGTAGAGCGAAGAGCCGACTGGTGGCAGACGCGGGTTACCAGGGCCCACGGCAACGATCGTCGGTATGGCTACCATCCTGTACCGGCTCGGCCGGTTCGCCTTCCGGCGCCGCAGACTCGTCATCATGTTCTGGCTGGCTCTGCTGGCCATCGCCGGGGTCGGCGCGGCCACCCTGTCCGGCCCGACCGCCACCGGATTCTCCATCCCCGGGACCGAATCGCAGCGGGCCGTCGATCTGCTGCAGGAGCGGTTCCCACAGGTGTCGGCCGACGGGGCCACCGCCCGGGTCGTCCTACAGGCGCCGACCGGGCACAAGCTCAGCGACCCGGCCACCAAGTCCGTCGTCGAGCAGGTCGTGGGCAAGCTGGCGACCGGTCCGCAGGTGCAACAGGTGGCGGACCCGTTCAAGGCCGGCACGATCGCCCCGGATGGCCGGACCGGCTTCGCCGAGGTCACCTACAAGGTGCCCGCCGACGCGCTGACCGAGCAGGACAGATCCGCCGTCGAGACCGCGACCGAGCCGGCCCGGGCCGCCGGGCTCAGCGTCGAGTACGGCGGGGATGCGATGCAGGCGCAGGAGCAGCAGAACCTGACCGAGGTGATCGGTCTCGGCGTCGCGGCGGTGGTCCTGATGATCACCTTCGGCTCGCTCGTCGCCGCCGGACTTCCGTTGCTGGCGGCAATCATCGGTGTCGGCATCGGTGCCGCCGGGATCACCACCGCGAGCGGCTTCGTCGACATCGGTTCGGGGACGCCGATCCTGGCGTTCATGATCGGCCTCGCGGTCAGCATCGACTACGCCTTGTTCATCATGTCCCGGTACCGGCACGAGATCGCCATCGGCAAGGAGCCCGAGGAAGCGGTCGGGCACGCAGCCGGTACGGCGGGTTCCGCGGTGGTCTTCGCCGGTCTGACGGTCGTGATCGCGTTGGCCGGCCTGTCGGTCGTCGGGATCCCGTTCCTGACCCAGATGGGGCTGGCAGCAGCATTCACCGTCGTCGTAGCCGTAGCCATTGCTGTGACCCTGCTCCCCGCGCTACTGGGCGTCGCCGGGCACCGGGTGCTCGGCGGCAAGATCCCGTTCCTGAAGACCCCCGACCCCGAGGCAGCCGACAAACCGACCGTCGGCCGGCGATGGGCCGGCTTCGTCACGCGCCGCCCGGTCGCCGTCCTGCTGATCGCGGTGCTGGGACTCGGCGGCATCGCAGTACCGGCTCTCGACCTGCAGCTCGGGTTGCCCGACGACAGCTCGGCGGCACCTTCGTCGACCCAGCGCAAGGCGTACGACACGCTGTCCGAGGGATTCGGTCCTGGCTTCAACGGACCCTTGATGGTGGTCGTCGACGGCGCCGACGCCGCGGACCCGAAGGGAGCCGCAGCCCGGATCGAGAACACGATCAAGGGACTCCCCGACGTCACCGCGGTCACTCCGGCAACGTTCAACCAGGCCGGCGACACGGCGATCCTGCGGGTCATCCCGGCCAGCGGACCGAGTACGGCGCAGACGAAGGATCTCGTCAAGGCGATCCGCGACGTACCGTCCATCGGTGGCACGCAGGTCTCGGTCACCGGCGCGACCGCGTTCAACATCGACATCTCCGCCAAGCTCGGGTCGGCGCTGATCCCCTATCTGGCCTTGGTGATCGGGCTCGCGTTCCTGCTGCTGATGGTGGTCTTCCGATCCGTGCTGGTGCCACTGAAGGCGACCCTCGGCTTCCTGCTCACGGTGGCCTCCACCTTCGGTGCGCTGGTCGCGGTCTTCCAGTGGGGATGGCTCGCCGGCCTGTTCGGTATCACCGGCCAGACCGGACCGGTGATCAGCATGCTGCCGGTGTTCCTGGTCGGCGTCGTCTTCGGACTCGCGATGGACTACCAGGTCTTCCTGGTCACCAGGATGCGTGAGCAACACGTCCACGGCGCCGGCCCGGTCCGCGCCGTCGTCGAAGGCTTCAGCCACGGTTCCCGGGTCGTCACGGCCGCCGCGATCATCATGATCGCCGTCTTCTCCGGCTTCATCCTCTCCAGCGAAACCCTGGTCCGCGAGATCGGCTTCGGCTTGGCCTTCGCCGTCTTCGTCGACGCCTTCGTCGTCCGGATGACCATCGTCCCAGCGGTGATGGCCCTTCTCGGCAAGTCCGCCTGGTGGCTCCCCCGCTGGCTCGACCGCCTCCTGCCGAACGTCGACATCGAAGGCGACTCCCTGCGCCCCCGCCCGGCCCCTACCGGCCCGCGCATCCCCGAGCTGGCCGGCCGCTGACCGACCGCTCCACTTCCTTTCCTTCCCCCGGGAGGGAAAGGAAGGTGACCACCACCTCCCCTCCGCCCTGCCGCCTTCCTTCCCCGGGAGGGAAGGAAGGTGACCGCCACCTCGCCTCCGCCCTACCGCCTTCCTTCCCCGGGAGGGAAGGAAGGTGACCGCCACCTCCCCTCCGCCCTACCGCTTTCCTTCCCTTGCTTTCTTTTCTCCTGTGACTGGAAGGTGACGGCTGCCACTGACAGGGGTGGGGGTGGGCTGGATGATGAGCGCCATGTTGCGCGAGATGATGAAGTCCAAGGTGCACCGGGCGACCGTCACCCAGGCGGACCTGGACTATGTCGGGTCCTGCACGCTGGACGCGACGCTGATGGAGGCGGCGAACCTGCTGCCCGGCGAGAAGGTCGACATCGTCGACATCACCAACGGCAACCGGCTGTCGACGTACCTGATCGAAGGTCCCCGCGACTCCGGCATCGTCGGCATCAACGGCGCCGCCGCGCACCTGATCCACCCCGGCGACCTGGTCATCCTGATCGCGTACGGGATGTTCGACACCGCCGAGGCGAAGCTCTTCGAACCGAGCGTAGTCTTCGTGGACGAGCGCAATGCGATCACCCGCATCGGCTCGGACCCCGCCGAAGCCCTGCCCGACACCGGCACGCTCCGCGGCGATCAACTGCACACGCGCTGACGATCAGGCGCAGACGACGAGGACAGGTCGACGATGACGGAAAGCACGGAGAACGCTCCGAAGACGGCGACGCACGACAACGAGCCGCAGGAAAAACTGCGCCAGTTCATGAACTCCGGCTGGGGCGACATCGAGCGCGCCGACGTCGCGCTCAGTGAGGTCGGCCCGTGGGCCTCGAAGCGCCGGGACGCGCTCTCGCGGGCCTTCCCCGGTGAGCGGCTGGTGATCCCGGCCGGCACCTACAAGGTGCGCTCCAACGACACGGACTACGTGTTCCGCCCGCACACCGACTACGTCTGGCTGGTCGGCGACCAGACCTCCGACGCGGTCCTCGTGCTCGAGCCGAACGGCACCAACGGCCACGACTCGGTGCTGTACTTCCGGCCCCGCGCGGACCGCGCCGAGGGCGAGGAGTTCTGGCGCGACCGGATGTACGGCGAGTTGTGGGCCGGCCGCCGTCCGTCGCTGACCGAGACCGCCCGGGAGTTCGGGATCGAGACCCGGCACGTCGACCAGCTGGCCGGCGCGCTGAAGAGCGATGTACCGACCCGGGTCCGCCGTGGCGAGGAACACTCGATCGGCTCGCTGCTCAGCGGGCTCGGCCTCGACGCCGAGCGCGACGCCGAACTCGCGTTCACCTTGTCCGAGCTGCGGCTGGTCAAGGACGCGTTCGAGCTCGAGCAGCTCCGCGACGCCTGCGCGATCACGCACCGCGGCTTCTCCGACGTACTGAGCGAGATGGACCAGGTCCGCAAGTACGGCGAGCGCTGGATCGAGGGCACCTTCTGGCGGCGTGCTCGCGCGGAAGGCAACGACGTCGGGTACACCTCGATCGCCGCCGCCGGCCCGCACGCGACCACGCTGCACTGGATCGAGAACGACGGCCCGGTGAACAACGGCACCCTGATGCTGCTCGACATGGGCGTGGAGAACCGCAACCTGTACACCGCGGACATCACCCGCACCCTCCCGGTCAGCGGCGAGTTCACCCCGCGTCAGCGTGACCTCTACCAACTGGTCCTCGACGCCCAGAACGCCGGCATCGCCGCCCTGCGCCCCGGCGTACCGTTCCGCTCCGGCCACAACGCGGCCATCGAAGTACTGGTCCGTGGGCTCGAGCAGATGGAACTGCTCCCGGTCTCCGCCGACGAGGCGCTCGACCCGAGCAGCGGCATCTACCAGCGCTACACCCTGCACGGCGTCAGCCACATGCTCGGCCTCGACGTCCACGACTGCGCCGCCGCCCGCAACGAGAAGTACAACAAGGGCAACGTCGAAGCCGGCTACGTCCTCACCGTCGAGCCGGGCCTCTACTTCCAGGCCGAGGACCTCACCGTCCCCGAAGACCTCCGCGGCATCGGCATCCGCATCGAGGACGACATCCTCATCACCGCCGAAGGCACCGAAAACCTCTCCGGCGCCATGCCCCGAGACGTAGAAGCCCTCCAAACTTGGATGGCCTCCTAACTCGCCGAGTACTGCGGGAGGCAGCCCACGCGACCTCCCGCAGTCCGCTCGTCCGTCGCTCCCTACTCCGGCCGCTCCCACCCACCCCACCCCACCTCACCCCGCCGCTCCTCCGCCGCGGCTCGCGCCCAGGTGCGGGCTGTTGCCTACCGAGTGCGCTGCACCTTCAGGCCCCGCCGGAGGCATGTCGAGATCGGCCGATCTGTTCCGACGTGACTGCTGAGGCTGTTCGCTGGAAACAATCAATCGGTATCTGCAAATTTGTTTCCACTTCCAGCAGCGAGACGGGCATCCGCCTGACTTGTCCCACCGTTCGCGACAGATTGGCTTGTGATGACAGACAACCCGACGCCCGAGGTCCGCCCTGGCGCCTTCCTGCTGGAGCTCGTGCTCGTGCCGGTCAGTGACCTCGACCGGTCGAAGGCGTTCTACACCGAGAAGCTCGGCTTCAAGGTCGATGTCGACGTGAGCCCGGCTGACGGAGTCCGCATCGTTCAGCTCACGCCGCCGGGCTCGTACTGCTCGATCACGTTGAGCACCGGGCTGCCGCAGATGGACATGCCGGTGGGGTCCTTGCGCGGATTGCACCTCGTGGTCGCCGACATCGAGGCCGCTCGCCAGGAACTGGTCGATCGTGGCGTCGATGTCGCGCCGGTGGAGGACGCGGGCGGCGTCTTCTACGCGTGGTTCGCCGACCCGGACGGCAACACGTGGACCCTCCAACACATGCCTTGGCGCAAGTAGTCGCGTAGGACAACGCGTCCGGCAGGAGCGCGACCCGCAGCCGGGCGCCGCGACGGGGAGCGGCGGGCTTGGGGTGGGTGGGAGCGGCCGGAGCAGGGTGCGCCGAAGGAGCGTACTGCGGGAGGCCCGCGTGGGCAGATCTCCCGCAGTACAAGGGGTTTACCAGATGCGGACGCGGTCTTCTTCGTCCAGCCACATCTTGTCGGACGGGGCTACCTCGAAGGCGGTGTGGAATTCGTCGAGGTTGCGGACGACCGCGTTGCAGCGGAACTCCGGCGGGGAGTGCGGGTCGAGGGCGAGGCGGCGGATGACTTCGGCCTCGCGGGTCTTGGTGGACCAGGCGGCGGCCCAGGCGAGGAAGAAGCGGCGTTCGCCGGGGATGCCGTCGACGACCGGCGCCGGGGCGTCACCGAGCGAGATCCGGTACGCCGTGTAGGCGATCGACAAGCCGCCGAGATCACCGATGTTCTCGCCCAGCGTGAGCGCGCCGTTCACCTTGTGACCAGGGGCCTCCGTCGGCTCCAGCGCGTTGTACTGCTCGGTGAGTTTGCCGGCCCGCTGCTCGAAGGCGGCCCGGTCGTCGTCGGTCCACCAGTCGTTCAGATTGCCCTCGCCGTCGTACTTCGAGCCCTGGTCGTCGAACCCGTGACCGATCTCGTGCCCGATCACCGCGCCGATCGCGCCGTAGTTGACCGCGTCGTCGGCGTCGAGGTGGAAGAACGGCGGTTGCAGGATGCCGGCCGGGAAGACGATCTCGTTCATCCGCGGGTTGTAGTACGCGTTCACGGTCTGCGGCGTCATCTGCCACTCGGTCCGGTCGACCGGCTTGCCGAGCTTGGCCAGGTCGCGCTCGGTCTCGACGGCCGTGGAGCGGCGGAGGTTGCCGACCAGGTCGTCGACCCGGATCTCGAGGGCGCTGTAGTCCTTCCACTTGTCCGGGTAGCCGATCTTCGGCGTGAACCGGCCGAGCTTGTCGAGCGCCCGCTGCCGCGTCTCCGGGCTCATCCACTCCACCGCGTTGATCCGCTGCCGATACGCCTCGACCAGGTTCGCGACCAGTTCGACCATGCGGGCCTTGGCGACCGGCGGGAAGTGCTCCGCGACGTACAGCTGGCCGAGCGCTTCACCGAGCGCGGACTCGACGACGCCGAGGCCCCGCTTCCAGCGCGCACGCAGCTCCGGTGCGCCCGTCAGAACCCTGCCGTAGAAGGCGAAGTTCTCGTCGACGAAGGCCTTGCTCAGCAGCGGGGCGGCGCTGTGCACGATCCGCCAGCTGAGCCAGACCTTCCAGTCCTCGAGGTCGAGCTCCTGCAGCGCGGAAGCCGCCGCGGTCAGGTACGAAGGCTCACGCACGATGAGCGAAGCGAACGCGCTCTCCGGTACGCCGGCGCCCGCCAGCCAGACCGACCAGTCGAATCCCGGAGTCAGCTCGTCCAGGCCGGCCCGGTCGAGCTTGTTGTAGGTGAGGGTGACATCGCGGTCCTTCACCCGGTCCCAATGCGCAGCGGCGAGCCGCGTCTCCAGCGCCATGATCCGCTCGGCGGCGCCGGCGGGATCGGGCAGGCCGGCCAGTTCGAGCATCCGGGTCACATGCGCGACGTACGCCGTACGTTCGTCCGCGAATTTGTCATCGCGGTAGTACGACTCGTCGGGCAGGCTCAGGCCGCCCTGCATGACATGGACGATGTACTCGTCGGACTTCTTGGCGTCCGCGTCGACGCCGTAGTAGAAGAGCCCGGGGACGCCCTGGAGTTCGAGCTTGCCGAGCGCCTCGAGGAAACCGTTCAGATCCTTGGCGGAGGCGACCACGTCGAGCTGATCGGCGATCGGAGTCGCGCCGAGGCTCTCGATCCGCTCCTCGTCCATGAACGACTGGTAGAGGTCACCGATCTTGCGCGCCTCGCTGCCCTCGGGATGACCGGCCTTCGCGGCCTTCTCCACGATCGCCCGGACGTCCAGTTCGGCGGTGTCCCAGAGCGCGTGGAAAGCACCGTAGATCGCCTTGTCCGCAGGGATCTCGGTCCGGTCCAGCCACGGTCCGTTCGTATGCCGGTACAGATCGTCCTGCGGCCGGACGGTCGTGGACAGGTCGTTGAACTCGACCCCAGCAGTCATCGGTGCTCCCGTTTCGTTCGATCGTTCGACACACCCCACTGCCAGACAGTACCCGGCGCGAGGAGCCACCCGGAGTCCGGAATCCGCTACGGCTGAACCGTTCGCCTCGCGCGGACGCTGGCCTAGATTGAAGGGAGCCGCTCCGTCGGCCGACTCAGCGCGTCCAGGCGGCTCCGGCACAGACCAGGAGGTCCCGCCATGCCGTACTACGGAGCGCTCAAAGCCGGCCGCGCACTCATGGCGCTACTCGGACTCTCGGTCCTGCTGCTCGGCAGCCTCACCGCCTCGGCCGTCCCGGCGGCGCCGCTCCCAGCAGGCCCAGCGATGACCGTCTCGGGTCACCACGACCACATGGACTGCGACCCGATCAGGTTCGGCACCACGTCAGCCTCGCTTCCGAGCCCCTGACGGCCGAAGCGCTGCGTCAGTCGACGGTCCGGAGATTGCTGCGAGCGGCTGCTCGAGGCGGCTCGCGTCAGTTGACGGTGCGGAGGTTGCCGCGGGCTGCTGCCTTGAGACGGCTTCCGCAGGAGAGGCGGACCGAGTAGGCGGCCGGGATGGACAGCGGTTCGCCGGTCTGCGGGTTGCGGCCGGTGCGCGGCGCGCGCAGTACCCGCTCGATGCTCAGCAGACCGGTCAGCGAGACCTTGTCGCCCTTCTGCACGGCCTCGGTGACGACGTCGCCGAGCGCGTCGAGGACCTTCTCGGCCTGGTTCCGCGGGATGCCCGCCTTCGATGCCACACCGGCGACCAACTCGTTGCGATTCACGGTTCTCCTCAGACTCGGATCCCCGGTGCGGCTGCCCATCCGCCGTCCGGCCGATCGCGAAAACCTTAACCGAAATGAATGTCGTTAGCGAGAGGAGTCCGGATTCCGGTCGAAATCTCCCGCCGGTCCGCGGCAGCCCGACCCGGTCAGAGGTTGTCCCGGTCGTGCCAGTCCGACTGCCAGCGCTCGTCCACGGGAGCATCAGCTCGCTGGTAGCGGATGTCGGTCGACAGTCTCGTCGTCTCGGACACGTTGTCGAGGGCCGCATGGATCGTGTGCGCCGTGTGGATCACGACGTCGCCCGCCTCGTAGTCGGCGACCAGCCACCGCGCGTCGTACTCCTCCGCCAGCCCCGGCAGATCGGCCGTGATCGACGCGGCCGGCCGCTTCAGCCGCCCCTCAGCCTCCTCACGCAGTACCCGATGGTGACTGCCTTCGAGGTAGGTGAGCCCGCCGAGTGTCACCGGGCAATCGCCGAGCGGGATCCACGCGGACAGCACCTGGTCGGTCCCTTCGCGCAGATAGACCAGGTCGTAGTGCGCCTGCGTCGCCGTTCCGATCCCGTTCTCGCCCGGCCGCGTCCGGCGGATGATCTTCCGCTTGTGCAAGAACGTCTCGCCACCGAGGAACCACTCGAACCACCCCCGCAACGCCGGTTGCGAACAGAAGGCGGCGTACTCCGCCCCCGGCACGACCTCCCCGAACAGCACCCGCCGGAAGCCGGCCAGATCGTCGCCCACAGGTTCGACCTTCGAGAAGTAGTACCGCCGAAACGTCAGCACCTCCGCCACCGGCAGCAACCCGCGCAGATACAAATACCCATCCCTGGCCAGCCGCGCCCGCAACGCCTCCCGGTCCCGCACCTCTCGCTCCGGTACTGCGACCAACCGGCCGAAACGCTGAGCAGATTCATCCAGGCGATACCCGTTGGAAGTCGGCATACCCCGATCTCACCAGGTCCAAGTCCCCACCGTGAATGGACTCCAGCAGCGACTTCTTGGACTCTTGTCACCATGACCGACTGGTCGATCTACTTCACGCCCAACGAAATCCAGCGCCGACTTGGACTCTTCTGCCTCGGAGCGGGCGAGCAGCGAACCACGGCATCCAACGAACGCGCACTCGGCTGCCACGCCGTCGTCCTGCTCCGCTACGGCACCGGCCACCTCCTCCACGGCCCCGACCACACGCTCCACGAAGTCACTGCCCCCGCGCTCCTCTGGCTCTTCCCGGGCGTGCTGCACGGCTACCGCCCCGCCACCCAGTGGGATCAGGCGTGGGCCCTCTTCGGCGGCCCCGCGACCGACGCGCTGACCGCCCTCGGCCAACTCGACCAAACCCGCCCGGTACGCCGGTACGCCGACCCGCGGCCGGTCGAGCGCGCCTTCACCCGGCTGCTCGGCATCGCTCGCGCGCCCACCCCCGAAGTACGGGCTGTCGGCGCTCTCTTCGACCTCATCGCCACGGCTGCCGCTGACGACGAGCAGGACGGTGTCGCTGAGCAGTTGGGTCGACTCGCGCTCCAGCCCGCGACCATGAACGCCTACGCCGCCGAACTCGGGTTGTCCTTGGCCGAGCTCAGGGAAGCCGTTCGGCGGGCGACGGGATCGACCCCGCAGGAAGTCGTGCTGACGGCCCGGCTGAACGAGGCGAAGACCTTGCTGGCGGAGTCGGAGCTTCCGGTGGCGGTGATCGGGCGGCAGGTCGGGTACGACGATCCGGCGTACTTCAGCAGGCTGTTCAGCGCCCGTGTCGGACAGTCACCTCGCGAGTTCCGGCGCTTTGGTTCGGTCGGGGGACGGAAATCCTCCTTTTGACCGAGGCCGGGTGGGTTCGCGGTCTGAAAGTATCGGGGCGGAACCCTCCGTCGGGGTGACGCGGTGAGTCGCGGGTTCCCGATACGGTCGGGGTATGAGTCAACCGCAGCCCATCGACCCGCGCTACGTCAGCAGACAGCCCGTCCGCAAGAAGCGCCGCTTCGGGGTCGGCCGACTGATCGGTCTGATCGTCCTGCTGTTCGTGCTGATGCTGATCGCCGTCCCGTTGTACGCGTGGGGCCGGATCGACAAGGTGGACGCCTTCCCAGCGGGCAAGCGGCCGGCCGAGACGCCCGGTACGACGTACCTGATGGTCGGCTCCGACAGCCGCGAAGGGCTCAGCGCCGCCGACAAGAAGAAGCTCGGCACCGGCAGCGCACTCGGTCAGCGGACCGACACGATCATGGTGCTGCACGTGCCCGAGTCCGGGCCGCCGGTGCTGATCAGCATCCCGCGGGACAGCTACGTCCCGATCCCCGGGCACGGGAAGAACAAGATCAACGCGGCGTACTCGTACGGCCAGGCCAAACTCCTGGTGCAGACGATCGAAGGCGTGACCGGGCTGCACATCGACCACTACGTCGAGATCGGTTTCGGCGGCTTCGCCTCGATCATCGACAGCGTCGGCGGCGTGAAGATGTGCTTGCCCAAGGCAATGAAAGACCAGAAGGCGCACATCAACCTGCCGAAGGGCTGCCAGCAACTCGACGGCACCAAGGCGCTCGGTTACGTCCGGGCCCGGTACTCCGATCCGCTGGGCGACCTCGGCCGGGTGGCGCGGCAGCGCGAGATGATCGGCGCCGTGGCGGACAAGGCGATCGGACCGGGCACGTTCCTCAACCCGATCCGCTACTTCAAGGTCGGTACGTCGAGTGCCGACGCGCTCACCATCGACAAGGACATGGGGCCGCTCGACCTGTTCAAGTTCGCCCGCGCGATGAAGGCGGTCGCCGGCGGGGGTGACGGCATCACGCTGACCGTCCCGATCTCCGACACCAACCTCAGCACCCCGAACGGCTCCGCCGTGAAGTGGGACACCGCCAAAGCCAAAGCCCTCTTCCAAGCCCTCAAAGAAGACAAGACCACAGGCCTCAAAAGCAGCTGAGGCTGGATTCCCGGCCTCGAAAGCAGCTGAGGCGGGATTCCCGGCCTCGAAAGCAGCTGGTGCTCGGCCGGGAACGCGGTGGCGGTGCCGGCCTCAAGCAGCTGAGGCTGGTTGAGTTCGCCTTCAGTGGGTTACTGGGCGGGAGGTTGGAGGGAAGCGGATGAAGCTGGCTGATCTTGGTGGGTTGAGGTTCAACTACGACGTGGTCGGGTCGACCAGGCAGGATGCGACGCCGGTCGGCTATCACCGGCTGGAGCACAGGGAGCCGATCGGGCGCGGTGACGAGGTGTTCCGGCGGGCTGGCGACGCGTTGATGAGCTGGAAGATGCACAGCGCCGCCGGCGTACGGATCATGGCCACCGACAGCCCCGCAGTGATCGGCACGAACTCACTCGGCCGCGTCGGCGTCGGCTCGCTCGGGCTCCCCGTCCCCTGCCGCGTGGTGTGGACGGTCGACGAACCGGACCGCATCGGCTTCGCCTACGGCACCCTGAGCGGCCATCCCGAGGCAGGCGAGGAGTCGTTCCTTGTCATTCGCGAGGGCGACGAGGTGTTCTTCAGGCTCCTCGCCTACAGCCGCCCAGCGACCTGGTACACCCGTCTCGGCGGACCAGCAGGCCGCCGGGTCCAGGCGTTCGTCGCCCACCGCTACGCCACCACCCTCAGACGCCTGGCCCGCTAGCCCGGATGGTCCGGCCCGGCACAGCGTCAGGACCGGACCACCGGACTGCTCAGGCTGCCGGTGGTGGAGCGAAGGCAGCGCGGAGTTGAGCATGCGCGGTCGGAGCCGCCTTCGTCCGGTCCAGCCCCAGGAGAGCAGCACCGACAACCGGCGGTACGTCGACCACGTGCGGCACCGCCTTCGGTGCGGCGGCCGACAGCAGCCGCACCACGGTCTCCATGAGCATCGGGTGCCCAGCAGTCAGTACGCCGCCGCCCAGCACCACATCGATCTGCTCGTCCAGTACGTCGAGACGCCGCATCGCTACGACAGCCATCGCGACGATCTCCTCCGCCTGGAACCGAACCACGTCCGCCGCCACGGCATCGCCGCCGGCCGCGACCTGGAACAGCACCGGAGCCGCTTCCAAGCGTCGAGCCACGGGGATGTCTCCCAGGTGCAGCGCCTCGATCAACGCGGTCACCGACTCGACGCCGTAGTGCGCGGGAAGTGCCGTGGTCAGTGCCGTCGCAGGTCCTCGACCGTCTTCGGCTCGCGCCGCTGCCCAGAAGGCCTCGTCGGCCAGCTGCTGGCCGCCACCCCAGTCGCCTGAGATCTTCCCGACCGCCGCGAACCGCGCAGTACGGCCGTCTGGTAGCAGTCCGGCGCAGTTGATACCGGCGCCGCAGACAACCGCGACGCCACGCGGCTCGTCGACACCCGCGCGGAGTAAGGCGAAGGTGTCGTTGGTGACGTACACGGACTCGGCCCAGCCGACGTACTCGAAGGCCGCGGCGAGGCGTTCCTCTTCGATCGGCAGGTCCGCGTTCGCCATACAGGCCGCGATCTGCTGCACCAGCGGCCTGTCGCCGAGAACGAACCCGGCTTCTCGTGCCGCCGCCGCGACCAAGGGGGCGAGCCCTTGGACCGCAGCCATCGCGCCGACGAGGTGCGGCTCGAAACCACCACCACGCGCGGTACCGAGCACGTGGCCGTCCGCGGACACCAGGGCCACGTCGGTCTTGCTGTTGCCGGCGTCGAAGGCGAGCACACCTCCAGGCACCAGCGCGTCGCCGGCCATCGTCACGCCCACGGAAGGTACTCGCGGTTGTGCGCGAGCAGCTTGTCGGTCAGAGCGTTCGCGTACTCGATCTGCCCGATCAGTGGATGCGCCAGCAGTGCGTTGAACACCCTCTCCGCACCACCCTTCAGCGCCGCCTCCAGAGCAAGAGTCTCGTACGCCGTGACGTTCGCGACCAGACCCGCGTACAGCGGTTCGAGCGGCGCGATCGGCAGCGGCGTCGTACCGGCAGCTCCGACCGTCGCCGGCACCTCGATCACCGCGTCGTCCGGCAGGAACGGCAACGCCCCGTTGTTCAAGGTGTTGACGACCTGGACGTCACCGGTGTCGTTCAGCAGCGACGACGCGAGCGCGACCGCGGCCTCCGAGTAGTAGGCGCCACCGCGCTGCTCGAGCAACGCCGGCTTCTCGTCGAGCGTCGGATCGGCGTACAGGTCCAGCAGTTCCTTCTCGATCTTCGCCACCTCGGCAGCGCGCGACGGCTTCTCCAGCAGCTCGCGGACCACCTCGTCGTGCGCGTAGAAGTACCGCAGGTAGTACGACGGGACTACGCCGAGCTGCAGCAACAACTCGGCCGGCAGGTGCAGGTCGTCGGCCAGCTCAGCGGCGTGATTCGCCAGCAGCTTCGGCAGCACGTTCTCGCCGTTGACCGTGACACCGCGCTCCCAGGTGAGGTGATTCAGTCCGACGTGGTCTAGCGCCACCTCGTCCGGCGCGACGCCGAGGAACTTGGCGAACCGGCGCTGGAACCCGATCGCGACGTTACAGAGCCCGACCGCCTTGTGCCCCTGCGACAACAGCGCGCGGGTGACGATCCCGACCGGGTTGGTGAAGTCGATGATCCACGCGTCAGGATTCGTCTGCCGGACCCGCTCCGCGATGTCGAGTACAACGGGGACCGTACGCAGCGCCTTCGCGAGGCCACCTGCGCCGGTCGTCTCCTGGCCGACGCAACCACATTCGAGCGGCCAGGTCTCGTCCTGGTTGCGGGCCGCCTGCCCGCCGACCCGCAGTTGGAGCAGGACCGCGTCCGCGCCCTCGATCCCCTCGTCCAGGTCGGACGTGGTGACGACGCGACCCGGATGACCTTGTTTCGCGAAGATCCGCTGGGCCAGTCCGCCGACCAGTTCGAGCCGGTCGGCCGCCGGATCGACCAGCACCAGCTCGGAGACCGGCAGCGAATCGCGCAGCCGGGCGAAGCCGTCGATGAGTTCAGGTGTGTAGGTGGATCCGCCGCCTACGACTGTGAGTTTCAACCTTTGACCCCTGTGAGTGTGACGCCTTCGATGAAGGCCTTTTGGGCGAAGAAGAACAAGATGATCACCGGCGCCATCACCAGCAGGGTCGCTGCCATGGTGAGGTTCCAGTTCGTGTGGTGGGCGCCCTTGAAGCTTTCCAGGCCGTAGCTGAGTGTCCAGGCGGCCGGATTCTCACTGGCGTAGATCTGCGGTCCGAAGTAGTCGTTCCAACAATAGAAGAACTGGAACAACGCCACCGCCGCAATAGCCGGCTTCGCCATCGGCAGGATGACCCGCACCAGCGCCCGGAAATCGCTGCAGCCGTCCACCTTCGCGGCGTCGACGTACTCCTTCGGAATGGTCAGCAGGAACTGCCGGAGCAGAAAGATCGAGAACGCGTCCGTGAACGCCATCGGGATGATCAGCGGCCACAACGTCCCGGAGAGATGCAACTGTTTGGCCCAGAACAGGTACATCGGCACGATGACGACCTGGGGCGGCAGCATCATCGTGGAGATCACCAGCAGCATCGCGAAGTTGCGGCCGCGGAACTTGAACCGGGCCAGCGCATAGGCGACCGGGATGCTGGAAAGCAGAGTCAGCGCGGTGCCCAAGCCGGCGTACAGGAGGGTGTTCTTCCACCAGGTCAGGAAGCCTGGCGTCTCCCACACCGTGCGCAGGTTCTCCCAGTGCCAGCTGTCCGGCCACAGGTTGCGGGTCAGCGCCTGCTGGTCGCTCATCAGCGCGGTCAGAAAGACGAACACGAACGGCAGCACGAAGAACAACGCCGCCGCGACCGCCACCGCGTGCACCGCGACCCAGTTCAAGAACCTCGTACGCCGGACCGCGCGACCCGCCGCGGTCAGGCCGGGCGCTGTCGCGGGCGGCACGTCCAGCTCGCGATCGATCAACAAGTTGCTCATAGCTCCCAGTCCCTAGTCGTCCGTGGCCAGGAAGCCACTGCCGCGGCGCATCAGGAACGCCGTGAACACCATCGCCAGTCCGAACAGCACCAGCGCGATCACACAGGCACCACCGGTGTCGAACCGCTGGAAACCCAAGTGGTAAACGAGTTGCGGCAGGGTCAGCGTCGACTTCTCCGGATACCCGGGCTCGAATTGTTGCCCTGAGCCACCGATCACCCCGCTCGCGACCTTCCCGGCGACGAGTGGCTGGGTGTAGTACTGCATGGTCTGGATCACGCCGGTGATCACGGCGAACAACACGATCGGCTGGATGTTCGGCATCGTGACGAACTTGAACCGCTGCCACCAGCCGGCGCCGTCGAGCGAGGCCGCCTCGTACTGCTCCAGCGGTACGTCGAGCAGCGACGCCATGAAGATCACCATCAGGTCGCCGATTCCCCACAGAGCAAGGAGAGTCAGCGCCGGCTTCGACCAGTGCGGGTCGTTGAACCAGCCCGGCTGCGGCAGCCCGAGCGAGCCGAGAATGTTGTTCACCGGCCCGGTCCCCGGGTTGAGCAGGAACGCGAACGCCATCGTCGCGGCCACCGGCGGCGCGAGGTACGGCAGGTAGAAGGCGGTCCGGAAGAACCCGGCGCCGGTCTTCACCTTGGTGATCAGCAGGCCGATGCCCAGACCGAACAGGACCCGCAGCGTCACCATGACGATGACCAGCCACAAGGTGTTGCGCAATGCGGGCCAGAAGAACGGGTAGTCGGTGAAGACGTAGGTCCAGTTCTTCAGCCCGACCCAGGTCGGCGCCGTGAACCCGTCGTACTTCATGAAGCTGAAGTAGACGGTCGAGACGAGCGGATAGAGGAAGAAGACGCTGACCCCGATCAGCCACGGGGACAGGAAGGCGAGGTTGCGCAGCCGTTCCTGGCGGCGCTTCCTGCGCAGGCCCTCGCTGAGCGCGGGCCTGCGGGCGGGTGCGATCGTGGTGGCAGTCATCACTTGGCCTGCGCGATGTCCTTGTCGACCTGCGCGTCGGTCCGGGCCAGGCCGGCCGCGAGGTCGGTCTGCTTACCGGCCTCGAAGGCGTAGGCGAAGTCCTGCAGGGTCAGCTGGTAGGCGCCACCGTTCGGGCTGGCCGGCGTGGTGCTGCTCTTCGGGTGCTGGGCGATCTCGAGGAAGGTCTTGAAGTTCTCGTCCGCAGTCAGCTTCGGCGACTTCAGCGCGTCGAGGGTGGAGGGGACGTTGTGGATCGCGTTGGCGAAGCTGACCACGGCGTCGGTGTCGGTGGTCATGAACTTCACCAGCTCCCAGGCGGCGTTCTGCTTCTGGCTGGTGTTGGCGATCCCGATGATCGTGCCGGAAAGGTAGCCCTTGCCGTAGCTGTCGGCCTGGTCGTCCGGGACCGGGAACGGCGCGACCCCCATGGTGAACTTCACACCGGCTTCCTTGGCCATCCCGAGCCGCCACTCGCCGTCGATCGCCATCGCGACCTGGCCGGTGTGGAACGGGTTCTTGGCACCGAACTCGTCACCGAACGTCGCGCGGTACTTCTCCAGCTTGGCGAAGCCACCGAGTTCCTTGACCAGGTTGCTCTGCCACTTCAGCATGTTCGCGAACGCTGGGTCGGCGGCCAGGTTCGACTTGCCCTCGGCGGTGAAGTACGTCGGGTTCCACTGCGCCGCGAAATGCGTGGTGGTGGACTCGAAGCCGTGGAAGTTCGGCATGAACCCGAGCTGGGAGAAGCTGTCGCCCTTGGCCTTGGTCAGCTTCTTGGCCGCCGCGTCGAACTCCGACATCGTCTTCGGCGGGCTGGTGATCCCGGCCGCCTTGAACGCATCCTTGTTGTAGTACAGGCCGTACGCGTCGTTCAGCAGCGGCAGTGTGCAGCGCGTGCCCTGGAACTGGGTGTAGTCCTGCAGCGGCTTCGGGAAATTCTTGTCGAGATCGACACCGGACTTGTCCAGGAAGGGCTTCAGGTCCGCGAAGACGTGCGACGCGCAGAACGTGCCGACGTTGTCGGTGGTGAACGACGACACGACGTCGGGCGAGTTCGGGCCGCCCGCGCGCAACGCCTGCTTGATCTTGTCGTCGTTGATGTTGCCGACGACCTTCACCTTGATATTGGGGAACTTGGCCTCGAAAGCCTTCACATTGGCGTCGATGGCGGCCACCTCGCTCGGCGCGCTCCAGCCGTGCCAGAAGGTGATCGTGGTGTCCTTGGTCGCGTCGTCGCTGGCCGCCGGCGCGGTCGACGTACCGGTGCAGGCGGTACCGAGCAATGCGATCGCCGCGGCGGCGAGGACTGCTCTGTGAACTCGGGGCATTCCGTTTCTCCTGATCTGGCGTACATGAGGGTGTGCGGATCCACCGGCGCAGGGCGACTTCCCTGTCCGTGCAGTGGTTTCGGCTGGTGGTCTAGCTAGTCGCTACTGCCCCCGCTCGTGGTGCCGGCAGTGTCGAAGACTGCGTCGCGGGCGAAACTCAGGGCCGACTGCAACGCCCCGGCGAGGACAGGATCGGTCTGGATAGCGGTCATCAGCAGACGCGGCCGCGGTACGGCGAGTTCGGCGAGCTCCTCTTCGACCAGTCCGCGCAACCGCTCGCCGCCGGCCGTGATGACGCCACCGGAGAGCACGATGAGCTCGGGATCGACCACGGCGACGATGGCGGCCAGACCGACGGCGAGGCGATGCGCGAACTCGTTGAGTACGGCGTCGCCGGCGCCCGGAGTCTGCAGCGAGACGCCGATCGCGGCTTCCGGCGTACGGGCTCGGAGGCCGAGCGAGCGGGCCAGCTCGAGGACCGGTTCGCCACCAGCGAGTTCCTGAAATCCGCCGGCGTTGTTGCGGCCGACGTTGCGGACCAGCGGCGTACCGGGCAAAGGCAGGAAGGCGACCTCGCCCGCCCCACCGGTGGCGCCGCGGAGCAGGCGGCCGCCGATCACGATCGCGGCACCGATGCCCTCATCGCCCCAGAGCAGCACGAAGTTGTCGCTGTCGCGGGCATGGCCGACCTGGCGCTCGGCCACTGCTGCGAGGTTGACGTCGTTCTCGACTTCGAGCGGTACGGCGATGGCTTCGGCGAGCTCGTCGAGCAGGTGCGGCGCGTGCCAGCCGGGGAGGTGGGTGGCATAGCGGAGGCGGCCGGTCGTGGGGTCGAAACCACCGGGCGTGCCGATCGACACGCGCTTCAGGCGATCGCGGCCTATGCCCGCTTCACCGAGGGCGCCGTCGATCGTCTTCATGACGCGCTCCACGGTGCCGCTGGCGCTGCGTCCAGGCGTCGGCAACTCGAAGGTGCCGACGACCTTGCCGGTCAGATCAGCGACGGCTGCGCGGAACCTCGTCGGGGTGACGTCCAGGCCGGCGACGTACGCGATGTCACCGTTGATCTCGTAGAGCTGCGCATTCGGCCCGGGCCGACCGGCGCTCGTACCGCGAGCGCGAACCAGGCCCGCACTCTCCAGGCGTGCCAGCAACTGCGAGGCGGTCGGCTTCGACAGCCCACTGAGGTTGCCCAGCGTCGTCCGCGACAACGGCCCCTGCGTGAGCAACAGGTCGAGCGCGGCCCGATCATTCATCGCCCGCAAGAACCGAGGAGTCCCCGGGGTACCCGCCATCCCCTGCCCTCCTCGCCCTCGAACTGTTAGGAAACTTTCCTATTAACCCGAGACCGTACGGAGATATCCAGACCCTGTCAATCGATCGGTAAGTCACAATTGAGCGCGCCCCGGGGCAGCACGCCGAGCGCACCGCAACCAACGCGGTCTTCTGAACCAGCGCCGATTCACCTACCGGAACGGCGGGCGACCACCCAGCCAGCACCTGACCCAAGCAGGCGCTGACCAGCCGCCCACCGGGTAGCGCGCCCAACCAACGGTTGTGTTCTCACAACCTCGTCGGTTTGGTTACGGCAGGCGCCAGTCGACTGGGGTGCCGCCTTGTTCGATCAGGAGGGCGTTGACTCGGCTGAACGGGCGGGAGCCGAAGAACCCGCGATCGGCCGACATCGGACTCGGGTGCGCGCTCTCGACGTACGGCGTACTGCCGAGCATCGGCTTCAGCGTCTGCGCGTCCCGCCCCCACAGGATCGCCACCAGCGGCCCGCCACGCTTCACCAACGCGTGAATCGCCTGCTCTGTAACGGCTTCCCAGCCCTTACCCCGATGCGAACCGGACTTCCCCGGCTGCACTGTCAGCACTCTGTTCAGCATCAGCACGCCCTGCTCGGCCCACGGCGTCAGATCCCCGTTGGACGGCGCCGGTACGCCGACGTCGGCCATCAGCTCTTTGTAGATGTTCGCCAGACTCCGCGGAATCGGCCGCACATCAGGCGCTACCGAAAAACTCAACCCAACCGGATGCCCCGGCGTCGGATAGGGATCCTGGCCGACCACGAGCACCTTCACCTCGTCCAACGGCTGCTTGAACGCCCGCAACACGTTCTCCCCCGCCGGCAGATACGGCCGCCCCGCGGCGATCTCCGCCCGCAGGAACTCCCCCATCCGCGCGACCACCCCCTCAACCGGCGCCAACGCCTCAGCCCAGTCCGCCGCCACCAGTTCACCCAACGCCAAAGGACTCACCCACCAACCTTCCCATCTACCAAGCCCCGGAGGCCAACCCCCTCTCCGCGACACGTAAGGGGCGGACCGCCAGCCCATCAGTACCGGCCCAACAAGCACCACCACCCCGCCTCCCAAGCGCACCGACCACCAACGCAGCCCACCACTGATGGCCTGGCCGTCCACCCCACCCAAGACACCCGACCACCCACCGCCCCACCCCGCGGACCCACCGACCCACCAAGCCATCGAGTCGCCGTCACTTCAGGTCCGCAGGACGAGGCCACCAAAGCACGCCACCACCGGCGGCCCAGCTGCTGCGCGCGAGCATCGCCGCCATGGGAACAACCCCGCCCCCGCCAACACCGCCCCCCAGGCAACAGCTCCGGTTGCCAGCATCGCCGCCACCGGCGGGCCAGCCTGCTTTGCGCGCGAGCATCACCGCCACGGGAAACAACTCCACCCGCCAACACCGCCGCCAGGCAACCGCTCAGCCCGCCAGCACCGCCGCCACCGGCGGGCCAGCCTGCTGTGCGCGCGAGCATCACCGCCACGGGAACAACTCCACGCCCGCCAACACCGCCGCCACGCAACAGCTCCGGTTGCCAGCATCGCCGCCACCGGCAGGCCAGCCTGCTTCGCGCGCAAGCATCACCGCCACGCGAACAACTCCGCTCCCGCCAACACCGCCGCCAGGCAACCGCTCAGCCCGCCAGCACCGCCAGCACCGCCAGCACCGCCAGCACCGCCAGCACGAGAACACCCTCCACCCTCCACCCGCCAGCCTCCGACTCGCCGAGCGCCAGCTACTCAGCTCCGCAGGACGGCAGCACGGCAGGACGAGCCGACCGAAATAGTCCTCGCCAGAGGGCCCTTGTCCGCCAGCGATGCCGCCAGTGGAAGCGCCAAGCTCGCCGGCCGCCGATGGACGCACCTGGGCGCACTTGGGTCCGTCTCGCGGCGGCGCGGTGCGGGCCCAGGTGGGCGCGCTTGGGTCCGTCTCGCCGCGGCGGGAGGGAAATGCTGGTGGGCGCACTTGGGCCCGTCTCGCGGCGGCGCGGTGCGGGCCCAGGTGGGCGCGCTTGGGTCCGTCTCGCGGCGGCGGGAGGGGCGCAGGTGGGCGCGCTTGGGCCCGTCTCGCGGCGGCGCGGTGCGGGCCCAGGTGGGCGCGCTTGGGTCCGTCTCGCCGCGGCGGGAGGGAAATGCTGGTGGGCGCGCTTGGGTCCGTCTCGCGGCGGCGGGAGGGGCGCAGGTGGGCGCGCTTGGGTCCGTCTCGCGGCGGCGGGAGGCGGGCGTCGGCGGCGAGGACCGGGATGTCGAGGTCGCAGTCGCTCGACGCGCGGTGCCGGGGCGGGCGGAGGATGCTGGTGGCGCGATTGGGGCTCCTGGGTGGAGCCGGGTGGTTAGCCGGTGTCGAGGTTGGCTGAGGCCCACGGGTTGAAGTCGGGGGTGGTGTCTGCGGTGAAGGGTGGTGGGTCTTCTACCAGCGGGAAGGCGCGGACCGGGCACAGGGCGGTGCCGCCGTCGGGGGCTGTGAACTCCTCGCCAACGGCTATGGCCTCTCGGATGAGGACAGCGGGGCTTCTTCGGGGTGGGTCGGTCCAATGGGGGCGGGTGACTTGGACTTTGCCGTTGGTGATGGTGACGGTGAAGCGGCCCGCATGGACTGCGAGGTGGTGGGCGCTGCACAGCAACGCGAGGTTTTCGAGGCTGGTGGTGCCGCCGTCGGCCCAGTGGACGATGTGGTGGGCGTGGCAGTAGCGGGGCGCCGCGCCGCAGACAACACATCCTTTGTCGCGGCGGTTGAGTGCGTGGCGGAGAGCCTTCGTGACAAATCGGTGTTCGCGGCCGACGTCGAGGGGCTCGGACTCCGAGCCGAGAACGACCGGGATGATCCCGGCATCGCAGGCCAGTCGGCGTACAGCGGAGGCGGCCAAGCCGTCCCCGAATTGGAGCTCGCCGGTTGCATTGCGCGCTCCGCCAACAAGGTCCGCATAGTCGATGGTGACGGTGACGTGCGGTTTGACACCGCCTCGGCCGGGAAGGTCGCCGGTGTCGGCTGCTGCGGTCAGAATCTGCGCAAGGGCATCGGCCTGCCGCTTCTCGCGCGATCGGGGATCGAGTTGCCCGTCGACCTTGTGGGGCTTGGCGGCGGCTTCGACGAGGGTGCGGAAGAGCTCGGCATTGTCATTGGCCAGGAAGCCGGAGAACTTGACGCCCCGATCGGCGTTGGTCAGGCGCAGCGCCTCGCGCCGGGCGGCCGCTTCTTCGGCCGGCTCAGGTCCGTCGGTGTCCAGAACATCGCGAACCTGCCGGCCGAACTTCGTCAGCTCCCCAGGCCGCAGATGCCGAGCGGCCTCGACCAACTGCCGTTCGGCAACCAGCAGCTCTTCCACCGTAACGTTGGCGGTAGGGACCGCCTCGAGCGCAGACACGATCGCCTCGGCCTGCCCGACGTGCAACAGCACCGGCAGCAGCTCCTCGCCTGTTTCGTCGGCCCCTTGCTCAGCGGCATCCGCGTACTGCACCATCGCGTCATCGCCAGGCGGAGCAAACGGATCGGGCAGCGCGGCGCTGACGGCCGGGTACTTCGACAAGGCGGCAGCCAGATTCAGATCCCGTTGAACTTGGGGCTGATTGAGCCGGTACCGCGCGGACACGAACCGGACGGTGCTTTCACCACTGATCTCCTTGGTCCGGCCGGTCTCCTCCAAACGGGCCAGTACGCCGAGTCGATAGGTCTCCAGGCGCGCGAACTCGGCATGCAACGCGTCGAGAGCAGCGACCGCATCATCGCCACTCATCGCCCACGGAGGCCGAAGCACCTGGAGTTCCATACCCCAAACCCTAGCCCCACCCACCGACAATTTCTGATCCCAGAACCCCTTATCCACAAGGGATTCCGGCCGCACACAGCCTCGCGAAGCAGCACACCTCAGAACGGCTGGAGGAAATCTGTTTCCTCCAGCTGCTCTTCACGGAAGAACACAAATCCAGCGAGGAGCAGGAACGCGATCGCTCCACCTGTCGCCAGCCCTACCCAGCTGTAGTCGGTGCCGTAGAGCTGCAGACGCCCTGACGGCTTCGCCGGGTCGTAGAGCACCGGGAACCGGTCGCCGACCTCGGCTGACTGATAGCGCGTCGTCACACCACGCACTCGATTACCGGACGAGGTGACGAACTCGAGTGTGATCCCAGTGTGGTCCCAGCCGGCATGGTCTCCGACGACTGTCGCGCTCGCCGTCTCACCGCGATGCCTCAGCAGATAGGTCTCGCGTGCCTCGTACGCCGCGTAGGTACCCGCGAGCACTGCGAGCGTCAAACACACCACGCCGGCCCACTGGAACCGGAACCGCCACTTGAAGCGGCGGACGGCCACCTTCCTCATCCAGCCATTGTGAATCCGCCCAGGGTCTCCGCGGCATCAAAGTCTTGTTCTGTTGGCGTGTTGCTCGGCTGGTGGCACGAGTTCGGCTGGTAGAAATTGCACTGGCCTCGCAAGGTATGAGCTTGCGAGGCCTTTGTGTGCGCGGAATCAGGTGGTGGCGCAGACGGCGTAGGCGGTGAGGGACCAAGCGGCTGTGGTGCCGTCCTGGTCTTCGAAGGCTTCGGCTCGGACTGAGGTGAGGTCTTCCGACGGGACTACGTCGTCGAGGAGGACCTGGCCTTTGGCGTTGGTGAGTTCGTGGCCGGTGCCGACGACCTTCTTGCCTGCGGGGCAGGTGGCGGTCACGGATTTGTCGGTGGCCGAGTCGGTGGGCGATGTCGCGGCCACTCGCTCGAGACCGGGCAGGGCGTCGCCGCAGCGGGCGCTGGCGATCGCGCTCCAGTCGTCGGCGCGGCCGGCCTGCGACTCGAAGACGTCGACGGTCACCTTGGTCAGGTCGGCGCTCGGGATCGCGTCGTCCAGCACCAGCCGGCCGCCGTCCGACGTACTGGCTGCTGCGCCCGTCGTGAAGGTTCCGGCCGGGCAGCTGACCGTGACCGCCTTCTCCGCGGCGGAGTTCGATGCGCTGAAGGCGTTCACCGAGTCGCGGTGCCCAGCACCCGAGCAGATCGCATACGCCGTGACGGACCACGCATTCGCAGTACCGTCGGCGTCTTCGTCGGCACTGACGCTGCCCCATTCGCGCTCGATGTCCGTGTACGTCGACAGGCCGGCCTGGCCGCGCCCGCCGGACACCTCGCCGCCAACTCCGGTGATCGATTCACCTGGGGCGCATTCGGCGGTCACCCGCGCAGTGGCCGGCGAGCCGACAGCGGAGGCGGCGGCAACCCGGTGCAGACCCGGTACTGCGGTCGTCGCTGCCTGCGCGCTAGCGGTTGTCGCTGCCTGCGCGCTGAGGACGGTGGACGGGGCGAGCGCGGCGGCGAGCAGGGCCGCGCCGAACGTGGTGGCTGCGAGCGAAGTCATGGCGACTACCGTCGTCGACGATTCCGGTCTGGACCAGCCCTTCGAAACCGGTCGAAATCGTCGCTTGACTGCTATGTAATCATGATTACATGAATACACAGCATGAGGGTGAGCGAGTGAGGGGTTGGCTGACCGGCCGGCTTCCCTCGGCCTGGTTCGAGGGTGAACCAGAGGTGAGTATCGACCGCGACGAGATCCTCGTGGTCGGCACGATCCCGGCTCCGCAGCAGGACGGCGAGGTCAGCGCGGCCGCGCGGTCCGCCGCCGAGGAGGGCCGGATCAAGCAGTTCCGGGAGGACACCCGGGAGAAGCGGATCGAGATCGCCCGCGAACTCGAGCACGCGACCCGCAAGAAGGTCGCCTGGGGCGTCCAGGCCGGCGGCACCCGCACGGTCTTCACGTCGCTGTCCGCGCCGGTGATGACGCGACTGCGGCAGCCGGAGCGGCAGGTGCTGGACACGCTCGTGGACGCCGGCGTCGCGCGCTCCCGCAGCGACGCTCTCGGCTGGTGCGTGAAGCTGGTCGCGCAGCACAGCGAGAGCTGGCTGGCCGAACTCCGCGACGCGATGGCCAAGGTCGAGGACGTCCGCCGCGCCGGCCCCGACTCGACCGCCACGCAGGACCCGGATACAACCGAAAGCTAACCGACCGCACAGCAGCGGCCTGGCCCGCAGCACCCGGCGACACCGCAGTGGCCAACGATTCGAGTCCAGGCAGCAGCACAGCGGCCGACGGTTCGTAGTACAGGCAGCGGCCGGCGGTTCGTAGTACAGGCTCATGGTCTGTACTACGAACCGCTCGGTGAGGCGGGCTCGGTCCGATCCGACCGAGCCCGCCGGTCTCCTCAGGCCGGCGAGTGGGAGGTGGCCCCTTCCGGCCCGAGGGGTCTACCGGTTCTCGCCGCCGGTCCAGTTGCCGTTCGAACCGCTGGTGCCGTTCGACCAGCTACCGGTCTGCTGCGAACCGTGCGCTGCCGGGTACGGCGCTTCCGCGGTCCCCTGACCGTTCGAGTAATCAGCGTCGTAGCCGCCCTGTCGCTGGTTCGGGTCGTAGCCGCCGTGGTTGGGGACATAGCCCTGGTCCGCGGTGCCGTTCGCCGGAGCAGCCGCCTTCATCGCCGAACCACGCTCGAACAGCGTCTGCAGTGCCTGGCCGGCCAGCTCGCGGCCCCCGAGGCCGAAAGCGAGTCCGAGCGCCAGGGCCGCACCACCGAGCACGATCAGCAGCGTGTTGCCGGTCAGCTGGACCGCGATGCCGAGCTGCGTGAGCGCCGCGAAGGCCGCGTACACGAGAATCGCGTACCGCCCGACCTTGGCGAGCGTCTCGTTCCCGGTCGCCCCGCGGATGATCGCGGCCAGGAAGTTCGCGAACAGCGCCGCCAGGCAGACGATCACGATCGCGGCGAAGATGCGCGGGATGTAGCCGAGCATGTCGCTCATGAAGTTCGAGATCTCCGGTACGCCGAGCGCGGAGGCGAACATCGTGAAGCTGATCAGGAACACGAACCAGAACACGACCTTGCCCAGCATCGCCGACGCGGTCAGCCCGGTGCCGGACCGCTGCAGGACGCCGGACACACCGGCGCGTTCCATCCATTGGTCGAACCCGACCTTGCCGAGCAGTTTCCCGACCAGCTTGCCGAGCACCTTGGCGACGATGTAGCCGACGACCAGGATGACGAGGCCGCCGAGCAGGTTCGGGATGAACCCGAGAAGCTTGCTGAAGGCATCTTCGAACGGTTGCGTGAAGTCGATTGCCAGTGCGGACATCGGCCTTCCTCTCCGGATTGGCCCGCACCCGCCCCGCACGCATGCATCCGCGCGACTCCGGCTACGGGCGGATTGCAGTGGTGTCTGAGTCACCCGTGCCCGCACGAACCGCCCGCAAACCTCATTCAGTAACGCAATGTGATTGCTTAAGGCAAGAACAGTGACGACCAGCCGGTACTGCGGCGCAAGCGCACCCGGCCGCACCGAGACTTCGAGGCACCTTGAGATGATGACCGGATGACCGATGTCGTGATCCGCCGCGCCACCCTCGACGACGTCCCCGCGATCATCGGGATGCTCGCCGACGATCCCCTCGGAGCGACCAGGGAGACGCCCGGCGACCTCACGCCATACCAGCGGGCCTTCGAGGCCATCGACGGCGATCCGAACCAGCTGCTGGTCGTTGCCGATCGCAACAAGGAGGTGATCGGCACCCTCCAGTTGACGATCATCCCGGGGCTGTCCCGCCAGGGCGCGACCCGGGCGCTGGTCGAAGCGGTCCGGGTCGCCGCGTCAGCGCGCGGTACAGGCCTAGGCACCACCTTGATGGAGTGGTCGATCGAGGAAGCCCGCGGCCGCGGCTGCGCGATGATCCAGCTCACCTCGGACAAGACCCGCACCGACGCGCACCGCTTCTACATCGACCGCCTCGGTTTCACCAATAGCCACGAGGGTTTCAAACTCGCGCTCTAGGAGACGTACTCCGCCGACGCTTTCCAGGTATTGCAGGACGCCGGGCTCGCGGAGTCGAAGGCGGAGCTGGTCCAGTACTGGTTGTTCTCCTCGGATCCGTGGTCTCGCGCGCCGCCTGACTCGTCACCGGTGGACATGTCGTCCTGCAGTCCCTCGAGGCGCTCACCGACAAGCTGCAGAGATTGCTTGTCGGCCCCTAGGAAGGCGGCGCCGAAGCAACTCGCCTGCAGTTCTGTCCGCCTGCTCTCCTCCAGCTGCGCGTCACCGGACGCCCGCTCGTACCGGTCGTCAGCGAAGGCCCCGATCCCGACGAGTTCCTGGACATGGTGGCCGTACTCGTGCGCCATCACGTCCATCAGCGCTGTCTGCGCGTAAGGCTGCTCGTCGCGGCGCTTCGTGACGTACTCCGGCCAGTCGAGATAGATCTTGTGGTTCTCCGGGCAGTAGAAGGCGACCGCGCCGTCGTCCGCCGGCCCGCACGGAGACGACGTCTTGTCCTTGTAGGCGGCGAAATCCGGCGGGTAGAAGGAGAAGTCCGCGCGGGTCAGCAGCTGCTTCCAGCTCCGGTTGAGGCAGCCCACCATCACCCGCGCGTACGCGATCACCACCGCACTCGAACGCAACCGGTCGCTTGGCGGCCGGCAGCCGCTCTTCGGCATCCTGCCTGCTTTGTAGAGCGCGTTGTCCATCAGAGCAGCCTCGTTGTCCAGCCACTCGGTGCTGGCGTCAGCGGTCGGCGCCGAAGGCTTCGTACTACGTGGTGCCTGGCTGACCTGCACCGAAGCCGCCACCGAAGCCGGATTCGCGGCGGGAGCCGGATCGCCTTGCAGGGCGATCCCGGCTCCGGCGGCGAGCAGCACCAGTACGCCGAGCAGGTAGGCCGGTCGAAGCGTCATGACACCCGGGCAGCCGCGGCCGTGTAGGTGTTGCAGGACGCAGGGTTGGCGGTGCTGAAGGCGGGACCGGCCCACGGCCACTGATTCTTGCGGGCGCCGTGGTCGCGGAGCTTCTTCGGGTTGTACTCGTCGCCGCTGTGCTGGATCGCGGACCGCCAGGCGTCCAGCTTCGCGCCGGAGAAGCCGAGGGACTCCTTGTTAGCGCCCAGGAACGCGGCACCGAGACAGGTCGCCTGCAGTTCGAGGCGCCGGCTCTCCTCCAGCTTCGCGGCCTGTGTCTTGGCCCAGCCCTCGCGCGACTGCGAGGAGATGGAGATGTTGGTGAGGTACTGCACGTGGTGCCCGTACTCGTGGACGAGCGTGTTCATCATCCAGGTCCGCGCGCCGAGCGGATTCCGCCGGTACGTCTTGAGGTCCTCCTGCCAGTCCATGTTGATCGTCTCGTCGGCAGGGCAGTAGTAGGCGCTGGTCGTCTCGCCCGTACAGGTGGAGGAGGTCTGCTTGCTCAGCAGCGTCAGCCGCGGCGCGCGGAACGGGTACCCCGCCTTCCGGACCAGCGGTGCCCACGCGTTGTTCAAGCAGGGCAGCAGCGCCTGGTAGTAGCGCAAGATCGCCGACTGGCCGGTCAACTTGATGGCCGGCTCGGTGCACCTGACCGACGGCACCTTGCCGACCGTATAGAGCTTGTTCTGCTTGACCCGTACGTCGTCCGGCACCGGCTTGACCGTGACAGTCACCGTCGCCTGGGGCGGGGCCGGCAGCGGCTCCTGCGATTCATGCACCGATGGCTTGGCCAGTGGGCTCTGCACGGACCCGTCGTAGGAGTTGGCCAGCTTGAGGCTCGTGATGCCACCGCCCACCAGCAGCGCCAGCAGCAGCACGCCGAGACCTGCGATCGCAGGCTTCGACATCCGGCGCGGCGGCTTCACCTCGGTATGGCCGGCGGCGAACTGCGAAGCGGCGCGCGTCGAAGGCGAGTGCCACCCGGTCCGGCGTGCGCCACCAGGCTGGCGACCGCCCTGCAGCGGCGCGACGGGTGCCCCCGGCAACGGCGCCGGCGGCGGCCCGCCGTACTCCGTGCCGCTGTACTCCGTCCGCGGCGGCAACGCCTTCTTCAGCGACGGGTCCACCTCGCTCTGGATGGGCCGGGCCTTCCCCAGGCTCAGCGGCGGCCGGCCGATCGGCTGCGAAGGGCCGGTCCCGGCCTCGCCCGAGGCATCACCCGTGCCGCCGGGCAGGAAGTGCCCGGGCCCGGGCGCAGAGTCGTCCGCCATCTGTCTTCCCCAGTCCTCGGTCGTCAGCCGACCTTGTCCGCAGCTGCCACGAAAGTGTTGCAGGAGCCAGGGTCCGCGGTGCTGAAGCCACGAGTCCGCCACAGTTCGGCGCTCTTGCGGGACCCATGGTCTCGCACCTTGTCCTCGCTCTGCTCATCGCCGTCGTTCCTGGACCGCCACTGCCATTGCTTCAGCAGTTCGCCCTGGATCGGGAAGGTCGCCTTCTCGGCGCCGAAAAACGCCCCGGCCAGACAAGTCGCCTGCAGGGCCTGGCGCCGCTGATGTTCCAGCCGGGCACCATCGGTGGGCGCCGTGTCGCTCAGGTTGTCCGAAGCATCGAAGATCCCGGTCAGTTTCTGGACGTGCACGGCGTACACGTAGCCGAGGGCGTCCGGCTCGTCGATCCGGGCCAGCGCCTTGTTCTTCTCGTACGACTCGACCAGGTCCTGCCAGGGCATCGTCACGGCACCGCCCTCCGCGTCGCAGTACGACGCGACGAGCTTCTGTACGCCGCACGCCGTCTCCTCGCCCTCGTCGAAGATGATCAGCCGCGGCTCGTGGAACGTGAAGCCGGCCTTCTCGACGACCGGCTTCCAGGACTGGTTGAGGCACTTGAGCAGCACTTCGTAGTACGACCGGACGTTCTCCTTCGAGGTCGGCCGGAACGCGGGCTCCTTGCAGCGCACGGAGGCGAGCCTGCCGTTCGCGTAGAGCTTGTTCTCCTTCTCCACCACGGGATCCGGCGTCGGTGTGCCGGTCGGCTCCGACTTGCTCGGTGTGCCACCGGGCAGCGACGGGGTGGTACCGATCGGGTTCGCCACGAAATCGTCGTACTTCGACAGCAGCTTCGTCGCGCCGGCCACGCCCGCCCCCGCGACCAGTACGACGCCGGCCACGATCGCGGCGACCAGCACCTTCGACCGCTTTTTCTCCACGAACGGGATCGGCTCGGGCTGGTAGCGCGCCTTGAACGCCCCGGCGGCCGGGTCCCCGGGCGGCGGCGGGCCGAGCCGCGATCCACTCAACTGAGGTGGGCCGGCCGGAGTCGATCCACCGAGCCGCGGCGTCGGCGCCGTCAGCGGCGTACTGTCCCCCGGTACGACCGGCTTGCGGACGCCGGAGCTGTCCGCTCCCGCCCCTCCCGGCAGGAAATGGCCAGGCTTCGGCGCGTCGTTGTCCGGCATCTTCGGGCTCCCCCAGTGTCCTCGTACCGGTGCTGGGCGCAGCAGCGGTGACAGGACGCGCCGTATCCCCCCAGCCGACCTGCCGGAAGATGGTATGGCGCGGAACCGCCGGTGATGAACTGAATTGCAGCTATTGACATCGTTTCGCGACCTCGCGTCAGCTGATCACCTGCGTTTCGTAGCCACCGGGGGTCTGATGAGTGTTCTGGACAGCTTCGCTCTAGCCGGGCGGCGAGTGCTCGTCACCGGCGGGAATCGCGGGCTCGGCCGTGCCTTCGCACTGGCCCTGGCCGAAGCCGGTGCCGACGTCGCGATCGCGGCTCGCGACGCCGAACGCAATGCGGCCGTGGTGGCCGAGATCGAGGCCGTCGGCCGGCGCGGCCTCGCAGTACAGGCCGACATCACGGTCCGCGCGGACGTGACCGCGATGGTCGAGCAGGTCACCGCGGCCTTCGGCGGAATCGACGTCCTGGTGAACAATGCCGGCATCGCGATCCACCGGCCTGCGCTGGAGGTTGCCGACGAGGAATGGCAACAGGTCCTGGATCTCAACCTGACCGCCTTGTGGAACTGCAGTACCGCGGTCGCACGCGGCATGATCGACAACGGTGGCGGGGTGATCGTCAACGTGGGCAGCATGTCCGCGCAGATCGTCAACCGGCCGCAGTGGCAGGCGTCGTACAACGCCTCCAAGGCAGCCGTCCACCACCTGACCAGAAGCCTCGCCGCCGAATGGGCCGTCCACAACATCCGCGTCAACGCGATCGCCCCCGGCTACGTGAAGACAGAAATGGCACCGGTCGACCAGCCCCAATTCCGCCAGAACTGGATCCTCGACGCCCCACTCCAGCGCTACGCCACCCCCGAGGAGATCGCCCCGTCCGTCGTCTACCTGGCCAGCAACGCCTCCGCCTTCATGACCGGCTCCATCCTCCTCATCGACGGCGGCTACAGCGTCTACTGACTACCCTCTCCGAATGACCATGAGCGAAGCGGCGCGTGAGCTGATCGACGGGGCCAACACAGCAGTCCTCGCCACCATCGACCCGGACGGCACTCCGCAGACATCGGTGGTGTGGGTGGGCCGCGACGGCGACGACGTGCTGATCTCGACGACGGCCGGCCTGCGCAAGGTGGCCAACCTGCAGGAGAATCCGCAGGCAAGCCTGCTGATACTCGACGCCGCCGACTCAAGTCACTACGTCGAAATCCGCGGCACCGCCACCATCACCGACGACCCCGACCGCCAACTCGCCGTACAGATCTCCGAGAAATACCAAGGCCCCGGCGCAGGCGCGGAGTACCTCGCCCTCCCACCCGAAGTAGTCCGCGTCGCCATCCGAATCACCCCAACCAAAGTACGAGTCCGCACCTGAGCCGATCAAACGCGCCCGAAGGCGAGGAAATGGAAACTGGCGGACATCATCCGCGGGTCGCGCTCCACCACGCGCGCCAACCGAACAGCGGAAGGTAGCAGCCGGCCGGCATCTTCCAAAGCTGCATTGTGGAGGACCGGAGCGGCCGGTCCTTCCACACCCAGTACTTCGATGTCGCGCAACCCAGCGCTCTCGAATTCGCCGCACAGCTCGTCGACGTGGTGGAAATGCGCGTTGGTGAATCCTTCCGGGTCGTCGTGATTGCGCCCGGTCGCGAACGCATTGGTGAAGAGCCGCAGATTGTCGTCGGTGAGCCCGCCATTACAGCCGTACTCGAGCAGGCCGGCATACCGACTGATGCCTGCAGCAACTATCAGACCGCCGGGACGGGTAGCCCGACCCGCCTCGCGCAATGCCTGCACCCGATCGTCCAACTCGACCAGGTGATACAGCGGACCCAACAGGAGCGTCACACCAACACTGTCGCTGGCCTGAGACAACCTTCGCGCGTCACCGACGGAAGCGCTGAACCCACCCACCGCAGCCGCCTTCTCGACGTGCTCCACCACCGGATCCACCAGGTGCACCGAATACCCGTCAGCGGCGAGCCATTTCGCGTGCACACCTGTCGCTCCGCCGACATCGAGAACGGTGGCCGGCGGCACCGGAAGGTAGCGGCGCAACAACTCCTGCGTCCGCACGAACTCCAACTGCCCGTGCCCACTCCGGACCAGCCGATCGTCCTCGCGATACCGGTCCCAATAGAACCCACGAATCAACGGATCAAGCTCAACCATCCCCCGATGATCCCGCCTCGAAATCCCGTGCGCACCTGCATTGTTCTCAGGTATGGAGGGTCAGTTCGAAGTCGGTTTCGCCGTGTTCGTTGGGGCCGGATTCGGTGAAGGCGGCGGCGCGGAGGACGGCTAGGGACGCGAGGTTGGTGGGGTCGACCGCGGCGTGGATGAAGCGGGCGCCGTGGTCGGCGGCGAGACGGACGACGTGCTCCACCGTGGCGCGGCCCAGGCCGGTACCGCGGCGGGCGGGGCAGACGTAGTACGAGACTTCCGCTTCCGCGTCGAAGATCTCGAGGTCGATGAAACCGATCGGTCCGATGTCGTCGAGGGTGATCCAGCCCCACCGGCCCGGCGCGGACAGCAGCGGAGCCCAGCGCTCGACCGCGCGCCCGTAGAAGCCCCCGAAGACGGCACTTCCCACAGGATCGGCGGCCAGCCACTCCTCCACCAGCCGCAGTCCCTCGTCGTCGATCGCCCGCACCCGCATCCCCAAACCCTGACCCGCCCTGTCGACCCTGGCAAGGGGCGGCCCGGTCGGGCTGTGGCGTGATGGGGGATGCTGGGGGCATGAGTTGGGCTATCTATGCGATGCGAGGCCCGGGCGGCGTACGGCGGCTCGAGGACATTCCCGAAGGCTACGAACCGCCCTCACTCGGTACGGCGGACGAGGTGGTCGCCGTGGTTCGGGAGGTGGCCCCGGACGTCGATGCGAGCAAGCGGTCGTGGTTGCGCCTGAAGAGCGACGAGTACGACGTCGAGCTCACGATCGGCAAGGGCGTCGACGTGCGCGACCTGACCTTCTACCTCAACGACGGCCCGCGCTCGATCCCGCTGGTGATGGAGATCAGCAGCCGGCTCGGCGTCACGGCGTACGACACCGAGTCGGGCAACTTCCTCACCGAGGAGTCCAAGCCGCCGGTCCCGCCGCCGCTCACCGACGACGAGATCAAGGCGAACAAGCCGAAGTGGTGGAAGTTCGGCCGCAGCTGACCCGGCCCCCTGTACTACGGAATGCCGCGCCGGCGCCGGTCAGCGGTTGGCGACCTCGAAGGCGACTACCGCGGCGGCGACCGCGACATTGAGGGACTCCACCCCGTTGTGCAGCGGGATCAGCAGGTCCTCGTCGGTGTCGACCGAGATCCCGTTGGTCTCGCCACCCAGCACGAACACCGACCGCGGCTCCAGCGCAGCCTTGAACAGCGACTGCGACGAGTGGGACGACAAGCCGTAGATGCGGTAACCGGCCGCGCGCAACTCGTCGACCGCAGCCCGAGCCGTCGGCGCATTGACGATCGGCGCCTGGAATGCGACGCCGGCAGACGCCTTGATCACCAGCGGCCCGACGTGCGGCGTACCGGCGCGCGGCAGGATGACGCCGTCGAAGCCGGCGCCGGTCGCGGTCCGCAGGATCATCCCGACGTTGCCCGGATTGGTGACGCCGTCGAGCAGGAACACCTTGGTCGGTCGGTTGCCGCGATCGCGGACGAAGTGCTGCAAGGGCGTCATCCGGGGTGCGTTGATATCGGCGACGACACCCTGGTCGTGCTTGCTGTTGCCGGCGAGCCACTGGACACGGCTCGGGGCCGCCCGCTGCACCGGCGTACCGGATCGGTCGGCCGCCCGGAGGATCTCGTTCAGCGACTGGCCGGTGGCGTTGTCCGCGACCACCACTTTGGCGACCGACAGGCCCGGGTCGTTGAGCGCCTCCAGCACCGGTTTGCGCCCGAAGATGGTGATCCACTTGTCTCGCGGCGACAGCCCTGCCCGGTCGTCGCTGCCGCCCGGTTCCCGCCTAGAAGTCACCCCTGAACCCTACCGCCGCGCCTCGGGGGCGGGGCGCGGCGGCCGGACGGCTCAGTTCGCGGCTTCGAAGGCTTCCCGGATCTCGCTGGGGATCCGGCCGCGGTCGTTCACCTCGTAGCCGTTGGCGCGGGCCCATTCCTTGATGGTGCGCGGATCGGCGCCGACGGCGGTGCGCTTGATCCGGGCGCCCTTGGAGGTCCGGACCTGCCGGCCGGCCTCGATGTAGGGGGTGAGCGTCTTGCGCAGCGCGTTGCTGTTCTTCGCGGTCAGGTCGATCTCGTAGGTCTTCCCGTCCAGCGCGAAGGTGAGCGTTCCACCCTTACCCGCGGGGATGTTGGTCCCGTCGAGATCATCGGTGAGAAATACCTCGGTTCGTTGCGCCATGAAGCCTTGGACCTTTCGGGGCAGGGGAGGGACGGATGTTGCCCCTAGCATGCAACACCGAAACAGCCCGGACCGCCCGCCACCCCGCCCGGCGAGCGGTGACGGAGCGCACTGGCGTTCAATTGAGGTCTCAACTACCCTGGGTCAGCAAGCTCGATCAGGGGAGTCCGGTCATGGCGATCTTTCGGTTGAACCACGCGGTGCTGTACGTGCGCGACGTCGCCGAGAGCGTCGGCTTCTACCGCGACGTCCTGGGCTTCGACTACATCGAGGGTGGCGACGCCCACCCGAAGGCCGCCTTCCTGCGCGCGCCCGGATCGACGAACGACCACGATCTCGGGCTGTTCGAGCTGGGCCCGGAAGCCGGACCGTCCGCGGCCGGCCGCGGTACCGTCGGGATGTACCACCTGGCTTGGGAAGTGGACACGCTCGGCGACCTCGAGGACCTGGCCGCGAAGCTGTCCGCGGTGGGCGCGCTGGTCGGCTCGACGAACCACGGCACCACCAAGTCGCTGTACGCCAAGGACCCGAACGGCCTGGAGTTCGAGGTCGTCTGGATCATCCCGGCGGACCTGCTCACCGCCGAGGACCGCGACGGGCACGGCGCCCTCGACCTGGCTGCCGAGCTGGCGAAGTACGGCCGCGACGCGCGCAGCGGGGTCGGCATCTCGCGCTGAATTCCCTGGAAATGCACTCAATCGTTACCGTGAGTTGTTGACCAGGGCAACGGATCTCGCATACTGCAGGAGAGATCCCTTTTCCTGAATCGAGGACGTCCGTGATGGCACAGTCCGGAAGCCGTTCCCGCGTGGGCGGCATCGTCGCCGCAGCCGGAGCCTTGTCGCTCCTGTCCGGCGCAGCCGCCTTGGTCGCGGCGCCGGCCGCCTCCGCCGATGAGTCAGTCGTTGCCACGCGCCCCCAAGCCGGTCCACCCGGCAACAACGGGACGATCAAGATCGAGGGCGTCGACATCCAGAGCGGTCCGCCGGACAACAACCCGCACCAGGGCTGCAGCTTCGTCGTCGAGTTCTACAACTACGACCAGGGCGATCTGCACGCGACGGTCACCTTCGCGGACCAGGCGCCGACCGCGGACGGCGGCCTGAAGGTCGAGTCCGGCAACCTGAACCCGTTCATCGGCGGCGACCCGAACGGTGGCGGCAACGACCTGGACGCCAAGGAGACCTACACCCTGTCGTTCACCGGGAAGCCCCAGCCGCAGCAGGGCTACCACGTGAAGATCACCATCCACGCCGAGGGTTCGATCGGCGCGGACACCAAGCACAAGGTCTTCTGGGTCAAGGGCTGCACCCCGCCCACCACCCCGCCCACCACGCCGCCCACCACCCCGCCGACCACGCCTCCGACGACACCGCCCACGACGCCGCCGACCACTCCCCCGACGACGCCTCCCACCACGCCGCCGACGACACCTCCGACGACTCCCCCGAGCACGCCGGAGACCACGCCGCCGTCGACTCCGCCGACCGACGTTCCGAGCTCGCCGTCGACGTCGCCGACCAGTAGCACCAGTACGCCGGTCGTCACCAGCTCCACCGCACCGACCACCGGTGTGCCGACAGCGGTCGACGCCGGCCTCGGCGGTACGCCGACCGGCGGCGCATCGAACGGTGGCCCGCTCAACACCGTCGGCGCCGGCCTGCTGGTAGGCGGCGGACTGATGCTGGCAGCTGGCGCTGCTATCGCGCTCAAGCGCCGGGGCAGGCACAGTAGCTGACGTGACCAATGCCCGGCGTCGTGGTCGACCCGCCCCACTTCGGTGGGGCGGGTCGATCGCTCTTGCCGGGATCGGCCTGGCCCTGATCGGCGGTTATCTCCAGTTCGACGATCGGGCCGGAGCCACGCCGGACCCGCCGGCCGTGTCCACACCGCTGCCCCGCCGAACGTCCCCGAGCGCTCCGGCGAAATCCCGGCCCGCGACGAGTACTCCGGTCCGCAGGCTCGCCGCCCGCCCGGGCAAGCCTCTGCGCCTCTCCGTTCCCCAACTGCAGGTGTCCGCGCCCGTCGTGGGGATCACCATCGACCAGGGAGCGCTTACTCCCCCGTCGAACCCGCAGAAGCTGGGCTGGTGGTCCGGGGGTGCCCAGCCTGGAGCCAAACTCGGCTCGGCAGTGATCACCGGCCACACCGTGCACACGGGCGGCGGAGCGTTCGACAACCTGAACCAGTTGCAGCCTGGTGATTCCGTCGGTGTCACCACCACCCGAGGACAGCTCGGCTACCGGGTCACCAGCGTCACGACGTACCGCAAGCAGACTCTGGCGAAGAACGCGCAGCGGGTCTTCGACCAGTCGGTGCCGGGGCGTCTCGTGCTGATCACCTGCGAGGACTGGAACGGCAAGGTCTATCTCAGCAACACGGTCGTCATCGCTCAGCGCGTCGCCTGACCACTACGGTCGGTAGCAATCGGCCGCCGCAAAAGCAATGACCGTTCGGAAAGCCGGGCCCCGAAGGATTTCCCTGGATTCCGGGATTTCGGCCGCCGATCGCTTCTGGAAATGCTCCTGACACCGCAGTATTTCGGCAACCGGCCGCCCGCCCAGCGGCCCGAGGAGCAGGAGCGCAGCCATGCGATCTCTCATCACCCGTCCCCGGATGCTCGCCGTCATCGTGACCGGCGCGGCACTCACCATCACCCCGCTGGCCGGACAGGCCACCGCCGGACACCCGGCCGGCCAGCCGAGCGACTGCTACGTGCCGTCGGCCGGCGCCGCCGCGAAGGGCGGCCACGGCGCGGACACCCGCGACATCACGGTCGCCGAGCAGAAGGCCATCGAAGCCAAGACCGCCGACCTGCTGAAGGCCAAGGCCGCCCGCGGCATCGCCGTACCGAAGGGCGCGCTGGCCGCCGCCAGTGTCCCCGTCTACATCAACGTGATGCGCGACTCGGCCGGCAACGGCGATGTCACCGACACCCAGATCTCCCAGCAGATCGCGGTGCTGAACAAGACCTTCGGCGGCCAGGAGTCGTCATCGGCCGCGAACACCGGCTTCACCTTCTACCTGGCCGGTACGACGCGGTACAACAACACGCAGTGGCACCAGGACAAGCAGAGCAGCACGTACCGCAAGCAGACCCGCAAGGGTGGCAAGAATGCCCTGAACATCTGGCTGGTCGACTTCGGTTACCTCGGCATCGCGACCTTCCCGTGGGACTACGCGCGCAACCCGGGTATCGACGGCATCCGCGTGCAGTACACGTCGTTGCCGGGCGGATCGGCGACGAACTACAACTACGGTGAGACCGCGACCCACGAGGCCGGCCACTGGTTCGGGCTCTACCACACGTTCCAGGGCGGTTGCACGAGCACGAACGACGAGGTGGCCGACACCCCGGCGCAGAGCAGCTCGACCAGCGGTTGCCCCGAAGGCCGCGACTCCTGCTCGCTGCCTGGTCTCGACCCGATCCACAACTACATGGACTACTCCTACGACACCTGCTACACCCAGTTCACCCCGGGTCAGAGCACCCGGATGAGCAACATGTGGACGGCCTACCGCGCCTGACACACCACAGCACTGATCGCGCCGGCACCCCTCGGGTGCCGGCGCGGTTATCGTTCCTCCATGTCTGCCTTCGTTTCCGGCCAGGAACTGAGCCGTCGGTTCTACCTGGAAGCGATCCGCCCGATCCTGGATTCCGCAGTCCCGGGCCTTCCGCACGGCGCGGCCCTGCTCGGGCGAGGCTCGGAAGTGCTGGGTTTCGACGACGAGATGTCCACGGACCACAACTGGGAGCCGCGCGTCCTGCTGTTCCTGACCGAAGAAGATCATGCCCGGTACGGCGCCGCGCTCGACGAAACCCTGCAGCAGAAGGTGCCGCCGCGATTCGAGGGCCGCCAGACCAAGTACGTCGTACACACGCTGCGCGGCTTCGTCCTCGAGCATCTCGCCTTCGATCTGGACGGCGAACTCGAACCGCGCGATTGGCTGACCTTCCCCGAACAACGGCTCCGGATGATCACCGCCGGCGCCGTCCATCACGACGGGGTCGGCCTGCAGGCTGTCCGCGATCGCTTCGCCTACTACCCGCAGGACGTCTGGTACTACCTACTGATCGCAGCCTGGTGGCGGATCCACCCGGAACACAACCTGGTCGGCCGCACCGGCTTCGTCGGCGACGAACTCGGCTCCGCGCTGATCGGGTCACAGCTCGTCGACGGCCTGATGCGCCTGTGTTTCTTGATGGAACGCGAATACGCGCCCTATTCCAAATGGTTCGGTACTGCGTTCTCCCGGCTCCCCTGCGGCGCCGAACTGACTCCCGTACTACGGCAGGTGCTCAGCGCGGAGACCTGGCAGGAACGCGAGACCAGCCTGACGACGGCGTACGAGGTCGTGGCCGCCAGGCACAACGCCTTGCAGATCACGCCACCCGTTCCGCTCGGCGTGGAACAACTGTGGGATCGGCCTTTCGAGGTCACCTGGGGCGACTTTCCCACCGCCCTGGCCGCGCAGATCCAGGATCCGGCCGTCAAGCAATTCGTCGACCGCTGGCCCGCCGGTTCCATCGATCAGGTCCGGGACGTGCTCTGGTTTCCGTCCGAGCGCGAGCGGCTACTCCGCTTGTTCGACTGACTTAGCCCATTCGCGGGACAAAAGACCGTACAGCGCCACGTCGCGGCGTTCGGTGGGGAAGGCGGCACCTTCGCGGAGAACGCCTTCCAGGGTGAAGCCGAGGCGTTCGGCGACGGCTCGGCTGCGCAGGTTGTCGGCGGTGGCAGTGAGACCGATGCGTTCCAGACCGAGGGGACCGAACGCGTGGTCGAGGATCGCGGAGACGGCGCGTGTGACCAGCCCGCGCCCGACGAACCCGGCATCGAGCCAGTAGCCGACCTCGCCGGATCGCTTGGCCTGGTTGATGATCAGCTGCGCCCAGCCGACCAGTTGCCACCCGTCATCGGCCTTCACGGCGATGGACAGCGGCAGCAACTCGCCGTCGATCCATCCCTTGGCGCCTTCGGCCAGGTTCGCCCGCGTCAGCTCCAGCACGGGCGGCTCCTGGAACGCGTCCGGAAACCACCGAGCGAGTTCACGGTAGTTGGCCTGCACCAAGGCGAAGTGGGCGTCCGCGAGCTCGGCTGTTCGCAGTACGAGGGCGGCGTCGTCGCCGAGCGGCCAGGTGAACAAAGCAGCGGTGACGGTCGACATCTACTCCCCGATCGGTAGCCGTTGCGGAGAGCGTAGTACGGGCGCTGGATCACGATTTCGGACACGACGAGCTAGGGCCCCAGCCGAACTCTTGTGGCCCCAGACCGCCCATGTTAGCGTTCACAGCCGTGCAATGTTAGCGATCACATCGACCGTCGCCACCCGGATCTCACTGGGCTCCGGCCGACCGGGAAGTGTCCGCCGAGGAGGAGAAACATCGTGAGGAACAAGCTTGGCTTCATCGCAGTGAGTGCCGCTCTGGCACTCGGCCTGGCAGCCTGCGGAGGCAGTGGCGCCGGCGGCGGTGACGCGGCCCCGACCAAGCAGGCCGCACCGGCGGACCTGACCATCGGCGTGGCGATGCCGACCCAGACGTCGGAGCGCTGGATCGCCGACGGCAAGGCGGTCAAGGAGAAGCTGGAGGCCAAGGGCTACAAGGTCGACCTTCAGTACGCCGGTGACGACATCCCGACCCAGTCCCAGCAGGTCGACCAGATGATCACCCGCGGCGCCGACGTCCTCATCATCGCAGCGATCGACGGCACCGCCCTGAGCAGCCAGTTGCAGGCGGCCGCGGACGCGAAGATCCCGGTCATCGCCTACGACCGGCTCATCCGCGGCAGCGCCAACGTCGACTTCTACGACACCTTCGACAACTATGCGGTGGGTGTCGCGCAGGGCAAGGCGCTGCTGACCGGCCTCGGCCTGCTGAAGAAGGACGGCTCGAAGGGCACCGCCAAGGGCCCGTTCAACATCGAGCTCTTCGCCGGCTCGCTCGACGACAACAACGCGCGGTACTTCTTCAACGGCGCGATGGACACCCTGAAGCCGTACCTCGATTCCAAGCAGCTCGTGGTGAAGTCGAAGCAGACCGCGATCGAGCAGACCGCGACCCTGCGGTGGGCCCAGGAGACCGCGCAGAAGCGGATGGAAGACCTGCTGACCAAGGCCTACAGCGACGGCACCCACGTCGACGGCGTCCTCTCGCCGTACGACGGGATCTCGCGCGGCATCATCACCGCCGTACAGAACGCCGGCTACGGCACCAAGGGCATCGCCCGGCCGATCGTGACCGGCCAGGACGCGGAGATCGCGTCGGTCAAGCTGATCAACACCGGCATCCAGTCCTCGACGATCTTCAAGGACACCCGGCTGCTGGCCGACCAGGCCGTCATCGCCGCCGAGGCCTTCCTGAAGAAGACCACGCCCGAGGCCAACGACACCAAGACCTACGACAACGGGGTGAAGGTCGTCCCGGCGTACCTGCTGCCGGTGAAGACGGTCTACAAGGAAGACATCAAGTCGGTCCTGATCGACTCCGGCTACTACACCGCCAAGGAGGTCGCGACCGGCCAGGCCGGCTGATCGCGACCCATCCGGCGCGCTACGACAGCGCGGTACGACGAGGAACAGGACCCTATGGACGACCACCTCCTGACGATGCGTTCGATCACCAAGACCTTTCCCGGGGTCAAGGCGCTGCAGGACGTCTCGCTCGCGGTGCGGCGTGGCGAGATCCACGCCATCTGCGGTGAGAACGGCGCGGGCAAGTCGACGCTGATGAAGGTGCTGTCGGGTGTGTACCCGGCCGGCAGCTACACCGGCGAGATCCTCTTCGACGGCAACCCGTGCCACTTCTCAGGGATCCGCGACAGCGAACACGTCGGGATCGTGATCATCCATCAGGAGCTCGCGCTGGTCCCTTACCTGTCCGTTGCCGAGAACATCTTTCTCGGCAACGAACGGAGGGGATCCAACCGGCTGATCGACTGGAACCGGACGAACGCCGAGGCCGCGCAACTGCTGGATTCCGTCGGCCTGCGGGAGAATCCGGTCACGCCGGTCGGTCAGCTCGGGGTCGGCAAACAGCAGTTGGTCGAGATCGCGAAGGCGCTGTCCAAGGACGTCCGGCTGCTGATCCTCGACGAACCGACCGCGGCACTGAACGACACCGACTCCGAGCACCTGCTTGACCTGCTGCGCCGGCTCAAGGAACGCGGCATCACCTCGATCATCATCTCGCACAAGCTGAACGAGATCACCAGCATCGCCGACACGACGACCGTCATCCGGGACGGGCGCACGGTCGAGACGCTGGACATGCGGGCCGACGAGGTGACCCAGGAACGGATCATCCGCGGGATGGTCGGCCGTGATCTCGACAGCCGGTTTCCCGAACGCGACTCCTCGCCCGGCGAGGAGGTGCTCCGCGTGGAGGACTGGACGGTCTGGCATCCGACCCAGGACCGTAAGGCGGTGGACGGCGCCTCGCTGTCGGTTCGCGCCGGTGAGGTGGTCGGCATCGCAGGATTGATGGGTGCCGGCCGCACCGAACTGGCGATGAGCATCTTCGGCCGCTCCTACGGGCGCGACATCTCCGGCCGGCTTTACAAGCGGGGCAAGGAGATCCGGGCCCGGAGCGTGTCGGAGGCGATCGCCAACGGACTGGCGTACGCCACCGAGGACCGCAAGAAGTACGGCCTCAACCTGATCGAGGACATCCGCCGCAACGTCTCCGCGGCGGGCCTCTCGAAGCTGTCCCGCTACGGCTGGGTCAACTCCCACGAGGAGACCAAGGTCGCCGAGGAGAGCCGGCGCAGCCTGAACATCAAGGCACCGGCCGTCTCGTCGATCGTGGGCAAGCTGTCCGGCGGCAACCAGCAGAAGGTCGTGCTGTCGAAGTGGATCTTCGCCGACCCGGACATCCTCATCCTCGACGAACCGACCCGCGGGATCGACGTGGGCGCGAAGTACGAGATCTACACGATCATCAACCGGCTGGTGGCGGCGGGCAAGGCCGTCATCGTGATCTCCTCGGAGCTGCCGGAACTGCTGGGCCTGTGCGACCGCATCTACGCACTGTCGGCCGGCCGGATCACCGGTGAGCTGACCGCCCAGCAGGCCACTCAGGAGAACCTGATGGAACTCATGACCAAGGAAAGGGAGCTCGACCGATGACCAGCAGCGTCACCCGGCCGCCCGGGCAAGCCGCCGACAAGTCGGAGAGCGCACCTTCGGACGCGCTGCACACCGGCACCAGCGATGTCCGCCAGTTGCTCACCCGCAACCTCCGCCAGAGCGGCATCTATGTGGCGTTCGTGGCGATCATCGCCTTGTTCGCCATCCTCACCGACGGTGTGTCACTGAGCCCCGGCAACATCACCAACGTCCTGCTGCAGTACTCCTACATCCTGATCCTGGCGATCGGCATGGTGATCGTGATCGTCAGCGGTCACATCGACCTGTCGGTCGGATCGGTCGTCGCGCTCACCGGCGCGACGTCGGCCGTACTGGTCATCCAGCACGGGATGCCCTGGACGGTCGGCGTGCTGGCCGCGATCGGCGTCGGCCTGCTGGTCGGCCTGTGGCAGGGCTTCTGGGTCGCGTACGTCGGGATCCCGGCCTTCATCGTCACGCTCGCGGGCATGTTGCTCTTCCGCGGCCTGACGCTGCAGGTGCTCGACAACATCTCGCTGTCGCCCTTCCCGCCCGACTACCAGCGGATGGCCAACGGCTTCCTCAACGGCCTGCTCGGCGGCTACGGCTACGACACCTTCACCCTCGTCATCGGCGCTCTGGCGGTCGTCGGTTACGCGGTGAGCGGGTTCCGGACCCGGGTGGCCCGGATCCGGTACCAGCAGCCGGTCGAGTCCTTCCCGCTGTTCGTCGCGCGCGTCGTCGGCGTCGGTGCCGTGGTGATGGCGTTCGCGTGGCAGCTCGCCCACGCGCGCGGTCTGCCGATCGTGCTGATCGTGCTGGCCGTCCTCATCCTCGCGTACGGCATCACGATGAAGCAGAGCGTCTTCGGTCGCCAGGTCTACGCGATCGGCGGCAACCTCTCGGCCGCCCAGTTGTCCGGCGTCAACGTCAAGAAGGTCACCTTCTGGATCTTCGTCAACATGGGCGTGCTGTCCGGGGTCGCCGGCGTGATCTACTCGTCCCGCTCGAACGGCGCCCAGCCCGCGGCCGGCAACATGTTCGAACTCGACGCGATCGCCGCGGCGTTCATCGGCGGCGCGGCGGTGACCGGCGGTGTCGGCACCGTGGTCGGCGCGATGGTCGGTGGTCTGATCATGGCCGTGATGAGCAACGGCATGCAGTTGATGGGTGTCGACCAGTCCATCCAGGCCGTGGTCAAGGGTTTGGTCCTGCTGCTGGCCGTGGCCTTCGACGTCTACAACAAGCGCCGCGCCGGCGCGGCCCGCTGACCGCGCCGGCACGCCTTCACGAGCTGACCGGAACGAAAGCCGCCATCTGACGCTCGAGTGCCTTGGCCACGCCGTTGCGCCAGCCCTCCGCGAGGGGCTCGGACAGGGGATCGGGGAAGATCTCCTCGTCCCCGTCCGACACCCCGTCGAAGATGGCTCGGGCGACCGACTCCGGCGACGCCTTCGGGATGTCCATCCTGGGCCCCATGTCGGTGTCGACGGGACCGGCCAACACCGCATGGACGGTCAGGCCCTGTCCCGCCAGCAGCATCCGCAGCGACTGGGTCAAGGAGAACGCGGCTGCTTTGGAGACGGCGTACGTCGGATCGAGCGGTACGGCGGCCAGGGATGCCAGCGACAGCACGTTGACGATGGTTCCGCGCGACTGCGTCAGGAGTGGCAGGAAGGCCTGGGTCATGTCGTAGGTGCCGAACAGGTTGACGGCGAGGTGCTGTTCGAGCGCCGCGCGGTCGCCGAGTTCGGCGTACAGGCCGATTCCCGCGTTGTTGACGAGGACGTCGAGCGAGGTGATGGTCTCCACGGCGGCCTGGATGTGGGCCGGGTCGGTGACATCCAGGATGAGTGGCGTGACGCGCGGGTCCGGATGGTTCAACGGGCGCCGCGTACCGGCGTACACGCGCTGCGCACCTCTGCGTAGGGCTTCCTCGACCAGTGCCTGCCCGATTCCGCGGTTGGCGCCGGTCACCAGTACTGAGCTGTCTGCGATTGTCATTTCTGTCCCTCGCTAGCGAATTTCGACCTGTCGAAGATGCAGACAGTGCGAGCTTGCGAAAGTGAGCGGTCGGCCGGCGCCCAGTTCGCGGGCCGGCCGGTGTCGATACTGAAGACACGACGCGACGCGAGGGTGGAATGGTGACGACCGAGCTGATGAGCAGGGCGCGAGCCGGTGACGACAGTGCGTTCCGGGAATTGACCGAGCCGTACCGCCGGGAGCTCCAGGTGCACTGCTACCGGATGCTCGGATCGATCCAGGACGCCGAGGACGTGCTGCAGGACACCCTGCTGGCCGCCTGGCGGGGTCTGCGGGGATTCGAGGAGCGCGCCTCGCTCCGCACCTGGCTGTACCGGATCGCCACCAACCGGTGTATCAACGCGCTGCGCTCAGCCAAGCGGCGCCAGGCCAAGGAGTGGGACGTGGCCGATCTGCAGCCACCTGAACCGAGCCGGCTCGGGGAAATCGTGTGGCTCGAGCCTTATCCGGACGCCCTGCTGGAGGGTGGACCGGAAGCACGGTACGAACAGACTGAAGCGATCTCGCTGGCCTTCATCACCGCGCTGCAGGTCCTCCCTGCCCGCCAGCGCGCCGTACTGATCCTGCGTGAGGTGCTCGGGTACCGCGCGAGCGAGGTCGCGGAAATGCTCGACTCGTCCGTCGAGTCCGTCAACAGCGCCCTCAAACGAGCCCGCGTCGGGCTACAGGAGCAGACCGGTGAGCCGCCGGCGCCGGAGTCACCTGCTCAGGAGGCGCTGGTGGAGAAGTTCGTCCGCGCCTATCAGGCCAGCGATGTCGACGCGGTGGTCGCGCTGCTGACCGAGGACGTCAGAGTCTCGATGCCGCCTGTTCCGCTGGAGTACCTGGGTATTGACGCGGTGGCCGCGTTCTACGCCGAAGTCATCCGGCCGGATCGCCGCTACGACCTGGTGCCGACACGCGCGAACGGGCAGCCGGCGTTCGGCACCTATCTGCGAGTGGACGGCATCCGCCGCGGTACGGGCTTGCTCGTCCTCACCATCAGCGGCGACCGGATCGGCGCGGTCACGCGCTTCGACAACAGCGTCCTGCCCTGGTTCGGCCTCCCCCGCTCACTCCCCGACTGAAGCCGTCCACATCGCTCGGGTCATCTCGTACTCGACCTCGCCCTGGTCGGCTCCCGGCAAGGGATCGTCCCAGGTGGGGAAGAACGTGCGGGTATGACGCATGCCGACAGCCTCCATCACGCCCCGCGAACCGGCGTTCACGGCCATCGTCTGCGCGATCACCCTTGTCTGCCCGATGGTCTCGAAGGCGTGCCGGAGCAGGACGCGTGACGCCTCGCTCGCCAGCCCCTGCCGCCACGTCTTCGCGAGCAGCCGGTAGCCCAGATCGCAGACGGTCGGGTCGTCCGGCTGATCGGGCCCGTGCGCGGGCGGAAGCATCATGAGCCCGACGAACTCGCCGTCCTCCTCGGTCTCCGGCCGCTTGGAACCCCTTCGTCCGCCGTCAGTCCCGAAGGCGATCCAGTACCCGAGTCCATCCACCTTGGTCCCCAGCGCCATCCGCCGCACATGCGACTCGGCCACCTCGTCCCTCGACGAGGCTCGGCCGGAGAGATACCGCAGCACTTCGGGATCGGAGTCGAGCTCGACTTCCAGTTCGAAATGCGAGTCGGCCAGCGGAATCAGCAGCAATCGCTCGGTCCGCAGAATCGGTTGCGCCATGGGCCTACCGTCGCACGCCGACCGGCCCGGCTGCGACGCGATTTCCTGGCGTGGCCCGCGTGCGTGCACTGCCGACAGTGACGGCTCTGCCCACCGTGACCGACGTCCCGACCAGTACGCCGTCCAGAACTCAGCCCACCGCAAGTACCTGGTCGCCGCGGGTCTCCGGTCCGGTGCGGGAAGATCCGCTGCTGGGCTCGAACCCGGTGCACCTCGAACCGGGGTACGGCATCGCCGCCGTGACCTGCCGGCTTCCCGCGTGGCGTCTCCAGCCGGCTGCGGCCCAGGCCTTCTACCAGGCCGCGATCAGGTGCCACGACCAGGCTTGGCGAGGCACCCTCAGCCACTTCGGCCTCACGCTGACCTCGCCACACCTGTGGGCCGGTGCCCAAGGACGCCAGTACGGCGGCGCCTGCGGGCGCAACGACACCGGGCGGGAAGCGTTCTACTGCGCCGCCGACCAGACGATCGTGATGCCGTTCGACTCGATGCGATCCATCGCCCGGTACGGCTCGGGCTACGCGCTTGCCGTGGTGTCGCACGAATACGGCCACCACATCCAGCAACAGGTGGGCGTGATGGCAGCGTTCCAGGCGCGTGCCCAGACGGTCGGCTATTCGAGCCAGGCCGGTCAGCTGCTGTCCCGGCAGCTCGAACTGCAGGCCTGGTGCTTCTCCGGCATGTTCTACGGCACCAGTACCGGCCGTGGCTCGATCACCAGATCCCTGTCCAGGCAGGCCTACGACAACAACAGTCACGGCGGCGACCGCCGCGGCGAACTGCGGATGCACGGCACCAACCAGAACGCCGCGAACTGGTTCGGCTGGGGCCGTCACCCGTCCCTGGATCCGTCCGCCCGGGTCCATCCGTCCATCTACGAATGCAACCCCTGGGCCGCACGCGACGCCGGCTGGCTCGAATAGTCCGCTCGCTCAGGCGCGGACGACGCGCCTCTGGAAGGTGATGCAGGACAGAGCTGCCCAGCCGTGCTTGGTGCCGTCGATGTGCACCCAGCGGCTGCCACCGCCGCAGTCGGTGTAGTGGCGGCCGTCGACCGGGCCGGTGCAGCCGAGATCCGTGATCAGGACGCCCTTGCCGACGAAGTAGTCGGCGGTCGTCGAGGTCGGCGTACGGAACAGGTAGATGCCGTAGTCCGTCTTCCAGATGCAGTCGTAGATGACCGTCGCACTGGTCGCCGACGCGCTCGCCGAGTCGCTCGCCGTGGTTGCAGCCTGCGCCGGTCCGACGCCGAGCATCGCCGCCGCCCCTACCGCCAGCACGGCCGTCGCGGTCCTCAGCATGGTGATCGCCTTCATGGCTCCTCCGGTTACCTCTCGGGACGACCTCTTGCCGTCCGTCGGAGTCAGCATCACCGCGTCCCGGCCCCAGCACCCGGTTCTCGACCAAACCCGACCACTCGCCACCGACGGCGCAGAATGGCTCCGATGGACATCCTTTTCGTCAACGGTTCGGTCTTCGACGGCCGGCGGTATCGGCCCGGCTGGTCGGTAGCCGTGCGGTCCGGCCGAATCCTGGCTGCAGGTCCAGACGTCGCCTCGCTGCGGGATGCGCGGACCGAAGTGGTCGACCTCGGCAGTGGGCTGCTGCAGCCTGGTTTCGTCGACGCGCACATCCATCCGGTCCAGGGCGGCCTCGAGCGAGCCCGGTGCGATCTGTCGCCGGTCTGGGGCCGCCGGACGACGCTGGCGACCATTTCGGCGTACGCCGAGGCTCATCCCGAGGCCGACTGGATCCTCGGTGGCGGCTGGCATCAACCCGACTACCCGGGTGGCGCGCCGTTGTCGTCCGACCTGGACACCGCCGTCGCTGATCGGCCGGCATTCCTGGTCAACGCAGATCACCACAGCGCCTGGGTGAACTCGCGCGCGCTCGCCGTCGCCGGTGTCGACGCCCGTACGCCGGACCCCGCCGACGGCCGGATCGAACGTGCGGCCGACGGCTCCCCGACCGGCACCTTGCACGAGGGGGCGATGGATCTCGTCGGCCGGCTGGTTCCACCGACGACCCACGAAGAGCAGGTGGCTGCCCTCTTGGACGCACAGGCGTATCTGCATTCCTTGGGCATCACGGGCTGGCAGGACGCGATTCTCGGCGACTACGCGAATCTGACCGACGCGACCCCGGCGTACGTCGAACTGGCCCGTGCAGGGCTACTCACCGCACGCGTGAACGGCGCCCTCTGGTGGCGGCGCGATCTCGGCGCCGAGCAGATCTCCGCGCTGGTGGAACGACGTGATGCGCTGCAATTTCCACGCCTGCGAGCCGGCAGCGTCAAGATCATGCAGGACGGTGTTGCGGAGAACTTCACAGCCGGCATGCTCGACCCGTACTACGACGGCTGTGGTTGCCGTACTGCGAACGCTGGGCTGTCCTTCGTCGACCCGGTGGCCTTGCGCCAGCACGTGACCGCGCTCGACGCCGCCGGCTTCCAGGTCCATGTGCATGCGATCGGGGACCGCGCCGTTCGGGAGGCCCTGGATGCTTTCGAGGCAGCCCGTCTTGCCAACGGTGCAACCGACCTGCGGCATCACATCGCTCATCTTCAGGTGGTCCATCCTGCTGACATCGGCCGGTTCGCCGCGCTCGATGTCACGGCGAACATGCAGGCCCTGTGGGCGGTCTACGAGCCGCAGATGCTCGACCTGACGATTCCGTTCCTCGGTCCGGAGCGCTCGGGGTGGCAGTATCCGTTCGGCGATCTGGCCCGCTCGGGTGCCCGGCTCGCGGCCGGATCCGACTGGCCCGTGTCGAGTCCTGACCCGCTGGCCGCAGTACAGGTTGCTGTCAATCGGCATACCGGGGACGGTTGCTATGAAGCGTTCCTGCCCGAGCAGGCGCTCGACCTCTCCACCGCCCTGGCGGCCTACACCTCCGGGAGCGCCTGGTTGAACCATGCCGACGACACCGGCCGGATCGAACCTGGCCTGCTCGCCGACCTGGTAGTCCTCGACCGCGATCCTTTCCGCGCTCCTGTGGACGAGATAGGGCAAGCTCGCGTCACCGCTACCTACATCGAAGGCGTCCGCGTCTTCGGTCCGTGACGGAAATGCCTGCTGGAGAACAAAGTCCGGCTTTGTCAGGCGCGGATCAGGTGGCAGGAAGACGGTTGCTTGGCGGACACGCGGAACGGGAGCCGTTGTTCACTTTGTCTGTCATTGTCGAGAGCGTTCATACCGCCCCCGCATCCGCCTGGTTTCGTCTCGTTTCGTCTCGTGCGGATGCGTCTCTCGAAAGAGTGATGAATGAAAGCTGCAGCGCAATCCCGTCATCAGAAGCACAGGCGCCGCATGGTCGGTGTTGCCCTAGGCACCGCCGCGCTGATGGTCACCACCGCGGCGGCCGCGTTCGCCGTACCGCCACCTGCTCTTCCACAGAATGCGGGTGGCTGGGAGCAGTCCTTCTCGCCCGCGTACGACTACGACACCGACGGCTGCTACGCCACCCCTGCGATCGGTCCGGACGGCACGCTCAACGGCGGGCTGAACCCGAGCGGTGCGGTCAACGGGGGCTGCCACGACCAGTCGGACCTGGACAACTCCCAGACTTACGCACGGTCGAAGTGCAACAACGGCTGGTGCGCAGTCGTCTACGCCAGCTACTTCGAGAAGGACCAGGCCGTCGCCGGCAGTAGTCTCGGCGGCCACCGGCACGACTTCGAACACGTCATCTCGTGGATCAACCAGTCGGCCAACGAGGTCCAGTACGTGACCACGACGCAGCACAGCAGCCAGGTGACCTACACCCGCTCGCAGGTCCGCTTCGACGGCTCGCACCCGAAGGTCGTCTACCACAAGGACGGCTTGAGCACGCACTTCTTCCGGCTTGCCAACAGCAACGACGAGCCGCCGGAGAACTACTACCACAACTGGCGTTACCCACCCCTGGTCGACTGGAACGGCTGGCCGAGCCTGTCACTGCGAGACACCTTGATGAACGCCGACTTCGGCTCCGCGACCATCAAGATCACCGACAAGGACGACCGGTTCCGCAACCTCCTGAACGCCTCCAAACCCGCCGGCATCCCCTTCGACCCCTGGGCCTGATCCGTTTGAGGGCTGTTGACAACGGATTGTTGCCGATCCGCCGCCTCCGGCTGTTTCACGAAGACACAACCTGCCTCTAAGGTCCCCTGTGGGAGGCCCTGAATGAAGAGTCAGGTCGTAGCAGTTCGCAGCCGGTGGTCGGCGATCGTCGCGTACGCGCTGGTCGGTGCCGCCACCCAGCTGGTCTGGCTCAACTTCGCGGGCGTCACAACGGTCGCCTCTTCGCGGTACGGCGTCTCAGAAAGCGCCATCGGCTGGCTCGCCCAGGTCTTCCCCTTGCTGTACGTCGTACTGGCGATCCCCGCCGGTCTGATTCTCGACAAGTGGTTCCGGAGCGGGCTGCTCGTCGGCGCGCTCCTCACTGCTCTCGGGGCAGTCGTGCGGCTCATCGGCGACAACTACGGCTGGCTCCTGGCCGGGCAACTGATCGCCTCGGTGGCACAACCGTTTGTGCTCAACGCCGTCACTGGCATCACCGGCCGGTACCTCGCTGAGAAGGACCGGCCCACGGGTATCGCCGTCGGCACAGCCAGCATCTTCGCCGGTATGGTCCTGGCCTTCGTGATGGCGGCCCTCCTACCCGACGCGGGTCAACTGCCGACCATGTTGTGGCTCTCGGCAACCTTCAGCGTCCTTGCGGCCATCATCTTGTTACTCGCTCTGCGGAATCCCGGCCACCACAAGGTCGAGCGACGCGGGCCGACCCGAGGCGCTCTCAAGATCGCGTGGAGCGATCCCCTGATTCGGCGGGTCGCCCTGCTGGCCATCTTCCCCTTCGGCGTCTTCGTCGCCATGACCACCTTCGCCCAGGCGCTCCTCGAACCGGCCGGAGTCAGCGCCGAGATCGCGAGCACAATCCTTCTGGTCAACGTGATCGCCGGCGTCGTCGGCAGCGCCGTCATCCCGGTCCTGGTAGTGCGCCACCGCTTTGAGTCGTCGTTGCTCGTCGTCAGCCTCGCCGTGACCGCACTGGCCTGCTGTTTGCTCGCTGTGTTCCCGAGTGCGGTCATGGGGTTTGTGGCGATCACCGTGATCGGGTTCCTGCTACTACCGGCTCTGCCGATCGTGCTGGAGCTGGTCGAGCGTCGTACAGGCGAAGCCGAAGGCACCGGCGCCGGCCTGATCTGGATGGCCGGCAACCTCGGCGGCCTCGTCGTAGCCGTAGTGGTCGGCCTGCTGGTGAACCACCCATTGGTCGCGTTCCTGGTAATGGCTTTTGTCGCGCTCATCGCCGTACCGGGCGCTCGTGCCCTGCGAAAGCCTATTGCCGAGCTAGTGCCACCGCTGTAGCCCCCGCAGCCAGCAACCCACCGGCGCCTGCCGCAATAAAGGTGACCCGCGCATCGGTGTGCTGCAGCAGCAAGCCACCAAACACGTACGAAATGCCGGCCGCAAGCCCGATCGCGCCGTACAGATTCCCGAACACCCTGCCGAGCATGTTGGCCGGCACCACCCGCTGCAGATGCGTATTGATCCCCACATCAAGCGCAGCAATCCCCAGCCCTCTGATCGTCTGCAATGCCAACGCAGCCCACACCGCCCAAGCCAACCCGGTCAGCAGATTGCCCGCACTCGTAATCGCGAACCCAACCACCAACAACGGCAACATCTTGGCGCTGCCCGCAAACCTGGTCAGCAACGCATACCCAACAACCAACCCGATCCCCACGCCCGCATACAGCGCAGCCGCACTCGAATCCCCCGCATGCAACTCGTCCTTGGCCAAGAACACCATCGCGACGTCATCCACCCCACTGAACGCCACCACCGCAAAGAACCCAAGCCCAATCACCCGAACGACCTTCGCCCTCCAGATGTAACTCAACCCGGCCCTCGCGTCCTCAATGAACCCCGTCTTCTCCTCTTTCACCGCCGGCGGAAGCGAAGGCAACCGACTCAACAACACCGCCGACGCAAAGAAGCTGGCCGCGTCAATAAACAAAATCCCCCGCACATCCAGCACCAAGAACAACCCAGCCGCCACCAATGGCCCAACCGCATCCAACCCATGCGTCCCCGCCCCCAACGCCGAATTAGCAGTCTCCAACTCCCGATCACTAACCAACGCCGGCACAGCGCTCCGCGAACTAGCCTGAAAAACCTGCGCCACCAAACTCCTGACCGCAACCAACACCAGCAGCACCGGCAACGGCGGCAAACTCACCGCCATCCCCACCACCAACACCCCCTGCAGGACGTCGCACCCCACCATCACCTTCCGCAAATCCACCCGATCCCCCACCACCCCCGCAAACGCCCCAAACAACCCCGGCGTAAAGTCCCCCGCCAACAACAACAGCGCAACCGCCAACGCCGCCCCCGTCTCAGCCTCGACATACAACAACAACGCAACCAAACTCAGCGAGTCCCCCAAAAAACTCACCGACCTGGCCACCCACAACCGCCGAAACCCAACATTCCCCCGCAACACAGCAACAGCCCCCACCCGAGCCCCACCCGCCTCGGGCACCTGCGCTCCACCCTCGTCCCCCACCCGACCCACCTCCCCCTCAGCCCAACCCCGCTCCGTCAACACTCCCCACCACTTCACCCAGCGAGCGCCGCGGCCACCTCACCCGCCAG
>NZ_QFXK01000034.1 GCF_003261635.1 Kribbella monticola | reverse complement strand
GGGGTGGTGGGGAGGGGGAGGGTTACGGCGGGGTGGCCGGTCAGGTTCACGGGGGCGGTTAGGGCTGGGAAGTCGAAGTGAGACTCGGCGCCTAGTTTGGGTGGGGGTGCGGTCATGGTGGGGAGGGCCAGGGCGCCGTACCGGGAGAGCAGGGTGTCCAGGTGGGCGCGGAACTGGCGGCCTAGTTCTCGGGCGTCGGCGATCATTGCGGCGTCCAGGTAGTTGCCTCGGGTGATCCAGTCGCGGACTCGGTCGCTCATTCGGCCGTCGGCCAAGAGGTGTTGGTGCGAGTTGTGGCCTTCGGCGTTGATGATCAGGCCTGCGGCGACGCCGGCTCGGAGCCAGCCGGTGAGGGGGACGTCGATGATTTCGTGGCCGGAATTGGCCAGGGCTTCGTCTATGGCTTGATCGATGGTGGGGTCGATGGTGAGCTCTGGTAGGCGGAGGCGCGCGATGGGGCCGTCGTACGGGGCGGGGGTGAAGCCTGGTTCCAGGAGTTGCATGGCGTCGATGAGGCCGGTGGCGTTGGGGGCGATGGCGCCGATGGTGTCCATCGTGGGGGCGAAGGGGAAGACGCCGTCGAGAGGGAGGCGGCCGGTGGTGGTTTTCAGGCCGGCTACGCCGCAGCACGCCGCGGGGAGGCGGGCGGAGCCGCCGGTGTCGGTGCAGATTGCTATGTCGGCTTCGCCTTTGGCTACCGCGACGCCGGAGCCGCTTGATGATCCACCGGGGACCAGGGTGCGGTCGAGGGGGTTGCGCGGAGTACCGGTCCAGGGGTTGACACCGTCGGGGGGGCGGCAGAGTTCAGTCTGGTTGGTTTTGCCGACGATGACTGCGCCGGCCGAGCGGGCACGGGCGACGACGGGGGCGTCCTCGACAGCGGGTTTTGCGTGGTCGCCGACGGCGGGGCAGGCGGCGGTGGTTGGCAGGCCGGCGATGTCGATCGCGTCTTTGACCGCTACTCGTGGCCCGGTCGCTGTGGTCGGGGAATCAAGGCGGACGAGCCAGGTGGTCATGGAGTCCCACTTCTGAAGAGAGGTAGTGGTCAGGCTGCGGGTTGCCAGGTGTGGGGGTTGTGGTGGATGCGTTCTAGGGCGGCGCCGCGTTCGTGGGGGGCTTCCTCGGTGAGGGCGCGTTCTCTGGCGTAGGCGCGCACGAGCGGGTGCATCGTGTAGAGGTCGAGTTGCCCGACGCGACTGCCACTGACCTCCGCGAGGCCTCGGTCGGCCAAGGCGTTCAGCAGGTCGTGCACCTGGGCAAGCGGAGCATCGAGCAGTACTGCGGTATGCCAGACCGAGAACTCCCCGGTCAACCCGATCGCCATCAGCCGCAGGGCGCGTCGCCGAGCCAGCGGCAGTTGGTCGTAGCTCGCTTCGATCCGCGCGCCGACGTCCAGATCGCCCAGCCGCAGTTGGTCGAAGGGCTGCATGCCGTACGTCAGCCGACCGACCACCTGAGTCACCGTCAGGTCAGGATTGGCCGCGAGCCGGCCAGCCACCACCCGGATCGCCAACGGCAGACGACCAGTTGCTGCCAGCAACCTTCGGACCGCGCCCGGCGAGTCGGACCCGTGCCGCGGTCCAGCCAGCGAATCCATCAATCGCACAGCCTCGGAGGTGCTGAAACCGTTCAAACGAAGGTGATTCGCGCCTTCCAACGCAGCCAGCCGAGCCCGCGACGTGAGCAGCACGCTGCTCTTGCCGCCACCCGGCAGCAACCAGCGAACCTGGTGCTCGTCCGCCACATCATCCAGTAGTACGAGCAGCCGTCGGCCGGCCACCAGGTGCCTGAAGAGCTGGGTCCGCTCGGACGCTCCGGCAGGCAGTTCGGCCTCGGTCACCCCGAGCGAGTGCAGCAGCTCGGCCAAGGCGGTCGACGGCTCCATCGGGTCCGGCGTACTGCCGGCCAGATCCAGATAGAGCTGTCCGTCCGGGAACTCGTCGCGAATCCGGTCGGCCACGTGCAGTGCGAGCGCGGTCTTGCCGGTTCCTGCCAGGCCGACGACTGCGGCGGTGCCACCACCGGCACGCAGTACGGCGTCCAGTCGGTCGGCCATCGCGGTCCGGCCGGTGAAGTCGGTCGGTGCCGGCGGCAACTGGGCCGGCGCTGTCGGGGTCGGCCGGGTGACGACCTCGACCACTGGCGGGGCGGTGAGATCGGCGTCCTGCTCCAGGATCGCCTGGTGGAGTTCCTTGAGCTCTTCGCCCGGGTCGATGCCGAGTTCCTCGGCCAGGTGGCGGCGGCAGGCGTCGTACGTCGACAAGGCCTCGGCTTGGCGGCCGCAGCGGTAGAGCGCGAGCATCGACAGGCCTCGGACACGTTCGGAGAAGGGGTGCTGGTTGACCATCGCGGCCAGCTCGGACACCACCCGGTGATGGTTGCCGCGGGCAAGTTCTGCGGTCATCAGTGCCTCGCCGGCGGTCAGCCGCGCCTCGTCGAGGCCGGGCTGCTCGATCGCGGCGAGGTATTCGGTGGCGCCCACGAGTGCATGACCCCGCCAGAGCGCGAGTGCCGAGCGCAGCGAGGTCACCGCCTCGGCGTACCGGCCGGCGGCCAGCGCGGCGTGTCCGGTGGTGGCGTGGGCCTGGAACTCGTCCAGGTCCACCCACGCTCCCGGGGCACGCAGCAGGTAGCCACCGCGCTGGCGGACCAGCTCGACCTGGGGGCCGAGCTGGTTGCGGAGCCGGGAGACGTAGGTCTGGATCTGGGCGTTCGAGGTGCTCGGCAGCTTGCCCCGCCACAGCATCTCGGAGACGGTCGAGTCCGAGACCACCTGGTCACGGCTCAGCAGCAGCGTGGCCAGCACGGTCTGGATCTTGGACCCGCCGAGGGCGAGGCGCTCGCCGCCCCGGGTGACCTCGATCGGGCCGAGGAGCTGGAACCTGATCATCGTCGTCACTCGGCTCGATCGGTCCGTCAGCCCCAGCAGCCGATGCACTCGGGCTGGTCAGGACCCGCCACCGTCACCGTCGCCGGGCTCGCGGGCTGGTCGGCGGCCGCCGAGGCGATCGTCGCGCCGGCCCCCACCAGCACGACGCCGGTCACGGCGATGACAATTCGGACGGTGCGGAAGACATTCTTCATGGTGTTTCCCCCAGCTTGGTCGTGGTTTTCTCGATGCCACGACCCTGCCTGCGCGCCGACGCGATGTCACCAGTATTCGACTGTCCTGAAGTTGCTTTGGCAACACCCTGAAGGCGATCATCCGGGCGTTTGGTCTGCACCGATGAGCGCCTATATCAGGGATGCCACCCCCGGTTCACCTGGTTTTTCCAGTACCGCCACCAGGCCTCCGCCAAGCGCACTCGACCAGCATAATCACACACCGTGAGCGCGCAGGGCAACTTTTGTCACGGCCGCCTCGGTCGATATTCCCGCCGCTCGGAGCGGTATTTGCCGTGAAGCACATTCGATCTGCAGAATTGCCGAGTTTGTTATTTCCCAGCACTATTTGAAGGTTAATAAACCGATTTGATCAATTTCCGGCATAGACCGCATCCGGTCGCCCCTGAAATGGCCGCGACGAGCGGCCGGAGCCGCCACGATGATCGCGGTCCGTGCTGAGGAGATCACAGAAAGTCAGAAGATCGGGCCGTGAACCGTTGACAATAGATTTGAACGGTTGTTATCTATCCCCATCGAAGGCGCCTTCCTTCCATTCCTGCCGCCCCCAGCTTCACGGGAAGAAGAAGGAGTGTCCGCATGACGCGAGCACGCAAACTCAGCATGGCCGGTATCGCCGTCGGCGCCTTGGCGCTGACGGTCAGTACGTCGATCCCGCTGGCCTACGGTCACGGGTACACCACCTCGCCGATCAGTCGGGCCAAGAACTGTGCCAACGGCACGGTGCAGAACTGTGGCCCGATCCAGTGGGAACCGCAGAGCACCGAGGGGCCGAAGGGTTTCCCGGCCGCGGGTCCGCCCGATGGCAAGCTCTGCTCGGCAGGGCTGTCCCAGTTCGCCCAGTTGGATGATCAGCGGGGCGGTGCCTGGCCGGCCACCCAGTTGACCGCCGGCGCGAGCTACACGTTCCGCTGGCACCTGACCGCCGCGCACGCCACCACCGATTTCAAGTACTACATCACCAAGCAGGGCTGGAACCAGAACGCCCCGCTGACCCGCTCCGCGCTCGAACTCACGCCGTTCCTGACCGTCCCGTACAACGGCGCGCGCCCGGCGACCGACGTCGGCCACCCGGGCACACTGCCGAACCGGACCGGACGGCACATGATTCTGGCCGTCTGGACGATCGCCGACACGGGGAACGCCTTCTACCAGTGCTCCGACGTCAGGTTCTGACGGCCCAGGATTCGGAGGCCGGGTCGTCCGCCCCCGGCCCGGCCTCCGAGGTTCGCGTTACGGACCAAGCGGTCCGGGTTTGGTGAATAACTTTCCCGGGCAAGGCACTCCTTGAAACCTTCCGCCCCATCGTTTCAAGGAGTGCCGCCCATGAAATCCGTCCTCCGTCGCGTCCTCGTCCCGGTCGTCGCACTGATCGTCGGGCTGCTGCCCGGCGTGATCGTGATCGAGCAGGCGTCGGCGCTCACCAAGCTCACCCAGGCTCAGGCAGAGTCGATCTTCCGCGCCGCCGGGATCACCTGGTCCTCGTCCGGCGGGTGCACCACCCGCTCGAACTCGACCTGCACCTCGTTCGAGCAGATCAACGACACCACCGTGTACGGCGTCCGCACGCTCAAGCAGGCGAGTGGCTGCGCGATCAACATCACCGGCGGCACCGAGGTCGGCCATGCCTCCGGGACCTACAGCCACTACAACGGCTACAAGGTCGACATCAGCAAGTACACCTGCATCGGCAACTACATCCACAACACGTTCGCCCGGATCGCCAACCGCGCCGACGGGTATCCGCAGTGGCAGTCGGGTGCCGGCAACCTCTACGTCGACGAGGGCAGCCACTGGGACATCACCTACTTCAACTGCGGCGGCTGCTGAAGCGCCGACTCAGGCCGGTCCGTCAACTGCGGTGATTGCCGAAGCTCTCAACCGCGGCGGCTGCCGAACGCGGCGGACCGGCGTACGGCGTACCGGCGTACCGGCGTACTGGCGTACCGGCGTACTGCGTGCCCGCCTGGGGTGAGGCCCTGGGTGGGCACGGTGCTGTGCAGGTTAGGCTTCGGATCGTGACTCCATTGCTCTCCGGCCACACCTTGCTGGTGTTCGTCGGCATCCCCGCTCTGGTCATCGCGGTGGTGGCGCTGCTCGTGTTCGCGTCCTCGATCGCGAGTGGACCGCGCTACCGGCCGGGTTTGTCCTGGTGGGCTCCGCCGGTCTGGATCGGCGGCCCCGAGCCGCTCAAGCCGAACCCGGCGAACCTGCCCGAGCTGCCCGCCGGCGACAACTCCGCGACCGCCTCCACCGGCGTCGCCCGCACGACCGGAGGCGCAAGTGCCAGCTGGTGACGCATTCACCCCCGATCAGCTCTACGACATCGAGCGCGCGGTCCGGCACGCGGAGACGGTCTCGGGCCTGCACTTCTCGGTGTACGTCGGCGGCGCCGACTCCGAGACCCGCCCGTTCGCCATCGAGCTGCTGAACGAGCTGCCGGATCCCGACCGCAGCGTGCTCGTCTACGTCGACCCGGCCGGTCGCCGGCTGGAGATCGTCACCGGCCCGCTGGCCCGCCGCCAGCTGAGCGACACCGCGGCCGGCCTGGCCGCGCTGGGGATGCAGACCTCGTTCGCCACCGGTGACCTCGCCGGCGGCCTGGTCACCGGTGTTCAGCAACTCGGCTCGCACGCACGTCAGGCGCCGATGTTGCACGCAAACCAGCCACACCAGCAATAAGCGGTGCCCGCGCTGCAACCTCGTCGGCTGACCGTCGACGAGCTCGTACTCCGTCCGTTCACGGCCGACGACGAGCCGGCCGTGAGCGCGGCGCTCGAAGACCCCGGCATCCTGCGCTGGACAGCCGGTACGGCGGTACTGCGGACGCCGGTGCAGCAGCGCGCGGCGAAATGGCTCGAGCACCGGATCGACGGGTGGGCCAGGGGCAACGCGGTCTTCGCGGTCGCTGACGCCGCTACCGATCAGGTGCTCGGTTCGGTCACCCTTCGGGACGTGCATCGGGTGCCGGATCAAGCCGTCTGCGCCTACTGGGTCGGCCCGGCGGCTCGCGGTCGGCGGATCGCGGGACGCGCCCTGGATGCCGCTGCCCGCTGGGCTTTCACCCCGGCGGCCGAAGGTGGCCTCGGCCTGCATCGGCTCTCCCTCGACCATGCCCTGGTGAACGAGGGCTCCTGCAAGGTCGCGACGCACGCGGGCTTCCGTCTCGAAGGCACCATGCGGGACTACTACGTGGAGCTCGACGGGCGCCGCCACGACTCCCATCTGCACGCCCGCCTGGCCACCGATGAGGGTTTGTAGAGCGCGCGTAGAACTGGCGTGGAGCCCGGTGCGGGACAGTGAGGGCCTTGTCCTTGGGGAGGGTTCCGATGAGTGCGCCGATTTTGACCTACGTCCACGGCAGTGACCCGATCTCGCGGGCGGGGGTGATCAGTCAGCTCCGGGCGCGGCCCGAGATCCGCCTCGTCAACGAGATGGAGGTCGACGAGGCCGCCGTGGCCCTCGTCGTCACCGATGTGCTCGACGAAGAGACCGCGCGGGCGATGCGAGCGTTGCGGCGTGGTGATCTGCCGCGGTTGCTGCTGGTCGCGACCGTGCTGGACGAGGCGACGCTGGTGGTGGCGGCGGAGATCGGCGTCGGCGGGTTGCTGCGGAGGATCGATGCGACACCCGAGGTGCTGGTGCGGACGATCACGCGAGTGGCGACCGGCGACGGCGAGATCCCACCCGACCTGCTCGGGCGGTTGATGGAGCAGCTCGGCCGGCTGCAGCGCCAGGTGCTGGCGCCACGCGGTTTGACGTTCACCGGGCTGAGCCCGCGCGAGGTCGACGTACTGCGGCTGGTGGCGGACGGGCTCGACACCGGTGAGATCGCCGACTCGCTCAACTACAGCGAACGCACCGTGAAGAACGTGCTCCACGAACTCACCACGCGTCTCCAACTCCGCAACCGCTCCCACGCCGTCGCGTACGCCGTCCGCGAGGGCCTCATCTAGCTCGGCTCACGCGAGGCGGCTCGCCCGCTCGCGGGTACGTCGTACCGGCTAGCCGGCGAGGAGGCCTTCGAGGGTTCGGGTGGCTACTCGGGCGGCCAGTTGGGCGGGGCGGCTGGTGAGGGGGTGGGTCGCGAAGCCTTGCCAGGAAGACAATGCGACCAGGGCTGCTTGACGTACGTCGTCGTCGGTCGCGTCGTCCGGCAGCCCTAGGCGCGCGGTCGGCGCGTGCCCGGAGCCGCCGAGCAGGCGCTCGAGCTGCTCGGTCCGTTCGGGCTTCAGGGTGACGCCACCCGACCTGAGATCGGACAGCAGCCGGATCTCCTGGAACTCGTGCGCCCCGGCGCTGATCTCCTCCACCCGGGCCTGGAGTCCGGGCTCGAAGGTGCCTGAGCGCAGCAGTTCGGTGAGCGCCGCGACCGCGGAGTACGCCTTGAGTACCCGGCTGCGGGTCTCGAACTGGCGGACCAGGATCGCGCGGAGCCGGTTGAGACCGCTGCGCTCGGTCAGCTCTGTGCTCAACTCGGACGAGTTCGTCGCGACACCGGTTCGGATCAGCTCCACGCTCAGCCGTACGCCGTACAGGCCGAGTCTTCCCAGCAGGTGTTCGCGTTCGAGTTCGGTGACCGGCAGCCCGCTGGGCGTCGAGACGAAGCGGTCGGCGGTCAGCAGCAGTTCGGTGACCTCGTCGATCGGCGCTTGGGCGATCGCGGCCAGCATCGCGTACTCCGCCTCGCGCAGGGTGGTCGCGGTGTGGCCGAGCAGCCCGTTGACCGGGACGATCACCGGGCACAGCCGGTGCAGCCGCGGCTCGGCCTCGTACCGTTGGGCGACCCGCTCCGCGACCTCCATCGAGTCGAGCCGGCACGAACCGATCTCGTCGGCTCGGGAGAGCACGCCGATCGCGTTCATCGGCGTCCCGTGCGCGAGTTCGTCGTCGTGGAACGACTCCAGGAAACGGATGTCGCTGGAGTGCGTGTGTCGCAGGAGATAGAGGATCGCGTCCGCCACCGGGACGCGGCCGTCGTCGGCGGCCAGCACGCGTTGGGTGCGGGCGGACACGTCGGCCGAGATCGACGCGATACCAGGGGTGTCGAGGATGGTCAGATCGCGCAGCCGGCTGGTCGGCCAGCCGATCTCGAGGTGGTCGACATCGGCGGGACGCAGGCCGCCGAGATCCACCTGCAGGGCGCCGCCGTCGCGATCGTACGGGCGTTCGTGGGGCTCGCCGTCGAGTGGGAAGAGCGTCGCGTGCGGCCGGTCGTCGAGGAAGTACCAGGTGACGATCTGGGTGCACTCACCCGCGTCGGTCGGTGCCAGTTCCTCGCCCAGCAAGGCGTTCAGCAGGGTCGACTTGCCCGCCTTCACCTTGCCCGCGATCGCCAACCGCAGCGGCCCGGTCAGCCGAGCCCGGATTTCGTCCAGCTGCGACCGGTCCTTGTCGGTGGGCGCCGATTGCTGAGCCTGATCGATGACTGCCAGGATGGCGGCCGACAGATCGTCGGTCATCGTCCACCTCCCGCTCGCCCGCCGCTGGATCGGCCTGCGTCGGGTGACCCGGCCGGGCGTCCGCCGGCGAGGGCGAGTTCGCGGAGGTTGGTGCGCATCGCGCGCAGTCGCTCGGTCTCGGCCGCAAGTTCGGCCGCTCTTGCGGATTGCTCGGCGGGGGCGAGTTTGGCGGTGCGGTCCGCGGCGGTCAAGGCGGCGGTGGCGGAGCGATGGATCAGGCCGGCTCTCTCCTGGAAGTCGTCGCGCAGTTGACGCTGCGTCTTGCGCAGGCTGTCACGAGTGTCCTTGTTCATCACGAACGCGACCTCGTCGATGTACCGGCGTACGGCGGCCTTGGCCTGCTGCTGGCGGTAGGTGCGCTGGCGCTTGCGTTCGTCCTTCAGGAGTTTGCCGCCGATGCCCGCGCCGAGCGTGGCCGCGATACCGACGGCGACGACCGGTGTGATCAGGGCAGAAACGATGCTGAAGGCAATCATCGGGACGAAGATCCCGGTCCGGCCGGCCATCATCAACGACTGGAGCCGGCCGCCCGGCATCGACAGACTCGCGGCCGAGGCCAGCTCGAGCTGGTCCAGGTCGGCGCTGAACTGGGACAGCTCGACCTCGACCTCGGTCCCCGCCTCGAGATCGAACGCTTCGGCGACGCGTTCGCCCAGCTCGCGGGCCCGTTCTATCAGCAGGTCGCGGTTCGCCACGCCGACGACAGCGACCTGGCGGCGCAGCCAGACCTCGGTATCCGTCCACGTCTCGGTCGGGTCGCCCTGGTCGATGATCGTCTCGACGTCGCGCATGACCGTACGCAGCCGGCTCTGCAGGTCGTGCTCGACATCTGCGACCAGGTCGGCGATCCCGTCCGACAGGGTTTGCTGCCAGGTAGCGCTGGCGGCAGTGAGTCCTGCTGCTTGGTCGCGCACCCGGGCGAGCTTGGAAAGCACCTCTGGTCGGCTCTGCGGCTTGGTCAGTACTACGCGCTCCGCGTCGGACTGCTGCGCCAACTGGCCGGCCACGAAGTCGACTTCCTGCGCGACGGTGGCTGCTGCGCGCGTGGTACCCGGTACTACGACTGCTGTGGCGAGGAATTCGACCAGTGGCGCGAAACCGGACTCCTGGTTGAGCTCTGGTCGCTGGGCTGCGCGCAGGCGAAGGAAGGAGGAGACAGGGAAGATCGGCAGGTCTATGCCGGCCTTGGCGAGGTGGGCTTGGTTCAGCTCGACGATGCGCCGCCAGTGGCCGTACAGGTCGGTCTTGGTGATGACCAGCGCTGCTGCCGGGCAGCGGGAGATCGCTGTCTTGAGGAACTCCAGCTCCGGGCCGGTCAGCTCCTGTGCTGCGTCGGTGACGAACAGGATCGCGTCTGCCGAAGCCAAGGCCGCGAGCGTGAGCTGGCCGTGGACTGAGTCGAGGCCGCCGACGCCTGGGGTGTCGAGCAGGCTGAGGCCCGAGCGGAGCATTCGGTGGGGGACTTCGACGGTCACCGATTGCAGGCGGCCTTGCTCGTCGGGGTCGGGGGATTCCGAGACCAGTTGGGCGATCTGGCTGAGGGGTGCTGGGTAGCCGACGGGTGGCTGGCTGGGATCCGTCTGCCGGTACGCCGTGAGGCCGGGCTGCTCGCCGTACCGGACCAGCGTCGGTACCGCGGTCACGATGTCCGCGTCGACGGGGCAGACCGCTGTTTGGAGGAGCGCGTTCACCAAGGTGCTCTTGCCGCGTTTGAACTCACCGACGACCACCGCGGTCACCGTGCGCGAGTCGAGCTTCTTCTTGGCGGTTTCGAGCCGAGCGGTCAGGTCGGGGCGCTGGCGATCCTGGGTGAGAGTCCGCCCTTGGTCGATCGCCGAGATCAACTGGCTGACACTCGTGCGCGGCCTTGGCGCCGGCTTGGGCTCAGGGGCAGGCGAGGGAGGCGGAGTGGGGACGGGGGGCTGAGGCTCGGGAATCGCCGGGTCGGGCACGGGCGGGATCGGCTCGGGCGCCAGCGGTTCAGGCTGCGGCACAGCGGGATCGGGCCGCACCGGAACCGGCTCCGGCGCAAGCGGCTCGGGAGCGAGCGAGTCGGGCGTCAGCGGCTCGGGTGCAAGAGGCTCAGGCTGGGCTGCAGGCGGTTGAGGCTCGGGGCTAGGCGGCTCGGGCTTGGGAACGAGTGGCTCGGGCTCGGGGCTGGGCGGCTCGGGGTCGGCGGGTGTGGCGGGTTCTGTGGGGGCGGGCTTTTCGGTGGACCAGGCTAGGTAGGTGTTGCACGACGTGCAGAAGATCGCGCTGTCGTCGTTCGCGCGTCCGCAGTTGTCGCAGTTGATCATCGGTTGCCGATCCCCCCGGCGTCCGTCGGTTCCACCGTCGTATCCCACAGATTAGCGTCCTGAGCCGCGTCGCCAGTGCCATAATCACCCGCAAGGGGGCGATGGGGATGAGCGAGGATGTCTGTACCGCCTGCGGTGAGCGCAACCCGGCCGGCTCGGCCTTCTGCCTGTACTGCGGGGTCTACCTCGGCTGGGACCAGGCGACGGCCGACGAGCGCCCGCCGGTTGGCCAGTCCGCCACTGAACAGACCGCGGCGGCAACTCAGCGGTCAAGCCAGGGCGGAGCTGGGTCGGTGTCGACACAGCTGCCCTCTGTGGACCCGGCACCCGAACAGGCAAAGCCAGCCCGCACCACGCAGTACGAAGATGTGTCGGGGCGGCCGAAGCCTGGGGAGGTGGCGTGTCCGCAGTGCGGTGTGCCGAACGCGGTGACGCTCAGGTTCTGCAGCAAGTGCGGCAAGGTGCTGCGGCCGACAGCGTTCACCAGCCAGACGCCGCCGGTTGTTGCCAGCCAGACCTGGTGGCAGCGGCTGTGGGATCCCAAGGACCGCAAGGCCCGCCGCGAGTACCGTCGAAGCCTGCCACCGCTCTACCGCTGGCGCCGCGTGATCACCGCAGTCGTCGCCATCGCCGCTGTGCTGACAGTGTTTTCGATCGTCGGCAAGAACCCTGTGAGTTGGGCAAAAGACCGCCTGTACGACGTACGCGGAACCCTGGTGGCGGTCGACCCGGTCGTGTTCGCCGGTGCGCCGCCGCAGTCGGTCGCACCCACCTACGCCGCGGCCGCCCTCGGCACGGCTCCGCTCGACGATGCCTGGGCCACAGCGTGGGACCCCACGAAGCTCGCACCGCTCGACGGGTGCCCGGGGAAGTCGGCAGCCAGGGGCATGGTCACGGTGAACTTCAAGGACCCGGTGCGCGTACGGCGGCTGGATGTCCGCGCAGGCCTGCCGGCTGCCAACGCCAATCGCCAGCTGCAGTTCCGGCCGAGCACCCTGCTCGTGATGTACGAGGGACGCTGTAGCGAGCTACAACTCAAGGACAGCAGCGATCTGCAGCAGCTGAAGCTCGACACCGGAGTACCGGTCAAGCAGCTGCTGCTCGCCGTCGGCGGGACCTATCCCGCGCGTGCCGATGCGCCTCAAAACCTCACAGCGCTGACCAGCGTGACCGCGCTGTCCCGCCCGCGCTAGCCGGCAGGCGGTACTGCGGGCTGGAACCGCGGGCAGGTCGAGCTTCTGATCTGCTGCACCTGCGGGGATCTGCAGACCGCTTGCGCCTGGTCGGGCGAGCCCGCTGGGCCCACGTAGACCACCCAGTCGTCCGGCATCGGCTTCTTGGTGTCGAGCCGGTACAGCCCCGGGTACTGGCCAGTGGCATGCAGGGCCTTCGCATCGACCCCGGCGCTCTTCAACTGCGCCGCCAGACCCTTGGCATTCTGTTCGGCGTTCACGAGTGCGCCGGGAGCCAGGTCGACGGCAGCGATCCACTGGCCCGGTGCGAACTGTGGTGCGTCGACCCCGACGGACGCGGATGGCTGGCCGGTCTGGGTCGGGGCCGAGCTGGGCGGTGCAGAGGTGGTCGCCCCACCGGGCGGCGCAGTAGACGTTCCACCCGACGGCGGCGCACTGCTGGGTGGTGCGGAAGTCGGCGTCGCCTTCCCTGTTGTTGCACAGGCGGCGGCAGATGGCGGTCCTTCGAGCTTGCCGTTGACTGCGCTCAGCTTGAAGCAGTAGTGGGTACCGGCGTTCAGGCCTGTGACCGTCTTCGCCGTCTGCTTCACGTCCACGCCGCGCTCGGACTTGTTCACGTGCCCGGCGTCGTCGACGTAGTAGAGCGCATACGAGTCGATATTGGGCAGCTGGGCCCAGACGAGCGCGATGGACGTTGGTCCAGCCGCAGCTGCAGTCAGTACGGGCTTGCCGGGAAGAGTTGTGCCGTCGCCTGTCGGGGTCGCTGCGGCGCCACCACCGCGGGTGAGGGCGAAGGCCAGTACGCCGATCAGGGCGGCTCCTACGACGGTGGCTGCGGTGATGACGCCTCGCGTGAGGATCGGCTTCTGGGTGAAGGCTCCGTCCACCACCGGGCGACCGGGATCGACCCCCGGCGTTTCCGGCATGCCGAAGGGGCGTGGGGGATCGGGCTCGCCGACGACCTTGAAGGGGAGGCGGGTCGTGGAGCCTCGTAGTACTGGTTTGCGGGTGCGGGCCTTGATCCGCGCGGTCACTGTTGCGCCCAGCGGTACGTCGACGACGTCAGGGCGGATCAGGAACCCGAGCGCCTGGTCGGGGTCGGACCCGACGATCCGCAGCCGGGCCGGGGCGTTGCCCCAGTTGCTGAACTGGATCGTGTGCAGCCCACGCCAGCGCCCGGACGACGTGACCGGGGTCAGCTTGGCCTGCAGCCCGAACACCTGGCCGATCTCGAGCTGGCCTTCGACGACTGCGCTGTTCAGCGGATCGACCTCGGACTTCGCCCGGATCCCGAACGGCACCGTGCCCGCTGGTCCGGTCGGGCCGGTCGGCGGGTTGAAGACGATCGTGGCCGTCTCCTGCTGCTGCGGATAGACGGACAGGACGGGCGGCGTCACCTCGGCCCACGGGATCGGCTGCTCGCCGACGACGTCCAGGGCGTAGCTCTCGACGATCGTGCCCGGGTTGAGGACGGTGACCTCCGCCCGGACCTGGCCGCCGGGCTCTACAGTCAACTGGGTCGTCTCCAACCGCAGTACCGGGTCCGTCACTCGGCTCTCCCCCTACTCCGTCGCCAGGTCGATCACCGGCGTCGCTCACAGGCTAAGCCCGTACTGCGTACCTCGTGGAGGGCCGGCCGCCTGCCTCCCGGTGCAGCCGGGCTTGCCCGATCGGGCAGCAGACCGTGCCCGAGGCTCGACCCCAGCCCGCTGCGGCACGGCTCAGTCCGGGCAGAACACTCGTTGCTGTGATCCAAGAGGTGGACTCTGCGCTGCAGACGCTGATCCAGCGCGAAGCGATCGGCGCGCGGGACGTCGAAGTGGTGTTCGACGCCCCCACCAAGGAGTGGTCGAGCCGTCGCAACGCACCGACGATCGACGTGTACCTCTACGACATCCGCGAGGATCTGCGCCGCCGCGAGCGCGGTCTGTTGAACGAGTACGACGCAGAGCAGCGGATCACCGCGCGACACCTGCCGCCGCGTTACTTCAAGCTGTCCTACCTGGTGACGGCGTGGACGCAGCGACCCGAGGACGAGCACCGCCTGCTCTCCGGGCTGCTCTCCTGCTTCCTCCGACACGAGGCCCTGCCCACAGACCTCCTCACTGGCCCGCTGGCCGAGCTGGGCCTCTCGGTGCCGGTCTCCATTGCGCTACCGCCACCGGAGGACCGTTCTTTCGCCGACGTCTGGTCCGCACTCGGCGGAGAACTCAAACCGTCTCTGGACCTGGTGGTCTGCGCGCCGACCCCGACCGGTCGCGTCTACGAGGCGGCGACACTGGTCGACCAGCCGCCGCGCGTGTCGATGGGTGGGACGGACGGCTGGCCGCCCCGCGAAGTGGCAGGACGCAGTACCGCGAACGAGCCGCAGCGACCCAATCCCCGGCGGCCCCGCAAGAGGACCGGGTGACCGCACAAGGGCTGGACTATCTCCTGGCGCGCCTGGGCCTGGTCGAGGACCGGATCCGGGCGCTCGTGGCGCAGCGCCGTGCGGACGATCCGTCGATGGACGACCCGTTCCGCGGTCTGTACGTCAACGACGAACTCGTCGATCGGCTGCTCAGCGGTCAGGCCCATACGGCGGTCGTCGACGAAACCGCGTTGGCGGCACTGGAACGATCGGCTGACGAATTCATTGCCGAGGGCAACGTCATTCGGTTGCGCCGACTGGCTGCGGTCGCAGGGCTGACGGCGCTGGACACCGAGTTGCTGGTGATCGCGCTGCTGCCCGATCTGGACAGCCGGTTCGAGCGGCTCTACGGCTATCTCAACGACGACGTGACCCGGCGGCGGCCGAGCGTCGGCCTGGCGCTGGAACTCGCGGGTGCCTCGTCGATGTCGTCGGTGGCGCGGGGCCGGCTGACGGCGAGTGGGCCGCTCGTGGATCGCGGTCTGCTGATCGTCGAGGATCCGGAGCGGCCGTTCCTGACCCGGGCGATCCGGGTCCCGGACCGCGTTGCCGCGCATCTGCTGGGCGACGACCTGCCCGATCATCGGCTGGTGCCGATGCTGGAGGAATTGACGGCGTACAAGACCGATGCGAGCGCGGATCTCGGCCGGAGCCTGGCGGCCGGCGTACGGCTGGTTCATCTGCGCGAGCACGAGGCCGGTACCGGGCAGTCGATCGCGGCGGCGGCGTTGGCGGCCGCTGGGCGGGGCGTGGTGGCGGTGGATCTGCGGTTGATGGCCCGCGACTCCGATCCACTCGGGCTGGCCGTGATCGCCGGCCGCGAGGCTTTGCTGCAGGACGCGGGATTGGTCGTCGGACCGGTGGAGGCGTTGGCGGAGTCGTCGCTGGAATCGCTGCACCGGTTGAGCCGCTGGGATGTCCCGGTCCTGTTCATCGGTACGACGACTTGGGATCCGCGGTGGAGTCCGGAGACACCGCTGACCGTGGATGCGCCCGTCCTCGGAGCACATGACCGGATCGAGCTCTGGCGGGAACACCTGCAGGAGTCCGAGCTCGATCCCGAGATCCTGGCCTCGCATCTTGCACTGGGTCCCGGGCAGGTGCGGAATGTCTTCAAGACAGCGGCCGCCTCGGCGCTGCTGGCGGGCACTGCGATCACCGCGGACGACCTGCGCCGCGGCGTACGGGCTCAGAACGCCGCTGGGCTCGAGCGGCTGGCTCGAAGGATCGAACCCGAGGTCGGGTGGGACGACCTTGTGCTGGCCCCGGCGGTGCGGCGGGCGTTGCAGGGGTTGGCTGCTCGGGCCCGGCATCGGGACACGGTGTTGACCGACTGGCGGATGCGGCGGGGTGGCGGACGTGGGCGTGGCGTGACCGCCTTGTTCGCGGGCGATTCCGGCACCGGCAAGACGATGTCCGCCGAGGTGATCGCGACCGAATTGGGGCTGGATCTCTACACGGTGAACCTGGCGACCGTGGTCGACAAATACGTCGGTGAGACCGAGAAGAACCTGGAGCGGATCTTCAGCGAGGCCGGTGGCGTCAACGCCGTACTGTTCTTCGACGAGGCGGACGCGATCTTCGGCAAGCGCAGTGATGTCCGTGACGCGCACGACCGGTATGCCAACATCGAGAGCGCTTATCTGCTGCAGCGGCTGGAGAGTTTCGACGGGTTGGCGATCCTGGCCACCAACCTGCGGGCGAACATCGACGACGCGTTCACCCGGCGGCTCGACGCGATCATCGACTTCCCCGCGCCGACGCCAGACCTGCGACTCCGCCTCTGGCAGCAGTGCCTGGCACCACCGCTGCCACTCGGCGACGACCTCGATCTGTCCTTCTGTGCGGAGGCCTTCGAACTTGCCGGAGGCAACATTCGGTCGGCCTCGGTGAGCGCTGCCTACCTGGCGGCAGAATCCGGCCAGCCGGTGCGGATGGCCGACGTGATCGCGGCCGTCGGCCAGGAGTACCGCAAACTCGGCCGACTCGTCCTCGAACGCGAATTCGGCCAGTACTACGCGCTGCTCGACCGGCCGGTGCTTGGCTGAACGCCCTCGGGGGCGTCGAGTGCTTTCAGGGTGTTATCCCGGTGTCGTTCCAGTCGCTGGAGGGCCTTTCGGGCAGAGATGATTGCCCCGGGAAGTGCCTGCGTGCTGTCGGTACGGCGTACTCGGGCGGCCCACGCTCTTGGGATGGCCGGCGCGCGCCCGACGGGTCCCTCTGTGAAGGCCGACGTCAGTGACGCCCTCGCCGAAGGCCGGCGACGGGCCGCTGGCGATCGTCCGGAGCGTGCCGTTCCATCGGAGCGTGCTGGCGTTCCACCTGGGTTGCTGGCGTTGCAGCGGAAGGCTGGGAACGCCGCGGTCAACGCGTTGCTCGCTGGGAAGCTCAAGTCGCCTGGTGGTGATGCGGCCGGGGAGATCGACGCGGCGCTGGTGGAGATCCAGCGGGATGAGCCGGCTATCGACACGGTGGAGAAGGGGCTCAAGGCGGCGAAGGCGGCCGGCGTACCGGTTGATCTCGAAGGACCGAAGCCGCCGGCTTCGGCGCTCGCGGTGACGACGACCGGGTTCGGGCCCGAGTCAGTCGCGCCGAAGAAGGCGGTGCCGCCGCCGAAGCCCGTACCGGCGGTCAGTCCGTTGGGGAAGGCAGCTGCCAAGCCGGTCAAGCCTCGTGGTGGCAAGGGGGGCAAGGGCGGTGGTGGTGGCGGTGCGGCTGGTGGGAGTGGAGCAGGTGGTGGCGGGGCTGGGGCTGCTGGGCCGGCTGGACCCGCGCCGCTTTCGGGGGCGCAGCTGCTGGAACCGCCGGTGCCACCTACCGGCGTACGGCCTGAGCAGGATCCTGCCTTCACCGCTGTCACCGGGGGTGTGAAGGGGGTCGCGAAGGCGAAGCGGGCGCATCCGCCGGCGGCCTCGAAGGCGAAGGAGGCGCAGGACGCCGCGCTGGCGCCGACCGACGACCTCACCGGGCAGGCCAAGGCTGCCAAGGCCGACACGATGGACGCGCAGCAGGCTGGGACCTTCGACAAGAAGGCGTTCATCGCGGCGGTGAAGACGGCGATCGAGGCCAAGTCGCCGAAGACGCTCAAGGAGGCCGACGACTACAAGGAGTCCGGCAAGGCCGGCGAGGTCAAGGGCGAGATCAAGGGGATGGTCGGCCAGGGCAAGGAGGGCCAGGCCAAGGACATCGAGACCGCGACCGCCGCGCCGCCGGACATGTCCAAGGGGGTTGCCAAACCGGTCACGCCGATGGAGACCGAGGATCCGGGCCCGGTGGCCGCGATCCCGGCGGCCGGGGCCGCGCCGAAGGTGGCACCGCCCGAGCAGACCAATCTGGCGGCCGGTAAGAACCAGGCCAATCAGGAGATGGCCGAGGGTGAGGTCACCGACCAGCAGTTGGCGCAGTCGAACGAACCGCAGTTCCAGGGCGCGCTGGCCGACAAGCAGACCGCTGCGGCACATGCGGATACGGCACCGGCGGCGTTTCGTGCCGAGGAGCAGCAGGTCATCCAGCAGCACAAGACCGAAGCGACCGCCGAGACGAAGACCGGCGTCGCGGGAATGCAGGGATCCAAGGCGGCCGCGCTCGCCAAGATCGTCGCCGACAAAGGCAAGACCAAGTCCAAGGACGAGGCGAAGCGCGCCGAGGTCACCACCAAGATCCAGAGCATCTTCACTGCCACCGAGACGGACGTGAAGGCGACCCTGGACAGCATCGATCCGCTGGTGGACGCCGAGTTCGAGAAGGGTGAGAAGCAGGCCCGGACCACCTTCGAGAACTACGTGGCGGCCAAGATGTCGGCGTACAAGGAAGACCGGTACGGCGGCTGGCTCGGTGGACTGCGCTGGGCGAAGGACAAGCTGGTCGGGATGCCGGACAAGGTCAACGAGTTCTACGTGGCCGGTCGCGAGCTCTACCTGCAGCAGATGAACGGCGTGATCTCTCGGGTGGCCGACATCGTCGGGGCGGGGCTGACCAAGGCGAAGGTCCGGATTGCGGCCGGCCGGGGCGAGATCGCGGCGTACGTCAAGAGCCTGCCCGCCGACCTGCAGAAGGTCGGGTCCGAGGCGGCGAAGGAGATCGGGGACAAGTTCGCAGACCTCGAAGGCGAGGTCGACGCCAAGCAGGACGCGCTGGTCGACTCGCTGGCGACGAAGTACAGCGAGGCGCGCAAGGGCCTCGACGACCGGATCGAGGAATTGCAGGCCGAGAACAAGGGCCTGGTGGACAAGGCGATCGGCGCGATCAAGGCCGTCATCAACACCATCCGCGAACTCGTCGGGATGCTGAAGAACGTGCTCGCCCGGGTGGCCGGCGTGGTCGGCGAGATCGTCAAGAACCCGGTCGGCTTCCTGTCCAACCTGATCGACGGGGTCAAGGGCGGCATCCTCAAGTTCAAGGACAACATCCTCGACCACCTGCGCAAGGGGCTGATGAGCTGGCTGTTCGGGGCGCTGGCCGAGGGTGGGGTGACGCTGCCGGACAAGTTCGACATCCGCGGCATCCTGCAGTTGCTGCTGTCGCTGTTCGGTCTCACCTGGGCCAATATCCGCAACCGGCTGGTGAAGAACATCGGTGAGCCGGCGATGGCGGCGATGGAGAAGGGCGTCGAGATCTTCCAGAAGCTCCGCAGCGAAGGGATCGCGGGGCTGTGGCAGATGCTGATCGAGAAGCTCGGCGACATCAAGGAGATGATCCTCGAACAGGTGAAGGACTTCGTCATCACGAAGATCATCACCGCCGGGATCACCTGGCTGATCGGGCTGCTGAACCCGGCGGCCGCGTTCATCAAGGCCTGCAAGCTGATCTACGACGTGGTGATGTTCTTCGTCAACAACGGCAGCCGGATCCTCAAGTTCGTCAACACCGTCATCGACTCGGTGGCCGACATCGTCAAGGGCAACGTCTCCGGCGTCGTCAACAAGATCAACGACGTCCTCGGCCAGATGGTCCCGATCATCATCGGCTTCCTCGCCAGCGTCATCGGCCTGGGCGGCATCGGCCAGAAGATCCGCGAAATCGTCGAAAAACTCCAAAAACCAGTCAACAAGGCCCTCGACTTCGTCATCAAAACCGGCCTGAAGCTCGCCGGCCCCATCATCCGAGGCCTCAAGGGCCTGGGCAAGAAGGCCAAGGCGAAGATCGCCGCCGGCAAAGCCTGGGTCAAGGGCAAGGCCGAACAGGGCAAAGCCTGGGCCAAGGGAAAGATCGCCGGTGCCAAAGAGAAACGGGGGCTCGGCCCCAAGGAGGTCAAGGCGGCAGCCAAGGCCAAGGTGCTGAAGCTGCTCGGCACCGGGATCACCGCGAAGGAGCTCAGAGCGAGATTGCCCGGCATCCTGGCCGAACTCGCGCCACAGGGATTGAAGCGGCTGGAGTTCACCGGCGGGGACGGCGTACAGGGAGAGCTCGTCGCCGAGGCGAGCCCGCTCGAGGTTCTCTGCTTCCTGATCCCGGAGTACCTCAAGCGCGAGGACTCCCAGTCCTTCGATCAGAAGCCCCGGCAGGCCGCCGTCCGGATGAAGGTGACCTTGGAGCTCAGCGAGGCAATCAGTGGAAGCGACCTCAACGCGGGGAGCCCCGAGACCCAAAAGATCGATCAGCTCAGCAAAGGGGGCCGGCGACGGAGAGGAGCGAATCAACCTGACCTGCCGTCCGAGGTCGACGTGTACAAGCTTCCGCCCATCACGGAACGCGGCAAGCTCGTGGGCGGGGGACTCATCGCGGCACCGGCTGAAGGCGCGACAAAGGTCGAAATGGTCACCTTCAACACCAGCGACAATCCGAGGTCGGGCAGCAACGCGACGCACGCGGAGGCCCAGCTCGCGAGTTGGCTCGATGCCAACCCGCTCCGGCACAAGATCGTCGGCATCAAGGCTGAGATCAACATGAGTCCCTGCACAATGTGCGCCGACGATCTGCGACAGGTGACCGTCCTGACGCCGAATGCCAAGATCCGGACGTTGACCTGGGAGAAGCCGTACGTGCGCGAACCGCGACCCGGGGTGCCGGACACCAGCACCACCACGGCGTCGCTCCAAAGCATCAAAGGCTGGATCGTGACTCCGGGGGAGGTCCCTGGTCAGCCGGCTGCGCCCTCGCCGGAAGAGGCCAAGATCGTCGCGGTTCCGCCGATCAGACGCCGACGGTGACCAGCAGTGCGACGAGGCAACAAAAGCCAAGAAGTCTAGGAGGAACTGTCATGCGGGAGCACGGTTTCGACTCCGAGGAGTCGGCCCTTCGGCCGAAGGCCGGACGGATTGATGAGCAGGTTTCGGATCAGCAGGGGAAGGCGGCTGTTGAGGGGCGGACTGATGTTTTGGGTGGGGTTGGGATGTTGGGGTTGCAGCGGGCGGTGGGGAACAGCGGGGTGACGGCGATGGTGGAGGAGGAGCGGTCGCCGGTACATGACGTTGTCTCGTCTGGGGGGCGGCCGCTGGAGCCTGAGGTCAGGGGCGAGATGGAGGGGCGGCTGGGGCATGACTTCTCGGACGTGCGGGTGCATGACGACTCGGCGGCGCACGATTCCGCGAAGGCGGTGAATGCGCATGCGTACACCGTGGGGAGCAATGTGGTGTTCCAGCGGGACAAGTACGACCCGGGGTCCGCTGATGGGAAGACGATGCTGGCGCACGAGCTGACGCATGTGGTGCAGCAGCGGAGCGGGCCGGTGGACGGCTCGTCCGCGCCGGGCGGGATCAAGGTGAGCGACCCGTCGGACCGCTTCGAACGCGAGGCGTCGGCCAACGCCGAACGAGTGATGGCGGCGCCCGCGCCGATGGCTGTGAATGCGCCTGGAGTCCAGCGGCACGCCGAGGACGAGGCCGATGTGCAGCGGCACGCGGAGGACGAGGCCGATGTGCAGCGGCACGAGGAGCACGAAGACGACGTACAGCGAGCCGAGGCGCCGGCCGAGGAGGAGAAGGAAGACGAGGTCCAGGGGGCTTTCGTCCAGCGGGATGAGGAAGAGGGCAAGGAAGAAGAGGAGTAGCCCGCGGCTGGTCGAGGGATGGCGTATCGCCAGACAGGCAATGTGTTGATGTCTGGGCAGATCCCGCACGCTCGCTAGGCGGCGGGACGTGGGTGCCGGGGCGTCCGGCGGGTGTACTGCCTGGCTGGGCGATTCTTGCTGGGTCTTGCACGACCCGGTTGCCCTTCGTAGCGCGGATCGCTTCCCCTTCGGGCAAAGGGGTTTGCCCTTGTCTGCGGCCGGTTGGGCGGGTGGGGGTGGCGGGCTGGAGGTCAGGCTGGAGGAAATCCTGATCGAGGAGGGGCAGCATGCCGACGTACCTGTCACCAGGTGTGTATGTGGAAGAAGTCGAATCGGGCGCCCGCCCGCTCGAAGGTGTCGGTACGGCGGTGGCCGCGTTTGTCGGGCTCGCCGAGGACGGCCCCTTCAACACCGCGACGCTGGTCAGCAACTGGACGGCGTTCACCGATACGTTCGGCGGCTTCGTGGCCGGCTCGTATCTGGCGCAGGCCGTTTACGGGTATTTCCTGAACGGCGGCGGGAACTGTTACGTCGTACGGATCGGTGGTGGGGCCGATGCCGCTGACGGCAAGGGTGCGCGGGGGCGCAAGGAGTTGCCGGCCGGGCCGCAGGCGATGCTGGGACGGTTCCGGGTGGTCGCGCTCGACGCGGCCCAGGCGCCGGGCGAGGTGAGTGTCGAGATCGCCGACGCCGGCGGGGAGAACCCGTCCGACGACATGTTCAAGATCGTGGTTAAGCAGAACGGCAACCAGGTCGAGGAGTTCGACCGGCTGACCGTGTCGCGCGGCAAGACCAACGTCGCCACCGTGGTGAACGCGAACTCGAAGCTGATCAAGATCGAGGAGATCACCGGTGCCGCGCTGGAGAAGCCGGCGCATGGTGAGGTCGCCCTCAACGCGCCGCCGCCGGCGCCCGCAGTACCGTCGCCGCGGTTGACCGCCGAGGACTATGTCGGCGATGTGTCCGACCGGACCGGGTTCGGTGGGCTGGAGGCGGTCGACGAGGTCACCATGCTCTGCGTACCGGACCTGATGAGCGCCTACCAGCAGGGCTCGATCGACCTCGAGACCGTCCAGGCGGTCCAGCTGGCGATGCTCGCGCATTGCGAGTTGATGGGCGACCGGATCGCGATCCTCGACTCGCCGCCCGGGCTGAACGCCCAGCAGGTGAAGGAATGGCTGGTCGACAAGGCCGGCTACGACTCGGCGTTCGGGGCTTTGTATTACCCATGGATTAAGACGGCCGACCCCGCCACGGGGCAGCTCGGGTTCATGCCGCCGTGCGGGCACATGGCCGGGATCTGGGGGCGCAACGACGACACCCGCGGCGTCCACAAGGCGCCCGCGAACGAGATCATCCGGGGCGCCGTGAGTCTCGAAGTACAGATCACCAAGGCCGAGCACGACCTGCTCAACCCGGTCGGCATCAACGTACTGCGGACCTTCCCCGGCCGCGGCAACCGCGTCTGGGGCGCCCGGACCCTGTCGTCCGACCCGGCCTGGCGCTACCTGAACGTACGACGGTTGTTCAACTACCTCGAGGAGTCGATCCTCAGCGGTACGAACTGGGTCGTGTTCGAGCCGAACGACGAGGCACTGTGGGCCCGCGTACGCCGTACGATCTCCGCCTTCCTCGTGAACGAGTGGCGCAACGGCGCCTTGTTCGGTCAGACGCCGGACGACGCGTTCTTCGTCAAGTGCGACGCGGAGACGAACCCGGCCGAGGGGATCGACGCCGGCCAGGTCGTCTGCGAGATCGGGGTCGCGCCGGTGAAGCCGGCCGAGTTCGTCATCTTCCGGCTGTCGCAGTTCTCCGGCGGCACCAGCCTGGTCAGCGAGTGACCACCACCATCCAACGAGTCGAGCGGGAAAGGTAACAAATCATGGCTCTTCCGGACATGGACTCCGGTGTCGGTCACTCCTTCGGACTGGAGTTCGACGGCATCCAGATCAAGAGCATCACCGAGATCAGCGGCCTGAAGATGGAACAGGACGTGATCGAGCTCAAGGAGAACGGTGCCGACGGCAAGTATGTGATCAAGAAGCTGCCCGGTCGCTGGAAGGCGCCGGAGATCACGCTGACCCGTGGGTTGTCGTCGGACACGAGTTTCGACAAGTGGATCAAGGATTCGCAGTTCGGCAAGATGGGCGCGGTCCGCAAGGGTGGCGCGATCATCGTGTACGACTACGAAGGCGCGCCCCTCAAGCGGTACAAGCTCACCAACGCGTGGCCGAAGAGCCTCGAGATCGGCACCATGAAGGCCGGTGACACGTCGGTGATGACCGAGAAGCTGGTCGTCACCTGCGAGCGGCTCGAGGTGGAGTGATGCGCCGCACCACGTCCGCCACCCTCGATCAGTTCACCCCGCCGGGCGCGGGAATGGTTGCCGACGGCACCGGTACTGCGGGCGCCGGCGCGGCCGGGTCGCGAGAGGGTGCCGCGGCTGGGGCGCGGGAGGGTTTCGCGGCTGGGGGCTCGGCCGATGTGTTGCGGACCGAGTTCCCGTTCGTGCTGCCGCGCGGGTACGTCGACTCGGCGGGCGTGGTGCATCGAGACGGCGTGATGCGGCTGGCAACGGCTCGCGACGAACTGGTGCCGCTGCGGGACGACCGGGTGCGCGAGAACCCGGCGTACCTGACGGTCGTTCTGCTCGGTCGCGTCGTGACCCGGCTCGGTAGTCACACCGACATTCATGCCGGGGTGATCGAGGACCTGTTCGCGGCGGATCTCGCCTTTTTGCAGGACTTGTATCGCCGGGTGAACCAAGAAGGGCACACCCGGGCCGGGGTGAACTGCCCGGAGTGCGGGCACGCGTTCGCCGTCGACCTGGCCGGTGGTCGCCTGGGGGAATCGTGACGTACGCGCCCGAACAGCTCTACACCGAGGTCGCGTACGTCGCCTACCACTTCCACTGGTCCCGCGAGGAGATCCTCGACCTGGAACACCCCGAACGCCGCCGCTTCGTCGACGAGATCGCCGCACTGAACACCCGCGCCAACTCCGGAAGGTGACCCCATGCGCTGGCCCTTCCGTCACGCTGACCGGCCGATGCCATCGGTGTCGTCGGGCATTGGCGCGAGCGGTGCCGGGTCGGCGGCGGAGGCGATGCCATCCGTGTCGTCGGTGACTTCGGTTGCCGAGGGCAACGGCAGTGGGTTGGTGGACGGTGCCTCCGGGGGTGAGGCATGGCGGGGGTTGCCGCCGTTGCAGCGGTCGGTGGCGGACTTGGCGCCGATCGCGTCGCCGGGTTCGTTTCGTGAGTCGTTGGCCGCGCACCAGGATCCGCGGTTTCTGGCGCCGCTCGGGCATTCGCTGACGGCGGACGCGCCGGCCGGCGAGATCAGCAACTACGCCCAGGCTGCACCGGTTGAACAAGTCCGCGAGTTCCCACTGCCGCCGAGCGCAACAAGTTTCGGCTCTGCGACCAGCGGCGCTCCTGCTGCTGTACAGCGCGCGGTTGAGGGAGATGCCGCCGGCTCGGTCGCAGTTCAGCGGACGTCCGAGGGGGATGTCGGTTCGGTCGGGGTCCGGCGGGCGTCCGACGGGAACACCGGTTCGGTCGGCGTTCAGGGGGTGTTCGAGGGGGATGTCGGTTCGGTCGGCGTCCGGCGGCCGTCCGAGGGGGATGCCGGTTCCGTCGCCGTTCAGCCAGTGTCTGAAGGGGATGTCGGTTCGGCCGGGGTTCAACGAGTGGCCGAGGAGGGTGTCGGTTCCGTCGCGGTTCAGCGGGCGTCCGAGGGTTCTGTGCGGACGTTTTCGTTGCCGTCGAGTGCAAGTGCGGCGGGGCAGCTTCCGGCGATCGAGCTGCGGCCTACGCCGGTGGTTGCTGTACCCGCGAGCTCGTCGCCTGCTGGCGAGTTGCCAGTAGTCGCTCGGGTGGTTGAGTCGCCGGAGGTTCATCGTCACGGACCTTTCGGTCATGAGGCTGGGGCGAGCATGGTGGGGCCTGAGCGGTCGGCTGGGGTGGCTGCTGAGGAGGTGAGTGCGTCGAGTGCCGAGAGGGTTGACGGGCAGGTGCCGTTGATCGGTTCGGCGGAGGCGGTTGGTCAGTCGGCTTTTGTTTCGGCCCTGGGTGGTCCACAACCTGAGCCCGAGGAGGAGGTTGTGCAGCGGTCGGTCGAGCTCGGTGCAGCAGCCGCTCCGGTGGTGCAACGAGCCGGGACGCTGGATGCCTCGATGCAGCACGATCAGGCGAGCAGCCCGTCGGAGCCGTACACGGTGGGGTCGGTGCAGCGCGCGGTGACGCCGACCGCTCCGATCCAAGGAGAGCTGACCATAAGCCCGGTGGTGCAGCGCGACGCGGGAGTGAGCGATGTGGTGCAGCGCGGGGCGGAGACCAGCCTGCCGCTGCAGCGCGCGGCGGGGCCGAGTGGTGTGGTGCAGCGTGACGCCGACGTCAGCGTGCCGCTGCAGCGTGATCCGGGGGCGAGCGCGGTCGTCCAGCGTGACGCTGGGGTGAGTGCGGTGGTGCAGCGTGATGGCGGGGGCGGCCTGCCAGTGCAGCGCGATGCTGGCCTGAGCGCGGTGGTGCAGCGCGGCGCCGGGGTGAGTGCGGTGGTGCAGCGTGACGCCGGGGGCAGCCTGCCGGTGCAGCTTGGCGCGGTGGTGCAGCGTGATGGCGCGGGTGGCGGGGCGGTGCAGGGCGCGGTGGGGATGAGTGGGGCTGGGCAGCAGGGTGCGGAGATGGGCGTGCTGCAGCGTGGTGGGGCGGTTGGGCCGGTGGTTCAGCGAGTAGGTGTTGCGGGTGTGGGAGGACAGGGTGAGGTTGCGCTTGGTCCTGTAGTTCAGCGGGCGGTGGAGGCTCACGGTGTGGCGCAGCGCGCAGGGGAGCCCGGGGTAGAGCGGCCGCTGGTCGGCGAGTTGGCGGTGGGCGGTGGGATGCAAGCGGAGTTTGCTGTTCAGCGGGTGTTTGTGGGTGAGCAGGCGACTCGGCCGGCGGGGGAGCTGCAGCGGGAGGTTGGTGGTGAGCAGCGAGTCATGCCGAGGGCTGAGTTGTTGTGGCCGCCTCGGGAGACTGCGGACAGAGGCAGTGTGGTGCCGTTGTCGAGTGCGGAGCCGTTGACTGTGCCGGAGGTGCAACAGCCGACTAATGCGGGCAGTGTGCCGCCGGCTGTGCAGCGGGTGGTGTTTGATCATCCCGGTCTTCGTGCGCCGAGCAGTGGTCGAACGACTCCCACGCAGCCGACCAAGCCCACCGAAGTACAAGCGCCTGTTGAGCAACCCGAGGAGCGGGTGTTGTCGTGGTCGGTGGAGGATAGCTTTCACGAGGAGCCGGTGGTGCAGCGGGTCGAGAGTGTGCGGTCGGTGTCTTTGCAGCAGATGTTCAGCGGGGCTGCGTCGACGCAGGAGCAGCCGACAGAGCAGTACGCAGTACAGCGGGACGAGGCGCCCGCAGCAGAACCGACGGCCGCGCAAACCGTAGTACAGACAGCGCCGACAGCACAGGCACAGGCACAGGCGCCGGCGGGGGGCAAGAGCGTTAGTGCGGCCGAGGTGGAGGAGTTGGCCAAGCGGTTGTACGAGCCGTTGACCGCGAAGTTGAAGGCTGAGCTCTGGCTGGATCGCGAGCGGGCCGGGCGGGTGACTGACAGATGGTAGGACCGAGTGCAGTGGGGGTGGCGGGATGAATCCGCAATATCCGGAACCGGCGGTGACTGTCTGCTTCGGCGTGACCATCGACGACAAGCGGCTGGGTGCGTTCAACAGCTGTGAAGGACTCGGCCTGGAGATCGTGCTGGAACAGCGCGAGGAGGGCGGCCAGAACGGGTTCATCTGGCAACTGCCGACCCGGATCAAGTACACGAACATCAAGCTCACCAGGCCGCTGTGCCAGGACACCACCGAGGTGATGGCCTGGCTGGCCAGCATGACGTCGGGGGTGAAGCCGTCAACGGGCAGCATCACCGCGATGACGGCAGCGCTCAAGCCGGTCGCGACCTGGAAGCTGGACGGCGTGATCCCCGTGAAGTGGAACGGCCCTGGGCTGAACCTCGATTCGCCGAAGGTGGCGATGGAGACGCTGGAGATCGCCCACCACGGGTTCAAGGCCGAGCGGGTGGCCTGATGACCAAGCCGATCGCGCTCAAGGCGTCCGGTGGTGCGGGCAGTTCGGCGCCCGCCGAGGACAAGAAGTCGTTGCAGAAGGCGAAGTTGAAGCTGTTCGACTCAACCAAGGCCGGCGGCACGGATCGCGGCGAGATCCCGTTCCAGTTCAACCCCAAGGAGGTGACGATCCAGAAGTCGGCCAAGTGGGAGCGGAAGCCCGCGAAGAAGGCGAAGTCGGCCGGGTCGGTGGAGTTCAACGGTGCCGAGCCGTGCAAGCTCACCGTCGAGATGTTCTTCGATGCCTCAGGCAACCAGGACAACAGCGTCGTCACCGCGGTCGAGAAGCTGTTCAGCTGTTGCGTTCCGACCGAGGAGAGCCGGGGCAAGGACAAGCCGACGCCACCGCTGGTGATGCTGCAGTGGGGCAAGATCGCGAGTTTCCCGGCCTTCGTCACGTCGGTGAACGTGAAGTACACGCTGTTCAGCTCAGAAGGCGTCCCGATCCGCGCGGTTTGCAGCGTAGCGATGGAGGAGATGCCGAACGAACCGTGGCGGCAGAACCCGACCTCCGGAGGGCAGTCCGTACGCCGGTCACACCGGATGATCGATGGCGACACGCTCGCGTCGCTGGCCTACGCGGAGTACGGCGACCCCGGCATGTGGCGGACGATCGCGCGGTACAACGGGATCGACGATCCGATGCGGCTGCCGAGTGGCTCGGTGGTCGTGTTCCCGGGTGCCGAGGAGCTGGTCTGATGTCGATCGTCAACAGCTGCCTGATCGAGATCAACGGGACCGCGCTGCCCGACGACCTGGTCAACCTGCTGAGCACGATCTACGTCGACGACAGTCAGCGGTTGCCGGATCTGTTCGAGATCAGGTTCCGCGACGGCGACCACACCGTGCTGGCGAAGACCAACGCGAAGATCGGTTCGACGGTACGGATCTCGGTGCTCGCCAGTACCAGCCAGACGCCTGCCCTGCTGATGGCCGGTGAGATCACCGCATTGGAAGCCGAGTTCGACACCGGTGGTTCGTTCACGGTGATCAGAGGGTACGACCCGGCGCATCGGCTGTTCCGAGGACGCGGGACCGGGAGCTACCTGCAGATGACGGCGTCGGACATCGCGCAGAAGGTGTCCCAGCGGGCCGGGTTCACCAACGGCACGATCAAGTCGACGACGACCGTGTTCGAGCACGTGTCGCAAGCGGGCACCAGCGACTGGGAGTTGCTGGACGCGCTGGCGGCGGACTCGGGGTACGAGGTCTCGGTCCGCGACGGCAAGTTCAACTTCGGCCCGCCGGCGACCGCAGCCGGTGCCCCAAGCAACGAACAGAACCCGCTGGTGCTCAAGCTCGGCACGGATCTGCTCAGGTTCCGTGCCGTGCTGACCTCAGCGGGACAGGTGAAGGAGGTCGAGGTCCGCGGCTGGGACACCTCGACCAAGCAGGCGCTGACGACCAGGCGGCCGGCCAAGACGACCGGGGCGGAGCTGCCGCAGGCGAGTCCGGCCGAGTTCGCGCACGCCTTCGGCGACAAGGTGTACGTCGCGACCGACGTACCGCATCGGACCCAGGCCGAGGTGGACGCGGCCGCTGCTGCGATCGCGGAGGAGCTGGCGGGGTCGTTCGCCGAGTTCACCGGTGTTGCCCAAGGCAACCCATCTCTCAAAGCGGGCGTCGCGATCACCGTCGACAACCTGGGGGCGCCTTTCGACGGCAAGTACACCGTGACCACGACCAGGCACCGGATCGATCCGACCACGGGGTACACGACTTCGTTCGCGGTCACTGGTGCCCATGACCGCAGTCTGCTCGGCCTGACCGGCTCGACCGCGGCCCAGCGGGCGCCGACCGGAGTCGTCATCGGCCAGGTCAGCGACAACAACGACCCCGAAAAGCTCGGCCGCGTGAAGGTGATGTTGCCGTGGCTGTCGGACGACTACGTGAGCGCGTGGGCCCGGACGGTCCATGCGGGTGCGGGCAAGGACCGCGGCACGCTGATCATCCCCGAGGTCGGCGACGAAGTACTGGTCGTCTTCGAGCAGGGCGATCTGCGCAGGCCCTACGTCCTCGGCGGTCTCTACAACGGCGTCGACAAACCGGATGCCCAGGGCATCGATCCGATCGACTCCGGTTCGGGCGCGGTCAACCGGCGATCGATCGTGTCCAGGAAGGGCCATCGCATCGACCTGCTCGACCAGGACGGCCAGCACGAAGGCATCACGCTGGCCACCGGCGACGGCAAGCTCAGCGTGACGGTCGACTCGACCAGTACGACGATCACCGTGCACGCCGACGGCACCGTCAAGATCGAAGGCAGCAAAGGCATCGTGATCGACGCCGCCGCCGCCAAGCTCGAACTCAAGGGTGGCGAGGTCTCGGTCACCGCCACCGGCAACCTGCAGCTCAAGGGCGCCAACACAACCGTCGAAGGCAGCGCCAACACCGAGGTCAAGGGTGGCGCGCTGTGCTCGGTGTCGGCCGCCATGGTCAAGATCAACTGAGGAGACAGTCATGCCCGCAGCAGCCCGGGTCGGCGACCCGACCGGACATCCGGGGGTGATCGGGCCGCCCGGCGTACCGACCGTGCTGATCGCCGGGATGCCCGCGGCGACGGTCGGTACGCCGCACATCTGCTCGTTCCCGCCACCGGCCGTGCACCCGCCGAGCGTGATCGCGCCGCCCGGTTGCCCGACCGTGCTGATCGGTGGCATGCCGGCCGCGCGGATGGGCGATACGGCCGCTTGTGGTGCGCCGATCGTCATGGGCGCACCGACCGTCATGATCGGAGGCTGAGATGAGTACCGACTTCATCGGCGCCGGCTGGGCCTTCCCGGTCAGCACGGACGCCACCGGCGGGATCGCCCTGGTCGCCCGGGAACGCGAGATCGAGCAGGCGATCCGGCTGATCCTCGGCACCGCCCGGGGCGAGCGGCCGATGCGGCCCGAGTTCGGTTGCCGGATCCACGACCACGTCTTCGGTCCGGCGAACGCGGCGACCGCGGGACAGATCGCGTACGACGTCCGCGAGGCCCTGGAACGCTGGGAGCCGCGCATCTCGGTCGAGGACGTCGGCGTCGGCTACGACCGGATCGACCACGGCCGCGTGCTGGTCGACATCGGTTACGTCATCCTCGGAACGAACGACCCGCGCAACCTGGTCTTCCCGTTCTACACGATTCCGGACGAAGAGATCGCCGGTACGACGATGCCGGCCGAGCTGGGGGTCTGACATGCTGCCCGCGCCGAATCTGGACGACCGGACCTTCCAAGGGCTGGTGGACGAAGCGAAGCGACTCGTCCAGCGGCGTTGCCCCGACTGGACCGACCACAACGTGTCGGACCCTGGGGTCACGCTGATCGAGGCCTTCGCGCAGATGGTCGACCAGCTGATCTACCGGCTCAACCGCGTGCCGGACCTCAACTACGTGAAGTTCCTCGAGCTGATCGGCGTCGAACTGCGGCCCCCGGCGGCTGCCCGCGGTGGCGTGACATTCTGGCTCTCCTCGCCCCAGCCCCAACGCGTGCTGGTGAGAGCCGGGACCGAGGTCGCGACACCGCGGACCGATATCCACGAGCCGATCGTCTTCACCACGACCCAGGAGCTGGAGATCATCCCCTGCTCGTTCTCGCGAGCCGGTGCCGCACCGGCCGACGGTACGCCGTCCGATCTCACCACCGCGTTGTCCGGCAAGAACGGATTCCCTTGTTTCTCGGAGGAACCGGTCCCCGGTGACGCGCTCCTGATCGGGCTGAGTGAGGCGGTGCCGTCTTGCGCGGTGACGATCCGGCTGGGCTGCAGTGTGTCCGGCGTCGGCGTGGATCCGCGGCACCCGCCGCTGGTCTGGGAGGCGTGGACCGGATCCGGTTGGAGCGAATGCGATCTCGACAAGGACGACACCGGGGGCCTGAACAAGCCGGGTGACGTCGTGATTCACGTTCCGCCGCAGCACGAGACGTCGATCATCGCCCGGCAACGGGCAGGCTGGATCCGGTGCCGCCTGCTGAGGGTGGACGACGGGCGACCGACGTACACGGCCTCGCCGCGGATCCTGTCCGCCTCGGCCTTCACGATCGGTGGCACGGTCCCGATGATGCATGCCGGGGTGGTCCGGCACGAGGTACTCGGCCGCTCGGACGGGACGCCGGGGCAACGGTTCGCGTTGAAGCGGCATCCGGTGGTGCTCTCCAACGAGCCCTGCACGGTCGAGATCACGGACGACGAGGGAGTCGAGACGTGGGAGCCGGTGCCGACGTTCGCCGACTCCACCGAGAGCGACCGGCATTTCCGGTTGGACGCATTCGCCGGTGGCATCCAGTTCGGCCCCGCGGTACGGACGGCCGACGGGGGACTTCAGTACTACGGGAAGACGCCGCCCTCGGGCAGCAGCGTCGCCATCTCGGCGTACCGGACCGGTGGTGGGCGGCGCGGCAACGTCGCGCGGGGACAGGTCCGGGTGCTCAAGTCCAGCGTCCCGTACGTCGCCCGGGTCGAGAATCGGGCGGCGGCGATCGGTGGAGCGGATGCGGAGACGCTGGACGAGGCCAAGGTCCGCGGACCGATGCTGCTCAGGTCACGGGGACGCGCTGTCACGATGGAGGACTTCGAGGAGCTCGCGCGCGAGGTCGCCTCGGATGCCGCTCGGGTGCAGTGCGTCCCGGCGACGGAGGCGGCCGATGCCGGCGGGATCCGCATCCTCGTCGTACCGCATGTGTCCGGCGATGTCGTCGGACGGATCCGCCGGGACGACCTGATTCCGCCCGAGGACATGCTCGAGCGGATCACCCGGACGCTGGACGAGCGGCGCCTGGTCGGGACGCGGCTGCTGGTGGCGCCGCCGGAGTACGTCGGGCTGACGGCCGTGGTCGACGTGAGCGCACGGTCCCGCTTCGAACCGGAGGAAGTGAAGGAGGGCGTCCTCAAGGCCCTGTACGACCTGCTGCATCCGTTGACGGGTGGGCCGGACGGGACCGGCTGGCCGTTCGGGCGGTCGGTGCAGTCGCACGAGGTACACGCTGCGCTCGCCCGGATCCCAGGGGTCGACATGGCTCAGGAGATCAGCGTGGCGCTCTTCCCGGCAGACCCGGTGACCGGGCGTCGGTCGGCGCCCGTGCAGCGGCTCGACCTACCGGCTACTGCTCTCGTGTTCTCCTACGAACACCAAGTGCGGGTGCGCTGATGCGCGGCGCACTGCGGGACCTTCCGAGCCCGCATCCGCTCGGCGAGACGCTGCCCTCGATCTACCGGACGGATTCGTTCACGCAGCAGCTCTGTGCGAGCTTCGACGACGTACTGGCGCCGGTGATCGGCGCGCTCGACAACCTGCCGGCGTACCTGGATCTCGGTACTGCACCTGAGGACATGCTGCCCTGGTTGGCGCATTGGATCGGGCTGGCGGTGGATCGCGGTGACGACCCAGCACGCCAGCGTGAGCTGCTGCGCTCGACCAGTGACCTGCACGGTCGTCAGGGGACACGTCTGGGCATCGAGCTGGCGGTCAGCGCAGTACTGGGCGTGCGGACCGAAGTAGTCGAGTCAGGTGGTGCCAGCTGGTCGGTGGACCCGACTGATCCGTTGCCAGGCGAGCCGCTGCCTGCCGTCGTAGTACAGGTGTTTCCGGTGGCAGGCCAGGAGATCGACGAGCAGCGCTTGAAGGACGTGGTGGCAGCGCTCAAGCCGGCGCACGTCATCCATCGCGTCCAGATCGTCCCCGCGGACTGAGGGGAGCCGCCAGCTCTGCACAGATCCTGGCGTGCTCGCGACGGGTCGCGGCCGCAGCGGTCGGATCGCCTTGCTCTGCTTGGAGATCGGCCAGCAGGAGCCAGGAGGAGTCCCGCAGCGAGTCCAGCTCGACAGCGCGGTGTGCTGCACGCAGGGCCTGGGCGTCCTCGGCCAGGCCGGCCACCTGTACTGCGGCGTCGGCTGCAGCTAGTCGGTAGCGTTCCCGCTCGGCCAGTACCCACTCAGCAGCGCCCACCTCGGGTAGCAGCTCACCGACGTACAGATCGAGTACGCCGGACCAGTCCGCCAACTTTCCCGAGCGCCGGGCCTGTCGCAGCTGCTCCTCGAACTCGGTGAGGTCGATCCAGGTGCCCGGAAGCACCAGCCGGTAGGCGTCGCCGTTGCGCTGGACTGCCTGGTCACCGAGCCCGACACCGGCCAGGCATTGCCGCACGTTCGAAGCGGCCACCTGCAAACGATGGGTTCCTGCGTCCGCGGGCGCATCCGGCCAGAGCGCGTCGATCAGCCGCTCCCGATGCAGGTCCTTCCCAGCGTTGATTGCCAACAGCAACAACAAGGCGCGGGCCCGCGGCCGCAACGGCGGCCAGTCCACGGCCTGTCCATCGAGCTCAAGGCGGAAGCCGCCCAGCGTGTACAACCGCGCAGCTCCCCGTACGGCGATGTTGGTGACCGGGTCGCTCTCGGCCAGCTGGCGGGCGTGGTCGAGGAGCCGATGGGCACCTGGTACGGCGGCGGAGCGGATCAGGCTCTCGGCCTCGGTCAGCTGCGCAGCCGTCCTCGGATGTCGCAGCCTGGCCATCGCGATCGCACCGAGCGCGAGCGCCCAGGCCTGTGGCACCCGCGCGTCGAGTCCGGCTGCCTCGGTCGCACCCCGGCGAAGCCAGTCGATCGCCGCATGGTCCTCACCTGCTGTCAGTTGTGCAGCCCCGATGAAGATTGCCATCAGCAACGATCCCCAGCGGTCGCCGTCGCGGTTGCAGTCGTCGACCATCGACGCGCAACCGTCGGGCCGCCAGTCATCGGGACGGGTCGCCAGCAGCACGGCGGCCTGTAGACCGCGCGCGACCCGGGCAAGCCAGGGGAGTTCGTCCAGCTCGGCAGAGAGCGCGATCTCCTCCAGCGGCACCTCGGCATGCGACCAGCTGCCGCGCGCGAGATCGGCCATCACGACCGCGATCGCCGCCCACAATCGCCCGGCATTGCGAACGGTCGAGTCCGCCGCGATCGGCATCAAGATGTCCCGAGCCGCGTCGAATTGTCCACTCAGCAAAGCGATCGTCCCGGCCGAGAGCGGGTCGACGCCGGCCTTCGCGTCCACCCCGGGCCCGAGCCCCGGCAACCGCCTGAGCGCTTGGCGGATCGCTTGCCCGGTACGCCGTACAGGAAAAGCAGGCGGTTGCGGCAGCCACACCTCGGCCTGGGCACGTTCGTTCGCACAGCGCGCCTGGAACTCGGGGTCGTCCAGCAGCGCCTCGGCATCGCGATAGGCAGTCACCGCGGCGCCTACCGACCCGGATCGGAACAGCCGCCGTGCCCGCGCCAACGCGAGCCAGGGGTCGTCGTCCGGCAGCCCGGAGCGCGTGACCCAGTCGTGCGCGACCGAGTTCCCTTGCTGCAACAGCCGCGCCACCGACGCCCAGTCGTCTGCCAGTGCGTAGGCCCGCATGGCCTCCCGTGGATGGTCGGCCTTCTCCAGCAGAGTCGCGCTGCGGGCGTGGATCTCCCGCGAGGCAGCCGCCCCCAACTCGTCGATGAGCAAACCTTCCAGATGCGTCTGCAGCACCTGGTGATACCTGTACGTCGCCCCGTCGTCCGTGGACGTCGTGAAGAACTGCAGCGCCTCCAACTCTTCCAGTACTGCGGCACTGCCGTGCTGTTCGAGCAGCTCATCGCAGAGCGGCCCAGTGAGCCTGCCTAGCGCACTGGTGACCAACAAGAAGTTCCGGCGCTCCGGAGCCAGGCCTGCCAACACATTGCGTGTCAGATAGGCGCGCACCAGCCGTGACCGGCCACCGAGCTCGGTCGCGGCCCGGATCCGCTCAGTGCTCGACTTCCCCATCGTGGCGAGGTGGAACAGTTGCAAGCCGGCAGCCCACCCACCGGTACGCCGGGTCAGCGCGGCAGCAGCCTCGGGCGACAGCGGTTGCCGATACACGGAGCGGAACAGCTCCTCGACCTCCCAGGACCGGAACCGCAGGTCGTCACTGTCCAGCTCCAGCAGGTCTCCGGAGACGATCAGCCGGGGTGTGTTCAGCGCGAGCGGCCGGCGCGAGCCGAGCAGCAGCCTCAGGTGCCGCGGCCGGAACTCCAGGAACCGCTCCAACGCGGCCTCCGCCGGGCTGCCGGCCAGCTCGTGCACGTCGTCCACGATCAGCTGAACGGGTCCGGGCACGCCGTTCTCGGTCGCGAGGATGAGGTCGTCGACCGTCGTCGAGGTGGACAGCGCCGCCGGCAACACCACCGACAGCGCCTCGGTCACGTGCCGGACGAGCGCGTCCTCGGTGCGATCCTCCGGACGCGCCCGGTACCAGGCTGTCGGCCGGAGCGGGGTCGCGGCGACCTGTGCAAGCAAGGTCGTCTTGCCCGACCCGGCCGGCGCCAGCAACAGTCCGACGCTCGGCCCCGTTTCGTCGAGCAGCGGACGCTCCAGCCGGACACGCGAAAGACCCGACGGCTCCGGTCGTCGGACCTTCTCCCTGAACACCACAGAACCCACGGCTAGCCCCCCGGCCTGGTGAAAGACACCAAGTCTCAGTGTGGAGCAATGTCGGGGGTCCCGCCCAGCCCCTCCGGCCCATGGATTCCGTCGGCACCGGGATCGAGGCCGTCGCCGACACCGGTCAGCATCCCGGTCCCGGCGTTCGCACCCAGGTCGCCGCCGAGACCGCTGTGCACCGGATCGGACCCGAACTGGACCTCGAGCGAGTCGCTGATCCCGTCGTGATCCGAGTCGAGCGCGGCCGCGTTCGTCCCTAGCGACAGCTCGGAGCTGTCGGACAGCCCGTCGCCGTCGGTGTCCATGCTGTGGGGGTTCAGCCCGGCCCTGGTCTCGTAGGTGTCGGTCAGGCCGTCGTGGTCGGTATCCACCACGCCACCCCGGATCACCTCGGCGAACTGGCCCTGCCCGCCGACCCCGGCGACGCCGGGAATCTTGCCCGGGTCGGTGCCGGCGGAGAGCTCGAACGGGTCGGACACCCCGTCGTGGTCGGTGTCCGCGCTCAACGGATCGGTGTGCGACTTGATCGCCTCGAACGCGTCCGGCAGCCCGTCCTTGTCGGTGTCGGCCGAGGTCGGGCTGGTGCCCGCCAGCTTCTCGAACGCGTCGGTGAGGCCGTCGTGATCGGTATCCGGTGGCGCGACGATCGACGTACCGAGATCGATCTGGTCGTAGTGGCTGACGGGGGTCGCGCTGACCGGCTGGAAGGACTCGGCCGCGTGGCCGGCCGGTGCCATCGACGAATCGAGCCCGGGGATCACGCCCGCGTAGTTGAACCGGTTGTGCGCGGTGAACTCACCCACGCCGTACTTCGTACCCTTGGCCTCGATCGTGCGGCCGTCCCCGAGACTGATCGCGACGTGCGCCCTCGACGGCCGGCCACCGCCCGGCGTGGGCTCGTCCGAGAAGTAGAACAGCAGCGCGCCCTTGGTGTGCATGGCCTGGTCGACCGAGATCAGCGAGTCCTTCTGCTTGAGGTCGAGGTACTGGTACATCGCGCCGTCCGGGATCTCCACCCCGGCCTGGTGCGCGGCCCACTTGGTCAGCTCGGAACAGTCGAACTTGTCCGGGTTCGGATCGTCCAGTTTCGCCCGGACGCCGAAGACGTACTTGTCGCCCTCCTGCGCCAGCGCGACATCGACGAACCGCTCCACCTTGGTCGAGCCGGCACCGGCCCCCGGCGTACCGGCCGCCTGCAAGGTCTGCAGCTGGACGCCTGTCTGCTGCATCGTCTGTTGCCCAGCGAACTGTTGCCCAGCGAGCTGTTGTCCGGCGAGCTGCGGTACTGCGGGTTGGGGTGGGCCGGGGATCACGCCGTCACCGGCGTCCGCGTGCTGCGGGTCCGATCCGTACGCGAGCTCGACCTTGTCCGAGAGTCCGTCGTTGTCGCTGTCCCACTTCAGCGGATTGCTGCCCAGCGACGCCTCAGTACTGTCCGACAGGCCGTCGGAGTCCCCGTCGGCCAGCAACGGGCTCGAGTGGCTGACGGCGACCTCGTACCCGTCGGTGAGGCCGTCATGATCGGTGTCGGCCACCTTCACGCCGGTGCCGGCCGCCTGCTCGAACGCGTCCGTCAGGCCGTCGTGGTCGCTGTCCGACTGCATCCCGACGACAGTGTGTCCGGCGTCGATCTGGTCGTACGTAGCGGGCTGCATCATCGCGGGATGCCCTGCACCGTTGGAGGAAGGCAGCGGCGGCGGCAGGTGAGAGCTGTACCCGCCGACTCCTCGGTCGTCGCCCTGCACGCCGGTGACGGCTTCCACCTGGTCGAGGTAGGTGCGGTAGTCGGCCGCGGTGCCCTTGTGCGAGTCGTGCGTCGTGGTCCACGGCCGCATGTCCGTGCCGTGGTTCGAGATCGCGTACGCCGCTCTTGCGTTCGCCCGCGGGTCGTTCAGGTCGCCGTACCGGCTGGCGCGGCCGCCGTCGGAGGCGACGTTGATCTGCCACAACCCCACCGAGTGCTCGCCCTTGTCGTTGAGCGCGCCGGTCCGGCCGCCCGACTCGGCCATCGCGATCGCGGTCCAGGTGGTTGCCTGCTGCGGCGTGAATCCCGCGGACAACGCGGCATCGTAGATTTCCGCGATCGACAATTTCGGCATCACAACCCCCTGCGATTTCCCCCGGTGGATCCAAGACCACTTTAAGGCTGTTGCCCTACGATGAGTGCACCGTCGGGCTGATCCATTCGGCCCGAGGGTGCTTATCCGAGGTGGGGGCATGGGATATCGGCTGGGCGTAGATCTGGGGACGACTTTCACTGCCGCGGCGATGCGCAACGGCGGTCCGCCGAGCATGCTCGGTCTCGGCAACCGGGCGCTGCAGATCCCGTCCGTGCTCTATCTGCAGGAGGACGGCCAGTTCCTGGTCGGCGAGGCGGCCGAACGCCGCGGCGCCACCGATCCGTCCCGGGTCGTCCGCGAGTTCAAGCGCCGGATCGGCGACCCGATCCCCTTGCTCGTCGCCGGTACGCCGTTCTCGGCGCAGGCGTTGTCCGCCCGGCTGCTCTCCTCGGTGGTCGCGACGGCCACCGAGCGCCGCGGCGCGCCACCGGACGAGATCGTCCTGACCTACCCGGCCAACTGGGGTGCGTACAAACGCGAACTGGTCGACCAGGTGATCGCCCTGGCCGACATCGGCCCGACCGTCACCTGCCCCGAGCCACAGGCCGCCGCCATCCAGTACGCCGCGCAGGCGCGCCTGCAGCCGGGTGACCGGGTGGCCGTCTACGACCTCGGCGGCGGCACCTTCGACGTCTGCGTGCTGGAGAAGACCGGCAACGGGTTCACCATTCTTGGCAACCCTGAGGGCATCGAGCAGTTGGGCGGCGTCGACTTCGACGAGGCCGTCTTCCAGCACGTCGTCGGCGCACTCGGCCCGGCGATGGAGCAGCTCGACCTGGACAGTCCGGAAGGGCGGACCGCACTGACCAGGCTCCGCCGCGACTGTGTGGAGGCGAAGGAAGCGCTGTCGGTCGACGTGGACACGATGATCCCGGTGACCTTGCCAGGCCGTAGTACGTCGGTCCGGCTGACCAGGGCCGAGCTGGAGACGCTGATTGCGCCCGCGCTTGAGCAGACCGTCGAGGCGACCGGCCGAGCCTTGCGAGCCGCCGGTACGACGAGCGACCAGCTGACCGCGATCGTGCTCGTCGGTGGCAGCTCGCGGATCCCACTGGTCAGCCACCTGCTGCAGTCGCGCTTCTCCACGCCCACGGCACTCGACACCCACCCGAAGCACGACATCGCCTTAGGCGCTGTGCAATACACGGACACTGCGGCGACTGCGCCTTTGGCAGCTGTCGGAGATACCGCATCACACCCAACAGTTGGTGGGCCCGCGGCAGCGAGCGGCGCAGCAGGGTCCGCGGTAGCAGGCGGCGGGGCAGGCGGCTCCGGTACGTCGCCTCGCGTGTTGCCGAAGCCGACCAGGACGCCGATCTCCAGCGAGACGCGTCGCCGGATCGCCATCGCGGCCGGGGGAGTGGCCCTGCTCGCCGTAGGTGTCTTCGTGGCGATCCAACTGGCGTCCGGCGACTCCACCGACAAAACGACTCAGAACCCGCCCGCCAGCGTCCCCACCTCGGTACTCACCTCGGCGCCGACATCAACCACGCCGTCCGTACCGGTTTCGACTTTGAAGGCTCTGCCGGTCGCGGCGGCTCCGGTCGGAGAGTCCGAACTCGTCATCCCGCTCCAGAAAGGCGACGGTCAGAGCCTGTACCTGGCCGACGCCGCCAACCCGGGCAAGGCCGTCAAACTCAGCCGGTTCGCCGGCAATTCGGCGGCCGGGGTCGACTCCGGGCCGGTGCTGTCGCCGGACCGCAAGTCGATGATCTTCACGCGCTCGGCGCCGCCTGCCAAACCCGCCTTGTGGGTGTCCGGAGCGGACGGCAGCGGCGCGCGTCCACTGTTCACGAAGACACCGGCGCAATGCGCGGACGGCATCACCCGCCCAGCGTGGAACAAGAAGGTGCCGACGCAGCTGGTGGTCGCCTGCCTCGCTGGCAAAACCAGCGGGCTCTACCTGGTCGACACCGATGGGAAGGTCCTGAAAGCTCTATTCAGCGCGAGCGGTGAAGGTGTCGGAGTCAGCGACCCCGCTATCTCGCCGGACGGCACCCGGGTCGCTTTCCAGGCGCAACGGGCCCGGCCCGTGCCCGGTGCCGCGGCAGGAACTGGTGTCTTCACGGTGCCGATGGACGGTACGCAGAAGGCTCGCGAGGTGACGACGGGCGCCGACGCGGACCCGGCCTGGTCGCCGGTTCTGCCGGGCGTGATCGCGTACCGGCATTTCTTGGCCGAGGGGTCGTGGGCGATCTTCCTGACCAACGTGGACGGCTCGACCGTGCCCTGCAACCGGGCGCTGGTGAGCAACCCGCTCGGCGGCGGCAAGCTCTGCCAGTTCACCGACGGCAGCACCCTCGACCAGGACCCGACCTGGTCCCCCTCCGGCGACCAGATCGCCTTCCGCCGCGGCCAAGTCACCTCAGCCCGCATCTACCTAGCTTTCCTGGACGGCCGCCAAGCCCCCCGCCCCATCTGGACCGCAAACCCCGGCAACCAAAGCGCCTCAAGCTGGACCGCCCGCTAACCACCCCTCAACCTCACGCCCGCGGGCTCGTGAGGCGGGTGTTAGTTGTGGACTGTGGCTGGTTCGTAGGTGGGGCAGGCTGGGAGGGTGCCTACGGCCTTTTGCGTCTTGGGGGATACGCAGAGGGCGTTGGCCGCGTCGGCGGAGCTGACGGGGCCGATGTAGACGATCCAGGTGCCACGGATCGGCTCGAAGCTGCTGTTCGCGAGGCCTGGGTACTGGCCGGAGGCGAGCAGCGCCTTCGCCGGGACGCCCGCGGCGATCAGCTTCGCCGCCAGACCCTTGGCCAGTTGGTCGGCCGCGACGCCCGCGTCCGCCTGGACGGAGTCGACGACGGCGATCCATTGACCGCGGCGGAAGGTCGGCGATTCGGATCCGGTGTTCGGAGTGGCCGGGGGCTTGGCCGTGGTCGCCTTGCTGGTGGCGGTCTTCCCCACCGGCGGCTTGCGGTCCGCCTTGCCGGACGCGAGCGTCGGTCCCGCGTTGTTCGACGGCTGCAGGACCGACGGGGTCGGCTGCGGCTCCGAGCCGGTACGGATGCCGTCGTCGGTCGTCTGGGAGTTACCGTTGGTGAGGATGAACGCAAAGGCAGCAACCATCGCGGCACCACCGACCACGGCAGCACCGATGGCGCTGTGCGACCGGCTCGCCTTGCGCGTCTTGCGCCGACTGGTGCCGTCGCCGGCCGCCCTGCCGTCGCCGAACGCGCTGCCGGTGCCGTCGCCGGACGGTCTGTCGGTGCTCGGCGAGCCGACCCTCTTCCTCCGGCCGGCGCCGTCGCCCTCGCTAGGCGAGCGGCCCGTCGTCTGCTGGCCGGCGCGGTCGCCGTACGAGCGGCTCGTCGCCTTCCGGCCGGCAGCGTCGCTCGATGGACTGCTGGCGCTGTGCTTACTCCTGGCGGCCCGGGTGGGCGGTTTCCGGTGATCCAGGTGTGTCACGACAAAGCCCCTCCCCGGGTTCCGTCGGGCATTCTGATGCCGCTACCTTAATGCCGAAACCCCAGAAAATGAGCCCTGCTCAGGTGTTGAGAATCTCCTTCTGGGCAAAGCATCGCGCCCCGGAACCAACCCACCACAATTGGTGTCCGAACGACCGTTTGAATGTCACCGCGAGCATTTCCACCAACACGCTCCGATTCTTCGGCTCAATGGTGCTCCCTTTCCGCGGCGATTCCACAATGGTGACCAATTAACAGTTAATCGTTAACTATGAGCTGTCAAAGTCGGGCTGAAGATAGTTCAGACGTACGACGCCGGTGCGGGCGCTTTCAGGTGCCGGAGGGGAAGCCGTCGGAGGGTGGGGTGGGGCGGGTGTCGAGGGCGTCGTCCAGCCAGGCTTCTACGTCGACCTCGGCGTTGAGGATGTGGGTGACGTAGGAGGCGCGTTCGTGGGCGAGGACCTCTAGTTCCCACACACACGGGGCCGCGCCGATGGGGGCGGGGCGGAGGTCTTCGACGTCGAAGCCGGAGAAGATGCTGAGGCGGGACTGGAAATCCTTGGCCCAGCTCTGGACGACGAGGTAGACGCCGTCGTCGCCGAGGTGCAGGACGACGACGCCGAGGCCGATGCCGCCCATCGCGTCGTCGAAGTCGAGTTGCCGGGACGCCGCAGTACGGGCCAGGGCGACCATCTGGTCGTCCCAGGAGCGACCGCGGGCCGTGACGACGTACGGCTTGACCAGGCGGTTCGGGTAGCGCCAGGGGAGGAGCGGGGTGATCGGTCGAGGGCGGTATGCCTCGGCCAGTCCGGTCAGAGCGACAGCAGCAGCACCAGCAAGGGCGGGATCAGGGGAAGCCACCCGCACAGTCTCCTAGATCGGAGCTCAGCACACTATCTCCGGTGTACCGAGCTCCGAGCCAAGAACTCTCCAGCACCGCTCCGAGTCGAGGGTTATCCGGCGGCGTCGCAGCGCTGGGCGTCCAGGGCGCGCATCAGGTCGGCGCGGGCCTCGCCGACGTACCGCAGGGTCGGTGCGTCGACCGACTCGGCCTCGGTGTCGAGCCAGCCGGTGAGGGCCTCCAGCGTCGACTCCTCGGGCAGGTTGCGCGGCGACAGGTAGACGAGGACGTTCTCGCCCATCGACGAGCCGAGTCGCGTGTAGACGTCCTTCGCGGCGGTCAGGTACCGACCGACGTACGGGCGCAGCAGTTCCTCCTGGCCCGGCTGCTGGAAGCCCAGGATGGTCCGGAACTGGGTTTCGTTCGGGGTGTCGCCGGCTTCCACCGCGATCCGCCACGCCTCCGCCTTCGCCTCGGCGGTCGGCCGGGCGGCGCGTGCCTGGGCGGCCCGCTCCTGCCCGGTGATGGTGGTGTCGTGGGTCAGCTCGTCGTCGATGCCGTCCGCGTCGATCCGGCCCAGCCGGGCCAGCGCGACGATCAGCGTCCAGCGCAGGTCGGTGTCGACCACCAGCCCGGCCGGCAGGTCGCGACCGTCCAGCCAGCCCGCCAGCCGGTCGGCGCCGGCGGCGGAGAAGACGCCGGTGATGTAGGCCCGCGCGAACGCGAGCTGGTGGTCGCTGCCTGCCTCGGCGCCGTCGACCAGTTCGGCCAGCGTCTGCTCGTACTGCGCGCGCAGGTCGGCCCGGTGCTCGGGCGCCGAGTAGCTGTTGATCGCCGAGGTCGCCTGGCCGAGCAGCGAACGTACGCCGGTCAGGTCGGTCTCGGCCCGGATGCCGCGCAGCACCATGCCGACGTACTGGCTGGCCGGCATCTCGGCGTCGCGGGTCATGTCCCAGGCGGCACCCCAGGCCAGCGCCCGCGCGAGCGAGTCGGACAGCTGGTCGATCGAGTCGACCAGCGTCGCGCGCGACCGCTCGTCGAGCCGGATCTTGGCGTAGGTGAGGTCGTCGTCGTTCAGCAGCACCAGGTCGGGCTGGGTGGCGCCGACCAGCTCGGAGAGTTCGGTGCGCGGACCGTCGATGTCGACCTCGAACCGCTCGGTGCGGACCAGGCCCGCGTCCGTCTTGCGGTACAGGCCGATCGCGAGCCGGTGCGGCCGCAGTACGGGGAAAGCCGCCGCCGCGGTCTGGTCGATCGCGAAGGTCTTGAACGCGCCCGCGTCGTCGACGGTGAAGTCGGCGCGCAGCGTGTTCACCCCGGCGGTCCGCAGCCAGCGCTCGGTCCAGTCGTCCAGGTCGCGCCCGGACGCCTTCTCCAGCGGCTTCAGCAGGTCGGCCAGTTCGGTGTTGCCGAACGCGTGGTCGGCGAAGTACTCCTTCAGTGCCTCGACGAAGGTGTCCTCGCCGACGAACGCGACCAGCTGGCGCAGCGCCGAGGCGCCCTTGGCGTAGGTGATCCCGTCGAAGTTCACCTCGACGGCGTGGAAGTCGACCATGTCCGCGGCGATCGGGTGCGTCGAGGGCAGCTGGTCCTGCCGGTACGCCCAGTTCTTCCGCGCGTTGCAGAAGGTCGTCCAGGCGCCGTTGTACTTCTCGGTCGCGACCACCTGGGCCCAGTGGCTGGCCCACTCGGCGAACGACTCGTTCAGCCACAGGTCGTCCCACCAGGTCATCGTGACCAGGTCGCCGAACCACATGTGCGCGAGCTCGTGCAGGACGGTGTTCGCGCGGCTTTCCAGCTCCGCGTGCGTCGTACGGCTGCGGAAGATGTACTCGTCCCGCAGCGTCACGCAGCCGGCGTTCTCCATCGCGCCCATGTTGTACTCCGGCACGAAGGCCTGGTCGTACTTGTGGAACGGGTACGGCGTACCGAAAGCGCGCTCGAACAGCTCGAAGCCCTGCTTGGTCACCTCGAACAGGTCCTCGGTGTCGAGGTGCTCGGCCAGCGACGGCCGGCACAGCAGGGACAACGGGTACGACCCGTTGGGACCCTCGTAGACGTCGGTGACCACGTGGTACGGACCGGCCACGACAGCAGTGATGTACGTCGAGATGCGCTCGGTCGGCGCGAACTCCCAGCGAGCGAACTCCTCGCCGTTGTCACCCTTGTACGGCGTGGGCTCGGGCGTCGGCGCGTTCGAGATGACGACCCAGCGGGCCGGTGCGGACACGGTGAACGTGAACGGGGCCTTGAGGTCGGGCTGCTCGAACGTGGTGAACACCCGGCGCGCGTCGGGCACCTCGAACTGGGTGTAGAGGTAGGTCTCCTTGTCGGCCGGGTCGACCGAGCGGTGCAGCCCTTCACCGGTACGTGAGTAGGTGCAGTCGGCGACCACGCGCAGCTCGTTGCGCTCGGCGAGGTCGTCCAGCTGGATCCGGGCGCCGTCGTACACGCTGTCCGGGTCGAGGCTCCGGCCGTTCAGGGTCACCTCGCGCACGGACGCGGCGATCAGGTCGGCGAAGGTGCTCGCGCCGGACTCGGCCGCGAAGGTGAGGACGGTCGTCGACGCGAACGTCGGTGCGCCGGCGGCGGCCGTGGTCAGGTCGAGCTCGATCGAGTAGCTCACGTCGCTGATCAGGCCGGCGCGGGTCCGCGCTTCGTTGCGCGTCAGGTTGGTTCCAGGCATGTCGGCATCCTATGCACCTGCCGACGAGCTTCGCCGACGGTTTCCCCCCGACTTGAGCAACGGATACGAAAGCGTTTCCAACGATTGGCCCGACGGTGCCGTGGCACTGCGGTTCGGTGACGGCGCCACGCCTCCCGGTGACCGAGTTGGTTGCACTTTGTACGATCTAGCTATGACCGCCACCGCTGATTTCTGGTTCGATCCGGCCTGCCCCTGGGCCTGGATGACGTCTCGCTGGATGCTCGAGGTCGAGCAGGTCCGGGACGTGCAGACGACCTGGCACGTGATGAGCCTGGCCATCCTGAACGAGGAGCGCGACGAACACGACGAGAACTGGCAGCGCAAACTCGGCATCGTCCGGGTGCTGATCGCCGCCGAGCAGGCGCACGGCAACGAGGTACTCCTGCCGCTCTACACCGCTCTCGGCAACCGGATCCACGTCGAGCACCGCGGCACGAAGTACGCCGATCTGCTGCCCGAGGCACTCGCCGAGGTCGGCCTGCCCGCCAACCTGGTCGAGGCCCAGGACACCGACCGGTACGACGACGCGCTGCGCAAGTCGCACCTGGCCGGCATGGAGCTGGTCGGCATGGAGGTCGGTACGCCGGTCATCGCGGTCGAGGGCTCCGCCTTCTTCGGCCCGGTCGTCACCCCGGCGCCGAAGGGTGAGGCGGCCGGCAAGCTCTGGGACGGGGTCCGGCTCGTGGCCGGCACCGAGGGATTCTTCGAGCTCAAGCGCACCCGCGACCGCGACCCGATCTTCGACTGACAGCGCGTCCGGCCGGCAACGCGTTCGACGGACAGCGCCTCCGGCCGACAGCAGGTTGGGCTCACAGCAGGTTCGGCGGCAGCCGTCAAGACCTGTTCGTTCTGCCGTACAGGGCTTGAACGTTCCACTCGTCGCGGGCGAAGGTTGCTCACCAACAGCTTTCCCCTCTGGTGAGTAGGTTTCGCGATGAAGCTTCTTGGCGACGGCCGGGCCCTGGCAGCGGCGAGTTCGGTCCCGCCGGACGTCGTGGCGGGGATCTCCGTGTTCGACCGGCAGACCGGGCAGTTCACCGAACAGGTGAACGCCGAACTGCAGTTCCGCTCGGCCTCAGTGGTGAAGCTCCTGATCGTGCTGGACTACCTGTGGGACCGCGGACCGGAGTACGAGATCCCTGCCGCCGACAAGGTCCGGCTGGACCCGATGCTGCGCAGCAGCGACGACGACGCGGCGAGCTACTACTGGGATCACCGTGGCGGTGGCGACATCGTCGACCGAATGGTCGAGCGCCTCGGCCTCACCCACACGGCACGGCCGCCCGCGACCCACCCCGGCTTCTGGGGCTACGTCGCGCTGACCGCGGGCGACACCGTTCGGATCTACCGCTACCTGCTCGACGAGGCGCCGCCTGCTGTGCGCGACTACATACTGGGCAACCTGCACCAGGCGACTCGCTACGGCACCGACGGCTTCGACCAGTACTTCGGGATCGCGTCGGTCTTCGACCCCGAGTTCGCCATCAAGCAGGGCTGGTCCGGGTTCATGGGATCGAGCGGCTTCCGATCTGAACGAGCTAAGCCTGAGCAGAACGCGCTCGACCTCACCAGCGAGGCCCTGCACACCACAGGCACCGTGGGGACGGGCGATCGCACGATCGTTGCCGTCTACACGCTGCACCCTGACGGCACGGCGTACGGGAAGGCCTACAGCGACGTAACCCGGTTGACCCGCACGTTGAACGTGCCGGGCGGCGTACCGGCTGCTGGTAGCTGGCTGCCCACCCTTGGCGTCGGCGTGCGAGTGCGAAGTGGGCCGAGCACGTCGAGCGGCATTCTGGGCACCCTGCCGTCGGGTGTGGACGTACTGGTGGGCTGCCAGAAGAAGGGCCAGCTCATCGACGCACCGTCCCGGTCCAGCGAGTGGTGGGCCTACCTCCCGAAGTACGACGGCTACGTCACCAACGTGTACGTCGGCACAGGCGCCCCGAAGCTCCCCGGCGTCCCCGATTGTCAGTAGCACCTGTAAGACTTCGCCCATGCGAGTGCACATCGGCTCTGACCACGCCGGCTTCGAACTGAAGAACCACCTTGTCGAGCACCTCCGAGGTGCCGGGCACGACGTCGTCGACCACGGCCCGGCCGTGTACGACGCCGTCGACGACTACCCGCCGTACTGCCTGCGCACGGCCGAGGCCGTCGTCGCGGACGCGGGGAGTCTCGGCATCGTGATCGGCGGCTCGGGCAACGGCGAGCAGATCGCCGCGAACAAGGTGAAGGGCGTCCGGGCCGCGCTGGCCTGGAGCGCCGACACCGCCAAGCTCAGCCGCGAGCACAACGACGCCAACGTGATCAGCATCGGCGCCCGGATGCACAGCGAACAGGACGCGACCTCGTTCGTCGAGCTGTTCCTGAGCACCGACTACTCCGGCGAGGACCGGCACACCCGCCGGATCAAGATGCTGGACAGTTACGAGGAGACCGGCGAACTGCCGCCCTTGCCGTCCTCCTGAGGTGCCCGGGCCGGCAGCTCCTTGGCCGGCTCGCTGGGGCGGGGCCGGGAGACGTCCCGGGCACGCATCGAGCGGCCGGTACCTACCACCGCCGGGGTGGGCGCACCGCCCCGGCCTTTGCCTGCTGTCACACCCATAAGAGGAATCATGCCCGAAGGTCACACACTGCACCGGCTGGCGAACGACGTCTGGGACGCTTTCGGCGGCCGGGTCGTCCAGGCCTCCAGCCCGCAGGGCCGCTTCGTCGAGGGCGCCGCGCTGCTCAACGGCAAGGTGCTGCGGCAGACAGAGGCCCACGGCAAGCACTTCCTGGCCGAGTTCGACGGGGCCGGCTGGCTGCACATCCACCTCGGCCTGATCGGCAAGGTCGACTTCGGCTCCGCGCCGGTGCCCGACCCGGTCGGCCAGGTCCGGCTCCGGCTGCAGAACAGCACGTCGTACGCCGACCTGCGCGGCGCGACCGTCTGCGAGGTGCTGACCGACGGCGAGCGCGAGACGCTGATCTCCCGGCTCGGCCCGGACCCGCTGCGCGACGACGCCGACCCCGAGCTCGCCTGGAAACGGATCCACCGCAGCAAACTGCCGATCGGCCGGTTGCTGATGAACCAGGAAGTGCTCAGCGGCGTCGGCAACGTGTACCGCGCGGAGGTGCTGTTCCGGGCCAAGCTGCACCCGATGACGGCCGGCAACGTGGTGAAGAAGCGCGAGTGGCAGGGGATGTGGGACGACCTGCTGGAGCTGATGAAGTACGGCGTCGAGACCGGCCGGATCGACACCGTCGCCGACGACCACACCCCCGAGGCGATGGGCCGCGATCCACGCCGCGACGACCACGGTGGCGAGGTCTACGTCTACCGTCGCCAAGGGCAACGATGTCACGTCTGCGACTCGGTGATCCGGACCGAGTTGATGGAGGGCCGCAACCTTTTCTGGTGCCCGAAATGTCAGCGCACCGGGCTGACCCGAAAGAAACTGTGACAACTTGATGCGCGGACCGCACGGTGCCGTTACATTCGTCTCACCATGAGTAGCGGCGCGGATTTCGCTGGCTTGCATCGGGTCCGCCGACAGGCGCGCTCGACGGTCCGCCACGCGCGGCAGTCGCACCTGCTGACCTTTGTCGGTCTGCTGGCGCTGACGATCACTCTCGGCGCTGCCGCGCTCTCGATGCCCTCCTTCATACCCACTTCGATCCTGATCATTCCGCTGCTGCTCGGTGGGTTGCTGCTGAGGTTCCGTCCGCTGGTCACGTTGACGTTGCTGACGCTGGTGCTCGGCTCGTACGTCGTGTCCGAGCGGGCGCAGGGGCTGCCCAAGACCGGGTTCGTCGTGACGCTCGGGCTGGCGGCGTGGATCGTGCTGGCCGGAGCGAAGGTGCGCAGCCGCCTCGGCGTACAGGGCACGCGGGGTGAGTCGATGCTGATCGAGTTGCGGGACACCTTGACGGCGCAGGGGGAGTTGCCGCGGTTGCCGCAGGGGTGGCGGGCCGAGGTGGCGATCAGGTCGGCCGGGGGAGCGTCGTTCTCCGGTGACTTCGTGGTGTCGACGATCCGCGACGGCGAGTTGCTCGAGGTCGCGCTGGTCGATGTGTCCGGCAAGGGAATCGATGCCGGGACGCGCGCGCTGTTGCTGTCCGGCGCCTTCGGTGGACTGCTCGGGGTGGTGCCGGTCGAGGAGTTCCTGCCGGCGGCGAACCATTACCTGCGCAGGCAGGACTGGGACGACGACTTCGCGACCGTCGTCCAGGTCGCGGTCAACCTGGCGACCGGCGACTTCGAAGTACGGACTGCTGGGCATCCGCCGGCGATCCTGTTCGACTCGTGGGCGGGGCGGTGGCAGACCCGGGAGGCCGAGGGGCCGTTGCTGGGGCTGGTCGAGATTCCGGAGTTCAAGGTGAACAAGGGGACGCTGCGGCAGGGCGACGCGTTGTTCCTGTACAGCGACGGGATGGTGGAGACGCCGCACCGCGAGATCGGCCAGGGGACGGACCGGCTCGCCGGGCACGCCGAACGCCTGATCGCCAAGGGTTTCAAAGGCGCCGCCCAGGAACTGGTCGTCCAGATCGGCGGCCGCGGCGACGACTCCGCCATCGTCGTCATCCACCGCCAGATGAACCCCGCCGACCCGGTCACCCCGCCCTGCCTCCCCACCATCCGCCCCACCCTCCGCCGCCGAGGCCACGCCCTTCTCCGCACCCTCCACCTCACCTGACCTCCCAACGCACCGCTTGGCGGCCACGCCCTCCACGCCACCTGACTTCCCAGCGCACCGCTTCGAGGCCACGCCTGCTCCGGCATCGTTCGCCTCACCTGACTTCCCAGCGCACCGCTCGGGGCCACGCCCTCCACTCCACCTGACGTCCCAGGACGCTGTTTCGAGCTGGGGGTGGCGTAGCGTGCTCGGTCGTGGCGATTGATGGGGTGGACGCGGCGGACGAGGATGCGCCGGACGTTTCCTTCGACGAGTTGCTGGCGATGACACCGGAGTCGATGCGCGAGGTGTTCCCGCCGACCCGCTGGCAGTTGGGCAAACTCCTCGCTCTGGACGTGAAGGTGGAGCCGGTGGAGGTCGCCGACCTGCTCTGGATGCTCGACCTGCCACTGTGGCAACTGAACGGCGAACGCTTCAAGGTCACCCCGAACCAGGTCGCCGCCACCCCGATGAACTTCCGCGCCCACTACGAGCGCGTGATGAACGCCGATCTCGACTTCCCGATCCACCTGGTCGCCTACCGCGGCCGCCTGGTCGTCCTCGACGGCATCCATCGCCTCCTCAAGGCGCACTTCCTCCGCCGCCGCTGGATCGAAGGCAAGATCGCCACCGCCGCCCAACTCGCCGAATGTGGCGGCTAGTACGGAACCCGGTCAAACGGTGAAAAGTTGAAGCTTGACGCCGATCGACGAAGCCAGGTGGGCCAGGTCGCCAGGATCGCTGGTGACGACCGCCGCCTGGTGTTGCACGGCCGCGACAACGACGATCGCGTCCACCACATCGGAAGTACCTGAGGACTTGCAGACGACACCGGCAGCGCGACCGATCCGCTGGTCGTCGGGCAGTATGTCGCAGCCCTTGAGCAGCCGGGAGATCTGATGTTGCGGTCCACCGCGCCAAACCTGGGCGAGTACGACGACCGGCACCAGGGGGCGGATGTGCGCAGCGGTCAACTCGTCGTGCAGGGCGAGCAGGTCGGGGGAGCGACGCTCGGCTGCGACCAACGCGCCGGCGTCGTACACGATCGAACGCACTAGCCGGCCGTCTGCCAGTTGTCGTCGTCGAGCAAGCCCGCGTCCATCATGAATTGACGCGCGCGTCGACGGGACTCCTCAGGAAGAGCACCGTTGTCCTTCTCGTACTCCGCAATCAGTTCCTTCGCGGCAACGCGACCTGCAGCGTGAGCGGCCGCGGCCTGAGCCTTCTCCACGGCAGCCTCGGCCAGCCAGGCGGACACGGGCTTGCCCTCTTCGGCTGCCGCCGCCTTGATCGTTTCCTCGACCTCGGGCGGCACCGAGATCGACAGCTTTCGCGCCGTCATGTCTCAAACAATAGCAGCGGTAGGAACGCATTCCTACCGCTGAGGCGGGCTCGTCTCGGTCGACGCCGCCGCGATCACTCGGGTCAGGTTCTTGTGCAGAGACTCGAGCTCGCTCAGGGACATGCCCAGCCGGGCGATGATGGCCGGCGGAATTTTCAGGGCCTCGGTGCGGAGTGCCTGACCGGAGTCGGTGAGGCGGACGGCCAGCGAGCGTTCGTCGCGCGGATCGCGCTGGCGGGTGAGGTAGCCGGCCGACTCCAGCCGCTTCAGGAGTGGGGACAGCGTGCCGGGGTCGAGTTGGAGCAGTCCGCTGAGTTGTTTCACCGACAGCGGTGACTCCTCCCACAAGGCGAGCATCACGAGGTACTGCGGATGGGTCAGCCCCATCGGCTCGAGCAGCGGCCGGTACAGCGCGATCACGCTGCGGGACGCCACCGCCAGCGCGAAGCAGACCTGACGGTCCAGCGCGAGCAGATCGACCTCTTCGGAATTCTCAGCCATGCCCGTATGCTATCAATTGGCGTACAAACAATTGCCACACCAAGCACCAGGGGAGACCTCATGTCCGACAAGAACGCCGGCCTCAGCCTCGCGTACCGTTTCCGCTGGCGCCTGACCTGGCTCCTGCTGCACGTCGCCGGCCCCGCAACCCTCCCTGACCACCTCGACCCCCGCCGCCGCATGGAGCGCGAACGCGCGGCCCGGGTAGCCCGCGCGCGAGCCACCCATCAGGTCGCCTGACCGCGCGTCGGCTTTTGCGTGGTGACATGTCAACCTATGCTGGTGACATGTCAACCGAAACGGAATACGCCCCCAGTCCGACGCCCTTCGTGCGCGACATGGTGGAGCAGATCGAGAAGGCCGGAACGACCGCGGTCATCGAGCACGGCAAGGGTGTCATCCTGCTGACCACGCGCGGCGCCAAGACCGGCAAGATCCGCAAGACCCCGCTGATGCGCGTCGAGCACGACGGCCGGTACGCCGTGGTCGCGTCGCTCGGCGGAGCGCCGAAGCACCCGGTCTGGTACTTCAACGTGAAGGCCGAGCCCAAGGTTCAGCTGATGGACGGCGACGTCACCCGCGACTTCGTGGCCCGCGAACTCGAGGGCGCCGAGCGCGAGCTCTGGTGGGACCGCGCGGTCGAGGCCTGGCCCGACTACGCCAACTACCAGACCAAGACCGACCGTCTGATCCCGGTCTTCGTGCTGGAGCCGGTCGACGCCTGAGCGGCCACCGGCCACGGACATTTCGGGGACATGTCACCCGCTACGATCGGTGACATGTCAACCGAAAACGAATACGCCCCCAGCCCGACCGATTGGGTTCGCGAGACGGTCGAGAAGATCGAGACGACCGGCAGCACCGAGACCGCCGGCTTCAACGGTATGGGCGTCATCCTGATGACCATGCGTGGCGCCAAGTCCGGCAAGATCCGCAAGGTGCCGGTGATGCGCGTCGAGCACGACGGCGTGTACGCCGCGGTCGCGTCGCTCGGCGGAGCGCCCAAGAACCCGGTCTGGTACAACAACCTCAAGGCGGACCCGAAGGTCCTGGTGCAGGACGGCACCACCACCAAGGAGTACGTCGCCCGTGAGATCGAGGGCGAGGAGTACGACCTGTGGTGGAAGCGGTCCGTAGCCGCGTACCCGGACTACGCGGAGTACCAGAAGAAGACCAGCCGGAAGATCCCGCAGTTCGTGCTGGAGCCCGTCGACTAACGCAACGGCAGGTGGTGGCAGGAGGAGCACCCCGCTTGTGAGACGCTGGCGGCGGCCGGTTTTTGTTACCTGGCACGACGCCTTGCGTCGACCGAGTTCTGGGAGTCCTCCTGACCACACACGACGCGGTGCGGGAACCGTTCGTCTACTCGACGCGGTTGCGTCTGGCCGGACTTGCACTGCATGCCTACACAGCGAGCGGAACGGTGCTCGCGCTGCTCATCGTGATCGCGGCGATCGACGGCGACGCGGTCCGGGCGCTCTGGCTCGGCCTGGCCGCGCTGTGGATCGACGGCACCGACGGAATGATCGCGCGCCGCCTGCGGGTCAAGGAGACGATCCCGTGGTTCGACGGGGCGATGCTCGACAATATCGTCGACTACCTGACCTACGCCTTCGCGCCGATCGTGTTGCTGTGGACCGGCAACTACCTGCCGCACGGCTGGTACGGCGCGGTGCTCGCGGCGCTGCCGTTGCTTGCATCGAGCTACCAGTTCTGCCGGGTCGACGCGAAGACCGACGACCACTTCTTCCTCGGCTTCCCCAGCTACTGGAACGTGGTCGCGTTCTACGTGGTCATCCTCGGACTCGGCCACACAGCGACGGCGCTGATCCTGTTGATCTGCTCGATCCTGGTCTTCGTCCCGGTCAAGTACGTCTACCCCTCGCGCACCAAGGCGTTCCGCTCGATGAACCTGCTGACCACGCTGGTCTGGCTCGCCGCGTACGCCGTACTGCTGACCCAGATGCCGAATCCGAACTCGATCGTGATCGCGATCTCGCTCGCGTACCTCGTGTACTACGCGGCGCTCAGCCTCTATCTCACGTTCGTGTCTCCGCGCCGGACCAAGGCCGTCTGAGTGGTACTCGGTCTGGGCGCGGCCCTCGGAGCCGCGGTGCTCTTCGGCATCGCGGCGATCTTGCAGGCGGTCGGTTCGCGGCGGGTGCCGACGAGTTCGGAACTCGACCCGCGCCGGCTGGCCGGTTTCGTCGGCGCACTGCTCAGGCAGCCGGCTTTCCTCGGTGCGCTGGCGCTCAACCTGGCCGGCTTCGGTTTGCACTTCGTCGCGCTGCGACTGCTCCCGCTCTACCTGGCTCAGGCCGGGATCGCGGCGAGTCTGGTCGTCACCGCGCTGCTGGCCACCCGGTTGATGAGCGATCAGTTGAGCGCTGTCGAGTGGTCCGCGGTGATCGGCGTCTGCGTCGGACTCGGCCTGCTCGCGGTCTCGGCCGGTGACGCGGGAGACAGTGCTCGCCACCATGGTCTGACGATCGGGCTGATCATCGGATTGGTCTGCATCGCCGTACTGGGTGGGCTGCTGAGTCGCTCGAAGCACGGCATCGCGACCGCGCTGCTCGGCCTGCTGGCCGGTCTCGGGTACGCCGGGGTCGCGATCTCGGCCCGGCTGCTTCAGGACGGTTCGCTGAGCGACTTGCTCAGCGGGCCCACGACGTACACGCTCCCGGTCAGCGGTGCGCTCGCCTTCGTCCTGTACTCGCTTGCTCTCCAGCGTGGATCGGTCACGCTCGCGACGACGCCGATGATCGCGTTGCAGACCATCACTCCGGCTGCGGTGGGCGTCTTCCTCCTCGGCGACGAGGTCCGCTCGGGCTGGACGCTAGGTGCCGTCGCCGGGTTCATCGTCACCGCCATCGGCGCCCTCATCCTCGTACGCTTCGAAAGCGTCAAGGATCCCGAGGAACAGGTCCCGGCCGAGAACCTGCACTGATCAGCGGCTCGGCCACTTCCAGGGTGGTTCGTCCAACGGGCCCTGGCCTTCGAGGGCGGTCTGGCCGAAGGACTTCACCAGTTCGATCGTGCGGACGTCGAGATCGGACCCGGATTGCAGGGCGGCCAGGAACGGGCGCGAGTGCGTGACCACGATGACCTGGGTGTCCTTCGCGGCGGTGGCGACGAGATTCGCCAACGCGGGCAGGAGATCCGGGTGCAGACTGGTCTCGGGTTCGTTGAGGACCAGCAGGGCGGGCGGTCGCGGGGTCAGCAGAGCGGCCACCCACAGCAGATATCTGAGCGTGCCGTCCGAGAGTTCGGCGCCGGAGAGCGGTCGGAGTAGACCGTGTTGGTGGAAGGCGATCTCGAACCGGCCGGCGTTGTTACGGATTTCCACCTTGCTGCCCGGGAAGGCTTGCTCGATCGCGACGTCGAGGGCACCTTGCGGGCCGATCTCGCGGATGGTCTGGAGCGCGGCGGCGACGTCGGCGCCTTCCGGACCGAGGATCGTCGTACGGGTGCCGATCTGCACCTGACGAGCTGGTGCGTCGACGTCTGTGCGGAGGTGGTCGTAGAACCGCCACGACCGCATCCGCTCCCGCAGCATCAGCAGCTCCGGCGCCCGTTCCGGGTCGGCGAACTCGCTCAGCATGCTGTCGAACGGCTGCAATGCGTGCCCGCCGTCGTGCCACTTGCCGTCGCCGTCGCGGATCCGCACCCCACCGCCACCGCGCTCGACCAGCAGCGACGCGGGTCGCAGGAACGGCCCGGCCCACAGGGCCTCCCGCTTGATCTCCGGATCGAGGCTGAACGCCGAGGGCCGGCCGCGCTCGCCGCCCAGCGGCTGCGGTAGCCCGAAATCCATCGCGTAGCCGTAGTCCTCGGAGGCGAACCCCATCCGCAGGCTGACCGCCTTGCTGCGCACGGTGCCTTGCAACGGTTGCTCGCCCCGGCGGACGGCCGGCGAGATGTTCTCCGGGCCGGCCCACAAGGTCGACGACAATCCGCCCTCGCGGGCCAGCGCCGCCACGGCGCCGTTCCGCGACGCGTCCGCCAGCAATCTCAGCGCCCGGTACAAGCTCGATTTGCCGGTCCCGTTCGCCCCGGTCACCACGTTCAACCGGCCCAGTGGCAGCACGAGCCGCCGCAGCGAGCGGTAGTTCTCGATGGCCAGCGTGGTCAGCATGCCGGCCAAGCTACCGGGCCGCGCCGACAGAATCAGTGGGTCAGGTGGCTGAGGATCTTCTGCAGAAGCGGCGAACCCTGGGCGCCGGCCGGGATAGCGGCGAAGAGGTGGCGGCGGGGCTGCTGGCGCGCGACTGGCCGTAGTACGAGGGTCGGGGGCAGGTCTCGTTGGGCGAGGCGGGGGAGGAGGGCGACGCCGTGGCCGTGGGCGACCAGTTGGGTGACGGCCAGCCAGTCGTCCACCTGATAGCGGACGTCAGGGGTGAAGCCGGCAGCGGCGCAGGCCGTCGCGGTGATGGTGGCGCAGCAGCTGTTCGGACTGCCGGTGATCCAGGCATCGGAGGCGAGGTCGCGCAGGTCGATGGTGCGATCGGCGGCGTGCGGATGGGATGCCGGTACGGCGACGTCCAGCACATCGGGTCCTAGTTCGACCCGGTGATAGCGCGGGTCACCGAGTGTCGGTGAGCCGTCGAAACTGACCGCGATGGCGAGATCGACCTGGCCCGCGTCGAGCTGATCGAACAGCACTGGCGGTTCAGATTGCCGAAGTTTGACCACCAATTCGGGCGCCTCGGTGGCGAGGCTTTCCAGAGCTGTCGGTAGGAGACCGGCGAGCGCTGTGGAGAAGGCGCCGATCGTGACCGTCCCGCGGAGTGCCTCGTCCCAGGTCTGCAGGTCGTGGCGCGCGTGTTCGAGGTGCGCGAAGACCACGTCCGCGTGGCTCAGCAGAGCGTCGCCGCGGGGCGTCAGCACGATCCGCCGGCCGCTGCGACGGGTGACCGGAAAGCCGAGATCGTGCGAGAGGCCGGACAGCTGCTGAGAGACCGCCGACGGCGTCAGGTGCAGCGCCTCGGCCGTGGCGGTCACCGTGCCACGTTCACGGAACTCGCGCAGCACCCGCAGCCGGCGCAGATCGTCCATGAAGTCCGGACTTAACTTATCCATGCACAAACTGTAGATGGACTGAACCATCGTTGGCGCCCGACGATGGAGACATGAGCACAGATCCGATCCGGCTCGGCATCGTCGGCCTCGGCGCGATGGGCCACCGCATCCTCGAAGTCGCTTTGTGCCATCCCCGGTACGCCGTCACGCACGCCGCCGATCTCGACTCCGCGACCGTCTCGCGGTTGCAGGCGGCGCACCCGGGCGTCCTCTTCAGTACGGCGCCCGCCGCTGTGCTCGAGGCAGACGTCGACGCCGTTTATGTCGCGACGCCGCCGGCGACCCACGCGGGTCTCGTAGTACCGGCGCTCGAAGGCGGGAAGGCGGTGTTCTGCGAGAAGCCGTTGGCCATCTCGGCGGCGGACGCGGAGGCGATGATGTCGGCGTCGGTCGGACGGCCGACCGCGGTCAACTTCGCGCTCTCGGATCGACGCGCCACCCGCCACATCGAGCAGGCGCTGGCGGACGGCCTCGTCGGTGACGTGCTCGGGGTGGAGATCCGGTTGCATTTCCCGGTCTGGCCGCGGAAGTTCCAGGCGGACGCGACGTGGGTGGCCGGACGTGAGCAGGGTGGGTTCGTGCGCGAGGTGTTCTCACACTTCGCCTACCTGACCGATCGGCTGCTAGGCCCGCTCTCGGTGGTGCAGACGCGGCTCGATCATCGCGACGGCCCGAGCGAAGCCACGGCGTACGGGCTGATGCTGGCGGGCGACGTCCCGGTGGTGCTGACCGGATCGGCCGGCGCGCCGGGGCCCACGACGTACGAGTGGATCCTGCGCGGTAGTCGTCGGTCTTTCCTGCTTCGCGACTGGCGCGAGCTTTTCGTTGCCGAGGGCTACGAATGGGTGCCGGTCGAGCTGGCCGGCGAGGAGGGTTCGGAGTACAGCAGGCTCTCGCTCTTCGCCGAGCTCATGGATGGGAGGCCGTCCACTGATCTGGCCGATTTCGCCGCTGCAGAACGGGTTCAGCACGTTGTCGAGTCGTTTCACGGGCAGCGATGAGGCAGGTCGAGGTCCATGGTCCGGACGACTTGAGGATCGTCCATCGGCCGTCGAGGGCGCTCACGTCCGGCGAGGTGCGGATCGAGGTCGCGGCGATCGGGGTCAACTATCTCGATGTCCAGGAGCGCATCGGCCTTTATCCGCGGGAGTTCCCGTATGTGCCGGGTGGTGAAGGCAGCGGCACTGTCACCGAGATCGCGGACGACGTCACCGGCCTGCGAGTCGGCCAACGCGTTTGCTGGCAAGGCGTTCGAGGCTCGTACGCCGAGGAGGTGGTCGCGCCGGCTTGGAAGGTGCTACCGGTACCCGACGAGGTGAGCGACCAGGAGGCGGCCGCGATTCTGCTGCAGGGGCTGACCGCGCAGTACTTGGCCACCACCTCGTATGCGATCCAGCCCGGAGATGTGGTGGTGATCCATGCCGGCGCGGGCGGCCTCGGGCTGCTTCTCACCCAGGTCGCCAAACTCTGCGGCGCCCGCGTCATCACCACTGTCTCCAGCACTGCAAAGGCGGTGCTGTCGCTTGAGGCAGGCGCCGACCTGGCAGTCCCGTACGAGGAACTGCCGGCCGTTGCCGCCGGCAACGCAGCAGTCGTCTACGACAGTGTCGGTCAGGCGACCTTCGAGGACTCCCTGGCCTGCTTGAAGAAACGAGGCACTCTCGTATTGTTGGGCCAGTCCAGCGGACCAGTGCCCCCCTTCGACCTCAGCCGCCTCGGCCGCCTCGGCTCCCTCACCATCACCCGCCCCACCTTGAGCGATTTCGTCAGCACCCCCACCGAACTCCACGACCGCACCTCCGCCGTCTTCAACTGGCTAGCGACCGGCCGCCTACGCCTTCGCATCGGCGCCACCTACCCCCTGACCCACACAGCCGAAGCCCACGCCGCACTCGAAGCCCGCACCACAACAGGCAAGGTGCTCCTGATCCCGTGAAATGACACCGGCCCCTCCCGATTGCCGGGAGGGGCCAGTCGTGGATGGATCAGGCCAGGGACTCTTCCCAGGCCTGGTGGAGGCCGGCGTAGTTGCCGCCGGTGGTGATGAGGTCGGCGGGGGAGCCGTCCTCGATGATGTGGCCGTGTTCGAGGACGATCACCCGGTCGGCCGTCTCCACGGTGGACAGGCGGTGGGCGATCACGATGGCGGTGCGTTCAGCCAGGATGGTCCGCAGCGCGCGCTGGATCAGCCGCTCGCTCGGGATGTCCAGGCTGGAGGTCGCCTCGTCCAGGATCAGTACGGCCGGGTCCGCCAGGAACGCCCGGGCGAACGCGACCAGCTGACGCTGCCCCGCGGACAGCCGGTTACCGCGCTTCTCGACCGCGGTCTCGTAGCCATTCGGCAGCTTGGTGATGAACTCGTGCGCGCCGATCACCTTGGCCGCCTCGACGATCTCGTCCATGGTGGCCGTCGGCTTGCCGAACCGGATGTTGTCGGCGACCGTGCCGGTGAACAGGAAGTTCTCCTGCGTCACCATCACGACCCTGGTGCGCAGATCGTCCTCGGTCAGATCGCGCAGGTCGACACCGTCGAGCAGCACGTGGCCACCGGTCGGGTCGTAGAACCTGGACACCAGCTTGGCGATCGTGGTCTTGCCGGCGCCCGTCGTACCGACCAGTGCCAGCGTCTGCCCGGCCGGTACGTCGAGGTCGAGCCCGGGCAGGATCGGTACGCCGTCGACGTACGAGAACTGCACGTTGCGCAGTTCGAGGTGACCCCGGGCGTTGCCGGGCCGCGCGGGCTCGAGCGGTTCGGCGACGTCGGGCTTCTCGTTGAGTACGCCGGACAGCTTCTCCAGCGCGGCACTCGCGGACAGGAAGGTGTTGTAGAACTGCGAGATGTCCTGCAGCGGCTCGAAGAACTGCCGCAGGTAGAGCAGGAACGCGGTCAGCACGCCGACGGTGACGTGACCGTGGTACGCCTGCCAACCGCCGTACGCGAGGATCGCGACGATCGTGATGTTGCCGACGCCCTTGATCGACGGCATGAAGATCGCGTTGATCCGGAACGACTCGAGGTTCGCCTCGCGGTACTTGTCGTTGACCTCGTGGAAGATCTCCTCGTTGCGCGGCTCCCGGCGGAACGCCTGTACCGCGCGGATGCCCTGCATCGACTCGACGAAGTGCACGATCACCAGTACGACGGCCTCGCGCGTCCGCCGGTAGACCACGGCCGACCTGCGACGAAACCAGGCCGTCAACAGGAACAGCACCGGGAACGACAACAGCGCAAGCAGGCCGAGCCTGATGTCCAGCGTGAGCAGGAGAACCGCCGTACCGACCAGAGTCAGCAGCGCGGTCACCAGACCGTCGAAGCCGGTCTCCAGCATCTCGTCGATGACATCGACATCCGAGGTCAGCCGGGAGATCACCCGGCCCGAGGTGTACTTGTCGTGGAACGACGGGCTGAGCCGCTGGAAGTGGTCGAACACCCGTCGCCGCAGGCCGAGCAGGATCGTCTGCCCGAGCCGGCCGGACCGCATCAGGAACACCTGCCGGGCGCCGGCCTGGATCAGCGCGGAGGCCAGCACGACGAACACGATCGTGACGAGGGTCTTGCTGCCCTCCCCAGCCAGGATCGGCGGGATGCCCTTGTCGATGCCGAGGTGGACCAGGTACGGCACCGACAGCCGGGCCGCGTTCTCCACGACAACGATGACGATCAGCAGCCAGATCATCTTCTTGTAGGGCCGCAGCAGTTCACCGAGCAGCTTGCGCGACTGTTCCTTCAAGCGGAGAGTCGTTGCCCTCGACAACTCGTCGTTGCCCTCTTCGGCGTACCCGCGCCAGGAATCGTTCTGCTGTTCGACCGTCGGCTGAGGTGTTTGCTGGGTCGTCGTCATGCGTGCACCTCCTCCTCTTCGGCCGCGAGCAGCGTCCGGTACGCCGGAACGGTCGCGAGCAGTTCGCCATGAGTACCGACGTGGGTGATCGTGCCGTCCTGCAGCAGCGCCACCTGATCGGCCAGCATCACCGTCGACGCCCGGTGCGCCACCACGATGCCGGTGGTCGCGGCGAGCACGTTGCGCAGCGCCTCCTCGACCAGGGCCTCGGTGTGGACGTCCAGCGCGGACAGCGTGTCGTCGAGCACCAGTACTGCGGGTCGCGCGAGCACCGCACGAGCAAGCGCGAGTCGTTGCCGCTGGCCACCGGACAACGACATGCCCTGCTCGCCGACGCGGGTGTCCAGTCCCCACGGCAGGTCGTTGGCGAAGGTCGCCTGCGCGATCTCCAGCGCCTGCTGCACGTCCTCCTCGGAGGCGTCCGGCCGGCCCAGCGTGATGTTCTCCCGAGCGCTCATGGAGAACAGCGTGGGGTCGTCGAACGCCGACGCCACCGCGCTGCGGAGTGACGCGAGAGTGAGGTCGCGTACGTCGTGGCCGTCGATGGTGATCCGCCCGCCGGTCACGTCGTACAGCCGGGGGACCAGGGCGGTCAGGGTGGTCTTGCCGGATCCGGTCGCGCCGACGAGGGCCAGCGTCGTACCGGGTGGCAGGTCCAGGTTGATGTCGTGCAGGACGTCGTCGGAGTCGGGGGAGAACCGGAAGCTGACGTTCTCGAACCGCAGGTGGCCGCGCGGGTTCACCAGTTCGTCCGGGCCGTCGGTGATGGTCGACTCGGTGTCCAGGATCTCGCTGATCCGGTCTGCCGACGTCATCGCCTCCTGGGCCATCGCCAGGATCGTGCCGAGCGATTCGACCGGCCAGATCAGCGACAGCATCAGCGTGATGAAGGCGACCAGCGTGCCCAGCGTGATCGAGTGCCGGCCGACGGCGAGTGCGCCGAGCAGCAGCACGATCACCAGGGTCAGGTTCGGGATCACCTCCAGGAAGGTCCAGAACCGCGACGCCAGCCGGACCTTGTCCACCGACGTCTCGTAGAGCTTCACCGCGCCGTCGTCGAACTGCTTCTTCACGTGCTCACGACGGCCGAAGGCCTTGATCACCCGGAAACCGACCGCGGACTCCTCGATCCGGGTGGCCAGGTCGCCCTGCTGGTCCTGCACCCGGCGGGAGATCGCCAGGTACTTCTTCTCGAACTTCAGCGACACGATGATGATCGGCGCCGCGGCCACCAGGACGACGACACCGAGCGGCCAGTAGAGCCGGAGCAGCAAGATGGTGACGACCACCAGCTGCAGGATGTTGATCACCAGGAACAGCAGGCCGAAGCCCATGAACCGGCGGATGATCGACAGGTCCGAGGTAACCCGGGAGAGCAGTTGCCCGCTCTGCCAGCGGCTGTGGAACTCCATCGGGAGCGCTTGCAACCGGACGTACAGGTCGTGCCGCAGGGTGGCCTCGAGGTCGCTGACGGTCTTGGACTGGGCCCACCGGCGCATCCAGACCAGCAGGACCTCGCTGATGCTGAGGCCGAGGGCCAGCAGCCCGAGCGGGAGGAGCAGGCTGATCTCGCGGCGGGTGACCGGCCCGTCGATGATCGCCCGGGTGACGAGTGGAACGGTCAGGCTGACACCGACGCCGAGAATGGCGGTCGAGAACATCGTCAGCAGGCGCCAGCGGTGCGGGCGCAGATAGGGGCGGAGTCGCCAGAGATTCTGGCTCCGCCGGTGGTTACGTTTCGAAGGGGCAGCAATCGACGGCGCTTTGACAGGTGGCTCTGAGGGCATCTGGAGGGGCGCACTTCCCAACATGCTCGGCACGGAAGGGGGTCTGCGGCCGGAAAACGGCGCAATTTCAAGTATCCCCCAGATGGGTAACCGCTGTCCCCCGAATTCCATTCCCCGGTGAACGATTGCCGCTTCCTGCATGGGTAGCCGCGGCAACTAGCGGTGACCGGGCTCTCAGTCATTACGAGTCGTGATCAGTACTGCGGCCGGCTTCTGCCGCACCCGTTCGGCCCCGGCGGCTCGCTTGTAGGGTCGGCGGCATGCTGAATGGGAGTGACGCGGTGGTCAAGGATCTGGCTGCGGACGGTGTGCTGCGAGCTTCGATCAATCTGGGGAATCCGGTGCTGGCCCAGGGGACGGCCGAGCAGCCGGCCGGGGTGACCGTCGACATCGCGCGCGAGATCGGTTCCCGGCTCGGCGTACCGGTCGAGCTGATCTGCTTCGACGCGGCGCGCAAGTCGTTCGAGGCGATGACATCGGGCCGGGCGGACATCTGCTTCCTCGCGATCGACCCGGCTCGCGAGGCGGAGGTCGCCTTCACCGCGCCGTACGTGGTGATCGAAGGCGTGTACGCCGTACCGCGGGAGTCGTCGATCCGCTCCGCCGCCGACGTGGATCGGCCCGGGATCCGGGTCGGCGTGAAGCGCGGATCGGCGTACGACTTGTATCTGTCCCGCACGCTCCAGCACGCGACCGTCGTCCAGGACGAGGAGGGCACCACCGCCTTCCGTACCCACAACCTCGAGGTCGCCGCCGGCATCCGCCAGCCGATCACCGACTACGTGGCCTCGCACCCCGACCTCCGCGTCATCCCCGACCGCTTCATGCAGATCCAGCAAGCAGTCGGTACGACGAAGTCCCGCTCGCCGGAGACGATCGCCTTTCTGCGGGCCTTGGTCGAAGAGCTGAAATCAACCGGTTTCATCGCCGCCTCGCTGACCCGCTCCAACCGCCCCGACGCCACCGTCGCCCCGCCCGCATGATCCTGGAGACCCCACGTCTTCGACTGATGCCGTTGGGGCCGGAGCACGCTGTCGCCCTTTGGAACGTGTACTCCGATCCCTTGGTCGCGCGCTATGTCGGCGGCGACTCGTTGACCCCCGACACCACCCGCGAGCAAACCGAGCGCTGGGCCCGAACGTGGACCGACCACGGCTACGGCCAGAGCGCAGTCATCCTGCGGTCGACCGGTGCGTTTCTGGGCCGCATCGGCTTGTCCATCTGGCCCGACTGGAACGAGACGGAACTCGGCTACGCCCTGTTGCGCTCTTCCCAGGGCCAAGGCCTGGCCCAAGAGGGTTGCCGAGCCTGGATCGACTGGGCTGCCACAAACCTCCCCGACGACCACCTGATCGCAGTCATCAACCCCCTCAACACCCCCAGCCTCCGCCTCGCCGCCCGCCTCGGCTTCACTCCCTCCCGCCACGAAACCGTCAACGACATCGAGGTCACAGTCCACCGCCTCAACCTCCCCCGCTGACCTCGAGCCCACGCCGGACCACGTGAAGGTTCCGCCTCGAGCCGTCGGGCTACAGCGGATCGACCCAGATGGGGCGATCGAAAACGGATGCGGGATTACAGGCATCACCTGCCCTTGGTCTCTACCTGCCGCGATCTTGACGAGTGGTGAAGAGCCGGTAGAGGCCCGTTGTGAGCGCGGCGATTCCCGCGCCTACGACCGGCAACGCTGACACGCCGAATACTGGAACGTCGTTGGCTATCAGCACCACGCCCACGACGATCACGACGCCACCCACAACGACCCCTCGCCAGCCCTGAGCTTTGCGCCTGTCCATCTCGCTCCCCGCTCATTCGGCTGCCCGATGAAGGGGCCAGATCCTCGCCAATCGTGGTCCGCTGCCTCAACTTGAACCGTATCGTCGAGGCGGCCGTCGCGGCCGCCCGCGATCCGAAGAACCCGACTCAGCTGCGGGTTCAGGCGTTCTCGATTGCCGCCGCGACGGTGGCGAGCATGAGGTGGGCGGCTTCGTCGTCGCTGAGTCCGCCGACGATGCACAGGGAGTGCCAGGTCCGGAAGTCCACAGCGTGTGCGAGGGCGGCTTTGAGTCGCCGGCTCTTCTTGCCAGGTGCTCGAAAGCCCTGGCGGAGGATCTCCACCCGCGTCTGCTGATCCTGAGCCAGGAACCGGCTGACGAACTCGGGCATGACGTGCAGATCGCGGTGGATCTTCGTCATCATCGGCTCCGCGCCCCGAGCCCACCGGTAGGTCTGCGACAGCGCAGTACGCAGTCGATTCATCGGGTCGTCGATGGACACCCAAGCCGCGGCATCCGGCCGCGGGTGCAGGCCTCGCCAGTGTGCTGAGCACGCCTTCACCAACGCCTCGTCATCGGGGAAGTGCCGATAGACGGTCAGACGCGTCACACCGGCCAGTTCGGCGATGGCAGACACAGTCGTGGCGGCAGGCCCAACCTGTTCGTGTAAGCGCGTCGTCGCTTCGGTGATGCGCAGGCGGGTCTCGTCGACGCGCTCCTGGCGCGCCCGCAGGGTGTAACCGCGGGGTGCCGGTACGTCGGGCTGCGCAGCCAAGCATTGACTCCTTGATCGGGGAGGCGTACACCTGATTTCACTATACATCGCTGTTCAGCGAAATCAGCGGGGGAGAAGCAGATGAATTCATCACCGGTCCCGACGACCCTCGAACAGGCCACCGCGGCAGCCCGCGCGCTCCCACTGACGGTGCTGCAGGGTCCGCACGCCCCCGACAGGTCCATCGGTTCCATCGGCGTCGGCTTCCGCCTGGGCGGCGAGGAGACGGGCGGTCAGCTGGCCATCGTCGAACATCCGTTCCCGGTCGGCGCTCTGGTCCCGCCGCACGTGCACACCCGCGAGGACGAGTTCTCGATCGTCACCGCCGGCACGATCGGATTCCGCTCCGGCCCCGACGAGGTCGTCCTCGAAGCAGGCGGCTACATCGCCAAGCCCCGCGGCGAACTGCACACGATGTGGAACGCCGGCGACACCGAAGCGCGAATGATCGAGATCATCACGCCCGCCGGCTTCGAACACTTCTTCTTCGAACTAGCCGAACTCGTTGCAGCCGGCCCCCCGAACCCCACCGACCTGGAAACCCTCGCCACCGCCTACGGCCTCTTCATAGACCCCACTTGGGTCCCCGACCTGATGCACCGCTACAACCTGAACTCTCCTTTCGGCTGAGCATCCCGACGCAGCGGGAGACACTGACGCCGTGGACACCTCAAACGGCTGGCATTTCCGAGCGATCGTGCTTGAGGGCGCCCCCGTGGACATCGCCGGCGTCAACCCATGGCAGGCAGAATGGGAGCCCATGCCAGTCGGAAGCGTTGTGGTCGCCGACCCGGCCCACCCCACCCAGCAACACACCATCACCGTCTACCGGCTCTCCGGCGCAAAACCGCCCACCTTCTTCGCTGCAGGCGAGTTCTCGAACGCGGTCTGGGCCTTCTACGAACCCACACAATCAACGCGGGAATTCTTGCTGACCCACTGCGTCAGCGGGTGACGAAACTCGGACTCGTGTAGCCAGTTCGAAAGCAGGACGTGCTGGATGATTGCCGGATGCGAAGAAGAGAACGTCGCGGCGAGGAGTTGGCCACGCGGGCGAACGTGGTCCTCATCCAGTGTGCGTTGGCCAGTATTCGCACGACTGCGTATCTTCGCCGAGATCCCGGACTCTTCTCGGGCGTAGTCGTCGACGACTACCACGAGCTGATCCGATCGCTGGCGGACACTGCCGCCAGTCTCCCTGGTTCTCTCCGCGCTGACACAAGGCAGACGCCCGCTGAAGGCCTGCAGTACGCGTGGGACAGCTCGAACGAGCTAATGCGCCGCTGGATACGGGAAACCCTCGCGAGTGAAGGCATCTTGCTCGACGATCTCGTCTCCTGACGCCGCTCCGCAGGCCCCAGGGTTCCGCCATGACCGATGACAGCGTTCGCGCCCGGCTCGTGCGGGCCGTCTGGCGGGACATTCGTTCCATCTACGAGGTCAACAGCCGACCCGACTGGACTGGAGGGGCGAGACTTCTTTGCCTAGGCACCCGTCTGCCGGCCTCGGGTCATCTGGCTGAGGGCAGTCCACGCTGAGGGCAGTCGACGCTGCCGGCGGCATTGATCCGTCAGCACACGACGACACAGGTCGCAGGAGAGACCGCAGACCGCCCGCGTGCCCCCCGCGCGGCCAGTGAGGGTCTCCACGCATCTGGGCAAGCCCACCGTGCGTTCGGACAAGGCAGCGGAGGTGCGACGGAGGAGCGCCGTAGCTCGGGGTGGGCAGCGGCGACGGAGGAGCCGCGTGGGCGGCTCTTCCTCGGCGTACGAGGCGGAGCGGGTGACGACGCCGAGAGGCCGGGCAACTTACCCTGGAGCGGTGGAGCCTGAAGGCACGGTCATTGTCCTGGTGCTCTTACTGGTTCTCCTCGTACGGGCCATCGGCTATCCCAGCGAACCATGGTGGTCCCGTTGGGCATCCATCGCGATTCTGGCCGTGTGGGCTCTCCTCGACCTTGTGGGAGTCGACTTCATCACTGGACCAGCGGCGGTGCTTTTCGTCGCTTCGCTGGTACTCCACGTCAGTTGGCGACTCGGCGAACGAGGTCGGCCGTGGACGATGCCCAGACGCCGCAGAAACTCTCCCGGTGAGGTGCACTGACGCCATGCCTGCCCCGTCCCACTGATGGGCTGCCAAGCGGCCTGTCCGGCACATGGGTACGCCGGACGGTGCGCCTTGATCCATCAGAGCCAACTCGGCAGTTCTAGCGGCGTGAGGATCGGAGACCCGTCCGACAGATGAACCCGTGCGTTCGGACGAAGGCAGCGGAGGTGCGACGGAGGAGCCGCGTGGGCGGATGCTCCTCCGTCGGACGGGGTGGAGCGGGTGACGAGAATCGAACTCGCGTAGCCAGTTTGGAAGACTGGGGCTCTACCATTGAGCTACACCCGCGTGCGTGTTGAGCGCTCGGACATGATTCCACATCCTCGGCGCCGGGCCCAATTCAGGGGTCGGGGCGCGAGCACTGGTTTTCGTCCACTAGACTCGTGCGGTCACTGCGGGGCGTAGCGTAGTGGCTAGCGCGCCTGCTTTGGGAGCAGGAGACCGCAGGTTCGAGTCCTGTCGCCCCGACAAACCCCTGCAGCACCCTGCAGCGTGGCCTGCCCGGTCACGGCTGTGAACGTCACCAACCAAGGAGAACCGCCACCGTGAAGAGCACCGTCGAGTCCTTGAGCCCGACCAAGGTCAAGCTCATCGTCGAGGTGCCGTTCGAGGAGCTCAAGCCGAGCCTCGACGCGGCGTACAAGAGCATTGGCAGCCAGATCGTCGTGCCGGGCTTCCGCAAGGGCAAGATCCCCCCGCAGGTGATCGACCAGCGGGTCGGGCGCGGGCCGGTGCTCGAAGAGGCGATCAACGACGCGCTGCCGAAGCTGTACTCGCAGGCTGTCCAGGACAACCAGGTCAAGGCGATCGGCCGGCCTGAGGTCGACGTGACCGAGTTCAACGACAAGGAGAGCCTGCAGTTCTCCGCCGAGGTCGAGGTCCGCCCGGAGATCACGCTGCCGGACCTGGACGGGATCGAGGCGTCCGTCGAGGACATCGCGATCAGCGACGACGAGGTGACCGAGCAGATCGAGGCGCTGCGGCAGCGGTTCGGTTCGCTGAACCCGGTCGAGCGCGCGGTGGCCGACAAGGACTTCATCACGATCGATCTGTCCGCCACCAAGGACGGCGAGAAGATCGAGGAGGCGCAGGCCACCGGATTGTCGTACCAGGTCGGCAGCGGACAGCTGCTGGACGGTCTCGACGAGGCCGTGATCGGCCTGTCCGCCGGCGAGTCCGCCACGTTCACCACCCAGTTGGTCGGTGGTGAGCTGAAGGGCGAGGACGTCCAGGTCGAGGTCACGGTGACCGCGGTCAAGGAGCAGGAGCTGCCGGCGTACGACGACGACTTCGCGCAGACCGCGTCGGAGTTCGACACCGCCGACGAGCTGACCGCCGACGTGCGTGCCCGGCTGGAGCGTGGCAAGCGCCTCGAGCAGGCCGGCGACGCCCGCGACGCGGTGCTCGAGAAGATCCTGACCATGGTCGACGTGCCGGTCCCCGACGGCCTGCTGACCGACGAACTGGCCGCCCGCAAGGAGAACCTCGAGCAGCAGCTCGGGTACTCCGGGATGACCTTCGCGCAGTTCCTCGAGGGTGAGGAGCAGACCGAGGAAGAGTTCGACGAGGACCTGAAGAAGCGTTCCGAGGACGCGATCAAGGCCCAGTTCGTGCTCGACATGGTCGCCGAGCAGCAGCAGCTGAGCGTCAACGACCAGGAGCTGACCGAGCACATCGTCCGGCACGCGCAGCGTTCCGGTGTCAGCCCGGACCAGTTCGCCCAGCACGCGGTCGAGAACAACCTCGTCCCGAGCCTGGTGTCCGAGGTCGTCCGCGGCAAGGCGCTCGCGCACCTGGTCGAGAACGCCAAGGTCACCGACGCCTCCGGCAACGTGGTCGAGCTCAAGACCCTGCAGCCGGACGGCACCTACGCCGACCCCGAGGCTGAGGTCGCCGCCGACGAGACCCCGGCCGAAGAGCCCGCCAAGGCCTGACAGCCCCGAAACACCCGCAACGGCCCGGATCCCTTACGGATCCGGGCCGCTGCCTTTCCCGTACTACGTCCTGCCGCACGTCGCAGCGAACGGTGCGCGACGCCACGCAGTACGAGGACGGTGACGCACGTAATGCGTTGCCCTGCTGCAGGTCGCAGCGGAGGGGGCGACGTCACGCAGTACGAGGAAGATTGCGCTCGTACTGCGTTGCCCTGCCGCACGTTGCAGCGGAGGTGCGCGGCGGCACGTAGTACGAGGGAAGATGCAGCCTGTACTGCGTGGTGCTCTGCCACCTGTTGCAGCGGGTGACCCCGGGGTGCGGCTTCGTAGTGCGAGGCTGGTGGGGTGGGTGGGAATTCGCTGAGGGCAGACACAGTGCGCCGTGAGCGAACACTTGCCGACCGGCCTCCGGTCTGTCGACGGCGACCAGTAATGTCGGCTTCGTGAACGAGACATTTGCAGCCAGCCCCACCGCAGCGGGCGGCAACGGATCCGGCGGACTCGACGACCACATCTATCAGCGCCTGCTGAGCAACCGGATCATCTTCTTGGGGTCCGAGGTTCGCGACGACAACGCGAACGCGATCTGTGCTCAGATGCTGCTCCTCAACGCAGAGGACCCCAACAAGGACATCTGGCTGTACATCAACTCGCCGGGTGGTTCGGTGGACTCCGGCATGGCGATCTACGACACCATGCAGTGGATCTCCAACGACGTCGCCACCGTCGGGATGGGCCTGGCCGCGTCGATGGGGCAGTTCCTGCTCTGCGCCGGCGCGAAGGACAAGCGCTTCGCCCTCCCGCACGCGCGGATCATGATGCACCAGCCGTCCGGCGGGATGGGTGGAACGGCCTCCGACATCAAGATCCAGGCCCAGCAGTCGCTGCACATCAAGGCGCAGCTGTTCAAGCTGATCGCCGAGCACACCGGCCAGGCGCTCGAGCAGGTCGAGACCGACGCCGACCGCGACCGCTGGTTCACCGCTGACCAGGCGAAGGACTACGGCTTCATCGACCACGTCGTGGCGAGCGCCGCTCAGCTGAGCAGCGGCAGCCCGAACTCCTGATCTCCCACTCCGTAGTAAGGACAAACCCATGAACTACTTCATCCCGCAGTGGGAGGAGCGCACGTCGTACGGCATGCGCCGCGTCGACCCCTACACCAAGCTGTTCGAGGAGCGCACGATCTTCCTCGGCACGCCGATCTCCGACGAGATCGCGAACGCCGTGATGGCGCAGCTGCTCTGCCTGGAGTCGATGGATCCCGACCGCGACATCAGCATCTACATCAACTCGCCGGGCGGCTCCTTCACGGCGCTGACGGCGATCTACGACACGATCCGCTACATCAAGGCCGACGTCCAGACGGTGTGCCTCGGCCAGGCGGCCTCCGCTGCCGCGGTACTGCTCGCCGCCGGTACGCCGGGTAAGCGGATGGCCCTGCCGAACAGCCGGATCATCATCCACCAGCCGGCCACCGAGGGCACCTACGGCCAGTCGAGCGACATCGAGATCCAGGCGAACGAGATCCTGCGGTTGCGCTCGCTGCTGGAGAAGATGCTGTCCGACGCCAGCGGGAAGTCGCTGGAAGAGGTCTCCCGTGACATCGAGCGGGACAAGTTCCTCACCGCCGAGCAGGCCGTCCAGTACGGTCTGATCGACTCGGTCCTGGAGTCGCGGAAGACTCCGGTCGGCGTCGGCGCCTGAGTTTCTCGACAGTGCGGTGGTGCCGCCGCCTGGAGTGCTGCACGTTCGCCACGGGCGTAGTCACGACGCGTGCGAGAGGGCAGCGTTCGGACTCCAGGCGCGGTACCGTCGGAATCTAGGTTCGAGACGAACTCGGCTCGACCCGGCCTCAGCTAGTGAGAGAAGGGATCTGTCCCGGTGGCACGCATAGGTGACGGCGGCGACTTGCTCAAGTGCTCGTTCTGCGGGAAGAGCCAGAAGCAGGTCAAGAAGCTCATCGCCGGTCCCGGCGTCTACATCTGCGACGAGTGCATCGATCTCTGCAACGAGATCATCGAGGAAGAGCTGAACGAGGGCTCCGAGGTCGGTCTGACGGAGCTGCCGAAGCCCCGCGAGATCTATGACTTCCTCAACGCCTACGTCGTCGGACAGGACGTGGCGAAGAAAGCCCTCGCGGTGGCTGTCTACAACCACTACAAGCGGGTGCGCGACGGGCAGGCCTCGTCGACGGCCGGCCGGCACGCCAAGGACGAGGCAGTCGAGCTCGCGAAGTCGAACATCCTGCTGATCGGCCCGACCGGCTGCGGCAAGACCTACCTGGCGCAGACCCTGGCCCGGATGCTCAACGTGCCGTTCGCGATCGCCGACGCCACCGCCCTCACCGAGGCGGGTTACGTCGGTGAGGACGTCGAAAACATCCTGCTGAAGCTGATCCAGGCCGCTGACTACGACGTCAAGAAGGCCGAGACCGGCATCATCTACATCGACGAGGTCGACAAGATCGCCCGCAAGAGCGAGAACCCGTCGATCACCCGCGATGTCTCCGGCGAAGGCGTCCAGCAGGCGCTGCTGAAGATCCTGGAAGGTACGACGGCCAGCGTCCCGCCCCAAGGCGGTCGCAAGCACCCGCACCAGGAGTTCATCCAGATCGACACCACCAACGTGCTGTTCATCGTCGGCGGCGCGTTCGCCGGACTGGACCACATGGTGGAGCAGCGGGTCGGCAAGAAGACGCTCGGGTTCAGCATGTCGCGCGAGACCGAGAAGCCGCGCGAAGCCGGAACGTACGCCGACGTGATGCCGGAGGATCTGCTCAAGTTCGGGCTGATCCCCGAGTTCATCGGCCGTCTCCCGGTCATCACCACCGTGTCCCCGCTCGACCGGGACGCGTTGATCAAGATCCTGTCCGAGCCGAAGAACGCGCTGGTCAAGCAGTACCGGCGGCTCTTCGAAATCGACAACGTCGAGCTGGAGTTCAGCGACGACGCGGTCGAGGCGATCGCCGACCAGGCACTCCTTCGCGGCACCGGCGCTCGCGGTTTGCGCGCCATCATGGAGGAGGTGCTCCTCAACGTGATGTACGAGGTGCCCAGCCGTGAGGATGTCGCGAAGGTCGTCGTCACCGGCGAGGTCGTGCTGGAGAACGTCAACCCGACCCTGATTCCCCGCGACCAGATCGAGCGCAAACGCGAACGCCGCGAGAAGACCGCCTGACGCTCTCTCGAGGGAGCTTCACACAATCGCGTGAGGAGGCCGGATCCGCCGCAAGGTGGGCCCGGCCTCCTTTCACAGGCAGATGTTGTTCACGGCGAGCTGGTGCCGGCTGTCCGCGGCCGCGATTTCCTTGCTGACCTAGTTGTCGAGCGTGATGAACCTGCCTAGCTCGCGCAGGAAGGCGTACTCCGGTGTGCTCCGCGACCCGCTCGGAGCCGCTTGAGACATGACCTCGTAGCTTCGCCGGGGTCGGCCGACCGAGAAGGTTGCCTTTGGCATCGTCCTCGGTCGAGCCGCGCAAACCCTGCCTGCTAGTTCCACTCTGCCTGTTAGTCATCCAAACCGTGCCTGCTACTTCATTGCGTCGAAGGCTTCGTTGGAGACTGCTCCAACGTCGTCGACGGTTGCTCCGTCGTTCGCCGCCTGGGCGATGACTGTCAGGCGTTGGGATCCCCGGTAGCACTGCGCAGGCAGGTTGCCGATCGACTCGACGCAGGTGGACTTGCCGACCGTCTTCACCTTGTCCGGTGTCGCCCCCGAGTCCTTGATCGTCTTGTCGATGTCGACCTTGCCGCGCAACGCGATCAGTACGAACAGCCGCTTGCCGTCAAGATTCCCGTACGCCTCGACCGTCACCTGCTTGCCGTCGTTGATCCTGCTCAGCGCCTGCCGCGTCTGGTCCAACTGCAACTGCCCGCGAATGTCCGGATCCGTGATCCGCTCCAACCCCGCCAACTTCGCCGGCGGCGTGATCCCCCGCGCCGTATTCAACCGACTCAACGGCCCGAACCCACCGAAGTACCCGAACCCAGCAAGCAACAGCAAAACCAGCACCACACCCCCCACAGTCACCCACGGATTCCTCCGCAACTGCACCTTCTTCTTGCCCTTCCCCTCACCCTCCCCAGCCTTACTCTTCGCCCCTCCAGCCCCAGCCCCAGCACCGGCTGTCGTCGCCCCGCCAACCCCACCAGCCTTACCCTGCGACCCTCCGGCTTTAGCTCCCGCTGTCGTCGCCCCGCCAACCCCACCAGCCTTGCCCGGCGCCCCTCCGGCTTTAGCAGGCGCTGTCGTCGCACCGCCAACCCCGCCAGCCTTACCCTGCGACGCTCCAGCTGCAGCACCGGCGATAGCGCCACCTCCAACCCCAGCAGGCGAGCCCGGCTTGGTGGTTTCGCCGGTCGAGCCTGGCGTTGTTGTGCTGGTGGTGTTTGGGATGGCGGTTGTGCTGGTCGGTGTGCCGGCGGGTGAGTCGGGCTTGGTGGTTTCGCTGGCCGTGCCAGGTGTTGTTGTGCTGGTGGTGTTTGGGGTGGCGGTTGTGCTGGTCGGTGTGCCGGCGGGTGAGCTGGGCTTGGTGGTTTCGCCGGTCGAGCCAGGTGTTGTTGTGCTGGTGGTGTTTGGGGTGGCGGTTGCGCTGGTCGGAGTACCGGTGGGGGAGCCAGTCGGGGGCGTCGACGGGGGTGAGGTAGGTGCGGTGGTTGCTGGTGGTGCGCTGGGTGTGGTTCCGGAGTTTGTCGAGTTGGCGGGGGCTTTGGCCGAAGGCGCGGTTGGTGAGCCGGGCTTGGACGGGTCGCTGGGGGAATCGGGCGCAGTGGGTGCAGGAGGTGTGCTTGGTGCGGTGGTTGCGGGCGGGGTGGGGGTTGCTGAGGTGGCCGCGGGTGGTCAGCGGGTGAGCTTGGCGTGGGGCTGGGGGTTGCCGGGCTCGGGGTGGTTGTGGTGTTGGCGGGTGTGGGTTGTGGAGTGGGGGCGTTGGCGGACGGAGGAGCGGTGTCGTTGGAGGTGGGGGCGGGGCGGAGGGGGGTTTGTTTGGGGAAAGGGGTTTGGGCGGGGAGAGGCGTTTGCTTCGGGAGGGGCGTTTGAGCGGGCATGGGGGTTTGTTGGGAGGGTGACTTCGCGGCTCGACCTGTGGGTCCGCTTGGTGCGGACGGCTGGGAACGGGTGGAAGGAGTCGTGGACGCGGCGTCGGCTGGCGGAGCTGAGGCGGTGGCGGGTGCGTCGGCTGGCGGAGCTGAGGCGGCGGTGGCGGGTGCGTCGGCTGGCGGAGCTGAGGCGGCGGGGGTTGCCTCGGTGGGTGGAGCTGAGGTGCCGGGGGTTGCGTCGGTGGGCGGCGTTGAGGCGGTGGTGGGTGTGTCCGCGGGTGTTGCCGGTGTGGGGGTGGACGTGCTCGCACTGGATGGGGGAGTGCTGGGGGCGGTTGCCTTTGAGGTGGGGTGTTCCGCAGCGAAGGGGAGTTCTTCGGCAGGCTGGGGCTGGGCGGGCTTTTTGGGGGTGCTTTTGCGGGTGTCCGCAGCAGTGGTGGCCGACTTCGCCGTGGTGGTTTTTCGGGGGGTGCGTTTGCGGGGTGTGGCTGACTTCTTGGCGGGAGTCTTCTTGGCTGGAGCGACCTCGGGCGGGGTGTCGGACGCGGGGGTGCGGTCCGAATCGGCCGGGGTGTTCGGGTCGCTCATCAGGCATGCTCCTCGGGACAAGTCACGGTCTAGCCAGTGCCGTCCTGATGGTTTCACATCGGGACAACCGGCTCCGCAGCGTAGCCGTTCGGTTCACGCAAGTAGCCCCCGCCTCACGCAAGTAGCGCCCGCCTCCGAAGAAGCGGGCGCTACGAGGGTCACAGGTGGTAGAACTCACCGGTCGGTCGCCGGGGTGTCCCACACCGGTAGATCAGCAGGCTGTCAGAGGGCCGCGATGACTGAGATGGTGTCGGACTCGTCGGGGCTCCAGACGATCTCGCCGATGATGCGGCCGGCTGCGCGGAGGTCGACCTCGGCCTGTTCGGCCAGGGCGAGCCGGTCGGCGGGGCCGCTGACCTCGACCTTGGAGACCTCGGTCTTCATCGAGACCTGCGCGGTCGACTTGGCGCCGCGGATCCCGGCGAGAACCTCGGCCACCGCGTCCAGCACCGCCGGGTCGTGCGCAGTGGAAGCGACGTCGACGTCAGCGACAGGCCACGAGGTTAGGTGGATCGACCCGTCCTGCCACCACGACCAGACCTCTTCGGTCGCGAACGGCAAATACGGCGCGAGCAGCCGCAACTGGACCGACAGTGCAACCGCGAGCGCGGCCTTCGCCGAGGCAGCCCCGGCCTCACCGTGACCGCCGTACGCGCGCTCCTTGACGAGCTCGACGTAGTCGTCGCAGAAGGTCCAGAAGAACCGCTCCGTGACCTCCAGCGCACCCGTGTAGTCGTACCGGTCGAAGGCTGCCGTCGCGTCCTCGACGACTGTGCGCAGCTGCGCCAGCATCGCCAGGTCGACGGGCTCGGTGACAGCGGAGGCGTCGGCCGAGGTGGCTCCGAAGCTCAGGACGAACTTCGACGCGTTCAGGACCTTGATCGCCAGCCGCCGGCCGACCTTCATCTGCGACTCGTCGAACGGCGAGTCCAGCCCCGGCCGGGCCATCGCGGCCCGCCAGCGAACCGCGTCCGAGCCGAACTTGTGCAGGATGTCGTCCGGCAGCGCCGCATTGCCCTTGGACTTGCTGAACTTCTTCCGGTCCGGGTCGACGACGAAGCCGGAGATCATCGAGCGCTTCCACGGCAGCGTGCCGTTCTCGAACTGCGCGCGGACGATGCGGGAGAACAGCCAGGTGCGGATGATGTCGTGCGCGTGCGTGTTCAGGTCCATCGGGAAGGTCCGGGCGAACAGATCCGGATCGCGCTCCCAGCCGGTGACGATCTGCGGCGACAGGGACGACGTCGCCCAGGTGTCCATCACATCCGGGTCGGCCTGGAAGCCGCCCGGCTTGCCGCGCTGGGACTCGTCGTACCCGCTCGGGACGTCCGAGGTCGGGTCGATCGGGAGATCCTCCTCGCGGGGCAGCAGCGGGTGATCGTAGTCCGGCTCGCCGTCGGCGTCGATCGGATACCAGACCGGGAAGGGGACGCCGAAGAAGCGCTGGCGGGAGATCAGCCAGTCGCCGTTAAGGCCGTTGACCCAGTTCAGGTACCGGTGCCGCATGTGCTCCGGGACGAACTCCTCCCGCTCACCGAGCTCGATGAACTCGTTGCGGAGGTCCTCGCTGCGGCCGCCGTTGGTGATGTACCACTGCCGGGTGGAGACGATCTCGAGCGGCTTGTCGCCCTTCTCGAAGAAGTTCGCCTTCCGCTCGGTCTTCTTCGGCTCACCGTCCAGGTCGCCACTCTCGCGGAGTTTCTCGACGATCAGCTCACGGGCGCTGAAGATGGTCTTACCGGCCAGCTCCTCGTACAGAGCAGAGCCCGAGAGCCATTCCGGGGTGTCGCGCAGCAGACGGCCGTCGCGGCCGATGACCGTCCGGGTCGGCAGCTGCAGCTCGCGCCACCAGATGACGTCGGTGGGGTCACCGAAGGTGCAGACCATCGCGATGCCGGCGCCCTTGTCCGGCTCGGCCAGCCGGTGCGCGAGGACCGGAACCTCGACGTCGAACAGCGGCGTGCGGACCATCGTGCCGAACAGGGCCTGGTACCGCTCGTCGTCCGGGTGGGCGATCAGCGCGACGCAGGCCGGCAGCAGCTCCGGCCGGGTGGTCTCGATGTAGATCGGGTTGCCGGTGCCGTGGAAGGCGATCCGGTGGAACGCGCCCGGGTAGTCGCGGGGCTCCATCTCGGCCTGGGCGACCGCCGTCTGGAAGGTGACGTCCCACATCGTGGGGGCCTCGGCCAGGTACGCCTCGCCGCGGGCGTAGTTGCGCAGGAAGGCACGCTGCGACGTACGGCGGGAGTCGGCGGAGATGGTCGTGTAGAGGTACGACCAGTCGACGCTCAGGCCGACCTGGCGCCACATCCGCTCGAACGCCTGCTCGTCGATGTGCGTCAGCTCGCCGCACAGCTCGACGAAGTTCTGCCGCGAGACCGGGATCTGCTTCTTCGGGTCCGGCTTCTCCGGCGGCTCGAAGGACGCGTCGTACGGCAGGGTCGGGTCGCAGCGGACGCCGTAGTAGTTCTGGACGCGGCGCTCGGTCGGCAGGCCGTTGTCGTCCCAGCCGATCGGGTAGAAGACCTTCTTGCCCCGCATCCGCTGGAACCGCGCGATCAGGTCGGTGTGCGTGTAGCTGAAGATGTGCCCGACGTGCAGCTTCCCCGAGACCGTCGGCGGCGGGGTGTCGATCGAGTAGACCTCTTCGCGCGAAGCGGTCCGGTCGAAGGCGTAGGTCTGCTGCTCCTTCCATACCGCAGCCCACTTCTCCTCGAGGCCTTCGAGGGTGGGCTTGTCAGGAACACGGGACGCTTCGCTCATACGGCAATCCTAGTGGTTGTCAAGGGGTGCTAACGACCGGTTATCCACAGGCCGGGGCGGCCACCCTAGACTGGGCAGCCTGATGAGTGATCTCTCGTACGCCGAAGTGTCGGCCAAGCTCCAGGCCCGCTGGCCGGAGTCCAAGATCGACCCCACCCTGGACCGGGTCCGGCGGCTGGTCGAGCTGCTCGGCGACCCGCAGAAGACCTATCCGGTGGTGCACCTGACCGGCACCAACGGCAAGACGTCGACCGCGCGGATGGTGGACGCGCTGCTGCGCGAGGCCGGTCTGCGCACGGGCCGGTTCACCAGCCCGCACCTGGAGTCCGTCCGGGAGCGGATCACGCTGAACGGTGAACCGATCGAGGAGCAGCGCTTCGTCGAGGTGTACGCCGAGATCGAGCCGTACGTCGATGTCGTCGACTCCGAGAACGAGCACCCGCTGTCGTTCTTCGAGGTGATGACCGCGATGGCGTTCGCCGCGTTCGCGGACGCACCGGTCGACGTGGCGATCGTCGAGGTCGGCCTCGGCGGCACCTGGGACTCCACGAACGTTGCCGACGGCATCGTTTCGGTGATCACCCCGGTGGCGGTCGACCACGCGCACATCCTCGGCCCCGATCCGGTCACCATCGCCAAGGACAAGGCCGGCATCATCAAGCCCGGCGGTACGGCGGTGATCTCGCAGCAGAGCCTCGAGGTGCTCGAGGTGCTGCAGCGCCGGGCCGCCGAGGTGGGCGCGCAGGTCGCCCGCGAGGGACTCGAGTTCGGCGTCACCAGCAGGACGGTCGCGGTCGGCGGCCAGCTGATCTCGATCCAGGGGCTCGGCGGCACGTACGAGGAGATCTTCCTGCCATTGCACGGCGAGTACCAGGCGCACAACGCGGCCACTGCGCTCGCGGCGGTCGAGGCGCTGCTCGGTGCGACCGCGCAGACCGAGGGCCGGATCGACACCGAGCTGGTCCAGGCCGGCTTCGCCGAGGCGACCAGTCCGGGGCGGCTCGAGGTCGTGCGCACCAGCCCGACCGTCATCGTCGACGCCGCGCACAACCCGCACGGCGCCGAGGCGACCGCGGCCGCGGTGACCGAGGCGTTCGCGTTCAACCCGCTGATCGGCGTACTGGGCTGTATGAAGGACAAGGACGTCTACGCGATCCTCGAGGCGTACGAGCCGATCATGGAGACCGTCGTCTGTACCCGGAACTCGTTCGAGCGGTCGATGCCGGCCGAGGAACTGGGCGAGATCGCGGCCGAGGTGTTCGGCGAGGACCGGGTGCTGGTCCGGCCGAAGCTGATCGACGCGATCGACGACGCGATCCGGCTGGCCGAGGAGAACGCGATCGCGATGGGCACCGGTGGCGTACTGATCACCGGCAGCGTGATCACCGCAGGCGAGGCCCGGACGCTGCTGGTCCGCAAGCAGAAGGGCGCGCCGAACCCGTACGAGGTCGAGCGATGAGGTCGCTCGCCTCGATCGTGCTCGGCTTCGAGGCGCTCGTGCTGGCCCTCGTCACGCCGGTGATGATCTCGGTCGCCGATGTGAAACCCAGTACTGCGCTCCCGGTGTGCCTCGGTCTCGCAGTGCTGGCCGTGGTCGCGGCCGGGCTGTTGCGCAACCAGGTCGGCTACATCCTCGGCTGGGTGATCCAGGTCGCCGCGGTCGGCCTCGGCTTCGTCGTACCGGTGATGTTCCTGCTGGGCCTCGCGTTCGCCGCGTTCTGGGTGATGGCGTACGTGCTCGGCAAGCGCATCGACGAAGCGAAGAAGGCACAGCAGGCCCAGGCCGGTTAGGCTCGGCCGCCGCAATATCGGCAAAGAACTGCCGCCCAAGTCGCAGTACCCCGAAGATGGAAAGAGTGGAGACATGTCGCAGCGCACCCTGGTCCTGCTGAAGCCCGACACGGTACGCCGTGGCCTGGTCGGCGAGATCCTCGGCCGGTTCGAGGCGAAGGGCCTGAGCATCGTCGCGATGGACCTGCGCACGATCGACGGCGAGCTGGCCGACCAGCACTACGCCGAGCACGTCGAGCGCGACTTCTACCCGCCGCTGCGCGAGTTCGTCACCAGTGGCCCGCTGGTGGCGCTGGTACTCGAGGGCGACGAGGCGGTCGAGGTGGTCCGTGGCCTGAACGGCGCGACCGACGGCCGGAAGGCAGCCCCCGGCACGATTCGCGGCGACCTGTCGCTGTCCAACCGCGAGAACCTCGTGCACGGCTCGGACTCGCCCGAGTCGGCCTCCCGCGAGATCAAGATCTGGTTCCCCGACCTGCCGTAGTACAGGGGAGGTACTGCGCTCGGTCGGTCAGGAATCGATCGAGCGCAGTTTGCTGTCCACTACCTCGGCAGTGGGGTGGTTGAGCTCGGTCAGCAGGTCCAGCGCCTGCTCCCACCAGCCGCCGGCCGATTCGAGGTCGCCCAGCTCGTGCTCGATGTCCCCGAGGTTCTGGAGCATCAGAGCTTGGTAGTAGAGGTCATTGAGCTCCTGGTAGAGCTCCAGTGCCTTTCGATAGCACTGTGCGGCCACTGGGAGGTTCCCAAGTCCACGGTGGGCGTAGCCCAGGTGGTCCCAGGTGGCTGCTTCACCGAGCTTGTGGTCGACCTCCTGGTAGAGCCGCTGTGCCTGCGTGCAGTACTCGACCGCCTGGTCGTACTCAGCGAACGTTGAAGCGTGCAGCCACCCGAGTGAGTTCAGCGCGAGTGCCTGTCCGGTCCGATGCCCGCTGGCCTTGAACAGCTCGGACGCGATCACGTCGTGGTCGTACGACTCCTTCAGCCGCTCCTGCTGCGCCAGCACGAACGCCACCACCCGCTGGCACCACGCCTCGGCCACTCGATCGCCAGACCGTACTGCGAGGTCCAACGCGGCCTCCGATTCGGCCAGGGCTTCGTCCAGACGCCCCTGCCTCGCCAGAGCGTGCGCCCGGTAGCGGTGTGCCATCACCTGGCCTGGGAGGTCCCCGGACCGTCGGGACGCCTCGATGGCCGTGCGCATGACGTCGACCCAGGTGTTCCACAGCCCACGCCGTTCCAGGAAGCCTGTGATCGTCCGGGCGAGGTGGGTCGCGTGGCCGTCGAACCCCTGCCGTGCAGCGTGCTCGATCAGCACGACCAGGTTGGGGTGCTCGGCTTCGAACCAGTCGAAAGCCTCCTGATAGCCGCCGAAGCTCAGCACGTACGGCGAACCGGACGCGGCAGGCAGTACGTCGGGGTCGCGGTGCGGGCGTAGCCACTGGTCGCCGGCGTCCGCAGTACGCAGGTAGTGGTCGAGTAGTCGCCACAAGGCCTGCCGGCACTCCTGCTCCTTGTCGACGGAGCCGGCCAGCTCAGCGGCGTACACGCGGAGGAGGTCGTGGGAGGTGTACTGCTCCGGAGCCACCTGGCTCATCAGGTGAGCTCGCTCCAGCTCGTCAAGCGCGACACGGACCCGCTCCGGCGTAGTACCGGCGAGGGCTGCTGCTGCGGCGACGGAGAGGTAGGGGCCGGGGTGCAGGCCGGACAGCCTGAAGACGCGGGCGGCGCTGCCGGTGGCCAACTGGTACGACCACGAGAACACCGCACGCAGGTCTGTCATCTGATCCTCACCGGTGAAGGCGTCCAGGCCTTGTTTGGTACGTCGTAGGTCCAACGCAACAGTTTCGAGCGGCCAGGCCGGGTGAGCCGCAGCGTGCGCCGCGACCAGCGACAGAGCGAGCGGCAGCCGTGCGGAGAGCGCTATGAGCGACTCGGCGGCCGCGGGCTCGGCTGCGACGCGTGCAGCACCGAGCGCACCCACCAGGAGCGAGTGCGCTTGCTCCCAGTCCATCAGGTCCAGGGACACCGGCCGCGCACCTTCGCTGGCCAGCAAGCCGGGCAGGCGGTTCCTGCTGGTCACCAGTACGCGACAGCCTCGCCCGCCAGGCAACAACGGCCGCACCTGCTCTGCCGAACGGGCGTTGTCGAGAACGATCAACAGCCGTCGGTCCGCTAGGAGCGTTCGGTAGAGCGCTGCCTGAGCTGCCGCCCCGAACGGAATGCGACTGGGCGCAGTCTGCAGAGCATCAAGAAACCCCCGTACTGCGTCCTCCGGCGACACCAGGTCGCCTGACGGGTCGAAGCCACGCAGGTTCACATACAGCTGCCCATCGGGGAACTCCGCGGCCACCCGCTCACCCCACGCGACCGCCAACGCGGTCTTGCCGACTCCTGCGGTCCCGGAGATCACAGCGATCGAGGCAGTCGGCCCGATCGAGCCCAGCAGCGCCTGATCCAGCTCTGCAAGCTCCCTGGTCCGTCCCACAAAGCTGCGCCCGACAGAAGGCAGCTGATGGGGCACAACGTCGCGAGAGGTCCGTACTGCGGCCGCTCGCGCATCTGTAGCGAGTACGGCCTGGTGGAGTCGTCGCAGGGCCGGTCCGGGATCCAGACCGAGTTCGTCCGCGAGTCTGCGGGAAGCGTCGCTGTAGGTGGCCAGCGCGTCGGCGGGGCGCTCGGCTCGGATCTGTGCCTCCATCAGGAGCGCCCAGAGCGGCTCGCGCAGAGGGTGACGCTTGGTGAGACCGCTCAGCTCGGACATCACCTGAGCGTGTTCGCCCAGCTCTAGCCGCGCTCCCAGCAGCAGTTCTATGGCGTGCAGGCGTTCCTCTGCCAGCACAGGCACGGCTTCCCGGATCAGGGCGCCGGCAGCGAGCCCAGTGAGGGGCTCTCCGCGCCAGAGGTTCAGCGCGTCCGACAGCAGGCGGGTCCGCTCGTGTGGGTCGCTCGTCGCCGCGGACGCCGAGACCAAGGCGCGGAACCGGGTCAGGTCGATCTGCTCGGGTTCCACGCTGATCAGGTAGCCGGCCGACTCGGTGCTGATGATCGGCGTACCGAGCGTCGTCCGTAGCCGGGAGATGTAGGTCTGGAGGGCTGACCGCGGACGGGCGGGCAGGTCGTCCTCCCACAGGGTGTCGACCAGCGCCTGGGCCCCCACCACGCGGTTTGGCTGCAGCAGGAGAGCGGCCAGCAGCACTCGCAGCCTGTTCGCGGCCAGCTCGATCCGACGGCCGGAGTCGTCGAGGACCTCCACCGGACCCAGCAGCCGAAACTCCATGGGCCATTGTCACCGGGAAAGGGCAACCGCGCCTCGGATCCGCGCGAAAGGCCCGTGGACCGCCCCTGGACCGCCCCTGGACCGGCCCAGGAAGTCCTCGGGGCGCCTCCGGTCGCCGTGAAAGCGGCGCGAAAGCGTGGTGAAGGGACGCCGGGTCAAGCTTGCCGACGCGGGGCGAGTGACCAGGTCGGCGTACCGGACCGGCCTCCGCCACACAGTGGGAGGAACAGTGCTCGCCCGTCAGGGGAGGGGCGAGCTCTGGGGGCGAGTGGTGCCGCTGCACGGGCAGCAGCGGTACCACTCGATACTTCTCACCCGGGCGTCGCCTGCAGTGAGACGCCCGATACGATCAGTGCCGGGCGGACGGGGACGTGTCGGTCCCTCGGTGGCGCCGGCTGCGCGCTTAGCCTGAGATCTACGAGCAGCAGGAGGCGCCTGCGATGGCGAACAGCATGCTCGGCCGCGACATGGCGGTCGACCTCGGCACGGCAAACACCCTCGTCTACGTCCGGGGGCGCGGCGTCGTACTCAACGAGCCCTCGGTGGTCGCCACCCGGACCGACGAACCGCGCGAGGCGGTCGCGTTCGGGCACGAGGCGAAGAAGATGATCGGCCGTACGCCGGGCAACATCACCGCGATCCGGCCGCTCAAGGACGGCGTGATCGCCGACTTCGACGCCGCCGAGCAGATGCTGCGCTACTTCATCCAGCGGGTGCACCGGCGCCGGTACTTCGCCAAGCCGCGGATCGTGGTCTGCGTTCCGTCCGGGATCACGGCCGTCGAGCAGCGCGCGGTCCGCGACGCCGGCTACATGGCCGGGGCCCGCAAGGTCTACATCATCGAGGAGCCGATGGCCGCGGCGCTCGGGTCCAACCTCGAGGTCCGCGACGCCACCGGCAACATGGTGGTCGACATCGGCGGTGGTACGACGGAGGTCGCGGTGATCTCGTTCGGCGGGATCGTCACGTCGCAGTCCATCCGGGTGGCCGGTGACGCGATCGACAAGGCCGTCGTGAACTACTGCAAGAAGGAGTACTCGCTGATGCTCGGCGAGGCCACCTCCGAGCAGATCAAGATGACCATCGGCTCGGCGTACCCGTCGTCGGACGGTCCGGACTCCGAGATCCGCGGCCGCGACATGGTCTCCGGGCTGCCTCGGACCGTGAAGGTGTCGTCGGCAGCGATCCGGCAGGCGATCGAGGAGCCGATCACCGCGATCGTCGACGCGGTCAAGGCGACGCTGGACAAGACTCCGCCGGAGCTGGCCGGCGACATCGTCGACCGGGGCATCGTGCTGACCGGTGGCGGCGCGCTGCTGAAGGGGATGGACGAGCGGCTCCGGCACGAGACCGGTATCCCGATCCACGTCGCCGACAACCCGCTGGACGCCGTCGTACTGGGTGCCGGCAAGTGCGTCGACAACATCGAGACGCTGAACCGCATCCTCGTCACCGACCGCCGCTGAACCGGTACTGCGCATGCTCAAAGACCTCGGTACTCCCGCCAAGGGCCTGGTCAGGTCGGCCGGCCTGCCGCGGGAGATCCGCCGCCGCCGGGCGATCCTGACGCTGGTCATCCTGGCCTCGTTCACGCTGATCGTGCTCGACGCACGCCGCTCGGCCGGTTCGCCGGTCGAGCCGCTGCGGCATGCGGCGGCCGCCGTCTTCGGTCCGCTGGAGTCGGCCGGTACGTCGGCCCGGCAGCCTGTGGACAACCTGCGGGACCGGTTCGCCGAAGTGGATAGATTGAAAGCTGAGAACGAAAAACTCCAAGCGGACAACGAGAAACTGACCACCGAGCTGCGATCCACCGACTACGCCCGGAACCGGGCCGCGGAGCTGGACCGGCTGCTCAAGGTTGCGCCGACCTACACGATCACGCCGGCCCGGGTGATCGGGATCGGGGGAGCGCAGAGCTTCAACCACACAGTGACCATCGACGCCGGAACAGCGGACGGGGTGAGACCGGACATGACAGTACTGAACGGGGACGGCCTCGTCGGCCGCGTGGTCCGTACGACGCAGGGCACGGCGACCGTGCTGCTGATCGGCGATCGCGAGTCGACCGTCGGCGGTCGGCTGAACTCCACGATGGCGCTCGGGTTCGTCTCCGGCCGGGGCGACGTCGCCGGTTCGCTCGACTACAAGCTGGTCGACCTGCGGGCCCGGCCCAAGGTCGGCGACCGGATCGTCACCTGGGGTTCGAGCGGCAACGCGCCGTACGTGCCCGGCGTCCCGATCGGCGAGATCACCACCGTCACGCCGAACCAGGGCACCCTCGGCTCGACCGCAGTAGTGAAGCCCTTCGTCGACCCGACTCGTATCGACCTGGTCGGGGTGGTGACCGGCCCGCCGGCCCGGCCGCCGCGTGGCATTGTGCCGCCCGAGAAGGGCGGCGGCTGACATGACGTCGCTCCGGATTGCGGTCGCGGCGGTCTTCCTGCTGATCGCCGTCACCGTGCAGACCTCGGTGCTGCCGCAGTTGGCAGTCGCCGGCGTCACCTGTGACCTGGTGATGATCGTGGTCGTCGCGCTCGGCCTGGCGCGCGGTTCTGAGTGGGGCGCGATCGCCGGGTTCGCGGGCGGTCTGCTGCTTGATATCGCACCACCTGCTGACCACACCGCCGGTCGCTGGGCGCTTGCGCTGGCTCTGGCGGGCTATATCGCGGGCATGATCCGGCGCGAGGCCTCGGCCGGACCGGTGGGCCCCCTGGGCGTCGCGCTGACCGTCGTCCTGGCTGCAGCTGTGTCTCTCGTCGTGTACTGCGCGACCGGCTCGCTGCTGCACGATCCTTCGGTCGACTGGGGCGAGTTCGGCGTCCGGCTCGGCATCTCCGCCGGGTACGACGTGGTCGGCGCGATCGTGGTGATTCCGCTGGTGCTGTGGGTGATGCGCCGGTTCGTCCCGGTCCGCGAGCGGCGTCGGGTGCTGCCGTGAGTTTCGACAGCTTCAACCCGGCTCCGCTGAAGCCACGACTGCGCCTCTTCGTGATCGGCGTGCTGGTCTTCTCGCTGCTCAGCACGCTGCTGGCCAGGCTCGTGTACATGCAGGTGCTCTCGTCGGACGACTACTCCCAGGCCGCCACTGAGAACCACACCCGTGAGGTGCTCATCCCGGCGCCGCGCGGAACGATCGTCGACGCGGCCGGCCGGACGCTGGTCGGCAACAGGGTGTCCCTGGTGATCACGGTCGACCGCTCGGTGCTGGCCAAGCTGCCCGACGACCAGCAGCAGGCGATGCTGATCCGGCTCGCCAAGGTGCTCGGCCAGAAACCGGCCGATCTCAAGGCCCGCACGATGCTCTGCGGGGAGCCCGGCGCCTCGAAGCCGCCGGCCTGCTGGAACGGTACGCCGTACCAGCCGATCCCGGTCGCGAAGGACGTCAGCGAGCAGGTCGCGATCGAGGTGATGGAGCGCCGCGAGGACTTCCCCGGCGTGGCCGCCGACTCGACCGCACTGCGCGCCTACCCGGCGCCGTACGGCGTGAATGCCGCGCACATGCTCGGGTATCTCTCGCCCATCACCACGACCGAGCTGGACGCGCTCGACAAGGCAGGTCAGGACTCGGTCGGGCACCGATCGGACCTGGTCGGCCGGGCCGGGCTCGAGCGCACGTACGACGCGATGCTGCGCGGATCTCCCGGTGTCAAGAACGTCATCGTCGACGCCGTCGGCTACACCACCGGCGTGCAGAGTCAGACCGCACCGGTGCCGGGATCGACGCTGGTGACGAGCATCGACGCCCGGGTCCAGGCATCGGTCGAGAAGGAGCTCCGTGGCGCGATCATGACCGCGCGGAAGCAGTTCGATCCGGTGACCAAGCGGAAGTACGTGGCCGATTCGGGCGCGGCCGTGGTGATGGACACCAAGACCGGCCAGATCGTCGCGATGGCCAGCTACCCGACGTACGACCCGGGTGTCTGGGTCGGCGGCATCTCCCAACGCGAGCTGGACGCCCTCTACTCACCAGGCTCCGGTACGCCGCTGCTGTCGCGGGCGCTGCAGGGACAGCTCGCGCCCGGTTCGACCTTCAAGCCGATCACCACCGCGGCCGCCATGGCCAACGGCTACAGCACCAAGACCAAACTGGACTGCTCGTCGAACTTCGTCGTCGGCAACCGCAAGTTCAAGAACTACGAATCCGCCTCCTACGGGATGATCGGCTTCGACCAGGCGCTGGCGATCTCCTGCGACACGTTCTTCTACCGGATCGCCTACGACCTGTGGCTCAAGGAGGGCGGCCAGTCCGGCAACATCGACGCCCGCGATCCGATCGTCGAGATGGCGAAGAAGTTCGGCCTCGGCCGGCCGACCGGGATCGACCTGCCCGGCGAGGTCTCCGGCCGGATCGCGGACCGGACGTGGAAGAAGGAGTACTACGACGCGCAGAAGGACTACTACTGCAAGCTGGCCGACAACCCGCCGGCCGGGACGTCGAGCTTCCTGAAGCAGTTCTCCCGGGAGTTCTGTGTGGACGGATACCGCTACCGGGCCGGCGACGCGGTCAACTTCGCGATCGGCCAGGGCGACACCACACTCACACCGTTGCAGTTGGCAACGGCCTATTCGGCCCTGTCGAACGGCGGCATCCTGTGGGAGCCACGGGTGGCGAAGAAGGTCATCGGCCCGAACGGCAAGGCGAAGGTCATCCCGTCCAAGATCGCCGCCCGGCTCCCGGTGCCGGCCGCCACGCTCCACTACATCGACAAGGCGTTGAAGGAGACTGCGCGGACCGGAACGGCGGCCTGGAAGTTCGTCGGCTTCCCACTGGACCAGGTGCCCGTTCGTGCCAAGACCGGAACGGCCGAGGTCTACGGCAAGCAGACGACATCCTGGCTGGCCAGCTACACCGACCGCTATGCCGTCGTCATGATGCTCAGCCAGGCCGGCACCGGCTCAGGCGCCGGCGGAACCGCAGTACGCCACATCTACGAAACTCTCTACAACATCAAGCCCGCCGCGCCACCGGCGAAGAAGGCCGGGCAGCGATGAGTTTGTTGACGATGTCGCGGGGTGTGCGGCCGCGGGTGGATCGGCGGTCGGCGTTGTGGCAGGCCGACTGGGTGCTGGTCATCGGCGTGCTCGCGCTGGCGGCGATCGGCAGCCTGCTGATCTGGTCCGCGACCTACCATCGCAACTCGCTCAACGGCGGCAACCACCACGAGTTCCTGGTCCGGCACGCGCTCAACTTCGCCATCGGCCTGGTGCTCGCCGTCGGCGCCGCGCTGACAGACCACCGCCGGGTCCGCATCCTGGCACCGGTCCTGTACGCCGGGTCCGTGGTCGGCCTGATTCTCGTGCTGGTGCCTGGCGTCGGCGCGGTGATCAACGGATCCCGGTCGTGGATCCAGTTGCCGTGGATGTCGGTGCAGCCGAGCGAGTTCGCGAAGCTTGCCGTGATCGTCGGGATGGCTCTGCTGATCGCCGAGAAGGGCGAGACCAACCATCGCGAGAACGCTCGCACGATCGACATCCTCCAGGCGATCGCGGTGGCGGCGGTGCCGGTCATGCTGGTGATGCTGCAACCCGACCTCGGCACGGTGATGGTGCTCGGCTCGATCGTGTTCGGGATCATCGCCGTCTCCGGTGTTCCGAAGCGATGGATGCTCGGCATCGTCACCGCGGCGACGGTGGTTGCTGTGCTCGCGATCCAGTTCAACGTGCTGAAGAAATACCAGCTGGCGCGGTTCGCCGCGTTCGCCGATCCGTCGCAGGATCCGCAAGGCATCGGCTACAACGTCGCGCAGGCACGGATCGCGATCGGCAACGGCGGTGTCTTCGGTCAGGGCCTGTTCCACGGCTCGCAGACACAGAACGCGTTCGTGCCCGAGCAACACACCGACTTCGTCTTCACCGTCGCCGGAGAAGAGCTCGGACTGATCGGCGCCGGCGCGATCATCATTTTGTTCGCGTTAATCCTCTGGCGCGGCCTGCGGATCGCCGTCAACGCCCGCGACGCCTTCGGCCGGCTGATCGCCACCGGCATCGTCTGCTGGTTCGCCTTCCAGGCCTTCGAGAACATCGGCATGACCCTCGGCATCATGCCCGTCACCGGCCTCCCGCTCCCGTTCGTCTCCTACGGCGGCTCCTCAATGTTCGCCGGCCTCCTGGCCGTCGGCCTCCTCCAAAACATCCACCTCCGGACCCACGAGGTCTAACCCCCAGCCACGCGCGGTGTTTCTACTCAACAGCTAGCTGGGCAGCAAGGACTGGTCGGTGGCGCAGGTCACGCCCCCACTCCGCCTTGTCGCTCGCCCAGGCCCATATCGGAGACGCCCCACGCGGCGATGGCACGCGGGGCTGCGCTGGGTGCCTCCGTGGTCGGGTTCTGTGTGAGGTGACGTTTGGGGATCGATGGATCGACCAGCGGTGCGGCTGACAGGGGGCCGTCGGGGGTGGTTGTAGGCTGCAGCGGTTGTGTTGGGGGATCGGGCCTGGAGGGACCATGTCGAAAATCGTTTCGTTGTCGCTTGCTGCGGTGATGACTCTCTCGCTCGTCTCCTGTGGGGGCGACAAGAAGAGTGGTACGCCGGCGCCTTCGGTAACCCCCTCGGTGTCGACTTCCAGTACGCCGGTTGTCTCGAGTACGCCGACCGTCGCTCCCTCGACCAGCGACCAGCCGGTGCAGCGGACCAAAGCTCAGTTGACGAGGGCGCTGCTGGTGCTCGCGGATCTGCCCAGCGGCTTGTCGGTCGTGCCGGAAGATCCGTCGGATGCTGGGGTCAAGCCGTTCTCGTCCAAGGACGCCAAGTGCAAGACGCTTGTGCAGTACCTGAACGCTGACTCCGCGCCTGGTTCGACGGTGAGTGTCTCCCGCTCGTTCTCGGCCGGGCAGGAAGGGCCGGACATCGACTACGGTCTGGACGCGATGGGTGAGGCGAAGAAGGTGGCCGCGCTGCAGTCGGCGTACAGGGCTGCGGTGAATTCCTGCCGGAAGGTCACGCTCAAGGTTCCCGGTCAGGGCACGTCGTCGATGGGGGTGGAGGAGATCTCCGCGCCTAAGCTCGGCGAGCGCCCGTTCGCGTTCCGGATGACAGGTCTCAGCGGACCGCAGGAGGGGAGTGAGGCCACGGCGGCCCTCGCCGGGGTGAATGACGTGATCCTCTCCGTCTTCATCTATGCGGGTCAGCCCGGTGAGCTCGACGGCGCCATGAAACTCGCCGTCGACAAGGCCAAGAAGGTCCTCGGCACCAAGAGCGGCACCTGACCGACCCCAGGACACTGGCAGAGAACCGCGGAAGCACCGGCAGCCCGGACCGCGGAAGCGGTGGCAGCGCGGACTCGCGGAAACGCGGGCTCGCGGAAGCGCGGCCTCGCGTTAGCGGCGGCAGCGCGGAAACGCGGCAGCGCGGGCTCGCGGGAACGGTGGAAGCGCGGACTCGCGGGAACGGCGGCAGCGCGGACTCGCGGGAACGGCGACAGCGCGGACTCGCGGAAGCGGTGGCAGCGGGGACGGATCGGCGGCGCCGACGGGCGTACCAGTGGCGAGCAGCCCCGCAGAATGGTGCCGATGGGCATGCCGAACGTGAGCGGGGTCACATCTCCGGGTGTCACGCCGGCGAGTGCGTGGGCCGTCGTGTTGGCATGACTAAGAGGATTTCGTGGGCCGAGTTGGTGCCGGATGGGTATCAGGCCGTGCTGGGGCTGGAGAAGTACACGTCGGCGAAGGTCGATCCGACCGTACTGAAATTGGTGAAGATCCGGGCGTCCATGACGAACGGCTGCGCCTACTGCATCGACATGCACACCGAGCAGGCGCTCAAGCGGGGTGAGACCGCGCGCCGGCTCACAGGCCTCGCTGCCTGGTACGAGTCGACGTTCTACGACGAGCGGGAGCGGGCCGCACTCGCGCTGACCGATGCGGTGACCACCCTGGGCGAGCACGGCGTACCGGATGATGTCTGGGACGACGCGGTGAAGCACTGGGGCGAGGAGGGGACGGCCGACTTGCTCCTCGCGATTGCGACCATCAACGTGTGGAACAGGATGATGGTCGCGTGCCGGGTACCGGCCTGAGCGTCGACGAGTTCGTTCAGCACCGGCAGTTCCTGGCGGGACTGGCGTACCGGATGCTGGGGAGCTGGCACGACGCGGAGGACGTGCTGCAGGAGGCATATGTCCGTTGGTCCGGCGTCGACCACGACAGCGTGGCCGAGCCGCGTCGCTACCTCACCAGGGTGGTGACGCGGCTCGCTGTCGACTCACTGCGCGCTCGACAGGCTCGCCGCGAGAGCTACGCCGGTGACTGGCTCCCCGAGCCGGCGCTGTCGGATCCACACAGTGCAGTCGAGTCAGACCTCTCCATGGCGATGCTTCACCTGATGGAACAGCTCACCCCGCCGCAGCGCGCTGTCTACGTACTACGAACGGCCTTCGTCCTCCCGTACGACGAGATCGCCGGCATCCTGGGCAGAACCGCAGAGGACTGCAGGCAGCTCCACAAACGGGCTGCGGCTGCCCTGGAGAAGGGCCGGTCGCGCTTTGAGCCGACCAGAGCCGAGCAGCAGCGATTGCTCGAAGACTTCGTTGCTGCTGCCCGCGAAGGTGATTTGCCCAGACTGCAAGCGATGCTGCGCGACGACGTCACCGCCTGGAGCGACGGTGGCGGCAAGGCACCGACGGCTCGCAAGCCGATCCACGGCAGCGAAAAGGTGGCGCACTACTTCACCCACGTGTACTCCCGGCGCACCCGGTTCATCCAAAAGCCGGTCGACCTGATCACCGGCCCGGCCATCTACCTGCAACTCGACCGCACGCGCCACCTCCTGACCCTGCAGATCGAGGCCGGCCAGGTGACCGGCGTACGAGTCGTGGCAAACCCAGACAAGCTGTCAGCGCTCGGCTAGTCGCAAAGCTGTCGGCGCTGGGGTCGTGGCGAGTCTGGCGAAGCTGTTGGTGCTGGGGGTAGTGCGAGCTCGGAGAAGCGGTCGGCGTGCGGGTTGTGGCGAGTTCGGAGAAGCGCTCGGTGTGCGGGTTGTGGCGAACCCGGTGAAGCTCTGGGCGCTGGGTAGTCACGAAGCTGTCAGCGCTGGGGTCGTGGCGATCCTGGCGAAGCTCTCGGCGCTGGCGGCAGTGCGAGCACGGTGAAGCTCTGGGCGCTGGGTAGTCGCGAAGCTGTCGGCGCTGGGGTGGTGGCGAGTCTGGCGAAGCTGTCGGCGCTAGGGGCAGTGCGAGCTCGAGAAGCGCTCGGTGTGCGGGTTGTGGAACCCGGTGAAGCTCTCTGCGCTGGGTGGTCGCGGAGCTGTCGGCGCTGGGGTCGTGGCGAGTCTGGCGAAGCTCTTGGTGCTGGGGGCAGTGCGAGCTCGGAGAAGCGCTCGGCGCACGGGTAGTGGCGAATTGGGGGAAGCGCTCGGCGTGCGGGTTGTGGCGAACTCGGAGAAGCGCTCGGCGTATGGGGCCGGCGAATCCGGAGAAAGTTGTCGCGCTGTGGGGCGAACCGGAGGAAGCTGTCGGCGTACGGGTAGTGGCGAGTTGGGGGAAGCGCTCGGCGTGCGGGTTGTGGCGAACTCGGAGAAGCGCTCGGCGTACGGGGCCGGCGAATCCGGAGAAGTTGTCGGCGCCGTGGGCGACCCGGCGGAAGCTGTCGGCGTGCGGGTGGTGGCGAGGTTGGAGGAGCTGTCAGCGGTCGGGGAGGGGCATGACCGTGGTGCGGCGGTGGTGTTCGAAGACGACTGAGCTGCGGATGTCGCCGATCTCTTGGCGCTTCGCCAGGTCGAGGACGAAATCGCGGAGGGCGGCCGTGTCCTTGACGGCGACGTGCGCGAGGAAGTCGGAGGCGCCCGAGACCATGAACATCGCGAGTGTCTGCGGCAGGCTCTGCACGTAGTCCTGGAAGGTCGTGGCGACTGCCATCGCCTGCGGGCGGAGCTTGATCGAAATGATCGCCTGGGTCGACCGGTCGATCGCCTGCAGGTCGACCTCGGCGTGATACCCGCTGATCACGCCCCGGTCGCGCAGCCCTCGGATCCGTTCCAGGCAGGTCGACGGCGCGATGCCGAGCTCGGCCGCCATCTCGCGGTTGGTGCGGCGCGCGTCGTTCTGCAGGAGCCGCAGCAGCGCCGTATCAAGTTCGTCCATATCCGCCAGTTTGGCACAGCGGCCGAATTTCGTTCGGCGCCCAAGAATTTCAGCCGCGCATTTGCCTACTCTTCACCACGTCAAACCGTGCACTCAAGGAGAGAAATGCTGGCGAACAAAATGGTCGTCGTGATCGCCGACGAGGCGCCGATCGGCGTCGCACTCAACACCGCCGCGCTGCTCGGCGTCGCACTCGGCCACCATCACGATGAGGTTGTCGGAGCGGATACCGTCGACGGCTCCGGCGCCGTCCACACCGGCATGTGCGCCCACCCGATCCCCGTACTGCGAGCAGCCGCCGAGCGACTCCATGAGCTCCGGATCCAGGCGGCGGCCCGCGACAGCGTGACGGTTCACGACATGAACCAGGTCGCGCAGAAATCCCGCACGTACGACCAGATGTCGGCCACCATCAGCGGAACGAAGGCGGAGGACATCGAATACCTAGGCCTCGCCCTCTACGGCCCACGCGCCACGATCGACTCGCTGACCGGCGCCCTCGCCCTCTACCGCTAGCTCACCCGGCGAACCCCAAGGCCGAAGCCGCAGCCGAACCCCGCAGCCGAGTCGCGCGGCCGAAGCCTGCCGCTGGAGCCGAAGCCGAGTCCTGCGGTCGAAGCCGATTCGCGCGGCCGAAGCCTGCCGCTGGAGCCGAAGCCGAGTCCTGCGGTCGAAGCCGATTCGCGCAGCCGAAGCCTGCCGCTGGAGCCGAAGCCGAGTCCTGCGGGCGAAGCCGATTCGCGCAGCCGAAGCCTGCCGCTGGAGCCGAAGCCGAGCCCCGTGGGCGAAGCCGAGTCGCGCAGCCGAAGCCTGCCGCTGGAGCCGAAGCCGAGCCCCGTGGGCGAAGCCGAGTCGCGCGGCCGAAGCCCGCCGCTGGAGCCGACGCCGAGCCCCGTGGCCGAAGCCGAGGCGCGCGGCCGAAGCCCGCCGCTTGAAGCCGAGGCTGAGCTAGATCGTTAGTTCGAGTTGGCCTACTGGGCGGCCGCCGCCGAGGACTGGCACTCTCAGTAGGGAGTCGGCTGCCGAGATGTCGACTCCGCACTTGGCGAGGAGGGTCAGGCCGAGTGCGGTGGTGGCGCGCGGGTTCCCGTCGATCACCTTCACCGCGACCGCGTGCCCATCTGGCGCGGCCATACCGATCACACCCTCGGCGCCACCCTTCGCGATGACGCCGGGGAGCAGGCGCATCACCTCGCTGTTCAGATGGCCTTGCCCGCCGACGAGGTACGGGTGCTGCCGCATCGCGGTCGCCACGCGGTTGTCCGGCGTACCGGCTGGTGCTGTCGCCAGGCGGCCGAAGGCTCGGGCCAGGCCGTCGAGTGGCATGCCGAGCAGGGGAGCGCCGCAACCGTCGACGGTGACGATGCCCGTTGACGCGCCGGTGAGGCGTTCGATCTCACCCGCGATCACCCGCTGCACGGGAGAATCGGCATCCAGGTAGGACGAAACATCATTGCCCATAGCAACGGTCGCCATCAGCATCGCAGCGTGTTTGCCCGAACAGTTCATCCGGACCCTTTCCGGTTCGATGCCCTCGGCAATCAAACGGAATCGGGTCGGCTCGTCCTCCGGTCGGTCCGGCGGGCAGCCCAGCGCATCGCGACCCAGCCCGACCGACGCCAGCATCCGGTCCACCAGCGCGACGTGCAGATCCTCACCCGTATGGCTGCCGGCCGCGATCGCCGCCTCCTCGTCCTCCAGCTCGGCCCCGGCCGCGATGCTCCCGACCGCCTGCAGCGGCTTGGCTGTTGACCGAGGCAACACCACCGCGTCGACCTGTCCCGCGGCGTACACCTGCGTCCCGTCCGGATCCAGCGCCACCGCCAGCCCGAAGTGCCGGCTCTCGACGAACCCGTTCCGCACCACCTCGGCCAGCTCGACGACTTGATCCAGGCCGGGGACACCGTTGCTCATGTGGCGCAGGCTAACAACGTCCGTAGGGTAGGAATCATGCGACTCGACTATCAGGTGAGTGGACCGGAGAAGGCGCCCGTCGTCCTGCTCGGTACGTCGCTCGGGGCGACGCGGGCGATGTGGGCGCCACAACTCGAGACCCTGTCGGAGCGGTTCCGGGTGATCGCCTTCGACCATCGCGGCCACGGCGGCTCCGAAGCGCCGCCTGGGCCTTACTCGATTGAGGACCTCGGCGGTGACGTGGTCGAGCTCCTGAACGAGCTGCTGGTGGAACAGGCGGCGTACGTCGGGATCTCACTCGGCGGCGCGGTCGGGCTCTGGCTGGCCGAGAACGCGCCCGACCGGTTCAGCCGGTTCGCGCTGTTCTGCCCACCGGCGTACCCGGCGACGGGCGCGCAGATGTGGACCGACCGAGCGGCCCAGGTTCGCGCCGAAGGCACCAAGGCGATCACCGAGGCGACCCTGAAGCGCTGGTTCCTGCCGGAGTACGCCGATGCGCATGCCGACGAGGTCGAACAGATCCGCCAGCAACTTCTCAACACCTCCGACGAGGGCTACGCCGCCTGCTGCGAGGCACTCGGCGCGATGGACCTGCGCGACAAGCTCGGCGACATCACCGCTCCCGTCCTCCTGGTCACCGCCGAGGGCGACACCTCGATCCCACCGGAAACCGTCGTCCCGCTGGCCTCACAGATCCCCGGCGCCCACCTCGAGATCATCCCGGACGCCGCCCATCTGGTCACCTACAGCCACCCGGACCTCATCAACCCCCTTCTCCTCGCCCACCTGACCTGACCGAGAGAGCAGATTGAGCCGTCCCCGCAATGATGGGCGCAGGGGAGGGCGGAGTTAGGCTGGTAGGCGCTTTGACCTCGAGCTGGAAGTTCTGTGATGACTGTTGAGTCCTTGTTCCCCCGCCTGGAGTCGCTGCTGCCCACTGTGCAGAAGCCCATCCAGTACGTCGGGGGTGAGCTCAACTCGGTCAGCAAGGACTGGGACTCGGTCAGTGTCCGCTGGGCGCTCATGTACCCGGACGCGTACGAGGTCGGCCTGCCGAACCAGGGCGTCCAGATCCTGTACGAGGTGCTGAACGAGCGCGAGCACACGCTCGCCGAGCGCACGTACGCCGTCTGGCCGGACATGGAAGCGGTCATGCGGGAGCACAAGATCCCGCAGTTCACGCTGGACAGCCACCGGCCGGTCCGGGCGTTCGACGTGTTCGGGATGTCGTTGTCGACCGAGCTCGGCTACACCAACATGCTCAACGCGATCGATCTCGCCGGGATCCCGCTGTACGCCGTGGACCGGACCGACGAGGACCCGATCGTGCTCGTCGGCGGCCACAGCGCCTTCAACCCCGAGCCGATCGCGGACTTCATCGACGCGGCCGTACTCGGTGACGGCGAGGAGATCGTGCTCGCGGTCTCCGAGGTGATCCGGGAATGGAAGGAAGAGGGCGAGCCGGGCGGCCGGGACGAGGTGCTGCTGCGGCTGGCGAAGTCGGGCGGCGTCTACATCCCGAAGTTCTTCACCGTCGACTACCTCGAGGACGGCCGGATCAAGCGGGTCGCGCCGAACAAGCCCGGCGTACCGTGGCGGACCGCCAAGCACACGGTGATGGACCTGGACGCCTGGCCGTACCCGAAGAAGCCGCTGGTGCCGCTGGCCGAGACCGTGCACGAGCGGTACTCCGTGGAGATCTTCCGCGGCTGCACCCGGGGCTGCCGGTTCTGCCAGGCCGGGATGATCACCCGGCCGGTCCGCGAGCGCAGCATCACCACCATCGGCGACATGGTCGAGAACGGTCTCAAGCAGTCCGGTTTCGAGGAGGTCGGCCTGCTCAGCCTGAGCTCGGCCGACCACAGTGAGATCGCCGAGGTGGCCAAGGGCCTGGGCGACCGGTACGAGGGCAGCAACGTGTCGCTGTCGTTGCCTTCGACAAGGGTCGACGCGTTCAACATCACGCTGGCCAACGAGTTCTCCCGCAACGGCCGGCGCAGCGGTCTGACGTTCGCCCCCGAGGGAGGCTCGGACCGGATGCGCAAGGTGATCAACAAGATGGTCAGCGAGGAGGACCTGATCCGCACGGTCGCGGCGGCGTACAGCCACGGCTGGCGGCAGGTGAAGCTGTACTTCATGTGCGGGCTGCCGACCGAGACCGACGAGGACGTGCTCGCGATCGCCGATCTGGCCAAGCGGGTGATCGCGACCGGCCGCGAGGTGACCGGGCGCAACGACATTCGTTGCACGGTGTCGATCGGCGGGTTTGTGCCGAAGCCGCACACGCCGTTCCAGTGGGCCTCGCAGCTCGGCGTCGAGGAGACCGACGCGCGGCTGGCGAAGCTGAACTCGGCGATCCGCTCGGACAAGAAGTACGCCAAGGCGATCGGCTTCCGGTACCACGACGGCAAGCCGGGCATCATCGAGGGACTGCTGTCGCGCGGTGACCGCCGGGTCGGCCGGATCATCGAGCGGGTCTGGCGCGACGGCGGCCGGTTCGACGGCTGGAGCGAGCACTTCTCGTACGAGCGCTGGATCGCCGCCGCCGACACCGCACTCGCCGACGAGCCGGTGGACCTCGCCTGGTACACCACCCGCGAACGCGAGTACGCCGAGGTACTGCCCTGGGACCACCTGGACTCCGGCCTCGACCGCGAGTGGCTCTGGGAGGACTGGCAGGACGCCCTCGAGGAGGACGGCGCGATCGAGGTCGAGGACTGCCGCTGGACCCCGTGCTTCGACTGCGGCGTCTGCCCGCAGATGGGCACCGAGATCCAGATCGGCCCCACCGGCAAGAAGCTGCTACCGCTGTCCGTGGTCTAGCGAACCGTCAGCCGCAGCGTCGCGGCAAACGACGTGGACGACGTTCCGACGTGCAGCTCGAAGTGGCCCGGCTCGACAACCAGCGAACCGGCAGCGTTCACCAGGGCAAGGTCTTCAGCCCGTACTACGAGGCGCACGGTGGCCTTGGCTCCTGGCTTCAGCGTGACCTTCTGCGCGCCCTTCAGCTGGATCTCTGGCAACGCCACGGATGCCGTCACATCGGTCACGTACAACTGCACGACCTCAGTACCTGAACGCTTTCCGACGTTGGTGACCTCGACCTGTACTTCGGTCTGCCCCGACCGGCCGATGCGTGCGGCGGTCAACCGCGGCTTGCCCCAGGAGAAGGTCGTGTAGCTGAGCCCGAATCCGAAGGGATACAGCGGTGACCCGGGCAGATCCAGATAGCCGTCCGAGTGGAACCGCGAGCCTTTCTGGTTGTAGTACATCGGCAACTGGCCGACGCTGCGCGGGAACGTCACCGGCAACCGGCCACCCGGCTCGGCTACCCCGAACAGGACGTCGGCGACGGCCCGACCGCCTTGCTCACCAGGAAGCCAGGCCTCGAGGATCGCCGGGACGTGTTCGGCCGCCCAGCGCACCGACAGCGCCCGCCCGTTCACCAGGACAAGCACGACGGGGGTTCCACTCGCAGACACTGCTTCGAGCAGTTCCTGCTGCACCCCGGACAGGTCGAGACTGGAGACGTCGGCGAGTTCGCCGTTGGTGCGTGGACCGAGATAGCCGCCTTTGGTCTGCTCGCCCAGCACGACGATGGCCAGCTCGGACTGCTTCGCCGCTTTGACAGCCGCGGCGAACCCGGACCGATCGTCCCCAGTCACCTCGCAGCCCTTCGCGTAGCTGATCGAGCGCGAGCCCGCGACGGCCCTGACTCCGGCCAGGATCGACGGTACGTCGTGCAACTGCGGAGCAGCCGCGTAGTCCCCGAGCAGGTTTTGGGCATCGTCCGCGTTCGGGCCGATCACGGCGATCCGCCGTACGCCGGGCTTGATCGGCAGCAGGCCGCCCTCGTTCCGGAGCAGGACCATCGACTCGCGCGCCACCCGGGCGGCGATTGCCCGATGCGACGGCTGGTTGACGATTCGCTGCGCCCGCTCGGCGTCGACATACGGATTGTCGAAGAGCCCGAGGGCCTGTTTGAGGGCGAGCACCCGCGTCACCGCTCGGTCGAGGAAGCGCTCGGACACCAGGCCGCGTTCGATCGCGATCTTCAGCGAGTGCAGATAGGCGTCGCGCCAGCCGACGTTGATGTCCAGCCCGGCCTTTAGGGCCAGCGCGCCAGCCTCGACGTCGTCGGCGGCCACGCGGTCGCGGGTCAGCCCGTCGAACCCGATCCCGATCACCGCGCCGGCGAACCCGAGTTCCTCGCGGAGAAGCCCGGTCAGGTACTCCGGGGAGCCGTGCACCGCGATCCCGTCGATCACCTGCTCGCTCGCCTCTGTCATCAGCGCACCGGCTGCGAAACCGGCGCGCCACGGCGGCAGATGGACGGAGCGGAGTTCCCGCTCGCCGAGTTCGATGGCTGACCCTTCCAGCCCGCCGACGTTCGGCGACTCGAGCGGGAACGTGCACAGGGAGGCGATCACTGCGTCGTCCGCGCGCAGGTCGTCGCCCTGCAACGCGGGAACCAGCGACGCGACGTACTGGCTGGTGAGCCAGGGATCCTCGCTGAACGACCAGATCGCCCGGCCGTAGCGGGGATCGCGGGTGAGTTCGGCCATCACCGTGCTGACGGCGTGGATGCCTACCGCGCGGGCCTCGGTGGCGACCACGGCGAAGACCTGCCCGATCAGCGCAGGGTTCCAGGTCGCGCCGAGGCCGAGTCCTTCGGGGAAGACGGTCGAGCCGGGGCCGACCGAGCCGTGCGTACCCTCGCTGAGCTGCAGCAAGGGGATGCCGAGTTCGGTGCCGAGGGCAATCTTCTGCAGCGCGTTGTGCCGGAGTGCCTGTTCGCGTGGGGTCTTCGCATCGGGCAGCGGGAAGGATCCGAACAGCGATTCGTTCACTAGGCCGAAGAAGCCGCCGCCCGGACCGAGTTTGAGGTCACCGACCTCCACGCCGCCCCGGACGTACTTCTCCTGGTTCTCCGGTGTCCCGGTCGGGTCGGTCGAGTCGTCACCGTGCAGGAACTGCGGCAGTACCACCGGGATGTTCAGCTGGGCGATCTTGTCGGCCGGCGACATCCGGCTCAGCAGCTGCCTGATCCGCCCGAGGTCGACGCCGCGGGGGAGCGGTCCGGACGACTGCGCAGCCTGGGCGACCTCGACCTCGACCTCGGCCTCGGTCTCGGCCCCGGCGCCGGCCTTGGCGCCGCCGGCCGACGCGACAGAGCCGGCCGTCGGGATGACAGAGCCGGCCGTCGGGACGACAGCGCGGGCCGACGCGACGATGGCGAGGGAGGACGCGACGAAGCCACGGCGACTGAGTGATGGAGGCATGCCAGGGAGTCTGCCGAGCGATCTTCACCATCGCGTCCGACCGACGGCTCACCTCGCCGACCATCGGTGGATTCTGTTATCAGCCCTTGGTCGACGAGACCGTCAGGACGACCTCGCTGAGGGGCAGGTCCGCTGCGCTGCCCAGCACCAGGTCGGCATGCCTCACAGCCTCGGCAGCGACGAACGGGTTGGGAATGGCGACCGTCCACATCCCCGCGGCTGCGGCTGCGGCCGTGCCGTGGGCGGTGTCCTCGACGGCGACCGCCTGCTCGCCCTTCAGCCCGAGCCGCTTCAGCGCCAGTTGGTAGATCTCCGGATCCGGCTTGTGCCGCGACACCTCGTCGCCGGTCACGACGAGGTCGAACAGGTCGAGGGCGCCGACCCGGGTGAGATGGCCGGCCACCCAGTCGCGGTCCGAGCTGCTGGCGATCGCGACCTTCAAGCCGCCTGAGCGCGCCTCGGCGATCCAGTCGCGGATCCCCGGCAGGAAGTCCAGCTCGCGATGCAGATCCTCGCGGTACGCCGTACGCCGCGCCACGCTCTCGTCCCGATCGAACGACGGCCCGACCGCCTCGGCCAGCTGACTGAGGTGTGACTCGAAGGTGTCACCGCCATGACCCGGCCAGAACCCGTCGTCCAGATCCAGTTCGAGCCCGTGATGCCGCCACTCCGCCTGCCAGCTCGCCACCAGCGTCGTCTCGGTGTCCATCAGCAACCCGTCGAAGTCGAACACCACCGCCTCGATCAGCACGTGCACGAGCCGGGCCACCAGCCGATGAATCTCGCCCGCCGTCAGCCCCAGCCAACCGAGGTACGCGCGAATCCCGCCGTACTGCGAATCCACGTGCGCCAGCGAGTCCAGGATCGTCTCGGGCATCGTCCGCCGGAACGGGTCGCCGTCCTGCAGACCGAGCCGGATCTCGCTCACCGCATAGTCGGCCGCGATCACGTCGCGCGGCACCCCGGCCAGCTCGAGCAGCAACGCGATCAGCAGGCCGGTCCGGTCCTTGCCGGCCTGGCAGTGCACCACGACCGGCAGGCCGACCGGCGCCTCGGCGACGGCACGCAGTACCTGCACGATCTGTGCGCGGTTCCGCCCGAGGCTGCCGCGATACACCTCGGCGAGGTCGGGCGTCGGCACGAACTCCTGGTCGCGGACCGGATCGATCCAGGGGATGTGCCGGTACGCCGGATCGCCCGCGAGCGGGTGAGGCTCGGAGAGCTCCCAATCCGACCGGAGATCGAGCACGAGCCCGGGTCCGAGGTCGGCGACGGCGGCCCGTCCCGCATCGTCGAGCAGGTGCAGCGAGTCGGTCCGGATCACCGCCCCGGCCCGCGTCCGCCCGCCGTACCGCGTCGGCAGCCCCCCGACATCCCGGGCATTCGAACAACCACTCCAGTCCAGGTGAGTCACCCCCGCTAGCCTATTACTCCTCGGGGGCCTTCGTCGGCCGACCAGGTGCGCCGCTCCGGATTCGGGGCCTCAGGCAACTAGTTGGGCCGGGCGAGGAGAATTGCTGCGAAGTGCGAGGGGAGGGCGACCGATGCGACGTGAGGTCTCAGTGCCGTTCGAGGTCAGGGGCGAGCGCGGGCTGATCAACGTCCGGGTGCAGCCCAACGACGACCCGTGGGCGTCCGGGCACCGGCTCGTCGTACCGGGGCTCGACGCGGAAGCGTTCCGTGGGTTCCCGATCTGCCTGGCGACGCTGCGGTACTACGGGCAGGGACTCAACGCGATCATGGGCTGGGTGCAGGTGATCACCAGGAGCTTCGACGGCGACGTGTCCGTCGACGTACTCCCGTTCCTCGCCGAAGCCGGACCGCTCTACGCCTACGGCTACCTGCCCACGTTCTTCGACGCCCCGGCCAACCCAGGGCACCCCGACGGCGAGTGGCACGCCGACACCTTCCTGGTGATCGCCCCCGACGTCATCCACACCCGCGCCCTCGAACCGATCGCCGCCTTCAGCTGGGGCTACCGCATCGTCGGCGGCCACCCGGACACCCTCGACCCCGTACGCCGAGACCCCACCGACTGGTCCGGCCATCACGACGTACTGAGCGCGGCCTACCCGTCTTGGAAGTTCCTCCGCTAGCAGGCCCGTTCCCAGCTGCTGCGCCGATCGACGGCACGAAAGCCGAGCTGTTCGTTCACGCGGATCATTGGGCCGTTCTCCGGCGCGTTCCAGGTGTGCAGCACGGCGGGACGGTCGAGGCCGGCCTGCAACGAACGCAGGTTCGGAACCTTCACCGCCATGCCGAGCCCCTTACCGCGATGCTCCGGCCAGACGAAGGTGTCCCATTGGTAGAGCCGGCCGGGCTCGTCGCCCGCGCCACCCATCTGCGTGTACGCCGCCAGCCGGCCGTTTCCGTCCACCGCCACCGTGGTGTGACAGAACCGCCCTCTTGCTCCAGTTCGCCATGCGGCGTATCACGAGAAGCCCCTACCTTCGGGTCAGTCGAGAGTGGCGACCCAGACTTGCTGGTGTTCGACCGGGCGGAAGCCCAGTTGGGTGTTGACCGCGATCATCGGGGTGTTGGCGATCGCGTTCGTGGTGTGGATCGTGGCGGGTCCGGCGATGCGCGCCTGCAAAGCCTGCAGGTTGGCGATCTTGAGTGCCAGACCGAGACGTTGCCCGCGATGTTCGGGGCGGACCAGGGTGTCGTGCTGATCGAGGCGGTCGGGCTGCTGGGGCTTGCCGGTCAGTTCGGTGTAGCCGGCGAGAGTTCCGTCCGGCGCGATGGCGACCGTCGTACTGGTGAGGTGACCGGCCGTACGCCGACGCGCTTCGACCGAGCGGAGGCGTTCGGGCGTCCAGCGCTTCGCCTCGATCTCCAGGTCGTCGAGGGGGACCTCGTCGTCGATGAGGCTGAGCAATCCGCAGTACTGCTCGACGTACTCGTCCGGGCATCCGTTCGGCCAGGTGGCGAGGGAGTAGTCGCGGTGGTGTTGAGCGACCTCGGCGGCCATCTCGGCCAGGCCGGCCACTGGAAAGTCGAGCACCTGGTGCAATGCGGCGTACTGCTGAGTGAATCCGCGCGCTTCGGCGAAGGCGGGGCCGGCGCCCGGGCCCTCGCCGTACGGGCTGAATATCTCGCACAGCAAGGCGTTTCGGCCATCGGCGAGACCCGCGGCCTTCGCTGCGTCCAGCAGCGCCGACCCAGTGCCCTGCCTACGATGTCCGGCCTCGACGCCGAGTTCGGCGACGAGCAGTTGCCGGTTCTCGGCCAGCGACCACGTCAGCCACGCGCCGCCGACAACCTCGGCGTCTTCGACAGCCGCAAGACAACTGAACCTGTACTCCGCGGGCGGCGACTCCACCAGCTTCCACGCCTCGTCCGCCGGGATCGCCGAGGGGAACTCCCGCCGGGACGCGGCCTGGATCACCGCGTACGTGGCCCGGAACAACCCCTGCTCACCGACGCTGACGATCTCCATCCCACGACCGTACGCAAGCGGCTCTGGCAACCGAGTGTCAGTGGTGGGGGCGGAGGGCTCGGTTGGCGGCCGGTTCGGCGATCTGTTCGCGGAAGGGGTGGGCCGGGTAGACGCCGAGGAGGCGGACCTCGACCGAGAAGAAAGCGAGCTCCTCCAGGGCGAGCGCGACGTTCGGGTCCTCGGGGTGGCCTTCGACGTCGGCGTAGAACTGGGTGGCGAAGAACGAGCCGCCGAGCTGGTAGCTCTCCAGTTTCGTCATGTTGACGCCGTTGGTCGCGAAGCCGCCCATCGCCTTGTACAGCGCGGCCGGCACGTTGCGGACCCGGTAGACGAAGCTCGTGATCGTCGGCCCCGAACCCACCGGCGGCACGTGCGGTTCGCGGGACAGCACCAGGAACCGGGTCGTGTTGTGGTGCTCGTCCTCGACATCGCGAGCCAGGATGTCCAGTCCGTAGAGCTCGGCGGCGGCGAGCGGCGACAGGGCGGCGATCGTCGGGTCCTGCAGCTCGGAGACTTCGCGCGCCGAGCCGGCCGTGTCATCGGCGACGACCGTCGACCAGCCGTGCTCGCGGATGATCTTGCGGCACTGCCCGAGCGCGTGCACGTGACTGCGAACGGTCCGGATCGACTCGATCGACGTCCCCGGCGTCGCCATCAGCTGGAAGTGGATCGGCAGGAAGAACTCGCCGATGATGTGCAGCCCGGAGTCCGGCAGCAGGTGATGGATGTCGGCGACCCGGCCGGCGATCGAGTTGTCGACCGGGATCATCGCCAGCCCGGCCCGCCCGGTGCTGACCGCCTCCAGCGCGTCCTCGAACGTTGTGCAGGGCAACTGTTCCCGCTCGGGGAACATCTCGGTGCACGCCATCGCCGAATTGGCCCCTGGCTCACCCTGGTACGCGATCGGTCCGTCCACGGTTTCCCAGCCTAGCGCCATGCTGTCTCACCCTCTGGATCAGGTGTCCGACTTGCGGACCTTCTTCGGGGCGCCGGTGGTCGCCCGGCCCTCCAGCGCCTTGGCCTTGGTGGCGTACATGTCGACGTACTCCTGGCCGGACAGTTCCATGATCCGGTACATGATCTCGTCGGTGACGGCCCGCAGGATCAGCCGGTCGCCTTCCATCCCGTCGTACCGCGAGAAGTCCAGCGGCTCGCCGAACTTGACCGTCGGGGAGGCGAGCGAGGCGACGATCTTGCCGGGCGGGGCGACCACGTCGGTCCCGATCACGCCGCACGGGATCACCGGCACCTTGGCCTCCAGCGCCAGCCGGGCGACGCCGGTCCGGCCCTTGTACAGCTTCCCGTCGTGCGAGCGGGTGCCCTCGGGGTAGATGCCGAACAGGTCGCCGCGCTCGAGCACCTTCATCCCGGCCCGGATCGCGCCCTCGGACGCCGAACCGCCGGACCGGTCGATCGGCACCTGGCCGGTGCCCTTGAAGAACCCGCGCTGGAAGGTGCCCTTGATCCCGGCACCGGTGAAGTAGTCGGACTTGGCGACGAAGGTGACGCGGCGGCGCAGTACCAGCGGCATGAAGATCCAGTCGGCGTACGACAGGTGGTTGCTGGCGATGATCGCGGGGCCGGTGACGGGGATGTTCTCCGCGCCCTCGACCTTCGGGCGGAACAACCGCTTCACCGGCGGGCCGACGATCACGTGCTTCAGCACCCAGTAGATGCCCTTGCCGTCGCCTTCACCAGGGTCGTCGACTCCGGTGGTGCGGTCCGGTTCGGGCCGCGGCGACTGCGCCGGTTCCGTCATCGATGTCCTCTCCTCACGTTCCCCGAGCCCTCATGATGCCGTACGACGCCCGGTAGGCGCGTGGCCAGCGCGGCGATCGCTCGCGGAACTTGTGCGGGGACACGCGTCTCCGGTCAGATCCGTACGACGTACTTCCCCTCGCCGCGTCCTTCGGCCAGCGCCTGCTGGGCGTCAGCGGCCCTGTCGAGACCGTCGACGGCCGTGAGTTCGATCGACAGGTCGCCCGCGCTCACCTTCGCCAGCACGTCCGCCAGGGCCTCGGCGATCAGGTGCGGCGCGTTCGCGGCGTACCCGCGGACGCTGAAGCCACCGATCGAGACGTTGCCGCCGAACAACCGGCCGGCCGGCGGCAACGTCAGCGCCGTACCGCCCGCGTTGCCGAACAGCACGATCCGGCCGCCCGCGGCGACGAGTTCGAGATCGGTCTCGAGCCATTCCGTGCCTTGCGGATCGAGGATGAGGTCCACCCGGCGGCCGCCGGTCTTCTCGCGGACAGCATCCGCGAGACCGTCGCCACGGACCAGCGCGGCGTCGTACCCGCTCGCTTCGGCGGCGGCCACCCGGCTCGCGCCGCCTACGGTTCCGAGAAGCAGGCCGGCTCCGTTGAGGCGAGCCAGCGAGGCGAGCGCCTGACCGACGCCGCCTGCTGCCGAGTGGACGAGCACGATGTCGCCCTTGCGCAGCCGGCCGGCGGGTCCGAGCAGGAGAGCGGCAGTGGTGAGCGTCCCCGGAGCCACAGCGGCCTGCTCGTACGACAGCCCTTCCGGTATCGCGACGACCCGCTCCGCCCGCACGACGGCGACTTCGGCGAGGCCACCTGATCCGGTGAACGCGGCCACCGGCGTACCGACGGCCGGGCCGCTGACGTCGGGGCCGAGCGCGCGGACCGTTCCGGCGACCTCCAGACCGGGGACGAACGGCCAGCTGGTCGCGTACCCGGGATCGCCCCGCCGGGCCATCACGTCGATGAAGTTCACCCCGGCCGCGCGGACGTCGATCGACAGCTCTCCCGGCCCCGGTTCCGGCGTGGGGACCTCCGCGACCCGGGTGGTCGCGGTGTCGGCAGCGGGTTCGTCGAAGAGCAGCGCGCGCATCGGTGATTCCTCTCGGGGTGGGTGGTGCTGCCAGAATGATCGCGTGGCACCAGTTCAGGCTCCGCCGTCCCAGCAGCTTCCCGCCGTCCAGAAGCTGCGGATCCGCTTCGCCAAGCGCGGCCGGCTGCGGTTCACCTCGCACCGCGACTTCCAGCGGGCGTTCGAGCGCGCCGTCCGGCGGGCGGACCTGCCGGTCGCGTTCTCGCACGGCTTCAGCCCGCACCCGAAGATCTCGTACGCCGGTGCCGCGCCGACCGGGGCCGCCTCGGAGGCGGAGTACTTGGAGATCTCGCTCACACAGCAGCGAGATCCCGAGCAGGTCAAGGCCGACCTGGACGCGGCGCTGCCGCCCGGACTGGACATCCTCGAGGTGGTGGTCGCGGGCGCCGGCTCGCTGGCCGACCGGCTGGAGGCGAGCGAGTGGCTGATCTCGTTGCCAGGCGTGGATCCGGCCGACGCCCAGCGAGCGGTCGAGGCGTTCCTGGCCCGGGAGGAAATTCTGGTCGAGCGCATGACCAAGCGGGGACTTCGCTCGTTCGACTGTCGGGACGCCGTACTCCGACTCGCGGTCGGCAGTGAACCGGTGCCGGTTGCGACGTGTGCGATACTGCAAGTGGTGTTACGGCACGGAACCCCGGCCGTGAGACCCGACGACGTTCTCGCCGGCGTGCTCGACGTAGCGACGCTTCCGGTGACGGGCCCGGCTCTTCTGACCAGGCTCGCCCAGGGCCCGCTTCTGGCGGCAACCGGCACTGTGGACGATCCGCTCGCTCGTGACCGCGACGCCACCCAGGCGACCGCGACCGGCCAGGCGGTCGACCACCAGACGCATGTAGCGGAGGGCGACGCCGCCGCTCCATCTGTGCCCTGACGAGCGCGGGGGAGCGGGACCAGGAGGCTTCCGCCGGACCGGGCATCGACTGCCGGGAGCGGCGAGACCGAGACCGCTTTCTGGCTGCGCCGGACCCGTGACAGGGGTCGCAGGATGCGCCGGAGGGCCAGAGGAGACCCGCACCACATGCTCGAAAACGAGCCGAACGACACCCAGACAGCCGACACGGCTGCCACCGCCCCCGAGCAGCCCGCCAAGGCGTCTGCCAAGAAGACGGCCCGCAAGCGCCCAGCCAAGAAGGCCGCTGGCGCGAAGGCCGCCCCGACCGACGCCGGTGCGCAGCTTGCCGACAGCACGGCCGGCGTCCAGAACGCGGAGCCGGTCGAGACCGCGATCAGCACGCAGTCCGATGCCGAGTCCGCCGATCCGGCGCCCGCCCCGGCGAAGCGGGCCGCGAAGAAGACGGCCGCCAAGCGGACCGTGAAGAAAGCTGCTGCCAAGCGCCCGGCCAAGAAGGCCGCCGCGTCGCAGGACGCCTTCCCCGAACTGACTGACGAATCAGCCACTTCGCCGGCCGAGCCTGCGCCTGAGACTGCTGCTGAGGCCGGCGCTGACGTCGTTGCTGAGGGCGCCCCGCCGGCGAAGACCACGCGTAAGCGCAGCACCCGCAAGAGCGCCGCCGCCCGCAAGGCCGACCTGCAGGCCCAGGACACCCCCGTCACCGACGGCCCGGTCGCCGACGCGGAGACCAGCCCGGTCAGTGACGGTTCCGGCTCTGGCGCTGACGGCTCTGGAGTCGAAGCCGAGGTCGACGAGGAGGCGTTGGCCGAGGCCGAGGCCGCCGCGGCTGCCGAAGCCGCCGCCGCTGAGGCGCTGGCCGCTGAGGCCGCAGCCCTCGCAGCACCCGCCGAGACCTCTACCCGTCGCCGCCGCCGGGCGCCTGCCGCTGCCGCCGTGCTCTTCCAGGCACCGACCGAAGTACCGGCGCAGGCCGCTGCGACCAGCCCGGTCGAGGCAGTCCCGGCCGGCGCGGACACCGACGACGCCGTCGCGCCGAGCGGACGTCGTACCAGGCGTCGCTCGACCGCCGCCGAGCGTGCGGCCGAAGCAACCCAGACCACCGAGACCGAGGCCGTAGCGGCCGAGCCGGTCGAGGTCGAGGACGAGCAGCCGACCACCAGGAACCGTCGCCGCAGCCGTCGCACGCGCGACGCCGAAGAGGTCGCCGCCGACCGCGCCGAGCCGGTCCTCGAAGAGGCCCGCCGGATCGACCCCGAAGACGTCACCGACCACGAGGGCACCGAGTCCGACGCCGAGGCGGATGACGCTGACGGCGAGGACGGTGCTGAGGGCACCCGTCGCCGCCGCCGTCGCCGCGGTGGCCGTCGCCGCCGCAAGGCCGGGGACGCGGACGGTTCCGAGGACAGCGCCGACGAGAACGACGACGACTCCGAGGACGACGCCGAGAACCAGTCCGACGCGGACGACGCCGACGACCACAACGACGCCGAGGACGACGCGGAAGGCGCGGGCAGCTCGTCGCGCCGTCGTCGCCGTCGCCGTCGCCGCAAGGGCGAGGAAGCCGCGTCCGCACCGGACGACCCGGACGAGATCGTCGTTCGGGTCCGCGAGCCGCGCAGCAAGAACACCTCGAACGAGATCACCGCAGTCGAGGGCTCGACCCGGCTGGAGGCGAAGAAGCAGCGCCGCCGTGAGGGTCGCGCCGCCGGCCGCCGCCGCGCGCCGATCGTCACCGAGGCCGAGTTCCTGGCCCGGCGCGAGTCGGTCGAGCGGACGATGGTGATCCGGGCCCGCGACGACCTGACCCAGATCGCGGTGTCCGAGGACAACGTGCTGGTCGAGCACTACGTGACCACGGCCGAGCAGAGTTCGCTGATCGGCAACGTGTACCTCGGCCGCGTGCAGAACGTGCTGCCGAGCATGGAGGCCGCGTTCATCGACATCGGCAAGGGCCGCAACGCCGTCCTGTACGCCGGTGAGGTCGACTGGGCCACCCTCGGTGCCGGCAACGGCCCGCGCAAGATCGAGTCGGTGCTCAAGTCCGGCCAGGCCGTCCTGGTCCAGGTGACCAAGGACCCGATCGGCCACAAGGGCGCCCGGCTCACCAACCAGATCAGCCTGCCCGGCCGGTACGTCGTGTACGTACCGCGCGGCGGCAACGGCGGGATCAGCCGCAAGCTGCCCGACACCGAGCGGAACCGGCTGAAGACCATCCTCAAGGACATCGTCCCGGACGAGGCGGGCGTGATCGTCCGCACCGCGGCCGAGGGCGCCACCGAGGAGGAGCTGACCGCCGACGTCAGCCGCCTGCAGGCGTACTGGGAGGACATCGACAAGAAGTCGAAGTCCGGCCAGGCGCCGCAGTTGCTGCACGGCGAGCCGGACCTGCTGATCCGGGTCGTCCGCGACCTGTTCACCGAGGACTTCACCAAGCTGGTCATCTCCGGCGACGACGCCTTCGACCAGGTCAAGGAGTACGTCGCGTCCGTCGCGCCGCACCTGGCCGAGCGGGTCGAGAAGTGGGCCGGTGACGGGGACGTGTTCTCCAACTACCGGATCGACGAGCAGATCAAGAAGGCGCTCGACCGCAAGGTCTGGCTACCGTCGGGTGGTTCGCTGATCATCGACCGGACCGAGGCGATGACCGTCGTCGACGTCAACACCGGCAAGTTCACCGGCTCCGGGGGCAACCTCGAGGAGACGGTCACCAAGAACAACCTGGAAGCGGCCGAGGAGATCGTCCGCCAGCTGCGGCTGCGCGACATCGGCGGCATCATCGTGATCGACTTCATCGACATGGTGCTGGAACTCAACCGCGACCTCGTACTGCGCCGGCTGGTCGAGTGCCTGGGCCGCGACCGGACCAAGCACCAGGTCGCCGAGGTGACGTCGCTCGGGTTGGTCCAGATGACGCGGAAGCGGATCGGGACCGGCCTGCTGGAGGCGTTCAGCGAGAACTGCGACCACTGCGGTGGCCGCGGGCTGATCCTGCACGACGAGCCGAAGGAATCGCGCCGCCGCGCGGACGACGGCCGCAGCCGCCAGAACTCGGGCGGTCAGAACTCTGGTAGCCAGAACTCTGGCGGTCAGAACTCGGGCGGTCAGAACTCTGGCGGTCAGAACTCTGGCGGTCAGAGCCAAGGCGGTCAGCAGGGCCAGAACGGTCATGGTGGCGACCAGGGCGGTGACGGTGAGGGCGCGAAGAAGAGCTCCCGCAGCCGGGGCCGTGGCCGCGGTCGTGGCCGGGGCGAGAACGTCGCCGAGCACGCCGAACCGGCCGAGACCCCGTCGAACGGCGACGCCGCCCAGAAGCTGGCCCAGATCGCCGCCGCCACCCTCGCAGGAGGCGAGAAGCACACCGGCGACCACGCCAACGGTGAGAAGCACACCGCCGGCCACGCGGACAGCGAGAAGGCGCACGGCGACGACAGCAACCTCAGCGCTGCCCGAGGCGGAACTGAGCAGGGCGATCAGGCCACCCCGGCTGCGGACCAGCCATCCGAGGAGCACCGCGAAGCCGGCCGGGGCAGCGGGCGCCGTCGTCGCAACCAGCGGTCCGGTGCCGAAGGTGAGAGCGCGGTGCTCGACAGCGAGCCTTCGACGGTCGCTCCGACCGCCGCAGCGGACGGCCAGAACGCCTCAGCCGACGCTCAGAGTGCCTCAGCGGACGATCAGAGCGGCTCGGAGGAGAAGTCCGAGCAGAACAGCTCGGGGCGGAACGGTAGTTCCCGGAGGCGGCGGAGCAGCCGTAGCCGGAGCAATGCGAGCAGTACTGAAGGTGACGCAGGCAACAATGGGACAGACCAGCAGGTCGGTGCCGCGGAGCTGGCGTCCACCCCGGTTTGACCCACTCGTGACGCGCGCCGTATTCTTGTCATTCGGCGCGCGTCTCGCGTGCCTCCTTTGTGTGGGCGGTGCGTAAGTGTGGCACCAGCCCCGTAAGACTTCCGAACAAACAGAGAGTGAGATCCACGGTGTACGCGATCGTGCGCAGTGGCGGCACCCAGCAGAAGGTCGCCGTCGGCGATGTCATCGAGATCGACAGCCTGACTGATCAGGTCGGCGACACGGTGTCGTTGCCCGCAGTCCTCGTCGTCGATGGCGACACCGTGACGGCCGATGCCGCCGCTTTGTCCAAGGTGGCCGTATCGGCCGAGGTCCTCGGCCGCACCAAGGGCCCGAAGATCAACATCCTCAAGTACAAGAACAAGACCGGTTACCGCAAGCGCCAGGGGCACCGTCAGCACTACACCCAGGTCAAGGTCACCGCGATCGACGCCAAGAAGAAGTGAGCTGAGACAGACATGGCACACAAAAAGGGAGCAGCGTCGACCCGTAACGGTCGCGACTCCAACGCACAGCGGCTCGGCGTGAAGCGCTTCGGTGGCCAGCTGGTCAACGCCGGCGAGATCATCGTTCGCCAGCGCGGTACCCACTTCCACCCGGGCAACCTGGTCGGCCGTGGCGGCGACGACACCCTGTTCGCGCTGGCCGAGGGGCACGTCGAGTTCGGCACCCGTCGCGGGCGTCGCGTCGTCAACATCGTCCCGGCCCCGGCGGAGTAACACCGCCACCCGGACGAGTTACAAGAGCCTTCTCGAAGGGCGGGTCGCGGAATAGCGCGACCCGCCCTTCGGCTATGTAGGAAGTACCCCGCTCACCCAGAGCGGACCACGACGGTAAGCACCAAAGCGCGCCGCCTCGGCGAAGCGCAGTACGAAGGTAAGCACGAAAGCGCGCCGCCCCGGCGAAGCGCAGTACGAAGGTAAGCAGGAAAGCGCGCCGCCCTGGCGAAGCGCAGCACGAGGTAAGCACGAAAGCGCGTCGCCCCGGCGGAGCGCAGTACGAAGGCGCGCCGCCCCGGCGGAGCGCAGTACGAAGGCGCGCCGCCCCGGCGGAGCGCAGTACGAAGGTAAGCACGAAAGCGCGCCGCTCCAGCGAAGCGCAGTACGAAGGTTCGAAGGGCGCTCGCCTGGCGGGCGTGGTACAGCATTCACCCAGCAGGAAGTTGAACACCGATGGCGATTCCCAGCTTTGTCGACCGGGTCACGGTGCACGTCACCGGTGGCAACGGCGGAAACGGCTGCGCCTCGGTGCACAGCGAGAAGTTCAAACCCCTCGGCGGCCCGGACGGCGGCAACGGCGGTGACGGCGGCAGCGTCATCCTGCGCGTCGATCTCGACCAGACCACGCTGGTGGACTACCACCGCTCTTCCCACCGTTCCGCTACGAACGGCACGCAGGGCAAGGGCGATCACCAGGCCGGCAGCAAGGGCGCCGACATCATCCTGCCCGTCCCCGACGGCACCGTGGTCAGTACGCCGGAAGGCGAGGTGCTCGCCGACCTGGTCGGCCACGGCGCGGAGTACGTCGCGGCCGCGGGCGGCAAGGGCGGCCTGGGAAACGCGGCGCTGGCGAGTTCGAGCCGCAAGGCCCCCGGTTTCGCCCTGCTCGGTGAGGACGGCGAAGAGCGGACGATCGTCCTCGAGCTCAAGGTCGTCGCCGATATCGGTCTGGTCGGCTTCCCGAGCGCGGGCAAGTCGTCGCTGATCGCCTCGATCAGCCGGGCCCGCCCGAAGATCGCCGACTACCCCTTCACCACCCTGATCCCGAACCTGGGCGTCGTCGTCGCCGGTGAGCACACGTTCACGGTCGCCGACGTACCAGGCCTGATCGAGGGTGCGAGCGAGGGACGCGGGCTCGGCCACGACTTCCTGCGGCACGTGGAGCGGTGCGCCGCGCTGGTGCACGTGATCGACTGCGCGACCTACGAGCCTGGCCGGGACCCGCTGAGCGACCTCGACGTGATCGAGGCCGAGCTCGCGGCGCACGGTGGCCTGGAGGACCGGCCGCGGCTGGTCGCGCTGAACAAGGTGGACGTGCCGGACGCCAAGGAGATCGCCGAGATGGTGACGACCGAGCTCGAGGAGCGCGGTCTGAAGGTGTTCTCGATCTCGACCGCGAGCCACGAGGGCCTGGACGCGCTGAAGTTCGCGATGGCCGAGATCGTCGCGAAGCGCCGCGCTGAGGAGGAGAAGCCGGACAACACCCGGATCATCCTTCGTCCGCGGGCGACCGGCGGCCAGGAGTTCAAGGTCAAGAAGACGCCCGACGGCTGGCTCATTCAGGGTGAGAAGCCCGAGCGCTGGGTCCGGCAGACCGACTTCAACAACGCGGAAGCGACCGGATACCTTGCGGACCGGCTGAACCGGCTCGGGGTCGAGCGCCAACTGCTCGAGCTGGGCGCGGTGGCGGGCGACGCGGTGTCGATCGGTGACGGCCCGAACGCGGTCGTCTTCGACTTCGCCCCCGAGGTCCAGGCAGGCGCGGAGCTGCTGGCGCGCCGCGGCGAGGACCAGCGGCTGGACGAGGACCGTCCCGCGGCACAGCGCCGTAAGGAGAAGGACTACCAGTACCACCTGCGGCGGGAGGGCGAGATCGAGCGCCCGGCCGACCTGTCGGAGTACGGGAAGGGCTGGGTCGAGGACGAGGTCGACCTTACCCCGGCGGAGGCGAAGGCGGCTCAGAAGGCCGCCGAGCGGCTCGCGCGCAAACAGGCTCGCGAGCTGGCCGCTGCCGAAGAGCTGGAGGCCGAGCGCAGGTTCGCCGCCGGTGAGATCATCGATATCGATGCCGAGAGCAACAACCAGAACGCATGACCGGAGGCCGTCGACGACGCCGGCCCCGCTGATGCGCCCACTGAGTCAGGACAACTGATGCAGGACGTGTTGCACCGCCCAGAGGTCGTGAAGGCCGGGCGGATCGTGGTGAAGGTCGGCTCGTCGTCCTTGACCCAGCGCGGCCGGATCGACCTGGAGCGGTTGCGTCTGCTGGTGGACGCGATCGCCGCCCGGCGCGTCGAGGGCACGGAGGTCGTGCTCGTCTCGTCCGGTGCGATCGCAGCCGGGCTGGCCCCGATGGGGTTGCGCTCGCGACCGAAGGATCTCGCCACTCAGCAGGCGGCGGCCTCGGTCGGCCAAGGACTGCTGATGGCTCGCTACAGCGACGCCTTCGCAGCGCACGGCCTCAAGGTCGGCCAGGTCTTGCTGACCGTCGACGATGTCACCCGACGCAGCCACTATCGCAATGCCTACCGGACTTTCGCGCGCCTGCTGGAGCTCGGCGTCGTCCCGATCGTGAACGAGAACGACACGGTCGCGACCACCGAGATCCGCTTCGGCGACAACGATCGCCTGGCTGCGTTGACCAGCCACTTGGTGCACACCGACCTGCTGGTCCTGCTCTCGGACGTGGACGGCTTGTACGACGGGGATCCGCGCAAACCCGGTACGACGATGATCACCGATGTCCGCGGTCCGGCTGACCTGGTACCGCTCAAGATCGGTCGCACCGGCTCGTCCGGCGTCGGCACCGGCGGAATGCAGACCAAGGTCGAAGCGGCCGCAATCGCTACCGAGGCAGGGATTCCGGTCGTTCTCACCTCGGCGGCCCGGGTCGGCGAGGCGTTGCGCGGCGAGCCGGTCGGCACGCTCTTCCACCCGACCGGGCGCCGTCGCAAGACCCGGCTGCTCTGGTTGGCCCACGCCACTTCGGGACAAGGCCGTCTCCAGCTCGACGACGGCGCGGTCCGTGCTGTCACGGAACGCAGGTCGTCGCTGCTCCCGGCCGGCATCAGCGCGGTCGAGGGCACCTTCTCCGCGGGCGATCCGGTCGATCTCGTGTCGCCGGCGGGGGTGGTGATCGCGCGCGGCCTGGTCAACTACGACGCCGCCGAGCTCCCTGACCTTCTCGGCCGCTCCACCCGCGACCTGGCTCGCGAGCTCGGCGCGGCGTACGAACGTGAGGTGGTCCACCGTGACGACCTCGTCCTGCTCTGAGACGACTTCGCAGCCGGGCGGTACCGCGTCCTACGATGGGTTCGTGAGCGAGATCATCGAGCTGTGCCGGCAGGCCCGCGAGGCGTCGTACGCGTTGTCCGCGGCGTCACGTGCGACCAAGGACGCCGCCCTGCACGCCATGGCGGCCGCGTTGCGGGAGAACACGGACACGATCGTCGCGGCGAACGCGAAGGATGTCGCCGCCGCACGCGAAGCCGGTACGCCGGAGTCGACGGTGGACCGCCTGGCGCTCGACGCGGCCCGGGTTCACGCGATGGCCGCCGGGCTCGAGCAGCTCGCCGGTCTGGTCGACCCGGTCGGCGAAGTGGTCCGCGGGTACACCCTGCCGAACGGGCTGGAGCTTCGCCAGGTCCGCGTGCCCTTCGGCGTGGTCGGCATCATCTACGAGGCGCGGCCGAACGTGACGGCCGATGCCGCCGGGATCTGCCTCAAGTCAGGCAATGCCGTGCTGCTGCGCGGTTCGTCCTCGGCAGCCTCGTCGAACGCAGCGATCATCGACGTACTGCGGTCCGCTGCCGCGTCAGCTGGGCTTCCTGCCGACGTGATCCAGGGCGTGCCGGGCGATCGCGCGGCGATCAAGGAACTCATGCAGGCACGCGGCTTCGTCGACGTATTGATCCCGCGCGGTGGCGCCGGGCTGATCCAGACCGTGGTCTCGGAATCGACCGTGCCGGTGATCGAGACCGGAGTCGGCAACTGCCACGTGTACGTCGATGCCGAGGCCGATCTGGAGCTCGCGCTGAGCATCCTGCTGAACGCCAAGACCCAGCGGCCGAGCGTCTGCAACGCCGCCGAATCCCTGCTGGTGCACGCGGATGTCGCCGATGAGTTCCTGGCCGCCGCGCTGCCCGCACTGGCCGACGCGGGTGTGACCGTCCACGGCGATCCGGCAGTTGTTGCTGCAGGCAATGACATTGTCGCCGCGACCGAGGAGGACTTCGGCGCGGAGTACAACTCGCTGGATCTGTCCGCGGCCGTGGTGCCGTCGCTGGAGGCCGCGGTCGAGCACATCCGCAAGTACAGCTCGAGTCACACCGAGGCGATCATCACGAAGTCGCAGGCGGCGGCGCGACGCTTCGTCCAGGCGGTCGACTCGGCCGCGGTGGTGGTCAACGCGAGCACCCGGTTCACCGACGGTGGCGAGTTCGGGTTCGGCGCCGAGATCGGGATCTCGACCCAGAAGCTGCACGCACGCGGGCCGATGGGGCTGCCGGAGATGACGTCGACGAAGTACGTCGTGATCGGCGAGGGCCAGATCCGTAGCTAGCCGGTCTGCTTGAGCAGGGGAGCGGCGTCGATCGAGTGGACGGTGACCGGGTCGCCGGTGAGAATCGCGAGCGCGGCCGAGTACTCCGAACCGGCCTCGAGGTCGACGAGTTGCACGCGCCCGTCGTACTCGGGCCAGTTCACCAGCGCGGCCGGTTGATCGGGTGAGCTGACGACGACGCGGCGCAGGTCGGCCCGCATCCCGTCGCCGGTCGCCTTCACGACGGCCTCCTTGCGAGTCCAGTACGTCGTGAAAGCGCGCGCTCTGGCCGCAGGCTCGTACTTCGCGAGTTCCTTCGCCTCCACCTCGGCGAGGCTCACTGTGGCCAGCGAATCCGCGTCGATCCCGGGATCGACCTTCTCCACATCGAGGCCGACCGGCGAACCGGGGTGGAAGGCGACGGCGATCAGGTCGCCCGAGTGCGAAACGGACAGCTCCATCTCCTGTGCGCGGACCTTGCCGTGGGGGCGGCCGCAGTCGTCGCAGGTCCGGTCGAGCCGCACGTCGGCCGGCGGAATCATCAGGTGCATCCCGAGCACCCGACGGGTCACCGCGCAGCCGAGCAGGAAGCGGTCCTTGTCCTCTTGCCGGGCGTACGCCGCGAGTCGCCCGCGCTCGGCCGCGTCGAGCTCCGCGACGAGTTCCCAGCGGACGTCACTGATCTTCGCCCACCAGACTTCGACCGCCGTCATCCGGTCGCCAGCCGACGGGCCGTGTTGAAGGCCCAGTCGACTGCCTCGGGGATATCGGTCACCGGGTAGCGGACCGCCGCGATGGTGCGGTCCGGAGCCGCCACCAGAACGATGCGCTTCAGCCGCTCGTATCCGCCGGCGCGGAAGGTCGGTAGCCGGAGCGCCGCGGTCAAGGTCAGGTCGGTGTCGGAGAGCAGCGTATGGGTGATGTTCTCCGCCTCGGCGAAGGCCCTCTGTTCATCGGGGCGCTGCGTGCTGACGCCGTGGACTGCGATGCCGGCGTTGGCGAACTCCATGGCGCGATCGGAGAACAATTTGTTTTCCAGGGTGCATCCTGCGGTGCCGGCGATGTCGGCCCAGTTCGCGGGAAGCGGTGACGGGCGGCCCGTCGCCGGGTAGCCGAAGATCACCGTCGCGTTGGCGTACCGGGCAACTACATCCGATCGGTCCGAGTTGGTTGCCGGGAGCAAGAGATCGGGAGGGATCCGGCGGCCTGTCAGCTCGTGGACGCGGTGGGCCGGCGCATCGTCGGCGGTGTTGGTGCCAGTGAGTTCGCCGTCGCCGAGGAGCCAGCGATCGCCCCAGTCCTGCAGGGCGACGAGCACGGGCAGGAGGGCCTTGCCGCGTGAGGTCAGGTGGTAGGCGTACCGCGTCGGGTGCTCCTGGTACGCCGTACGGTCCACGATGCCGCTGTCGAGCAGGCCGTTGAGGCGTTCGGTGAGCACCTTCCGGGAGATCTGCAACGATTCCGCCAGCAGGTCGAACCGATCGACGCCGCGGGCGACATCGCGGACGATCAGGAGTTCCCAGCCGTCCCCGATCACCGCGAGAGACTGCGCGATCGCACAATCGGGCTCCGGTGAGTAGCTGCTGCGCCGCACAGGACCCTCCCATCAGGTTGCCACCACGCTATCCGGCCGACTAAGTTCCTAACAGGAACTCATCACGGGCCGGGGGTTGTCAATGCGCGGTTACTGGCGGCGGATAGGGGAGTTGCCCGGGTGGCTGAAGGCGGTGATGGCCGGACAGTTGATCAGTTCGGCGGGGTCACTGGCGTGGATCTACCTGACGCTCTATCTGGTGCAGGACCGCGGTATGTCGGCGCAACAGGCCGGCCTGGCAGCTTCGGCGTACGGCGTGGGGCTGTTGTTCGGCAACCTCAGTGGCGGCTGGTTCGGCGACCGCTTCGGGCTGCGCACTGCTGCTGTGGGCAGTCAGCTCGCCTGGGCCGCAGCGTGTCTCGCGATGCCTGTAGTGCCGACTGTGGCGCTCCCTGCTCTAGCAGCGGTTGCTGGGCTGTGCGGCGGCGCCAGTAGGCCCAACCTGAGCGGTCTGGTCGCGACAGCGCTCCCTGCTGAGCGGCGTCGAGAGGGGATCGCATTGTCGCGTTCTGCGAGCAATGCCGGCTTCACGATCGGTCCTCCGCTCGGCGGGCTGCTGGCGGCGTACGACTTCTCCCTGGTCTTCGTGATCGACGCAGTGAGCAGTCTGGTGCTGGCGGCCGTGGTGTGGCGGTATGTGCCAGCTGGCGTGCGTACGGCGGCTGCTGCGGCCTCTGGAGTGTGGAGAGCGCTTCTGCGCGACAGATCCGTGCTGGTGCTGCTTGGGGCGATCGTGGTCGTCGACACGGTGTACCGGCAGCTCTACGCCACTGTGCCGCTGCTGCTGCACGACGCTGGGTCACCTGCGGTGGCGTACGGCGTACTGATCGGTCTGAGCTCGGTGATCATCGTCGTACTCGAGGCGCCGCTCGCTGTTCACCTCCGCGGCCATCACGCGCTCCGGGTCATCGCTGTCGGGGTCATGCTGGTCGGACTCGGCTACGCGGCGCTGGGCGTCTGGCCGGTGCTCGGCGGCGCTGTCGTCGCTGCTGCGTTCATCACTGCGGGGGAGATGCTCTACAAGCCGACAGCGACCGCTCACGTGGCCGACGCTGCGCCAGAGGGGATGGTCGGCCGCTTCTCCAGCCTGTACGCCGCTGCGTCCATCAGCGGCATGTTCCTGGCCCCCGCCATCGGCGGCACCGTCTACGAACACGCCCCGCACGCCCTCTACCCAGCAGCCGCCCTACTCGCCCTGACTGCCGGCGCGCTCCTCTACGCCCGCCGAGACCGAGCAGTGCTGGCCCAGGTGTCGGACAGTACGTAGTACCGCCTGTTAGTCGGGGAGGGGAGCAGGCCGGGCTTCCCAGCGGGTGGAGAGGACGACTGTGGTGCGGGTGCGGACCACGCCGTTGACGCGGCGCAGGCTGCCGACCACCGCCTCCAGCTGCGTCACGTCCGGCACGCGCACCTTCACCACCAGCTCCTGATCGCCCGCCACGAACCAGCAGTCCTCGACCGCCTCGATCTGCCGAACACCTTCGACGATGTCGTCGGTCTCCACGTCGTCGCGCTGGAACAGCCCGATCAGCGCGCTCGTCCCCAACCCGACCTGATCCGGCGCCACGACGGCCCGGTAGCCGAGCAGTACGCCGCGGTCCTCGAGACGTTTCACCCGCTCCTGGACGCTCGGCCCGGACAGGCCGACGACCCGCCCGAGCTCGGCCCAACTCGACCGCCCGTTCGCCCGCAGTGCCTCGACCAGCTGCCGATCGATCGCATCCATCCTGGGTTACTCCTTCGTTCACCGCAGATTCGTAGGGAGATCAGGCGATCTGCCTTTAATTCGTTTGTGTAGCGGCCTTGCATATCGTACAATTTGAGGTGTCGGAGTGAGCCGCTCCGACACCGTCCACACACCTTGCGAAGGAATCATGATCACCCCTGAAGTTGCCCGTGCCCACATCGACGAGATGCACCGTGTCGCCGCCATGCACCAGCGTGCGGCCGCCGCGCCGTCCGCATGGCGCAGGCTGCTGACCCGCTACATCCGGCACAGCTGACCCACCACCCGCGCGACCGGCAGGCCCGGCGCCCCTTCGAGGGCCGCCACTGGCCACCGGTCGCGTTCCTGTCGGTGGGCAGGAGATAGGCTTCGCCTCATGCTTACGTTGCTCCTGCCGCAGTTGGCGGCTGTCGAAGAGGCCGCCGGCGAGGCGTCGCACATCTCGCCCTGGTGGTACGGCGGGTTCGCCCTGTTCGTGCTGGTCGCGCTGCTGGCCGTCACGGTGATCATGGGCAAGGGCCGGCCGCACAGCTGAGCGGCTGAACACGATGGCGGACTCCGTGGTACGGCCTGGCCGGAGAATCGGCGTGATGGGCGGTACCTTCGACCCCATCCACCACGGCCACCTGGTGGCAGCCAGCGAAGTACAGGCGTACTTCGACCTGGACGAGGTGATCTTCGTCCCGACCGGTCAACCGTGGCAGAAGTCGGACCGCGAGGTCTCGCCCGCCGAGGACCGGTACCTGATGACGGTGATCGCCACCGCCTCCAACCCGCGCTTCTCGGTCAGCCGGGTCGACATCGACCGGCCCGGCCCGACGTTCACGATCGACACCCTGCGGGACCTGTCCGGGCTGTTCCCCGACGCCGAGCTGTTCTTCATCACCGGTGCCGACGCGCTCGCCCAGATCCTCACCTGGCGAGACGTCGACGAGATGTTCAAACTCGCCCGCTTCGTCGGCTGTACCCGGCCGGGGACGGAATCGCTGGAGCTCCCACTCGACCAGCTCCCGCCCGACCGGGTCACCCTGCTCGAAGTACCGGCCCTGGCCATCTCGTCCACCGAGTGCCGCCGGCGCGTCGCCAAAGGCAACCCCACCTGGTACCTCGTACCGGACGGGATCGTCCAGTACATCGCCAAGCGCGACCTCTACATCAACCATCAGTAAGGAACAAATGCCTGCCACCGAACGCGTCGTCGAGCTGCTCACCGCAGCAGCCGAGGCGGCCCACGACAAGAAGGCCGAGAACGTTCTCGCGTTCGACGTCTCCGAGCAGCTCGCCATCACCGACGCGTTCCTGGTCGCCTCGGCGTCCAACGACCGCCAGGTCCGCGCGATCGTCGACGCGATCGAGGAGAAGCTCCGGGTCGACTTCGACGCCAAACCGGTACGCCGCGAAGGCGCGCGCGAGGGCCGCTGGGTGCTCCTGGACTACCTTGAGGTCGTGATCCACGTCCAGCACGACGAGGAGCGCAACTTCTACTCCCTCGAGCGGCTGTGGCGCGACTGCCCGCTGATCCCGATCCCCGGCCCGGACGGCAAGATCCCCGAGCCCGCGCCGGTCCTGCCGCGCTCCGGCGAGGAAGACACCCCCGTCCTGGACGCCTCCGCCGATGGCTCAGCTTCGGGCGCTTCTGCTTTGGACGCTTCTGCGTCGGATGTTGACGCTTCGGATGTTGATGCTTCGGATGTTGACGCTTCGGACGTTGATGCTTCGGACGGGGACGCCGCTGACGACGCTCACCTCGCTGCGCCCTCGGCTCCGGCCGAATGACCGCGGGCCGGCTGATCGTCTGGCGGCACGGCCGGACCGAATGGAACCTGCAGGACAAGATCCAGGGCCAGGCCGACATCCCACTGGACGATGTCGGCCTCGCCCAGGCCCGCGCCGCCGCCCTGCGCCTCGCCTCGCTCGCGCCCACGCGCCTGTTCTCCAGCGACCTCCAGCGCGCAGCCGCCACCGCCGGTGAACTCGCCGCCCTCACCGGCTTGAAGGTCGAGTACGACGAGGCTCTCCGCGAGATCAACGTCGACGACTGGGCCGGCATGACGATGGAAGAGCTGGCCGCCCTTCACCCCGAAGCAGCCGCCCGCATCCGCTCCGGCGAACCCCAACGCCGAGGCACCGCCGGCGAAACCGTCGAAGAGGTAGCCGCCCGCTTCGCCCCGGCCCTCCAACGCGCCGTAGAACACGCAGAACCCTCCGACACCGTCGTAGTAGCCACCCATGGCCTAGCGGCCCGCGTAGGCATCTGCCTGTTCCTAGGCATCCCCCAAGCCAACTGGCCCGCGTTCGGCGGCCTCTCCAACTGCAACTGGGTCTCCCTCCTCCCCGGCCGAGCCGGCTGGCGCATCGAGGAATGGAACGCCGGCTCCCTCCCCGAACCAGTAATGTCCGACGACCCCCAACGCTGACCCACACCACCCCAGAACCCATCTCGCCGACCGCTTCCAACCCCTGGAAGCCGTCGCCGCCGCGCCTGTCTACACCCCATCTGCACCCTCAACCACGAGCAGTCACCCACCCGCCCACCCCGATTTTTCTTTCACACCAAGTGTCAGTTAGACTTTCGCAGTCGCAAGAACGCAAGGGGCTTTGGCGCAGTTGGTAGCGCGCTTCCATGGCATGGAAGAGGTCAGGGGTTCGAATCCCCTAAGCTCCACCGCACAGCAAACAGGCCGGTCACCCACCTCGGGAGACCGGCCTGCTGCTTGTACTACGTGTAGCCCACGCGCCTGCGTGCTCGCTCCTGCGTCGCTCACACTCCGGACGCTCCCACCCACCCGGTCCGCCGCTCCTCCGTCGCGGCTCGTGCCCAGGCGGCGGCTTACTTGCTGCCGGACGACCCCCGGACCGTCATCGTCAGACGTTCGACAATGCCTGCCATTCGAGCGAGGTCGGCCGCTCGTTCAGGCATTCGGTCGAGGGGCGGCCGCTCACCTCAGGGGAGGGTGCTCGTGGGTCGGGTGTGGAGGGCGGCGGCGTGGGGTGTGGAGCGGCGGGCGTGAGAATTTTGTCGGGAGCCTGTCGGATTTGGTGTGGGGTGTTCGTAGCAATGGTGAGAGTGGCCGGAGGAAGGCTGCTGGGATGAGGAGTGGTGAGATGCCGAAGTACCTGATCTCGTTCGAGAAGGGCGCGATGGACCACATCCCGGGGGAGGACTGGGGTGAGGTGGGTAAGGCTGCGCACGCGGTGTGTCAGGAGGCCAAGGATGCTGGGGTGTTCGTCTTTGCCGGTGGGCTGAGTTATGACGACGGTGACGTGGAGGCTGCCGTGGTGGCCGTTGACGGGACGGTCATCGACGGGCCGTACCCGGAGAGCAAGGAGGTCATCGGCGGTGTGTTGATCGTCGACGTACCGACTCGGGAGGCTGCGCTGGAGTGGGCGGGCAAGATCGCGGTTGCCTGCCGGTGTGCGCAAGACGTCCGCAAGTTCATGTTCGACCCGGAGTTGGTCGACTGAGATCACGTTGGTGCCGCAGTGCCCGTCCGTGGACGGCTGGCCTTGTGCGGCGAGGCACTGGCCCATCTGTACCGAACGAGCCAGGTGCTGAGGCCGGTCATCCCACTCGGGGAGACCGGCCGCCGGTGTGCCGCGTGGTCTGGTTTGGGGTTTTGGGTGGGAAGGTGGCGGCGTGGCGGATTTGGTATGTCGGCGATGTGAACGCCGGTGCGGATCAGTAGGCAGCAGTTCGAGGTTTTCGAGCGAATGCACTACGTGTGTTTTCACTACGAGTTCGAGCACGGGGACGCTGATGTTGACGAGGAGTGCGGGGCGGGAGGCTGTCCGTCGGCGTCGTTGGCTGACGGACGGGATCGCGTCATTGCCACTGCAAGGGAGCTTGCGACCGAAGCGGCGTCGGGGGTGCCGTGGGCCAACTCGGAGACACACGAGTACCTCGAAGCCTTTGCTGCTTGGCTCTCTGATGTGGGTGGCTACTCCTCCGGCCGCGGACTAGTTGCTCCCGGCAATGGGTGGGATGTGGTGAACGATGCGCTGAAGGGCGCGACCATGTATGAGTGATCGGCCGGAGAGGCCGGGGCTAAGGGTCGAGGGACTGGAGGATGGCGTCTACGACTTCGGGGAGGGGGCGGTTGGTGTTGATGACCTGGCCCTCGGGGATGTCTTCTTTGGTGGTGTGGAGGTGGAGGATCTTTGCTTTTTCCTCGGCGGTGCCGCCCCAGTCTGCGGGGGCGCGGCTCGTCAGTCGGTGTTTGAGGGTTTCGGTGTCGACGTCGAGTACGAACACTTTGTCGAAGACGTCCAGGAATTTGGGGAAGTTTCGGGAACCGCCGCAGAAGAAGGCGAGATCTTCTGTTTGGTCTGCTGCTATTTCGCGGACCTTCGCGACGTTCCAGATGTGCAGTTCGTGGCGGCCGGGAGCGTTGGTCGGCAGGCCGGTTTCGGGGTCGCCTCGGTAGGCGAGTTCGTTGTCGCCGTCGATGGCTTTGTAGCCGCGCCGTCGGAGTTCGCGGCAGACGGAACTCTTGCCGGTGCCTGAGCCGCCTTCGACCAGGTAATTTCGCCTCGCCACGGCGCCCAGCATAGCTATGTGTTCGAATGGCGTATGGCGTCTTCTGTTGAGGTGAGCTGGGAGCTGGACGGGATTGCGATGTACGGCAGTCTCGTTCGGCCCGAAGGGGATGGACCGTTTCCGGCGGTGGTGATGGTGGCTGGGAGTGGGCCTACTGATCGGGACTGGTGTTCGCCGTTGTTGGCTGGGAGTAATGGATCGGGGCGGTTGTTCGCGGAGGCGTTTGCTGAGGCGGGGATTGCTTCGTTGCGGTACGACAAGCGGGCGTCCGGGCCGCATGCGATGGAGAACGTGCCGAAGCTGGTCGGGCGGTTGAGTATGGGGTCGCATCTCGACGAGCTGGTGGCGGCTGTCGGCGTACTGGCTGCTGATGAGGGTGTCGATGCGTCGAGCATTGTTGGCCTCGGCAATAGTGAGGGGACGTTGCACGTGCTGCACTACGCGACCAGCGTGCAGGATGTGCCGTTTGCTGGGATCGTGCTTGCCGCGCCGCCGGGGAGACCGGTCGGGGAGCTGCTGTTGACGCAGCTTGCGATGCAGGCGTCGCAGATTCCTGGTGGCGAGGAGCTCATGCCCGCGGTACGGGAGGCGACCGAGCGCTATGAGGCGGGGCTGCCGATGGATCCTGATCCGCGGCTCCCCGAGAGTGTGCGGATGGTGCTCGCCAGTTTCGAGACGCCTGCGAACCTTCCGCTTGCCCGGGAGCTGTGGGCTGAGTCTGCTGTCGATCGTTTGCCGGAGGTGGAGATTCCGACTCTCGTGCTGATCGGCGGCAACGATCTGCAGGTCGACGCTCATGCCGATGGGGATCCGCTGCAGGCGGCGGCCGCGGGGATGGCGAATGTGACGTTTGCCTTCCCGCCCACCGCGAACCATGTCTTCAAGGAGGACACCCGCACTCCCGAAGAGGTGGTGGCGTCTCCGGGGAACGGCTACAACGCGGAGGGCACCAGGCTCGATCCGGAGGCGCTGGAGACGATCTTGAGTTGGCTCCAAGGAGTCTTCGCAACCGAACCCAGCTAGTACTGCGTGGGGCCCGGCCCTTGATCGGTGCCCTCGAGGGTGGCTGGTACGTCGATCTGGTCGAGGTGGAGGAGCCGGAGCCGAACCAGGTGGTGGTTCGTGATCTCAAGGTGGACATCGTGGTGCCGCCGGGGAGTTTTCGGTACGAGATGCTTGATCTGGACGAGTTCGCCGACGCGATCGAGGACGGGTCGATCGATGCCGCCACGGCGATCCGGGTGTTGCGCAGTACTCAGCGCTTTGTCGACAAGCATCTGCGCAACCTGGACCAAGCGGTGCTCGACTTCTGGCCGGACTTTCCGCCGGCAAGCGTGTTGCGGCTGGCTGAGTTGCCGCCATTTGTTGCCTGAGGCATGCAGATGAGAAGTCGGTTGTCCGTTGGTTCGGGGGAGCTTTAGGCTGCGGGGCAATGGATGCTGCTGAGTTCTACACGGGGATAGTCGTCGATGCGTATTCCAAGCTGAAGTCGACCAGCTTCGAGCCCGGGCCGTACGCCGATTTTGTGGTTGCCGTTGGTGAACCAGGGCTTGAGATCGGCTGTGGAGACGGCGAGCCGCTGTTGTCGTTGCGGCAGGCAGGGCTTGACGTCGAAGGGGTGGATTCGTCTGCCGACATGCTGGAGCGGTGTCGCGTGAATGCCGCTGCATTGGGCGTCGAGGTGACGCTGTATCACCAGCGGATGGAGGAGTTGAGCCTGCCGCGGCGGTATCGCTCGATCTACCTGGCCGGGCCGACCTTCAACCTGTTGCCCGATGACGAGACCGCCCGACGGGCGCTCCGGGCCATTCGAGAGCATTTGACCCCCGACGGTCACGCGATGATCCCGCTGTGGATCCCCGGACCAACTCCCGAAGACGAGCTCGGCGGCGCACGCGAGACGGTTGACGAGGACGGCGCGACGCTGGTCTACACGCCGCTGTCCGAGACCTACGATCAAGTCGCCAGGACTCGAACCACCACCGTCCGTTATGAGCGACGGAGCCCCGACGGTGCCGTCGAATACGCGGACCGCGACTGGGTCCTCCATTGGCACACCCAGACGTTAGCCCGGGAGATGTGCGAGGAAGCCGGCCTCGGCATCGTTCGGATCGAAGGCGACGCCGGCGCCCTCGCCACGGCCGACGACTTCACTCTCATCGTTCAGCCGACAATCACCTGACCGCCTGGAGCAGCACAGCCCGCTGTCGTCGGGGAGGGCGCCGTGTCAGGGGCGTGGCGGGGGTGTGTCAGGGGCGGCGGTGAGGCTGGTCGCATGACAAGTACAGCTGATGCGGAACTGCACCGCGAACCTGCGATTCGGTTGCAGGGGATAGAGAAGTCCTACAAGGAGTTGCACGTCCTCAAGGGCGTCGACTTCGAGGTGGCGCCCGGCAGCATCTTCGCCCTGCTCGGGTCGAACGGGGCCGGGAAGACCACGATCGTGCGGATCCTGTCGACGCTGCTGAGGCCGGACGCCGGTACCGCGACCGTCGAGGGGTTCGACGTCACGGCGGAGCCGGTCCGGGTGCGGGAGTCGGTCAGCCTGACCGGCCAGTTCGCCGCGGTCGACGAGATCCTCACCGGCCGGGAGAACCTGGTACTGGTGGCCAAGCTGCGGCATCTGAAGGCTCCCGGCCAGGTGGCCGACGAACTGCTCGCCCGCTTCAATCTCACCGACGCGGGGTCGCGGAAGGTCTCGACGTACTCCGGCGGCATGCGCCGGCGGCTGGACATCGCGATGAGCCTGATCGGGCAGCCGAAGGTGATCTTCCTCGACGAGCCGACGACGGGGCTCGACCCCGAGGCCCGGATCGACGTCTGGAAGGTGGTCAAGGAGCTCGCCGAGCAGGGCACCACCGTTCTGCTGACCACCCAGTACCTCGACGAGGCCGAGCAGCTCGCCGACCGGATCGCGGTCCTGCACCAGGGCCGGATCATCGCGAACGGCACCCTGGCCGAGCTGAAGAAGCTGCTGCCGCCGGCGAAGGTCGAGTACGTCGAGAAGCAGCCGACCCTGGAAGACATCTTCCTCACCCTGGTGGGGAACAACGGCAAGGACGAGTCATGAGCAGCCACTTCTTCACCGACACCTCGGTCCTGCTGGGCCGTTCGATGCGGCACATCCTGCGCAGCGCCGACACGATCATCACCACCGCGATCACCCCGATCGCGATGATGCTGCTGTTCGTCTACGTGCTCGGCGGCGCCATCCAGACCGGGACCGACAAGTACGTCAACTACCTCCTCCCCGGCATCATGCTGATCGCGATCGCGTCCGGGATCGCCTACACCGCGGTCCGGTTGTTCACCGACCTGAAGGGTGGCATCTTCGAGCGGTTCCACTCGATGCCGATCGCCCGCTCGTCCGTGCTGTGGGCCCATGTGCTGACCTCACTGGTCGCCAACGCGCTCACGGTGGTGATCATCGTCGCGGTCGGCCTGCTGATGGGATTCCGTACTTCGGCAGGTGTGCTGGCCTGGCTCGCCGTCGCGGGCATCCTGGCCTTGTTCACCCTGGCCCTCACCTGGGTCGCGGTCCTCGCGGGCCTGTCGGCCAAGTCCGTGGACGGCGCGGCCGGCTTCTCGTACCCGTTGATCTTCCTGCCCTTCATCAGTTCGGCCTTCGTCCCCACCAACACGATGCCGAGTGCCGTCCGGTACTTCGCCGAACACCAGCCCGTCACGTCGATCGTCAACACGATCCAGGATCTCTTCGCCCAGCGGCCGGTCGGCAACGACATCTGGATCGCGCTCGCCTGGTGCCTCGGCATCCTCGTTCTCGGGTACGTGTTCGCGATGAGCAGCTACCGCCGCAAGATCAGCTGACATGCCGACCTTCGCGACGCCAGAACCGATCGTCGCCGTCGTCCAGGTCGCCGGTGCTCACGTGCGGGTGAGCGCCGGCGACCGGACCGACACGGTGGTGCTGGTCGAACCGATCGACAAGTTCGACCCCGCCCACATCAAGGTGGCCGACCGGACCAAGGTCGACTTCGAAGCCGGCCGGCTCAAGGTCAAGACGACCGCGTCCGGCCACCAGGACGGTTCGATCGCCATCACGATCGAACTGCCGGCCGGCTCCAGCCTGATCGCGTACACGGCCCACTCGAGCGTTCGTGCCGACGGCTCCTTGGGCGACTTCGAACTCCACACGGCCAAGGGCCAGGTTCAGCTCGATCGCATCACCGGATTGCAAGCGAATGTCGCGGTCGGTGAGCTCACGATCGGGCACATCGCGGGGGACGCCGGCATCGAGGGCAGCGTGGTCGCCGTACGGATCGGCGAGGTCGAGGGCGCGGTCAAACTCTCGAACTCGGGTGGACAGACCTGGATCGGCCACGCCTCGGCCGATCTCGATCTCAGCAGCGCCAACGGCGGTTTCGACATCGACCGCGCCGACGCGAACGTCATCGCCCGGACGGCCAACGGTGCCATCCGGATCGGCCGGCTGGCCGGTGGGGAGGCAACGCTGTCGAACAGCTCGGGGAACATCGAGGTCGGCATCCGCGAGGGCAGCAATGCCGTAGTGGATGCCGACAGCAAACGAGGCCGGGTGCGCAACTGTTTGCCGGCCACGAACGCTTCAGACGACGTGGTCACCATCCACGCCCGCACGCGGCACGGCGACATCGTCGTACGACGTGCCGCTGGGTGACCTCAGGAACCGGTCCCCAGCGTGGTCTCGACCAGCTCGGACCAGCCCGCCGCTGCCCCTTCCTCGGTCAGCTCGGCGAATCGCTCGTCGCCGAGCCGGCCGCGGGCGTCACGCTCGATCCGGGCCGCGTCCGGATGGGAGCGATCCGGAAGCCCGCGGACCGCGACACTGGCCGCCAGCAGGCGCGCCGCCTGCTCGAACTCCTCGAGGCGGATGGCCAGGTCCGCCACCCCGACGACCATCCGGGCGATCACCAGCGCGGCTCCCACCTCAGAGGCGGACTGCCAGGCGGCGACTCGGTGGTTCCTGGACTCCTCGATGTCGTCGGCCAGGTAGCCGAGCAGATTGTGGAGTTCCGCGCTGAGGTTCGGCTGCTCCGCGGAATCACCCAGCAGTGAGGTCGCGAGGCCGAGCTGACGTCGGGCCTCCCCGGCGTCTCCACCCAGGCGGGCAAGCTCAGCTTTGGCAAGCGCCAGGCTGACCAACGCGTACGGCCAGGTGACGCCGTCGGCGATCCGCTCGGCCGCGGCGATGGTGGCACCGGCGGCGTCGCGATCGCCGTCGAGCCAGTACAGCAAGGCTTGCTGGGTCCGCATCTCGATGACGTCTTCGGTGGCGCCGACCTCGGTCAGGACAGCGGCCGCCTGGTCGTAGTACTGGCAGGCTCCGGCGAGGTCGCCTCGCAGGGCGAGCCAGCCGGCGAGTTCGCCCAGCACCAAGGACATGCCGAACCGTTCGCCGAGCGCGCGGAACTCGGCGAGTGCCTGCTTCAGCTCGACCTCCACCTCCCGCTCGCCCCGGCCGAAGATGAGCTGCATCTTGACGACCTGCCAGCGCCCGATCGCCCGGACCCAGGGATCGGCGCTGTCCAGCAGCGACTCGAAGGCGGTCACTGCTTCCGTCGGCTCCTCCAACAGGCGTTCCAGCGGGCCCGCGAAGTCCAGCAGCGGGTTCCCGCTCCGGCTGAGTTGGCTGAACCGGTACGCCTTGTGAATCCACTCCGCACCCAGGTGCTCGTCACCGCGCCCGGACGTCACGTAGAGCACGATCAGTCCGTACGCCATCGCGCGAACCTCGTCGGTTACCTCGCCCGGGAGGTCGGCGGCCGCGATGAGCAGCTCGAGACCCTCCGTACGTCGCCCGCCGAGGAACCAGTACCAACCGGCGGCAGCCGCCAGCCGCATGGCGGACTGCGCGTCGCCGGCCGCTATCGCACCGCGCAGCGCAGCACTGAGGTTGTCGTGATCCGCTTCGAGCGTCGCGCCCCACTCCAGTTGCTCTGCGCGGCGGAGATGTGGTTCGGCCGTCTCTGTCAGCTCGATGAAGTAGTCCAGATGCGCCCGGCGGGTGTCGTCTGCTTCGCCGGCCTCGGCGAGGCGGTCCGCGGCGTACTCCCTGATCGTGGTGAGCATCCGGTACCGCGGGGCGCCGTCGCCCGCAGGCACCAGGAGGGACTTCTCGGCCAGGGAGCTGAGCAACTCCAGCACCTGATCCGGCTCAACCGTGCCGCCCGTTGCGTCGGCGCAGACCTTCTCCGCCGCCTCCAGGCTCGCGCCGCCCGAGAACACCGACAACCGGCGCAGGACCGTGCGCTCGGCATCGGTGAGCAGTTCCCAGCTCCAGTCGACGACCGCGCGCAGCGTCCGGTGTCGTGGCAACGCAGTACGGCTACCGCTGGTCAGCAGCCGGAAGCGGTCATCGAGCCGATTGGCGAGCTGTTCGAGGGTCATCGTGCGCAATCGGGCGGCGGCGAGCTCGATCGCCAGCGGCATCCCGTCGAGCGCGCGACAGATCCGGACCATCGTCGAGAGGGTGAGTTCGTCGGTCCCGAGATCCTTGCGTACTGCGCCGGCCCGGTCGCGCAGCAGCTTCACCGCAGGCGAGTTCGCCAGTTCGTCGAAACGCGCTTCGGTCGGCACACTCAGCGGCTCGACCAGCCAGAGGGCTTCACCGGTGATGCCGAGTGGCTCCCTGCTGGTCGCCAGGATCCGCAGCCGCCGGCAGGCGCCGAGTACCCGATCAGCGAACCTGGCCGCCGCCTCGATCACGTGCTCGCAGTTGTCGAGGATCAGCAGCGCTTCCCGATCGCGGAGGGCGGCGATCAGGCTCTCCACCGGATCGGCGTTGTCCGTCGTACCGAGAAGCGCATCGCGGAGCCCGACTGCACTGAGCGCTGTCTGCGCCACATCGTCACCGACGCTGCTGGCGGCGAGTTCCACCAACCAGATGCCGTCCGGCCAGTCGTCGAGCAGCGTGCGCGCGGTCTCCGTGGCCAGCCTGGTCTTGCCCGAACCGCCCGGGCCGATCACGGTGGTCAGCCGATGTTCTGCGATGAGCTCCCGAACGACCGCCACGTCGGCGTCGCGGCCGACGAAGCTGGTCAGCTCTGCACGGATGTTGCTCTTCCCGCTGTCCTCCCGCTGCGCCAACTCCCCTCGCAGCAATGCGAGATGGAGCGCCGACAGCTCCGCTGACGGGTCGACGCCCAGTGCGTCCGCCAGGGCTTCTCTTATTCGTTCGAAGACGAGCAGCGCTTCGCTGTCGCGACCTGCTGACGCCAGAGCACGCATCAGGGCAGCGGCAAGTCGTTCCCGCAGGGGATGAGCGGTCACCGCGTCGGTGAGCTCCGGGATCAGTTCAGCGCCCTGGCCAAGGCTGACCTCTGCCTCGAACCGGTCCTCCATCGCCGCCAACCGCAAGGCTTCGAGCCGGGTCGCCGCCGCGTCGAACGCCGCACTGTCCTCCAGCCCGACGTCCTGCAGGGCCGAACCACGCCACAAAGTGAGGGCCTCGCGCAACAACCGAACCTGCCGCCGGCCCTCCTCGTCGCGGGCCTGCGTCACCAGGCGTTCGAACCGCAGCGCGTCGACCGCGTCGGGTTCGACGGTCAGGCGATAACCGCCCGGCTGTCCTTCGAGCGCACCACCGGGCAGCACCTTCCGCAGCCGGGATGCCAACCGCTGCAGGGCGTTCGACGCGTCGGCCGGCGGGTGCTCACCCCAGATCCAGTCGACGAGCGTCGCCTTCCCGACGACACGCCCCGGCTCGAGCGCGAGCGCGACGAGAAGCGCCCGCAACCGCGCACCCGGTACGTCGGCCAGGACGCCGTCGCCGGTGCGAACCTCGAACGGCCCAAGCATCCCGATCTGCACCCGGCAGATCTTGCCATGCGAACCGGGCCGCGCCGTACGCCGTACTCCGTCGGGCCGGGGAGATCTCGGGCACGCGTCCCGGAGTACGACGTCGTCGGTCCGGGGTGGCCTTCAGCTCAGCTCTTCGGCCAACGCGACGATCATGCCGCCCGGGCCGCGGAGATAGCAGAGCAGATAGCTGTCCTCCAACCGCGCGATCTCACCGAGCAGTTCGCCACCGTGAGCCTTCAGCCGCTCGACGGTGTCCGCGATGTCGTCGACGGCGAACATGATCCGGCGGATCCCCAGCGTATTGGCCGGCGCGTTCTGCTCTGCGTCGATCACGGCCGGTCGATGGAACTTGGTCAACTCCAGCCGGCTGTGACCATCCGGCGTACGCACCATCGCGAAGTCGACCCGCACGTCGTCGAGGCCGACAGTCCGGTCCACCCAGTCGCCCTCGACCGGTCCCTGCCCGTCCAGCTCCAGCCCGAGTTCGACGAAGAACGCGATCGCCGCCTGGAGATCGTCGACAACAACCCCGACATTGTCCATCCGCTTGACCGTCATACCCCAGCACCCTAGGCCCGGCCGGGACCACTCCCGCCGATCTCTCGACGATCGCCACCGTCGCGATCAGCCGGCGGCTTGGGTCAGGGCGGTGAGGAGGGCGGTGGTGGCCGGTGGGTCGGGCGGTTCGCCGTATGTGGCGGCGTAGACGTGCCGGTTGGAGCCGGGGAGTCGGGTGGCGACGATCCTCTCGGCGCGGTGGGCCTGGAGGGCGAGACCTGGGATGGTGGTGACGCCGAGGCCGGCTGCGACGAGTTCCTGCATGACGACCATGTCGTCGGTCGTGTAGCGGACGTCGGGTTCGAAGCCCTCGGCGGCGCAGACCGAAAGCAGATGACTACGGCAACGTTCACAACCGGCGATCCAGGTGGCGTCGTGCAGAGCGGCCAGGTTCTTCACGCGCTTCGGAGTGAGCAGGTAGATGGGATCGTCGACCAGGTGATGCAGGCGTACGCCGGGCGGCTCGGGTTCGCTCTCGTCGTACCGGAAGATGATCGCGACCTCGATCCGGCCGGCGCGCAGCAGGTCGAGCGCTTCGATCGGGTGGGTGTCGGTGAGGCTGATCTGCAGGCCCGGGTAGCCGGCGGCGAGGGCGGCCACTGCCCGGGACACGAAGGATCCGATCGCGGACGAGAAGCCGGCCAACCGGACCCGCCCGGCGGTGAGCCCGACGTGAGCCGCGAGTTCCGCGTCGGCGGCGTCGACCCGGCCGATGATCTCGGCGGCGCGGTCGGCGAGGAGTTGCCCGGCCTGTGTGAGCCGCACGCCGCGACCGACCTTCTGCAGCAGCTGCGCGCCGGTCTCCGCCTCCAGCCGGGCGAGGTGGTGACTGACCGTCGGCTGCGAATAGTGCAGCTCGCTGGCCGCCGCGGTGACCGAGCCGTGCCGAGCCACCGCGTCGATGACACGAAGCCGGGTGATATCCAACATGGATCGACTCTATCTATGAATCAGCGCGAAGACTGGCATTAGACGTATGGATCAGTACGTCGCACGCTGTTCTCATGACTACTCAAGAGCTTCTCCCCGTCAGCGAACTGACCGAACTCATCGATGGCGTCCGTACGGCGGTCGCCGCCCGCGCCGACTGGTCGGGTACCGCCCAGCTCGTCGCCGACCAGCTTCGCCGGCACTTGCCGACTCCCGCAGTACTGACACCGAAGCAGCGACTCGGCTCACCCGATCGATACACCAGCCACACTTTGTACGTCGAACCGGACAGCTCGTTCTCGATCATCGCGCTCGTCTGGCGGCCGGGGCAGTTCACGCGGATCCATGACCACGTGACCTGGTGCGTCTTCGGCGTCATCCAGGGCACCGAACACGAGGAGCTGTACGACGCCGACCTCAACCTGGTCGGCCGCAGCGACAACCACACCGGCGACGTCAGCGGCTTCGCGCCCCCCGGCGACATCCACCGCGTCCACAACACCGGCGACACCACCGCCATCTCCATCCACATCTACGGCACCGACGTCACCCGAATCGGCACCAGCGCCCGCCGCTTCTACAACTGACCGGCCGCCGGCCCGATGGGTGACGCGCTGCGGGGAGCGCCGGTGGTGGGGTGTACTGGGGGGATGACGGTTGACTTGTTTGCTGGGATTGCGGTGCGGGAGATCGGGGTGGCGAAGGCGTGGTACGAGCGGTTTCTGGGTGGGCCGCCGGCGTTCCTGCCCAATGACGAGGAGGCGGTGTGGGAGATCGCCGAGCATCGGTACGTCTACATCATCGAGGCGCCCGAGCGGGCGGGGCATGCGGTGAACACCGTGTTCCTCGAGCAGCTCGATCCGGTGATCGACGCGATCAGCGCGCGCGGGATCGAGCCCGTCGAGCGGGAGACGTACGACAACGGCGTCCGCAAGATCATCTACAACGACCCGGACGGCAACGAGTTCGGCTACGGCGGCGGCCCCGCGACCTAGCTCGCCGCGACTCAGCTCGCCGCGACTCAGCTCGCCGCGACTCAGCTCGTACTGCGAGGCAGGCGCACCATGAAGACGTCGATCGCGTCCTCGGACTCCACCACGAAGTCGTGCCGCTCGTAGAGCCGCCGGGCAGCGCTGCCCTGCAACACGTTCAACCGAACAGGAACACCCTCGGCGTCGGTGCGCTCCAGCAAGTCGCGCAACACCGACGATCCGAGCCCGCGCCCCTGGAACGCCGGAGCGAGATAGAAGTGCTCCAGCAACAATCCGTCGTCGACCGGTCGCACGGTGACGCTCCCGGCGAACGCCCCGCCGACCTCGATGATCGACGAGTACTGCGGCGAGAACGTGTCCCGCAGCCGTTGCCTCACCCGCTGCTCGTCGTAGCCCCGAGCCGTTCCAGATCTGGCCGCATCACCACGGCTCGGAGCTCCGCGACCATCTCGACATCGCCGGGCACAGCGGAACGCAGTACTGAATCCACCGAGCCAAGTATTCCCATCAGCTGAGCGGCGTGATCGGTCGAGGTCTCGCTATGCCCGACTTCGCGCAGTACCGTCAGACCAGGGTGGTGACTGGCGGTGACGACCGGTTGCCTCGGGGAATCGGTCTTGGGGGAGTCATGCGGAGTCGCGCGGGTGCTGCGGGAGGGTTGAAGGTGCACGCGATCGCGGGCACCTATGTGGTGCTGCTCGGGCTGGATCTGCCGAAGGCGCGGACGAAAGGCCTGCTGGGGTTCGCGATCGAGCGGTTCGACCCGGTCGAGAACGAGCGGTACTGGTTGCGCGGGATGAAGGTGTTCAAGGAGCTGTCGGGCGGGATTCCGCCGGGGACCTCGGTGAGTCTGCGGGAGCATCCGCTGCAGAGCTTCCTCTGGGGCGACTACACGGCCAAGCCCGGGCGGCCCTACGAGTACCGCGTGGTCGGGCTCTACGGGAAGCCGAAGAACCTCGAAGTACGCCAGGACGTCACCGTGAAGGTGACGACGGAGTCCGTCGACACCGGTCAGCACGCGGTGCACTTCAACCGTGGCGTGGCCGGGAGCCAGGCCTATGCGCAGAAGTTCGGCCGGCCGCCGCGACCAGATGATCGCAGCGATCCGGCGTACGACTGGTTGTCCAGAGGCTTGGAAGAGGCGCTGCTCGCGTACATCGACAAGGCGACCGGGCCAGGTTTCGCGTTGCGGGGCGCGGTTTACGAGTTCACCTACCCGCCCGTGCTGGCGGCGCTGGCCGCCGCCGTCGCGCGCGGAGTCGACGTCCAGATCGTCTACGACCGGCGTGGCAAGCCGAGTGACGATCCGAAGCGGAAGAAGGTCTGGCAGCAGAGCGAGCCGGCGATCCAGGCGGCCGGTCTGGAAGCGGCGATGATCCCGCGCAAGACCAACAGCGCGATCGCGCACAACAAGTTCCTGGTGCTGCTCCACGACGGCGTACCGGAGGAGGTCTGGACCGGCTCGACCAACATCACCTGGGGCGGCATCTTCGGCCAGTCGAACGTCGGCCACCTGGTCCGGGACGCCCAGATCGCGCAGCAGTACTTCGACTACTGGCAACGGATCGCGGTCGACCCGCAGTACGACCGCTTGCGTCCCGCCGATACCGATGCCACCCCGACGCCGAGCATCCCGCCGCCCGCCGGGGTCGCGCCGATCTTCAGTCCACGCACGACGCTGGACATGATCGACTGGTACGCCGGGGAGGCGGCCAAGGCGAAGAAGTCCTTCTTCATGACGGCGGCTTTCGGGGTGCACGACAAGATCGCCGCGGCGGTCGCCCCCGAGTCGGACGTGATGCGCTACCTCGTGCTGGAGAAGGAGCAGGGGCCCGGTGGGGTGCGCTTCGAGACCGACCACGACGTCAAGGTCGCCGTCGGCTCGTTCCTGCACACGGCGATCCTGGACCGCTGGACCAAGGAACAGCTCACCGGTCTCAATCCGATGGTGCAGTACACCCACACCAAGTTCATGCTGGTCGACCCGCTCGGCGACAAGCCGCTGGTGATCTCGGGCTCCGGCAACTTCAGCGACCCGTCGGTGCACGAGAACGACGAGAACATGCTGATCATCCAGGGCGACAGCCGGGTGGCCGACATCTATCTCGGCGAGTTCATGCGGGTCTTCAACCACTTCTATTTCCGCTACCTGGTGCAGAAGTTCCACGAGGCCGACGCCACGGCGTACCTGAGTCCTGACGACAGCTGGGTGGGCCGGTACTACGACAAGTCGACGCCCAGCTACCGCCAGCGACTCCTGTTCCACTGATCGTCACAACGGTCTCGCAGAAAGCTGCAATCGCTGCTCTCCGCGCCGGGGACTGGGTACCGTGAGAGCTCCCAACGGGTGAGGAGTTCGGCGTGCGGTTTCTTGGTGAGCGGGTTCCGGAACAGGATCTGACCTTCAACGACGTGTTCCTGGTGCCGAACAGGTCAGCGGTCTCGTCGCGGCTGGACGTCGACCTCTCGACCGGCGACGGGACCGGCGCCTCCATCCCTGTCGTCGCGGCGAACATGACCGCGGTGTCGGGCCGGCGGATGGCCGAGACGATCGCGCGCTGCGGCGGGCTGGCGGTGATCCCGCAGGACATCCCGGTCGAGGTGGTGACCGAGGTGGTCTCCTGGATCAAGCAGCGGCACACGATCTACGACACCCCGCTGGTGCTGACGCCGACCGGGACCGTCGGCGAGGCGCTCAACCTGCTGCCCAAGCGCGGCCACGGCGCTGTCATCGTGGTCGACAACGGCCGCGCGGTCGGCGTGGTCACCGACGCCGACTGTGAAGGCGTCGACCGCTACACCCAGCTCGACGGGATCATGTCCCGCGAGCTGCTGACGCTGCCGGCCGGGATCGCGGCCGAGGACGCGTTCAACCAGCTGCACGACGGCCGGCACCGGCTGGCGCCGGTGGTCGACGCCGACGGCAGCATCGTCGGCATCCTGACCCGCCAGCGTGCTCTCCGCGCGACCCTCTACGACCCAGCGGTCGATGCCTCCGGCAACCTTCGCGTCGCGGCCGCGATCGGCATCAACGGCGACGCCGAGCAGAAGGCGAAAGCCCTGCTGGACGCGGGCATCGACGTACTGGTGATCGACACCGCGCACGGCCACCAGGAGCGGATGATCGACGTACTGCGGACTGTCCGTGCCCTTGATCCGCAGGTGCCGGTCGTCGCGGGCAATGTCGTCACCGCGGACGGGGTCAGCGATCTCGTCGAGGCCGGCGCCGACATCGTGAAGGTCGGCGTGGGACCGGGCGCGATGTGCACGACCCGGATGCAGACGGCCGTCGGCAGGCCGCAGTTTTCGGCCGTTCTCGAGTGTGCGACCAGGGCCCGCGAGCTCGGCAAGCACGTCTGGGCCGACGGGGGAGTCCGGCATCCGCGTGACGTCGCGCTCGCGCTGGCGGCCGGCGCGTCCAGCGTGATGATCGGCTCGTGGTTCGCCGGTACGTACGAGTCGCCCGGCGATCCGCATCGCGACAGCGACGGCCGGATCTACAAGGAGAGTTTCGGAATGGCGTCCGCCCGTGCGGTCAAGCTCCGGACCGCTGAGGACACGCCCTTCCAGCGGGCCCGCAAGGGGTTCTTCGGCGAGGGTATCTCGACCGCCCGGATGTACCTCGACCCCGAGCGGCCGAGCGTCGAGGACCTGCTCGACAACATCGTCTCCGGCGTCCGCAGTTCCTGCACGTACGTCGGCGCCACGACCCTGGAGGAGTTCCACGAGCGCGCGGTCGTGGGCATGCAGTCCGCGGCCGGCTATTCGGAGGGCAAGCCGCTCAATACGAGTTGGTGAGTCAGCTCACAAAGCTCCCAGTCACAGTCCCCGAAGTCGATCCGTCGAAGGAGCAGAAGACGGAAACACTGAGAACTGGGAGCTGACATGACCGAGACGATTCTGGTGACCGGCGGGACCGGCACGCTGGGCAAGCTGGTGCTGCCGCAGTTGAAGGCTGCCGGGTACGACGTACGCGTGCTGAGCCGCCGCGGTGGAGTGAACAGCGACGGCATCGAGCACCTCCAGGGCGACCTGGTGAAGGGCGAGGGCCTCGTGCTCGACGGCGTCGACATCGTGATGCACCTGGCCGGCGGGGCCAAGGGCGATGCGGTCGCCGCGGGCAACCTGGCTCGCGCCGCTTCGGCAGCCGGCGTACGGCATCTCGTGCACATTTCCGTGATCGGCGCGGACAAGATGCCGATCGGGTACTTCCGGGAGAAGCTGGGCGCCGAGCAGGCTGTCCGTCAGTCCGGGGTGCCGTGGACGATTCTGCGCGCGGCCCAGTTCAACAGCCTGACCTACACGGTCGTGAAGAAGATGGCCGGGCTGCCGATCGTTCCGCTGCCGGGCGGCCTGCGGTTCCAGCCGGTCGACGAGCGGGACGTGGCGGACCGGATGGTCGAACTGGCGCTGGGCGACCCGGCCGGCGTCGTACCGGATCTCGCCGGGCCGACCGTCTACGGGTTGCGCGAGCTGGTCGACAGCTACCTGCACGCCCAGGGCAAGCGGCGGCCGAAGCTGCCGATCCGGATGCCAGGCAAGGTCGGCCGCGCCTACCGCAGCGCCGAGAACCTCACCCTCACCGGCGCCACCATCGGCAAGCGCACCTGGGAGCAGTACGTCGCCGAGCAGTCCTAGCGGGTGGCGGTGATCAGCACGGTGTGTTTGCGGATGGGGAAGTTGCCTTGGGCATCGATGACGGGCTGGACGGCGGCACGGGCGGCGGCTTCCTGAGCCGGCGTGAGCGGGCCGCCGACCAGGCTGGCCAGGTAGGCGATGATCGGGTCCGCGCTCGGCACGGCGAGGTCGCAGGGGTAGCGCTCGACCTCCACGTCGGAGAAGTAGCGGGCGATGTAGCCGGGGCCGGCCTCGGCGGTGAAGTCGTTCATGATCAGGCCGCGGGCGAGTTCGGGATGGCCGATGACCGGGGTGAGCGCGAACAGCTCGGCCAGATGGGCGCCGCCGTTGACCGCGACGGCCAGCTTGCCGCCAGGGCGTAGTACGCGGGCGAACTCGCGCAGGGCGAGGGCCGGATCGTCCACGTGGTACAGCATGTGGTTCGCGATCAGCGTGTCGAAGGTCGCGTCCTCGAACGGCAGGTCGAGCGCGTTCGCCTCGCGCACCTCGGCGCCGGGGATCTTGCGCAGTTCGGCGCACATCGCGGGGGAGAAGTCGACCAGCGTGAGCCGCACACCGCGACCGGCGTGGTCGATCTGCGACCAGAGCTTGCCGGTGCCGGCGCCGACCTCGAGCACGTCGCCTTGCAGCGGCAGCCGCTGCTCCAACCACGCGAACCAGTCCTGCGGATTGGTGCTGTACGCGTGCAGCGCCATCCGCGCGACGAGATTCTCCGTCGTCTCCGCGTACTGGCTGACAGCGTGCGCCGAGGGCTTCATCCACCAACCCTAACCAGCGCACGCCGCAGCCGGTACCTCGGATCAAGTCGCCACGGGGTCGGGAACTTCAGGCGGACGATGTAGTTGTCGAGGGTGCTCGGGGTGCCGCCGTTCATGTCGTTGTTGGTGGAGGTGAGCCAGAGAGCGCCGTCGGGCGTCTTGGTGACACTGCGCAGGCGGCCCCAGCGGCCGGAGAAGACGGCTTGCGGCGTGCTGACCCCGGTGCCCGCGGAGTTGATCTGAGTGACCCACAGTTGCTGTCCGGTGACGCCGGCAATGTAGATCCAGTCGTTGACGATCTCGACGCCACTCGGTCCCGCCTGGGAGGTCGACCAGGTGCGCTTCGGGGCGATGTAGCCGCCGCAGTCGCCGATGGTGCCCTCGCATGCGGGCCAGCCGTAGTTGCCGCCCTTCTGGATCAGGTTGAGCTCGTCCTGGCTGTTCTCGCCGAACTCCGCCGCCCACAGCTGGCCCCGGGAGTCCCAGGCCAGGCCTTGCGGGTTGCGGTGACCGTAGCTGTAGACGTAGCGCGCGTTGCCGCCGGTGCTGAAGAACGGGTTGTCGCTCGGCGGCGTACCGTCCGGGTTGATCCGCAGGATCTTGCCGTTCAGCGAGCCCTTGTTCTGCGCGTTGGCGCTGTTCTTGGCGTCGCCGACGGTCGCGTAGAGCTTGCCGTCCGGACCGAACCGCAGCCGGCCGCCGTTGTGGTAACGGTTCTTCGCCAATCCGGTCAGGATCGGCTCCGAGGTCGACGCCAGTACGCCGTTCTCGTACTTCATCCGCACGATCCGGTTGTCGTTCGCGGCCGTGTGGTAGAGGTACACCCAGTGGTCGGTCGGGAAGTTCGGCGACAGCGCCAGCCCGAGCAAGCCGCCTTCACCGGTGGTCGTGACCACGCCGGGAACCTTGCCCAGCGTGGTTTTCTGACCGGCCGCCGTCACCAGCAGCAGCTCGAACCGGTCCCGCTCGGTGACGAGTGCCGACCCCGAGTTGTCCGGCAGGAACGCGACGCTCCAGCCGAGGTCGACCCGCGCGATGTCCTTCTCGTACTGCGGAATGCCACCGGTTCCCGCGCCGGCAGTCCGCACCGTCAACGCGTTGCTCGGGCTGGAGGCGTTGCCGTCAGGGTCGCGAGCCTTGACCGTGAACGTGTAGGCGGTGTTCGGCGACAGGTTGGTGATCGTGGACGTCAGGGAGCTCGTGGTCGAGACCTTGGTGGCGCCTTGATACACGTCGTACCCGGCGATGCTGCCGCTGTTGTCCGTGGAGGCGTTCCAGGCAAGGGAAACGCTGTTCGAACTGACACTCGTACTGCGAAGGCTGCCGGGTGCGGTCGGCGGTTGGGTGTCGCCGCTGGTCGGGGTGGTGAACGTGACGACGTTGCTCTGCTGCGAAGCGTTGCCTGCGGCATCGAATGCGCCGACCGACACGTCGTAGGAGGTGTTCGAGGTGAGCGTGTCGACGGTGGCGGTCAGGGTGTTGGCGTTGACCACCTTCAGCACGTTGCCGCCGCGGTTGATCTCGTACCGGACGACGCCGACGTTGTCGGTCGCCGCGGTCCAGGTGAAGGTGGCCGCGTTCGACTTGATGTTGCTGACGGCAAGGTTTCCGGGGGCGGCCGGCGGCTGGGTGTCGTCGCTGGTCGGGGTGACGGTCAGCTTGTCCGCGTTCGGGCCGCCGTCGGCGGTGGTCGCGCGGGCACGGATCTTGTTGGTGCCGGCGGCAAGCGTCAGCCGGACCGTCTTCGTCTGCCAGGTGTTCCAGTCGCCGGTGCCGGGGAAGGTGATGCCGACGGCGCCGGCCACTCCGTTGACGGTGAAGTCGAGGGGCCGGGCCGCGGTCGTCCCGTTGGCGTAGCGAAGCGTCACGTCGGCCGGGCCGGCCGGTGCGGTGATCGTCCACTCGACATAGCTGCCGACGAGGTTGTCGTAGTTGACGAACCCGCTGCCGGTGTAGCCGGTGTGGTTCGACTCGACGGCGCCTTGCGAGATCGCGGCGTCCTCTGCCTGATAGTCGGTCGAGGCCGCGGGTGCTTGCGTGGTGGTCAAGGCAGTTGCTGATGGCAGCGCCGAGGGCGCGAGCGCCGCAACAACGGCGACGGCGGCTGCGCCGGTTGCAAGGGCGCGCCAAACGGATCGAGGTGTCACGAGAGCCTCCTGGGGCGGACGGAGGGGCAAAATTCGTTAGGAAAGTTTCCTAACTACCGTGCTCTGCATCACACCACCCGGTAATTCCGCTGTCAACCCGTTGCGGCGGCCCGCCCGCAGGCGAGCCGCCGGCAGGTCAGGCCTCGCTGACGGTGATGAGGACCTTCCCGGTCGTACCCGACTCGACGGCCTGGTGGGCGTCGGCCGTCTGGTCGAGGGAGAAGTGGTGCAGGGGCAGTCCGGCGGCCTCGCCGACCGGCAGAGCGCCGGCCGCGATGGCGGCGTTGATGTCCTCGGCCGCAGCCTCGATGAGGTGCCAGCCCATCGAATAGAGCAGCACGAACTGGTAGCGCGAGTTGAGGCCCATGTTGGCGCGGATGTCCACCTCGAACGGCTGGTCACCGTTGTTCGCGTAGATCGCGATGGTCCCGCGGGTTCGCAGTACAGCCAGGTCGAGCGCGTTGTTGGCGCCGGCCGCGACCTCCACGATGATGTCGACCCCGTCGGGCGCCTGCGAGCGGATCTGCTCGGCGGCATCGGCGTCGCGGTAGTTCACGACGTACTGCGCGCCTGCGGCGGTCGGATACGCCGCCTTGGCCTCGCTGCTCACTGTTGCGATCACCGTGGCGCCGGCCCATCGCGCGAGCTGGATCGCCGCATGGCCGACCGCCCCGGCTCCGCCCGCGACCAGAACGACCTTGCCCTCCAGGGCTCCAGGAGCCAGCCGATCAGGACCGTCCTCGGCCACCGTCAGCGCTCGATATGCCGTGATCGCCGGGATCCCGATGCTCGCACCGAGATCGAAATCGGCATCCTCGGGCAGCGGAAAGACCCGATTGACCGGTACGACGGTGTACTCCTGCGCCGTACCGCTGCCGGGCCGTTCGTACGCCGCCAGCGAGAGCCAGACCCGATCTCCGACGGTCACGCCTTCGACCTCGGGGCCGATCGCGTCGACCACGCCGGCGCCGTCCTGGTTGGGCACGGACTCGTCGGTGGGCCCACCGCCGTACATGCCGGTGCGGGCCTTCCAGTCGGTCGGGTTCACGCCCGAAACAACGACCCGGACCCGGACCTCGCCCGCGGCCGGCTCGGTGATCTCGCGGTCGACGAGCCGCAGTACGGACTCGGCCGGGCCGTGCTGATCATGAACGACTGCCTTCATCACAAAGCTCCCAGGGATCAGCGATCGCGTACTCCGGCTACAGCCGTCGTCGCGCCGCTGTTATTCCAGGGACGCTCAGTACCGCGGGTCGCGGGGGTCGCGGCGCTCCTCGACGACGGTGGTGTGCGAGCTGCGCGTGCGCTGGCCGTTGAGCAGCATGACCAGCACCAGACCGAGCGCACCGGCGCCCATCAAGATGTAACCGACCACGGTCAGGTCGACGCCGCTGAGCCGGTCCGATACGCCGAACGCGAGGATGCCGCCGACCGCGAGCAGAAAGATTCCCGCACCGATTCCCATCACAGACCTCCACAGGTTGGTGCGCCGCGGGACAGCCGTCCGGCGACACTTGCTGCGGGTACCCGACCGCACACGTTCACAAACTGGTCGGCGGGTTGCGGGGCCTGGTGTAGTGCGATCTGCGCGGAACGGGTCCGCTGTGACCCCGGGCACGGCGCTCGACGCCGTCGCGCGGGTAGAGTGGGAACGTTTGTGGAGGGGAGTATTCCTTCGCGGCAGCGTCGTCATCACGGAAGGCCCCAGGCCGACCCGGTGCTGTCGGTCCGAGCTTGTCGGGCGGAAGAGACCTCCGGACCAGCCGAGTGAGCCCGTCCGGAGGTATTCCCGTGGTGTCCGATATGTCCCCGATCGTGTGGATCCTGACCATCGCCGGTCTGCTGGCGATCGTCGCCTTCGACCTGGTCGTGATCGCCCGGCGTAAGCGCAGCGTCACGATCAAGGACGCCACCCGGTGGGTGCTGTTCTACGTCGGGCTGGCGGGCCTGTTCGCCGTCGGCCTGTTCGTCTTCAGTCCCGGCGCGTCGGGCGGCGAGTTCGTCGCCGGGTACATCACGGAGTACAGCCTCAGCGTCGACAACCTGTTCGTGTTCGTCATCATCATGGCGAGGTTCGCGGTGCCGTCGCTGGCGCAGGACAAGGTGCTCTACATCGGCATCGTGGTCTCGATGCTGCTCCGCGCGGTCTTCATTCTGGCGGGCGCCGCGGCCATCTCGGCAGCCAGTTGGGTGTTCTACATCTTCGGCGCGTTTCTGGTCTACACCGCCGTTCGGCTCGCGCTCGAGGGCGAGAACGACGAGACCGACTTCCAGGAGAACGTCGTCATTCGCGGGATGCGCCGGGTGCTGCCGTTGCAGCACGACTACGACGGCGCGAATCTGGTCACCAAGACCAGCGGCCGGCGGATGCTCACCCCGTTGGTGATCGTGATCGCCGCGATCGGGATGGCGAACGTGATCTTCGCGCTCGACTCGATTCCGGCCATCTTCGGCCTCACCCAGGACGCGTACATCGTGCTGACCGCGAACGCCTTCGCCCTGATGGGGCTGCGTCAGCTGTACTTCCTGATCGGCGGGCTGCTGGAGCGGGTCATCTACCTCAACGTCGGCCTGTCGGTGATCCTCGCCTTCATCGGCGTCAAGCTGATCATCGAGGCCCTGCACGGGTCGCACATCGACGACATCGGCGCGATCCACCTGCCGCACATCGGCATCGCGACCTCGCTCGGCTTCATCGCCGGCACCCTGATCGTCACCACGGTCGCCAGCCTGATCAAGTCCGGCCGCGACCGCCGCCGGGTCGAGGTCGAGGCCGACTGACCTGTGTACTACGGGTCGCCGCGGACCCGTAGTACTGGGCGGCTAGGCCTTCAATTCGGTCGGCTGCTCCACCGGCTCCTTGGCGGGTCGGAGGCGGAGGTACAGCGCCGGGATCGGCGTCAGGATCAGGCCGGAGACGACCAGCGCCGTACGGATCGAGGTGCGGCCGGCCAGCGCGCCCAGCGGTGGTCCGCCGATGACCTGGCCGATCGCGTTGGACTGCGACACCATCGAGATCACCGTCGCCCGCGACCGCGACTCGACGTTGCGGTTCAGCCAGGCGGATTCGACCGGGTAGGCGATGGTCGCGGCGACACCGCCCACCCACATGGCCACGAGCCCGAGCCAGAGGTGATCGGCCAGCGCGAATCCGATCACGCCGGCTACCTGGAACAGGCTGAGCAACGCGAGCAGCCCGTTGGGATGCAGCGCGGTCATGCGTTCCGGCGAGACCTTGTTGACCACCAGCGAGGTGGCCAGCGACAACAGGGTTCCGATCAGCGCGAAGACGGTGAACCAGACCGCCGGATCCGACGTACCGAACACTTCGGGGAAGCTGAAGTCGTCGAGGATCTTCACCGACCACAACCGGTCGAACGCCTCACTGGACAGGCCCGAGATCAGGCTGACCAGCGCGAGGTTCCGGATCACCGGGCGACTCCGCGCGACGGCCAGACCGTGCTTGAAGGTGTTCGTCAGGTTCTTGAAGGTCTCCCGCTCGCCCCGCGGCGTCGGGTGGAAGTTGTCCTCCCGCATGAACACCGCCAGCGCGAGCGCCAGCAGGATCGTGCCGGCGCCGCCGACCTTCATCGGCAGCGACAACGCGGTCAGCCCGAGCAGCCCCGCGGCGACCGTACCGGCGATGGTCGCGGCCAGCTCGACCTGCTGGGCCCGGACGAACACCCGGCCGGCGCGGTCCTCACCGACCTCGTCGGTGATCCAGGCCTGATCGGCGCCCGAGGTGAAGGTGTACCCCATTCCCCACAGCACCTGAGCGGCGAGCACCGCCACGAAGGCCGGGACGAGACCTTGCAGGAGCAGGCCGGCGCCGATCAGCGTGAAGCCGATGACGACCGACAACCGGCGGCTGTACAGATCGGCCACGATGCCGGTCGGGATCTCGAACGCGAAACAGGCGACTTCGAGGGTCGTTCCGACCAGCACCATTTGCAGCGGGCTCAGGCCGACGTCCTTGACGAAGTAGACCATGTTGAGCGTGAACGCCAGCGCGGAGAGGAAGGACCAGCCGCCCTGGAAGGCGTAGTACGTGCGGGCCGGATCGGCGGCCCGGAAGGCAGGCAAAGACATCGTCGGTGACTCCTGGAAGCAGCACGTGCGCGGGCATGACGAAGCCCGACCGGGTCGCTGCCGGACGATTCGCGGGCAGTCGACGGGTCGACGCTGAACGTGACGCACGACAGCGCTTCAGCAGATGAAGACAACGCCTCAGCAAGTTGGCGCGGTGGTGCGCTTTCAGGAGCGGGTTTGCATACCGGTCAGCGTAGGGCAGCGATGCCCTGCGACGCCTTCGAATTGTTTCGGTTCGGGTCTTTCGGCCCTAGTGGTGGCTGACTACTCACCGTAGGTTGGCGATTGCGCCTAGGAAGCGTGCAGGAGCAGCGGCCCCACTTGGGGGGTGGCCGGGTTCGACTCCCGCCCGTTGCACGCTCCGGCCGAATGGCCGGACTGGAAAGGTGTACATGAGTCTCACAACGGGTCGTATCGGTGTCGCAGGTCTGGCCGTCGGTGCGGTCCTGCTGGGTACGACGGGATCGGCCACGGCGTCGGTGACCACTGATCAGCAAGCGGCCGCAACGGCGCCGGCACCCGCGCCGAACAGCATCACGGGGGCGATGGTGAAGGACGGCACGCTGTACGCCGCTGATCTGGCGCCGGCCGTGGTTACGTGGTTCACCACGATCTACGACGGCACGGTGACGACCGGCAGCGTCAAGGACGGGACGCTGACGCTGAACGACTTCTCGTCCGGAGTGAAGCTCGCCCTCAAGGGCGACACCGGCGCTACCGGCGCCACCGGGGCCAAGGGGGAAACCGGGGCGAAGGGTGAGGTCGGTCCGCAGGGGCCTGCCGCGGTCTGGTCGGGAGCTCACTGGGGCACTGTCCTGCGGAACACCATCGGAGCGGGGAGCGCCGAGTTGAAGGCGACTTCGACGATCGCACCGGCCGGTGCGGGCGCGCTGGAACTGAACACCGCATCGCCCACGGACAAGGCGGCCTTCGGCAACGAGGTCGACTTCGTGGGGAACCAGGTGAGTGCCATCACGGCGCTCGGGTTGACGGTCTACACGACCGGCGAGAACAACGCGCGGGCGGCGAACAACATGCCGTCGATCACCTTCGAGATCAATCCGAACCTGTCGACCTCGACCAGGACCTACGCCTCGATGGTCTTCGCGCCGAACAACAGCGCGGCCAACGCCTGGACCGCGCTCGACGCGCGAGACGACAGCCTCGGCAAGGTCTGGGGTCTCACCGGCGCCGACATGCCGTGCAACATCAACGGCGCCCGCTGCACCTGGACCGAGCTCCAGGCCGCCTTGAACGACGGCGGAGCCGGCGCGAGCGTGTACAGCCTGTCGATCACCAAGGGACGCGATTTCGAGTTCCACGGCGCGGCCGACAAGCTCGTGTACAACGGCAGCGTGTTCGACTTCGAGCCGACCGGCGTGAAGTAGCCCCCGTCCCGCTGAGCCGACCGCCGGGCCGCACCAGAAAATAGCGGCCCGGCGCCCCGGTTCACAGCACTACGCACGGGTACTATCGCAGTAGCCCGGCCCGGCCGTTCCCCCGTGATGGTCGGGTCGGGTCTTGAACGTCAAACACCTTTCTGGGTAGCGGGGTCGCCCCCGGTGACGCGATACCCGGCCTGCTCCTACAGCGCCACGCACCCGGTCCGCTCGTACAGCGCCACGCTCCCGGTCCGCTCGTACAGCGCCACGCTCCCGGTCCGGTTCTCGGCAACGGTCCACAACCCCGGTACGCCGTGTCGCCATGTCTTGACACGGTCGCGGGCTGACTGTTGACTGGGAGATAGTTCACGCGGGAAAATAAATCCGGCCGACCGGGAAGTGGTTGCTCAGGACTCCTTCCCCGGCTGATTCGTGCTGCCCTCGATCCCCCTGGTTCGCCGGTGGGATCTGTTGGCGTTCCCAGCACGTTCGTTGCTACAGGCAACTTCTGATTTCCCTTCTGTACAAGGGACTTCCGCTCGCCGGAGTTCTGTGTCATTCTCCGTGATGCGAGCAGAAATCCTATCGGATATCGGCTTGACGGCAGGGTTGGCGGAGAAAGGGAAGCAGTGTGAGTGGAACGATCGAGGTGAGTCCGGCGCCGCCCGCGCCGGTACGGGAACCGGCGCGACCGCCGGCCCGGATCCCGCGGCCCGGTCGCTGGACCGAGGCCCGGCGCAGCTTCCGGCGGCACTGGCAGCTCTACCTGCTCGTCGTCGTCCCGCTCGCGTACTTCGTGATCTTCAAGTACATCCCGATCTCGAACGCGGTGATCGCGTTCAAGGACTACAGCCCGGTCAAGGGGCCGTGGGGCAGCGACTGGGTCGGCTTCAAGAACTTCGACCTGTTCTTCCACAACCCGGTCTTCTGGACGCTGCTGAAGAACACCTTCATCCTGGCCGTCTACCTGGTGCTGGCCAGCTTCCCGATCCCGATCGTGCTCGCGATCGCGCTGAACGAGATCCGCCAGGGTGTCTTCAAGAAGACGGTCCAGCTGGTGACCTACGCGCCGTACTTCATCTCCACCGTCGTCGTGGTCTCGATGACACTGCTGGTGCTGTCGCCGCGGCTGGGCTTCGTCAACGACGCGATCGGCCTGTTCGGCATCCCGGAGGTCGACTTCCTGGGCGACCCGAACTACTTCCGGCACATCTACGTCTGGTCCGACGTCTGGCAGACCACCGGGTACTCCGCGGTGATCTACCTGGCCGCGCTGTCCGGGATCGACCCGGCGCTGCACGAGTCCGCCAAGATCGACGGTGCGAGCCGGCTGCAGCGGATCCGCAACGTCGACATCCCCGGCATCATGCCGACCGCGGTGATCATCTTGGTGCTCGGCGTCGGCAACATCATGTCGATCGGCTTCGAGAAGGCCTTCCTCTTGCAGAACCCGCTGAACCAGTCGCAGTCGGAGATCATCGCCACCTACGTCTACAAGACCGGTCTGCTGAACGCGGACTTCAGCATGGCGACCGCCGTCGGCCTGTTCAACTCGGTGCTCAACCTCTTCCTGCTGGTCGCGGTGAACTTCGTCGCGAAGCGGATCACCGGGAACGGGCTGTGGTCATGACCCGGCGCTCAGGCGACACGACCATCGCGGAGACGCGAGGCGACCAGATCTTCCTGGTGGGAATCAAGGTCATGCTGTGGATCGCGCTGATCGTGGTCGCGGTCCCGCTGATCTACATCGTGGCGAACTCGTTCAGCAGCGCGAGCGCGGTCAGTGCCGGCCGAGTGCTGCTGTGGCCGGTCGAGCCGAGCATCCGCGCGTACAAGGAAGCCTTCAGCGACCCACTGATCATGAAGGGCTACCTGAACTCGTTCATCTACGCGATCGGCGGCACGTTGATCAGCGTCACGCTGACCATCGCGATCGCCTATCCGTTGTCGCGGAAGACGTTCTTCGGCCGCAACCTGATCATGAGCGCGCTGGTCTTCACCATGTTGTTCTCCGGCGGCCTCATCCCCACCTACCTGGTGGTGCAGAACCTCGGCATGCTGAACACCCGCTGGGCGATGGTGATCCCGAGTGCGATCGGGGTCTGGCAGGTGATCATCGCCCGGACCTTCTTCCGGTCCACCATCCCCGACGAGCTGTACGAGGCGGCCACCATCGACGGCGCGAGTGACCTGCGCTTCCTCTGGTCGATCGTGCTCCCGCTGTCCAAGCCGGTGATCGCCGTGATCGCGCTGATGTACGCGATCTACCAGTGGAACAGTTACTTCGACGCCTTGGTCTATCTCAAGGACCCCAGCCTGTACCCGTTGCAGATCGTGCTCCGCAACGTCCTGATCCTCAATTCCGGCACCGGCTCGACCACCACCACGAGCCTGGCCCAGCAACTCGAACAGCAACAGCTGGCCAACGTGCTCAAGTACGCGCTGATCGTCATCTCGAGCCTGCCCGTACTGGTCATCTACCCGTTCGTCGCCCGCCACTTCACCAAGGGTGTGATGGTCGGCGCGGTCAAGGGTTGAGCGAAGCGAAAACCCAACGAAACAAGGCTTGTGAACGTCTAGGAAGGAACAACGGAAATGCGCTCAACTCTGAGCAAGGTGACCGCGCTGGCGGCGGTCCTCGCGCTCGCCGCCGCGGCGTGCAGTTCGAACAAATCGGCTGATGGGGCGGCGAACGAGACGACCGCGGACGGCAAGACCGTGATCACCGTCTTCTCGCCGTCCGACCCGACCATGAATCTGGACACCAACCGGGTGACCAAGCTCATGAGCGACAAGTTCAAGATCCAGTTCAAGTGGCAGACCACCACCTTCGACTCCGGTCCGGCCAAGGAGAAGCGGCAGATCTCGCTGGCCAGCGGTGACTACCCGGCGCTGTTCTTCCTGATCCCGTGGGTCGACGCCTTCACCCAGGCCGAAGTACTCAAGCTCGGTACGCAAGGCGTGGCGCTGCCGCTGGAGCAGTTGATCAAGGACAACGCGCCGAACATCCAGAAGGCGCTGGACTCGAACAAGACGTACAAGGAGATGTCGACCGCGCCCGACGGTCACATCTACGCGCTGCCGCAGTGGGCCGACTGCTACCACTGCAACTACCCGGACAAGCTCTGGATGAACAGCGCCTGGCTGAAGAAGCTCGGTCTGAAGCAGCCGAGGACGACCGAGGAGCTCCGCACGGTGCTGGAGGCCTTCAAGACGAAGGACCCGAACGGCAACGGCAAGGCCGACGAGATCCCGATGACCAGCGACCCGCAGGACAGCAGCCTGATCGCCTACCTGATGGGCGCGTTCGCCTACGACCCGGTCGGCGCCAACAACGGCCAGCGCTCGCTGCTCACGCTGAACGGCGACAAGGTCACCACGCCGGTCAACACCGACGCCTGGCGGCAGGGCCTGAAGTACATCAACTCCCTCTACAAGGAGGGCCTGATCGACCAGGCCGCGTTCACCCAGAACGCGCAGGCGTTGCAGGCCCAGGGCAACAACCCGAAGGCCGTCGTCCTCGGTTCCGTGCCGGTGCTGTGGCCGGGCATCTTCGTCCAGCTCGGTTCCAAGGACGGCCGGGACAAGCAGTACGACGCCGTGCCGCCGTTGACCGGGCCCGACGGGAAGACCTACACCGGGCTGAACTACCCGACCTCCACCGGCTACACCTTCATGCTGACCAACAAGGCCAGCAAGGAGGCGCAGGTCGCGGCGATCAAGATGCTCGACTACATCTACACCGACGAGGGCCAGGAGATCGCCAACATGGGTCCGGAGGGTGTCGGCTGGACGAAGCCCGGCCCGGGTGACATCGCGCTCGACGCCAAGACCAAGCCGCTGTACAAGCCGATCCAGGGCGACAAGGTGCCGAAGAACATCAGCTGGGGCGCGATGGGGCAGTACAACAACACGCTGGCCTACCGCAACGCCCAGGTCGTGCCGACCGACATCTACTCCGAGGCGGGCCTCGAGCGCCGGCTGTTCCAGGCCACCAAGCTGTACCAGGGCCACGAGGACAAGGCCCAGTGGTTCCCGCAGACCTCGGTCTGGCCGGACCCCAGCCTGAGCGGCGAACTGGCCACCCTGCAGACGAACCTGAGCAGCTACGTGAACCAGAACCAACTCGCGTTCATCACCGGGTCGAAGAACATCGACACCGGCTGGGACGCCTACGTGAAGGGTCTCGACAGCACCGGCATGACCCGGTACCTGCAGATCCAGCAGCAGGCCTACGACAAGTACAAGGCCGGCAGCAAGTAACAGCCACCCCTCGGCCGGCCCTACCGGCCACCCCTCGAGTCGCGCCGCGGAGCCACCGTCCTGGCTCCGCGGCGCGACCGCACCTTCCTCGCCCGCGGCGTACCCCGATCGCCCGCGGCCCCGCCGCGTAGTCAAGGATTTCTTGTATGTCGAACGAACTGTGGTTCCGGACCCCCGCCGCCGACTGGTTCGAGGCACTCCCGATCGGCAACGGTCATCTCGGCGCCAAGGTGTTCGGCCGGGTCGGCACCGAGCGGATCGCGCTCAACCTCGACGACGTCTGGTCCGGTGCCGGACCGCGCAAGCTCGAGGTCACCGACGGACCCGAAGTACTGGCCGACGTACGGCGGCTGTTGCTCGACGAAGGTGATCGCCTGGCCGCCACCGAGCGGACCCGGGCGTTGCAAGGACCGCTGGTCGAGTCCTACCAGCCACTCGGCGACCTCGTGATCACCGAACCTGAAGGAGCCGAAGATTACCGCCGCAGTCTCGACCTGCGCACCGGCGTCGTCGCCGTCGACTACACCCGTGGGGGAGTGCAGTTCCATCGCGAGGCGTACGTCTCCACGCCGGATCAGGTCTTCGTCTGGACGGTGCTGGCCGACACCTCAGGTGCTGTGGACCTCGACATCGCGCTGTCCAGTCAGCATCCGGTGCGGCCTTCGGTACTCGACGACGCCACAGTCGCCATCACCGGCCACGCGCCGTCGGAGCTCACGATCGAGTACCGCAGAAGCCCCGACCCGATCCGCTACCACGACGGGCAGGGTATCGGTTTCGGCGTCGTACTGCGGGCGCACGCCGCCGGCGGTTCGGTGCAGGCGACCGAGGCCGGGATCGCGGTACGTGGATCGGACAGCGTGACCGTGGTGTTGTCGGCGGCAAGTACTTTCGCCGGCTGGCAGGTGAAGCCCGGCCGCGATCCGCTGTCGGCGTTGCGCGAGGCAACGAGCTTGCTGGACGCAGTCGACCTGGCGAAGGTGCGGCAGCGGCACCTCGACGATCACGTCGCGCTCTACGAACGCGCGGCACTGAGCCTCGGCGTACCGGTCGAGCTGCCGACCGACGAGCGGTTGCGAGCGTTCGCTGCCGGGGGCAACGATCCTGATCTGGCCGCGCTGATGTTCGCGTTCGGCCGCTACCTGTTGATGGCCTCGTCGCGGCCGGGGACCCAGGCGGCCAACCTGCAGGGCATCTGGAATCAGGATCGCCGGCCGATGTGGGCCAGCGACTGGACGAACAACATCAACACCCAGATGAATTACTGGCTCGCCGACGTCACCGGTTTGAGCGAATGTTTCGACCCGTTGACCGACCTGCTCGAAGGCCTTGCGGAGTCCGGCCGGGAGACCGCGCGGATCCTGTACGACGCGCCTGGCTGGGTGTCGCACCACAACGCCGACATCTGGCGGGCGACCTGGCCGGTCGGCGAGGGGGACGACGACCCGGTCTGGGCGATGGCCGCGACCTGTGGTGTCTGGCTCTCTGCCCACCTGATGGAGCACTACCGCTTCGGCCAGGACCGGGAGTTTCTGCGCGACCGGGCCTACCCGTTGCTCGCGGGAGCGACCGAGTTCGTGCTCAGCATGCTGGTGGAGGACCGCGACGGGCGGCTGCAGTTCGTTCCGTCGACGGCACCTGAGCACCACTTCGTTCTCCCGTCGGGGGAGAAGGCGTCGGTCGACCTGACCACGACGTACGACCTCTGGCTCATCCGCGAACTGGTCGGCAACCTGACCGAGGCGGAGCAGGCGCTCGGGCTCGACACCGAGCTGGCCTCGCGAGCCCGGGCGGCCGTCGTACGGCTGCCGGACATCCCCGTCGCTCCCGACGGACGGTTGATGGAGTGGCCGACCGACTGGCAGCCGTCCGAGCCGGATCACCGCCACCAGTCCCATCTCTACGGGTTGTTTCCCGGCGCGGAGATCGACCCACGCAGTACGCCGGAATGGGCTTCGGCCGCGCGCACAAGCCTCGCCGTACGGACTGCCACCGGTACGCCGGGTGGGTGGACCAGCGCGTGGTTGGTCGCCTTGTGGGGAAGGCTTTTCGAACCCGAGAAGGCCGCGGCGGTGATCCGGTACTACCTGAGCAACCTGGTCTCGGACAACCTGCTCCACCGCGATGGCGACATCTTCCAGCTCGACGCGAACTTCGGGATGACCGCCGGGGTCGCCGAGCTGCTGATCCAGAGCCATACCGACGTCATCCGGTTGCTGCCGGCGCTGCCCGCCGAGTGGCCGGACGGCTCTTTCCGTGGGCTCCGCGCGCGGGGCGGGTTGTCGTTCGACGTCGTCTGGCAGGACGGCCGCCTCGTCGAGGCGACCGTGCACGCGGAGGTGGACGGCACCTTCCGGATCGCGCTCGGCGACGAGGAACGCTCCGTGACCGTGGCGCGCGGCAGCCTGACCAGGCTCACTCCTGAGGGGTGAGGTCGTCCTGGACGGGGAGCAGACCGCGCTCGGCGAAGACCTTCTTGGCAACGAAGATCGCGTTCAGAGCCTTCGGGAAACCGCAGTAGCCGGAGGCGTGGATGAGTGCCTCGACGATCTCGGTGGTGGTCAGGCCGACGTTGAGCGAGGTCTTCACGTGCACCTCGAGTTGCGGTTCGCAACCGCCGAGTGCGGTCAGCATCCCCAGCGTCACCAGTTGCCGCTGCTTCGGGTCGAGGCCTGGCCGGGCATAGATGTCGCCGAAGCCGTAGGCGACCACGTGGTGGGCGAGTGCCGGTGCGATGTCCTGGAGCGCGTCCATCACCGCCGGAGCAGAGCCGCCGTCGATGGCCTGCAGGACAGCCAGGCCGCGCTCGTACCGGGCCCTGTCCTCGTCGCTGTCGATGGTCGGGACATGGTCGAAGTGTTCGCTCATACTCCAGAAGCTAGGTGACGGCTGGGTCAGCTCAAGCGGGCTTGGGGCGGACCAGCAGGGTGCTGCTCGCTGTCGCCACCAGGTCACCGGCGCTCGTCACGACGTTGCCTTCGGCAAATATCACCCGGTTGCCGCCCTTGATCACCTGGCCGGTGGCGGTGAGCGGGCCGGTGTCGGCGAGGACCGGTCGCAGGTAGTTCACCTTGATCTCGATCGACGTGTAGCCGACGCCCGCGGCCAGGGTGCTGTGCGCGGCGCAGCCGGTGACGGTGTCGAGCAGGGTGCAGACGAGTCCGCCGTGCACCATCCCGATCGGGTTGTAGTGCGCGTGGGACGGCAGGCAGCCGAACACCACCTTGCCGACGGCGACCTCGACGACCGACATCTGCATCAGTACCGCGATCGGCGGCGGTGGTACCGAGCCGTCCTGGAGCCCTTGCATGTACTCCAGCCCAGTCAGCTTCACGGTGTCCGCCAGCACCTGCGCCGGGTCCACCCACCGGAACGTCTGCTCATCCATCCGATGACCCTAGATCACCACCTGTGATCGTCCGTTCGGCCGGGCTGGTCGTCCGGACGGATGAAATCGCGGTAAGACCGGGACGAGGAATCGCTCCTGGGCTTTGGCGTGCGGGCGGTGTCGTGAACAATCGGGGCATGTCCAACCGCCAGACCGCTGTCGCCAGCCCGAAGCCGCCGTCGCGATCCACCTCGCGTTCGACCTCGCGGCGGCAACGCCACGCCGGCAAGTGGCGCCGCGGCTGGTTCATCGCCGTCCTCGCGATCCTGTCCGCGCTGCCGATGGCCTTGCACCGGCACCTGCCGAACTCGGTCGGCAACCTCGGCAGCCTGCTCGACACCTTCCTGCCGTGGGTCGGCGTGGCGATCCCGGTTCTGGGCATCGCGGCACTGGTACGCCGGTCCGCCACGGCCGGCGTCGCGCTGCTGGTCCCGCTCGCGGTCTGGGGAATGATGTTCGGGAACGCGCTGATCCCCGGCAAGGGTGGCGGCCCGCACGACCTGCGGGTGCTCTCGCACAACGTCGACGCGGCCAACCCCGATCCGGCCAGGACCGCGACCGACCTGCTCGCGGCAGATGCGGACGTGATCGCGCTGGAGGAGATCACCTCGGCGGACCTGAAGATCTACAAGAAGGAGTTCGCGGAGAAGTATCCGCATGTCGTCTCGCGCGGCACGGTCGCGCTGTGGTCGAAGTACCCGGTCGAGGAGAGCGAGTCGGTCGACGTCGGCTTCGCGTGGACCCGCGCGCTGCGGGCCGAGATCAGCACGCCGCAGGGCAAGGTCGCCTTCTACGTCGCGCACCTCGCGTCGGTCCGGGTCGGTACCAGCGGCTTCACCTCGAACCAGCGCAACGACACCATCAAGCAACTCGGTCAGCAGATCGCCCAGGAGAAGCTCGCCGGGGTCGTCGTGATGGGCGACTTCAACGGGACCGCGAACGATCGCAGTCTGGCCCCGATCACCGCCGGGCTGCGTTCGGCGCAGGGCGCGGCCGGGTTCGGTTTCGGGTTCACCTGGCCGGCGAAGTTCCCGATGGCCCGGATCGACCACATCATGGTCCGGGGCGTCGTTCCGACCAAGGCGTGGGTGATGGGTTCGACCGGGAGTGACCATCGGCCCGTGGTCGCCGAGATCCGGATCTGAGCCTCAGCCGTCCACCAGCCCGTTGCGGTAGGCGTAGCGGACCGCCTCCGCGCGATGGCGAGCGCCGATCTTGGCGAAAGTGTTGTTGATGTGCGTCTTCACGGTCGTCTCGCCGATGAACAGCTGCTCGGCGATCTCGGAGTTGCTCAGCCCGCGCGCGATCAGCTTCAGTACTTCGGTCTCCCGGCCGGTCAGCCCGTCGGCGGCCGCCGGGGGAGCCGGAGTCATCGCTGCCACCAGCCGGCGCGAGACCTCGGGGTCGAAGGTCGCCTGCCCGACGGCGGTCGACCTCAGCGCCGCGCCGATCTCGACCCGGCCGGCGTCCTTGGTGAGGTAGCCGCGCGCGCCGGCCCTGAGCGCCATAGTGATCGACTCGTCGTCGGCGTACGTGGTCAGCACGAGCACGGCGACCGCCGGGTACTCCGCGGTGATCCGCGCGGTTGCCTGGACGCCGTCGAGGACCGGCATCCGCAGATCCATCAGCACCACATCGACGTTGCCCTGCGCAACTAGTTCGAGAGCCTCGGCGCCGTTGCCGGCCGCGCCGACGACCTCGACCCCGTCGATCAGCCCGAGCAAGGCGACCAGGCCCTCGCGGACCACCTGCTGATCGTCGGCGACCACGACCCGCACTTGTTCATTCATCAGGCACCTCCGCGACCACCAGCCAGTCGTCCCCGTCCGGACCGGCCGACAGCTTGCCATTCACCAGTGCCAGCCGCTCGCGCATGCCGGCCAGCCCGAACCCGTTCTCGCCGACCGTCGCGCCCGCGTTCCTGACCGTCAGCCGGGCACCTTGCCGCCCATCGAGCCGTACGTCGACAGGCCTCCCCGGTGCATGCTTTGCCGCGTTCGTCAGAGCTTCCCGGGCAGCGCCGAGGAGAGCCACCACCACATCGGGCGCCGGCGACGGGGGAGCGTCCACCCTGAGAACCACCTCCGTCCCATGGTCGCGGCGGTGCTGCTCGACCAGGGCCGCGAGCGCTTCCGGCAACGCCGGTACTTCGTCCGCCCGCAGCGCCGCGACCGCATTCCTTGCCTCGACGAGCCCTTGTACCGCGAGTCGCCGCGAACGCTTCACCCGCTCAAGGGCCGCTGGTACGTCGTTGCCTTCGTCAAGCAGCGCCTCTGCCAGCTCCAACTGCACGCTGAGAGCGCCGAGCGAATGAGCCAGTACGTCGTGCAACTCGCGCGCGAGCCGTCCTCGTTCGTCCAGGGCGGCTGCTCTCGCATGTTCGCGCTGGGCGAGCCTGGTCTGTTCCAGCAACTGCTGGGTCTGCAGGGCCTGTACTTCGGCCTGACGGCGATTCAGCCCGAAGGCGATCAGGACACTGGTCCACACCAACTGGCTGAGATACCAGCTGTCGGACTCGTCCCACCACCAGGCGGAGATGCCGAAGGCAACTGCACAACCGATGCCGACGGCAATGATCGGCCGATAGCCCTGCGGCAGCACCATCACGGCGATGTCCGCCACCGCCATCAACACGAGCACGAGCGAATTGGAGCCCGGCAGCCCCGCGATCAAGGCCGCACTCAACACGGCGTACGTGAGCAGGGCGAGCGCCGCCATCGGCCGGCGCTTCATCAGGAAGGTGCCGGAGAGGAAGCTGATCAAGCCGGCGCCGAGCACCAGCCACGCCCAGTGCTGATCGGGGCGGGCCGTGCTGAGTACGCCGACCGCCACGACCGCGCCCAGGGCCCGCCCGATCCAGCCGGTCTCCCCGTGTCTGCCCTGCTTGGTCACCTGGTCGCGTACTCCTCGGCATCACGATGGGCTTTCGCCTGGACCACCAAGGATTGCACCAGGAGGTTGGCGCCGACGGTCAGCAGGATCGACCCGCCGCCCGAGGTGATCGTCGCACCGAGCAGCTGACCGAGTCCGGCGAGGCCCAGCCGGACGACGAGGTAGCCGACCATGATCCCGAGTCCGGGCAGGCCGAGGCGGTAGAAGATCTGGCCGTCACGGAGTTGGACCTGGGCGACCCGGCCGGCGGCCAGTCCGGCGATCAGCGCGAGACCGACTCCCGCAACGAGCAGGACGATGTCGAGCACGCCGAGCGGCGTGTTGGGGAGCTTGTCGTGCAGTTGGTAGACGCCGAGACCGATCATCACCACCGGGCCGCGCCAGACGTCCGTGTCGGAGTTCGCGAGCGGCGACCAGGACAGCCGGCGGGCCACGACGGCGATCACGATCGCGATCACGACGGCAGCGTTCAACAGTGTCATGTCCCCGAAGTTAGGCTCGCGCGCCGTCGCGCTGAACCTCCCTCGGGTGGAGACCCGGGTGGAGAATCGGAGCGTGCCCGGGGCGTGGGCGGGCCCGGCCGGGTCGCTGGCGGTGACGCGGTCGGCGGTGACGAAACTGCCCGCGCGGCCCGGCGCGAATGTGGGTGGGCACAGGAGTAACGTTCCTCACCGGTAACACCACCTTGCGTCATTGACGACGATGCGGAGGGCCGATGCTCGCGCTTGATTCGATCCTGCGGCTGGATGCCAAGGCCATCGACTACATCATCATTGCTCTGTACTTCACCTTCGTGCTCGGGATCGGCTATCTGGCCAAACGCGCGGTGTCGAACAGCCTCGACTTCTTCCTCTCCGGCCGGTCGCTGCCGGCCTGGGTGACCGGCCTGGCCTTCATCTCGGCCAACCTGGGCGCGATCGAGATCATGGGGATGTCGGCCAACGGCGCGCAGTACGGGATGCCGACCGTGCACTACTTCTGGATCGGCGCCATCCCGGCGATGCTGTTCCTCGGCGTCGTGATGATGCCGTTCTACTACGGCTCCAAGGTCCGCAGCGTGCCGGAGTTCATGCTCAGACGCTTCGGGAAGCCGGCCCACCTGGTGAACGCGATCAGCTTCGCGCTAGCCCAGGTGCTGATCGCCGGTGTGAACCTGTTCCTGCTGGCGACGATCGTGAACGTGCTGCTGGGCTGGCCGATCTGGCTGTCGGTGATCATCGCCGCGGTGATCGTGCTCAGCTACATCACCCTGGGCGGGTTGTCGGCGGCGATCTACAACGAGGTGCTGCAGTTCTTCGTGATCGTCGCGGCCTTGTTGCCGCTGACCATCGTCGGCCTGCACAAGGTCGGCGGCTGGCAGGGCCTGGTGGACAAGATCACCGCGGACCCGAAGGGCGGATCGACGCAGCTGCATGCCTGGCCCGGCACCGAGCTGAGCGGATTCCACAACAGCTTCCTGTCGGTGATCGGCCTCATCTTCGGGCTCGGCTTCGTGCTGTCGTTCGGCTACTGGACCACCAACTTCGTCGAGGTCCAGCGCGCGCTGGCGAGCAAGAACATGTCGGCCGCCCGGCGGACCCCGATCATCGGCTCGTTCCCGAAGATGTTCGTACCGTTCATCGTCATCATCCCCGGCATGATCGCCGCGGTCGCCGTACCGGACCTGCAGAAGTACAAGCAGACCGGCGGCGGATCGGTCGACTACAACGACGCGTTGCTGCTGCTGATGCGTGACCTGCTGCCGAACGGCATGCTCGGCCTCGCGATCACCGGCCTGCTCGCCTCCTTCATGGCCGGTATGGCGGCGAACCTCAGTTCGTTCAACACCGTCGTCACCTACGACTTGATCGAGCGGTACCTCATCAAGGACCGCGACGACGCGTTCTACCTGCGGACCGGCCGCTGGCTGACCGTCGGCGGCACGATCGTGGCGATCGGTACGGCGGCGATCGCCTCCGGCTACAGCAACCTGATGGACTACCTGCAGCAACTGTTCTCGTTCTTCAACGCCCCACTGTTCGCCACGTTCATCCTCGGTATGTTCTGGAAGCGGATGACCGCCGCGGCCGGCTGGATCGGCCTGGTCAGCGGTACGGCGACCGCGATCGTCGTCTTCGTCCTCTCGGAGAACGGCGTGATCGACCTGCCGGGCCAGGGCGCGAGCTTCGTAGGTGCCGGCGCGGCGTTCGTGGTGGACATCCTGCTCAGCGTCGTGGTCAGTTTGGTGACGAAGCCGAAGACGGACGAGGAACTGAAGGGGCTGGTGTACTCGCTGACCCCGAAGGAGGACCGGTCCGAGGCCGCCCAGGAAGGCGACCACGGCTGGTACCGCAAGCCGACCCTGCTGGCGGGTATCTCGCTGGCACTGGTCGTCGTCCTGAACGTCGTCTTCGGCTGAACGCCCGGAAAGGAGACTCGACATGGCTGCGCAAGAGAAGAAGAAGGCCGGAGCGTTCGACATCCGGGTGGTGATCGCCGCGCTGATCGCGATCTACGGCGTGGTGCTGACGATCCTCGGCATCATCGCCGACCCCGAAGAGGTGGACAAGGCGGCCGGTATCAACATCAACCTCTGGGGTGGCATCGCGATGCTGGTCTTCGCCGCGCTGTTCGTCCTCTGGGCTCGGCTGCGACCGATCGTCGTACCGGTCGAGAAGGCCGCCGAGCGGGCGGTGAGGCAGGACGACGAGTAGTCCGCGCCTGTCCGTTTGGCGAACATCGGTGTCCGGCACGATCCTGCCGTTCCGCGCGAGTGGTTCCTAGGCTCGGAGTACCCGAACAGGAGGATTCCGAGATGACGATCACGCAAGGTACGACGGATCTGCCGGCGCTGGCGTCGCAGTACGCCGAGCAGGGCTTCGTGCTGGTGAAAGGCCTGCTCAGCAAGGAAGAAGCGGCCGCCTATCGCGCGACCAGCCATGCGCTGCTCGAACGGCTGAACCGCGACGACGACCCGACCTGGCAGTCCGCGATGGGGATGTCGGGCGGCAAGACGCGGCTACAGCATCTGCACGATGCGCAGTTCTACGACGCGGCGTTCTCGCGGCTGCTGGTCGACCCGCGGTTCACCGACGTGGCCGCTGCGGTGATGGGCGTGGAGGACGTCCAGCTGCATCACACCAAGCTGTTCGTGAAGCCGCCGGAGAACGGGTCGCCGTTCCCGCTGCACCAGGACTACCCGTTCTTCCCGCACACGTACCACCGGGTCGGCGCCGCGATCTTCCACTTCGACGACGCGCCGGAAGAGAAGGGCTGCGTCCGGGTGATCCCGGGCAGCCACCTGGCGGGTCCGCGCGAGCACGACCCGGAGGGCTCGTTCCACCTGCCCGACGTACCGTTCGACGACGCCGTACCGCAGCCCGCCGAGGCCGGCGACGTGCTGTTCTTCACCTATCTGACCGTGCACGGCTCGGGGGTGAACGTCAGTAACGAGCCGCGGACCACCTGGCTGGTGCAGTACCGCGACCCGTCCGACCCGCCCACGGTGAAGACCCACGACCACTCGCTGGGGCAGGGCATGATGCTGAGGGGAGTGGACCCGACCGGTAGGAGTGGCGCTTGAGTCTGGCGGCTGTCGCGACAGCGGACCAGTTCGTGGACCTCGCGGGACTGCTGGAGTCCTGCGAGGTCGGCGGCTTTCGGGCCGACTTCGTGAGCTGGGGGCACTACCGGCCGGAGTACTGGCGCAACTACTGGCACAGCCACTCGTTCCACGAGGTCTGCCTGGCGTACGCCGGCGAGGGTCGCTTCAACTCCGGTCCGACGGAGTACGACGTCGCTGCGGGCGATGTGTTCCTGGCGCGGCCGGGTGACGTCCACGAGATCGAGTCGAGCCGGTCCTCGCCGCTGGGCATCGCCTTCTGGGGCTTCACGTTTCGTGCGGTGTCCGCTGGTGGCGGCACAGGCTGGTGGTCGGGGCTGACTCGCCCGGACGGTCCGGTGGTTTCCACAGCAGTTGGAGGGCTGCCTGCGGTTGTCGCTGCTCTCGCGCGTGAGGCTGCGACGCCACAGTCGGGCTACAGCGAATCGCTGGCGGCCTTCGGGACTGCCTTGGTGCTGGACACAGCCAGAGCCTTCGCGCTCGACGAGGACCTGTCAGTAGAGCCGATAGTGCGCGACCGCGGTCCAGTGGTGGTCGAGGCGATGCAGCGGCATCTGCTCGACAACCTGGCCCGCCCGGTGACCGTACGAGAGGTCGCGGCCGCTGTGCACCTGTCTGAGCGACACGCCGAGCGGCTCTTCCAGACGGTCACGGGGGCTTCCCTGATGTCCACGCTGCGCCGGATGCGCCTGGAGCTTGCAGCACAGCTGTTGCTGGACCACACCCTCACGGTCACCTACGTGGCGCGGGCCTGCGGGTACTCCGACGTACGGCCGTTCTCCACCGCTTTCAAACGCCACTACGGCCGCACCCCAGGCGAGTTCCGGCGTACCGGGGGGACCTCCTTCGTGTGATGCGCTAATCTGGGTGTATGCGAGTGACCCTGCTCCTTAGCTAGCCGTACTGGCAATCAGGCGCCTTCTGCGCCGGTCAGTGCGGCGTCCCCTCCTGTGTGAGGGGCTTTTTCATTTCTCGGCACTTTCTGGCAGGGTTCCCATGACATCTCAAGACGCAGGAGTACGACGGTGAGCGAGCAGGTGGAGCACGAGGCGGACGGCGCGATCGACCGCGGCGGCTACGACTTCAATGCCATGCAGGCCAAGTGGCGGCCGGTCTGGGAGAAGCTCGACCCGTTCAAGGCGCGCGACGACGGCTCGGCCGAGCGCCGGTACGCGCTGACGATGTTCTCCTACCCGTCCGGTGACCTGCACATGGGCCACGGCGAGGTGTTCGCGCTGCACGACGTGCTGTCGCGGTTCTGGTTCCAGCAGGGCTACGACGTGCTGAACCCGATCGGCTGGGACTCCTTCGGGCTGCCCGCCGAGAACGCGGCCATCAAGCGCAACGAGCACCCGGCGACCTACACGTACGCCAACATCGAGACCCAGGCGGAGTCGATCCGGCGGTATGCGCTGAGCTTCGACTGGTCCCGCCGGCTGCACACGTCCGACCCCGAGTACTACCGGTGGACGCAGTGGCTGTTCCTGCGCTTCTACGAGCGCGGGCTGGCCTACCGCAAGGCGTCGTACGTGAACTGGTGCCCGAACGACCAGACCGTGCTGGCCAACGAGCAGGTCGTGCAGGGCCGGTGTGAGCGCTGCGGGTTCGAGGTCACCAAGCGCGAGCTGACCCAGTGGTACTTCAAGACCACCGAGTACGCGCAGCGCCTGCTGGACGACATGGACCTGCTGCAGTGGCCCGAAGAGATCCTGCTGATGCAGCGGAACTGGATCGGCCGCTCCGAGGGCGCCTTCACCGACTTCAAGGTGGAGGGCCGCGACGAGCCGATCAAGGTGTTCACCACTCGTCCGGACACGCTGTTCGGCGCCACCTTCATGGTGGTCGCCCCGGACGCGAAGCTGGCCGAGGAGCTGGTCACGCCGGAGCAGCGGGAGGCGTTCGACGCGTACCTGACCGCGGTCAAGTCCTCGACTGAGATCGAGCGGCTGAGCACGGACCGGGAGAAGACCGGTGTCTTCCTGGGCTCGTACGCGACCAACCCGGTGACCGGCGAGCGGATCCCGATCTGGGCCGCCGACTATGTGCTGTCCGACTACGGCACCGGCGCGATCATGGCCGTGCCGGCGCAGGACTCGCGGGACTGGGAGTTCGCGGAGAAGTTCGGGCTGCCGATCGTGCGGACCGTGCAGCCGGAGGACGGCTTCGACGGCAAGGCGTACACCGGCGACGGCCCCGCCATCAACAGCGCCAACGACGAGATCAGCCTGAACGGCCTGGACGTGGCCGAGGCCAAGGCGAAGATCATCGACTGGCTGCAGGACAAAGGCCTGGGCGAGCGCACCATCAACTACCGGCTGCGCGACTGGCTGCTGAGCCGCCAGCGCTACTGGGGTGCGCCGATTCCGATCATCCACTGCCCGGTCGACGGCGAGGTACCGGTGCCGGACGACCAGCTGCCGGTCGAGCTGCCGGACCTGCGGGGTGCGGCTCTCGCTCCCCGGGGTGTCTCGCCCCTGGCGTCGGCCCGTGACTGGGTCGAGGTCAGCTGTCCGAAGTGTGGTGGACCCGCCGAGCGGGACACCGACACGATGGACACCTTCGTCGACTCGTCCTGGTACTTCCTGCGCTACTGCTCCCCGGAGTACACCGAGGGCGCCTTCGACCCGGCGGCGGTGAACCGCTGGATGCCGGCGTACCAGTACGTCGGTGGCAAGGAGCACGCAGTACTGCACCTGCTGTACGCGCGCTTCTTCACCAAGGCACTGCACGACATGGGCATGCTGGACGCCGTCGAGCCCTTCACTCGGCTGCTGAACCAGGGCCAGGTGATCAACGAGGGCAAGGCGATGAGCAAGTCGCTGGGCAACGGGGTCAACCTGGGCGACCAGCTGGACGAGTTCGGCGTCGACGCGATCCGGTTGACGATGGTGTTCGCCGGTCCGCCGGACGACGACATCGACTGGGCCGACCTGTCTCCCGGTGGTTCGCTGCGCTTCCTGCAGCGGGCCTGGCGGCTGAGCGGTTCGGTCGAGGCTCCGGTCGGGGCCGACCCGTCCACGGGTGACCTGGCGCTGCGCAAGCTGACCCACCGTACGGTGGCCGACGCGACCGAGCTGATCGAGTCGTACCGGTTCAACGTGATGGTCGCCCGGGTGATGGAGCTGGTGAACGCGACCCGCAAGGCGATCGACTCCGGACCGGGTGCCGCCGACCCCGCAGTACGGGAAGCCGTCGAGACGGTGGCGATCCTGCTGAGCCTGGTCGCGCCGTACACGGCCGAGGACATGTGGGAGAACCTGGGCCACCAGCCGACCGTCGCGAAGGCGGGCTGGCCTGTTGTCGACCCGGCCCTGCTGGTCCAGGACTCGGTCACGGCCGTGGTCCAGATCGCCGGCAAGGTCAAGGCCCGGCTGGAGGTGTCCCCGGACATCACCGACGCCGAGCTGGAGAAGCTGGCGCTGGCCGACGACGCGGTGCAGGCCGCGCTGGACGGCCGGGGCATCCGCAAGGTGATCGCCCGCGCGCCCAAGTTGGTGAACATCGTCCCGGCCTGAGACGCTGCCGTATGCGTTCCGAGCTGATCGACATCGGTACCGGTAGTCAGCAGGTCGTCTTCGATCTGACCAGCAGGTGTGAGCAGTTCGTCGCCGCTGAGGCCCACCAGGCCCAGGGCGACGGACTGCTGCACGTGTTCGTGCCGCACGCCACCGCCGGGCTCGCGATCCTGGAGACGGGAGCCGGTAGCGACACGGACCTGCTGGCGGTGCTGGAGCAGTTGCTGCCGAAGGACTTCGAGTGGCAGCACCGGCACGGCTCGGCGGGGCACGGGCGCGATCACGTGCTGCCCGCACTGATCCCGCCGTACGCGACCGTGCCGGTGATCGGCGGCCGGATGATGCTCGGGACGTGGCAGTCGATCTGTCTGGTCGACACCAACGTGGACAATCCGCGCCGGCAGGTCCGGTTGTCCTGGTTACCAAGCTGAGAGTTCAAGCTGTTGCTGGACTACCGGGTAATACCGCAATTGCGGTATTTGGTGACTTATCGCGATGTTGCCTGTCACGTTACGTTCGCGAAACACAGCTTCGCTTGAATACTGCCTATGGCAACCCTTCGCGAACAGTGGCTCTCGGTGAGCACTGAACTGCTGGTCCGTGCGACCCGTGGCATCTGCGCGGGGAGCGTCCTGAACGCCGAGCTCGGCCGCGCCGTCACCCGGGCGCGGATCGAGGAGTGGGCCGGAGTGCTTTCTCTCTACGAGCCCCAGCTTTCTCTGGTTTCTTTGGGCGAGCCGCAGACCGCGCCGGACAATGAGCCGGTGGCGGTCGGCGCGACGGCCTGACAAGGGCATTCTTGTCGCGTCAGTAATGCCGTTGTTTTCACCCGGCCCGGCCGAATTCGGCCATTTTGTCCGCCCTTCGGCGGGACGCCGTCCCGGACTCCGGTCGCCAGGTGCGTCCGTTATCTGAGAAGCTGTCACGCTATGTTGTGCGAGGGACGTGTGAGGCTCTGAAGGGGTGACGGGCTTTGTCGGACGCTGATGGCCGGGTCGAGGGACGGCGGGGTTTTGCCGACCTCTTGCTCGACTTGAGGGTCCAGGCAGGGTTCTCCCAGGAGGAGCTCGCCGATCGCGCCGGGCTCAGCGTGCGCACGATCCGCGAGCTCGAGGCGGGCCGGGTCGCGCGGCCGCGGAAGGACTCCGTCCGGCTGCTCGCCGAAGGACTCGGTCTGCGCGACGGCGATGCCGGCCGGTTCCTCGCCGCGGCTGGGCACGCCACCGTCCGGCCGGTGATCGCAGTGGCCGCTCCGGCTCCCACCGGGTTGCGCTGGCGTGGCACCAGGCCGATCCCGGACGGTCTCGTCGGGCGCGAGGACGAGCTGGTCGAGCTCGAGGCGCTACTGCGGCAGAACCGCCTGGTGACCCTGGTCGGTCCGGGTGGCGTCGGCAAGACCGAGCTGGCGCTGGCCGCGGCCGACCGCTTCTCGGGGGCCGACACGACGGTGGTGGTCGTCGACCTGACCACGGTTCAGCGCGACGCCGCAGTACCGTCTGCGATTCTTGACGCCTTCGGCACTGCTCCTGGGACGTCTGATCTCGACGATGTGCTGGCGGGCCGCAAGCCCGGTGATCTGGTGATCGTGGAGGACAACGCCGAGCACGTGCTCGACGGTGTCGCGACCGTGGCCAACCGGATGGTGCGCAGCTTCCCCGGCATCGGCGTACTGGTGACGTCGCGGATCCCGCTCGGCCTGCCCGACGAGGTGGTCCGCCGCGTGCAGGTCCTCGGCGTACCGGCGAACGACACCGACTACGCCGAGATCGCCGCGAGCCCCGCCGTAGAGATGTTCGTACGACGTGCCGCTCGGGTGCGCCCGGACTTCCAGCTGACCTCGGAGAACGCCACCACCGTCGCTCGCCTCTGCCAGCGGCTGGACGGGTTGCCACTTGCTCTGGAGCTTGCGGCCGCTCGGGCGGGTTCCCTGTCGGTCGAGACGATCCTGACTGCGCTGGACGACCGGTTCCGGCTGCTGTCGGGGCCGCGGCGATTCGGGGCGCCCCACCAGCGCACGCTTGCCGACACGATCGCCTGGAGCGTCGACGCGCTCTCCGACCCCGCGCGCCAGTTGCTGTATCGGGCGTCGATGCTGGGCTCGCCTTTCACGCTCGACGCGGTCGTCGGTGTCTGCACTGGGCCGCCGATCGACGCCGCCGACGTACCGATGCTGCTCGCCGAGCTGGTGGACAAGTCGCTGCTGCAGCCGGTGCTCGAGTTCGAGGCGCTGTACGGCGCGCGGTACAAGATGCTGGAGACGATCCGCGAGCACGCGTACGCCGGGTTGTCCTCGCAGGACTCCGATCTGACCGAGTTCCGCGATCGCACGGTCGCCTGGTGCTCGACGTACGTGGAAGGCCTGGACGGGGCCTGGTCCTCGCCGGATCGCGATCGTCGGTACCGCGCGGCCAATGCGAACTCGGCCACCTTCGAGGTCGCGCTGGAACGCGCGGCCGAGCTGGGGGACTGGGACACGGCCGCGCGGATCGTGCTCGGCTTCCGGATCGCCTGGCAGTACCAAGCGAGCGTGGCGCAGAGCGGCATCCAGTGGGCCAGCGCTGCGGCGGACAATGTGGCGGACAAGGAGACCAGCGGCCGGCTGCTGGCGATCGCCGGTCGGCTGTCGAGTCTCACTGGCGATGTCCGGGCCGCCCGGCGGCACTACGGCGAGGCGCGTACGTTGATGCCGCCGGAGTCGGAGATGGGTCTGGTCGCCAGGGGTGGCTGGGTGTCGTCGGGCTCGCTGCTGCTCGACACGGTGAGCCTGGCCGAGATACCTGCGCTGGTGGACGACGCCCGTGCGCATGGCGACGCACAGCGGTCTGCCACCGTCCAGGCGATCTGTGGGCTCGCTCTGGCTCGCTGGGGACGGCTGCCCGAGGCCAAGGAGCTGTTGCTCGCCTGGGCTGCCGCTCTGTCGAACCCTGGCGTCTATCCGGACGAGATCGCCTACATGGCCTTGAGCCGGGTGGAGCTGGAGCTCGGCAACCTGGAGGAGGCGCGTCGCTGGGCAGAGCTGGCCAGGGACAGTCAGGCCTCGGACGACCCCGACCGGACCAAGGTGGCGGGCTGCCTGGCGATGGTGGAGTTCCAGGCCGGCAAGTACGACCAAGCTCGGGCGTTGCTGGATGAGGCCGACGCCGACATCCGCGGCCACCGGGGCTACTTCGACTACCTGGTGATGCTGTACCGCAGCAGGCTGGCCCGGCAGGCCAAGGACTTCGAGCAGGCTCGGCTGTCCATCCGGGACGCTGTGAGCCGGCTGCTGGCGGAGGGGCGGGTCGTGTACCTGCTGGACGTGCTGCCCGAGGCTGTAGCCGTGCTGCACGCGCTGGGGCAGCATGAGCAGGCTGACCGGCTCTGCGGGCAGCTGTTGGCCTGGCAGCGCACGATGGACCCGCCCATGCTCCCGACTGCCTGGGAAGTGCTGCAGGAGTCGTGCGCCCGTGCCACAGAGGCTTCCGGCTGGCCCGAGCCGAACCCTGCCGAGTCCGTCCAGCGCTTGGCGGACGACGTACTGACTGCGCTTTCCTGACGCGGATCCGGCCAAGCTGCCGGAGAACTGCCGGTACTTCTGCCTCGTCCTGACATGCGGCCCGACACAAGAATTACAGCCGTAGGACAGGGTCCACGAGACAGAGATCCGAGACCGGGTTCGGGCTGACGGCGGAGAAACGGGGTGGTGGCTGTGACGAGGCAAGCACAGTCCACCGGACTGCCGGTACGGCTCGAGCACCTGGAGCAGGCGACGCGGAGTACAGCCGACTGCCGGACGGTGGGGGCGCCGACCGGTTGCCGAGCACTCCGGAGTGCTGCAGCGTGCGGGCCTGTCCTACGACAAACCGGGTGCCGTGCGCCGTCAGGGCACCGGACCCGGGGTGAGATCCCAGCAGTGGTCAGGCACACGACACAGGGGACGAGTGCCGACCCGGCCGATACGGGAAAGCCGGTGGGTTTGGTCACCCACCGGTGGGTCGGCCGCTGGGGTCTCCCGGGGCGATCGCGGTGAACCGCACAGGGGACGGTTCGCCGCACAGCCGGTACCAGGCGTTGCAGAGCTGACACCGAGGGGGAGCCAGCTCTATCGGTGAGGTGGAGGCCAGCGGAGGGGTTGGCCTCCGCCTCACCGCGCCGTCTTCTCGTCGAGCAGCGCGGCCTTGTCGAAGGCGTAACCGACCATCCAGGTGGGTTGCAGTCGGCAGTAGACGATCTCGGGACCCCAGCTGCTCGGTGAGCTCCCGTAGTGCTTGGTCAGATGCGCCTCGATCTCGCCGAAGTCGGGGTCCTCGGTGGTGAGGAACTCCACCTGGCCGTGGCTGAACACGCCGATCCGCTCACCATCGACGTACGAGATGCTGGCGGCCGGTCTGGCTCGCAGGTGGCGCGCCTTCGCCGCAGTACCGGAGGTCGTGAAGACCCATCGGGTATGCAGGAAGTGCCCGTCGACGGCACTGATCCGGGGCTCGTTGTGGGCCGTCACGGTGGCGAGGTTGAGCGTGCACATGCCGGTCAGTACGTCGACCAGATTCTGTGCGTCGAGATGGCGCGGGTCGGTGATGATGTTGCGGAGATGCTCGGTCGAGCCCTCGTAAGCCGCATCCAGTAGCCGCTGCAGCGCGGCGATTTCCTCGGGGCTGTCCAACATGCTTCGGAGTCTGACACGAGGCGCCGACGAAAACTCTCCGGTAACCTCGCTGCATGTCCGCCCGCGTGCACGTCGTCACCGACTCCACCGCGGGTCTGTCGGCGCACGAGGTGCTCCGGCTCCCGCTGACCGTCGTACCGCTGCAGGTGGTGATCGGCGGCACGTCGTACGACGACGGCGCCACCAGCGCGGACGCCGTCGCGGAGGCGCTGAAGACGTTCACGCCCGTCTCGACCAGCCGGCCGGCTCCGCAGTCGTTCGCTGACACCTATGCGTCGTGTGCCGCGGCGGGTGCGGAGTCGATCGTCTCGATCCATCTGTCCGGCGATATGTCCGGCACGTTCGAGGCGGCGATGATCGGAGCGAAGGAGTCGCCGATCCCGGTCCGGGTCGTCGACTCGCGCTCCCTCGGGATGGGACTCGGATTCCCGGTGCTCGCGGCTGCCGCGGCCGCTGCCGCAGGCGCCGATCAAGCCGGCGTCGAAGCGGCCGCCCGGGCTCGAATGTCGGCCGTATCGTCGTACTTCTACGTCGACACCCTCGAGTACTTGCGCCGGGGCGGCCGGATCGGCGCCGCCCAGGCCCTGCTCGGTACGGCGCTCGCCGTCAAGCCGCTCCTCACGATCAGCGGCGGTCGGATCGTCCCCCTCGAAAAGGTCCGTACGTCGAGTCGCGCGATCGCCCGCCTCGCCGACATCGCCGTCCAGCGCGCCGGCGACGGCCCGGTCCAGCTCGCGGTCCACCACCTCGCCAACCTCGACAAGGCCCAAACCCTCGCCGACGGCCTCGCCGAGCGCCTCCCCCAAGCCGACGAGATCGTCCTCCGCGAAGTAGGCGCCGTAATAGGCGCCCACGTAGGCCCCGGCATGCTCGCCGTAGTAGTAGCCCCGCACTAGCCCCACCTCGACCAACCGCAGCCAACCCTCCGCAACGCCCCTCACCCAACCCGCGCGCCCGCTGCGCCCCGCACCCGGCCTCGCGCCCCGCTGCACCCCGCGCCGATGCCCTGCCAGCCCGCTGCTCTTCATCGGCGGTTTCCACAGGCTTGGAAGTTCTTCTGACCGGCGGCTCCAACGCTCGTACCTTCTCTGGCGTGAAGGTCAGACGCCGAACCCCAGCGCCCGATCCGGACGGGCGCCTCCGCGCGCTCGCCCGGCTGCACGCGGCTGCGGCAGGAGCGGTGCGACGCGACGAACAACTGGGGAGTGATGAGGAGGTGCGAGGTGGATGGATACCCGAAACAGCGGTTCCCGAACGACTCCGCGCAAGCAACTGGACACTGGCCCCGCGACACATCGCGGTGCTCACCGTCATCCTGGTGCTCGGCCTGGCGTGGGCTGCCTGGTCGGTCTTCCACAGCCGACCCGAGGTCATCCCCGATGCCCACCCCTCACCGCCGTCGGCCATCGGCGGATCACCCGTCGCCCAACCGTCGACCTCGACCTCAGCCATCCCACAACCCTCGACCTCCGGCTCACCCGGCACCTCACCGGCATCACAGGAAGTCGTCGTCGACGTAGCTGGAAAGGTCCGCCGCCCGGGCTTGGTCCGCGCCGCTCCAGGCTCGCGAGTAGCCGACGTACTCCTGCTCGCCGGCGGAGCCCTGCCCGGCGTAGACCTGACCAGCCTCAACCTCGCCCGCCAGGTCTCCGACGGCGAACAAATCCTCGTCGGCATCCCCGGCGCCCCACCACCCCCTGCCGCCACTCCTGGCCCCGGAGGCACATCGCCCGCCAACCCCACGTCGACGCCGGTGGATCTCAATAAGGCCACCCTCGCCGACCTGGAATCCCTCCCGGGCGTCGGCCCAGTCCTAGCCCAGCGAATCCTCGACTGGCGAACCGAACACGGCCACTTCACCACCATCGACGAACTCCAAGAGGTAACCGGCGTAGGCGAAAAAAAGTTCGAATCCCTAAAACCCCATGTCCACGTCTAGCAACCCCACATCCTCGCCCGAGCCCACCCCCGCCGACTCGAAGTCCCGCGACTCGAACCCCATCGGGCCGACTTCCGTCGGGTCAGCTTCCGGCGATCCGACCTCCGCCAGGGCGACTAGCGGCGAACTTGAATCCGCCGGACCGACCGGCGCCGGACCGACCGTCGGCCGACCGACCTCCGGCAGGTCGAGGCCTGGCCTACCGAGTTCCGGCGGGTCGACCTTCGGCGATTCCACCTCGGAGCAGGGTTTCCTTTCCGGGTCACCCGAGGACGCGCTCGGCGGGCTCCCATCGGACGACGTTGCCCCCGGCACCATTTTCTCTCCTCCGACCGATGCAGCAAGCGAGTCCGCCCTCTCACCGTCTGACTCTTTAGGGGAGGGATTGCTGGATGTGCGGTTGCTGGGTCCGGCGGCAGGTGGGTGGCTGACGGCTGTGATTCTGGTCGGTCAGCGGCCGGCTGCTGGGGTTGTGACCGGTGTAATCGCGCTCCTGCTTGGCTTCGGGTTGTTCCTTCGATTCCGTCGCAACCCGAAGGTCGTGACAACAGCTGGCGTGATCGTCGTCGTCGCGGGCATGGCATTCGCGTCCGCTCTGCAAGTGCAGAGCCTCCGCGCCGGCCCGGTGCGTGAACTTGCATCCACCGAAGCCGCGGTGAAGGTGCGCTTGAAGATCGACGGCGACCCCGCCGTACGAACCAGCACCAGCAAACGGCGACCGCCGTACGTCGTCGTCAGAGCAACGATCGAGGAGGTGACCGGCAGAGGACAGACCACCCGAGTGCGTACGCCGGTGCTGGTCGTCGGCCCGGTTCGATGGAAGGAGGTCCGCTTCGGCCAACACCTCGAAGCCGGTGGCAGGTTGGCGCCGGTCGAGTCCGGTTCCGATGTCGCCGCAATGCTGTCGGCGCGCGCTGCCCCGAAGATTCTCGACGAACCAGCCTGGTGGCTGAGAGCCGCTGAACGAGTGCGAGGCGGACTGCGCCAAGCGGTCTCCGATCAACCGGAGGCCGTCCGCGGCCTGATCCCCGCCCTGGTGATGGGCGACGAATCGGGCCTCCCCGCCGACCTGTCCGACGACTTCAAAGTCACCGGCTTGACCCACTTGTCAGCCGTCTCAGGAACGAACCTGACCTTGCTCCTCGCGTTCGTCCTACCGTTGGCCAGGCTGCTCGGCATCCGCGCCCGCGGCTTGAACGTCGTCGGCCTCGCGATGGTCGTCGTGTTCGTCATCCTCGCTCGCCCGCAACCAAGCGTCCTGCGCGCGGCCATGATGGGACTCGTCGCCCTGGCAGCGATGACGGGCAACGGAGGCAGCCGACGAGCGGTGCGAACCTTGTCGGTCGCCATCCTCACCTTGCTGCTGCTCGACACCTCGCTGGCAAGATCTGCCGGATTCGCGCTCTCGGCACTAGCGACCGCCGGCATCGTTCTGCTCGGCCCGGATTGGCGTGACGCGCTCGCCAAGTGGATGCCGCTGCGCCTGGCCGAAGCAGTCGCCTGCCCTCTCGCCGCACAAATCGCCTGCACTCCAGTGGTCGCCTGGTTGTCAGGCCAGGTCTCACTGATCGCGGTAGCGGCGAACCTCCTCGCCGGCCCAGCAGTCGGCCCAGCCACGATCATCGGATTCGGTACGGCCGGTATCGCCTTGCTCAGCGCGGATCTGGCTCGCCTGACCGGCTGGCTCGCGAGCTGGCCGGCTCGCTGGATCATCGTCGTCGCCCAGCAAGGCGCGAGTCTCCCCGGCGCTGCAAGCGCTTGGCCCGCCACAGTCATCGGCGTCGGCGTACTCACTCTGCTCTGCCTCGCCCTGATCGTCGGCCTCCACCGCATCCTGGCAAAGCCGATCGCTGTCGTGCTCGCCGTAGTACTGGTCGCCGTACTCGTACTACGTCCCGTCGGTTCGCTGACGTGGCCGCCAAACGGCTGGCTGCTCGTGGCTTGCGATGTGGGTCAAGGCGACGGACTAGTACTGCGAGTTGGTGGCGGCGTCGCAGTTGTGGTGGATACGGGCCCGGACCCTGCGGCGATGGACCGCTGCCTGCGAGAGCTCCAAGTGACTCGCGTGCCGGTGCTCGTCTTCACCCACTTCCATGCAGACCACGTCGGCGGCCTGGCTGGCGTACTGCGCGACAGGCAGGTCGATGAGATCGAGGTGACGCCCTACTTCTCGCCAGCGGCCGAGTACAGGCGCGTCGTCGAGTTGGCTGAGTTGCACCGGATACCGCTGCGGACGGTGGCGTTTCATGAACGACGCACGATCGGGCCAGTCAGCTGGACCACGCTCTGGCCAGCCCGAGTCCCCGCCTTGCCGCAACCAGGCCGATCCTCTGCGACTCCTACCGACGAAGGTTCACCGGAGAACAACGCGAGTATCGCCATGATGGTCGAGGCGTCCGGCCTGCGACTCTTCCTCACCGGCGATCTGGAACCAGAATCCCAACGAGCAGTCGTCGCAACGGGAGTCGACCTCCGAGCCGACGTCCTCAAGGTCCCGCACCACGGTTCGGCCCAACAGGACCCAACCTTCATCCAGTCAACCGGCGCCAAACTCGCCCTGATCTCCGCCGGCATCGACAACGACTACGGTCACCCCGCCCCGCGCACTCTCGACCTCCTCACCCACGCCGGCATGACCACCGCCCGCACCGACACCCAAGGCTCCCTAGCAGTCCTCACCACTTCCCACGGCCTGTCCCTTTCAACCAGCTCCACCCACTGACCGAACCCCGGTCCTCAATCTCCCAGAAGGCGACCGCTTCAACATCCGCGGCGTCGCGGGCATCGGCATCGGAATCGGCATCGGCGGCGGGGGTTCGTGGGTTGTCGGTGGGGCGTGGGATGCTGGCGGGGTTATGGCAGCTCGAAAGAATTCTGCGCCCAAGCTTGGGGATGTCCTGCTGGTGACGGGGGCCGAGACGTTCTTGGCCGACCGCGCGGTGCGGTCTGCGATCGCGGCGGTCTCGAAAGGGGGTGCCGAGGTCGAGGTGACCGAGGTCGTGGCGGCGGATCTCGATGTCGGGGTGTTTGCCGAGCTGACTGGTCCTTCGCTGTTCGCGACCGAGCGAGTGCTGGTGCTGCGAGCGCTGGAGAATCTGCCGGCCGAGATGGTGCCGCACCTACTGGAGTACGCCGGTGCCCCGGCGGACGACGTACTGGTGGTGCTGGTGCACTCCGGTGGGCAGAAGGGCAAGGCCGTTCTCGACAAGTTGCGGAAGGCTTCGGTCAACGAGGTGGTCGCGACGGCGCCGAAGACTTGGGAGTTGCCGCAGTTCGTGCTCGGTGAGGTTCGCCTGCTGGGCGGAAGTATCGACGAGCGGGCGGCGACTGCGCTGGTCGATGCTGTCGGGCATGATCTGCGGGCGCTCGCCGGTGCTTGCTCGCAGCTGGTGTCGGACTCGGATGGTCAGCCCGTCAACCAGGAGCTCATCGGTCAGTACTTCGGTGGGCGCGCCGAGGTGACCAGCTTCGCCGTGGCCGACGCCGCGATCGCCGGGCGGACGGAGCCGGCGCTCGAGCAGTTGCGCTGGGCATTGGACTGCGGAGTCGCGGCTGTCCTCGTGACGAGTGCGATGGCGGGCGGGCTGCGAGGGCTGGCGAAGTACACGAGTGCGCCGAGCGGTCTGCGCGAAGCGGATCTGGCGCGCGAGGTCGGCGTACCGCCGTGGAAGTTGAAGACCCTCAAGCAACAGGCACGTGGCTGGACCGCCGGCGGTCTGGCGACGGCGATCAAGGCCGTCGCCCAAGCAGACGCCGACGTCAAAGGCGCCTCCGGCGACGCAGGCTACGCACTCGAGCGCATGGTCATCACCGTAAGCCGCGCCCACGGCCGCCGCTAAGGCTCCACACGCTCAAGAGCCCCACAGGGAAACACCGAGCGACCTCGTACTACGTATGCCGCTGCGCCCCCCGGCGCACGCCCAGCTACTGCTCCACTCGACGTAGCCGCTGCCGCGATCATTCCGATGTCCTCGCGAGGCCGCCGCCAAGTCACGCAGATCTCGCGGCGATGCATCGAACAACTGGCGTAGAACTCGCGCACGTGAGGCGTGGAGCTGAGGGCGCACGTTCTTGCGGTGGTGCTCCCGCCAAGCCGCGGCGCTGACGGCGAACGGTTGCGGTGGCGCACCGACAAACTGCGTGGAGCTCGCCCTGTGAGGTGCCGAGCTGATGGCGCACGGTCTCGCGGTGTGCGACGACGAATTGCGTGGAGCTCGGCCTGCGAGGGTGCGGGGCTGAGGTCGCACGGTCTCGCGGTGGTGCACCGACGAACTGCGTAGAGCCTGGGCACGTGAGGCGTCGAGCTGAGGGCGATCGGACTCGCCGTGGTGCACCGGCCAGGCGGCGGAGCTGAGGGCGCACGGTCTTGCGGTGGTGCTCCGGCAAACAGCGCAGAGGTCGGGCACGCGAGTGGGGTGCCTGGGCGCTTGAACTCGGGTGCCTGAGGGGAGCGCGGTGGGGCGGCTCAGGGGAGGGGAGCGGTGGGTTTTGGGAACGCAAAAACGATCGGCCCGGTCCGGTGGGGATGGGCCGATCGTCAGGGCGCGATCAGAGTGAAGCGGCCTTCTTGAAGATGGACGACTTCCGGTTGGCAGCCTGGTTGGCGTGGATGACGCCCTTGCTGGCGGCCTTGTCGAGCAGGCGGGCAGCCACGCGGGCGTTCTCCTGCGCCTTCGCGGCGTCGCCGGCGTCGGCGGCCTCACGGAAGCGGCGAACTGCCGTCTTGAGGGTCGACTTCACAGACTTGTTGCGAAGCCGCGCAGCCTCGTTCTGGCGGTTGCGCTTGATCTGGGACTTGATGTTCGCCACGGAGCAGAGCCTCGATCAGGAGTTTGCGGTCAATACAGGAAAGGTGGTGCGTGCACGGGCGAGTACCAACGCACACGCGCGAAGAGACAGACTAGCAAGAAGCCCTGGTCAGCACCAAACCGAGCAACGGTACCGACGCCTGCCTACGCCCCCACTCTACAGCCCCGCCGACGACCAACCTGACAGAACCCTGCAACCCCGGAACCGCCACCTCGGTCTCCGCAGCATCTGCGGTGAGGATGCCGGGGCGGGTGCTGACAACGGCTGGGCTAGTGGGCGGTGGGGATTCGGCGGCTGTCTTGAGGGACTTGAGGGTGTGGTGGATGCCGGCGGTGTTCCGGTCGCGGCGGTTGCCGAAGATGAGGGCGAGGGGGCGGTGCAGGGCGGCTGGACGGTGGTCGGTCCAGGATTCGGTGACCTGGCAGCCGGTGGGGGTGGCGGTGAGGTCGTAGCTCCAGGAGGCGACCTGGATCGGCCCGAAATGGATCCGGAACGAGAAGCGCCGGCCGGGGTCCGCATCGACCACCACGCCCTGTGGGAACCAGCGGATCGCCCCTGCTCGGTTGTGCCCGATGAAACGTGCTCCTGGTACGGCGTACGTCGTACTGCGGAGCCAGGTGACGCGGGTGCATTCGGTGCTCCATTCGCCCATGCGCGGAAGGTCGCTGATCAGGGCGTAGAGGTCAGCCGGGGTTGCGTCGACGGTGATGGACGCCTCGAAGTCGGGCATGTGGCTCCTCCGTGATGACGTGATTCCCGGTGACGGGTGCTGGACCGGGCGTGCCATCCGTGGTCGAGAACGGAACAAACGCCAGGGTCATCCGCGCCCACTCCACCTAAAGAGAACCGAGCCGGCTGCAACCCCCAGGGCGCAGCTGGCTCGGTCGTCAAGCGGCTCGGTCGTCCGATAGCTCGGTCGTCGAGCGGCTCGTTGGGTCAGCCGGGCTGGGTCTGGGTGTTCTCCTTCGCGGTGGGCTCAGGGGAGGGCCAGCTCGATGAGGGTTCGGGGGGTGGTGGTGAAGATGTGGGTGCAGGTGCCGGTGGTTGTGTCGCAGCGGTAGACCGGGGCGCCGATCAGGGGGGCTCCGTGCTCGTCGGTTGGTGTGCCTGGCGGGATGATGCCCCTCCCGTTCGGGCCGGCGGCGAGTGGCGCCGGGAGGGTGATCAGGTGGGTCGCGTCCTCGAAGACCGGCTCCGGGAACCCCTGCAAGCTGTGCTCGAGCCGGAGGGCGGTGACTTTGCCGGTCGCGACATCGACGGCGACCTTCTGCTCGCTGCTGACGATCGTCCGGCCGTCCGGCGAGAGCACCGGGTAGGCAGACGCCCCGGCCTTCGGGCAGTACCGGCGGATGACAGCGAATCTGGTGCCGGCCAAGACGCCGACTTCCAAACACCGCTTACCGCCGACGGTGGTGCTCACCAGAACTCTGTCGGTCTGTGGCGGCGCCGTCGCGGTGACGGTGAAGTTCGGGATCGACAGCTGGAGAGGGTCGGAGCCAGGCTGCCAGATCATCGGCTGCGCCTTGACGTCGTAGTCGGCACCGAACCAGATGCCGTTCTTGTTCCAGCCATAGATCCTGACCATCTGGCGCGGCACGGTGATCGACGCGGTCTCTTTGCCGGTCGCCACATCGACGACGATCACCTTCGTTCGGTGATTGGCGAGCCGGAGCGACGTGACGATCTGCCGGCGGTCGGGCGACGGCACCGCGAGCTTGCTGTTGACGGGTCCGAGCGGCCGGAAGCTCCCGTCCGGCATCAACAGGCCGGCTTGGGTCGGTCTGCCGTCGTGGGGCTTGTCGGTCAGCCAGCCGCCGCCCACGCGGCCGTAGTACGTGGCATGGTCGCTGATCGAAGGGACGGTCTGTTCTCCGTCGTGCAGGATTGCGTCGCCCGTCTTGGGTGCGTTCGAGCCCAGGTAGCTGTGGTCGGCGGAGGTGACATAGGGGATCCGGAGTTCGTTGCTGGGCCCACCGACCGGGGGTGGCGTCTTGTCCTTACCGACCACGTGGAGCGCCACTGGGATGCCGCCGATGAGCACTGCGGCTGTCGCGGCCGCAGCGACGATGATGGGCCAGCTGCGATGGCGGTGGGCGGGCTGCAGATCGGGGGCTTCCTGGTCGTCAGCGATGGTGCCGGCCTTGGCGGTCAGGTAGTCACGCAGGCGGGATTCGGTGTCGTTCATCGGGCTTCCTTCAGCTTCTTCGTGAGGGCGGCCAGTGCCCGGGACGAGGTGGCCCGGGCGGTGGACTCGCTGATCCCCAGCGTCTGGGCGATCTCGGCGTACGGGAGATCGAGGTAGTACCGCAGGACGAGCACCTCGCGGGACCGGATGGGCAGCGCCTGCAGGGCCCGCTGCACTTCCCGTCTGCTTTCACCGAGTTCGGCCGCGCTCTCCGCCGAGTCACCCGACCGGGCGGAGGGTGGGATGTAGAGCCGGGCCACTCTGCGTCTGCGCAGTACAGAGCGGCTTCGGTTCAGCACTGCCGTCCGCAGGTAGCCGAGGACCTTTGCGGGGTCGTCGAGCGGCCACTTGCGGTAGAGCTCGGTGAAGACCTCCTGTACGACGTCCTCCGCCGACTCCGGGTCGTCGACGACCAGCACTGCCAGTCGGACCAGCCCGACCCAGTGCTGCCGGTACAACTCGGAGATGGCGACTGGCACGTCGTCGGAGTGCACCAGGGCCACGATGTGGTTCGTCACACCCCCTAAGACGCCTCGTGGGGTGAAACGCTGCATCGTCAGCTCATGCGTTCGTGCAGCCAGTCCAGATGAACCAGGGCCGTCTCCCGTTGCCAGGTGCGGATCGTGGGGAGTCCTGGCGGTGCCGGTTGGTTGCTGCCCCACCACAGGCCGCCCGCGATGCCGGCGAGGAAGCCGGTGATGCCGTCGTCGGCAGGGAGATCGGGCAGCTCGACCGACCCGCGCATGTCCGCGTGCAGGATCACCGTGTCGGCCCAAGGGGCCGCAAGTGCGGCGTGCGCCCAGTCGATGAACACGACCCGCGTCTCGGTGAGCAGGATGTTGTCGGCCCGCAGGTCCCAATGCGCCAGCCCGTCGCCCTTCGCGAGCGCATCCAGCCCGGTCCGGGCGAGCGCAGCGAGCTCCTGCTCACGCCCTGACACCCACTCCGGTACTTCGAGTCCGTCGGCGATCACCAAGTCCCACCGACTCAGGAACGCTTCACTCCGTACTGCGGCGACCGGTGCCTCCGGCCAGGGAGACGGCTGCAGCGCCTCGGTCAGCTCGGCCAGCCCGTCCAGTACGCGGGCCGCGTCGTGCGGATGCCACGGATGCGGCGGCAGGTATCCCTCGATGTCCTCGAGCAGCAGCGCGACCCAGTCGCCGTCGTCGTACACGTCGTACAGGAAAGGGGTGTACGGCAACGAGTGGGCTGCAAGTCCTTGCATAGCGGCGATCTCGTTGCGGAACAGTGTCGGCGTATCGGGATTCAGCGACAACCCGACAGCCTTGACGAAAGCCCGCCGCCCCGACGCGGTCACCAGCCGGGCCGCCACACCAGGCGAGAACCCACCGTGCTGCGTACTCGCCGACACCACCGACGACCCGAGCGAGCGCTCCACCCACCCCCGCACCGCACCCGGCACCTGCTCGAACGGCATCCGAACCCCGACCGCGTGCGCCATACCTCCAGAGGGTAGACGCCGTCAGTCGGTCACGCAGAGCAATTCCACGCGCCGGGACATTGGTCCAGACCACCTCAGGCGGCTGGATGCGGAAAGGACTGGGCTGCCGTGGGATGATTGAGTCTTGTCCGTACTGCTCCTGAGATGAACTGGATCCCTCCGTGCCCGTTGGCCCCACGACCGTGCCGCAGCCGGGTCGTACCGACCCGTCGCTGATCCGGAACTTCTGCATCATCGCCCACATCGACCACGGCAAGTCGACGCTGGCCGACCGGATGCTGCAGATCACCGGTGTGGTGGACGGACGCCAGATGCGCGCGCAGTACCTGGACCGGATGGACATCGAGCGCGAGCGCGGCATCACGATCAAGTCGCAGGCGGTCCGGCTGCCGTTCGCGCCGAAGCCGGACACCCCGGGCGGCCTGCTGGCGCCGGACGGTACGACGTACATCCTGAACATGATCGACACCCCCGGCCACGTGGACTTCACCTACGAGGTGTCCCGGTCGCTGGAGGCGTGTGAGGGCGCGGTGCTGCTGGTCGACGCGGCGCAGGGGATCGAGGCGCAGACGCTGGCCAACCTGTACCTCGCGCTGAACGCGGACCTGCACATCATCCCGGTGCTGAACAAGATCGACCTGCCGGGCGCGATGCCGGAGAAGTACGCCGCCGAGCTGTCGCACATCATCGGCTGCCGGCCCGAGGACGTACTGCGCGTCTCGGCGAAGACCGGTGAGGGCGTCGAGGAGCTGCTGAGCGAGATCGTCGCCCAGGTCGAGCCGCCGAAGGGTGTCAAGGACGCTCCGGCGCGGGCGCTGATCTTCGACTCGGTGTACGACACGTACCGCGGCGTGGTCACCTACGTCCGGGTGGTCGACGGCGAGTTGAACCATCGCGACAAGATCAAGATGATGTCGACCGGCGCCGTGCACGAGATGCTCGAGGTCGGCGTGATCTCCCCGGAGCCGATGAAGTCGCCGAGCATCGGCGTCGGCGAGGTCGGTTACCTGATCACCGGCGTGAAGGACGTCCGCCAGTCCCGGGTCGGTGACACCGTCACCTCCTCGATCCACGGCGCGACCGAGCCGCTCGGTGGCTACAAGCACCCGCAGCCGATGGTGTACTCCGGGCTGTTCCCGATCGACGGCGACGACTACCCGACCCTGCGCGACGCCCTGGAGCGGCTGCAGCTCAACGACGCTGCCCTGCAGTACGAGCCGGAGAGCTCGGGCGCGCTCGGCTTCGGGTTCCGCTGCGGCTTCCTCGGCCTGCTGCACATGGAGATCGTCCGCGAGCGGCTGGAGCGCGAGTTCGACCTCGACCTGATCTCGACCGCGCCGAACGTGGTCTACCGGGTGGAGATGGAGGACGGCAAGGAACACGTCGTCACCAACCCGAGCGAGTTCCCCGAGGGCAAGATCGCCGACATCTACGAGCCGGTGGTGCGGGCGACGATCCTGAGCCCGAAGGACTACATCGGCGTGATCATGGATCTGTGCCAGACCAAGCGCGGCAACCTGAACGGCATGGAGTACCTGTCCGAGGACCGGGTCGAGCTGCGCTACACGCTGCCGCTGGCCGAGATCGTGTTCGACTTCTTCGACCAGCTGAAGTCGAAGACGAAGGGCTACGCCTCGCTCGACTATGAGCCGACCGGCGAGCAGGCGGCGGCCCTGGTCAAGGTGGACATCCTGCTGCAGGGCGAGACGGTCGACGCGTTCTCCGCGATCGTGCACCGCGACAACGCCTACTCGTACGGCGTGGCGCTGGCCGGCAAGCTGAAGGAACTGATCCCGAGGCAGCAGTTCGAGGTGCCGATCCAGGCCGCGATCGGGTCCCGGATCATCGCCCGCGAATCGATCCGCGCGATCCGCAAGGACGTGCTGGCGAAGTGCTACGGCGGTGACATCACCCGGAAGCGCAAACTGCTGGAGAAGCAGAAAGAGGGCAAGAAGCGGATGAAGATGGTGGGCCGGGTCGAGGTGCCGCAGGAAGCCTTCATCGCCGCGCTGAAGACGAACGAGCCGTCGGAGAAGGCCAAGAAGTAGTGCCGGTCGAGATTCCCGCGGACTTTCTCACGATCGCGACCCGCGGTCCCGAGTGGGCCGATTGGCTCGACCGGCTGCCGCGACTGACGCGCGACCTGCTGACCGAGTGGGACCTGCGGGCCGACGGCGAACCGGCGTACGGAAACTGTGCGCTGGTCGTACGGGTCCGTACGCCGGACGGCGCGGCGGCCGTGCTCAAGGTGCAGTTCCCGCACTGGGAGGCCGGGACCGAACACCTCGCGCTGCGGGTGTGGGACGGCAACGGCGCGATCCGGCTGCTCCGGGCGGACCCGCGCCGGTTCGCCATGCTGCTCGAGCGGGCCCAGCCTGCGGGACAGACCCAGACGCAGGACCTGACGAGTGTCGAGGAGATCGAGGCGAGCGAGATCATCGCCTCGGCGTACAAGCGCCTGCATGTCCCGGCCGGACCGCAGTTCAAGCTGCTGTCGGAGCAGGCCGCACGCTGGTCGCGCGAACTGCTCGCCCTCCCCGCCTCGGCGCCCGTGCCCCGCCGGTACGTCGAACAAGCGGCCGCGCTGGCCCGTGACTTCGCCACCGACCCGGCCTGCGACGGCACCCTCATCCACACGGATCTGCACTACTTCAACGTCCTCGCGGCCGAACGTGAACCTTGGCTGGTGATCGACCCGAAGCCGCTCTCCGGCGATCCCCACTACGAGGTCGCGCCGCTGCTCTGGAACCGCTGGGAGGAGCTCGCCGCTGCCCGCGACCTCCGCTTCGCCCTTCGCCGCCGGTTCTACGCGATCATCGACACCGCCGGCCTCGACGAGGACCGCGCCCGCGACTGGATCATCGTCCGCCAACTGGTCAACATCCTCGGCTCTGTCCGCGACGCCGCCCCCGACGAGACCCTGCCGGACGACTGGCTCACCCGCAACATCGCCGTCACCAAGGCGATCCAGGACTGAAAACGCGGTGACACCTGACCGGCCGCCGGGAGAGGATGCGGGTATGCGGCTGCTGACGGTGAATGTGGTGGAGGAGCTGATTCCGGGGCCCAAGGACACCGGATTGACGGCGATCGACAAGCGACCGCAGGCCGGGCGGGTGCGGGTGGGGGAACTCGGGCTGGCGGGGGACTCGGTTTGTGACACCCGGCACCACGGCGGACCGGATCAGGCCCTTTACGCGTACGCCGCTGAGGATGCCGCCTGGTGGGCCGGGGAACTCGGGCGGGAGATCCCGCCGGGGTTGTTCGGGGAGAACCTGGTGACCGAGGGGCTCGACATCACCAATGCGCTGATCGGCGAGGTGTGGCGGCTCGGGGACGAGGTCGAGGTGATGGTCCGGTCGCCGCGGATCCCGTGCATCACCTTCCAGCACCGGATGGAGATTCCGGGCTGGATCAAGCAGTTCCACACCGAGGGCCGGCCGGGGGCGTATCTCAAGGTGCTGAAGACCGGCACGATCGCCGCGGGTGACGAGATCGAGGTACTGGATCGGCCCGCGCACGAGATGACCGTCGGTGGGCTGTTCGGTGGGCAGGACCCGGCGAAGATGCAGGGCATGCTCGACTCCGGTGTCGACCTCGCCGACGACCTCCGGGACCTGGCACATCGCGTCGCCGCCCGCGGGTGAACCGCGACAGAGCCGGTAGCGCAGGAAAGACAAGACGAGGGCAGGCGGAGCGCTGTCGGCGGGCCGCCCGGAAAGAGGCGGGGGATACATGAGGATGCCGCAGGTCAAAGGGCTGATGCCGGCGAAGGGACCGTTGCGGCCGTTGGCCTTGGCGACGTTGCTGAGCCGGATCGGCAACGGCTTGCTGATGACGGTCAGCGTGCTCTACTTCTCCCGGATCGTCGGGCTGTCGATCGCGCAGGTCGGGCTCGGGCTCACCGTCGCAGGCTTGTTCGGTCTGCTCTCGGCGGTGCCGCTCGGTCACCTGGCTGATCGCCGCGGGCCGCGCACGTTGTTCGTGATCCTCAGTCTGACGGTCTGCTGCGTGTCGCTCCTCTACCTACTGGTCGACACGTTCTGGCAGTTCCTCGCAGTCGCCGTCGTGCTGACGATCTTCGACCGCGGCGCCGGCGCGGTCCGGTCGGCTCTGATCGCCGCCGTCACTCAGGGCGCCGCGGGCCGGGTTGCTGCTCGGGCCTATCTGCGGGCGATCACCAACATCGGGATCATGGGCGGCGCCGGCATCGGTGCGCTCGCGCTGCACTTCGACACGGCCACGGCGTACCGGTCGATGTTCGTTCTCGATGCGGCGCTCAGCATCGTGGCCGCCTTCGTCGTCCTGGCGGTGCCGAAGGTCGCGCCGCAGCCGAAGAACGAGGACGGCCCGGTCTGGATCGCGCTCAGAGATCGTGGTTATCTCGCCGTCGCGGCGCTCAACGCGGGCATGTCGATCCACTACGCGGTCCTGGACGTGGCGATCCCGTTGTGGGTGGTCGATCACACCGACGCGCCGCGCTGGACGGTCGCGCTGCTGCTGATCATCAACACCGTGGTGATTTCGCTGTTCCAGGTCAGATCGAGCCGGGGGATCGCCGATCCGGCCAGCGCGGCCAGGGCAACTCGTACGGCGGGGTTGTTGCTGCTGGCATCGATGGTGCTGTTCGCGGGAGCTTCTGGTGGTGGCGTCGTGGTCGCCGTCGGGTTGCTCGCGGCCGGCGCGCTGGTGCAGGTGATCGGGGAATTGCTGCAGTCGTCCGGCTCGTTCCTGCTCGGCTTCGACCTCGCGGCCGACGAGGCGCAAGGCCAGTACCAAGGCGTCTGGAACACCAGTATGTCGATCAGCACGATGGTCGCGCCGACCGTGCTCGCCCTGCTACCACTCGGCCTCGGCGTACCCGGCTGGATCATCCTCGGCGTCTGGTTCGCCCTGATCGGCGTCCTGTTCGTACCGGTCGTGCGCTGGGCTGCCGCCCGCAAAGCGCAGCAGGCGGCAACCCAGCTCGTCAGCTCACGGTGAGTCTGTCGACGTTCGGACCACCGTCGGCGCTGGTCGCGGTCGCCTTGATCTTGTTGCTACCAGCAACGAGATTGACCCGGATCGTCCTGGTCTGCCAGGTGTCCCAGTTGCCCGTGCCGGGGAAGGTCAGGCCCGACGACACCACGGACCCGTTGACCGCGATGTTCATCGGCCGCGAAGTGGTGGTGCCGTTGGCATACCGCAGTACGACGTCCGCCGGGCCGGCCGCTGCCGCATTGACCGTCCACTCGACGGCGGAGCCGACCGCGTTGTCGTAGTTCACGAAACCACGCCCGGTGAAGCCTGCGTGGTTCGACTCCACCACGCCCGCGGTGATCGCCGCGTCCTCGGCCTCGTAGACCGTCGGGCCGGGACCGGGTCCACCGGTGTCCGGCACGGTGTTCCAGCCCGACACGCGCACGGACGGCGTCGCGCCTTGCAGATCGGCGGTCCGGTACGTCGCCCGCAGTACGACGCTCTCGCCCGGCCACAGGCTGACTGCGTTATCGTTCCACTGCACCGGAAGCACCGGTTTGCCGCCGGCGCCGATGATGTGCGCGTCGACGAAGAACGCCGGGATCTTGCTGGTCGTGGTGTTCTTCAACGTGACCGTCGTGACCGTATCGGAGCCGGCCACCGCTGAGCTGACAACAGACGAAACAGGCACCTGGGCCAGCGACGACAACCCCTTGAGGTCGGCGTAGCTGGTGGTCGGCGTGTAGTACCAGTCGGTGTTGTTCCAGTCGAGGGTGTCCGCCTTCGTGGACAGCCAATAGACGTTGCGGCTGACCTCGACGCCGGATGAGTTGGTCAGTACCAGCTTCGCCAGGTACGTCGTCGACAGGCCACTCACCGCGGGAATCGTGAGCGCGGTGGTCTTCCCGCCGTCACCTGGCACCGACACCGCAGCGGACTGGGAGAACTTCTCCGTACCGTCGAGGTTGTAGAGCTTGACCGACGCGGTCAGCCCGGACGCCGTACCGTGGGATTGGTTGACTACGGCAACGGAATTGTTGTCGTAGGAATACTGGATGTGCAGCGGCTCGTTCGCCTTCTTGGCGCCGTAGTACGCGCCGTTCTGATCCAGGTAGGTGTCGAACAGCTGCCAGTGCAGCGAGGTCCAGCCACTGTTGAGCATCCAGTAGATCAAGCCGGTCGACGGGTTCGACGAGTCGGTGAAGTTCCGGTTGTGCGACTCGAACTCGGCGCGCACGTTCTCGTACTGCGCCAGCTGGGCCTTCTTCACGTAGTCGGTCAGGCCCGTCGGCGCGCCGTACCGGCCGGACAGGGCGTTCCCGAACAGCTTCAGGTTGCCGAAGGTGGACGAGGACGAGCGGTGGTACTGCGTGGCGCTCGGGTTCTGCCAGAGCACGTCGAGCTCGGCCGGCGTCAGCATCCTTTGCAGGGTGTCCATCGTGGGGATATCCGGGCCCGCACTGGTCTCGGAGTTGAAGCCCCACGCGCCGCCGGAGTCGCCGTGCGCCTTGTCGTACCAGTAGTTCGGCGGGATCCAGTCGTACGGTCCGTTCATCTTCATCCCGGAGCTACCGAGCTGCGGCGACGAGTTCGCCGACGCGGCCGGGATCACCGGGGTCTGCCAGTCGGCGGCGTTCAGCGCGTCGAGGTAGTTCTTCTCGATCGTGGCATCCGGCGCGAAGTCGCTGCCGATCAGGAAGGTCAACACGCTCGGGTGGTTGCGGAGCCGCTCGGCCTCGGCGGTCATCGACGCCTTGGCGGTGACGTAGTCCTCGGCCTTCCAGGTGTTGCCGTTCTCGCTGCCGTTGACCTGACCCTCCCACTTGTCGCAGCATTCCCAGCCGGGCATGGTCAGGATGCCGAGCCGGTCGGCCAGGTCGAAGAACTCGTCTGGTTCGATATGACCTTCGAGCCGGACGGTGTTGAGGCCGAGATCCTTGACGTATTTGAGTTTGTCGGCCGCGTACGTCGTGTTCCAGCGCAGGAACAAGTCCGGTGACCAGCCACCTCCGCGTACCAACAGAGGTCGCCCGTTGATCGAATACGCGCGGCCGCCGCTGCTGTTGAGCGGCGCCTTCACCTCCCGTACGCCGAAGTCGGCGTGCGCCGTGTCGGACGTCGTACCGGCGGTGCTCGCGGTCAGGTCGAGCGCGTACAGCGGTTGCCCGCCCATCCCGGCCGGCCACCAGACGTTCGGGTTGTCCAACCCGATCGTCGGGAACGTGACCGTCTTCTTCTCCTTGGCGGCCAGCGAGACCGACTGGCTGATCGGTACGCCGGCGACGCTGCCCGCGACGGTGGTGGTGACGGCGGTCGACGAGTCGTTGCGTACGTCGACCTTCGCGGTCAGGTCCGCGTGCGTCAGCGAGGGGAGCTTGGTGACGACGTGGGCGCCGCGAAGGGCGACCGGACCGCTGCGCCGGACGAGCACGTCGCGGACGATGCCCATGTTCTGGTCCGGTGGCGTCTGGGCCCAGTCGATCCAGCCCATCGTGAGGTCGTTGTTCGGGTCGTTCGGGTAGACCTTGAAGGCGATCGCGTTGCTACCGGTGTGCACCTGCGCGGTGATGTCGAGGTCGTGCCGGGTGTAGGCGCCGGCGGTCTGCGTCTTGTCGGCGACCTTGGTGCCGTTGACCCAGACATCGGTGCGGGACAGCACGCCGCTGAAGTCGAGGTAGGTGCGCTGGGTGGTGTCGGCGATCTCGAGGTCGGAGCGATACCACCACGGCACTTTGAACTGATTCTTGTCGACGTCCTTCATGTTCGTGGAGAAGAACGGGTCGGGGTACTTGTTGTTCTGCAACAGTCCCGCGAAGACGGTCGACCGGGCCGAGACCGGTAACCAGCCGGTGGTCGGGAAGCCGGGCTGGGTGACGGCCGCGTCGTTCGACACCTGCGCGGAGGTCTGCAGCAAGAACCCGGGGACAGGGCTGACCGCAGCGGTCGCGAACAGGGTCGCGGTGGGCGGCGGGGCTGGGTCCCGGTACGGCGTACCGGCGGCGGGGACCGCGGTACATGCTGCGGTTGCCAGCGCGGCAACCGTCAGGAATCGGATGCTTCTCGGCCACGATCGCATGAGTGGGCCTCCTCGGGGCGGTGATCGGCCACAGATCGTTAAGAAACTTTCCTGTCAAACTGTGGACGATGCTAGCGCTGGAGAAGGCGGGCTGACAACGGCTCAGGTGGGTTCGCGGTAGCCGAGCGCGGCGGAGATTTTGCGGGCGGCTTCGATGGCGGCGGGGGCCATCAGGGCGACCTGCGCGATGGACTGCTCCAGGGAGAGGGTGGAGATGCTGACGGCGGCGATCGCGCTGGCGGTGTGGTCGTGGATGACTGCCGCGACGCAGCGGATGCCGGGCTCGTTCTCCTCGTCGTCCAGGGCGTAGCCGCGGGCGCGGACCTGGACGAGATCGGCCTTCAAAGCGGTAGCGGTCGTATGGGTGAGCGGCGTTCGCGCCGGCAGGCCGGTCCGGGTGACGAGGGCGTCGAGCGCTTCGTCGTCCAGCTCGGCGAGAAGTGCCTTGCCGATGCCGGTGCAGTGCAGCCAGAACGCCTTGCCGACGCGCGACGGCATCCGGTACGGCTTGGGTCCGTCGAGACGCGCGACGTAGATCGCCTCGTCGCCGTTCAGCAGACCGACGTGCACCGTGCAGCGGGTCTGCGCGACCAGATCGGCCAGCACCGGCCGGGCGACAGTCGCGAGATCCACGTTCGTCAGGGCATGCCCGGCAAGCCGCAGCGCCTTCGGGCCGGGGTGGTACGAACCGTCCTCCGATTGCGCGACGAACTCGTGCTCGACCAGCGACGCCATGATCCGGTGCACCGTCGATTTGGCCAGACCGGTAGCGGTGACCACATCGGTGAACCGGGAGTGCTCGAGGACCGCGTCGAGCACCATCAGCGTCTTGTCGATGGCCGAGGGCGAACTCATGTCGCTCATCCTGTCACCTCCTATCTCGCCAGCCAGCCACCGTCGACGGCCAGCACATGCCCGTTGACGTAGTCGGACGCCGCCGAGCCCAGGAAGACCGCGGCGCCGACCAGATCATCGGGCCGTCCCCACCGGCCGGCCGGGATGCGCTCCCGGATGGCCGCCTCCCGTTCACCATCGGCCCGCAGGTCGGTCGTGTTGTCGGTACTGATGTAGCCGGGAGCGATCGCATTCACCTGTACGCCGGACGCTCCCCATTCGTTCGCCAGCGCCTTCGTGAGCCCGGCGACCGCGTGCTTGCTGGCCGTGTAGGCGGGCACGGTGATGCCGCCCTGGAAGCTCAGCAGGGAAGCGATCGTGATGATCTTGCCGTTGCCCCGGGCGACCATCGCCACCCCGATCGGCCGCGTCACCGCCCAGGTCGAATTCAGGTTCACGTCGATCACGTGCTGCCAGTCGTCCGGCGTTGTTTCGGCAGCCGGCGCGCGGCGGATCGTGCCGGCGTTGTTGACCAGGATGTCGACCTGACGATCCCGGATGAGCGCCGTCGCGACCGCCCCCACCTCGGCCGGGTCGGCGAAGTCCGCGGTGATCAGGGTCGCCTCGCCGCCGCCGTTCAGCTTGATCGCCTCGAGCGTGTCCTCCAGCGCCGCGTCCCGCGCGAGCAGGATCAGGTCGGCCCCAGCCGCGGCGTACCCGGCTGCGATCGCCGCGCCGATGCCCCGTCGCGCGCCGGTGACCAGCGCGGTCCGGCCTCGCAGGGAAAAGCCTGGCGTCACCGAAGGTCCTTCACGTCGACACCGTCCATATCGGCGAAGGCCTGGTTCTCGCCGGCCATCGCCCACACGAAGCTGTACGCCGAGGTGCCTACGCCCGAGTGGATCGACCAGCTGGGGGAGATCACCGCCTGCCGATCGGCAATCAGTAGGTGCCGGGTCTCGTCGGGCTCGCCGAGCAGATGGACGACCCGGTCGGCCTCCGGCAGGCCGAAGTACAGGTAGCACTCGGTTCGCCGGTCGTGGGTGTGCGCGGGCATCGTGTTCCAGGTGCTGCCGGGGTGCAGGGTGGTCACGCCGAGCACGATCTGGCAACTCTGTACGCCGTCCGCGTGGATGTACTGGTCGATGGTGCGCCGGTTCGCGGTCTGCTGGTCGCCCAGTTCGAGCCGGTTGCCCTGGCCGGGCTGGACCAAGGTGGTCGGGAAGTCGGTGTGCGCGGCGGCGGAGAAGAGGTAGAAGGCCGCCTCGGATCCCTCGAAGACGACGTCGCGCGCGCCGCGTCCGGCGTACAGGCAGGCTCCGGTCGTCAGCTCGAACTTGGTGCCGTCGACGGTGATCGTGCCCCGTCCGCCGACGTTGACGATGCCGGCTTCGCGGCGCTCGAGGAAGAACTCGCTGCGCAGCTCCGGCCAGGTTCCGAGTGTGAGCGGGCCACTCGCCGGGCGGGCGCCGGCGAGCACGATCCGGTCGTGGTGGGTGAGCACCGCGGTGATCGTGCTGGGCGTGAAGAGGTCGTCGACCAGGTACGTCGCGCGCAGGGCCGCGGTGTCGAAACCGCGGATCTGGTCGGGGTGGGTGGCGTGCCGGACCTCGAGGGGTTGCTGAGCTGCATTCACAGAACAAGGTTCTATTCCACGGAACATCCTGTCAAACGCTGACCGTGTCATGGGCCTCACGGAGCCAATTGGCGATGCGAGGTGTTCCGCCTCTTGACACATAGTTCTGTTGAGTGGAACCTTCCAGGCACATCCCGCCCGCCTCTGGAGGATTCACATGACAGCCCTCGACTGGACGGTCCTGGCCGGCTACTTCGTGCTGATGGTGGCGATCGGAGTCTGGTCCCGCAGCAAGATCAAGACCGTCGTCGACTACTTCACGACCGGCGGCCGGATCCCGTGGTGGTTGTCCGGGATCTCGCACCACATGTCCGGCTACAGCGCCGTCATGTTCGTCGCCTTCGCGGCGGTCGCCTACACCTACGGCATCACGGTCTACGTGTGGTGGGCGATGTCGATCGGCATCGGCGTCGGCATCGGCGCGTTCGTCTTCGCCGCCCGCTGGAACCGGCTGCGAGCCAAACACGGTGTCGTCTCGCCGCTGGAGTACCTCGCCAAGCGGTACAACCTGCCGACCCAGCAGGTGCTCGCGTACTCCGGTGCGCTGCTCAAGGTGGTCGACATCGCCGCCAAGTGGGTCGCGATCGCCGTTCTGCTGAACGGATTCACCGGCGTACCGATGCGCTGGGGCATCCTGCTCACCGGGGTCGTCACGATGCTCTACGCGACGCTGGGTGGGCTGTGGGCCGACGTACTCACCGACTTCGGGCAGTTCATCATCCAGGCCGCGGCCGGGATCGCGATGTTCGTCGGCGTGCTCTCGCATCTGGACGGCATTCCGACGCTGTGGAAGATGTGGGACCAGTTGCCGGCGGGGCACGGGTCCGCGCTGAACGGGCCGTACACGCCGATCTTCCTGATCGCGTTCCTGTTCATCAAGACCTTCGAATACAACGGCGGGATGTGGAACCTGGCCCAGCGCTACATGGCCGCGCCGTCCGGCTCCGAGGCGAAACGGTCCGCCCTGCTGTCGTCGGCGCTGTGGCTGATCTGGCCGCTCGTCCTGTTCATCCCGATGTGTGCCGCGCCGCTGCTGGTTCCCGGCCTGGCCAAGCCCGAGCAGTCGTACGTCGAAATGTCCCAACTGCTGCTGCCGAGCGGCCTGATCGGGCTCGTCCTGGCCGGGTTCTTCTCGCACACGATGGCGATGGTCGCCTCGGACGCGAACGCGATCTCCTCGGTCATCACCCGCGACCTGGGCCCGGTGCTCGTGCCTAAGCTGCGTCAGTTGAGCGATGCGGGGATCCTCAAGTTCGCCCGGATCGTCACGTTCAGCTTCGTCACCGCGAGCATGTTGATCGCGATCATCACCAACGGTCAGGGGGTCGTGCTGAAGATCGTCGTGGACCTGGTGGCCGCGACGATGGGACCGATCGCGATCCCGCTGATGCTCGGGCTGCTGCCGTGGTTCCGGCGGAGTGGGTCACGGGCCGCGATCGCGTCGTGGGCGATCGGCCTGATCGTTTGGGCGATCGTGAAGTGGGGCATCGGCTCCACCGACACCACCCTGGTCGTAGCGTTGCCGTTGGCAACATCCTTGGTCGTGTACGTCGGCCTGGGCTGGCTGCTGCCGGAACGCCGGCCCGAGGTCGACGAACTGCTCGACTCGTTGAACACCGATCCGGCGGTGGAAGTGACCGCCAGGCGGACTGCCGCCGTCAGTTGACCAGCATTCTGGAACAATGTTCCGCTAGACAGAACCCTTTGCTGAGGAGAACCGCCGATATGCCCAACATCACCGTCGAACTGCTCTCCGGCCGCACCCTCGACCAGCGCCGCGAGTTCGTTGCCGCCGTCACCGACTCCGCCATCGCCATCCTCGGCGCCAAGCGCGAATCGGTCCGCATCGTCTTCCAAGAGATCGAGAAGTCCGACGTAGCCAACGGCGGAGTCCTCGTCTCCGACAGCTAACCCCCGCGCCGGCTCCGCGCGCCCCGCCGGGGTAGAGCCGGCGCACCCGCACCTCCTCATCTCCCGCCTCCGCGCGCGTCTCCACCGGATGGTGGACTTCGGGTGTTGGGAGTGGCGGGCTCGCTTAGGCTCTGGGGTATGCGAGTAGGAGTGTTTGGAGCGACGGGTCAGGTCGGCGGCGTGATGCGGGAGTTGCTGGTCGAGCGGAAGTTTCCGGTCGACGAGATCCGGTACTTCGCGTCCGCGCGATCCGCCGGCAGTCAGCTTCCGTTCGGTGACGCCAAGGTCACCGTCGAGGACTCGGCCACGGCCGACTTCTCCGGGCTCGACCTGGCGCTGTTCTCCAACGGCAAGACGGCATCGAAGGAGTTCGCCCCGAAGGTCGCGGCTGCCGGGGCGGTCGTGGTGGACAACTCGTCCGGCTGGCGGATGGACCCCGAGGTGCCGCTGGTCGTCGCCGAGGTCAACCCCGGCGATCTCGATCACCTCCCCAAGGGCATCGTCGCGAACCCGAACTGCACCACGATGGCCGCGATGCCGGTGCTCGCCCCGCTGCACCGGGAGGCGCGGCTGACCCGGCTGATCGTCTCCACCTACCAGGCCGTCTCCGGCTCGGGTGGCGTCGGTGTCCACGAACTCGAGGACCAGACCAACGCGCTCGCTGCCGGTTCCGGCCGGCTCGCCCGTGGTGCCGACGGCATCGAGTTGCCGCAGCCGAAGGTGTACGCCGGTCCGATCGCGTTCAACGTGCTGCCGCTCGCCGGGTCGATCGTTGCCGACGGCACCGGTGAGACCGACGAGGAGCAGAAGCTCCGCAACGAGAGCCGCAAGATCCTGCACATCCCGGATCTCCCGGTGGCGGGCACCTGCGTCCGCGTCCCGGTCTTCACCGGCCACTCACTGAGCATCCACGCCGAGTTCGCCGAACCGATCAGCCCGGAGCGCGCGACCGAGCTCCTGGCAGCGGCCCCAGGTGTCGAGCTGGCAGACCTCCCCACGCCGCTACTTGCCGCCGGCAAGGACCCGTCGTACGTCGGCCGCATCCGTCAGGACCAGTCGGTTCCCGACGGACGCGGCCTCGTGCTCTTCGTCTCCAACGACAACCTCCGCAAGGGCGCCGCCCTCAACGCAGTCCAGATCGCCGAGCTACTTCAGCAGCGGTAACGGCGGTCCGCAACCGTGAGCAGCCGCAACCCTCAGCAGCCGTAGACGTCCTTGACATAAACGCCGTTGATCGCGCTCAGCGTGTGGTCGTAGCAGCCGTCGGTGCCGGAAGCGCGGTAGCGGACGGTCTGATCGCTGGTGGCGTGGCGCTGATCGCGCGGGACGTTGTAGATCCAGGACGCACGCCCGTCGTAGGTCTCTTCGGTCCGACGATCCGCCGCGACGTGCCGGCCGACCGTGGTGGTCAGGTGGCTGCGGTCGTAGATGGCGAGGTCGGTGACGATGTCGTAGCCGTTGGGAATCGTTGCGTTGGGCAAGAAGCTGAGGTAGCCCGACTTGCCGTAGCTGAGCTCGGTCCGCTCGACCTTGGGCCCGGTGGTCACCACCGAGTTGTCCTGCCAGGAGGCATCGAGCGTGTCGCGGGACTCGCCGGCTTCCCAGACGTGGTCCGACTTGTTGGACAGCGTCCGCTGCACGGTCGTGCGGACCCGGCCCGCCGACGTGTCGACGTACCCGCTGATGTTGAGCGATCGCGACGCGGTGGTCTTCACCGAGCCGGCTTCGCCACTCGATCCGGTGACGTCGTCCGACTTGCTCAGCGGCGATACGGAGTACGAGGTCAGTCCGCCGCGGGTCTGCTGCAGGATCGGGTCGGTCCAGACGTGCAGGTTGGGGACGGTGAACCAGCCGCTCTGCCCGGCCGCCACACCGTCGACGTGGACGCGGAACTCGTGCGGCTTCCCATCGCTGACCAGACCGGCGAACGGCGTGAGGTCGTAGTACACGGGCTTGATGTCGAAGGCACGTGGTGCGGGGGAGGGGCGCCAAGAGTACGGGTTGGACCAGCCGCCCGTGTAGATGTACGGATACGGCAGGGCGATCCCGGCGAGCTTGCCGTCAACGAGTACGTCGACCTCGCGGTACGGCGATCCGTCGGGGCAGGAGTAGCCGGTCGACTCCGGCGCGGAGGTGTCCCAGAACTCCTCGCAGCCGCCGCCCGAACCGGTCACGTAGACCTCACCGAGCAAGCGGGTGGTGTTGCGCGGCAGCGTCGCCGTACCGACGAGGTCCGAGTCCTCCCGACGCTGATCCTGCAGCGGCAGTACGGCGTTCGCCGTACGGGCTGGTGGGGCGCCGTGCCCGGCTACGTAGAAGTCGAGGGTGACGACGATGTCGAGGACGCCGGTGTACGTGTCATTGACCACATTGCCGAGTTCCATCACGACGGGCTGTGGGGTGCGCAGCAGCGGGATGTAGGAGGTGACGTCCTTCCCGACCTGCCAACTGATGCCGTCCGTGCTGGGCTCCGGGGTCGAGGTGCGGAAGACGCCGACCCCGCCGATCGTGATGTGCCCGAGCCGGTCGTACTGGACGCCCTTGACCGAGCCCTGCATCTTCAGCACGACCTTGGACCACGGCCCGCGGCAGGCGGCCGGTGGGGTATAGGTGGAGGTGTAGGGATCGAAGTTCTTGAAGCCGTTGCGGACGATCTCGACCGAGCAGTGCCGGGTGTTCGGCACGGCGACCGGCGGTGCAGGGGTCCGGGGATCGTCGTAGTCGGTCCCGAATTCGGACGGCGGGACGACCTGGGTCGCCGCCTGGGCCGGCGGCGGCGCGGCGTTTGCCGGGGACAACCAGCCCAGGAGTAGGACGGATAGTGAGACGAGTGCCACAGACCGTGCGCGCATGTTGCGGAAACGTAATCGAGATGGTGCGGACGGGCAAGCGATGACCATGGCCAGGGTTGGCTGCGTCTATTACCGTTCGGTTCACTTGACCCCCGATGGAGGCCAGCCATGAAGCCCGTTGCCGACGGTCCTCAGCTCGCGTTGCTCAGCTCCCGCAAGGAGCACCTCGCCCAGATGTTCCTCGACCGCGTCGCCGCGCAACCCCACCGGGAGGCGTTCCGCTACCCGGCAGGCGAGGAGTGGACCTCCGTCACCTGGCAGCAGACCGATGAGCTCGTACGCCGTCGCGCCGCCGGCCTGATCTCGCTGGGGGTCGAGCCAGAGCAGCGCGTCGCCGTTGCCGCGAGCACCCGGCTCGAGTGGGTCCAGTGCTACCTCGCTGCCGTTCTCGCGGCGGCCGCGACCACCACGATCTACCCGACCACGATGGCCGCCGACGTCGCCTACATCGTGGCCGACGCGGAGGTCCGGGTCGTGTTCGCCGAGGACGCGGGCCAGGTCGACAAGCTGCGCGAGCACAAGTCGGAGCTGCCGTCGCTGCGCAAGGTCGTGCTGATCGACGGTTCACCGGAAGAGCGGGACGGCGACTGGGTGATCAGCCTGGCCGCGCTCGACGAGCTCGGCGCGGAGTTGCTGGGCGAGAACGCCGCGGCCGTCGACGAGCGGATCGGGCAGATCCGGCCGGAGCACCTGTGCACGCTGGTCTACACGTCCGGTACGACGGGGCGGCCGAAGGGTGTGCGCCTGCCGCACTCGGTCTGGACGTACGAGGGCGCCGCGGTGGAAGGCATCCGGGTGCTCAGCCCGGACGATCTGCAGCTGCTGTGGTTGCCGTTGTCCCACGTCTTCGGCCAGGTGCTGCTCGCCGTACAGTTCCAGATCGGTTTCGCGACCGCGATCGACGGCCGGGTCGACAAGATCGTGGCCAACGCCGCCGCCGTCCAGCCGACCTTCATGGCCGCCGCGCCGCGTGTCTTCGAGAAGGCGCACGGGCGGATCGTGACGATGATGGAGGCCGAGGGCGGCGTCAAGGCGAAGCTGTTCCACTGGGCCTTCGGCATCGGTGCCCAGGTGTCGAAGCTTCGCCAGCAGGGCAAGGAGCCGAGCGGCGTGCTGGCCGCGCAGTACGCCGTGGCGGACAAGCTGGTGCTGTCGAAGATCCGCGACCGCTTCGGTGGAAAGATCCGGTTCTTCGTGTCCGGTTCGGCCGCGCTGGACAAGAAGCTCGCCGAGTGGTTCCACGCGGCCGGGCTGCTGATCCTGGAGGGCTACGGGCTGTCCGAGACCGCGGCGGGCTCGACGCTGAACCGGCCGGACCGGTACCGCCTCGGGTCCGTGGGCCCGGTCTTCCCGGCCGCCGAGTTCAAGATCGCCGAGGACGGCGAGATCCTGATCAAGGGCCCGGGCGTGATGAGCGGCTACCACAACCTGCCCGAGCAGACGGCCGAGGTGATCGACGCCGAGGGCTGGTTCCACACTGGCGACATCGGGCATTTCGAGGACGAGTTCCTCTTCATCACCGACCGGAAGAAGGACCTCTTCAAGACCTCCGGCGGCAAGTACGTCGCGCCGCAGGTGATCGAGGGCCGGTTCAAGATGATCTGCCCGTACGCGAGCCAGTTCCTCGTCCACGGCAACCAGCGCAACTTCGTCTCCGCCCTGGTCACGCTGGATCCCGAGGCGATCCAGGGCTGGGCCGAGCAGAACGGGCTCGGCGGCAAACCGTACGCCGAGATCGTCACCTCGGACGCGGCGCACGCGATGGTCCAGGGCTACGTCGACGAACTGAACGCCGGCCTGAACCGCTGGGAGACGGTGAAGAAGTTCACCATCCTCGAACGAGACCTCACCGTCGAGGACGGCACCTTGACGCCCAGCCTGAAGCTCAAGCGCAAACACGTCGAAGTCACGTACGGCGACGTCCTGGACAAGATGTACGAGTAGTCCCCGCCGTTCGGTTCGAGGGCGGGACAGCGTCGGCCCGGAGGGCTAATCTCGCGGTAAGGGTTGCCGGGGGAGGTGGCGGGTGCACAGTCACAAGAGCCGCCAATTGCGGGCAGCGAAGGTCGAGCGCGGCCTGCGGGCCGACGACGGACCGCTTACGCAGTTGCAGCGAACAGCCGGTAATGCTGCGGTCTGCAAGCTGATGTCGAGCCTGCACGACCGTGCACCAGCGGAGTCGCCAGAGGTTCTCGTCGTACGGGCAGGAACGACCGCCGCGCAGGCTCCGCCCGGTGGGATGAACGCGATCCAGACCAACGAGGCCGGCTCGGCGCTGGGCGCGGCGGCCGGGTGGACCGGGATCAAGATGGCGGGCGCCTTCGTCTCGCCGAACTTCACCACCACCTGGATCCACCCGACGAAGCCGGGCGGCGACCACTTCGTCACCGTCGACCCACCGGTCGCGTCGCCGGACGCGGTCCACGACTCGTTCTATCCGGCGGCCGGCGACCACAAATGGGGGACCGGTACGGTGCCCGGTCCCGGCAAGAAGACATATGAGGCCTGGCACCGCGTCAGCGACTCCATGTCGGCGATCATCCGCGAGGGCGAGCAGGAGCATCTCGACGACGCCAAGCGCGCCTACGACCTGACCTACGGCTTGATCACCACCACGATCGCCGGCATGGCCGGCCAGAAGTTCGGCCCCGCCAAGTCCCCGACCGAAGCCGAACAGCTGGCGACCGACGCCTTCGACGCCAAACTTCCCGCCGCCCTCTCGGTGAAGAAACCCGCGTACCGCGCAGCCTGGCTGCAACTGCTCGAGACCCTCCTCAAACAATCCAAACTCCGCGACCTCCGAGGCTGGCACGACCTCCAACACGCCAAGCCCCTCACCAAAGGCGACCGTTACATCTACCCCCTCGAACCCACCAACACCACCAACATCCGCAAACCAGGCGACAAGAGCATCGAGGTAGTCAACTACCCGGACCCAACCCCGTAGCTACCCGGAGTTGGCGTGCGGAAGGGTCCGTAGGATGGGTGGGTGCCGTCGACATTGCCTGAAGGGGAGGTTGCGCCCGCGGATGGGGCGTTGCCGGAGGAAGCAGTCCGTGAGGCGGCCCACAGACCGTTCGGGTTCTATCTGCATGTGCCGTTCTGTGCGGCTCGGTGTGGGTATTGCGACTTCAACACCTATACCGCCAAGGAGCTGGGTGGCGGTGGGTCTCAGGCGTCGTACGCGCAGACGGCCGTCGAGGAGGTCCGGCTGGCCAGGCGGGTGCTGGGTGAGCTGGACCGGCCGGTCGAGACGGTGTTCTTCGGTGGGGGTACGCCGACGCTGTTGCCGGCCGACGATCTCGGGTTGATGCTGGCCGCGGTACGGGACGAGTTCGGGCTGGCGCCGGGTGCCGAGGTGACCACGGAGGCGAACCCGGAGTCCGTGGATCCGCAGTATCTGGAGGAGCTGCTCGAAGCCGGGTTCACCCGCGTCTCGTTCGGGATGCAGAGCGCGAGCCCGCACGTGCTGCAGATCCTCGATCGCAAACACACCCCCGGGCGCGCCCTCCAGGCGGTGAAGGAAGCGACGGCCGCGGGCTTCGAGCACGTGAACCTCGACCTCATCTACGGCACCCCCGGGGAGTCGCTGGAGGATTGGCGGACTTCGCTGGAGTCCGCGCTGTCGGCCGATCCCGACCATGTGAGCGCCTACGCGCTGATCGTCGAGGACGGCACGCAGCTGGCCCGCCGGGTACGCCGTGGCGAGCTGCCGATGCCGGACGACGACGACCTGGCTGACAAGTACATGCTCGCCGACGACCTGCTGACCAGCGCGGGCCTCGGCTGGTACGAGGTGTCCAACTGGGCCCGTACGACGGAGGCTCGGTGCCGCCACAACGAGCTGTACTGGCGAGGCGACACCTGGTGGGGCATCGGGCCGGGCGCGCACAGCCACGTCGGCGGAGTGCGCTGGTGGAACGTGAAGCACCCCACGGCGTACGCCGACCGCATCGGCTCGGGGGTGAGCCCGGCGTATGCGCGGGAAGTGCTCGACGACGAGACGCGCCGCGTGGAGCGGGTGCTGCTGGAGATCCGGTTGCGCGCCGGCCTGCCCCTCGACGTACTGGATGAGGGTGGTCGCGCGGCCGCCACGGTCGCGGTCGGTGACGGGCTCCTGATCGAGGCCGATGGACGCGTCGTGCTCACTCCTCGTGGTCGGTTGCTGGCCGACGCGGTGGTCCGCGATCTGCTGCCGTGACCAAATAGTTGCCTGCCCCGACCCAGCTGTTTGCCAGGAATTAACGCTGTCAGTCACCGGCGTGGTTCACACAGTGACGATTCGGTCTGCTATGTACTGACCAAGGCGCCGTGGTGTCTCAGAGTAACGATGTGGTGCTTGACACACTCAGTTGAAACGCTCGAAACTCAGGTCGGTTTACCAACCGAGAGCGCTCTCAACCCGTCCAGTAACAGGGAGCATTCAATGCGGCCCAGTGCCGGCTATCGCACCGCAGTTGCCCTCCTAGCCTGCAGCCTCACCTTGCTGGCTTCGGCCTGCGGTGGCAACGACCCGTCCTCCGCCTCGTCGGACTCCAAAGGCGACGACGGTCAGAAGCTGGAACTGACCATCGCGACCTTCAACGAGTTCGGCTACAGCGACCTGTACCGCGAGTACGAGGCGGCGCACCCGAACATCAAGATCACCGAACGGCGCGCCCCGACCGTCGACGTGCACATCAAGCACCTCGACGACAACCTCGCGGCCGGGTCCGGGATGGCCGACATCGAGGCGATGGAAGTCAGCTGGATCTACAAGTACCTGGCCAAGGCCGACAAGTTCGTCGACCTGCGCCAGTACGGCGCCGACGACCTGAAGTCGCGCTGGCTGGACTGGAAGATGGCCGGCGCGACCACCAGTGACGGCCGGATCATCGGGTACGGCACGGACATCGGGCCGATGGCGATGTGCTACCGCAAGGACCTGTTCGCCAAGGCCGGCCTGCCGACGGACCGCACCGAGGTCGCCAAGCTGTTCCCGGACTGGGCGTCGTACTTCTCCTACGGCCGCAAGTTCAAGGCGAAAGTGCCGAACTCCGCCTGGTACGACTCGGCAACGGTGACCTGGGACGCGATGCGCAACCAGTTGATCCAGGCCTACTACTCCAACCAGGACCGCTACCTGGGTGCTGAGAACGACCTGCTGAAGAGGACCTGGAACCAGGTCGTGGCCGGCACCCAGCAGGGCCTGTCTGCGAAGCTGCCGGCCTGGACCGACGCGTGGAACAAGAGCTTCCGCACCGACGCCTTCGCGACCATCGCCTGCCCGGGCTGGCTGCTCGGCGTGATCCAGGACAACGCGGGCAGCTTCGGTAAGGGCAAGTGGGACGTCGCCGACGTGTTCCCCGGCGGCGGCGGCAACTGGGGCGGGTCGTACCTGACCGTGCCGACCCAATCGGCCAATCCCGAAGAGGCCGCCAAACTGGCCGCCTGGCTGACCGCGCCGGAGCAGCAGATCAAGGTGTTCAAGAAGGTCGGCTCGTTCCCGTCGACCACCGACGCCTACGACTCCCCGCAGGTGAAGTCGCAGATCAACCCGTACTTCAACAACGCACCGGTCGGCAAGATCTTCATCGACCGGGCCCAGAACGTGATCCTCAAACAACACAAGGGACCGCGCGACGGCGAGATCAACCAGGTCTTCTCCGAAGCGCTGAACCGGATCGAGACCGGCAAGCAGTCGCCGGCCGCGGCCTGGAAACAAGCCCTCCGCGACAGCGACAAGGCGGCGAACGTCCGCAAAACCGGCTAGGAACCGACCGGACGTACTACGGTGTGAACGTTCAGCACCAGTCGGGGAGGTCCGTTGTCGAAGCCGTCGTCCAGGCAGAGCTACGACTCGCAGTCCCCGACCCTGGAACAGGTGGCCGCGCTGGCCGGAGTTTCACGGGCGACGGTGTCGCGGGTGGTGAACGGATCGCCGAAGGTGCTGCCGGACACGGTGGCCGCGGTCGAGCGCGCGATCGGCGAACTCGGCTACGTCCCGAACCGGGCCGCCCGAGCGCTGGTGACCCGTCGTACGGACTCGGTGGCGTTGGTGGTGCCGGAGCCGGACAGCCGGGTGTTCTCTGACCCCTTCTTCGCCGGGATCCTGCGGGGCGTCAGTTCGGCGCTGGCGCCCACGTCGTCGCAGTTGGTGCTGCTGATCGAGCCGTCGGCGGGCGACGACCAGCGGCTGTTGCGGTACTTGCGCGGCGGCCACGTGGACGGCGCGATCATCGTCAGCCACCACGGCCGCGACAACGTGCTGCAGGAGCTGGCCCAGTTGCCGTTGCCGATCGTGTTCAGCGCGCGCCCGCTCGGGGTGGAGAAGCCGGTCGCGAGCGTCGACGTGGACAACGTGGCCGGCGCGCGGACCGCAGTGGAGTACCTGCTGTCCAAGGGACGCCGCAAGCTCGGCACGGTCGCCGGGCCGCTCGACATGACCGCGGGGCTGGACCGGCTGACCGGGTACCAGGAAGTGATGGCCGAGCAGGGCATCCCCGAAGCCGTTGCGTACGGCGATTTCACGGCCGACGGTGGTGAGCAGGCGGCGGTGAAACTCTTCGAGGAGCATCCCGATCTCGACGGGCTGTTCGTGGCGAACGACCTGATGGCCACGGCGGCCCTGCGGGTGATCTCACAACTCGGCCGGCGGGTGCCGGAGGACGTGGCCGTGGTCGGGTTCGACGACTCGGTGGTCGCCACCACGACGACGCCGAAACTGACCACGGTGCGGCAACCCGTCGTCCAGCTCGGCACCCGGCTCGCGGAGATCCTGCTGGCCAAGATCGGCGGTGCCGACCTGACCGGCCCGGAGATCTTCAGCACCGAACTGATCATCCGCGGCTCGGCCTAAGGAACTACGGCGGATCGTTCTGGAACTGGAACTGCACCCGGATCGAGCTGTCCAGCGGTACGACGAACGTGGTGTTCGCTGCACTCCACTTCTGCGGCACGAGGAAGAGCCGGTTCTCGCCGACCACGAGCAGCCGGAGCCCGCGGTAGCGGAAGTTGAAGGTCTGGCCCGCGCCGGGTCGCAGTACGGTCTCCTCGATCCCCGGGGAACGCAGCTGCAGGCGTTCCTTGGTGTCGAGGATGACCACCGGGAACTGGCCGAGGTGCTTCGCGTCCGACTTGGCCAGCCCACGTCCGGAGTACTGCGCTGTCGTAGCGGTCGCCCAGAACGCGCAGGTGATGGTGACCACTGCGAGCAGCCCGAGCAGGATGTGCTGGGTGCCGAGCTCTGGTTGGGCTCTGGTCGCCAGGTACGTCAGATAGCCGAGAGCTGCCGCGGCCAGCCCGATCACCAGCGGCACCAGCAGCGCGTAGTACGGGATCTCGCCGATGAATGGGTAAGCAAGGAGACCGAGGACGCCCAGAACCAGTACTGCGGTCGCCGCGATCCGCGCGCGGCGGATGAGGCCGACGGCGAGGTGGGTGCGGATGACGTTGTGCAGAAGGAGCGCCGCAACCGCCAGCAACGTGATTACGAGCAGCGGGACCAGCAACGGCTGTGGGCTTCGCATCACGTAGTCCTGCGTGCTCAGGCCGACGGTGTCGACGTCGATGCCGAAGTACTCGTACTGCGCTCGTGCGGACACGTAGCCGAAGTAGAACAACAGGCCGCTGATCAGCGTCACCGGTGCGACGATGCCGGCCGCGAAGCTGACCCAGCGCTCGGCCTGGGACCGTTCGCCGGCCATCAGCCGCTCGGGGAAGCGGACGGGACGTCCCCGGGGGTGAACCCGATCTGGCTGCCGCGCTGATCGCCGGCGAGGCTCCGGCAGTCCGCCTCGGTGTTGCAGGTCGCATGGATCGGCATGATCAGTGCGATGTCCTCGGTGCCGGCCGCGACCTGGCGGGCGCCGACGAAGCAGGGCTGGAAGTTGCTGCGGACCCATTGCACGTCGGGACACGGCCGCGCGTCGGCCGGGCAGCCGCGCTGGTCCAGTTCGAAGACACCGCCGGGCTCGACGTGCGGCGGACCGGTGACGATGGTCGTGCCGGCCGGGATCGGGCTCCGGCCGAGCCAGTTCACCTCGGCACAGCGGAAGATCCCGTTCGCCTCGACGTTGCCCCCGATCGGCGCCGAGGCGAGGTCGAGGGACGGCTTGGGCTGGGCCGGCTGGGTGGACTCCGGTTCGGTCGGTTCGATCGACGGCTCGGCGATCGTGTCGGGCAGCGTCGACTCGCCCGGCGACTCGGCCGGCGGTTGCGAGCCGCCGCCGCAACCGGCCAGCAGCACCAGCAGTCCGGTGGCCAGCGCCTTCCGCCCTGAAAACATGTCGCCCACCCCCGGTTTCAGGATGACTCTGAGTGCAGTCGGCCACAACAGTTCGGGCGTTCTTTGCTCACTCTCCGCTGCGAAAGCTGTCTCCACCGGTCACCTCCGTGATATCTGTTGGGCAGGGTTGCGAGGGGGGAACCGAGCCAATGTCCGACCATGAGATCCGGATCGCGCTGGTGCTGAACGGCGGGGTCAGTCTGGCCGTCTGGATGGGCGGCGTCACGCACGAGCTGGACCTGATCAGACGGGCCTCCGGTGCCGCCGGGATGCCTGCCGCGCAGCCGTACGACGAAGTGCTCGCGGCCCGCTGGAAAGAGCTGTGCCACCGGGGTGGGGAGCAACGCCGGATCGTCGTCGACGTGATCGCGGGGACCAGCGCGGGCGGCCTGAACGGGTCACTCCTCGCAACCGCGATCTCGCACGGGTCCACGCTCGACCCCGACGGTGATGACGGACCGTGGCTGCGGCAGCGCTGGGTCGGGCTCGGCTCGCTCGAGGTCGGCAAGCTGGTGCCGGCGGCCGGCAAGCCGTCGACGTCGGTGCTGGACGGCGACTACTTCCTGAAGGAGCTGAACCGGCTGCTCGAAGGTGTCGCCGACGCGGGCAAGGCCTCGGCCGCCGAGCCGGTGACCTTGTTCGTGACGGCTTCAGGGCTGGGGATCCAGCAGTTCGAGGCGAAGGACGCGGCCGGCCAGCGGTTCGTCGTACCGGACCATCGGTACCTGTATCGCTTCACCAGCGAGCGGACCGCGACGTACGACGGGACGAATCGCAAGTTCTCGGTGAAGGAGAACAACGGGCTCAAGGACACCAAGTTGCTGGCCCGGGCCGCGCGTGCGTCGGCGTCCTTCCCGGCGGCCTTCGGGCCGGTGCTGGAGACGCCGAAGATGGGCGCCGCGCCGCCGCGGCTGCAGCCCGGTCCGTACCAGGAGTCCGGCGCGTGGCTGGTCGATGGTGGCGTTCTCGACAACGCGCCGTTCGCCCCCGTGCTGGATGTGGTGGCCCGTCGACCGGTGTCCGGGCGCGCGACGCGGTACGTGCTGTACGTCGTACCGTCGGCGGGCGTCGGTTCTGCCGAGACGCGGGTCGTGGATGCGAACCAGCCCAAGTGGTCGGTGGCGGCGCTGTCGGCGGTGCAGTTCCCGCGGGAGGTGGACTTCCGGTCGGACGTGGAAGAGCTCGAACGGCTGTTGCTGGAGGCGGACGCGTCCTGGTCCGATTCGCAGCGCCTCTTCGATCGTTGCGTCGGGCAACCAATTGAGCGGGCCCGGTTGCAGGAGGCGGCGCGACTGTTGTTGCCGGCGTACTCGCGCGGTCGTGCGGCCGGTGGCGTCTGGGAGGCGGTGACGATCGCGACCCATGACCAGTCGACCGTGCTCGACGCGGCGACCGCGTTGTCGGAGGCGCAGATCGACGACATCCTCGCCACCAAGCACCCGTGGGTGCCGGGGCCGGACGGGTCGACGGCGCCGTTGCGCCTGGAGGACGGAAACCCCTGCTGGGATTGGGGAACGGGCGCCGCGGAGCGCGTAGTACGACTGGCACTGCGGTCGCTGCGGCTCCAGATCGACTCCGCGCCCAAGGTGGAGCGGCCGGATCTCGAGCGCCGGTTGAGGGCGACCAGTGACAGCTTGCAGCGGGTGCTGGCCGTGCGGGACAAGTTGTCGGCCGAGTTGGCGAAGGCGGATCTGGATCTGCAACCCGCCGGGGGAGCGGAGGCGGTCGCTGTCGGGCTGACGGACATCTTCGATCTGCTGCAGGTGCAGCGCGCGCTCGGTGACGAGTTCGCCTCGCTGATCCAGGTGGTCGGGACGGAGGTCGTGGAGACGGCGCTCGAGGTGGAGATCGTGTCGCGCTGTACTTCGGCGCGCACTCCGCAGCAACGCAGTGCGCCGTTCCAGTTCCTCCGGCTCGGACCGGACATCCCGCTGACGTTGTTGGACGAGTTGCCGGAGGGATCGATCGCGAACGATCTCAAGGACAGGATCCTGTACGGCACGCAGGTCGGACACTTCGGTGCCTTCGGCGCGGCCGACTGGCGGCGCTGGGACTGGCTGATGGGGCGGCTGCACTGCGTCGCGCATCTCGGTGCGATGCTCGGCGCCGACCCGGACTGGATCCGCGAGACGCAGCGCCAGGTGCTCGAGGCCGAGGAGTGGAAACTCGACAAGGTATCCGAGCGGATCCAGCGCCTGGCCAAGGACTTCCCGGTCAACGCCGGGCTCGGTGCGCTCACGACGATGCGGAACGAGCTCAACACGACCCGGGAAGGGATCGCCACCACCAAAGGGCTTGCCGACCGGATGGTCGCGGTGTCGGGCGGCCTCAACCCGCAGTTCGGCAACTGGGTGAAGGCTGTTGCCGGACGCAAGCATCAGCCAGGGTCCTGGCTACTGCTGTGTGCGCGCTGGTTCGCCGAGCCGGCTCGGCAGAGCGCCTGGCAGCGGTTGGTGAAGAGCGCGGACCTGACACCCGCGCGGCGGCCGCTGATCTTCCAGCAGTGGTTGCCGGCCGTGTTGCTGGGAGCTGTCGTGCTGCTGCTTGTGGTCGCAGGTGTGGTCGATGTGGCTGCGGTCCGGATCATCGCAGCGCTATTGGCCGGTGTGGTGCTGGCCGCGGGCGCGTTGGTGGCCGCGGGCTCGTGGTACGTCCGGCGGCACCGGAAACGAATCCAGGTGTGGATCGAGAAGCGGCTGCCGCCGATCAGCCCTGAGTCACGAAGTCGATGAGTTCCTCGACCCGGCCGAGCAGGTCGGGCTCGAGGTCGGCATAGCTCTTCACCTTCGACAAGATGTGCTTCCAGGCCGCCGCCACGTCGGCCTGGTCGGTCGACGGCCAGCCGAACGTCTCCAGTACGCCGTGCTTCCAGTCGGTGCCGTGCGGGATCTTCGGCCAGGCGGCGATGCCGAGCGAGGACGGCTTGACCGCCTCCCAGATGTCGATGAACGGGTGGCCGACGACCAGCACGTGCCGGTTCGTCACCTGCGCGGCGAGCTTCGACTCCTTCGACCCGTCGACCAGGTGATCGACCAGTACGCCGAGGCGCCGGCCCGGGCCGGGCTGGAACCGGTTCACGATCGCCGGGAGGTCGTCGATCCCCTCCATGTACTCGATGACGACGCCTTCGATCCGCAGGTCGTCGCCCCAGACCCGCTCCACCAATTCGGCGTCGTGACGACCTTCGACGTAGATCCGGCTGGCCCTGGCAACCTTCGCCCTGACATTGCTGACGGCCACCGAGCCGGACGCCGTATGGGTCTTCTTCGCCGGTCCCGGGCGCTTGGGTGGTTGCAGGCTGACCGGTTTGCCGTCGACCCAGAAGCCAGGTCCCATCGGGTAGGTCTTGATCCGCCCGTGCCGGTCCTCGAGATCGACGACCCCGTGCTCCCAGCGCACCACGGCCCCGACGAACCCCGACGACGGCTCCTCGACCACCATCCCCTTGGCGACCTCGACCTCCACCGTCCGCCCGTTCTTCGGCTTCCGCCAGTCCCCGGCCAGCACATCATTCCCATACCGATCAGCCACCCCCCAACCGTATGCCGAACCAGTCTCCTTCCCCCTCAACCACACGCCAGCCGCGGGCGGGCGGCGTACGGATCAGGTGGCGGCGTGGGCTGCTGTGGGGGCTCGGTGGGGGGAGGTGATGGTGAGGGCCAGGTAGGCGATGAAGCCGGCGACGAGGCCGACGACCCAGGAGTAGTCGTAGAGGGGTTTGAGGAAGGGGATCAGGCCGTCGGCCGGGAAGGGGCCGGCGCCGGGGTTGGAGTAGGCGCCACCTACTGCGAGGACGGAGCCGATCAGGGTGGCGACGACGGCTCGCCAGTTCCAGCCGGCGGCGTACCAGTAGCGGCCGCGGGGGAGGTAGAGGTCGGCCAGGTACAGGTTGGTGCGGTCGATGAACCAGTAGCCGGCGATCAGGACGCCGGCGACCGAGGCGAGCAGGCCGCCGTAGAAGGAGAGCCAGACGAAGATGTAGATCGACGGGTCGGAGATCAGCCGCCACGGCTGGATCAGGATCCCGATCACGCCGGTGGTGAGACCCGCGGTCCGGAAGTTCAGCAGCTTCGGTACGGCATTGGCGAAGTCGTACGACGGGCTGACGACGTTCGCCGCCACGTTGCAGGACATGGTGGCCAGGATCGCCATGATCAGTCCGATCGTCACCACGACCGGGTTCTCGAAGCGGCGGGTCAGTTCGACCGGGTCCCAGATCGCCGAGCCGTAGACGATCACCGTGCCGGAGGTGGTGATGATCGAGACCAGCGCGATGAACGACATCGTCGTCGGCAGCCCGATGATCTGCCCGACCACCTGGGCACGCTGGCCTTTGCCGAACCGGGTGAAGTCCGGCATGTTCAGCGACAGCGTCGCCCAGAACGCGATCATCCCCATCAGCGACGGCGCGAAGATCTTCCAGAAGTCCGCGTCCCAGCCGAGTTTCGACGGCTGCGACAGGATCGGGCCGAAGCCGCCGGCCTTGACCAGGATCGCGATCATCAACGCCAGGAACGCCACCGTCACCAGCGGCGCCGCCCAGTTCTCGAACCGGCGCAGCCCCTCGATCCCGCGCCAGATCAGCACCATCTGCAGCGCCCAGAAGAACGCGAAGCTCAGCCACATCGTCCACGGATGACCACCGATCGCGCCGGCGCCGGTCCATGACGAGCCGGCCAGTTCGCCGACGATCACGAAGATCGCCTGGCCGCCGATCCAGGTCTGGATGCCGAACCAGCCGCAGGCGATGAACGCGCGCAGCAGGGCCGGGAAGTTCGCCCCGCGCACTCCGTAGAAGGCCCGCGCGAAGACCGGGAACGGGATCCCGTACTTCGTCCCCGCGTGACTGTTCAGCAGCAGCGGGATCAGCACGATCAGGTTCCCCAGCGTGATCGTCAGGAACGCCTGCAACCAGTTCATCCCGAGCGAGACCAGTCCGGCCGCGAGCAGATAGCTGGGGATGTTGTGTGCCATCCCCATCCACAGCGCCGCATAGTTGTACGTCGTCCAGCGGCGCTCCGGCAGCCGCGTCGGGGCCAGCTCGGCGTTGCCGTACGGGCTGGCGGCGATGGCCTCCGGATCGGTCAGCTCGACCCGTCCGTCCGGGTGATAGGTCTGCTCGGTGCTGGCCATTTGTCCCACCTCATCCGGTCGGTGCGGCAACCGCTTCCGCAACAACGTGCGGGATCAGGCAGCACCGTGTCAACGGATAACCGCACAGAGCCAGCAGACAGGTGGACTCAGCTGTTGCCGAGGATGGGGAGTGTCGGGCGGCGCGGCGTCCCCAGCGCCGCGTACCCACGGCGTACGGCGTGTTCGAGGTGCTCTGCCGGCCACGGCCAGTCGTCGGTGTGGGCCAGCGCGGCTTCGAGCGACGTGCCGGCGTGATGCAGCCCGGAGATCGTGTTCGCGACCGTACCGAGATCGCCGGCCTGGTCGCGGACGAACTCGGCATCCACCACGGCGCCGTGCCCCGGGACGACCTTGGCCGTCGCCGACAGCAGCCCGATCACCCGGTCGACGGTGTCGGCCCATTCGAGCGGATACGAGTCGTCCCCGTACGACGGGGGAGCGGACTCCTCGATCAGATCGCCGGCGAAGAACACGTCCACATCCGGTACGACGACCACCACGTCGCCGTCGGTATGGCCGTTGCCGAGATGCAGCAGCTCGACCCGGCGGTCGCCCAGGTCGATCACCTTGGCCACCGCGAAACTGTTGTCCACGGCAACCATTTCGGTGTTCTTGCCGTCCGCGGCCAGCGCCGCCGCCGCGTTCTCCTGGGCATAGCTGACAGCACCGGCCCCGGCGAAGACGCCGTTGCCGAAGGTGTGGTCGAAGTGCGCGTGGGTGTTGACGACCCACCGAACCGGTACGTCGGTCAGTTCGCGAATCTCCGCGAGCAACTCGCGGGCCTCGTCGGCGTTCGCCCGGGTGTCGATCACCACGGCACCTTCACTGCCGACCACGAGGCCGACGTTGAGGTCCCACTCGCGATACCGGCGGACCCAGCATCGATCACCCAGCTCGGTCCATGCACTCATACGCCCGACCTTAGCCGGGCGAGTTCGCGCAGCGGTCGGACGGCCCGGGTGGGAAGCCTTATCCAAGCCGCGAGATACGGAGTTGAAGGCCCGCGATGCGCCGCTTAAGGTCGCAGAGCGGTAACGAACTCATCCGATCTCTGACTCGGCCGATCAACGGGGCATTCTGAAGGGCGGACGGCGTGACGACACGACGGGCACTGGTGACCAGGGGCGGCTGGGAAGGCCATCTCCCGGTCGAGGCGACCGAGCTTTTCATCCCGTTCCTGCGGGACAACGACTTCGAGGTGGAGGTGTCGGACAACCTCGACAGCTATCTCGACCTGGACGGCACCGACCTGGTGCTGCAGTGCATCACCATGAGCGAGATCACCGCCGAGCAGGTCAAAGGCCTGGAGGCGGCCGTGCGGGCCGGCACCGGGCTGGCCGGCTGGCACGGCGGCATCGTCGACTCGTTCCGCAACAACGCCGACTACAGCTTCATGACCGGCGGCCAGTTCGTCTCGCACCCGGACGGCTTCGTCGACCACCGGATCGAGGTGGTCTCCGACGACCCGATCGTCGCGGGCATCACGCACTTCGATCTGCACACCGAGCAGTACTACGTGCACGCCGACCCGACCAACAACGTGCTCGCGACCACCACCTTCGGCGCCCACCCGGACTATCCGTGGATCGAGGGCGCGACGATGCCGGCCGTCTGGACCCGCACCTGGGGCGAGGGTCGCGTCTTCGTCTGTACGCCGGGGCACAGCCTCGCCGATCTGAGCGTCCCCGAGGTACGCACGATCATCGAGCGGGGGCTGCTGTGGGCGAGCAAGTGACCGGCGTCGGCATCGTCGGAACCGGTGTCATCAGCGGCACCTACCTCGACCACCTGGCCAAGCTGCCCGGCGTCGACGTGGTCGCCGTCGCGGACCTGGACCTGTCCCGCGCCCAGGCGATCGCCGACCAGAACCCAGGCATCCGGGCGATGTCATCCGAGGACTTGATGGCCGATCCGGCCGTCGACATCGTCCTCAACCTGACCATCCCGGCCGCCCATGCAGCGGTTCACCAGGCCGCCCTGCAAGCCGGGAAGCACACGTACGGCGAGAAGCCGCTCGCGGTCGACCGGGCTGAGGCCGAGCCGCTCCTGAAGCTTGCGGCCGCGAGCAACCTGCGCATCGGCTGCGCGCCCGACACCGTCCTCGGGACCGGCACGCAGACCGCTCGAGCGGTCCTGGATCGCGGCGACATCGGCGTACCGACTGCTGCTTCGGCGTACTTCGTCACACCTGGGCACGAGCTGTGGCACCCGGCACCGGAGTTCTACTACCAGCCCGGTGGCGGTCCGCTGCTCGACATGGGTCCGTACTACGTGACGAGCCTCGTGACTCTGCTCGGTCCCGTACGGCGGGTCACCGGGCGAGCCGGGCGCTCTCAGGCCGAGCGCAAGGTCCACACGGGCCCGCGCGCGGGCCAGACGTTCTCTGTCGACGTGCCGACCCACGTGACCGGCGTGCTGGAGCACGAGTCCGGTGCGCTCACCACTGTGCTGATGAGCTTCGACGTGTGGGCCGCACGGCTGCCACGCATCGAGGTGTACGGCACGGAGGGCAGTCTGTCCGTGCCGGACCCGAACAACTTCGACGGCAAGGTAGAGATCGCCACTGCGTCCGAGCGGGACTGGACGGAGGTCCCCGTAGCCGGTGGGTACGCCGGGACAGGACGCGGCGTCGGCCTGGCCGACATGGCGCGCGCCATCCGGACCGGTGAGCCGCACCGCGCCAACGGCACGCTCGCGTACCACGTGCTCGACGTGCTCGAGTCGCTGCTCGAGGCGGCGGATCAGGATCAGCCAGTGGACGTGGCCAGCACGGTCGAGCGACCGGCCGCCGTACCGTTGGGAGCGTCGCCAGAGAGCAGCTAGGACGGCGCCCACGTAGACTGGCACTCGAAACTCGGGAGTGCCAAGCCAGAGAGGGTGGTGTGCGTGCTGGACGAACGCAAACTGGACGTGCTCCGGGCCATCGTCGAGGACTACGTGGCGACTCATGAGCCGGTCGGCTCGAAGACGCTGGTCGACCGGCACAACCTCGGCGTCTCCCCGGCGACGGTCCGCAACGACATGGCCGCGCTGGAGGAGGAGGGGTACATCACCCAGCCGCACACCAGCGCGGGCCGGATCCCGACCGACGCCGGCTACCGGTTGTTCGTGGACAAGCTGAGCACGGTGAAGGCGCTGTCGCCGGCCGAGAAGCGGGCGATCTCGTCCTTCCTGGTCGGCGCGGTCGACCTGGACGACGTCGTACGCCGTACGGTGCGCCTGCTTGCGCAGATCACCCGGCAGGTCGCGATCGTGCAGTACCCGACGCTCAGCCGGTCCAGCGTGCGCCACATCGAGGTCGTCACGATGACGCCGCGACGGCTGCTGCTGGTGCTGATCACCAGCACCGGCCGGGTCGAGCAGCGGATCGTCGAGGCGCCGGACGACGTCGACGAGCAACTGATCGTCGACCTGCGGACCAGGCTGAACTCGGCACTGACCGGCCAGCGGCTGGCCGACGCGGCGACGTCGCTGGAGAGCGTGACCGAGACCTTCGCACCGGCCGACCGGCCGTTGGTGACCGCGATCGTGACGAGCCTGCTGGAGACCTTCACGGTCGAGGGCGAGCAGCGGATCGCGGTCGGCGGCGCGGCCAACCTCACGCGGTACGGCGACGACTTCGAGCGCAACGTGAAACCGGTGCTGGAGGCGCTCGAGGAGCACGTGATCCTGCTCAAGTTGCTCGGCGAGGCGACCAACCCGCAGACGCTGACCGTCCGGATCGGCCACGAGAACCCGTACGAGGGGCTCGCGACCACGTCGGTCGTGGCGACCGGCTACGGCTCCAAGTCGGAGGCGCTGGCCACCCTCGGCATCGTCGGACCGACCCACATGGACTACCCGAGCACGATGGGCGCCGTCCGCGCCGTCGCGCGCTACGTCAGCCAGATCCTGGCCGACTCATGACTGAATCCCGAACCACCACCTACCGTTGGTCTGGAGTATGAGCACCGATTACTACGCCGTCCTGGGCGTCAGCCGAGACGCCTCACCGGACGAGATCAAGAAGGCCTACCGCAAGCTGGCCCGGCAGTACCACCCGGACGTCAACGACTCCGAGGACGCGCACCACAAGTTCCAGGAGATCGGCCGCGCGTTCCAGGTCCTGAGCGACCCGCAGAAGAAGCAGGTGCACGACCTCGGCGGTGACCCGTTCGCCAGCGGAGCAGGAGCCGGCGGTGCCGGTTTCGGCCAGGCCTTCACCTTCACCGACATCATGGACGCGTTCTTCGGCCAGACCGGGGGCGCCACCCGTGGTCCGCGGCCGCGGACCAGACGCGGCCAGGACGCACTGATCCCGCTCCGGATCGATCTCGCCGAGGCGGCCTTCGGGACCACCCGCGAGCTCAAGGTCGACACCGCCGTGGTCTGCCCGACCTGTTCGGGATCCGGCGCCGCGGCCGGCTCCGAACCGGTCACCTGTGAGATCTGCCACGGCCGCGGCGAGGTGACGCACACCCAGCGCTCGTTCCTCGGCGAGGTCCGGACGATGCGGCCGTGCCCGAACTGCCGCGGCTTCGGCACCACCATCCCGAACCCGTGCATCGAGTGCTCCGGCGACGGCCGGGTCCGCTCCCGGCGTACGGTCACGGTCAAGATCCCCGGTGGCGTCGACAGCGGGACCCGGGTACAGCTGTCCGGCCAGGGCGAGGTCGGCCCCGGCGGCGGCCCGGCCGGCGACCTGTACGTCGAGATCGAGGTCGAGCAGCACGAGATCTTCAGCCGCAACGGCGACGACCTGCACTGCACGGTCACCCTGCCGATGACGGCAGCCGCCCTCGGTACGACGATCGACCTGCCGACCCTGGAAGGTGAGACGACACCGCTGGAGATCCGCCCGGGCACGCAGTCCGGTACGGCGATGACGCTGACCGCACGCGGGGTGCCCCGGCTGCGGCACGCGGGTCGTGGTGACCTGATCGTCCAGGTGATCGTCGAAACCCCGACCAGGCTCGACGACACCCAGTCGGCGTTGCTGCGGCAGCTCGCGGAGGCCCGGGGCGAGGAGCGGCCGCAAGGTCAGGTCCAGGCCACCCACAAGGGTGTCTTCGGGCGGCTGCGCGACGCCTTCGGCAACCACTGAATCGATGGGTCTCCCGGTCTTCTACCTGGCTGACCTCGACGGGTCGGAGTTGGTCCTCGACGGCGCCGAGGGTCGTCACGCGGCCGTCGTACGGCGGATCGGGCCGGGCGAGCGGGTCCGGCTGACCGACGGACGCGGGTCCTTCGCCGAAGGGCCCGTGACGGCTGCCTCGAAGACCGGGGTGACCGTGTCCGTGGATTCTCGGGGCACGGTCGCGGCGGCGACTCCGCGGCTCGTCGTCGTCCAGGCGTTGCCGAAGGGCGAGCGGGCCGAGCTGGCCGTGGAGATGCTCACCGAGGTGGGCGCCGACCTCGTCGTACCGTGGAACGCGGAGCGATCCCAGTTCCGGTCGAACCCGGAGCGGGTCGCGAAGACGCTGGCGAAGTGGCAGGCCTGGGCGTTCGAGGCGAGCAAGCAGTCGCGTCGCTCGTGGTTCTGCGAGGTCGCCCCGATCGCCTCCACTTCCGAGGTGGCTCAGCTCCTCCGCGACGCCGCGCTGCCCGTATTACTGCACGAAGAAGCGAAGACACCCCTGTCCTCACTGGAGTTGCCGGCCGCGGGCGACATCGTCCTTGTCGTAGGCCCCGAGGGCGGCATCTCGCCGGCCGAACTGACCGCCTTCGCCGTCGATCCAGTCCTGCTCGGCGACACGGTCCTCCGTACGTCGACCGCAGGCGTCGCCGCCGCGGCAGTCCTGCTGTCCCGCTCCCGCTGGACCTAGCGGACGATGACCGTCTTGGAGTCCACGTCCGTGATACGGCCGTCCTGGGGGGAGATCAGGTAGGCGTCGAGTTGCCAGGCGCCGGCGGTGAGCTTGGTGGTGAAGGAGAAGGGCGAGAAGCCCTGGCCCTGCCGGGTCGACGTCTGGCCCTGGACCAGTTGCTTGGTCTTCTGGTTGGTGGCTCGCCAGTTCACGACCGCCTCGAAGGTCGCGGCGATGCCCTCGACGGTCACCGGGCCCCGAACGACTGCGCCCTCGGTGGGTGAGTTGATCCAGACCAGCGCCTGAACGTCGGCGGCCTGCGCGCGGCTGAAGGGCTGCCGGGTGTCGACCAGACCGAACAGCGGCACTCCGGAACGCCCTTGCTGGGTCACCCGGACCTGTGCTGTCTGGTCGCCGAGGGCGCCCTGGACGGTGTAGACGAGCTGCTGGACGGCCACCTGCGCCATCCCCGTTTCCAGCTTCAGCCGCGGGTAGGTCTTGAAGTCCACCGTCACCACGCCGTCGTACTGCGTCACCGACAGCGGCATCGCGTCCTGCCAGAGCGAGTAGTAGTCCGGGTCGTCGGACTTCCCGCTGGCCATCACGCGGACCGCTTCCAGCGCGGGGCGGCCGCTGACCGGGACGAAGGTCCGGTAGAGCCGTACGCCGGCGCCGCTCTCGTTGCCCGTCGACTTGCCGAGCCAGTAGACGGAGACGGCCTTGTGCTTGACCGACGGCTCGGGCGTGGTTCTGCTCTTGGCGGTCGATGGCTGGTCGGACGGCGCCGGAGACGGCGGCTGGGTCGCCTGCGAAGCGCTGGTCGTAGCCGCGCTGCTCGTCGAACTGGTCGTTGCGGGCGGACCGGCGACCTCGGGCTCACCGGTGTTCCGGGCGTCGTCGCCCAGCATCGTGAAGGCGGCGATCGCCGCAGCGGTACCGACCACGGCCGCGCCGGCGGCGATCATCCACGGGCGCCGGGTGGTGACCTTGCGCTGGGAGCGGACGCGCGACTGGATCTCGTGCAGGCGGTCGGCCGGCTCGATCCGGTCGGCCTCGTCGGCCAGGGCGCGACGCATCAACTCGTCGAACCGGTCGTCGGGGTCGTTCATCTGCTCTGCTCCAGGACCTGGCGCAGCGACTTGCTCGCCCGCGCGGCGTGGCTCTTCACGGATCCGCGGCTGATCCCCATCGTGTCGGCGATCTCCGCCTCCGAGAGATCACCGTAGTACCGCAGCACCATCACGGTGCGCTGCTTTTCCGGCAAGGTGCGCATCGCTTCGATCACCCGGTCGGTCTCGGCCGTCCGCAGCACAGCCTGCTCCGCACTGGGCTCCTCGGGCAAGGACCGCGGCATGTGTTTGTCGACCACGACGAGATGCCGCTGCCGCGAACGGCAACGGTTCACCACGGCGGTGCGTAGGTATGCCAGAGCCTTGTGCGGATCGCGTAACCGGTGCCAGCGCGCGTGCATCGCCACGAAGGCGTCCTGCACGATCTCCTCCGCCGCACCGGTATCACGCAGCAGCAGGGCGCCGAGGCGGACCAACGACGTGTAATGCGCCGTGTAGACAGCCGTCAGCGCCTCGTCTGCATCCCACGAGGACTCATGTGCCACGCACTCATCGAACACCACAACGGGTTGTGCCACGCAACGGAGACGCGAAGGTCCTGTCACAGGTTGACACCCGCGCGATGAGAACCTTTGACCTGTTGGGGTTTGGAGGACTCTTTGAAGCAGCACGGTGACGCGCGGTGGTCAGGACATCGGGAGATCAGCTATGCGGCGGCCGATCGGCTGTTCGACGAGCTGGCCGGTGCGGACGGCTTGATCCGGGGCATCAGCCGGTCGGAGTACGCCGAGGCCCTCGACAAGGCGCAAGCGCATCAGGACCGTCCGCTCGGAGCGGGGCTGATCAAGAACTTCGCCAACTCCGGACTCTCCTTCCCGTACGTCGGACCGGGGCCGACCATGCACTCGGCGTACGCGAATCCCGAGGTGCAGCGCCAGCACTTCATGGCGGACCCTTATCGGCGCGGTGGCGACAACCTGCGAACCAATGTCGACTACATCCATGCGGAGGTGGTGGCCGCGCAGGTCGCGAGTGGCGACGACCGGTTCGCTCATCTCGGCGCGGCGGCGCATGCGCTCCAGGACAGTTACAGCGGCGCCCATGCCTGGCGCGAGGACTCCGTGTACGACGGGGATCCGGGCGCTCGGGTGCAGTCGTTGCACGTGTTCACGCCGGCTCACGCGGTCGGCATCGACGACGGTCGGAACACGCACTCGGACGCCTTCGACGAGCCGCCGGTGCAGTCGGGCTCCACCCGGGCCGCCGTCGAGGCGACGTACCGGCTGTTGTCGGCCTTCGAACGCGGGCTGGACCGCCCTGACCAGGCAGAACAGCTGATGCACGCCACCCTCGACCCGATGCTGCAGCCCGCACCGACCGGCGTCACCGTCAACGTCACCCCCGGCCCCGAATGGGCAGCCGAGCGCGACCGCCGTCTCGGGCTCGAACACGGCACCGCCGCGCCGACGATCCCCGGCGACGAGCTGAGCCGCCTGAAAGCGGTCCTGGCCGACCACGGCCCGGTCGGGCGCCCGGCCGACGGGGCAGGGCTGTCCGGCGCCCTGGAAAGCGCTGCCCGCGCGGACTCTGCCGTACGTCGTGGGCAGGCTCCTGGCGGCCGCGACAGCACCGCCGAGCGCGCCTGAGCTCCACCGCCCCGCCCGCTTCGGCCGGAATTGCAGTGAGGCTGTCGGGTGGGGCGGCTAGCATGGGTGGGTCACACCATCTGCATCAGGAGGAAGAGGCTGTCCAGGCCACGCAGTATCGAGCCGTCGCACCCGGGTGCGGCGCGCGCCGACAGCGGCGCAGCAGGTGCCGGCCACAAGGCGTCCCACAAGATCGTGGTGCCGAACAGCATCGACATGGTGGCGCTGCTCGGAGCCCGCGACGAGTTCCTCCGGATCGTCGAGAAGGAGTTCGCCGCCGACATCCTGGTCCGTGGCAACGAGATCAGCATGTCCGGTGAGCCGGCCGAGCTGGCCCTGGTCGAGCGGCTGTTCGACGAGCTGATCGCGGTCGTGCGGACCGGTCACGGGCTGATCGCCGACTCCGTCGAGCGCAGCATCGCGATGATCAAGGCGGAGACCGTCGAGAGCCCGGCCGACGTACTGACCCAGAACATCCTGTCCAGCCGCGGCCGGACGATCCGGCCGAAGACGCTGAACCAGAAGCGCTACGTCGACGCGATCGACAAGAACACGATCGTGTTCGGCATCGGCCCGGCCGGTACCGGTAAGACGTACCTCGCGGTCGCCAAGGCGGTCCAGGCGCTGCAGGCCAAGGAGGTCACCCGGATCATCCTGACCCGGCCGGCCGTCGAGGCCGGTGAGCGGCTCGGGTTCCTGCCCGGCACGCTGTCGGAGAAGATCGACCCGTACCTGCGCCCCCTGTACGACGCGCTGCACGACATGCTCGACCCCGAGTCGATCCCGCGGCTGATGACGGCCGGGACGATCGAGATCGCCCCGCTGGCCTACATGCGCGGCCGGACCCTGAACGACGCCTACATCATCCTGGACGAGGCGCAGAACACCTCGCCCGAGCAGATGAAGATGTTCCTCACCCGGCTCGGCTTCGGCTCGAAGATGGTCGTCACCGGTGACGTCACCCAGGTGGACCTGCCGACCGGGACGCGGTCCGGCCTGCGGGTCGTCCAGGACATCCTGGAAGGCGTGCAGGACCTGGCGTTCTGCCGGCTCACCTCGCACGACGTGGTCCGGCACAAACTGGTCGGCCGGATCGTGTCGGCGTACGAGAACTACGAAAGCGACGCTGAGCCCCGAGCATGAACGTAGAGGTCAACAACGAGTCCGGTGTGGAGATCGACGCCCACGGACTGATGCGGCTGAGCCGCTTCGTGATGTCGTCGCTGCGCCTGCACCCCGAGTGCGAGCTGTCGATCAAGCTGGTCGACGAGGACACGATGGCGCGGTACCACGTCGAGTTCCTCGACCTGCCGGGCCCGACGGACGTGATGTCGTGGCCGATGGACGAGCTGCGGCCGGGGACGAGTGACTCCGACGAGGGCGACCTGCCGCTGGGACACCTCGGCGACATCGCGCTCTGCCCGACCGTCGCGGCCGCGCAGGGCGCGAAGGCCGGTCACGGCACCTGGGCCGAGCTGGAGCTGCTGACGGTGCACGGGATCCTGCACCTGCTCGGCTACGACCACGCCGAACCCGCCGAGAAGGCGGAGATGTGGGACGTCCAGGGCCGCCTGCTGGAAGCCTGGCGCGCACCAGGAAACACGCTCGGGCAGGAGTGACGTTCCGGTGACTTTCCACGACGGCGTTCTGCTGGTTGTGGCTGCGGTGCTCGTTCTGCTGGCCGGCCTGTTCGCCGGTGCGGAGGCGGCGCTCTCGGCGTACTCGAAGGTGCGCGCGAACGAGCAGGTGGAGCAGGGCAACCTGCGCGCCGTTCGGCTGCGCGACCTGCTGTCCGACGCCCCGCGGTACCTGAACACGTTGCTGCTGGTCCGGCTGAGCTGCGAGATCAGCGCGATCGTGCTGGTCACCCAGGCGCTGTCCAATGTCTTCGCAGTGACCTGGGAGCACATCCTGATCACCGCGGTGGTGATGGTGGTCGTCTCGTACGTGATCATCGGCGTCGCGCCGCGGACCCTGGGTCGCCAGCACTCCGACCGGTTCGCGATGATCTCGGCCGGCCCGATCATGGCGCTGACCAGCGTGCTCGGCCCGCTGCCGAAGGTGCTGATCCTGCTCGGCAACGCGCTCACGCCCGGCAAGGGGTTCGCGGCCGGCCCGTTCGCGACCGAGGCGGAGTTGCGCGCGCTGGTCGATCTGGCCGAGAAGTCGTCGGTGATCGAGTCGGGCGAGCGGCAGATGATCCATTCGGTGTTCGAGCTCGGTGACACGATCGTCCGCGAGGTGATGGTGCCGCGGACCGACATGGTCTACATCGAACGGCACAAGAAGCTGCGCCAGCTGACCTCGCTGGCGTTGCGCAGTGGCTACTCGCGGATCCCGGTGGTCGGCGAGTCGCTGGACGACATCGTCGGCGTGGCCTACCTCAAGGACGTGATGCGGCGCGTGTACGACAACGCCGCTGCCGAGTCGACCGAGCGGGTCGAGTCGGTGATGCGCCCGTGCATGTACATCCCCGACTCCAAGCCGGTGGACCAGTTGCTGCGCGAGATGCAGGCGGCCCGGATGCACGTCGCGATCGTCGTCGACGAGTACGGCGGAACGGCCGGCCTGGTCACCATCGAGGACATCCTCGAGGAGATCGTCGGCGAGATCACCGACGAGTACGACGAGGCGCCGGAAGCGGTGCAGGCGTTGTCGGACGGGGCCTACCGGGTGTCCAGCCGGTTCCCGATCGACGAGCTCGGTGAGCTGTTCGGCGTACCGCTGGACGACGACGACGTGGACACCGTCGGCGGTCTGATGGCGAAACTGCTCGGCAAGGTGCCGATTCCCGGTGCGGAGGTCGAGATCGAAGGCCTCGGGCTGTCGCTCACCGCGGAACGCCCGTCCGGCCGCCGCAACCAGGTCGGCACCGTCCTGGTCCGCCGCCCCGAACCAGCCGGCCACCCCCAAGACACCACCCACCAAACCGCCTGACCTCATGCCCCACCACCCCCACCACCACTTCCTGCACCACCGCTTTCCCTCGCACCACCGCCTTCCCGCACCACCCGCTTTCCCTCGCACCACCGCCTTCCCGCACCACCCGCTTTCCCTCGCACCACCGCCTTCCCGCACCACCCGCTTTCCCTCGCACCACCGCCTTCCCGCACCACCCGCTTTCCCTCGCACCACCGCCTTCTGAGCCCACCGCTTTCCTTCCCTCTTTTGCTTTTCAGTCTTTGGGAGTTTGTTTTGACTGCTGCTGACCTGTCTGCTGAGGACGCCAAGCTCGTCACGCTGGCCCGGGCTGCCCGGGCCCGGACGCGCGCCGCGGAAGGTGCCGCGGTCCGCGACACCGACGGGCGGACTTATGCTGCTTGCACGGTTCAGCTGGACACCGTCGGTCTCAGCGCGCTGCAGTTGGCGATCGCGATGGCGGTGTCTTCCGGCGTCAAGGGAATCGAGGCGGCCGCGGTGGTGACCGAATCACCGGACGTCGATGTGGAGGTGGTGCGCTACTTCGGTGGCGCGGCCCTCCCGGTAGTCGTTGCCAACGGCAACGGAGAGGTTCGTGATGTCGTCCACACCTGAGCACACCCCGGAGTTCCGCTCCGGCTTCGCCTGTTTCGTCGGCCGCCCGAACGCGGGCAAGTCGACGCTGACCAACGCGCTGGTCGGCCAGAAGATCGTGATCACCTCGTCGAAACCGCAGACCACGCGGCACGCCGTACGAGGCATCGTGCACCGCCCGGACGCCCAGCTGATCCTGGTCGACACCCCCGGTCTGCACAAGCCGCGGACGCTGCTCGGCGAGCGGCTGAACGACGTGGTGAAGACGACCTGGGCCGAGGTCGACGTGATCGCGATCTGTCTGCCGTCGAACGAGAAGATCGGCCCGGGCGACCGGTTCCTGGTCACCGAGGCGGCCAAGGTCGCCAAGACGCCGAAGATCGCGCTGGCCACCAAGTCCGACCTGGTCGGGCCGGACCGGATGGCCGAGCACCTGTCCGAGATCGCCGCCCTGGGCGAGTCGGTCGGGATCGAGTGGGCCGCGGTGATCCCGGTCTCGGCGGTGGACAACTTCCAGACCGAACTGGTCGCCGACGAACTGGTGAAGCAGCTGCCCGAGGGACGGCCGCTGTACCCCGACGGCGACATCACCGACGAACCCGAGGAGATCCTGGTCGGCGAACTGATCCGGGAGGCCGCGCTGGAGGGCGTCCGCGACGAACTGCCGCACTCGATCGCCGTCACCATCGACGAGATGGGCCTGCGCGAGGACCGGCCGGCCGACAAGCCGCTGATCGACATCTACGCCAACCTCTACCTCGAGCGGGAGAGTCAGAAGGGCATCATCATCGGCCACAAGGGCGCCCGGCTCCGCGAGGTCGGCGCGAACGCCCGCCGCCAGATCGAGGCCCTGCTCGGTACGCCGGTCTACCTCGACCTGCACGTCAAGATCGCGAAGAACTGGCAGACGGACGCGAAGCACCTTCGCAAGCTCGGGTTCTGACTTGGACGTCCTGAAGAACCCGATGTACTACGCCCTGACGGGCACGCACTCGGGTCTTGCTGAAACCCGGGGCCGGGCTTGTCGCTACGCGGCCCAGGTCGCGCCCTTCCTCGGGTTGCCGGACGAGCCCACCGAGCAGGACTGGGCGGATGCGGCCTCGTTGCTCGGGGTCGGCCACACTGCCGCCCTGATGCGGCCGGACCTGCCGCTGCCGGAGGATTTCAAGCTCGTCCAGCAGTTCGACCTCGTCCAGTTGGTGGCGCCTGAGTCGTTCGGCGTCGAGGACCCGGAGGCCGTGGTACTGAATGCCGATGATGTGCCGGAGATGCTCGCGCTGACCGAGCTCACCGAGCCGGGGCCGTTTCGCACCCGCACGATCGAGTTCGGCGGGTATCTCGGGTTGCGTGCGCAGGGTGCGTTGATCGCGATGGCCGGCGAACGATGCCGCCCACCCGGATACGTCGAGATCAGCGCGGTCTGCACCGACCCGGCGTACCGGGGCAAAGGGCTCGCCACCCGGTTGATCCGGGCAGTTGCCGCCGGCATCGAAGGGGAAGGTGCGCGGCCGTTCCTGCACACGGGCGGCACCAACCTGCGGGCCATCCGGCTCTACGAGTCGCTGGGCTTCACGGTCTCCAACCGCATGAAGGTACTGGTCGTCCAACCCGTTTGATTACAGGGATTTCTGGAAGTCCAGTGCCCTGGCAACGATGTGGTAGTTCAACTGCTCGTTGATCGCGATCATGTGGGCATTGGACTCGGCGTTCCAGGTGTCGAGCTGGGTGACGGCCGGCTCGGCCTCGCGAAGCCACAGCAGCATGCCCGTCTTCACCAGCGCGCCGAGTCGGTGACCGCGATGATCGCGCGAAACAGCCGTGTCGGCCTGCTCGGCGATGTGCGGTCGCTCCCGCTCGACGGTGACGGTCGAGTGCCCGGCCAGTACGCCGGTGGCGCGCTCGCGGGCGATCACGCGGTACAGGGTCCGGTCGTGTGCGAGCTGGGCGTCTTCGTATGCGCGCAGCCGTTCCGGGCTGTACTCGTCGTCCTCGATCTCCAGCTCGTCCCTCGGCGCATCGTTGATCGACGCGGTCACCGCGACCATCTCTTCGAGCAGGTCTTCGGGCAGCCGGCCGGTGATCCGGATCAGTTCGTACGCCGACGAGGCGCGCACCGCTTCGGCGTACAGGTCCTCCACGACCGACCAGTCGAGGCCGGCGATGTCCTGGCGCCGGTTCACCTCGATCGACTTCTGCTCGTATCCGTGCCGCTCGGCGAACGCGGCCGCTTTCGGCAGGTCCCAGGTGGTCGTCCCGATCGAGTTCCGCCCGACCCGGCGCGCCAGCTGCTCGGCGTACCGGACGAGTTCGCTGCCGATCCCGCGGCCGCGGTAGTCCGGGTGCACCTCGACCTCGAACCAGGCGAGGTTGGTGTTGTCGTACGTCGGCAGCTCGAGGCTCAGCAGTCCGGCCACGAACCCGTCGGCGTCCCGGGCGAGATAGCTCTGGCCGGGATCGCCGTCCCAGCCGTACTTCAGGTGCGCCGCATAACTGCGTGGTGTCGGCAGTAGCTGTTCCGGGCAGTCGAGTTTCGCGGTGGCGGTCAGCAGCGCTACCGCCTCGGCACAGCCGACCTCGTCGTCGGGAGAGAGCCTGGTGATGTCCACGGCCCCAGCGTGCGCCGCGGCCGGTCGTCACCGCGAGTCATTTACCGCCGGTGAAGAATTTCCCGGCGCAGGTATTCTTGACTCGTTCCAGAATACGGGAGAGACTTCCGGTGATGGCCACCTCCGACTTCCAGCAGCTGCTGCGCGAGTCCGCGCTGCGGGTCACCCGGCCGCGGCTCGCCGTACTGGGCGCGGTGCATTCGCATCCGCACGCCGACACCGACGCGATCATCCGGGCCACCCGCGAGGAGCTCCCGGACGTCTCGCACCAGGCGGTGTACGACGTACTGCGCGCGCTGACCGATGCCGGCCTCGTACGCCGGATCCAGCCGGCCGGGTCGGTCGCACGCTACGAGGCCCGGGTGGCGGACAACCACCACCACGTGGTCTGCCGGTCGTGCGGTGCCATCGAAGACGTGGACTGCGCCGTCGGCGCGGCTCCGTGCCTGCACCCGTCCGGCCGGCACGGCTTCGTCGTCGACGAGGCCGAGGTCGTGTACTGGGGGCTGTGCCCCGACTGTTCCGCGGCCGGTTCCGAACCAGCCACCACATCGAGAGGTAGAGCATGACCGAGACGCCTGACGTGGCCAACCACGGCAGTGAGAGCGAGAACCCCGCCATCGACTCCCCGACGCCCGCGGTGCCCACGCCCCGGTCGAACCGGGACTGGTGGCCGAACCAGCTGGACCTCTCGGTCCTGCGCCGGCACGCGCCGCAGGCCAGCCCGCTGGACCAGGACTTCGACTACGCCGAGGAGTTCAAGAAGCTCGACGTGGACGCGCTCAAGCGCGACATCGTCGAGGTGATGCGCAGCTCGCAGGAGTGGTGGCCGTCCGACTTCGGTCACTACGGACCGCTGTTCATCCGGATGAGCTGGCACAGCGCCGGCACCTACCGGATCGAGGACGGCCGCGGTGGCGCCGGCGACGGCGCGCAGCGGTTCGCCCCGCTGAACAGCTGGCCCGACAACGCCAACCTGGACAAGGCCCGCCGGCTGCTCTGGCCGGTCAAGCAGAAGTACGGCCGCAAGATCTCCTGGGCCGACCTGCTGGTGCTGGCCGGCAACGTCGCGCTGGAGGACATGGGCTTCCAGACCTTCGGGTTCGGGTTCGGCCGCGAGGACGTCTGGGAGCCGGAGGAGATCTTCTGGGGTCCGGAAGACAGCTGGCTCGGCGACCAGCGTTACAGCGGTGACCGGCAGCTGGCCAACCCGCTCGGCGCGGTCCAGATGGGCCTGATCTACGTCAACCCCGAAGGCCCCAACGGCAAGCCGGACCCGCTGGCCGCGGCCCGCGACATCCGCGACACGTTCGCCCGGATGGCGATGAACGACGAGGAGACCATCGCGCTGATCGCCGGCGGTCACTCGTTCGGCAAGACCCACGGCGCCGGTCCCGCCGACCACGTCGGCCCCGAGCCGGAAGGCGCCCCGATCGAGGCCCAAGGCCTGGGCTGGAAGAGCACCTACGGCTCCGGCAAGGGCTCGGACACCATCACCAGCGGTCTCGAGGTGACGTGGACCAGTACGCCGACGCGCTGGGGTCACGGCTTCTTCCAGAACCTGTTCGGCCACGAGTGGGAGCTCACCAAGAGCCCTGCTGGCGCGTACCAGTGGGTAGCGAAGGACGCCGACGAGACCATCCCGGACGCGCACGACCCGGCGAAGAAGCACCGCCCGACGATGCTCACGACGGACCTGGCGCTGCGCGTCGACCCGGCGTACGAGAAGATCTCGCGCCGCTTCCTGGAGCACCCTGAGGAGTTCCAGCTCGCGTTCGCCAAGGCGTGGTACAAGCTGCTGCACCGCGACATGGGCCCGGTCTCGCGCTACCTCGGCCCGTGGGTCCCGGAGCAGCAGCTCTGGCAGGACCCGGTCCCGGCAGTCGACCACGAGCTGATCGACGACGCGGACGCCGCGACGCTCAAGCAGCAACTGCTCGACTCCGGGCTGTCCGTCGGTCAGTTGGTCAAGACCGCGTGGGCCTCGGCGGCCTCGTTCCGCGGTACCGACAAGCGCGGTGGCGCCAACGGTGCCCGGATCCGGCTCGAGCCGCAGCGCAACTGGGAGGTCAACGAGCCTGCCGAGCTGACCGGCGTACTGGCGAAGCTCGAGCAGATCCAGCAGGAGTTCAACAGCGCGCAGACCGGTGGTAAGCGGATCTCGCTGGCCGACCTGATCGTGCTCGCCGGCAACGCCGGTGTGGAAGAGGCGGCCCGCAAGGCCGGCCACGACGTCACCGTGCCGTTCCACCCCGGCCGGACCGACGCCTCGCAGGACGAGACCGACACCGACACGTTCGCCGTACTCGAGCCGCGGGCCGACGGGTTCCGCAACTACGTGCGGGCGGGGGAGAAGGTCTCGCCGGAGACGTTGCTGCTCGACCGGGCGTACATGCTGACCCTGACCGCGCCGGAGCTGACCGTGCTGGTCGGCGGTCTGCGCGCGCTCGGTGCGAACGTCAACGGTGCCAAGCACGGCGTGTTCACCGACCGGCCGGAGACGCTGAGCACCGACTTCTTCGTGAACCTGCTCGCCGCGGGCACGGAGTGGAAGGCGTCGGCCGCGGAGGAGAACGTCTTCGAGATCCGCGAGCTCGGCAGCGACCAGGTGAAGTGGACGGCCACCGCCGTCGACCTCGTCTTCGGCGCCAACTCGCAACTGCGCGCGCTCGCCGAGGTGTACGCCGCCGACGACGCCCAGGAGAAGTTCGTCAAGGACTTCGTCGCCGCCTGGGTAAAGGTGATGGAGCTCGACCGCTTCGACCTGCGCTGAGCAGTCCGTACGGTAAGCAACCGGGCCGGTTCCCTCACGGGGGAGCCGGCCCGGTTCGTGTACGACGACCCGCTTCGCGCCTCCTACGTCGGCGCTCGACCCACCCGGCCCCGGGTCGCTGCTCCTTCGTCGCAGCTCACAACTACGAGCCGGCCGACCGGCTGCTGCATCATCTCCAGCTCGCGCAGATCGTGCGAGCCGCAGGCAGCCGCGCGACCCGGGTACGACGGCCCGCTTCGCGCCTCCTGCGTCGGCGCTCGACCCACCCACCCCAAGTCGCCGCTCCTGCGTCGCAGCTCAAACCACGAGCTGCCGACCGGGTGCCCCGTCATCGCCAGGTCGGGCAGCTTGCCGGCCCACCCCGCTCCAGTCGCCGCTTCTGCGTCGCGGTTCAACCTGCGAACTGCCGCCGGATTGTCCCGTCATCTCCAGCTCCGGCGTTGCCCTCGTCAGTTCGGTGACGGCATCCCGTACGCGTGGTCGACCGTCATTGTGAACAGCAGCCGGCCGTCCTCGACCATCGCGCGGCGGTAGTCGTCCCAATCGGGGTGCTCGCCCGACGCCTCCCGGTAATAGTCCACCAGCGCCTCGACAGTCTCATCGTGCTGGTCCCGCGCCACTGTGCTGAGCTCGGCCTTGCCCTCCAGAACGATGTACGAGCCTCCGCCGGGACCATTCACGTACAGGCTCGCCCGCGGATCGCGCCGAAGATTCTTCGTCTTCGCCCGATCGTCGGTCAGTGAGATCCGCACGCTCCGGCCGTCGTACAGGTAAGTGACGTTCGACAGCTGAGGCCGCCCGTCCCGCTTGATCGTCACCAGCACACCAAGCCCGGTTCTCCCGGGAAGCTCAGAAGTCATAGTCAAAGCTTAAGAATTCAAACAAACACCCCGCGCTTGACGACCCCGGGTTCGCCAGCGCGACATCGCGAGGTGGCGAACGGCTCGCACGATCTGCGCGACCTGTGGATCGCGATGACACCCGGTCGGCAGCTCGTGGTTGAGCTGCGACGTAGGAGCAGCGACTCGGGGTGGGTGGGGTCGAGCGCCGACGCAGGAGGCGCGAAGCGGGCCGTCGTACCCGGGTCGCACGGCCGCCGACCGCTCGCACGATCTGCTCGACCTGGAGATGATGCAGCAGCCGGTTGGCGGCTCGTAGTTTTGAGCTGCGACGTAGGAGCGGCGACCTGGGGTGGGTGGGTCGAGCGCCGACGCAGGAGGCGCGAAGCGGGCCTGGCTGCCGAGTCCCGTGATCACTCTCTGTCTCGACACGCGAGACCGCGGGTTCGACCTGTGGCAGAGATTGTGGGTAGAGTCGCAGGCACCATGCGGCACCTGGTTCTTCTCCTTCGCTGCCGCGGCGAGGCCTGACGTAGGCCGGTTCCCTCGCCGCGGAGTCTTGTCGTACGCCGGTCGCAGTCAGACCCCGCAGTACAGACTCTCGCGAGGAGAACCCGCACATCATGGCACCGAAGAACCAGCCCAAGCCTGTTCAGCAGAGTTCCGGGATGCCGATCGGCCGGTACACAGCGTTTCCGCCGATCGATCTGCCCGACCGCACCTGGCCGGCCAAGGCGGTCACCGCGACGCCGCGCTGGCTGTCGACCGATCTGCGCGACGGCAACCAGGCTCTGGTCGAGCCGATGTCGCCGGCCCGGAAGCGGCGGATGTTCGATCTGCTGGTGAAGATGGGCTACAAGGAGATCGAGATCGGTTTCCCCAGCGCCAGCCAGTACGATTTCGATTTCGTTCGTAGCCTGATCGAGGGCGACGCGATCCCCGAGGACGTGACGATCTCCGTTCTGACCCAGGCGCGGGAGGAGCTCATCGAGCGGACCGTGCAGTCGCTGCAGGGGTCGCCGAAGGCAACGATCCATCTGTACAACGCGACCGCGCCGCTGTTCCGCCGGGTCGTGTTCAACGTGGACAAGGCGGAGTGCCGCAACATCGCCGTCCGTGGTACCGAGACCGTGATGAAGTACGCCGACGAGATGCTCGGCGACTGCGAGTTCGGCTACCAGTACAGCCCGGAGATCTTCACCGGCACCGAGCTGGAGTTCGCGCTCGAGGTGTGCGAGGCGGTCAGTGATGTCTGGCAGCCCGATGCGGGCCGCGAGATCATCCTGAACCTGCCGGCGACCGTCGAGATGAGTACGCCGAACGTCTACGCCGACCAGATCGAGTGGTTCGGCCGCAACCTGAGCCGTCGCGAGCACAGCACGATCAGCCTGCACCCGCACAACGACCGTGGTACGGCGGTGGCCGCGACCGAACTGGCGTTGATGGCCGGTGCCGATCGCGTCGAGGGCTGCCTGTTCGGCCACGGTGAGCGGACCGGGAACGTCGACCTGGTGACGCTGGGGATGAACCTGTTCAGCCAGGGCATCGACCCGCAGATCGACTTCTCCGACATCGACGAGATTCGCCGCACCGTCGAGTACTGCACCCAGATGCGGGTGCCCGAGCGCCAGCCGTACGCCGGTGACCTGGTCTACACCGCCTTCTCCGGCTCGCACCAGGACGCGATCAAGAAGGGCCTGGAGGCGCTCGACAAGCAGGCCGCGGCCGAGGGCAAGCCGGTCGGCGAGATCCACTGGGAGGCGCCGTACCTGCCGATCGATCCGAAGGACGTCGGCCGGTCGTACGAGGCCGTGATCCGGGTCAACTCGCAGTCCGGCAAGGGCGGCGTCGCGTACATCATGAAGTCGGAGCACCGCCTCGACCTGCCGCGCCGGCTGCAGATCGAGTTCAGCCGCGTGATCCAGCAGTACACCGACACCGAGGGCGGCGAGGTCGGCCCGCAGCAGATGTGGGACATCTTCTCCACCGAGTACCTCCAGCCCGGCAAGCTGTCGCTGCTGACGGTCAACTCGACCTCGGGCGAGGGCCAGGGCGACCAGCTCCGCGTGCAGGTGTACGCGAACGGCGTACCGCACGAGTTGGTTGGCGAGGGCAACGGTCCCGTCTCGGCCTTCGTCGACGCGATCAAGCCGCTGAAGTACGACGTACGGGTGCTGGACTACCACGAGCACGCGCTCTCGGCCGGTGGTGACGCGCTGGCCGCGGCGTACGTCGAGTGCGAGGTCGGTGACGACGTCTACTGGGGTGTCGGCCGGGACGCCAACATTCTCACCGCGTCGCTGAAGGCAGTCGTCTCCGCGGTCAACCGCGCGAACCGCTGACCAGCTGGAAGTCGCCCGCGCCAAGAGAGCCGCCCGCTGCTAATTGAGTAGCGGGCGACTCGCTTGTTGGACAGACTCGCCCGATGATCACCGTGCGCGAGCTCGATCCGTCCGACGAACCGCTGTTCGACGAGTGGTACGCCGTACTGCGGGCCGGCGCGACCGCGGGTCGCGAAGCAGCCATCGTCGTGGGCCACCAGGCGCTGGCGTACTCGCTGCGCAATCCCGGCCCGGCCAGGACCAGGCTGCCGGTCGCCGCGTTCGACAGTGACCGGATCGTCGGCGCGATGCTGTTCGAATACCGTCTCGAGGAGGACCTGGACGCGATCGAGGTCGAGATCGACGTACCACCGGCCGAGCGCCGGCGCGGGATCGGCACCGCACTCTGGAACTGGGCGACGACGCGAGCAGCCGAACTCGGCCGGACGATCTTCCAGACCGAGATCGGCGCCCCCACCGAGTCCGCCCCCGGCCTCCTGTTCGCGACCGCCCTCGGCTTCAGCGTCGAGAACGTCGAGGACCACCTCGTCGTACCCCTTCCGTACGACGAAACGCGGCTGCGTGAGCTCCGGCAGACCGCGGGCGAACCCGACGGGTATCGACTGACGGCGTGGGCCGGCCCGTGCCCGCCGCAGTACCTGGCGGAGTACGCGGACCTCCGGACGGCGATGGACCAGGACGTCCCGACCGGCGGGATGACGCACGACCCCGCCCCCTGGACGGTCGAGCGCTTGCGGACGAGTGAAGAGCGACTGGCCAAGAACTACCTCGCCCTGGTCACCATGGCGCACACCACCGCCGGCGCCCCGGCCGGCTACACGCTGATGTGGTTGCCCAGGGACGACGCCGAGCACGCCCAGCAGGACGACACCCTCGTACTACGGGATCACCGCGGCCACAATCTCGGGACCCACCTGAAGCTGGCCAACCTCGACCAGCTCGCGAAGCACCGCAGTACGCAGAGATGGCTCCATACCTGGACCGCTCTCACCAACACCCCGATGCAGAAAGTCAACGCCCGCTTCGGATTCAAGCCAGTGGAACGCCTCTACGAGCTGGAGCTGGCCGAGCAGAGCTAAAGGCGCCGTTCCCAGGTGAGGCGGCCTTCGTCCATGGTGGCGTGGCCGTCGGCACCGGCGGCGACGTTGGGGTCGTGGGTGGCGATGATGACGGCGGCACCGCGGTCGGCCTCGCGGCGCAGCAGTTCGAGGACTCGTTCTCGGTTGGCGCTGTCGAGTTCGCTGGTCGACTCGTCGGCCAGGATCGCGCGGCCCTGCTGGGCGAGTCCGCGCGCGACCGCGACCCGCTGCTGCTCGCCACCGGACAGCTCCTCGACCAGGTGATCCCCGCTGTCTTCCAGGCCGACATCCTTCAACGCCTTCTCGATCGTCGCGTCGATGGTGTCGAGGGTGTGCTCGCGCTCCTCGTCGTCGTCCTCGTCACGCCGCGCCAGTACTGCGGTCAGCGCGCGATCTGCGAGCAGCGGCATCGACAAGTTCTCCCGCGCCGTGAGCACGCGGGCGAGCCCGTTGCCCTGCGGGATCAGGACGACGCCGTGTGCCGCGGCAGCGGGCCGGTCGGTGATCGTCAAGCCGTCCACCTCGACCGTGCCCGAACTCGCCCGGACCGCTCCGGCGATTGCCCAGAGCAACGAACTCTTGCCGGCCCCGGACGGCCCGCTGACGGCGAGCACGCATCCCGGCGGCACCCGCAGCGACACGTCGGCGACCGCGAGCAGTTCGCCGTACGCGACGCTGAGATTGGTGACGGTGATCATGCCTGACCTTCTTGCTCGACCGGGGTGAGGTGCACGCCGCCGGTGCCGTCCTCAGAGCTGGTGACGCGGACAAGAGTGCCGGGTGGCAGCAGTTCGGCGACGTGCGGTGGCAACGGCAACGACCCGTCGGTGGCGACGACCGCGAACTCCTCGCCGGAGCGTCCCTCAGAGGCGATCCGGCCGTCGCGGATCGTGATGGTGCGGGGGAGTACCGCGGCGACCTCGGGGTCGTGGGTGATCAGCAGCACGGTCATGCCGGTGCTCGCATTGATCGTGGAGATCGCGTTCAGGACCTCGTCGCGGGCCTGGTGGTCGAGCTGGCTGGTCGGTTCGTCGGCCAGTAGCAAGCCGGGGAAGGTGGCGATTCCCACCGCTACGGCGCACAGCTGGATCTGACCTGGTGTGAGGCGTTCGAGCGGCGTACGGGCGTGGTCCCGCAGGCCGACGAGTTCCAGTACTTCGACCGGGCTGGGCAAGGTGCGCCCGCGCGGTGCGGCGCGCTGGGCGTAGCGGATGTTGTCCTCGGGCGTCAGATAGGGGATCAGGTTGCGGCCGGCACCCTGCAGCACGATGCCGACGTCGCCGGAGCGCATCCGGTCGAGTTCGGCCTCGGTCATCGTCGCGATGTGGTGCTCGCCGATCTGCAGGCGGCCCGCGCTCGGGGTGAGCAGGCCGCCGCACAACTGCAGCAGCGTCGACTTGCCGGCCCCGGACGGACCGAGCAGGCCAACGAGTTCACCCGGGCGAACGGAGATGCCGATACCGGACAGCGCGGCGACGTCATGGCCTTGGCTGCGGTAGATGTGCACCAGTCCGCTGGTGTTGATCGCGAGCCCGCTCATGACAGCTCCTCCCTGATCCGGTGGTACCCGGCGCGGCGGTTGACACCGGTTCCGAGCAGCAGCGTCGTGGTCGTCAGCACCACCGTTCCGATCAGCCACAGCGCCACGGCGACGGTCCAGTTGGTATGCAGATCGAGCGGGATCGGCGAAGTCTCCAGCGTCTCGGCGAACAGCGGGATCATCGGCAGCGCGATCTGTGCGCCGAACACGCCGCACGCGGATCCGAGCAAGGCCGCCAGCGCCACCGGCCCGGTCTGCTCCCAGCGCGCGGCCCGCCCGGTAGTGGCGGCCGGTACGCCGGTGATCCGCAGGCTGGCGTAATCCTGCGCGCGCGACCGCCACGAGGTCACCACCATCAACAGCAACACGATGATCGCCAGCGACCAGCCTGCGATCCCGACGACCGGGGTGAGCTGGAGGGCCAAGGCGCTGGCCGACCGGCCGTAGGCCGCGATCCGGTCACTGCGCCGGTCGACCAGGGTCGCCACCATCCCGTCCTGGGCGAGTCCGTCGATCACCCGCTGGGAGTTCGCCAGTCCGTCGGCGTTCAGCCAGACCTGGAACTCGGTCGACTGCTGGTCCACCGAACCGCCCAGCCGCCGGATGTTCTCCAGGTCGAGTACGGCGACGTTCAGCGGATACCGGTTGATCGTTCCCTGTGGCCGATCGATCTTCTGGACCGGTACGGCGAGCCCGTCGGTACCCGGCACGGTGGTGGCGTCGCTGAGAGGGAACCGCGAACTGATGACGGCCGGTACCAGGGCCGGGACCGAGCCGTGCTGGATGAACTGCTCGTTGCCGGTGTTGGTCAGATCGAGGCTGAGGCCGCCGCCGGACCGGTCGTCGACCGCGATCGAACCGGGCGTGCCATCGATGGCCTTGACCGGATTCCAGTCCGCCGCCGCTCCGAGCGGGACCGCCTTCCCGCCCTCCATCGTGAGCTTGCCGATGTCGATCCGGCCCTTGAATCCGCCGGGATCGTTCAGACCGCGGGCGAGCCCGAGCCGGACCAGCTGGCAGCCCTGCAGGCAGCCGATCTGGGTTTTGAGCACGAACGTCCTGCCCGGCACCAACGGCATCGCCGGGAACCGCACCAGGAACCGCGCGCCCCCGGCCCGGCTGACCACGTTCGCCTCGAGGATCACCGATTTCGCCGGCGGGTTCTGGGTGCCTCCCTCACCGTTGAAGGTCGTCACGGCGACCGGCGTCAGCTTGCCGGGCGTCGCGGTGATGGTGAGCTCGTGGCCACTGATGTCGATCCGCTCCGGCTTGGCGGGTGCCGACAGGGCGGAGTACCCGGCGGTGTCGGTGAGCCGGTCGCCGCGGAAGGCGATCCGGCGAAAGCTGTCCGGCTCGATCATCATGGCGGTGAGCGCGTCCGGCGACGGCGGCCTGGACAGCACGACGGGTGTGAGCCAATGCCGATCCGGGTCGATCTTGTCGATGGCCTTGCTGAACGTGCTGAGGTCGGTGACGGACATCGACAGCACGCCCTCGGCGCCGGTCTCGTAGCCGGCGCGCAGGTCCCGGTTGTCACCGGCAACCGATGCGGCCTGCCCGGCGAACGAGGCCAACGCGGTCGCCACTGCCACCACCGCGACGATGCGCGTCACCGCTGGTCGCCGGGAGACCTGCAGAGCACCCAGTGCCAGCCCCAGCCGGCCACGACGCAGGGCCCGTCGGCTGACGAATCCCGCAGTGGGCAACAGGAGATGAGCGAAGGTGAGCCCGACCGCCAGCGCCAGCAGAGTAGGCGTCAGAACCGGCAGCGGACCGCGGCCGCCTCCGGTGAGTGCGGCAACCAGGCCGGCCGAGGCCAGCATGATGATGGAGAGGTCGACCATCCCCAGCGCCCGGCTGCGTCGCCGCGGGACCACCCGGCGCAACAGCGTGGAGATCGGTTGCTGTACTACGGTCCGCACGGACCAGACGACGACAGCGATCCCCACCACGACGGCCAGCGCCACCGCGGCCGGCACGGTCCAGGGCACCTCGATCGGGGCACCGCCGTTCAGCCACGTCGCTCGCACGACCAACAGCAGCAGGAACCCCGTCCCGATCCCCGCGAGCAGCCCCGCGAGCACAGCCACCCCGAGCTCCATCGCCAACGACTGCCCGGTACGCCGTGCGCTCGACCCGCGGAGCCGAGCTACCGCTATTTCCGGTCGACGCTGATCCACCACCGCGGACAGCGCAAGCGCCAGGACCACTACGCCGAACAGGGCGACCTGGACCATCACCAGCGGGATGATCGTGGTGGCCTGCTTCCGCTCCGCCTGGATCTGGTCGATCACTGCACCGAGCGCGGACGTGTTCCTGGTCTCCAACCCGAGTTGGGAAGCCTTGGCGTCGACCTGCGCGGTGGCGTCCTTGAGCCGCTGCAGATCGTTGGCCCGCACGACACCGGACAGCGGCCGGGTGTCCAGCGTGGAATGGTGCCCCCAGACGCTCTTGACGAACGTGCCGCGATCCGTCAGCAGGAAGTCTCCGCTGCCCGGGTCCGGGAACTCCGGCAGGTGTGACCGGCCCACCGGTGCACGCCCGAACCAGTAGTCGGCGTGTGGATCGACGGGTTTGTAGACGCCGACCACCTTGAGATTGGCGCCGCCTGTGTAATCGGTCGGCTTCGCGATCAGGACCGCGCCCGTCTTCGCGTTGAAGTTCGCTTTGTCGGCGCTGGAGACGACGACCTCGCCGGGACCCTTCGGACAGCGCCCTTCGGTCAAGACGAGCTGGCCGCAGTACCCGTCTCGCCAGACCAGCCGGCCGACGACCTTGACGTCCTGAGGATCGGTGCTGAGTCGCCACTGGGCGTCCACGGTCTGACCGTAGAGCGGTGGGGTGAACAGCGGCTTCAGATCGGCGGGGACGAGTTGAGCCAGGTCTTCGGGCTTCTTCGCGGTCGCCACGCCACTCGACGCCGGCGGGGACGCTTCCAGTTGCCAGGCGGCCGACTGGCGCTGGCTGTGCAGCGTCTCCGTGGTCACCGTTTGCTCGACAGCGCGAGCGAACCAGGGCGCGAACGCCGCGCAGGTGCCGATCAGCAGCGAGACGCCGGTGAGTACCAGTGCCTGGGCATACCGGTACCGCAGTGCGCGCCGCAGAAACATGACTGGACCCCCCAGGAACCCGCTGGACACCTGACCTGCTGACGATACGAAGTCGCTCGACGGTCCGGTCGGGTCGGCCTGAAATGACACAAAGTTGTTGCAGGAGCAACCGCTGTGCTGTTGAGAGGAAGGGATTCGGCTGCGCAGCGGAGGAATGCGGCTACTGTCGGTGATCTTGGACCCGTCGCGACGCGGTGCTGCGGCACAGGTAGGTTCGGAGTATGCGTGAATCCCAGCTCGGAGAACTGACCGTTTCCAGCCTCGGCCTCGGCTGCATGGGCATGTCCCAGTCGTACGGCGTGTCCAACGACGACGCCGAGTCGATCGCCACCGTGCACGCGGCCCTCGACGCCGGCTGCACCTTCATCGACACCGCCGATGTCTACGGCAATGGGGCGAACGAGGAACTCGTCGGCCGGGCGCTCGCGGGCCGGCGCGACGAGGCGATCCTGGCGACCAAGTTCGGCTTCCAGTGGTCGTCGGGGAACAGCACCCTGCCGACGGTGGTGAACGGCAAGCCGGAGTACGCGCGCGCTGCCCTCGACGCGTCGCTGCAGCGGCTCGGGGTGGACTACGTCGACCTTTGGTACCTGCATCGCCGCGACCCGGAGGTCCCGATCGAGGAGACCGTCGGGGCGATGGCCGAGGCGGTGAAGGCCGGCAAGGTCCGTTACCTCGGGCTGTCCGAGGTGTCGGGGGAGACGGTGCGCGCCGCGCACGCCGTCCATCCGATCAGTGCGGTGCAGAGCGAGTGGTCGCTGTGGACGCGCGACCCGGAGACCGTCGTCCTGCCGACGCTGCGCGAACTCGGGATCGGGTTCGTACCGTTCAGCCCGCTCGGCCGCGGGTTCCTGACCGGCCAGCTCAAGTCGCCGGACGACTTCGAACCGGACGACATGCGGCGCGGGCTGCCCCGGTTCAGCGGCGAGAACTTCCAGCGCAACCTGGACCTGGTCGAGGAGGTCCGGTCACTCGCCGCGGACAAGGGGGTGACGGCCGGGCAGCTGGCGCTGGCCTGGTTGCTTGCCCAGGGCAATGACGTTGCGCCGATCCCGGGGACGAAGCGGCGCAAGTACCTCGCCGAGAATCTCGGTGCGATCGACGTGACGCTGTCGGCCGAGGAGCTCGCGGCGCTGGACGAGGCGTTCCCGCCGGATGCTGTCGCGGGGGATCGGTACAGCGAGGCCGCCATGAAGGCAGTCGAGCGGTGAGCACCCTCGACCCCGAGGTGACTCCCGCCGACACGCCGGCTGAGCGGTTGACCGATGGGTCGGCCGGTGGGTCGGCCGGGGGTTTGGCTGGTGGGTTGGCTGGGGCGTCGGCCGGGGGGTTGACCGAGGCGTTGGTGGGGTCGGCGGACGGGCTCGATCCGGAGTTGAGTCCGGTGGAGGCCGAGGCTGGTGCCGAGTTGCCCTCGACCTCGGGGTTGATCGCGGTGACGGGCTCGACGGGGCAGCTCGGCTCGCGGATCGCACGGCGGCTCGCGGAAGCCGGGGCCGCCCAGCGCCTCGTAGTACGGGATCCTGCTCGCGCTCCCGAACTGGAGGGCGCGCAGGTCGCGCAGGCGTCGTACGGGGACATCGCCGCGCTGCTGAACGCGCTGGACGGCGTACAGACGTTGCTGATGGTGAGCGCGTCCGAATCGGCCGACCGGGTTTCCTTGCACAAGGCAACGATCGACGCGGCGGTCGCGGCCGGCGTACGGCGGATCGTGTACACCTCGTTCGTCGGGGCGGCGCCGAACGCGACGTTCACGTTCGCGCGCGACCACTGGCACACCGAGCAGCATCTTCGCGCGACGGGTGTCGACTTCACCTTCCTGCGGGACAACATGTACCTCGACTTCGTCCCCGGCTTCGCGGGCGAGGACGGGGTGATCCGCGGGCCGGCGGGGGACGGGCGCGTTGCCGCCGTACTGCGGGACGACGTCGCCGATGTGGCCGCTCAGGTGCTTTTGGACGCGACGCACTCGGGGCAGACGTACGACCTGACCGGTCCGGCGGCGTTCACGCTGGCCGAGGCAGCGGCGATGATGAGCGAGGCGTGGGGCCGGCCGATCCGGTACGAGGCGGAGACCCTGGACGAGGCGTACCGCTCGCGGGAGTCGTTCGGGGCACCGGCGTGGGAGGTGGCCGGCTGGGTCACGTCGTACGCCGCCATCGCGAGCGGCGAACTCAGCGAGGTCAGCAGCGCCGTCGAAGACATCACCGGGCACCCGCCGACCGGGCTGGCTGAGTACCTCGCACGCGGGTGAGAGACTGGACGGGTGCCGCTCTACCGTGACGAAGCGATCGTGCTCCGCACCCAGAAACTGGGTGAAGCCGATCGCATCGCCACGCTCCTGACCCGCACGCACGGCAAGATCCGGGCCGTCGCGAAGGGCGTACGCCGTACGTCGTCCCGCTTCGGCGCGCGCCTCGAACCGTTCAGCCACGTCGACCTGCAACTCGCGACCGGGCGAACCCTCGACGTCGTCACCCAGGCCGTCTCCATCTCGGCGTACGGCGAGGGCATCGTCGGCGACTACGCGCGCTACACGACCGGCACGGTCCTGCTCGAAACCGCGGACCGCCTCGTCGTCGAGGAGAAGGAACCAGCCACGCAGCAACACCTCCTGCTGGCCGGCGCCCTCCGCGCCCTCTCCACCGGCGAACGCGAACCGGCCCTGGTCCTCGACTCCTTTCTCCTACGCTCCTTGGCGATCTCGGGCTACGCCCCGTCTTTCGCCGACTGCGCGAAGTGCGGTGAGGAAGGCCCCCACCGAGCCTTCAACCCAGCCGCCGGCGGCGTCGTCTGCGCCACCTGCCGCCCCCCAGCCTCCGCGATGCCGGCCCCACCGACCCTCACCCTCCTCTCCGCCCTCCTCACCGGCGACTGGCCCATCGCCGAACGCTCCGACCCCCGCTCCCGCCGAGAAGCCAACACCCTCGTAGCTGCCTTCGTCGCCTACCACCTAGACCGCAACCTCCGCTCCCTCCCCCACCTAGACCTAACCCCTGACCGTTAACCGCCAACGGGAGACTGTGTCTGTGGGAGGAATGAGCAGGAGAGTTCCGGTGGCCGCAACAAGTGCTATAGCCATCGCCAGCCTCATCACGGGCTGCAACGGCGCTCCGTCGGGAGAGCCCCACGCACGACCCTCCACATCATCCGCGATCTCGATTGCAACCTCAGCATCTTCAACTGACTCCGGAGCGGCCGCCGACGCTGTCTCGGCGTACCGGCACTTCATCGAGGCAACGGATGTCATGGCCACCAGTGGCGGGCGCGACACATCGGAACTCCGGAAATATGCAAGCGGCGCAATGCTCGGTGCTGAGCTGAACCAGGCCGCGACGTTCAAGGCGCAAAAGTGGCACAGCGTGGGGAAGCAGAAGGTTGTGTGGACGAAGGTGCTCAAGATCGCACCGCAGAATTCCGGTCGAGCCGATGAGATTACGGTCCAAGCATGTGTGGATTCCTCACAGGCCATCGCCTTGACCACTGACGGCAAGAAGGTCAGGCCACCTGGGACGCCGACCCAGCTGCTCGACGAAATGAAAATGGTTCGCGCCCGTGACGAATGGAGGGCGAACTTCCCGCAGAGCCGCAGAGCCGGAAGGTGCTGATTCCAAAGCGCAGCGGCATGTCCAGGTGCTACGGCCGTTCAATGTTGGCTCGAACAGCGGCGTCTAACAGACCGCTGGTGTCTTTGGAGCAGCCGCCTGATCACCGTCGGGATCGACCAGCACTGGAACGGCCTCTCCGATGCGGAGTTGCGTGGCGCCGGTTCGCGTCATCGAGAGCTGACCGGTGTCACCGAGCGTGCTCCGCCAGGTGATGTCCCAGCGGGCAGTGGCACCGACCTTGTACTGGCAGCCGTTCTGATCTCGCGAGGTCTTCCGATACAAATACCCACAATCAGGCGACGGCTTGATCCCGAACGACTTCCGGTACGCCGTACCAGCACCCTCGCACCGTACGGTCTTCCCGTCGCCCATACTCCAGTCCACCGCCTTCACCTGCGCAGTCGCGGTAACGGTCAACCCCGGAACACTCGCATCCCGGCTGATCGGCCCCCAGGTGTTCTCCGACTTCTCCACCCACAACCACACCGGCATGTTCACCAGCCCGATCTGCCCCACCCCAGGCGCACTTTTCACCACCGGCGCGCGCAACTGCATAGCCGCCACCGCCCGATACGCCAACGTCAACGGATCAGTAACCACCGTGTCAGGCTCCCCAGGCAACCAAACCCACTTGGTCACCAAATGCCGCCCCTGATCAAACCCCTGCTCCCGAACACACGCCCAAACAGACCCCTCCGTATGCCCCTCCCACCGAGCATCCGAAAACGGCGGCTGCGGCTCCTCCCGCCGCAAGTAGCACTGCTGACTATTCGACCAATTGCCGAGAGTGGGGTCACTGCACGGCTGTACGACAGCGCCCAGTTGGCAAGTCCGCTTTGCCTTCTTGCTCCCCGCCTTTGCGGGGTGCCCTTGTTCCGGCCCGGCGGTGTGGATGAGTTCTTGGGCGATCCACGTGCACTTACCTATACGCGCGTTGCAGGCCCAGACATAGCCTGGCCCGGGAGGCGGCGGCTTGTCGTCCGCAGCGGCTGTGCTGACGGATGTCAGAAGCAGGGAAGTCGTTAACGCGGCGCTGATCCAAAGCGACCTCAGCATGGTCCGCCACCCTTTTCGGCGACCAAGAACCACATCTTCGGTCCGCCTGAGTTCGGCTGGGCATAGACAAGACGCGAGGAGAACTTGTGTCGATCTCCGTTGCCCGGCCCCATGGGTACTGGCTTCTTGGTCTTGGTGAAGCGGGTGACCACTGCTGAGCTGTCGATGCAGTTGGTCAACTGCACCTCGGGCTGCTCGATCCCCAGCTTCACCGATACGACCTGGGTGCCGGAGATCTTCACCTGGCCGGTCTGATACCAACCGTTTTGAGTTTGAAATCTCGCGTCATCAATGACGGTGATGATCCATTCCCCGCCGTTTCCGACCTTCTCCAACGCTGTCCGGTTGAGGTGGGCCGGATCTTCGAACGCTTTGTCGACCGCGGCGCGGGCTGTTGTGTAGCGGGACTTTGCGGCGGTTATGGCGGCTTGTTGTTCTGGGGTCCAGGTGGGGGTTGAGGGGGTGGGGGATGGGGTGATGGTGGGAGTGGTTGGGGGCGGGGTGGTGTTGGGTTGGCCTGCCTTGGGGGAGCCGGTGCAGGCGGCCAGCATCAGGAGGGCGCTGAGGGTGGCGGCTGCTTGCAGCGGGCGGCGGGTCATTGCAGGAGGCTCCCGGGGAGTGGAGTTACGGACGGTATAAGGCTGCCATACGAAGGGTTTCCGGTTCGGCAGTTTTCCACAGGCCGCTTGCTGGTGGGTGAGCGGTATGAGGGAGGATCGGGGTATGTCGCCGTTGGGTCGTCGTCGTGGTCGGGGTGTGGGGGAGCGGGTGGGGGCGGTGGTTGCGCCGGAGGCGCATCCGTCGGGGGCCAGGCCGCCCGCCGTACCGGCGGAGTTGGTGCCTCGACATGTGGCGGTGGTGATGGACGGGAACGGGCGCTGGGCGAAGGCGCGGAACCTGCCGCGGACCGAGGGGCACAAGGCTGGTGAGGCCTCGTTGCTGGATGTGATCAAGGGTGGCATCGAGATCGGGGTCAAGTACCTGTCGGTGTACGCGTTCTCGACCGAGAACTGGGCCCGGTCGCCCGAAGAGGTGCGGTTCCTGATGGGGTTCAACCGCGAGGTGATCCACCGGCGTCGCGACGAACTGGATGCGATGGGCGTCCGCGTGGTGTGGTCCGGGCGGCGGCCGCGGTTGTGGAAGAGCGTGATCTCCGAACTCGAGTACGCGCAGGAGCGCACCAAGAACAACGACACGATCACGCTGCAGTTCTGCGTGAACTACGGCGGGCAGGCGGAGATCGCCGACGCGATGCGCTCGATCGCCCAGGAAGTTGCCGCCGGCAAGCTCAGCCCGGATCGGATCACCGAGAAGACGATCGCCAAACACCTGTACGCGCCCGACATCCCCGAGGTCGACCTGTTCGTCCGTTCCTCCGGCGAGCAGCGCACCTCGAACTTCCTGGTCTGGCAGCTCGCGTACGCCGAGATGGTCTTCCTCGACACCCTCTGGCCGGACTTCGACCGCCGCCACCTCTGGCACGCGATCGAGCTCTACGCCCAACGCGACCGCCGCTACGGCGGCGCCATCCCCAACCCCGTCGCCCCCACCACCTAACCCCACGCCACCCCACGACGTACGGCGTGGTGCCCACGAGCGGATGACGAGCTCACGGCCGACGGGCGTCTGCTCACCTCGTACGGCGTGGGCGGATGGTGGGCTGGGGGTTGGCGGGTGCCTGGTCGCGCGGTACGGCGTGGTTGCTGCGAGTGGACGGTTGGCTCGGGGCGGAGCGGGCGCCTGCTCATGTCGTGCCGCGTGGTTTTCGCGAGGGAGTTGGCGTAGGGGAGCTGTCGGTGGGGGGTTTTAGCATCGGGGAATGGATGATCGGTTGAGAGTAGGGGTGTCGTTTCCGCCGGCGTGGGCGCCTGAGGCGTTTCGGGGGTTTGTGGCGGCCGTGGAGAGCAGTGGGCTGGATGATCTGTGGATCTCTGAGGACTGTTTCAACGAGTCTGCTATCGCCAGTGCGGTGACGGCGCTCGCGACGACTGAGCGCATTCGTGTCGGGGCAGCAATCCTTCCCGTGCCACTTCGTAATGTGACGCAAGCGGCGATGGAGATCGCGACCATCGACCGCCTGTACCCGGGCAGGTTCGTCGCAGGGATCGGACACGGCGTCCAACCCTGGATGGAGCAGGCCGGCGTCCGCGCCGACGCGCCACTCACCCTCCTGAGCGAATACGCAACGGCCCTCCGTCAACTCCTGAACGGCGAAACCGTCACCACCCAAGGACGCTACGTCCAGCTGACCGACGTCACCCTCGCGCATCCACCAACCCAGCCACCACCCCTGCTGATCGGCGTCGCCGGTCCGAAGTCCCTCGCCGCGGCCGGTGAACTAGGCACCGGGACCCTCCTCGCCCTCGGCCTGGACACCGACGCGATCAAGCAGGCGACCGAAGCCACGCTCCAGAAGGCCGCGAAGGACCACGAGGTCATCGCCAGCATCCCGGTCGCGACCGGTCCGAATGCGCGCGCTCGAGTCGACGCGGAGCTGGCGGAGTACGGGATGAAAGGCTCGCCCAAGATAGGTGCCGTAGGCAACGCCGAAGAGATCGCCGAGCGCCTCAAAGAGGTGCAAGCAGCAGGCGCGACGACGATCTCGGTCCAGCCCTGCCGCGACGAGCCGGACTTCGACGCCTTCGCCCACTTCCTCGGCCAGGAGGTGAAGCCGCTACTACAAATGAATTAGCGCCGAGGTGAAGGCAGCAGTCCGCGCTCGATGGCGACGGTCACCGCGCGGGTGCGATCGTCCACGTCCAGCTTCGTGAAAAGTCGCTGCAGATGCGTCTTCACCGTCGCTTCCCCGATGAACAACTCCCGCCCGATCTCCGCATTGCTCAGCCCGCGCGCGACCGCGGCCAGGACCTCCAGCTCGCGAGGCGACGGCTGGACCGCGGCGGGTGCGACCGGCGTACGGAGTCGGGACATCAGCCGGGCCGCGACCGGGGGAGCCAGCACGGTCTCGCCACGCGACGCCGCACGGATCCCGTCCAGCAACTCGGCATGCGGCGTGTCTTTCAGCAGATACCCGGCAGCGCCTGCCTCCACCGCGTGCAGGATGTCGGTGTCGGTGTCGTACGTCGTCAGCACGAGCACCTTGGTCGACGGAAACGACGACACGATCGCACCCGTCGCCGAGACCCCGTCCCGTCGCGGCATGCGCAGGTCCATCAGTACGACGTCCGGGCGCGTCGTCGCCACCAGCGCGACGGCTTCCTCGCCGTCGCCGGCCTCGCCGACCACCTCGATGTCGTCGGTCACGGCGAGCATGCCGATCAGCCCGGACCGCACTACCGGGTGATCGTCGACCACCAGGACCCGAATACTCACGCGTTCTCCCCAGCCGAAGGAATCAACACAGCCACCCGCGTACCACGACCCGGCGCACTCTCGACCGAAACCGTCCCACCGCTCTCCTCGACCCGCCCGCGCATCGCCGCCAGTCCGTACCCGGACCGCTCGGCGGTGTCCACAGCAAAACCGGACCCGTCATCGTGGATCTCGATCCGTACCCCGGCCGCCGACATCCCCAGCGAGATCACGACCGAAGTCGCGCCGGCATGCTTGCGGACGTTGGCCAACGACTCCTGAGCAGCCCGCAACAACACCACCTGCTGCGCCTGCGGCAACGCAGCCACCTCGTCGTCCGGCATATCGAGAGAAACCTGTACGTCGACGCCCGTCTCTGCCGCGAATCGCTCAGCCTGCCGACGCAGTACTTCGGCGAGCGTCGCTCCGGTCAACGCGACGGGCGTGAAGGCCGCCACCAGCGCCCGGGCTTCGGCCAGGTTCTCCCGGGCCGTGTCCTCGATCGCGGCCAGTCGGCCGGCCACCGGTTCGAGCGAACCGCGCTGCAGCTCGACGGCCGCGGTCTGCGCCAACATCACCACGCTCGTCATCCCCTGGGCCAGCGTGTCATGGATCTCGCGCGCCATCCGCTCCCGCTCGGCCATCACGCCGGCGGTGTGGTGCGCTTCGGCCAGTTCGTCGCGGGCCGATTCGAGTTCCTCGATCAGGTTGGCCCGCTGCTGGCTCTGCGCGATCACCTTGTCGATCCAGATCCCGAGCAGCATGCTCACCACGAGGCTGATCAGCATCCACGGCAAGATGTCCCAGAAGGCGTCGATCGTCCAGCCGGCCGACCAGAGCTGGGCCGCGCCGACGGTGAAGACGAGCAGCACGCTGAGCACGACCGAGTCGCGAGCTTTGTCGCTGAGCAGCCAGATCTGCGGTGACGCGATGAACATCAGGAACACGCTCGGCGGGTAGAGCGCCACGACGACCGCCACGCAGGCGATCTGCAGCACGAGGTAGATCCGCGCCGCCAGAGCGTTTCGCGAGATCATCGCCGGCCGGCCGACGAAGTGGTAGGCGAGGCCGAGGACGGCCAGGGCGCCGAGAACCGCGAGGTGGTGACGGCCGCTCAGGTCGCCGAGAAGCGACACCAGCGCGGTGACGCCGAGCAGTGTCCAGAAGACGATGTGCCAGGCGATCAGCGTGCGGGTCCAGACCGGTTGCCCGGCGCCGCTGGTGAGCTCCATGCCCACCATCTTCCTCCACTGCCGCCAGTGCGCCACCACCACGCCGCCGACCGACCGGCCTGTCAGGCCGCCGACCGACCGGTCCGCCCAGCCGACGACCGACCGGTCCGCCCAGCCGACGACCGACCGGTCCGTCGGGGCGCCGACCGACCCATCCGCCAAGCCGACGACCGACCGGCTCGTCGGTTCGGTCGGTTCGGCTGCCGACGTCATCGTCAGCCTGCGTCTCGCCGGGTCCACCGGAACACCCGCTGCGCGATCACCAGCCCGGCAATCAGCCAGACCGCCAGTACTACGGCGCCCGTGCCCAGCTGCCACGAGCCGCCGGGTTCGTGTACCTGGAAGCCGTCCGGCAGGAACACCGACCGCATGCCCTGGGCCAGCCACTTCAGCGGGAACACCGAGGCGACACCGCGCATCCAGGACGGCAGATCGCTGTAGACGAAGTACACGCCAGACATGAATTGCAGCAGCAGTACCACCGGCGTGACCACCGCGGAGGCGGCCTTGCCGGACTTGGGCACCACCGAGAACGCGATCCCGAGCACCGAGCCCGACGCAGTACCGAGCACGAAGATCCACAGGAAGTTGAGCCACTTCGACGGCTCGGAGGGAATGTCGACGCCGAGCAGGAGTCCGGCGATCGCGAGCAGCAGCGCGAACTGGGCGATCGAGGTGCACAGCACCAGCCCGATCTTGCCGATGAAGTAGGACTGCGGCGACATCGGCGTACCGCGCAGGCGCTTCAGCAGGTCCTCGTCGCGTTCCATCGCGATCGTGATGGCCAGCGACTGGAAGCTGGTCAGGAAGATGCCGGAGGCAATCATTCCGGGGGTGAAGTAGGTGGCGGCGTTGACGCCACCGGAGAAGTCCGTGCCGCTGAACACGGCGGAGAAAATGCCGAGGAAGATGATCGGGAAGAAGAAGGTGAAGATCAGCTGCTCCCGTTCGCGGAAGAACTGCTTGACCTCGAGCTTGGTCCGCGAGACGCCGACCTTGAGCGGGGAGGGCAACGACTTCAGGGCGGTCAGGGTGCTCATCAGGCAACTCCAGCTTCGGCAGTAGCGAGGTCGGCGGCGGCGTTGGTCTTGCCGATCAGTTCCAGGTAGATGTCTTCGAGCGACGGACGGCGTACTTCGAGCTCCGGTACCTCGCCGTCGAACCGGGTCATCAGCGCGGCGACCTCGGCGGTCGGCGAATCGGTCCGTACTTCGTGCGCCCCGTCGGCGTCCAGCCAGGAAACCCGCGCGGTCCGGGCGCCGCGACCGCCGAGCGTCTCCGGCGTGGCGACCTCGATCATCCGGCCGGCCGCGATCACGCCGACCCGGTCGGCCAGGTGCTCGGCCTCGTCCAGGTAGTGGGTCGTGAGCAGGATCGTGGTGCCCTCGGTGCGCAGGTTCTCGATCAGCGTCCAGAACTGCCGGCGCGCCTCCGGGTCGAACCCGGTGGTCGGCTCGTCCAGGAACAGCAGCTCCGGGTTGCCGATCACGCCTAGCGCGACGTCGAGCCGCCGACGCTGGCCGCCGGACAGCTTCCGGGTCCGCGTCTTGCGCTTGTCGTCCAGCCCGACCGAGGCGATCACCTCGTCGGGGTCGCGCGGGTTCGGGTAGTAGCCGGCGTAGTGGTTGACCAGTTCGGCGACCGACAACTCGGCTTCGTCGCGGGACGACTGGGCGACGATCCCGATCCGGGCCCGCCAGTTCCGGTCGGCCCGGGCCGGGTCCACGCCGAGCACGCTGATCTCACCCTCGTCGGCGTGGCGGTACCCCTCCAGTACCTCCACGCTCGTCGTCTTCCCGGCGCCGTTCGGGCCGAGCAGGGCGAACACCTCACCGCGGTGGATGTCGAGATCGACGCCGGCGACGGCGACCTTGTCCGGGTAGCGCTTGACGAGTCCGCGGACCCGTACGGCGATGTCTGTGTCGGTCATGGCTCAACCTTCCCGTTCCGCACCCGGTCCCAGGGAGCACCGACCGACGGACCGGCTGTCCCCCGACCGGTGGACAGCGAACCCACACTTCGAGGGGATGACCTCGGCAAAGGTGGGTTATCTGCCTGGATACCGAGGGACAACCCACACTTCCGGGGGTTGTCCCCTGAAAGTGTGGGTTCGCACAACGGGTGGGTTCCGGCGGTGCGTGGAGTTGTGGTGCTGGGGTGGTTCGGGCGGGGGTTATTTGGCGGGGCGACGCGCGTGGGGGCTGACGTGGGGTTGCGGGGACGGTTAGCGTCGGGGGATGAGTCAGACCGTGCGTGGTGTGGTGGCCCTGTCCAAGGGCGCTCCGGTGACGATCGAAGAGATCACGATTCCCGATCCCGGCCCGGGGGAGGCGGTCGTACAGGTGCAGGCCTGCGGGGTCTGCCATACCGACCTGCATTACCGGGAGGGTGGCATCAACGACGAGTTTCCCTTCCTCCTCGGGCACGAGGCGGCGGGCGTCGTCGAGTCGGTCGGGGAGGGTGTCACCGACGTCGCGCCCGGCGACTTCGTCGTACTGAACTGGCGTGCCGTCTGCGGCAACTGCCGGGCCTGCCTGCGTGGGCGCCCGTGGTACTGCTTCAACACGCACAACGCGAAGCAGAAGATGACCCTTGCTGACGGCACCGAGCTGTCGCCCGCGCTCGGCATCGGTGCGTTCGCCGAGAAGACCCTGGTCGCGGCCGGGCAGTGCACGAAGGTCGACCCGGCCGCCAAGCCCGAGGTCGCCGGACTGCTCGGCTGCGGCGTCATGGCCGGCCTCGGCGCCGCCATGAACACCGGCAACGTCGGCCGCGGTGACACAGTGGCCGTGATCGGCTGTGGCGGCGTCGGTACTGCGGCCGTCGTCGGCGCACGGCTGGCCGGAGCCGCGAAGGTGATCGCGATCGACCTGGACGAGCGCAAGCTGAAGGTCGCGGAGGAACTCGGCGCGACCCACACCGTGCACTCGAAGGGTCTCGATCACGACGGTGTCGTCAAAGCGGTGCAGGACCTCACCGGCGGCTTCGGTGCCGACGTGGTGGTGGATGCGGTCGGCCGTCCGGAGACGTGGAAGCAGGCGTTCTACGCCCGCGACCTGGCCGGCACCGTCGTCCTGGTCGGCGTACCGACACCCGACATGAGCCTCGAGATGCCGCTGCTCGACTTCTTCGGGCGGGGCGGATCGCTGAAGTCGAGCTGGTACGGCGATTGCCTGCCGAGTCGCGACTTCCCGATGCTGATCGACCTCCACCTGCAAGGCCGACTCCCGCTGGACCGGTTCGTGTCGGAGACGATCGCGCTCGACGAGGTGGAGGCCGCGTTCGACAAGATGCACCGCGGCGACGTACTGCGCTCTGTGGTGCTGTTCTGATGGCGGCCCGGATCGAACGCGTCATCACCTCCGGCATCTTCTCGCTGGACGGCGGCAGCTGGGACGTCGAGAACAACGTCTGGCTGATCGGCAACGACGAGGAGGTCCTGGTCGTCGACGCGGCCCACAACCCCGAGTCGATCATCAAGGCCGTCGGGGATCGCCGGCTCGCGGCGCTCATCTGCACACATGGTCACAACGACCACATCAACGCCGTCGGCGGGATCCGCGACTACCTCGACACCCAGGTCTGGCTCAACTCGGCCGACACGATGCTGTGGGAAGCCATGTACGACGACCGCCCGGACCACGACCTCGTCGACGGCACCACGTTCGAGATCGCCGGTACGACGATCCGCGCGATCCACACTCCAGGTCACAGCCCTGGCAGCACGTCGCTCTACGCGGAAGACCTGAACGCGGTCTTCACCGGAGACACCCTCTTCCAGGGCGGCCCCGGTGCGACCGGCCGCTCGTACTCCGACAAGCCGACCATCCTCGACTCGATCCGCACCAAGCTGCTGACGCTGCCGGCCGACACGGTCGTCCACACCGGCCACGGCGACACCACGACCATCGCCGCCGAAGCCGGCAACATCAGCTGACCCTGAACCGCCAACACTGACGAAGCACCGTCGCCCGGGCGTCCACGCTCAGACGCCGCTGATTTTGCCCCGAAACGGTCGCTGATCAGTGTTGGCGGTCCACACTTCAGCCCAAGTCGACCGTGTCGCGCTGGACCCAGGTCATGTCGGGGTAGCGGGTTCCCGCTGGGCGGAGGTCGGAGAGCGCTTCCAGATCTTCGGATGTCAGCTGCAGCGCGAGCGCGCCGTGGTTCTCCTCGAGATACTTCCGCCGCTTGGTGCCGGGGATCGGGGCGATGTCGTTGCCCTGGGCAAGAAGCCAGGCCAGCGCGACCTGCCCCGGCGTGGCGTCGTGGCGCGCGGCGACCCGGCGTACCTCGTCGACCAGCGCGAGGTTCGCCGCCAGGTTGGTGTCGTCGAAGCGAGGCAGCGTACGCCGGAAGTCGTCGGCCGCCAGGTCGTCCGTCCGGGCGATCGCGCCGGTCAGCATGCCCCGGCCGAGCGGGCTGTACGGGACGATCCCGATCCCCAGCTCGCGGCAGACCGGCACCACCTCGTCCTCGATGTCGCGGCTGAACAACGACCACTCGCTCTGTACCGCGGTGATCGGGTGCACCGCGTGCGCTCGCCGGATCGTGTCCGCCGACGCCTCGGACAGCCCGAGGTACCGCACCTTCCCGGCCTCGACCAGCTCGGCCATCGCGCCGACGGTCTCCTCGATCGGCACCGACGGATCGGGCCGGTGCTGGTAGTACAGGTCGAGGTGGTCCACTCCGAGCCGGGCCAGCGATCCGTCGATCGCGGACCGCACGTACGCCGGTGAGCCGTCGACACCGATGACCTTCAGCGTCGCCGGGTCGACCACGATGCCGAATTTGCTCGCCAGCACCACCTCGTCGCGGCGGCCCACGATGGCCTTGCCGACCAGTTCCTCGTTCGCGCCCGCGGCGTACATGTCGGCGGTGTCGAGGAACGTGATGCCGAGATCGAGTGCGCGGTGCAGGGTGGCGACCGATTCGGCGTCGTCGCCGGGGCCGTAGGCGAAACTCATTCCCATGCAGCCGAGTCCGAGCCGGCTGACCTCAGGTCCGTTGGTACCGAGAATCATCGAAATCTCCTAGTGGTGAAGGCATGGCTCCGCCCGCCGACGGAACAGCGACCGTCAGCGAGAGGGGGTGGGCGTTGTCAGGGGGTGCAGTGACCGCCGTACGTGGCGATCTTGTACTCGGTGAGCGCGAGGGCCGCGGACATCTCGCGAAGGCGGCGCCGGATCATCGCGCGGTGTTCCTGCATGACGAGCAGACGTTCGGGAGCGGTCTGCTCGCCCTGGTTCACCAGGTTGATGTAGTGCGTGATGGTGCTGATCGGCATGTCCGACAGGCGCAGCCGGGTGACGAAGACGATCCGCGCGAGCGCCTCTCGGTCGTACACGCGATAACCGGACTCGTCCCGGGCGACCTCGACCAGCCCGATCCGTTCGTAGTACCGCAGAGTGTGCGCGGTCAGTCCGGTGACCGCTGCGACTTCGGCGATCGACAACGTCTCCGGCAGGTTCGCGGGCAGGTCGAGCAGCCGCAGCAGTTCAGGAGCCGGCGGCGGTAGCTCGGGTGCCTGGTAGCTGTCGGCAAGAGCCTGCCGCCGGGCGGGGGAGCTGAGGACACCGGTCGTGTTCATGCTTCAAACCGTAAAGGTTAGAGCGCGCTCGAACGCAACTGTGACCCCGGCCACAAACTGGCACGGGGTCACGGGTGAGGAAACTCAGCTGGTACGGCAGTCCTGGCAGGTGCCGAAGATTTCCAGGGTGTGGCTGACGTCGGCGTAGCCGTGTTCGGCGGCGACCTTGTCGGCCCAGCGTTCGACGGCCGGGCCCTCCACCTCGACCGTGCGGCCGCAGTTGCGGCAGACCAGGTGGTGGTGGTGTCCCTTGGAGCAACGCCGGTATGCCGTTTCACCGTCCGCGGTGCGCAGAACGTCGACCTCGCGCGAGTCCGCCAGCGCCTGCAGGGTGCGGTAGACCGTGGTCAGCCCGACGGCCTCACCCGCGCCCCGGAGCTCCTGGTGGATCTCCTGCGCGGTCCGGAAGTCGTCGAGGTTGTCGAGCGCCGAAGCGACTGCCGCGCGCTGACGGGTCGAGCGTGTTCCGATGGCCACCGTGCCTCCTGTCATCTCGTCACCGTATTCTCTCATTCCCCGCCAAGTCAGTGCTCGTCCCAGTGATCCCCGTGTGCCGCGTGCAGATGCCCGTCGTGCACGTAGTCGACATGGTCGTCGTGTTCGACCTTGGGATGACCACATGCCGGGTTGTGCGCGTGGGCGTGCGCCGAGCTCACCACATGCGGTGCGGGCTCGGGGATGTCGACCTCGGGTTCCTCATCGGCAAGCGGCGCACTGACAGCATGCCGACGTCGCAGCAGCGTGCCGACGACCGCGGCGACCACGAACCCAGCCAGCGCCAGTACGACGATGGTCGCGCCGGGCGCCACGTTCGCGTTGTACGACGTGATGATGCCGGCCACGCAAGCCGTCACCCCGATCGCGCAAGCAGTGATGAACGTACTGCGGAACGACCGAGTTACCTGCTGCGCGGTAGCGACAGGCACCACCATCAGCGCGCTCACCAGCAGCAGACCAACCGTGCGCATCGCTACCGTCACAGTGACTGCGGCCATCACTGCGATCAGCAGGTTCAGCAGTTGCACGCGCAGCCCGGTGACTCGCGCGAACTCCTCGTCCTGGCACACCGCGAACAGTTGCGGACCGAGCCCGATCGCCACGACCAGGACTGTCACGGCGAGGCCGACCACGACGTACAGGTCGGACTGGGACACAGTGGTGAGTGAACCGAACAGATAGGTGTTCAGCGTCGCCGCGCCCTGGCCTGCCAGGCCGATCAGCAGCACGCCACCAGCGATACCGCCATAGAAGAGCAGTGCGAGCGCCACATCGCCGCTCGCCTTCCCGCGAGCCCGGACGAGCTCGATGGCCGTTGCACCGGCGATAGCGACCAGTACCGCGGTCAGCACGGGCGCGGTGCCAGTCAGCAGCCCGAGGGCGACACCGGTGATCGCGATGTGCCCGATCCCGTCGCCCATCAGCGACAACCGGCGCTGGACCAGGTACGTGCCGATGGCCGGCGCCGACAATCCGGTCAGCAGACCTGCGATCAACGCACGCTGCATGAACTCGAGCTGGAACATCGTCACGACAGCCACCCCGGCTCGTCATCCGCGCTGTGCGGGTGGACATGGGCATGCGTCTGCGAGGCGTGCGGCGGACCGTCGTACACGATCCGGCCGCGACGCAGTACGACGGAGCGATCGATCAGCGCGTCCATCGGACCGAGGTCGTGGCTGACCATCACCACCGTGGAGCCGCCGGCAACCCGCTCGCGGATCGCGTCGGCGAAGATCGCCTGACTGGCCAGGTCGACCCCGGCCGTCGGCTCGTCGAGGATGAGCAGGTCAGGATCCGACACCAGTGCCCGGGCGATCAGCACCCGCTGCTGCTGTCCACCGGACAACTCGGCGACGCCGTCCTTGCGGCGGTCGGCCATGTCCACGAGTTCGAGCGCGTGCTCGGCCGCCTGCCGGTCCGCCGCCTTGAGCGGACGGAACAACCGCCGCCGCGACAAGAGCCCGGACGACACGACCTCTTGCACAGTGGCCGGTACGCCGCCTGCCGCGGTGATCCGCTGCGGCACGTAACCGACGCGCTGCCACTGACGGAACCGTGGCACCGGCTGGCCGAACAGTCTGACCTCACCACGAGCAGCCGGCAGCAACCCGACGACGGTCCGGATCAAGGTGGACTTGCCGGAGCCGTTGGTGCCGAGGACGGCAACCACCTCGCCCTGGCGGATCTGGAGGTCGACACCCCGCAGTACGAGCCGGCCGCCCAGGTCGACCGAGAGATCGGTGACCTGGACGGCAGGGGTTGGGTGCTGGGCTGGATCGGTCACGCGCAGCTGTTCGCCTTCCGGAGTTCCTGCAGGTTCTCCCGCATCAGGGAGAGGTAGGACTCCTTGGAGTTCGCGTCCGAGAGGCCCTCGATGGGGCTCAGGACCGCGGTCTTGACGTGGACGTCGCGGGCGATCGACTCGGCCACCTTGGGGCTGACGAGTTCCTCGTAGAAGATCGTGGACACCCGCTGCTTGCGCACGATGTCCTGGACCTCCCTGATCCGCTGCGGGGTCGGCTCGGCGTCGGGGGTGAATCCGGCGATACCGACCATCTGCAGACCGTACCGCTTCGCGAGGTACGCGAACGCCTGGTGACTGGTCACGAACGTCTTGAGCTGACAGTTCGCCAGGCCGGTCCTGAAGTCGTTGTCGAGCTTGGACACCTCGGCCAGCATCGCCTCCGAACGCTGCCGGTAGCCGTCGGCATGCGCGCTGTCGGTCTCGATCAGCTTGTCGGTGACCGCCTTCACGACATCGGCGTACCGGACCGGGTCGAGCCAGAAGTGCGGGTCGAGGGCGTCCTCGGTGAAGGCGGCCGGCTTGACCGTGCCGGTGGGCGGTGCGGCGCCGTCCTCCTCTTCGAAGTTGGCGCCGGTCGCCTCGAGTTTCGCGGCGGGCGCGACGTCGAAGCCGGCCTGCTTGCCGTTCTGCTCGATGGCCTCGTCGACGGCCGGCTGCAGACCCTTCTCGAACACGACCAGCTTCGCCTTTGCGATCTGGCCGACCTGCTTCGGCGTGAGCTCCAGATCGTGTGGCTCGACGCCTGGTGCCGTCAGCGTCGTCACGTGGACGGCGTCGCCACCGACCGTCTTGGCGATGAACTCCAGCGGGTAGAACGATGCGACCACGTCGAGCTTGTCACCGCTGCCGGCCGGGTCGTCTGCAGCAGAGTTGCCACAGCCTGCGAGAGTGACGACCGCCAGTGCGGCGACGCCGGCGGCAACAGCGCGAGTAACAGGTCTCATGACAATCATTTTCATTTAATTGGACATGGTTGTCAAAACAGGGAGAGTGGACGGATGCCGAGGCGGAACGTGGGACGCAGGCGAGCCGACAGAAAGCCGAACCGTCGCGCCCGCATCGACATTCCCTCCGGACACGGCCACGGACACGGTCACGGTCACGGCCAGGCGCTCGGCCGCGGGCGTGGTGACGGGCTGCTCAGCCGAGGGCTGGGCGACGGGCAGTCGGTCGGCCGCGGGCGGGGCGACGGATCGGGCGCCGGGCACGGTTACAGCGATCACGTGGTCGACACGTCGGTGGTGGATGCGGATGCCGTCGTGGCGCGGCGGGTGCGGATCGTGGTTGCCGCCTTCCTGATCCCGCTGATCGCGGCGGCCGTGATCGCGATGATCATCCTCTGGCCGGGTGCCGACCTGAAGGTCCCCGCGGCCGAACAGCAGGGTGCGCGCGGAACGGTGATCGCAATGGCTCCCTGCCCGAAGGAGCTCGGCAACTGCGACCAGGCGACCGTTCATCTGACCGACACCCCGGGACTGAACGACAAGGGCCTCGATGCGCCGGTCCAGGTGCCGAAGGCCGCCCAGGTGGCGCTGCCGATCAAGGTCGGCGACCGCTTGCTGCTGAACGTGAAGCAGGACGCCAAGACCATCGATACGCGGTACGACTATGTGGATCACGATCGCAAGGTGCCGTTGCTGTGGCTGGCGGGCATCTTCGCGGTCGCGGTGATCGCCTTGTCGCGCTGGCGAGGGGTGTCCGCGCTGATCGCGCTCGGCGTGACGGCGGTGACGCTGACCCAGTTCATCCTGCCGGCGATCGTGAAGGGATCGAATCCGCTGCTGGTCGCGGTCGTCGGCGGCTCGGTGATCATGGTCATCGCACTGTTCCTGACGCACGGGATCAACGCCCAGTCGTCGGTCGCGCTGGCCGGAACGATCTCGGCGCTCGCGCTGACCGCGTTCCTCGGCTGGGCATTCGTCAAGCTCAGCCTCTTCACCGGGCTGGCCAGTGAGGGTGCTTCGGCGATCAAGGGACTGGTGCCGGGGATCGATCTGCCCGGGGTGCTGGTGGCCGGTATCGTCATCGGTGCGCTCGGCGTACTGGACGATGTCACTGTCACCCAGGCGAGCGCGGTCTGGGAGTTGTCCGCCGCCAATCCGTCGGCCAGCCGGTCCGCGCTGGTCGGAGCCGGGCTGCGCATCGGCCGCGCTCACGTCGCCTCGGTGGTCAACACCCTGGTTCTCGCGTACGCCGGTGCGGCGCTTCCGCTGCTCATGGTCTTCGCGATCGGTGGAGTCTCGACCGGCTATGTGGTCACCACGGAGACGGTTGCCGTCGAGGTGGTCCGCGGTCTGGTCGGCAGTCTCGGGATCATCGCGGCCGTCCCGTTGACGACGGCGCTGGCCGCGATGGCCGTCGCCGATCGGTCGCGGGATCTCGTGGCGGAGCCGCGGGATCTCGTGGCGGAGCCGGAACACCTTGCCGGAGCAGGAGAATCTCCCGCCCAGGCCTAGGTCTTCCCAAGAGTCCGGGGTCGATCTAGAGTTCCTGCAGTCACTCAAGGTACGCCCAAGATCACCTTCCGTGGCCGTTGATCGTGAGGAGCAACGGATGCGACGTCGCTGGGGCCACTCGATCCTGCGCGGAGCACGGCGATGAGGTTCCGGCACCCTGACGGTTCGATCGTCCATCTCGGCTACTGCACGAACGTGCATCCCGCGGAGGAACTCGAAGGCGTCATCGCCCAGCTCGACGGCTTCTCCTCGCTGGTCCGCAAACATCTCAAGGTGCCCGTCCTCGGCGTCGGGCTCTGGCTCGCGAACACCCTCGCCGAGCGGCTGGCCAACTCACCGATCGCCCTCAGCCGACTTGCCCGCGCACTCGACCGGAACGGCCTGGAAGTCGTTACCCTGAACGGCTTTTCGTACTCCGGGTTCCACGATCGCGTGATCGGCAAGAAGGTGTACCAGCCGGACTGGACCGAGCCGGCGCGCCTCGACTACACCCTCGATCTCGTCAAGGTGCTGAGCGAATTGCTGCCCGCCGATGCGGCGTACGGGTCGATCTCCACGCTGCCGCTGGCCTGGCGTACGCCGTGGAGCCGGAGCCGGAACGCTCAGGCGCGACAGGCGTTCGACAAACTCGACGAGCACCTCGCCCGGGTCCACACCAGAACCGGCCGCCGGATCCGGCTCGCCGTCGAGCCCGAACCAGGCTGCGTCCTCGAAATGATCGGCCAAGCCGCCAACTGGCTGAACCCGTACGCCGCGTCGACTGGTGGCTCGCGGGTGGGGATCTGTTTGGACACGTGTCATCTGGCGGTGCAGTTCGAGGAGCCGGGTAGGTCGTTCGCGCTCCTTGCCGAAGCGAACGTCGAGATCGTGAAGAGCGAGCTCTCGGCCGCCCTGCACCTCGCCTCGCCGTGGGACCCGGCGGCCCGCGAGGCGCTGGCGAAGTTCGCCGAGCCCAAGTTCCTGCACCAGATCCGCGAGTACGGCGGACCAGGTGTCGACGACCTCGATCTCGTCGGCGAGCTGTCCGGGCATGCGTCCTGGCGAGCGCACTTCCATATCCCCGTGCACGCCCCGCCGCGGACGCCCTTGACCAGCACCACCGACGTTGTCGAAGAAAGCCTGCGGCACCTCGTCGGAGGTCCCGAGCCGCTGACCCATCACCTGGAGTGCGAGACCTACACCTGGTCGGTCCTCCCGTCGCCACCCAAGAGCAAGGAGGAACTGGCCGAAGGAATCGCCGGCGAGCTTGCCTGGCTCCGCGACCGCCTGATCGCCCTCGGCCTCACCCAACTCTGATCCGCCTCGGCCCCAGCGACTCGCGCGGCAACCGCAGTACGGGACCTGCTGTAGAAGGCTTCTAGGCTGACTCGCGAATGACGAGCTCGGTCGGCAGGATGACCGAATCCGCATCGCCGTGGGCGAGCAGGTCGAGCAGCAACCGAGTTGTCCCGGCAGCTTGGTCGCCCATCGGGCTGCGGACGGTGGTCAGCGGGGGAGCGGTGTAGAGCGCGGCCTCGATGTCGTCGAAGCCGACCACCGCGACGTCGTCCGGCACCCGCCGTCCCGCTTCCCGGAGGGTCCGCAGGGCGCCGATCGCCATCAGGTCGTTGGCAGCGAACACCGCGTCGAGCTGCGGATCGTCGTCGAGCAGTTGCCGCATCGCCTCGGCACCGGAGATCCGGGTGAAGTCGCCGAGGGCAACGATCGACCGCCGCCCGGTGCCTCGCAGCGTGTCCCGGTACGCCGTCAGGCGGTCCTGTGCTGCCGTCATGTCCAACGGACCGGAGATGGTGGCGATCCGCTGCCGGCCCTGGTCGAGAAGATGCTGCACGGCTTTGGTGGCGCCACCGATGTTGTCGTTGTCGACGTACGGCATCAGGCCCGGTGTTGCCAGCCGGCCGTGCGACACGACCGGCAGCCCGGTCCGCGCGAGGGCGGCCGGGAGCGGGTCGGCGCCGTCCATCGAGACCAGCATGGCGCCGTCGACGTGACCCGCGGCCAGGTACTGCTCGACGCGCTGGCGGCTCTCGTCGGAGCCCGCCAGCACGAGTGACACCTGCTTGCCCGCGGCCTCGAGTTCGCGGGAGGCCGCGCGAACCACCATCGCGAACATCGGATCGTCCGAGACCAGGCCGGCCGGCGGGTCCGAGACGATGATCGCGATCGTGTTGGTCTTCTGGGTGACCAGGTTGCGGGCTGCGCCGTTCGGTACGTAGCCGAGCTCGGTCACGGCGGCCATCACGATCTGCCGGATCTCCGGGGCCACCGTGGGCTCGCCGTTGATCACCCGGGAAACGCTGGACTTCGACACTCCGGCCCGGGCCGCGACGGCATGCAGGGTCGGTCGTCGCACGCGTACCCCCTCGGCCTCGAACAGCGGGGAGCGTTCCCCAGGACTGAGCATCCCGGCGGTTCCGGAACCTTGTCAAGGCGTTCTCCGGACTGACACCCAGGTTGTGTTCCGATCGCTGCCGAAGTCTTGACACCGTTCCCGGAGCACGGAACTCTCAGGCTTAGGGAACGTTCCCCCGCCTCTCTTCCCGCCCGCCCTGGAGATGCCCATGCAGACGCTTTCCCCGCCCCCTGCCCGCCGCCGCGGCCGCCTCAGGACCGCGACACTCCTCGCCGTCGCGATGAGCTTCTTCATCGCTCTCGTCGTCAGCCCGTCGGCGAACGCCGCCGACTCGCTACTGTCCCAAGGCAAGCCCGTCACCGCATCCTCGACCGAAAGCGTCGCCTTCCCGGCCACCGCGGCGGTCGACGGCGACCCAGGCACGCGCTGGTCCAGCACCTTCAGCGACCCGCAGTCGCTCCAGATCGACCTCGGTCAGACCGCCACCGTCAGTCAGGTCCAGCTCAGCTGGGAAGCGGCGTACGCGAAGGCCTTCCAGCTCCAGACGTCTGCCGACGGCAACAACTGGACCTCCATCTACAGCACGACCACCGGCAGCGGTGGCAACCAGACCTTGAACGTCTCGGGCTCCGGCCGCTACGTCCGACTGCTCGGGACGCAGCGCGCAACCCAGTGGGGCTATTCGCTGTGGGAGTTCAAGGTCTTCGGCAGCACCAGCGGCACGGTTCCCGGCAGCAAACTCCTGTCGTACAACAAGCCTGGCGTCGCCTCGTCGCAGCAGAGCGACGGCAACTGCTGGGAATGCACGCCGGCCAGAGCTTTCGACCTCGATCCGGCCAGCCGCTGGGCGACCACGACCGACACCGGCTGGGTCGACCCGGGCTGGATCTACGTCGACCTCGGCGCGACCGCCCAGATCGACAAGGTCATCCTGCAATGGGACCCCGCGTCGGCGAAGTCGTACCAGATCCAGGTCTCCAACGACGCGACCAACTGGACGCCGATCTACACAACGACCAACGGGCCCGGATTCAAGGAGACGCTGAACATCACCGGCACCGGGCGCTACGTGCGGATGTACGGGACGCAGCGCAATACGCCGTACGGATACTCGCTCTGGGAGTTCCAGGTCTACGGCACCGGCGGTGCGCCCACCACGCCGCCGACCCCGCCGGCCGACCCGGCGAACCCGCCGCAGCTGATCTGGTCGGACGAGTTCAACAGCGCCGCCGGTGCCAAACCGGACGCGAGCAAGTGGCGTGCCGACCCGGGCAACGGCCAGAACGGCGAGTTGCAGGTCTACACCGACAACAACGTCCAGACCGACGGCCAGGGTCATCTCGTCCTGGAGGCCCGTCGTGAGGTGACGCCGGGCTCCGCCTGCCCGATCGACCCGGTCAGCGGCAGCGGGACCTGTCAGTACACGTCGGCCCGGATCAACACGGGGACGAAGTTCGATACGACGTACGGCAAGATCGAGGCGCGGATCAAGGTGCCCAAGGGCAACGGTTTCTGGCCGGCGTTCTGGATGATGGGCTCGGACTTCCTGACCGGCCGGCCGTGGCCGTACAACGGCGAGATCGACATCATGGAGATCCTCGGCCGCGAGACCACCAAGGCCTACTCGACGCTGCACGCTCCGGCGTACAACGGCGCCGGCGGGTACGGCGGATCGTACGGCCTGCCGGGTGGCGCCGACTTCGCGAACGACTTCCACACCTGGACGATGCTCTGGAACTCGACCGGCATCACGTACCAGGTCGACGGCATCACCGTCTTCACAGTCGACAAGGCGCAACTCGAGGCGACGCGTGGTCCGTGGATCTACGACCACCCGTTCTACCTGATCCTCAACCTGGCCGTCGGCGGCGACTTCCCCGGCCCGCCGAACTCGGCGACGCCGTTCCCGTCTCGGATGCTCGTCGACTACGTGCGGGTCTACCGATGAAAGGCCCGCGGTTCGGAATGCTGCTGGTCACTCTGCTCGCGCTGTTCGGCGCCTACCTGGTGAGCACCGGACAACCCGCGCAGGCAGCGGAAACCCTGCTGTCCCAGGGGCGTCCGACGCTCGCGTCGTCGGTGGAGAGCGCCGCCTTCCCCGCCGCCGCGGCCGTCGACGGCGACAACGGCACCCGCTGGGCCAGCAGTTTCGCCGACAACCAGTGGCTGCGGATCGACCTGGGTTCGGCCCAGGCGATCAGCCGGGTGCTGCTGCGCTGGGAGGCGGCGTACGCCCGCGGCTTCCAGCTCCAGACGTCCAACGACGGCAACGAATGGCTGTCCGTCTACTCGACCACGGCCGGTACCGGAGGAGAGCAGAATCTTGTTGTCAACGGCAACGGCCGGTACGTGCGGGTGCTGGTCACCGAGCGAGCGACCCAGTGGGGAGCCTCGCTGTTCGAGTTCCAGGTCTTCGGCGGTACGCCGGGAGGCGGCCCGATCGTCCGGGTGGCCGAGTTCCTCGCGGATTGTCCCTTCACCCACGGCCTGCCGGACGATCCGATCGTGTTCCCGAACCTGCCCGGCGCCTCGCACATGCACAGCTTCTTCGGTGCGACCGTGACGAACGCGAACACCACCGTGCAGGACCTGGTGAACTCGCCGACCAGCTGCAACCCGGCGGAGGACAAGTCGTCGTACTGGGTGCCGACGCTTTACGTGAACAACCAGCCGGTCGAACCGACCGGAACCACCTTCTACTACCTGGGCGAAGGGGTCCGCGACGACGTGATCGCCCGGACCCAGCCGCTGCCGTTCGGGTTGCGGATCGTGGCCGGCAACGCGAAGGCGACCGGTCCGAACGACAACACCATCTCCCGTTGGTCTTGCCTGCACGCCGGTGACGCCGGGGCCGGGCACGACTTCATCAACTGCCCGGCCGGCAGCATGCTCGAGTCCTACCTGGACTTCCCCCAGTGCTGGAACGGGCGCGACCTTGATTCGCCCGATCACAAGAGCCATATGGCGTATCCGGTCAACGGCGAGTGCCCGGCGAGCCACCCGGTGCCGGTGCCGAAGCTTCGCCAGGTGCTGCGCTATCCGGTGAACGGTCCGACGGCCGGCTTCCGGCTCGCGTCGGGTGGTGGCTACACGATGCACGGCGACTTCTTCAACGCCTGGCCGCCGGCCGAGATGGAACGCCGCGTCAACGACTGCATCCGCCCGATCATCAAGTGCGGCGCCAACGGCCATCCGTAGGTCCTCCGACTGCCGGGCGGGTTCTCGTCCCAGGACCCGCCCGGCTCTTGTTGCTGGTCATGAAGGAGCTTTGCCGATGAAACCCTTCGCCCCGGTCGCCTTGCTGCTCGCTGGTCTGCTCGCAGGGTGCGGCGCGTCCTCGGCTGCCAGTTCGGCACCACCACCGGCGGTCACCGTGGTCGACACCGACGCCGCCTTCAACCTGACCGACCTCGCCTGGATCGAACTGATGATCCCGATGGACCAGCAACTCCTCCGGGTCCTCGCCCTGGCCCAGAAACAGGCGACCACTCCCGCCCTGCGCTCCTTCGCCACCTCACTGGCCGCCGGTCACCGCACCGAACTCGCCGAGCTGATCGCCCTCCGGGCCCGCGCCAAGGCGCCGACCGCCAACCAGCACGAGGGCCACGACATGCCCGGCATGATGACCGAACCAGAAGTCGTTGCCCTCAGCAACACCACCGGCCCAACCTTCGACAGCCTCTTCGCGAAGAACCTGAAAGAACACCTCGAACAGTCGGTCATCGTCGCCCGCAGCATCCGTACGGCGGGCCAGGAACCGGCGGTCAAGAAGCTCGCCGCGTCGATCGAACTCACCCGGGCCGGCCAGCTGCGCCGGCTCGCCAAACTCTGACCGATCAGGGACTTGCTTCAGACGGACGGTTCACCTTCGGCGACAGCGGGTGATCGTTGGTCAGCTGTCGGCGATGCGTTTGACGGCGAAGAGGACGATGACGAGGACTGAGAAGATCCGGATCGCGCGCTGGCCGGTGGTGACCACTGGCCAGGACAGGAAGCCGAGCCAGCAGAGCAGGAGCGCCAGGAGCAGCAGCGCGGGGACTCCGGCGGGGAGCGGGGCGAAGACGCCGATCAGGGCGAGCACCAAGGTGATGGCCGGGAGGGTGAGTTTCGGCATGCCGTGCAGCCGGGCGACGACCGGGTAACTCGCCTTGGTGATCCGGGCCCGGAGCGGGCTGACCGGCTGGCTGCTGGAGGAACTCATGGCCCCATTGTTCCTTGCGTCCGAAGCGGTACGGGTCCTGACCCTCGGTTGTTCGGACGAAAAGGGGAGGTGAGGTCGGGGTTGCGGGGTGTGACGCCGTAGGGTGGCGCGGGTGTTCGTGGTGATCAGGTTCCGGGTCGAGGAGTCGGCGCAGGCGGAGTTCATCGGCCGGCTCGAGACCGCCGTCGAGGTGCTGTCGCGGCAGAAAGGCTTCGTGGCTGCCCGGACCGGCCGGAACGCCGACGATCCCGAACTGCTCGCGCTGAGCATGGAGTGGCTGAACATCGGCAGCTACCGGCGCGCGCTCTCGCCGTACGAGGTGAAGCTGGCCGCGGTACCGCTGCTCTCGCAGGCGATCGACGAGCCGACGGCGTACGACGATCTGGACGAGTTCGCTCCGCACCGCTGAACCGATAACCTTGACCTTTCTCGTATCACCCATCTGGAGTCGAAAAGTGCCCGTGGATACCGTCGATGCCGTCGTCAGCCTGAGTAAGCGCAGAGGCTTCGTTTACCCGTGCGGCGAGATCTACGGCGGCACCAAGTCGGCCTGGGACTACGGACCGCTCGGCGTCGAGCTGAAGAACAACGTCCGGACCCAGTGGTGGCGCTCGATGGTGACGAGCCGTGACGACATCGTCGGGCTGGACTCCTCGGTGATCCTGCCGACCAAGGTCTGGGAGGCCTCGGGCCACCTGGAGGAGTTCGTCGACCCGCTGACCGAGTGCCAGTCGTGCCACAAACGGTTCCGCGACGACCACCTGCGCGAGGAGTTCGCCCGGCGCAAGAACAAGGACGCCGACGAGGTCAAGCTCGCCGAGATCGCCTGCCCGAACTGCGGCAACAAGGGCACCTTCACCGAGCCGCGGATGTTCAACGGCCTGCTGAAGACCTACCTCGGCCCGGTCGAGAGCGAGGAAGGCCTGCACTACCTGCGGCCCGAGACCGCACAGGGCATCTTCATCAACTTCGCGAACGTGATGGGCACCGCCCGGAAGAAGCCGCCGTTCGGCATCGCCCAGGTCGGCAAGAGCTTCCGCAACGAGATCACCCCGGGCAACTTCATCTTCCGGACCCGGGAGTTCGAGCAGATGGAGATGGAGTTCTTCGTCGCGCCGGGTTCGGACGAGGAATGGCACGAGTACTGGCTGAAGACCCGCTGGGACTGGTACCTCGACCTCGGCCTGAACCCCGACAACATGCGTTTCTACGAGCACCCGAAGGAAAAGCTCAGCCACTACTCCAAGCGCACGGTCGACATCGAGTACAAGTTCCACTTCGGTGGCAAGGAGTTCGACGAGCTCGAGGGCATCGCGAACCGGACCGACTTCGACCTGTCGACCCACTCCAAGCACTCCGGCGTCGACCTGTCCTACTTCGACCAGGAGAAGGGCGAGCGCTGGACGCCGTACGTGATCGAGCCGGCGGCCGGGCTGACCCGCAACGTGCTCGCCTTCCTGCTCGACGCCTACACCGAGGACGAGGCCCCGAACGCCAAGGGCGGCGTGGACAAGCGGACCGTACTGCGTTTCGACCCGCGGCTCGCCCCGGTCAAGGCGGCCGTGCTGCCGCTGTCGCGGAACGCCGACCTGTCCCCGAAGGCGAAGGACCTCGCGGCCGAACTGCGGAAGAGCTGGAACGTCGACTTCGACGACGCCGGCGCGATCGGCCGCCGCTACCGCCGCCAGGACGAGATCGGTACGCCGTACTGCATCACCGTCGACTTCGACACCCTCGACGACCAGGCCGTGACCATTCGCGAGCGTGACTCGATGAAGCAGGAGCGCGTCGCGCTGACCGAGGTGACCGGTTACCTGGCCCAGCGGCTGGTGGGCTGCTGACGATGAACCCATCGGGGATCGAGCGGCCCGCAGTACCGCGCGGCGCTGTGCTGCGGGCCGCCGTGTCGCGTGGCGCTGTGCTGCATGGGGCTGTGCTGCGTGGCGCTGTGGTTCCGGTTGCGCTGCTGCTTGGCGGCCTGGCGCTTGCGGGCTGTTCGGACACGCCCTCGAAGGACGCGGGCGGTACGCCGTCGTCCAAGCCGAGCGGTGGTTCCTCGACAGCGCCGATTCCCACCGCGTCGACGCCGACGCTGACCCCGTTGCCGACGCCGTCCAAGCCGTGGCCGACGCCGAAGGTGACCGGTCAGCCGGCCTCGGACGCGCCGCTCGCGCAGCGCATCCGGTTCGCGATCTCCAAGCAGGCGCAGATCGCGGCCGGCAAGGCCGCCACCACGACGGTCACCTGCCCCGGTATCGAGGACGCGGAGAAGCCCGGCACGCACGACCTGACCTGCACGGTCACGTACGCCGGCAAGTCGTACCCGGGCAAGCTGACGATCGACGCCAAGCAGTACTCGGCAACCTACAAATTCACCTCCGACTCGGTGCCGATCGTGCGCGCCAAGGTGGTCGACGCGGTCCAGCGGACCGTCACCGACGCCGCGAAGGTGACCTGCACGATGGAGGATGTCGCGGTCGTCAAGCCCACCTCGCAAGGCATCTCCTGCGACGTCACCACGACCGGCAACGCGGTCCAGCCTTATCGCGCGCAGATCTCGGGCAATGGCCAAGTCTTGGTGACGAAGGCCTGACATGTCTCTACAACTAGGTGCTCTCACGATCGACACGCCGGTGGTGCTCGCCCCGATGGCGGGGATCACCAACGCGGCGTACCGGCAGTTGTGTGCCGAGCAGGGCGCTGGTCTGTACGTCTGCGAGATGATCACGTCGCGCGGCATCGTCGAGGGTGACCAGAAGTCGCTGGACATGCTCACCTTCGCCGACTCCGAGACCGTCCGCTCGGTGCAGCTGTACGGCGTGGACCCGGTCTATGTCGGGCGCGCGGTCGAGCTGCTGTGTTCGGAGTACGGCGTAGCGCACGTCGACCTGAACTTCGGGTGCCCGGTGCCGAAGGTGACCCGCAAGGGTGGCGGCGCGGCCCTGCCGTGGAAGCGGAATCTGCTCGGCGCGATCCTGCAGGCCGCGGTGAAGGCCGCCACGCCGTACGGGATCCCCGTGACGATGAAGACGCGGATCGGCATCGACAGCGCGCACCAGACGTACCTGGACGCGGGCAAGATCGCCGAGGAGTCCGGCGCGGCGGCGATCGGGCTGCACGGGCGTACTGCGGCCCAGGCGTACTCCGGCCAGGCGGACTGGACGAAGATCGCCGAACTGGTCGAGCACGTGAACATCCCGGTGCTCGGCAACGGTGACATCTGGGAAGCCTCGGACGCGCTGCGGATGGTCGCCGAGACCGGGTGTGCCGGGGTGATCGTCGGCCGCGGTTGCCTCGGCCGACCGTGGCTGTTCCGCGATCTCGCGGTGGCGTTCGCCGGCGGCGAGGCGCTGAATCTGCCGACGCTGGGTGAGGTCGCGACAGTGATGCGGCGGCACGGGCAGTTGCTGGCGGATCTGATGGGGGAGCAGCGCGGGCTGCGCGACTTCCGCAAGCACGTGCCGTGGTATCTCAAGGGTTTCCCGGCCGGTGGTGAGCTGCGCGCGGCGCTGGGCATGGTCGACTCGCTCGCCAAGCTGGACGAATTGCTGTCGCAGCTGGATCCGTCTGCTCCTTTCCCGGTGCAGGAACTGGGCGCCCCTCGCGGTCGCCAGGGCAGCCCGCGCGACCACGTCGTCCTCCCGCACGGCTGGCTCGACGACACCGACGGCCTCACCACAGACATGGCCGAAGCCGAAATCGGCGTCTCCGGCGGCTAGTAGAGCGGATCTACTCCTCGGCTGTTGCTTGGCGGATGGCGAGTTGCTGGACGTCTGGGTTCGGGTGGCGGCGGAGGGTGACCAGGCGGGTGCGCCACTCGGCCGGCCAACCGGCGTACGGGCCGGCGGCGCTGACCAAGGTGCACGCGAGCAGGCCGGAGGCGAGGTCACCGATGCGCGTCAGTTCATCGGCCGGTCCACTCAGCTCCGCAGGTCGCCAACTGGAGTTGGCCAACGCGTTCCGGACCAGCTCGCTCAGGAAGGTTGCCGCAACCGGCCGATCAGCGACGAGCGACACCTGCTGCCGCAGATCGTCGGCAGGCGATGCCCACGAGGTGGCAGTGACGAGAAGACGAAGCCGATGAGGCAGGAAGCTCGGTACGCCGGCCAGCTCGTCGGCGAGGATCCGAAGTCCTGCCCGACGCTCCAGCGGTTGCTGCCGTACGGCGGCCTCGACCGAATCCACCAGCACCGTCAGCCGACGCCATGCGGGCCGGTCGCGGTCCGCCTCGCCGTCGGGTGCGGCCGGATCGTCGTCATGCCGCAGCAGCAACCGGACCACCTCGAGCAGGTCGTCCAGCTCCCCGATGTGCTGCCGCCCGGCCATCACTGCCAGCGCGTCGGCCGCGGTGCGCCAGTTCGGGCTGCGTGACGAGAGATCGGTGACGAACTCACCGCAAACTTCTGCAGCAGCAGGGATCCAGCGACCCCAGCGAGCCAACGCTGCCAAGGCGGCTGCCACCACGTCCGGCTCAGCTCTGGCCGTGACCGCGATCAACAGGTCGCCGTAGCGCGCCCTGTACTTCTCCGCGATGTCCAAAGGCTGCCGAGCCGTGAGTGCCAGAGCAGTCGCATCAGAGTCGTGTACCGCCTGCTGCAGCAGAGCCCAGCTACCCGGCTCGTGCAGCAAGTACTGCGACGCCGTACTCGTGATCGCAGCACGCACATCCCGATGCGCCCCACCCCAGGCATCAGCCAGTACTTCGCTCGCCCCTGGTGCACGTAGCTCGCCCAGGAGCCGCGCAGCCTCCTTGCGAGAGGTCACCTTCACACCGTCGCCCACCAGCAACGGCTGGAAGGCAGCAGCCAGCAGGCTCGGCCGTACGAACCGCGCAGCTCGGGTAGCCGCGTAGATCGCGACACGTGCACGGTCGTCACCTGCATGGGTGAGCAGGGCAGGCAGGGCGAGCTCAGGCTGAGAGGTCCACGCCAGCGCTCCAAGAGCAGCCTCCTGCAGCAGCACCTGATCGCTGGTCAGAAACGGCTCGACTGCCGCGCTACCGATGTCCGGCAAATGCCCGAGCGCTGACACGGCCCCAGCGCGAGACCAGTCCGGCATGCGCTTGTCCCGCGCGGCCGTGGTGAGCAGGTCGGCGTACCGGACGTGCTGGCGGGGCAGCCAGCGGCGGAGCGCCGAGTCGGGGACCTGCCAGGACGGGTGGTTGCGATCGAAGCGGTGGATGCGCTCGGGTTTGGCGAGGACCGGATCGAGCAGGTCGGTGCGAACCTCGGTGACGGCCCGCCAGACCGCATCCCAGCGGGCCATCCCGACGTCCCGCTTGATGATCCGGCCGACCCGCTCGGCCCGGGTGGACGTCGGTTGCAGCCAGAGTTCAGCAGCGCGGCCGACGACGTACTCCTTGTTCGACCAGACGGCCTGCTCGAGAATGCGGTGCAGCTGCTCGTTGGTCCAGCCACGCCGACCGAAAGCCGACGCGATCGCGAAGGCGAGGTCGAACTCGCGACGGGCCGCGGCCGCCTCGACGTACGGGCGTAATGCCTCGTAGACCGCGACCTCGCGCCCGCGCGGGAGTCCGTCGATGAGGCCGTAGAGGTTGACCGTGCCCCGGTTCTCGGTGAGCCGGGCGTGCGACTCCAGACCCCAACCCAGCAAGGCGGATTGGTTGCGCAGGGCACCTTCCCGGACGGCGCACTCCGCCAGCTGGTTCAACGCCGAGCGCACCAGCCAGGAGCTGTCCCGTGCTTCGAGTGCATCGGTCAGCAAGGTTTGCAAGGGCGCCACGTGCTCGTCGGCCAGCACCGATGGCGGTAGCGCGGCCGCCGCGGCGAGGACGGCCCGGCGCACCGGCTCGCGATCGTTGCGAACCCTCGTCGACCACGACAGTGCGGCCTGCACCGCTGCGGCCTGCCGACTGTGACCGGCGGACGAGACGACGGCTCGATAGACCGCGGCACGGTCGTCGGCCTCGGGACGCCGGATCTCCGGTTCCAGCAGCGCGAACGCCTCGTCGTACGGCAGATAGGCGGTGACTTCCCAGCGGCGACGAAGGTTCTCCGCGACGATCGGAAGCTTGAGCATCCGGCGCGCCTGCTCGTGCCGAAGGTTCTGGGGGAGGACGTCGAGGAGCGCGTTGGGAAGGTCGGTCCGGGAGAGGTCGAGCGAACTGGTGAGCGCCGCGAAGACCGCAGCACGCCGCGACGGCGGCAGGTCGGCGAGCAGGTCGGCCGTGTTCGGCCAGAGCAGGCGGCCCAGCGCGCCGAGTTCGTCGTCGGAGAACCGGTGCAGGCGACGGCACACGGCCGGAGTCAGCGCGTGGCTGAGAAGTGGCGATCGATCGGGGGTGAGCAGGATTCGCAGGACCAGCTCGCGGTCCAGGTCGATGAGGCGGCCGAGGACCCCAGTGATTGCCCTTGGCAACTGATTGGCGGGGAGTGCGCGGTCGAGCAGGGCGAGGATCGGGGCGGGTTGCGTGTCATCGCGGTCGAGCAGAGCGACAACGCCGTACGCGATGCCCTGCCACCATTCCTGCCAGTCGGATCCGGTCGGGACAGTCTGCTCGGCATACGCGTGGACGGCGGCCGGGTGCTTGACGGCGAGCCGTTGCCATTCGCCGGCGGACAGGCAATAGGCCAGCTCGGGAAGGAGCCGTACGACGGTGGCGCTGTCCGTGCTGCTCAGGATGGCCGCGGCCGAGCGATCACCCCAGCGATCCCGGTGGTCCTCGATCAGCCGGGTGGCGAGCTCGTGCCGGCCGGTCCGGCGGATCACCCGGAGCAGCTTGCCCCGCAGCGCGGCCGGCGCATCGTCGTACAGGGTGTGGAGGGTCTCGTCAGAGACTGCGACACCGCGCGAGACGGCGACGAGGGCGCGGGCCTGGACGGTGGGATCGGGGTCGGCGAGGAGGTGTGCCACGTAGTCGGTCTGGCCGGCGATCTGGGCCAGTTGCAGGCCGAGCACGCGCTCGAAGGCGGCGCCCCGGCTGAGCTGTTCGAGCAGGGCGACGAGCTCCTGCGTGCCGCGCAGCCGCTGGGCCTCTTGGGCGATCAGCCGCGAGCGTTCGCCGTACGGAAGGCTGTCGAGGGAGCGCAGAAGCTCGGTCGCTTGCATCCCCACATCCTGCCCTGGACCCGTGTCAGACACTAAGGTCGTTGCCATGGCGAAGGAGCCGGACGAGACGCGTGACGGGGTACCGCTGACCAACCTCGACCAGCCGTTGTTCGACGGCGCGGAGGCGACCAAGCGCGACCTGGTCGACTATCTGGACGCGGTGCACGAGGTATTGCTGCCTGGATTGCAGGACCGGCCGCTGTCGGTGATCAGGGTCCGGCCGGGGCAGAAACCGTTCATGCAGAAGAACGTCCCGAAGTACACGCCCGAGTGGGTGCGGACCGTGCCGATGTGGGCCGAGGCGTCCAAGCGCGAGGTGATCTACGCGCTGTGCGACGACCGGCGGACGCTGCTGTGGTTCGCGAACCAGCGGGCGGTGGAGTATCACCCGACCCTCGTCCGGGCCGATCGGTGGGACCGGGTCACGCACCTGGTGCTCGACCTCGATCCGCCCGAGGGGGAGACGTTCTCGGCTGCGGTGCAGGCGGCGTTCCTGGTCCGCGAGGCGCTGACCGAGCTCGGGCTGTCCGGCGCGGTGAAGACCAGTGGAGCCAAGGGCGTTCACGTCTACGTGCCGATCGATGACCAGGCGTCGATCGAAGATGCCGCCGCCGCGACTCGGGCGATCGCTGCGCGGGCCGAGCGGATCGATCCGGAACTTGCGACGACGGCGTACGTGCGGGAGGAACGTGGCGGCAAGGTGTTCGTCGACTCGACCCGGGCGGGCGGCGCGACGGTCGTCGCGGCGTACAGCCCACGCGTTCGCCCAGGCGCCACGGTCTCCTTCCCCGTCGGCTGGGACAACCTCGACCAGGTCAGCCCGTCCGACTTCACTATCCGTACGACGCCTGGCCTGCTCGCTGCGACACCTGCGTGGGCGGAGCAACTCCCGGCGCCGCAGACGCTTCCCGCCGACCTGATCGCCGAAGGCCACGAGATCCCAGTCGCCCGGGTGGTCGCCATGCACGAAGGCAAACGCCGCGCCAAAGCCCGCCGAGAAGCAGAAGAGTCCAGCTGACCGGCAGGCCCACCAGCGGCGGCGCAGCCTGCCGGAAGGCGGGCAGTTGCGAGCGGGTCAGCTCGGAAGGAGTGCGTCGAGGAGGAGGCCGGCTGCTTCGCGGGCTCGTTCGGCGGGCTCGGCGGACCGAGAGATAGCAGATCGGGTGATCGCCCCTTCGCTGAGCAGGATCAGGTACTCCGCCAGGCGGGCCGGATCGGGCGCGCCGGCCGCCTCGGTGAGCTCGGTCAGGCGGCGCTGGAAGTCGGCCTTGTGCTCGTTCGCCAGCTCGGCCACCCGGGGTGACACCGTGCCGAGCTCACCGAACGAGTTGATGAACGCGCAGCCGCGGTAGTCCGGCTGCTGGAACCAGTCGTTCAGGAAGTCGAAGGCCGCCAGGATGCGCTCCCTCGGCTCGCCGGCGGCGTCGACATGCTCCGCGAGCATCGTGTTCCACAGCTCGTCGCGGTGCTTCAGATACGCCTCGATCAGCTCGTCCTTGGAGCTGAACAGCTGGTACAGCCGCTTCAGCGAGACGCCCGACGCGGTCCGGATCGCGTCCATCCCCACGGCCTGGACGCCGCGCTCGTAGAACAACGCGTCCGCCGCCTCCAGCACCTGCCGCTGCGCGGTGGCTGTGTCGACCGTCATAGACCCTCCTCCAAACCACGACTTGCGCCGAGAACCATCGTTCTCCTACAGTAGCGGACATCGAGGGAGAACGCTCGTTCTCCGCTCTGGACCTCACCCGCAGGGAGTACTTCGATGACCGTCCTCGAGCCCGCCGCCCAAGCCTTCGCCGACGCCACCGCCGAGCCGCCGTTCCTGTTCCAGCTGGACCCGGCCGACGGCCGCAAGGCGGTTGACGAGGTGCAGACCACCGACTACCCGAAGCTTCCCGTCGACGAGGAGTGGATCACCGCTCCCGACGGCACCAAGGCGCGCATCGTCCGGCCGGCCGGAGTCGCCGGAGTGCTGCCGGTGATCCTCTACATCCACGGCGCCGGCTGGGTCTTCGGCAACGCGCACACTCACGACCGGCTGGTCCGCGAATTGTCCGTCGGCTCGGGCGCAGCGGTCGTCTTCCCGGAGTACGACCTCTCTCCTGAGGTCAGCTACCCGCACGCGCTGGAGCAGAGCTACTCGGTCGCCCGCTGGATCGTTGCTTCAGGCAAGGAGCATGGCCTGGATGCGGAGCGGTTGGCCGTCGTCGGCGACTCGGTCGGCGGCAACATGACGGCCGCGCTGACGCTGCTCGCGAAGGAGCGCGGTGACGTGGCCATCCGTCAGCAGGTGCTCTTCTACCCGGTCACCGACGCGTCGTTCGACACCGCGTCCTACCACGAGTTTGCGGAGGGGTACTTCCTGCAGCGCGAGGGGATGCAGTGGTTCTGGGACCAGTACACGACCGACGAGGCCGAACGGAACCAGATCACCGCGTCGCCGTTGCGCGCGACGCTCGACCAGTTGGCCGGACTGCCCGACGCACTGGTGATCACCGCCGAGGCCGACGTACTGCGTGACGAGGGTGAGGCGTACGCCGCCAAGCTGCGTGCCGCCGGCGTCGAGGTCACCGCGGTGCGGATCGGCGGGGTGATCCACGACTTCGTGATGGTCGACGCGCTCCGCGGTACGCACGGCGCCGAGACCGCGATCAACCTCGCGATCAGCACGCTGAAGAAGGCGCTTCAGTAGGCAGCTGCGTGGAGCTCCGCGTAAGCGGCCGCCAGCTTCGGAAGCGTGTAGTGGGCGTTCAGTCCACTCGGATTCGGCAGGATCCAGAGCTGGGTCCTGCCGATCGTCCGGACCTGCCGGCCCATCGCGGCCTTCCGCTCCCCGAACGCATCTCGGTACGCCGTGATGCCGACCACCGCGAGCCACTGCGGCTCGTACTCGAGTACCTTCTCCACCAGCTTCTCGCCACCCGCCCTGAATTCGGCCTTGCTGAGCTCGTCCGCCTTCGCCGACGGCCGATCGACGACGTTGGTGATGCCGAGCCCGAGATCGAGCAGCTCGGCCTGCTCGTCCGGGCGGAAGATGCGAGGCGTGAAGCCCGCCAGCTGCAACGCCGGCCAGAACCGGTTCCCGGGCCGCGCGAAGTGATGCCCGGTCGCGGCCGACACGAGCCCGGGATTAATCCCGCAGAAGAGGACGCGCAGATTCGGGGCGATCAGGTCGGGCAGCTGCGGCATGAGGGAACTGTAGGTGGACCGCCAACACTGACCAACCGCGGCTGTCTGCTGCAGAGACGCAGCGCTTGAGCGTGAGTGGCCGGCCGCCGCCGGCCTTGATCAGTATTGGCGATCCGCCCCCACCCCCCGGGGCGGTGGGGGCGGGGACGAAGCCCCCACGCCTATCCCCCCGGGCGGGAAGGGCGGGGGTGAATCCGCCCACGCCTAGCCCGGGCGGGAAGGGCGGGGACGAAGCCCCCACGCCTATCCCCCCGGGCGGGAAGGGCGGGGGTGAATCCGCCCACGCCTAGCCCGGGCGGGAAGGGCGGGGGCGAATCGGCCCACGCCTACCCAGGGCGGGAAGGGCGGGGGACCGACCTAGTCGTTCTCGTTGTTCAAGGTGGCGGGGAGTTGGGACTGGATGCAGCTTCGGGCGACGAAGAGCCAGATGGTTTCGCCGAGGGCGTCGACGCGGATCATCGAGGCGCCGTTGTCGTTGGTCGAGTAGCGGTAGCCGCCGGTGCTGGGCAGGGCGAAACCGACCGGGTCGTGCAGGCGGCCGCTGGTGTAGTTGCTGTCGACGAAGTAGTTGTAGTACCCCGTGCAGGCCGACGGGTTGATCGCGACGATGATCGAGCCGTTGCCGGTGTGCGGAGCGGCGTCGAAGTCGTGCCCGAAACTGCGCCGGTGGGACAGGCGATCGCTGGTGGCGCTGCTACAGCTGTCCGCGACCGGCGTCGAGTGCGAGGTGTCGAGTGCGCCCGGAACCAGATAGGTGCAGAAGCTCGACCCGTCGCCCGCGCGCCATCGGCCGAAGTGGAAGTTGCTGGCAGTCGTCGTACTGACGTCGAAGAGCGTGCCGGCGATCGCGGTCCCCATCACGTAACCGCAGGACTTGTTCGCCAGCCAGCCGCCGGCCGGGATCGTGCCGTGGTTGTTGCAGGCGGCCGGCTTCGGCACGTTGCCGATCGTGCGGTACTGATTGATCGCACTGGCCGGCTGGCTGAGTCCGGCAGCTGCCAGCACTCCGGCAGCGACGGCGACGAAGACTCGTTTGAGGGCGGAGTGATTCATGTCAGCAGAACCAGCCGTCCTGGACCCAGCCGCGGTGGTTGATATCGCCGTACGCGAAGCCGTAGGCCCAGCCGGGGATGACACGCTCGACCAGGAATGTCTGGCCGTAGTGCAGCGTGCCGGAGCGAGCGCCGCCTGGGTCTGTGCGCAGTTGGAGGTCCTGGGCGCAGACAGTCTCGCGGACGCCGACCGTCCCGTTGGCGGCATCGGCCTGGGTCGGGGCGATGGCGAGGCCAGCGACGAGCAGAACGCTGGTGGCGGCGGCAGTACGTAGTACTCGTTTCATGGAATCTCCTCGGACGGGCGGTGGAGGGAAGTGAAAAGAGGAAGGAAGGCGAGGGGTACGGCGGTGGAGGGTGGCAGTCACCAGCTGTTGTAGCCGCCGATGCATTCCTCGCGGATGAAGCCCCAGTCGTTCGGGCCGAAGTCCTGGATCGAGGCCCAGCCGTTGTAGACCGGGTGCTTGCCGGGGGTGTGGCCGATCTTGTCGCCGTAGCCCAAGGTCCGCATGTACGTGACCGGGCCGGGGATCGAGAAGTTGTAGTTCTCGTACATCGTCGCGCTCTGGCAGATGTTGATCGCATGCGTCGGTACTTCGACCGCGGTGGCGGCCGGCGCGCCGGCCGCGAGAGTCGCGCCGCCGAGAGCGAGCGCAGCAACGGCGAGAGCGAGCGGGGTTTTGCGTGTCATCACAACCTCCAGGTCGATGTCATCTGTGATGACGGTAGATCGTGTCGTCAGAGATGGCAATAGCTGTACTCCGTGGTTACGCTGACCTGGTGAACCACAGGCGATCGGCGTACGACGAAGAGGCGGCGATCAGCGGTGACGGCACCGCCGAGGGGGCCGGGTCCGCCCGCAAGGCCTTCTACGGGATCGCCGAGATCGCCGAGGCCCTCGGGCTGAACCGGCAGCTGGTGACGGCCTGGCGGCGCCGGCGCAGTCACGGCATGCCCGAGCCGGATGCCGAGTTGTCGTCCGGCCCGATCTGGCGGGGCGAGACCGTCGAGCCGTGGATCGACCTGGTCCGCGACCGGCGCGAGGACGAGGGCGGCCGGCCGCTGAGCCCGGAGGTTGCCCTGCGGGCCGGACGAAGGATGCTGCGGATCGCGGCCCTGCTGCTCGATCAGCCGATCCGCACCCGACTGCTGAGCCAGGCGCTGGCTGAAGCGCGCGAATTACTGCCGCTGGTCGACTCCGCCGCCGACGATCCACTCACCAAGGCGGTCGGCCAACTCCTGTCGCCGGTGCGCGGAACTGACGACCAGCCCCGCGATCTGAAGGCCTTCCGGCAGAAAGTTCTGTCCGAAGTCGCTCAGCTGGAACCGATTGTCCGGCGGGCCGCAGAATCCCTTCCGGATCCGGAGAGTGCGGGTTAGTGTGCGAGCCGTGATCGTCGAAGTACCTGGCTACCGCCTGGCGGAGCCATTGGGTGCGGGCGCGACAGGGGTGTGTACGCGGCGAACCGGCTGTCCGACGGACGGTCCGTCGCGGTCAAAGTGGTGCATCCCGAGCTGGTCGACCCGCAGTACCGTGACCGGCTGCGCCGGGAGGCTCGGCTGGCCGCGGCCGTCGAGCACCCAGGGCTGGTCCGGGTACATGCGGTCGGCGGCGAAGGCGATCAGGCCTGGCTGGTGATGGACCGGTTGAGTGGACCTGACCTGCAGCGGCTGCTGGACGAAAGCGGCCCACTGTCGGTCGATCGAGCGGTCGCGATGCTCGCCGAGGTCGCTGCCGCGGTCGATGCGATGCACGAGGCCGGGGTGATCCATCGGGATCTGAAGCCGGCCAACATCATTCTCGACGGCGATCGCCCGACGGTCGCCGACTTCGGTGTCGCCCGGCAGTTGGCGAGCCTGGAGTCGAGTACCGGGATGGATCTCAGTGGGGGAGCGGACTGGCTTCGCAGCGGTACGCCGTCCGGCCCGTCGCTCGGCGCGGTGGCGGGCACGGTCGCGTACATGGCGCCCGAGCAGTGGCGTGGCGATCCGGTGTCGGCGGCAACTGATGTGTACGCGCTCGGCGGCACGTTGTTCAGTTTGCTGACCGGTCGGCGCCCCTTCGACCGGCGGACCCTGCCCGAACTCGCGTACGCCGTCGCGATGCTCCCACCGCCGGCGCCGAGCGAATACGGCGTACCGGCTGCTTTCGATGAAGTTGTCCGTACGGCGATGGCCAAGGAGCCGGCGGATCGCTATCCCACCGCCGGCGCTTTCGCTCAGGCGCTCCGGGCCGCGGCGGCCGGCGACGTCGCGCCTGCCGTGGTGAAGCAGGGCGGCTGGACGAGGCGCCGGATCGGGAAGTGGGTCGCGATCGCGGCGCCGGTGCTGGTGATCGGCGGGGTGACCGCGCCGATCCTTGCCCAAGGCAATCAACCGCCCACGCAACTGACGGTGTGTGCGCAGGATGCGACCGTGCGGGACGCGCCGCGCAGCCGGACGGTGATCGCGACGGTTCATCATGGCGACCGGCTGACTCCGATCTCGCCGCGCGACGGCGCCGCCTGGGTGCACGTCCGGCTCCCCGACGGCCGGAGTGGCTGGTCGCTCACCGATTACGTCCGGCACCAGTGCTGACCCCCGTCAACCCAGGGTTGACGGATATCGACTCGTCAACCTAAGGTTGACGACATGACTCCAGGACCCGATCTGCAGCAACTCATCGACACGATCCGCCAAGACGCCGGCACCGACGACGTCCTCGTCCAGCTCGCCACCGCGTCGAGCACGATCAACGACCTGACCAGTACCAGCGACGCCGCCCTCGGCTACTTCGTCGACCGCGCCCGAGGTGCCGGCAAGTCGTGGGTCGAGATCAGTACCGTGCTCGGCGTCAGCAAGCAGGCGGCCCACAAGCGCTTCGCCGACTCCTGGGCGGCCGCCCCGGACTTCAGCCGCTTCACCAATCGGTGCCGGGCTGTCCTCGAAGCGGCCGGCGTGGCGGCGCAGGCGCGCAACCACTCCTTCATCGGCACCGAACACGTCCTGCTCGGGATGTACTCCGAGCCGGCGTCGATCGCGACCAAAGTCCTGCTCGCGCACGACATCACCGAGGAGAAGGTCGCGGCCGCGATCGAACCGCTCAGCCCCGCACGCGGGCCTGAGGCGGCCGACCAGACCGACACCGCACTGAACGAAGGCCCGCCGTTCACCCGCCGCGCCGCCCACGTCCTCCAGGACGCGGTCAGCGAAGCCCTTGCCCTGGGCCACAACTACGTCGGTACCGAGCACCTGCTGCTGGCCTTCTACCGCGGCCAGGCAGCGATCGCGACCAAGGTGCTCGAACAACTCGGACTGGACGAGGCAACGGCCTGGTCGGACATCCGGGCGCAGCTCACCAAACTCACCAAGTAGGCGGCGGCATCGATCGGGCCTCGGCGCCGATGCCCGATCTCGGGCCGCATAGGTTGGACGCATGCCTGACTGGACCTCACGCCTGGCCCGACTCGCCGCAGACCACGCCGTTCCCGGGGCCGTCCTCGGCTTGTGGGTGGACGGCGAGGAGACGATCACGCCGTACGGCGTACTCAACCGCGCCACCGGCGTCGAGGTGACCGCCGACACGCTCTTCCAGATCGGCTCGATCAGCAAGGCATGGACCGCGACCATGATCGTCCAGCTGGCCGCGGAAGGCCGGCTCTCGCTCGACGATCACGTACTCCAGTTGTTGCCTGAGGCATCGATCGATGAGCGGATCACCGTTCGGCACCTGCTGACTCATACCAGTGGGCTCGATGGTGACGTGTTCACCGACACCGGTCGCGGCGACGACTGCGTCGCGAAGTACGTCGCACTGCTCGCCGACGCGGACCAGCTCTTCGAGCCGGGGACGGCGTACTCGTACTGCAACGCCGGCTTCGTCCTGCTCGGCCGCATCATCGAGGTACTGGACGGCCGCAGCTGGGACGAATCCCTGCACGCCCGCATCACCACGCCGCTTGACCTCCACTCGACGGTGACGCTGCCAGAGGAGGCGATCCTGCACCGTGCCGCCGTCGGGCACCTTGCCGACGGGACCCCGGTCAGCACCTGGCAACTCCCGCGCAGCCTCGGCCCGGCAGGCCTCATCACAGCCAGTGCGAGCGACGTACTGCGCTTCGCCCGGCTGCACCTCGAAGACGAGTCATATGCCGCGATGCGCGAGCCCCAGGTGGAGTACCCGGCCGGCTCGGACATCGGCCACGTCGGCCTCACCTGGCGACTCTACGATTGGTCGGGTCACCAGCTCTTCGGTCACGACGGCTCCACCATCTCGCAACTGGCCTATCTCCGGATCCACCCGGAAGCCCGCGTCGCGATGGTGCTGCTGACCAACTCCGCCAACGGGAACGCGCTGTTCGAAGCGGTCGCCACCGAGGTCTTCACGCAGTACGCCGAAGTCGCGCCCCCACCGGCTCCCGAACCGGTTGACGCTGTTGTGCCGACCGACGCCATCCTCGGCAGCTACGAACGGGCCGGCATCCGAATCGACGCCACCCGCGAAGGCGACCGTCTCCTCCTCACCGAAAACGCCACCGGCGCCCGCCTCGCCTTCGCCGAAAACCCGGTCGTCGAACACGAACTCCACCCGACAACACCCCTCGACGGCAACCACTACGTCTACCGCACCGCCCCCGACCAACCCTGGACCCCAGTCACCTTCACCCCCACCCACCTCCTCGCCTGGGGCCGAGTCACCCCGCGCGTCTAGTACTACGCCCCACTTCGCGCCTCCTACGTCGGCCGCTCGACCCGCCCACCCCGGTTCGCCGCTCCTTCGTCGCGGCTCGATGAAGGCAGTCCGCGTCGCGTGTGCTCCATACGGTCAGACCAACCGTGGACGCCCGTCACCCGATGACCTCCCCGCAGAGTTCCGTGCCCTCGTACTGCGTTCCCTCGCGCCTTCCTCCTTGGGCCAGACCCACCCGCCCAGATCGCCGACCCTAGGTGGCGAATCGACGAATGCGGTGTATGCGGAAACCGTCTGGCCATGCCCGCGACACCTGCTGATCGGGGCAGTCTGTGTGAACACCGTCGGTAGCTCCCGACTTCCGCCCGACCCGCGGCCCCATGCGCCAGCCGATTGCCCAGCGCCAGCACCCGAGCCGCGACGAAGGAGCGGCGACCCGGGGTGGGTCGGTCGAGCGGCCGAAGCAGGAGGTGCGAAGCGGGGCGTAGTACTAAGCCCTCAGGGGAATTCGGTGTCTGGTTTGGGGAGGGCGAGCTAACGTCGGGGGCGTGACTAGTGCACCTGTTGAGCTGCCCCGGAATGTTGGCGAGCTTCGGGCCGCCGGCTATCTTCCCCGTTCGATCAAGACCGAGATCCGCGACAATCTGCTGACCGAGTTGCGCGCCGGGCGCGACCCTTGGCCGGGGATCGTCGGGTTCTCCCGGACTGTCATCCCTCAGTTGGAACGTGCCCTGCTCGCCGGGCACGACGTAGTACTGCTCGGTGAGCGTGGTCAGGGCAAGACGCGTCTGCTCCGCACGCTGGTCGGGTTGCTGGACGAATGGACCCCGGTGATCGAGGGAGCGGAGCTGCCCGAGCACCCACTCGACCCGATCACCCCCGCCTCGCAACGGCGAGCAGCTGAGCTCGGTGATGAGCTGCCCGTCGCGTGGTTGCACCGCAGCCTCCGGTACGCCGAGAAGCTCGCCACTCCGGATACCTCGGTCGGCGACCTGATCGGCGACGTCGACCCCGTCAAGGTCGCCGAGGGCCGTAGCCTCGGCGATCCCGAGACCATCCACTTCGGCCTGGTACCGCGGGCGCACCGCGGGATCGTCGCCATCAACGAGTTGCCCGACCTGGCCGAGCGGATCCAGGTCGCGCTGCTGAACGTGATGGAGGAGCGCGACATCCAGGTCCGCGGGTACACCCTGCGCCTCCCGCTCGACGTCCTGCTGGTGGCGACCGCCAACCCCGAGGACTACACGAACCGCGGCCGCATCATCACCCCGCTGAAGGACCGCTTCGGCGCGGAGGTGCGGACGCACTACCCGCTCGACATCGACGCCGAGGTCGACGTAGTACGCCAGGAGAGCCACCTGACCGCCGAGGTCGGGGAGCCGTTGCTGGAGGTGCTTGCGCGCTTCGTCCGGCATCTGCGGGAGTCGAACGCGATCGACCAGCGCTCGGGTGTCTCGGCCCGGTTCGCGGTCGCGGCGGCCGAGACGGTGGCTGCAGCCGCGTTGAGAAGAAGCGCGATCACCGGCGAGGAGCCGGCGGTGGCGCGGCCGGTCGACCTCGAAGCGGTTCCCGCCGTACTGCGGGGCAAGCTCGAGTTCGAGCCTGGTGAGGAAGGGCGCGAGACCGAGTTGCTCGAGTATCTGCTCCGGAGGTCCGTCGCCGACACCGCCCGGGAGCGTTTCGCCGGGCTCGACCTCACCCCGCTGGCCAATGCCGTTGCCGACGGCAACCTTGTGACGACGGGCGAGCGGATCCCGGGACGCGACGTACTGGCTGCCCTGCCTGAGCTTCCGGTGCTGCACGACGTCGCCGCCCGGGCAGGAGTGGAGCCGGACGACTCGCCCGGACGGATCGCGGCCGCGGTCGAGCTCGCCCTCGAGGCGCTCTACCTGTCCAAGCGATTGGCCAAGGACGCGGACGACGACACGACCGTCTACGGGGTCTGACCATGACTTCCGCGCTACCGGAAGGCTGGTCGTACGGGCCGTGGCACGACGGTCCCGATCCACTGGCCGCGCCGGTGGATCTCCGTGACGCCCTCGACGAACTCGGCCGCGATGTGATGGCCGGGTCGTCGCCGAGGTCCGCGCTGGAGGAGTTGCTCCGGCGCGGTACCCGGAACACCCAGGGGCTCGACGATCTCACTCGCCGGCTGTGGGAACGCAGGCGCGAGATCGAGAGCCGGCACAACCTGGACGGCACGCTGCGCGATGTGCAGCGGCTGCTGGACGAAGCGCTCGCGGCTGAGCGGCACGACCTGTTCCCGAACCCGTCCGACGAGGCGCGGTTCAAGGAGATGCAGCTCGACGCGCTCCCCGCCGGTACGGCGGCCGCAGTACGGGAGCTGGCGAACTACGAATGGGAGTCGTCGGAGGCTCGGCAGAAGTACGAGCAGATCCGCGAGTTGCTCGGGCGCGAACTGCTCGGGTCGCGGTTCGAGGGCATGAAGGAGGCGCTGGAGAACACGACGCCGGAGGACGTCGAGCGGATCAACGAGATGCTCACCGACCTCAACGCGTTGCTCTCGGCGCATGCGCAGGGCCATCCGGAGATCGACGGGTTGTTCGCCGAGTTCATGGCCAAGCACGGCGAGTTCTTCCCGGAGAACCCGCGGAACGTCGATGAGCTGATCGACGTACTGGCTGCCCGGGCCGCGGCGGCGCAGCGGATGCTCAACTCGATGACGCCTGAGCAACGCGCTGAACTGGCTCAGCTTTCACAGCAGGCCTTCGGGAGCCCGCAACTTGCCCAGCAGCTCGCGAATCTCGATGCGCAGTTGCAGGCGTTGCGGCCCGGTGAGGACTGGACCGGCTCCGAGCGGATGAGCGGTGACGATCCGCTCGGGCTGGCCGATGGTGCCCGGGCGATGTCGGATCTGGCCGAGCTGGACGCGCTGGCCGAGCAGTTGGCTCAGTCGTATCCGGGTGCTCGGCTGGAAGACATCGACCTCGACGCGCTGACTCGCCAGTTGGGCGACGAGGCGACCGTCGACGCTCGGCGCCTGTCCGAGTTGGAGCGGCAACTCCGGGACCAAGGATTGTTGGAGCGCGCTCCGGACGGCTCACTGCAGTTGTCGCCGAAGGCCCTGCGGCAATTGGGTCAGACGGCGCTGTCCGACGTACTGCGTACTGCTCGCGGGCAATCGGGTGAGCGCGACGCCGCCACGGCCGGTGCGGCCGGGGAGCTGAGCGGGTCGACGAGACCGTGGCAGTTCGGCGATACCCAGTCGTGGGACGTGTCGCGCACGGTTCGCAACGCCGTACTCCGTACTGCGGGTGCTGGGCGGGGCGGTTCGGTCAAGCTCGACGTGGCCGACGTGGAGATCGCCGAGACGGAGCATCGCGCACGGGCCGCCGTCGCGCTGCTCGTGGACACCTCCTGGTCGATGGTCCAGGAGGGGCGCTGGCTGCCGATGAAGCGGACGGCACTGGCGTTGCACCAGTTGATCTCGACCCGCTATCGCAACGACGCGCTCCAACTCATCACCTTCGGCCGGTACGCCGGAGTCGTCGAACTGCCGCAGCTGATCGGACTGGAAGGGACCTGGGAGCAGGGCACCAACGCGCACCACGCGCTGCTCCTCGCCGGCCGACACCTCCGCCGCCATCCCGATGCTCAACCGGTCGTCTTGATGGTGACCGACGGCGAACCGACTGCCCACCTCGAACCGGATGGCACCGCCGAGTTCGACTACCCGCCTCGCCCGGCGACGCTGCGCAAGACGGTCGCCGAGGTGGACCGCCTGGCCAAGCTGGGCGCCTCGCTCACGGTCTTCCGCCTCGGCGACGACCCGCGCCTCAACGCCTTCGTTGATTTGCTGGCCCGCCGCTCCGGCGGCCGGGTCCTGGCACCCGACGCAGACGGTCTCGGCGCCGCGGTAGTAGGCGACTACCTCAGAACCCGCCGCAAGCTCTGAGCGCCGCAAGCTCCGAATGCCCAAAGCTCCTAGGGCCGCCGCGAGCTGAGTGGCCGAAAGGGAGGCGTGTACCCATCTCAAAGGTGGGTATGCGCCTCCTTTCGTGTTTCCTCGGGAAAACCCTCGTCTGTCCTGCGTTGTCAATGAGGTAAGGGTTTTCCGCCCCTCATCATGTGGGCAGAGTCACCTTCTCAATGTGAGACCAGTGTGCAACTGGACTGTTTTTCTGCCTTACTCTGAAAAGACGTCCACGCCATCGGAGCCGTCGGGCCAGCGAGCACCCATCTCGCGACCAGTCGCCGCCTCACACCGTCAGGGAGTCACCGTGCCGAAACTCGTCTACGACTTCGCCGAAGGCAACAAGGACATGAAGGAACTTCTCGGTGGCAAGGGAGCCAACCTCGCCGAGATGACCAACCTGGGCCTGCCCGTCCCGCCCGGTTTCACCATCTCGGCCGAAGCCTGCAAGGTCTTCCTCCGAACCGGTTCGGTGCCGCCCGAGCTGGCCGACGAGATCGACCACCACGTCGCGGAACTCGAGCAGAAGATGGGCAAGAAGCTCGGCCAGGCCGACGACCCGCTGCTGGTCTCGGTCCGCTCCGGTGCCGCCGTGTCGATGCCCGGCATGATGGAGACCGTCCTGAACGTCGGCCTCAACGACGACTCCGTGAACGGCCTCGCCCACCAGTCCGGCAACCCGCGGTTCGCCTGGGACGCCTACCGCCGGCTGATCCAGATGTTCGGCAAAACTGTGCTCGGCATGGAAGGCGACGTCTTCGAGGACGCGATCGAGGCGGCCAAGCAGGCCAAGGGAACCAAGAACGACCTGGACCTCGACGCCGACGACCTCAAGGCGCTGGTGGAGAACTTCAAGGCCGCCGTCCACGAGCACACCGGCCGGGAGTTCCCGCAGGACCCGCGCGCCCAGATGGACCTGGCGATCGAGGCCGTCTTCGGCTCCTGGAACTCCGAGCGCGCCATCCTCTACCGCCGCCAGGAGCGGATCGCCACCGACCTCGGCACGGCGGTGAACATCTGCTCGATGGTGTTCGGCAACCTGGGGATGGACTCCGGCACCGGCGTCGCGTTCACCCGCGACCCGGCCAGCGGTCAGCCCGGTGTGTACGGCGACTACCTGCAGAACGCCCAGGGCGAGGACGTGGTCGCGGGCATCCGCAACACGGTCCCGCTCGCCGACCTGGAGTCGATCGACAAGACGTCGTACGACGAACTGATGTCGATCATGGCGAAGTTGGAGGGGCACTACCGCGATCTGTGCGACATCGAGTTCACCGTCGAGCGCGGCAAGCTCTGGATGCTGCAGACCCGCGTCGGCAAGCGAACGGCGGGTGCCGCGTTCCGGATCGCGACCAGCCTGGTCGACGAGGGTGTGATCGACATCGACGAGGCGCTCCGCCGCGTCAAGGGCGCGCAACTCGCGCAGCTGATGTTCCCCCGGTTCGACAGCGAAGCGGGCAAAGACCTGCTCACCAAGGCGATCGGCGCATCTCCGGGTGCGGCCTCCGGCAAGGTGGTCTTCACTTCCGCCGCTGCCGTCGAGGCCGCCGAGAAGGGTGACAAGGTCATCCTGGTCCGGCGCGAGACGAACCCTGACGACCTGCACGGGATGATCGCCGCACAAGGCGTGCTGACCAGCCGCGGCGGCAAGACGTCACACGCGGCGGTCGTTGCCCGAGGCATGGGAAAGACCTGCGTCTGTGGCGCCGAGGACCTCGACGTGGATGTTGCCGCCGGCAAGATCAAGGTGAACGGCACGACGGTCGAGGCCGGCGACGTGATCTCGATCGACGGCACCACCGGCGAGGTGTTCCTCGGCGAGGTCCCGGTCGTCCCGTCCCCGGTCGTCCAGTACTTCGAAGGATCGCTGGCCGCCGACTCCGGTGACGAACTCGTCGGCGCCGTCCATCGGCTGATCAGCCACGCCGACGAGGTGCGCCGACTCGAAGTACGGACCAATGCCGATACGGCCGACGATGCCGCGCGGGCTCGCCGGTTCGGTGCCCAGGGCATCGGTCTGTGCCGGACCGAGCACATGTTCCTGGGCGAGCGGCGCGAGGCCGTCGAGCGGCTGATCCTGGCCGAGGACGAAGCCGAGTGCGAGGCGGCCCTCGCCGTACTGGAACCCTTGCAGCGCAAGGACTTCCTCGAGTTGCTGGGTGCGATGGACGGGTTGCCGGTGACGATCCGGTTGATCGACCCGCCGCTGCACGAGTTCCTGCCGTCGATGGAGGACCTGGCCGTCAAGGTCGCGCTGGCCAAGGAGCGCGGTGAGGACCCGGGCCACGACGCCACGTTGCTCGCGGCGGTCGAGCGGCTGCACGAGCAGAACCCGATGCTCGGGTTGCGCGGTGTCCGGCTCGGACTGGTCATCCCGGGCCTGTTCGCGATGCAGGTCAGGGCGATCACGTCCGCCGCGGCCGAGTTGAAGAAGCAGGGCAAGGATCCGCGGCCCGAGATCATGATCCCGCTCGTCGGCGCGGTGCAGGAGCTGCAGCTCGCCCGCGACGAGGTCGAAGGCGTGCTGAAGCAGGTCGCCGAGGACGAGGGCGTCGAGTGGTCGACGCCGATCGGCACGATGATCGAGTTGCCGCGCGCGGCGGTGACCGCGGGCCAGATCGCCGAGGAAGCCGAGTTCTTCTCCTTCGGGACGAACGACCTGACCCAGACGACGTGGGGCTTCAGCCGCGACGACGTCGAGGGCTCGTTCTTCTCGAAGTACCTGGAGAAGGGCATCTTCGCGGTGTCGCCGTTCGAGTCGATCGATCGCGACGGCGTCGGCGCGTTGGTCCGGATGGGCGCCGAACGCGGTCGCGCCAGCCGCCCCGACCTGAAGCTGGGGATCTGCGGCGAGCACGGCGGCGACCCGGACAGCATCCACTTCTTCCACGAGGTCGGCCTGGACTACGTGTCCTGCTCGCCGTTCCGCATCCCGGTGGCCCGCCTCGAAGCCGGCCGCGCCGCGCTGAGCTGAGTTCGTAGTACTCCGCGCCGTAAGTCCGTTGAGGGCCGGCGGCGCGGAGCACTAACCTGCCCGAATGGGCCGACTCGAGCTGCGCACAACCTTCGGAGAAGACGCCGAGCTGTACGACCGGGTCCGCCCGACCTACCCACCGGCCCTGTACGACGAGTTGGCAGCCCTGGTGGGGAATCGCCCCCGGGTGCTGGAGATCGGCTGCGGGACCGGCCAGGCGACCAGGCCGATGCTGGAGCGTGGCTGGTCGGTGAAAGCAGTCGAGCTGAGTCCCGAGCTGAGCCGCGTCGCGCGCGCGAAGTTGCCGGAGCTCGAGGTGATCACGGCCGACTTCGACACCTGGCCGCTGCCGGCCGAGCGGTTCGACATGGTGCTCTCGGCGACCGCGTTCCACTGGCTCGACCCGCAGACCCGGATGAGCAGGGCGGCGGACCTGTTGCGTCCCGGTGGTGTGCTCGCGGTGGTGTCGACGCATCACGTCGCCGGTGGCAGCGAACAGCTCTGGAGCGACGTACAGGATTGCTATCGCCGCTTCACCACCGACGCGGATGAGAGCGGTCTGCCCGACCCGGCTTCCGTTCCGGACGACCCGTCGGAGTTCGATGCGTCAGGCCGGTTCGGTCCGGTGACGTTCCGCCGCTTCACCTGGGAAGCGACGTACACGACGGCCCAGTACCTCGATCTGCTGTCGTCTTATTCGGGACATCGGGCCTTGACAACGAGAGCCCGTGACGGACTGTACGAGTGCATCGGCGCGCTCATCGAGGCGGCCGGCGGTTCGATCACGAAGAGTTACCTGACTCAACTGAGTGCAGCAAATTGCCTTAACCAACCTCTTGCATCCGGCTGATCTGCTGGTCCAAGATGTCGGAGCGGGAAGGGCGATCACTGTCGACTTTCGGGTCTGACCTGAACCAGCCGCTGTGGCGGCTCGTGACGCCCTTCCCGCACCAAATTCCCCTTGTTCCGTGGGGATTCCGGCCGGTCTTATAAGGTCTGGAGTATGGCTCTCTTCGCACTCCAGCTGAAGTTCACCGACACCGAACGCCGGATGGAGGTCCGCCCGGCCCACCGGGAGTACCTGCATTCCTTGAAGGACGCGGGCAAGCTCGTCACGGCCGGCCCGTTCGCGGACCAGACCGGCGCCCTGCTGATCTACGACGTCGCCGACGAGTCCGAACTCCGCGACATCCTCGCCAGGGACCCGTACACCGCAGCCGACGTCTACGAGATCGTCACGCTCACCGAGTGGCAGCCCCTGTTCCCGGTCAACGCCTAGCCGAGCACGAGCGGCAACCTCGCGCCGAAGCCTGCCAAGGCCGCCCGCTCGTCGGCAGTTGCCTGACGGCGTCCGGTGCCGATCAGCAACGCGTCCTGATCGGAGAACACAGCGGGGAACGCGCTCCCGGCGATCCGCTCCAACGCCACCCGCGCAGCCGCCCGCCCGGCTGCGGACCCCACGTCGTCCAGGTGGAACTTGAGCCACCGCGGTTCGCCGTACGCCGCAGCCAGCCGTGGGATCAAAGCGTCCAGCGGATCCTCCCCGGTCGGCGGCTCGACCAGCTTCCAATAGCCGGTCGCGTCAACCGTTGCGGGACCGTCGGCCGGCGTCACCAAGGTGATCAGCACGTCTTGCGCATCGATCACCAGATGACACACCAGGTCGCGCACGCTCCACCCGACACACCCGGACGGCTGCTCGAAGTCCTCATCGGCCGTCTGCGCCACCGCCGCCAGCAATGCTGCCCACGCCTGCCCGAACTGCTTCATCCCAGCAAGCCGGCGGTTCAGGCTTCGGTGGGTTCCAGGTTGAGGTGGTCTACGTAGGCCCACAGCCAGGCGAGGGGGGCGAGGACCAGTTCTGGTTCGCCGGCGTCGTCGGCGACGAAGAGCATGGAGCCTTCGCCGTGGCTGATGTCTTCGCAGACCGCGTCGCAGAGTTCGAGGGCGGCCTCGAAGGGGACCAGCTCCGGGCCGTCCTCCGAGCGCGGCCGGGGGAGTGGCAACACCGGCGCCTCGTCGGTGCCGTCGAGCTCCACCGACACCTGCTGCAGCGCCTCGTAGAGGTCGTACGAGATCAGGCCGGCCAACGGGTTCCCGTCGATGCCGATCAGATACGGGTCGTCGGCACCGGCCCGGTAGCTGTCCCGTACTTCGGGTAGCGCGGCGGCCAGGTCGCTCACTTCGACGTACGGCGCTTCCGAGGGCTCGACCTCGTCGGCCTCATCACCGACCCCGCCGCTGCGCATCTGGTCGAACGAGTGCAGCAGGTCGTTGAGTTCGTCGTACGCGCCACCGCCGGGAGCGGCCTGGGAGCGCTTCTCCAAGTCGCGCAGGTGCTCGACGAGATCGTCCTCGAAGTGCAGGTCGTACCGCGGCAGGCCCGGCTCGCGGCCGGCGTTGATCTGGGCGACGATCTGGGTCGAGACCGGACCGAGTCGCTCGGCCAGCACCTCCAGCGGCGTGGTCGGCTTCTCCTCCTCGTCGTGCACGCACGAGTCGTCGTCGCCCTTGCCCTCGCTCTCCATCGCGAGCAGCACGGAGAACGCCGGGAACGCGATCAGCGCCGCGGTCGCCATCGGACCGTCGCCGATCAGCATCAGCGGATTCCCGCCGGCCTCGGTGCGCCGCAGGTGATCGGGCAGCAGTACGGCGGCCTGCTCGACGTTGACCTGACTCGCCAGCGAGGACAGCCCGTGGTCGGTGTCGACGCCCAGTTGCTCCACGAGCGTCTCGGAACTCATGTCGAAGTTGGAGCGCAGGTAGTAGCGCAGCCAGCCGGCGTCGACGGGGTTGCCCAGCAGTTCCGCGATCCGGCCGCGGAAGTCGGCGAGGTCCGCGATCGCGAGTACCACCAGCACGGGCTGGTCGCCGTCGCCGATCACCAGCGGCCTGGTGTCGCCGTTCTGGAAGCCGTCGATGACCTGGTGCAGCCCTTCGGCGGCTGCTTCCAGCGGCCACGACTCCGCCTCGAACTCGGTCACACCTGCGGCGGTGTTGACGTCGTCGGGCATCTACTGGTCCTCTCCGATGGCGGCGGCGGGGTGGCGCTAACTGTAGGGGGCGGCAGTACCAGCGAGGGCACCGCGTCGGTGGGTCGTGACATTGGCTACGCTGTCAGCGGCGGGTCGGCACAGCGGTATCTCATATGTGAGATAAGGTCCGGCGCATGACTGACGACTACCTCGCCCGGATCGGTAATCTCATCCGGGACGCCCGCAAACACCGCGGCTGGACCCAGACCCAGCTGGCCGATGTGCTCGGCACCAGCCAGAGTGCGGTGAACCGGATCGAAAAGGGTCATCAGAACCTCACTCTCGAGATGCTCGCCCGGATCGGCGAAGCGCTCGATTCCGAAATTGTCTCTCTCGGTGGCGGTCCGGTCCACCTCCGTGTCATCGGTGGACGGGAATTGTCCGGATCCATCGACGTGAAGTCCTCCAAGAACGCCGGTGTCGCCCTGTTGTGCGCGAGCCTGCTCAACAAGGGCCGGACGACGTTGCGCAAGGTGGCCCGGATCGAAGAGGTCAACCGGCTGCTCGAAGTACTGAACTCGATCGGCGTCAAGACGACCTGGCTGAACGACGCCGGCGACCTGGAGATCGTCCCGCCGGAGCACCTCGACCTGACCGCGATGGATGCCGAGGCGGCCCGGCGTACGCGCAGCATCATCATGTTCCTCGGCCCGCTGCTGCACCGCGAGGACACCTTCCAGCTCCCGTACGCCGGCGGCTGCGACCTCGGCACTCGCACGGTCGAGCCGCACATGGCCGCGCTGCGCCCGTTCGGGCTGGACATCAAGGCGACCGGCGGCGAGTACCACGCGATGGTGAACCGGGCGATCACGCCGGCCAAGCCGATCGTGCTGACCGAGCGCGGCGACACCGTGACCGAGAACGCGATCATGGCCGCCGCCCGGTACGACGGGGTCACGGTGATCCGCAACGCCAGCTCGAACTACATGGTCCAGGACCTCTGCTTCTACCTCGACCTGCTCGGCGTGAAGATCGACGGCGTCGGCAGCACCACGCTGACTGTGCACGGCAAGGCGGAGATCGACGTCGACGTCGACTACGCGCCGTCGGAGGACCCGATCGAGGCGATGAGCCTGCTCACCGCCGCGATCGTGACCGGTTCGGAGATCACCATCCGGCGCGCGCCGGTGGAATTCCTCGAGATCGAACTGGCGCTGCTGGAGGAGATGGGCCTGGACTACAGCCGCTCCGAGGAGTACCTGGCCGAGAACGGCCGGACCCGGCTGGTCGACCTGACCACCCGGCCGTCCACGCTGCACGCGCCGATCGACAAGATCCACCCGATGCCGTTCCCGGGTCTGAACATCGACAACCTGCCGTTCTTCGCCGTGATCGCGGCGTCGGCGACCGGCCAGACCCTGATCCACGACTGGGTCTACGAGAACCGGGCGATCTACCTGACCGACCTGAACAAGCTCGGCGGCCGGGTGAAGCTGCTCGACCCGCACCGGGTGATGGTCGAGGGCCCGACGCACTGGTCCGGCGCCGAGATCATGTGCCCGCCGGCGCTCCGTCCCGCGGTGGTGACCTTGATCGCGATGATGGCGGCCAAGGGCACGTCGGTACTGCGCAGCGTCTACGTGATCAACCGGGGTTACGAGGATCTGGCCACCCGGCTCAACTCGCTAGGCGCCCAGATCGAGACGTTCCGCGACATCTGAGTTCTGTTCGCTCAGATCTGCAGCGGTAAGGAAGGCGAGGGCCTCGGTGATCACGTCCGGATCGATCATGATCCGGCGATGACCGAGGCCTTTCGTCTGCAGGAAGCGCGCTTTCGATCCGTACTGCGTGAGTAGGACCTCCGCCTGCCCGGGATCCACCACGTCGTCCTCGTCGTTGTGGATCACCAGCAGGTCGAGATCGCCCGCGCGCACCGAGAATCGCGTCCACACGTCGTCGAGGCCGGGGAAGTAGTGCCGCTCGATGGCTTTGCGGAGCGCCTGGTTCGCGGCCGGACCGAGTCCTAGTTCGTGGCAGAACGCATCGGTCAGGTAGCCGAAGTCGGCGACGCCGCTCACGGTCACGAGTCGCCTCGCGGCGACACCCTCGCGTACGGCGTACAGGGCAAAGGGGGCGCCTAGGGAGTGCGCGATCACGCCTTCGAACGTGCCGTACTTCGCGGCGAGCGCCTGGATGATGCGCTGGTGGTCGAGGATCGTGCTCGCGATTCGGCCGCCACCCGAGTCGCCGTGCGCCGGCGCGTCGTACGAGATCGGGCTGTAGCCGAGCTCGAGCAGGCGCTCGATGTATGCGGCGAATCTTGACGCGCGCGAGCGCCAGCCGTGCACGAGCAGGACCGGCCGCGTGCCGTCGCCCCATTGGTAGGTGACGACGCCCTCGACGATCTCTACCTTCGCGGCGGCGTGGACGGCTCGCTCGGCCTCTCGCACCTTGCCGCGCATCAACGGCCGCCGCCACAGCTCGAAGGCGAGCCGTCCGGCCAGCGTGGGCGAGATCTTGGCGACCAGTCGCAGTCCGGCCCGGATCGTCCTGAGAAGCATGCGGCACTCCCTGCTCGGCAAACTATACGAACGGTCGTATTATTAGTTTATGGAGGCCTGCCGGTCAAGGTGGGCCGTAGGCTTACCCGCAAGATGGTGAAGGAGGCGGCGATGCAGACGCGCACCGACGGCCGGCTGGTCCGGGGCGATCAGACCCGCCGCGCGGTACTGCGGCGCGCAGTCGACATCGCCTCGGTGGACGGGCTGGAAGGGTTGTCGATCGGCCGGCTGGCCGGTGAGCTGGAGATCAGCAAGAGTGGCCTGTTCGCTCACTTCGGCTCCAAGGAAGAGCTCCAACTGGCCACGATCCGCGCTGCCCGGCGGATCTATGTCGACGCGGTCGTCGAGCCCGCGCTCGCCGTGGAACCGGGATTCGGCCGGCTCTGGCGGTTGATCGAGAGCTGGCTGGACTACTCGCAACGCCGCGTCTTTCCGGGTGGCTGTTTCTTCGCCAAGGTCAGCCACGAGTTCGGCGCGCGCTCGGGTCCGGTCCATGACTTCCTCGTCTCGGTCGACCGCGAGTGGCTCGGCCTGATCGAGCAGTGCGCCGCCGAGGCGCGCGCCGCCGGCGAGCTGACTGCCGACCCGACCCAACTCGCGTTCGAGCTCAACGCCTTCTGCGAATCGGCGAACCTCGCCTCCCTGCTCCGCGACGAGATCGACACCGTCTTCTCGCGAGCTCGCCAGTCCGTCCGCACCCGCCTCGAAGCCGCGGCCACCCCCGGTGCCACGCTGCCCTGGGCGTGAAAGTCCAAAACGATTCAGTCTGTGCTTGACCCTTCTCACTCCGTGACCAGCGTGCTTTCATCGGTGCACATCCATTTTGGGAGCGCTCCCAAAATGCGCCCAACGAAAGAGGATCGCTATGAGGCAAACACGCTTGTGGTCCGCCGTCCTGACGACTGCCGCGGCGATACTGGCTGTCCCGATCGTCGGGGCCGGCCCAGCGCAGGCCGACACCCAGATCTGCGAGCAGTTCGGCTCCACCACGATCGGCGGCAAGTACGTCGTACAGAACAACCGGTGGGGGAGCAGCGCGCAGCAATGCATCAACGTGACCGGGTCGGGCTTCCAGATCACGTCACAGCAGGGATCCGCGCCCACCAACGGCGCTCCGCTGTCCTATCCGTCGATCTACGTCGGCTGCCACTACACGAATTGCTCGCCGGGAACGAACCTCCCACGGCAGCTCAGCCAGATCGGTAGCGCCAACTCCTCGATCAGCTACTCCTATGTGGGCGGCACCTACGACGCCTCGTACGACATCTGGCTCGACCCGACGCCCAAGACCACCGGCGTGAACCAGATGGAGATCATGATCTGGCTCAATCGCCAGGGCTCGATCAGTCCGGTCGGCAGCCCGGTCGGCACCACCAGTGTCGCGGGCAGCACCTGGGAGGTGTGGCAGGGCTGGAACGGTGGCAACGACGTCGTCTCGTACGTCGCGCCCTCGGCCATCTCCAGCATGTCGTTCAACGTGATGGACTTCGTCCGGGACGTCGACGCCCGGACCCAGGTCACCACCAGCTGGTACCTCACCAGCATCCAGGCCGGCTTCGAGCCCTGGAACGGCGGCGCCGGCCTGGCCGTGACCAGCTTCTCCGCAGATGTCACGGCCGGTACGGGCGGCGGGGGCGGAGGCGGCGGGACCGCCAAGGAGATCGTCGGCCTCGGTAGCGGCCGTTGTCTGGACGTCTCTGGTGGCGCCACAGCCGACGGCAGCCGGGTGCAACTATGGGACTGCAACGGCAACGGCGCCCAGCGCTGGGCCCCGACCGGAAGCACTCTCGTCAACCCGCAGTCGGGCAAGTGCCTCGACGTCGCCGGCGGATCCACTGCCAATGGTGCCCAGGTGCAGCTCTGGTCCTGCAATGGCACGGGCGCACAGAACTGGCAGCTCAACTCCAACGGCACCATCGTCAACCCCCAGTCCGGCAAGTGCCTGGACGCCAGCGGGCAGCAGACCGCTAACGGCACAGCCATCCAGATCTACGCCTGCAATGGCTCTGCCCCGCAGGCCAACCAGGTCTGGTCCCTGCGCTGAAGCCGGTGGTGCCCCGCGATCATTCCGCGGGGCACCACTCCCGTTTGATGCTGCCGGGTTCTGTCGGTGGGCCTGGCTAGCGTTCTGGGCATGAGGTGGTTGTGGCGGTGAGACCGCACGTGGTGGCACAGGTGGCTGTGTCGGTCGACGGGGTGACCAGCGGGTTCGCCGTCGATCAGGCGCGGTTCTACGCCCTGGCGACCTTGTGGCAGGAGGACGTGACGCTGATCGGCGCCGACACGATCCTGGCTCAGGAGCAGACTTTGCGGTCGACGCAGCGTCGCGCCGTACGGGCCGCTGGGCCGGTGCTCGCGGTGGTGGACAGCCGGGCGCGCGTTCGCGAGTGGGAGTCGTTGCGCGGACTCGGCCACTGGTCGGACGTCCTTGCCCTGTACGCCGACCAGACGCCCGCGCGACCGCTGGACAGCGTGATTCCTGAACTCATCACCGGCTACGATCGTGTCGACCTCGCAGAGGCGCTCGAACAACTCGGTTCGCGCCACCACGCACATGTTGTCCGAGTGGACAGCAGCGGCCGCCTCCTCGCAGTACTGCTGGAGTTGGGTCTCGTCGACGAGCTGGCTCTGTTGGTGCATCCGGTCGTTGTCGGAGCTGGACCGCGGTGGGCGCCGGCTGAACGCTACGACCTGCGCCTTGCCAACGCGGAGGAGTTCGAGGGTGGCGTCGTCTGGCTGCGCTACTGCATGTCGTGAAGGCGTTGCGGGGTTGGGGAAACTGTCGGTGGCGGGGGCTACTGTGAGTCCTGATGAGGAAGCAGTTCGAGGGATACGACGAGCACGACGCGGAGCGGTGGGTCGCGGAGCCGGTCAAGCGGCCCGGGCGGACGGCGTTCGCGCGCGACCGGGCTCGGGTGCTGCACAGTGCCGCGTTGCGCCGGCTCGCGGCGAAGACGCAGGTCGCGACGGCCGGTAGCGACGACTTCGTGCGGAACCGGTTGACGCACAGTCTCGAGGTCGCGCAGATCGGCCGCGAACTGGCGAGCACGCTCGGCTGCGATCCGGACATCGTCGACGCGGCTTGCCTGGCGCACGACCTCGGCCATCCGCCGTACGGGCACAACGGGGAGCGGGCGCTCGACCAGTTGGCCGAGGGGATCGGTGGGTTCGAGGGGAACGCGCAGACTCTGCGGTTGCTGACCCGCTTGGAGTCCAAGACGTTCGGGCCGGACGGTCGGAGCGTCGGGCTGAATCTGAGCCGGGCGACGCTGGACGCGGCGACGAAGTACCCGTGGTTGCGGCGGGAGGGCGAGCGGAAGTTCGGGGTGTACGACGACGACGCCGAGGTGTTCCGGTGGCTGCGGCAGGGCGTGGAGGCGGGGGACCGGCGCTGTCTGGAGGCGCAGGTGATGGACTTCGCCGACGACGTGGCGTATTCGGTGCACGACGTCGAGGACGGGATCGTTGCCCACCACATCGATCTGGAACAGGTGGCGGCCGAGCGTACGCCGTACTGGCGGACGGTGCGGCGGATCTACTTGCCTGAGGCAACAGATGCGGAACTGGACGAAGGGTGGCGCCGGCTGACGTCGTTGCCCTATTGGCCGAGCGCGTCCTTCGACGACAGCCGGCGGGCGCTGGGTGGGCTGAAGGACCTGACCAGTCAGCTGATCGGCCGGTTCTGTACTGCGGCGGAGCAGGCGACCCACGCGCGATTCGGGAGGTCCCGGCTGGTTCGGTACGACGCCGACCTGGTCGTCCCGGACGGTATCCGCACGGAGATCGCGTTGCTGAAGGGGATCGGGATGTTCCATGTGCTGGAGTCGCCGGAGCGGCAGCACCGCCGCGCCATCCAGCGCGAACTGCTGACCGAGCTGGTCGAGGCGCTGACCAAGACCGCACCGCAGCACCTCGACGCCGCCTTCGCCGCCGACTTCGCCGAGGCCCCCGACGACAACGCCCGCCTCCGCGTCATCATCGACCAGGTAGCCTCCCTCACCGACCCCTCCGCCGCGGCCTGGCACACCCGCCTCACCACCTGACCCCGCCGCCCGTCGCCGGGCACACCCGCCTGACTCCACCCACCGCCTTCCCTTCAGACACCGTCTTCCTTCCCTGGGCTGGAGCGGTGTCGGCCTGCCTGTGGAAGCTTGAAGGATTAATGTCTTGGGCATGAGTGATGAACAGCGGATGGTGATTGTCGGAGCGAGCCTGGCCGGAGCGTCGGCGGCCGAGACCTTGCGGGACGAGGGCTGGACGGGCGCGATCGTCCTGATCGGCAGTGAGACCGAGCTGCCCTATGAGCGACCGCCGTTGTCGAAGGACGTGCTGCTCGGCAAGAAGGAGACCGAGTCCGCGCAGCTGCACGACCAGCAGTGGTACGACGACAACAACATCGAGCTGCGCCTCGGCACCACCGTGACCGCGATCGACCCGGCCGCGAAGACCGTGACGCTGGACGACGACTCGCAGCTCTCGTACGACAAGCTGCTGATCGCCACCGGCAGCCGGGTCCGCCAACTCGACGTACCGGGTGCGGACCTGCCCGGTGTCCATTACCTCCGGACGGCCGCCGAGTCGCAGACGCTGACCGACGCGTACGCCGCGAAGCCGCGCGTGGTCGTCGTCGGCGCCGGCTGGATCGGCCTCGAAGCGGCGTCGGCCGCTCGCGAGCGCGGGTCCGAGGTGACCGTCGTCGAGCCGCAATCCACCGCGCTCGCCTCGGTAATGGGCGAGACGGTGGGCGGGATCTACGCGGACCTGCACCGCCAGCACGGTGTCGACCTGCGTTTCGGCACGGGTGTCGACGCTTTGGAGGGTTCCGACAAGGTGACCGGCGTCCGTACGTCGAACGGCGAGGTCATCCCGGCCGACCTGGTGATCGTCGGAGTCGGCGTCCAACCGAACACCGAACTCGCCGAAGCCGCCGGCATCGACGTCGCGTCACGCGAGGACGGCTCCGGCATCGTCACCGGTCCGGACCTGCAGACCTCGGCCCCCGATGTGTACGCCGCCGGCGACGTGGTGCGCTGGGACCACCCGCTGCTCGGCCGCTCGATCCGGGTCGAGCACTGGCAGAACGCGAAGGACACCGGCAAGGCGGCCGCGAAGGCGATGCTCGGCCAGGACGTCTCGCACGACCTGATCCCGTACTTCTTCACCGACCAGTACGACCTCGGCATGGAGTATGTCGGCGATGTCCCGCGCGGTCTGTCGCCGCACGTCGTACTGCGGGGCGACCCGCAGTCGGGCGCGTATCTGGCGTTCTGGCTGGACGACGACAACCACGTCCTCGCGGGCATGCACGTCAACACCTGGGGCGCGATCGACGGAGTACGGGACCTGATCCGGTCCGGCCGTTCGGTCGATCCCGAGCGGCTGGCCGACCCGTCGGTGGAGCTGGCCGAGGTCTGATCGGGTGCGCGGTCCGGCCGAGGTCTCAACCACTTCGGCTGGACCGTAGACTCACTGCGTGGCAGGTCGGATCAAGGAAGAGGACATCGCGCTGGTGCGCGAGCGTGCTCGGATCGACGAAGTGGTCGGCTCGTACGTCACCTTGAAGAACGCCGGCGGCGGTTCGCTGAAGGGGCTGTGCCCGTTCCACGACGAGAAGTCGCCCTCGTTCAACGTCACCCCGGCCCGCGGCTTCTTCTACTGCTTCGGCTGCCAAGAGGGCGGCGACGTGATCGACTTCATCCAGAAGATCGATCAGATCACCTTCCACGAGGCCGTCGAGACCCTGGCCGCGAAGGTCGGCATCCAGCTGCGGTACGACGAGTCGGGCGCGCCGATCCAGCGCTCGCAGTCCAACCAGCGGCCCCGGCTGGTCGAGGCGCACAAGGTCGCCGCGGAGTACTACGCGGAGCAGTTGTTCGGCGCCCCGGAAGCGATGCTCGGCCGGCAGTTCCTGGACAAGCGTGGTTTCGATCGCGACGCGGCGGCCCAGTTCGGCGTCGGATTCTCGCCGCGTGGTGGGGATTCGCTGGTCGCGCATCTGCGCGGTCGTGGTTTCACCAACGCGGAGTTGCTGGCGTCGGGGTTGTGCTCGGACGGCCAGCGCGGGTTGTACGACCGGTTCCGCGGCCGGCTGATGTGGCCGATCCGGGATGCCGGCGGCGACGTGATCGGGTTCGGCGCGCGGCGGATCTTCGACGACGACAAGATCGAGGCGAAGTACCTCAACACGGCCGAGACCCCGATCTACAAGAAGTCGCGCGTTCTGTACGGCGTGGATCTGGCCCGCCGCGAGATCGCCAAGGGCAAGCAGGCGGTGGTCGTCGAGGGGTACACGGACGTGATGGCCTGCCACCTGGCCGGAGTACAGACCGCGGTCGCGACCTGCGGGACGTCGTTCGGTGACGATCACGCGCGAGTACTACGGCAGTTGCTGCTGGATCACGACCAGTTCCGCGGCGAGGTGATCTTCACCTTCGACGGTGACGAGGCCGGGCAGCGGGCGGCGTTGAAGGCTTTCAGTGGAGACCAGGCTTTTGCTTCGCAGACGTATGTGGCGGTGGAGCCGGACGGGCTGGATCCGTGCGACCTGCGGCTACAGAAGGGCGACGCCGCGGTACGGGAGCTGATCGGGCGGCGGGTCCCGCTGTACCGGTTCGTGTTGTCGAATGTCCTGTCGAAGTACGACCTGGACCGGATGGACACCCGCGTGGATGCGCTGCGGGATGCGGCGCGGCTGGTGGTGAGTATCCGGGACCGGTCGAAGGTGGACGCTTTCACCCGCGAGCTCGCGGGGCACCTGGGCATGGAGGTCGACCAGGTGCGATCCGAGGTGCATCGCGCGGCTTCGCGCCCGGTCGCGGCACCTGCCGCGCCGGTGGATCGTGGGCCGGTGACGGTGACTTCCGAGGCACCTCCGCCGCCACCTCGGGTGGATCTGCCGTCGCCGCGTGACCAGCGGTTCGTGATCGAGTGGGACATGCTGAAGATCGCTATGCAGCACCCTGCGCTGGTCGGTGCCGCCTTCGACGAGCTGGACGATCAGGACTTCACGCATCCGTGGCTGGCTGCGGTGCGGACGGCAATGGCCAAGGTGGGCGGTCCGGTCGCGGCCGCGCCGGGGGAGGCGTGGGTGGTCGCGGTGCGGGAGGCGATGGGCAACGACCCGGCTGCTGCTGTCGTGAGTGCTCTCGCTGTCGATCCGATCCGTATCGACCGGGAGCCGGACGAGTCGTACGCGCGGGCGCATCTGGCGCGCCTGCAGGAGTTGACCTGCCTGCGCCGGATCGCGGATCTCAAGTCGAAGTTGCAGCGGACGAACCCGATCGACCGGGCCGACGACTACAACCGGATGTTCGGCGAACTGATCGCGCTGGAGCGGTATCGCACGGATCTGCGTGCGCAGGCGATCTCCGGAGCGCTGTAGTTATCCACAGCTGACGGTTACCTCACGGTCACTTACGGTGGTTTATCCACCGGTTGCGAATTCGTCCCGCCGGGCCGGTCGTTTCGCGGCACTATCCCTTCTGAGAGAGGGGATTGACGATGGCCGAACTCGACTGCGAACCCGCCGACGTCAGCGCGCTGGTCGCCTACCTGCGCGATATCGGGCGGCACGAACTACTCACCCTGGAGGAGGTCAGGGAGCTCTCGTACTGGATCGAGGCCGGGCTGCTCGCCGCCGACCGGCTCGAGGGCGCGGCACCGGCGGACCGGGCCGACCTGCTCGCCGTGGCCGAGCTGGGCAAACAAGCCAGACGCCGGATGATCGAGGGCAACCTCCGCCTGGTCGTCTCCCTCGCCAAACGGTACGCCGGCAAGGGCGTCTCGCTGCTGGATCTGATCCAGGAGGGCAACCTCGGCCTGATGCGCGCGATCGAGCGCTTCGACCACCGCCGCGGGCACCGCTTCTCGACGTACGCGATCTGGTGGATCCGGCAGGCGATCGGCCGTGCCGTCTCCGATCGATCACGGCTGATCCGGATGCCGGCGCAGGCCTATACCGACGCGACCAGGGTCGCGGCGGTGCACCGCGATCTGACCCAGCGGCTGGGCCGCGAGCCGACCGCAAAGGAGGTGGCGGCGGCCGCCTGCCTGACCCCGGCCCGGGTCGAGCGCGCAAATGCATGGAAGGTCCGCCCCGACTCCCTCGATGTGGAGGAGACGGATCTGGAGATCGACGACGAGTCGATCGTCCTGCAAGCTGCGCTGCGCCGTGATCTCAACCATCAGCTCGACTTTCTGGACGACGCTGGCCGGGCAATCTTGCGCCTCCGCTTCGGCCTGACCGGCCGCCCACCGACCACCCTGGAGGAGACCGCCGAGCAACTCGGCCTGACACCAGAGCAGACCTCCACCCTGGAACGTGAGGCGCTCCGAGCTTTGCGTCGTCGCTGCAGAACAACCCTTCGCGACTATGCCGCCTGACTACGGTGAGCCGCGAAGAGCAGCCAGTACTGCGAGCACGCGGCGGTGGTCGTCCTGCGCGCCGTGCAGGCCGAGTTTGCTGAAGATGTTCGCGATGTGGCTCTCGACGGTCTTGAGGCTGACGGTCAGCCGGTGGGCGATCGCGGAATTGGATCGGCCCTCGGCCATCAGGGCGAGCACGTCGCGTTCGCGCTCGGTCAACGCGGCGAGCGGATCGCCGGCGGAGTCCGCGCGCATCAGATGCCGCACGATCTCGGGGTCCAGCACCGTTCCGCCGGCCGAGATCGTGCGCAACGCACCCATCAGGGTCTCGACATCGACGACCCGGTCCTTGAGCAGGTAGCCGAAACGCTCGGCATGACGTTCCAACAACTGGGAGGCGAAATGGGTCTCGACGGCCTGGGACAACAGCAGGACACCGAGAGCGGGGATCCGCTCGCGGAGCTCGATCGCGGTCACCGCGCCCTCATAGGTGTAGGTGGGCGGCATCCGGATGTCGACGATCGCGACATCGGGTCGATGCCGGTCGACGGCAGCGACCAATTCGGTGCCATCGGCAACTTTCTCGCACACCTCGACACCGGATTCGGCCAGGAGGCGGGCAAGGCCTTCCCGCAGCAGTGCGGAGTCGTCGGCGATCACTACCCGCATGGCAGCACCGCCTCGACGCGGGTGCCGCCGCCAGGTTGGTCACCGGCGGACAATGCTCCACCGAGGGCCGCGATCCGGTCGGCCAGGCCTTGGAGGCCGCGACCCTGGGGATCGACACCGCCAACACCGTTGTCGAGAACGGCGACCCGCAACTCGGATCGGTCGGCCGAGACCTGGATCGCCACCTCCTCGACCTGGGCGTGCTTGACGACGTTCGAAACTGCCTCGGCGATCACGAACCAGGCCGCGCTCTCGACCGGCGCGGGGAACCGTCGGTCGACCACGTCGAGCTTCATCCGGACCGGGATCCGGCTGGCCAGCTCGTCGGTCGCGGCTCGGAGGCCACCGCCGGCGAGTGCGGCCGGCTGCAATCCGCTGGCGAGGTCGCGGAGGTCTTGGACCGTGAGTGCGAGATCCGTGATGGCCTGGTCGACTTCGGCCCGTAGTACGGCGTCGGCGCCGTTGACGCGGGCGGACCGGAGTTGCAGGGCGATGGCGAGGATGCGTTGCTGGGCGCCGTCGTGGAGGTCGCGCTCCATCCGGCGGCGTTCCTCCAAATACGCGCCGGCGAGCCGGGCCCTCGACTCGGTGATCTGCTCGACCTGCTTGGCGAGTTCGGCCCGCAGGCCGAGGTTGTCGATCTCGGCTGAGGCTTCGTGGACGACAGCTTCGATGACGGCGCGATCGCACTGCGCAGGGTCGAACTCGATGCGCGCGCCCACCTGGTCCCGGCGTAGCAAGTCGACCACGTGCGGACCTGGCGCGGCCGCGCGACCGTCGGAGGTGACCCAGCCGCCGTCGGCCGGGAAGAGCACGCGGGCCTGGGGATCTCCCGTCGCTTCAATCAACAGGGCATCGAGATCGGGCGACGGCTGGGCCAGCCCGGCTCGTACCAGTTGGACGGCGTCGAAACGGCGGCGGTTGAAACGACGATCGACCACCCGGCGTGCCCACACGTACGCCGGCCGGGCGACAGCGATCGCGGCCAAGGTGGCCAAGATCGTCAGCAGTTGTGAATCGCCTTGCACAGGAAGGCTTTTCGTGATGACCACGACCACCAGACCGAAGACGGCGATGACGCAGCCGGTCGAGATCGCGTACGCGGCGGAGTCGGTGACGATGCGCTCGACGTCGTACAAGCGGTACTTCGCCACGGAGAACGCGGCACCAAGCGCGAGAGTGATCACGCAGACGCTCAGCACCCAGCCGGCGGCAGCGTCGAATCCGGCGTACGACACGGCGAAGGACGCGATCACGCCTGGTGCGATCGGCGCTGCACCGGCGACCAGCCAGAGCAACTGCCTGCGGGCGTCGCCTCGCGCACGGCGGAAGGCCGTCACGAGCACGTATACCGAGGCCAGCAGGCACAGGCCAAGGACAATCACCGCGACGGCCGCCAGGACCGAGATCGGGCCGGCTAGTTCTTTGATCGCCCATGGGCTGACCAGGTCGGCGTACGGGCGTTCCAGGTGGGTGGAACGCAGTAGTGCTGCTAGTTGGAAGACGACGCCGGAGACGACGGTCAGTATCGGGAGGATCCGCGACGCGGGCCGGACGGCCGGCGTGAATTGGAGGCCGAGGGCAAGGAAAAGGAACCACCAGACGAAACTGCTGTCGCCCAAGGTCGCCATCAACGGACCGTGCGGTGCATGGTCGGGTCCGAGCGCGAGGCTGGCGTACAGGTCGGCGAACCCGCTCCAAGCGAGGGCGGTGCCGAGTCCCAGGAAGGCCCAGCCGGCGGGTTGCTCGACGACTCGCCAGGTGAGGACGACGCCCACCACCCAGCAGACCAGCATCGCGACGAGGTACAGGACGTCCGAGGGCGCGACCGGGACGGCGCCGTCGAGCCGGGCCTGGACCACACCCATGCCGACGAAGAGCGCAGGTCCGAGCGGCCAGGTCACCACTCGCGCCGCTGTCCCCGCGATCCCGCTCATCTCGTCATAGTGGCAGGAAAACCGTACGGCGTACTCAGGGACAGCCCTGATCCGAAGACCAGTGCCCACTCCGTCGCTCCCGCGGCGCGAAAGATCGACGCTGGACGCAATCAGCCGGCCCGATCCCAAGGAGTCTCGTCATGGCATCCACCACAGCACCTACTCACACCCGGTCAGGAAGGACGTCAGCGGCCAAGGTCGCGGCGGCCGCGGCGGTTCTGTTCGCGGTCGCGTTCTTCTGGACGGTCGCCAGCGTCGACGTACCGCATCGGGCGAGCGACGCGAAGTTGCTGTCGTGGTGGCAGGAGAGCAACAAGCAATTGGCCGGCATCGTCTCGCAGTACTGCGCCATCGCGGCCGCCTTGTTGTTCGTTGTCATGATCAACTATCTGGCGACGCTCATGGCGAGGAGCGGTGCCCGGCAATGGGTGATGTTCGCCCGCTCGATGGGCCTGATCTTCAGTACGACGCTGCTGGTCTCCGCGGCCCTGCGTGGCGTGATCGGCCGGATGGTGAAGGTCGACCGCGAACCGCTGCCGGGTCTCGAGGTGCTGCGCTACTCCACCGCGCTCAACTACGACCTGATCGGCAGCGTCGCCATGACAGCCCTCGGCCTGACAATCCTGGCCGTCTCCGTCGTAGTCCTCCGCACCCTGATCCTCCCGAAGTGGCTCGCGTACGTCGGCTTCCCCTGCTCCACCCTCATCCTGATCGCCAGCGCCGCCATGATCGGCCAGTTCACCATCATCCTGTCCCTGATCTGGTCCCTCTGCCTAGCCACCACCCTCTGGCGCCACCCCACCACCCCCTAACCGCGCCACCCGCCCCCGCCCTC
>NZ_QFXK01000033.1 GCF_003261635.1 Kribbella monticola | reverse complement strand
CCCCTCCCCGCCCTCCCCGCCCGTCCCGCCTCACCCCGCCCTCACCGCCCCTCCCCGCCCTCACCGCCCACCGGCGTCGTACTCCGCCTTTCTTTCTCTTCTCATCGGCTTCGTGGCGGGATCTCGTTGGTTTGGTGCTGGATATCCGCTTGCCGCTGCATCGGCATCCGACTAGTGTCAGGATCGTCAGTGCATTACACCCATGACACGTCGAGAGGATGACCAATGGCCGCCGCAACCGCCCCCGCCGCATCGCCCGAGACCGGGACGCGGAGCGCGTCGGCGGCGATGATCTGGTCGGCGCTCGCGGTCGTCTACGTCGTCTGGGGTTCCACCTATCTGGCGATCCGGATCGTGGTCGACGCCCACATCCCGCCGATGCTCGGCATGTCGACCCGCTTCCTCGTCGCCGCCGTACTCCTGGCCGCGTTCCTCGCCCTCAAGTCCGGCGTCGCGCGACTACGCATCAGCGCCCGCGAGCTCGCCGGCTCGGCCGTGGTCGGCCTCCTGTTACTTGCCTTCGGCAACGGTGCTGTGGCGATCGCCGAGCAGACCGTTCCGTCCGGTCTCTCCGCCCTACTGGTCGCCGCGGTTCCGCTCTGGCTGATGTTGCTGCGCGTCGGCGGTGGCGAGCGCCCGCGCCCGCTGACCTGGCTCGGCGTACTGATCGGCTTCGGCGGCGCAGCGCTGCTGGCCCTGTCCGGCGGCGACACCAGCGCGAAGCCGTGGTCGGTGGCGATCCTCGTCCTCGGCACGATCAGCTGGGCCGTCGGTTCGCGCTTCTCACCGCGTCTCGGACTCCCGAAGGACCCGCTGGTCGCGACTGTCTACGAGATGGCCATCGGCGGCACTGCGATGGTGCTGATCGGCGTACTACGAGGAGAGCCCGGGCGGCTCCACCTCGGCGCCGTCGACACCAAGGGCTGGCTCGCGCTCGGCTACCTGATCGTCTTCGGATCGTTGCTCGCTTACAGCGCCTACTCGTACCTGTTGGCGAACGCCCCGATCTCACTGATCGGCACCTATGCCTATGTGAACCCGGTGGTCGCCGTCTTCCTCGGCTGGCTGATTCTCGACGAGCACGTCACCGTCAAGATCATGCTCGGTGGCGTCGTCGTGGTCTTCGGGGTCGCCCTGGTCGTCACTGCCGAACGCCGCCGCACCACGCCCGAGACGTCAACTGAAGCTCCCGCCCAGTCCGCACTCAGCCGGAAGTAGCTCAGCCAGAAGCAGCTCAGCCAGAAGCAGCTCAGCCAGAAGCGGCTCGGCCAGAAGTAAGGGGAAAGGAAGAACCCGGGCCCCCATGGGGTGCCCGGGTCTCCCACCGCTGCCGATGCGCGCGGCAGCGGGTCCGTGTTGCCAGGCCGGCGCCTTGCCCCGAAAAAACAAGGCGCGAAACTCCGGCAGTATTGCGTCGACATTCCGATGCACCGTGGTAATACCCGTTCGGCGACCACCGAGACCGCCGAAATTACCTTCGCCACACCCGGGTCATCCGTCACCCGCGCACAGACAACGACGAAGCTCCCGATCGGTTACGGGCCTAGGGCAACGATTTGCCTGACGCGTCCACTACCGGCAAGTTGCCTGGTCAGAGGCACGTTGTTGCCTAGTCAGCGATCTCATCACCGGGCAGCTATGTCTGCGCCTGAATCACGCCGTGGCGAAAAACTTGCCGAAGAAATGTGTAACCGAGGCCATCAGGTGTCGTTACCACTAAGACGAATCCGTCAAACCCGAAAGGAAACCTCGCATAATGCAGGTAACACGCAAGATCGCCGCTGCAGCGGCAGTGGCGACCGTTGCCACGCTGGGCCTGGCCACCGTTGTGTCGGCGAACATGCTCGACAACCCGACGGCCAACAACGCCGGCCTCGCCGACGCAGCTTCGCTGGCGAGCAAGGGCTACGGCCACGGCGGCACCAAGTGGTACGCCGCGCACCACGACGGCTCGCTCGTCGCGCTGGACGGCAACTCCATCGGCCCGCTGCAGGCCTGCCACAACTTCATCCCGGTCAACGCTGTCGGTGCCCAGGTTCCGGTCAAGGACATCACCGCGATCATCGGCTTCAACCAGGCCGGCAACACGGCCACCGCGGTGAAGACCTGTGAGATGAACTCGAAGAACAACACCCACAAGTGGTACCGCGCCGAGGGCGGCCTGATCTCCGTCTCCGACAACGCGGTCGGCCCGTTCCAGGTCTGCCACAACGACGTTCCGGTGAACGCCGTTGGCGCTCAGGTCCCGGTTTCGGACATCACCGGGCTGCTCGGCTTCAACCAGGCCGGCAACTCGGTCGACCAGCTGCAGACCTGCGAGCTGGACTCCGTGAACAACTGACCTCTCTCCCTGGTCAGTGATGCAGGACACCGGAGACCAGTCGCCTCGGTGGGGCGATTGAACCGGTAGCACCATCGAAGCGGCATCGGGAAGTAAGCCTCACTCCTTCCCGGTGCCGCTTCACCCTTTATCCACAGGACCTGATCCTTCGGGTAACCCACAGGACCTGATCAGTCGGCTACCCCACAGGGACCTGATTCTTCGGCTAGCCCACAGGACCTGGTCCTTTGGCTCCAGCGCACTCCGGCTCGGCGCATCCCACGCCCGGCCACCCCGATCGCCCGGACCCGGTCCCAGCCGGGCCCGGGCGTTTCGGCGTCTGATGCTCAGGCGGGCAGCTTGCGAAGATCCAGCACCGAGCCGTTCGGCAACTCCCGCTCAAACAGAGACCAGATCCCCAGCGCAGCCTGCTCCGGGCTGACCAGAGCACCAGACTCCTTGAGCTCACGAAAGCGCCCAACCGCAGGAAACGCCCGCTCGTCCACAGCCCGGATCTCCCCCTGCATCGCGGTATCCACCACCCCCGGCGCCACCGCAACCACCCGACACCCAACCAGCAACTCACCGCGCACTGCCCGATCAGGCTCACCCCCACCGCGCACTGCCCGATCAGGCTCACCCTCACCGCGCACTGCGGGATCGTCCTCCAGCTCACCGCGCCCGCCCCTGCTGATCCCCAGCCCGCCCGCGCCTCGCTCCACCTCGCCGACCCGCGGCCGGCCCGCGCCTCGTTCCACGTCGGCGGGCCGGACAGGTGGTTGTTCGGCGCCTACTGTTCGGACCCAGTGGTCGACCGCGGCCTTGCCTGCGTTGTACGCCGACCAGCCGGGGTACGCCGTACTTGCGGCGCCGGACGACAGCATCACCAGGTGCTTCTCGCACGTCAGCTTCGCCGTGGCACGCAGGAACGCCCGGCCGAGAACCTGAGGTGCCGCCGAGTTCAGCAGTACGGCGCGCGTGTACGCCTCCGCATCGACCGCGTCCGCCGGTCCGATCGGCACCACCGTGCCCGCGTTGTGCACGAACACCACGCGCTCGCCGGCGAACCCGGCCAGTTCAGCCTCGAAGTACCGCTCGACCCGCACCCAGTCCGCCGGGTCGGACAGGTCCACCGGGAAGTGCTCGACCGTCCCACCGCGACGCGAGAGGTCGATCACCCGCGCCTCGGGGAACGGCACGGTCGCCGCCAGCGCGGCACCGATACCTGCGGAGGCGCCGGAGATCCAGACCAGCGACGTCACCGCGCCGTCGGCGTACTCGCGACCCGGCCTTCACGCCAGGCGCACGCGACCTCGAGGAAGAGGTCGTTCGCCTCACGCTCGCCGATCGTCACCCGCGCACCATCACCGGGGAACGGCCGCACCGAGACCCCCTCCGCCTGCACCGCTTCGGCGAACGCCAACGTCTCGTCGCCGAGCGGCATCCAGACGAAGTTGGCGTGCGTCTCCGGCACGGCCCAGCCGGCGGCGCGCAGCTCCCCCACCACCCTGGTCCGCTCGGTCACCAATGCCTCGACCCGCTCCAGCAGTTCGTCCTCTGCCTTCAGCGAGGCGATCGCCGCCGCTTGGGCGACCTGGCTGACCCCGAAGGGAAGGGCGCACTTGCGGATCGCGGTGACGATCGGCGGATGTGCGATCGCGTACCCGATCCGGAACCCGGCCAGCCCGTACGCCTTGGAGAACGTCCGCAGTACGACGACATTCGGCCGGTCCCGGTAGACCTCGACCCCGTCGAACGCCTCGGGGTCGCGAATGAACTCGTAGTACGCCTCATCGAGGACCACCAGCACGTTGGCCGGTACGGCGTCGAGGAACGTGAGCAGCTCGTCGCGGTGCACCACCGGGCCGGTCGGGTTGTTCGGCGAACAGACCAGGACCATCCGGGTCCGCTCGGTCAGCGCGGCTTCCATCGCCTTGAAGTCGTGGCGCGCGTCTTCGGTCAGCGGCACCTGGACCGAGGTGGCGCCGGTCAGCTGGACCGCGATCGGGTAGGCCTCGAAGGAACGCCAGGCGTAGACGACCTCGTCGCCTTCGCTCACCGACGCCTGCAGCAGGTGGTAGAGCACTGCTACGGATCCGGTCCCGAGTGCCAGATCACTCACCGGTACGCCGAGCCGCTCGGACAGCGCCTCGAGCAGGTCGAGCGCGCCCATGTCGGGGTACCGGTTCATGTTCGCGGCGGCCTCGGTCGCCGCGGCGAGCACGCCCGGCAGCGGCGGGTACGGGTTCTCGTTGCTGGACAACTTGTACGTCGGCCGGCCGTCGGCGCGCTCCGGCGGCTTGCCCGGCTTGTAAGCCGCGACATCGTCCAGGCAGGAGCGGAACCGGAACTGGACCTCATCGTGGGCGGTCATGCCCGCAGGTTAATCGCTGTCCCGCCGCCGTAGAACCCCATCGCCGAAGACTCGGCAAATTGCCCCCTCGCCCCGGCGCAGCGACCGCCTTTGCGCTGCGGCGCCGGAGCCGAGGTGGACAATCTGATCAACCAGGAAGAACGACCTCGCCGCCGACGACACTGGCGGCGGCAAGGTCGAAATCGAGCGGGTTGGTCATGCAGCGCGCCGACCCACCACCCTTGTGGAACTCGGACAGGTCCAGTACGACAACCCGCAGCCCCAGGCCGGTGAGGATGTCGTGCAGCCGCGTCGAGCAGGCCGGCATGATCACGGTGTCGTTCACGACCAGGGAGTTGCCGCTGAACGCGAACGCCTCCTCGTCGGTGAGCACGATCGGCTCGGGCACGATGCCGAACAGCTCGGCCTGGCTGGCAGCATCGAGCGCGGGCGGGTAGACCAGCGCGTGCGTGCTGTCGATCGGGCAGAACGGCAGGTCGAGGTGGTACATGCCCTCGTGCGTGATGCGCAGCCCGCGGACCCGGATGTTCCAGCCGGCGGCGAGGTGCTTGAGGGCCTCCTCTTCGGTACGCGGGCCGTACCCGACGACCAGGCTGTCGCCGAAGACGAAGGCGTCGCCCGACTCGAAGTGCGGGCCGACCCCGTCGCCGCCGGTCCGGTCCAGCTCGAAGCCGCGGCCGGTGAACCACTCGGCCGCGGTCAGCGATTCCTTGCGGCGCGGTTCGAACCGCATGTGCGAGAGCATCGCGCGGCCGCGGGGCGCGTCCTCGGTCGGCGCGGTGGCCAGGCCGAGGTTCATCGCGTAGACCATGTCGGGCGAGTCGGGCCGCTGCTCGAGGACCTCGACCTCACCGCCGGCGTCGATGATCGCCAGCCGGAGCGAGTTCCACTGGCGCATCGCCAGCTCGGGGTCGGGCTGATCCTGGGTCGACATGTACGGATTGATCACGTAGTCGATCCGGAAGTGGTCCGGCCGGACCATCAGATACCGGCGACCCCACCCCAGCTGCTGCCCCATGAACCACCCCTGCACACTCTGTCCGTCATTGACGGATTCTCTGATTGTCCGACAATCAGTCAGTGTGCAGGTCCGCTCCGGCCGACGTCAACACGGGTCAGGTGAACGACACAACAGCAGCCGCCCGGACAGGTGTCACTGGCGCAGAACACGGGTCGGTGAACGGCAGAACAGCAGCGCCCGGGCAGGTGTCGCTGGCGCAGAACGCGGGTCGGTGAATGACGGACCGCCGTACGGCAGCCCCTGGCGCAGCAGACGAGAGGGCGGAGCGGTGTCGTGCCAGCGGCCGGGATGGGACTACTTGGTGTAGATGATCTCCAGGTCGGACGGCTCGTAGCCGTGTCCGATCAGCCAGTCCATCGAGGCCTTCTTGCCGTCGGGGAAGGTGATCTTGATGTAGAAGGCCAGCTTCTCCGGATTGGTCGGGTCGGCCTTGGAGGCGCCGTAGTTGACCGTGAAACCCGGCCCGACGTACGGCAGCTCCTGCAGGATCGGGTAGTTCTGGGTGAGCCGGTCGGTGCGTTCCTGGTACCGCCGGCCTTGCTCCGCCTCGGTCTCGAGCACCTGGTCCGGGTGGTTCTTCTCCCACTCCCGCCCGACGTCGCCGTTGGAGAACAGGAACATCTTCACGTCGGTGTCGCCGCGGACGTTGATGGTCTCGGTGTAGCTCTGGAACCCGCGCCGCTCACCGGTCAACGTGTGCTCGCCCTCTTTGATCTTGAGGACGCCGTTGGCCGCGACCTGCTTGCCGTCCAGGGTCAGGGTCAGGTCGTTCGGCACCGAGCGGACCGAGACGTTGTGCTCCGGGCTGCCGCGGAAGGCGAGGTAGCCGCCGAGCACGACCAGCACGATCACCACCACCGTGCCGCTCAGCACCCACAACCGCCTGCTCTCGTCCATTCCCTACCCCTGCTTCTTGATCCGGGCGACCGTGTACTGGCCGTGCTGGTCGACGAACTGGACGATCGACGGTTGTGGCACCCGGCCGTCGCCGGCACTCGATCCCAGCGAGGCCGACAGCGCGTTCCAGGTCTTGCCGTCCGTGCCCTTGAACGTCCCGACGTAGATGTAGGTGTGGCCGTCGTTGACGAAGATGTCGCCCGGCTGCAACTGACCGACGTTGTTGAGATTCTCGAACACCTGGTACTTGCTCGAGCCCTGGACGTAGTCGCGCTGACCGCCCGTCCCACGTTTGACGTAGTCCTTGTCCACACCGCTCATCACCATCACGGTAGCGACATAGACACCACAGTCGCTGAACGGCCACGTCCCGGTGGACCCGTTGAACTCCGGCATCGCCTTCTGGTACGCCGGGGTCGCGTCCTCCTTCTCCTGCCCGTGGCCCCGGTCGCGCCAGGCCAGGCCGAACGCGGTGTCCACGATGCTGCCGTTGCCCGCACCCGCGCAGCCACCGGCGGCACCAGACCCCACCCCGTTGCCGAAGTTGGCGAGCACCTCCTTGGCCGACGCCTTGCTCTTGGCGTAGCGCGGATGGTTCGGATCCTCGCTGCCGCCGAAGCGCTCGTAGTACCGGGCGAAGGCGACCGCGGCGTCCTCGACGGTCTTGGCCGCCTTCAGCATGGTGCCGGCCTGACCTTCGGCGGCCGGGCCCTTGCCGGACAGCTGGACCTTCAGGAAGTCGAGCTGGAACTCGAGCGTCTCGATCTGCTCGTCCTTGGCGCCCGACGATCTCGACGGGGTGATCATCTTGCTCGGCGGCGTCCACTGGACGATGCCCCAGCCGCCGCCGTAGTCGTTCGCCGTACCGGGCTGGTCGACCTCGGCCGCCGGGGTCTTCGTGCCCGGCAGGGTGTTCTGCTTGCGCATCGGCTCGACCGACGACTCGTCGATCATGTTGCCGACGATGCCGGCCGACTGCTCCTTGGTGTAGCCGTTGGAGACGAAGTAGTTGAAGGCCTTCTGCTGGTTGTTGGAGCCGCTCAGCGGCCCACCGCAACTGCACCCACCGGTCGAGCCCGGCGCGGCGGAGTCGCCGATCTGGTCCTTGGGATCGACCGACTCGATGTGGCCCTTGCCGTCGGTGTCGACCCAGAGCTCGAAGTGCAGGTGCTCGCCGCTCAGACCGGGCTCGGTCTCGCTGCCCGATCCGGACTTGCCGATCTCGTCGCCCCGCTTGACCTTCTGGCCGACGTGGACCGACTTGGAGCTGAAGTACTCGTACCGGGTCTCGACGCCTTCCTCGTGCTTGATCCGGATCCAGTCGCCGGAGACCGAGGTGACCTCGCCGTCCTCGGCGGCCAGCACCGGGCTGTCCTTCTTGACGTTGAAGTCGAGGCCCTTGTGCTGGTCGCTCCAGCCGGCGGCCTTGTCGTGCGAGGAGGTCGGCCAGCCGAACGCGGCAGCCGAGTCGGCGGCGCCCGAGTCGCTACAGGTGTCGCTGCCGAGGGCGCCCAGTGCACCGCCGAGCATGGCGAGGACGATCAGCAGCGGCAGCACCAGGATGAGGCCGATGCCACCGAGTATCGGTAACGTCTTGCCTTCCATCGCCTTCTCCTCGCGCAGTCAGTGACTCTCCCCTTGCCGGGGGGAGGGGCGGACACCAAGGAACAGACTGCCCGAAAACCAGGTCATTATGTCGAAAGTTATCCACAGGTAGTTGTCCACCCGGGTGCGCCCGCGCGACAACGGCCCCTGACTAGACGAGAATCGGTTTATGTACGAACGGCTGCGAGTCGACCGCTCGACCACGGTGGACCGGGTGGTCGACGCGCTGCGCACCGCTTTGTTCGCGGGCGACCTGGAGCCCGGTACGCCGTTGCGCGAGCAGCCGCTGGCCGAGGCGCTCGGCGTCGCCCGGAGTACGGTCCGGGAAGCGATGACCATGCTGGTCACCGAGGGCCTCGCCGTCCGTGAGCCGAACAAGGGCGTCAGCGTCGCGATCCTGCACCCGGCCGCCGTCGCGGACATCTGCAAGGCCCGGTTCGTGCTGGAATCCGCCGGGATCCGCGCCTGGTTCGACGCCGACGAAGTCGCCCGGGAACGGGTCCGCGCCGCGATGCGCACCTTTGCCGCCACCGCCAAGGAAGGCGCCGACCCGGAGGCGATGACCGAGACCCACCTGGCGATCCACCGCAGCCTCGTCGCCCTCACCGGCAGCGCCCGCCTGATCGCCACCGCCGACTCGATCACCGGCGAAGCCAGACTCGCCCTCGCCCGCGTCGACGCCCTCCGCCAGGACGCCAAACAACAGGTCGCCTCGCACCGCAAACTCGTCCGCCTGCTGGAAAAAGGCGACCTCGACGAATGCGTGGAAGAACTCCGCCGCCACCTGGCCGGCGCCGAAGAATCCCTCCTCGAAGCCATCACCACCCCACCAACCTGACCCAGTACGACGGCTCCCCGTCACTCCCTGGCCGCCTGCTCCCAGCCACTCGTCTTCGGTGCCCGGGCGCGCGTAGTACGGCGTGTTGATTGTGGGTTCGGGGTTGGTGGACCTCCAGGTGGCAGGATCTAGGTATGAAGAACTTGATCATCAAGTTGCTGGCCAATGCCGTTGCGCTGGCTGTCGCGAGTTGGGTTGTCAGCGGGATCACGCTGCAGGGAGCGACCACCGGGCGTCGCATCCTGACCCTGCTGATCGTGGCGGCGATCTTCGGCATCGTGAACGCGGTGGTGAAGCCGATCGCCAAGCTGCTCTCGCTGCCGTTCATCATCCTGACGCTCGGCCTGCTGATCTTCGTGATCAACGCGTTGATGCTGCTGTTGACGTCCTGGATCACCGGCAAGCTGGACGTCCAGTTCCACGTCGGCGGGTTCGGCGCCGCGTTGCTCGGATCGCTGGTGATCACCCTGGTCGGCATGCTGCTGAACCTGCTGCTGCCCGACGAAGCCGAGATCCACTGAGCCCTGCATGACTCGAACAGTGCGGCACGTGGAAGTGGTGTGCACCGGCAACATCTGCCGGTCGCCGATCGGTGAGGTGGTGCTGCGCGCCAAGCTCGCCGAGGCCGGTATCGACGACGTCGTGGTGACCAGCTCGGGTACGGGCGACTGGCACCAGGGCGACCCGATGGACTCCCGCGCCGCGGCAGTGCTGGCGCGCAACGGGTACGACGGGAGCGCGCACCGGGCTCGCGTCTTCGAGGGGTTCACCGATCGCGACCTGGTGCTCGCGATGGACTCCGGGCACCTGGCGATCCTGCGCGACCACGGCGGCCCCGACCTCGCCGTACCGATCGAGCTCTTTGCCGACGCCGACGTACCGGATCCGTACTACGGCGATGATTCAGGCTTCGACGACGTACTGGATCAGATCGAGAAGGCCGCCGCCCTCTGGGTGCAACGGTTGCAGGCGAACCACTAGTTGCCCGAGGCCCGTAGTACCAGGGCGGAAACCCCGGTACTACGGGCGCAACGCGTCAGGCTTGGCCGATGTCGCTCAGCAAGGTGGCGAACCAGTCGACCGACGGGTCGAATTCCTTGCCGCCGGCAATCCGGGGGAACTCGATCGCGCGCAGTTCGTCGCCGCGCTCCTCGTCGTGGCCGACCACGCCGCTCTCGCCGCGCAGCGCCGCGTCGACCGCGTAGTCGGTGCACTGCTTGATCAGCTCGAGGTCGCGCTCGTTCGCGGCGGCCGAGCGGCTGAAGTAGCCGCTCTTCTGGACCATCGTCTTCTCCGCACCGATCCGCTCCGCGAACTGCTTCGCGAACCACGCACCCGGGTTGATCGTGTCCAGCTTCACGTGCCCGAACGGGTCCCGCGGCACGTCCTCGCCGCGCGCCTCCATCTCCGCCACGATCGACGGCACACCGGCGCCCTCGGACAGGAAGATGTTGACGCAGTCGTTCTCGTCCATCACCGCCTTCAGCCGCTCGGCCTCGGCGTCCAGGTCGATCGTTGCCTCGGGCACGTAAACCGCGTGCACATCCCAGCCGCCGGCGGTCAGGCCGATCCCCGGGTTCCAGTCCTGGGCGGTGACCCACTTGCGGTACTCCGCAGCCGTTGCCGCGGTCAACCATCCGCAGTTGCGGCCCATCACCTCGTGGACGACGAGCATCCGCGGGTTCGAGCTGTGCTCGGCGACCACGTTGCGGGCGAACAGCGCGCCCTGCTCGGCAGCGGTCCACGCACCCAGGCTCTGCCGGATCGGGATCACGTCGTTGTCGATGGTCTTCGGCAGGCCGACCACCGTCAGGTCGTAGTCGTGCTCCTGCAGGTACGCCGCCAGGTCGGCCGCCGTCGTATTGGTGTCGTCGCCGCCGATCGTGTGCAGCACGTCGACGCCATCGGCGACCAGCCGCTCGGCCGCCACCTGCAGCGCGTTCTGGCCGTCGGCGATCAGGCCACGCTTCACCAGGTCGGCCGTATTGGTCAGCTTCACCCGGCTGTTGCCGATCGGGCTGCCGCCGAACTTGTGCAGCAGCGCGGCCTTGGCGCGCACCTCCGGCGTCACCTCGACGTGGCGGCCGCTGAGCAGACCGTGGTACCCGTTCAGGTAGGCGATGATCTCGACGTCGGGCGCCACTTCGGTGTAGCGCTCGATCAGCCCACCGACAGCGGAGGACAGGCAGGGCGCAAGGCCACCGGCGGTGAGCAGGGCAACTCTGCGGACAGACTTGTCGGCAGCCATGGTCAGGGTCCTTCCAGGGGTCACTGAAGTCGCCCCCCAGCGTAGTGATGCAGACCACCTCCCACGCTGGTCGGGGCTCACCCACCGGACAGCAACCGGCTCGCAGCGGCGAGAGGGGCGTGCCGGGCTCGACGCTGGTTGGAGTTCACCGACCGGATCGCGAGGTGCTCAGAGTGGGGGGAGGGGGACGTTGCGGGGGGCGACGGCGGTGGAGACGATGAAGGAGGTCGTCGTTTCGCCGTGGGAGATGAACTTGTCGATGACGCCCTCCAAACCGGCGATCGACGCGACCTGGATGCGGATGAGGAAGCAGTCCTCGCCGGAGATGCGGTGGCACTCGACCACCTCGGGAACTCGCCGGGCAAGGTCGATGATCCGTGGGTTCTGACCGGGCCCCGGCCGAAGCCGGACCCAGGCCGCGACCGGCAGCCCGAGCGCGGCGGGATCGAGATCGAGATGGTAACCCCGGATCACCCCGGACTCCTCCAACCGGGTGATCCGCTCGCGAACGGTTGGCGCCGAGACACCGAGCCGCCGGGCCAGCTCGGTGGCCCGGATCCTCGGATCGTGCTGCAACTCGGCGAGCAGCCGGAGATTGATCTCGTCCAGCGCCGGTTTATCAGTTCGAAGGTCAGCGACATCATTCATGTTCATTTCGGAAACCATCGAGCACCTCGCGGCATCGTTTCGACATGGAAAGACGATCAATCTCCTTCTAGCCTAGAGGAGTGAACAGGACCGTCAAAACGCCCCCGAACCTGCAAGCAGCCGGAGCTGCCGCCGTCACAGTCGTGCTGTGGGCGTCGGCCTTCGTGGCGATCCGGCACGTCGGCACCGAGTTCTCGGCCGGCGCTCTGGCACTGGCCCGCCTCCTGGTCGGCAGCGTCGCACTCGGCGCCCTACCGTTCATCCGCCGACCCGCTCGGCCGACAGCTCGCACCCGGAAGTGGCCGGCAAAGCGGGACTGGCCACCACTGCTCGCCTGCGGCCTGCTCTGGTTCGGCGTCTACAACGTGGCCCTGAACGCAGCCGAGCGCCGCCTCGACGCCGGGACCGCAGCCATGATCGTCCACATCGCTCCCCTACTGATCGCCGTACTGGCTGGGCTGATGCTCCGCGAAGGCTTCCCCCGGCAACTCATCGTCGGCAGCCTGGTTGCGTTCGGCGGCGTGCTGCTGATCGGTACGTCAACCTCGACCGGCGGTGCGGAGACCTGGGGAGTCGTGCTCTGCGTCATCGCCGCCATCTCGTACGCCGTCGGCGTGGTCAGTCAGAAGCCGCTACTCGACCGCCTGCCTGCCGCGCAGGTCACCTGGCTCGCCTGCACCATCGGAGCGGTCAGCTGCCTGCCGTTCGCTCCCGCCCTCTTCCACGAGCTGCGTACGGCGAGCGCTGCGTCGATCTGGTGGGTGGTCTACCTCGGCGCGGTCCCGACAGCGCTCGGCTTCACCACGTGGGCCTTCGCTCTTCGCCGTACGACGGCGGGCCGGCTGGGCGCAACGACCTACCTCGTGCCAGTCGTCGCGATCGTCCTCGCGTGGCTCCTTCTCGGCGAACGACCTGCGGCTCTTGCCCTCGCAGGCGGTGCGGTCTGCCTCATCGGCGTCAGCATCTCCCGCCGCCGCAGCCGGAGCGAACGCAGTACGACAGAGGCGCCGGCGTTGAGCACCGTGGACGCCTGACCCGCAGGACGGCGCGGGTGGCGCTTTAGCTCGCAGTACTGCGTAGGTGGGCGTGGATGCCGTTGTAGACCTCAGCGCTCGGCAGAAGGCGCTTGGGGACCTTCGTGACGACGCTGTAGTTGGCGTCGACCACGTTGGCGAGCGGGACTTCGCAGATCTGGCTCAGGAGTTGGTACGCGTCCAGCTTGTCGAGACCGTAGAGCTCACCGAGCCAGCCGACCATATCCACCTGACCTGCGCGCCACGCATCCTCCAGCGGCCTACTGGAGCCCACGACGGCCAGGTAGTCGTCGTTCTCGATCCGTGGCCACGCAGGACCGGGCGTCTTGAGCAGGTCCACCACCAGTACTACGTTCATCGCGCCCTCGACCGCACTACCGCAGGACTCGCCCTCACCCTGCCGGTAGTGCCCGTCACCGACAGAGAACAAGGCGCCTTCCACATTGACCCGTAGATAGCAGGTGGCACCTGCCCTCATCTCCGGCGTATCCATGTTGCCGCCGAACGTGTCCGGCACCAGTGACGACCGCACCTCCCCCGCAGCAGGAGCCACGCCCACAGTGCCGAGCATCGGCTCGATCGGCAGAGCGAGTTCGAGGTCACTGCCCTGTGCTCGGAACCCGACGGTCTGCTTGGCGCTGTCGACCTCGTAGATCCAGGTGCGCTCCGGCAACGGGTCCTGCAGAGTCGCCGTACGGTCGGTGCTGGTGAGGCCGCCGAAGTACGGAATGGTTGCCGACGCGCCCCAGCTTCGGGCGGGGGTCAGCTCGACGAAGTGCAGCACCAGGGTGTCGCCGGGCTCGGCTCCCTCGACGTAGAACGGTCCGGTCTGCGGGTTGACGAACGGCATCGTGAGTGACGCGCTGGCGAGGTCCGCAGTACTGCGGAGGCGGCCGCAGAAGGCGTCCTCCGTCCACAACCGCAGCATCGTGCCCGGCTTCACCCGGCGGACCGGCGCTGCGCCACCGAAGGTCCAGGCGTACTGCTCGGGCTCGGGAGAGAACTCGACGATGTCCACGCCGGAAAGCTACGCCCGGTGGGGCTTGTTCGCGACTGATCAGCGGGTTCTCAGCCGATTCTCAAACAGACGGCATAACCTCGACACGCGACAGCATGGCCCCTGGCAGGGGCAGAAGGCCGGGTGGACCGGTCCGGCGAACGGGAGCGCGAGATGCGAGTACTGGTGGTGGACGACGACCGGGCGGTCCGGGACTCGCTGCGCCGTTCGCTGGAGTTCAACGACTTCGAGGTGGTCACCGCGTCGGACGGCGCCGAGGCGCTCGCGGTGATCGGCAACGTCGAGCCCGACGTCGTCGTGATGGACGTGATGATGCCGCGCCTGGACGGGCTGGAGACCACCAAGGCGTTGCGGGCCGCGGGCAACAACGTGCCGATCCTGGTGCTCACGGCGCGCGACGCGGTCGCCGATCGCGTGGACGGCCTCGACGCCGGCGGCGACGACTACCTGACCAAGCCGTTCGCGCTGGAGGAGCTCCTGGCTCGGCTGCGAGCGCTGCTGCGCCGTAGTACGACGGCTGGTGAGGGCGGCCCGCGCGGTGAGGTCTTGCAGTACGCCGATCTGGTGGTGGACGTGGATGCGCACGAGGTGCACCGCGGCAACATCCCGATCCCGTTGACGCGCACGGAGTTCTCGCTGCTCGAACTGCTGATCCGCAACCCGCGCCGGGTGCTGGAGCGCGCGGTGATCCTCGACGCGGTGTGGGGCTACGACTTCCCCACCACGGCGAATTCCCTCGAGGTCTACATCGGCTACCTGCGCCGCAAGACCGAGGTCGACAACCTCCCCCGCCTGATCCACACCGTCCGCGGCATCGGCTACGTGCTGAGAGACACCCCACCGTGACCACGCAACCCCCACCCGACGACTTCCCCAAGTACGCCGGCCCCCCGAACGAAGAACCCCTCGAGATCGGCAGCCCCCAGGCCCCGTACGGCGACCGCCTCCGCACGTCGCCAACCCCCGGCCGCCCCACAACCGGCCCACGCCCACCGGCTCCAACCCAGAACGCCTCAGGTCAGAGCGCGCCGGCTCAAGGCGTTCCGGGCCAGAGTCGCCCGATCCAGGGCACGCCGGCTCAGGGCGCTCCAGGCTGGGACGGCTCGGGTCAGGGTGGGCCCGCTCAAGGCGCACCGGCTCCGAGTGCTGGAGGTCAGGGCGGACCAGCTCCGGGCGGCCCCGAAGCGGATCAGACCGCGTCGAGTAGCAACGGGAACGGCGCCAACCGGCGTGTAGTGGCGACTGCTTCACGCACACAGGACTGGTGGCAGGAGAAGCTGCACGAGCTGAGCCTGCACTCCCGGGTCACGCTGCTCGCGGCCGTCGCCGTCGGCCTCGCCGTCGCGTTCGTCAGCGTCGCCGCATACATGACGGTCCGGCAGCAGATGTACCGCAACCTGGACAGCAGCCTGATCACCCGCGCCTCACAGGCCGCGAGCAAGGGCGTGCTGACCAGGTTGGACAACCTTCAGACCGTTCCTCCAGAGGCACTCGGCCTGAGTGACATTCGGCTCGGCGTCTACACCGCAGACGGGCAACGGATCGGCGCGCGGTCAGCCGCCTTTCCACCCATGGAGGGGCCCGAACTGGCGATCGCGCGGTCTCAGGAGAGCGGCGTCTACAGTCTGCGGACCGTCGGCGTACGCAACGGCGAGCACTACCGAGTGATCGCCGTGCCTGCTCAATTCTGCCCGCTGCTCCATGGGGAACCCTGTGACGACGATCAGTACGAGCCGTCCGCGCTCGTGGTCGCGCAGTCGTTGACGCCGATCGACCGGACGTTGCACAACCTCGGGATCGTGCTCTGGGCCGTTGGGCTGCTCGGTGTGATTGGTGCGGCCCTGGCGGGGAACGCGATCGCACAGTCCGGTCTGCGGCCGCTCGCTCGGCTGACCGGCGAGGCGGAGCGGATCGCGCGGACCGAGGAGTTGAAGCCGATCCCGGTCACCGGTTCGGATGAGATCTCGCGGCTCGCGTTGGCGTTCAACGCGATGCTCACAGCTTTGGCGAGATCTCAGGATCGGCAGCGCCGGCTCGTCGGCGACGCCGGGCACGAGCTGCGTACTCCGTTGACCAGCATCCGTACCAACCTCGACCTGCTCGCCCAAGCAGACAAGAAGGGTGGGCTCCGGCCAGAGGACCGGCAGCAACTGCTGGACGACGTACGCGCCCAGATGGACGAGCTGACCAATCTGATCGGCGACCTGACCGAGCTAGCTCGCGATACGCCGCAGGTTCGCAACGCGGAGCTGATCGAGCTGTCGAACGTCGTCGAGGACGCGGTGATCAAGGTCCGCCGCCGCGCCCAGTCGCTGGAGTGGGACGTCCAGCTGACCCCGTTCCCGGTCTGGGGCGACGAGCGACTCCTGGGGCGCGCGGTGACGAACCTGCTGGACAACGCGGCGAAGTACAGCACGCCCGATGCGGCAGACCGCAGTACGGCGGACGGCGAGCCCGCGGGGCGGGTCAGCGTTCACCTGTTGGACGGCGTACTGACCGTCACCGACAGCGGGCCAGGTATCGCCGATGCAGACCTGCCACACGTCTTCGAGCGCTTCTACCGGTCCAGTGAGGCACGCAGCCGCCCCGGTTCCGGCCTGGGACTGGCCATCGTCAAGCACGCGGCCGAGCAGCACGGCGGCATGATCTACGCCCGCAACGCCCCCGGCGGCGGCGCCCAGTTCACCCTCTGGCTCCCCCACGCCGCCACCCAGTCCCGCTGACCTCCCGTACTCCGTATAGCCCGTCGCTCGACATCAGGCGAGACGGTTACGCGCGGACCGGGCGAGCAGCGCGGCGACCGCCAGCGGCGCATTCGGCATGAAGGCGGCTCACGGTGTCTTCAGGGGATCTTCATTGAGTTCTTCGGGAGCTCTGACGGGATCTTCAGGGCTCTCTCAGGTGGAACCGCCAAGGTTGACCCATGACCGAGAACCAGCCACAGCAGCCGCAGAACCAGCCGGGGCACGACGCACCGGCGCAGGGTTCGACGTACGGGAACCAGCCCCAGCAGGGCTCACCGTCGTTCGGTTCGAGTCCGCAGGAGCGCACTCAGCAGTTGCCGGTGCAGGGCTACGGCCAGCACTCGCAGCAGCAGTATGCGCCGCAGGGCGGGCAGCCGCGGATCGGTCAGCACTCACCAGGTGGGAGTGCATACCCGCAGGGCGGGCAGTTCGGGACGGCCGGGACGCATCAGGGGACGTCACCGGGCCCGAACTGGCCGTTCGGCCCGCAGCCGGCCCAGCCGGAGCCCCCGAAGCCCAAGCGGCGCGGTCTGGCTCTGGTGGCAGCCACCGCGCTGCTGGTCGGTACTGCGGGCGGAGTCGGCGGCGCTGCTGTGTACTCGGCGACCAATGACTCCAACAGCTCGACGCCGTCGGTCACGGCGCCGCTGAATGGCAGCCAGGCCGCGCCGGTGTCCGCACCGGACGGCTCTGTGCAGGCAGCCGCCGCGAAAGTGCTGCCGAGCGTGGTGAAGATCGGCGTCGCGACCTCGCAGGGCGCGGCCACCGGGTCGGGCATCGTGATCAGCCAGGACGGCCTGATCGTCACCAACAACCACGTGGTCGCCGGGGCCGGCAACGGCGGCAAGATCTCCGTGATGCTGAACGACGGCCGGACTCTCCCGGCCACCATCGTCGGCACCGATCCACTGACCGACCTCGCGGTGATCCGCGCCGACGCCAAGGACCTGAAGCCCGCCGTACTCGGCAAGAGTGGGGCGCTGGGCGTCGGGCAGGGCGTGGTCGCGATCGGCTCGCCGTTCGGCCTGGAGGCGACCGTGACAAGCGGCATCGTCTCCGCACTCAATCGTCCCGTCACCTCAGGTGACGAGGAGCAGAACAGCACCACCGTCTTCCCAGCAATTCAGACAGACGCCGCCATCAACCCCGGAAACTCCGGCGGCGCCTTGATCGACCTTGCCGGCCAGGTGGTCGGAATCAACTCCGCGATCAAGACCGCCGGCGGATCGGGACAATCCGAAGGCGGCAACATCGGCCTGGGCTTCGCAATCCCGATCGACCAGGCCAAGCCGATCATCGACGAGCTGGTGGCCAAGGGCAAGGCCACGCATGCACGGCTCGGCGTAGAGGTCGGCGACGCGCAGTCTTCCGACGGGCTCCAGCAGGGAGCGACCATCGGCAAGGTGACGGCGGGCGGTGCGGCGGACAAAGCCGGTCTGCAGCAGGGTGACATCGTCACCTCTGTCGACGGTAAGGCGATCGCGTCAGGGGACGCGTTGGTCGCCGCAGTCCGTTCGCACCGCCCCGACGACGAAGTGAGCATCACCTTCACCCGAGCCGGCAAAACCCAAACCGTCAAGGCCACCCTCGGCTCCGACAACGGCAACCCCACCGGCTGACCCCGAACCTCCTTTCCGCCCAGACCAGAACTGCGACCGCCCACCGAGCGGCCGCAGTTCTGTTTTTGTACGTCGTTCCGTTGCGTCGCGTCTGTTAGGGATTCGGGTCTGCGGAGGTCGACCAGTGGTCAGCAGGACGAGTGGTTGCGTTAGGCAATGACTGTCGGGCTGGCGTATGGCGAGGTGAGTGTGAGGATGGTCGGGTGGACTTTTTGGTGGGTGGTGGGTGGGAGCGGGTGGTGGGTGGGGAGTCGGGGGCGGAGGTGTTTCGGCGGGGTGGGGTTTATGCGAAGTGCTGCTCGGTGGAGGGGATCGCTGAGTTGCGTGGGGAGCGGGATCGGGTGGGGTGGTTGGCGGGTACGGGGATTCCGGGGGCGGAGGTTGTCGACTGGATCGAGTCCGAAGGTGGGGCTGCGTTGCTGACCACGGCTGTTCCAGGGGTGGGCGGTGGGGAGTTGCCGGCGTCGCGCCGGGCGGCGGACAGTCTTGCTGGCATCGTCAAGGCGTTGCACGAGGTGCCGGTGGCGGAGTGTCCGTTCGAGCGGCGCGTGGACGATGTCATCGGTCAAGCGGGGGACGTCGTACGGCGGGGTGTGGTGGAGCCGGATTTCCTGACGGACGAGTGGCGGTTGGTGCCGCCGGAGCGGTTGCTTGCCGGGCTGTACGCCGAGTTGGCTGAGGTCAAGGCGAAGGCGGACCTTGTTGTCTGTCACGGTGACGCGTGTTTGCCTAATTTCCTCTTTGACCCGGACACCCTCGAATGCACCGGGATGATCGATGTCGGCCGCCTTGGCATTGCCGACCGGTATGCCGATCTCGCGTTGCTCAAGGCGCAACTCGAAGACGAGTGGGCCCTCGACGCCACCGAGTTCCTGACGACCTATGGGCTCGCGGAACCCGATGGTCAGCGGCTCACGTTCTACCGGCTGCTCGATTCGTTGAGTTGGGCCTCAGCGGCCTTGGAGTGATTTCGCGGTGTCGCCGAAGGTCCAGTTCTTGGAGCCGTCCCAGTTGATGGACCAGGTCATCAGGCCTTTGAGAGAGCCGTTGAAGTTGTTCCAGGATTGGGCGACCAAGGACGGGGACAGGTAGCCGCCGCCGGCGCCCGGCTGGGCGGGGAGGCCGGGGACCTGCTTGTCGTACGGGACTCGGATGGTGGTGGCCTGGATGACGAGGCCCGTGTTGAGGCAGGTGGTTTGGGCGACGAAGCCCTGGACCGTGCCCGCGGAGTACGAGTCGCCTGAACAGCCGTACATGCTGCCGTTGTAGTACTGCATGTTCAGCCACCACAGCCGGCCGTTGTCGGCGTACTTCTTGATGATCGGGAGATAAGAGCCCCAGATCGAGCCGTAGGTGACGCTGCCACCGGTGACGTACGCCGTTTCGGGGGCCATCGTGAGGCCGAAGTTCGAGGGCATCTCGGCGAGCACGCCGTCGATGATGCGGATCAGGTTGGCCTGCGAGGTGGACAGCTGGTTGATGTTGCCGCTGCCGGTGAGGCCGGTCTCGATGTCGATGTCGATACCGTCGAAGTTGTAGTTCTTGAGGATCGGTACGACGGTCGCCACGAACCGGTCGGCGACAGCGGAGGAACTGAGGTCAATGCCGGCCGCGGCGCCGCCGATCGACATCAGGATCGTCTGGCCGGCCGCCTTCGCCTGGCACATCTCGGTGGGCGTCGCGACCTTCACGGTCGCATCCATGCCGTCCTCCCACTTCACCGTGCCGTCCGACAGGATCACCGGGAACGCCGCGTTGATCACGTTGTAGCCGTGCTGCGCGATCCGCGAGTCGGTGATCGACGTCCAGCCGAAGGGCGGGTGTACGCCGTTGGACGCGCCGTCCCAGTTCTCCCAGTAACCCTGCAGCACCTTGCCGGCCGGCCTCGACTTCACCGGACAGCTCGCCGACCCAGGCGGCGGCGTCGTGGGCGGGGTGGTCGGCGGCGTCGTCGGAGGTGTGGTCGGCGGGGTCGTGGGCGGCGTTGTGGGCGGGGTGGTTGGCGGCGTAGTCGGTGGTGTCGTAGGCGGCGTGGTCGGTGGGGTGCCGTCACACGCGCCGAGGTCGAGCCAGAGCGAGGCCGCCGCGACCGGGTTCCAGCCGGCGCCGACTGGCGCGGTGTGCGCAGTACGCGCCTCGTACAGCCGCCCTTGATAGGTCACCTTCGCGCCGACGGAGTAGCTGACCCCTTCGGCCCACGCGGGCGCAGTACACGCCACTTGCACTGACGACTCCCCTGCCTGGGCAGCCTGCGCAGCCACCAACCCGGCCGACGCAAGGAGCAGCCCCGTCGCAACGGCACTCGCGAGCACACCGACTCGTCGGTTCATGGCCACTCCCATCCAATACGCAATGACCTTTCGTTTCTCCACGGTAGGGCGTCGCGACCTCGCACCGCCACGACATGTCGGAAACCCGCCTTCGCGATGGCCTCGGTTATTCACATGCGAGAACAACGCGGGGAGGCCTAGGGTCCGGCGGTATGACGATTCCTCGGGAGCGGCCGCCGTACGTGGCTGATGAGCGGACCCAGTTGGTCGGCTGGCTGGACATGCAGCGGGCGCTGGTGCGGTGGAAGTGCGAGGGGCTGGCCGCGGCCGACGAGCAGCGGGTGGTGCTGCCGAGTTCGCCGTTGATGACGATGGCGGGACTCGTGTCGCACATGCGGTGGACCGAGCACTGCTGGTTCAACGTGCTGTTCCTGGGCGAGTCGTTCGAGGGCAACCCGCAGTTCCAGGAGGAGCCGGAGGATCTCGACATGATGCCGGGCGACGTACCGCTTGCCCGGCTGCTGGACGAGTTCGAGCAGCAGTGCGCCGAGTCGAACAAGATCATTGCCGCGCATCCGCTGGACGAGGTCGGCAAGCATCCCGACTTCGGCGCGGCCAAGGCGACGCTGCGCTGGATGGTGCTCCACATGGTCGAGGAGACCGCCCGGCACGTCGGCCATCTGGACACGATCCGCGAACTCCTCGACGGCGAGAAGGGCTACTACTGAGCCACACTGGTGCGCATGAGTGTGGACATCCGCCGGGCCGCTGACCGGTTCCGGACCGAGAACGAGTGGCTCCACTCGCACCATTCGTTCTCCTTCGGCCCGTACTACGATCCCGCGAACGTCGGCTTCGGCCTGCTCCTCGTGCACAACGACGAGATAGTTGCCCCCGGCACCGGATTCGACACGCATCCCCATCAGGACCTGGAAATCGTCACCTGGGTACTGCGCGGCGCTCTGGTCCACCAGGATTCTGAGGGCCACAACGGGATCGTCTACCCCGGCCTCGCCCAGCGGATGAGCGCGGGTAGCGGAATCCAGCACTCGGAGAAGAATGACGCCGGCGAACCGGTGCGCTACGTCCAGATGTGGGTCCGTCCCGACGAGGTCGACCTACCCCCGTCGTACCAGCAGGCGGAGGTCTACGACGCCCTGTCCACCGGCGAACTCGTCCCGATCGCCTCAGGTCTCCCCAAACACGCCGGCACCACAGCCATCCACATCAACCAACGCGGCGCCGGCCTGTACGCCGCCCGCCTCACCCCCGGCGCGACGGTCGAGTTGCCGACGGCCCCTTACGTCCACCTCTTCGTTGCCCTAGGCACCATCACCCTCGAAGCCGCAGGCGAACTCAACACCTCCGACGCCGCCCGCCTCATCGCCTCCGACGGCCCACGAGCCACGGCAGGCCCGGAAGGCGCGGAGATCCTGGTGTGGGAGATGCGTCCCTAAGCACGCCGGACCGTCCTACCTAGTCCGTCTGTTCTGACATTGTCCAGACGTGGTTGAGGGGGTGGGTGCCGTCGGCGTTCTTCGCGAAGGATTCGACGAACTGGCTCATGTGGGTTTGCCAGCGTTGGTCGACGGGGTCGTTCGCGAGTTGGGCTACTGCGGCCTCGTAGTCGTCGCATTCGACGAGGTGGAACAGGTCGCGGCCGCTGCGCCAGATGCTCCAGTCGCGGATGCCGGCGCGGTTCATCACCGTGATGAGTTCGGGCCAGACTCTGGCGTGCTCGAGTTCGTAGGCCTCTTCGGTGCCGGGAATCAGCCGGCTGTGCAGTGCTAGGCGAGTCACAACGCAGCAGGATATACGCCGGGAGTGATCGAACCGTTATCCGATCACTCCTCGGGCGTCTCGACGTGGCCGGTGCTCCCTGGCAGGGTGTGGGGCTGCCCGGCAAACGGATTCCCGGAGGGTTTGATGGTGGAGCGGAACACACCCTGGCCGCCCGGTACGCCGAATTGGGTGGACCTGGCCGCCGACGATCCCGCTGCTGCCGCGGAGTTCTACGCCGGCCTGTTCGGCTGGACCTGCGAGCACCGGAACTCCACGGAGTACTTCGTCTGCAGCCTCGCCGGCGAGGATGTCGGCGGAATCGGGCCCAAGCAGCCGGGCCGGGAACACCGCGAAAGCCGCTGGACCACCTACCTGGCGACAGACCAGGTCGAGCAGACGCTGGAGGCCGTACGAGCCGAGGGCGGCCGAAAGCTCGTGGGGCCCTGCGATATCGCGATGCAGGGCCGGATGGCGATCGCGGCCGATCCGAACGGCGCGATTTTCGGTCTTTGGCAGGCCGCGGACCATGTCGGCACCGAGCAACGCTCGACGCCCGGCTCGCTGGTCTGGAGCGAGGCGCTCAGCCGGGACCACGCGATCGCCAAGAAGTTCTACCTCGCCCTGTTCGGCTACCGGGCGGAGGAGGTGGGCGGGTACGACACGCAGTACGCCGCCCTGTACGTCGGCGACCGCCCGGTCGCGGGGACTGGCGAGCTCCACCCGGACATGCCGAAGGACACGCCTCCGCACTGGTTGCCGTACTTCGCGACCGGTGACGTGGACACCACCATCGCCCAGGTCGTCGAGCGCGGCGGCACGCTCGGCGGGGAGCCGCTGGACACGGATTTCGGCAGGATGGCGGTGCTTTCCGATCCCGAGGGTGCCCGCTTCGCGGTGATCCAGCTCGGCTGATCCATTTTTCTTCGCATGGCACGCTGGTCCCTTGTCTGCAGTGTGTACCCGATGACATGCGAGAGTTGAGAGCGTGAAGCGAACTGCTGCGATCGTCTGCCTGAGTGCCGTCCTGATCACCGCCGGCTGTTCCGACAGCAAGTCGAACAGCGGCGGGAAACCTGACCCGAACAACGAGAAGCAGGCTTCCGCGGCAGCGGTCAAGGCCTTCGCGGACGCCTGGGTCAAGGCGTGGGCGCCGGACGGCAAGCCGGACGAGGCGGCCGCGCTGACCGACGCGCCGACGACGTTCGGCCCACGGCTGGACAGTGTGGACACGGCTCTGGTCGCCCAGTCCGTGACGGTGACGCCGCAGGGCGACCCGAACTGTTCCAACGACTCCAACTGCACCCAGGAGCTCGCCGTCGAGGCGATCCTGCGCGGTATCGGCACGATGAAGTGGACCAGTACGGCGACCGCGGTCAAGACGGGCGACGCCTGGAAGATCAAGGCGTCGGGCGACACCATCTACCCAGGTCTGGGCGAGGCGAACTACCTCAAGCGGGTCCGTACCGTCCCGCCGCGCGCCTCGATCCTCGACCGCACCGGCAAGCCGCTGACCACGAACCGGCCGGTCGTCATCGTCGGGGTTGCCTCCGGCAACGTGGCCACCGCCGCGACGTACGCCGCCTTCACCAAGAACCTCGACGTCGACGGCACCCGGCTGTGGAAGCGGGCGAAGGGCTTGCCAACCGGCCAGTTCGTGGATGCGATCACGATCCGCGCCGAGGAATGGGACAAGCTCCGCAACACGGTCGGCAAGTTGCCCGGCGTCCTGACCATGGGCGGCACAGCCTCGCTGCCGGAAAGTTCGACCTTCGGCCGGTCCGTGATCGGCACCATGAAGACGGCGACCGCCGAGACGTTGAAGAATGCGGGTCCGACGGCGTCCAGTTCGGACCAGGTCGGCACCACCGGGCTGCAGTTCGCATACCAGCAGCAACTGGCCGGTACGCCGGGTGGCACGGTCACGCTGCGGGACGGCAAGACCAAGATGGCGATCAAGGAGGTCTTCAAGCAGCAGGCCAAGCCTGGTGTCGCCGTGAAGACGACCCTCGACACCAACCTGCAGCGCTTCGCCGAAGCCGCCCTGGCGACGAGCAAGCTGCCCGCCTCGCTGGTCGCCGTACAGGCGTCCACCGGCCAGATCTTGGCCGCCGGTAACGGCCCGACCGCGACGAACTACAACCGCGCGTTCCAGGGGCACTACGCGCCGGGGTCTACCTTCAAGATCATCACCTCGGCGGCTCTGCTCGGCACCGGCATGACCAAGAACACCGTGCTGCCGTGCACGAACACCATCAACGTCTTCGGCAAGACCTTCAAGAACTACGACGCGCTCGCGCCGTACGGCAACGGCACGATGGAGCGGGCGTTCAACCAGTCCTGCAACACCGCGTTCATCTCCCAGCACGGCCGGCTGCCGGCCGACCGGATGACCAAGACGGCGGCGATGTTCGGCATCGGCCAGGAGCTCAAGCTGTCGATTCCCGCGTACGGCGGTGAGGTTCCGGCGCCGAAGGACGACGTCGCCGAGGCGGCCTCGATGATCGGCCAGGGCACTGTCACGGCGAGCCCGCTGGCGATGTCGCTGGTCGGCGCCGCGGTGAAGAACGGTACCGCGATGAAGCCGGTACTGGTGCCCGGCAAGGACCCGGCCGGTCCCGCCGCCGCACCGTTGCCCCCGGCAACTGTCGCGGCGCTGCGGGCGATGATGCGCAGTACCGTCACCGGCGGTACGGCACACGCGCTGGGCGGCAGCGGCGTGGTCTCCGCCAAGACCGGTACTGCGGAAGTCGTCTCGAACGGCAAGGTGATCACCAACGGCTGGATGGTCGGCTTCCGCGGTGACGTCGCCTTCGCCGTCATCGTCGAGGGCGGCATCTCGGGTGGCAAGGCGGCCGGCCCGATCGTGCAGAACTTCCTCTCCCGCTTCAAGTAGCGCCAAGGCCGGCGAGGGCCTCGGCGAAGCGTCAGAAGCTGAGGATCTCGCTGCTGGCTGCGGTCAGGTCGGGTGTGGTGAGCGTGATCAGATCGAGGTCGGTCGGGTGCCCCGGCGACTGGAACAGCCGCAGGTCGCGGTGCTTCCCGGCCGACTCCAGCAGCGTCCGGATGAAGCGGGCGTTGCCGAGTTCGTCGATCCGGCCGTCGGAACAGACCTGGTCCAGTACGCCGGTCAGCGCCGCCAGGCTGTCCTCGGTGAGGTGATCGCCGCTGTTGTGCGCCAACCTGACCGCGATCTCGCGCAGCTGCTCCGAGGTGTAGCGGGGAAAGTCGATCCGCGTCGAGAACCGGCTCCGCAGTCCCGGGTTCGCCTCGAGGAACTCCGCCATCGGCTCGGAGTACCCGGCGACGATGACGACCAGCCGGTCGCGGTCGTCCTCCATCCGCTTCAGCAGCGTGTCGATCGCCTCGGGACCGAAGTCGTTGGTGCTGAGGCCCTTCTTCTTCAGCGCGTACGCCTCGTCGATGAACAGCACCCCGTCGAGCGCCGAGTCGACCACCTCGTTGGTCTTCGTCGCCGTCTGACCGATGAAGTTCCCGACCAGGCCGGACCGGTCGGTCTCGATCACCGTGTCCGCGGCGAGCAACCCGAGTGCGCAGTACAGGCGGGCCACCACGCGGGCGACGGTGGTCTTGCCGGTACCGGGTGGGCCGGCGAAGATCAGGTGGCCGCCGAGCTTGGCCGTGGGCAGTCCTCGTTCGGCGCGCATCAGGCCGGCCCGGACCTGGGCGGCGACCGCCGACACCTGCCGCTTGACGTCCTCCATCCCGACGTTGCGGTCGAGTTCGTTGAGGATGCCCTGGACCGCACCCCAGTCGGGCTGGCGGTGCAGCGTCGGCCGGGTCGGTTCGCCGCGACGGACCTGCGGCACCACCGGTCCCGTACTGCGGGGTGCCGGGCGGGTGTCGAGTTTCAGGTCCGAGTTCGCGAGTGCTTCGGCGACCTGGCGGTGTGCGTTGTTGCGCTCGTAGACCCACTCGAACTGGCGGAGCGCGTTCTCCTCGCGGCCGGTCCCCCGGTAGACGAAGCCGAGGTAGTACTCCGCGTCGATCTGGACGAGATTGTTGAGATGCTGGCCGGCGGCTTGCCGCAGTACGGTCTCGGCTTCGCTCCACTGCTCGACGGTGGCCAGCGCCATACCGAGCCGGAGCATCGCTTCGACACCCAGGTGGCCGTCCGGCGGCACCTGACGCAACTCGGCGATGGCGACCTCGTACTGCTTGCGGAGCATCGCGACCGCGCTCAGGAGGAAGTGCCGGCGGGTGTCCTCGATGACCTCGGCGACGGCTTTCGCAGTACCGTCTGCGTCGCCTGCCGCGAGCCGGCGGAGTGCCTCGGCGTGCCAGACGTGGTCCGTCGTCTCCAGGGTGTGGGTGAACCACCAGCCGGCCTGGAAGGTCGAGCTCAGCCGGCGCTTGTCCGCGTCGCGCTCCTCGCCGAAGCGGCCGAGTCCGGCGACCAGCTTGTCGAGTGCGGTGTCGTGGTCGCCGCCTGCCGCGTGAAAGCCGAGCCACGCGTCCGTCATCCCCGGATCCAGCTCCAGTGCCCGGGTGAAGGTGTCGAGCGCGGCCGGCTTGTCCACCGGCTCGGCCTTCTCACCGGTCTTGGCGAAACCGAGCTGCTTGGCACCGCGTACCCACAACCCCCGAGCCCGTCGCCGCCCCAGCAACCCCGCCGACTGCTCCGCCATGCCACCTTCTCCACTCCGAGGAAAGACCTCGAGCATCTTCTCATCCGGAAATGTCGACGCGGCGGTCTACGGTCGCCGCATGACCAGCGAGCAGACCCGGGCCGTCGTCCGGGCGTACTTCGACCGGATGATCGCGCGGGACTGGGACGGTTTCGGGCAGCTCGTCGCCGAGGACGTGGTGTACGAGCTGCCGCAGACCGGGGAGCGGATCACCGGGCGCGACCGGTTCGTGCAGTTCAACCGGGAGTATCCCGGCGACTGGCAGATCACCGTGACGCGGCTGATCGCGGATGAGAACACGGCAGCCGCGTCGATGAACTTCACGGTGGGTGACGAGGAGCTGGTGGGCCTCGTGTACTTCGAGGTACCGGACGGCGTGATCGCTCGGATCACCGACTTCTGGCCGGAGCCGTACGAAGCACCCACGGGCCGGGAGCATCTGGTCGAGCTCGGAGCAGCAGGGCTCGACCGGTTGAGGATGTCCTGAGAGTCTTCGGGGACTCAGCGCGAGGAGGATTCAGCGCGAGCGGGCGTGCAGGGCCGGTTCGCGTTCCTCTTCGGTGGTGCCGCCCCAGACGCCGTACATCTCGCCGACAAGCTCGGCATGCCGGCGGCACTCGCGCTGCACCGGGCAGGTGCCGCACAGTGACTTGGCGAGCAGCTCACGGGCATGTTTGCGCAGGCCGCGCTCGGATTCTGCGGCGAAGAACAACTCGGGATTGACGTCTTTGCAGGCGGCGTAGTCCTGCCACTCCCAGTTCTCGATGAGTGGGTACGGCAGGCCGTCCGGCGCCTTCGTGACCGCTCCGGCCGGCGGTTTGCGCCGGTTCATGGGCGGGTCCGGAAAAGCTGGGCCATCGACGAACACCTCGGACTGATCGGCGAATCTCCGCGGCTGTTGGCCGAACCGCGAGTTCTCTTCTGGTACCCGCCTGCAAACCTCCGTACGCCGTTCTCACCGACCGTGACGGGCAACGGCAGAAGGGCCCGGAGCAAGGTGCTCCGGGCCCTCTCGCGGATCAGCTCACTTGCTGATCAGGATCCGCATCGACGTGCCCTGCTGGGTCACCACCCGGATCTTCACCCCGACGTGCGGCACCTTCACGCCGTACGACGGAACGTCGGCCGACCAGAAGTCCTTGCGGTCATCGAAGACCGGTACAGCGTCGGCGCCCCGGATGTAGTTCTTCTGCCCGTTGACCGTGAGGCTGAACGAGTCGGACTTCTGCAACCCGAAGGTCGAGTCGTAGCTCTGCACCGACGTCTTCCAGAACGCGCCCTTCAAGTTCACCCGCAACGCCGGGTTCGCGTCGATCGGCAGCCACTGCCCCTCGCCGGGGTGCACCGCGGTCTCGTTGTTGTTCTGCGAGGTGTCCCAGTACGAGACGAGCAGGCCGTCCTCGTACGGGAAGTGCTCCACCCAGTCCGGCCGCGGTGTACCGACGAAGCTGTACGGCCCGTACTTGAGGTACTTGTTGAACGAGCTGTACGTGTAGTTCGACGCCAGGTAGAAGTTGTCGTACTCGTTGGTGACCGATTCGCCGGCGGTCTGGAAGCCGGTCGCCGTCCAGCCGTTCGCGCCGTTCTCGGCCCCGTCGTCGACCAGGGTCTGCCCACCGGCGGTGAGCTTGATGTCGTCGGCGAAGAATCCGAGCCCGTGCGTTGCGGCGTCCGTCGCGTACCGGAACCGCAGGTCGACCGTCTTCCCCGCGAATGCGGACAGATCGAACTCGGCCGGCTTCCAGCCCTGGCTGTCGCCGTCGATCCCGTTCGCCTCGGCGGACTTGGTGATGCTGCCGGCAACGGCCTTCCAGCCGGAGCCGTCGTTCACCTCGACGTACGCGTAGTCGCACGGGTCGGGGCCGCAGTCCTCGATCTTCCAGTTCGCCTGGAAGGTCAGCGACGACTTCCCGGCCGGCAGTGTCACCTTGCGGCTGAGCGTGTTGTTGAGCTTGTCGCCGGTACCGCTCCACCACGACTTGGCGCCGGTGACCGGCTTGGCGAGTTGAGTGGTGACCTTCTTCTTGGGCAGCACCACGACCACGCCCTGGGCCTTCTTCGTGTTGAACTCGTGCGGGCCGAGGTCGATCGTCCGGGTCTGTCCGGCCTTCACCGTCTCGTAGTCGAGCCAGCCGAGCTGCAGCTTGTCCCAGGTGCCCATGTCCTGCGGCTTGAGGCCGATGCCGACGTCACCCTTCGCGCCGGCCCGGTTCTGCGCCATCACGCTCCACCAGTTGACCGGGTTCTGGCTCGGCCGGCCGGAGGTGTCGTAGTGGTCCGGCAGTCCGAGGTCGTGACCGTACTCGTGTGCGAAGACGCTCATCCCGCCGTTCTCCGGCTGGATCGTGTAGTCGCCGATCCACAGGCCGGTCGAACCGATCTGGACCCCGCCGAGCTTGTTCGCCGACGGGCCGCTGGAGTTGTTCTGGAACGCGTACCAGCGGTGTGACCAGATCGCGTCCTCGCCCTGGTGCGGATCGCCGTTGGCCTGGTCGCCTCCGGCGTGCACGATCTGGAAGTGGTCGATGTAGCCGTCCGGCTCGTTGAAGTCGCCGTCACCGTCGTAGTCGTAGCGGTCCCACTGGTCGTAGGACTTCAGCGTCGCCTTGATCTGGTCGTCGGTCTTGCCGGCCTTCTGCTGGTCCGCGACCCACTGGTTCACCGCGTCGGCGATCAGGTTCCAGGTGTTGGAGCAGATGTTGTCGGCGCACGGGGTGCCGTTGCTGCGGCCGTAGCGGGCCTCGTTGTAGGGCACTTTGACCCAGTCCGAGACGGTGCCGTCGACGGAGTAGCGGCCGGACGACTGCTTCTCGTAGTACGTCTTCACCGAGTCGCCCTTGCCGAAGTACAGGTCCCGGTAGTGCGCCGGGGAGTAGTCGGCCTGCCAGACGGTCGAGTTGTCCTTGGTCCGGTCCGGCGCGGGGATCGCGTTGTGCACCGGGCCGTCGTACGTCGACGGGCCGGGCGTGTTCGGATCGGTGTCCTTGTCTGGGAAGTCCGGGTGTCGCTGGTTGCCGAACTCGGCCAGGATGACGAAGATCTTGTCGGTCTTCTCGCGCGCGAGTTCGACGTACTGGTTCTTGCCGATCCGGGCGCTCTGCAGCTTGCCCCGGACATCGCGGGCGGCCGGCGCGGCGATCTCCGTACCGACCCTGACGACCCGGCTGGTACCGCGCTTCTCGACCTTGGCGGCGCCGGTCAGGACATCGGTCATCGCCTCCTGCCGTAGGTCGCGCCGCTTGTCCTCGAGCGGGTTCGGCAGTTCGTCGGGCCCGGCCTTCACGGCGGCGGGACCGGTCGTCGCGGTGCCGTCGGCAGGCGCCGGAGTCGCGACGGACTGGGGCAACTGGCCCAGCCCGGCCACCAGAGCGACGCCGAGCACTCCGAGGGCCGTCGTACGTGCGGGCTTCAGGCGCACGGTTCCTCCTCATCGGGTTCCGCCGAGCTCCCCCGGCGCAGCAGCGTCTCCGGCAGGAGGTGGCCGAAGGCAACCATCTACCGGAGACGCTAAGACACTAGGTGAGCACAGGGGGCGACCGGAAGGCTCGTCGCCGCGGGATAACCCTTGAGCCACCCTTCGCGCCGAATCTGCGATCCGACTGCAACGAAACCTCCATCTGAACCATCCCTGCGGTTATCGTCGCCCGATGAGCACCGTCACCTTGCGGCCGATGACCGAGGCAGAGTTCGAGAGCTGGAAAGAGCGCATCGGCGTCGGCTACGCGGCCGCGATCGGGCCCGCGCGGGCGCTGACCCCCGAGCAGGCGCTCGAACAGTCGCACAAGGAACTGCGGCAGTTGCTGCCCGACGGACTGGCGACCGAGGGTCATCTGCTCTGGTCGGCCTACGCCGATGACGGCACCGTGGTCGGCGACCTGTGGATCCACGCCCGCAAGCCGGTCCCGTTCATCTACGACATCGAGGTGCGCGAGGACCAGCGCGGGCACGGGTACGGTCGCGCGATCATGCTGGCCGGCGAGGAGGAGTGCCGCAGCCGCGGGTTCGACCGGCTGGACCTCAACGTCTTCGGCGACAACGCCACGGCGATCTCCCTGTACGACTCACTCGGGTACGTCGTGGTCTCGCAGCAGATGCGCAAGGTGCTCTGACGTCCCGAGACCTGTCGGGCGGCTGTGGTACCTCTGAGGTATGAGCCGCTGGTGGGTCCTGCACGTGGACATGGACCAGTTCATCGCCGCGGTCGAAGTACGCCGCCGGCCGGAGCTCCGCGGGCTGCCGGTGGTGGTCGGCGGCTCGGGCGATCCGAGTCAGGCGCGGCAGGTGGTCGCGACGGCGTCGTACGAGGCTCGTGCGTTCGGCGTGCATTCGGGGATGCCGTTGAAGGCGGCTGCGCGGAAGTGCCCGCAGGCGGTGTTCCTGCCGACAGATCCCGCGGCGTACGACGCGGCGTCGGCCGAGGTGATGGACACGCTGCGGGAGTTCCCGGTGGTGGTCGAGGTGTGGGGCTGGGACGAGTGTTTCGTCGGTGCGTCCGTCGACGATCCCGAGCAGCTCGCCTCGAAGTTGCGTGCGGCGGTGCTGGCGAGGACCGGGCTGACCTGCTCGATCGGGATCGGTGACAACAAGGTTCGCGCGAAGCTGGCGACCGGGTTCGCGAAACCGGACGGGCCGCCGGCGCTCGACGACGTCGCGCTCTTCCGGTTGACCGCGGAGAACTGGGCCGACGTGATGAACCACCGCCCGGTGCGTGAGCTGTGGGGAATCGGGAGCCGGATGTCGGCGAATCTCGCCGAGCTCGGGTTGCATACGGTGGCCGAGTTGGCGGCCGCCGATGCCGACGTACTGCGGAAGCGGTTCGGGCCGAAGATGGGTTCGTGGTATCTCGCGCTCGGGCGGGGTCTGGGCGACACCGAGGTGACCGACGTACCGCGTGAGCCGGTGTCGCGCAGTCATGAGGTGACCTATCCGTCGGATCTCTCGGATCCGGTCGAGATCGCGGACAAGGTGCGCGAGATGACGCTGGCGTTGACCCGCGAGGTGGTCGCCGAGGGGCGGTCGGTCCAGCGGGTGCACGTGAAGGTCCGCTTCATCTCGTTCTACACGCCGATCAAGAGCCGCAAGCTCAAGGAGAGCACCCAGGACCCCGAGGTGGTCGCCGCGGCAGCGCTCGACGTACTGGCGAAGTTCGAGTTCCGCCGCCCGGTCCGTCTCCTCGGGGTGCGCGTGGAGTTCACCCGAGCCTGACGGCTTGCGTTGCTTCGGGCAACGACCTTGCCGGGTTCGGAAGAGCATCTGACGCCGGGCGCGACCGGAAAGTTGCTGCCGGAATTTGTCGAACTTTCGTTGCGGGCAAGGCATCCAAGCTTTCGCAACCAAGAGGGTTGCCGAAGATTCCGCAGGGGGAACACCATGAAGCTCGACCTCGGCCGCACCGCCGGCCTCGCCGCCGCTGTCGCAGTACTGGCCGGTGGCGGCCTCGCCACCGCAGCCGTCGCCAGCACCGGAAACACCGCTACCAAGACTGTCGCTCAGGCCCAGGCTGCTGTTCCGGCACTCACGCCGGCGCAGGTGAAGTACGTCCACCAGTCCTGGGGTGATCCGAAGACCGAGCTCGGCGTCGTCATCTTGGCGCCGAAGGGCTGGAACATGGTGAAGCTGTCGACGTTCGAGGCGAAGTTCACCAGCACGAACAAGCTGTGGAACCTGCGCGTCAACGGTGTGGTCTCGGGCGAACGTTCGTTGCCGGCCGCCGTCGCGAGCAAGAAGGCGGCGCTGCGGGGGGTCAAGGGCTACAAGCTGATCTCCCAGACGAACGGCAGCATGAAGGCCACGAACCCGTCCTTCGAGGGCGTCGTGTTCCACTACACGACGCTGGTCTACTCCTACACCGACGGCAGCAGCACCCGCCTGGTGGTCGAGCGCTTCACCGACGCGTTCGGCGCCGGCACCGCCGACATCGAGATGAGCGCCGGCGGCCGCGCGCAGGACCGTGCCGGCCTCGAGGGGATCGTCAACACAGCCACCCGCGACTACGTCCGCCTGCCGTAGCTGAGCCGGGGGATCTACAGCTCGGTCACAGGTCGGGGGGCCGCGACTTGGGGGAGGTCGCGGTACGGGGGGCTTGTGGCTAGAGCTTGTAGGTACGGCGGGCTGTGTTGGTGAAGATGGCGGTCTGCTCTGCGGGGGTCAGGTCGGCGGTGAGGGATTCGGCGGTCTCGACCACCTCGGAGTAGGACGCTGCCAGGAGGCAGACCGGCCAGTCGGAGCCGAACATGACTCGGTCGGGGCCGAACGCGTCGAACACGATGTCGGCGTACGGCTTGAGGTCTGAGACCTTCCAGTCGGTCCAGGAAGCTTCGGTGACCATGCCGGAGAGTTTGCAGAAGACATTCGGGAGGGCGGCGAGCGATCGCAGTTCTGTTGCCCAGGGCTCAGGATCGGCACCGATGACCGGCTTCGAGATGTGGTCGAGGACGAACGTCAGCTCGGGCAAGGCGGCCGCTGTCTCGACCGCAGCCGGGAGGTGGGGCGTCTTGGTCAGCAGGTCGTAAACCAGGCCGGCCTCGGCAACCGCCTTCAAGCCGGCGCGTACGTCGTCCCGGCAGAGCCACCGTGGATCTGCCTCGTCGTGGACCTGGTGCCGGATCCCCTTCAGCCAGGAGCCGTTCGCGCGTTCCTGCAACCCGGCCAGTGCGTCCGCGACCCCAGCCGCGGTGAGATCGACCCAGCCGACCACGCCCGCGATCAGATCGTTGCCATCAGCAATCGAAAGCAACTCCGGCGTCTCCGCCGGCACGCTGACCGTCTGCACCACCACAGTGGCCGACACTCCCGCCGCAGCCGTCAACGGCGCCAGCTCGTCGACCGTGAAGTTCCGCCGGATCGGCTCCAGCTCCGGCCCCACCATCCAGGCCTGCTCACGAACCGTGAGATCCCACAGGTGGTGATGCGCGTCAACCCGCCCGGTCACGCTCATGCCGCGGTGGTCCCTTCTGCGTGGATGAGCCGGATCACCCGTTGGCTCATCGTGTCGTAGTCGTGGTCGTTCAGCACTTCACCCTGGACGCGATGATCCCGCATCACCACGACCCGGTCGGCCAGGGTGATCATCTCCGGCAGATCCGACGTGATCAGCAGGATCGCCAGGCCGTTCGCCGCCAGATCCCAGATCAGCGTATGGAAGGCGTCCTTGGTCCGTACGTCGATGCCGACGGTCGGCTCGTCGATGATCAGGATCTCCGTCTTCGCCGCCAGCCACTTCGCCAGCGACACCTTCTGCTGGTTCCCGCCGGACAACGTGCCGGCCAGCTGGGCAGGCGAGGCGATCCGGATGCCGAGCTGTTCGACGTACTCCGCGACCATCGCCGCTTCGGCCTTCGCCGGCACATAGCCGAGAGCCTTCCGTAGCCGGTCCCAGACGGTCACCGCGATGTTGCGGCTGACCGACTGTTCCAGGAAGACGCCCTCTTCCTTGCGGTTCTCCGTGACGTAGCCGATCTTGTGGTTGCGCAGGGCGTCGCGCACATTCCGGATCCGCACCGCCTGCCCGCGCACCCGAACCTCACCGGCCGTGATCCGGTCCAGTCCGAGCAACGCCTTGGCGAGCTCGCTCCGACCAGCACCGACGAGCCCGTAGAGCCCGACGATCTCTCCCGGCCGGACGCTGAGATCCACGTCCGCGTGGCCGGTCGCAGTACCGACACCGGACAACTCCAGCAACGGGTCGGCCGCGGGAACCGTACGCGGCGGCAGCGCGAGCGCCTCGTGCACGCGCCCGACCATCAGGTCGACGACCTGGTCGCGAGTCAGGTCCCCCAGTGGACCGGACTCGAGCACCGAGGCGCCGTCGCGCAGTACCGTCACGGTGTCGCAGATCTGGAAGACCTCTTCGAGCTTGTGGCTGACGAAGAGCACCGCGCGGCCGTCGTTCTTCAGCTTCGCCACCACCCGGAACAGCCGCTCGGCCTCGTTCGGCGTGATCGAGGCGGTCGGCTCGTCCAGCAACAGCACCCGGCTCTCCACCGAGAGCGCCTTCGCGATCTCGACCAGTTGTGCCTGCGCGACCGACAGTTCGGTCACCGGCTGATCCGGGTCGAGATCGAGATCCAGTTCGGCCAGCCAGCGCGCCGCCTCGGTACGAATGGCGCTCCGATCGACCAGGCCGCGCGAGGTCGGCAGCTTCTGCAACAGGATGTTCTCGCCGACCGTGAACCCGGGGATCAGGTTCCGCTCCTGGTGCACCACGCCGATCCCGGCCGAAGCCGACTCGTGCGGCGACCCGAACTGCACCTCCGAACCGTCGAGGACCAGGCGCCCACCATCCGGCTTGTACAACCCGGTGATCACCTTGATCAGCGTGGACTTCCCAGCGCCGTTCTCACCGAGCAGGGCGTGCACCGACCCGGCTTCGAGCTTCAGCGTCACCCCATCGAGCGCGCGTACGCCGGGGAACAGCTTGTCGACCTTGTCCGCCAGGAACAGCGTCATAACACACCTCCGGCAACCGCCGCGTCGGGCGCTTTCACGACCGTACGGCGTTCCTGCCGGCGGCTCCGCAGTTGCCCGAGCACCACCGATCCGAGCACCACAGCGCCGACCACGAAGTTCACCCAGCTCGGCTCGAGCGAGAACTCGGCGCGGGCCGTGTCGACGAAGCGCACGATGAAAGCGGCCAGGACGGTGCCGAGCACGACGGCAGATCCACCAGTGAGCAACGCCCCACCGATGATCGGCGCAGCGAAGCTCGGCAGCAACCAGTCGCCACCGATGCTCTTGTTGACTCCCGGCGAGGACGCGACCGTCAGGATCGCCGCCACACCGAGGATCGCGCCGGACAGGGTGTGCGCGATGATCACGGACCGGTCGTTCGAGATCCCGGAAAGCCTTGCAGCGATGGGATTCCCGCCCGATGCGAGCAACTGCCGACCCGGCACCGTACGCCGGAGCATCACCGCGAGCAGAGCCGCGACCACCAGAGCGACCAGGAAGATCAGCGGCAGCACCCCGAACACGGCGTGCGAGCCGAAGCTCTTCACACTCTGCGGATAGTCGTCGACCGTGCGGGTGCCGACCACGCGGTACTGAACGCCAAGCAGGACTGTCATCGTCGCGAGCGTGACGATGAAGCCGTTGATCCGGGTCAGTACGACGAGCAGCCCGTTCACCAGCCCGGTGACCGTGGCCAGCAGGAAGCCGATCAACAGTGCCACGACAACAGGTACTCCGTGCTCGGCCATCAGCACGCCCATCGAGACCGCGGCGACTCCACCGATCGCGCCGACGGCCAGGTTGAGTTGTCCCACCGCCAGAACCACCATCTGAGCCAACCCGATCAGGACCGGCACGGCCAGGAACTGCAACAGCACTCGCAGCGAATTCGCAGCGAGCAGGTCACCGCCGGAGGCGATCACCAGCCCGACGAAGAACACCACGCAGATCGCCAGCAGAGTCATCTCGGTCGTGCGGGCGAACCGCACAGCGAACCTCTTCATCGTTTTCGCACCCCCTGCCGGTCGGACAGCACTGTTCGGATCCGATCGGTGGACAACGCGACGAGGAGGATCAGGCCCAGGTAGATGTTCAGGCTCTCCAGCCCGACGCCGAGCAGATCGAGGCCCTTGCGAATCACCGAGCTGAGCGCGGCCCCGAGCAGGGTGCCCCAGACCGAGATGAATCCGCCGGCCAGCAAGGTGCCGCCCAGGATCGGCCCGAGGAACGAGGGCAGCATGAACTCCTCGCCGATGGTCGCCTTGATCGAGCCGGTGCTGACGGCCAGCATGAAACCGGCCAGCGCGGCCAGGCAGCCGGACATCGCGTGCGCTGTGATCACGCGGCGGGCGGTAGGAATACCGGACAGCTCGGCGGCCTTCACCGATGTCCCCGTCATCAACAGTTCGCGGCCGAGCTTGGTCCGGCTGTAGATCCAGCCGACCACGGCCATCGCGATCACCGCGAACAGGGTCAGTTGCGGCACGGCCGGCGAGCCACAGAGGTTGCCGATGCAGACATCACCCAGCGAGTAGTTGCGCAGTTCCCGCATGCCAGGAGGCTTCGTCACAAAGGCCGCGTTGTCGGTCAAGGCCGTGTAGACCAGCGGGATCAGGCCGAGCAGCAGGAAGTCCAGGGCGAGCGTGACGACGAACGAGTTCACGCCGGTCCGCGCGATCACCCAGCCCGCGAGCGCACCGATCGCCGCCCCGGCGACGAGGCCGACCAGCAACCCGGCGTACAGGCTGAAGTGCCACAGGTCGTACGAGATGCCGGTGATCATCATCGAGAAGGCGGCCATCCGGCCGACCGCGAGATTCATGTGGCCGATCGACAGCACACACAGCTGAGCCAGCCCGACGACGGTGAACATCGCGATGTCACGCAACAGCGGGAAGACGACCAGCTGTTGGTTGAAGAAGGCTGGTCGCAGTACGCCGAAGAGGGCGGACAGAGCGACGACCAGGATCAGCAGGCCGATCCGCTGGTTTGCCCACCAGGGCGTCCGGCCGCCCTGCGGTGCCTCGATCGGGGCGTCCGGCTCCTGCAGCGCCGCGGTGGCGGTCTCGGAGACGGGCGCGCTCATGAGACCCGCCGGTCGTCGATGGCATCGCGGTCCCAGTCGATGCCGAGGCCCGGCTCGTCCGGCGCGACCGCATGCCCGTCGGCGATCTCCATCTCGGTCCGGGTGATCGCGCGCAACTGCGGGATGTGCTCGACGTACCGGCCGTTCGGTACTGCGGCGGTCAGGCTGACGTGGAGTTCCATCAGGAAGTGCGGGCAGACCTGGAGGTTGAAGGTCTCGGCCAGGTGAGCGACTTTCAGCCACGGGGTGATCCCGCCGACCCGGGCCACGTCGACCTGGACGATCCCGGCGGCACCCGACGCGACGTACTCGCGGAACTGCGAGATCGAGTACAGCGACTCGCCGACCGCGATCGGGATCGACGTCGACTCGGCCAGCCGGACATGCCCGGTCAGATCGTCGGCCGGCAGCGGCTCCTCGAACCAGGTCAGATCGATCGGTTCGAAAGCACGCGCCCGGCGCTTGGCCTCGGCGTACGTCATCGACTGATTGGCGTCGACCATGATGTCCAGCGAAGACCCGACGGCATCCCGTACGGCGGTCAGTCGCTCGACGTCCTCGTGTACGCGCGGCTTGCCGACCTTCAGCTTCACGCCCGGCCAGCCGGCCTTCTGCGACGCGAGCGCTCCGGCCACCAGCTGATCCGTTGTCAGATGCAACCAACCGCCCTCGGTGTCGTAGAGGGGCACGTTCCGGCGATAGCCACCGGCCAGCCGCCACAGGGGTTCATCGGCTCGCAGGCACCGCAGGTCCCACAAGGCCGTGTCGACCGCGGCCAGCGCCAGCGAGGTGATGGCGCCGACCGTGGTCGCCCGAGTGGATGCGAACAGGTCGAACCAGATCCCCTCGATGTTGCGGGCGTCCGCACCCACCAGGCGCGGCAGCAGGTGATCGCGCAACATCGCCAGTACTGCACTGCCGCCGGTCCCGATCGTGTACGAGTAGCCGAGTCCGGTCAGGCCCTCGGTGGTCTCCAGTTCGACGAAAACCGTTTCCTGCTTGAGGAACGCCTGGACCGCATCGGTCCGGACAGTCTCCACCTCGAGGTCCACCAGGAAAGCCTCGGCGCGGGTGATGGTTGTCTTGGGCAAGCTGATCGGTCCGTTCATAGCAAGCAGGGACGGTCGGATTACTGGCAGCTGAGCTTGCTCGCGAATTCCTTCTGCAGTTCGACCGTCTTCGCCTTCCGCTCGTTGTCGTAGGTGTCCACGTTGGCCTTGGTGACGATGAAGGAACCGGAATCGACGGTCACGCCGGGCGTCTTCATCGTGCACTGCTTCGAGCCGAGCAGGGCGAGCAGCCAGCCACCGACGTACGCCTGGCCGACCGGGTTCTGGGTCACCGTCGCGGCCACTCCGCCGCTCTTGATCGCCGACAGGATCTTGGCGTCGTCGTCGATCGCGACCACCTTGATCGGCAGCTTGCTGGTGGCGACCCCGTCGGCGGCGGCGACCGCCGGGTTGTACGCCGTGGTGACGATCCCCTTGATCTCCTTGCCCTTGGAGGCGAGCAGGTCGGCGACTGCCTTCTGCGCGGTCTGCAGGTCCGTGTCGATGTCGGTGATCACCGACAGTTCGGTGACCTTGCCGTTCGTCTCGGCGATCGCCTTGCGGACGCCGGCGATCCGGCGCTGGGTGTTGGAGTCGACATTGTTGCCGGTCAGGTGCACCAGCGCGCCCTCGCCGCCCATCGCGTCGATGGCCGCCTTGGCCGCCTTGTACGCCGCCGCCTCGACGTCCGTGGACAGGCAGAAGTCGGCCGAGTCGGTGTCGCCGGCCGGGCAGGACGCCAGCGAGCCGACCACGAACCCCTTGGACTTCAGGTCCTCGAAGGTCGAGTTGATGTCGGTCGGCGACACGCCGAAGATGCCGAACGCGTTGTACCCCTGCGCCGCGAGCGAGTTGATCACGTTGTTCTGCTTGCCCTGGTCCCACTCGCCGGTCTCGTTGAAGGTGGCGTCGGCCAGCTTGAACTCGGTCTTGTCCTGCTCGGCGGTCGCCTTCCACGGCTGGAAGTAGGGGTGCGCCCCACCTGGGATCAGCGCCAGCTTCACCTTGGAGCCGTCCTTGAGCGTGACCGGACCACTCGACGTACCGGTCGAGGCGTCGTTGCCGGTGGTTCCGCCGGAGTTGTCGCTCGAGCTCTTGGTGCTGCATCCGGTGGCGGCGAGTGCAACGATGACCAGCCCGGCGGCTGTCCTACGGTAGAGCGACGGGACGTTCATGGACTGGCTCCTCAAGGATCCTATAGGATATTGCTTACGTGATGCTGCCGGTTCACACTGGTGCGCGTCAAGACCTGCCGCGGTAACGACTGCGACACCGACGGTGGGAACCGGCATGATGGGGCTTCGGGAGGAGTGACTGTGACAGATGCTCATGCGGGTCTGGCGGGACAGCTCAGCCGCCTGCCCCAACGCCAGGTGCTGAGTGACGACGTCTACGAGACGGTCAAGGGCCTGATCATGGACAGCGTCGTCGAGCCGGGGACCCGGCTGAACATCGACGCGCTGACCCGGGAGCTGGGCATCTCGCAGACTCCGATCAGGGAGTCGCTGGCCCGGCTGGAGTCCGACGGCCTGGTGATCAAGGAGCCACTGCGCGGGTACCGGGTCTCCTCCCGGCTGACCCGGGCGGAGTTCGAGGACCTCTTCGAGTACCGGCTGCACATCGAGCCATGGGCAGCGGCCCGCGCCGCCGAGCGGGCCGGCGCCGAGGACCTCGCCCGCCTGAAGAACGAGATGCTCAGCTACACCGACGTACCGGACCGTCCCGACTACGACAGCTACAAGGCGATGGCCGCCCACGACCAGCGCTTCCACGACCTCGTACTGGAATTGTCCGGCAACGACACCGCCCGGCAGTCCTTCGCGCGCACCCACTGCCACCTGCACCTGTTCCGCCTGTACTACGGCGGCGGGATCGCCACCAAGGCGTTGCGCGAGCACAAGACGGTCGTGGCGGCGGTCCGCAAAGGCGAGCCGGAGGAAGCAGCCGCGGCGATGCGGTCGCACATCGAAGCCTCACGGGCGCGCCTGCGTCCCGTGTTCGACAAAGAGTGAAGATTCCCTAGGGAGAAGTCTGTGGAACTGCTGCGCCTCGGCGCGGTCGGTGAGGAGCGCCCGTACGTGCGCGACGCCGATGGCACCGTCTACGACCTGAGCTCCGTCACCGCCGACATCGACGGCGCGTTCCTCGCCTCGGACGGCATCGCCCGCGTCCGGGCGGCACTCGCCGACGGCTCGCTGACGCCGGCCTCCGTCGACGGCCTGCGGATCGGCGCCCCGATCGCCAGGCCGGCCGCGGTCGTCTGCATCGGCCAGAACTACGCGGCCCACGCCGCCGAATCGGGCTCCGAACCACCGGCCAACCCGATCGTCTTCTTCAAGCACCCGAACACGGTCGTCGGCCCGTACGACGAGGTACTGGTTCCGCGTGGCAGCACCAAGACGGACTGGGAGGTCGAGCTCGCGGTCGTGATCGGCAAGACCGCCCGTTACGTCGAGACCGACGAGGAGGCACTCGCCTGCATCGCGGGCTACACGGTCTCCAACGACGTGTCGGAGCGCGCCTTCCAGCTCGAGGTGTCCGGCGGCCAGTGGTCGAAGGGCAAGTGCTGCGAGACCTTCAACCCGCTCGGCCCTTCGTTGGTCCCGGCTGACGAGGTGGACCCGTTCAACCTCGGGCTGAGGTCCTGGGTCAACGGTGAGGTCCGGCAGGACTCGAACACCCGCGACATGATCTTCTCGGTCGCAGCGCTGATCCGCGACCTGTCGCAGTACATGACGCTGGATCCGGGCGACCTGCTCAACACCGGTACGCCGGAAGGTGTCGCCTTGTCGGGCCGGTTCCCGTACCTCTCGCCGGGCGACGTCGTCGAGTGCGAGATCGACGGCCTCGGCAAGCAGAAGCAGGCTCTCGGCAAGGCTTAGAAAAGTGTCCTAGCCGGGCTCTAGCCTCGGCCGGGTGACTATCTCCTTCGGCAACACCGCAGCTCCGGACGACACGTACATGGATGCCGTCCGGGTCTCCTACGACACCGTCGCTGCCGACTACGCGAAACTGGTCGTCAGCGGCGGTCCGTCGGAGGTCCCGCTCCTGACGTACTTCGGCTCACTGGTCGGCGCGGACGGTGAGGTGCTCGACGTCGGCTGCGGGCCGGGGCGGGTGACCGCGCTACTGCAGTCGCTCGGAGTGTCCGCCTTCGGCATCGACCTTTCGCCGGGCATGATCGAGACCGCTCGCCGGGACTTTCCCGGCTTGCGCTTCGAGGTCGGCTCGATGACAGCGCTGGACCTCCCGGACGGCGAGCTGGCCGGCATCGTCTCCTGGTGGTCCACGGTCCATCTCCCGGCGGACGCTCTGACGACGGCTTTCGCCGAGTTCTGTCGCGTGCTGCGCCCAGGGGGCCAACTGCTCGTCGGCTTCCACGTCGGCACCGGAAGCACGCACAAGACCTCGGGCTACGGCGGCCACCCGATGTCGCTGAACGTCTACCGCCGTACGCCGGAGGAGCTCTCCGCCGTCGGCACCGCGGCCGGCTTCACGGTCCACTCCAGCTTCCACACCGGTTTGGACGCCGAACGCCCCGGTGCCTGCCTGTTCTTCGTCAAACCGGACAATTCGGTGGCGGAAAGCTGATCCCTACAGGAAGCTCGGCGAATGACCTCCAAAGTACGCACTGTCACGTTCGATGCCCGCGATCCTTACCAGCTGGCCGGATTCTGGCTCGAAGTGTTCGGCGTCGACCGGCCCGACGACGACAACCCCGGCGACCCGTACGCCGCGGTCGTGACGGACTCGGTCACGCTGCTGTTCGAGCAGAACAACGACACCAAGGCCGCGAAGAACCGCGTCCACCTCGACCTCGAACCCGACGTGCCGCGCGACGAGGAGGTCGAGCGTCTGCTCGCCCTCGGCGCCACCATCGCCCACGACCACCGCAATCCGGACGGCACCGGTTTCGTCGTCATGCTCGACCCGGAAGAGCACGAGTTCTGCGTCCTCCGCAGCGCCGCCGAACGCGCCGCGACCAGCTAGCCCCGCCGCTCGCGGGTGGTCGCGAGCGCGCGGCCCACCGCGGGCTGCCTCGCGGTTTGCGCTAGCCGATGGCTGGGGTGTCGCCGGTGAAGGTGATCCGCCAGTCGGTGGGCCAGGCGTGGACGGCGATCGCGTAGCCGTCCCGAGAGGCCGAGACGCGATGGTGGCCGTCTTCTGTTGCGACCGAGGTCGTCCAGCCTCGGTCGGCGAGGGCGGCCGCAGCCGCGGAGACGGCAGCGTCGGGATCCGGTTGAGCGGTCGGCTCGCCTGTCTCGACGGTGATCGAGCAGATGGTCGCGGGGCCTCGCCCGTCGAAGAGCGCACCGGGATTGACGGGCCCGGGGTCGTGAGTGACGACCGGAGTCTGCCCCGGTACGACGGCTGCCGCCACCGCCAGCAACTCCGTCCGGAGCACCTCGCGCGCTTCCGTCAGCGTCATCGCCCCTGCCCTTCACTCCGCCGCCCAGCCCCAGGAACAGCCGTCCCCCGAACGACCGGGCTCGGGCGGCTGCCGTCTGTCGCGACCCCAGCGGCTGAGGTGTGGTTGCGTTTGGTGAGGGACACGACTCCGTCATACACCTTGCTGGCGACTGCGGCCGCGTTGTTCAACGGGTCGGCCCAGGAGATGCCGAGCGCGAGCTTGGACTCATGCGCGCGCGTGGTGTCGGTGGTGGTGATGTGTGCGAGGTCGCCGCGCACGACGCGGCCGATGTTGCGTAACGCCTCGCTGTTCTGCCGGTAGTACTCGTTGTGCCAGTGCACCGAGACCGTCTCGTCGTTCGTCGCCATCCGGATCGCATCCGGGAAGGTGGCCGGGTCCGGCCCGTGCCACTCGCTGTAGGACACGTAGTCGCCGGGCGCGCGTTCGACGTACAGTCTGGTCGGAGGTGGCACGAAATCCGAAGCCTGGTTGACGAATTTGGTGATTCCCGGGCTGCCGGTGAGCACGACCCGATCCACCCGGACGCCTTGCAACATCCCCTGGCCGACCACATCGCTTCCGTAGCTGTGCCCGACCAGCGTGACACTTGCCTCTGGCAACCTCTCCGTCTCCAGCCCGGCCATGAACCGCCGCAGGGCCGGTCCGGCCTGGATCGCCGCCCGCTTGCTCGCCGCCTCCCGCAGCCCTTGCGGCGAGTCGTAGTCGAGCCACAGCACCGCGGCCGTCCCGGGTCCGGCCTCGTGCCGGATCAGATCGGCCCGATCCACCTGCCCACGCAGCGTTTCCAGGCTGTTCCCCATCCCGGGAACCAGTACGGCGACGTTGCGCGCCCGATCGAGCTCCCCCAGCACCTCGACCGCCCGCCCCTGCCCTTCCGGCTGAAGTGAGAGGAACTGCCGATCCCGGAGCACTTCGACAACCTTGCCCGAGGCATCTACCTCGGCGTGCGCCACCGGTGTCAACAGCTCGTCGAGGGTCTCCAGCCGCTTCCGCTCATGCTCCGCGAGAGGACCAGCGTCTCGCAGCCGATCGCGAGCGTCGACCAGCCGCAGATGGTTCGCGCGGTACCGAAGCGCAGCCGGCGCCCCGTCGAGCGAGCCGACCTCGTCCGGCCGCGTCTCCGCGAGTCGCGAAGCATCGCCGGGCGCGAGCGAATCGAAGTACGAACGCACCTCGTACGCCGCTACTTCGGCGGGCAGCTCCTGCACCCGCCGGACCAGCAGCTCGAACTCGTCCGCCATCGCGACTCCCCGTCAGCATCCGGTGACCCTAGGGTCCCCGCAGTCTGACATCGGAAGTCCCTGACGGGAAGTCCTGATTATCCGAAGACGAGTGACCATGACCCGCCGTGAGCGGACAACCGGATCACCGAGAGCGGCCGCACGTCGACGTGCCGGAGCGATTCCACCGGCGCGTCGAGCACATACAGCACAGCAGCCCGTACGACGGCCGGGTGCACCACCGCGACCACATTCCGGCGGTCGTCGGCTCCAGCTCCCGCCAGGTCGCCCAACCAGTCGGCGACCCGCGTGAGCACGTCGTTGGCGCTCTCACCGCCGGGCGGGGCGGTGTGCGGGTGTTCAAGCCAGCCGGCGACTTGCTGGGGCTCCGCCGACAGCAGCTCTTCCAGACTCCGCCCGGACCAGTCGCCGTACTCGCGATCGCGGAGTGCCGGCTCGATCCGCGCGGTCAGGCCGAACGCTTCCGCGGTCTTCACCGCAGCGGGTTCCGGTCCGGCGTACGCCTCGTCCGCGTCCAGCTTCAACTCGCGAGCCGCTGCGAGGCTCGTCGCGTCCGGCTCGGCCGGGCCACCGAGGACTAGTCCTCGCAACGCCGGGGTGAGCGCGTGGGCGACCAGGGTCAGCGCGGTCAAGCGGCAACCACCTTCGGCGCAGCGGCCACCGGCGTACGGCGGTCGATCGCCGCGGCGAACCCGATGCCGAGCAGCGTCCACAGGACCGTCTGGGTTCCGAGGGAGGCGAGCCGGAACTGCCACAGCAGCGTCGCCGGGAAGGTGTCAGGCACCTCGTTGATCTTCGGCAGGATCAGATAGGCCACGACGACAGTCAACACCAAGGCGGCGCCGCCACCGGCCAACCGGATCCACGGCAGGTCGCCGAACCGCTGCACCCAGCGGGACGCCGCGACGCCGGCCCAGACCGCGAGCAGCCCGATCACCAGCGTGAGCAGGTAGGTCACCGTTCGCTGGGTGATCGTGTCGGGATCGCCGACCGCCGGTGGATTCGGCGGGTACTTGAAGAACGGCACGAGGACGATGCCGGCGTACCCCGCGGCGGCCAGCCCGAGGGCGGCGTACGAGTCGCTGCTGGTCCGCAGCCGACGGCGGAGCAGGGTGAAGCCGACGGCGAAGATGCCGCCCAGCGCCACGCCGTACAGGGACGCGGCGAGGAAGAGGCCGAAGCGCTGTCCGTCACGGCTGACGAGGGGTTCTTCCTCGGCCGCGTGCTCGTGGTGGCCCGAGCCGGAGCCGGCGTCGTGGGAGTGCGCGGACGCGTTGGCCTCTTCGATCGCGATCGCGGAGTCGATCCGCGGCTCGCCCGTGACGAAGGCGAAGGTTCCGGCCAGCAGGCCGGCGAAGAGTCCGACGATCAGTCCGCGCACCAGCAGAGATCCGAAGGTGCGCATGGCAGACCTGTCTTTCCGAAGGCCCTGGTCAGGACCGAGGTGTGGTGAGAAGTGAAGACAGGACTGCTAGTGGCAGGGAACGCCGAGCAGGTGACGGCCGTCGTGCATCAGCTCGTGCAGGTACATGCCCGAGTGGGACAGCGCGCCCTGGTCGAACGCCACCAGGTAGGCCAGCATCAGCGCGAGGCCGACGGTGAGCAGGGCGAACGCCAGCAGCCGCGGCGAAAGAGCCGGTACGGCGACCGATGAAGTGGAAACAGGTGCGGTCATCTGGAACCTCCTAGGGAAGTGCGCGTCCCCTTCGAAAGGCTGCTGGTGCCCGAGCGTCCTGACTCACGAGCCGGAGCTCGCTCACAGTGGCGCGGCCGTACCGGACTTTCACCGGTTTCCCTCATGGCACCGCAGGTTGTCCCCCGAACCGTAGCCGTCGCGTTCCGTCACGGTCAACGGAACCCGGTGTGGCGGGTGATCTTTCCCACCTGGACCAAGGCTTCGGGCTCAGCGCTGGTAGGTGACCACGAGGCGGGCGGTCTCGGCGTAGAACTTCTTCCACTGGGTCTTGCTGGTCTCCTCCGGCGCCCGGAGTCCGAGCGTCACGTACCGCTCCTGCTTGTCGACGGTCCGCTGGACGACGGCGGCCAGACCGGAGAACCGCAGCTCCTGGTCCGGCTGGCCGCCGGCGGTCCAGGCGCTGCCGAACGCCGTACCGACCCGGCTGAGCCAGGACCCGGCGAAGTTGTCCCAGGTGACCGGCGACCCGGGATCGATCGCTTCGGTCGTCCACAGGTCGACCGGCGTCGGACTACCGGTCGGCGTGTGATCGAGGGTGATCGCGAAGGCTGCGTCGTCGATCAGCGCGCCGGCCAGCTGGGCGACGTCGATCCGGAAGACGGATCGCCAGACGGGTGTCGAGCCGTACTCGAGGCCGACCTTGGCCCGATCGCGGTCGTAGGCCCAGTACGACGTACTCGGCTGAGCCTGGTTGATCATGGTCCATTGGTCGGCGTACTGCCCGAAGGTGAGCGTGCCGGAGGCGCTGGCCGGCTCGGTCGACAAGACGGCCGGAGCGACGAAGGAGGCGGCGACAAAGCCCAGGACGGAACGCCGGGTGTGCATAGGCATGGTGAAGTCCCTTGGAGTTCGGCGGATCGGGACCATCACGCTGTCATGCCGGACTAGACCGGAAAAGCGTTTCGAGACTGCTGGAATCCAGCTGCGTCCTGGACTGACGGAGCTTACAGTTGGGGGATGCCGTCCGCTCATCATCTGATCGCCTTCGCGATCACCGCCCTGGTCATCATCATCGTGCCCGGGCCAAGCGTGCTGTTCATCGTCGGCCGGGCGCTCGCCGTCGGCCGGCGTGAGGCGGTGCTGACCATGCTCGGCAACACCGCGGGCGCCTCCGTCATGCTGGTCGCCGTCTCACTCGGCCTCGGCACGCTGATCGCCGCCAGTGCGGTCGTGCTGACCGTCGTGAAGCTGGCCGGCGCGGCGTACCTGATCTATCTCGGCGTCCACGCGGTCCGCACCCGCAAGTCCCTCGCCGCGGCACTGGCCAGCGGCGTCAAGGCCGGCAACACCAAGCGTGTACTGCGGCAGGGCTTCCTGGTCGGCGTCACGAACGCGAAGACCGCGGTCTTCTTCGCCGCCGTGCTGCCCCAGTTCGTCGACAAGGAAGCCGGCTCCGCGACCCTGCAGATCCTGCTCCTCGGGCTGATCTTCATCACCATCGCGCTCTGCTCCGACGGCCTGTGGGCCTTGCTCGCCGGTACCGCGCGGGAGTGGTTCGCCAGCTCCCCGCGCCGCCTCGAACTCGTCGGCGGCACGGGCGGCCTGATGATCATCGGCCTGGGCGCCAGCATCGCGGTCACCGGCTCGAAGGAGTAGCGCCTACCGCGCCGTACGGCGGGCGGCGACGACACCGACGAGGGCGAGCACTGCCGGCAGGCCGAAGGCGGTCAGGTAGGCGGGGATCGGCCAATGGGGCTCGATGGCGGCGAAGAGTGAACCGCCGACGGCCAGCACAGTTGCCGTGGCCAACGAATCGCTGAGCGACAGGGCCGAGCTGTTCGCGCCCTGCTCCTCGAGACTGGAGTATTCCAGGATCAGCACCGAGACCGTCGGGAACACGGTGCCCATCCCGAGTCCGGTCAGGCCCCAGCCGAGCACACCGACAAGTACCGGCACGTGGGGGCTCAAGGTCAGCGTGGCGGTGGCGATCCCGAGGACGATCGAGATCATCCCGGCCTGCAGGAACACCGCGTGCGAGAACGGTTGCCGCGGCCGGCCGCGGTACCAGGAGGCAGAGGTCCAGCTGAGTGCGCTGACGGTCAGCACCAGTCCGGCGAACGCCGGCGACAGTCCCCGTTCACGCGTCAGCATGAGCGGCAGGAAGACCTCGGCACCGAAGCCGGCCGCAGCCACCAATCCCCGCAATGCGATCACCGAGGGAAGGCCCTGCGCCAACCTGAACGTCCCGCGCGGCAGCAACTTCGGCGCGAACCCGGCGACCCCGGCCAGTCCGACGATCAACAGAACAACCTGCAGGACGCCGTGCTGCTGTCCGCCGTAGCTGAGCATGCCGACACCGACGGCGGCGGCGATCGCCCACAGCGCGCGCTTGTTCCAGAGCTTCTGATCCGGCCGATCGGTCACGGTCCCCGCGTGGGCGAGACCCGGCCGCATCACCAGCGCGGCAGGGATCGCCATCGCCGGTACTGCGAGGAACACGATCCGCCAGCTGGCGTGTTCGACGATCAGGCCGGCGATCGCGGGACCGACCAGGGACGGCACGACCCAGCCGGTCGCGAAAGCAGCGAAGATCTTGGGCCGGAGTTCTGCCGGGTAGAGGTGACCGACCACGACGTACAGGGCAACGGTCAGCAGGCCCCCGCCGAAGCCCTGGATGATGCGGCCGACGACGAGAACCTCCATCGACGGCGCGAGTCCGGCGATGATCAGTCCGGCCAGGAACCAGCCGGTGCCGTGCCAGAGCGGGCGCGCCGGGCCCTTGAGATCGCTCCAGGTGCCGGACACCACCATGGCGACGACGCCGGATGCCAGCGGACCGCCGAAAGCCAAGGCGTACAAGGGCAATCCGTCCAGCGCTTGGGCGACCGTCGGCATCGCGGTGGTGACCGCGAGCGCCTCGAACGCGACCAGCGTGATCAGCGCGACCATGCCGATCGTGAGAGCCCGGTACTGCGGCGCCAGTACGCCTGGTGGCTTGCCGGAGCCGCGCTGATCGGCGGCGGCATCGCTTTGGTCGGTAGGGACTTCGGCTGTCGTGGTCATGCTGAGAAGCTTCGATGTTCAAGTGCACTTGAGGTCAAGCTTTGCTTCAAGTGCGCTTGAAGTTCTGGTGTTTTGAGGATCAGAGGACGGCGGCGAGGACCAGGGCGATGATCGGCGGTCCTGCCTGCAGGACAGCCGAGCGGACCATCTTCCGGTTCGAGGCGACCAGGACCAGGCCGGCTCCGGCCATGCACGCGCAGGCGAACAAGGCGATCGCATGCCCTTTGTCGCCACCCGCGATCAGGCCGCCGAGCGCACCGAGGGCCAGGAACAGGTTGTAGAAGCCCTGGTTGAACGCCCACGGCCGGGCGATCGCCGCCTCGGTCTCGTTCGGCACGAGGAAGCGCCGGTAGGTGCTCGGCTTGGTGAACAGCAGGCTCTCCATCACGAAGACGGCCAGGTGGAAGGCGCCGGCCAGGCCGACGAAGATCTGCGCGATCGTATTCACGAGCGAACCGTACCGCCCCAGGGCGCCGCGAAAGCGGAAGCCGGGTTCTCGATGAACAGCCTGTCGACGACCTCCGGCCCGAACCGGCGGATCAACCGCGGCCGGAGCCCGGTGAGCAGGTACGGCATCCCGGGCCCTTCACCGGTCGCAGCCCGCGCCCTCGCCGTCGTCGTATCGCCGCCGAGCAGCAACTGACCGGCGTACCCGCCGTCGACCAGCGCGGCCAAGCACTCGAACAGGTGCGGATCGGTCGCGTTGTTCACTCGCGACGGCCCGTCGAACGCCAGGAACGCTCCGCGAGCAGCCAATTCCAGATGCAACTCGTGATCCGGAAACCGGTTCAGATGCCCGAGAATCACACTCGTCGGCGGCACGCCCCGCTGATCAACCAGCAACTCCAGTACTGCGTCCGGGCCGCTCCCCAGCTCGTGGTGAATCCCGATCGGCGCCCCGGTCGCATGATGCGCCTCAGCCGCAGCGTCGAGAGTGAGCCGCGCATGCTGATCGAGTACGTGGAACCCGCCGGCGACCTTGATCATCCCGGCCTTCACCCCGGTCTCGCCGATCCCCTCCGTCAACTCCCGAACGAAGACCTCCGCCAACCGCGGCCTCATGTCCTCGACAACCTCGACCGGGTAATGCTCCGCCCGATGAAACCCGGTCGCGGCAACAACATGCACCCCAGCGGCCGCCGCAATCTTCGGCAACCACTCCGCCCCACGCCCCAACCCGTACGGCGTCCACTGCACGATGGTCCGCCCACCCGCCGCTACGAAGTCCTTCGCCTCCTGCAAGGCAGCCTCAGCATCAGCAAGCTCCTGCCCAGGCAACAACGCACTCCGAAAGAACAAATGATCATGCGAGTCGGTAACCCCCAACTCCCCAGCCGCCAAGTCCCCCAACACCGTCCGAACCTTCATGGTCACCATTGTCACCGACCGATAGTGCTCGTCAGCAGGCTGGATTTGGTGAGACGCTCCGGGGATGGATCTGCGGCGAAGGCGGACTACCGGGTGGCTCCTGGTAGGGGGTGCGCTCGCCGCGGTGTTCGGGTTGGTCGGGGCCGGGGTGGCGAAGTCGGCCAATCAGTTGAGTTATGACGTCGTCGTCACCGAGCAGTCGACGGCCGGGCATCTGCCCGCGTGCAGGCCGACGATGCTCATCGTCGACCGCAAGACCGGCGCCGAGCTGGCGTGTGCCGGTACGCCGGTCGAAGGGTTCACCGTCGCCGAACGGCAGGAGATCGTCGAGCACGCCATGAAGCTGGCGGCGGACGGTCAGATCGACGGCACGGACGGGTTCGAGCTCACCCAGCTCGCGACCGACATCGGCCACCGCCATGGCGACGACGCAAACAGCGTGCTCCCGACGCTCTTCCTCGGGATTGCGGTCCTCGGCGGAGTGGCCTTCATCGTCGGCATCGTGCGGAAGGTGTCCCAGGTGCGCGAGTCTCGCGAACACTGGCGTGACTGGCGGCGAAGACTCGGACGATGACGAAAGGGCCCGGTCAGATCGACCGGGCCCTTTCAGATGCTGCTCACGGTGAGCTCGCTCGGCTTGTTGCGAGCGAGCTCATCGCGCTTGTTGCTAGCGGGCTCGGCGGGACCCGCCGGCGCGGGTGCCTGCGGAGAAGGCTGCGGCACCTGCCGGGCGACTGTTCGCGCCGGGCGTGGTGGTGCTGTAGGTCTTCGGCGCTGCTGAACCGCCGCGGCCCTTGGAGCGGGTCTTGGCGCCGCCGGTGCTCGCACCCCGGCTGGACTGGCCGGAGCTCGCGCCACCGGCTGCGCCGCGACCAGTACCTGCACCACGACCACCGGCTGCACCGCGACCGCGACCGCCGGCGCGACCCCGACCACCACCAGCACCTCGACCGCCACCAGCGCCACCGCCAGTACGGCGTACCGAGTCGTCCTCGACGACCCTCAGCGTCGGCTCGACGAAGGTGCGTTCGCCGGGAGCCAGCTTGGCGAGCAGCGGGTCGCCGACGCGGAGCTTGGTCACCGTCGCTGCGATGCCGGCCTTGCGAGTCAGGTCGCGCACATCACGGACCTGCTCGTCGGTCATCAGCGTGACGACCGTGCCCTCGGCGCCGGCGCGCGCAGTACGGCCGGAGCGGTGCAGGTACGCCTTGTGCTCGATCGGCGGGTCAGCGTGGATCACCAGCGTGACGTCGTCGACGTGGATGCCACGCGCCGCGATGTCGGTCGCGACCAGCGTCTTGGCGGAACCGTCGGAGAAGGCCTCCAGGTTCCGGGTCCGGGCGCCTTGGGACAGGTTGCCGTGCAGCTCGACGGCCGGAACACCCTGCGCGATGAGCTTCTTCGTGAGCGACTTCGCGCCGTACTTCGTCCTGGTGAAGACGAGCGTGCGGCCAGGTGCGGCGGTCAGGTCGACGAGCACCGGCAACCGGGTGTCGGCCTGGACGTGCAGCACGTGGTGGGTCATCTTGGCGACCGGCGACTGTGCCGAGTCGACGCTGTGCGTCACCGGTGACTTCATGAACCGCTTGACCAGTACGTCGACGCCGGCGTCCAGCGTGGCGGAGAACAGCAACCGCTGCGCGTCACCCGGAGTCGCTTCGAGGATTCGCCGTACTGCGGGCAGGAAGCCCAGGTCGGCCATGTGGTCCGCCTCGTCGAGCACGGTGATCTCGACCTGGTCGAGCTTGGCGTGCCCGGTCTTGACGTGGTCCTCGAGCCGGCCGGGGCAGGCGATCACGATGTCGACGCCGCGCCGCAGCGCACTGATCTGCGGGCCGGCGCCGACGCCACCGAAGATGGTCATCGTGCGCAGGTCGAGCGCGTCGGTCAGCGGCGTGATCGAGGCCTGGATCTGGGTCGCGAGCTCGCGGGTCGGCGCCAGGATCAGCGCGCGCGGGTGGTTCGGCCGGCGCTTGCTGGTGCTGGTGGTGAGCCGGGCGAGCACCGGCAGGACGAACGCGTAGGTCTTGCCGGAACCGGTCCGGCCGCGACCGAGAACGTCCTTGCCGGCCAGCGAGTCCGGCAGCGTCGCCGCCTGGATCGGGAACGGCTTGAGGATGCCGGCCGCGGCCAGCGCCTTGACCAGGCCGGGCGGTACGCCGAGCTCGTCGAAGGTTACGTTCTCGTCGACCGGCGTCGCGGCGGTTTCGACGAAGGTCTCCACCTGCTTGCTCTCGGCAAGCTGCCGCGCGCCGCTGCTCTGACGCGACTCGGCACTCTGGCGCGAGCCGGTGCTCTGCTGAGTGTTGCCGGGGTTGTTGCTTGCGGCACCGGTACGGCGCCGGCGGCGGGGACGCGCCGGGGCCTCACCCTGGGCGCGCACGGGCCGTGCGAAAGTAGAAGGGACAGAAGTGGGCGTGGTGCTACTGGGGCGGCTGGCCGCCATGAAGTACTCCAAAAGCTCGGGGGTCGTCCTGCCCGGCGCAGCCAGGTGGCCGCGGCGCGTGGTGGTCGACTGCTAGCGCAGCGTATGCACTGGATCGGCCCGAGGCAGAACTGGGCGGGCCGTCACATTCAGTGTACGGCACCGGCGGACCATTGGCAGAGAGTCACCGCCGTGGGTATCTTCGGCCGATGCCTACCGATGCCGATTTCCGGGCGGACCCACCCACCTCCGCGGGGGAACGCGAACTCCTGCAGGGGTTCCTCGACTTCCAGCGCGGCACCTTCTTGTGGAAGACCTCCGGGCTCACCGGCGAGCAACTTGTGCAAGCGAAGATCGAGCCGTCGACGATGACCCTGCTCGGGCTGGCCCGCCACCTGGCCGAGGTCGAGCGGTACTGGTTCCAGCTCTGCCTGGCCGGCCGCCCGGTCGAGTTGGCGTTGTGGACGCACGAGCACCCCGACGGCGACTTCGATCTGGTCGATCCGGCGCGCGCCGAGGACGACCTGGCCGACCTGCGCGAGACGATCCGGCTCTCCGACGAGGTGGTCGCCGGCTACTCCCTCGACGACACGTTCCGGCGACCGAAGGGCGACCAGCAGTACTCCGTGCGCTACCTCTACATCCACCTGATCGAGGAGTATGCCCGCCACAACGGCCACGCCGACCTGCTCCGCGAACGCACCGACGGCCTGACCGGCGAATGACTAAGGCTTGACCGAGCGGACCAAGCCGACGATGTCGTTGGTGACGCCGCGGACGCCGGGGATGCGGGTCAGCCGGAGCAGTTTGTCCACGAGCGGTACAGAGCGGTCGATGAGCGCCTTCGTTCGACTGAGCCCGTCGCTGTCGTCGTGCACCCAGAACAAGACGATGCCCATCTGCATGAGCCACAGCAGCTCGGGCAGCTCTGCCTTCAGGTCCGGGGCGAGCTTCAGGTCCGATCCCTCGACCACCCGCCGGAAGACCTCGACACTGGCCTCCCTGGCGGGGCGGGACTCCTCGCTGAACGGCGACAGCGGGCTCTTCGGCTCGGCCGCATTCTTGAAGAAGGTGCCGGCGAACTCGTGGTACGGCGCGGACACCTCCAGCCAGCTGTGTAGCACTCCGCCCAGCCGCTTGGTGAACGTCTTCTCCACCGCGAGGATGTCCGTGGTGGCTTCGCGGTGCTGGGCCTGCAGGTGGTCGTAGTACGCCTGCATGAGGTGTTCTTTGGAGCTGTAGTAGTAGTACGCGTTGCCCACCGAGACGCCCGCCTCGGCGGCGATCACTCGCATGGTGGTCTTGCCGTACCCCTGCTCGCGGAACAGCCGCAGCGCGGTCGACAGGATCAGCTCACGGGTCTGCTCACCCTTGGCGGTCGCACTGTCCGTCACATCCGTCAGCGTAGTCACCTCCCTGCCGAGCACTCCGCACACTGGTCCAGCTCCGCAGCCCAGCAGCGGCCTGCACCATCGCCTTGGCCACTGGCCGCAGCGCGGGTCGCGACAGCCGTACGGCGGTGTGCCGGTGCTCCGCAGTCGCCCAGAGGCACACGATCCACGCCCGGTCGCCGACGTACACCGAACCGTCGTCGGCGACCACTGTCACCTCGCGCAGTGTGGCTGCATGGTCCAGGGCCGGGTACAGCCTTCTCGCGTCTGCCGACCCCGCCGCGACAAACCCGAGCTGAACCACACCACCCCGGCCGTTCCGAGCTGGGCGCTGCGCGGCCAGCCATTCCTTGAACCGCCGGCACAGCCCACACTGCGCGTCGTACAGCACCACTAGCTCCTGCATGGCTCAGTAACCGCTCGGCATCGGAGGCCGGCTCCCGGTGAACGGCATGCCCGGCACTGGCTGGAACGGGCCGTCCTGCGGCGGGCCCTGCGCGATGACGTTGTTCGGCGGGACCGGCGGCGTGGTCATCTCCACCTGCTGACTGCGGCGGCGGATCGCATTGAAGATCCACACGTTCAGCAGGTGCAGGACGCCGAGCACGACCAGCACCGTGCCGAGTTTCATACTCAGTTGCTCGATCGCGCCGCGGGCGTCGGCCACCGTGTCCCGGCTGCGCAGGAACAGCGTGACGAACCCGAGGTTGACCAGGTAGAAGCCGACCACCAGCAGCCGGTTCACCGCGTCGGCGAAGTCGTCGTTGCCGTCGAACACGTCGACCAGGAACACCCGCCCGTTGTGGCTCAGCGTCCGCGCCACCCAGATCGTCAGCGGCACCGAGATCGCCAGGTAGACCAGATAGGCCAGCACTGTCATCGCACCCACATCCTCACTCTTGAACATGTTCAACTCTTGGTCACGATGATCGTAGAGCCAGTTTTTGAACATGTTCAAGAGACGATCGCGGTGACCCACGTCTCAGTGCGCGCCGAGCTCAGCGGACGCGCGTGCCCCGCAGTACGACGGCCGCCGGTGCGCCGAGGATCTCGGGGTGTTCGCGAGGATCGGCGTCGTACGTGACGACATCCTCAGTGCCCGCCAGCCCGAGGAACTCGCCGGCTGACGTAGTGGCCGCCTCCAGCGCCTCAGTCACGGTCAGCCCGTACTTCACGAGCTGCTCGATCTCACTGGCGACAGTGCCGAACACGTCGGACCCGGTGAGCACCCGTACGCCGTACTGTCGCGCCAGCGGAAGCATCGCCGCCATGTGCTCCTCCCGTCGCCGGCGCCGCTCGAGCCGCTCCGGGGTGTCGTTCGGATCAGGCGGGCCGTAGGCGGACAGCGTCGGCGTCCAGCCGCCACCACGAGCACCCAGTACTGCGAGGTCTTCGGCGGTGATCACCTCGCCGTGCTCGACCGAGTCGACGCCGACCCGGACCAGCTCGCCGACCAGGTCCGTCTGGACGTGCGCCGCAACCCGGGCACCACGTGCATGCACCGCCGCGATCATCTCCTTGACGGCGTCGATCTCGTAGTTGGGAGTCATCGCGCTGCCCCGGATCGGACCGTCCGGGCCGACGGGCGGGAAGTCGGCGACCAACTTGATCCAGGTGGCGCCGTCGTCCAGCTCGGCCTCGACCGCAGCGATCAGGCGCTCAGCGGGCACCGGCTCGTACAGACCTGGAAAATACGATCCCTCAGGGGCGAAGAACCGGCCGGCGGCAAGGATCAACGGCTTCCCGTCCTCCGGACTCGCCGCCAGCTTCAACGTGATCGACCGATCACCACCGACATCGCGTACTGCCCGGACGCCGGCCTGCCCGAGTTCGTCCAGCATCGTCCGGGCAGCGCGTTCGCCGAGCGGCACCAGGCCGCGCTCGCCGAGCCCGACTGTCAGGTGACAATGCGAATCCACCAACCCTGGAAGGGCGAATCGGCCCGGCAGCACGCCAGGATCACCGGTTCCGGCTTCGAGGTGGACCGGCTCCCCGGCCGGTAGACCGATTCCGTCGAACATCCAGCGCGTCATACCCGGCATCGTGCCTCGCAAAGGGTTCAGGGACTGACAACTGCCGACGGGCCGGAGTACAGTCGTGCGCAGGCACGCAGGGTGCCACCGGTCCGCGGGAAGGGCTCAGCCCACCTGAAATCAAGGTTGTGCGGTACTACCCACCTCCTTTCTCGCCTGACGACGCGGACAGCAGGCACGTAGAGAGGAGGTCGCCATGCCGACCCGAAATCTCCCGAACGACCCGAGCCTCGAACACCTCAAGAAGCAGGCCAAGACCCTGCTCAAGCAGGTCCAGGCAGCCGATCCCGAGGCACTCGCGCTGGCCGCCGAGTTCTCCCCGGCCGACGTCGGCAATCTCGCCGGAGCACAGTTGGTGCTCGCCCGGAGCTACGGTTTCGCCAGCTGGGCCCGGCTCGTGCACCACCTCGAACTCGTCGACCGCTACAGCCGATCGCCGCACCGCCAGTCGATCGGCGGCCCGCTGGACACTCCGGAGCAGCGCGCCGACGAATTCCTCAAACTGGCCACGTTGCATTACGGGCAAGACGATTCCGCCCGGCAGACCACCGCCCGACAGCTGCTCGCCGAGTTCCCAGAAGTTGCCCTGAGCAACATCTATACGATGGTGATCGCTGCGGAGCCGGACGTGGTCGCTGCCGCGCTGGCCGCCGATCCGGCAGCGGCGGCGCGGGAAGGCGGTCCCTACCGCTGGGAGCCGTTGGTCTATCTCACCTACTCGCGGCTCGAGGCCGATGACCGGGTGAAGGTCGCGAAACTCCTGCTGGACAACGGCGCAGACCCGAACGCCGGCTACCTCTGGCAAGGGTTGCCGTCACCGTTCACAGCGCTCACCGGGGCTTTCGGCCGCGGCGAGAACGACCAGCCCCCACACCAGAACCGGCTGGAACTCGCGCGGCTGCTGCTCGAAGCCGGTGCAGACCCCAACGACAGCCAGACCATGTACAACTGCGGTCCCGGCTGTCCACCGCCGTACGACGATGCGCATCTCGAACTGCTGCTGGAGTTCGGGCTCGGCCAGGGCGACGGTGGGCCGTGGCACGAGCGGATGACGACGGCCCATCCGACTCCGCGCCAACTCCTCGAGGACGAACTGGTCTTCGCCTCACACGAAGGACTACTCCATCGGGTCGAACTCGTCCTGGCGCAAGGCATCGACCCGGACGGCCGCGGTACGGAACACCCCGGCTTCGGCGGTCATCGCGCCTACGAACTGGCCGCGATCCAAGGGCACACCGAGATCGCCGAACTCCTGCTGGCCAAGGGCGCAGCCCCACTCGACGACGTGAACGAGCTCTACGCCGCCGTACTGCGTGGCGACCGCGTCGACGCGGATCCGGATCTCGCCGCCCGCGCCGTGGCGCGCAACCCGATGCTGCCGCTCCGGGTCGCCGAGATCGGCGCGACCCACGCTCTGGAACCCCTTCAGAAGCTGGGCTTCGACCTCAACGTCAGCCGGTTCAGGACACCGTTGCACCTGGCTGCGGTGAACGGCCATCTCGACACCGTGCGCAAGCTGATCGAGCTCGGTGCGGATCCGACGGTCGAGGATCCGCAGTACCACGCCACCCCGCGCGGCTGGGCCCAGCACAGCCACCACCAGGACGTCGTGGACTACCTCGACACGCTGGAGAAATCGATCACGGGCTGACTGTGAGGAACAGGAAAGACCCGAAGATCATCAGGTGAACTGCGCCCTGGAGCAACGTGGCACGCCCGGTCGCGAGGGTCAGCATGCTCACCACGACGGTCAGGATGAACAGCACGAGTTCCTTACTGCCCAACCCGAGCACGAGCGGTCCGTCGAGCCAGATCGATGCCACCGCGATCGCAGGGATGGTCAGTCCGATGCTCGCCAGCGCCGAACCGAGCGCGAGGTTCAGGCTGGTCTGGAGGCGGTCCCGCAGTGCAGCCCGTACTGCGGCGACCGTCTCCGGCAGTAGCACCAGCAGCGCGATCACCACGCCGACGACCGCCAGCGGCGCACCAGCGGACTCGACCGCCGACTCCAGCTTCGGCGACACCGTCTTCGCCAACCCCACCACGGCGATCAAGCAGACGAACAGCAGACCGAGGCTGGTCAGCGCCACCCGCCCACTAGGAGCTGCAGCGTGCACCACACCGGCGTCCTCGTCATCGCCGTCTGCCTGGATCGTGGCCTCTTCAGTAGCGACAGGAAGGAAGTAGTCGCGGTGCCGAATGGTCTGGACGAACACGAACACGCCGTACATCACCAGCGACGCCACCCCGGCGAAGGCGAGCTGTGCTGAGCTGAACGTGGCTCCCGGCGTACTGGTTGTGAAGGTGGGCAGCACCAGGCTCAGCGTCACCAGTGCGGTCATCACCGCGAGCGCACTCCCGGACGCATGCACCCGGAACGCCTGCGACTTGTGCCGCAGCGACCCGGCGACCAGCGCGAGACCGAGGATGCCGTTGCAAGTGATCATCACCGCGGCGAACACCGTGTCCCGCGCCAGGGAGGCGGCCTTGTCACCGCCCGAGGCCATCAGCGTGACAATCAGCGCGACCTCGATGATGGTCACCGCGAGCGCGAGGATCAGCGTGCCGAACGGTTCACCGACCCGGTGCGCGACCACCTCGGCATGATGAACGGCCGCGATCACGGCGGCACCGAGACCGGCGCAGACCACGATCAGCAGCAGGACGCCGAGGTCCCGACCCCAGGACAGCACCAGTACGACGAGAGCGAGCGGGGGCACGGCCAGACTCCAGCGCGGCAACCCATGGACAACCGTGTCTGTCATCCCCAGCGAGTCTATTGGGCGGGCGGCAATTCAGTTGGCATCCGCCGCCGCCGGGGTGATGCTTTTCGCATCATGGAGACGTTGAAGCTGAGAGATGCGGTCACGGACGACTGGCCGGCGATCTGGCCGTTCTTCCGCGAGATCGTCACCGCGCAGGAGACCTACGCCTACGACCCGGAGCTGACCTTCGACCAGGCGCGCGCCCTGTGGATGTCGCCGTCGGGATCGGCGCTGAGCCGGACCACGGTCGCGGTCGATGCCGACGGCACCGTTCTCGGCAGTGCCAACATGTACCCGAACCGGCCCGGTCCCGGTTCGCACGTCGCCAGCGCGAGCTTCATGGTCGACTCCTCGCGGCGCGGCCGCGGCGTCGGCCGGGCGCTCTGCCAGGACATGATCGACTGGGCGGCCGCCTCCGGGTTCCGGTCGATCCAGTTCAACGCGGTGGTGGAGACCAACGAGCGCGCGGTCAAGCTGTGGCAGGACCTGGGCTTCAAAATCATCGGCACAGTGCCCGAGGCGTTCCTGCACCCGGCCCATGGTTACGTCGGTCTGCACGTCATGCACCGGAGCCTTTGATTAACTCGACCTATGTCGCAGACCCGCGCACGCCGGATGTGGAAAGTTCTCGAGCCGTACCACGCGATCACCTACTTCGCCCCGGAGACCCGGCAGGCCACCGACGCACTCGGTCTGCGCGGCGGGTGGATGAGCTACTTCGCCTGCCGAGCCGCTCCCCTCGGCCCGGTCGGCCCTGACCTCGTCACCGCAGTCTTCTACAACTTCCACCCCTCGATGGTCGCCAGAGCGATTCCCGACGCCTGGAGCTTCGCCACACCCGAGCAACTGGTGGCAACCCGGCTGCAGGCCGTCGACGACGCAGTACGCCGAATGCTGCCCGAGACGAGCACGCCCCTACGCCGTACTGCGGAGCTGGCGCGCCGAGCCGCCGAGGTGGCACCGCTCGGCGGCCGGCCGATCGCCGCGGCCAACGCCGCGCTGGACTGGCCCGACGAGCCACACCTGGTTCTGTGGCACGCGACCACGATCCTCAGGGAGTCGCGTGGGGACGGGCACGTGTCCGCGCTGGTTACTGCAGGACTGAGCCCCTGCCAGGCGAACGTCACCATCTCTGCGGCAGGCGGTCCGTCCAAGGCGGTCTACCAGGCCAGTCGACGCTGGAGCGACGAGGAATGGGCGGAGGCTGAAGAGGACCTCAGGAGCCGCGGACTACTGGCGGCTGACGGCACGCTGACCGAGAAGGGCTGGGCACTGCGCCGGCAGGTGGAGGACACCACTGACGCGCTGGCTGAGCAGGGCTGGGCGAAGCTCGGCGACGCCGCGACCGAGGAACTCGACCGTCTGGTCCGCCCGATCAGCGGCGCGATCATGGCGTCAGGCTTGGTCCCGGCCGACAACCCGATGGCAATGCGCTGGGACAAAGACGAGCTACCCCACTAGCGGCGTGGCGCGCTGATCAACCACTTCCTCAACCGCTGGGAAGACGACAGGGCGTCGCTGCGGCACTAGCGGGGTCGCAGCGGCACTAGCGGCGTCGCTGGGGGCCGCGCAAGGTTACGTAGAGGAGTGAGACGCCCAGCGCTGCGACGAGCGGGCCGACGATCGCCCAGAAGCTCTTGCCGGTCATCGAACTCCCACCGACGTACCCGAGCCCCTGCAGTGCCCACACCACTCCGGCGACGGTCAACAGCACGCCGAGCGCGATCAGTACGGCCTTCTTCATCCCAGTCCCCTTCGGCAGACCCTGCTGACACTAGCGCTCCTGGACTCGAGCGGAGACCAGCTCCAGGGCTTTGGCCAGGTCCTCGCCGCTGGGAGCCTTGGCGGGGTCGAACAACCACTGCACGACAACGCCGAGCAGCAGCGCTTGCAGAAACGACCCCACCAACTGCACCTCGTCCTGCGGCGTGTCCGGCCCTACAACCCCGAACAGCGTGGCGACTCCCTCGCGTGCTTCTCCTTGGAAGTTCGCGAGCTCCTTCAGCAGCTCCGACTGATGGGCGCCCGCACTGAGCAGCTCGAACTGAGTGACCCACAGCGCCCGGGTGCTCGGCGTCGACAGCGTGCTCACGGCCAGCCGCCACGTCTCCACGAAGCGCTCCTGGGCAGTCGCGTCGGCGCCGAGCCCGGCCGCCATCGCCGTACCGACTTCTGCGCCCCACTCGTCCAGGGCCGCGCGCATCGCCTCGTTCATCAGCTCGTCCTTCGACCCGAAGTGGTAGCCGATCGCGGCCAGGCTGACGCCGGCCGCGGTGGCGATGTCCCGGGCGGTCGTGCGGTGGTAGCCCTTCTCCATCAGGCACGTCTTGGCGCCTTCGATCAAAGCCTCGCGATTTCCCATGTCCGCCAGCTTATCGGTTGTCTGATACGAACGTCTTGCACGTTTGTCTAAGACTGTCGTACAGTCGTGAGCACCGACAAAGTGTGAGGAGCTTCGAGATGACCAAGCAGACGGTGTTGATCTCCGGCGCGAGCGTGGCCGGCCCGGCGCTGGCGTTCTGGCTGGAGCGGTACGGGTTCGACGTGACGGTGGTTGAGCGGGCACCTGCTCCCCGGCCCGGTGGGTACGCGGTCGACTTCCGCGGCGCCTCGCTGAAGGTGCTGGAGCGGATGGGGCTGCTGGCCGAGGTCGAGGCGCGGGCCACCCACATGGGCGACATGGCCTACGTCAACAAGGCCGGCAAGACGATCGCGACGTCACCCGCCAGCGCGATCAGCGGCGAGCTCGAGATCCTGCGCGGCGACCTGGTCGAGATCCTGTACGACGCGACGCGGGCTCGGGTGGAGTACGTCTTCGACGACTCGATCGCCACGATCAGCCAGGACGCGATGGGTGTCGACGTGACCTTCGAGCGCGGTGCACCTCGCCGGTTCGACCTGGTCGTCGGGGCGGACGGCCTGCACTCGAAGGTGCGCGCACTCGCCTTCGGGGACGAGCGGGACTTCATCCACCATCTCGGCTTCTACGCCTCGGTCGCCACCGTCGAGAACCACCTCGGCCTGGACCACATCGGCCGGTTGATCAACTCGCCCGGCAAGACCGCCGGCATGTACAGCGCACGGGGAAACAGTGAAGCCAAGGCCCTCTTCTACTTCGCCTCCGAACCACTCGACTACGACCGCCGCAACTTGGCGGCTCAAAAGCAGATCGTGACCCAGACCTTCGAAGGCGAAGGCTGGGAGGTGCCGACCCTGCTGGCAGGGATGCGGAGAGCACCCGACTTCTATTTCGACTCGGTCAGCCAGATCAAGCTGGACAGCTACTCCACCGGCCGGATCGCCCTGGTGGGCGACGCCGGGTACTGCGCCTCACCGCTGTCCGGCATGGGCACCAGCCTCGGCATCGTCGGCGCCTACGTGCTGGCCGGCGAACTCCACGCGGCGGACGGCGATCACGTCCGGGCGTTCAGCGAGTACGACGAGGTGATGCGCGAGTTCGTCGAGGCCTGCCAGAAGCAAGGAGTGGACGGGGCGAAGTGGTTCATCCCGGCCAGCCGCTGGTTCGCGGCGTTCCGGAACCTGAACTTCCGGCTGCTGCCCTACCTGCCCTGGCGCAAGATGATCGAGGAACTGCCGTTGAAGGTCGGCAACAAGGTCGACCTCAGGGACTACGCAGCCCCGCCGCGGCAGCCCGCAGTACGGCAGCGGTGAGTGCCTCCAGCACGGCGGAGTCGAGCTTCCAGTGCTGCCAGTACAGCGGTACGTCGACATGCTTGCCGGGGGCAACTTCTACCAGGCGGCCGGCGGCCAGGTCCGCCTCGACGGCCTCCTCCTCGATCATGCCCCAGCCGAGGCCGAGCCGGATCGCCCGCACGAACGGCCCCGAGGCGGGGATCGAGTGGACCGGTGGATCGAGGCGGCGCCGGGTCACCTTGCGGACCAGCCGTTCCTGCAGCTTGTCCTTGGAATTGAAGGCCATCATCGGAGCGGCCGCGAGCGCCTCGGCGAGCGGCCGCCCGGTCAGCCAGCGCTCGGCGAACTCGGGCGTGGCGATCGACAGGTACCGCATCTTCCCCAGCGCTCGCACGCGACAGCCCTGCACCGGCCGCGGGTCGGCCGTCACCGCCGCGAGCACGGTGCCGTTGCGGAGCAACTCGGCCGAATGATCCTGGTCCTCCTGGCGCAGGTCGAAGGCGGTCACCAACTCCGGCGGCACGTCGAGCAGGGCTGGCAGGAACCAGCCGTTCAGCGAGTCCGCGTTCACGGCAACCGGCAGCCGAAGCCCCTCGACCTTCCCCTTGGCCGAGGCGATGGCCTCGACCTCCAACAGGTCCACCTGCCGGGCCAGCCGCAACAGCGCTTCACCCGCCTCCGTATTGCGGGTCGGCTTGGTCCGCTGGATCAAGACCTGACCGAGTCGGCTCTCCAGCGCCTTGATCCGCTGGCTCACCGCGGACGGCGTGATCCGCAGCCGCCGGGCCGCCGCTTCGAAGCTGCCCTCGTCGATCACCGCGGCGAAGGTGTCGAGCTGTGCCGAGTCGATCTGCATGATGAAGCCATGCTAATCCTGCTGAAGAATCTTTAGCTGGTTTGTTCGCGTTCGCGCACCTACCGTCGAGGCATGCCCCTGCTAGCCGGCTTTGCCACGTCGCTTTCCCTGATCGTCGCGATCGGAGCGCAGAACGCCTTCGTACTGCGGCAGGGGCTGCGTCGCGAGCACATCCTGCCGGTGGTGCTGACCTGCGCACTCTCGGACGCGTTGCTCATCTCGGGCGGCATCGCGGGCCTCGGCGCGCTGATCGAGAGCAGCCCACTGGCCCTGAACATCGCGAAGTACGGCGGTGCTGCCTTTCTCTTCACCTACGCGGCGATCGCCGCACGGCGGGCGTTCCAACCGAAGGCGATGAAGCCCGCAGACCATGCACCGGCCGCGCTGCGGAGCGTAGTACTGACTTGTCTGGGGTTCACGTATCTCAATCCGCATGTGTACCTCGACACCGTCGTACTGCTCGGGTCGCTGGCCAACCAGCGCGGCGCCGACGGGCGGTGGCTCTACGGACTCGGTGCGGTCGCGGCCAGCTTCGGGTGGTTCTTCGCGCTGGGGTTTCTCGCTCGGAAGCTGGGGCCGATCTTCGCCCGTCCGCGCGCCTGGCAGTTCCTGGACGGCGGAATCGCACTGGTGATGGCGACACTCGCGACCTGGATGGTCATCCCTGCTTGACCGGCTGTCGCAGCACACTGTGGAGGTGGACGTCACCGTGCTGTGCGATGCCGTTGCTGTGTTTCCGGAACCCGTGCAGAGGGCGCTGCCGGGCTGGTCCGCCGAACACCAGGCATGGACGGCAGCGAACCTGCCAGGGAACGTGGCCGCCGACGGTGGGTGGCTGCTGCACTTCCACAGCTACCTGGTGACCTCGGAGCGCGGCGCGGTTCTGGTCGACACAGGAATCGGTCCTGCCGGTAGTGAGGCCGCGCAGTGGCTCGGTACTAGGGGCAGGCTGCCGACGCTGCTCGCCGATGCTGGCGTTGGTGCCGACGAGATCGACACAGTGATCCTGACCCACGTCCACCTGGACCACGCGGGCTGGAACACGACCTCGTCCGACCGGCCGCGCTTTGCGAACGCGACGTACGTGGTGCAGCAGGCGGAGCTGGACCACCTCGGCGACGGACCGACGTACGAGCGCTATCTGAAACCGATCGCCACTGCCGGCCAACTGCGCGCAGTGTCGGGCTCCTGCGCTCTGGGTGAGTTCCGGTTGCACCTGACCCCTGGACACACTCCTGGCCACCAATGCGTCGTCACCGACGTCGCAATCCTCGGCGGAGACGTTCTGGTCCACCCCGCCCAGGCTCGCTGGCCCGAGCTCACCTATGTCTACGAACGCGACCCCGCTGTCGCCGTCACCTCGCGCCACGACGTACTGACCCTTGCCGCCGCCACCGGCCTTCCCATCGCCGCCGCCCATCCCCAGACCGCTTTGACTGGTAGTGGGCCTGTGCTGAACCTGTCCGCTCTCACCTGTCGGCTGGGTCAGCGGTAGCCGGTGGTGTCGGCCGGCTTCCCGGGCTCTTGTACTTCGACGAGGTAGCGCCAGGCGTCCGGCTGGCTGCCGTCGAGGTCGGTGAAGCCGTAGAGCTTCGCGAGTTCGCCGCTGGAGGTGGATTTGCCGTTCCAGCGGGCGAGGTCCGGATCCGCGGCGAGGGCGGCGACCGCGCGTCCGACGTACGAAGGGCTTTCCGAGATGGCGAAGTGCGGGATGCTCTTCGTCGCGTCCCGCCAGTTCTCCTCGGTGACGCCGAAGCCGTCGAGCATCGCCTCCGACCGCAACCAGCCCGGCGTGAGCAGGACGGCCGTCGCGCCGCGCGGACCGACCTCGTGCGCCAGCGCGAACGCCATCCGGCTGACCGCGCCCTTCGCGACGTCGTAGAAGAACGAGACGCGATAGCGGGACGCGTTGTACTCGTCGGTGCCGTCGGTCATCTCGACAATCAGCCCACCCGGCGTCTTGAGCAGCAGAGGCAACGCGAAGTGGCTGGTGATCGCGTGCGTCTCGACGCCTAACCGCAGCAGCCGGAGTCCGCTGTCGAGTGACGACTCCCAGACGGTTTTGTCCCAGTCGCGTTCACCGGTCTGACCCCAGATGTCGTTCACCAGGATGTGCAGCTCACCCTGCTCCTGCTCGATCCGCTCGACCAGCGCCCGAACCTGCTCCGGATCCGTGTGATCAACCCGTACGGCGATCCCTCGCCCGCCGGCCGCGTCGACGAGCTCGGCCGTCTTCTCGATCGTCTCGGGCCGATCCATCTCCGACCGCTCCGCCCGGGTGCTCCGGCCGGTCACGTACACCGTCGCGCCCGCCGCGCCCAACTCCACCGCCACCCCGCGCCCAGCCGCCCGCGTGCCGCCCGCCACCAACGCGACCTTCCCCACCAACGTCTTCATCTCGCCTCCCAATCATCCATACGCTGTACGATTTCGCTACCATACGACGTATGGTTAATGCGGACAAGCCGGGTGCCGGGCGTTCGGGACGGCCGCGGGCGGGCGAGGAGCGGTTGAGCCGGCAGGCGATCCTCGAGGCCGCGCTGCGGATCGTCGACGACGAGGGACTTGAGGCGATGACGATGCGCCGCCTCGCTGCCGCCCTCGGCGTGAACCCGATGTCGCTCTACCACCACCTCCCGAACAAGGCGGCAGTCTTCGCAGGCCTGGCCGAACTCGTCTTCGCCGGCATGGACAACGCCACTGCACCGGACGACGACGTGGACTGGCGAACCGAGCTGACGCGTGCGGCGCACGCCTACCGGAACGCCTTGCGGGCCCATCCGAATCTGGCGCTGCAGGTGTTGGCAGACACCGCAGCCGTGTCGGAGGTGGTCGTGGTGACGGTCGAGCCGTTCTACCGCGCTCTCGATCGAGCCGGCCTGCCACCTCGGCAGATCTTCGAAGCCGTCAACACGTTGATCGACTTCATCCACGGCTTCACCCTCGGTGAGGCGTCGGTCCGCGCGGACACCTTCGAACTCGCGCCCGACCTACTGGAGCGAGTCAGCAAACTCCAGCCCGGCCAGGCTCCGACGCTGGCGAGGATCGTCGGGGCCCTCGGCGCGGACGGGTTGCATTACGAGTTCGACGACGGCTTCGAGACAGGGTTGAGCGTGTTCGTCGACGGCATCGCCACGCGCTTCGGCTTGTAGCGGGACACCGCGACCCCGCACAGACACAACGCGCCACCTGCGAAGGCCAATGGCGCCGGCGTCTCGCCGAGGAGCAGCCAACCGAGGAAGATCGCCAACGGCGGTACGAGGTACGTCGTCGCGCCCATCTTCCCCGCGCTCGTCCTGGCCAGCGCATAGGCCCAGGTCGTGAACGCCAGCGCCGTCGGGAAGGCGCCCAGGAACACGACCCACCAGATCGCCGACGGCTGAGCAGCACCGACTTCCCGAATCAACGCCGGGGCGAAGGGCAGGCAGGCCAAGGCGCCGATCGTGCAGGCCAGCCAGGTCACCTCGAGCGCCGGAAGCCGACCGAGCAACGGCTTCTGCGCCACCACCCCGATCGCGTAAGCGATCGCGGCGACCAAACAGAGGACCACGCCCCAGGTCTCCGCCTTGCCGTCCGACGACGACGTGCCGATCACGACCACACCCGCGAAGGCGGCAATGCTGCCGATCACCAACTGGCGCGGAAACCCCTCGCCGAGCAGGAGCCCGGCGAGCAACGCGATCAACAGCGGGCCGATGTTCACCAGCATGGCCGCCGTACCGGCATCGAGCCGCTGCTCGGCCGCGTTCAGCGCGACGTTGTAGACCCCGAACCACAACAGCCCACAAACAAGCAGCAGCTTCCAGTCGCTCTTGACCGGCCATTGCGGCGTACGGCGAATCCGCGGCCGTCGGGAAGCCGGGCCGGCCAGACGGTCGCCCGAGCCGCCCGGCCGGACGAAGACGAACAGGCCGAGCACCAGGCTGCCGACCAGCAGTCGCCCGAGTGACAGTGCACCGGCCGAGAACTCCGCACCGACATGCCTGATCGCCACGAAAGCCGAGGCCCAGAGCACCACCGTCACAGCCGCCGCACCCGCAGCCAGCAGACCTTGCCGCTTCTCAGTCCTGATCACCAGCCGACCGTATGCGCCCATCGCTTCGGCCGACACCGAATAATCACTCCTCGACCGTCCACCGCACCGGAGGCTCGTATGCGCGCGAAGATCCTGTACGTCACCGACCTCACCTACCCCGCCAACGGCAGGCGGTACGGCGACGAGGACGTCTACCTCACCGGCCGACTCCGCGAACACTTCGACCTCGCGCTCTGCCACCCGCTCGACGCCGCCTCGCTGATGGACGCCTTCGACGCCGTCGTCGTACGCAACAGCGGACCGGCGATCCACTACCAAAGCGCGTACGGCGAGTTCCGGGCAGCCGCGATCGACCGCGGTACTCGCGTGTTCACCCAGCTGACCGGCAAGGCAGACATGATCGGCAAGCAGTACCTCGTGGACCTGAGCGAGGCCGGCTATCCGGTCATTCCGACGACCGACTGCGCACCAGACTCATTGCCTGAGGCAACCACCTATGTCGTCAAGCCGAAGCTGGGCTCCGACTCGATCGGACTACGGAAGGTCTCCCGCGACGAACTCACCACCCTTTCGCTGGACGGCATGCTCGCCCAGCCCTTGATCGACTTCCGCTACGAGGTCTCGTTCTACTTCGTCGATCACGATCTCCAGTACGCCTTGTACGCACCGGATCCCGCCAAGCGCTGGGAACTCGAACGCTATGAACCCACCGACGCCGACCGGGCCTTCGCCCAACGGTTCGTCGACTGGAACGCGATCGACCACGGCATCCAGCGCGTGGACGCTTGCCGGACCGCGACCGGCGAACTCCTCCTGGTCGAACTCGAAGACCTCAACCCCTTCCTGTCCCTCGAACTCACCGACGACACCATCCGCACCCGCTTCGTCCAGCGCATGACCCGATCCCTCACCGCCCTACTCGCGCTCTGAGACCCCACCGACTTCCGCATCCTCACCAGCTGGTGCCGGCAGGGCGAACGGGGTCAGAAAGGCGGTGAGCACCACCGGGACGGTCAGACCGGCAACCAGCACCGGCAGCGTGAACCACACCGACCCGACCGCGAACCCGGCGTACACCGCCACCGCGAACACCTCGGCGAACAGTCCCGACACCGAGATCACCGTCGCCCGGGCCGGTCCGGTGATCGCGTCCTGCAACCGCGCCTCGGCAACGATGATGACCAACTGCATCACCCCGTAGCCGACCGCGATCGGCACGAACCCGAGCGCCGTCCCACTCAGCGACCCCCAGGCAATCAACCCAGCGGTCGCCGCCAGCCCCACGGCGAACACCGATGCCCGCAACTTGTACGCCGCTCCCGCGAGCGCACCGCCGATCGCCTGCGCGGCCACCGTGCCGGCGATCAGCAACGGCACCAGCGTCGTCGACGCTCCGACATCCCTGGCCAGCAAGGGAAAGTACTCGTCGAACGCCAGGAATCCGGCCAGCAACGCGACCAGGGCAACGGCCTTGCGAACCGTCCGGCTGCTCCCCGCCTCGGACAATCCCGAGACCAGCATCAACCGGTACCTTCCAAGGGCACTGGCTCCAGACTCCACCTCCTCCGTTTCGTCGGCCGTGGCGACGGGCGCCGCCTCGGGTAATGACAGTGCGACCAACAGCTGGGCGACACAGCTGAGCACGCTGACGGCGCCCGCCAGGGCATACCCACCGAGCTTGAACAGCGGAGCTGCCAGCGCGGTTGCCGCCAGATTCATGACCAGCGCGGCCGCCTTGGTCCGGCCGATCAGCCCGGCGTAGCTGCCGGTGCGCCCACGCGCGGCCAACTCGTCGTACACGAATGCTTCGAAGGTTCCCGAGATCAGCGCGGAACTGATGCCCCAGAGGACGAAGCCGAGCGCGAACCCGGCGTACGTGGGCAGCACGATCCAGCTGGCGTAGCCGAGGCCACTCAGCGCTGAACCGAGCATCAGCAGTTTGCGGCGCGAGAACGTGTCCGCCCAGGCGCCGGACGGCACCTCGAACAGGAACGAGGTCGTCGACCAGATGATGAACAGCGTCGACACTTGCGATGCCGACAGCCCGTGATCCGTGAACAGCAACTGGTACAGCGGATACAACGGGATGAAGTCCTGCAACGCCGCATAGGCGACGACGCGAAGAGTCAGGCGGTCAGGGCGTCAAAGGTGCGGGCTCGGATATCTCATGCCTTAGAAGATATCCGCGAAGTCACCGGCTCAAAAGAGTTTTCGTGCCGGGTGTGGACAAGTGCAGCACCTGGTACCGCGTGCCCGGCACGATGCCCGGTTCGCCGCTCCACAAGGTGAAATGCACGAGCTCCCACCGACTCGGATCCACCGCGATCGCCGAACTGTGGACGCCCTCCAGACCCACGGTCTTCTCCAACAGCGAGAGCGCGGCCGCCACCGGCTCGGCCGGATCCACATCGGGCGGCAGCATCTGAACCTGCTTCGTCGCCGCCAGCGCCGGCCGGTCGACCGCCTCGCCCGGCCGGACCTCCACACCGGTCCAGTGCGAAACGAGAGGCCGCCCGAAGGAGTTGCAGATGCCGGTGAAGAATCCGCCTCCCCACAGGAATCTGCTCATCCCGGCCGGATCGTTCCACAGGTAGAAGGGCGCGTACTGGTTCACCATCGCGCCGTTCGCCCGGTCCTGGACCAGATACGCCTTGATCCCCAGACCGTCGAAGTCGTCCGTACGGTTTCCCAGCGTCTCCACCCGGTGCCGGATGATCCCCATGTCGTAGTCGGTCGGCAGATTGATCTCGTACTGCATCGCGTACATGGCCACTCCTCTGCATCAGGCGTTGCCATACATACTAGTAGGTACAGAGCCCGAGAAGGCAAGAAATAGCAGGCGGAGAGCAGCGATGCCCGGCAAGCTTGGGTGATGAGTGACGTGACCGAGCGGATCTGGCGGCGGCTACCGGCGGGAAGCCGTGAGGCGCTGGTCGACGGTCTGAGCCAGTCGGAGCTACAGAGCGCCCTCCTGGACGTGAGCCGCGCAAGGGCCGCCAAGGTGACGCCGGCCCGGGTCATGCAGCGCTGGCGCCAGGACCGCTTCGTCCAGCCGTCCACTGTCGACCCGCGGCAGTTGGTGAAGACCCAGGCGATGCTGTGGGACCGGCTGCCGGACAAGATCGCCGGCGTCGAACTGTCGCCGCTGACCCCACTCGGAACGTGCTCAGCCATCGCGACGGTCGACCAGAACAAGGTGGTGACGACCAACCGCGGTACGGAGGTGGCCAGCGACCCCACCAACGAGCTCGCGATCGAAGCCGCCGTACGCCGGAAGGCCGGCCAGGCGCGGGTAGATCTGGCCGCGTGCCAGCGGGTCGTGCGGGCCCAGTCGTTCGACGCACCGGGGATGTCCGCGCACTTCGAGCTGTTCGTGCTGGTGTCGAGCACCCGGGACACCGGGTCCGGCCGGGCGCAGGCCGAGATGCTGCTCGATCACCTCGGTTTCTGGGCCGATGTCCTCGGCGACCGGGCGGAGCTCAGGTTCACCACGCTGGCGCCGACCGCCGTACGAGAGCGCATCGACGACACCGTACGGCCACAGCTGAAGGTGGACTTCCTGGAGGATCGGGAGCGGACCAAGGGGTCGAACTACTACGCCGGCATCGCGCTCGGCATCGGCCAGGCTGGAGCCGAGCTCGGCGACGGCGGCTTCACCCGCTGGACTGCCGACCTGCTCGGCGACGCCAAGGAGCGATGCCTGATCTCGTGCGCCTCGACAGAACGGCTGACCGCACTCACCGCAGCTTGAGCAGTCCGGCGTCGGTGGGCGAGAAGCCGCAGGCCTTGAGGTAGAAGTCGGCGAGGTGCGGCTCGAAGTCCACGTGCAGCCACTGGCATCCCGCGGCCCTCGCCTCCGCGGCGGCGGCCCACACCAGCCGCTTGCCGATGCCCTGGCGGCCGTACTCCGGATGCACAGCAGTGTCGAGCACGAACGCGTGGGCACCGCCGTCCCAGCACACCTGGACGAACCCGACCAGCAAGTCGTTGTCGAAGGCACCGACCCATGTGAGAGCGTGCCGTTCGAGCCGAGCGCCCCACGGCTGCACCTCGACGGCGGACCCGAACGCGAGCGCATGCAATCGCGACAGCTCGCGGTCGTCCACAGCAAACCGAACTCTGATCTCCACGGTTACGAGCCTGCCTGGTCAGCTCGTGACGTGTCCAGGTGAGGTTTCGGTGCTGATCAAAACGACAGTGCTGGCTGCAGTGATCCCCAGCTCTTCACGGTGATCCGCAGCCAACGCCGCACGGAGGCCGGCCAAGGTGGCGGCTCCACTGGGGCCTGACGAGATTCCTGCTGCCCCAAGGTCTCGCTCGGCACTCAGCGCTCCGTCCTCCTCGACCGTTACCGCCGCGCTTAGCCCTGCACGTAGTACGGGCCACGCGAGGCTGGACGGCGTACCGCAGTTGAGGCCGGCCATCACAGTGGTGCTTGTGCTCACAGAGACGAGTTCGCCTGACAGCAGGCTCTCGGTGACACACGCGGCACGCGAAGGCTCTACACCCAGTACTACGGACGCTGTCGCGCCGCTTCGGTAGTGCGTCACTGCCGCCTGCGCGACAGAGCCGACTCCCATCGGCACCACGACGAGATCCGGCTCCACGTCGATCTCCCGGAACAAGGTCGAGTAGCCGTCGACGATGCGCTGCGGCACAACCTCGTACCCCGGCCAGGCCGCGTCCTGGATGAGCACCCGGCTACCCGTTGCGGAGGCGGCTGCGGCAGCCACCGCAGCGTCGTACGACTCAGGTACGACCGTGACCGTCGCGCCTTCTGCCCGGATGGCGTCGACAGCGCGGTCGCTGATGACGTCCGGCACGAACACATGAGCCGGCAGGCCGAGCATCGCAGCCATCCTCGCTACTGCGCGACCGTGGTTGCCATCGGTGGCAGTCACGAACTCCAGAGGTCCGTCGTGTTCTTCGACTGCACAGTGGATCGCCCACCACGCTCCGAGCGCCTTGAAGGCTCCTAGCCCGAATCGCTCGGACTCGTCCTTCACCAGGACCCGGCCGACGCCTAACTCAGCCGCGAACGACGGCACGTCGGTCAACGGCGTCGGCGCATAACCGGCCAGACCCTGATGAAACGCCTGTACTTCGGTAGGCGCGGCCGCGCACCGCCAGTCCCGGGCGGCAGCGTGGTGGTACCAGAGCACCTAGGCGACCAGTGCGAACGCCTGCGCGGTGGTGGAGTACGAGTTCGACACGGACGAGGAGACGCGGACCGACTCCGACTCGCGCACCTGGATCGCCGCGGTCTGCAAGCGAATCGGCAGCGCAGTACGGGCGACCGTGGCCAGGTCGTACTGGACCTCGTGCAGCAGGTCGGCCAGCTCCAGGTCCAGCGCCCGGCAGATGGCCGCCAGGATCTCCGACGAAGGCTCCTTGCGGCCGCGCTCGATCTCGGAGAGGTACGGCACCGACACCTGGGCCTGCTCGGCGAGCTCGCGCAGGGTGATCCCCCGCTCGCGCCGCAGCCGGCGGAAGACGTTCCCGATCACCTGGCGTAGCAACACGTCTGGCCCTCCTGGTCTCTGGTCCTGTACCGAGTGTGCCATCCCCGGCAGGTCTGCGGTGGGCAGATCTGCCACGGGCAGATTCCCGCGACTCCCGCGCCCGCCGAGGCCACGCTGGAGAGTATGAGCGAGACGAACCTTCCGAATGCCCTCGACAACCACATCTACCAGCGGCTGCTCTGGCAGCGGATCCTCGTGCTCGGCGACGAGATCAAGGACGAGAACGCGAACGCCCTCTGCGCCCAGCTCCTGCTGCTGAACGCCGAGGACCCGAAGGCGGACATCTCGCTCTACATCAACTCGCCGGGCGGCTCGGTCTCGGCCGGGCTGGCGATCTACGACACGATGAGCTTCATCAGCAACGACGTGGCGACGTACGCGATGGGTCTGGTCGCGTCGATGGGCCAGGTGCTGCTGACCTGCGGCGCCCCCGGCAAGCGCTTCTCCCTGCCGCACGCGCGGATCATGATGCACCAGCCGACCGGCGGCATGGGCGGTACCGCGACCGACATCAAGATCCAGGCCGAACAGGCGATCCTGGCCCGGCAGAACCTCGCCAAGCTGATCAGCGAACGCACCGGCCAGCCGTTGGACCGGATCGAGACCGACTTCGACCGCGACCGCTGGTTCACCGCCGACCAGGCACTCGAGTACGGCATCGTCGACAAGGTGCTCACTGCGCCGGTGCCTGTGAGCTGACCGGTACTACGGGGTGTCCAGTGCCTGGGCCAGGTCGGTGATCAGGTCTTCCGCGTCTTCCAGGCCGACGCTGAGGCGCAGCAGGTTCTGATCCGGCCGGGCCTCGGGCGCTACGAGCCGATGCGTCAGCCCAGCCGGGTGCTGGATCAGCGTGTCCACCCCACCCAGCGACACCGCATGGGTGATCAACCGCAGCGACGCCGCCACCCGCGCCGCTTCCTTCGTGGTGAACGCCAGTACTGCGCCCGGCCCGGCCTGCTGCCGTCCGACCAGTCCCATTGGGTCGCACTCGGGCAGACCCGGGTAGAACACCTTGTCCACAGCCGGGTGATCACACAGCCAACCGGCAACCTTGGACGCCACCGACTGCTGCGCCCGCACGCGAACCGGCAAGGTCTGCAGCCCCCTGTGCAGCTCGTACGCCGCCAGCGGGTGCAGCAGGCCACCGGTCACCGCACGCACCTGCCGAAGTCGCGCGACCCACTCGGTCTTCCCGGCGACGAGTCCGCCCATCACATCGCCATGACCGCCCAGGTACTTCGTTGCCGAGTGCAACACCAGGGTCGCGCCGTGCTCCACCGGCTGCTGCAGTACCGGCGTCGCGAAGGTGTTGTCCACAAGTACCGGAATCTCAGGGCCGGCCTGGCGAGCCACCTGGGCGATATCCACAAGCTCCACGGTCGGGTTGGCCGGCGTTTCCACGAGCACCAAACCGGTGTCCGGCCGGATCGCGTCGGCGACACCACTCGGGGTCGCCCAGCTGACCGACGTACCGAGCAGGCCTGTGGACAACAAGTGGTCCGAGCCGCCGTACAAGGGGCGCACAGCGACCACGTGCGGTTTGCCGGCCGCGACGGTGGCGAGCAGGCATGCGGTGAGCGCAGCCATGCCACTGCCGAAGGCGACCGCGCCGTCGCAGTGCTCGAGCTCGGCCAGTGCTCGCTCCAGGCGGTCGACGTTCGGGTTCCACAGGCGCTGGTAGACGAGGCTGCCACCGTCGGGGCCGTTGCCGAGCGCCAGGTCGTCGTACGACGCGCCACCGGCCTCGACGCCCGGAAGCGGGTAGGTCGTGGACAGGTCGATCGGCGGGACGTGCACGCCCAGTGCGGTCAGGTCGTCGCGGCCGGCGTGCACGGAACGGGTGTCCAGTCGGGTCATCAGTCCTCCTCGGTGGCACGAGGATGGAATCTTGTGCTGAATCACCGCAATAGTTCCGAAGAAAATTCGTCCACAGGCTTGTCCACACGCTGTGGATTCTGTGCATGGGTCTTAGAGTGGGCATATGCCGAAGGATCGCCGGACGCCCGGACCGGCCCCGCGGCCGCTACCGGCAGCGCTCGACGAGGTCGATCAGGAGCTGGTCCGGCTGCTGACCGCCGACGGGCGGATGCCGAACAACGCACTGGCCGAGGCGACCGGGATCGCACCGTCGACCTGCCTGACCCGGGTCCGCGCGCTCCGCGATCGCGGCGTCATCCGTGGCTTCCACGCCGATGTGAATCTCGGCGCACTCGGGCTGCCGCTGCAGGCGATGGTCGCGATCCGCATCGGCGCGCACTCGCGTGATGAGATTGACCGCTTCCGCGCGAAGGCGCCGCGCCTACCCGGCGTCCTGGCCCTGTACCACGTGAGCGGCGCGAACGACTATCTGCTCCACGTCGCCGCGGCCTCCCCCGACGCCCTCCGCGACTTCGTCCTCGACCACCTCACCGCGGACCCGGCCGTCATCCACGCCGAAACCAGCCTGATCTTCGAACACCTCCGAGGCACCCCTGTGGAAAACCCCGGCCCCGCCTGACCACGAACGGATACCTTCCCCGGCGAGAGGCTCCTCTGCAGGTCGTTACTGCAACCGGAGGGCGGAGAGTCAGCGGGGTTTGAGGCCCCAGGCGTTGGCGAGGAGGGTGTAGGAATGGCGGCGTTCGGTGGGGTTGTGGATGGAAGTGGTGATGATGAGTTCGTCGGCGCCGGCGGCGTTCGCGCGCCGGGCGAGGTCGGCGGCGACCTGGTCGGGGGTGCCGACCGAGACCAGGCCGGTCCATTCTTCGACGGCGGCGCGTTCGCCTTCGGACCATGGGTAGGCCGCGGCTTCTTCGGGCGACGGCAGTGGGCCCGGGCGGCCGGAGCGGAGGCGGAGCATCGACAAGGCGTTCGCAAGGGCGAGTTCCTGGGCGCGCTCCTCGGTCTCGGCCACGATCGCGGCAAGCGCGAGGATCGCGTGCGGCTCCGCCTGCTGAGGCGACGGCTGGAAGAGCCTGCGGTACGTCGTCATGACGTCGGCCGGGTCCAGGGTGCCGAAGTGGCCCGCGTAGGCGAACCCGGTCCCGAGGGCGGCAGCCGCCTGACCGCCGTACGTGCTGGAACCGAGGATCCACACCGGCGGCAACGGTACGTCCGCGGGTTGCGCGGAGATCGGCGCGAACGGGTGGCCGGCCGGGAAGCCCTCGGCGTACCCACGAAGCTCGGCGTACTGCTCCGGGAAGTCGTCGGCGCTGAGCGCCTCACGGCTGCGCCGCAAGGCGAGCGCGGTGCGCTGGTCGGTGCCGGGCGCGCGGCCGAGGCCGAGGTCGATCCGGTCGGGGTAGAGACCGCCGAGGACGCGGAACCACTCGGCGACCTTGAGCGGGGAGTGGTTCGGCAACATGATGCCGCCGGAGCCGACGCGGATGGTCGAGGTGGCGGCGGCGACTGCCGCGATCATCACCTCGGGGCTCGAGCTCACCACGCTCGGGATGTTGTGGTGCTCGGCGAGCCAGAAGCGGTGATAACCGGCGGCTTCTGCCGTACGAGCGAGCTCCAAGGTCTCGTGCAGCGCCTGAGACGGTCGAGTCCCGGTTGGCACCGGCGAAAGATCGAGCACGGACAGGGGCATCGGTTCAGGGCTCACGTTCAAAGCCAACCCGCGCCCACCGCCACCTATTCCACCGGGCACTCACCTTCGATCGAAGGTTCAGCCCGGGTACGGCGTACTCGCGCGAGCGTCCCGCAACGCTCGGGCCCACCAGGCGAGGTGGTCGAGCAAGGTGGCGGCCGCCTCCGTCGTACCGGGCTCGGAGGGCTCGCCTTCGGGGGTGAAGCAGGTCGGGGTCTGGTGGAAGCTGAGGGTTTCGCGGATCGGTACTGCGTGGAGTTCGGCGAAGACCAGGCGGAGTTGTTCGGCGGCGCGGAGACCACCCGAGCGACCGCCGTACACGACGAAGGCGACCGGCTTCGCGTACCAAGGGCGGCGTACGGAGTCGATCGCGGACTTGAGGTCGCCGGGGAAGGAATGGTTGTACTCCGGACACACGAGCACCGCCGCGTCGGCGGCATCGATCCGTTCCCGCAGCGACTCCGGCGAGGTCATCGCCAGGTCGATCAGATCGAGTTTGAAGTCGTCGCGGCGCTCCACCTGCCGTGCGAACCACGCGGTCACGACCGTCCCGAACCGCCCGGGCTCGGTCGAACGCACCACCACGGCCACGACGAGCGGATGGACAGTCACGCTCGCGACGCTAGTACCTCAACAAGACTTGAGGTCAATCCCGGGGCACCGGCGAGGTCGTCAGCGGTCTGCCCAGCAAAGGTGAAATGCGTTAAACTTTCGCATTTGTGGCCCACCAAGGAATCCACCCGCAAGTATTTCCCGGGCTTCTGCGCACGCATTTTATCACAAGGGGTTGGAATTGCTGAATCCGGTCCAGGATGAACAGGTTCACCTGACGGCGTTCTATGCGACGCTCGACCACGAGCGGGCATTGACCGAGCGCCGCCGGGCGGACGAACAGGTCGCCGGCACCCGGAACCGGCAGGCCTTGCACCAGCGCGACGGCCGGGTCCGCGACCTGAACGCCCGACTCTCCCGGCTGAACGCGGCCGAGGAGGGTCTCTGCTTCGGCCGGCTCGATGATGCCGACGGCGAGGTCCTGCACATCGGCCGGCTCAGCCTGCACGACGAGGACTACGAACCGCTGCTCACCGACTGGCGCGCGCCCGCGGCCCGGCCGTTCTACATCGCCACCGCGGTCGAGAACCACGGAGTCGTCCGGCGCCGGCACATCCAGACCCGGCTGCGCCGAGTGATCGACGTACAGGACGAGCAGCTCGACTACACGCGGTCGGCGGCCGGGGCTTCGCAGCCTGGCCGCGGCGTCGTGGGCGAGCAGATCCTGCTGGGCGCGCTGAACGCGCGACGGACCGGCACGATGGAGTCGATCGTGCGGACGATCCAGGCCGACCAGGACCGGATCATCCGCTCCGACCTGGCCGGAATCCTGGTCGTCCAGGGCGGTCCGGGGACCGGCAAAACCGCGATCGCATTGCACCGCGCGGCATTTCTGCTGTATACCCACCGGGCCCAACTGGAAAAGCGCGGAATTCTCGTCGTCGGGCCGAATCCGACGTTCTTGAGGTTCATCGGCCAGGTGCTGCCGTCGCTGGGCGAGGACGGTGTTCGCCTGGTCACCCTCGCCGAGTTGTACCCGGGCCTGACCGCGACCCGGCCCGAGCCCGCCGAGGTCACCGAGGTGAAGGGTCGGGCCGTGATGGCCGAGGTGATAGGGAAGGCCGTCGCGGATCGCCAGTGGCTGCCGAACGAACCCCTCGAGGTCACGGTCGACCGGACGGTACTGCGGCTGGATCCCGCCGTCGTCCAGGATGCGCGCGGCAGCGCACGGGCTCGCCAGACCACCCACAATCAGGCCCGGCCGTTCTTCCTGAACGAGATCGTCGACCACCTCACCCAGCAGTACGCCGACCTGATCGGCACCGATCCGCTCGACGGTGAGAACCTGCTCGACGAGTACGACCTGGCCGAGCTCCGCAAGGAGATCCTCGCCGAGCCAGCGGTCCGGAAGCTGCTCGACCTGCTCTGGCCCATGCTCAGCCCGCAGGATCTGCTGGTCGATCTCTTCGGCGACGAGAAGCGGCTCGCGTCGGCGGCACCGCAGCTGAGCGAACTCGACCGCGAACACCTGCTCCGGTACGGCGACGACTGGAGTCCCGCCGATGTGCCGCTGCTCGACGAGGCGGCCGAGCTGCTCGGTGAGGACGACAAGGACCTGGCCCGTCGCAAGGCCGAGCGGGCCCGCGCAATCGCTTATGCACAAGGCTCTCTGGACGTGCTGAGCGGTTCCGGATCGACCGACTACGACGATGACGACGAGGCGGAAGTCCTGTCGGCCAAGGACATTCTCGACGCCGAAGCACTCGCCGAGCGGTACGAGGCCGACGACGATCGCACCTTGGCCGACCGGGCCGCGGCCGATCGCAGGTGGACCTACGGGCACGTGATCGTGGACGAGGCGCAGGAGTTGTCGCCGATGGCCTGGCGCGCGATCGGACGGCGATGCCCCCTGCGGTCGATGACGCTGGTCGGCGATGTCGCCCAGACGGGCGCCGCCGGTGGCGGGACGAGTTGGCGACGGGCGCTCGCGCCGACGTTCGGAGATCGCTGGCGGCTGGCGGAACTGACGGTCAACTACCGCACCCCAGCCGAGGTGATGGACCTCGCCGCACACGTGCTGGCCGAGGTCGACCCGGAGGCGACGGCGCCGGAGTCCGTGCGGTCGACCGGCGTCCGGCCTTGGTACGAAGAAGTCGGGCCGACCGACCAGGCGCAGTACGTCGGGAAGGTGGCGCGCGAGGAGGTGCACCATGGCCAGGTCGGTGTGATCACCTCGCGGTCGCGGCTCGAACTCGTCCAGGAGGCGATCGGGGAACATCCTGACATCACCGTGCTCACCGTGGCCGGCGCGAAGGGACTCGAGTTCGACTCCGTGCTGGTCGTCGACCCGGAGGGCATCATGGTGGAGTCTCCGCGCGGCCTGCGCGATCTCTACGTCGCCCTGACCCGCTGCACCCAGCGCCTCGGCGTCATCGGCCCACTCCCACCCGTACTCCGGGAGGCGGACGGGTGGGCAGAGCGGACCGCCAGCACTGAGCAACCCGTCTGAGCAGCTGCCCCGGAAGCCTCGTCACACCTGAGACGCACTGTCAGTGGTGGTTAGTCAGTGTTGGCGGTCCACGGAATCAGTGATCGGCGCAGCACTTCTGTTGGTGTTCGACCTCGAAGGGAATCAGTGCGCCGCCCGCGGCCGGCTGGACGAGCAGGACCACGCGCCCGTCGCGGCGGATCGGGCGGATGAAGTCGAGCGTGTCGATCACGGTGTCGTCGTCGACGGGTAGTCCGCCCAAAGCCTCGATGTGGTCGATGCCGCAGAGGTCGCGCAATTGCAGTGCCGTCATCGCTCCGCGAACGTGCTCGGAGCCCGGAAACCGCACCAAGCGTCCGGCCGTCCCGAGCGCGCTCTCAACCGCAGCCGCGTAGGCGCCACGAACCAGCTGACTCGGCCCCGACAACTCCGGCTCGGAGGCCCCACTCCACGTGATCGCCGCCCCCACCGCCCGCTCCCCCAACCACCCCCGCACCCGATCAACCACCCCCAAACCAGCAGAGCCGGTGGCCGGGATGGTTAGGGAGATGGCCAGGTGGGGGTGGTTGGGGGTTGAGATTGTGTGGGTGGAGGCGATGACCGGGCCGGGCGCCGGGCCGAGCAGTTCGTGGAAGAGATGTTCGGCTTCGGTGGTGTTGCGGCTGGCCGCATCGATGGCGATGATCACTTGGTTGGGAGGACCCAGATCGGGTTCGTGTAGAACCACAGGTCGGTCCAGGGATCGGCGTCGCCGACTACGTCGAGCGCCGGGCCTTGCGGGTCGATCGCCGCGCCCAAGTAGCCGGGCTGGCTACGGTTTCCGTCGGTGCCGCGGACCCGGACGTAGTACGGCTCCTCCGCCTTGCCGAGTGGCAAGACGAGTTCGAACGTGCCGCGCTTGCCGGACGTGTCCCACTGCCGGACGACCTTGGTGTCGGGCGCCTTGAACGTGTCCCGGTCGCTGACCGCACCCTTCACCGCGCCACGGATCACGTCCACCCGGTTGAGCAGCGGGAGGAAGTTGGCCCAGTTCGGCATCGTCTGGGTGGTGATCCGGACGACCAGCTCGACCGGGCGACCGCGCCGGACAACCAGGGCGCCGCCGAGCGGTTCGCCGTACCGGTGGCCGACCTCGCGGACCTCGAGTTCGACGCCCTTGACGAGCATGCCGTGGTCGACCCACATGCGGCCGCTGCGCATGCCTTCCATCACGGACAGGTAGTCGCGTCGCTCGGCGCCGACATGGGTGCGGCTGTAGAAGCCCGGCCAGAAGTCGTTGTTGAGCGCGTTGACCGTGTTGCCGTAGACCGGGTCCATGTAGCGGCCGTCACGATCGAACTGCGCCTGGTCCGAACCGTCGGGGCGACGCGAGGTCTCGTTCCAGTTCTGGTGCGAGTCGGAGTTCGCGCTGACCCACCAGGGCTTTCCTTCCGCGAGCAGGCTGTCCCACAGCCCACCGACGGTCGCGGTCATCCAGTCGAAGCCGCCCCATGTGCGGTAACTCTCCGGCGGATAGCCCGGGAAGGAGTTCGCGTTCGGCGCGTTGCCGTAGAGACCACGGGCGCCGCCGGAACCGATGCCCTTCGGCAGGCCGCCAGCCTGGTGACCGGGCGCACCCTCGAAACCGATGGCGATGCGCGGGTCGGCGTCGCGCCAGTTCCGGATCTCGTGTGGGCTGTCGATGCCGTTGCGGGCCGGGTGGTTGGCGAGGAACAGCGCGTCCTGGACCCGCCGCCGATCCACCTGCTGACCGAGCCAGTGGATGCCGTCGAGCGCGAGCTGCTCGTTGGCAGGCGAGTTCGCCCCGGCATTGTTGACGCTGCCGTCGTAGCTGTTCTCGAACTGCTTCAGTACTTCGACCTCGCGCGAACCGGGCGCGACGAAGACCGTGCCGTGTTCGGCGGCCGGGATGTTCCACTCCAGACCCTGGAAGATCAGCGTGTCCTTGAGCTCGGTCCGGGCCGCCTTGATCTGCGGGTTGACCAGGTCGACGCCGATCCGCGCGTGGGTGGCGCCACCGTGGTCGGTGATGACCAGCCAGTCGAGGCCGAACGCGGCGGCGTGGCGCGCTTGGTCGATCACGCGGTACAGGCCGTCGGAGCTCAGCTGGGTGTGGATGTGGTGGTCGCCGGCGAGCCAGACCCGCGGCTTGTTGCCGTGCTTGAAGAGGATCGAGTCGCCTTTCGGCGCCGCGGCCGCGACACCGGCGCCGCTGACGGCGAGAGCGGCGGTTCCACCGAGGACGCCGGCCGAGCGGAGCAGCGTACGGCGGGACACCTCGGTCGGTGAGAGGTCGCTGTCCGGGATCGACTCGTCCAGCGCGGCCGTCGTCGCCGCGTCCAGCTCGGTGTTCGGGTGGTGGTGACCGTGATCGTGCCCATGACCATGCCCGGCACCGTGGCCGTGGTCGTGGGTGTGGCCGGCGTGGGAGTGTCCCATCGTGTTCCCTCTCGGATGGCGGATTCCCGCGGAATCATCGCCCTTCCCGGTGGCCGCCAGGTGTTGTCCCGATGAACTGACGGAGGGTACGGAAGAAGGTCCGGATGTCCTCGACCAGCAGGTCGGGTGCCTCCAGCGCGGCGAAGTGGCCACCCCGGTCGTACTCCTGCCAATGCGTGATCGTGTGCTCACGCTCGAGAATGTGTCTGATCGCCGGATCCGTCGGAAACACCGCGACGCCGGTCGGCACGCCGGAACGACCGGTGCTCTCGGCAACCACCCGGTTCTCGTAGTACAGGTTCGCGCTGGTCGCGCTCGTATTGGTGAACCAGTAGATCGACACGTCGGTCAGAAGGTGGCCGAGGGCAACGGCATCTTCGGGGAGCGCCCGGTTCGGGTCGGTCCAGTCGTGGAACTTCTCCAGGACCCAGGCCAGCTGCCCGACCGGGGAGTCACTCAGCGCGAAAGAGACGGTCTGCGGTTTGGTCGACTGTAGTTCGGCGTACCCGGTCCCCGTACTGCGAATGTGCTCGGCCAACCGCAGCTTCGCCCGGTCGCGCGGATCCAGGTCTTCCAGGTCGCCTGGTCGCGCCTTCGGGAAAGCCAGCCCCCCGTTGATGTGCACGCCGAGAACGTGCTCGGAGTCGACGCGACCGAGAAGCGGTGACACCACCGACCCGGTGTCGCCGCCCTGCGCGCCGTACCGGTTGTAGCCGAGGCGACTCATCAACTCGGCCCACGCGCGAGCGATCCGCTCATGGTTCCAGCCTGGTTGTTCGAGCGGGACCGAGAAGCCATGACCCGGGACGGATGGCGCGACGACGTGGAAAGCATCGGCGGGGTCGCCGCCGAAAGAACGGGGATCGGTGAGTGGACCGAGGATGTCGAGGAACTCCGCCACGGACCCCGGCCAGCCGTGCGTGAGGATCAACGGCATCGCGTCCGGCTCGGGTGAGCGAACGTGCAGGAAGTGGATCGTCTGCCCGTCGATGCGGGTCACGTACTGCGGGAAAGCGTTCAGGCGCGCCTCCCACTCGCGCCAGTCGTACTCCAACCAGCGCTCCACCACCGACCGCAGGTAGTCGACCGGTACGCCGCGATCCCAGGCGGAGCCGGTGGTGGGGAGTGCTCGCGGCCAGCGGATGCGCCGGAGCCGGTCGCGCAGATCGTCCAGGTCCGCCTGCGGGACGCTGATCCGGAACTCGTCCATTTGCCGCTCCCCTTGAGTGGTCTAGTCGGGTTGGTCGACGTGCTGGTGCCCAGCTTCAAGAATGAGGATTCCTGACCGTCAGCAGGAGGTTCCTCCGATGAATCCAACCGGTCGTAAGGTGCTCGCCGCCCTGGTGGCGACGGCCAGCATCACCGCTCTGACCACCTACCGGTCCAACGGCCCGGCCGCCGCGCAGCCCGCGGTACAGACCCAGGTGTGGGCCGCGCGGGCCTCGACCCACCTGTTCCCCGACTCACTGCCGTCCGACAGCGGAGCGACCGCCGGGGTCTCGCTCGACACCGCCCGGAACGAGTACGAGGCCGGGCAGGTCGCCGTCCGCCGGTCGAAGGCGTTCACGATCAAGCGCGTCACCTTCGGCCCGCTCCGGGCCGGGCTCCGCGAGATCCCCGCGCCGAACCTGACCTACAACTTCGTCAAGTTCACCGCGCTCAACCACAACTCGGTGTTCGGCGGGAACCAGTACGTCTACGCGCCGAGCCGCCCTGCGCCGGACAGCTTCCCCGACGGCCTGTCGAACTCCCCCAGTACTACGGTCGCCGCGAACACGACCCAGCCGATCTGGGTCCGGGTCTACGTCCCCAAGTCCGCGGCCGGCGGTGTCTACCGCGGCTCGGTCCGGGTCGAGACCGACCAGGGGACCATGGTCGTCCCGCTGTCGGTGAACGTCCGTCCGGTCACCATTCCCGACGCGAAGGACAGCGGGTTCACCGACGTCGAGTGGACGCTGTTCTTCGGCACCGTGTCCTATCAGGAACCGCCGGTCGAGACGATGCTCGCGAACTACGGCTACTCCCCGTTCACCCCGAAGTGGTGGCAGCTGATGGAGGACTACGCCAAGGTCCGCAAGGAGTACCGGAACAACGACCTCACGTTGCCGATGGCAACTTTGTTGCTGCAGGGCGGTACCACGGTCGATGCCGACGGCAAGGTTCACTTCAACTGGAGTGCCATCGACCAGGTGGTGAAGTTCTTCCGCGACCGGGGCACGGTCAGCCGGCTCGAAGGCTTCTGGGTGAACGGCGGCCCGAACTCCGGCACCCACTGGGACATGGAGACGCTGGCCGCCGGACCGGACGGCAAAGCGGTGAAGAAGCTCGTTCCCTGGGATTCGCCGGAAGGCACCAGCTGGGTCAACCAGTACGTCGCCGCGCTGCGCGACCACGTGAAGGCGATGGGCTGGGAGAAGCTCTGGTGGATGCACATCGGCGACGAGCCGCAGGGTGACGCCGGACGCAACGGCTGGAACGGCATCTTCGACGAGGTCAAGGCGATCTGGCCGGACGTCAAGATCGGCGACGCCACCTTCTCCGACCCGGTGGCCAGCGAGGTGAGCCAGCGCGAGGACATCACCATCCCGAACCTGCTCAACTACGAGTGGAACCCCGGACCCTTCGACCAGGCACGGGCCCAGGGCAAGGACCTGTGGCTCTACAACTGCAACATCCCGACGCTGGGCTACCTCAACCGCTTCATCGACCAGCCGGAGTACTACCAGCGGCTGATCGGCTGGCTCGCGGCCGCCCGGAACGCGAACGGCCATCTGCAGTGGGCCTTCAACAACTGGAACATCTCGATGGACGACCAGGACGTCAAGGGCGACTTCTGGGTGGTCAATCCCGACCGCGAGCACAACCTGCTCGAGCGCACGCTCCGGCTGGAATCGCTGCGCGACGGCATCGAGGACTGGGAGGTCGTGACGATCCTGAAGAAGACCCACCCGGAGTTGGCGACGGATCTGGCGCTGGCGCTGGCCAGCAAGCCGGGGACGTTCACCGGCGACGTCACCTTCCTCGACCGGATCCGGTCGCTGGTCCTCGACGCGGCCGCGGGGAAGCCACTGGCAGCTCGTGACCTTGCGGCGACGATCAAGACCGGCGCCGCCGCGGACCTCGGCTCGCAGCACCAGGTCGACGGTGTCTACCTCCGCTGGGGCGCCACGCATCCCACGGCGTACACGATCCAGACGTCGTACGACGGCGTGAGCTGGGTCGACGCGGCCCGGCGTACGGCGACCGATGGCGGCGAGGACTTCGTCGGGATCGACGGGAAGGCCCGCTATGTGCGACTGAAGGAGGCGGCGCCCGAGCTGGTCAGCTTCAAGGTGGCCGGTTTCGCGTTGCCGCGGCCGAACCTGGTCGGCGGGAAGACGTACACGAAGTCGTGGACGCCGCCGGACCGGTTCCCGGACTCGACCGGGCTGGAGTCGACGGACGGCGTGATTTCCGACAACTGGGGCGACGGCCGCCCGTACGTCATCCAGGGCGGACCGGGTGAGACGAAGGCGTTCGACGTGTCGTTCGATCTGGGCGCCTCGAAGGTGGTGCGCGAGGCGGACATGCAGGGGTACGTCGAGTACTCCGGCTACCGTCCCGACACCGTGCGCGTGCTGACCAGTGAAGACGGCCAGACGTGGACCGACCGGGGTGGAGTGTCCCGGCCGAACGATGCCTCGGGCAACAGGTTCGAGGTTCGGTTCGCGCCGGTGCAGGCCCGGTACGTGAAACTGGCCTTCACCCGCACCTTCACCGCCAGTGCCGACGGCGTCTTCCTGGACGACATCGAGGTGTACTGAGCTCTGGTGGGCCGGTCGTCACACGGGCCGACCGGCCCATCGATCAGAGGTTGGCGTAGTACTCGGGTTTCATCTGGATCAGCTGGACGTAGTTGCCGTCGGGGTCGACCAGGGTGGCGAACCAGCCGACGCCGCGGTCCTCGGGCTCGACCAGCCAGTCGACGGCGAGGGTTCGCAGGTGGGCGGCGGCTGCCTCGATGTCCTCGACGGCGAAGTTGAGCACGACCCGCCCGGGCTCGACGGTCGCGGCGGCTACGTCGTCACGCTTCTCGATCAGCATGACGAAGCCGCCGAGGTCAAGGTTGCCGTAGCCGTTCACCTCGGCGTGGAACCCGTCGATGTACCACTTCTTCAACCGCTCCGGATCGGTACTGCCCAGCAGCAGACTGTTCAGCACAGGCTTGTCCATCTCGATCTCCTCCATCACGAAAGCTGACGATCAGCTCACGCGGAGGACGTCGGAGCCGCACGACGCGGCTCGACATGCGGTGGCCGGCTGCCGCAGTACGAAGAGAAACGTCCGCACCGCTTCATGCTGGAGGCGGTGCGGACGTCGATCGTGGGGGACAGGGGATCAGGCGCATCAGGGGATTGAGGGCGGCAAGCGAGGGGCAGAGCGCCCGCACTCGCTTGCCGCCGATCATTGGACTAGCGGGGGGCTACATCCCACATGCGCTCGCCGGGCAGGGGGTCGGGGAGCCGGTCGACGGCGGGCATCGGGTCGTTGGTGACCCGCAGTCCGGCGAAACGACGGCTCATGGCGTGGGCGTACCGCTCGGCCAACGCCGGCTCGGCGTTGTAGTCGGCGATCACGTGCTCACCGAACCAGACGCGTACACGTCGGCGCTCAGACGTCTGGATGGCGGTGGCGGTTGTCACTGGTCCTCCTGGCTGGTGTGTCTTGGTGGTCGGCCTGGATTCGCGGGCGAGCGCGGTGCCGGTGCGCCGTGTGTTCACCGTCACGTTAGGTCCAACGGACGACGCGGAGGGTAAGTCACGAACATTTTTTGGGCAGTTGTCCAGAAAATCTGAAACTCTTTCCGATCTGTTTCGAACGTCTTTTCGGATGCAGATTCATCGGCAATTCACAGCGTTTCCTCAGCTTCGACACGCCGGGCTGTCGGAACGACTCCGTAGGCTGGAAGGGTGACCATCGAAGACGCTGGAACCAAGGCTCTGGCGGTCCCTGACCGGATCGTGCAGGCCACGGGGATCGCCACAGTTCAGACCGAGCACCTGATCGGCGATGTCGGCGACGCGCTGCGGCTGCTCGACGCGGTGGAGCGGGTCCGCGGACACGCCCACCCACTGATCCTCGGCCTGCAGGACGCCGTCGGGATGAAGATGCCGGCGGCTCTGGTGCTGAGCGCGATCTCCAACGGCCGCGACTCCGCGGCAGGAGTCGCCGAGCAGGTCGGCACCACCCCGGGTGAGGCAGAGCTGGCGATCGCCGAGCTCGCCGCCCTCGGCCTGGTCCGTACGACGCCGCAGCTCACCGTCACCGGCCTCGGTCAGGCGCGGCTGTCCCAGCTCGACGCCCTGACCGTCCGCGTCCTCGACGTCATCACCGGCATCCTCGGCCCCGCGGATGCCGCCCAGCTGGCCCGCCTACTCCACACCGTCGCCGACGGCCTCGAATCCGCCGCGGTCACCGCCGCCGTCACCCACCCCACCGCCCTCAACAACTGACGACGGACCGACCGCCAACGCTGATCAACGTCCGCGCCCGCTGCGGGTTGAGCAGGCGCACGCTGGGCTCGAGGTCGTCAGCGACCTTTGGTCAGTGCCGGCCGTTCGTGTCGAAGTTCCGGTGCCGGCGTCGACGTTCGGGTGAGAGGCGCCGGTGGGGTGCCTCGGGAGTGGAGGGCGCGATGTTCAAGGAGACGAAGGCTTTCAGCGGGTTCGCGGTGGACGACATCGCGGCGGCGAAAGAGTTCTACGGCGAGACGCTGGGGCTCGACGTCAGCGAGGTGCACGGGATGCTGCAGCTGCGGATCGCCGGCGGCATCCCGGTGCTGGTCTATCCGAAGGCGGAGCACGTTCCCGCGGAGTACACGATTCTCAACTTCCCGGTGGACGACATCGACGCCGCCGCCAAGGAACTCATCGCTCGCGGCATCGTCTTCGAGCGCTACAACGACAGGCACGACGAGCTCGGCATCTCCCGCGGCGGCGGCCCGTCGATCGGCTGGTTCAAGGACCCGGCCGGCAACATCCTCTCGATCATCCAGGAGTAACTAGCTGGCCGGGACGGGGTCGTTGTACTGCCCGGCGCGGCCCTTGTAGCGGGTGCCGTCGAGGTAGGGCCACGAGTTGGCGACGCACCCGTGCAAGCCGAGCGTCTGCTGTTCCATCACAGGCGCCGGCTGACCCGGGCCGCGGCAGAGTTCGTGGTGGTTGCCGAGGCGGTGGCCGGTCTCGTGGTTGACCATGTAATGGCGGTACGCCGTCAGCGAGGCGCCGTAGTTCGGTACTGCGTGGGCCCACCGCGCGACGTTCAGTACGACGCGGTCGCCGATCCGGCAGCTCGTGTAGCGGTCGGGGCCGCCGCCGCAGAGGATGTCGCGCGTTTCGGGCGTGACGAGCAGGAGCTGGAAGTCGGCGGGCTGTCCCGGCCCGACCTGGCGGAATCGCCATTGACCGGCCGACGCCCAGCCCTGCGGGGCGCCGTACGTGGCGCGGACGAATTCGGCGAACGCCGGCCGGTCGACACCCTGGATCCCACCCTCGACGGCGATCTGGAACTTCATCAGCCGGCCGGAGGCACCGATCGTGGCGGGGTCGCCGGGGAGGACGGCGTACGAGCGGCTGCCGCGCTCCGGATAGGTGATCCGCGAGTCGTCGCCCGGCGTCGACGCCGACGTCTGGTCGCCCGGCTTCTGATCGGCCGGCTTTGCGCTTGGATCCGGCGCGACTGGGTCACCGGTGGCGTCCGTGCCGTCGGGGCTGTTCTTGCCGGTGGAGTCGTCCGGATCGACCGACGAGTGAGCGGCAGGCCGGATCGGAACGCCCTTGTGGTCGAACGGACTGGCCGGTACTTCGTACAGAGCCACTCCCGCGACCGCCACCACGATCCCGAGCGTGGCGATCCTCGTCATCCGCATTCCAGAACTCCTCACACCGCGCTCTTCGGAAGAGCGCGTCCTCACCCGGTACTTGCCAGCCGGGCCCAAAACCCTTCTCTCGAGCGATCGAACCGCAGCCTTGGTGCCCACCCTGGGCAGTTCCCAACCAGCGCTGGTTCGGTCGGAGCGCGTGAGTGCGCTGAAATCGCCCCGAACTTTCTGCCGCGGCAACGAGTCAGAGGAGGTGGACGCGAACAGGGGACGCGTCCAACCGTCCTGTTCCCGGCCACCGAGTGGAGCCATGTCCCCCAGAGGCAGCAGAGTCCCCGAAAGCAGCAGAGCGACCAGGGCACGGCGAGCCAAGCCACGAGGCGCCCGCCGGGCCGCACCGAGTGGCCGGCAGCGATCTGCGCTCGGGGCATTGGTACTCGCCGTCCTGGGAGCCGCAGTGCCCGGTACTGCGTACTTGGTGGCCGGGCGGACGCGGCTCGGCGTCTTCGTCACCGGTGTCACAGTCACGTTGCTCGGCACTGCCGCGTACGTCGGCCTGACCCGGCGCGACGACGTGATCAAGTGGGCGCTCGACCCGAACCTGCTGCTCTGGATCATCGCCGGACTCGCTGTCGTCGCGCTCTTGTGGGTGACGATCGTCGTCACGTCGTACAAGATGCTGCGACCGTTGGGGTCCGGGCTCGGGGCCCGGCTGGGTGGGTCGTTCGTGATCGGGCTGGTGTGTTGCACGATCGCGTCCGGGACCGCGCTGGGGGCGCAGAATCTGCTCGCGCAGCGCGACCTGGTGACGCACGTGTTCGCCGACGGCAATTCCAAGAGCGCCACCCGGCCGACGATCGCGAACAAGAAGGACCCGTGGGCCCAGCTGCCGCGGCTCAACCTGTTGCTGCTCGGCGCGGACGACGGGGCCGGACGGCAAGGAACCCGGACCGACACGGTGATGGTTGCCAGCATCGACACGCGGACCGGTGACACCAAGCTGATCTCGCTGACCAGGAACTTCATGCGGATGCCGTTCCCGAAGGATTCGCCGCTGCACAAGTTCTACCCGACCGGCTTCTGGGACCCGCAGAAAGGCGATGTCGAGCAGGACGCGTTCTACCTGGACGCGATGTACCGCAACATTCCGAAACTGCACGACGGGATTCTCGGCCCGTCGGACAACCAGGGCGCCGACATTCTGAAGGTGTCGGTCGGTGAGGCGCTCGGGCTGAAACTGCACTACTACTTGCAGATCAACCTGTCCGGCTTCGAGCAGATGGTCGAGGCGCTCGGCGGGATCACCGTGAACATCAACTACCCGGTCCCGGTCGGTGGTGACGACGACAAGCACATTCCGCCGGGGCGCTACCTGAAGCCGGGCCCCAACCGCCACCTGAACGGCTTCGACGCGCTCTGGTTCGCCCGCGGCCGGTACCAGGTGCCCGGCGCGGACCTCGCCCGGCAGGCCCGCCAGCACTGCACCATCAAGGCGCTGGTGGAACGAGCCACCCCGCAGAACGTCCTCGCCAACTACCAGTCGATCGCCAAGGCCGGCGAGAAGCTGATCCGCACCGACATCCCACAGAATCTGCTGCCGCAGTTCGTCGGCCTCGGCCAGCGGGTCAAGTCGGCCAAGATCAGCAACGTCGACCTGGACAAGAAGAAGAACTTCCCGAACGGCCGCAACCCCAACTACGCGGCCATGCGTGAGATCGTTGCCAACGCACTCGCCCCGAAGACGAAACCGGTCGCCAAGGCCACCAACAAGCCGACCGGCAAGGTCACTCCGCACCAGCCCAGCACCGAGACCGGCGACCTGGAGAGCTCCTGCGCCTACGACCCGCAGTAGCGCCCGAAGTACCAGGCCCGAGAGGAGAATGGGCCTTGTGGTGAAGATGGCGGATGTGGCCAGACGGGCCAGGGTTTCGGTGACGACGGTTTCTCATGTGCTGAACGAGACGCGGTTCGTGGCGCCGGACACCCGGGAGGCCGTGCTCACCGCGGTCCGCGAGACGGGGTACGTGCCGAACACCGTCGCGCGGTCACTGGTGATGTCGAAGACCGACACGATCGGGCTGGCGCTGTCGTCGATCTCCAATCCGTACTTCGGGGAGCTGGCCCACCATCTGCAGGCGGAGGCCGAACGGCGCGGGTACTCGATCCTGATCGCCGACACCCACGACGATCCGGAGCGCGAGCTCAAGGTGGCCAGGGATCTCCACGAACGCCGGGCCGACGGGATCGTCCTGGCGGCATCACCTGCCCCGGAGCAGACGCTGGAGTATCTGCACAGAAGCCAGGTACCGGTCGTGCTCGTCGACCGGTTGATCGGCGCGGGGCTCGACGAGGTCGGCACGGAGAACGTCGAGGCGACCTCGCATCTCGTCGAGCACCTGGCCAGCCGCGGCCATACCCGGATCGGGATGGTCAGCGGGCTGGCCGGACTGGCGACCACCCAGGAACGGGTCGCGGGCTATCGGCTCGGGCTCGAGCGGGCCGAACTCCCGTACGACGAAGAGCTGCTGCGCGGCGGCTCCTCGGATGCCGAACCTGCCCGCGGGGCAACAGCGCAACTGCTGCAACTGCCGGATCCGCCGACCGCGTTGGTCGTGGCGAACAACAAGATGACGATCGGCGCGATGCGGGCGCTGCGCGACGCCGGGTTGTCGGTGCCGGCGGATATCGCGCTGGTGGCGTTCGACGACTTCGCGTGGGCGGACCTGTTCGAGCCGCGGCTGACGACGATCGCCCAGCCGCATCAAGAGCTGGCCGCCAAGGCGGTCGAGCTGATCACGTCACGCATCGATGATCCCGATCAGCCGGCCCGCAGCATCCGCCTCGATCCCACCCTCGTCCATCGCAGCTCGTGCGGCTGCTAAGCACCTGACGGCGCACACATCCGTCGCTGGCGCGAGCTAACGGCGATACACGCGGGCGCGGGCTGCGGCGGCAGCGTCCTTGGCCGCGCGATCGGCGGCTGCGCGTGTCATCGGCTGCCGGAGCAGAACGAGTTGGTGGTAGACCGGCGCAGTGCAGGCGATCAGCAAGCGCTGCGCGTCGGTGTCCGATGGGATCTCGCCGCGATCGATCGCCCGCCTGACCACGATCTCGCTGCGGACATAGCGGTCCTGCCAGAACGACGTGAGCGCCTCGGCCGCTTCGGCGGTCCGGAACGAAGCGGCGATCACGGCCCCGGTGAGTGAGGGCTGCTGAACGAGCGCGTCGCGGACCTCCCGGTTGAGACGGATCAGGTCCCCTTCGAGTGCTCCGGTGTCGGCCGGCCGCCAGTCGTCGTCGGCACCGGACGCGAGCAGGTCAACCAATAGTCCGGCGACGCTCCCCCACCGGCGGTAGATCGTCGTCCGGTGCACGCCGGACGACGCCGCGACCGCCTCGATCGTGAGATTGTCGTAGCCGCTCGCCGCCAGCTCGCGCTCGACGGCGGCAAGGACGTCGGCTCGAACCCGCGCCGTTCGGCCACCCGGGCGGGGAATCGGGCTTGCGTCGTCGCGATGGCTCATGGCACGATCTTAATGCAACATCGATTGCATTAACAGGAGGCCTCATGAGTCGATGGACGGAAATCAAAGTCGGCGCAGCCGGCGACGGCCCGTACGGCGTGGCGGTGGCAGGTGACGAGGTCTGGACGACGCTGGTGCACGCCGGCGCGATCGCTCAACTTGCGGCGGTCGGGGCTCCTGACAGCTCGGCGGTGGAGCGGTTCGAGTTGAAGGCGGCGGGCAGCAAGCCGAGTGTGATCGTGGCTGGTCCTGACGGTGGGGTCTGGTTCAGCCGGAACGGTGACGACAAGATCGGGCGGATCGGCGCGGATGGCAGCAAGAGCGCCGTCGAGCTCGGCGGTTCGCCGTACGGGTTGTGTGTCGGGCCCGATGGCGCCTTGTGGAGCACGTTGATGTCCGTGGACGTGATCGGGCGAGTGACAGTGGACGGCGAGGTCACGCAGTACCCGATCGGTACTGCGGGAGCCTTCCCGGCGATGATCACCGCTGCCGAGGAGCTGTGGTTCGCGCTCAACCAGGGCAACGCGATCGGCCGCATGACGATCGACGGGGAAGTGACGACGTATCCCCTGCCGACCGAGGGCGCCGGGCCGGTCGGGATCAGCGCGGGTCGCGACGGGGTGTGGTTCGTGGAACTGCTCGCCGGTCAGGCGGGGCGCATCACCGCGGACGGCAAGATCACCGAGTATCCGCTGCCCGACCGCGCTTCCAAGCCGCACGCGGTGGTTGCCACCGACGACGGAGGATGCTGGATCACCTTGTGGGGTTCGGGTTCCGCGGTCCGGCTGGACGCCGAGGGCGCCGTTGTCGAGGAGGTGTCGTTCGGTGAGGGAACCGAACCACACGGGCTCGCCCTGGCTGCCGACGGGTCGGTCTGGGTTGCGCTCGAGTCTGGTTCTCTTGCTCACATTCACGCCTGAGAACTCCTCGGAGTGAGGGGATTCACTCCGAGGAGGGAGGTGCGGTCGGCCAGATCGGGAGCACTGTGGTGAGGTGACCACAGGGGTGGAGCAAAGCAGCCAGACCCACGCCGTACTGCGTTCAGCCGGCCGCGGGCGGTCAGGCGAGCCGCTCGTCGATCGTCACCGCGCCAGGGTCCGCGATGTCCTGGCCGTGGGGCGGCCGGCATTCTGGGCGGTATCCGCAGTGCCTTATTACGTTGGGGTTCTGCTCGCCACTCATCGGTTGATCCCAGCATCCTCGGAGTGGCCGCGGCTGCTGCTCGGAGCCGTGGTGATGGGGCCGTTGCTGTGGATGTCGGTGCTCGCGATCAACGACGCGCACGACCTGCCCGGCGACCTGCTGAATCCGCGGAAGTCGAAGTCTCCGTTGCTCGACGGACGCGTTTCCGTCCGGGCCGCGAAGTGGATCGCCGCGATCGCCGGAATCGCCTCGTTGGCAGCCGGTTTCGCGGTCGGGGTGGTCTTCGCGCTCGGCGTACTGCTTGCCGTCGTTCTCGGCTACGCCTACAGCGTGCCGCCCGTGCGGTTGAAGACGCGAGCCGGTTTCGATGTCGCCGTGAATTCGCTTGCCCTGGGCACCTTCGGGCCGTTGGCCGGCTGGGCGGCGGTGACCGATGACCTGAGCGGATTCCCTTGGCTGATGGCCTTGCAAGGCACATTGGTTGCCGTTGGCCTCTATCTGCCGACCACGCTGGCCGACCTCGAGGCTGATCGGGCCGCCGGCTACCGGACGATCGCGGTCCGCCTCGGCGCGCGTACGACGTACCGGCTGGGCTTCACTGCCTGGATCGCGGCTGCCGGGCTGTCGGTCGTCCTGGCGGCCGCCGACCTGGTGATCCCGCGCAGCATGCTCGCCTTGGAGATCGTCATGGTCCCGGTCCTCATCGCGGCCTACCGCCGGTTCATCGGACCCGGCCAGACTTTCAAGGGCGTGGTGATCGTGGCCTCGCTCTTCCTGACCCCCTGCCTAGCCTTCGCGCTCACCTACGTCGGCATCATCTGAGCCTCACACAACGCCGGCCGGGCGCGTTCCATCGGTATGGACTTCGACTGGAAGCAACTCACAGCGGAACTCGACTCGGTCGGCCGCGCATTGACACCGCCTTTGCTCACGCCGGTCCAGTGCGCGGAGATCTCCGGCCTGTACGGCGAAGTCGAGCGGTTCCGGGCGACGATCGACATGCAGCGCTATCGGTTCGGCTCCGGGCAGTACCGGTACTTCGACCACCCGCTGCCGGAGTTGGTCGCGGAACTTCGGGCGGCGTTCTATCCGCACCTGCTGCCGATCGCGCGCGAGTGGGCCGAGCGACTGGGCAGGCCCGCGCCTTGGCCGGACACGTTGGACGAGTGGCTCGACGACTGCCATCGCGCCGGTCAGACCCGGCCGACACCGATCCTGCTCAGGTACCAGGCCGGCGACTGGAACGCGCTCCATCGCGATCTGTACGGCGACCTGGTGTTTCCGCTCCAGGTGGTGATCGGCCTGGATCGGCCGGGTGTCGACCATGTCGGTGGCGAATTCCTGCTGGTCGAGCAGCGGCCGCGCGCCCAGTCCCGCGGTACCGTCACGTCTTTGCCGCAGGGGCAAGGGCTCATCTTCACAACCCGGGACCGCCCGGTGGAGTCCACCCGCGGCTGGTCGGCCGCGCCGGTACGCCACGGAGTCAGCACGGTCCGCTCGGGCGTCCGTCACACCCTCGGCCTGGTCTTCCACGACGCCGCGTAAACGACGGGCACTCGACCGCTTTACAACGATGGATGACACGCCCACCCTGTTGGGATGACGCTTACCCGCGCTGAGCTCGAGATCGACTACGCCCTGGACCGGGCCTCGATCGCCCACTTCGCCGACCACGGCTTCGTCAAACTCCGGAACGTGCTGAGCCCGGCGACGATCGCGGCGTACGAGCCGGAGATCACCGGCAAGGTCATCGAGCTCAACACCCAGCACCTCCCGTTGGCGGAGCGGGACACGTACGGGAAGGCGTTCCTGCAGGTGATGAACCTGTGGCAGGACAGCGAACTGGTGCTGGAGTTCGTGTCGTCACCGCGGCTCGCCCGGATCGCGGCGCAGCTGCTCGGCGTACGGTCGGTTCGGCTGTACCACGATCAGGCGCTCTACAAGGAGTCCGGTGGTGGGGTGACACCGTGGCATGCGGACCAGTACTACTGGCCGTTCGCGACCGATCGGTGCGTGACCGCGTGGATCCCGTTGCAGGCAACGCCGTTGGCGATGGGCCCGCTCGCGTTCGCCGCCGGGAGCCAGTCGTTCGACCACGGCCGGGATCTGCCGATCAGCGACGAGTCGGAGCGCGTCCTGCAGGCGGCACTGGCCGAGCAGGAGTTCCCCGAGGTGGTGGAACCGTTCGAGTTGGGCGAGGTCAGCTATCACCGGGGCTGGACCTTCCACCACGCGGCGCCGAACGAGACCGACGTACCGCGCCGCGTGATGACGATCATCTACGTGGACGCCGAGATGGAGATCGCCGAACCGGTGAACTCGTTCCAGCAGGCCGACCTGGCCACCTGGATGCCCGGCAACCAACCCGGCGACCGCATCTCCTCGCCGCTGAACCCCGTTCTGTACTAACCCCGGCGCGACCGCATTTCGGTGGCGAAGGAGTCTTGGAGTTGCTTCATCGCGGCGGCTTCGGCGGGGTCGGCGAACAGGGCCGGCAGGTCCGCCGGGTTCACGTCGTACAGGTGCGTCTGGATCCACCAGATGTTGCCGAACGGATCCCGGATCCGCGCCCCGCGGTCGCCCACGATCTTCGAGGTGATCAGTGGCGTGATCACCGTGGCGCCCGCTTCGACGGCTCGCGCGACGGTCGTGTCGGCGTCATCGACGTAAACACTCAACAGGCTGGGAAGATCCGGCCAGTCCGGCTGCGCGTCGAACGCCATCACGACCGAGTCGCCGATCGTGATCTCCGCGTGCCCGATCGTGCCGTCCTGATTCGGCACGGCGAGCGACGCCTTGGCCTCGAAGGTCCGCTCCACGAATTTCAGCCAGTCCGCCGCACCCCGAACGGCCACGTACGGCGTCACAGTGCCTTTGCCGCCTGGGTACTTCCGCTGTGTCGTCATGCTCCTAGCCTCTCTAAGGAAGCGGCCAGGTTCTGTCCTTTACTCAAGAAGCTGCCTTGGAATACCGGACGGCCAGCTGAGCAGCCGCGGTCTTCAGCTCAGCCGGGCCGACGAACTCCAGTTCGCACTCGAACATCCCGAAGGTCGCGGCCAGCCCGGTCCACGACCAGCCGTTCAGGATCAGCCGGCAACTGGTCTCGGTGATCTCTTCGACGATCGCGTCGCGGCCGGCCCAGCGGGCGATGTCGGACGCCTTCGCCTGCAGGATCGCCTCGCCCCGGCACGGCCACTGGTTCTGCCCGGTGAACTTGGCCGAGATGTACGTCGAGATGTCCGGCGCGGGCAGTTCGCGCGGGGTGAAACGCGGCCCCGTCGGTGTCTTCGGCAACATCCGGTCGACCCGGAACGTGCGCCAGTCGTTGCGGTCCAGGTCCCACGCGACCAGGTACCACCGGCCGCCCCAGGTGACCAGGTGATGCGGCTCCACCTTGCGCGGCGGGACCCATTCGGTCGCGCCCGGCGACGCGTAGTCGAAGCGCAACACCTCGTGGGCCCGCAACGCGGTCCCGATCGCGATCAGGTGTTCCGAATCCACCTTCGTACGGCGTGAGTCGGCGTACTTGTCGACCATCGTCACCTGCAGGGCGTCGACCCGTTGCCGCAGTCGCGCGGGCATGACCTGGCGAACAGTGGCCAGTGCGCGCAGGGCGCCCTCTTCGATCCCGGCCACTGTCGTGGTGGCGGTCTGCAGCGCGACGGCGACCGCGATCGCCTGATCGTCGTCGAACAGCAACGGCGGCAGGTCGGCGCCCGCGTCGAGACGGTAGCCGCCGTCCGGGCCTTTGGTCGCACGCACCGGGTAGCCGAGATCGCGGAGCCGGTCGACGTCGCGGCGTACCGTGCGCGGGCTGACCTCCAGGCGTTCGGCCAGCAGCGCGCCCGGCCAGTCGCGGCGCGCCTGGAGCAGGGACAGCAGCGAGAGAAGTCGAGCCGAGGTTTCGGACATGACCTCAGATTGCCACGAGTACCGGCCAGAACCTGGCCGCTACTACTGGAAATGTCGTCGGCAAGAGACCCCGACAGAGGAGACATCGTGATCAGCACCCGAGAGCTCACCAAGGACTTCGCGGTGAGCCGTACCGAAACCGTGCACGCGGTCCGCGGCATCAGCCTGACCGTCGAACCGGGCGAGCTCGTCGCCGTCCTCGGCCCGAACGGCGCCGGCAAGACCACCACGCTGCGGATGCTCACCACCCTGATCGCCCCGACCGCCGGCACCGCCGAGGTCGCCGGGTACGACGTGGTCGCCCGGCCGGACCAGGTCCGCCGCCAGATCGGGTACGTCGGCCAGGGCAACGGCGCCGGCCATTCGCAACGCGTCGCCGACGAACTCGCCGGTCAGGGCGTCATCTACGGACTCGACCGGCGGGCGGCGAAATTGCGCGCCGAGGAACTGCTCGAATCGCTCGAACTGAAGGACCTCGCCCGGCGCAAGGTCTCCGAGCTGTCCGGTGGTCAGCGCCGCCGCCTCGACGTCGCGATGGGCCTGGTGCATGCGCCGAAGCTGTTGTTCCTCGACGAGCCGTCGACCGGTCTCGATCCGCAGAACCGGGCGAACCTGTGGGATCACATCCTGCGGATGCGCGCGCAGTACGAGATGACGATCGTGCTCACCACGCACTACCTCGATGAGGCCGACTCGATGGCCGAGCGGGTGGTCGTGGTCGACCACGGACAGGTGATCGCGGACGACACCGCCGACGCCCTGAAGGCCGAACTCGCCGGCGACCGACTCGCCCTCACTGTTGCCCCCAGCAACCACTCGGCGGTACGGCGGCTCGCGGAGCAACTGCCTGGGGCGCGCGACCTTGCGATCGAAGGCGACGAGATCTCGGTCCGCGTGACGAACGGGCCGGCCGCGTTGCCGGTGCTCATCGGCGGCGCCCAGCGACTCGGCGTACCGGTGGCTGCGGCGCAAGTGCATCGGCCGACCCTCGACGACGTGTTTCTCACCCTCACCGGTCGCAGCCTGCGCGAGACCGGTACCAACGGAAAGGCAGCGGCATGACCACCCTCACCATCCCCACCGTTTCCCGTCCCGCCGCTTCGCCGGCGCAGCGGAACCTCCTGCGCGACATCCGGATCGTGATGACGCGAGAACTCAAGCCGGTACTGCGGGATCCGTTCTCGCTGCTGTTCGGGATGATCCAGCCGCTGGTGTTCCTCGGCCTGTTCGGGCCATTGCTCCGCGGCTCGATGGGCGCCGCGTTCGGCGACGGCGTCTGGCAGTGGTTCGTGCCGTCGATCCTGGTGATGACGACGTTGTTCGGGACCTCGACGACCGGGGCGAACCTGTTGTCCGAGTTCCAGACCGGTGCGCACGAGCGGATGATGGTGACGCCGCTGTCCCGCTCGTCGCTGCTGATCGGCCGGGCGCTGAAGGAGATGGTGCCGCTGTTCGGGCAGGCGCTGATCGTGATCGCGGTGATGACGCCGTTCGGTTTCGACCTGCATGTCGACGGAGCGGTGATCGGCCTCGCGTTGCTGGCCGTGTTCGGGATCGGGCTGGGCGCCTTCAGCTACGCGCTGGCGATCGCGGTACGCAAGCAGGACTGGTTGTTCTGGGTGGTGCAGCAGACCTTCCTGTTCCCGCTGATGATCCTGTCGGGAATGCTGCTGCCGCTGGAGACCGGACCGGGATGGATGCAGGTGGCCTCGAAGTTCAACCCGCTGGCCTATCTGGTGGACGCCGAGCGCGCGCTCTTCGCGGGTGACGTGAGCTCGACGGCTGTGCTGTGGGGTTGGCTGGCCGCGCTCATCACCGCGGCGGCCGGCTTGACGGTCGGCATCCGGACGATGCTGCGGTCGGCTGCCTAAATCGTCAGACCTACAGTTCGAGGAGCGCGGCGCGAAGTCCGGTTTTGGCTTCGTCGCCGAGCTTCTTGAACTGACCGCGGAGCAGCGGCTCGATCACCCGGGCGACGCCCTTGAAATCGAACTCGGCCCGGTAGGTGACCTCTGTACGGGCGCCGATCTCGCGGAACGTCATCGTGTCGAGCGCGACCACGGTCTTGTTCTCGCCGCGCACCTGGAAGATCCGGCCGGGCTCGAACTGCTGGACGACGTACTCCAGCTCGGTCTCGCGGCCGGCGAACGAGGACTTGTTCCGGTACTTCGTCCCGACGCCGCCGTCGCCCGCGAGCTTCACCGTCGACACCGTCCCGGGATCCCAGTCGACGGTGGTCTCGAAGTCGGACAGGTAGGCGAACACTGTCTCGACGGGCTTCTCGACGGTAACGGCACGTTCAATGGTGATCACCCGGCCACGCTACCGGCCGGGCCCGTCAGGGTTAGGCAAATCTTATGCAGGCAGCCGATGTTCCGGGTCGGCCGTTGCAGCTTCAGCTCCGGTGTCCCGGAGCGGACGTTGCTGGTTCAGCTCCGGTGTCCCGGAGCGTGCATCGCGGTGGCGTCCGGCTCAGGGCACTAGCCTTGGTCGCGCATCTGCTCGTTGATCCGCAGCGCTTCGGCCAGCTGGTCTTCCAAGATGATGATCCGGCAGGCGGCGTCGAGCGCGGTGCCCTGGTCGACCAGCTCGCGAGCGCGAGCGGCCAGCCGCAACTGGTAGCGGGAGTAGCGCCGGTGACCACCCTCGGACCGCTGCGGGGTGATCAGCTTCGCCTCGTCCAGGCTGCGCAGGAAGCCCGGCGTGGTCCCGAGCATCTCCGCGGCCCGGCCCATCGTGAAGGCGGGATAGTCGTCGTCGTCGAAGTTGGCGGGGCCGGTCGTCGGGGTTGAACTCATCGGTGTCTCCGTGTGCACATCTGGGGTCATCGCGCCTCCATGCCGACGGGCCCCGGTGCCGTAGCACCGGGGCCCAGGGTCGGGAATATTTCACCATCTACCGGCCGTGTGGCCGGACTTGCCTGTCCGTAGCGCGCCACGTGAAGGCTGCCACTACGGGGATCGCTGAATGCGTAACCGAAGACCACCTTCCTTACTGATGGAACTACGGCACCCGCCCGGCGAAGTACTGGCACTGGCGGGCGATCCGACGGTGTAATCCCTCCCCTTCTTGTCTCGAACACTGCATCTGACAACTGCTGAACTGCTACTACAGACTGCGAACTACAACTACAACTACAACTGCTCTTACCGCGAACTACGAACTTCTTACTGCGACTACAGCACTGCGAAATACGAACTGCTACTTCCGTTGCGTCAAGCCCGGAACCCTTTCCTACCACCGGCTCCGCGACTCTGACCTTGGCGTGAAACCCGAGCCCCTTCACTGATCGGCCCGGCGGGATCCGCCGTCCCACTCACTGCACAAACACTTTTGGACAGATCGTTAGCTGTCCACGTCAGCTTCGCTCTTCTTCTCTGTCAACACGAGGAACACTACACACCACCCAGGAGAATGTCTACTTCGGCCAGCACAGATTTCAGCCGTGTCTCGGCAGAGGTTTTCTCAGTGCCGGCTGATCGCGACGAGCTCCGGAATCGCCTGGTCCCAGACCTGCTGAGGCAGCTCGTGACCGGCGCCTTCGAGCAGCACCAACCGGGCGCCGGGGATCTCCCGAGCCAGCGCCTCGGCGTGCGCCGGCCGGAACATCGGGTCCTCGGTCCCGTGCATGACGAGCGTCGGTACGGCGATGTCGGCGAGGTTGCGGTCCTTGGAGTCGCCGTCGTCGAGGATCCAGTGATTCGTCATGGCAGAGGCGAGGTTGGTCGTGCGGGCGATCATCCGCGCGACGAGCTCGCGCCGGGCCGGCTCGTCGTACGGGAAGGTTCCGGCGTACAGCTGCTCTTCCTGGATGAACGCGTCGAGGGCTGCGTCGGGATCGGACCAGTCGGTCGGCGGCTGATCGGCCGCGAACGCCTCCTGCAGGTGAGGTGCCATCGGCGGGAGGTCTACCGGGGTCGAGGTGGCGATCGGGCTGGTGGCGATGAAGGTGGCGGATGCGACCCGGTCGGGGTGGTCGAGGACCAGCGCCTGGGAGATGCCGCCGCCCATCGAGAGGCCGACGATGTTCGCGCGCTCGAGCTGGAGAGCGTCGAGGATGCCGATCGGATCCTCCCGCAGATCCGCCGAGGTGTACTCCGGTTTGCCCGGCGGGTAACTCACCGAGCGGCCGGTGTCGCGGTGGTCGTAGCGGATGACGAAGCGGCCGGCTGCCGCGAGGCGCTCGCAGAACGGCGTCTCCCAGAAGTCCATCGAGGCGGAGGCGCCGTGGATCAGCAGGATCGCCGGGTCGGTCTTCGCTCCGAAAGTCTCGACGCACAACTCGACGCCACGCACGGTCAGCAGTTGCTCCATCACCATCTCCTCAGCTGGGAAAGCGCTGACGGTACCCACGGTGGATGTGGATCCACTGTAGACAAGGCTCTGCCAGGCCGGTCGGCGAGCGACGGCCTGGCAGAGGGTTGGTGGGCACGATCGGCTACTGCCAGGACTGCGGACGAGGAGCCACCTGCTGCGGCGTCTGCCAGCCCGGGTTCGGCAGCTGGAACTGGTTGCCCTGCGTCGATCCGTACTGCGGTGCGCGGGCGGGCCGGGCGCCCTGGTGAACCCCGTCGGCGCGGGCGATCGAGCCGGCGCCGGTCGTCGGGACGCCGGTCGTCGGGACGCCGGTCGTCGGGGCGGCGGTCGTCGGGGCGGCGGTCGTCGGGGAGGTGGTCGTCTTCGAGCCGGCGCCGGAGGCAAGGGCCAGGCCGAAGGCGATGACGCCGAGAGCGCAGGCGACGGCGCGGAGGTTGTTGGCCGGGTTCCACTTGGCCAGGTAGTTCAGCCACTCCGCCGCGCCGGCGGTCGAGTGCGGGTCGAAGGTGGCCAGCTTGTCGTTCAGCGGGATGTTGACGGCGAAGCTGACCACGATCACCCCGACCAGGTAGAGCGCCGCTCCCGCGACCAGCCACCACTTGCCGGGCGTGTCCTTGACGAGCGCGATGATCCCGAGCGCGACACAGACCAGCGCCGTGCCCATGAAGATCAGCAGGAACAACGGGTTCTGGATCCGGGTGTTGATCAGGTTCATCGCGGCCGCGCCCTGACCTGCCGGCATCCGCTGCAGCGAGCCCATCACGGCGGTCCCGAAGGCGTAGAAGACGCCGCCCATCAAAGCGGTACCGACCAGGCCGGTGAGGGTGAGGAGCTTGGTGAAGTTCAGTGTGTTCGTCATGGCTCAAGTTCAGCGGTGATCGCTGAGACAAACCATGGTTGTCCGGCGCAGTTCCATGTTCGTGCGTCTCAGCACCCGAGGTAGGCTCGCCGCCATGGATGTGCTCGACGATCTGCTCGCCGGCACCCGCGCACGGGGCGGCGTGTTCAACCTGACGATCATGGACACACCCTGGGCGCTCGAGATCCGCGACGGGGCGCACCTGGCGCTCGCGACGCTGGTCCGTGGCAGCGCCTGGATCGTCCGGGCCGGGATCGAGCCGACCCGGATGGAGACCGGCGACGTGGCGATCTTCAACGGTCCCGAGCCGTACGTCGTGGCCGATGACGTCCACACCCAGCCGCAACTGCGGATCCACCCGAACGGCATCTGCGAACCGTTGCCTGGGGCACCTGTCGACTACAGCGCGCGCCTCGGCGTACGGACGTACGGCGGTCGTCTCGACGGCGACGCGATGCTTGTCAGCGGCACCTATCTGCTCGAGGGCGATGTCAGCCGACGGTTGCTGACCGCCCTGCCATCGGTGCTCGTCGTGCCGGCCGACGCGGTTGCCGGGCACGTGATGTCGATGGTGCTCGGTGAGATCCAGCGCGATGAGCCGGGTCAGCAGAGCGTGCTGGACAGGTGGCTCGACCTCGCGTTGATCACCACGTTGCGCGCGTGGTTCGCCCGGCCGGAATCGCACGCACCCGGGTGGTACCAGGCGCAGAGCGATCCGGTCGTCGGCCTGGCGCTCCGGCTGCTGCACGAAGACCCGGCGTACCCGTGGAGCGTTGCCGAACTGGCCGATCGCACCAAAGTGTCCCGAGCCAGCCTGGCCCGGCGGTTCAGTGCGCTGGTGGGCGAGGCGCCGATGGCTTACCTCACCGGCTGGCGGATCGCGTTGGCCGCCGACATGCTGCGGGAGACGACCGACACGGTCGAGGCGATCGCCCGCCGGGTCGGCTACGCGAACGCGTTCGCCTTGTCAGTCGCCTTCAAACGCCTCCGCGGCACCAGCCCCACCGCTCACCGCCGCACCGCCCTCCAGTCGGCCTGAAGCCTCTGCCTAGGTAGTGGTCGTGTGGATGAAGGCGAGGGCTTGCGGCCAGGAGAGGGTGAAGGCGTCGGCGTTGACCTGCTTGTCCTGCCGCGACCGGTCGGAGAAGCCGTGGTCGGCGCCCGGATAGAACTGGGTGATGGTCGCGCCGGTCTGCCTTCCCTGCAACGAGGTCTGCAATGCCTCGAAGTCGGCGACCGGTACGGCGGCGTCGCTGCCCGGGTAGATCACCATCACCGGCGCGGTGATCGCGGCGGCTTCGGCGATCGCGTCGTACGAGTGGTTCGGCCGCAGCTCCGACGGCGTGGTCGGGTGGTACGCCGTCACGCTCGCCACCCGGTGATCCCTTGCCGCCAGCAACAAAGCGAACCGGCCGCCGAGACACCAGCCGCTCACCCCAGCCTTCGGACAGCCGAGTTCGCCGAGCAGGTGATCGAGCAGCGCGACCTGCTCGGCGATCGCGGTGTCGTCGTCGAGGCCGCCCAGCAGTTGGCTCAGCTCTTCCCTCGTCGAGTTGTCCGTACTGCGTCCCTTGAACGGATCCCAGGCCAGCGCCGTGATGCCAAGGCCGGCCAGTTCGTCCGCCCAGGCCCTGACTTGCTCGCCGATCCCGGTGATCATCGGCAGCAACAACAGGCCTGGCCCGGCACCGGCCGAAGCCGGGCGGGCCAGATAGGCGGTGAGATCCCCAACGGAAACAGTCGACGTTTCGATGCTCATGCCCGCGAGGCTATCCCTGGCCGGAATTCGCCTTCAGCATGCGTACGCCGGCGACGTTCACCATCACCAGGATGATCGCGGAGAAGATCAGCAGCGCGACCTGGTCGGGGAGGAACGCGATACCGACTCCGATGGAGAGCACGGGGACCGCCAGGCCGGCGTACGCGATCAGGAACAGTGCGGCAAGCACCTCGCCGCGGGAGCCGGCGTCCGCGAGGGATGCCGCGGTCGCGACGGCTCCACGGAAGACCAGACCGACGCCCGCACCGGCGACGACTCCCCCAGCGACGAACCCCCACAGGCTGGGCGCCAGTCCACCGACGGCGACACCGACCAGGCCGGTCGACATCAGTACCAGACCGAGCTGCAACTGCCGCTGCCGGCTGAGCTGCACGAACACGACCTGGCTGAGTGCGCCCGCGACGAACACCGCGAAGGTCACCACTCCAGCGAGTAGCCGCGAGGTGTGGTGCAGAGTCCCGGCCAGGAACGTCGGAGCCAGTGAAGTGAAGAGTCCGAAGATCGCGAAGGCGGCAAACGCTCCCGCTGCCGTCGCGAAGAACTGCGGTTTCGCGGCGCTCGGCAGCGCGACCTTCTGCGGCCGATAAGCCGGCCGCTCCTCCATCCGCTCGACAGTCTCGGGCACCAGCGTGATGCCGACCGCACTCAGCAGCAGAAGAACCAGGAACACCTCGTACGGCCGCTCCAAAGGCGCCGACACGTACTGCGCGAGGATGCCGCCGACCAGCGGACCGAACGCGAGCCCACCGAGGTTGACCATCGAGGAGATCAACGCCGACCGGCTGGGATCCTGCTCCGGACGGGCGACCTGACGCAGCTCCGAGATGTGCGCCGTCGCCGTCGCGGTCAGTGCGCCGACACCGACTCCGGAGATGAACCTCGCCAGCAGCAACCCGGGAACGTCCGGCCAGATCAGGAAGATCGCCGCGGACACCGCCTCAGCCAGTACGGCGAGCAGCGCGACCCGGCGACGACCGAGCCAATCGCTGACGTGACCAGCGAGGTACAGGCTGGCCATCACGCCGACCGCGTAGGTGGCGAAGATGACCGTGATCATGAAGGTCGGGAAGCCGTCGCGGCGCTGGTAGATCGCGTAGAGCGGGGTCGGCACGGTGGAGAACGCCATCGTGATCAGGAAGGCGGCGGCGATCACCCAGAAGCCGGTGCCGTGAGCGAAGCGCACGCGCGAGCCGACCTGGTGTCCGGGGCGGTCGGTCAGAGTTGTCATGTCTTCAGGGTGACTCGGATGATCTATCGAGTCCAACGAATGTTCTTGCATGCACTTATCGAGAGTGTCGATAATCGACAGCGTGGACTCGAGACAGCTGGAGTACTTCGTCGCGGTGGCCGAGGAGCTGAGCTTCACCCGGGCGGCGCAGCGGAAGTTCGCGGTCCAGTCCACCGTGTCAGCGGCGATCCGCGCCCTGGAGGCCGATCTCAAGACCACGCTGTTCGATCGCTCGACCCGGCGGGTGACCTTGTCGGCAGCGGGCCAGGCGCTGTTGCCGGAGGCGAAGGCGGCCCTGGAGGCGCTCGACCGGGCCCGCGCGGTGGTCGAGGAGGCGTCGACGGGACTCCGCGGCAACATCCGGATCGGCACGATGACTCGCCTCGGGCTGGTGGATCTGGCCGTTCTGCTCGGGGCGTTCTACCAGCGGTACCCCTTGGTCGAGGTCCAGGTGACCACTTCGCCGACCGGTTCCAGCGGGCTCGCCGACGACGTCCGCCACGGCCGGCTCGACATCTCGCTGGTCGGCCTGAGCCCGATCGAGCTGACCGGCCTGGAAGTGCGCGAGTTGGCGACCGTGCCGTTCGTAGTGATGGTGCCGTCGGCTCATCGGCTGGCCGTCCAGCCGGGGATCGAACTGCGCGACCTGGCCGGCGAACGGTTCATCGATCAACTGCGCGGGTTCGGCAACCGGACCACCGTCGACCGCGCCTTCGACAACGCCGGGATCCCGCGCCGGGTGCAGGTGGAGGTCCCCGACCTGAGTACCGTCCCGGAGTACGTGCGAGCTGGGCTCGGCGTCGCCGTCGTACCGGAGGTTGACGTCGGCAACCAACCTGGAGTCGCACGCTTGCGGCTGACCGACGTCGAGCTGACCTGGACGTTGTCCGCGATCACCCTCAGCGGCAAGCGGCCGAGCCGAGCGGTGACCGCCTTGCTCGACCTGATGAGCGACTCGATCCGCCCGGGCGCCGCGTTCTAGGTGCGTGCTGACCGGTCGATGCGAAGTACTCAGAGCCGGGACCTGGATACTGGCGACGTGTCTGAAGGTGAAGCCGAGCAGGAGCGCGCAGGCTATCGGCGATCGGCCGGCTCGGCGCGGGGCGAGGCGCGCCGCCTCGAACTGCTCGAACGGGTGACCGACGACCTCGGCGCGAACGGGCTCGTGGACTTCTCGCTTCGCCGTGCTGCCCGTGCGGCCGGTACGACGCACAAGGTGTTGCTCTACTACTTCGACGGCCCCGAAGACCTGCTCACCCAGGCGGTACTCCGGCTTCGCGCGCGCCGGATCGACCGAAGCATGGCCGCTGCTGCGGAGGAATCCGCGAGCCGGACACTGGCCGGCCGGGTGCGCGCGATGTGGCCGGTGCTGGTCGGCGAGGAGGCCTGGGTACTCGACCAGGCGATCGGCCTCGCGATGTACGACTCGGGGCGCTATGCCCAACTCGCACGGGAAGCGTCGAAGCAGTACCTGCCGTCGTTGCTCTCGATTCTCCCGGCCGAATGGAGCGCACGCCGCCAGCACGAGGTCGCCGAGATGATCCTCGGCGTACTCCGCGGCTTCCTGGTCGAATGGCGAACCAGCGGCGACGGCGCCGGTATCGAGGCCGGTTTCGCCGCGCTCGACCGGGCCCTCACCCACGAAGAAGCCGCTGCGGACTGAGCCACGGCGTACCGACCAACAGGTAGTGCACCACCTGTACGCCGTACGCCGCTGCCCGGTCACGCCTAGGCGCACTAGGTCGTGGGCGGCTACGTCCTGTCCGTCGGTACGGCTCTGGACAGTTTGCGAACCGGGTGGTTCACTTTAATCACGTTCGGGGCTGAGAAGGAGCTGGTGGGGTATGTCGGAGGAGCGGGTGCGGGTGCGGTTCGGTGCCGGGTGTGTGGCCTGGCACTACCCGGGGACGAACGGCGGGTGCGTGATCATGGCCGGCGGCTTCGGGGTGACCAAGGAGCCGGGGACCGATGTGTTCGCTCGGCGGTTCCATGCGGCCGGATTCTCCGTGCTCGCCTTCGACTACCGGCATCTCGGCGAGAGCGAAGGAGAGCCTCGGCAGGTGGCCCGCGTCGGGGAGCAGCTCACCGATTGGCAAGCGGCGATCGAGTACGCCGGAACGCTGCCGGAGGTCGACCCGGGCAAGATCGCGATCTGGGCGTTCTCGCTCTCGGGCGGCTACATCTTCCCGCTGGCGGCGCGGAATCCACAGCTTGCGGCGGCCATCGCGCAAACGCCCAACGCGGACGGCCCGGCCGCCACGCGGAATGCGGCGCGACACCAGAAGCCGTCGGCCATGCTGCGGTTCACCGGCCGGGCGATCCTCGACGCGCTTGGCAGCCTCGTCGGCAGGCCGCCTCGCCTGGTGCCGTTGGTGGCCCCGCCTGGGACGGTGGCGCTGCTCACCACGCCGGACTCCCTGCAGACCAACGAGGCGCTGAACCCGGGCAACAAGTACCCCGACTGGCTGCAGTTCGTCGCCGCTCGGTCAGCTCTCCGGGTCACCTTCTACCGACCCGGCCGGTATGCGTCGAAGGTGAAGGTGCCCCTGCTCGTGGTCGTCGCCGACCAGGACCAGTCCGCGCTCGCCGCCCCCTCGATCGCCGCAGCTCGTCGCGCACCCCGCGCCGAACTCGTCCGCGTCCCCGGTGGCCACTACGCCCCCTTCCTGGACCAGCACAAGACCGTCGTCGAAGCCGAGCTGGATTTCCTGAACCGGCACGTTCTCAGTCAGCCCGCAGCGGTTTCGCATCTTCGGCTGCAAGCATGAACGAGATCGCGTTGTCCGCCGGGACGATCGAGTACGACGATGTCGGCTCCGGACCGATGATCGTCCTGCTGCACGGCCTGATGATGGACTTGTCGTTGTGGGACGACACGGTCGCGGAGTTGTCGGCCGGCCACCGCTGCGTGGTACCGACTCTTCCACTTGGTGCGCACCGGCAGGCGATGCATTCCGATGCCGACCTGTCCCTGCCCGGGATCGCACGGCTGGTCGCGGAGTTGCTCGACCGCCTGGACCTCGACGACGTCACGCTGGTCGGCAACGACACCGGCGGTGCATTGGTCCAGTTGTTGCTGCGGGCAAACACCGAACGGGTCGGCCGGATCGTCTTGGTGTCCTGCGAGGCGTTCGACAACCTGCCGCCCGGGCTCACCGGCAAGACGCTCGCACTGGTCGGCAAGCTCTCGCCGGGCATGCTCGGCCTCTTCCTGCAGCAGCTCCGGCTGCGCGCGATGCGACGGTTGCCGATCACTTTCGGCTGGCTCACCAAACGAGGTGACGCCGCGACCGCCCAGTGGCTGAAGCCGGTACTACGCGACGCGGCGATCCGGCGAGACGTAGTACGCGTACTGCGAGCAGCCTTCGCCGACAGAACCCTTCTGATCAAGGCCGCTGAGGCCCTGCCGGGTTTCGATCGACCAGCTCTGGTGGTGTGGGCCGCGCAGGATCGCGTGATGCCGCTCGAGCACGGCCGGCGGCTGGCGAACCTGCTTCCCCAGGGCAAGCTGATCGAGGTGGACGACAGCTACACGCTCGTCCCCCTCGATCAGCCGCGTCGGCTTGCCGAGCTGATCGCCGAGTTCGCCTGAAATTGTGTTGACGGCACCCTGGTCGTGCCGTTGGCTCAGCGCGTGACCATTGAGCGCTCCAACCCTGCCGGTCTGCACGCGACGCCCGGGTACCACCATGTGACCAGGGTCGAGGCTGACCGCCTGGTATTCCTGGCCGGACAGTGCCCACTGGACGAGTCCGGGCAGTTGGCCGAGGGTGGCTTCGACGGGCAGACCGACCAGGTGGTGCGGAACATCCTGGTCGCCCTGGAGTCGGTCGGGGCCCGACCGGAGGACGTCGTACGGACCGTCATCTATGTGGTCAGTCCGGATCGCGACGACCTCGGTGGCGTGTGGGCCCGGCTGAACGCGTCGCCGCTCGCACCGGCATTCAGTACGGCGAGCACGCTGCTCGGCGTCGCCCAGCTCGGTTTCACCGGCCAACTCGTCGAGATCGACGTCACCGCTGCTCTTTAGGACCGCTGCCGTTTAGAACCGCTGCCCTTCAGTGCCGTTGCCGTTCAGATCGGGTGGTTCGGCTGGAGGAGTTCGTCGGCGTCGTAGCGCGCCCGGAGCTCCCACAGGTGGTCGTAGTCCCCTTCGTCGAACGCGGCCCGGAGGTCGGCTTCGTCGAGCGAGGCACTGCTGAAGTTGAGCAGCCGGCCGATCACGTGATCCGCGAACGGCTCGAGTACCGCGCGGTGCCGCGCGCTCTGGTCCTGCTCGCCGATCGACAGCACGGTCACGGAGTACTGCGCGTCGCGGTGACCCATCGCGTTCGCTCTCTCGGGCTCTTTGGCGAGCGCCCCGCCGAGGTGGCGGATGGCGACGATGCATTTCTGCGCCTCCGATCCGGTTCGCACCGTGTCGAGCCCCTTCGGGTCGAGCGCGCTCAGCAGGACGTTGCGTGAACTGAAGGCGTCCGCGCGATCCGGCTCGGCGAAGATCTTGGCCGACTCGGTGTACGGCAACTCGCCGACGGTGTCGACGACCGGCTCACCGATCTCCCGGAGCGGCCGGATCAACCTCTCGCCGCCGTCGAGGATGCTGAGCTGGAGTTGGGCGACCTGCTTTCCACGCAGCGGCTCGGGGACCTGCGGGATGTCGGGGAAATTCAGGAGCGCGATCGCCGACGTGACGTTGTCGGGGACGGTTTCGGTCCACTCGCGCCACGCTTCGAGCGCGCCCGGGTTCGCCGACAGGTCGTAGTACAGGCTGCCGCCGTAGAGCGTCGTCACAGGAAACAGGTCGACCTGGAGCCGGGTGACGATGCCGAAGTTGCCGATGCCGCCGCGCAGCGCCCAGAACAACTCGGGGTCGTCCTCGGCGTTCCGTAGTACACCGTCGGGGGTGACGAGCTCGATCCGGCGCACGTGGTCGGCGGCGTACCCGTACTGTCTCGCCATCAGGCCGAGGCCTCCGCCGAGGATGTACGGGACTGCGCCGAGATTCGGGAAGCTGCCGGACAGCGGGGCGAGCCCGTGGGGTGCGGCCGCTTCGATCACCTGCTTCCAGGTCGCGCCCGCCTCGATCCACGCGGTCTTGGTGGTGGGATCGACGGCGACGTCGTTCAGGCGGTCCGTGGTGATCAGGACGCCGCCGTCGAGCGGGTTGAGGTGACCGTGCCCCTTGGCCTTGACCGCCACCTTGAGGCCGTTCTCCCGCGCGAAGTGCACGGCCGACTGGATGTCCTTCGCGCTCGCGGCGCCCACGATGTACGCCGGGCGGTGCGGGTCGAGGCGCTGGAATCCCAGCCGGGCCTCGTCGTACCCGTCCATGTCGGGCGTCCAGACCGGGCCGTCGAGATTGTTCAGTTCGGTAGTCATACCAAGGACGCTAGTCCGCCTTCCGGACTCATCTTGTCCTAAAGATCTGCCAGTCTTGGGTCTGTGAGCGCGCGAAAGGACCTCCCCGGGCGACTGTTGCGCTTGCTGGCTCTACTGCAGAGCCGGCGCGAGTGGTCCGGCGCCGAACTGGCCGAGCGTCTCGGCGTCACCGACCGCACCGTACGGCGCGACGTCGACCGACTCCGGGCGCTCGACTACCCGGTCACCGGTACGACGGGGATCGCGGGTGGCTACCGGCTCGCTTCGGGGAAGAACGTGCCACCCCTGCTGCTGGACGACGACGAGGCCGTCGCGGTGGCGATCGGGCTGGCGGGTGCCGCGGCGGGCGGCGTTGCGGGGATCGAGGAAAGCTCGATGAGCGCGCTTGCCAAGCTGGAGCAGGTGCTGCCGGCCCGGTTGCGTCCAAGGGTGGCCGCGATGAGCGCGACCGAGGTGGTGGTGCGCGACGGTCACCCCCAGGTTGATCCCGGGCTGCTCGCCGTACTGGCTGCTTGTTGCCGGGATCTCGAGATCGTTGCCTTCGGCTACTCGACCCGGCGGCGGGAACCGTCCCGACGACGAGTCGAGCCGCATCGACTGGTGACGCTGCGCGGGCGGTGGTACCTGCTCGCGTACGACCCGGATCGCGCCGACTGGCGGACCTTTCGGGTCGACCGGATCTCCGACGTCGCTCCGACCCGCCATCACTTCCAAGCACGCGAACTCCCGGCCGCCGACGCGGCGTCGTACCTGGCGGAGTCCTTCGCGACGGCTTCTTACCGGCACTCGGTCCGCATCGCTGTCGAGCTACCCGCATCTGTCGTGCGGTCGACCTTCTTCGGCCTGATCCCGGGTCAACTCACGTCGACAGGCGAAGACGCGTGCGTACTACGAATCTCCGCCGACTCGCCTTCGCTTCTGATCCAGTACGTCGCGGGCGTCGCTGCCCTCGGCGCGCCGTACAGCCTCGATGCCTCGCCTGAACTCGCCACGCTGATCAAGAAAGTCGGCCAACAACTCCAAGGCTGACTCTTGCTGATCCAGTTTCGGGCTACCACCACCGGCTTTTCGCGCCACGTGGGGGTCAGCGGGCATGTCCGTGACCTCGATGATCGCCGGCTTCTTGGGGTGCTGCCGCGGTGAAGTCGGGGGTCCAGCGGACGGCGAGTCCGTCGCGCCGGCCTAGTTGTTCGAGGCGTTCGGTGAGGCGGCGCTGGAGTCCGCCGAGCTCCTCGGGGAGTGCGGCCTCGGCGTACAGGATCAGGCTGTCGGCTGTCGCTCGCATGCGGCAGGTTGCTGCACCGAAGTCGACCAGCAGGCTGCCGTCGCTGTCGGGTCGCGCCTGGATTCCACCTGGCTGGTGGGCCAAGTGCTTGGTGAACTGGTCCAGGTAGCGATCGGCTCTCCCGGTCATCACCAGACCTTCTGCACTCGCCATGAATCGCTCCTTTTTGCGATACAGAGTGTCTTATTACCCGACGATCTGTCTACAGCGAGTAGAGTCCTCGACGTGCCGAAGCTGTGGAACGAGACGATCGAGGCGCATCGCGACGCGGTGCGTGCCGCGACCCTGGACGCGGCAGCGGAACTGGTCGCCGAGCACGGCCCGGCCGGGGTGACGATGTCGCAGATCGCCAAGGCGACCGGGATCGGCCGCGCGACGCTGTACAAGTACTTCCCCGACATCGACACGATCCTCACCGCCTGGCACGAGCGCCAGGTCCGGTCCCACCTCGAGGAACTCGCCCGAGTCCGCGATCGCGCAGAATCCTCCGAGCGGCTGGAGGCAGTACTGACGGCGTACGCCGTGCTGTCGTTCCAGCACCCGCGATCCGATCTGGCCGGCTCGTTGCACCGAGCCGATCACGTGAGCCAGGCACGGCAGCATCTGCACGGGTTCATCCGCGACCTGCTCGTCGAGGCGGCAGCAGCGGGCGACCTGCGTACCGACGTACCGGCTGCGGAGCTTGCGACCTACTGCCTCCATGCGCTCACGGCTGCCAACACTCTGCGGTCCAAGGCTGCCGTTCGTCGTCTGGTCGCGGTGACGTTGAGCGGGCTTCGGCGCTGAACCTCCGCTCGGTCAGGCGGTGAGGAGGCCGATGCCGAGGGTGATCACGCCGGCCGCGAGACTCGCAGCGCCGAGCGCGAGCATCCAGATGAACTGGTTCGGCTTGGTCCGGTCCTTGCCCGCTGACGAGGCGAAGAAGCCGCCGGACATCAGGATCGCCGCGACCGGGACGCCGAGCCGGCCGACCCAGAGGAAGAATCCGTCCAGGGTGGTCGAGTCGACGTACAGCAGGCCGACCAGACTCAGGATCACCAGCACGCCCGCATGCCCGTGACCGGCCCGCGCGAACGACTTCTGAAACTCGGTCATCGGCACGTCACCGCGCACGATCTTGGTCATGAACCAGCCACCGAACTCGATGGTGGCAATGGTCAGCAGGATGACGCCCGCGATCATGCGGGAGGGATCGCTCAGTGCCACGGTGACGCTCCTCAGCTTTGGATAGTCGCACTATCCGTTTATGGATATTGATACTATCCATCAAGGACGAGCGGGAGGCAAGCGAATATGCGGATCGCAGAGCTGAGCCGGGTATCCGGGGTGCCGGTGCCGACGATCAAGTACTACCTGCGCGAGAACCTGCTGCCCCCAGGCGAGCTGACCAGCCCGAACCAGGCGAGCTACGGCGAGTTGCACGTACGCCGACTGCGGCTCGTGCGCGCTCTGGTGGACCTGGCCGGCGTACCGGTCGCGCAGGTGAAGGAGGTGCTGGACGGCTTGGACTCGGACACGTTGCCCCTGCACGACCAGATCGGCCGCGCCCACCGCGCGATCACGGCCCGACGGCAACTCGCCTCGAACCCACCGGAAGCCGCCACCGACGCGGCGACCGCTCAGGTCGAGGCTTTGCTCGAATCGCGCGGCTGGAAGGTCGCCCCCGACGCCCCTGCCCTCACCACTTTGATCGAGACGATCGCCGTCATGCGCTCCCTCGACCAGGACCACCTGGTCGGTCTGCTGGAAACCTACGCCGACGCAGTCGAGAAGCTCACCACTCTCGAACTCGCCGCCGTCACATCCCGCCCCGACCGCGCCACCCCCGACCAGATCGCCGAAAGCGTCATCATCGGCACCATCCTCGGCGAAACCCTCATCTCCACCCTCCGCCTCCTGTCCCAGGAATCCACCTCAGCCCACCGCTGGACCGAACCCCCTGGCACAGGCCAAACCTGATCAGCCGTCGTGCGCCATATCCACAAACCGCGAGTAATGACCTTGGAAGGCCACGACCACATCCGCAGTAGGCCCGTTCCGATGCTTGGCAACAATGAAGTCGGCTTCCCCCGGTCGAGTTGATTCGCGCTCGTAGGCGTCCTCACGATGGAGAAGGATGACGACGTCCGCATCTTGTTCAAGGCTGTTGTGCGTGGCGATGCCCTCAGCAACGAAGTTGTGGGTGCCCATGACGGTGGCGTCGTAGACCTCTTGGTCGCCGAGGCTTTCGATCGAGGTGATCGTGTCCCAGAAGATGTCGTTGGTGGCGAGAACCTCGAGGTCGGCGTTGTCGAGGACGTCGGCGACCTTCGCCAGTCGCTGCCGGCTCGGCGCGTGCTTCCACAGCGTGGAGCCGGAGAACTGCGTACCCATCGCGGCGGCGAACTCGCGGTGCGACACCTTGCGCTCGCTCAGCACCTGGCGAACCTGCGACCACACTTCCTTGGGAATCGTGTCGAGGTTCGTGTTGGCGCGCACGTCGCGCAGCGCGGTCGCGACCTCCACGACCTTGACGCCACGATCGCCGTGAACGCCGATCTCCTCGCAGAAGCGGAGTTGGTTCTCCACGCCGTAGATGTGCAGGTGGTACGAGTCGCGATAACCGGGCTTCTTCGCCACCTTGATCCGGCTGAAGATGTTGTACCGGAGCAGGAGCCGGGCCAGGTCGTCGACGAGGCGGCGGCTGGTGGAGGCGTAGTAGATCCTGCCCTGCTTGACCTTCGCGTCCCAGCGAACCGATCCGTCGGTGGCCCACAGGTGGCGGATGAAGGCGCCGACCTGCTCCTTGGGAAGGCTGAAGACGCCGGCCGGGATGAACTTCTCGTGGCTACGGAGGCCGAAGAGCCCGAGCTCATCCAGCCAGGCGGCGATCGGATTCCGCTTGCCCCGGGCCAACCGGTACGGCGCGGGTAGGCGCAGCGTGGTGACCCGGGCGGCGGCGTACTCGTCGCGGATCGGAGTGATGCCAAAGCGTCGCTGGGCCGCGGACCCCACCGCCGCGAGGTTCGCCTCGTCGATGCTGGAGTAGCGGATCGGCTGCCGCTTGACGAACGAGCCGTCGCCCAGCAGGTGAGCCAGCAGGGTGACCTCGTCGTCGTCCCACGGCTTGAGGTCGAGCGGCGGCGGCACGTGCCGAAGTGAGCCCAGTCGCGTGCCCGGAACGAGGTCGCCGAGGGGCTTCCACCCGTCGTACGTCAGGAAGGGGTGGTTCGCCGTTGCCTTGATCTCGCGGCCGGAGGCGAGCTTGAGCCGGAAGACCTCCTTCACCCCGCTCGGGAAGACGTGCGTCATCGTGCGCGGCACCAGCTTCAACCGGTCGTCCAGCGACCAGACGGGAATGTCCCGCGTGCCGGCGGCGAGCAGTTCGCCGAGGCTGATCTCTGCTCCGGTGTCGGCCCGCAGCAGCCTGGTGTCCGCGGTCAGGCAGCCTGATTCGCGGAGGTCGGAGGCCATGGGGCGTTTGTCGGAGCGTTGTTCGGAGCCTCGGTTGAGCTGGCAGATGGCGATGACGGGGACTTCGAGTTCCTTGGCGAGGAGTTTGATCGAGCGGGAGAACTCGGAGACCTCGAGCTGGCGGGACTCGACCTTCTTACCGGACGTCATCAGCTGGAGGTAGTCGATCACGATCAGCTTGAGGTCGTGCCGCTGCTTCAGCCGGCGGGCCTTGGCGCGGATCTCCATCATCGTGAGGTTCGGCGAGTCGTCGATGAACAGCGGGGCCTCGGAGACCTCGCCCATCTTGCGGGCCAGCCGGGCCCAGTCCTCGTCGGTCATCTTGCCGTTGCGCATGTGATGCAGCGGCACCTTCGCCTCGGCGGACAGCAGTCGCATGGTGATCTCGTTGCGGCTCATCTCCAGCGAGAAGATGCACGAGGTCAGGCCGTGCTTGATCGACGCCGATCGGGCGAAGTCCAGCCCGAGCGTCGAGTTGTGGGTCGGGATCATCGACTTGCCGGCCAGGTACAGGTGGTCGGCGTTGTCGACCTCCACGCAGCGCACCGGCACGCTCGCGACCGGCACGACCCGCTCGAGCCGGCGGTCGGCGTCGCCGATGACACCGGTGGACACCCCGTGCCCGACGACCTCGCGCGGCGCGGACCGCGGGACCAGCGGGGTCAGCCCGGAGTCGCCCGACATCGCGCTGTGCAGGTCGAGTGTCGTGCAGACGACGGACTGGCCGCCGTCCTCGACCACCCACTGGTGGTTGCCGTCAGCAACCAGCGTGGACCCGTCGGAGAAGGTCAGCTCGAAGCAGGGCCGGTCGTACATCACCTCGGTGGCGGCGACCACGCGGGTCGGCCGGCCGTCGGCGTCGATCAGCTCGTCGCCCACCGCGACCTCGCCCATCGTGGTCCAGCCCGTCGGCGTCGGCAGCGGGGTGTCGAGCGCCAGCGCCTTCCCCATCGCCGGGCGGGCAGCGACGATGATCATCTGGCCCGGGTGCAGGCCGTTGGTCAGCTCGTCGAGATCGGTGAACCCGGTCGGTACGCCGACCATCGCGTCGCCGCGGGAGTCGATCGCCTCGATCTCGTCGAGGGCGCCCTCCATGATGTCCTTCAGCGGCGCGTAGTCCTCGGTGGTGCGCTTCTCGGTGACCGAGTAGATCTCGGCCTGCGCCTGGTCGACGACGTCGTCGACCTCGCCCTCGCCGGCGTACCCGATCTGGACGATCTTGGTGCCGGCCTCGACCAGCCGGCGCAGGATCGCCTTCTCCCGGACGATGTGCGCGTAGTACCCCGCGTTGGCGGCCAGCGGGACCGAGGCGACCAGGGTGTGCACGTACGGCGCGCCGCCGATCCGGGTCATCTCGCCGCGCTTGGTCAGCTCGGCGGCGACGGTGATCGCGTCGGCCGGCTCGCCGCGGGCATACAGGTCGGTGATCGCGTCGAAGACGATCTCGTGCGCCGGCCGGTAGAAGTCCGTTCCGCGCAGGGTCTCGATCACGTCCGCGATCGCGTCCTTGCTGAGCATCATCGCGCCGAGCACGCACTGCTCGGCGGCCAGGTCCTGCGGTGGGGTCCGGTCGAAACCCAACTGGGGATCGCGCTCTTCGTTCCCGCCGCCAGGCCCCCCGCGGAACTCCGCAACGCTCACTCGTCCGACCTCCTCGTCCGCCACCCGAACCACATCGCACCCGCACGCGCCACCACCCGCACAGCGGATCCGGCCCGTTCGAACAACTGATCGAATCGTAATCAGCCGCACCGACAATTTCACCGACAGCATCCGCAGGCGTTCTCACCCCGAGACTGCGGCCGGACGGCGTCAGTCCCGCGACCGTACGCCCGACACCCCGAACCCTGGTAGCCAGCCGTCCACAGGGGGTGTGGACAAGCCGTGCATAACCCGGCGCTCAGGTGTGCACAGGTTGGGCATATCCCTGTGGATATCTGTGCACAGAGATCCACAACCCCGCTCTGACCTGCGGTTTTGTCCGCCCACAACTGTGGAGAAGAAAAAGATTCGATACCCACAGGTCCGCTGCTCTGTGCACAGCCCCCGCCAGGCACAATGATCCGCATGCCCCTTACCTGGAAGACCCAGGACCGGGAGATCCTCCGGCTGGCCGTGCCGGCGTTCTTCGCGCTGGTGTCCGAACCACTGATGCTGCTGGCCGATTCGGCGATCGTCGGACACCTCGGTACACCGCAGTTGGCGGCCCTCGGCGTCGCCGGGACGATCCTGCAGACGCTGGTCGGCATCTGCGTCTTCCTGGCGTACGGGACGACCTCAGCGGTGGCCAGACGCATCGGCGCAGGTGACCACAAGGGAGCACTCGCGCAGGGGATCGACGGACTCTGGTTGGCCCTGCTGCTGGGCGTAGTACTGGCTGTTGCCGGGCTGCTGCTTGCTCCGCTCGCCATTGCTGGGTTCCACCCCTCGCCGGACGTAGCGGACTACGCGGTGACCTACCTGCGAATCTCCTGTCTAGGCATTCCTTCCATGCTCCTGCTGCTGGCGGCTACCGGCGTACTGCGCGGTCTGCAGGACACCAAGACGCCCATGGTGGTCGCCGTCTCGGCCAACCTCGCCAACATCGCCTTGAACGTCCTGCTCGTCTACGGCCTCGACCTGAACATCGCAGGCTCAGCACTCGGTACTGCGATCGCCCAAACAGCAGCCGGAGCAGCACTGGTCGTCGTGGTGGTCCGTGGCGCTCGGCGGGACGGCGCCAAGCTCCGCCCAGACCGCCCAGGAATCCTCGCTTCCGCACACGCCGGAGTACCGCTCGTAGTACGAACCCTCACGCTGCGAGTAGCCATCGTGCTCACCACCTTCGTGGCCACCTCACTCGGTACTACGTCGGTCGCAGCGCACCAGGTCGCCTTCACACTGTGGTCGTTCCTCGCGCTCGCACTCGATGCGATCGCCATCGCTGCCCAAGCCCTGACCGGGCGCTCACTGGGCGCGGGAGACGTCGTCGGCACCCGGGCGATCACCCGCCGGATGATGTGGTGGGGACTGGTGTCGGGAGTGGTGGGCGGCCTGGCTCTGTGGGGACTGCGCGACCTCTACGTGCCGCTGTTCACCAAAGACCCCGAGGTGCGCCACACGCTGGCCGCGATCCTGCTGGTTGCCGCGATCTGGCAGCCGGTCAACGGGGTGGTGTTCGTGCTGGACGGCGTACTGATCGGTGCCGGCGACGGTCCCTATCTGGCAGTGGCAGGGATCATCGCGCTGCTCCTGTTCGCTCCGCTCGCGCTGAGCGTGCAGTGGTTCGATCGTGGCATCGTCGCGCTGTGGTGGGCGTTCGGTGGATACATGCTGCTGCGGTTCCTCACGCTGACGCTCCGAGAACGCCGGGACGGCTGGCTGGTCACCGGCGCCGTCCGCTGATGCTGGGAGCAGCTAGCGCCAAGGGTCGAGTGCGTGTTTGCCAGTGGTCCGGCCGGCTTCGAGCTCCCGAAGTACGGCGGGTCCGTCGGCCAGTGCGTGGAGCTGTGGCCGGCCTGGAGGGTAGACGCCTTGGGCAACGAGTTCCTGGAGTTCTGTGATCAGCGAGCGATAGACAGTCGGCACAGCGGCGGCCAGCGCGCCGATGTGCAGCCCCTTGAGCTGCACCGGGTTGGTGAAGACCAGGTCGTGAGTAGTCACCGCAGCGTCGCCGGACGAAGCGCCGTACACGACGATGCGTCCGGTGATCCCCTTGGCGGCGGACAGGCTGGCCGCGAAGGTAGAACGTCCAACCGATTCCAGAACGAGGTCCACTCCACCGGTGAGGCGAGTGAGCTCTGCTGCAAGGTCGGAGCGTGCACTGTCCAGCACCTCGTCGGCACCGAGCGCTCTCACGATCTCGTGCTTCGCCAACGCAGCTGTCGCAATCACTCGAGCGCCGTAGTGGTGAGCGAGGCGCACAGCAGCCTGCCCCACGCCTCCCGCCGCAGCGTGGATGAGGACCGTCTCCCCCGACGCCAGACCGCCCACAGGCTTCAACGCCGCCAACGCGGTCGCCCAGTTCAACACCAATCCGAGAGCCTCGGCGTCACTCCAGCCTGTCGGCACCGGAAGCACCTCGGCCGCCTGCATGACGACGTACTCCGAGAAGGCTCCCCGACCCGCTCCGATGACATGTGTGCCGACGGGCAACGCACTGGCCACTTCTGGACCCGCTGAGACGATCTCTCCGGCCGCCTCGAAGCCTGCTGCGTACGGCGGCTTCGGTCCTCCCCCGTAGCGCCCGTACGTCTGCATGACGTCGGCGAAGTTGATCCCGGCGGCACCCACTCGTACGAGGTACTCCCCCGGGCCGGGCGACGGTCGGCGTACGTCGGTCAGGATCAGGTCATCGGGTCCGCGGTGCGACTGCTGGACCAGCGCCCGCATCGTCTCGTTGCTCTCCATGCACCGGAACGTAGAACTCTCACACAGGCGTCAAGGTCAAGCGATGCGGCCGACCTCGCGCAGGTAGTCCTCCAGCGCCGCCTGCTGAGCACTTAGTACGGCGACTCGGTGCGCTAGCCGATCGCGGTACTGCTCGACCTCGTCCACGAACTCGGCGCAGACCGAGCCGGCGCCGAGGTGAGGCAGCAGATCTCGCACCAGCCGGACCGGTAGCCCGGAGTCGAGCAGCGAGCGGATCACGGCGACCCTGTCGATGGTGGACTGGCAGTAGTCGCGGTAGCCGTTGCTGAACCGGCCAGGGACGATGAGGCCCTCGTCCTCGTAGTACCGCAGCGACCTCGCGCTCACACCGCTGGCCCTGGCGGCCGCGCCGATCTTCATACTCGACCCCAACAGCGGCTCCGGGCGCGATCTTCCCTGGACGCCTGCTGTGCAGCTGACCTGCCCTTGCGGCATCGTGGAGCCCTGAACGGAAGGAGCGGCATGGCCGACACGGACGACGAGCAGGGCGTCGGGCTGGACCCGGCGTACGCCAAGGGTGAGGACGAGGGCGCACCCGGCGCGGAAGCCGCCGGCGAGGATCGTCGTGCCAAGGAGTGGGAAGCCGGCGCCGACCTGGCGCAGGCGGAGGCCGCCGGTCTGGACGAGGAAGCCGACGAGGACGAGGCGCAGCGGCATCGCGAAGACGCCGAGCAGGACGCCCGGGACGAGCGCGAACGGCTCGACAGCCGGCGGCGGCTCGATGTGTACCGGGCGGAGGCCGAGGTGGCGGAGGCGTTGCGGCTGGCACATGTGGACGAGCGCGGGCGCGACAACTTCCGTTCGCACGCGGACTCGGAGCGCCGGCTTGCCCGGCAGGACTTCGGCCGGGCGGCCGGGCTGGAAGCAGGTGCGGCCGGCCGGGACGATCCTGCCGCCGAGGCGGACCGCGCGAAGGCCGGGCGGGCACGGGTGTCGGGGTCGGTCGAGAACGCCCGGGCGAACCGCGACGACGCCACGGCCGACACCTACGGCACCGACGCCCGCGAGCACCGCCGCGAGGCGGACACCCGCAGGCTCGAACAACCGCCCGCCGCGGAAGCGGTCCGCAATCCCCCGCAGCGAACCCCGCGCGCCCGCAAGAACCTCAGAAGCCGCAAACCCAAAACCAAAGAACTCCGCGACTTCGGCCTCGGCGAGTAGTACCGCACCCGCACGGCGACCCGCAGGCGGCGCGAGGCGCCGGGGTGGACGGGCGCCGGGATCGGCGTGGGGACCGGGCGCTGAAGTTCGCGGGTTGGTGGTCAGGCCGTGAGGTGGCCGACGCGGATGATCAGGAGGTTGGCGGCTACGACCAGGACGAAGACGGTGCCGAGGAGCCAGTGGTCGAGGCTCCACAGCGCGAGGCCGGCCAGCCCGAAGAACGCGATCTTGACGATCGCGGTGACGACCGGGCTGCCGTAGTTCGCTGTCGGTGCGGCGAAGAGACCCCAGACGACGGCGGCCAGCACCGGCAGTCCGATCGCGAGCAGCAGCTTGATCGGCGTACTGCCGCCCGTGCGCCAGCCCCACCACGCGAAGATCCCCAGCCCGGCCAGCTCGACCGCGAAGGCCAGTCCCAGGTTGCTCCAGCGCCAGATCTCCTGCATCGTCCCCACTCCTCACATTTGTGAGAGCACCGCTCTCTCTTGCTTCCAGTATTGGCGATCGGTCAGCAGAAAGCAAGAGCACTGCTCTCTGAAGTTGCACCCGCTCCGGCGAGCGGTGATGATCGGCAGATGACGACGCCGAGACAGCGTGCGCATCAGCAGACGATGAGCGACATCCTCCGGATCGCCCACCAGCAACTCCGTACCGAGGGCTCGGCCGCCCTCTCGCTGCGCGCCATCGCCCGCGAACTCGGCCTGGTCTCGTCAGCCGTCTACCGCTACGTGCCGAGCCGCGACGAGTTGCTCACGCTGCTGATCGAGGAGTCGTACAACGCATTCGGCGACGCGGTCGAGTTCGCCGAGGCTCGCATCCGCCGCGGTGACCTCGGCCGGCGCTGGCTGACCATCGGACGCGCCGTACGCCGGTGGGCCGTCGCCAATCCGGCAGAGTGGGCCCTGCTCTACGGCAGCCCGGTGCCTGGGTACCACGCGCCGCCTGAGCGGACCACGGCCGCCGGAAGCAGGGTTCCGCTCCTGCTGCTCGGCTTGCTCGCGGATGCCGGGCTGGAGCCGTCTCAGGACGACCCACCGATGACGGCGGCGCTCCGGCGCGAGCTGGACCGGCTGCGACCCTCACTGCCCGGGGAGCTCAAGCCGGAGATCCTGGCGCGCGGTCTGCTGGCCTTCTCGTCACTATGCGGCCTGGTGAGCCTGGAACTGTTCGGGCAGTTCACCAACACCGTCACCCAGTTCCCGGCCCACCTCGACCACCAACTGATCCGCCTCGGCAAATCCCTCGGCCTACCAGCACCGAGCGCCTAGGGACCAGCGGCGACATCCGCCGATCCCGAACTCAGACCCCGCGCAGGTTCGGCTGCCGCTGGTCGAAGAAGAGGCCGGCCGGTGGCTCCTGCACCGGCAGCGGCGGGATCGGGTAGTCGCTGTGCGAACCACGGCAGGCCGCGAACGGCCCGTCCGGGTCCAGCAACGCCATCATGTGCGGGTCGGCATGGTCACGCCACCACACCGACATCCCGGTCGCCGGGTCGAGCCGCAGGTGCTCCCAGGCCCGCCAGATCGAGTCCAGCCGGCTCAGCGCCTCGGCATGCCGGTACCACTCGGGGCACCAGACGAACTGCTGTCCGATGCGCCGGCAGTACAGGTAGACCAGCCGGTCCTCGACGAACGCCGCGACGTGTGGGTAGAAGAGCTCGCCTTCACCATCCACGGCGTTGCTCCTCGGTCTGCTCCCAGACCGGTGCCGGCGGTCCGCTCGGAGCGACCGGGGCAGCGGGCTGGTTACGGCCCGCGGCGATCCACGCGCCCGCGCCGGTCTGGGTGATGGCCGGAGCCGACGCACCCGGGTCGTGGTGCGCGAACGAGGCTTTCACCGCCGCCGCGTACGGGCCGGCCATCCACGGGACGGTCTTGATCATCGTGGCCGGGATCCCGGACGGGAACACCACCGCGCGCCCGGGCGGCATCGAGGCGAGGTCGGAGACCTCCATGATGTGGTGCCGCTGGGTCTGCTTGCTCGTACCGCGTTCACCCTTGTTGTACGACACCGAGTTCGACGTGATGTCGTAGTCGCCGATCAGCTTGCTCAGTCGCTCGAGGAAGTTCGCGTCGGACACGCCACCGCCGTACACGCGGATGTTCGCCGCGGACCACAGCTTTTCCATGCCGCGCTCGCCCCAGCACTCGACCCCCTGGGCCCAGGACTGCAGGATCGTCATCAGCACGATGCCGCGCGAGCCGAAGTGGCTGTAGAGATCCGGCAGGTCCTTCCAGCGGCAGACGTTCGCTGCCTCGTCCAGTACGCCGACCAGCGGGCTGGGCATCCGGCCGCCCGCGCAGGTCTTCGCGTAGTCCTCGGCGGCCTCGACGACGGCGACGGTCAACGCGGTGACCAGCGGGCCCGCAGTACCGGCGCCTTCCTTGGAGAGGCTGTACAGCGTGCCGCCTTCGCGGACGAACTGGTACGGGTTGAACTGCGGGCGGTTGTCGTTCGGCCCGTTCGGGATGACCCAGCGGGTCACCTTGCGGTTGATCAGGAACTGCGCGCTCTGCTGGGCGGTTCCGTAGATACCGCCGCGCTGCTTGTCGGGCGCGCTGATGACACCGGCGAGCGCGTCCGCGGACAACTGCAAGCCCGGAGTCGATCGCAAGATGCGCTCCGGCTCGTCGTTGCGGGGATCGGCGAGCCAGCTGTAGATCTGGGTGATCGGGCGCTTGGCCACCGCCGCGGCCAGCAACAGGCCGGCCAGCAGGTCGGTGCCGGCGGCATCGAAGAAGGCATCCGTACGGGCCGACTCGGAGCGCTGCGACGCGACGAAGTGCTCGGCCAGCTGGCGTGCCTTCGTCTCGTCGGTGATGTAGCTGAGCGGGTTCCACCACCAGTTGGGTTCCTCGCCGCAGACCTCCTGCGGGTCGAACACCCAGACCGGTCCCTTGGCCGCGCGTGGATCCCGGGTGGCGTCGACGATGTCCCGCTTGTTCGACGTGGCGATCACCGACCCCGGCGCCTCCAGAATCGCCGGCACCGCCCGCGAGGTCGTCTTACCGGTCCGGGGTCCCCAGACGTCGACGTGCATGTCTTCCCAGGAGCCGAAGACCTCGAGGTTGTCGCGGACCGTGCGGCCGATCATGACACCGGGACCCGCATGCCCGGCGCCGAGCCGGTTGGCGATCTCCTGGGCGCCCTCGCGGGTCAGCTTGTAGATCTCGTTGCGCTTCGACATCAGCTGGGCGGACCGGTCGACCCGGGAGCCGGGCCTGCCCATCCGTACGGCGAGGTAGTACCCGCCGCCACCGAGCACGGCCAGCAGGACGATCTCCAGCAGCAGCACCCCGGTCGCGGCGCCCGACCACTCCACGGTGCCGTCGATCAGGTCGGTGATCGCGCCGACCGGGTTCCCGCCGACGTCGCGGGTGTTGTTGATCGCGGCGGCGATCTTCAGCGACGACCAGATGCCGCCGACCACGATCACGAACAGGCCGATCCCGACGAACACCAGGATCGACTCGACCGACAACCCGGCGGGACCGGTGGACTTCTTGCCCTGGGCCACTATTCCTCAACTCCAGCCTTCGCGACGATGCGGGTGGCCGGGTCGGGCGGCGGGGCCAGCCGGGTGCTCGGGTCGGGCGGCGGCAGCATCGCCGGGTCGTCGAAGGTGTACTCCTCGACGACCTCCTCCGTCCCGTCGTCGCCGATCTCCACCTTCAGTGGCCGGCCGTCCGCGCCGGTTTTCCAGAGCTTGTTCGTGTCGTTGATCTCGCGCTCGACCGAGGTGAGCGCGACGTGCACCGGGATGCCCGGGCGGCCACCGACCTTGACCAGGAAGTTCCCTCGGCCGGGTGGCGCCGCCTCCTCACCGGTGGCCGGGTCCCAAGCGGGCGGGTCCTGCCAGCCGATGAGCATGTTCTGCTCCTCACCCGACAGCGGTACGACGGCGGTCAGGTTCTCCATCTCGGCGCGCGGCAGGCCGCCGCAGATCACCATGCCGGACCGTTCGACGAAACCCTTCGCCTTCATCCGGTCCTCGGGGTGCTCCAGCGCGAGCAGGTCGGACATGGTGTGCGAGATCATCGCCATCCCGACACCGCGCTGCCGGTTCAATCGGGTCAGTGCGTCGACCCGGTCGACCAGACCACGCCCTGCGCGCAGTACTCGCCAGAGCTCGTCCAGGATGACGAAGTAGTGCCGTCGTGGCTCCAGCCCGGCATCGGCCAGCGCCTGCGAGACGGCGACGGCACCGAAGCCGTACGACCAGCAGGCCAGCAGCACCGCGGCCTGCAAGCTCGTCTCGGAGTCGTCGATGTTGGAGACGTCGAACACGACCGGACGATCCATCGCCATCGGGTGGTCGGTCTGCTCCGAGAAGATCTCACCGAGCCGGCCACCGCCGACCAGACCGATCAGGGAGGCCTCGAGGCCTTCGGTGATCTGCCGGTAGCGCTCCATGCTGCCGCGGTCCAGCGCGACGTCGCGGACCCGGTCCGGAGCTTCCTGGACCACCCGCAGGAGATCCCGCAGTACCGGCGTGCCGTCGTGGCGTTCGTCGAGGACCTTCAGGGCCTCGTCGATGATGGTCTCTTCGCGGTCGGTCGGTGGGGCCGAGCGCATGATCGAGATCAACGCCGACACCATCGTGGAACGGCGGCCGTGCGCGTCGGCCTGGATGGCCTGGCGAGCACTGCCGGTCAGCCGCAGTGCGGCCTTGCGGGACTCGCCGGGGTCGAGCACGTTCAGGTGGCCACGGCCGCGGCCGAGCTGGATCACCTGGCCGCCGAGCGCCTCGATGAGGTCCTTGTAGTCGGGCTTGAGGTCGCCGAGCACGAGCGGCATCACGCCGTACCCGGCCAGGCCGAGTGCCATCCGGCGGATGATCGTCGACTTGCCCAGACCCGGCTTGCCCAGCACGAAGACGGACGGGTTGGAGATCAGCTTGGCGCGCATGAACCAGCTGATCGGGTCGCAGCACATGGTCGCGCCGGAGAGGATGTTGCGGCCGATCGGTACGCCGACCATCGGGCTGCCGGTGCCGGCCGCGAACGGCCACATCCCGCACACCTGCACCGTCGTACCGCGCCACTCGGCCGGAGCCTGCAGGTACGTCGAGTAGCCGCCGCCCATGCCGGGCCAGCCGCGTGGCATCGGGCGTTTGCCGCCCCGCATCGGGTCGACCGGCTTCTTCTTCTTGCTCACTGGGCCTCCCGCTGGCTCATAGGGCTTCCCGGATTCCGGCCGGAACCGACAGGTGGCTCTGCAGGACGACACCCAGCGGCAGCGCCGCGACGAAGGCGGAGTCCTGCGATCCGTACGCCGGCCGGAGCAGCACCCGGGCGGTGGCACCGAGGTTGTCGATCGCGGCGATCATGTCGGGCAGTTGCTCGGCGGACATCACCGTCCCGGTGACGACCATGCCGAAGTTCACCAGGCCCGCCCCGCGCGCTTCTTCCATCGCAGTACGGTCGGCGGCCCTTGCTTCGGCCAGCGAGCGGGCTGACGGGCGAGCCGAGGCGGTCGCGCGGAACGAGGCGTTGCGCTTGTCCGCTTCCACCATGCGCGCCGAGGTGGCCGCGTCCAGCGGCCGGTACAGCAGCGTGACGCGTTTGCGGTCGATGTCGGGGTGCGGAGCAACCAACTGCGAGAGCACGGACGAGAACACCTCGCCGCGCGACGCCTGGGTCATCTGCCACGTCACGGACCACGCACTGTCGTGCCTGTACTTGTCCCAGAACGACTGCGCCGCCGCCGGCCCGACATCGGTCCACTGCAGATCCGGCGACATGCCCTGACTACGAGCCTCGTCGATCAGTACTGCGGCGGCCGGGTCGTACGCGATCCGGACGGTCTCACAGAGCTCCTGTGCGGTCACCGGTCGGGCGGCACCGGCGCCGGTCGAGTTCAGGCTCTGGGTGAGAGCGGGCAGCCGGGACGCGAGCTCGCGGCCCATGTCCTCTTCTTTGCGGCGCTTGCCCTGCCGGTCCGTGCCTTTGAACGTCAGGGCGACCCGGGCGGACACCAGCGCGGAACCCTCCGGGTACGTCTGGATCACCTCGGCGAGCATCGCGCGCGCGATCGCCGGCGTACCGTCCTGGGTGTTGTGAGTGACCTCGCGCCGCAATCTGATACCGGTGTCGGGCGCACTCTCGACGGTGACCGAGGCCGCGACGACGCCCGGCTCGTGACCGAGCGACGCGAGCCACTGGCCCCAGTGCGCGACCCAGTTGTCCACCTGGTCCTCGTCGACCAGCGAGGCGCCGTCCGGCTCCGCGTTGATGACGACGGTGAAGTGCCGGGTGCTCGGGTAGAACAGCAGAGCGAAGGGGCGGCCGTAGGAGTCCTGGTACTCGCTCAGCTGCGATGCGGCCGCGAGACCGGGCAGCTGGAACTTGCCCCACGGCGTCCGGCCGAGCGGACCGGAACGGTAGATGTTGTGCTTGGCCATCTTTGCTCGCTGCCATCCAATTCGGGTCGAGAGTCTCTGCAGGCTGGACTGGCCGTGCTTGTCCTTGGTCATCAGCATCAGCAGCGTGATCCCGACGATCGTCATCGAGATCACCGCGCCGATGAGGCCGCCGGCCATGGTGGCGATGAGCGTCACCACCAGGCCGCCCATCATGATCATGGTGCCGAGCGTGCCCAGACCCGCGATGCCCGCCGACGCCGGCTGGCGCCAGTTGCCGTAGGTCCTGGGCGTGCTCCGCACGCTGTCAGCCGCTGCCACTTGGTCCCTCATCCATTCCGTCTATTTCCTTGCCGACGTCCTCGGTGAACTCCTTGGCCGTGTCGATGCCCTTCTTGACCGCTGCGGCGGCCGCGACGACAGCGATCCCGACCGGTCCGGCCGCTGCACCCGCACCGGCCGCGGCACCACCTGCGGCCGCACCACCACCGGCCGCCGCGCCGCCACCTGCTGCGGCGCCACCACCGGCCGCGCCACCTGCTCCGGCACCGGCTCCGGCTCCACCGCCCGCGCCACCACCGGCACCTCCACCAGCACCGCCGCCGGCGCCCCCTCCGCCGCCACCGGCGCCGCCGCCTCCACTACCGCCACTGCCGCCCCCGCCGCTGCCACCGCTACCGCCGCCGCTGCTGCCGCCTCCGCTGCCACTCGGTGAACCGGAGCCGCCGGTACTGGAGGTCGGTTGCCGGGAGGGGCCGGGGGTCTCCGAGCCAGTGGGACCGTCGCTCTCGCTCTGCCCCCGGGTGGAGTCCTGAACCTTCTCGCCCACCTTGTCGGCGCCGAGCATCTTGGCGGCCATCATGCCCGCGCCGGCCGACCCGGCCGTCGCCGACACCATCGGCGCGATGAACCGCATCAAGGCCGGCAGGGCGAACAACGCGAGCACCAGCATCGTGATGCCGGTAACCATGTTCATGATCTTGTCGCCGTCGGTCTGGCCGGCGAAGGCCAGCGGGCCGGTCTTCGGCTTGTCCTTCGCGAAGTTGGCCGAGGTGAGCTTGATCGCGGTCGCATAGATCAGAGCGGCCACGGGTTTGTAGAGGATGAAGGCGATCAGCCAGGAGATTATTCGCTTGAACCAGCCTTTACCCATCTCGGTGTTGGTCGCCGACGCAGCGATCGGCAGCACCCCGATGAGCAGGATCAGCATCGCGTAGCGGACCACCATCAAGACAACCTGGATCAGCGAGGCCAGCAACGCGATGATGGCGATGGCGATCATCAGCCCGACGCCCAGGGTGCCGGTCGGGGCGCTCAGTCCCAGCAGCACCAGCATCGCCCGGCCGAAGCCGGCGGCGTTCTCCTCGTGCCGGTTGCACACGAACCCCTGCGCGTTGTCGGTCAGCGCGGTCGACACGATGCACTCGGAGAATTTGTCGCCGACCGTGATCAGCACCTGCGCGACGCTGACCGCCATCGTCGACGCGACCGCCAGGGTGAGCAGCGACCGGAGCAGGTCACGGGCCGACTCACCCCGCTGCGTCCAGGCCATCTGGCAGCCGGCCACGATCACACCGATGGTCGCCGCGAAGACCGCGATCCACGCGGTGTGCTGCCAGATCCAGTCGATCGCGAAGTCCGGCTTACCGGTGCTGGAGTTCCCGATCGACGGCGTGTCGACGTACACCCAGAACGTTCCGATGGTGCCCATCACACTGCCGACGGCCTTGGCCAGCGCGTCGAAAATCGGATCGAAGATCACTTTGATCAGCCCATCGATTGCGAGGGACACGGTGCCCAGGATCATGTTCTTGATGCACTCGACCCAGCCGTCGTCGCAGAACATCGCGATCATGTCAGCCTCCCGTCCGCGGGGAGACGAAGCGCAGGATGGCCGGCAGCGCCACGATGGCGAGCAGCATCATGGTGACGCCCGTGATGACCTTGAGCGTGGAGTCCGCGCCACCCTTCGGCTCGCCGATCAGGAAGATCGCGGTCGCATAGATGAGAGCGGCCACCGGTTTGTAGATGATGAAACCGGCCAGCCAGCCGACGGCGCGTTTGAACCACATCATGCCGGCCTCGGTATTGGTGGCGGCCGCGGTCAGTGGCAGTACGCCGACCAGCAGCACCAGCATCCCGTACCGGATGATCATCAGCCCCAGTTGGACCAGGGCGGAGATCACCATCAGGATGCCGATCACGATCACCAGCATCAATCCGACCCCGCCGTCCTTGAGCGGGTTCGTCATCTTCTCGGTCAGCTTGTCGTCGAAGTTCGACTCGCCGATCGACTGCTGGATGATCCAGCGCGAGAAGACGTCGGACACGGTGATCAGGGTGGAGGCGAAGGCGACGCCGGCGCCGGAGACCACGACCATCGTCAGCAGGCTCTTCATGATGTCGCGCAGCGGTTCACCGCGCTGCGAGACGGCCATCCGGACACCGCCGATGATCACCGAGATGGTGGCCGCGAAGACCAGGATCCAGAACGTGTACGCCTGGACGAACAGGATCGCGCTGTTGTTGCCGATGCCCGGGGTCTTGATGTCGACCCAGAGCGTGCCGACCGCCTTCATCACCGCGATCACCGCGTCGACGATGATCTTCTTCAAGGTGTCGAAGAGGAAACCGAACAGGCCGCCGATGGCCGCCTGGATCGCGTCACCGAGGTACTTGCGGGCGCAGTCGTCCCAGTTCCAGGGCGCCAGCGAACAACCGAGGACAAGCATCAGCTGCCTCCGAACCGGACGTAGCCGTCCAGCGATCCGAGAATGTCCGGCGCGACCTCACCGTTGAAACTGCCGTCCGGCTGCAGGACCACCTTCCAGTCGCCGCCCTGCCAGACCAGGGTGATCGGCAACGAGGCGACGCTGCGGTAGTCGACCTGCACCGCGAGCGCCACGATCGCCCGGTTGGGCAGGTAGTCGACGACCTTGAACCCGGTGAACTGGGACGGGTCCCCGGCATCGTGCGACGGCGACGGGGACGACCTGTTCTCGTTCAGCGCCCTGGTCCGCCCGGCACCGGGCGCGATGCGGTGCTGCAGGACCGACCTGGTCAGGTCGGGGTTGCGGATCTGGCCGAGCGTCACCATCGCGGCGAGCACGGCACCGGTCGGCGAATGGGCGAAGCAGTACCGCAGGCCGTTCGCGTCGGTGGTCGCCGGACCGCCCTGTGCCTGCAGCGGGATCAGCATGTCCGTCTCGAACTGCCAGGAGACCGCGGGCGGCGCCGTCCGGGGGATGCGCTGGTCCGGGTTCTTCGCCTTGCAGCCACCGGAGGCGTTGTTCACCGGCGGCGGGGTGACTACCGGCGTACTGGTCGGGTCGTCGCCCGGTGTCGCCGGCGGCTCGGTCGGCTCGTCGGTCGGCAGGTCCGTCGGCTCGGTGAGCCCCGGCGACGGACTCTGCCCGGCGCTCGGCTGATCGTCGCCACCGGCCCGGCCCAGCACCAGGAAGACGATCACACACACGACCACTGCCCCGATGACGATCGCCGAGGCGACGAAGCCGCGGTTCTCCCACGGGGAGGTGGATTCTCCCGCGTCGTCGTCCTCGCCGTCGCCGGACCCGCCGCTGAACAGTCCCACGACCGATCAGCCGCCCGGTACGCCGGCCGGGGCGGTGGCCGGAGTGGTCATTTCAGCAGCGCCCCGACCAGCGCCGAAGCCGAACCGATCACGATGCAGGCCGCGAGCACCCAGCCGAGCCGGGCGGCGTGCTCGCCACCCTCACCGCGACGCTGGCCGATGGCCATCATGGCGCCGGCGATGATGACGCCGAGAACACAGATGGAGAAGGCGATCCAGGTCACCCAGCCGACCACCGTCTTGATTCCGCTGGACGCCTCGGTCGGCGGCTCGACGCCGACCAGGGGGGCAAGAAGCGGAACGAATTTTGCGAACATCAGAATGGACCTCTCAGTAAGGGGCGGGGTAATCCGCTGGGTTCGACGCGCGAAGAGCGTAGATGGATTCAAGTACTTCGAAAACCTCGTCGGGAGTATTTTCCGGCGTGGGGTCCTCCCCCCTTCGCCACTCCTCGATCCACGGGATGTCCCAGACCCTCGGCACCCCACCGCCGACGATGTCGGCGAAGTCGTCCAGCACGCGGGGCAACCGGCCCGGAGCGTCCGCGATCAGCACGAGCCCGAGCACCGCGATTCCCTGGACCACACCGGAGGCCCATTCGATCGCTGCCCGCTGCGCTGCCCGCAGGCCGGCGCCATGGGTGCGTGCGACCAGCACCACCGGCGTCGGCACCGGCGGCGGTGGGATCGGCCAGCGGTGGCCGGCGGCCCTGGTGCCGGGAAGCAGCAGCGACATCGTGGTCTCGCCCGAGCCTCCGTGCACGCCGACCCACCAGAGCGTGTCGGCAGCGGGAATCGCGAACTTCGGCAGCCGCTGGTCCTCGGCCGGGGCGGTCACTCCGTGCTGCGGAGCGGACGGCCCCCGGGGCGTCAGGTTCACCGGCGGCGGGGGCCCCTGTTGCGGTTGCGGCGCCAGGGTCGGCGGTTGTTGCCGAGTCCACGGGTTCTGCTGCGGTTGCGTCATGGCCCCTCCTCTCGCGGCGTGTCACGGGCTGTCGCCCACAGTATTCTCTCGCTATCCGGGTGTACTGGCGTGACCCATCCACAGGCGAGGATGTTTCTACCCCCTTGTCGGGGTCAGACGAGCCGGGCAGGCTCGCGAATTGTCATGCCTGTGGGCGGACGGCATGTCTTCGGGCGGAAGAAATGCTAGAACGTAGGGCTTGAGAGCCGACTACCGAGGGAGTTCTGTGGCTGGGACGAGGGGCGACCGTGGCTGACAAGGGCATCCCGTCCTGGCCGAAGGTCACGATCCGGCTGTACGACGACCACAACGCCGAGGTGAAGATCGCCGGGCGCAGCCACCCGGTGAACCACCACGATCCCCGCCAGGCGGCGATCGCGCTGGTGGCCGAGCGGTCGGCCCAGCTCGGCCGGGCGGTGAAGGCGACCGCGGTCGAGTCCGACGGCTCCTCCTGGCCGCTGATCATCCACCCGGACGGGCAGGTCGAGGCGGTCGAGGTCTCGACCAAGAACAACAAGCCGATCTGGCCGATCATCGCGGCGGCCGCGCTCGCCGTCGTACTGCTCGGCGGCACTGCGGTGTATCTGCTGGTGATCCGTGATCACGGGCCGGCCAAGCCGACGTCGACCGAGTCCCCGAAGCTGCCCGAGTTGCCCAAGCCGGAGGTCAAGTCCGACCAGTTCGCAGCCCGGCCGGCTCCGCCCGGCTGGAGCACCAACGCCGCCTGGACCGTCGACATCAAGCCGGACACCCACCCGGCGGTATCGCCGGACGGCAGCGAGGTCGCGGTGATCACACCGGACCAGAAGCTCGTAGTGCTCGACAGTGCGGGCAAGGTGATCTACCAGGACAAGGTTCCGCGCGACACCACCAGTCCGGTCTACACCACAATCGATTCGAAGCCGGTGCTCGCGGCAACGGCTCCTGGTTCCTTGTTCTACTGGCCGGGCGACGGCGCGCTGCCGACCGAGATCGAGCTGCCGGACTCCGCGAAGGTGCAGTTCTTCGGCTCTTCGCCGCTCGTCGACATGGGCGACGAGGCGGGCGCCAGCGTGGTCAGCGGCGGCGAGCTGCACGCAGTACCGAACCAGCCGCGGTTGTCGACGATTTTGCTTGCCGAGGGCAACCGAGCACTGATGGCGCGGTACGCCGGTCCGCTGTACTGGAGTGAGCCGGGCAAGGACCTGGTCGAGCTGCCGCTCAAGCCGCCGAGTGGGGCCAAGAGCATCGACCACATCGTCGCGGCGAGCGCCGGCCGGGTGATCGTGCACTGGACCACCGGCAAGACCAACGAAGTACTGGTGACGGTGAACTCGACGGCCAACGGTGCTGTACTGGCGACCTGCCCCAAGGTCAGCCCCGACCAGGCCGACGGGTGGACGTGGTTGCCCGACCGCGCGGGCAAGGTGGCCGCGCTCGGTGAGTGCCTGATCAACTTCACCGGCGGCAAGACCAGCCTGCTGCCGCAGTTCCAGCCGCAGTCGGTGAACCAGACAACGATCTACGGCCAGATCAGCGGCGACCTCTACTCGGTCGTCCCCGGCACCAAGCCGGTCAAGCTCCAGCCCAACACCGCCCGCCCCTGGGGAGTCACCGGCGACCACGCCATCGTCGTCCACGACTCAGTCCTCTACGCCCTGGACAAAAAGTGACCCCGGTACCCCGCCAGGCGCCCGCGACTCCGGGACACGCCGTACGCCGCGAGGAGCCCGTGACTCCGGGGGACCCCGCACGCCAACGGCAGCGCGCGGTACGCCGTCGGCGGCGCATGGCCGGCGTACTGACTGCGGTGGCCCTCTTCAGCGGAGTCGGAGTGACGCCTGCGCTCGCCGACGACGAGGACCCGACGCCGACCAGTTGGCCAACCGTCCAGCCACCGACCGAGGGCGGCGCCGACCAGTCCGACCCCAAACCGACCCAGATGCCAACCATCAAGCAACCCGACCCCGGCAGCTCCGACGACCCAGAACCCACCGAATGGCCCGCCCCCACCGAAAGCTGACCGTTCGGACCGCTCTCGGGACCGAGCCCCAGCCGGCGGACAGCACTTTTCGTACTTCGCCCGCCCGGGAGTCGGCCTGGCCAGGCAAGCTCGGCACGGCCAGACAAGCTCCGCACGGCCAGGCAAGCTCCGCATGGCCACGCAAGCAAGGAGGCGGAGCGGCGGCGAGCACGGTGGCTGGATCGCGGGAGCGAGCTCGCCGCTTCCACGAATTGGTCGGGGACGACTACACGGTCAAGGACCTGCGGACCTGAGCTGGACGACGCCGGGCGAGACGACGAGCAGCCGGGGTGGCCGGCGTCAGGTAGTGCCAGCTGGTCCAGCGCTGCGGGAGGCTGCTTCCACGCGCCCAGGCAGGGAAACAGAACGGCCCGCTTCCGGAGGGGAAGCGGGCCGGGCTGGTGGTGCTGGGTCAGACTGCTACGACCTCGAGGCGGACCGTGGCGGCCACCTCCGGGTGCAGCTGGACCGACACGGCGTGCTTGCCGGTGGTCTTGATCGGCGAGCCGATGTTGATGACCCGCTTCTCGAGCAGCGGTCCGCCGGCCGACTTGATCGCGCCGGCGACGTCCGCCGGGGTGACCGAGCCGAACAGACGACCGGTGTCGCCGGCCTTCACGTCCAGCGAGACAGTGAGCTGCTCGAGCTGGTTCTTGACCTCGCTCGCGTGCTCCTTGCCCTGGATCGCCCGGGCGTCACGCGCCCGCTTGATCGACTGGATCTGCTTCTCGGCTCCACGGGTCCAGCCGATGGCCAGACCACGCGGTACGAGGTAGTTACGGCCGTAACCGTCCTTGACCTCGACGATGTCGCCGGGGGCTCCGAGGCCCTCGACCTCCTGCGCCAGGATGAGCTTCATGTCTCAGACCTCCCTCAGCGAGCGGTGCTCGTGTAAGGCAGCAGAGCCACCTCGCGAGCGTTCTTGATTGCGGTGGCCACATCGCGCTGGTGCTGCACGCAGTTGCCCGTCACCCGGCGCGCGCGGATCTTGCCGCGGTCGGAGATGAACTTGCGCAGCAGCGCGGTGTCCTTGTAATCGACGTACGTTGCCTTGTCCTTGCAGAAGCCGCAGACCTTCTTCTTCGGCTTCCGAATGATCTTGGCCATTGTGGTGCTCTCTTCCTACTACTAGAGCCCGGCTACTGCCGGAATGGTCACTCGGTAAGTTGTCCTGCCGCGGATCAGAACGGAGGCTCTTCCATCGAGCCGCCGCCACCCTGACCTGCCCAGGGGTCGTTCGCCGGGGCGGACTGGCCGCCCCCACCCTGCGGGGTCGCCCAGGGGTCGTTCTGCGGGGCGCCGCCACCTTGGCCGCCGCCGAAGCCGCCACCTTGGTTGCCGCCACCGCCGCCGAAGCCGCCACCTTGGTTGCCGCCACCGCCGCCGAAACCGCCGCCCTGGTTGCCACCACCGCCACCACCGAAGCCGCCGCCGTCGGAGCGGGACGTCTTGGAGATCTTCAGCGTCGCGTACCGCATGCTGGCGCCGATCTCCTCGACGTCACACTCGAAGACGGTCCGCTTGTTGCCCTCGCGGTCGTCGTAGCTGCGGGCCTTCAACCGGCCGTGCACGACGACCCGGGAGCCGCGGGTCAGAGACTCGGCAACGTTCTCGGCAACCTGACGCCAGACGGCGCACGAGATGAAGAGGGTTTCCCCGTCCTTCCACTCGTTGGTTTGCCGATCCAGCGTCCGCGGGGTCGACGCGATGGTGAAATTCGCCACCGCGGCGCCCGAGGGCGTGAACCGCAGTTCCGGATCACCCGTCAGGTTTCCGATCAGGGTGATGGGGGGTTCGCCTGCCATTGCCGTTCCTCCTGCATTCGGGTGTGTCTGTGTCTACAGCTATCAATAGCGGTCAGGACCGACACTGAAGCTGTTCGACGACCCCAGGGATCAGTGCTGGTCCGGACGGATGACCTTCGTGCGGAGGATCGACTCGTTCAGCGTGAGCTGACGGTCGAGCTCCTTCACCACTGCCGGCTCGGCAGTCAGGTCGATGATGGCGTAAATGCCTTCGGACTTCTTCTTGACGTCGTAGGCCAGCTTGCGGCGGCCCCAGATGTCGAGCTTCTCGACCGTCCCACCTTCCTTGCGGACGATGTTCAGGTACGTGTCCAGCGACGGCTCGACGGTACGCTCTTCGAGCTCAGGGTCGAGGATCACCATGACTTCATAACGACGCATGCGCGAACTCCACCTCCTTCGGACTTGGCGGCCACGGTCTCTCCGTGGCAGGAGGGCGATGCGGTGCGCTCTCGCCGACAATCGCCGTCGGCTCAAGCAGTAAGCCCGGTCGAAGGACCGGGCCAACACTGACAGAATACCAGCGTCCGGACGTGCTCTTGACCACTATCCACAGGCCTGTTGAGGCTCAGCCGGACCATTTTCAGGCTTCCGGCGCGTCGTCGGAGTCCGAGCCGCCGACGACGAGCGGTAGGCCACGACTGCGACCAGCGTCGGTACGGCCAAAGCGATCGAGACGCCGGACAGGAGCATGAAGCCGCCTGCTGCGAACAGCAGTGTGGAGGCGGCAGTGGCAAGAGCCGACACAGCCCAGACCCAGGCTTCAGCCTTGCTCTCCAGCTTCGCTCGGGCAGCAGGGCTGTCCGCGCCCGCGCTGCTCAGCAGTGCGCTGCCGCCGAGGTAGCAGAGGTTCCAGCCGTAGCCGAGGAGGAAGAGGCCTGGCGTGAAGGCCATCCCAGCCGGGCCGGCTATGACGACGGCCGACATGGTGACTGTCGCCAGTCCGGCGAGCATCGCCGGTCTCGGACCGGCTCTGTCGATCCACCAGCCGGTGAGCGGCGCCAGGGCGAACATGCCGAGTGTGTGCGCGGACAACATCAGCCCGAGTACGCCGAGCCCTTGCCCGTGGTGCTGCGCGTGCACCGGCACCGACGTCATCAGCCCGACCATCACCAACTGCCCAACCAACATCACCCCAGCCGCCACCCACGCCGTACTACGCGAAGCCGCGGCCCCGGTATTACGGAACGCGTGGTCCGCCCCGGTACTACGGGGCGCTGCGTCCGTCTCCGTCGCAGGACGGATCTTGGTGGCGGCGAGGAGGGCGGCGAATGCGGCCGCTACGGCGAGGAGGAACGGGCCGCAGAGTGGCGGTAGGCCGGCGGACTCGGCAAGCGACTGGGCCGGCGCCAGGAGGAACGGGCCGCCTGCTGCACCCGCAGTACCGGCCCAGACGACTGTGCTCATGGCTGCTGCGCGGCGGGCCGGGCTGACGGCGTCAGCAGCGGCGTACCGGGACAGGAGGCTGGCTGCGTTGCCGGTGCCGAGCAGGAACATGCCGACGAAGAGCAGGACGACTGGCGCTCCGACAGCGGCCAGGACGGTGAGAGCTCCCCCGGCTACGGCGATTCCGTAGCCGGTGCGTAGGGCCTGTGCGCGGCCGAGTCGCGCGCTCCAGCGACCGACGACGACAGCACCTGCCGCAGTACCGAGGACTCCTGCTGTGTTGGGCAGACCGGCCAGCGCGGGCGCCAGTCGGTCGGCGATCAGGATGGTGCTGACCGCACTGGCAGCGACCATCGCGGCGTTCATCAGGGCGGCGGCGAGAACGACGGGAATCAGCATGCCTTCAACGCTAGGAAGGTCCGAGTCGCCCTTGAAGGCGAGAAGTAAGGCGTCAGGGCTTGCGGAGCTTCGAACTGAAAGGTGTTCTGGCGGTATGACCTTTCAGGAGCGGGAGCTGGATCAGACCGACTGGCAGATCCTGTCCGAACTGCAGGCCGACGGACGCTTGTCGTACAACCAGCTCGGCAAGCGGGTGAACCTGTCGCCGCCGGCCGTCGCCGACCGGGTGCGGCGGTTGGAGGAGTCCGGGGTGATCGTGGGCTACAAGGCTCAGGTGGACCCGGCTCGGGCGGGGCAGCCGTTGGCGGCGTTCGTGCAGATGCGATGCACCACCGGGCGGTGCCTACTCAAGACGACTCGCGCCGAGGACTTCCCCGAAGTACTGGAGATCCACAAGCTCAGCGGCAACTCCTGCACGATGCTGCGCGTGCGGGTCGCTTCGATGCGGCATCTGGAGGGGCTGTTCGAGCGGCTGGGTGAGCACGGCGAGATCAACACGCATGTGGTGCTGTCGACCGAGTTCGAGGGGCGACCGGTGCAGCAACCGGTCACGGATGCCCGGCCGGTGACGCGGTCGAAGGGCTGGGGTCAGGGTGGTTGAGCCGGGTTGCGAAACTGTCGGCGGCCGGTCATAGGGTGACGGCATGAGCTTGAAACTTGGTGCGCACGTCGATCAGGAGGACCCGCTGGCGGAGGCCGCGGACCGGGGTGCGGACCTGGTCCAGTTCTTCCTGGGCGATCCGCAGGGCTGGAAGGGCCCGAAGGTGTCGTACGCCGACGGGGCCGAGGCGCTGCGTGAGCGCGCGGAGGCGGATGGGATCGACCTGTACGTCCACGCGCCGTACGTGCTGAACGTCGCCACGCTGAACAACCGGATCCGCATTCCCAGCCGCAAACTGCTGCAGCAGACGCTCGACAAGGCGGCCGAAATCGGGGTCAAGGGTGTCATCGTGCACGGCGGTCACGTCGGCAAGGGCGACGACCCCGAGACCGGCTTCGACAACTGGCGCAAGTGCATCGAGCGGGCCGAGCTGCCGGTGCCGCTGCTGATCGAGAACACGGCCGGCGGCGACAACGCGATGGCGCGGCAGCTGGACCGGATCGCGCGGCTGTGGGAAGCCGTGCAGGACTCGGGCAACGACAACCTCGCCAACGTCGGTTTCTGCCTGGACACCTGCCATTTCCATGCCGGCGGCGAGGAGCTGGACTCCGTCGTCGAGAAGGTGCTGGCGATCACCGGGCGGATCGACCTCGTGCACGCCAACGGCTCGCGGGACGCCTTCGGCTCGGGCGCGGACCGGCACAGCAACTTCGAAGAGGGCGAGATCGACCCGGCCCAGATCGTCGCGGTCGTCAAAGCCGCCGGCGCCCCCGTCGTCGTCGAAACCCCGAACGCCGACCACGGCCAGAAGTCCGACATCGACTACCTCCGAGCCCACCTGAACTAGCCCGTACTACGCGCGCTAACGCGACCGCGCGTTGAGTGCCAGGGCAGGTGAAGGAAGGCGAGCCGGCGGCACGCCGTACCGCGGGGCGCTAACGCGGCTGCGGTTTCCGCGCAGGTGCGCGTCCAGGGAAGGCGAAGTCGCTGGGCGCTCACGTTGTGAGCTGGTGAGGCCGGACACGCAGGCCCGCTGCAGATCACCGCGGGGAGCGGCGGAGCTGCGGTTTGTTGGTGCTAGTTGCCGTGGTGCATGGGGTGCGGACTACTGGGCTGGGGGTTTTTCGGGGAGGTTGTGGAGCCAGTAGGTGATGCCCCAGGGGAGTAAGAGGGCCAGGGTGCCTGTGTAGTGGGCGGGGAGGGTGGTGGCTGCGGCTATGGCGATCACGAGCGGGGCCACCGAGAGCTGGAAGAGGGTGAACCTGCCGACGTGGGTGGACAGGTGGGCTCGGCCTAGGGCGCAGGCGGCGTACAGGGTGGTGAGCGCCAGGGTGGAGATGGCTGTGAGGGCGGCGCCGATCCAGGCGAGGGTGCTGAAGGCGGCGGGGCCGGTGATCTTGGCCAGCAGGAACAGCAGGGTCAGGGCGCTCAGGACGGAGCAGGCCCAGTAGAGGTGGGTGCGTGTTTCCGGGGCCGCCATGGGCGGACGGTACCGCAGGCAGAGAGAATGGGGCATGCAGACCTGGGCCGAGCGGTTTCCTCAGTTGTTCGCGCCGACGTTCTGGCACTGGGGGGATCTGGACGCCCAGTTCACGTTGGAGCAGCCACCGGACGAGCTGATCAGCAACGTGCACGTGGTCGCCCGCGCCGAGGGCGGGATCGTCGTCTGCCGCAACGATCTCGGCTGGCGTTTCCTGCCCGGCGGTACCCGCGAACCCGATGAGCCGATCGAGGAGACCGCGCGCCGCGAACTGCTCGAGGAGGCCGGCGCCCGGATCACCGGCCCGCTGACATGGCTCGGTGGACACCGGGCCGATCATCGCCGGCCGGCGCCGTACCGCGAACACCTGCCGCATCCCGTGTCCTACTGGATCAACGTGGTCACTGACGTCGTGGTCGACGGGGAACCGACCAACCCGCCCGACGGAGAGCAGGTGGTCGAGGTACTGGTCATGCCGCCGGAGAAGGCGATCGTGTTCCTCGACGAGGCCGACGACAACGACGGCCTGATGGGCAACCTGGTCAGACTCGCCATGGCGATGGACCTGATCTAGCGACTGCCGATCAGGCAGGCAGGGGTAACGGTGCTGGCTCGGCTGACTTCCAGGGGAGGACGAAGGCGCTCACCAGGCACAGAGCGCCCGCGATCACGAGCGTTGCGCGCAGGCTGGTGAGGCCGGCCAGTACGCCGCCGGCGGCCATGAAGGCGGGCTGGACCGTGCGGGAGGTGATCGACCAGGACGTCTGCACCCGCGCCATGAAGCCGTCTTCGGTCGCCTCCATCCGGTAGGTCGTGAACGACGGGTTGAAGGCGCCGGCCGCGATCAGCAGCCCGGTCTCGACCAGCACGATCAGTACCAGCCCGCCCGTGCCAGGCGTTGCCAAAGGCAACAACAGCAGCCACGGCGTGCGGAGTACGCCGAAGACGATCAGCATCCGGTGCAGCCCGAAGCGGCGGGTGAGCGGCGGCGCGAGCCGGGCACCGATCACGCCACCGAGGCACGGTACGCCGAGCGCCACGCCGTACTGCCATGGCTTCAGGTGCAGGTCGCGCAGCATCAGTACGGCGAGCAGCGGCGAGGTCATCATCACGGGCCCGCCGAACAGTTGCGAGTTCCAGAACAGCGCGCGCAGCCCGCGGTGCTCGAGGATGTACTTCCAGCCCGACCCGAGATTCGGCCGGGTGGCCAATCGTTCCGGCGCCGGCTCGGGCTGCCGGATCCGGTGGATCCCGATCGCGGACAAGAGGAACGACACCGCGTCCACGCCCAGCGTCACGGTTGCCCCGACCAGCCCGACGAGCGCGCCGCCGATCGGCGGACCGACGCTCAGCGACGTCCAGTAGGTCGCTTCGAACCGGCTGTTCGCCTCGACGCGACCGTCCGCCGAAACGAGCGCCTTCAGGTGCGCGCCGCTCGCGGAGTTGAACACGATCAAGGCCCCGGCCTGCAGCACGCCGACGACGCACAGCTGGGCGTAGGAGAGCAGGTCAATAGCGGCCGCAACCGGCACGCTCGCCAGCGCTACGAACCGGGTCAGGTCGGCCGCGATCATGATCGGCCGCTTGTGCCGCTGCTCGATGAACGAGCCGGACGGCAGCGCGATCGCGGCGCCCGCCAGCGCCGACAGCGCGGCCAGTAACGACACCTGCCAGGTGGTTACGTCGAGCGCGATCACGGCGACGAGTGGAAGCGCGCCGGCCCCGATCCCGCTCCCCAGTGAGCTGACGGCGTTGGCGGTCCACAACCGCCTGAAGTCGGGACCCAGCGATGACGGCATCGCCCGAGCGTAGAAGCAGCCACCGACAAAGCTCAGCGCAGGTTCAGCCCGCCGTCGAGCAGGATCACCTCGCCGGTCAGATAGCGATTGGCGAGGATCGCGGCGATCAGATCGGCCACGTCCGAAGGTTGCGCCGCCCGCCGCATCGGGCTCGCGGTTTTCCACAGCTCCCGCGCATCGGTCCAGGAAGCAGTCATCGCGGTATCCACCAGCCCGGGCGCCACCGCATTCACCCGTACGTCGGGTCCGAGAGCGGCCGCGAGCAGCTTGGTGACGTGGTTCAGAGCGGCCTTGCTCGCGGCGTACGCGATCGAGCTTCCCTTCGGCCGCACACCCGCGTGGCTCGTCACGTTGACGATCGAGCCCTGGGATTCGCGGAGTGACGGCAACGCCGCAGTACAGAGCAGCCAGGGTGCGATCAGGTTCACGTCGAGCAGGCGACGCCAGTCAGCCGCAGTCAGGCCGTCGAGGTCTGCGTGTGGGACCGGCCAGCTGATGCCCGCGTTGTTGACCAGTACGTCGAGGCGTCCGTGCTCGGCCAGCGCTCGCGGCACCAGGTCGGCCGCCTCGGAGTCGTTCTCCAGATCTGCCTGCAGGTAGGTGCCGCCGAGTTCCGCTGCGAGCGCCTCACCGGCTGGCCGGCTGGTTCGCGAGTGCACGACCACGGTCATCCCGTCGGCTGCGAGCCGCCTGGCCGTCGCTTCGCCGATGCCCGTCGCCGAACCTGTCACCAACGCCACCCTTGCCATCCCGCCACCTTAGAGCCGGCCGGAATAGTTGCTTGCGGCAAACGAATCAGGCGCCGTACCGCAGACCGTCCATCAACAGGTCCAGCAGCCGGCCGGCCTGCTCGCGGTTCGCGCCCGCGGCCAGGGCGACGCCGCTGAGACTGACCAGGACGTCAGCGGCCGCGACATCGGACCTGATCTCGCCGGCGGCGGAGCTCGCCTCCAGCAGCGGCTGGATCGCGCCGACCAGCAGTTCGAAGCTGTGCGCGTACGGGTCGGCGCCGGCCGCGATCACCGCTCGCAACGCGTCGGCCATGCCGAGTTTGCGGGTCATGTAGTCGATGAAGCGATCCATCCAGGCGCGGGTCGCCTCGGCGGGTGGCAGCGTGGCGAGGAGTTCCGGCGCGGCGTCGCACACCACCGCGAGCTCGTTGCGGTACGCCGCCTCGACCAGCGCCTCGCGAGTCGGGAAGTGCCGGTAGAGCGTGCCGATCCCGACGCCGGCCTTCTTGGCGATGGCGTCCAGGGTCGCGTCCAGCCCGCAGACGGAGAACGCCTCGACGGCGGCGGACAGCAGCAGGTCCCGGTTGCGCTGCGCATCGGCCCGCAGCGGACGCCCGCTCATCGCAGTCCCCCTTTGCTGGTCCGCTCGATCCTCAAACCTAGCCGAAACCCGTCCCGACCCACGATCGCGCGAGGCGGCGGCCCGACCGGGATCGGCAGCATCCGGTCAGGTTTCCGGCTCGACTGGGGTCTGGCGCTCCCGCCCGGTAACCTGACCGACCGTGAGCGACTTGAGGATCCGGACCATCTCCGCCGACGAGCACGCGGCCTATCTGACCGCACAGCCGTCGGCGAGCTTCCTGCAGACGCCGGGCTGGGCGGCGGTGAAGAGCGAGTGGAAGGCCGAGTCGCTCGGCTGGTTCGACCCGGCTACTCCGGAGCAGTTGGTCGGCGTCGCGCTGGTGCTCTACCGGCAGATGCCGAAGGTCAAGCGCTACCTCGCCTACCTGCCCGAGGGCCCGGTGATCGACTGGGACGCGATCGACCTCGGCCGGTACCTGCGTCCTCTCGCGGCGCACGCTCAGGAGCAGGGTGCGTTCGGGCTCCGGATGGGTCCGCCCGTGCCGGCCCGGCGGTGGAGCGCCAAGACGATCAAGGACGCCATCGCCGGCGGCCAGCAGCCGAAGCTGGGTGACGTCCGTCCGGACGTGATCGAGCCGTCCGGCGCGACGGTCTCGGCGCAGCTGCGCGCACTCGGCTGGAAGGCGCCGCGGGCCGTCGAGGGATTCGCGGCCGGCCAACCGCAGTACGTGTTCCAGGTGCCGCTGGCGGGCAAGACGCCGGACGACCTGCTCAAGGGCATGAACCAGCTCTGGCGGCGCAACATCAAGAAGGCCGAGAAGCTCGGCGTCGAGGTCACCGTCGGAACGCCGGAGGACCTGAAGGCCTTCCACGCGCTGTACGTCGAGACGGCCGAGCGGGACCACTTCACGCCGCGGCCGCTGCCGTACTTCGTCAAGATGTACGAGGCGATGGCCAACCAGCCGGGCGACTGCTGCGACTTCCGGCTCTACAACGCGTACCACGAAGGGGATCTGGTCGCCTCGACGATCTGGATCCGGGTCGGCGGGCACTCCTGGTACTCCTACGGGGCCAGCTCGACCGCCAAACGAGACGTCCGTGGATCGAACGCGATCCAGTGGCGCATGATGTCGGACGCGCTCGCAGCGGGCGCGTTCGTGTACGACCTACGGGGCATCACCGACACCTTGGACCCGAACGACTCGCATGTCGGGTTGATCCAGTTCAAGACCGGCACCGGCGGCGAGGCCGTCGAGTACGTCGGTGAGTGGGATCTGCCGTTGAACAAGGCGCTCTACACCGCATTCGACCTCTACATGAGACGGCGATAACGACCATGCCCCTGATCCTGCACATCGATTCCGATCGATGGCGCGACCACCTCCGTTCCACGTGGAACCCCGATATCGTCCCGGTCGCCAAGGGCAACGGGTACGGCGTCGGCAACCCGCGGCTGATCGCGGAGTCGCGGGCCCTCGGTGCCCGAACGATCGCGGTCGGCACCTACAACGAGGTGCCGCCGGACTCCAAGGACGACGTCGTGGTGCTCACGCCGTGGCGGCCGTTCCTCGAGGTCCCGCAGGGCAAGAACGTCATCCACACCGTCAGCCGGCTGGCCGACCTGGTCTCGATCCCGGCCGGTAGCCGGGTACTGATCGAGGTCCAGACCTCGATGCGCCGGCACGGTATCGGGGCCCGCGAACTGCGGCACACGATGCTGCTGAACGCGCTGGACCGGATCCGGTTCGAGGGCTGGTCCCTGCACTTCCCGATGGGCGCGGGCGGCACGTCCGCGAACGTCCGGGAGGCGCAGGAACTCGGCAAAGCGGCCCAGGCGGTCCGCCCGGGCACGCTGTGGGTCTCGCACGTCCCGGCCCAGAAGCTGGCCGACATCGGCGACAACGTGAAGCTCCGGATGGGTACGGCGCTCTGGCTCGGCGACCGGGGTGCCTTCGACGTCCGCGCGACCGTGCTCGACGTCCATTCCGTACGCCGTGGCGAGCGGGTCGGCTACCGCCAGCGCCGGGTCACCGGTGACGGGCACATCCTGGTCGTCTCCGGCGGCACCGCGCACGGAGTCGGCCTCGAGGCGCCCACCGCGGCGGCCACGGTCCGCCAGCGCGCGATCGCCATGGCCAAGGGCAGCCTCGACGCGGCCGGCCTCGCCCTCTCCCCCTTCACGATCGAGGGCAAGCAACGCTGGTTCGCCGAACCACCACACATGCAGGCCAGCATGCTCTTCCTCCCCGCCTCAGTAGCCCCACCCGCCGTCGGCGACGAGGTAGGCGTCGACGTCCGCTACACCACCACCACCTTCGACAAGGTCTCGATGGACTGAGGACCCGCTGCCCGGCCGCATCAGCCGGGCAGCAGGTCCGTCGAGTGGTCAGTGCCCGGCGATCACCGGCGGCGGCAGGACCTCCTGCCGGTCACCCCACGCCCGCGGCCCCGGCCCGATCACCGGCGGCGGCCCTACCGGTTGACGAGGCCCGGCACCTAGAGCCTTCAGGCCGGATGCGATCCCGTTCGCAGCGAGGTACGGCACCGGGGCGAGGGCCCAACTCGCTCCCTTGAACCAGTTGAAGCCACCGGGCTCCATCGAGTCGTTGTAGGCAAATCCGGCCACCGCTATACCGCCTCCAGTGCCGATGACGGCTCCGAGGAAGGCGCCGACCACGGCGCCGGGAATACCACCCAGTGCTCCGACTCCAGCGCCGACTCCGGCGCCGGCGGCACCGCCGATGAATGCCCACTCCGTGCCGATCACAGCCATGAAGCCGATCTTTATCGGCAGATCCTCACTCGGAGTGTCGGGAGTGAAGTTGACCCCACCGCCTCCTCCACCGCCTCCGCCGCCGCCTTGGGTGTTGACCAGTTTGGCGGCGGCTGCCCAGTTGGTGGAGGCGTTTTGGAAGGTGGTGAGGGCGGCGACCTGGGCCCAGAGGCCGTTGGCGCCCTTGCTGGAGTCGGTCAGGGAGGCGGCGGACTTGGCGAGTTGGTCCAGGCCGGCTGCTTCGTCGGGACCGACATAGCGACGGATCTTCCGGGTGATCCGGATGACGTCGCGGACCAGCCGGTTGCGGATCTGGACGATCTTCTTGGTCACCTCCTGGAGGACCGTGACCTGCTTCCACAGCGTGTCTGCCATCTCGTGCATGCCGTAGTGCGCGGCCAGGAAGGCCGTCTTGTTCAGTACCTCCGCCCAGATGGTGAGCTTGATGATCTCCTTCTGGTAGAAGACGATCCGTTCGGTGATGGTCTTGAGGACGACCTTCGTCTCCTGAATCACGTCGATCACGGAGCGCTTGCCATCCGCGTCGCTGAAGTTCACCGGGTTGTTGTTGGCGTACGCGTAGCCGTTGAGTTGCTGTGGGTCGCTGAAGTCGATGACCGGGTCGACGGAGATGAACCGGCCTCGAGTGGGGTCGTATTCGCGGGCGCCCAGATGCACCAGGCCGGTGGCGTCGTCGTTGGTGCCGCCGACGAAGCCGCGGCTGCCTGGCCACGCGGTCGGCACGGCACCACGCGCTTCGCCGTACGGCGTACTGCGGCGGCGGTCGACTGCGAGGCTGTCCGCGTCGATGGACAGGGTGGCGGTGCCGTGCAGGTCACTCGCGATCCAGTGCAGGCTGTTGCCGGTGCGGATCGCGACGGTCGCGTCTCCGAAGCTGTAGTAGCGGGTGCCGGTGACTTGGGTAGTGCCCGCCTTGAGGAACAGTTCGGTCGAACCCAGGTAGAGGGTGGTGCCGGTCGGGTCGTGGCGGATCAGGCGCTCGCCGTCGGCGTCGTACACGTACGACGTCTTGCCCTTGCCGTTGACCTCGGCCAGATGCCCTTCGGCGTCGAAGGTGGTGGTGTCCGTGACGCCTGCCAGTGAACGCGTCTTCTGATCGCCACGTTCGTTGTAGGTGTACTTGTCGGTCTTGGTCACGCCTCCGGCCGTGGTGGTCACAGTGTCGAGGGCGTGCGGCTTGGCCGTTAGATACGTGTAGTTGCTGGTGGTCACACCACTGGTGGACGTGCGCTTCTCCGTCTTGCGGTTGCCGGTGACGTCGAAGGTCCAGCTGTGCCAGTACGGCGCAGGGCCGCCGAGCGCACCCGCTGTCGGTGTAGCCGCGCAGTCGCCGTCACCGGGTGTCCACGCGTCCGTCAGGCGACGGTAGGCGTCGTACTTGAAGCACTGGTTATCCGTGGCCTGTCCTGTCGACAGTGCCGGGGTATCGGCGATCTTCGTGATGTTGCCGGCCGGGTCATAGCTGTAAGCCGTCTGGTCGACCTGCTCGGTCGCGGTCTCCACTCCGGTCGAATGGACGCGCCGAGTGCCTTCCTCGTAGTCGAAGGTCTGCAGCACCCAGTTGTCGCCGCGGCCCATCGCGAGGCTCGCCGTCTCCTTGTACGGCGTGTAGGCCGCGCCGCGGACGTAGGTCTCACCACCGTCCACCCCGAGCGAGATCGGCAGGTTGGCGTCGTCGTACGTGGTCTTCAGCGTTTCCTCGGGCAGTCCGCCGACGCCAGGCAGCGTCGTGGTGTCGACCTGGCCGTCCGGTGTGTAGGTGTTGGTGACCGCATAGGTCTTGCCCAGCGCACCCTCGACGGCCGGTACGACCAGTTCGGTGCCCGTCGGCCGCCCGGCGTCGTCGTACCCGGTGTACTTCGTCGTGTAGGCGGCCCCGTTGACGTAGCGGGTCGAACTCGTCAGTGAGCCCGGCTTGATGGTGTCGTACTTCCATTCGGCCATCAGCTTGTCGTCGCTGATGTCGCCTTGGTACTCCGCCGTCTTCCGGCCGGCGTCGTCGTAGTCGAAAGACAGCTTGCTGCCGGTCGCGTCGGTCGTCGACGTCAACTGGTCGAGGTCGTTGTAGGTGTAGGTGGTCACGCCCTTGTCCGGGTCGGTGTCCTTGATCTTCCTGCCCCGCACGTCGTACTCGTACGACCAGACGTGGCCGGCCGGGTCGGTCACCTTCGCGAGTTGCCCGGCCGGTGAGTAGGCGTAGGTGGTCTTGTCGTAGCCACTGGTCGCCGGGTCCCCGGAGTACTGGCGCAGTTCGATCGGCCGGCCCTGGATGTCGGTGATCTTGGTGGTCGCCTGCTCGCCGGCCGGTGGGGTGATCGTCTCGGTGTCGGCCGTGGTCTCGTGCATGGTGTGCCACAGCTCCTTGCCGAAGGAGAAGAAGCGCTCGACCGTCGGCCGGCCCTGGTCGTCGTACTCCGTGGTCTTCTTGGCGGGCAGCTTCTTCTCGTCGACGGGCGTGACCACGTCGGGTCCTGGCGGGGCGTCGTTGTAGTACGGACCGACCTCGGCGGTCTCCAGACCACGTGCATCGAAGATGTGGTCGGTGATCATCCGGCCGCCGCCCGGTGCCGCGGTCTGGATCTGCCGCTTGCGCAGCAGGCCGTCACTGAGCTGGACGCTCAGGCTGGTGCCGCCGTCGGCATTGAGCGTCTTGGTGGTGACGACGCCGGGCTTGACCTGGTCGACCGCGTAGCTGTTCTCCACGTTCGGTACTGCGCGGTCCTGGCCGGGCAGGAACGTCTTCAGCACCCGGCCGAGTGGGTCCCGGACCGTGTCCGTCTGCCGTCCGGCTGGATCGACCACCGTCTTCTCGACGCCCCACGCAGGCTCGGTCGTGGTCGTCGAGGACTGGCCGTTCGGTTGGGTCACCACGGTCGCGGTGACCGGTCCGGTCGCCGGGGTGTAGTCGACCGTGGTCGTCTTGTCGTCGGCGTTCGTCGTGCTCTTCACCCGACCGGCCGGGTCGTACTGCGACTTGCTGACGGTCTGGTAAATCTCCTTGCCGGCGGCATCGAATCCGGACAGCCGCTGGGTCTCTCTGGCTTCGCCGAGCGCGACTCCGTCGTCGTACACCGTCTTCTGGTCCGACAGCACCTGCTCCTTGCTGAACGCCTTGTCGCAGCCGACGCTCACGGTCTGCTTGCGAGTAGGCAACTCGACGATGCCCAACGCAGCATTGCCGGTGTACTCGTAGCGCGTGCAGGTGTCGTCGGTCGTCACTGCCGCGTTGTGCGAGTCGCTGGTCCACTCCAGGACGCCGTCGGCGCTGTAGTGGTTCTCCGACGCGCTCTTACGGACTCCGCCGGCGACCTGCTGGTCCTGCCGGACGGCTTGCTCTTCGGTCTTGTACGCCTTGGTGGTCCCCCAACTGTTGAGGCGAGTAGCGGTGGGCGTCGGTGAGATCCACGGGTCCGTGATCGAGCGGTCGACGACTGTCGTCCCGTCGAGCGTCGACTGCTCCCGCACGGCGCCCGACAACGCGTTCGCATCGGTCACCGTGCCGCCGGCCGAGTCGGTGACCTGCACGCTCTTGGTGCTGCCGTCGGCCTTGAGATCGCCGTCCATGCCACGGAAGTAGGTGTTCTCGGTGACCTGGGGATCTGGGGAACCGGCGCCCTTGGTCACCTTGACCTTGCCGAACCCGCGCCACTGCGACCAGGTCTTCTGGCCGACCTCGACCAGGCCGTCCTCGTCGTCGTGCCGCCAGGCCGGCGCGCCCTCGTACTCCACGGTCGTCCGCACCGGCACCGCGTTGCTCGCCAGGTCGGACTCGGACACCTCCGTCACGAGGTACTTGTGGAACCAGTCCTGCCGCTCGGCCTGATCCTTCGGCGTCCACTTGATCGGATGGCACAGCATCGCGTTCGCGTCAGGGGCGGCCGGGACGTTGCCCGGCAGACTGCACTGCGGGTCGCTGTAGCCGACAGTCAACTGACCACCGGTGCCGTAGGTGATCGACTGCACGCGCGGCCACTTGAAGGCCGGTAGACCGTCGCCTACCGCGATCACCCGGTTCGGCTTCATGATCGCGGAGAACGTCATCTCCGGGGTGGCCAGCGCGCCGCCGACCAGTCCGGTGTTGGTGATGCCGTCCAGCCAGAGGATCGGGGATCGGCTGTTGTCTTGAGGGTCGAGGTAGTTCTGCCGGAAGGACCAGGTGTTGACCGGCTGGAAGCTGGTGCCGCGCCAGATCGAGGTGGTGACCTTGGCCAGCCGCTTCTTGGTCCAGAAGGTCGGATAGAAGTGGTTGTTGCAGTTGGAGGTGCTGGTGCACTCCTGGTCGAGCGGGGTGTCCGGGTAGTCGGCCGGCGTGCAGAGGCTTCCGGTGTAGCAGCGGTTGGCGGTCAGGAAGTCCACCTTCGCGACTGCCGGCGCAGTGAACTTCTGATCGGTCCGCTGGCCGTACTCGATCCGTGCGATGTTCCCCGCGCTGGTGTAGGTCGAGACCGAGGTCGCGGTGACGTTCCGCGCGTACTTGTTGGTCTCGACGTCGTAGTACAGCCTCATCGTGTTGCCGTGCGTGTCGACCGCGTAGTCGAGGTTCCAGCGGTACGCCTGGTCGCAGTACGACGTCGCGAAACTCGCGGTGTGGCAGGGCTCGTCGATGTGGGTGGCGTCCTTGGCGTTGTTGCCGAAGACGGGGACCGTCCACACGGAGTTGGTGGCCGGGTCGGAGGAGGCGCTGCCGGGCAGCCGGTTCTTGCCGAAGTAGAACTTGGTGCCCGACTTGTCGGTGATGACCCAGTACTCGCCCTTGCCACCGACTCCGGTGCCGTCGGGGCCGCCGTCGCCGTTGTCCGCGCCGTACAGGTGCTCGACCTTGGTGCCGTCGTCGTTGCGCGGGTGCCAGACACCGGTCGCGTCGTCCTTGACCAGTTCGCCGCCGGCACCGTTCAAGGTGAAGGTCGCGTTGTCCGTGGCCCAGCACAGGTCACCGGTGACCTTCGTGCCGTTGTTGCCCGACTGCTCCGACTTCGAGGCGCACGAGGCGTAGCGGCGTTCGATGGAGCCGCCGGGGGTGAGCTCGAACCCGGCGCCCGCCCAGGACGACTGGCTGTTCGCCGAGGTGGTCCGGCCGTCGACCGAACCGGACGAATAGCCCAGCGAGATGTCCGGCCTCGGGCCGCCGAGACTGGGCGGCACCTGCATCGGGTAGCTCCAGTTGAAGTCGCCCGACGACCCGCCGACCTGCCAGGTCGCGGTCGGGCTCAGCGAGGTCGCGGTCGAGTCACCGGCCGCACTGGAGGCCGCCGCTTGCAGCGCGTACGTCGCGGGAGCGCCGCCGGCCATCACGTCGGCGGACAGCTCGCCGTTCCCGGTGTTCCTGGTCGGCAGGGTCGTCGCCGCACAGGACGCACAGTCGGGCACCTTGACCAACTGCAGCCGGTTCGCCCAGTCGCCGCCGTACGTCTGGGCGAAGGACGAGTAGTCGACGGTCAAGGCGACCGGACCCGCCGTCACCTGCCCGTCGGTCCGGCTCAGCCGCAGTCGCAACTGCGAGCCGTTCCGCCCGAGCAGATCGACCTTCACCCGGGTGGGCGTGGCGGCCGCGGCGGCCTTCTCCGTCGCAGTACCGAAGTGCCGTGCCGCTGCGGTCGGCCCCACTTTCACCGGCAGGTCGCCGGCCTTCGCAGTACCGGCTGAGGTGGTGAATCCCAGTGGACGCGACAGGGCGACCTCGGCGGATCCTGGTTTCGGCCAGGTGATCGCGGTGGCCTTGGTGACGGTCCGGTCGCCGTCGTGGTCCGGCAGACCGGCCGACGGTTTCACGACGGTCACCGGGACGGACGCCTCCCGCTGCTTCTGCAGCGCTGGTGGCTTGCGATGGACGGCGGCCTCGGCGGGGACCTTCACGGCACCGGCGATCAAACCGATGCTGAGAACGCCGATCACGGCTCTGGTGATGGCTCGGGACATGCGTGCACCTCCGGTGACGGGTGCTTGTCAGTGCACCTGCCGGGCCCGGCGACCACAACGCATTCGATCTGGCTCGAAGATCCGGACATACCGGAGTGAGGCGCTTGACTTCAGGTGAACCTGAAGTTGCAGCGTGGGGGTATGGGTGACGCGAGCTTTCTGGATCGGATCGAGGGGCTGCCCGGCGCGGGGGCGTTGCGGGCGGCGTCGTACGAGTTGCTGGGCCCCTCGCCGGGGGCGACGGTGGTCGATGTCGGGTGCGGGGCGGGACACGCGGTCGCCGAGCTGGCGGCCGCGCACCTGAAGGCGATCGGCGTCGATCCGGATCCCGCCGCCATCGCCGTCGCCCGGTCGCGCACGGCCAGCGCGATGTTTCGCGTGGCACGCTCGGACGACCTGCCGCTGGAGGACGCCTCGGTCGACGGCTACCGCGCCGCCCGGCTGTTCCATCTGCTCGAAGATCCCCGGCCGAGCCTCGAGGAGGCGTGGCGTGTACTCCGGCCGGGTGGCCGGATCGTGCTGGCCGGCCAGGACTGCGGGTTCCTGCTCCTCGACGGCACCGACCAGGACCTGACCGACGTCGTCCTGCTCGGCCTCGAGTCCCGTACGCCGGCCCCGCGCGCGGCCAGGAGCTACCGGGACCTGCTTCTCGACCAGGGCTTCCGCGACCCCGAGGTTGCCGTGCACAACGAGATCGTCACCGACTACTCGCAGCTGGCGACACAACTGGAGTCGGCAGCGGCGGCCGCGGTCGCCAAGGCCCTGATCACCCAACAAGACGCCGACGACTGGCTCGCGGACCAAGCCGATCGAGGCCGCCGCGACCGCTTCCTCGCCGTACTGCCTGTCCTGCTGGTCGCGGCGACCCGCTGAGTCAGCTCGTCTTGACGCCGCCCTTCCAGCGGACGGTCGGTAGCAGGGCGTTCAGGTCGACGCGGTCCTTGTTCGCGGCAACGATGTCGAAGAGGGACTCGATCAGCGTCTCCGACAGCAGGTGCGGTTGGAGGCCGAGGCCGACCAGACCGGTGTGCTTCACGTTGTAGTAGTGCTCGGGCTGCTCGACCCGCGGGTTCTCCAGGTGCTCGACCTGCACCGGGCCCGGGAAGCATTCGCTGACCAGCTGGGCGATCTGGCCGACCGAGTAGCTCTCGGTCATCTGGTTGAAGACCCGGAACTCGCCCGCCTCGGCCGGATGCTCGACGGCGAGCCGGATGCACTCGACGGTGTCGCGGATGTCCAGCAGCCCGCGGGTCTGCCCACCGGTGCCGTAGACGGTGAGCGGCTCGCCGAGCACGGCCTGGATGACGAAGCGGTTGAGCACCGTGCCGAAGACGGCGTCGTAGTCCAGCCGGGTCGCGAGCCTGACGTCCTGTGCGGTCTGCGGCGTCTGCTGACCGTAGACGATGCCCTGGTTGAGATCGGTGACCCGCAGTCCCCAGATCCGGCAGCCGAACTCCAGGTTGTGCGAGTCGTGCACCTTGCTCAGGTGATAGAACGAGCCCGGCTTCTTCGGGTAGAGCATCCGGTCCTTGCGGCCGTTGTGCTCGACCTCCAGCCAGCCTTCCTCGATGTCGATGTTGGGTGTGCCGTACTCGCCCATCGTGCCCAGCTTCACCAGGTGGATCGACGGGTCGAGCTCGGCCACGGCGTACATCAGGTTCAGCGTGCCGATCACGTTGTTGTGCTGGGTGTAGACGGCGTGCTGCCGGTCGATCATCGAGTACGGCGCGGCCCGCTGCTCGGCGAAGTGCACGATCGCCTCGGGCTTGAACTCGGCCAGCACCCGGTAGACGAAGTCCGCGTCCAGCAGGTCGCCCGTGTACGCCGTGATGCGCTGCCCGGAGACCTCGTGCCAGGCGGCGATCCGGGTGTCCAGGTCCTCGATCGGAACCAGGCTCTGCACCCCGAGTTCCTCGTCGTAGCCGCGGCGGGCGAAGTTGTCGAGTACCGCGGTCTGGTGACCACAGTCCGACAGATGCAAAGCGGTCGGCCACCCTAGGTAACCGTCACCACCCAGGACGAGAACTCGCACGGCGTAACCCCTTTGCTCCGGAAAAAGTCGTGTCTTCCTTACCCTGTCTACCCACTTCTAGCCGCAATCAGCTGAGCGGCTGCTGGCAATCTGCTGTGAATCAGCGCACCTGTTGTTCCGGAGCGTGCACAATGGAGCCCGTGCGGGTTCTAGTTCGCTACTCAGCGTCATCGGTTGTTGCCACAGCGATCAGTCAGTTGGTGTTCTTCCTCTGCTACTGGATCGGTACTTCGGCGACGGCCGCGAGCGTGATCGCGTTTGCCGCCGGCGCGATCCCGAACTACCTGCTGAACCGGCGCTGGGCCTGGGGCCGCACGGGCCCGGCCCACCCGACCCGCGAACTGTTGCCGTACGTCCTGATCACGATCGGCTCGGCTTTCGTCATCGCGTTCCTGACCACGGTCGCCGACGACTGGATCCGGACGATGATCGACGCCCACTCGCTGCGTACCGTGCTCGCCGGCGGCGCCTACCTGGCCGCCAACGGGTTCACGTTCATCCTGAAGTTCGTGCTGTTCGACCGGTACGTGTTCGCCACGCCGGCCGCCGACGTCGAAGTACGAACTCCCGCCACCAGGTAGTCGTCATCACCCGCGCGTAGTTCGCGCCGTACACCAGGCCGGGACCCTTCTTGCTCGTCCCGTCGCCGCGGCGCCGCATCGTCATCGGCAGCTCCACCACGCGCGCTCCACTGGCCAGCACGCCGAGCAGCAACTCCGACGACTGGTACTGCGGCTCGCGCAGCGTCACCGAGCACGCCAGCTCAGCCCGCATCGCCCGGAACCCGAACGACGTGTCGGTCAGCTTCTGCCGGGTCAGCACCGACGCCAGTACTGCGAATACTCGTACGCCGAGCCAGCGCAACTTGCTGTCGGCATCTTCCTCACCCAACCGCCGCGACCCGGTGACGAAGTCGGCCTGGCCGTCCAGGATCGGCTGCAGCAGCACGTCCAGCTCACTGTTGTCGTACTGCCCGTCCGCATCAGTCGTCACCACGTACTGCGCTCCGCCCTGCGCAGCCAACTGGTATCCCAGCCGCAGCGCAGCACCTTGCCCACGGTTGGCAGGTGCCTCGCAGACGTAAGCACCGTGCGCAGCGGCAACCTCTGCGGTGTTGTCAGAGGCACCATCCACAACGACCAGTACGTCGAGCGGCAGTCCCCCGCCCTCCTTCGGCATGTTCTGCAACACCGCGCCGATCCCGCCGGCTTCGTTGTAGGCGGCAATCACCACGACCAGCGGCGCGAAGCTCGGTGCGCCGTGCACCTTGCGGAAGTTCTCCACAGCCTCGGAGTCGACCTTGTCGGGGTACGGCGCGAGCGCGGGCCTCGCCTGGTCGCGCCCGAGGATCGCGGTCAACCCGATCGCCCCGGCGAGCGGGAAGAACACGAGTCCCGGTAGCTGGTACCGCCAGGAGAACTCGAAGGCGGCCGATCCGAGCAGCAGCACGATCCCACAAGCAGCTGGTAGCAGCGCCGCAGCGCGAAGTCCGGACTGCCGAGCCTTGCCGATGCCGATTGCAGCAGCTAGGCCGATCAGCGCGAAGATGCCCAGTGCGAGACCGGAGGTGTAGCCACCGTTCAGCTGGTAGCCGCGCAGGATCTTCGCCGCCCAGCGATGTACGTGAGGATCAGAGCCGCCGTACTGCCGGGCCGCGTCCGCAGTCTTCTGGTCGCCTCCGTTCGGATACGTCAGCTGGAACTGCCACCGGTCGAGCGGTACGTCGTCCGGCGAGGTGGTCCGGGTCGGCGCGAAGCCCTTGAGGAAGTCCTTCAGCGCGGCCTTCGTGACGTCCAGCGGCTGGTGTTGGATCACCAGCCGGGCGAACTTCGTAGCGAGCTCCTGCTTGGTCGTCCCCGGCGGCAGCGGCTGCGACGGCCAGTTCGGATCGCCGTAGTGGTTGTGCGCGTACTTGTCGACGCCCAGTCGTTGCCCGAGCGGCTCGACCGGGCAGAACAACCGGGTGCCCGCGTCGAGCGGCAGCTTGGAGCAGTCGGCGACGACAGCGGTCCGGCCGTACAGCACCTGGTTCTCGGCGCCGGTGAAACCCCAGCGCCCGGTCTCCGAGTGGAAGTAGCCGACGTACGCAGCGACGACCAGGAGGAATCCAGCGACGGCGGCACCAGTACGCAGTACGAGCTGCTTCTTGTGGTGCCAGGCGGCTCCGACGAGGTAGAGCACGACGCCGAGGAGCAGGGTCATGCCGATAGCGCGTACGGCGAAGGCGGCGCCTAGCAGGAGGCCGACCAGGCCGGCGCGCTTCCAACCCGGCAGCCCGCCACCCAGGAGCAACCACAGCACGCCGACGAGCAGTACGTCGAAGGTGGTCTCGGCCATGATGTTCTGCTCGATCTGAACCTGGTAGGCATCGAGCAGGACCGGCGCGGCCGCCACTGCGGCCAGCCAGCGGTAGACCCCGAGTCGCCGGGCCAGTGCGTAGAGCGCGATGCCCAGGCCGAGCCCAACCAGGTGCTGCACGATCACCACGAAGGTCAGGCCGCCCAGGTCCACCAGCGGACGCAGTACGAGGTCGTAGCCGATGGGGTTGAGCTGATCGGGCTTCAGCTCCTTCATGTTCTCCAGGTAGTGCACCGAGTCCGCGTAGATGATCGCGGGCCGGTAGGCGATCGTCGCCAACACGCGGAGCAGCGTGCCCGCCACGAGGAAGATGGCGAGCAGCCAGTGCCTACGCAGTACTCCGCTCACTGGTCGCGGAAGTACTTCCAGGTGCGCGCCAAGCCGTCGGACAGCGACACACTCGGCCGGTAACCCAGCGACTCGGCACTGGCCGACACGTCGACCACGACGGCAGGCATCTCCCCAGCAGGCGCGTCCACGTGCTCAGCCGGGATCGCAGCACCGGTCACTGCTCGTACTGCGTCGACCAGCTCGAGCACGGATACGGAGTTGCCCGAGCCGATGATCGCCCGGCCGTTGTAGCCCGTCTCCAGCGCCAGCAGGATCCCTCCGACCACGTCGTCGATGTACACGAGGTCCCGGCGCTGCTGCCCGTCCCCGTACACCCGGACGCCGGTGTCGCTGAGCGCAGCCCGCATCAGGCGCGGCACGAAGCTGTCCTTGTGGGACATGCCCGGCCCGTAGACGTTGGTGAACCGCAGCGCCGCAGTACTGAGGCCGTAGCTGCCTGAGTACGCCGAAAGCAGCATCTCCCCGGCCGCCTTCGTCGCGCCGTACGGGGTGAGCGGGTGCAGCGGGAGGTCGGCGGTGATGGTCGACGTACCAACGTCACCGACGACCGCGTTGGTGGAGGCGAGCACGAAGGAGCCGACGCCGCTGCCGCGGGAGAGTTCCAGCAGCACCTGGGTGATCGTGACGTTCTCGGCGAAGGTTCGCATCGGGGCGTCGACGGACCGAAGTACGGAGGTCAGGGCGGCGAGGTGGACCACTGCGCGCGGCCGGGTCTCGAAGGCCGAGATGCAGACCTCCTGCTCGGCGAGATCGCCGGTGATCGCCTCCACGCCTGAGTCCCACGAAGGATCCGGCGGTTCCCGATCGACGGCCGTCACCGGGACGTCCCGCTCCCGCAGCGCGGCCACCACCGCGCGTCCGATGAAGCCGGCGGCTCCCGTGACCAGCACCCTGTCGTCCATGCCGGTCAACCTACCGCCGGACCCCCAAACCGGCAGGCGCCGGCCGCGGCCGGTCGCGGTGCCGGAACCGGGCGGCGCGCGGCCAGTTCCGAACGGTGCGCGACGAACTCTTGACCGCGGGTGATCATGATGGGCAGGATCACCCCGGACGCGGACTGACAACCTTGTCATCGGGGCCGCGTACCACCGGCGATCGGCGCTGCCGGCCGCCGCTCTTCCCGTCCAAGGAGCGTAGATGAATCTCCGCCGCCCTCTGGGGCTCGTCACGTCTCTCGGCCTTGTGGTGACAATGACTGCCATGACGTCAGCGAGCGCCGCCGTACCCATCGGGGCCCAGGCCACCGGCCAGCCGACCGTGACCGGGTCCTCCTTCTTCACCTCCTTCGAGCCGGGCCAGCCGCAGCCCGGCTACACCGATGCGGTCGAGACCGGTCCGGACGGGAAGCCCCGGACCGGCGGTGTCGAAGGCCCCACGCCGACCGGGATCGGCGGCAGCGAGATGGACAAGGTCGTCAAGGTCGAGGCGAACGGCGAGAACACCGGAGGCGGTGAGATCGCGACGAACGCCGCCGACGGCGACAAGTTCACCAAGTGGTTGGTGTTCGAGCCGACCGGGTGGCTGACGTACCAGACCTCGGTCCCGGTGACGATCAAGAAGTACGCGCTGACTTCGGCGAACGACGCCGACGGCCGCGACCCGAAGAACTGGACCGTGTCCGGCTCGAACGACGGCACCACCTGGACCACGCTGGACACGAGGACGAACGAGGACTTCGCGTCGCGGTTCCAGACCAAGGAGTACACGTTCGACAACGCCACGCCGTACACGTTCTACAAGCTCGACATCACCCAGAACCACGGCGAGAACATCGTCCAGCTCGCCGACTGGTACCTGTCGAACGGAGACCCGCTGCCGCCACCCGGGCCGACCGCCGAGTCGCGGCTCGACTCCGGTCCGACCAGCGCCTACAACGCCCGGGCCCGCACCGGCTTCACCGGCGTGAAGTCCTTCCGGTACGCCGGACACCAGACGGCCGAGGGCCGCGGCTTCACCTGGAACAAGATCGCCGACGTGGATCTCAAGGTCGGCAAGGACACCCGGCTGGGCTACAAGATCTTCCCCGAGCACGTCGAGGGCGACCTGAGCTATCCGAGCACCTACGCGGCAGTGGACCTGGCGTTCACCGACGGCACCTACCTGAGCGATCTGGGCGCCAAGGACCACCACGGCTTCGCGCTCAGCCCGCGTGGTCAGGGCGAGGCGAAGGGCCTGTCCACCAACCAGTGGAACAACATCGAGGCCGACCTCGGAAAGGTCGCCGCGGGTAAGACGATCGCGCGCATCCTGATCGGGTACGACAAGCCGTCCGGGCCGGCCGACTTCCGCGGCTGGATCGACGACATTCGGATCGCCAAGGCGATCGATCCCGATGCGGCGGCGCAGAAGACGGCGAAGAAGCACCCGTCCGATCTGGCGATCACCACTCGCGGGACGAACTCGACCGGCGGCTTCTCCCGGGGCAACAACTTCCCGGCGACCGCCGTACCGCACGGCTTCAACTTCTGGACCCCGGTCACCAACGCCGGCTCGATCTCCTGGCTGTACGACTACGCCAAGGGCAACAACGACCAGAACAAGCCGGAGATCCAGGCCTTCTCGATCAGCCACGAGCCGAGCCCATGGATGGGTGACCGGCAGACCTTCCAGGTGATGCCGTCGACGGCAGACACTCCGACCGCGGACCGTGAGGCGCGGGCCTGGGCGTTCAGCCACGACAACGAGATCGCCCGGCCGTACTACTACGGCGTCACCTTCGACAACGGTAACGCGGTCGAGCTGGCCCCGACGGACCACGCGGCGATGCTGCGGTTCTCGTTCCCGGCCGGCAAGGCGTCGCTGGTGTTCGACAACGCCAACAACAACGGCGGGCTGACGCTCGACGCGGCGACCGGCGTGGTCAGCGGCTTCAGCGACATCAAGTCAGGGCTGTCCACCGGCGCCGGCCGGTTGTTCGTGTACGGCGTGGTCGACCAGAAGGTGGTTGCCTCCGGCAAGCTTGCGAACGGCGGCGGCGCAAACGTCGGCGGCTACTTCTCCTTCGATCCCTCGGTCAAGCAGGTTCAGCTGCGGATGGCTACCTCGCTGATCGGCACCGCGCAGGCGAAGAAGAACCTCGAACTCGAGCTCGCGGCCGACAGCAAGTTCGACAAGGTGAAGAAGGCGGCCCAGGACGCCTGGGACGCCAAGCTCAGCACGATCGAGGTCGAGGGTGCCACCGCCGACCAGCTGCACACGCTCTACTCGAACCTCTACCGGCTGTTCCTCTACCCGAACAACGGCTCCGAGAACACCGGTACGGCGAAGAAGCCGGTCATCACCTACGCCTCGCCGACCTCGCCGAAGATCGGCGCGGACACCCCGACCGAGACCGGCTCCAAGATCGTGTCCGGCCAGACCTATGTGAACAACGGGTTCTGGGACACCTACCGGACCGTCTGGCCGGCGTACTCGCTGTTCTCGCAGGACGACGCGGCGGCCCTGGTGAACGGCTTCGTCCAGCAGTACAAGGACGGCGGCTGGATCTCGCGCTGGTCCTCGCCGGGGTACGCCAACCTGATGGTCGGCACCAGCTCCGACGTGGCCTTCGCAGACGCCTACCTCAAGGGCATCAAGGGGATCGACATCCAGGCGGCGTACGACGCTGCGCTCAAGAACGCCGCTGCCCGGCCGCCGACGGACAACGTCGGCCGCAAGGGTCTGGACCGGTCGGTGTTCAACGGCTACACGGCCAACACCACCGGTGAGGGCTTCAGCTGGTCGATGGACGGCTACATCAACGACTTCGGCATCGCCAACCTGTCGAAGGCCCTGTACGACAAGGCGAAGAAGAGCGACCCGCGCAAGCAGGAGTACCTCGACAACTACCACTACTACCTGAACCGGGCGCGCAACTACGTGACGCTCTTCGACCCGGCGCTCAACTTCTTCCAGGGCAAGGACCCGCAGGGCGTCTGGGGCAACTCGCCGACCACGTTCGACCCGCAGGACTGGGGTCACGACTACACCGAGACCAACGCGTGGAACATGGCGTTCTCCGCCCCGCAGGACGGCGCCGGTATCGCCGCCCTGTACGGCGGTCGCGATGGCCTGGCGAAGAAGCTGGACGAGTTCTTCAGTACGCCGGAGGACGCGCTGCACACCGGCGGCTACGGCGGCACCATCCACGAGATGCTCGAGGCGCGTGACGTCCGGATGGGCCAGTACGGGCACTCGAACCAGCCGTCGCACCACATCGCCTACATGTACGACTTCGCCGGTCAGCCGTCGAAGACGCAGGAGAAGGTGCGCGAGATCCTCAACCGGCTCTACCTCGGATCGGAGATCGGTCAGGGCTACCCCGGCGACGAGGACAACGGCGAGATGTCCTCGTGGTACCTGTTCAGCATGCTCGGGTTCTACCCGCTGCAGGTCGGCTCACCGACGTACGCGATCGGGGCGCCGCTGTTCACCAAGGCGACGATCCGGCTGGCCGACGGCAAGAAACTGGTGGTCAGCGCGCCGAAGAACAGCGCGAAGAACCTGTACGTCAAGGGCATCAAGGTCAACGGCAAGAAGTGGACCTCGACCGCGCTGCCGCACTCGCTGATCGCGGACGGCGGCAAGATCGAGTTCGACATGACCGACCAGCCGTCGAGCTGGGGCAGCGGCCGGAACGACGCTCCTCCCTCGATCACCAAGCCGGGCGAGGATCCGAAGACGTGGCGCGACTCGACCGAGGACGAGGGCGCGGTCACCGCGGGCGGTGGCGCCGACGTCTCGGCCCTGACCGACAACGACTCGAAGACCCAGGTCACGCTGACCGGGGCGACTCCGACCGTGACGGTCAACCTGCAGACGGGCCGGCCGGTGACGATGTACACCCTGACCAGCGGGAACACCGGTGCGGCACCGTCGGGCTGGGTGCTGGAGGGGTCGAACGACGGGACCAGTTGGACCCCGGTGGACAAGCGGAGCGGCGAGACGTGGGCATGGCCGGCGTACACGAGGTCGTTCAGTGTCGCCTCGCCGAAGGCGTTCACGCAGTACCGGCTGGTGCTGACTCCGGCCGCCGGGGCTGACGGGGTGACGTTGTCCGAGCTCGAACTGCTCGGCACGTTGAAGGGCGTCGAGGCGGGTACGCATCCGAGTGACCAGCGGGTGGCCGAGGCCAAGCCGAGCCCGACGCCGTCGCAGTCGATCGACCGCAACTACGGCTGACAAAAGATACGTCCGGCGGAGCCTGCCCCTGAGAGGTTCCGCCGGACGTCTGTCCCGTTTCAGAAAGAAATGGAGGGGTGGCGACCCCGCCCGGCCTGCCACCCCTTCACACCGTACTGACGACCGGGCCGGCGGATAGGTTGCCTCGGTGCAGATCTGTCCACATATTGGACGCCGCCAGGCCTCGTGAGCGGCCTCCGGGCGGGTGATGATGGCTCGGTGAGTGAACGAGTCGACGACCTGCCGCCCCGCGAACTGGCCGAGTTGCGCCTGGCGGCCGAGCGGCACCTGCGGGACGAGAACGATCAGCCGCTGCTGGACCTGGTCGGCGAATTGCGTGCCGATGAGCAGTGGTGGGCTCATCTGTGGGCGCCCGGGGCTGCGATCGCCGCGCGCCGGCTCGGGTCACCGCAGGCGTCGGCGCTGCTGGAGGAGGCGGTCACGCTCGGCTTCAGCCAGCCCGAGATGTTCGAAGGCGAGCTGGAGAAGTACTTCGGTCAGGACACCGGCTGGCCGCTGTTGCAGCGGCGGATGCAGGCGAACGTTCCGCTGCCGACGCTCGAACTGACCGAGTGGCCGGACGCCGGCCCGGTGGGTGCGCTGGATCTCTACGCGATCGCCCCGGACCGCGAGAGTGCGCTGCTCGACCGGCTACCGGATGCCGCGGACTCGGCCTGGGACACCGCGACCGCGCTGCTGGAATGGGTCCACGACCAGTGGCCGCACGCGAACGACCATGTCGAGGATCCGGACGCGCTGAACGTGCTCGAGCGGGTCGACGGCGGCGCCCGGTTCGCCTGCGTCGAGTACTCGATCGTGCTGAGTCAGGCGCTGAACGCCGTACGGATCCCGGCCAGGCGAGTCGATCTGCGGCAGGCCAACCATCACGTCGGGGTCGGCCGTGGCCATGTCGTCAGCGAGGCGTGGATCGACGACCTGGATCGCTGGGTGCTGCTCGACGGCCAGAACGGGTCGTACTGGGTCGACGATGGCGGCCGGCCACTCGGCGTACGGGACCTGCAGCGGCTCACCGAGCCGCCTGCGTTCGTGGGAGCGCGCGGGGTGGAGTCGCTGAGCGCCGAGCAGGCTGCGGCGTGGTTCAGCTACTTCGCGTCGGTGACGACGACGGGCTACACGTGGTCGGAGGGTCCGTTCGCACCGATCTTCCAGGGCATGCGCAGCATCCGTACGCCGCGGCTCGTACACGACGGCGACCTCGCCTATCCGCGGCTCTCCGCAGTCACGACCGGCCTCGGCGGCACTGTCACCGCACCCACAGTGCGGTTCAGCCATGCCCACCCGTACGGCACCGCGATCCGAGTCAACGGCAAGGCCGTCGACGAGCACCCACTCGACCTGACCCCCGGCAGCCACGAACTCACGGTCACCATCACCACGCCGTACGGCGAAACCGCCCCGCAGCACCTTCGCTATCTCAGCCGGTCCAGCGACCGGTGAAGAAGGCTGCGGCCCAGACCGCGGCCAGCGGAATCGCTATCGCCAGGTAGAGGCGGCCGAGCCACGGGCGTTTCTCGACCAGGACGGCGAGGCCGATCCACAGCGGCCACCACAGCAGCGTGGCGCGGGTCAGCGAGTAAACCCAGAACGACGTGGTGAACGCGCCGATCGTCGCAGCGACCCAGGCCGCCTCGCCCCAGGACCGCCGCCACAACAACCAGGCCAGCAGGACCAGTCCGACGAACAACGCGACCAGCTCGGCGCGGAACATCCAGGTCCAGTCGCTGCGATCGGCCGGGAAGTGGCCCTTGGTCGCCGCCTCGACGGTGTGCACCAGCGAGGTCCACGGCCAGGTGAACTCACGCGCCCAGCCCTTCTCCTGCGCGTGCTGCCAGGCGAACCAGGACCCGTGGATCTTCTTCAGGTACGCCATGAACGCGACCACCGGAACCACCGGCAGTACCAGCCACGGCAGTGAGGACCAGTCGCGCTTCTTGGAGGTGAGGAACTCGACACCGAGCGCGAAGATCAGGAAGATCCCGGAGACCCGCACGGTCGACGCGAGGGCGACGAAGATCGCCGCCCGCGCCCAGCGACCCTGGCGCGCGGCCAGCCAGCCGGGAAAGGCGAAGGCGCAGAACAGCGCCTCGGTGTAGGGCGCGGCGAGAAAGATCCCGACCGGCGCGGTGAACCAGATCAGTGCCGCTTTCGGCCCGAGATTGGCCAGCTGCGGGTACTCGTACTGCGCCAGGCGGGCCAGGTAGACCCCGGCGACGGCGCTGGCGATGGCCGAGACGAGGATGCCGCCACCGACGTACCCGATCCCCAGCCAGCTCGCGACCCGCATGAGCGCGGGGAAGCCGGGGAAGAACGCGGCCAGCGGTGCGCCGGACGGTTCGCCGTGGTTGTAGCCGAACTCCGCGACCGCCTTGAAGTGCCAGACATCCCACTGCAGGAAGGCGTGCCAGACGTTCGGGTAGTCGGTGCCCCGGTTGAACAGCAGCGGCGCCGAGATCGAGAGGACGAAGATCCCGATCCGGGTGACCAGCCACCAGCCGAGGGTCTCGCGAGCGCTCAGGTCCAGCAGCCGCACGAGTCCGACGGCCTCGCGAGCCCTCCTGGCCCGGCGAGGCCGTTCCTCTGCCACCCGCTCAAACACCGGCCACTACTGGTTGCCGTCTCCGTTGCCGGGAGTCGGCGGACCACCCGTGGGGATGGTCGGCCACTTCGGGGTGTGCGTCTTGGTCGGCTTGTTCGTCGGCGTGTTGGTCGGTGTGTTCGTGGGCGTGTTCGTCGGCGTGTTGGTCGGTGTGTTCGTGGGCGTGTTCGACGGAGTGTTGGTCGGCGTGTTCGACGGCGTGTACGTCGGTGTCGGCGAGTCCTTGAGCGCGTCCTCCGACGGCTCGGGGAACTCCGCCTTGTCCGTGTCGCCCAGCGCCGGCTCCATGTAGGCCAGCCAGGTCCGCAGCGGCCAGTTGCCACCGAAGAAGGCGGCGTCGTCGCTGTACGGGTCGAGGTCGCTCTCACCGGTCTTGCCGGCGCGGTACAGCACCGAGGTCGCCAGTCCCTTGGAATCGGTCGGCGAGTTGTAGCCCGCGGTGTAACCGGTCCACCAGGAGGTCAACGTGTCCGAGCCGTCCTTACAGCCGTCGCACTTCGCGTTGGCGGCGCGGTGCTCGACAGCGACGCCACCCGCCGTACCGGTCTTGCCGGCGACGGGACGGTCCAGTTCCTTGGCCAGCTTGCCAGTGCCCTTCGGGCCTTCGACCACATCCTGGAGGACGTAGTTGACCTGGTCGGCGAGCTCCTTGCTGATCACCTGCTTGTGGGGCAACTGGGCGTCGGTCCAGTCCTTGGCGTTGCCCGGGTAGTCCACCTTCTTGATGGTGTGCACCGGCACGTACATACCCTCGGCTGCGAAGGTCGCGTAGGCGTTCGCCATCTCGACCGGGCTGGCATACGGATCAGGGCCCAGCACGGTCGACGGGTTGTTCCGCCCCCGCTCCAGGGCGGTCGTCTTCGGGATGCCCACCTTCTCGGCCATGCTGACCAGCTTGTTCGGCCCGTCATCCAGCTGCTTGTCGATCAGGTCGTAGAAGGCCGTGTTGATCGACTGCTCGGTGGCCTGTTTCAGCGTGACGTCGCCGTAGTCGTCGTTGAACTCGTTCTTGAGCTTCAGCCCCTGGACCTCGATCGGGCTGTCACCCTGGAAGGTGGAGTAGATGCTGAAGTCGCCGCTGTCCAGCGCCGCCGCGACCGCGAACGGTTTGAACGACGAGCCTGGCCGGGCCCGCAATGTTGCCCAGTTCAACTGGCTGGCCAGGTAGTCGCTGCCGCCGTACATCGCGACCAGCTCGCCGGTGCCGGGTCGCACCGAGGCCATCCCGATGTGCAGATCGCCCTTTTTCTTGGGCCGTTCGGCGATCGCGGCGTTCATCTTCTTCTGCAGCTCGACGTCGAAGGTGGTGGTGATCCGCAGCCCGCCACCGCTGATCTCGTCGTCGGGGACGCCGAGCCTCGACAGCTCCTTGCGGGCCATGTCGAGCAGGAAGCCCTGGACACCCTTGAAGCGGTTCGCCTTCTTCTTCTTGTGGATCGCCGGGACGGCCTTGCTCCACTTCGCGTAGTCGGCTTCGGTGATCGTGCCGGTCTGCTTCATGCCGTCCAGCACATAGCGATAGCGGTCGAGGACCCGCTGTTTCACCACCGGGTCGGTCGAATCGGTGTCGAACCGGGTGGGGTTGTTCAGTACGGTCGCCAGCAGCGCCGCCTCGCCGATACTCAGCTGTGCCGGGTTCGCCTTGCTGAAGTAGGCGTCGCCCGCCGCCGCGACGCCGTACGCGCCCTCGCCGAAGTAGATCGTGTTCAGGTACCCCTCGAGGATCTCCTTCTTGTCCTTCTGCCGGCTCAGCTTGGTGGCGATGAAGAGCTCGGAGAACTTCCGCGAGAAGGTGCGCTCCTGGGTGAGGTACATGATCTTCACGTACTGCTGGGTGATCGTCGAGCCACCCTGCAACTGCTGGCCCCGAGCGATGTTGAACGCTGCCCGGGCCATCCCCGACGGTGAGACGCCCGGGTTGGTCCAGAAGGTCCGGTCCTCGGCCGCGATCACGGCGTCCTGGACGGTCTTCGGGATCTGGCTGAGCGGCACCGAGCGGCGGTTCTGGTCGAAGAAGCTGCCGATCGGCGTCCTGTTGTCGGAGAAGTACACCGTCGTGGTGTTGGTCGCGAACGCCTTGTTCGGGTCCGGGATGTCGGTGGTCTGGTAGCCGATGAAGAACACCGCCGTCACCGCGATCACGCCGAGGAAGAACAGTGCCGCCAGCCAGCCGAGAACGCGCAGCGCCCAGTGCCGCTTCCCTCGCCGTCGGACCGGGGCGGCTTTCCTACGACCTTCACTCACAGTGCAATCCTCGACGATCTCGCTGAAGTCATTGCCACCCAGAGTACGGGCGATGTGGTAGCGCTCCCTATTCCGCCAGGCATCGTAGCGTTCCCGGCGACCACTCCGCGTCATCCCTTCGGAGGAGCGGAAAGTGGTCTGCTGCTCTTCCGGCCGGCTCTTCCCACGGCACCAGAAATCGGTTTCCCTGGTGCCGCTCCGCCCGTGCCGCACCGAGGAGGACCTCAGATGCGATCTCTCGTACGCCGGTTGCCCGCCGCCGGGTTGGCCCTGATCTCGACCCTGGCCCTGCTGAGCGCGCCGGCCGCGGGCGCCCGCAGTACGGGCGAGGGCTATTCGAACCCCGTGACAGCAGGGTTTTCGGCCGATTTCCCCGATCCTTCGATGATCAAGGGCCGGGACGGCTGGTGGTACGCGTACTCGACCGGCGGCCCGTACGCGAAGGACGGTTCCGACGGCGACTCGTACAAGATCGCCCGCTCGCGGGACCTGACCCACTGGGAGAAGGTGGGGCCGGTTTTCGACGGCACCAACCGGCCGACGTGGGCAGATCCGTCCAGCGGCTTCTGGGCGCCCGACATCCGCTACCTCGGCGGCCGCTATGTGCTGTACTTCACGGTCCACAACACGACCACGACGCCGGACAACTGGGACTACGCGATCGGTGCCGCGACCGCCCCGACGCCGGCCGGGCCGTGGACGGACTCGGGCGCACCGGTGGTTGCCCCTCGTCCCGCTGCCGACGGTGGCTTCCAGTGGACGATCGACCCGGCCGAGTTCACCGACACCGACGGCACGCGCTACTTGTACTGGGGTAGCTACAACGGCGGCATTCACGCTGTCCGGCTCACCCCTGACGGGCTCAAGACGGTCGGTCCCGTGACCGACGTCGCGAGAGACCGCTTCGAGGGTCCGTACGTCGTGAAGCAAGGCGGCTACTACTACTTGTTCGGCTCCTCCTCGAACTGCTGCGCGGGTCCCGCTACCGGCTACGCGGTCTTCGCCGGGCGCTCCAAGAGTCCACTCGGGCCGTTCGTCGACCGCCAGGGCGCGAGCCTGCTGGCGTCCCGGACAGGCGGTACGCCGGTGGTCGCGTCGAACGGCAACAAGTGGGTCGGGACGGGCCACTCGTCGATCGTCACCGACCTCGCCGGACAGCAATGGTTCGCGTACCACGCGGTCGACCGGACCGATCCGTTCGTCACCGGCTCCAACGGCTGGCTGCTGCGCCCGATGCTGCTCGACCGCCTCGACTGGATCGACGGCTGGCCGACGGTCAACGCAGGCACTGGTCCTAGCGAGACCAGTCGCACCGCACCGGTCACCGCGCCGCTCGTCGGCCCGCTGCCCGCCGACGTACGGGTCGAGGCCGACCTCCGGGGTAGTGGTGGCGTGTATGCCCGGCGTGGTGCCGACGGCTCGTTGGTCAGGGCAGTAGTGAATGCGCGGCGGCTCGTGGTGGAGACGGTTCGTCACGGCCGAGTGATAGGGCGTCGGGAGGCTGCGCTGGCGTACGACGCGGGCAATGTGGCTTTGGAGGTGCGGGGCAACCAGGTGACCGTCGAGGCGAGCGAGGACCGGCTCGGTGATCCGCTGGCCGTGGTTAGTCTCGGGCTGCCTGCTGGGATGAGCCGTGGGTCGGCCGGTGCTCTCGGCGCCGTGGACAACTTCTCTGCTGCGGCGCTCTATCAGCCGGTGCGTCGCGCAGCGCCCACGCCGTACGTGGGGAAGGTCGACTCTCGCTACAGCGATGACTTCAGCGATGGATGGGGCAGTGGGTGGACCTGGCGCAACGTCAGCCCGGACGCCGTGGTCGCCGGTGGCGCTCTGACGTGGCCGACTGAGACCAATGACCTCTCCAGTGACGCCACTGCGGCCAAGGCTTCCCTGCTGCTGCGTGACCAGCCTGAGGGCAGGTTCGTGGTGGAGACGAAGCTGAGCCTGGACGTCGGCAGTGACACGGTCCGCAACTACCAGCAGGCTGGGCTGCTCGTGTATGTGGACGACCAGGACTGGATGCGCCTCGATCATGTTGCCGGTGGCACCGGACGGTTCGTGGAGTTCGCCAAGCGGATGCGGTTCACTCCTCCGGCGGCGCCACCGATCGTCAGCTTCGGCGGCGCGATGATCGGCCCGCCTGCCGCGACCACCTGGCTCCGGCTGGCGCACGACCTGGTCCCTGGCACCGGGGAACACCGCTACCGCGCCGCGTCGAGCACCGACGGCAAACACTGGGTCTGGGGTGCCGCGTGGACCCTGCCGGCCGGTACGACGCCACGGATCGGCCTGGTCTCCCAGGGCTCGACAGCACAGGCCGAAGCGGCGTACGGCAAGGCGAGTGCCACCTTCGACTACTTCCGTGTCACCCGGTGACGTGCGGCGCCAGTAGGGTCACGGCGATCAGGGCAGCGGGGAAGCACGCCAGGAACATGGTGAACGTGTAACCCATGATGTCGCGGGCCTTGAGCCCGAGGATGGCCAGCGTCGGCAGCATCCAGAACGGTTGCAGCAGGTTGGCGCTGGCCTCACCGAGGTCGTAGACCACCACCATCCAGCCCGCGTCGACCTTGAGTTCGTTGGCCGCCTGCAACACGTACGGCGCCTCGATCACCCACTTGCTGCCGCCGCTGGGCACGAATACGCCGAGGATGCACGAGTAGATCGCCACCAGCGGCGGGAAGAGAAACTGGTTGCTTGCCTGCACCAACCATCCGGCCAGCCGTGCGGACACCCCCGTATAGGCGATCATGCCGAAGATCCCGCCGTACAAGGGGAATTGCAGCAGTACGCCGGCCGCTGCGGGAGCGCCGTCACGGACTGCCCGGGCCATCCGCCATGGGCGCCAGTGCAACAGCATCGCGAGCAGGAACAGGATCAGGTTCACCGTGTTCAGGTCGAGGGCGTTGAAGAAGCTCTTGCCGTCGAAGTACCGGACCAGGTAGACCGCGCCGAGCGCGACCACCAGCAGGCTGAACAGCGGCGAGTGCTCCAGCCAGTCGCCCGGCCTCCTCTCCTCGCCGCCTTGTTTCCCGTTGTACGGCGAACCGCGGCCGATCAGCGGCTTGAGTTCGATGCCGATCTCCTCGGCCGTCCTCGCGTTGCCCTCACCGGGCGCGATGAACCACGCCATCGCCACGCCCACGGCGTACACGATCAGGGTCGCGACGATCGCCTGCCAGGTGAAAATCGTGTCGCTGAGCGGGATCAGGCCGCTGGCATGTCCGCTCGCCTTGATGACTTCCTGGACCGGAGCCGGGCTGCTGCTCGCACTCGCGACCTGGAGCGCGGCCGAGCCTGAGAGCCCCTGGGCCCAGACGGTCCCCAGGCCGAGGAACGCCATTGCGCCGAGAGCGCGGTAGTCCGCCTTCGGCACGTTGCGGGCGACCTCTCGCGCCAGGATCGCCGCGAAGATCAGGCTGAACGCCCAGTTCAGGTACGACGCCAGCATCGCGACGCCGGCCACGAACGCCACGGCCGTCCGGGGCGACTTGGGGATCCGGGCCAGCCGGGTGATCAGCCGGGCAACCGGGCCGCTGGTCGCCACGGCGTACCCGCCGATGATGATCATCGCCATCTGGAGCGTGAAGGTGATCAGGCTCCAGAAGCCCAGTCCCCAGCCGTCGATCAGGCCGTAGCCCTTCGTCGCGGCCGGATCGTCGGGGCGTTTCAGCAGCGGTTCGCCGGTGACGAGGCCGAACAGCAGGACGACGAACGTGCCGACCAGGACGAACCCGAAGGCGTCCGGCAGCCATTTCTCGGTGAACGAGGTGAAGCGCAACGCCGTACGGGCCAGCGGGCCCTCATCGGCGACGCCGTGCTTCGCGTGCTTCCCATGGCTGTCGGCCATGACCCTCCGCTCTTGGACCACGACTCTGTGTGTCAGTCGAATTAACGCAGATCGGAGCCTGACGTAACAGGTTTTGTGTCCCGGCGGCGCGGCTCGACTGACAAAGGCCGACTTTGTCAGGAGTTGAGTGGCAGGCGATCCGTGCTTACAGTGGCGCCACGATGTATCGAGTCGATACATCAGGTCATGACAAACTGGATCGAGGGAGGTGGGTCATGGGAAACCGCAGTGGTGTCCTGGAGCTCGCCGTACTCGGTCTGCTGCACGAAGCGCCGATGCACGGCTACGAGCTCCGCAAGCGCGTCAACGCCCAGTTCGGCTGGGGACGCGTGCTGTCGTTCGGATCGCTCTACCCGTGTCTGAAGGCGATGCTCCGCAACGGACTGATCTCCGCCGACGCCGGGACGCCGGACGGGCGGAGGCAGAAGATCGTCTACACGATCACGGCCGACGGCAAGGACCACTTCGCGCACGCGATGCACGATGCCGGTCCGTCGGCGTGGGAGGACGACACGTTCGGCGTCCGGTTCTCGTTCTTCGGCCGGACCGATCCGGCCACCAGGTTGCGCATCCTGGAGGGACGCCGGACCCGGATGGAGGAACGGCTGGCCAATTTCCGGGCCGCGATGAGCCGGACCGCGGAGCGGGTCGACGCCTACACCCTCGAGCTGCAACGGCACGGCCTGGAGTCCGCCGAGCGCGAGGTCCGCTGGCTGAACGAGCTGATCGACGGCGAGCGGCGCCAGCAGCGGCCCCCCGAAGAGCATTCCCCGCCTGTTTCACCCCCCAATTAAGGAGTTCCAGATGACTTCGATCCGCGTAGCGATCGTCGGTGTCGGCAACTGCGCCAGCTCGCTCGTCCAGGGCGTGCACTACTACCGTGACGCGAAGCCCGAAGAGCGTGTTCCCGGTCTGATGCACGTCCAGTTCGGCGACTACCACGTCCGCGACGTCGAGTTCGTCGCCGCGTTCGACGTGGACGGCAAGAAGGTCGGCCTCGACCTCGCCGACGCGATCGGTGCCAGCGAGAACAACACGATCAAGATCTGCGACGTGCCGCCGAGCGGTGTCACCGTGCAGCGCGGCCACACCCTCGACGGTCTCGGCAAGTACTACCGCGAGACGATCACCGAGTCCGACGCGGCGCCGGTCGACGTCGTTCAGGCTCTTCGCGATGCCAAGGTCGACGTGCTGGTCTGCTACCTGCCGGTCGGTTCCGAGCAGGCTGCCAAGTTCTACGCCCAGTGCGCGATCGACGCGAAGGTTGCCTTCGTCAACGCGCTGCCGGTGTTCATCGCCGGTACCAAGGAGTGGGCCGACAAGTTCACCGAGGCGGGCGTGCCGATCGTCGGCGACGACATCAAGTCGCAGATCGGCGCCACCATCACGCACCGGGTGCTGGCCAAGCTGTTCGAGGACCGCGGCGTCACCGTCGACCGGACCTACCAGCTGAACGTCGGCGGCAACATGGACTTCAAGAACATGCTGGAGCGCGACCGGCTGGAGTCCAAGAAGATCAGCAAGACCCAGTCCGTCACCTCGCAGCTGGTCGACAAGATCGACCCGCGCAACGTGCACATCGGCCCGTCGGACTACGTGGCCTGGCTGGACGACCGCAAGTGGGCCTTCATCCGGCTCGAGGGCCGCAACTTCGGCGACGTCCCGCTGTCGCTGGAGTACAAGCTCGAGGTCTGGGACTCGCCGAACTCGGCCGGCATCATCATCGACGCGATCCGCGCGGTGAAGATCGCCAAGGACCGCGGCATCGGTGGCCCGATCCTGTCCGCGTCCTCGTACTTCATGAAGTCGCCGCCGGAGCAGTACGCCGACGACGTCTGCCGCGACCTGGTCGAGAAGTTCATCAAGGGCGAGGTCGAGCGCTAGTACGCCGGTTACTCCGTTCTTCGAGCGCGGAGTAGCTCTGGCCCCGCGGCACCTCGAGTGTCGCGGGGCCTCTTTCTTTGTGGCTTTGCCGGATTTCTTTTGTGGCTTTGCCGGATACTTTCGGTAGCGTCGTCGTCATGCGGTTGCATGTGGGGTGCGCGATGTGGACGTACGCGCCCTGGCAGGGGCGGTTGATTCCCCATCCACTACCACCGTCCGAGCGCCTTCGCGCCTATGCCAGCTGGTGCAACGCAGTGGAGGGCAACACGACCTTCTACGCGACGCCCGCGGTGACAACAGTTGAGAGCTGGGCGGCGCAGACCGCCGAGGACTTCCGCTTCGTCGTCAAGCTGCCGAAGACCGCTACGCATGAGCAGCGGCTGCGTGGTGTGGACCTGCAGCCGTTCTTCACCGCGATGGAACCGCTCGGGCCTCGCAACCACGCCTTCTGGATTCAGCTGCCGGCCTCCTTCGCACCGGCCGACCTCGGCGTTCTCGCGACCTTCCTCTACCGCCTGCCTCGCGGCTACCGCTACGCGGTCGAGGTCCGCCACCCTTCGTTCTTCGACGACGAGCGCTCTGCTGCCCAACTCGAGCACGTTCTGGATCGAGTCGGCGCCGAGTGGATCCCCTTCGACACCGTCACCTTGTTCCGTACTCCGGCGAGCAGCTACGCGGAACGCGACGCCTGGATGAAGAAGCCCCGCGTACTACGTCGCACGCGAGCCCTCACCGCGACGCCCATCGTGCGCTACATCGGGCGGGACGATCCTCAGCTCACCATGGCCGGTTGGGACTACCTCGTGAAAGCGGTCGTCAACTGGCTGGCCGAAGGCCGATCCCCCACCGTCTTCCTGCACACGCCAGACAACGTCGACGCGCTGACGCTGGCCCGGCGCTTCTACTCCGACGTCACCGCCGTCGTCCCCAACCTCGAGCCACTCCCCGAGCCGCTCCCAGTCGCCCCACCGACCCTCTTCTAACCGTTATCCACAACCGCAAAATCCGCCCCTGAATCAGCGGTCGACCTCCATATGTTCCCCGGCGAGAGCCAACCCCCGGGAGGACAACAATGGACCCCAAACCCTTCGAGACCACTCAACCGTTCGACCCCACCCACCCCGCCCAGCCGACTCAGGCCGCTCGAGCGGCTCTGCCAGCTCAGCCTGCGCAGCCCGCCCACCCCACTCAGCCCGCTGGGTCGACTCGGGCCGAGGAGCGTCGGGCGCGGGCCGACTGGCTGATTACCGAGTTGCGGCGCCGAGCCGCCGACACCGACGACCCCGCGGAGCGACACGACCTGCGCCGCTCCTCCGACTCTCTCGTCCGCCTCGCCACGGCGCTGCGCGGATGACCATCACCGACGAAGTCACCGCCGCGCTACATCTCCTCAACTCACCCCGGTACGTCGGTGCGCCAGCCGGCCCGCCCGACTCACTCCCATCGCTGTTGGCCGCCCACGCCCAGGCAGCTATCGACATCAGCGGCGCAGACCAAACAGCGTGGAACGGTCACGTCATCGAGGCAGGCGAAGGAATCCTCGGCGTCGCTCACTGGGACGGAACGCTTCATCTCGACCGTGAGTGCATCCTCGATCCACTCCGCGACCTGTACGCCGATCCAGGCGTCAAACACTCGGAAGAGGACCTGGTCCGCTGCCGCGAGGCGCTCGTGACAGTGCTCCATGAGCAATCCCACTTCCTCGGTCCGACCGGCGCATCCCAGGAGGCCGCGAGGGTTGCCTTCCGCTTGCCGGGTGCTCGTGCCCTGGAGGAAGGAGTCGCGGAGGCATGGGCACACGACCATCTGAACGACTACGTGAGGCGACTCGGCATCGACAAGGTCGCGCCGGGCATCACCGAGGTACGCAGCACACCGTCGTACCAGGCGTTCGTCCCCGCCGTTCGCGTCCTCGCGACCGATCTGGACAGGCGGTCGGGCCTTCCCCGCGGCACCACCCTCTCGGCACTCAACCGCCAGACCGCCGAGGGCCAATGGCCCTTGATCGTCGATTCCGCCTACCGCTCGAGTCGTCTCCCCGACATCGTCCCGCCCGACCGCGAACCAGCCGTCCGCCTCCGCCTGGAGACCACCCTGCGAGATTCCTTCAATGCGCTAGCCCGCTTCGAAGCCGACCTCCGAGACCTCGCCGCCACCAAGTCCCTCGCCGCCGGTCACCACGCCGTCCAACGCCTCACCGAAGAAATCGCCACCGCCGAAGCGATCTTCGACCCACCCCACCCGCCCTCCATCCCAACCACGACGCCGGAATCCCTCCCCCTCCGCAAGGCCCTCTCCGGCCTCGCCCCACCAACCACCGCCCACCACTCATCCCACTCACCCATCAACCCACACACCGCCGGCTCGGCGCGCCACCTCCACCACCCCGCCGGGAAACCACACCAACACCAACGCTGACCCGGATTACCGACTCCGACGAAGCCGGGGATCGCGTCAGAACCGCCGTCCGGGGCGGACGGACCTATGTGAAGGGACTATTGGCGAGTGAGAGAAGTAGAAGAGGTTCTGACCGGCGGGAATGTCAGCGGTGCCGTCGTGCGGATCGGCTCGACGGTCCGGAAGCCGGCGACGATTGCGACGCCGGGGGTCGAGGCAGTGCTCGAACATCTGGCTTCGGTGGGCTTCGAGGCCGCACCTCGCACACTGGGAAGAGACGACGAGGGACGTCATGTCGTCGAGTACATCCCGGGCGCCCTCGCCGACACCCTTCCGCCCTTCACCACAACGGAACTGCACCGCCTCGGCAGACTGATCCACGACCTGCACGACGCGATGTCCGACTTCCATCCGCCGCCCGGGGTCAGCTGGGACGTGGCAATCCCTGACCCGACCGGCGGTGAGCTCATCTGCCACAACGACCTCGCCCCCTGGAACCTGGTGATCGACGGCGATCGCTGGGTCTTCATCGACTGGGACGGTGCGGGGCCCGGTTCTCGACTGTGGGATCTCGGGTACGTCGCTCACGGGTTCGTGCCCTTCCACCAAGACGGCGAGGTGGCGACGGACGCCGGCAGGCTGCGGGCGCTGGTGGACGGGTACGGTCTGAACGACGAAGAGCGCCTGGCGTTTCCGGCTTTGATCGAGGCCCACACGCGGGGAATGTACGACCTGCTCCGTCGTGGAGCAGAGACCGGCCAGCAGCCCTGGGCCCGCCTTTACGCGGAGGGCCACGGCGATCACTGGGGTCCCACCGCGGACTACATCAAGACCCACCACGACTCCTGGATCACCGCCTTGCAGTAGTCCCCGACCAGCTTTGGCTGCTTGCCGTGCCGTGTTGGCCGACAGCGAGGTCAGCTGACTCGGGGGTTGGGCGAGGGATGGACCCGCACGGTGCCGACGCTCCCATCGATCGTGAGCAGTTGCCCGTCTCGCACATTGCTGTGCAGGGAAGAAATCCCAAGCACTGCAGGAATTCGGCGTTCCCGAGCAACGATCGCAGCATGAGACAGCCGACCGCCTGCCTCAGTCACAACGCCGGCCACCACGCCGAACAACACGGTCCACGCCGGATCCGTGAACGGGCACACCAAAATGTCGCCCTCGGCAACCTTCTCGAAATCCCCAGGCCCCTTCACCACCCGGGCCGGCCCCCTCACGACACCCGGACTCCCCGCAGTCCCCCGCAGTACCAGCTCGCGCTCGCCCGCATCCGCTTCGGACGAACGAAGTACCAGGTCCGCGGTGATCGGTCGGGACTGGAGGAGCCAGATGTGGTCGTTCTCGATGGCGAACTCGATGTCCTGGGGGGCGCCCAGGTGTTCGGCTACCTGTTGGCCGAGCTTCCAGAGCCGCGTCACCTGATCGTCGGTGAGGCAGGCTCGTTCACGATCTTCGTCCGGTACGCCGCGGGTCACCGTTCCGTCCGAGCATCGATCGATCCGGGTCTGCTTGTCACCCAGACGAACCTCGAGTACGCCGTCCGCTCCCACCACGAATTCATCCGGTGTGACCAGTCCCTGAACCACGCTTTCCCCCAAGCCCCACGACGCGTCGATCACCGCTACGTCTCCAGCCCCAGACCTGCCCTTCGTGCTGCCGGTGAAGAGCACGCCGGCAACGTCTGCATCCACATGCCGCTGAATCATCACGGCCAACGCCGGATCGACCCCGGCCGTCCCCGGCGAAACAGCCGCATCCAACGCGCTGATCCCGCCGTCCGCATTCGCGGCGTCGGCTGTGGAAACTGCGGGTGGGTGCGCGGTGCGGCGGTAGCTGGTGGCTCGCGCGGTCCAGAGAGACGACCAGGTGGCGAGGAGTTTTGTGGCTACAGCGTGGGCGCCTTGGACGGCTAGGTGGCTGTCGTGTTGGCCGGCGGCTGAGGCGTGAGGGGTGTCTTCGGTGGTGGCTGAGGAGCGGACGGCTACGGGGAGGTCGCCTAAGGCGTGGAGTGCGTGGGTGAGTTCTGTGAGAAGTCGGGATGGGAGGGGTTGAGACTCGATCAGGCGGCGGAGTTCGGTGGGGCCGCGCTCGGCTAGGGCAGTGGGGAGGTCCAGGTGGGCGACGAACGACCTGTAGGTGTCGATCGGTACTACGAAGGCGGGTGGAACGGGGAAGCCGGCCTTGGCAAGGCGAGCGAGGGTTGCGGCTTTGGACGGGCAATGGTGGGTGGGCAATGGTGGGTGGGTGCGACGGGACCAGCATGCCACGGCTTCAACGGAATGTTGACAACGAACTGTTGAAACGAGATGGTTCGCGGATGAGTGGAACGCAGCGGGACGGTGGGGCGGCGGAGGATCAGCTAGCGGCTCAGCGCGAGCAGGAGGCGAGGGAGTTGTTGCTCGCGGCGGGAGCTGATCGGCTTGAGCGGAGGCCGTGGCGGCCGGAGCCGGTGCCGCCGTCGGCGGTGGACCTGATCCAGTTCTTTCTCTGGCAGTCGGGTTCCGCGGAAGATGCGGAAGACGGCGAGAAGGTGGAGCGGGCTCTGGCGGCCTTGCGGCTGTTGCGGGCGGCGCGGGCTGAGATTGATCAGTTGGAGACCGGGTTGCTGTTCGCTGCGAGGGGGCAGGGACTCACCTGGGCGCAGATGGCGGGCGCGCTGGGGTTGAACTCACCGCAGGCGTGTCAGCAGCGCCTCGATCGGCTGCTCACGCGCGGAGACCGCCCCGCCGGGGAGCAGTCTGGTGTTGGCGAGGTGGCGCGATGAGCAACGGGTCGGGCCGCGGAGTCGGTCGTGTTGGCGAGGTGGCGCGATGAGTAGTCAGTCCGCCGTGGAGTTGTCGGTGTTGGCGGCGTGGCGCGATGAGCAACGGGTCGGGCCGCGGAGTCGGTCGTGTTGGCGAGGTGGCGCGATGAATAGTCAGTCCGCCGTGAAGTTGTCGGTGTTGGCGAGGTGGCGCGATGAGCAACCAGGCGGCCGGGGAGCAGTCTGGTGTTGGCGAGGTGGCGCGATGAGTAGTCGGGCGGCCGTGGAGTTGTTGGTGTTGGTGGGGTGGCGCGATGAGTAGTCGGTCGGCGGTGGAGTTGTTGGTGTTGCATGCCGTTCGGATTAAGGGGGTGGCTGATGAGGCGGCGGTGGCGGAGCGGTTCGGGGTTGGGCGGGAACGGGCGGGTGAGTTGTTGCTGGATTTTCAGGCGTTCGGGTGGATCAGTTGGTCGGAGTTCGCCGGGAGCGGTGGGTGGTCGATGACGGCTGCGGGGAGGGCGGAGAACGAGCGGCAACTGGCGGTCGAGCTGCAAGGTGTCGTGGATGGCGAGGAGACTGTGCGCGCGGCGTACGAGGTGTTTTTGCCGCTGAACGGGCGGTTGCAGCAAGCCTGTACGGATTGGCAGCTCAGGCCGACGCCGGTGGATTCGCTGGCGTTCAACGATCACAGCGATCCGGCCTGGGACAAGGTGGTGATCGGAGAGTTGCAAGCACTCGATCAGCAACTGGAGTCGGTGGTCGGGCGGCTGACCGGAGTACTGGATCGTTTTCAGGGCTACGACCGGAGATTCAGTAGAGCGCTGGGGCGGGCGGTCGCTGGTGAGGTGGCGTGGGTCGACGGGACGGGAGTCGATTCCTGTCACACCGTCTGGTTCGAGTTGCACGAGGATCTGCTCGCCACGCTCGGGCTTCAGCGCGGGGACTAGACCTGCGGTTGGCCACCCCGCCAGAGGATGACCAACCGCAGGAGCTCAGGTGAGGTTGATGGTGAGGGAGTAGGCGCCGCGGCTGCCGTAGCTGGAGTAGCCGTCGTTCAAAGGGTTGCCGTATCCGGTGTTGTCGACCCGCAGGTAGTAGGTGCCGGGCTGGAGGTTGCTGCTGAGCGTCGCGCCCAGGCCGGTTGGCGTACCGGCGTCGCTCTGGCCTGAGGGGGGATCGGCAGAGGCGATGACAGCACCAGAGCTGTCGAGCAGGTCGAGCTTGATGTCCAGGTCGCCGCCGAGCGCTGCCGCGCTGGCCGTAGCCGTGTAGTTGCCTGCGGCACCGATACCGACCTTGTAGACATCGACATCGGACTCGGCGGCGATCACGCCGGTTGCGGTCGCCCCGACGGCGAGAGCGGCAGCAGCCCCAGTGCTGTCACCGACCTCGTCCGCGCGGAGCGCCAGCCCGTGGGTGCCGATGACGCCATAGTCGTCCTCGGTGTTGTTCGCGCCGGAGTACTCGCCCTTGCTCCACTGGCTGATCCCGCGGTAGTACCCGACCCCCATGATCGGCGCCCAGGAGCCGTGGCCCTCGTAGTAGCCGACCGACGCGGTGCCGTCGTGGTTGAGCCCGACGTTGTGGCCGGCCTCGTGGGAAGCGGCTTCGGCGAGGTTCTTCGCGCCGGTGCCGACACCCTTGGTGAAGACGAGCGCCGGCTGGTAGTAGTCGTGGTTACCGGTCGTGTCGTAGACACCGATGTACGCGACCCCACCACAGCCACACCCGGACTGGTACCAACTGGTCGGATCGATCACCACTCGCGTCCCGTACCGCTGGTCGGCAGCATCGGTCCGGTTGATCGCGTCCTGCCCGGGATCCTGCGTCGTCACGTCGACATCGAAGGGGGCGTAGTCCTCCGCGACCCGCGCCCACACTTCATGTACGACGTCCTGCTCGGCGGTACTGAAGCTCGCCGGGTTCCCATCCGTGTCGTACGCCGTGACGTTCACCGGATCGACGCCCTGGGACGAATTCCAGGCGGTCCCGGTGATGGTGTGGCCGTCGAAGTCCAAGTACAGCACGCGATTCGAACCAGGCTTGCTGTGCAACTCGAAGGCCGGCCCGGTCGCGGCGTCGACCGACTCGGACGCCCAGCGCGGCGAAGCCTCCGGTGCTTTCTGGGCGCTGGTCAGACCTGGTTCACGAAAGAACAAGCGACCCTGCGCGTCGAGCCAACTGGTCTTGTCGGACGCGAGCGTGTCGCGCAACTTCTCCTCGGTCAATCCGTTGCGGTGAGCAACATCGGCCAAGCGGTACTGCACCTTGCCGAGCGCCACCCGGCCCGGCGTGGGCTGGCCGAGCACCTGCCCGAGCGGCTGATCGAGCGGCTGATCGAGCAGCTGATCGAGCGGTGTCTGTTGCGCGTCAGCTTGGTTGCCAGCAGCAACTGCTACAGCGGCGAAGACCAGAGCACCGGCGCCAACGAGCGCACCGGTACGGCGAAGTTTCGAACTCATCCGGAATCCTCCTCAAGGATTCCCCCCCAGCGTGTCCATTCCCCCGTGACCAAAGCGGGTTGCTGCTTCCCCCAGGGAAAAGCAGCAACCCGCGCAAAACGTCGTACTGGCTAGCCGGCGGTGACGCGGACCGAGTAGGCGCCGCGGCTGCCGTAGGTGGAGTAGCCGGTGTTCAGCGGGTCGCCGTAGCCGGTGTTGTCGACGCGCAGGTAGTAGCGACCCGCGGCTACCTGCTGGCGGATGCTCGCGCTCAGGCCGGTCGGCGTACCGGCGTTGGACTGGCCCGACGCCGGGTCGGCGGTGGCGACCACTGTGCCGGCCGAGTTCAGCAACTGGAGCTTGATGTCCAGGTCGCCGCCGACGGCCGCCGAGTTCGCGACGAAGGTGAACGTGCCGGCCGACAGGTCGATCCGGAAGGTGTCGACGTCGGAGTCGCTGGCGTAGATCCCGTTGACGGTGGCGCCGAGGCTCAGGGCGGTAGCATCGGTGGTGCCGATTCCGTGATCGTCGGCCCGCAGCGCCAGGCCGTTCTGGCCGATCACCGCGAAATCGTCTTCCTTGTTGTTGGCGCCGGCGTACTCGCCTTTGCTCCACTGGCTGATCGCCTTGGAGTAGCCGACCCCCATGATCGGCGCCCACGCGTTGTGACCCGCGTAGTAGCCGACCGACGCAGTACCGTCGTGGCTCAGGCCGACGTTGTGGCCGGCTTCGTGGGAGGCGGCCTCCGCGATGTTCTTCGCGCCGGTGCCGACACCCTTCGTGAAGACCAGCGCCGGCTGGTAGTACGCGTGCTGACTGGTGGAGTCGTAGACGCCGACGTACGCGACACCGCCACAACCGCACCCGGACTGGTACCAGCTGGTCGGATCGATGACGACGCGCGTCCCGTACTGCTGATCGGACGAACCCGCGCGATCGATCGCGGACTCGGCCGGCGCCTGCGTGGTCACATCGACATCGAACGGCGCGTAGTCCTCGGATACCCGGGCCCACACCTCCCGTACGACGTTCTGCTCGGCGGTGCTCCAGTTGCTCGGGTTGCCGTCGGTGTCGTACGGCGTGATGTTCACAGTGGCCGGTTTGCCGTTGGTGTTCCAGGCGGTGTTGGTGATCGTGTGACCGTCGAAGTCCAGGTAGATCACCCGGTTCGAACCGGCCTTGCTGTGCAACTCGAACGCCGGCCCGGTTGCGGCGGCCGCGAGCGTCCGCTTCGAGACCTTCGCCGCGGAACCGGCGGACTTCTCCTTGGCGGTGGCGACCGGCTCCTTGAAGAACAGTTTGCCGTCCTTGTCGAGCCAGCTGGTCCGGTCGCCGGCCAGGATCCGCTGCAGCTGAACCTCGGCCAGACCGTTGCGTTCGGCGAGCTCGGCGAGTCGCGGCTGCAGCTTGCCGAGCGCGGCCTTGCCTTGGAGCGGCCGGCCGGCGAGTTGCTGGCCGAGCACCTGGTCCAGCGAGATCGGGGCCGGCCCCTGCTGGGCGTCTGCCTGGTTGCCGGCGACGATCGCCAGCGCACCGAACACCATGGCACCGGCGCCTGCCAGCACACCGGTTCGGCGGAACCTGCTTCGCATCAGGGGTCCTCCTCAGGGACTCCTAGCGCGCCGTGGCGGGGGCGGCACGGCGGGCTAGCCTCACTTGTCGTGCGCTCGCGCGCACTTTCCGTAGCCTGCCCGACCGTTGCGGCGGTGTATACAGTTTCATCTCAATTTAACGCTTGCTTGCCCGGCAAACCCTTTCCAGTTCCGGAACCACAGATCGTCGCGAGCTCTTGACGGACCGCGTTCACAGTCTGACAGTTAGGAAAGTTTCCTAACTATATGGAGAGGTGAACGATGCGTAAGTTCCGCCCCCTCGCACTCGTCCTCGCAGTTGTCGGCAGCCTGTTGCTGGTGCCGGCCCTCACGAACCCGGCGTCGGCCGCGACCACGACGTACCAGGCAGAGAACGCCGCCCGCAGCCAAGGTGTGGTCGAATCGAACCACGCCGGCTACACCGGCACCGGGTTCGTCAACTACGACAACGTGACCGGCTCGTCGGTCACGTTCACGGTGAACGTCGGAACCGCCGGCAGCGCCGCACTGGCCTTCCGGTACTCCAACGGCACGACCGTGAGCCGCCCGATGACGATCGCCGTCGACGGCAGCACGGTCGCGACACCCCAGTTCGGCAGCACCAGCGTGTGGACCACCTGGAACACGACCACGGTAAACACGAACCTGTCGGCCGGTTCGCACACGATCAAGGCCACCGCGACGACCGCCAACGGCGGCCCGAACCTCGACTCGCTGACCGTCACGGACTCCGGCGGCGGCAGCGGTGGCGCCCCGACCGCGGCCGAACTGCTCGCCAAGGTGAGCACCTGCAGCCAGATCTCCAACGGCACCTACAAGACCGACGAGGAACTCGGCCGGACCATCCCGGTCTGCGGCAAGAACGGCGCGGTCTTCTGGAAGGCCGACATGGACATCGACTGCGACGGCATCCGTACCTCGCAGTGCAACGAGAACACCGACTGCTGCTTCCTGCCCGACACCGCCTTCCACACGTCGAGCGACCAGCCGCTGAACGCGGCCCAGCTCCCGTACGTCGTGGTGCCGAGCCCCAGCAGCACCTGGGACTACCGCAACTTCCAGATCGACGGCGGCGGTGTGGTCGCGGTGATCTACAACAACCAGGTCACCTACGCGGTCGTCGGTGACACCGGACCCGAGGACATCATCGGCGAGGCGTCGTACGCCGCGGCGAACCAGCTCGGCATCAACCCCGAACCGAGCAACGGCGGCACCGACTCGGGCGTCACCTACATCGTCTTCAAGAACTCGACCATCAACCCGATCGAGGACCACAACCTGGCCGTCTCCCGCGGCCAGGAACTCGCCCGGACCTTCATCAACAACAACTAGCCCGTACTACGTAAGCGGTGGTGGCGGTTCGGCGCGCAGCCGACCGTTACCACCGCTGGGTCAGAAAACCAGCACTTGCCTGATCGCGGCACCCGACGCGAGGGTGTCGAAGGCCTCGTTGAGATCGTCGAGACCGACTGTGGCCGACAGCAACCGGTCGACCGGGAGACGTCCCGCGCGGTACAGGGCGATGTAGCGCGGGATGTCCCGGCTGGGGACGGCCGAGCCGAGATAGGAGCCCTTGAGCGTTCGTTCCTCGGCGACCAGGCTGACGGCGGGAATGGTCAACGTCTGCGACGGATGCGGCAGGCCGACCGTCACGGTGGTGCCGCCGCGACGCGTGGCCCCGTACGCCTGAGCCAGTACTGCGGCGTTGCCGACGGTCTCGAAGGCGTAGTGCGCGCCGCCGGCCGTTGCCGCCCGCACCGCCTCGACAACATCGTTGCTTCGGGCATCGATCGCGTGCGTCGCGCCGAGGTCCAGGGCGAGCTGGAGTTTCTCCGGTACGACATCGACCGCGACGAGCGGGTGCGCTCCGACGAGGGCGGCGCCTAGTAGAGCAGACAAGCCGACACCGCCCAGTCCGAAGACGACTGCACTCTGCCCGGCCTGGACGCGAGCGGTGTTGACCACTGCACCGACACCGGTCATCACTGCACAGCCGAAGAGCGCTGCGATCTCTGGTGGTAGCTCAGGATCGATCTTCACAGCTGAGCGCGCCGAGACCACCGCGTGGTCCGCGAAGCCGGAGACACCTAGATGATGGTTGATTTCAGTGAGGCGGCGTGCGCCCGACAGCAAGGTGCCGGCGGTGTTGGCTGCTGCGCCTGGTTCGCACAGGGCCGCGCGGCCTTCCGCGCACGGTCCGCAGGTGCCGCAGGCGGGGACGAAGGCGAAGCCGACCGTGTCGCCCGGTGCGAATCCGGCCGCCTCGGACCGGATCACCTCGCCGGTCGCCTCGTGGCCGAGCAGCATCGGCATCACCCGCGGCCGGGAGCCGTCGATCACAGAGAGATCCGAGTGGCACAGACCGGCCGCACGGATCCGGACCAATAACTCACCTGGGCCAGGTGGAGCGAGGTCGACCTCTTCGATGTGGAGCGGACGCGATACGGCGTACGGACTGGGCAGGCCCATCTCGCGGAGGACGGCGCCGCGGACGATCATCCGGTGATTCCTTCCAGGGCGGTCCGGATCGAGTCCGGGATCGGGACGGGACGGCGGTCGGTGCGGTCGACGAAGACGTGGACGAACCGGCCGATCGCCGCCGGGTCCTCCGCGCCTGAGCGGAACAGACCGATCTCGTAGTGCACGCTGGAGTTGCCGAGCTTCGACACGCGGAGTCCGGCGTCGACGGAGTCGGGGAACGCGAGCGACTGCTTGAACGTGCACTGCGACTCCACGCACAGCCCGATCACGTCGCCGCGGTGGATGTCGAGCTCCCCGACGCGGATCAGGAAGTCGTTGATCACAGTGTCGAAGAAGCTGTAGTACTCGACGTTGTTCACATGCCCGTAGACGTCGTTGTCCTTCCACCGCGTACCGATCGCGAGGAAGTGCGGAAAGGCGCTCCGGTCCATCGGCCCACCATAGGGTGAACGCGTGACCTACGTCCTGATCCCCGGCGCCGGCTGCACTCCGTGGCATTGGCACGCGCTGACCGCAGAGCTCGAGGCGCGCGGACAGGAGGTGATCGCTGTCGACCTCCCCTGCGACGACGAGTCCGCTGGACTTGCTGCGTACCGCGAGGCGGTGGTGACCGCGGTCGGTCCGCGTACGGACCTCGTCCTGGTGGCGCACTCGCTCGGCGGCTTCACCGCGCCCGCTGTGTGCGAACGGCTGCCGGTGGAGCTGATCGTCTTCGTTGCGGGCATGATCCCGCTGCCGGGTGAGGCGGTGAGCGACTACTGGGGGCACACCGACTACAAGTGGGACGGCGACCCGGAGTCCGACTACTTCTTCCAGGATCTTCCGGCCGAGCTCGCTGTCGAGGCCAGGCGGCAGTTGCGACCTCAGGCCGGACGGCCGATGGACGATCCTGCCCTGTTCGAGCGGTGGCCTGAGGTGCGGACGCGGGCGGTGATCGCGACCGAGGATCTGTTGTTCCCGGCCGACTATCTTCGCGCGCTGGCTGTCGACCGGCTCGGGTTCGCGCCGGACGAGCTGCCTGGTGGGCATTTTCCGATGCTCGGCCATGCCGGTGAGCTGGCCGAGTTGCTGGAGGCGTATCGCCGCGAAGTACAGGGCCCTGGTCGCGAAAAGTAGCGAAATGTCGAGGGCCGGGCGAGGGCGGCGACGTTGCCGGCATGGATGACTTCGGAGTCACAGGGGCGACGGTTGAGGTTCAGGTGCTGGTCAGGGCGCGGATCGAGGAGGTCTGGGGCTGGATCACGGATGTGGCGGGATATGGCGAGTGGAGTCCTGAGTGCGTGTACGGCGCCTGGGTCGATGGTGCTGACGGGCCGGCGGTGGGGGCTTGGTTCGAGGCTCGGAACGAGTTCGCCGATGGGTTCAAGACCGAGGTGCGGTGCCGGGTGACGGTGGCGGAGGAACCGGTGCGGTTCGGGTGGGACGTGTTCGGTGGCGAGGACGAGCCGTTCGCGCACTGGGAGTACGAGCTTGCGGCGCAGGGTGACCAGACGCTGATCCGCCAGTCGTTCACGCACGGGCCGGGCGACAGCGGGATGCGGAAAGGCGTGCTCGCCGATCCCGCTCGGGCGGAAGCGGCGAAGCAACGCCGGCTGGATGAGCTGGGCCGGAACATGCTGCTGACCATAGCGGCGATGGTGAAGGCCCGGGCTTAACTTACGGTTGCGTAACTTACGGTGCCGTAAGGTGGGGGGATGGATGCCAAGTTGGTGACAAATCTGCTGCACGAGCTCGAGCCGGTGGTCGAGGAGAATCTCGAGCGGCACCTGAAGATCACCAAGAACTGGAATCCGCACGACTACGTGCCGTGGAGCGAGGGCCGCGACTTCGCGTTCCTCGGCGGTGAGGACTGGGCGCCGGAGCAGTCCCGGCTGGATCCGGTCGCCAAGGTCGCGATGATCACCAACCTGCTGACCGAGGACAACCTGCCGTCGTACCACCGTGAGATCGCGACCCAGTTCGGGCTCGACGGCGCGTGGGGGACGTGGGTCGGCCGCTGGACCGCCGAAGAGGGCCGGCACGGGATCGCGCTGCGCGACTACCTCGTCGTCACTCGCGGCGTCGACCCGGTCGAGCTCGAAGTAGCCCGGATGGCGCACATGACCGCCGGGCACCAGGTCGACAAGAACATGCTCGAGGCGATCGCGTACGTCAGCTTCCAGGAGCTGGCCACCCGCGTCTCGCACCGCAACACCGGCAAGGCGACCGGCTGCAAGATCGCGGACCAGTTGCTGCTCCGGATCGCGACCGACGAGAACCTGCACATGATCTTCTACCGGAACCTGGTCGCGGCCGCGTTCGAGGCCGCGCCGAACGAGACGATGCGCGCCGTCACCAATGAGGTCCGCGACTTCTCGATGCCGGGCGCCACGATGGAGGGGTTCGCCCGGAACTCGGTGACGATCGCCAAGGCCGGCATCTACGACCTGCGGCTGCACCACGACGAGGTCGTCGCCCCGATCCTGCGGAACTGGCGGGTCTTCGAGCGCGAGGACCTGTCCGGCGACGGCGCGAAGGCCCGCGACGAACTGGCCGAGTTCATGGCCGCCCTCGACGCCCAGGCCACCCGCTTCGTCGAGCAACGCACCCGCCTCCTCGACCGCCAGGCAGCCCGCGCCCAAGCCTGAAAACCTACGGGCAGACAGGACCTCGTACTACGCCGTAGCGGCGGGCTGAGGCGTTCTGTTGAGCCAGGCGGCGGAGGGCCAGGAGGACCGGGCCGCCTAGAGCGGTGATGATGACCGTGGCTTCGACGGCTTGGGCGCGGTCGCCTGCCGGGAGGTGGGCGACGTCGGCGTCACCTACCTGTTCGGCTGCCATCAGGTAGCTGTCGAGCAGGGTCGAGTCGAGTGGGTGTCCGACGCGGTCGAGGGCATCGAGGGCGTTGGCCAGCAGTGCGCGGTCAGGCGACCGTTCGTGCACCTTCCAGCCATGATCGGCCAGTAGTTCGTCGACCCTTTCGAGGGACCCGGTGGACGCCTCGATGGACTCCGGCAGCAGGGCGCCGTGGGCAGCGCCCAGTACGGCGTGCATCTGCTGGGACTCCTCGTCGACCGCGGCTAGTACACCGCGGACTCGGGCGAGGCTGAGGCCGCCTGCCTCGACCAGCGCCCGGATCAGGCGAAGGCGGCGGACGTGCGACTCGTCGTACCGGGCTCTGGTTGCGCCGACCGACTCGCCCGCGGGCAGCAGGCCTTCGCGCAGGTAGTACTTGATCGTCGCCACCGGTACGTCGGTCTGCCGGGACAGTTCAGCGATCCACATGCTCACTCCCTCTTGACTTTTGGAGAGTATCACTTTCCAATATTGGAGAGTCAAACTATCTAAGGGGATCGATCATGGATGTTGTCGAGGGGCGGCAGACGGCGGCGCACGAGGGCGAGATCGTGGTGTTCCTGATCGGAATGCGGGTGAACAAGCTGCGCGCATGGCGGCAGTGGCTGCCGGTCGCGAAGGGGATGGGCCCGATGCTGCGCGAACTGTCTGAGGACCCGGACAGCGGGCTGCTCGGATTCCGCAGCTTCTTCGGGCTGCGGAACACGACGATGCTGCAGTACTGGGAGTCGACCGAGAAGCTGCAGGCCTTCGCGAACGACCCGGACCGCACGCATCGCCCAGCCTGGACCGAGTTCTACAAGCTCGCCTACAAGGGCAACAACGTGGGGATCTGGCACGAGACGTACGTCGTACCGGCCGGGAACTTCGAGACCATCTACGGGAACATGCCGTTGCTCGGCCTCGGCAAGGCATCCGGCGTCGTCCCGGCGAACAAGCGCGGCCGCACCGCCGCCGAGCGACTGGCCAAGAAGCCGGTCTCCTGAGCGGCCCCGCGGTGGGGGTGAAGTCGATGCCGGTCACGCGGCGGGCGGCATCCGGCCAGCCTCTCCCCGGCGACTCCCTCCCGCGCCCCTCCCCGACCCACTTTCCGCTGCCCCGCTTGGGTCCCAGAGTCCGGCGCCGGGCGGAGGCGGCGGGGGCGGTTACAGTGCAGCCGTGCAGTTCATCCGGGATCTCGGCAGGCTGTTGCGGCGTGGGGATTTCCGGCGACTGTTCGCGGTCCGGCTGACGTCGCAGTTCGGCGACGGCGTGTTCCAGGTCGCGCTGGCGGCGTACGTGCTGTTCTCGCCGGAGCGGGCGCCGGACGCGGCCGCGATCGCCGGGCTGTTCGCGGTCGCCCTGCTGCCGTTCTCGATCCTCGGTCCCTTCACCGGCGTACTGCTCGATCGCTGGTCGCGCCGGCAGATCCTGTTCGGCGCGAACCTGACCCGGGCCGGCCTGGTCCTCGTCGTCGGCCTGATTGTTGCCCTAGGCAACGCCGGAGTGCCGTTCTATCTCGCCGTACTGCTCACCCTCGGCGTCAACCGCTTCCTGCTCTCCGGCCTGTCCGCCGGTCTCCCCCACGTCGTCGACCCCGACGAACTGGTGATGGCGAACGCGGTCACGCCGACGTCCGGCACCGCGTCGTTCCTGATCGGAGGCGGCGTCGGAGCCGGCGTCAAACTCGTCTCCGACTCGGACCTCGCAGTTCTCGGTACGACGGCCGCCGTCTACCTCGTCGCTGCCCTCCTCGCGTTGCGGCTCGGCCGACGGCAACTCGGCCCGGACCTGACCGGCGACGAGCCGGGCGTCGTCGAGGCGATCCGAGGCATCGTGGCCGGCCTGATCGACGGCGGCCGGCACCTGAAACAGCGACGGCAAGCCGCCCTAGGACTGGCCGCGATCGGGTCGCTCAGGTTCTTCTTCGGTCTTGTCACGGTCGCGATGATCCTGCTGTACCGCAACAAGTTCTATGGTCCTGACCAACTGGACAAGGCTTTCGGCGCACTCGCGCTGGCGACCGGCGCGATCGGCGCGGGCCTGTTCATCGCCGCTCTCGTCACTCCTTGGGCGACTCGCGTACTCACGCTCAGACGCTGGATCACCGTGCTTTTCGTGGCGGCCGCTGTGGTGACGGCGTTTCCCGGCGGCCTCTACACGCAGCCGGCGATCCTGGTCTCCGGCTTCTTCACCGGCTTCTGCGCCCAGGGCATCAAGATCAGCGTCGACACCCTCGTCCAGACAGGTGTCGACGACGTCTACCGCGGGCGGGTCTTCTCGCTCTACGACATGATCTTCAACGTCGGGCAGGTCTCGGCGGCCGCGCTCGGTGCCGTGATCCTGCCCGACGACGGAAAGTCCTACCCGGTGCTCACCTTCGTAGTACTCGGCTTCGCACTCAGCGCACTGACCTACTCGAGGCTCTCCGCGCGGCAGCCGCTAAGCACCGCGTAGGGCTGTGATCGGCTGGATCGCCGAGGCTTTCCAGGCGGGGTACGTACCGGCGACGAGGCCGATGAACGCGCCCAGGAACGGCGAACCGAACGACAGCGAGGTGGACAGGATCGGCGTCCAGTCCCGGCCCCAGGAGACGCCGACGGTCAGCAATACGCCGACCGCAGTACCGAGCAATCCGCCGAGGAAGCCGACCACCACGCTCTCCACCAGGAACTGCGCGGCCACGTGTCGTCGCGCGGCGCCGAGTGCTCGTCGCAGGCCGATCTCGGAGACACGTTCCAGCACCGACAGCAGCGTCACGTTCGCGATGCCCAGACCGCCGACGAGGAGTGCGACTGCTCCGAGCAGCAGGAAGAGTGCGTTGAGGTCGCTCTGCACGCCCTTCCGTACGCCGCCCTGTGCCGGCGGCGCGTCGACCTTCAGCGTGCTCGGGTTGTTCGGGTCGATCGCGACCGGTGCCTGCCTCGCGATCAACTGCGCCGCGCCGACCTGGGTCCGGATCTCCAGGGAGTCCGGGGCGTCGAGGTCGTACGCCGCTTTGGCGGTCCCGTTCGGCATGATCACCGAGTCGAGGAGTTCGGCGCGGCCGCTGACCGAGTCGAGGATGCCGATCACGGTGTAGGGCTGGTCGCCGATGAAGACGGCCGGTTGCGAATCGACCCGGTTGATGCCGAGGCGGTCGGCCGCATTCTTGCCGAGGACAACAACTCGATCGGCGCGCGAGTCGTGGCCGGCGTCGAAGTACCGGCCGGTGCGCAGGCTTGCCCGGACGGCGTCGAACAGGCCGGGTGATCCCGCCAGCACGGTCAGCGCGTGACCGTTCTTCTGGGTGTCGAGGCCGGCGACGCTGCGGACGAGGTCGTCGCCGACGTCGAGGGTGCTCACCGTGCCGGCTGCGTCGACTCCGTTGAGCCGTCGGATTCGGTCGGGTGCGTCCCAGGGCAGTTGGGTGGCCGCCTCGCCTTCCTGACCGCCCTTGTCGTCGGGCGAGACCACGACGCGGGTCGCGGCGGCGAGGTCGAACCGCTGGGTGATCTGCCCGTTCGCCGTCTGCCCGAGCCCGACCGTCGCAACCAGCGCGGCAACACCGAGCACGGTCCCGAGCGTGGTGAGAATCAACCGCGTAGGCCGCGCAGCCACCCCCGCCAACGCTTCATCCAGCAAGTCCCGCACCGCGGGCCCACTCCTGACCCGCTTTCGACCCTGTTCGCGGCTGCGCCCGCCGGCCGGCGAGCCGGCGGCTCGCCGAATCATCCCGGCGAACGCCAGCCGCAACCGCCTGACACGGGCGGGCGGCGGAGCCTCCGCCTCCCCGGAAGGCGAGACGATCCAGCCGGGGAGCGACGCACCTCCGCCGTCCGGCGGGGAAGTGGACGGCTCGCCGGCGGGATCCGGGGAGCCGGTTCGGGGTGTGGGCGGGGTGTTGGCGGGCTCTGCCCCCGTGCCGGATCGGGGGGTGGGTCGGTTGTCGGTGGGGTCGGGCGGGGAGCCGGGGGTGGGGGTCACCATTGGAGGGTTCCGTCTACGATGCGGACCTGGCGTTGGGCTCGTTGGCTGACGTGGTCGTCGTGGGTGATGACGGCGAGGGTCATGCCTTCGTGGTGGAGTTCGTCGAAGACTTCGAGGATCGCCTCCGCGTTGGCGCTGTCGAGGTTGCCGGTGGGCTCGTCGGCGAGCAGCAGGCTCGGCTCGGCGACCAGCGCCCGGGCGATCGCGACCCGTTGCCGCTCACCGCCGGACAACGTGCCCGGCCCGAAATCCATCCGATGCGCGAGCCCGACCCGCTCCAGCGCGACGCGCGCCCGAGCCATCCGTTGCTTGCGCGGCACCCCGACGTACACCATCGACAGCGCGACGTTCTCCAGCACCGTGCGGTGGTCGAGCAGATGGAACGACTGGAAGACGAACCCGATCCGCTCCCCGCGCAGTACGGCGCGACGCCGCTCTCGCAGGCTCATCGTGTCGACGCCGTCCAACCGGTAGACGCCACCGGTCGGGTTGTCGAGCAGCCCGAGCAGATGCAGCAACGTCGACTTCCCCGACCCGGACGGCCCGACGATCGACAGATACTCCCCTTCGCGGATGGTGAGGTCCACCTCGCGGATCGCCTGTACCTCGGGCGGCCCGGGGAAGAACCGCCGTACGCCGATCATCTCGACCACCGGCGCCGGCAGGGCTACCGCGGTGGCGGTCATCGCCCGACCACCACTTGGTCGCCCTGGACCAGCTTGGCATCGCCGGCCGGCGTCACCTGCGCATACCCGTCAGCCGACAGCCCGACCGTCACCGGGATGAGCTCGACCTTGCCGTTCCGCAGTACTTCGACCCTCGAGCTCCCGTCGGGCCCGGCCGACAACGCGGCCACCGGTACGGCGAGCACCTTGCCGTTGGTGCTCTTGATCGGGATGGTGACCCGGACGTTGGCGTCTCGGAGCAGGTCCAACTGGTGAGGGGTGAGCGACTTGGGCGCCACCACCACGTCGTACTGGTCGGCGTTGCGAGTGATGCGGCGGACCGTGGCGGCCACGATGGTGCCGTCGCCGAGGTCGAGGCTGGCGGTCATCCCCGCCTTGAGCCGCTCGTGCGTCTGCGCGTCCACCTTGAGCGTGACGACGAGGGACGCACCGCTGGCCGACATCACCACGCCGTTGACGGTGCCGCCCCGCTCGACCTTCACGTCGTCGACCCGGCGTGGCAGCGACTTCACGAAGACCACCTCGGACACGGGCAGCGGCGTACCGGCCTTGAACCTGGCGTCCGCGAGCGCAGTCTCCGCGTCGTCGAGGTTGGACTGCGCGTCGCTCACCGCACCCTGCTCGACGGAGAAGTCCTTCTTCCCCGGCATCGCCTTGGCCTGCCGGAGCGCGCGTTGGGCCTGCCGGAGCGCGTTCTTCACCTGGTCGACGTTCTTCTTGGCGCCGTCGACCGCCTGGGTCAGCCGCTCGTCCGGCTCGGGCGCGTCGTACCCGGCGGCTTCGTAGAGCTGCTCGACGGCGTTCGCCGTGTCGAGGTCGTACTTGCTGTCGACCGTCCCGGGGTCGAACCCGAGCCGATCGAGCGTCTGCTCGAGCTGCAGCACGTCGGGCCCTTTGCTACCCGGCGAGAGCGTCCGGTACATCGGCAGTACGCCGGCCAGCCCGATCACCGGACGTCCGGTGATCTCCAGCAGGGCCTTGCCCTCCTTCAGGGTCGACCCGACGGTCGGGACCTTCCCGGTCACCACCGCCGGCGTGGTCAGCCCGCTGGTCTCGACCCGGATGTTCACCGCCCCGTCGAACGAGGTGTCGCCCCGGCCGACCACCTTGCTGGCCAGCGCCTTGAGTTCCACCGGCACGGTGATCTGGGAGGCCTTCGGCGGTGCGGTTTTCGCGGCGGCGTCCTCTGGCGAGGTGATCCGGCTGCCCGCGGCGACACCGACGCCCAGGGAGAGCGCGGCGACCGCGGACACCCCGACCAGGACCCGCCGGCGGGATCTGGGCGAAGCGGTCACCGGTTCGCCATTCCGTCGCGGTAGGCCTCCAACTCGGCCTTGTGGGTGCTGACGAACTCCTTCTCCAGTTCGAACTGTGCCTTCTTGTACGGCGCGTCGTACACCTTCGCCTTGCAGCCCTGGTCGGCCTTGGCCAGCTCGATCTCGAACTTCCGCAGGTCGGCCAGCTTCTGCGCGTCGACCTTGTCGAACGAGGGCGGCCCGACCACCACGTTCTTGCCCGGCCGGGGTGTCTGCGCGCCGCCGTTGCCGGTCAGCTCGTCCAGCTTCTTGCTCACCTTGTCCCGCGGCTCGTCCACCTTCTTGAAACCGGCGTGCCCGGCGTCGGCCAGACAGTCGGACCAGGCAGCGGTGGCGTCGACCACTCGCTGGTCGGCCTCGATCCGCTTCTGCAGCGCTTGGATGTCCTTGAAGAGCGAGTCGTACTTGCTGAAGTCGGCCATCTTGTCGCCCGCCTTGCCGTACACCTCCTCGGCCGCCTTCCCCCGGCAGCCGGTGTCCATCTTGGCGTTGCTCTTGCCCTCCGGCATCACGACGACATTGCCGCCGTTGGTGGCGAACTGGCCGTTCAACGCCTTGTCGTAGGCCTTCTTCGCCGTCGGCGACAGCTTGTTGCGGATGGCCGTGTTCGGGTTGCTGGTGTCGTCCTTGCCCAGCTTGGACCAGTCGATCGTGCTGATGCCGTAGCCGTACTGTTCGGCGAACTTGTCCGGCGGCAGGTTGAAAGCGTCGTTGAACTTGGACTTCGGGTTCGATTCCGGCGGTACGGCGACGTAGTCGAAGCCGGCCGTCTTCATACAGGCGGCCGTCGCGTCCTCGACCTTGCGCTGCTTGGCCAACTGCTCCTCGTCGGACTCCTGCGGACCACCGGCCCGCACCGCCATCCGCATGCCGCCGCCGGAGCTGCTGCTGAAGCCGTCCCCCATGTACTCCGCGAGCGGGCTCTTCTCCTCGCTCTGCACCGGCTTCTTGTCTGCCGCCGGACCGTTGACGATCCCGCAACCGGCCAGTGCCAGCACGGCGACCAGTGAGAGCGCTTTGCGTGAGTTCTTCATGGCACCGAGCGTGGCCGGGGTGCTGTGAAGAACCTGTGAAGGACCGATCAGCACCCGATGCTCTCAGCTGATCTTCATCGAAATCTCATCAAGTTCGGCGACAGTGAACAGATGCCAGCCCGGATCCTCGTCGCCGAAGACGACCGCAAGCAGGCGGAGCTGATCCGGCGTTACCTCGAGCGCGAGGGCCACCTAACGGTCGTCGTCCACGACGGCCGGGCCGCCATCGACGAGGCGCGCCGGCGCAGCCCCGACCTGCTGGTCCTCGACGTGATGATGCCGAAGGTCGACGGCCTGGATGTCTGCCGCGTACTCCGCGCCGACGGTGCTGGTGATCGAGACGTCCCGATCATCATGCTGACCGCCCGGGCGACCGAGGACGACCTGCTGCTCGGCCTCGACCTCGGCGCCGACGACTACCTCACCAAGCCCTACAACCCGCGTGAACTGGTAGCCCGGGTCCGGACCGTACTACGGCGTACGCGCGGGCGGGCCGAGGGCGAGGTGTACCGGGTCGGTGTGCTCGAGATCGACCCGGTGCGGCACGAGGTCCGGCTGGCCGGTGACCTGGTCGACGTGACACCGGCCGAGTTCAAGATCCTGGCCTGCCTGGCCGCGTCGCCGGGTCGGGCCTTCTCGCGGCAGCAGTTGCTGGAGCACGCGTTCGGGTTCGACCACTACGTGTTCGACCGGACCATCGACGTCCACGTGATGAACCTGCGCAAGAAGATCGAGCCGGAACCCGGCAACCCGGCGTACCTGAAGACCGTGTACGGCGTGGGCTACAAGCTGGCCGACAAGGTGGTGACCTCGGATGCGTCGTAGCGTCCTGCTCAGATTCCTCGGGCTGTCGCTGGCGGTGGCTCTTGGCGCGGTGATCGCGACGGCGGTGATCGCCACCTACAGCACGTCGGAGAAGCTGCAGGGCGAGTTGGAGGACAACACCTCGCAACTGCAGGTGGACGGCGACATCTATGCCCGGCTGAGCACCTTCGCGGCCGATCACGCCACCTGGTCGGGCGTCGACAAGTTCGTCCGGCAACTGGCCGACCAGACCGGCCGCCGGATCGCGCTGACCGATGCCGACGGGACGATGATCGTCGACTCCGCCCGGGTGCTCGGCGCCGGCCCGGACCTGCCTTCGGTGCCTGCGGCAACAATCGACGCGCGGAACAGCGGTACGGCGGGCGCCGGCGGCATGTTCGTCAGCGCGGTCGCCGCAACCGCACCGCGGTCGGTGGCTTTCGGAAAAGCCTCGCTCGCTGCGATCACTGTCGGCGCGGGCCAATGGGGACTGACCGATGCCGAGCTACGGCAGCGCGAGAAGCTGGCGGCGCAGGCGGTGGACTGCTACCGGGCGCACGGCCGCAACGTGACCGTCTCGACCACCGCCGATGGTGTCCCGACCCTGGCCTACGAGACCACCCAGCTCTCCGGCTACTCCATGACCGAGATCCCGAAGCCGGCCGCCACCGAGAACGACTCGTGCCTCCCGGCGGGCCTCTACGCGCCGAGCGCGAAGGCGATCAAGATCAACAACGACGAGATCCACCGGTCGATCGCCTGCCTCGATGCGGCCGGCGAGCAGTACACGCTCCAGGCGACCACCAAGACCGAAGGACTCCAGGTCGTCACTCCGAAGGACAAGTCCAACGTCTCCAAGCAGTTCGTCGACTGCACCGTTCAGGCTCGCTCCGACGCCCTCGCGCCGTACGTCGCTCCGCAGGCGAAGCTCTACCTCGGCGCCAAGAGCACCTTCAACGTCTTCTCCGGCGAAGGACTCCTCCGTACTGCGGCGACAGCGCTCGGCGTGCTCCTGATCGCCGCGCTGGTCATGGTGTTCGCGGGCCGCCGCCTCGTCCGGCCGATCCTGGCGTTGACGGGCGCCGCCCAGCGGATGACGAACGGCGACCACGCGGCCCGGGTCCCGGTCACCGGGCGGGACGAGGTCGCCCGGCTCGGGCACGCCTTCAACGCGATGGCCGAGTCGATCCAGCATCACGACGTTCAGCGGAAGGCGATGGTGAGCGACGTGGCGCACGAGCTGCGGACTCCGCTCGCCAACATCAAGGGCTATCTGGTCGCCTCCGAGGACGGCGTGGTGCCGCTCGACAAGGAGCTGGTGACTTCATTGCTGGAGGAGGCCGGGCTGCTCGAGCGCCTGGTGATCGACCTCCAGGACCTGGCCCTCGCCGACGCCGGGATGCTGCGCCTGCACCAGGATCCGCGCGACCTGGGCGAGCTCGCCCAGCAGGTCGTCTCGGCGCATCGCCCGGCAGCCGAGTCGGCGGGCGTCACACTCAGCGCCGAGGTGGCCGGAGCAGCTCCTGCTGTCGTCGACGGCGCACGGATCCGTCAGGCACTGGGGAATCTGGTGTCGAACGCGATCCGCTTCACCGGGGCAGGTGGTCACGTCCTGGTCGGCGTACGGCGGGTTGGTGACGGCTATCAGGTGACGGTGACCGACAGCGGTGCCGGGATCGCGTCGGAGCATCTGCCGTATCTGTTCGACCGCTTCTACCGTGCCGAGCATTCCCGCAGCCGGACGACGGGCGGCAGCGGGCTCGGGCTGGCGATCACCAAGCATCTGGTCGAGGCGCACGGCGGCACGATCACCGTCACCAGTACGCCGGGGCATGGCTCCACCTTCACGATCCGGCTCCCCGCTCGTCCCTAGACTGTCGGCATGGCCGGACGGAAAGCTCGCGTGGCGGACGTACACGCGGTCGCGGGCGGGATGCCGCATGTGACCGTCGTACAGGGTGGCGGCGAGAATCCGGTCTACCAGGTCGGCGGGAAGTCGTTCGTGTTCTTCCGGACCAAGCGGCCGGACGCGTTCGATCCGGAGACCGGTGAGCGGTACGACGACGTGATCGTGATCTGGGTGCCGTCGGAGGACGACAAGCTGGCGCTGGTGTCCGACGACAGCAACCCCTTCTTCACGACTCCGCACTTCGACGGGCACCTGTCGGTGCTGGTGCGGGCGAGCCGGCTGGGCGAACTGAGCGTTGAGGAACTGACGGAGGTGATCCAGGACGCCTGGTTGTCACGCGCCTCGAAGCGCCGGGCAGACACCTGGCTGAAGGAACATCGCCTCAGCTGACTCGCCCCTCCCGGATGCGACACTGCGTGCCGTGAGCTCACCGAACAACCAAGGCGGTTGGCAGAGCCCGCCGCAACAGCCCTACGGCCAGCCACCGCAAACCAGCGGACCACCGCCCACCTACGGCCAGCCGCCGCAGGGTTACGGGCCGCCTCCGGGTTACGGGCCGCCTCCGGGTTATGGGCCGCCTCCGGGTTATGGGCCTCAGCAGGGTTATGGGTCTCCGTCGGGCTATGGGCCGCCGCCCGGTGTCGGTGGGCAGCCGCCGAAGCGGAAGCGGGGTGTGATCGTGCTGGCGGTCGTGGTCGGCGTTGCGCTGGTCGGCGCGAGCGTCCTCGGCTACTTCCTCCGGGACAGCTTCTTCGGTGACGACGAGCCCACGAGCACAACCACCGCCTCCGCGCCCGCGGGAAGCCCGACTGCCGGACCGACTGACAACTCCAGTCCGGCGGCCGATGCGCCGCGGCTCGCGAACGCGGTCGTCATGACCAAGAAGTTCCTCGGCTACCTGAACACCAACAACCAGAAGGCCGCTGCCGCAATGGGCTGCGAGGGTTCGAAGCAACTGCTGCCGACGGCGATCTCGCTGATCGTGGACGAGTCGACGAACCTGACGGCCGGTACGGCGACGGTGGAGGAGCCCGGCACCTCGGCGTACCCGATGCGGATGGATCTGGTCACGATCAGCGGCACGGTGAAGTACCGGCCGACGAACGGCTGGGTACGGATCCAGGACGTGCCGGGCGAGCCGCTCTGCGTCCGGATCTTCCAGACGCCCTGATGCCGCGGTGGCGGAAGTTCCGTTGTGAGCTTCCGGCGCTGGCACCGGCAGCCTGCGACACTGAGGCGTGAGCACTCCGACGCCACCGGGCCCGCCCGGCGAAGGCCGGCCCGGCCCCAGCGGCCCTCCGCCCGGCTGGCCCAGCCAGAACCACCCGCCCCAGGGTCAACCGTCCCCGGGTCAGCCGCCGCACGGTCAGCCGGCGCACGGTCAGCCGTCCCAGAACCAGCCCTCCCAAGGTCAGCCGCCCCAGGGTCAACCGTCCCCGAGTCAGCCGGTGCACGGTCATCCGGTGCACGGTCAGCCGCCGTACGGTCAGCCGTCCCAGAACCAGCCCTCCCAAGGTCAGCCGCCCCAGAGTCAACCGTCGCCGGGTCAACCGACGCAGTGGACGGGGTACGACCAGAACCGGTACCAGCCGAACAGGCCCCAGGACGAGACGCGGGTGTTCGATCCGAATGGGCCCGGTGGTTTCGGCGGTCCGCCCGGGTACCAGCGGCCGCCGCAGCGGAACCGGGCCGGGCTCTTCATCGTGCTGCTGGTAGTGGTGCTGATCGCCGTTCTCGGGATCGGTGGGGTGGTCGCCTACAACCTGGTCACCGACAAGACCTCGGTCGCCACGGAGCCCGGCGGCCTGGATCCTTCGGACATCCCGACCGAGCTTCCGACGTACTTCCCGACGGAACCGCCGACCGACGACCCGACCGTGCAGCCCTCCGAACCGACGATCACCGTGCCGACGATGCCCTCGAGCGGCAATCCGGCGCAGGCGAAGGAACTGGTCACCCGGTTCGTCGGTCAGCTCAACGCGAACAAGCCGACCGCCGCGGCCGCCCTGGCCTGCCAGGAGTCCAAGGAACTGTTGCCGACGCTGATCAAGGTGCTGATCAAGCCGCCGACCAAGCTGACCGTCGGCGACACCATCGGTCAAACGGTGATCATCGTCAGGATCAACGGGTCGACGAACGGCCACAGCGTCACCGGCATCGTCCTCGTCGAGGACCAGGGCGGACACCCCTGCGTCAGGGCCCTCCAGGTCGCACCGAACTGAATGCGACCTGCGCCGGCACGTCGTCTCAGTGAGTCGGTGCGAGCGCCCAGGCCGTCTCCAGCAGATCGGTGCCGGTCGGCAGCGCGGCGATGATCGGGGTGTCCAGGCCGTTCGCCACGTAGGCGTCGATCTGAGCCCGGCAGTCGTCGGCCGAACCGTGCACGACCAGTTCATCGATCAGCGAGACCGGAACCGCCGCCATCGCGGCGTTCCGGTCACCGGCCGCCCAGGCGTCGCGCATCTCCTTCATCTGCTCACCGCGCCCGAGCCAGTCGTGGAAGGCGGCGTACCCGGGCACGGTCAGATAGGTGGCGATCAGGTACCGCCCGATGTTGCGCGCCATCTCGGTGTCCTCGGTGACACAGACGAAGATCCGCGCCGCGAGTTCCTTGTCGTCGCCCAACTCGGCGCGCACCTGCCGCACATCGGCAGCCGACAGCCAGTTGGTGATCGCCCCGTCCGCCTCCCGCGCGGCCAGTTTCAGCATCTGCGGCCGAAGCGCGGCGAGCATGATCGCGGGCGGGATCTCCGGCGCCTTCTCCAGCCGGAACCGGTTGATCGTGAAGCTGTCGAACTCCCCGTCCACCTTCTCCCCCGCCAGCGCCTGCCGGAGGAACCGCAGTACGTCGCGGGTCCGCGCGAGCGGCGGGTCGTACGCGATCCCGTTCCACCCGGTCACGATGGTCTCCGACGACGCCCCGATCCCGAGCACGAACCGCCCCGGCGCGAGATCGGCCAACGCCGCCGCGCTCATCGCCAGCGCGGCCGGCCCACGCGTATGCACCGGTACCACGGCAGTCCCCAACCGCAGCCGCTCGTCCCACTCGGACGCGAGCACCAGCGGGGTGAACGCGTCGGCCCCGGCCACCTCGGCCGACCACAGATCCGTGTAGCCGAGCGAGGCCAGCTCACTGATCAACGGCCGGTGGTCACGCAGCGGCACCCCGGTCAACGGCACGGTCAGACCCCAGCGCATCAGATCACCCTCTTCAACAGCGAGACCGGCACGACCTTGAGCACCGAACTCAAGGGACGCCACGGCCACGACGGGACGACGGCTTTGGCGCGTTCCGCCTCGATCGCCGCAACCATCGCGCGGACGCCCGGCTCGGTATCCACGACGAACGGCAGCTTGCGAACCCCTTCGTTCAGGTCGGACCTGATGTACCCGGGCTGGATCACGCTCACCTTGATCGGCTTGCCGAGCAGTTCCAGCTGGAGACCTTCACCGACCGCGGCGATCGCCGACTTGCTCGCGGAGTACGCGGTCATCGCCTTGGGCATCCCGCGCAGCCCGGCGACCGACGAGATCAGCACCAGATGGCCCGCGTTCCGGGCCCGGAACAGCTCCATCGCCGCTTCGGCCTGGGCCAGCGCTGCGACGTAGTTCGTCATCGTCGTCGCCAGATTCGCATCGAAGCGCCCGGTGCCGATCGGAGTCCCCTTGCCGATGCCGGCGTTGACGATCACCCGGTCCAGCCCGCCGAGCTCCGCGTCGGCGGAGCGGAACACCTCGAACACCTGGTCGTGATCGGTCACGTCGAGCCGGCGGACGACCACCTCGATCCCGGGGTGGGCGGTGGTCAGCTCGTCCTGCAAGGTCTTCAGGCGGTCCTCGCGGCGAGCGGTCAGCACCAGGTTCCGCCCCTTGGCGGCGAACTGACGGGCCATCTCCGCGCCCAAGCCTGCGCTCGCCCCGGTGATCAGGATGTTGCGTCGCATGAACCAGCCCTATCTGTAGGAGAGCATGTCGGTGCCGTCGAGGTGTGCGTGTTCGTTGTAGCTGATCAGCGTCAGACCGCTGCGACCGGACACCAGCTTGGTGATCGCGGTGTTGATCGTGACAGGGTTCAGCCGCCGCCAGAGTCCGTCGTCGCCGCCGAGCAAACGCCCGGCGATCGCGGCGATCGGTCCGCCCGAGGTGAAAACGACCGCGGTCTCGCCTTTGCCGAGGCGGTCCGCGGTACGGCGTACTGCCTGCTCCGCGCGCTCGCAGAAGTCGGCGAAACTCTCTGTGTAACCCGCACCGTCGCTCGACGCCCACCGCTCGGTCGCAGCCGTGAACATCTCCTGGAAAGCCCGAGCGGGGTGACCGGTCCGCGCCAGATCGGCGAGCAGTACCGCACGACGCTTGTACGCCGGTTTGTGCGCGACGATCACCTGGTCGTGGTCGAACTCGTTGAACCCCTCGTCGACGTCGACACTCGTCTCGAGCCCGGCGGCAGCGAGCGCGAGCTCCGCAGTACGGGCGTGGCGTTGCATGGCACCCGCGACGACGAGATCGGGCTTCACTCCGCGCCCGGCCAGGGCTTCGCCGAGGCGCTCGGCCTGTCGTTCACCGAGTGGCGAGAGCTGGTCGTAGTCGCTGCGGCCGAACGACGCCTGGGCGTGTCGTACGAGGTAGATCGCGCCCATCTCAGGCCGCCTTGCGGATGATCCGGCGGCAGCGGCGCTCGAGCAGATTGACCGGTAGCCAGAGGTTCTTGAACCGTGGATTCCTGGTCTGCTTGTGGTGGTAGCGGTAGTAGATCTGCTGGCAGATCACGGCCAGCCGGAACAGTCCGTACACCTCGTAGAAAGCCCAGTTCGCCGGTTCGGTACCGGTTTTCTCCGTGTAGTAGCGGACGATCTCGTCCCGGGTGAGCATCCCGGGAAGGTCGGACGGCTGCATCTTGAAGCGCCTGAAGGCCCAGTCGTCGTCGGTCTGCACCCAGTACGCGAGCGCGCTGCCGAGATCCATCAGCGGATCCCCCAGCGTCGCCAGTTCCCAGTCGAGTACGCCGACGACCTTCAGCGGATCGCCTGGATCGAGGACGACGTTGTCGAGCCGGAAGTCGTTGTGGATCACGCAGGTCCGTACGTCGGCAGGCTGGTTCGCCGCGAGCCAGCTCATCACCTTCTCGAAGCTGGGCACGTTCCACGTCTTCGCCTTGCGGTAGCGGCCGGTCCAGCCGGAGACCTGGCGCTCGACGTACCCGGCGCCGCGGCCGAGATCGCCGAGGCCGGCTGCGGCGGGGTCCACCTGATGCAGGTCGACCAGCGTGTCGATCAAGGTGTGGCCGAGTTGCCGGGTCTGGTCAGGAGTCAGGTCGACACCGAGCGCGGACCGGCGGGGGATGGTGCCGGCGATCCGCTCCATCACGTAGAACTCGGATCCGATGACGGCGTCATCGTTGCAGTGGGCAACCATCTTCGGTACGTACGGGAAGACCGGTGCCAGGGCGGACTGGATCCGGTACTCGCGGCCCATGTCGTGCGCGCTCTTCGCCTTGGTCCCGGCGGGCGGACGACGCAGGATCAGGTCGCGGCCGGCGTACCGGAGCAGGTAGGTCAGGTTCGAGGCGCCGCCGGAGAACTGCTTGACCTCCGGCAGCCCAGCGGGAAGCTCGGTTCGTTGCCTGAGCCAACTGTCGACGGCCGCGACATCGAAGGCGTCCTCATCGCGCACCTCGCGCGCCCCGGCGGGAGCTTCCGCACCGCCCTCGTTCGCTGCCAACGGAGCCGTCACCGCTCCCCGGCCGTCGGTACCGAACTCGCGCCGGTCGACCCACCTGCCCCCGTCCCACCCGCTGCCGGGCCGGGCGCTTCCGCGCGCTCGCGGGCCCGGGAGGCGATCTTGCGCATCTGGCGGTCGTAGAGCGGGCGGGCGAAACGCTTGGTACGCCAGGCGATCAGGGCCGGCCGGTCCGGGATGATCAGGAACTGGCGCTTCTTCACCCCGGCGATCACCTTGGCCGCGATATCGTCCGCGGTCCGTGGTGACTTCTCGATCAGCCTCCGCGCGGTCGCGCCCATCTCGGTGTCGTCGCCCTGGATCGAGTCGGCCAGATTGGTCCGGAAGAACGACGGGCAGACGACCGACACGCTCACGCCGTACGGGCTCAGTTCGTGCGAGAGCGTCTCGGACAACGCGACCACACCGGCCTTCACCGTGTTGTACGAGCTCATCATCGGCGGATGCACCAGCCCGGCCGCGGAGGCGGTGTTGACGAAGTGACCCGAGCGCTGTCGCTTGAACATCGGCGTGAACGCGCGGCAACCGCGAACCACACCCATCAGGTTGATGTCGACGACGCGGTCCCACTCGTCCAGCGACTCGACGTCGATCCGTCCGCCGGTCGCGATCCCGGCGTTGTTCACCAGGATGTCGAGGCCGCCCCAGTTCTCCTCGCACCAGGCGACGGCGGCTTCCCAGTCATCGGCATCCCGCACATTCAACTGCCGGTACTCCGTGGCGCCGTGCCCGGTGACCTCGGCGGCGACGTCCGTGCACAGCACCTTGTGGCCGTCGGCAACGAATCGCTGGACCAGCGCGGCGCCGAGCCCGCTCGCGCCACCGGTGACGAGAACCCTGCTCACTTCGACTCCTTGGTGTACTTGGACAGCTCGATCTTCGCGACGACTCCACGGTGCACCTCGTCGGGCCCGTCGGCCAGCCGGAGCGCACGGGCACTCGTCCACGCCGCGGCGAGCGGGAAGTCGTCGGAGAGCCCGCCACCACCGTGCAACTGGATGGCCATGTCGATCACGTCCTGCGCCATCCGCGGTACGGCGACCTTGATCTGGCTGACCTCGCTCAACGCGCCCGCCAGACCCTTGGTGTCCAATAGGTACGCCGTTTGCAGCACCAGCAGTCTCGCCTGGTTGATCGCGATCCGGGCGTCCGCGATGCGCTCGCGGTTGCCGCCGAGGTTGACGAGCGGCTTGCCGAACGCAGTACGGGAGGTGCCGCGCTGGAGTGCCAGCTCGAGCGACTTCTCCGCGAGGCCGATCAGGCGCATGCAGTGGTGAACGCGGCCGGGACCGAGTCGTCCCTGGGCGATCTCGAACGCGCGACCAGGGCCGACCAGGATGTTCGAGGCCGGCACGCGGACGTCGGTGAAGGAGACCTCGCCATGCCCGTGCGGTTCGTCGTACCGGCTCATCGCCGGGAGCAGGCGCTCGATCTTGACGCCGGGGGTGCTGCGCGGGACGAGGACCATCGTGTGGCGGGCGTAGCGGTGGGCGTCGGGGTCGGTGAGGCCCATGAAGATGAGCAGTTCGCAGTCCGGGTGGCCGACGCCGGTGCTCCACCACTTGCGGCCGTTGAGGACCACCTCGTCGCCGTCGACGATCGCGGTCGCGGCCATGTTGGTGGCGTCGGACGAGGCGACATCCGGCTCGGTCATGCAGAACGCGGACCGGATCTTGCCGTCCAGCAACGGCTCCAACCACTGCTGCTTGTGCTCGGGCGAGCCGTAGCGGAGCAGCACCTCCATGTTGCCGGTGTCGGGTGCGTTGCAGTTGAACACGTACGGCGCGAGGAAGGAGCGGCCGGTGAGCTCGGCGATCGGGGCGTAGTCCAGGTTGCTGAGCCCTTCGCCGTACTGCTCGTTGCCGGGCTCGGCGGGCGGGAGGAAGAGGTTCCAGAGACCCTGCTTCCTGGCCTTGACCTGCAGCTCCTTGTAGACGGGGAGCGGCTGCCACGGGTCTTCGGCGGCTTTCGTCGCCGCGTGCACCTCGGCCTCGATCGGCTCGATCTCGGTCCGGATGAACTCTTCTACCCGGCCGATCAGTTCCTGAGCTCTGCTGGACGGCTCGAAACCCATCCCACGCCTCCTCAGCTTGGTGTTCCTTGACGGTAGCGCACTTACTGAGCAATGCTCAATAGCGTGCGCCAGCGACTGACAGCGGAGGATCGCCGCAAGCAACTGGTCGGCATCGGGCTGCGGATGTTGCGGACCCAGCCGATCCACCAGCTGTCGATCGACGCGGTCGCGGCCGAAGCGGGGATCTCCCGCGGGCTGCTGTTCCACTACTTCCCGACCAAGCGCGACTTCTACATCGCGGTGGTCAGCGCGGCTGGGCGACGGCTCTTGCGAGTCACCAAGCCTGACCCGTCGCTGCCGCCGGCCGAGCAACTGCGGGAGATGCTGCTGGCCTTCCTCGCCTTCGTGACCCGGCGGCGCGACTCGTACATCTCCTTCGTCCGCGGAGCAGCCGGAGGAGATCTGTACGTCGTGGAGATCTACGCCGAGACCCGCGCCGGGCTGACCACCCGAGTGCTCGATCTCCTCGGCGACTCCGCCGCCGCGACCGACCCGGCCTCCCCGGTGCGCATGCTGGTCCACGCCTGGCTCGCGTACGTCGAAGACCTCGCCGTCGAGTGGTCCGGCCTCCCCGAACCCGACCGCCCAGTGACGGCGGAAACCCTGGTAGACCAGTCCATAGCCGCCCTCCACGCCCTCCGCACGCTCTAACCCCGCCCCCATCAAACCCCGCGCCCCCGGCCAACCGGCGAACCCACCTCTCAGGGGGTTATCCCCTCAAAGTGTGGGTTGGCGCGCGGTATCCAGGCAGACAACCCACACGTTGAGGGGCCGACCCCCGAAAGTGTGGGTTCGCAGAAGGGTGGGGTGGTTAGTTTGGTGGGGCGGTGGAGGCTCGGGTGATCAGTTCAGTAGCCAGTTCGACGTGGAGTGCCTCGAGTTCGTGGCGGTCGAGGAGACGGGTCAGCAGGCTCACCGCCATCCGGCCCATCTCCTGCAGCGGCTGCCGGACCGTGGTGAGCTGTGGCGAGGTGGCCCGGCTGAGATCGATGTCGTCGAACCCGGCGATCGAGAGATCGTCCGGAATCCGCAGACCGCGCTCGACCGCCGCTTGCATCGCGCCGACCGCCGCCTTGTCGTTGAAGGCGACCAAGGCAGTCGGCCGCTCCGGCAGATCCAGCAGTTGCCCAGCCGCGCGGTACCCCTGCTCGATCGTCGGCTCGACGTAACGGACCAACTCGGCATCCGGAAGGATCCCGCCGTCGGCGCAAGCGGCCGCATGGCCCCCCATCCGCGCGTCACTCGCGAGCCACTCCCGCGGCCCCGCGATCACCCCGAGCCGGGTATGGCCGAGCTCGACCAGATGCGCTGTGACCTGGCGCGCGCCGGAGAAGTGTGCGGCCGAGACGGACGGGATGTCTCGCGGCAAGGGCGTCCGCGGGTCGACCACGACGAACGGGAACCGACGGCCCTGCAGCCGGACAAGCTCCTCACCCGGCTCCGGCGGGAGGATCAGGATCGCGCCGGCCAGCCCGTGCCCGCCGGTCAGCCGCGCCAGCGCCTGGGTGTGCTGAGCGGCCTCGCCGGCATCCAGCACCAGCCGGCGACCGTACCGCTCGAGCGTCTCCGCGATGGACGAGACGATCAGGCCGAAGTAGTCGGTCAGCACGTACGGGCAGCGGACGTAGACCGCGCCCGCGACCGGCTTCGGCTGTCCTCCGCGCGGACCGGGCGCCCGGAGTCCGAGGCGCTCGACGGCCTGCTCAACCAGCTCCCTTGTCTGCGGCGCCACGTTGCCGGCCTGGTTGAGCACCCGGGAGACGGTCGCGATCGAGACGCCGGTCTCGGCCGCAATGTCCCGCACGGTGGCGCGATGCCTAGGCATTTGTTACATCACCTTGTTTCACAGTTGCACCCTAATCCCAGTCTTGACAGTCCGCTATACCGACGGTTTTCTGAGCAGGAAACACCTGGCAGGTGTTTCATTTGTTACAGCCCGCCCGCTGTGAAGGAGAACTATGAATTGGCAAGCGATCGGCGGGACCGTCACGGTCTCCGCCCTGGTGCTCAGCGGGGTGACCGTCGGCGCCGACGCCGCCCGGCTTCCCGCCCAGAGCCACTCGACCGGATCGGCGGCCCGGGTCTGGGTCACCACCCCGGACCGCACCGAACTGCTGCACGAACGGGCTCCCGTCGCGTTCAGCCGGACGGCCAGCAAGCTCACGACGATCACGGTCGACCCGGCCACGAAGTACCAGACCATGGACGGCTTCGGCGCGGCGATCACCGACTCGTCCGCGGCGGTGTTCTACCGGCTGAGCGCGGCCGACCGGGAGAAGACACTGCGCTCGCTGTTCGATCCGAAGCAGGGCATCGGCGTGAGCTTCCTGCGCCAGCCGGTCGGCTCGTCCGACTTCACCGCCGCCGCGGAGCACTACACGTACGACGACATGCCTGCCGGGCAGACCGACTTCGCGCTGCGGCACTTCACCATCGCGCACGACCAGGCCCAGGTGCTGCCGTTGCTGCGCCGGGCCAAGCAACTCAACCCGGCAGTCAAGGTGATGGCTACGCCGTGGAGCCCGCCCGCGTGGATGAAGACCGGCGACTCGCTGATCGGTGGCCGGCTCAAGGACGACCCCGCTGTCTACAACGCCTACGCGCGCTACCTGGTGAAGTTCGTGAAGGCGTACGCAACGGCCGGCGTACCGGTCGACTTCCTGTCCGTGCAGAACGAGCCGCAGAACCGCAAGCCGGGCGGCTACCCGGGCACGGACATGCCGGTACGGCAGGAGGCCGCCGTGATCGAGGCGCTCGGCCCACTGCTGCACGCAGCGAGCCCACGCACGAAGATCCTCGGCTACGACCACAACTGGACCACGCACCCCGGTGACGTCGCCAGTACGCCGCCCGGCGAGGACCCGGAGACCGACTACCCGTACCAACTGCTCAGCTCTCCTGCCGCCAAGTGGATCGCCGGTACGGCGTACCACTGCTACTCGGGCAGCGCCGCAGCGCAGAGCGCCTTGCAGAAGGCCTTTCCGGAGAAGGGGATCTGGTTCACCGAGTGCTCGGGCTCGCACGGCGCGACCGACACACCTGAGCAGATCTTCCGCGGCACGCTCACCTGGCACGCCAGGAACCTCGCACTTGGAGTCACGCGGAACTGGGGCAAGTCGGTCGTGAACTGGAACATCGCGCTCGACTCCACTGGCGGCCCGCACCTCGGTGGTTGCGACACCTGCACCGGCCTCGTCACGCTGCAGCCCGACGGCACGGTGAGCACGGACGCGGAGTACTACACGATCGGGCACCTGTCGAAGTTCGTGAAGCCCGGCGCGGTACGGATCGGCTCCACGTCGTACGGAACGACCGGGTGGAACGGGCAACTGATGGACGCCGCCTTCCGCAACCCGGACGGCTCGACCGCGCTGGTCGTGCACAACGAGAACGACGACCCGCGGTCCTTCGCGGTGGCGGTCGGCGACGAGTTGTTCGAGTACACGCTGCCGGGTGGAGCACTCGCGACGTTCACCTGGCCGCGCTCGGGTGGCTCGTGGTTGGCGCCGATCTCGCTGGCCGGCGCGACGGCTTCCGCAGTACCGGCTGGTGATGCGGCGGCGGCGATCGATGCCGACGGATCGACGCTCTGGCAGTCGAAGGCCGCGCAGGCGCCGGACCAGTACCTGCAGGTCGACCTCGGTACGGCGAAGACGATCCGCCGGGTGGCGCTCGACAGCGGCGGCAATCTGGGCGACTTCGCCGCCTCGTGGAAGCTGACCTACAGCAACGACGGCACGACGTGGCGGCCCTTGGCCACCGGTACGTCGGACGGCCAGCTGACCAACATCGACGTGGCGCCGACCCGGGCGCGCTACCTCCGGATCACCTCGACCAGTACCAGTGACCACTGGTGGACGCTCGCCGACGTGCGCTTCTACAGCTGATCCGCCCCGCTTGATCTCCCGTCCACAGCCGGTGGACGGGAGGTCAGGGCCTGCTCGACCCAGCGCGCCACCGCACTGGCGGATTGGTTGTCCAAGGCAATGATTTGGAGACCGCCCGGCAGGCCGTCGGTCGGCATTGGGATGCTGTACGCCGGGTAGCCGGTCAGGTTGGCCAGGCGGGTGTTGCGCATGAGCTTGGCTCGGATGCTCAGCGAATCTGCCTCGACCTCGCTCAGCGTCGGAGCGGTCAGTTGGACGGTCGGCAGCAGCAGGGCGTCGACCCGGCTGATGGTCGTCCCGAGTTCGACGGTCACCGCGAGGACCTGCTCGCGAGCCTTGACGTAGCGCCAAGCCGGGATCTCGACCGCCTCCCGCAATCGCTCCTGGACGTCGGGCTGGTAGTTCTCGACGTTCCGGCCGACGTGGTTGGCGACCGCCTCGGGCCCCTGCAGGTCGATCGCGGTCTGGTTGGTCTCCGCCCAGTCGGGGACCTTCGCCTCGCTCATCGCGGCGCCGGCGGCCCGGAGCGTTGCTATTGCAGCAGACCAGGCTTTGGTCACCTCTGGTGAGCAGTCGAGGTGCTCGGGGTTCGACACCAGTCCGAGGCGCGGCGGGCTCGCAGTACGGGCTGTGTGTTGTGCAGTCAGTGCATCGACGGCGTACTGCGCGTCGGCGACCGTGGCCGTGAGTACGCCGACGTGGTCCAGGCTCTGGGACAGCGGGAAGACTCTGTTGGTGGACAGTGTGTTTCGCGCGGGTTTGAAGCCGACCACTCCGCACAGGGCAGCAGGGATCCGCACTGAGCCGGCGGTGTCCGTGCCGATCGCCAGTGGGACGACACCGGCGGCTACTGCCGCAGCAGCACCGGCACTGGAGCCACCGGTGATCCGCGACGGGTCGTGCGGATTGCGGCAGGGTCCAGCTCGGTTGGAGGTGCCAGTGCAGCCATAGGCGAACTCGTGACTGTGGCTGAGCCCGATGACGATTGCCCCGGCCGCCCGCAACCGCCGTACGACGTCTGCGTCGGTGCTGCCGAGTTCGTCCATCGTGAGCGAACCGCAGCGGTACGGCAGGCCTTGGACCTCGATGATCTCCTTCACCAGCACCGGTATGCCGGCCAGCGCACCACGACGGTCATGCGCGACGGCAGCCTTGCGTGCTCCTTCTGCGTCCAGGTGAACGACTGCGTTCAGCGCGGCCGTCTCCTCGGCCCGCTGCAACGCTTGCTCAACCAGGTCGACCGGATCGACTGCACCACTTCGGACGGATGCGGCAATCGCCTCGATGGACTCCACAGCCAACATCAGAGCACGGCTGCCCGTCGATCGGCATCCGTTGCGGGTTGTCGGCCTCACAACCGGGCGCAGCATCGGTGAGGAAAGCGAAACAGCAGCGTCACGGCTCGTTGCTACCGTCGCCGTCATGACCCTGATCGACGAGGCGGAACTGCGCTCGGCGACGTCGACCGACCCGGACATCGTCGCGCTCACCACCGCCCAGCAGGCCGAGCTCGCCGCCATCTACGGCGACGACCAGCCACTGGTCGGCCTGCACCCCGACATCCGGTTCATCCTGCTCCTCGTCGGCGGCACCCCGGTCGGCTGCGTCGGCCTGCAACCGGTCTCTCCCGGCCTCGGCGAGATCAAACGCATGTACGTCGAACCGGCCTCCCGCGGCTGGGGCCTGTCCCGCCTCCTCCTCGCCGAGGTCGAGTCCGCGGCCCGCCGCCTCGGCCTAACCCGCCTCCGCCTCGAAACCGGCACCGCCCAACACGAAGCCCGAGCCCTCTACACCCACCACGGCTACACCCCCACCCCGCCCTATCCCCCCTTCGAACACGAACCAGCCTCCCTCTGCTTCGCCAAGAACCTCTGATCACTGCGGCAGGTCGAGGACGAGGTCCTGGTCTTCGCGGTGGAAGCCGACCTTGTTGAGGTAGGAGGCTGAGTTGCGCATGCGGCGGGGGGCGATGACCTGGTGGAAGCCGTGGTCGGTGAAGACGTCGCTGCGGCGGTAGACGAACTCGCCGGGGGTGAAGTCGCGGTACTCCGGGAGGACGTAGTCCAGGTCGATCTGGGCGCGGCCGTTCCCGGCGTCGTGGGCGAGGACGACGCCTACGGTGCGCTCGCCGCGCTGGACCAGGAACGCGTACGGGCTGGCGGCCGAGGTGAAGCCCGGGTTGAACCGGCTGATGTCCTTGCCGTGCGCGGTCAGCACGTGGCCGAGGTACGCGTCGGTGGGGTTGACCTCGAGGACGGCGTACTCCGCGTCGTCGTGCCGGTGGCGTAGCAGTCGCCAGAGCTGGATCACGTTGATCACGGCCAGTACGGCGTTCATCCCGACCATCGGCCAGACGGGGATGGCGAGGTTGAAGCCGACCAGGATCACGCAGCCGATCAGGTTCAGTACACGCAGTCGCAGGATCCGGGTCTGCAGCAACGACACCACGACGAGTGCCGAGCCGCCCCACCCGATGATGCTCATGAGGTCCACGCCGTGAGACTAGACCAGCGCACCGGGTGGACCGCTGCGCGCAGACTTGTGGGTGTGACCGAGAACCTGGAGCTGAACGGCATACCGCTCGAATCCCTGCCACCTATGTTGCTGAGGGCAACCAGCTACGGGCACTTCACCTCGATGCAGGTCCGCGACGGCCGCGTCCGTGGACTGGCCCAGCACCTCGACCGGCTCGACCGCAGCTCCCGCGAACTCTTCGGCCAGGGCCTCTCGGCCGACCGGGTGCTCTCCGTACTACGAGCCGCGCTCGATCGCGCGTGGTCGGTCGATGTCTCCGTCCGCATCAGCGCCTTCGTCCTGCCGCGTGCCGAAACCCGCCGAGCCGAGACGCTCCAACCCGAGCCGGACCTATTGGTCACCGTCTCCGATCCGATCGCTCCGACCAGCACTCCACCGAGGCTGCTCGCCTTCGAGCACGAGCGCCCCGTCCCCCACCTGAAACACACCGGCACGTTCAGCCTGACGTACTACGCCCGCCAGGCGCGGCTCGCGTCGTACGACGATGCGCTGTTCTACGACCGCTCGGGCAACGTCTCCGAAGCCTCGATCTGGAACATCTGCTTCGCCAGAGCCGGCCGCATCATCTGGCCCGAGGCGGCCGTCCTCCCCGGCATCACCATGCTCACGCTCCAAGCCGGCCTCGAAGCTGTCGGCGTTGCACGTGAAACGGTGCCCGTCCCCCTGAGCACCATCGCCGACTACGACGCGGCGTACCTCACGAACTCCATCGACTCTGCACTCCCGGTCGCCTCGATCACCACGCCGGCCGGCACCACGCAGTACAAGTCTGATCCGGCGTCGGCCGAGCTCATCGCGCGTGCCTACGCCGCGGTTCCGCTCGACGTGATCTAGAGCCAGCTCGTGGCCTGGTCCGCGATCAGGCGGCCGAGTTCTTCGGGCGCATCGCGGGCGATCAGGTGTCCTGCGCCTGGAATGCGGGTGACCACGACGGTGGGTTTGGCGGCGCGGAAGCGGTCGACCTCGGCATCGGCGAGCGGGGAGGTCGGCCCGCCACGGACCAGCAGGATCGGCAGTTCGAGGGCTGTCGCTGTGGCCAGCAGTTCGTGACTGTGCTCGAAGATGTCCTCGACGAGGTTCGTACGCCGGTCGCGGAGGCCGATGCTGTCGAGCCAGGCCCGGACCCGAGGCGCATCGGGTTCGGGGACGACGTCGACGAGGATCAACCCGGCGACGGCCTGGGCCGTGTCCGGGTCGGCGAGCGCACCGACCGCCGCCAGGCCGCCGAGTGACGCGCCCACCACGACGACCGGTGCAGGCTCCCGGTGAATCATCGCGGCGACGTCTGCCGCGATCGGCGCGAGCGTGATCGCCTGTCCCGAACTGGCGCCGTGCCCACGCAAGTCGTAGGCCACGCTCCGCAAGTTGCGCTGATCGAGTACGGCCGCCACCGGCGCCCACACCCCGCGCTCCTCACCCCCGGCGTGCAGGAGCAGGACGGTCGGACCACTGCCGGTCGCCGTACCCCGCAGCTCCACGTCGTCCCGGACGAGGGTGAACTCGGTCATCAGTCGGCTAACGGTTGTTCCACCAGCTGAGGAGCTCTTCGCGAGCACGGTCCTCGCCGAGTGGGCCCTCGTCCATCCGGAGGTTCATCAGGAACTTGTAGGCCTCGCCGACCTCGCGGCCGGGACCGATGCCGAGGATCTCCATGATCTGGTTGCCGTCGAGGTCGGGGCGGATCGAGTCCAGCTCCTCCTGCTCCCGGAGCCGGGCGATCCGCTCTTCCAGCTCGTCGTACGCCGACCGCAGGGCCTCCGCCTTGCGCTTGTTCCGGGTGGTGCAGTCGGCCCGGGTGAGGATGTGCAACCGGCTGAGCAGGTCGCCGGCGTCACGGACGTACCGGCGTACGGCGGAGTCGGTCCACTCGCCGGTGCCGTAGCCGTGGAAGCGCAGGTGCAGCTCGACCAGCTTGCCGACCTGCTCGATCTGCTCGTTGCTGAACCGGAGCGCCTTCATCCGCTTCTTCGCCAGCTTCGCCCCGACCACGTCGTGGTGGTGGAAGGTCACCTTGCCGCCGGCCTCGAACTTGCGCGTCTTCGGCTTGCCGATGTCGTGGATCAGCGCGGCGAACCGGCTGATGAAGTCGGGCTCGGTCCCACCGAGTCGCGGCTCGAGCTCGATCGCCTGCTCCAGCACGGTCAGCGAGTGCTCATAGACGTCCTTGTGCCGGTGGTGCTCGTCGCGCTCCAGCCGCAAAGCGGGAAGCTCGGGCAGGACGTGGTCGGCCAGGCCGGTCGACACCAGCAGGTCCAGGCCGATCCGCGGATAGGACGCGCAGACCAGCTTCACCAGTTCGTCCCGGACCCGCTCGGCGGAGATGATCGTGATCCGCTCTGCCATCGCCGTCATCGCGGCCACCACGGCCGGGTCGGGGGTGAATCCCAGCTGGGCGGCGAACCGGGCCGCGCGCATCATCCGCAGCGGGTCGTCGGAGAACGAGTCCTCTGGTGATCCCGGCGTCCGGATCACCTTGGCGGCGACGTCCGCCAACCCGCCGTACGGGTCGACGAACTCGTGCGACGGGAGCCGGACCGCCATCGCGTTCATCGCGAAGTCGCGCCGGGACAAGTCGTCGGGGAGATTGTCGCCGTAGGACACCTCGGGGTTGCGCGAGGTGGGATCGTAGGACTCCGAGCGGTAGGTGGTGATCTCGAGGATCCACTCACCCTTCCGACAACCGATGGTGCCGAAAGCCTTGCCGATGTCCCAGACGTGGTCCGCCCAGCCGGCCAGCAACTTCTCCACCGCCTCCGGCCGCGCCGAGGTGGCGAAGTCGAGGTCCTTGCTCCCGCGACCCAGCAGAATGTCCCGGACAGGACCGCCGACCAGGGCGAGTTCGTGCCCGGCCGCGGCGAACCGGTTGCCCAGTTCGTCGACCACCGGCGCGATCTCCAGCAACGCTTGGACCCCTTTCCGCTGCACGGCGGTCAGCGATCCAGGGGTGGCAGAACGGTCGGCAGTAGAGGACACGGGGAACTAGGTTACGGTGACGGCGTGTTCAGACGGCGACTGAGGCTCTCCGCGGCGACGGCGGCGAGCCTGATGATCGTTGCGTCGGCAACAGTTTCCGCCGCGACGACCGCCGGTGCGAGCCCGCAGGCCGACGATCCGGTGGTCGACGTCGCGATCGATTCGTTCACCCCGGCGGTCCCCAAGGTCGGCCAGGCCGTGACGATCACCGGCACGGTCACGAACACCAGCAACGTCACGCTCGAGGTGCCGCAGGCGATCGCCTGTATCGACACCGAGCGGCTGACCACCCGGGCCGAGCTCGCCGACATCCCGACCGAGGAGAGCAAGCCGGTCGGGAACCGGAACAACTGCCACGGCCTCGACAGTGCCGAAGCCGCCACCTTCCAGCCCTTCACCGAACCGCTCGTCCCGAAGGCCAGGGTCAAGTTCGAGCTGGTGGTGCCGTTCGCCGAGTGGCACATCGGCAAGAAGCCCGGCGTCTACGTGGTCGGCGTGATGTTCCGCGGCACCGTCGCGACGACCGTCGACGGACAGAAGGCGACGAACCGGATCACCGCCGGCCGGAGCCGGATGCTGATGCCGGTGACCGACGGCAAGCCGACCGCCCGCAAGGTGACCACCGCGGTGGTGCTGCCGCTGCGCCACCGGCCGACGTTGCTTGCCGCCGACCGGTTCGCGAACGAGTCGCTGGCCCAGTCGATGGCCCCGACCGGTGCGCTCGGCCGACTGCTCGCGCTCGGCCAGAAGCAGAAGGTCACCTGGCTGGTCGATCCAGGCATGCTCGACGAGGCCCGGCAGATGCGCGACGGCTACCGGGTGGTCGGCGACAACAACGTGAGCCGGCCCGGCACTGGCGCAAAAGCGGTCGCCAACTGGCTTCGGGCGTTCGACGCCACTCGTGCAAAGAACCCCGTCGTCCTGCTCCCGTACGGCGACCCGGACGTGGGCAGTTTGATCGAGGCCGCCGGCGGGCTGAGGGACCTGGTCGGCCAGTCGCGGGCCGCCACCGAGCAGTACAACCTCGGCGGCGCGCAGGGATTCAGATCCGGGCTGTGGCTGGAGAACGGAGCGGTCACCAGCCGCAACCTCGCCGCTGCCTCCACGGGGTACGCCGGGGCCAGGCCGGACGACACCACGCTGGTGAGCAGCTCCTCGTGGACTGCCGCCGACCGGCCGAGTCTGTCGCCTTCACCGGTCTACGACGTGCTCACGCCTGAGGGCCCGGTCAAGAGCGTCAGGACCGTGATCGCCGATTCGTCGCTGACCGCCGGCGGCCCCGATCCGGCCGACGCCTCGTCACCGCTGCAGGTCCGGCAGCGCTTCGCCGCCGAGACCGAGCTGCTCGCATCGAGCGGCAAGGGCCCGATCTCCGTCGTCGCGCTGCCGCCGCGGGGCTGGGACCCGGACGGTCAGGCCGCGGTCCAGTTGGTGCAGAGCCTCAGCATCCTGCCGTGGGTCAAGCCGGTCACGCTGACCGAGATCATCGCGGCGACGCCGAAACCGGTCGTCACCAAGGCACCACCCGCGGGACGGCCGGCACCCGGCCTCAGCCCTGGTCAGCTCGACCAGGTGCGGAAGCTGGGCAACGCGACGACCACCTTCGTCTCGCTGCTGAACGACATCGAGCAGGCCGACGAGAACCTGCGCCGGGCACTGCTCCGGGCCTCCTCCTACAGCTGGCGCGGATTCGCCGACGAGGCTCAGCGGTTCGTCAGCTACGAAGAAGGCGGAGTCACCTCGCAGCTCAACAAGGTGCACCTGGTGACGAACGCGGGCGGCGTTCGCGGCCAGCACCGGGCGATCAAGGTGAACCTGTCCGGCAGCAAGGGACAGTTCCCGCTGACCGTAGAGAACGGGCTGGACGTCACGATCCGGATCGGCGTCGCGGTCTCCTCGCCGAACCGCGACGACCTGCGGATCCAGCCGATCCAGCAGAAGATCGTCCCGCCGCACCAGAAGGCGACCTTCCAGATCAAGGCGAGTGCCGAGCAGAACGGCCTGATCCGGGCCGAGGCCAAGGTGATCTCGCAGTCCCAGGCGCCGGTGGGCAAGTCGCAGGAGCTGGTGATCCAGGCCCGACAGTACGGCAGTGTCGGCTGGATCCTGGTTGGCTCCGCCTGCGCGCTGTTGTTCGGTACGTCGGCGGTCCGGATCTACCGGCGGATCCGTTCGGAGAAGCGGAACCCGAGCGCCACCGAACCAGGCCCGGACCCGCTGCACCCGGCCCCGCTCGACACCACCGGCACCACCGACGGCGCCGTTGACGCCGTCGACGCCGGATCGGAACCGGTCGAGCCGCTCGCCGACGAGCTGCAACCGCACCTCGCGGCCACCCCCGAACCGAACGGCCACGCCCAGCAGAGCTTGAAAGAAGGAGTCGGGACGAAGGATGGCTGACCGCACCCTGCGATCCGCGGCGGTGATGGCAGCCGGAACGGTGCTGTCCCGCCTGCTCGGATTCGTCCGGATCGCCCTGCTCGCCGCAGCCATCGGTACGGCGTTGCGGGGCGACATCTTCACCGCCGCGAACACCATTCCGAACAGCCTCTACATCCTGCTGGCCGGCGGCATCTTCAACACCGTGCTGGTGCCGCAGTTGGTCCGTGCGATCAAGAACCACGACGACGGCGGTCAGGACTTCACCAACCGGCTGCTCACCTTCGGCTTCGTGGTTCTCGCCGTCGTCACCGTGGGCTGTGTGGTGCTGGCGCCGCAGATCTCGGAGCTGTACCTGCCGAAGGAGTTGCACGACCCGTCGCGGGCGTCCGAGAAGGCCTCGATGATCATGTTCGCCCGGCTCTGCCTGCCGCAGATCTTCTTCTACGGCGCGTACGTGCTGGTCGGCCAGGTGCTGAACGCGCGCCGCCGGTTCGGCCCGATGATGTGGGCGCCGATCGCGAACAACATCGTCGCCTGCGCCTCGATCATCACCTTCCTGCTGATCTACCGGGCCGGTGACAACCCGCCGACCTTCACGCATGGCGAGGAGTTGCTGCTCGGCTTGGGCCACACCGTCGGCATCGCGGTGCAACTCCTGGTGCTGCTGCCGTACCTGAAGGCCAGCGGGCACACGTACGTGCCCAAGTTCGGGCTGCGTGGCACCGGCCTCGGCCAGACAGCCAAGCTCGGCACCTGGACGGTGCTGTTCGTCGCGGTGAACCAGGTGACCCTCGTGGTCGTCACCAAGCTCGCCATCGCGGGTAGCGCGTCGACCGACCCCGGCGCCAAGGCCGGCCTGTTCGCCTACAGCACGGCCATGCTGATCATCCTGGTCCCGCACGGGATCGTCACCGTCTCGCTGGCGACGGCCGCATTGCCGCAGATGTCCGCGCTGGCATCCGAGAACGACGTGACCGAGGTGGCCCGGCTGTCGGCGAACTCGATCCGCCAGACGCTGGCGATCGTCGTACCGGCGGCGGCCGCGATGATCGCGTTCGCGCACCCGATCGTCACGGTGATCGCCGGGTACGGCGCTGGTAAGAACAACACCCAGTTGATGGCCTACACGCTGATGACGCTGGCGCTCGGGTTGGTGCCGTTCACCGTGCAGTACTTCCAGCTGCGCACGTTCTACGCGTTCGAGGACACCAGGACGCCGTTCTTCATGCAGTGCGCGATCGCGGCGACCAACATCGCTGCAGCGCTGATCGGTGTGCGAGTGCTGCTGGACAAGGAGCACCTGCGGTACAGCGGTGTGATGCTGGGCGCGGCGTACGCGCTCGCCTACCTGGTCGCCGTACTGCTGTCGCGCCGCGTGCTCGCCCGCCGGATCCCCAAGGTGGCCGGAGCGGGGATCGGGCTGCCGTTGCTGGCCATGGTCATCGCGGCCGTCGTCGGGGCGGGGATCGGCCGGGCCGTCGTGAGCGTGATCGAGTCTGTGACCGACTGGAACGGTCCGGTCACCTCGGCGGTGCTGCTGGCGATCGCAGCCGCGGTGATGCTGCCGGTGTACGTGGCGGTGGCCCGGGTACTACGTATTCACGAGGTCACCGACGTGGTGTCCATGGTCACATCGAAGTTGCCAGGCCGGTCCCGGCGCGCCTGATCCGCCGCTTGTGCGCTCGTGCACCCCGCTTGGCGTGGCCGGGAGCACCTGCGCCGCGGGGTACTAGCATGGGGCTGCGATCTGACCAGTGCCATCGAGGAGGGCGAGAGACCCTGTGTCGAACCAGACAGTCAGTCCGGGTGCTCTGCTCGCCGGGCGCTACCGGATCGCCGAGCTGCTCGCCGAGATCGACGGCGCCCGGGTCTGGCGCGCTGTGGACGAGGTGCTCAGCCGCGCTGTCGTGGTGGACGTCCTTCCGGTCGGCGATCCCCGGACGAACCTGCTCTTCGAGGCTGCCCGCCGGGCAGCGGCCGCGGCCGACCCGAGATTCCTCCGGGTGCTGGACTGCGACATGCACGAGGGCGTCACGTACTGCGTTCGCGAGTGGGCCGGTGGCCGCCCGCTGGAGCGGATGCTCAGCGCGGGCCCACTGACCGGTCAGCAAGCCGGCTGGCTCGCCCGCGAGGTCTCCGAGGCACTGGAGAACCTGCATCGCACCGGACACGCCCACGGCTCGATCAGCCCGGCCACGGTCGTCGTGACCGACGCGGGTGCGATCAAGGTCGTCGGTCTCGCCACCGAAGCGGCCCTGCGCTCAGCCGGCCCCGGTACGCCGGAGCAGGACGTCCGCGCGCTCGGCGAACTCCTCTACGCCTCTCTCACCGGTAGGTGGCCCGGCCCGGCCCCGGCCTGGGGACTCCAGCCCGCACCAATCGAACACGGTCGTCTGCTCAGCCCCCGCCAGGTTCGCGCCGGCGTCCCGCGCTCGCTGGACGACATCGCCGACCGGCTGCTCGGCGACCCGCCCCGGCACCACTCGGCGCCGATCACGAGCGCCGCGGGCCTGTCCGCCGCTCTGTCGGGCGTGGTCGGCAGTTCGCACGAGCCGCCGAGTCAGATGGACGAGACCGTCGCGGTCGCGCGACAGAACGGCAGCGTCGACGACGCGACCCAGATCGTCCCGCCGACGTACGCACCGCCCGCGCTGGACCCGACCCCCACGCCCGACTACCAGCTCGGCAACGGCCAGACCCAGGCGCAACCGGCGTACGCGACCGCGGCAGAAACCCGCCCGGTACGCCGGCAGGCGCCGCCGCCGAACCAGAACGGTCACGGCCGCCGCAAGCCGCCGCAGGACGAGCCGAAGCCCCGCGGCAGCTGGGGCGGCCGGATCCTGATCCTGCTCGCGATCCTCGCCCTCTTGTCGGTGGTCGGGATCGCCCAGTTCCTGGTCAAGGGCGCGATCAACAACGACCAGGGCAACGGCGGCAACGGCGGCAAGAACACGCCCACCACCAGCGGACCGCCGCCGGTGACGAACACCAAGGCCACCATCGTCGCGGCCAAGGACTTCGACCCACCGCCGGACGGCAACGGTGTCGAGCACTCCGAAGACGTCAAGAAGACCTACGACGGTAAGACCGACACCAGCTGGACCACCCAGTCCTACTTCAAGCGGCCGGATCTGGGCGGCCAGAAGAAGGGCGTCGGGATCTGGTACGACCTCGGCCAGCCGACCAACGTGTCGCAGGTGACGGTCACCCTGGTCGGCGACCCGACCAGCCTCCAGCTGATGGTTCCGGCGGACTCCGGCGCCACCACGGCGCCGGACAAGGTCGACGGCTGGAAGTCGGTCGCCAAACTCAAGGACGCCGGAGAATCCGCCGTGCTCAAGCCCGCCGCGCCGACCCAGACGCGGTTCGTACTGGTCTGGCTGACCAGCCTGCCCAAGGTCGGCGGCGACTACCAGGGCGAGATCGCGGAGGTCGTCGTCCAGAAATGACCTCTCTTGATGCGGACCCCACCCCGCCCCCGCGGTCGGAGATCCCGCGGATCGGTCCGGTGAGCGGCTCCCCGGAGCACCCGGTCGCGCCGCGCCCGCCGTACGAGTCGATGGACGACCACGAGCTGCTCCGGCTGCACGTGGCCGGCAATCCGGACTCCTTCGGTTATCTGGTCAAGCGGCACCGGGACCGGATGTGGGCGGTTGCGATCCGTACCCTGGGCGAGCCCGAAGAGGCCGCGGACGCGCTGCAGGAGGCGTTCATCTCCGCGTTCCGGCGTGCCGACTCGTTCCGCGGCGACGCGAAGGTGACCACCTGGCTGCACCGGATCGTGGTGAACGCCTGTCTGGACCGGATCCGCCGCCGCCAGGTGCGCCAGGCCGACCCGCTACCGGAGGACGAGGATCGCGCGGCCGAGCTGGCCGGGCCTGCCGAGGACGATCCGGCCGAGGTCCGCGAGCGCCGGCTCGACGTCCTGCACGCGCTCAAGCAGATCAACACCGACCAGCGCAGCGCTCTGGTACTGGTCGACATGGAGGGCTACTCGATCGAGGAGGCGGCCGCCATCCTGGGTTGCGCGCCGGGCACGGTGAAGAGCCGGTGTGCCCGCGGCCGGGCCAAGCTGCTGCCGTTGCTGCGGCACTGGCAGACGACCCGCGGCGGCAGCCCCGAAGTACCGGTGGCTGATTCGGCGAAGGACAAGGCTGCGGAACCGGCGCGGACGAGCGCGGATTCGGTGGGAACCGAATGAGCGGGACCGCCGTCGAAGGGGGGTCGCCCACCCATGACCCGCGATCCCGGAGCATTTCAGCGATGACCACTTTGCGCACCTCCCACGAGGGGGCGAGTTCCCGATGACCGAATCCGGTCTGCCCACCAGTGAGCACCTCGAGCATCTGTCCACGGACACGATCGCCGACCTGATCGAGAACCTGCTGCCCGCGCCCGAGGCCCATCGCGCTCGTGAGCATGTGAAGGCCTGTCCCGACTGCCAGCAGACGTACGACGCATTGGTGCAGCTGACCGAGGACCTGGCTGACGAGGGTCGCGCCGACATCCCGATCCCCCTCGACGTCGCCGAGCACCTGGACGCCGTCATCGTCTCCGAGTCCGTACTCCGTGCGTCGACGGTCGGCGTGCACTCGCTGGCCCAGCTCCGCGAGGAGCCGCGTCGTCATCTGCCCAAGCTCCTGCTGGCCGCTGCGGCCGTGCTCGCGATCGCGGCCGCCGGAGCCGGCGTGATGATCAGCACGATGGACCGGAGCAACGAGGGTGCCGCCGGGATCAACACCAGCCCGCTGCCGGACGCCGTACCGACGCTGACGACCGACCAGGTGGGCCCCCAGACCCAGCGCTGGCTCGAGAAGGCCAACAGCCCGGTGCTGCACGGCAGCGCCGACGAGATCGGCTGCGCGAAGAGCTTCGCCTCCAGCCGGCCGAACACGCAGCTTCGGCTGGTGCAGCCGGCGACGGTGGACGGCAAGCGCGCCACGATGATCGGCCTGCAAGGCGCCACGGCGCGCGACATCGAGATCTTCGTGGTCACCGGTTGTAGTGGCTCGGGTGGCGTCGCCAGCCCGTTCTACGACACGACGGTGACGCTGCGCAACCGCTGAGCCGGGTGCCGTGAGCCTGCGGCATGCGGGCGGCCTGGGATGGGTACGGTGGGAATGGTCGGCCTCTAGGATCCGTTGAGTACGACGTACCACTCGACGACAACCGAGGAACCCACTTCATGAGCGACGCAGGCGTCCGCAACGTCATCATCATCGGCTCCGGCCCGGCCGGATACACAGCCGCGGTGTACGCGGCCCGCGCGCAACTGGCCCCGCTGGTCTTCGAGGGCTCGGTCACCGCTGGTGGCGCCCTGATGACCACGACCGAGGTGGAGAACTACCCCGGTTTCTCCGAGGGCATCATGGGCCCGGCGCTGATGGACGAGATGCGCACCCAGGCCGAGCACTTCGGCGCCGAACTGGTCGCCGACGACATCGTCGAGGTCGACCTGACCGGCGAGATCAAGTCCGTCACCGACTCGGCCGGTGGCGTGCACCGGGCCAAGACCGTGATCCTGGCGATGGGCTCGGGCTACCGCAAGCTGGGCCTGCCCGACGAGGAGCGGCTGTCCGGCCACGGTGTGTCCTGGTGTGCGACGTGTGACGGCTTCTTCTTCCGCCAGCACGAGATCGCCGTCGTCGGCGGTGGCGACACCGCGATCGAGGAGGCGACCTTCCTGACCCGGTTCGCGGACAAGGTGACCATCGTGCACCGTCGCGACGAGCTGCGCGCCTCCAAGATCATGGCCGAGCGCGCCTTCGCCAACGACAAGATCGAGTTCGCCTGGAACTCCGAGGTTGCCTCGATCCAGGGCGAGGACAAGCTGACCGGGATCACCCTGCGCGACACCGTCACCGGTGAGACCCGCGAACTGCCGGTCACCGGCCTGTTCATCGCGATCGGTCACGACCCGCGCTCGGAGCTGGTCAAGGGCCAGGTCCACCTGGACGACGAGGGCTATGTCCTGGTCCAGAGCGGTTCCACGAACACCAACCTGCCCGGCGTCTTCGCCGCCGGCGACCTGGTCGACCACACCTACCGCCAGGCCATCACGGCCGCCGGAACGGGCTGTTCGGCCGCACTGGACGCCGAGCGCTTCCTGGCGACGCTGGAACACGCCGAGAGCTCGGCGGCCGCAGCGGCCACCGTGCCCGCCGGCGTCTGACCCAAGAACCACCGACACCATCTCGAGCAGCAAACCGAAGGAGATCGCCGTGGGCGAGAAGATGAACGCCGTGACCGACGCCGAGTTCGACAGCACGGTGCTGAAGAGCGACAAGCCCGTACTGGTGGACTTCTGGGCCGAGTGGTGTGGCCCGTGCCGTCAGGTCTCCCCGATCCTGGAGGAGCTGGCCGGCGAGCACAGCGACAAGCTCACCTTCCTGAAGATGAACGTGGACGAGAACCCGGTCACCCCGAGCAACTACCGCGTCACCGGTATCCCTACCATCAATGTCTACGTCAACGGTGAGCTGGCCAAGTCCATCGTCGGAGCGAAGCCGAAGGCCGCGCTGCTGAAGGAACTGGCTGCCTTCACCGGCTGACGCAGTACAGCTCGAGTGGCCCGGCGACACGGCCACTTTCCGCCGCACGGTAGTAGCAGCAAGGAGCATTGATGGCCGGGAACTCGTTGGATGGCCCGCACGGCGCCAGGATCTACCGGATCGGCGACAGCGGTGACGCTGTCGCCGAGATCATCGGCAAACTGCAGCGGCTGGGCCTGCTGGAGCCCGGCGATCACCACGTGTACGACGAGGCAACCGCGCAGGCTGTCCGCGGGTTCCAGCAGGCTCGCGGCCTGATGATCGACGGGATCGTCGGTCCGCAGACGTATCGCGCGATCGACGACGCCCGTTGGCGGCTGGGCGACCGGCTGCTGACGTACGTCCCGTCGCATCCGCTCACCGGGGACGACGTGGCCACCCTGCAGGCGAAACTGCAGGAGCTGGGCTTCGCCGTCGCCCGGGTGGACGGCATCTTCGGACCGGACACCCAGCGCGCGGTGACCGAGTTCCAGCGCAACATGGGCCTGCCTTCTGACGGCACGTGCGGCCCCTCGACTTTCAAAGCCCTGCAGCGGATCCGGCCGATGGCGACTGGCGGCCGGCCCGACGCGTTGCGCGCGTCCGAAGCGGTGCGCGCCGCCGGCCCGCGACTGTCCGGCAAGACCGTGGTGATCGACCCCGGCCACGGTGGCTTCGACTACGGCTGGGAAGGAAACGGGCTGCGTGAATCCGACGTTGCCTACGACCTGGCCGCGCGGATCGAGGGTCGCCTCGGCGCGACCGGCGTACGGGCTTATCTGTCCCGGGGCCGGGATCAGGGGCCGGACGAGCTCGCTCGGGCCGCGTTCGCCAACGAGACGGACGCGAATCTGTGCGTCTCCCTGCACACCGACGGTTCGATGAACCCGGCGGCCCAGGGCGTCGCGACGTACTACTACGGCGCCGATCTGCACGGCGCCTCGTCCAGCGTGGGCGAGCAGTTCGCCGGCCTGGTGCAGCGCGAGGTCGTCGCCCGCACCGACCTGCTGAACTGCCGCACCCACGCGAAGACCTGGGACCTGCTCCGCCGGACCAAGATGCCGGCCGTCCGCCTCGAGATCGGTTACGTGACGAACCCGCACGACGCCTCGCGGCTGGCGGATCCGGACTTCCGGGACGTGGTGGCCGAAGCGATCGTGGTCGCGATCCAGCGGGTGTACCTCCCGCCGGAGCAGGACGCCGCGACCGGCATGCTCCGCCTCGGCCAACTCACCGTCTAGTCGAGCGCGATCTTCGGTACGACGCGGTGCAGGCTGCGGGGTAGCCACCACGCGCGGTCGCCGAGCAACCGTAGTACGGCCGGAACGATCACACAGCGGATCAGCAGCGCGTCAAGCAGGACGGCGACCGCGAGGCCCAGACCGAACTGCTTCAGCATCCGGTCGGGGCTGAGCAGGAACGCCCCGAAGACGACGATCATGATCGCGGCCGCCGCGGTGATCACGCTGCCGGTATGCGCAAGCCCTTCCCGTACTGCGTTCTGCGCGTCGCCCGTACGCCGCCACTCCTCGTGGATGCGGGAGACCAGGAACACCTCGTAGTCCATCGAGAGCCCGAACACGATCGCGAAGATCATCACCGGGACGAACGCCTCGATCGGACCCGGCTGCGCACCGAACCAGCCCTGCTGGAAGACCAGCGTGATCACGCCGAGCGAGGCGCCGATGCTGAGCAGGTTGAGCAGAGCCGCCTTCAACGGGATCAACACGGACCGGAACACGGCCATCAGCAGAAGAGCCGAGAGCCCGACCACCACCAGGACGAAGATCGGTAGCCGCTGGCTCACCGCGCCGGCGAAGTCGTCCGCGGCGGCGGTCGCTCCCCCGACCAGGTACGTCGCGTTGGTCTGCGTCTCCAATGCGGGCAAGGTCTTGTCCCGGAGTCGTTCGACGAGATCGCTGGTCGCCTTGTCCTGCGGAGCGGACTTGGGAAACGCCATCACTGTGGCGACCTTGCCGTCGGCCATCAGCTGCGGCGGGGCGATCGCGGCAATGCCGGGATCGGCGGCCAGCGTCCGGCCGAGCGCGTTCGCGGCGGCCTCATCGCCCTTCGACACGACGATCAGCGGCCCGTTGAAGCCAGGCCCGAATCCCTTGGCCAGCAGGTCGTACGCCTTCCGGCTGGTCTTCGCCGGAGCGTCGGTGCCGGAGTCGGCGAAGCCGAGCCGCAGGTCGAGAGCGGGCAGGCAGAGTGCCACCAATGCGACGGTTCCGAGGATGAGCGGAACCCACGGGCGGCGCTGTACGAGCGTCGCCAACTTCCGCCAGCCGTCGCCGGGGTTGCGGCGCGCCTTCGCCGCGTGCTTGCGAACGCTCCGCTCGATGCGCTTGCCGAAGAGCGTCAGCAATGCCGGCAACAAACTCACCGCCGCCAGCATCGTCATCAGGACGGTTAGCGTCACACCGACCGCAACCCCTTGCAGAGAACCAAGTCCGAGCGCGAGCAGGCCGAGCAGCGCGATGACGACCGTGCAGCCGGCGAACATCACCGAGCGCCCTGCCGTGTCGAGCGCCTTCCGGCCAGCATCGAGACGGTCCGCGCCGGCGAGCAGTTCGCTTCGGTAGCGCGAGAAGATCAGCAAGGCGTAGTCGATGCCGACGCCCAGGCCGACAAGCATCATCACCGGCGCGGTGTACGAGGGCACTTTGAACAGGTGAGAGGCCAGCACCAAGAGGCCGAGTGTGCTTCCGACAGCGAAGATCGCGGTCAGCAGTGGCAGGCTCGCGGCAAGCAGCGAGCCGAAGAGGAAGACGAGAATCACCAACGCTGCAAGGATTCCCACGCCTTCGGATGCGCCGCCGCTGCTCTCCTGAGCGCTACGGACCACGTCGCCGCCGAGCTCGACCTGCAGCCCGTCCTTCGAGATCTCCTGGGCCTTGTCGATGATCGCCCGCGCATCAGCGGTCGGCATGGCGGTGGCCGCGACGTCCAGCGAGACAGTCGCGTACGCCGTACGACCGTCCTGGGAGATGGATCCGCCGCTGGTGAAGGGGTTTGCTACGGCCGCGACGTGCTGGAGTCTCCCGACCTCGGCCAGCATCGGTTCGATCTTGGCACGGTGGGGAGCCAGGCCGCCGGCGTCGTACAGGACGATCTGGATCGAGTCGGTCGAGCCGTGCGGCTGGTGTTCGCGGAAGGTGTCGATGACCTTCTGGGAATCGGTGCCCGGGAGTGAGTTGTCGTTGCGATAGGCGCTGCCGACCAGAGTGGACGCGACGGTGACAGCGACCAGGGCGAGCACCCAGAGGAAGACCGCCAGGCCGGCTCGGCGCATCGCCCAGCCGGAGACCCGGTGCAGCAGTCCGCCCGGCGGCGGCTGGCTTTGCGCCGGTCGCTGACTGGTGGTTTGCACGCTCATCGGAGCCCCCTGAGGTTTGTCCAGCTACATGTAGCCCGTCTACATGTAGTACCTCGACGTTAGCAGGTGTATGAGTAGACTGGCTACGTGAAGGCGGACGCGCTCCGAGGGCACCTCGACCCGATGATCCTGGCCGTGGTCGAGCACGAGCCCCTGCACGGCTACGCGATCATGGAGGCCCTGCTGGAGCGCAGCGGAGGCGCGCTCGATCTTCCGACGGGCACGCTCTATCCGGCGCTGCGCCGGCTCGAGCGAGCCGGCTATCTGGCCAGCGAGTGGAGCACGGTCGGCGGGCGCAAACGGCGTACGTATCAGCTCACGTCGGCCGGACAGAAGATGCTCGCCACCGGCAAGTCCGAGTGGGACGCCTTCCGCGCGGTAGTAGAAGGCGTACTACGGCCTCGCGGCGCTTCCAGCTGACGCTGCCGGCTCAGGCCAGGCGCAGGCAACGGCGAGCAGAACGGCCCACGAGCAGGAGTGGGAACAGCACGAAAGCGAGGACGACCGCTATGCCGTCCGGACCGGAGCGTTCGGCCAAGGCGCTCGATGTCGACAAAGCGATTGCGACCACGCTGACCGCGCCGCCGCTGAGGAGCGCGAAGACGGCGATCGCCCTGGTCGCGCGCTCACGGACAGCCGGATAGCGCAGCCCGATCCCCGAGGCGAGCAAGGCCAGCACGCTCCCCGCGATCGTCAGCATCCCGACCACCATCACGAGGTCGTTGAGGAACGCGGTGTAGGCGGTCGGCGAGCCGGAATCGCGATTCCAGGCCCAGACGCCTTCTTTCCAGATGATCGGCTGCACCAGCATCACCAGACACAACGCCAGCGCCGTACGCCGTCCTTGCGCGATTCCGAGTTCGGCGCGGTAGCCGGGCACCACCTCGTCGAGCTCACCGAAGTCGGCGACCGCGTGCTGCTCGGCCTCCCAGCGGCTGAGCCCGCCGGCCTCGAAGGCCTCGGTGGCGTCCTCCAAGCTGTCCCGCGCCTCGGCCATCAGGTCGGCGCGGCGACGCCGCGGTCCGGTCAGGGCCCGGCTCAGTTCGGCCAAGTAGGTCTCAACTGGAGCTCGGCTTGTCTCTGTTGCGGGCACGGTTACCAGTATGCGGCCGCGCCGGGTGGAACACGTCGGGGTCTCCACTGAGGTGTCCCTGACTCAGACGGGCACCCGGGTCCGCCGGCGACGACGGAGTACGAAGAATCCGGCGTACGAGATCACTACCAGGGCGAATCCGACCTTCTCCGCGACCCAGGTGTAGCCGGCCGGGTAGATCGTGCCCTCCACGTAGTGCTGGATGAAGCCACCGGCGTACGGCTGCTCACCGCCGCGGCGGCGGAGTTCCTTCTCCAGTGCGGTCACCGGGCAGCCGAAGTCGAGGATCACGATGCTGAGATTCCACAGGCCGATGCCCAGGTGGAACCAGATCAGTCGCCGCCACCGCCAGGCGAGGAAACCGCCGACCAGGAAGAAGATCAGCAGCGCGCCGTGCACCACCATCACCAGCTCAGCGAGGAAGCGGTACACCATGAGGCGCCTACTTCAGCGGCTCGCGGCTGAGACCGTCGCGCACGGTCACCGGCGCGGGCGGCGAATGCTCGGGCCTGATCGCACCGATCAGCCGCTCGACCACGGCCGCCGTCTCGCTCCGCCACGTCACCGTGGACCGGAGATCGAGCCGGAGCCGGGGATTGCGCGGATGATCGCGGACGACGCCGAAGCCCACCGCGCGCAGGAAATCGGTCGGCCAGACGCAGCTCGGGCCGTCCCAGCGGGAGTCGCCGAACGCCTCGAGGGCGCGGAAACCGCGCTTGAGCACATCCTTGGCGACCGCCTGGACCAGGACCTTGCCGAGTCCCATCCCGAGGTACCGCGGCTGGATGCGCCCGGTCGCCAGCACGATGGCGTCGGGGCTGACCGGGGCGGTCGGGAACGCCTGGATCCTCGGCAGATACGCGGCCGGTGCGTAGACGGCGTACCCGGCGGGCTCGTCGTCGACGTACAGGACGACTCCGGACTGACCCCAGTCGAGCAGCAACTGCGACAACCAGGCTTCCTTCTCCAGCTCGGTGTCACCCGCGCGGCCGGCCTGACGGGCGGCGACCGGGTCCAGCTCCCAGAAGACGCAGGCACGGCAGGACGTCGGCAGGTCGCCGAGATTGGCGAGCGTCAGCGGTTCCAGCCGTCGGGCCATCAGGACGTCCAGGCCGTCATCGCGCAGCCGGGGCCGGAGTCCTGGCGTCGGGTGTCTCGGCCGCCTCGGGGGCGACATAGCGCTGCTGCACCTTGTCGGCCGGCTGGCGCCGGAACAGCTCACCGGCGAACCCGGCCGCGACGCCGAGAAGCAGCCCGCCGAGGGTCCAGCCGAACGTCTTGCCCACGCTCATCCTGATCCTGCCTTCCAGGTGTGCAGGGTCCTGGACGGCCGTCTCAGCCACCAGTCGGTGACATGGCCGAACTTTCCCCTATAAGGCATGGTAGTGAGAGGTCGCGCCGATCGGCAGCCCGGGCCCGCGACAGCGGGTGGCTACTTCGGCGTAACCTGGACCTTCCCCTCGAGTCCGCCTTGGAGCGCCACCGTGAGTGCTGACCTGCCCGACGTCCGGCAGACCCGTCTCGACAATTACGTCGACCGGTACGCAGCACGGACCAAGGGCATGACCGCATCGGAGATCCGGGCGCTGTTCTCGGTCGCGAGCCGTCCCGAGGTCGTCTCACTGGCCGGCGGGATGCCGAACATCGCCGGTCTGCCGCTCGACGTGGTCGGCAGCGCGGTCCGCGACCTGGTGATCGACCACGGCGCGACCGCGATGCAGTACGGCTCGGGCCAAGGGGATCCTGGGTTGCGCGAGCAGATCTGCGACGTGATGCGGATCGAGGGCATCGACGCCCACCCCGACGACGTGGTCATCACCGTCGGCAGTCAGCAGGCGGTGGACCTGGTCACCCGGGTGTTCTGCGACCCGGGCGACGTGGTGATCTGCGAAGCTCCGTCGTACGTCGGGGCGCTCGGCGTGTTCCGCGCGTACCAGTGCGAGGTCGTGCACGTCGCGATGGACGACGACGGGATCCAGCCGGAGGCGCTGGAGCAGGCGATCTCGGCGGTGCGGGCGGCCGGCAAGAAGATCAAGTTCTTCTACACGATCCCGAACTTCCACAACCCGGCCGGTATCTCACTGTCGGCCGAGCGGCGCCAGAAGGTGCTGGAGATCTGCCAGAAGGCGGATCTGCTGGTGCTGGAGGACAACCCGTACGGGCTGCTCGGGTTCGACGGCGACCCGATGCGGGCGCTCCGGGCCGACGACCGGGAAGGTGTCATCTACCTCGGTTCGTTCTCGAAGACGTTCGCGCCCGGTTTCCGGGTCGGCTGGGTGGCGGCGCCGCACGCCGTACGGGAGAAACTCGTGCTGGCGCAGGAGTCGGCGACGCTGTGCCCGCCCGTCTTCAGCCAGCTGGCGATCTCGTCCTACTTGTCCCGGCACGACTGGATGGGACAGGTGAAGCAGTTCCGGGAGATGTACCGCGAACGCCGCGACGCGATGCTCGCGGCGCTGACCGACAAGATGCCTGCGGCAACGACCTGGACCAAGCCTGGTGGTGGGTTCTACGTGTGGCTCACGCTGCCGGACGGCCTCGACGCGAAGGCGATGCTGCCGCGGGCAGTCACGGCGCGGGTCGCCTATGTGCCTGGAACCGCCTTCTTTGCGGACGGTTTCGGCTCGCAGTGCATGCGGCTTTCCTACTGTCACCCGACGCCCGAACGGATCACCGAAGGGGTCGCCCGGCTGTCCGCGGTGATCAACGAGGAGCTCGAGCTCCGGCAGACCTTCGGTCCGTTGCCGGCCGGCCACGGGCACGACTACGACGCTCCGGGACCGGAGCTGAGCTGATGCCGTGCGCGCAAAGGTTGCGCATGGATCTTCGGGCGGCTCCGCGGTCCACCGACAGGTAGCGGTACCGTTCGAATGGGCCTCGGGACCGGCGCCCCGCCGGAGTCGCCCACGAGTGATCGGGAAAGTTCTATGAGTGATCTGGGTCGAGTGCTGGTACTTGCCGGTGGGCTGTCGCACGAACGCGACGTTTCGCTGCGCTCCGGCCGACGCGTGGCGGAAGCACTGCGCAGCGTCGGTGTGGAGGTCGAGCAACGCGACGTCGACGCGAGCCTCGTCGACCGGCTGCGCAACGATCCCCCCAACGCGGTCTTTCCCGTCCTGCACGGCGTCACCGGCGAGGACGGCGCCCTCCGCCAGGTCCTCGACCTGTACGGCGTTCCGTACGTCGGCGCCGATGCCGCTGCTTGCCGGACGGCCTTCGACAAACCGGTCGCGAGCACCATGGTCGGTTCGGCCGGTCTGCACACACCGCCTTCGATCGTGCTCGGTCACGACACGTTCCGCGAGCTCGGTGCGGCGGCGTTGATGGAGGCCGTCGTCCAGCAGATCGGTCTTCCTTTGGTGGTGAAGCCGGCCCGTGGTGGTTCGGCTTTGGGTGCCTCGATCGTTCGTGCTGTGGAGGATCTGCCGTCGGCGATGGTGAACAGCTACGCCTATGGACCGGTTGCTTTGATCGAGCGGTACATCGTGGGGACCGAGGTTGCGGTGACCGTGGTCGACACTGGTGACGGTCCGCGGCCGCTGCCTGCTGTCGAGATTCAGCCTGACTCGGGGTTCTACGACTACGAGGCTCGCTACACGGCGGGTGCAACGCAGTTCATCGTCCCGGCACGGCTTGGGCCTGCTGTCGCCGCCGCTTGTGCGGATGCGGCCATTACGGCCCACCGGGCGCTCGGGCTGCGGGATCTGTCGCGGTCGGATCTCGTGGTGGACGCCGAGGGTGTGCCGTGGTTCCTGGAGGTCAATGTGGCACCGGGGATGACGGAGACCTCGCTGGTTCCACTGGCCGCCGAGGCGGCCGGCATCGAGCTCGGCGTACTGTGCCGCGATCTGTTGGCCGCCGCCGCAGCACGTTGAGGTACTAATGCCTGTCGCACCGACCACCGAACCCGAGGCTGCTGTTCCGGCGGAGCCCACCCGGTCGCTGTGGAAGACGCTCCTCACGCCGCGGTGGCTGGGTCTGCTCGCTCTCGCTGTGGCGATCGCGGCGGTGATGTCGGTTCTCGGTGTGTGGCAGCTTGACGTCTATCGCTCGAAGACAGCAGCGAAGACAGCCGAGCGCGCCACGGCTGCTCCGGTTCCTTTGCAGTCCCTCTTCACCATCGACGCCGGCCTTCCCTCCAAGGCGGTCGGTCGCCGAGTCACGGTCTCTGGCACCTGGGGACCTGCCGCCGACCAGCTCTACATCTCGGACCGCCGCCTGGGCGACCGCGACGGCTTCTGGGTCGTCACTCCACTCCTCCTGGACACCTCCGGCAACGGTTCAACGTCCGGCGATACTCCGACCTCCGGTGATAGCCCAACGTCCGGCAATAGCCCAACGTCCAGCGATGGTTCGACGTCGGGCGATGGTTCGGGCTCCGGCAGCACCGCGTCGGGTGCGGTCATGGTCGTCCGCGGCTGGGTCCCCGCCGTCACCGACCCGGCCACCAAGCCACCGACCGGCCACGTCCAACTGGTCGGCGCGATCGTCGCCTCCGAAGCCCAGGACGCCTCCGGCGACGACACCGAGGGCCGCGTCCTCCAGTCCCTCCGGATCCCGACCATCGTCCACCTGGTCGACTACCGCATCTACGACGCCTTCGTCGTCATGTCCGCCGCCACCCCCGCCCCCGCGCCAAACACCCCCGCGATCGTCGCACCCCCCGCCCCACCCACGGACCACGCCGGCCTCCGCAACGTCGCCTACGCCTTCCAATGGTGGATCTTCGCCGCCTTCACCCTCTGGATGTACACCCGAATGCTCCGCGACACCCAAACCAACCCGGCCGAGGTCTAACCCTCCCGCATCCAGGCCTAGCCTCCCGCACCCCCACCCAGGCCTAGCCTTTCTGCACCCAGGCCTGACCCTCCTGCACGCTCGCCCTCGAGGAGGCCGATGTCCGAATCGCCAGTTGGTTCGCTGGTGGAGCGTGAGACGCGCACGGTGGGACTCTTCGGAACGCCGGGCCCACTCGCAGTTAGTCGCGCACCCAGCCGCCCACCGCACCTCCCCCCACCGGCCCGGGACCCGCGATCTTCAAGCGGTACCGTTTCAAGGTGACCTCCCCCGCAGACCCCGCCAGCCAAGCCGGTACTCCGAGCACCACCACGCCCGCCATCTCGCCGGCCACCCGCAGCGCTCTGACCCGCTACCGGGTGATCGCCTACATCGTCGGCGTCATGCTCCTGGTCCTGCTCTTCGTAGCCATGCCCCTGAAGTACCTAGGCGACAATCCGTCCGCCATGAACGTAGTCGGCCCCCTCCACGGCTTCCTGTACGTGATCTACCTCCTCGCCTCCTTCGACCTCGCCCGCCGAGTCCGCTGGAGCCTCCCCCGCCTCGTCCTGGTAGCCCTGGCCGGAACCATCCCCTTCCTCTCCTTCTACGCCGAACGCAAAACCACCCACGAACTAACCCCTTCCTGACCCAACCCCCGCTCCTCCCCCGGCCGATGTTTCACATGAAACATCGGCCGATTCATCTCCAAGTAGCTATGTCGACAAATCCCCGCGTTAGTTCCGCAGCCGCACGCGGGCCCGTCAGAGGCCAGATGCCCGCCCGCGAAGACACAGCGCAACCTGAGACCGAAGCCACCTGTCGAGTGATGGCGTGGGTGACTGCAAGGAGGTCATCAGCGACCTCATCCAGGCGCTGCTGCTCGCGTTGACGGCCTTGACCTTCACCAGCAGCAGTTCGCGCTGGAGCGGCGGAACCGTTGTGGGTGGGAGCGACTGCCGCATGCCAGGACTCCACGAGGAGTCACGAGCGCACGCGGCACGCGGCACGCGGCACGCGGCACGCGGCACGCGGCACGCGGCACGCGGCAACGAACGAGCGATAGGCATCGGGCATCGCCACCATCGCGGCAACCGACGGCAGATGCGCGATACGAACGCCGGCCATTGGACTCGCGACGAGCTTCGGCCGACGAGCTGCGAGCATGGGGTTTCGGGACGGAGCTTCGAGCGACGAGCTCCAGGCTCCGGGAGTCAGGGCTCCCGGGCATCCGGGCATCCGCGCTTCCGGACATCCGCGCTTCGGGGCATCTGCGCTTTCGGGCTTCCGGACATCCCCGCTTCCGGACATCCCCGCTTCCGGACATCCGCGCATCCAAGCATCCGCGCATCCGCGCTTCCAGGCATCCAGGCTTCCGGGCTTCCGGGCTTCCGGCGAAGAGCGTCGGGCTCCGGCCTCTGGGCTTCCAGCGACGACCTTCGAGCGACAGGCTTCGAGCGCCGCGCTTCGGCCTCCGGACTTTCAGCGACGACCGTCGAACGACGGGCTTCGAGCGCCGCGCTTCGGCGACGGATTTCGGGCCCCGGATCTCGGGCTTCGAGTCCGTTGCGCGCTGGCTGAGCAGAGCTGAGGTGAGGTGATGTGCGATGCGGCCACGAGTCGCGGTCCTTCGACGCACATACTCGCACCGGGCTGAGGCTGAGGGTGGTGCTGGCACCGCGCGGTCGCTCCTCCCGGATGATCGGCCGCACTCCGGATGACAATCCCTGCTGGCTTCAAACGGTCTGGCGGGGTTCAGTGACTCGGTCGAGCAGTGGGAGGCGATGACGGCCGCGTCGCCGTACTCGCCACCAGTTTCAGCGTGACGTTTCGGCCCGCCACCGCCGATCCACAGACTCGGGTGCGGCTTGCGGACCGAAGCCGACGGTACAACGTGCTCCTGCTCGCTTCGGCTCCGGCGAAGGAAGGCTCGTCGATCCACAGCCAGGAGTTGGCCTGCTCGTACCGGTGGCCAGGCGATAGAGGATGACTGAGATGTGCGGTCTCGGCCGACGCAGTCTGAGCACACGATCTCAGCCGCCTCGAGTTGATTGTCAATCGTGGTCGCCGATCTAGGCAGCTCACCCCGCTGCCTGGCCGGCGGGCGCTTGAACCGTCATGCTCGGGCGGTTTCACGTGAAACCGGCCAGCTGGGTCCGTCTCTGGCCGCCTCGATGTTTCGCCGTCCTGGCCGTACGTCGTCCCGCTCGGGCGACGCAATCTGCTTTTACGATCGCCAGCCGTCCGAGACCCGTCTACAGCTGACCGCGACTCGGATCGGCGTTGAGACGGTTGCAACGTACGAGTTGACCGCGCGATGCACGGAGTACCGCGGCGATCGGGACCGTATCGCTGAGTACTGGCGAGGAGTCGCGCCGACCCTCCATGCGATGCCGAGGGCACCTCGCACGGCGTTGAAGGAGGCGACAGCGAGCATTGGTGTGGATCGGTAAGGCTTTGTCGCGGACCGGCGGGCACTCGTCGACTAGGTCACGATTCCTCGGCGGCCGGTGGCGCTCAGATCCGGCAGCGCTGACGGTGTTCCCAGTAGAAGGTCACTGGTGCGTCCGGCTAGAGCGGTCACTGGTACATCCGGCTAGAGGGGGCACTGATGTGTCCGGCAGGGGCGGGCGGCCGGGTGCTTTGGGACGGTGGGAGTTGCTGGTCGCAGGGGTTGGAAGGGCGGTTCGTGGTGGTGTTCAGGGGTGTCTTGTCTTTGGGCGGCCTGGCGTCGGCATCGCTAGTTCGCTTAGGAGGGCGCTCACAGAACTATTTCGGCGGCTCGGCGGCGTCGGTTTGTCGACTTGGCGGTATCCAGGCGGCGGCGTGGAAATGGGGGCGCCCTCCGGCCAGCGGCGGGAGGGCGCGTGTGGGGCGAGTGGTCGTGTCAGGGGGTGGGCTTGTTGGGGTCCATGAGGGTGACGATTCGTTCCAGGTCGTCGATAGAGGCGAATTCGACGGTGATGCGGCCCTTGGTCTTGCCGAGGTCTACCTTGACGCGGGTTTCGAAGCGGTCCGAGAGGCGGTCGGCCAGGTCCACCAGGCGAGGGGCGACCGGCTTGTTGCGGCGGCGCGGCGGGATCGGGTCATCGGCTGACATGTCGCCCATGGCGACGATCTCTTCGACCGTGCGGACCGAGAGGCCTTCGGCGACGATGCGTTGGGCCAGGCGCTCGATTGCGTCTCCGCTCGGAAGGCCGAGGAGTGCGCGCGCGTGGCCGGCTGAGAGGACACCAGCAGCCACACGGCGTTGGACGCCGGAGGGGAGCTTCAGGAGGCGCAGGGTGTTGGAGATCTGGGGGCGCGAGCGGCCGATGCGGGTGGCGAGGACTTCCTGGGTGCAGCCGAAGTCGTCGAGCATCTGCTGGTAGGCCGCCGCTTCTTCCAGCGGGTTGAGCTGGCTGCGGTGCAGGTTCTCCAGCAACGCGTCGCGGAGCATTACGTCGTCGGAGGTGTCCCGGACGATGGCCGGGATCGACGCCAGGCCGGCCAGCTGGGTCGCTCGCCAGCGGCGCTCCCCCATGACCAGTTCGTACTTGTCGTCCTCGAGCCGGCGAACCACGATCGGCTGCAGCAGCCCGATCTCTTTCACCGAGTGGACCAGCTCCGCCATCGCGTCCTCGTCGAAGACGCTCCGCGGCTGCTTGGGGTTCGGCGAGATCTTGTCGACGTCGATCTCGGCGAACTCCGCGCCCGGTACCGCCGCGAGCTCGGGCTCCGGCTTGGCCGGCGGCGCACCGGGGATCGAGCTGGACTTGCTGCCCAAGGCCGTGGTGGTGCCGGGAGTGGCCGTGCTGGGGATCAGCGCACCGAGCCCACGTCCGAGTCGGGTGTTCATCGACGCTCCCTTGAAATTCGACTGCCCTGAACTGACCACAACTTAGTCATGCCGCCCCCGCACCTAGTCACTTCTCAACGCCGCCGCGATCTGCTCCCGCAGCGCCGCATCTGCGCCACGGTAACCGGTCGTCCCAGCCGCTCCCTGCTCACCCCACCGCAACCGGGCCGAAGTTCGGTCCGCGAGTGGAGGTCGTACCGAAGAACTCAGGCGTTGTTGCGCATGGCGATCTCGCGGCTCGCTTCGAGGTACGAGAGCGCGCCGGCGGAGGCCGGGTCGTACGCCAGCACGGTCTGCCCGTGGCTGGGTGCTTCGGAGATCCGGACCGAGCGCGGCACGGCGGTCCGCAGTACTGCGTCCTGGAAGTGGCCGCGGACTTCGGCTGCCACCTCGCCGGCCAGCTTCGTGCGGGCGTCGTACATGGTCAGCAGGATGGTGGAGACATCCAGGGTCGGGTTGAGGTGCGACTTGACCATGTCGATGTGGCGGAGGAGCTGGGACAGACCCTCGAGTGCGTAGTACTCGCTCTGGATCGGGACCAGGACCTCACGCGCGGCTGTCAGCGCGTTGACCGTGAGGAGGCCGAGGGACGGCGGGCAGTCGATGAAGACGTAGTCGTACTTCTCGCCCGCGGCCTCGGTCTCTGCCAGGTGCGCGTCCAGCGCCCTCTTCAGCCGGCTCTCGCGAGCCACGATGCTGACGAGTTCGATCTCCGCGCCGGCCAGGTCGATCGTCGCCGGGACGACCATGATGCCGGGGTGTTCCGCGCACGGGACGAGGAGTTTGCTCAGCGGCTCGCCTTCGATGACGGCCTCGTAGACACCTGGCGTTCCCTCCGAGTGCTCGATGCCGAGAGCCGTCGACGCGTTGCCCTGGGGGTCGAGGTCGATCACCAGGATCCGCGCACCGTACAGAGCAAGACCGGCTGCGACGTTGACCGTGGTCGTGGTCTTACCGACGCCGCCCTTCTGGTTGGCGACGACAAAGACCCGGGTTTCGGCAGGCAGCGGGAACTCGCGGCCCATGGTGCGTCCTTCGTTCACGAGCAGGGTCCGTTCGGTGGCGGCGGCGATCGGAGTTTCGAGAAGGCGTCGCTGAAGCTCGTCCGAGGTGGCCCGCGCGGCGATCTGTGCGGCAGTCATGGCGCCCATTCCAATAGGTGCGGGACTCGGCCCGAAGAGGATGTCCGTTGGGGTCGGGGTGGGTTTGCCCCCAGGTTCATCCACAGGCCTCTGTGGACGAATTCCCGCGTGAGAAGGGGGGTTCAGGGGGTAGTCATCCACAGGCGGTGGGGATTCCGGGAACTCCTCTTCCGTGGCTGCGGGTAGCGCTGTTCCACGTGAAACGTCGGTACCTGTTTCACGTGAAACAGGTGTCGTCGTGGACTCGACGGGGTCGCTGCCAAGACCAAGAGAAGCTGCTGCCTGGAGGGGTGAGGGCGCGGCAGACAGGTCCGAGAAGGCAGAAGAGTTGGAGTCGCCACTCGCCGGCGCAGGAGCAGCGGGCGGCTTCGGAGCGACGGCCGCAGCATCAGGTCCGAGGCCGGCGTCTGAGCCGCCCACCGCTTCAGGACCGGCGTCCGCATCAATCACCGCGGTTGAGCTTGGAGCAACCGAGCCGCCGGTGAAGGCGCTGATCGACGCCGGGGCCGATTGGCTGGCGTGGCTATCGTCCGGCAAGGCAGCTGGGCTAGACGCAGTTTCTACAGGACCGGCCGGCTGCCCGCCGATGCTCTCCGGAGTCTCGGCCAGCGAGCCCGGCCCAGCCTCTGCAGGACCAGGAGATCGGGTGCCGGCGCTCTCCGGAGTCTCGGACAGTGAGCCCGGCCCAGCCTCTGCAGGACCGGGAGATTGGATGCCGGCGTTCTCCCGAGTCTCGGCTGTCGAGCCAGGCGCAGCCTCTACAAAACCGGCCGAGTGGTCGGCGATGCTCTCCTGCGTCTCAGCCGACGAGCTAGATGCAGTCTCGGCAGAATCGGCCGATTGGGGCGAAGTGGAGTCGGACGGATCCGGCTCGGTGTCGGGGAGTATCTCCGGGTCCGGCGTCACCAGGCGGACTGTTGCCGGGCCAGGCGAGGGCCAGCCGATCCCCTGTGTGGTCCGGGGTTCCCCGGTGCTCTTGTCAGGCCATCCGAGGGCGCGACTCACGAACCCGCTCACCTCCCGCGTCTTCTGTGCTGGGATCCCCGCGCAGCACGTCCGGCCACAATACTCACGACTGTCGTCGGCTGGGCCAGTTCATCCACACCGAGTTGGTGAACATGCCAAACCTCGGCTCCGAGAGCTTCCAGCTCCCGCTCCGAGGCGGCCAGTTCCTCCTCCGCCGACGCGCCTTTCATCGCCAGCATCAGACCGCCCTCGACACACAACGGCAGACACCAGCCGGCCAGCTTCCCGAGCGGAGCAACGGCCCGCGAAGCAACCACGTCGTACGAGGCCGTAGGTAGCTCTTCTGCTCGGGCGCGGACGACCTCGGCGTTGTCGCAGCCGAGTTGCTCGACCGCCTCCTCCAAGAAGGTGATACGCCGGAGCAACGGCTCGACGAGCGCCACCTCGAGATCCGGCCGCACGATGGCCAGCACGATGCCGGGCAGACCCGCTCCCGTACCGATGTCGGCGACGGTCGAACCCTCTGGGATCAGGCGTTCGAGCAAGGCGCAGTTCAGCAGATGCCGCTCCCAGAGCCGCGGCACCTCGCGCGGACCGATCAGGCCGCGCAGCGTCCCTTCGGTCGCGAGCAACTCGGCATAGGCCGCAAGCCGATCCGCCGCTCGTGGAAACAGCTTGTCCACGAGCGGCGGGGTTTCACGTGAAACGCGATCCGTCACGAGCAGTACGCAGCGATCATTGCGCGGGCTGTACGACGACCCGGCGGCGCGGCTCCTCGCCCTCGGACTCGCTGGTCAGACCGGCCGCGGCGACGACGTCGTGCACGACCTTGCGCTCGAACGGAGTCATCGGGTCCAGTCGCACCGACGTACCGGTGGCCTTGACCTCCTCGACCGCCTTGCGACCGACCTCTTCCAGCTCGGCCTTCCGGTTCGCCCGGTAGTTCGAGACGTCGAGCATCAGCCGCGACCGCTCGCCGGTCTCCCGGTACACCGCGAGCCGGGTGAGCTCCTGCAGCGCCTCCAGCACCTTGCCGTTCTCGCCGACCAGGTTACTCAGGTCGGCGCCGACGATCGACACCGCGGCACGGTCGCCGTCGATGTCCATGTCGATATCGCCGTCGAGATCGGCGATGTCCAGCAGTTCTTCCAGGTAGTCGGCCGCGATGTCGCTCTCGGCCTCGAGTGCCTTCAGGTGATCGTTCGCCGTCGGGGCAGACTTCTCGGTCGCCTCGTTGTCCTGCATGCCGTCGCTCACGGCCACTCCTTCACAGTTCGAGATCCGCCCCACGGGGACCCAGGTCGTACAAAGCAGAGGAAACTCAGGGGTTCCGGCCCCGACCGATCAGCTGTCGGTCTTGCGGGCGGCCGGCGATCCACCACCGGGCTTCTTCTGCGCGGCCTTCTTCTGGGCGGCCTGCCGTGCGGCGCGGGACTTCGCGGCCGGCTGGCGCTTGGCACCGGACGCGGGCTGCTTCGCCGCGGCCTTCTTGGCCGGCTGCTGGCCGTTGTTCGTCTGCTTGGTCTGGCCGTTGCTGGACGGGTCGGCCGCCGGGGTGTCCGTCGGCCTCTCCGTCGACGCGGCGGACGCGCCCGCACCACCGGTACGCCGGTCGCTGCGGGACTGACGCTTCGGTTGCTGGCGAACGACCGGACGGGTGTCGGTGATCGTGTCGGTCGACGCCTCGCCGGCATCCGCGGGGCGGCCGGCCTTCAGGTTGTGCTCGCGCTTGCGGGCCTGCATGGCGTCGAACGCCGGGGTGCCGGGCGCCGGGTTGCGGCGGATCACGTAGAACTGCTGGCCCATCGTCCACAGGTTCGAGACGAACCAGTAGATCAGCACACCGATCGGGAAGTTGAAGCCACCGATCAGGAAGAACACCGGGAAGACGTAGAGCATGATCTTCTGCATCTGCGCCGCCTGGCCCTCGAGGGCCTCCTTCGGCATGTTCTTGCGCATCAGCTGAAGCTGCGTGGTGAACATCGTCGCGGTCATCAGCAGGATCAGGACGATGGCGACGATCTTGACGTTCGTCTCACCCGGACCGCTGGCCTTCAGGAACGTCTGCGAGATCTCCGCACCGAAGATCTTCGCGTGCTGCAGCGAGTTGACGTGCGGCAGCATGATGCCGCTGTGGGCCTGACCCTTGGCCGCGTAGTCGAGCACGCGGAACAGCGCGAGGAAGATCGGCGACTGCAGCAGCAGCGGGAGGCACGAGGAGAACGGGTTGGTGCCCGTCTCCTTGTACAGCTTCATCATTTCCTGACCGAGCTTCTCCCGGTCGTGGCCGTACTTCTTCTGCAGCTCCTTCATCTTGGGCTGCAGCAACTGCATGTTCCGGCTGGACCGGATCTGCCGCACGAAGAGCGGGATCAGCAGCGTCCGGATGACGATGGTCAGGCCGGCGATCGACAGCGCCCAGGCCCAGCCGCTGTTCGGGTCGAAGACCTGTGACAGCAGCCAGTGCCATCCCACCAGCAGCGCCGACACCGCCCAGTACAACGGCGTCATGACGGCGTTGAAAATGCTTACGATCCCGTCCCACAAGGCGAGTTCGGGGATGGCCAGAAGAGTCACTCAAGCACCTCGCTGCGCTGGCCCGGTGTCCACAGACGGTCCGGGCTGATTGGCGGAGACCGGGTCTCCGCGGTCGACATCTTTAGGTGGAACGGGGTCGTAGCCGCCGGGGTTCCACGGGTGGCAGCGGGCGAGTCTCCTCGCCGCCAGCCAGCTACCGCGCACCGCACCGTGGCGCTCGACCGCTTCCAGGGCGTAAGCAGAACAACTGGGGTAGAACCGGCACACCTGCCCGTACATCGGGCTGACGACCTTCCGGTACACCTTCAGAAAGCCGATCAACCCGTACGCAACGGGCGAGTGCTTCATCGCGCGCCCAGCACACGTTGCAGGGCGCCGTCGACATCAGCCACGAGTTCGTCGTACGACGAAGTGGCCGTCGCCGGGAGGGCCCGTACTACGGTCAGACTGCCGGCCGGCAAATCGGTCAAGCGGGCCGCCATCACAGCGCGCAGGCGGCGCTGGACCCGGTTCCGCAGAACCGCGTTTCCCACCGCCTTGTTCACCACGAATCCGACGCGAGCAGGCTCGGCATCGGCCGGTCGTGGACCGGAGGGGCAGAACAGATGGACCACCACCGCGCGCCGACCAGCGCGCCGACCGGATCGGACGGCGCGACGGAAGTCGTCGGACCGGCGGAGCCGGTGCGACGAAGGCAACACGGGGTGGTCACCGTCACCAGCGGGTGTCGGCCGGACGGCTCACGCCGCCAGGCGCTGACGACCCTTGCTGCGACGGGAGGCGAGGATCGCGCGACCCGCACGGGTACGCATCCGAAGACGGAAGCCGTGCTTCTTGTGCCGGCGACGGTTGTTCGGCTGGAACGTCCGCTTGCTCACTGGAATGACTCCGGTTACTCGAGATCAAGATGAAAGACAGATCCACTGGTAGACCTGTCCGAGGTCCTGCTCACCCGCTCGAGAAACCAAGGCTTCCCACGGAGCGCAGCACGAAACGGCCGGTTCAACACCGACCGATCCACGGTACGTGGCCGCCTGTGGACAGGTCAAACCAGCCGTCCCCATAGTTTTCCACAGGCCTGTGGAAGAATCACGTCGTCCACTCCCTGGCGGCGGTCCGTCACACAGCGACGGAAACCGCTACCCACGGCGACAGGCGAACCATGATCACCCTCCGGCGTCTACCCGACACGCCGGAGGTTGCCCCCAATTTGCCATCCATAGCCTGTGGATGACGGCTTGAAGGGCCATGGCCGGACTTGTTAGCGTCGGCCCCTCACAGCAGAGGTCCCCTCGCCAGAGGTCGGTAACCAAGTAGCTCCGCGCTTCGTTCACAACTGTGGACAAGGGTGTGGACAATGAGGAAACCGGCCGAGGAGAACAGCAACTGCACGAGGTGGCCCCCGGGCCGCACGGGCAGGGGGTCGGGTCGAAAGGTCGCGCAGTGGTCGGGCGCTGCCACCGCAGCGAAGGATTCGGGGAGCAACGCGTGGTCGAGGACCAATCCGCCAATGCGGAAAGCAAGGCGGAAGTGATGGATCTGACCGAGGCCTGGACCCGCGTACTGGCCGGCCTGCCACCGAACCAGCGAGCCTGGCTGACGAATTCCCGGCCGGTCACGCTGCACGAGAGCACCGCGATCGTCGCCGTACCGGACGATTTCACCCGTGGTCAGCTGGAGACCCGGCTGCGTCCCGACCTGGAGCGCATCCTCACCGAGAGCTTCGGCCGCGACATCCGGATCGCCGTCACGGTCGACCCGTCGCTGGATCCCGAGCTCCGCGAGCCCGCTCCGGCGCAACCCGTCGTCCAGGCGCCGGTCGTTCAGTCGGCGCCGATCCAGTCGGGGGCGTTGACGCCGGGGCAGTCGCTGCAGCAGCCGGCCGTGTTCCAGCCCGGCCAGTCCATGCAGCCGATGCAGCCGATGCAGCCGACCCAGTCGATGCAGCCGGCCCAGCAGCACGGGATTCAGCACGCGCCGGTGGACCGGATCGGCCAGCCGACCTCGGTCGCGCCGCCGCCGAACGGTTCGCCGATCCAGTCGGCGTCCGAGGCGCAGGGCGAGGCGCGGCTCAACCCGAAGTACACGTTCGAGACCTTCGTCATCGGCAGTTCGAACCGGTTCGCGCACGCCGCGGCCGTCGCCGTCGCCGAGGCGCCGGGCAAGGCGTACAACCCGCAGTTGATCTACGGCGACTCCGGACTGGGTAAAACCCACCTGCTGCACGCGATCGGGCACTACGTCCGCAGCCTCTACACGGGCGCGCGGGTCCGGTACGTCTCCAGCGAAGAGTTCACCAACGACTTCATCAACGCGATCCGCGACGACAAGGCCGCCCAGTTCCAGCGCCGGTACCGCGATGTCGACGTACTGCTGATCGACGACATCCAGTTCCTCGAAGGCAAGATCCAGACCCAGGAAGAGTTCTTCCACACCTTCAACACGCTGCACAACGCGAACAAGCAGATCGTGATCAGCTCCGACCGGGCGCCGAAACGCCTGGAGGCGCTGGAGGACCGGCTGCGGAACCGGTTCGAGTGGGGCCTGATCACCGACATCCAGCCGCCCGACCTCGAGACCCGGATCGCGATCCTCCGCAAGAAGGCCGCGACGGAACGGCTGACCGCGCCGCCCGAGGTACTGGAGTTCATCGCGAGCAAGGTGCAGACGAACATCCGGGAACTCGAGGGTGCGCTGATCCGGGTCACGGCGTTCGCCAGCCTGAACCGCCAGCCGGTCGACCTGTCGCTCGCCGAGATCGTGCTCAAGGATCTGATCCCCGAAGGCAGCAAGCCCGAGGTGACGGCCAGCATGATCATGGGCCAGACCGCCTCGTACTTCGGTTTGTCGATCGACGACCTCTGCGGATCCAGCCGCAGCCGGGTGCTGGTGACGGCCCGCCAGATCGCGATGTACCTGTGCCGTGAACTCACCGATCTGTCCCTGCCGAAGATCGGTCAGCAGTTCGGCGGCCGCGACCACACCACCGTGATGCACGCCGAGCGGAAGATCCGGCAGCTGATGTCCGAGCGCCGCAGTGTGTTCAACCAGGTGACCGAACTGACCAACCGAATCAAGCACCAGGCCAAACAGCAATGACTTACCAGGCCGACGTCGAGGCCCGGCCCGGGAATGAAGACGGGGCCGGGAGCGTGTACGCCGAGCGCTACGACGCGGTCACAGCAACCACACAGGCTGGGGACAGTCCTGTGGATAACTGTGGGTATCTCGGTGGACACTCTCGTCTCGCCTGTGGATTCGCTGTGTGGAACAAATCCGTCGTCACCAGCCGTCCCGAGAACCGCCCGAGTTCGTCCACACCTCGTCCCCAGCCACTATCGGCCTCTGACCTGCGAACTCGCGGCTTTTCCACACTATCCACCGGTGCGAAGAACCCTATGGAATCTGTAAGGGGGTCCCAGTCCACAAAAGGGTGCTGCGGCCGAACCTGGGGAAAACTCGACTTTCGGCTCCTTCCGGAGCACTGTCGGAACGACCTGTCAGAGTGGTCCCGCGGGCCCCGGTGGCGGGGACCCGCGACCCGCCCGAACCGCCACGTCAAGCCCTGTTGGCGCACATCACACCCGTCCGTGGCAGGATCTGCCTGGCACACAGCCGAATCAGGAGGCACCCAGCGGTGAAGTTTCGCGTCGAGCGCGACGTACTGGCCGAGTCGGTGGCCTGGGCCGCGCGCAGTTTGCCCAGTCGTCCCAGCATTCCGATCCTCGCCGGACTCCTCGTCGAGGCCGAGGAAGGGCAGATCACCCTGTCCGGATTCGACTACGAGACCTCCGTGCGGGTGACCGTTCCGGCCCAGGTCGCAGACACGGGCAAGTGCCTGATCTCCGGCCGGCTGGTCGCGGACATCTCCAAGAGCCTGCCGAATCAGCCCGTGGACATCGCCGTGGACGGAGCGAAGGCCCAGGTCACCTGCGGCACTTCGCGGTTCACGCTCCAAACGCTTCCCACAGAGGAATATCCGGCTCTGCCGGACCTTCCAGCCGCCAGCGGCACCGTTCGCAGTGACGTTTTCGCTCAGGCAGTCGCCCAGGTGGTCACTGCGGCCGGCCGTGAAGACACCCTGCCCGTGCTCACCGGCGTACGGGTCGAGATCGAGGGCTCCACGATCTCGCTGCTCGCGACGGACCGCTACCGGTTGGCGATCCGCGAGCTCGAATGGAGCCCGCAATCCCCAGATGCCTCTGCAGCAGCCCTTATCCCGGCCAGAGTGCTGTCCGAAACCGCGAAAGCGATGACCGGGACCGACATCATCGTCTCCCTGGCCGCTCCTGGAACCGGTGACGGCATCGTCGGCTTCGAAGGCCAGGTCTCCGGTGGCAACCGCCGCGCGACCACCCGGTTGCTCGACGGCGAGTTCCCGAAGGTTCGCGGCATCATCCCGACCGACGCGGCGATCGCGACCCGGGTCCGGATCGACACCGCGACCCTGGTCGAGGCGGTCAAGCGGGTCGCCCTGGTCGCCGAGCGGAACGCGCCGGTCCGGCTGACGTTCTCCGAGGACACCGTCACGCTCGACGCCGGCAGCGGCGACGAGGCGCAGGCGTCGGAATCGATCGAGGCGCGCGTAGTTGGCGAGCCGGTTACCGTGGGTTTCAACCCGACGTACCTGCTGGACGGTCTGAACGCGATCGGCACCTCGGTCGCGCACCTGGCCTTCACGCAGGCGACGAAGCCGGCCGAACTGACCGGCGTGAAGGACTTCGACGGCGAACCGATCAGTGAGTTCCGGTACGTGCTGATGCCGGTCCGCCTGAACAGCTGACACACCGCGACGCCAACAGAACAAGGGGATTCACGATGGAGCTCGGCCTTGTCGGTCTCGGCCGGATGGGCGGCAACATGCGCGAGCGGATTCGCGGCGCAGGCCTGACCGTTGTCGGTTTCGACCACAATCAGGACATCTCCGATGCCACCGACCTTGCCGACATGGTCGGCAAGCTGACGGCGACGGACCAGCCGAAGATCGTCTGGGTGATGGTGCCGGTGCAGGCCATCGACCCGGTGCTGACCGAGCTGGCGGAGCTGCTGTCCGAGGGCGACATCGTGATCGACGGCGGCAACAGCCGCTGGACCGATGACATCCGCCGGTCCGAACTGCTGTCGCACAAGGGCATCAAGTTCGTCGACTGCGGTGTGTCCGGCGGCGTCTGGGGTCTGGAGAACGGCTACGCGCTGATGTGCGGTGGCGACGACGACATCATCGCCACCCTGATGCCGATCTTCACCGCGCTCAAGCCCGAGGGCGAGTTCGGTTTCGTGCACGCCGGTAAGGTCGGCGCCGGCCACTTCGCGAAGATGGTCCACAACGGCATCGAGTACGCGATCATGCAGGCGTACGCCGAAGGTTTCGAGCTGCTCGAAGCCGCCGAGATCGTGCAGAACGTGCCCGAGACATTCGATTCCTGGCGCGAAGGCACCGTGATCCGGTCCTGGCTGCTCGACCTGATGGTTAACGCGCTGAAGGAAGACACCCACCTGGACAAGATCCGCGGGTACGCCGACGACTCGGGTGAGGGTCGCTGGACCGTGGAGGCCGCGATCGACCACGCCGTACCGGTGCCGGCCATCGCCGCGTCGTTGTTCGCCCGGTTCGCGTCGCGGCAGGACGACTCCCCCGCGATGAAGGCGATCGCGGCGATGCGCAACCAGTTCGGTGGCCACGCGGTCAAGGGTGCCGAGGACCCGTCGTACGCGACTCCGCCGATCAAGCACTGAGCCTCAGAATCCGTCCTACAGAGGAATTCCGGTGTTTGTCACCGCTCTTGGCCTGCTCGACTTCCGGTCCTATCCGCAGGTGGAGGTTCAGCTCACCCCGGGCGTGACGGCTTTCGTCGGGCCGAACGGTCAGGGGAAGACCAACCTGGTCGAGGCGATCCACTACACCGCGACGCTCGGTTCGCACCGGGTGGCGAACGACGCGCCACTCGTGCGAGCCGGTGCCGCCCGGGCGATCGTGCGGACCGAGATCCACAGCGATCACGACCGCGACCTGGTCGTCGAGCTGGAAATCAATCCTGGGAGGGCAAATCGGGCCCGGGTGAACCGCTCGCCGGTACCACGGCCGCGCGAGGTGCTCGGATTGCTCCGGACCGTGCTGTTCGCGCCCGAGGATCTCGCCCTGGTGAAGGGTGACCCGTCCGAGCGCCGCCGCTTCCTGGACGAGTTGCTCACGCTTCGGACACCCCGGATGGCCGGCGTCCGGCAGGATTACGACCGCGTTCTCAAGCAACGCAACTCGCTGCTGCGCAGTGCCCAGCAGGCCCGCAGGCAGAACCGGTCGAGTGCCGCCGAGGCACAGTTGCGGACCCTCGAAGTGTGGGACTCGAACCTCGCCCGCGCCGGCTCGGAGTTGCTCGCGACCAGGCTGGAGTTGCTGGAATCCCTTCGTCCATTGGTGTCCAGCGCCTACGATGCCGTTGCCCGAGGCAAGGGAGACGCCCGGCTGGAGTACAAGTCGTCGGTCCCGCTCGAGCCCGGAGTGACGAGTCGCGAGCAGCTGGCCGCAGTACTGCTCGAGGAGGTGCACCAGCGTCGCCAGGACGAGCTCGATCGTGGCGTTTCGCTGGTTGGGCCGCACCGCGACGATGTCCTGTTCGGGCTCGGCGACTTGCCTGCGAAGGGGTACGCGAGTCACGGTGAGTCCTGGTCGTTCGCGCTCGCGCTGCGACTGGCGTCGTACGAACTGCTCAAGGCGGACGGGGGTGAGCCGGTGCTGATCCTGGACGACGTGTTCGCCGAGCTCGACACCTCGCGCCGCGATCGCCTCGCCGAACTGGTCGCGCCCGCCGAGCAGGTGCTGGTGACCGCTGCCGTCGGGGCCGATGTGCCGCTCGAGCTGAGTGGCGCCCGCTTCGACGTGGGCGACGGGACCGTACTCCGTGCCTGACGGCGGCGACCTCCGTCCTGATGCGGACCCGCGTGGCGGGTTCGGGATGCAGCCGCTGCCCGAGCGACCCGAGCCCCAAGCCCGTACCGAACCCGCCAGAAGTGGCTCAGAACCCCGGAATTCCTCTGAGAGCGGCTTCGAGAGCGAGGTCGGACAGGACGCCGAGACGGCAAAACCGGAGCACGACAAGCAGGGCCTCGACCTGGCGAAGGCACTGGCCGGCCGGCTCAAAGGGATGAGCCCGGTCAAGCCGGTGAAGAAGGTACGCCGGCGTCGGCCCGGCTACGGCTCGCAGGTCAGTGGTTCACGCCCGGACGACCGCGATCCGCAGCTGCTGACGAACACGCTCGGCCGGCTGATGCGCGACCAGGGCTGGGAGGTCGACGTCGCCGTCCACGGGGTGATGGCCCGCTGGCCGTCGATCGTCGGCCCCGAGATGGCCTCGCACTGCAAGCCGGAGAGCTACACCGACACCGAGGTTACCGTCCGTACCGACTCGACCGCCTGGGCGACCCAGGTCCGGCTGCTCGCCCCCGACCTGGTCCGCCGGCTGAACGCCGAACTCGGCGACGGCACGGTCACCAGGGTCAAGGTCGAAGGCCCCAACACACCCAGCTGGCGTAAGGGTCCGCGCACGGTGCGTGGCGGCCGCGGCCCCCGTGACACCTACGGCTGAGCCGGGTACCCGCTCCGCTTGTGGCGAGGACCCACGGCTCCCCTAGGATCGGGCGCGATGCGCACGATCGTGGACGGCCTTCGCGAAATGGTCCAGCTGATCACCGATGCCTTCCGGCTCTGGTGGCGCAACCTGCTGCCCTTGGTGACCTGGTTCCTGGCCGGCTACATCGGCTTCATGGCCTCCACCGACGCGGCGGTCTGGCTGGCCGAACACCAGCACTCGAGTCTCGGCGTCGGCGTCTTCTCGGCCGGCGTACTGGTCCAGATCGCTGCCACCGTGGGCATGATCCGGACCTGCGCGACCTCGCTCTACCGCTGGCGCGATGCGGCCAGCAACAAGGCCGAAGAGACCTCTGACCCGACGCAGCAGAACCTGATGGAACTGCTGGCCCTCACCCTGCTTCCGCTGGTCGCGGTCTGGTCGGCCTGGGGGTTCCTGGACGAGCGGATCGGCACACTCGGCACGTACAACCAGATCATCCGCGGTACCCAGCCCGGCTCGCAGTTCTTCCAGCTCGGCAGCGGGCACTGGAAGAGCTACCTGCCGGCCATCGTGACCTTGCTGGTGATCCGCCGGGTCGTCGAGGCGGTCGACGACCGCTGGCCCAGCCGGCCGGTCAAGTTCGCCCAGGTCTGGGCCGAAGCCTTCTTCCTGCTGCTGACGGTCGTCGTCACGCCGTTCGCCGTCGAGGATTTCAAGGACTGGTTCGGCGACCGCAACTTCTGGTACTTCTCGGTGGACTGGTGGACTGGGATGAAGGACTGGTTCGCCGGCATCCACATCCCGATTCCGGCCGGCATCGAGTTCCTCTGGGGCATTTTCTGGGACACCCTCTGGCCGCTGTTCAAGGAGGGCGTCGGCGAACCGCTGACCTGGCTGGCGATCACCACCGTGGTCTTCGGTCACCGGGTGCTGTCCGGCGGTGGTGTCTTCCGCGGTACCCGGCTGGAGCGCCGGCTCGGCGGTCACGCCGCGGAGGTCAAGCCGCAGGGCCGCCTGGTCGCGTGGACCAATCAGGCACCGAACCTGGTGCTGGGCGGGCTCCGGGAGAAGTTCTACCCGACGCTGAACGCCTTCCGCCTGCTCGTCCGCGTCGGCCCGGTCTTCCTCGGCGTCGTGTGTTTCGTCTACACGCTCTGGAAGCTCGCCCGCGACTGGGTGCTGCTCGGGATGGAACGCCTGGTCGGCGTCCACGGCTTGCACTGGGGCATGATGACGACCGACATCACCACCGGGATCCGGGACCTGGTCTTCGACACCTTGCAGATCGCGTTGCTGGCGGCCGCCTTCGACCTGTGCATCTCGGTCGGGGCGGAGCGCCGTGCGGAGGCGGCCGCCAAGAAGGCCGAGCAGGCGCAGCACGAACCTCAGCCGGTCCAGGCCTGAGCGCTCACCAGGTCAGCCGCAGCGCTCACCAGGTCAGCAGGACCCGCCGCAGTACCTCGTAGTCGGCGTCCTCCACCTGGATACCGACCAGATGCGGCACGGCGGACGCCGGTACGACGTACACCTGGGCGATCTGGCCGGTCTGGTTCCGCTTGATCGGCCGGTCGTCGTCACCGCAGTAGGTGGGCAGGTCCAGGCCGAAGACGCTGGTGTGCTCCCAGACATTGCCGCGGTCGTCCCGCAGTTTCGCCTCGCAGCTGAAGCCGTCGTTCATCTTGAGGCCGTTGAGCGGTGTCACGGACGCCTTCACCAAGATGATCACCGAACCGGCCGGGTGATCCATGGTGATCTCTTTCTTGTCCTCGTCGACGAGCCTCGTGTAGGCCTGCATCGAGTCGAGCTGCCAGCGAACCTTGGCGACCTCGACCGGCCCGTGGCCGACGACTTCGGTGACCGCGCCCTCCCTGAAGACCCGCTCGGCGTCGCCGAGGTAGTTGCTCACCGTCAGGTAGGCGGCGATGCCCAGAAGCGTGAGCAGCAAGGAGATCTGGCCGGTCCAGCGGTAGGCGCGGGTCGAGAGCTTCATGAGTCCACCCTGGTCGAGCGCTCGGGCATGACGTACTGATCGGCCGCCTTGTCCACCAACTGCTTGGCGACCTCGTCGCTGGGGACGGCCAGGTCGACGGCGATGTCGCGTGCCGGTACGCCGGTGAAGAACTGCGAAGTGCGCAGTTTGAAGGTCAGTCCCTTGAGGTCGTTGGTATTGACCTCGAAGACGAAGGCACCGGACTCGGTGAAACCGGGCTGCGGGAAGGTGATGCCACTCGATGCGTTCTCGGCGACCGACTCGTAGATGTTGCCGTCGTCCGCGGTCAACGTGACGTCGTTGCTGCCGGGGTCCTTCGTACCGCGGTACGCCTCGTATTCGACGGCGACGAAGATCCCGTCGGTCTCGATCGGTTTGTCGTCGTTCTCGTCGGCGAGGAAGGTCTTGGCGAACCGCATCCTGGTCACGGTGACGGCCGAGTCGCCGTACTGGATCTTCTGGCCGATGGTGCCGTGGGCGGTCACCCGGGTGGAGTCCTCGTAGACCTGGTCGGTGTCCACCAGCCGGGTCAGTCCGCCGAGCAGCACGAACAGGACGCCGACGAGGACGGTGGCGGGACGGTAGAGCTTCACTTGTCCTTCTTCTCCGTCTTGATCGTCGTCTCGAGCTGGACGACGGCGGTCGCCTCCTCGTTGTGCCAGTAGGGCTTGTCGGACAACCCCAGCAGGGCGTTGTCGGATTCCCACTTCTCGCCGAGCACGCCGATCTCGACGACGGACTCCTTGAAATCGTTCGGCACCTTGAACTCCGCCGTACAGGGAACGGCAGGCAGGCCGTAGACGAGTTTGTAGTTCAGCTGATCACGGCAGGTGGCGCCGTTGCTGTCGATGAGATCCGCGCCGTGGCCGGGCACCAGTTGCAGCAGGTCGCCGGACAGCGACTGGGTCTCGTGCTTCTCGGTGTCCACGTTCTTCAGGTCGAAGCTGACCACGAGGCGGGACTTGGCCGGATCGTACGTCGTCTTCGGAGTACGGATGATCTCCGCCGAGGTGAAGCCGAACTCGTACCGGCCGGCAGTCAGCGTGACCGGTGCCTTGAGGGTGTCGACCTTGCGGCCTTTCTTCTCTTTCCAGCCGCCGGTCACGAAGATGACCAGCGCCAGGACGAGGACCGCGGCGATCGCGATCAGCCATTTGCGGCGGTGACGGTGGATCACCCGATCGGCGATCATGGCGTCGATGACGTCGTCCAGACTTTCCACGGCCATGATCCTAAGCGCCGGTGGGTGCGGGGTGCCGGGTCTCGGCACCGAGACCGTCAGGGGCGATCCGATCAGAAGCCACTGAATGCCGTGAGCGCTTTCGAAGCCCCCACCCTGCGTGGGGGGACATGGCCGGGAGTCCGAAAACACGCCCTGACCCGAGTTTCGTCCGCCTGGTGGCAGGTTCTGCTTCGGTCGACGGGTAGGATGGGCCTGTTGAAGTAGCCGCCGGTGCTGATCCCACAGTACGGCGGCTCGTACTGTGATTCGATGCCCCGCGCAGGTGGGGTCCGAGGAGGACAACAGCCGGTGATCGACGAGCCGACCGAGATCGACGAAACAACGTCCGCAGACAGCACCGGCATCGAAGAAGCTCCGCTCACCGAGATCACCAGATCGGCCGTCGACCGCGAGTACGACGCCAGCGCGATCCAGGTCCTCGAGGGTCTCGACGCGGTCCGCAAGCGCCCCGGTATGTACATCGGGTCCACCGGTGAGCGCGGTCTGCACCACCTTGTCTACGAGGTCGTCGACAACGCGGTGGACGAGGCGCTGGCCGGATTCTGCGACAAGATCGTCGTCACTCTGCTGGCCGACGGTGGTGTCCGGGTCGTCGACAACGGCCGTGGCATCCCGGTCGGCATCGTCGAGTCCGAGGGCAAGCCGGCCGTCACCGTAGTACTGACTGTTCTGCACGCCGGCGGCAAGTTCGGTGGCGGCGGCTACAAGGTGTCCGGTGGACTGCACGGCGTCGGCGTCTCCGTCGTGAACGCGCTGTCCAGCCGCCTGCAGGTCGACGTCAGCACCGGCGGCAAGGCGTACACCCAGTCGTTCACGATCGGCGTCCCGGACGCCGACCTGGCCGAGGTCGGTACGTCGGACAGCACCGGCACCACGATCACCTTCTGGCCGAGCCCGGACGTCTTCGAGACGACCGTCTACTCGTACGAGACGCTGTCCACCCGCTTCCGCGAGTACGCCTTCCTGAACAAGGGCCTCGAGCTGGTCATCCGCGACGAGCGCCCCGACCACACCGAGGACGGCAACCCGGTCGAGCAGTCGTTCAAGTACGACGACGGCCTGATCGACTACGTGAAGTACCTGACCGGCATCCGCGAGACCGTGCACCGCGACGTGATCGCCTTCGAGGCGGCCACTGGTGAGGACTCGCTCAGCCTCGAGGTCGCGATGCAGTGGAGCGGCTCGTTCCAGGAGTCCGTGCACACCTTCGCGAACGCGATCAACACCCACGAGGGCGGGACGCACGAAGAGGGCTTCCGGTCCGCGCTCACCTCGCTGGTCAACTCGTTCGGCGAGGACCAGGGGATGATCAAGAAGAAAGAGGACAGGCTCACCGGTGACGACATCCGCGAGGGCCTGACCGCGATCATCTCGGTCAAGCTGGCCGAACCGCAGTTCGAGGGCCAGACGAAGACCAAGCTCGGCAACACCGAGGTCAAGGGTTTCGTCCAGCGGGTCGTCAACGACCGGCTCGGCGCCTGGTTCGAGCAGAACCCGGCCGAGGGCCGCGAGATCATCCGCAAGGCCACCGCGGCCGCGAGCGCCCGGATCGCCGCCCGCAAGGCGCGCGACCTGGCCCGCAACCGCAAGGGGCTGCTCGGCGGCGGCGGTCTGCCGGGCAAGCTGTCCGACTGCCAGTCGACGAACCCCGAGGAGTGCGAGGTCTACATCGTCGAGGGTGACTCGGCCGGTGGCTCCGCGAAGGGTGGCCGCGATCCGAAGTTCCAGGCCATCCTGCCGATCCGGGGCAAGATCCTGAACGTCGAGAAGGCCCGGATCGACAAGGTCCTGCAGAACAACGAGGTCCAGGCGATCATCTCCGCCCTGGGCACCGGTATCCACGAGGACTTCGACGAAGAGAAGCTCCGGTACCACAAGATCGTGATCATGGCCGACGCCGACGTCGACGGCCAGCACATCCGGACCCTGCTGCTCACGCTGCTGTTCCGCTTCATGCGGCCGCTGATCGAGCGCGGTCACGTGTACGCCGCCCAGCCGCCGCTGTACAAGATCCGCTGGAGCAACAGCGCGCACGAACTCGCCTACACCGAGCGCGAGAAGGACGGCCTGATGGCCGCCGGCGCCGAGGCGGGCAAGAAGCTGCCGAAGGAGAACGGCACCCAGCGCTACAAGGGTCTGGGTGAGATGAACGCGCAGGAGCTGTGGGAGACCACGATGGACCCGGCCAACCGGGTGCTGCTGCAGATCACCCTGGACGACGCCGCCCGCGCCGACGAGACCTTCGCGACCCTGATGGGCGACGACATCGAGGCTCGCCGGAACTTCATCCAGCGCAACGCCAAGGACGTTCGGTTCCTTGACATCTGAGTGCGGCGGCCCTGCCTCTCGCGGGGCCGCTGCCACTCCAGCGCCGACTCACCGACGTACGACGTCTGACATGAACGGGACGAGCATCAGATGACCGAGACCCCCATTTCGCCAGGACACGACCGGATCGAGCCCCTCGATCTGCAGACGGAGATGCAGCAGTCGTACCTCGACTACGCGATGGCCGTCATCGTCGGCCGCGCGCTGCCCGAGGTACGCGACGGCCTCAAGCCGGTGCACCGCCGCATCCTTTACGCGATGTACGACGGCGGCTACCGGCCGGACCGGGGCTTCTCCAAGTGCTCGCGCGTCGTCGGTGACGTGATGGGTCAGTACCACCCGCACGGCGACTCGGCGATCTACGACACCCTGGTCCGGCTGGCGCAGCCGTGGGTGATGCGTGCGCCGATGATCCAGGGCCAGGGCAACTTCGGTTCGCCGGGTAACGACCCGGCCGCAGCGATGCGGTACACCGAGTGCCGGCTGGCGCCGCTGGCGATGGAGATGGTGCGCGACATCGACCAGGACACGGTCGACTTCCGCCCCAACTACGACGGCCGCTCGCAGGAACCGGTGATCCTGCCCAGCCGCTTCCCCAACCTGCTGGTGAACGGCTCGGCCGGAATCGCGGTCGGCATGGCGACGCAGATCCCGCCGCACAACCTGCGCGAGGTCGCGGCCGCGGCCCAGTGGGCGCTGGAGCACCCGGACGCCACCCAGGAAGAAGTCCTGGCGGCGTGCATGGAGAACATCAAGGGCCCGGACTTCCCGAACGGCGCGCTGATCGTCGGCTACAAGGGCATCGACGACGCCTATCGGACCGGTCGCGGCTCGGTCACCATGCGAGCGGTGGTGGACATCGAGGAGGACGCGAAGGGCCGGACCAGCCTCGTCGTCACCCAGCTGCCGTACATGGTCAACCCCGACAACCTCGCGCAGAAGATCGCCGAGCTGGTCAACACCGGGAAGATGACCGGCATCGCCGACATCCGCGACGACACCTCGTCGCGAACCGGCCAGCGCCTGGTGATCGTGCTGAAGCGCGACGCCCAGCCCCGCGTCGTACTGAACAACCTCTACAAGCACACGCAGTTGCAGGACACCTTCGGCTGCAACATGCTCGCGCTCGTCGACGGCGTACCGCGCACACTGAGCCTCGACCTGTTCATCACGCACTGGATCGACCACCAGATCGAGGTCATTCAGCGGCGGACCAAGTACCGACTGCGTGAGGCCGAGAAGCAGGCTCACATCTACCGCGGCCTGGTCAAGGCGCTGGACGCCCTCGACGAGGTCATCGCGCTGATCCGGCGCAGCCCGGACGTCGAGGAGGCCCGCGGCGGCCTGATGTCGCTGCTGGAGATCGACGAGATCCAGGCCCAGGCGATCCTGGACATGCAGCTGCGCCGGCTGGCCGCCCTGGAGCGGCAGAAGATCGTCGACCGGCTGCTCGAGCTCGAGGCCGTCATCGCCGACCTCGAGGACATCCTGGCCGACCCGGTCCGGCAGCGGACCATCGTCCGCGACGAGCTGGCCGAGATCGTCGAGCGGTACGGCGACGACCGGCGTACGGAGATCATCGCGGCCGACGGCGACCTGTCCGTGCAGGACCTGGTGCCGGACGAGGAAGTGGTCGTCACGATCACCCGCGGCGGGTACGCCAAGCGCACCAAGACCGACCTCTACCGCACCCAGAACCGGGGCGGCAAGGGCGTCCGCGGCGCGACGATGCGGGCCGAGGACGAGATCGGGCACTTCTTCGCCACCACGAACCACCACTGGATGCTGTTCTTCACCACCAAGGGCCGGGTCTACCGGGCCAAGGTGTGGCAGCTGCCCGAGTCGGCGCGCGACGCCAAGGGCTCGCACGTCGCCGGCCTGCTCTCGTTCCAGCCGGACGAGGAGATCGCCCAGGTTCTGACCCTGCGCGACTACCAGCAGGAGCCGTACCTGTTGCTCGCCACCAAGCGCGGCCTGGTGAAGAAGACGGCGCTGACCGACTACGACTCGGCCCGGCAGAGCGGCATCATCGCGGTGAACTTCCGCGACGAGGACGACGAACTGATCGGCGCCGAGGTCGGGTCGGCCGAGGACGACCTGATGCTGGTCTCCAAGAAGGGCCAGTCGATCCGCTTCACCGCGAACGACGAGCAACTGCGGCCGATGGGTCGCGCGACCTCCGGCGTCACCGGGATGAAGTTCCGCGACGGCGACGAGCTGCTCTCGATGGCCGTCATCCGGGCCGGCTCGGAGGAGGACGCGCAGTACGTCTTCACCGTCACCGACGCCGGCTACGCGAAGCGTTCGCGCGTATCGGAGTACCGGCAGCAGGGTCGTGGCGGGCTGGGCATCAAGGCGGTCAAGCTGAACGACGAGCGTGGTTCGCTGGTCGGCGCGCTGATCGTCGTCGACTCCGACCAGGTGCTCGCGATCAAGAACAGCGGCCAGGTCGTCCGCAGCCGGGTGGACAGCGTTCCGGTGAAGGGCCGCGACACGATGGGTGTGAAGTTCGCCGGAGTCGGGGAATCTGATGCTGTGGTCGCGATCGCCCGTAATACCGACCTCACCGTGAGTGAGGAAGAGGCTGAAACCGTCGAAGACGGCGAGGTCGCTGTCCAGGATGTGGATGGTGCGCCAACCGAAACGGCCCCCGAGAGCGTCCAGAATGATGAGCAGCATTCGACGGACATCGAGGGCGCGGCTACCGTCGAAGGCGACGAAGCCGGCCAGGAGGGCACCTGATGACCAACCGCGCGAGGCCGACATGGCCTGATGGGGCGGCTGACAGCTCCAAACCCGCGACGCCACCGGGCCGAACCGGTCAGGGCGGCAACGGGAAGAGCCAGGCGACCCCACCGGCCACACCCGCCTCCAACGGCCGTACGCCGTCAGGCAACGGCCAGCGGTCCGGTACGCCGACCCAGCAGCCGCCCCGCCAGACCCAGCCATCGGGCCAGCCGGCCGGTAGTCCCGCGCGTCCGCCGCAGCAACCGCCGGTCCGGCCGTCGTCGGCAGTCGGTTCCGCCGGCGCAGCGACGCAGGCTTCCCCGGTGCGACCGCCGCTGAACCCGAGCACGCCCGGTCGTCCCGAGCCGCGAGTCGGCGAGAGCCCTCTGCGCAGCGGCCAGCCGGCGACCCCGCAGTACGGGCAGACCGGCAAGGTCTCGACGCCGTCGGCCCCGGCGGAAACGTTCGGTGACAAGGTGAACGCGGCGAAGCAGGCCGTGCTCGAGAAGGCGGCCGCGGTCAAGGACGCAGCCACCACCGACCGCAGCAAGCCGGAAACGGCCGCGAAGGTGTCGAGCCGGCCGCAGACCCGGAAGGCGCGGCTCCGGCTGTCCCGGGTCGACCCGTGGTCGGTGATGAAGACGGCGTTCCTGCTCTCGATCGCGTTCGGCATCGTCACCTGGGTCGCGGTGTTCATCGTCTGGTCGGCGATCGGCGCGGCCGGCGTCTTCGACAACATCAACAACACGGTGTCGGAGGTTCTCGGCACCCCGTCGGCCGAGCCGTTCCGGATCGAGGACTACATCAACACCGGCAAGGTGATGGGATTCACCACCCTGCTGGCCTGTGCCGATGTGCTGATCATCACCGCGCTGGCCACCCTCGGATCGTTCCTCTACAACATCGCGGCCACCCTGCTGGGCGGCCTCGAAGTGACGCTGGCCTCCGAGGACTGAGTCCTTCCCGCCGTTCCGTCCGGGCTTCTTGAGCGCCCGGGCGGAACCGGTTTGGGAGAGAGGCGATCAGTGCGGTAATCTCTCCGAGGTTCTTCCCCCGCAGTTGCGGGCCTATAGCTCAGTTGGTTAGAGCGCTGCCCTGATAAGGCAGAGGTCACAGGTTCAAATCCTGTTAGGCCCACCCCCAGATCGACATCGATCCAAGGAGTCCCCGGTGCTGAAGAAGGTTCTGCTGGTTCTGCTGGCCAGCGTCGGTGGATACTTCGTCTACAGGAAGTCCCAGCAGGCCCGCGCCGAGCAGGACCTCTGGGCCGAGGCCGTAGACCCGGTCACCCCCGGGCACTGATCCCCCACGGGGGCGTAGCTCAACTGGCAGAGCACTGCCTTTGCAAGGCAGGGGTTAGGGGTTCGAGTCCCCTCGTCTCCACCCCAACAAAAGCCGGTTCCCCCAGGAACCGGCTTTCTGTTCGTACGCCGCAAGTCCCCCACGCACCCGCCGCCGATCGCTCCTCCGTCACTCCCAGCTCTGGGCGCTCCCACCCACCCGAACTGCCGCTCCTCCGCGGTGGGTGCGCGCGCGGGTCTGCTGCTGAGCGCGGTCGGTCAATCATGGCCTGTCTTCTCTTCTGAGGCCGCCGAAGAGGATCTTGTTGGCGACCTTGAGGGCATCCAGGAATCCGCCCTCGTCAGGGGAGCCGGCGTCGACCTGGACGATGAATACCCATCCAGCGTCGCGCCAGGTGTGCACGTCGTAGGCGTAGCGCGACCCGCGCTTCTCCTTGTTGATGACCCGATAACGCCACTCGCCGATTTGGAACGGCCAGCTCCAGTACTGGGTGCTTCCGGTGTCGTGGAGACAGAGCGGCGGCCGAATTCTCATTTCCGCTGGGATTTCCACCTGGTCGGTGGTCTGCGCCTTCCAGGCTGCGGCTTCCTTTGCTGTACGGCGCACTCGCTCCACCAGTGCTTCCTCGACGCCGGCGGCAGCGAGGAGGTCGAGAGTCTGCTGGTCGTACGGGTCGATCTGATGCTCAGCCATTGGAGTCAGTCTCCTGTTGCCGGGTGCCGGTCTCGAACCGCCGACCTTCCGCTTTCAGTCTGACCCCCAATGACCCCGCACAGCATGGACCTGGCGGCACCGCTCACGACGCGAGTCCTGGAACGTACGGTCCGCGGCTCTGGAGCTTCCATCCGCGGAAATGGCGCTTCTCGTCGTGGTGGGGTCGTAGCCTCGTGTCTCGTGACGGATCCGGCTCAGGTCGTTCGCGTTCGGGAGGCAGCGCCGGGCGACGGGGATGCGCTTGCGGAGCTGCATGCTCGGTCGAGGGCGGTGTACTACGCGGCAGGTGGCTATGAAGTCCCGGCGGTACCTGACGCGGAGTACCGGGAGACCTGGCGCAAGATGGTGGTGGACTCGCGACTGGCTGTCTTGGTAGCAGTCTTGGGCGATGACGTCGTCGGTGTGCTCACCGTGGATGGCAGCGGAGTGTTTCCGACGAATGCACCTCACGAGAGGCGCGTCAGGCTCGTCGGGATCTTTGTCGAGCCAGGCCGGTGGTCGAGTGGCGTTGGTAGCGCCCTGATGGGACGCTTCGTCTCCATCGCACGCCAGGGTGATGCTGTAGGCGAGGTGGATGTCTGGGAGCGGAACACTCGTGCCCTCCGCTTCTACGAGCGACACGGCTGGACCCGCGACGGAACTTCGCGTCCCGGCCCAGCTGGAGCGGACTACATCGGCTTCGTACACCTGCCATAACCCGGCACGAGCTCGCGACCTTCCCCCGCGCCGGTACGCCGACGGGCCGCCTCCGGCCGGTGGGGGGAAAGTTGCCGTGGGGTGTCGATGTGGGGTCGGGGTGTCCGACGCAAGGGTGAGCGGGGATCAATCGACTTTCAAGGAGCGCATCGTGTCGGAGAACGACGGGAACAACGGGCAGGGGCAGAGGAAGGTTGTGGCGGCCTATTTCGTGTCGCTCGATGGGGTGGCTGAGGCGGCCGATCGGTTTCTGGCCGGGTGGGATGACGAGGTGGACGCCAGGGGTAGCGAACTCATCGCCGGCCAGGACGCGATCATTCTCGGGCGGCGGACGTACGACGAGTGGGTCGGGTTCTGGCCGAGCAGCGACGTGGAGCCGTTCGCGTCGTTCATCAACGCGGCTCCGAAGTACGTCGCGACGTCGACACCGCTCGAGAGCGAGTGGGCCAACGCGAGCGTGATCGAGGGCGACCTGGTCGAGTTCGTGAAGGACCTGAAGTCGCAGCCGGGTGGCGACATCGGGATCCACGGCAGCATCTCGATCACCCACACCCTGCTCGCCGCCGGCCTCGTCGACGAACTCCAACTCGTCGTCGTCCCGACCATCGCCCCAGCCGCGGGTCAGAAGAAGCTGCTCGACAACCTGCCACCCATCCAACTCGAAACGGTCAACAGCACCACCTCCTCCAGCGGCTACGTGATGTCCACCTACCGCGTCCGCAGCTAGCGCCTGTCCACAGACTTCCCCACAGCGGTGAACAACCCGAACCTCGGCGGGCGCGGGCCGGGTGCTTGACAGCGGGTTGGGTGGCGTGGAAAGAGAGGGGATGGCGAAATTTGGGCGGGATGACGAGTTGCGCGGGGCGGAGTTCGTCGAGGTGGATCTGCGGGGCGCCCGGTTCGTGGGGAGCGATCTTTCGCGGGTGGTGATGCGTGGGGTGCTGGTGGACGCGGCGGACATCGACGCGCCGTGGCTGACCGAGGGCGAGGGAGTTCTCAAGGTCAACGGGGTCGATGTCGTGCCGTTCGTGGAGGCTGAGCTTGATCGCCGGTTTCCCGGTCGAAGTGAGCGGCGGGCCGGTGATCCCGAGGGGTTGCAGAAGGCGTGGGCCGTGCTCGAGCGGACCTGGGCGGCAACGCTGGAGCGGGTCGCGGCGATGCCCGAAGGCACTGTGGACGTGTCGGTGGATGGCGAATGGTCGTTCGCGCAGACTCTGCGGCATCTGGTCCTCGCGACAGACGCGTGGCTGGGCCGCTCGGTCCTCGAACTCGAGCAGCCGTTCCACCCGCTCGGGCTCGGGAGTGGCGACGAGGACGGGCTGGACATGTCGATCTTCGTGACCAGCAAACCGTCGTACGGCGAAGTGCTGGAAGCTCGGGCTGGTCGCGTCGCGCTGGTCCGCGACTTCCTCGCCAAGGTCACGGCGGACGAGTTGGCCGCGGTACACCGCAATCCGTGGTCGCCGGAGTATCCCGAGAGCACTCTCACCTGCGTGCACGTGATCCTCGAGGAGGAGTGGGAGCACCACCGGTACGCCGTACGCGACCTCGACGCGATCGAGAGTGTCTGAGCGCTCAGCTAGCGTGCCGGTCCATGAGCTCTGAAGACTGGCTGGTGGAGACCCGGACGTCGTACGACACGGTCGCCGACAGCTATGCCGAGATCGTGCGGGACCTGCTCGAGCAGACGCCGTACGAGCGGGCGATGCTGGACGCGTTCGTCCGGGAGGTCGGGGGCCGTGGGCTGATCGGCGATGTCGGCTGTGGTTCAGGGCGGATCGCCGGGTATCTAAGGAGGGCGGCAGGCGACGTTCTCGGGATCGACCTGTCGCCCGCGATGATCGAGGTGGCCCGGCGAGAGCATCCCGGCGTACGGTTCGAGGTCGGGTCGATGACCGAGCTCGACCTCGCTGATGAATCGCTGGCGGGGTTGGTCGCATGGTATTCGCTGATCCACATCCCCGATCACCAACTGGGTCTGGTCCTTGAGCAGTTCCGGCGCGTACTGCGGCCCGGGTGCCCGTTGCTGATCGGGTTTCACGTGGGCGACGAGACGCGGCTGAAGACATCGGGGTACGGCGGGCACCCGATGAACCTCCACGTTCACCTGCGCCAGCCGGCCCGGATGGCTGCCTGGCTTGGCGATGCGGGGTTCACCGTCGAGGCGCAGCTGACGCTCAGCTCGGCCGAGAGCAAGCTGGGCGGAGTCCTCGTCGCGCGCTAGCGCCTCACAATCTGGCGGGCAGTTTCGTCGGAGGTGTGTACACATCGACGACGATCGAGGAGTCCATCATGGATGCCCGTTTGAACCTCTTCGCAGACCCGGCCATGGGCAAGACGCTGAAGTACCTCGCGTCCGCGGGCCGCGTCGCCGCGGAATCGACGCTGCCGGAGGCCACCCAGGAGCTGGTGCGACTTCGAGCCAGCCAGATCAACGGCTGCGGCTTCTGCACCGATATGCACACCAAGGACGCCGCGGCGGCTGGTGAGACCCAGCAGCGCCTCAACCTGGTCGCGGCCTGGCGAGAGGCGACCGTCTTCACCGAGGCCGAGCGCGCGGCGCTGGAGTTGGCCGAGCAGGGCACGCGGATCGCGGACGCGGCCGGCGGAGTGACGGACGAAGCGTGGGCCAACGCAGCCAAGCACTTCAACGAGGAGGAACTAGCTGCCCTGGTGTCGACGATCGCCATCATCAACGCCTTCAACCGGCTGAACGTCATCATCCAGCAGCCCGCCGGCGACTACCAGCCGGGCATGTTCGGCTGACCGGATCTCAGTTCCTCCCGCCTGGTGGCTCAACGCGTGAGGTTGTTGCTGGAGGCCACGAAGTTGTTGCTATGAGCACCTATGTGAGGTGACGGTTCGGGTACGGATTGTCACGGGGTACGCGCTGTTTGTTTGCGGGTGCGTGCAGATGTCCGGACCGGCCTAGCGGGCAGTGGAGCGGACGCCTGATCGTCTGTTGAGGAAGCGACATCGGGCGATCACTGACGGCGAGTCGACGCGCGGACCTAGCGGGCCACGCGTCGGCCGGTCGACGACGGAGGCTCCGGACACGTGCTCGAGACCTATCGCGGAATCCCGTACCTGCTGGACACCTGGCTCTTCCTCACCGCGATGACGCTGCCGGTCGCGCTCTCGGCGGCCCGCCGGCCGGCCGGGATCGTGCCACGACTGGCGTCGCTGCTGATGCCGGCGTCGTTCGCGCTGGTGCTGGCGGCGACGCTCAGTCCGACAGCGCATCGGCTGGCGGGCGTCGGCGTCTGTGGGACGCACCTGACGACCACAGGCGGCCTCACCTCGATGCAGGGCTTGCTGAACGTCCTGCTGTTCATCCCCGCCGCCGGCATGCTCACATTGACCAGCGGGCGACCCACTGACGGGATCGCGGCCGGCATCGGGCTGTCCGCGACGGTCGAGGCGGTGCAAGCACTGATCCCACCGCTCGGCCGATCCTGCCAATTGCACGACCTGATCGCGAACACCCTCGGCGCCTTCGCCGGAGTCGGCCTAGCGGCAGCGGTGCAGGTGGCGACCCGAACGAGGACACTGACCAGCCCGGCGTACGTCGTGGAGCACGGCGCCGTCCTCGTCTCCCGAAGCCCAGCCCGCCACCGCCGAGGCGAACTGGTCCCCTCACTACTCCGTACTACGCCTGTCGGCCGTCCCCTGATCTCAAAAGCCGGCCGTCCACGCCCACTCGCCCGGCTGCGCTGACAAACACTCGCCTCACGGCTGGGTCCAGGGCGGACGGGTCAACAATGAGCGGCGAGCTGGGAAATGTCCGCATAGTTTTCCACAGGGTGTGGATGAAGCGGGGGATGAAGGCGCACGCGGATGCAGATATCCGCCGGGTGCAGCGGCGCAGCGCAGCCTTGTGAGATCGATGTCATGCCGGGGATGAATCGGTCCTCCACGGCCGGGCTGAGACGTGGCCGCCGGCGGTTCGGGACGGAAGATATCCACAGGTCAGGGGCGGACTTCGAGGCCTAGGGAGGTGGTGATGACCATGGCTTGGGGGAGGTCGACGATCGCGCCTTTGAGTTCGACCGTGAGGGGGTCGAGGGTGGACAGGTCCGAGCCGCGCAGGTCGCAGCCGGAGAAGTCGGCCCGCTGCATCGAAGCACCGGAGAGGTCGAGATTCCGTAGTACGGACTTGCCGGCGCGAAGGCCCGTCAGGTCTGCTTCGCGCAGTTTCACGCCGGACAGCTCGGCTCCCCGCAGGTCGGCGCCGGGGAGGCTGGCGAAGGACCAGTCGCCGCCGGTCACCTTCATCAGGCTGTAGGTACAGTCGTCGAACCTGCTGCCCATCAGCTTGCACCGGGTGAACGTAGTGTCGAAGAACGAACAGCGGACGAAGGTGCAGTTCACGAACGCCGCGTCCGTGTGACTGGACGCGTTGAACCGCACGCCGCGGAAGACGCACTCCTCGAACACCCCGCCGGCGTTGCTGATCTCGGTCAGGTCCGAGTCGATGAACAACACCCGGGTGTAGGTCTGTCCGGACGGATCGGCGTCGTCCCAGTCCCTGATCGTGGACTCGGTGGCGGGTGTCTGACGTCCGTGCGTGCGGTCGGCCATCGGCCACCATCCTTCGATTCGGCAAGTCAACCCGGTCCATGCATTGTGACGACCCCGACGGACAAATTTCAGCTGATCGCCGAACACGGCAGGCACGATGGAGGGGTGACCGGATCAGAACGGGTGATGGTTTTCGGCGCGGGCGGCTTCCTCGGGGGCCGGATCTGCGCATTGCTGGCCGAGCGCGGGATCGAGCACCGGGGGTTCACCAGGAGCAGTGGTGAACCGCATCGGCGGTTCGATCTGGCCTTCGATCACCACTACGCCCTCGACACCCAGCTCGCGATGTACAAGCCGACCGTGATCATCAACGCCGCAGCCGCGACCCAAGGCGACATCGTGGCCCTGACCAGGGGAAACGTGGTCGCGGTCCAGGCGCTGCTCGAGTCGGCCCGGCACCACGCGACCAACGCCCGCTTCGTCCAGCTCGGCTCGGCGGCGGAGTACGGCGGCGCGCCGCGGGGCACCAGCCAGGACGAGGAGGCGGAGCTCCGGCCGGGCGCGGCGTACGGGATCACCAAGTTGGCCGGCTCGGAGCTCGTACTGCGTGCGCAGCGCCACGGGGCCGACGCGGTCGTGCTGCGCTCGTTCAACATCAGCGGGCCTGGTTCGCCGGCCAGTACGTTGCTCGGCCGGGTCGTGCGCCAGTTGGGCACCACCGCCACCCTGCAACTAGGGTCGCTCGACGCCTGGCGGGACTACATCGACGTACGGGACGTCGCCGAGGCAGTGGTCGCAGTGGCGACAGCGGAGGACAGGCTGCCGCCGGTGTTCAATGTCGGCTCCGGGCGGGCTGTGCTGGCCAGGGACGTCGTGCAGCGGCTGGTTGAGTTCAGCGGGACTTCTACGCAGATCACCGAAGGCGTCGTGCACCCGGACCACGCAGGCTCGGCTGCCGAGGACGTGCCGTGGCAGCAGGCCGACACCACGCTGATCCAGAAGCACCTCGGCTGGTCGCCCGCGATCAGCCTGGACCAGTCGCTGAAGGACACCTGGGCCGCTCGGGGTTGAATGGCTGGGTGGAGATCCGCTCAGCCTGCCAGCCGGCACCGGATCGGTTGCCACCGTCCGTCAACGAGGACCTGGTCCTGACCGGGCCGGACTTCGTGGTCGTGCTCGACGGGGCGACGGCGCCGCCTGAACTCGCTTCGGGGTGCCGGCACGACGTCGCGTGGCTGGTCGAGCGGCTCGGTGGACAGTTGGTTCTGCCATTGCTGGGGAGATCGACGGCGCCACTGGCGGATCTGCTGGCCGATGCGATCGCTGCCGTCTGCGCGGAGCACGCCGGCACCTGCGACCTCACGAACCCGGACAGCCCGTCCACGACGGTGTCGATGCTCCGGGTCGGTGCGGATCAGGTGGACCATCTGGTGCTGGCGGACTCCCCGATCGTGCTGCGGTCGCCGGATCGCCGGCTCACGGTGGTGGCGGACAACCGGGTCGACCTGCTGCCGGAGTACACGTTCGAAGCGATTCGGCGGATGCGGAACCAGCCCGGCGGGTTCTGGGTGGCGAGTACGGCACCCAAGGCGGCGTACGAGGCGATTGTCGGTACTACGGAACGCGCGGTGGTCGAGGTGGTCGCGGTGCTGACCGATGGTGCGTCGCGGTACTCGGAGCGGTACGGGCACAGCTGGGACGAGTTGATCGAGGTGCTGGAGACGGACGGGCCGTTGGGGTTGATCGCGCGGGTTCGCGAGTACGACCGGATGGCGTCGGTGGGGAGCTTTTGGGGCAAGCGGCATGATGATGCGACGGCGGTGTTCTGCCGGGTGGGCTGATCCTTCGAGGACGGCCGAATCTGCAGCAATTGGCCTGTGGACAACTCCGGAACGCTCCCCACGCTGCGATAACTTGTTGAACAAGGGGACCGGGGAGGTGGGGGAACGATGAGTCACAATCAAGGCCCGTACGACGGGCCGCCGCCGCCGTACCCGACCCCAGCGCCGCCCGCGGGGCCGATGCAGCAAGCCGCTCGCCCTGCGGGGTCGCAGGAGTACGGCGGCTCGCGGGGCGGGGCGCCGCAGTACGTCGGTCCGGGCGGGTATCCAGGCGCACAAGGCGGGACACCGTACTCGGGACCGGCAGGAGCGCAGGGCGGAGCGCCGTATCCGGGACCGGCGGGTCCTCAGGGCGGAGCGCCTTATCCGGTGCCGGCGGGAGTGCAGGGGGGAGTGCCGTATCCGGGACCCGCCGGGTATGCGGGGCCGCAGGGCGGGGCGCAGTTCGGGCCGTATCCGGGGGCGTATCCGATCGTGCAGTCGGGGCCGAAGTACCGGGCGTTGCGGCGGACGGCGCAGGTGAGTGTGTTGTTGATGGGGCTCACCTCGGTGGCGGCGGTGGTCCAGTCGATCGTGCTGTGGCGGTCGTATTCGGGCGTCAAGCGGTTCATCTATCTGTTGGTGTCTGAGGACGAGTACCAGCGCGGCGTCGAGCGGATCGCACACACCGGACCGCTGCTCGACCTCGTCAACTACCTCTTTCTCGGGACCGGGATCGCCTTCCTGATCTGGCTCTGGCAGGCGCGGGAGAACACGGAGATCCTCAAGCCCGACTTCGCCTCCAGCTACCAAGGCGGCTACAACTCACGCAGTGGCGCGCACCGGCACGCGCAAGGGTGGACCGTCGGTGGCTGGATCTGCCCGATCGTCCAGTTCTGGTATCCGCTGCAGATCGTCCAGGACGTCGTCACCGCCAGCGAGCCACCGAATGAACCAGGCGTCGCAAGGTCCGGCCAGGTGAAGTCGTTGCTGTACAGCTGGTGGGCTTCGTGGACCGCCTTCTGGGTGATCCTCGTGGGCGGAGGCGGGTTCGCGGGCATCAGTTTCATCGTCTGGCTGGTCCGGCTGGTCGACCAGGCCCAGGCCGCCGAGGCGACCGACGGCTATGTCGACATCTACGACATGCAGACGTTCATGGTCCGGGTGGCCCTCGGCGTCAACATCGGCTTCACCGTCGCCACGCTTCTCCTGATCGCCGCAGCGGTCACGAGCTCCTTGCTCATGTTCCGCGTCACCGGCTGGCAACAGTCCCAGGCCGACGCCCGCATCTCCCCAACTCCCCCGGTGCCGTCAGGTCAGTCGAGCCAATCGGTGCCGCAACAGCCGAGCTACCTGCCGCCGGGACCGCCGCAGTACGCGCCGCGGCCGCTGCCCGGGTTCACGACTCAGTCGGCTCCGCGCTTTCCGTCCTACGGCAGCGAGCAACAGCAGTCCGGAAGCTTCGAACCGCCTTCCCACTAGGCGAATTGCCGGAAGCTGCAAATCTCGGCCGGGAATGTAGTTGATGCGGTACGTTTGCGGCCGAATTCGGCGACGATCAGCGATCGCCGACCTTCCGCCGTACGGGGTTCTCATGCGTAAGTCAGCTCTTGCCGTCCTGCCCGTTGCGCTGGTCGCGGCAACTCTCAGCGGTCCGGCTGCCCAGGCCGTCGGTGTCGCGCAGATCGGCTGGACCGACGCAACGCACACCAACATCCGGATCAGCTGGCCGGCTCACGACGGGCCGCTCCAGGTCGTCAGCAAGACCCCGTTCACCGCCGAGCGGGTTCTGGCCGACCAGACATTGGCCGGCCAGGTCGTCATCGCGAAGAACCAACTGCAGGCTGCTTCGACCGATGTGGTGGTCGAGGTTCGCGACGCCACCTCCAAGGAGTTGGTCGCGCAGACGACTCACTTCGACACCCTGGCGCCGTACCCCAGCCTCGACTGGCCGGCGAAAGCGGCTGCCGGCGGTGCGATCACCGTCAGCTGGACGTTCGCGTCGTCTACCGGGTCGCCCGACAGCACTCCGAACGATCCGCTGGACGTGACGCCGACGGCGGCCCGCATTCGGATCACCGGCACCAACGGCTGCACCTGGACGAAGCTGCCGGCCGTGAACGGGCAACACGGAAGCACCACGCTGCCGTACCAGAAGCCGCCGTTCCGGGTCGGGACCTACGCCGACACAGAGTGGGGCAGCAGCCAGGACCAAGGGCTGGCAGTGGTCAATTTCGCGGTCAGCCAGAAGGTGCCGGTCTCGACGCCGTACGGCGACGACATCCGGGTCCCGTTCACGAGCGACGCGATCCGCCCCGGCAAGTGCACGAACGGAGTGGCCGGCGCTCCATACAAGGTCTCGGTCCAGAACGCCGTTGATCTGCAGACGCGGAACAGTTCCACGGCCGGGTGGAGATCGACTTCGGGCGGCGCTGTCATCTGGCCCGGGGGCACTCCGAAGGTGTTCCGGGAAACTTCGATCGGCGCCCGGGAGTACCGCACGGTCGCGTACAACGACTACGAGGCCGCGGTGCTCGCGGGATCCGATCCCGAGGTCAACTGGGTGGCTGGCTACAGCGCGGTGACGCCGCCGGTGGCTGCGGTGGCGCCGTACAAGTTGATGCGGGCGATGTTCAGTCCGGCGACGATGACGCTGGGGCAGAAGACGACCGCAGTGATCGGCGTCCGGCCGTACACCAATGTCACCGGCATCATCCAGCGGTGGAACGGCACGGCGTGGGTGACCCACAGCAGCCTGGCGATCCGGTCGGGCGACGGCACCTACTCCTACAAGCCGACCGCGCGCGGGAAGCAGACCTTCCGGTTCCTGGTGCCGAGTTCGACGTACGGCGGGCTCAAGATCAACTGGATCGCGACGAACGCGTTCAGCCTGACGGTGCGCTGAGCTGGAGCGCAGCCTCGGCGGCGGGCAGGGCGAGAGCTCGGTCTGCCGCCGACAAGCCGAGCCGGGTACGCCGGTCGAGTAGGTCGTCCGCGGTGAGCGCGCCTTCATGCCGTACTGCGAAGCGGAGCTCCGCGTGCGTCGTGGCCAGCCCCGGCGCGACGGGCTCCAGCAGCGAAGGCTCGCAAGCGATCACCTCAGTAGCCTCCACGCCGTACCGCTGGACGAAGCGCGCAGGGGCACGCACTGCCGCGAGCTGCACCCGATCGGCCGCGCCGACCAGCGGGATCCGATGCGTCAGACACGGCCGCCCAGTCGTGAGCCGGCCGCCGGCCAGCCCGGCGTCGAGTGCGTCCTGCGCCATCCGCCGGTACGTCGTGAGCTTGCCACCCACGATCGTGACGAGCCCGTCGGTGCCGGTGATGACCGCGTGCCGCCGGGAGATGTCCGCGGTCTTGTCCTCGCCGCGGTGATGACCGGTGTCGAGCAGCGGCCGCAGTCCGGCGTACGTGCCGAGCAGGTCCGCTCTGGTCAGCGGGACCTGGACGGCCGAACTGATGGTGCCGAGCAGGTAGTCGATCTCCGCGTCCGTCGCCACCGGTACGTCGCTCACCGGGCCCGGCGCCTCCTCGTCGGTCAACCCGACGTAGACCCGCCCGTCCGGCGCCGGAATCGCCATCACCACGCGACGCAACTCCCCCGGCACCGGCACAGTCAGCACCGCGGACAGACCGCCGAAAGCCGACTGCGGCAATACCAGATGCGCTCCGCGGCTCGGGCGAAGTTTGATGCCTGAGGCAACTTGATCGGCCCAGATGCCGGTCGCGTTGATCACCAGCGAGGCGTCGACGTCGATCCGTCGCCCGGACAACTGGTCGACCACGACCGCACCGCGCCCGGTGACCTGTTCGGCAGCGCAGCGGGTCAGCACCCGAGCGCCGTACTGCGCGGCGGTGCGCGCGATCGCGACGACCAGCCGCGCATCGTCGTACAGCTGCCCGTCCCAGGTGAGGAAGCCGCCACGGAGGCCGTCCGGGCGCAAGGTCGGGGCGTAACGGAGGAGCTCGGCCGAGCTGACCCGGCGCGAATGCGGCAGGTAGTCGTCGCTGGTATGGGCGAACGTGCGCAGCACATCGCCGCCGAGGAAGGCGCCACGCAGCATCGCTGCCTGCATGAACCTTGCCTGCGGCAACCAAGGTGCCACCTGCGGGACCGGATGGACGAGATGCGGAGCGGTCGTCTTCATCAGGATGCCGCGCTCGACGGCGCTCTCGTACGCGATGCCGACGTGCCCGGAGACCAGGTACCGCAGGCCGCCGTGCACGAGCTTCGAACTCCACCGGCTGGTCCCGAAAGCCAGGTCGTGCTTCTCCACCAAGGCAACTGACAACCCGCGCGCGGCGGCGTCGAGGGCAACCCCGGCACCGGTCACGCCACCGCCGATGACCAGCACGTCGACCTGGCGGGTGGTGTCCAGCCAGTCGAGCTCGCGGGTACGGCGGGCCGCGTTCAGGCTGGCGTTGCCAACGGCAATCATGGCACCAAGTACCTGGTCAGCATCACGCGCAGCTCCTCGTCGAGCTTCGGGTACTCCGCCGCTTCGGCGAGCACCGGACCGGACACGGCCGACGCCAGCGAGACCAGGATGATCTGCCGCGACAGCCAGTCGGGATCGCCGTCCCGGATCGAACCGTCCTCCTGACCGGCCCGGATGCCCGCCTCGACCAGAGCCAGATGGGCGACCGTGCTGCTGCCGCGGCGCTCCAGCAGATACGGCGTGAGGAACTCGGGATCCAGCTCGATGATCTTGCGCATCAGCGGGTGGGTCCGGGTCTTCGCGACCACCTCGACCACACCCTCGACCAGGCGCGATCGCCCGTCCACGGCGTCGGGCTGGAAGGCCGAGACCAGCGCGGTGGTCCACTCGCGCGTCATCAGCGCGGCCACCACGGCCTGCACGTTCGGCCAGCGGCGATACAGCGTGGCGCGGGAGACCTCGGCGTGCCGGGCGATGTCGGCCATCGTCATCCGCCGCATCCCGATCGCCAGCAGCAGCTCGTACGCCGCGTCGAGGATCCGCTCCTCGCCGATGGCATTCGCGGGCGCGGGCCGGCTCGATGCGGTCGAGCCGGTGGATTCGTTGTCGGTGTCGCTGATACGCTGAGACATCACACGCCAAAGTGTATCAGCGACTTTGGTGTCGGGGAACGGTCTCGCGGGAGCCGGAGTCAGGGGTCCTGCTCCCGCGAGACGCTACCGCCCGAGCCGAGCCATGGGGAGTCCGCGATGACCGAATCCGACCTGCCGGTGGTGCAACTCACCCCCGGCCGCTGGGGCGATCCCGCACACCCGGTAACCCTCCCACCCGCCGCCCTGCAAGCCCTCAAGCACCTGGGCGTCCGCCGCCCGGGCGCCACCACCGCACCTGCTGATCGGTCCGGGCTCACAAAAGAGGTGAGTGAGCTTTTGGTCGAGTTGCTTGGTGGTGAGTTTGTGAAGACGGATCTGGGTACGCGCTGGGGGCACACGCGCGGGTACTCGACGACTGATCTGCTGCGGCATCGAGCCGGTGATACCGCGGACATGCCCGCTGCTGTGGTCTATCCGGGATCACATGACGACGTACAGGCTCTGCTTACGGCTTGTTCTGAGCACCGCGTTGCGGTGGTTCCGTACGCCGGTGGGACGTCTGTGGTCGGCGGGTTGGCGCCGAAGGGGACGGCGTTCATCGCCGTAGACCTGCGCAGGCTCGATCGGCTGGTGGAGCTCGACGAGGTGTCCCGTACGGCGACGATCGAGGCGGGCGTTCGGGGTACGGCGGCGGAGGCGTTGCTCGCGGAGCGCGGGTACACCCTCGGTCACTTCCCGCAGTCCTATGAAGGCGCGAGCATCGGCGGCTATGCGGCGACCCGGTCGAGCGGTCAGTCGTCGGCTGGATACGGACGCTTCGACCAGATGGTGGTCGGTCTGACAATGGCGACGCCGCGCGGCACGATCCGGCTCGGTCGCGCGCCGATGTCGGCGGCCGGACCGGACTTGCGGCAGTTGGTGCTCGGCTCCGAGGGCACGCTCGGCATCATCACCAGCGTCGTACTGCGGATCAGGCCGCGCCCGGTCGAGCGGGTCTTCGAGGGCTGGCGGTTCGGCTCCTTCGACGAAGGCCTGACCGCGATTCGCCGGCTCGCGCAGGACGGACCGCTGCCGACCGTGCTGCGGCTCTCGGACGAGGCGGAGACGGCAATCAACCTCGCCGACCCGGACGTCCTGGGCGGCGGGTCGGGCGGCGTACTGGCGATCGTCGGCTTCGAGGGTGAGCACACCGAAGTACGGCGTACTGGGGTGGGCGCTGTCTTGAGCGGAGCCGGTGGGGCGGCGTTGGGCGAGGGGCCGGGCGAGATCTGGCGAGAAGGGCGGTACCGAGCGCCGTACCTGCGTGATCCCTTGTTGGACGAGGGTGCGTTGGTGGAGACGTTGGAGACCGCGGGCTTCTGGTCGACGCTGCCGGCGCTCAAGGCAAGAGTCACCGAGGCGCTGGTTGCCGCGTTGAGCGAGCTCGGCACGCCGCCGATCGTGCTCTGCCATGTCTCACACGTCTACGAGACGGGCGCTTCGCTGTACTTCACCGTCATCTGCGCGCAGACCGACGAGCCGATCGCCCAATGGCAGCAGGCGAAAACCGCTGCGAGCGCGGCGATCGTCGCCGCGGGTGGGACGATCAGCCATCACCATGGTGTCGGCACGGACCACAGAAGCGCGTACGCCGAGGAGGTCGGCCCGCTCGCCATCGAAGCCCTTCAGGCGGTCAAGCAGGTACTCGACCCGCACAACATCCTCAACCCCGGCATCCTCATCCCACCCGCGCCCAACCCGACACCCTGACCCACCCGAGATCACAGCAAACCGCTGCCCCCGCACCCGAAGTGATCACCGGCGTCGCTGGGTCCGGCGAAGATCGGCCGGTGTCGCTCGCCCCGCCGAGATCACCCCGGCGTTGCTCACTCCGTCTGGGTCAGCCCCGACGTCAGCCCGGGGCGCCGCCCCCACCCGGGGTCAGCGGGGGTTAGCGGAGGGCTAGGAGTGCTTTGTGGGTTGCGGCGAGGAGTTGGTTTCCTACTGCTTGGACGCCGCCGCGGCAGATGACCTCCGCCGGTAGCGCGACCTGGCGGTAGCCCGTCTCGTCGATCACGTCCAGCAGACAGTGGTCCTTCGCCTCCAGGTCCGGGACCATCGCCACTCGGGCATCGGTCGTGACGGCGACCCGCTGACCCGCTTTGACCGGGGCAGTCCGCTGCCAGACGACCCTCCGGTCGCGGCGTTGAGCACTGTGACCACTGTCTGGGTGTCTTTGGCCGCAACCGGACAGTCCAGCAGCACCAGTTTGTCGCCAGCCACCGTCACCCTGGTGCCGCAAGCCCAGTTCGACGGCACCTCCCATCGCCACTTCACCGTGCCGGTGCGCGGTTCCACCCCGACCAGGGTTCCGCGCATCTCGCCCTCGGAGCGCCCGTCCCGCTCGGTCCAGACGATCAGACCGCCAACCGCCATCGGTTGCTCACCGAACCAAGGGCTCGGGCGACTCCACAGCTTCTTACCGGTCTTCAGGTCCAGAGCCGTCGTTTCGTTGTGCCGCTCACCGCACTGCCGGTCGAGCAAGGCCAGCGCGGTATCGGCTGTTGCGATGGCGTCGATGGTCGTGCACCGGCCGGGCTCGAAGGTCCACCGGTCGTTGCCGTCGAGGTCCACCCCGCGAAGTTTGTCCGAGCCCTTGCCGACCTGCTCGCCGGTCAGCAAGGGGTCGGCGGACAGGAGGTCATGGTCGCGGGTCCCGCTTGGCCAAGCCTGCCGCTTTCCCGTGGCGGCGTCCAGAACCAGGTAGCCGACATCGTCGAAGTTGGCGATCAGCAGTTGTCCGTCGGCTGTGGCAGCCAGTTCGGGTGTGCCGTCGGAGTCGGATCGCGAGTAGCGCCAGCGTTGCTCGCCGGTCGCCGGGTCGAGCATCACGACAGTACCCGTCTCGCTCGCGATGGCGATGCCGTGTTTGGTACTGACGGATCTGCGGACGGCGTCGGCGCTGTACGAGATCGGCCGGCTGACCCAGGCGATACCGCCGGTCAGTTCGGACCGTGCAGGGATGCCGACCGGGGCGTCTGATCCGGTCAGGTGTTCGTTGGCGCCCAGCAGATAGGCACGGTGGATCGGCTCGGCGACGAAGACCACCCCGCCGACGATGACGGCCAGCGTCGTCACCACGGACAGCAGCTGTCCCCGATTGAATTCCGGCCGGGGATGGCGGGCGACCGGCCAGCACGAGGCCAGCGCGGCAAGGCCTGCCACGAGTAGCAAGACGGCCGAGATCATCAGCAGCGGAACCCGATCGCCGACACCGGTCGAGGGCGTCTTGGCCGGCACCAGCACCCAGGTGGTGATCAACGCGGCCAGACCGGCGACCACCACGGCGCCGCTGACGACTCTGGCCGTGCGGCCGACTCGAGGTGCGAACCGGATGAAGAGCGGTACCGTGCACAACTCCAGCACACAGAGCACGCCAGGGAACCACGCGGAATCGGAGCTACTCGGAGACCGCCAGGAGGAGTGGGCCGCTCCGTAGGCAGCCATGGCCGCGAGAAGCGGGCTGAACACGGCCGCCGCGATCAAGGCCGCTCGCTGCCAACCTCTCCAGGGCGCCGGAAGCGCGCCGTCCAGCACGGCCAACTCCCTGGTCAGGTTGGCGCGCGCCATCGAGTCGAACCGCTCCCGGCCGAGCTGGGTCCGGTAGATCGGTCCATCGAGCAGCTCCCGCACAGCGGTGAGTCGCTGCTTGATCGCCGTACTGCGATCCCCGGCGTCGCCGGCATCCCGGGCGTCGCTGGCATCCCCGGCGTCCCTGGCACCCTCAGCGTCGCTGCCGTCCCAGGCGTCGCTGGCACCCTCAGCGTCGCTGCCGTCCCAGGCGTCGCGGCGCAGCTCGGAGGCGTGTGTGGCGTAGTTCGTAGCGGCGTAGCTCGCGTTGACCGCATCGAGCAGGACCTGGGCATTCGCGTCTTGAGCGGCAGGACTCGATGCGCCGGTCAGCCGGACAAGCCGGGCGACCTCGGCGACTCGGGCCGAGCTCACGCCGTACGCCGGAAGGCTGTCCTCGGCGAACTCGGCGGACGCCTCGGCATCCTCGGCGGGTTGGCCGCTGGGCTTGTGGACGGCTCGATGGAACCACACTGCGAGCCGTACGGCGACGGGGTCCGTGCTGAGTTGCTCCAGCGAATCCAGAGCGGCCAGGACCGCCTCCAGGTACTGGGGCCGGTAGGCCTTCCGGTCGGACGCGGTGTAGCGAGCGACCAGGTCGTCCGCCAAGGTCGCGGCGTCCGGGATCACGTCGTTCCAGCGGTCGCGAAGCGGCATGGGGACAAAGTTAAGGGGAGCACGGGTCGAGGACCGCGCGGCGTACCAGACCTCTATCCACAGTGGTATCAACACCTGTTGATAACTTGCGCGAATACGGTCGAACTATTGCGAACCGCTGTCGCCTTCCTTAAGGTGTGGCGAATTGTCCTCCGCCCCGAGGAAGGTGCAGTTCGATGGCTATCCCTCGTTTGGCCGCGTTTCTGGCGGTCGCCACCGGTACGGCCCTCGCCGGTACCGGTTTGTCAGCCACGGCGGTCCAGCCGCCAGCACGTCAAGCGCTCTCCCTCCAAGCCGTCGGCGCCTCCTTGCCGTTCACGATCCTCGAAGCGGAGAACGCCGCGACCAACGGCAGCAAGCTCGGCCCGAGCTACGCGCAAGGCACGCTCCCCGCCGAAGCCTCGAACCGGCAGGCCGTCACGCTCGCCACCGGCCAGTACGTCGAGTTCAGCGCGCCCGGCACGACCAACGCGATCAACGTCGCGTACTCCGTTCCGGATGGTCGCAGTGGCACCCTGTCGGTCTACGTCAACGGCCAGAAGCTCTCGCAGTCCCTGGCGGTGACGTCGAAATACAGCTTTGTCGACACGGGCTGGATCGCCGGGTCACGAACGCACAAGCTCTACGACCACGCCCGCTTGCAACTCGGCCAGACCGTCGGTGCCGGCGCGAAGATCAGGCTCCAGGTCGACGGTGAGAACACCGCCGGGCCGTACACGATCGACGACGTCGAGTTCGAGAACGTCGCCGGCGCGGCCGGACAGCCGGCCGGCTCGATCTCGATCACCGATCGCGGTGCCGACCCGAACGGCAGCAACGACTCCACCGGCGCGATCCAGAGCGCGATCGACAGCGCTCGGGGCAGCGGTGGAACCGTGTGGATCCCGGCCGGCCGGTTCCGCGTCGGCGGCACGATCAACCCCGACGGCGTGACGATTCGCGGCGCCGGGCGCTGGTACTCGACGTTGCTGAGCAGCCACCTGATCGACCGCCCGAACGGCGGCGGCAACGTGAAGCTCTACGACTTCGCGGTGATCGGCGAGGTGACCGAGCGGCACGACGAGTCGCCGGACAACTTCGTCAACGGCAGCCTCGGCCCGAATTCGATCGTCTCCGGCCTGTGGCTGCAACATCTCAAGGTCGGTCTCTGGCTCACCGGCAACAACGACAACCTGGTGGTCGAGAACAACCGCTTCTACGACCTGACCGCCGACGGGCTGAACCTGAACGGTACGGCGTACAACGTGCAGGTACGGAACAACTTCCTGCGCAACACCGGCGACGACGCGCTGGCGATGTGGTCGCTGCACGCGGCGAACCGCAGCAGCACCTTTGCCAACAACACGATCGTGCAGCCGACCCTGGCGAACGGCATCGCGATCTACGGCGGCACCGACCTGACCGTGCGGGACAACCTGGTGTCCGACACGAATGCCCTCGGCGGTGGGATCGCGATCTCCAACCAGTCGTTCGGTTCGCCGTTCTACCCACTGGCCGGCACGATCACGGTCTCCGGCAACACGCTGGTCCGCACCGGCGCGATGAACCCGAACTGGGGCCAGAACCATCCGCACGGCGCGATCCGAGTGGACGCGTACGACACGGCGATCAACGCGGCGGTCCGGTTCACCAACAACCGGCTGGTGGCCAGCCCGTGGTCCGCGTACCAGTTCGTCGACGGTGGCGGCGCCGGGCGCGCGGTGCAGAACGTGACGGTGGACGGTGGCTCGATCGAGGGCGCCGGCACTTTCGCCTTCCAGGCCGAGACGACTGGCTCTGCGTCGGTGAGCAATGTCAGCGCGAGTGGCATCGGACGGGCGGGCGTCTACAACTGTGCCTATCCGAGCGGCTCGTTCGCGCTGAATCGCGGGAGTGGCAACAGTGGCTGGGATTCCACCTGGAGTGGCTGTACCTGGGTGGAGCCGGGCGGCGGCAGTACCACGCCGCCGACGGGCAACCTCGCCGCCGGGCGCCCGGTGACGGCGACCAGTTCGGTGCAGTCGTACGTCGCGAGCAACACCGTGGACGGCAATGCCAACAGCTATTGGGAGAGCGCCAACAACAGTTGGCCGCAGTCGCTCACTGTCGACCTCGGAAGTAGTCAGAGCGTGAAGCGGCTGGTGCTGAAACTTCCTCCCAGTACGGCGTGGGGCACGCGCACGCAGACGATCGCAGTCCTGGGGAGCCCCGACGGATCGTCGTACGGCCAGCTGGCAGGGGCTTCCGGGCGCACCTTCGATCCGGGCTCGGGAAACACCGCGACCGTCACGCTGCCGAGCGCGGTGAGCACGCGGTACGTCCGGCTCACCTTCACCGCGAACACCGGCTGGCCCGCCGGGCAACTCTCTGAGTACGAGGTCTACGCCAACTGATCTCTGCTGTACTGAATAACCGGGGGTTCGCACGGGCGGGTGCGGACCTCCGGCCGGTTGGCCGGCAACGGGTCTTGACCTCAAGCTCGCTTGAGGTATGAGAGTGATGGGCATGACTCCCCACTCTCTGACTCGTCCTGTTGCTCTGATCACCGGCGCCTCCGCCGGTCTGGGACTGGCGCTGGCCCACGGGCTCGCCGACCGCGGCTGGGCGTTGATCATCGACGCACGCAGCGCGGACGCGCTCAAAGACGCCGCCGACGCACTCGCCGACCGGACGGACGTAGTACCGCTCGCCGGTGACGTCACTGATGCCGAACACCGGGCCGACCTGGTCGAGGCCGTCGGCGAACTCGGCCGGCTCGACCTGCTGGTGAACAACGCGAGCTACCTCGGCCCCAGCCCTCTCCAGCGGTTGGCGGCTGCGGACCTCGACGAACTCCGTCGCGTCTACGAGGTCGACGTGATCGCGCCGATCGCATTGACCCAGGCGCTCATCCCCGAACTCACCGCCGCAGCCGGCACCGTGGTCAACATCAGCTCCGACGCCGCGGTCGAGGCGTACGAAGGCTGGGGCGGCTACGGCTCGGCGAAGGCAGCACTGGATCACGCGAGCCGGGTGCTGGCCGCCGAGCACCTCGACATCGTCGTGTACGCCGTGGACCCGGGCGACCTTCGTACTGCGATGCACCAGGCCGCGTTCCCCGGCGAAGACATCTCGGACCGGCCCGAGCCGGCGTCCGTCGTACCGGCGTTTCTCCAGTTGCTGGATGCCCGGCCGGCCAGCGGGCGCTACCGGGCGGCGGAATTCGCGCCGGCGGTGGCCTCGTGAAGGTTCATCCACAGACCCGATTCACCTTGCCCGACGCGCTGAACGCGGCCGAGCCGCCGGAAGCGCGCGGGCTGGCAAGGGATCAGGTGAAGCTGCTGGTCGCGGAGGGGTCGGCCATCACGCATACGCGGTTCGATCGGCTCGGTGATCACCTGCGGGCTGGAGATCTCCTGCTGGTCAACACTTCCGGCACGCTGCCCGCTGCAGTGGACGGCACCTGGATCAGCGGCTCGGGGGTTGCGCCGGTGGTCGTGCACTTCTCCACAGCGCTCGACGACGGCACCTGGGTGGTCGAGCTGCGCAACGGCGATTCCCCCTTGTTCGACGGGGCTGTCGGCGATCGCGTCGAACTGCCCGAAGGAGTGCTCACCCTGCTGGCGCCGTACCAGGCGGAGCAGAATCGCTTGTGGCGCGCGAGACCGCCGGTGCAGGACGTGGTTGGCTACCTCGGCCGACACGGACGGCCGATCACGTACAAGTACGTCGGCAAGCGCTGGCCGCTCCCGCTCTACCAGACCGTGTTCGCCCGCGAGCCCGGAAGCGCGGAGATGCCCAGTGCGGCAAGGCCGTTCAGCTTCGAACTCGTGAGCCATCTCGCGGCAGCCGGCGTCCTGATCGCGCCGATCCTCTTGCACTGCGGCGTTTCCTCGCAGGAGAGCCACGAACCACCCCTGCCCGAGCGGTACGACGTACCGGAGCACACCGCTCGCCTGGTGAACTGGGTGAAGGCGAACGGCGGCCGCGTGATCGCCGTCGGAACCACGGCCGTGCGGGCGATCGAGTCGGCCGCCCGCGCGGACGGTTCAGTGACCGCCGCTCACGGCCGGACAGACCTCGTCCTGGGGCCGGATCACCCGGCCCGCGTGGTCGACGGGCTGATCACCGGGATGCACGCCCCGGAGGCGTCGCACCTGCTGCTACTGGAGTCCGTTGTCGGAGCCGAGGTGGTCCAGCGGGCCTACGACGCCGCCCTCGAGCGCAGTTACCTCTGGCACGAGTTCGGCGACGTCTCCCTGCTGCTCCGGGACCGGTAGCGCCGGGGGCTCGTTCCCGGGGCGGGCACGTTTGTCCACCGCGCGCGGGCTCACCGGAGCCACCACCTCACCGAGTGGACCGCGGCTCCGGGGCAAAGCTGGGCATGCGTCATGTCGAGTCCTTCACCTGTTCGGTCCCCCGTCGGGACGTCATCACTTGTGACGACTCAGCTGTACCCCATGTCATGCACAGGCCTCGGACCGAATCCGAATTGTGGCCTAGGCCAAATGATTCAACTCTGAACCGCCCGGCCCGCAAGGCAGTTTCAGCCGGTGGTGATCCACTTCCAGGTGGCCGGCAGGGCCTCGTCGAGTGGGGGCAAGTGGTGATGCCACTTCAGCTCCCACTCGAGCGAAAGCCAGTACGGCGTACCGTGCAACGCCTGCATCAACTCACCGATCGGGTAGTCGCCGGTGCCGATCGCGACCGGCTTGAAGCCCTGGGTGGAGTCGCTGTCCTTGATCTGGACGAAGTCGATCCACGGCCGGAGGAGTCCGAGCGCCTCGGCCGGGGTCTCGCCGTGGCTCCAGGTGTGCGCGCTGTCCCAGATCACCTTGGTGTTGTGTCCCGGCGACTCGGCGTCGAGCAGCGCGCACAAGGCGGCCATCCTGCGGCCGGCCGAGTGCGAGTCGTGGGTCTCCAGGAAGATGTGGACGTCCTTCGGCGCAGTCGTGACGCGATCGAGGGCGCGCAGCTCGCCGGGGGTCGGGCCGTCCGTCGTACGAGCGGGATCGTCACCGGTCGGATCGTCACCGGTCGGATCGTCACCGGGGAAGACGCGGACGCCGCGGGCGCCGAGGTCGGCGGCGAGTTCGAGATGCGCTTCGAGGGGTTGCTCCTCGACCGCGCAGAGCCGCACGTAGCTGCTGACCGCGAGGATCTCCAGTCCGGCGTCCTCGATCCGGTTGCGCAGCGTACGCCGTTCGATCGGGCTCAGCCCGACATTGGTGAACTCGTCTTCAGCAGCCCGGAGTTCCAGCCCGCCGATGCGGTTGCGTCGGGCGAGGTCGAGGACGTGGTCGAGCGATGCGCCCGCACACCCGAGAGTGGAGAAGGCGAGGTCGGTCATACCCAGCGGCGGCGGGGAACGGTCCGGGGAGCGGTGGTTTCGGAGTCGTCCGTGGCCGGCGGCTGGGCCGGCTCGTAGGAGTACGGCGTCTGCTGCTGCTCGGTTGCCGGCTGCTCCGGGGTATGGGTGCTGTAGTCCGTAGCGCCGTACGTCTCGGGGGTGTAGTTCGGGCTGCACGACTCGTAGCTCTCGGTGCCGTAGTCCGTGTAGGAGCTCTGCGAGTACGACGCGTCGTACGACGAGGTGTAGCTGTCATACGCCGGCGTGTGCGGCTCGCTCGGCTGGTAGCTCGTCTCCGGAGCGGTGTAGCTGGTCTCCGGCGTCGAGTACTCGTAGGTGGACGAGTAGTCCGTGCTGTACGACTCGTAGCTTGCAGCCGGGGCCTCGTACGCCGAGTAGGTCGTCTCTGGTGCGTAGGCGGGCTCCGGGGTGTAGCTGGTCTCCGGCGTGTACGCGGGCTCCGGTGAGTAGGACGGCTCCGGCCCGTACGACGGGACGGTCGGCAGCGGCTTCGACGGGGTCAGGTAGTCGTCGTCCTGCCCGTACCCGATGGTCGAAGGGCTGTCCACCGCGACCCGAGCGGCCCGGCGACCGGCGCGCGCAACAGGCTCGGGCGCGGGCTCCGGCTCGGGGGCGGCGGTCGGCTCCGACGGCGTGTAGTAGTCGGAGGACGAGGACTCGTAGGCGTACGGCTCGGCGTACGAGCTGGCCCAGGACGGCTCGCTGGTCCCGTACGACGTCGAGGTGTACGAGGTGTCGACCAGGGACAGCGAGGGCGGCGCGACCGTCTCGGCCTGCCAGCTCGGCACCGGCGCGGACAGCAGGTCGTCGCTCGAGGTGGTCGGCGAGGAGGTCGCCGTGGCCCAGCTCGGGCTGTCGAGTCCGGCCGCGGTCGGCTGGTACGACGGGGTGGCCTCTTCGACCGGGCTGGTCAGCGTGCCGGTGTCGTCACCCCACGCGTCGACCGGGCGGTAGTGCGGGTTGGCCGACGCCTGCTCCTGCCAGCTCTCCGCGACCGGCGCGAACGGGCTCCACTTCGGGGCCTCCTCGGCACCGCCGCCGGCCATCTGCAGGGCCGGCTCGGGCTGGCGCTCGAGCCGCAGGGCCGGCGGAACCGCGATGGGCTCGCTGATGGCCGGCTGCTCGGAGGTGTCGTCGTCGGCGTACGTCGGGACGGCGGTGAGCTTCGGCTCGCGCTGGTCCCACCACGGCACCCACTCGCGGCTGGTCTGCATCGCGTTGATCTTGCGGATCACGAAGGTGGCCGCGACCGCGGAGGCCGCGGTCAGGATCAGCGACGCCGTACCGGCCAGGGCGATGCCGCGCAGCGAGCCGACGGTGGCGTCCATCCACATCAGGAACCGGCGGATCACCACGTCGAACGCGAGAGCGCCGACCCAGGTGCACCACCACACCTTGGTGAGGAGAGGCTTCCTGAGCCGGCGCAGGTCGTCGGCGTACACGGGCGTCTTCGGATCGCTGGCGAGCCATACGTCGTCGACGATCTGCTTGGGATAGAAGAGGTTCGGTCCGGGGCAGAACCAGCTCGCGAGCACCCAGCCGTGACTGCGCCGGTGGTCGGCCTGGCAGAGCACCTCGGAGTTGACCCGCGCGCGCCACAGCCAGATCACGAAGACGACGGCGGCGGCGACGGAGACGAGCACGTTCGGGTACGCGGTGATCTTGGCGATGGCGTCGGCGCGATTGAGATCCGCGTCATCGACGTTCGGGCCGCCGCCCAGGTAGGTGTGGACCACCCCGTAGGTGTTCCAGTCGGACCAGGTCGCGAGCAGGTGCGTCACCGTGGACGCGCCGAGCAGCGCGATCGCGATCCGGCCGATCCTGTCGACCGGTTGGAACTCTTCGGCGGCGTGCGATTGCCACACTTCGGGCTCTTCGGCAGCGGACAGCACTGCTGGTTGCGGGTGGCTCACGTCTTGCGTCCCTCGCGTTGCTGGAACTCCGTCTGTTCGGCGTTTCGATCGAATCCTGCCCCCGCGTGACCGAGCCACATTGATACCACGAAGTAAGTACGAGTGTGGAGTCGGTGCCAGCACAGAGGGTATCGACTTAACGAGTTCTTTTCGTACGCCCATCACCACTTGTAACGAGCGATTGAACCGTCCGTGACGGGTTTCCTTTACCGGGCAGCTTCTCCGCCCGGCCTCACCGACCCGGCGCGCCGAACGGCGGTGGCGCCTGATCGGCGGCCCACCACGGCGTCCACGGGCGGCTGATCTGCAGGTCGTTGATGCGCTTGATCAACATCATGGCAAGCACCGCCGCGGCCGTTGTCGCAACTGCAGAGATGCTGGACAGTACGGCGTTCGTCCGCACCTCACCGAGCTGCGGTACGCCGTCCAGCGTGCTCCGCTGCGCCACGTTGCCGAGGACCAGCCCGACCACCCAGGTGATCCACCACGCCCAGACCAGCCGGGTGCCCGGGACGGTGCGCAGGCTGACGGTGTGCGGCGAGGTCCGCGGATCGCTGGCGGCGACGATGTCGTCGACCACCCACTTCGGGTACCAGAGGTTCACCACCGGGCAGATCCAGCTGCCCAGCACCCAGCCCCTGGTCAGCCGGTGCTCGCCGCGGCAGAACATCTCCGCGTTCCACCGGACCCGCCAGAGCCAGACGATGAACACCACGGCGGCCGCGAACAGCGCCAGCGCCGAGACGATGCCCGTCGAGCCGGAGATCAGGTCGGCCTCGGCCAGCTTCGCCTCGTCACCCGGGTACGCCTTCAGCACGGCGTACGAGTTCCAGTCGGCCCACGCGGAGGCCCAGCTCGCCACCGTGTCGACACCGATCAGGATCGAGGCGCTGAGCCCCATCGCCTGCTCGGAGGTGAACCAGCGGTCCATCGGCGGCGGTTGCGGCACCCGCTGCGCCCCGGCCGGCACCCGCTCGCCGTACGCCGGTACGTCGTACGGATTCGGCTCGTACGCCGAGGGACCGGTCACCTGCACCCCTGTCGCCAGGCCCGGCGCCAGGGATGAGCGGCCGGGCGATGTCCGCCCTTGTGCGGCGGGGAAATCAGAAATAGCACAACCGGGCGTAGCCGGGCGAGAACCATGCGTGTCGATGGCGCGCCGGGTAGTGCGTCCACCCCGGTTCCCCGTGGCGCGGGCGGCGAAAACTGTCGGTGCCGGGGCGGAGAATCATGGGTGTTGAGGCAGAAAGGACGACCCATGCGCTGGTCCGTGATCGATTCGCCCATCGGTGACCTGTCCCTGGCCGTGGACGATGTCGGGTTGTGCCGGTTGCGGATGGGAACGGCCGAGGTCGAGCCCGGGATCGTCCGCGACAAGGTGCTGCTGCTGGCGCAGGAAGAACTCAAGGCGTACTTCGCGGGCGAGCTGACCGAGTTCTCGATTCCGCTGTCGGTGCCGGGCGGGTCGGAGTTCGAGCGCGCCGTCTGGCAGCAGCTCCGCCGGATCCCGTACGGCGAGATGCAGACCTACGGCGAGGTGGCCAAGATCGTCGGCGACGCCGGGGCCGCCCGCGCGGTCGGCGTGGCCTGCAACCGGAACCCGATCGCCGTCGTCGTGCCGTGTCACCGGGTGGTCGGCGCCGGCGGCAAGATGGTCGGGTTCGGCGGTGGGATCCCGCGCAAGCGCCACCTGCTCGAGCTCGAGGCCCGGGTCAGTTTCGAAACACTGTGGGGTTAGTGAAAGGCTCTCGTCCGCGGTGAGCCCGCGGCGGTCTAACATCACCACGCGTAGCGCCGGTACTACGCACTGCCCCCACCGCTCCGACCCCCTGCCCCGGAGACGAACGAGATGACCCAGACCCCGTCCGACTCATCGCCCAACCCCGACCTGAGCGATCTGATGGACAAGAGTGCCGAAGAGTGGTCGGCGCCCGAGATCCAGGACGCCGCACGGTCGGCGATGCAGCTGCATGCTCCCGATCGTGAGCCGCTGACCTGGATCAAGCGCTTCGGTGTCGTGCCCTGGCTGCACCGCAACGACGCCGTCTGCCGCGAATGCGGCGGCACCTACCCCTGCATAACCCACCGCTACGCGACCCAGCTGCTCTCCGCAGGTCGAATCACGACCACTCGCCCACCAGCCGAAGACGAGGACACCCCCAGCTCCGACCAGACCACCACCTGAGCCGAACGCCCCAGCCCTACCGGCCGAGGCTCTCGCCAACCGAGCCCAAGACCAGCCGCGGCTCTCCGACCCACCTGAGCCTCGACCAACGAGGTCTGGACCCACCGAGGCCTTCGGTCAATCGAAGCCGAAGGTTCCTGACATGACGAAGGCCGCGAGTCCCCGAGGGGGTCGCGGCCTTCGCCGTTGCGGTCGGTAAGGCTCAGGACTCGGACGGCTTGGTGCTGTTCGAGCCGGTGGACCGGCGCGGGGCTCCGGTCGCCTTCTTCGCGGCACCGTTCGAGGCGGAGACGTCGGTCTTGGCCTCGTCGGCCTTCACCTCGGCCTTGTCCTCGGTGCTGCTCTCGGTCTTGGCGTCGGTCTGCGCATCGGTCTTGCCGTTGGCGGCGGCGACGTTGGCCGCGCCTTCCGCGGCGGTCGGCGCGGTGCCGGCCGGCTTCTCGGCGGCGGGACGGGTCGTCGTACCGGCCGGGGCCGAGCTGTAGTCGCGGCCGCTGGTCGGGGTCGACTGCCAGGCCGGCTCCGGCGGGGTGAGGAGCTTCTTCACCGCCGCGGCGGCGAGCGCCCCGAAGCCGAGGAACAGCACCACCTTGCGCAGCTTGTGGCTCTTCTTCGGTACGTCGATCTCACCCTTGAGCGCGGCCTTGGTGGCCTTGCCCCGACGAGACGTCTCCTCCATCACCGGCTCGGCCGCGGCCGCCAGGGTGGCCAGTGCGGCGGTCACCTTCGGCAGGACGTCGTCGTTGAACCGCTCACGCGCCTTCTCGGCCGCGTGCTCGGTGGCCGGACCGACCTTGCTCAAGGCGTCGTCGATCACCGGGCCCGCCTTCTCGACCGCGGCATGCGCGAGGGTGGCGCCGCGCTCGACGGCCTTCTCGGCGTACGGCGACACCTTCTCCCGTGCGGTGCCCACGGCCGGCGCGACCCGTTGCGATGCCGATTCGGCGAACGGCCGGACCCGGTCCTTCGCGGACTCGACCCGGCCCTTGGACTTCAACAAACCCACGGTTCCTCCTCGGCGGCGCCCCGTCGCTGACGCCTGACTTACTGGCCCATCGGCGACATGGACGACCTGGTACGGCTCTGGACATTTCCGGCTTCGTCTGCATCGTACGTCGTACCCAGGCGATAAACGCTCCAGGCCGACCCGGACCCACCCCTGGTCCTGCGGAAACCGCTGACCGGCGCCTCGATGCGGGTCCGGTTGGCGTCGCATGACAGGATCGATGCGTAAGCCGTAACCGATGAGGAGTATCTCGTGGCCGAAGAACTGTTCGCGACGCTGCAGACGACGAAGGGCGACGTCGTCATCAAGCTGTTCCCCGATCACGCCCCGAAGACGGTGCAGAACTTCGTCGGCCTGGCCGAGGGCACCAAGGAGTGGACCGACCCGCAGACGGGTCAGCCGAGCCACGAGCGGTTCTACGACGGCCTCGGTTTCCACCGGGTGATCGACGGGTTCATGATCCAGGGCGGCTGCCCGCTCGGCACCGGCACCGGCTCGCCGGGCTACTCCTTCGACGACGAGATCCACCCGGAGCTCCAGTTCGACCGCCCGTACCTGCTGGCGATGGCGAACGCGGGGATCCAGTTCGGCAAGGGCACCAACGGCTCGCAGTTCTTCGTGACCGTGGTCCCGACCCCGCACCTGAACCGCAAGCACACCATCTTCGGCGAGGTCGTCGACGACGACTCCAAGAAGGTCGTGGACGCGATCGCGACCGCGAAGACCGCGCCGGGCGACCGGCCGATCGAGCCGATCGTGATCAACAGCGTCAAGATCGAGCGCAAGACCGTCTGATTCAGCCACCGGCCGGCCGCTACCGCGCCCGGCCGGTGAACTAGTGCGAAGGACCACGGCGTGACCGACACCGTCTGCTACCGGCACCCGGATCGGCCCGCCGGGGTCCGATGCCAGCGTTGTGACCGGCCGATCTGCCCGGCCTGTATGAACAGCGCATCCGTCGGGTTCCAATGCCCGTCCTGCTTCACCGAAGGCGTCCGCTCGGTGCCTCGCACCCGGACGTCACTGGGCGGCATCCAGCGCGGCAACCCGCAGATCGTCACGATCAGCATGCTGGCGCTGAACGTGCTGGTGTTCATCGCCGTCCGGACCGGCAGCCCGCGCGTCGTCAGCGACCTGGTGCTGGTCCCGGTCCTGGTCGATTCCGAGCCGTGGCGACTGCTGACGTCGGCGTTCACGCACGTGCAGATCTTCCACATCTTCTCGAACCTCTTCATGCTGTGGCAGCTCGGCCCGCCACTGGAGCAGATGCTCGGCCGGCTCCGGTTCGCCGTGCTGTACCTGCTCTCCGCGCTGGGCGGTGGCGTCGCGGTCTGGATCCTTGGCGCCCCGGGCAGCGCGACGCTCGGAGCCTCCGGCGCGGTGCTCGGCCTGGTCGGCGCACTGCTGGTGATCAGCAAGGCCCGCGGCCTCGACATCACCTGGATCCTGATGTACGTCGCGGTCACCGCGGTGCTCTCGTTCGCCATCCCGAACGTCTCCTGGGAAGGACACCTCGGCGGCTTCGTCGTCGGCGCCGCGGTCGCCTGGCTCTTCCTCCAGGACACCAAGCGCCGCCAGAACAAAGCGCGCGTCTAGCCAGGCCTGCCACCGCGGCTGGCCGGGCTCCCACCGCATCCAGCCGGGCTGCCACCGCATCCAGCCGAGTCGTCGCGGCTAGCCGCGTTCCTCGCTGAGCTCGGCGAGGCGTTGCCGCAGCGTCGCGCGTTCGGCCGCGTTCTCGGTGAAGGTAAGTGCTTCCTCGTAGGCGGAACGCGCCTCCCGGTCGCGCCCGAGCCTTCGCAGGAACTCGCCGCGAGCGACAGCGGCGTACGGATAAGTTGCGAGCTGAGGCTCGGTGGCCAGTTCCTCGAGGGCGGCCAGTCCAGCCTCGGGTCCGGCCGCGAATCCCTTGGCCACCGCGCGGTTCAGCGCCGCCACGGGAGAAGGCTGGCGGGCGAGCAGTACGTCGTACAGGCCGACGATCTCTGACCAGTCGGTGGTCTCCCACGACGGCGACTCGGAGTGGACGGCGGCGATCGCTGCCCGTACGGCGAATTGCCCGGCCGGCCCGCGTCGCAAGGCTCGGCGTACCAGGGCCTGCCCTTCCCGGATGGCCGCTTGATCCCAGCGGCCGCGGTCCTGATCGGCCAAGAGAACAGGCCTGCCGGTGGTATCGAGCCGTGCCGCGCGACGGGCGTCGGTGAGCAGCATCAGCGCCAACAGCGCCGTGACCTCTGGGTCGGTGGGGAGGAGTTCGGTGAGCATCCGGCCCAGGTCGAGGGCGCGGGAGATCAGTTCGGTGTTCATCAGGTCGGGGCCGTTGGGGGCGACGTGTCCGGTGGTGAACAGCAGGTCGACCACGGTCAGCACCGTGCCGATGCGCTCGGTCAGATCCACGGCATCCGGGATCCGGTACGGGATCCGCGCCACCGCGATCTTCTTCTTCGCCCGGGTGATCCTCGCCGCCATCGTGGATTCGCTGACCAGGAACGCCCGGGCGATCTCAGCGGTCGTGAGCCCGCAGACCAGCCGGAGCGTGAGCGCCACCTGTGCCTCGGGTGCGAGCGCCGGATGGCAACAGGTGAAGATCAGCCGCAGCCGTTCGTCCGCGATGTCTTCGCTGTCCGACGGTCCGTTCGCGACCTCCTCGTCGGCAAGCAGTGGGAGCGCCGCGCGGAAGGACGCCTCGCGCCGGATCAGGTCGATCGCTCGGTTGCGTGCCGTCGTGGTGAGCCAGGCGCCCGGTCGCGCCGGAATCCCGGTCGCCGACCAAACCGTGAGCGCCTTGGCGTAGGCGTCCTGGACACACTCCTCGGCCAGGTCCAGATCGCGGGTGACCCGGGCCGTCGCCGCGAGGACGAAAGCCCACTCCTTGCGGTGCGCGAGCGCCACCGCTTCGGCGACGGCCGGGTCGTCTGTCATCTCAGTGCATCGGCCGTACTTCGACGGCAGCGTCGCCCACCTTGCCGAAGTACGGCAGCTTCTTCGCGACGGCCAGCGCCTCGTCCAGAGTCGCCACGTCGATGATGTAGTAGCCGCCCAGGGCTTCCTTCGTCTCGGCGTACGGGCCATCGGTCAGCAGGAAGCCGCCTTGGCCGTCCTCCCGGACGACGGTCGCGGTCGACGACCGTTGCAGGTGGCCACTGCCGACGATGACGTCCTTGTGCTCGCGGGCGAACGCCTCGTGTCCCTCGTCGTGGGCCCGGTGGACCTCGGCGGAGGCGGCGTCGTAATCGGCCTCGTTGTCGTGGATGAGCAGCAAATATCGAGCCATGGTCGTTGTCCTTTCGTATGGGCTGTTCACATGGCCGACGAACGGCGCGAGCCCGTAATCGACAAGGTGGCCGGTCAGTTCAGGGCGTGCCGGTGAGGTAGCGGGTGATCGTCGGGCTCAGCCAGGCGACCGCTTCGGTGCGAGTGAGGGCTGCGATCGGTTCGAGTTCCAGGACGTAGCGGCAGAGGGCGAAGCCGAGTGCCTGGGTGGCGACCAGGCCGGCTCGCGTCGCGATGGTGCCGGCGTCGGCGGGGTCGGTCAGGCGAGCGATCATCGGGCCGAGTTGGCCGGCGAACAGTTCGCGCATCCGGTCGGCGGCGACCGGGTTGGTGACGCTGGCGCGAAGCAGGGCCTTGAGGGACTCGTCGTCCTCCCAGCGGTTGAGGAAGTGGTTGATCAGCGCCGCTCCGGCCTCGTCGGGCGGGAGGGCGCTGAGGTCGGGCAGCCGCAGGTCGAACTCGGCCGCCGCGGCGAAGAGCTTCTCCTTGTTGCCGAAGTAGCGCATCACCATCGCCGGATCGATCGCCGCGTCGGCCGCGATCGCCCGGATGGTCGCCCGCTCGTACCCGTCAGCCGCGAACCGCTCCCGAGCCGCCGCCAGAATCGCCGCCCGACTCCGCTCCGACCGCCGCCCACCCCCTGCGTCCGCCAGGGCCTCAGCCTGCGTCTTCTCCGTCATGGGACCACCGTAGGTCAACAAGTGTTGACTTGGGAAGCGGAGCAGTTCTAGAGTGAAGTCAACAAGCGTTGGCCAACGGATGTTGACCTGGAAGGAGTGGGAAAGATGAACGGAATTCCGGAGCGGACCGAGGTGCTGGTGGTGGGTGCCGGACCGGTCGGACTGGCAGTGGCGGCCTCGCTCGCCGCCCACGGTCGTGACGTCACTGTCGTGGACCGGCAGGCGGCCGGTGCGAACACCTCGCGCGCCTCGGTCATTCACCCGCGCACGCTGGAGATGCTGGAGGAGCTCGGCGTCTCGAAGCGCCTGACTGAACTCGGCCGCCCCGTCGAGCAGTTCAACATCGCCGACGGCGACCGCACCCTGGTCCCGATCCGCTTCGACCACCTGCCGACCGAGTACCCGTACGTCCTGATGATTCCGCAGAGCACCACCGAGCAGGTCCTGCTGGAGCGCCTCGAGGAGCTGGGCGGCAAGGTCCACCGCCCGTACGTCGCGTCGGGCGTCCGCCAGACAAAAGACGGCGCCGAGGTGACGCTGGAGAGCGGCGAGGTGATCCAAGCGCAGTACGTCGTGGCGGCGGACGGGATGAACAGCCGGATCCGCGATCTCGCCGGACTGGGCTTCACCGGCGGCGACGACGTCTTGCCGCTGAACTTCACCCTCGCCGATGTCCGCGTCGAGGGCGGCCTGCCGCCGGACGAAGTACTGCTGTACTTCTCGCGCCCCGGCATGCTCGTCGCCGCTCCCCTGCCCGACGGCTCCTTCCGTCTGGTCGCCGAGGTCGACGACGCACCGGAGCACCCTGACGTGACGTACGCGCAGCGGCTGCTCAACGCACGCGGCCCGCAGCAGTCGACGGCCCGGGTGACCGAGGTGGTCTGGGGATCGCGCTTCCGCATCCACGAGCGGGTGGCCGACCGGTACCGCGACCGGCGCATCGTCCTGGCGGGCGACGCCGCCCACACCCACAGCCCCGCCGGCGGTCAGGGCATGAACCTCGGCCTCCGCGACGCCGTCACGCTTGGCAACGCGCTCGCCGAAGCTCTCACCACCGGCAACGAGGACGGTCTGGACGCCTACGCGACCGAGAACCGCGCCGAGGCGGTTCGCGTCGTCTCGCTCGCTCACCGGTTGACCCGCCTGGCCACAGCACCTTCCGTACTGCGACCCGCCCGCAACGCGGGTCTTCACCTGCTCTCCTACCTGCCCGGCTTCCGCAGGACCCTCGCCGAGCAGCTCTCCGCACTCGGTCACCGCTGACCGAGCGCGACTGTTTCCCCGCACACATCGCCGAACGGCTTCCAAGGGGATCGCAAGGGCCCTACGCTCCAGTTACCCATTGCGATAGCCTCACTACTGGAGGTCACCGTGTCCCATCCCGCCCGATGGCACCGACTCATCCCCTTGGCGATAGCGGCGGTGCTCGCCGTCGGTGCCGCCTCAGGGGCAGGCAGCCAGGTCCAGGCTGCTGCACCACCCGACCACAAGGCCCAGGCCTACGCGAACGCCGAGCTGATCCAGTTGCTGCGGGTCAGCACCCCGACCGCCGCGGACAAGAAGCGGCTGAACACCCTCGACCTCGATCTGGCCGAGTCGGCCGGCAAGAACTTCGTCGACCTGGTTGCCTATGGCAATCATGACCGACAGCTGCTGCAACTCGCCGGATTCCGCTGGACCGTGATCGAGGACGACCTGGTCGGCGCCGACAAGGCGCGCGAGGCCGCCGACGCGGCGTACGCGAAAGCCGTCAAGAACAAGGCGATCAAGGCGACCTTGCCGAGCGGGCGTACGGCGTACCGGCAGCTCGCCGACTACAACAACGAGCTCGCGGCGCTGGCGACGCAGTACCCGACGAAGGTCAAGCAGTTCACGTTGAAGAACACCTCGCTCGAAGGCCGCACGATCCGCGGGATCGAGGTCAGCCACGACGTCAACACCAGCAACGGCAAGCCGGTGTTCCTGATGGTCGGACTCCATCACGCGCGGGAATGGCCGTCCGGCGAGCTGACGATGGAGTTCGCCTACGACCTGCTGAAGAACGACGGCGTGGACGCGCGGATCACCAACATCCTGGAGAAGTCGCGGGTGATCTTCGTACCGGTGGTGAACCCCGACGGCTTCAACCTGAGCCGCACCCTCGGCTACGAGATGAAGCGGAAGAACTGCCGCGTCACCGACGGGCAGATCCCCACCAGCGGCCAGTGCGCACAGTCGGCGAACCAGTCGAAGGGCACCGACCTGAACCGCAACTACTCCGGCTTCTGGGGTGGTCCCGGTGCGTCCAGCAGCCTGACCTCCGAGACGTACCGCGGTGCGAGCGCCTTCAGCGAGCCGGAGTCGCGCAACATCCAGGCCCTTGTCTCGGCGAACCAGGTGACCACCCTGATCACCAACCACACCTACTCGAACCTCGTACTCCGGGAGCCGGGCTACGCGGGCGCCGGCAACACCCCGGACGAGGCGATCTACAAGTCGCTCGGCGACCAGATGGCCGCCCAGAACGGGTACACGAGCCAATTCAGCTACGAGTTGTACGACACCACCGGCACGACGGAGGACTGGTCGTACTACGCGACCGGTGGGCTCGGATTCACGTTCGAGCACGGCGCGAACAGCTTCCACCCGGCGTTCTCGAACGTGGTCAACTACTACTACGGATCGGGCAGTACGGCGGGCAAGGGCAACCGGGCCGCGTTCCTGCTCGCGGCGGAGAGCGCCATCAACCCCGCGAGGCACTCGATCATCACCGGAACCGGTCCGGCCGGCGCCGTACTGCGGTTGAAGAAGTCGTTCAGCACCAAGACGTGGAACGGCACCAGCCTGCCCGACGTGCTGGACACCACGATGGTCGTGCCGGCAGGCGGCACCTACACCTGGCACACGAACCCGTCGACCCGGCCGAGCGTCGTACAGCAAGGCGGGACCGAGGCGTGGACGCTGACCTGTGAGCGGCCGACCGGTCAGGTGCTCGAGACCCGGCAGGTGACGGTGGCCCGTGGCGCCAGTGTCACGGCGAACCTGGCGACCTGCGCGGCGGTCTTCTAACCGCCGGTCGATTCCCGGATCGTCAACGTGTACGGGACGGTGAGGTCGCGGCGGTCGGCCTCACCGGTGCCGGCGATCCGGTCGAGCAGCAGCGCGACCGCGTTCTCGGCCAGCCATTCCTTGTCGGCGGAGATCGTGGACAGCGACGGCGAGTGGTACCGGCCGTCCTCGATGTCGTCGAAACCGATCACGGCGACGTCCTCAGGTGCCGACAGGCCGGCATCGGTCAGCGCCCGGAGTGCGCCGATCGCCATCAGGTCGTTGAAGCAGAAGACGGCATCGGGTGGTTCGGGGAGGGCCAGCAGTTCGCGCATCGAGGCGGCGCCGTCCTCGCGGTGGTAGCCGGAGCCGCCCACCTCCAGCGCCGGGTCCAGTTCCAGGCCGGCCGCCTTGAGCGCCTTGCGATATCCCTTACGGCGTACGGATCCGGTCCCCGCGCCGCCGCCGACCCCGATCGCGGCGATCCGGCGCCGGCCGATCGAGACCAGGTGCATGGTCGCGTCGAAGGAGGCCTGCACCGAGTCGACCGCGACGTGGTCGAAGGTGCCTCCGGGGTGCCGCTCGCCCAGCAGCACCAGCGGTTTGGCGGTGTCGGCCGAGGTGATCCGGGCCGGGGCGGTGGTGATCGGCGAGAAGATGATGCCGTCGATCAACTGCCCGCGCATCCCGTCCAGGACGAGCTTCTCGGCGGCGGCCTCGCCCTCGGTCTGGTCGATCAGCACCGTGATGCCCCGCTTCTTGGCGGCCCGGCTGATCGCGGCGCCGAGCTCCGCGAAGTACGGCGAGGCCATCTCCGGGACGGCCAGCGCGATGAAGTCGGAGCGGCCCTTGCGCAGCGAGCGGGCGCTGACGTTCGGGGTGTAGTCGAGTTCGGCGATCGCGGCCTCGACCTTGGCCCGGGTCCGCGCGGTGATGTGCGGGTAGTCGTTGATGACGTTGGACACCGTCTTCACCGAGACGCCGGCCCGTGCGGCCACATCGCTCAGCCTGGTCGCCATCGGTTCTCCCCTCACACCCGGTTGTCGCCTGAGTCTGTCATGTGAGCTCTTTACAGGTGATGTCAATCGTTGAAAAACTCCGGGTTAATCGTTGTAAAGGCTATCCAGGAGGATTTGTGCCTCGTCTCGCGGTCGACCCCTCGTTCGTGGTCGGAGCCCTCGACCGGCGGCTGTTCGGCTCGTTCGTCGAACACATGGGCCGCTGCGTCTACACCGGCATCTACGAACCGGGTCACGCCGCCGCCGACGCCGACGGCTTCCGCGAGGACGTGCTCGCGCTGGTCCGCGAACTCGGTGTCACCGCGGTCCGCTACCCGGGCGGCAACTTCGTCTCCAACTACCAGTGGGAGGACGGGGTCGGCCCGAAGGAGGAGCGGCCGCGCCGGCTGGACCTGGCCTGGCGGGCGATCGAGCCGAACCAGTTCGGCACCGACGAGTTCGTCGCCTGGTCCCGCAAGGCGGGCGTCGAGCCGATCTGGGCGGTCAACCTCGGTACCCGCGGGATCACCGAAGCGGTTCAGTTGCTGGAGTACTGCAACCTCCCGGGCGGCACCGAGCTGCCGGACCGGCGGGTCCGCAACGGCAGCAAGGAGCCGCACGGCATCAAGGTCTGGTGCCTGGGCAACGAGATGGACGGCCCCTGGCAGATCGGCCACAAGACCGCCGAGGAGTACGCCCGGCTCGCCGAGGAGACCGCGAACGCGATGCGCCGGGTCGAGCCGGACCTGGAACTGGTCGCCTGCGGCTCCAGCAACGCAGGGATGCCGACCTTCGGCGACTGGGAACGTACCGTGCTCGAGCGCACCTACGACCTGGTCGACCACATCTCCCTGCACGCGTACTACGAACCGAAGGGCGGCGACCAGACCAGCTTCCTGGCCAGCGCGGAGGGGATGGACCGGTTCATCGATTCCGTCGTCGCCACCGCCGACCACGTGAAGGCGCTCAAGCGCAGCGACAAGGCGATCACTTTGTCGTTCGACGAGTGGAACGTCTGGCGCCAGCAGGACTTCCCCGGCGAACTCGGCCTCGGCATCCGCGAGGTGAGCCCGCTGATCGAGGACGTCTACACCGTCGACGACGCGATCGTGGTCGGCAGCCTGCTGATCACCTTGCTCCGGCACGCCGACCGGGTGAAGATCGCCTGCCTGGCCCAGTTGGTGAACGTGATCGCGCCGATCCGGACCGAGCCCGACGGCCGTGCCTGGCGGCAGACGATCTTCCACCCGTTCGCGCTGACAGCGAAGTACGCCGGCTCCAAGGTGCTGCGGACCGAGATCGCGGGGGGCCCCGAGGTGGAGACCACGCAGTACGGGCGGGTGCCGGCGTTGTGGAGCACCGCGACGTACGAGGAGAGCACCGGTGAGGTGGCCGTCTTCGTGGTGAACCGGAGCGAGACGGACGCGATCGACTTCGAAGTACCGGTGTTCGACGGGCATCGGCTCGTCGAGCACCTCGCGCTGTACGACGACGACCGGACTGCCGTGAACACCGCCGATGATCCCGATCGCGTGGTCCCGCGCCAGGTCGCCGAGACAAATGTTGCCAACGGCATCTGCACCGCCACGCTGCCGCCCGCGTCGTGGCACCTGATCAGGCTCGCACCGACTGACTGACGCCCACCAGCAGAGAGGACCCGCCCGTGCCTCCGAGACGATTCCTAGCCGCAGCACTCGCCGTCGTCGCGATCACCGCCGGTACTACGGCGGCCGTCGCCGCACCGAACCCGGCTTCGCCGACGACCACCCTCAACCCCATCTCGTCGTCGTTCGCCGACACCTTCGCGGACCCGTCGATCATCCAGGGCCGCGACGGCTACTGGTACGCCTACGCCACCTCCGACCCACTCGTTGCCGGCGGCCCCTTCGGGCTGATGCACATGGCCAGGACGAAGGACTTCGGCTCCTGGGAGTACCTCGGCACCGTCTTCACCGACACGACCAAGCCCGCCTGGGCCGCCCCCGGCTCGTTCTTCTGGGCACCGGACATCCGGTACTTCGGTGGCAGGTACGTCATGTACTTCACCGTCACCGACACCCTGGCCAACCCCGGCGGCGATCCGGCGATCGGCGTGGCCACCGCGCCGACGCCGGCCGGTCCGTGGACCGCGACCGATGCGCCGGTGGTCGCCCCGAAGCCCGACGGCAACGGTGGCTTCTTCGGCACGATCGACCCCGCGATGCTCACCGCGGCCGACGGCAAGCGGTACCTCTACACCGGCGGGTTCTACGGCGGCATCTCCGTCACCGAACTGTCCCCCGACGGCCTGCACTCGGTCGGTACGCCGACGCAGGTGACCGTCGGCGACCGCTACGAGGGCTCGTACGCCGTCTACCGCGACGGCTGGTACTACCTGATGGGCTCGTCGATGAACTGCTGCGCGGGCCCGACCACCGGGTACTCCGTCTTCGCGGGCCGGTCGCGATCGCCGCGCGGGCCGTTCGTCGACGCGACCGGCGCCTCGCTGAACGAGTCCCGGGTCGGTGGCACCACGGTGATCACCCAGAACGGCAACAAGTGGATCGGCCCCGGCCACCACGCGTTCATCACCGACGCGGCCGGGCAGGACCACATCGTCTACCACGCGATCGACCGCGGTACGCCGTGGCTGACCGACCCGTTCGGGATCAACCGCCGGCCGATGCTGATCGACCGGATCGACTGGATCGACGGCTGGCCGCGGACCCGCGCGGGCCTTGGACCGTCGGACACACCGCAACCCGCGCCGGTCACCGGGTCTGCTGCAGGAATCGACTCGACAGATCCCGCGGCCGGACTGTGGGGTGCAGCCAGGCAACCTGGTGACTCGCTTGGTGGACCTGACGCTGCGATCCGTGGGGTCGCCGTCACCCGCCAGTCCGCGCCGGGTGGATCGGTGCGAGTCGAGGCGGACGTGAAGCTGGGCAGCAGCTTCACCACAGTGCTTGGCGGCTCTGTGGTCGCGACTGTGAGCGGTAGCAAGATCCGGGTGCTCGCTGGTGGTCGTAGTGCGAGCGCGACGCTCCCTGCCGACTTCGATCGCAGCCAGTGGAACAAGCTCAGCGTGCAGGTGCTGGGCAACACCGTGACCGTCCGGGTCAACGACGCCGGCCTGGGCGACCTGTACGCCGAGGCGCAACTCGTCGTACCGGGGTTGAAGGTGCGATCGGCTCCGGTGAGTTGGCTGGGGTCGGCGGAGCTGGACAACCTGACGGTGCGAGCTGTGGCTCAGCCGGTGCGACAGCTGGCCGCAGTACCGGAGACTGGGAAGTTGCTGGCCGGGGACGAGTTCGACGGGCCTGGTCTGGGTGCCGGCTGGAGCTGGGTGCGGCCGGACAGTAAGGCAGTAGTTGCCGACGGCAAGTTGTCTTGGCCGGTGGAGAGTACCGACCTGGTCGGGTCGGCCAACAATGCCGGGTTGTTGTTCCACGAGACGCCGGCCGGGGACAGCTGGATCGCGGAGACGAAGCTGCACCTGGAGCTGGGCGAGGGCGACATCCGCAACTACCAGCAGGCCGGGATGATCGCGTATCTGAACGACGACGACTTCGCCCGGTTCGGCGACGTGTCGATCTGGAAGACGCGGCAGACCGAATTCGGCCGGGAGTTGGTGGCACGGGCGTCGGACGGCGCGACCAGTTACGGCGGTGCCGCCATCGGCCGGCCGGCACCGACGATGTGGATGCGACTGGCCTATCACCGCAACGCCGCCGGCGAGCACGTCTACCGCGCCGGCTCCAGCATCGACGGCAAGACCTGGACCTGGGGCGCCTCCTGGGCACTCCCGGCCGGCGTCACTCCGAAGCTCGGTCTCTACGCCCACGGCGACCAGACCGGCTCGACCCCACCGATCGCCACCTTCGACTACCTCCGCTTCTACGAAAGCAAGTGACTGTGGCTTTCACGAATCCCGTCTACGGCGACAACTTCGCCGACCCGCAGGTGGTCGCCGTGGACGGTTCGTACTACGCGTTCGCCACCAACGGACCGCTCGGCAATGTCCAGACGCTGAAGTCGGCCGACCTGGTCTCCTGGGACCAGGTCGGCGACGCCCTTCCCGAACTGCCGGCGTGGACGTCACCGGGAATGGTCTGGGCGCCCGAGGTCGCCGTCCATGCTGCGGACCGATTCGTCATGTATTACACGACTTCCGACACCGCCTCGGGCCGGCAGGCGATCGGTGTCGCGGTTGCGTCGGACCCGAAAGGTCCATATGTCGACAAATCGAGTCGACCACTTATTTGCGAGGCCGGCCAGGGCGGCTCGATCGACGCGAGCCCGTTCCAGGACCCGTCCGGGCAGCGCTGGCTCTACTGGACGTACGCCGTAGGCCACGCCCGCTGCGCCACCCCAGCCGGCCCCTGCACCAAGTCGGGCGACCCCGTCCTGACCAGTTCTGCGGACGCAGCGGGTCCCGGTCACAACATGGTGCTGCAGATCGCCGACCGGTGGTGGTTCGTGTACCACGCGTGGGATCCCGCCTTGGTCGGCACCGATCCGCACGGCCGCACCATGTGGCTGTCCGAACTCACCTGGTCAGGCCACACGCCGTACGTCCAGCCACCGCTGAAGAACAACCCGGTCACTCCTTGGTGAGCGCTCTGCCTAACTGCAGTCCCAGCGGACCGGGTCGTTGTGGAGATTGTCGGTGCCGTAGACCTGGTTGGTGTCGGTGAGGCCGGCGACGCTGCCGCCGGACGCGCCGCCCGGGTCTTGCAGACTGAGCGCTCGTTCGCCCTTGCCTGGCTGGTAAACGCGAGGCCGACCGCTCCCCGCCAGCACGACCGTCCCTGATGAGTTGATCGCCTGAGCCTTGTCCCCGCCGGCGATCGCAGTACTGGAACCGTTCGTGCCAACCTTCCAGGTGGCGGCGCTGTCACCATCCTGCCCGGCGGCGACTCCGTGCCGAATCGCTGCGGCGGTCGTCCACGCGGTGGCGGAGGAAGGCGGGAAGAGCCGAACATTGCCGTCCGGTAACCAGTACGCCGCCAGCTGGTAGCGGGTCCGCGCGTGCGGAATGTCCACGTCGAGCACGGTCCCGACAGCCACGCCGTCGTCGTCGATGTCGGACACGGCGACCTCGTTGAACCCGGCCGGGATCGACAGCACGTGCGGATGATTGGCCGCATCCCAGACCACACCGCGCACGTTCCAGCCGTCCGCGTCACTGACCGTGCCGAGGATGTTGCCACGGTAGTTGTCGATCGCGGTAGCCGTGGCGCCCGCGTAACCGGCTGGGATCGGCAGCGCTGCCAACTGCCCATCGCGGTAGCGCCAGGGCTTCGTGCCGTCCTCATCGCTGGTACCGATCACCAACTGGCCGTCGTCGTTCACGTCAGCCGCCCATGACTGCGCGGCGGGGATGGGAAGTTCAGTGGGCACACCGTCGTCCCAACGGACCGCGTGGTAGTTCCCCTCGCCGTCCTGCGCCGCCCCGGACAGATAGCGACCGCCCGGTGCGACTCCCCGGATGTCCGTCGCCGTCCGCCCGCTCACCTCCGCCACCGCGTGTTCAGCGCAAGCTGTCGATACGGCCGACGCATCCGGACCCGAAACTACCAACGGCAGTCCGAGCGCGAGCAGCGCGATTCCAGCTCTTCCGTACACCAGTTTCTCCTTCGTCCGGCCGAGTGCCGTCATCACACTGACAGGGCGCCCTGTTACCGCGGCACCCTTTCGACCAGCGTCGAAGCCCTTACTGGCCGAGGATTCCGGCGAGCAGAGCGAGTGCGCGCCGGAAGTCGTCGTCGGTCGGACGGGCGTAGCCGATGACGAGGCCGGGTGGGCCGGGGAGGGAGCGGCGGTACTCCGAGAGAGGGGCCACGACGACGCCGGCGGCTCGAGCTCGGGCGGCTACCTCGCGGTCGTCGAGCGAATCGGGGAGGAGGAGGGTGATGTGGAGCCCGGCGTCCTGGCCGATCACGCGGCCGTACGGGGCGAGTACGGCGCAGGTGTGGTTTCGGCGTTCGGCGTACAGGCGGCGGTTCCGGCGGATCACCTGGTCGAGGTAACCGTCACGGAGCATCGCCAGGAACGCTGCCTGCATGGGCCAGGCGGGCCAGTCGCCCGAGTTCTCCCGGTACGCCGCCAGCGCGTCGACCACGTCGGTCGATGCGACCAGCCAGCCAAGCCGGAGCGCCGGGCTGAGGATCTTCGACAAGGTGCCCAGGTGCACCACCCGATCGAGGTCGAGCTGGGCGAGCGCGGGCAGCGGCGCCACGTCGTACCGGAACTCGCTGTCGTAGTCGTCCTCGATCAGCGTCGCGCCGGTGCGTCGTGCCCACCGGATCAGTTCGTTGCGTCGGGCAACGGGTAGCCGGCCGCCGAGCGGGTACTGGTGGGACGGCGTCACGTACGCCGCGGCGAGGTCGTCGCCGAGTTCGCCAACCAGCAGCCCGTCCTCGTCGACACCGAGGTCGACGACCTCCAAGCGCTGGTCGCGCGCCGCGACGACGGCGTTCACGTATCCCGGGTCCTCGATCGCGATCCGCTCGCCCGGCCGATGGCAGACCGAGAGCACCAGCCGCAGCCCGTGGATCGTCCCGTTGGTGATCAGCACGTTCTCGGCGCCGCAGGCGATCCCCCGCACCCGACGGACATGCGCCGCGACCGCCTCCCGCAACGCGGGCAACCCGGCCGGATCCTCGTACCCCGGTGGCGGAAGCTGCGCAGACACCTCACGCCACGCCCGCCGCCAGCCCGCATCCGCGGAACCACCGATGAACGGGATCCCCGCCCGCAGCGACAACAGCTTCTCCTGCGTAGGCGGCGCGGCCTTCGTTCGCCGCCGCTCAACGGGCTGGAGCGGTACTACGTCCGCCACGTAGGTGCCCGCTCCCGTCCGGCCCTCGATCCATCCCTCCGCGTGCAATTGGTCGTACGCCGACTGGGCCACCGACCGGGATACCGCCAGGTCGCGAGCCAGTTCGCGGGTGGAAGGCAACCGGTGCCCCGCCTGCAGCCGGCCGTCCCGGATCGCCGCGCGGAACTGCTCGGCCAACTGCAGGTGCAGCGGACCGGCGCCGGAGCGGTCGAGGACGAGCGGCAGCGAGCTATCCAAAGTGGACTACCTGATTCGAACCGGAATGGACCGTGCCAGCATGCCACTGTCCGGCCACGCTGGTTCCATGACCATCACCACGCCGCTCCAGCCGACCGACCGGACCTCCTTGCGCCGCTCGAAGGAGCGCGCTGCCACCGACCGCGGGGTCCTGCACGCCGTACTGCGGGAAGGCATGTTCTGCCACCTCGGCGTGATCCTCGGCGATGCCCCGCTGGTGCTGCCCACGGCGTACGGGATCGATCTGGATCGTGGTGTCGACGGGACTCTTTATCTGCACGGCTCGGTCGCCGCGCGGAGTGTGGTCGCCGCGCCCGAGCAGACGATCTGCGTGACGGTCACCCACGCGGACGGCCTGGTGCTGGCCCGGTCCGCGTTCCACCACTCGGTGAACTACCGCTCGGCCGTGATCTTCGGGGTACCGCGCCTTGTCACCGACCCGGACGAGAAGCTGCACGGCCTGAACGTGATCGTCGACCATCTGGTCCCCGGCCGCTCGCACGCCACTCGTCCCCCGAACCGCAAGGAGCTGGCCAAGACCTCGGTCCTCGCCCTCCCTCTCACCGAGGCGTCGGTGAAGACCCGCGCCGGCGAGGCGAACGACGAACCCGAGGACTTGACCCTGCCGTACTGGACCGGGGTCATCCCCCTCCGCACCGTCGCCGGCGAGCCGGTCACCAACTCCGACTGCGACCTGCTCACCCCGGCACACATCCGCACCCGCGCCAACCAACTCGGCGCCCCCAGCTGATCAGGCCGCGGTGCCCTTGTTGTAGCTCTTCTGAGCCCAGAAGTAGCCGACAAGGGCAATCGCGAGACACCACGCGAGGGCGAGCCAGCCTGTGCCGCTGTCCATCGGCGCTCCCAGCAGCAGGTGCCGCAGGGTGTCGATGATCGCCGTGAAGGGCTGGTACTCCGCGAACCAGCGGATGCCGCTCGGCATCGACTCCAGCGGGATGAACGTGTTGCTCAGGAAGGGCAGCAGCAGGCTGATCGGCAGGACGATGTTGCTCGCGCCCTCCGGGGTCTTGCTGGTCAGGCCCAGTGCGATCGCGAACCAGGTCAGCGAGACGGTCACCGCGATCATCAGTCCGGCCGCGAGGATCCATTCGCCGGCCGAGGCGTTCGGGCGGAAGCCGATCAGTACGGCGAACCCGATCACGAGCGCGAGACTGACGATCGTCAGCAGCACGTTGCCCAGCACGTGCCCGGTCAGCACGGCCGGCCGGAAGATCGCCATCGTCCGGAACCGGGCGACGATGCCCTCGCTCATGTCCATTGCGGCGCCGACCGCCGGCGACATCGTCCCGGACGCGATCGACATCAGCAGGATGCCCGGGGTGAGGAAGTCGAGGTAGTCGAAGCCGTTGCCGCCGCCGAGGCCGGCCGCGAAGGTGTCGCCGAAGATCAGGCCGAACAGCAACATCATGATCACCGGCATGCCGAGCGCGCCGAGCGACAGCCCGGGGTACCGCAGGGCGTGCCGGAGGTTGCGGCGCAACATCGTGGCGGTGTCGGCCATCGGGTAGCTCGAGATGCTCATCTGCTCGTCACTTTCTCGTCGGTGTGGTTGGTTGCGGGCTGACCGGTGACGGCGAAGAACACGTCGTCCAGGTCGGGGGTGTGGACGGTCAGTTCGTCCACCTCGATGCGGGCGTCGTCGATCCGGGCCAGTACGGCGCGCAGCGACTGCACGCTGCCGTCGTTCGGCACCTGGAGAACCAGGGACTCGTCGTCCCGTGACGCGGACGGCAACACCTGTGCCGCCGCGGCGAACTGGTCAGGCGCGGTGAACCGGAGCCGGATATGACCACCCGGCGCCAGCCGTTTCAGCTCCGCCGGAGTGCCCTGGGCGACCAACTGACCGTGATCCAGTACTGCGATCCGGTCGGCGAGCTCGTCGGCCTCCTCCAGGTACTGGGTGGTCAGCAGGACCGTGACGCCGCCGGCGACCAACTCGCGGACGAGTTGCCACATGCTGTGCCGGCTGCGCGGGTCGAGCCCGGTCGTCGGCTCGTCCAGGAAGATGATCCGCGGGTTCCCGACCAGCGTCATCGCCAGATCGAGCCGCCGCTTCATGCCGCCGGAGTACGTCATCGCGAGCTTCTTGCCGGCTTCGACCAGGTCGAAGCGCTCCAGCAGTTCGGCCGCCCGGCGGCGCGCCTCGCGGCGGCCGAGGTGGTGGAGGTCGGCCATCATGACCAGGTTCTCCTCGCCGGTCAGCAGACCGTCGACCGCGGAGAACTGGCCGGTCACACCGATCGCGGCCCGGACGGCCTCGGGGTCGCGGTGCAGGTCGTGCCCGGCGACCCGGATCTCGCCGGCATCGGCGGTGATCAGGGTGGACAGGATCTGGACCGCAGTGGTCTTGCCCGCGCCGTTCGGGCCGAGCAGCGAAAAGATGGTGCCTTCGGCAACTTTCAGGTCGATGCCGTCGAGCACGAGCTTGTCGCCGTACGACTTGCGCAGGCCGGCGACGTCGATCGCCAGGGATGAACTGTTCATACTTCCTCGCTTGTTTTCGGGCAGGGTGAACCTGACCTGATGGCCAAAGGGTTTGCGGAGGGGAGATTCAGGACGTGCTGATCCAGCCGGCCGACTGTGGTCAGGTCGCCGCTCGGTGGATCAGGTGTTCAGTTGTGGGGGCGTGGATCAGATGTTGAGGTCTTCGACGGCCGGCTGGTCGGCGGCTTCCTCGACCAGTGCGTAGAGGTCGTCCGGGATCAGCGCGTGCAGTTCCTCGAGGGTGTCGACGACGTGCAGCGTGGCCTCGCCTTGGGCCATGCTCCAGGTCTGGTTGCTGCTGAAGCTGCCGATCCAGCTTCGCCAGCCGGTGTAGTTCTGGTCCTCACCGTCGACGGTCTGGTTGGCGGTGAACTGGTTGGTCCGGTCGGCGTACAGGACGAACTTGCCGGTCCTGCTCCGGTACACCTTGAACGCCTCGTAGCCGTTCTTGTTCGACCGGCCGCCCTCGGCCAGCAGGACACCGGAGAACCGCTGCTTGCGACCGGCCCCCCGCCCGACCCGCACGGTGATCTCGTCGAACCCGTCGAGCCGGCCTTCCTCCAACTCCACATACCGCCGCAGCGCGATGGAGATCGCCTGGGACAGGTTCCCGGCGAGTTCCTGGGCCCGCTTGTAGAGGGCCAGGTCGTCATCGGACACGTAGATCGTCTTGTTCGGCATCAGCTCTCCTCCTACGTAGAACTATACGCACACCCCTACGTAGATGTCTACATATATCCCTGCGTATACAGCTCAGATCTGCCACGATCGACCCCGTGGATTCTCCCGAGCAGCGCTACGACGACCTGTCCGACCGCGTCTTCACGCTGTACTCCGAAGGCGAGCAACGCGCCGCCCTGGAACTGCTGAGCCGTCCAGACCCTGAGCTCGCCCCCTGGTCGGCGGAGCTCGCCCATACCGCGGCCTGCCTGCACGGCTCCCTCGGCGAACCAGAGGCAGCTCTCCAGGTACTACGAGCCGCGAGCGACTCGGGCGCCTGGTGGGACCCGTCGATCCTGACCGATGACGACGACCTGGCTACCTTGCAGCCCCTGCCGGAGTTCCAGGAGCTGGTCGCTCTCTCGGCCACACGCAGGAGCCCGGACCCGCGTCCCGCGCTCATCCAGCTTCCGCCGCGCGCTGATAGCGCGGCGTCAGTCTCGCCCTCGACCAACCCCTCCGCAGACGCCCGCCTCGACATGCTCGCCAGCCGGTCGAGCGACCTATCGCTGGCTGGTGGAGTGGTGGTTGCGCTGCACGGGGCCGGGCAGACGGCGGCCCGGGCTGCGGCGGACTGGGCGGAGGTGCTGGAGCTCGGCTACGCGCTGGTGTGCGTGGAGTCGTCGCAGCGGATGTCGCCGATGTACCGGACCTGGCCGGAGCGGGATCGTGCGGTGGAGGACATCGCCCGAGCTCTCGACGAGCTGCCCGACGCCTTGCGCGGATTGCCGCTCATCGCGGCGGGATTCTCGGCGGGCGGCCGGGCCGCGCTCGACTGGGCGTTGACCGCGGACCCGACCCCGGCGACCGGCGTACTCGTGGTCGCTCCGGCCCTGCGGGAGTTGCCGACCGAGGCGGCCGGGCCGTTGGCACCGGCCGAAGTGCTGATCGGTGAAGACGATGAGCTGCTGGAGGTTGTGGACGACGCGGCCGACCGGCTGACCGGCTTCGGGCTCTCGATCCAGCGGGTACCGGGTGTGGGGCACGAGTTTCCACAGAACTTCGGGCGCTGGCTGGGCGAGGTCTTCCCCAGTTGTGGATAAGACGGTGATCAAACCTTGTTGATCCACAGATTTCGGCGATTTTGGCCCCGAATCGGCCGAAATCCGGGGACAACCTGGGGACAACGGTCGCAAAAGCTGTGCACAGCTGGGGATACCCATGTGGATAACTGCAGCCGTGTCATTCGCCCCGAAAGCACGAGAAACCTCGCACCTGAGCCGGTTGCGCCCGGTCGCCGGCTCAGGTCCGAGGTGTACCGCAACGCCAGTGCGCGCGGCCAACTGCTGACGCAGTACTAGCTGAGAAGGGTCAGATCCACTGGGTGGAGACGACGAAACCGACGGCGATCAGGCCCATGCCGATCAGCAGGTTCCAGTTGTTCAGGTCCTTCATCACCGGGATGTCCTGGCCGGCCACGTAGAAGACGACCAGCCAGGCGAGTCCGAGCAGCCAGCAACCGAGCATCAGCGGCGCCACCCAGACGCGACTGGTGGTGCGTGGTTTCTTCGGAGTCTTCTCCACCTTCACCTTCTCGGCGGAGGACTTCTTCGTTTTGCGACTGCTCGACTCGGGCACGGATTCGACTCCTTGTAGCGGACACTAAGGTGAGTGGTGTCGCCTCGGTTCGCGAGGCCGGCACCAGCCACACCACTGGGTCTGGCCTCGGTTAGCGTAGTGCAGACGGGAGCAAGGGGTTCACGGGTGAGCAGGCTGCGGCGTTTTTCGCTCTGGCGGGCTAGTGCGCCAGTGGCGCTGATGTGCGCCGGTCTGCTGTTCGCGACCAGTGCCACCAATGCCCGTGGCACCGACCTGCGCCCTAGTCGCAACACTACGCTCGCAGGCCTCGTGGAGGAACAGAGCCGCCGTAGCGCGACCCTGACCCGCCAGCACGCGGAGTTGACCCAGGACATCGAGAAACTGCAGGCGCAGCAGGGCTCGATCGCGCCCAAGCTGGCCAAGCAGCTGAAGGACTTGTCCGAGCAGGTCGGGACGGTGCCGGTGACCGGCCCGGGACTGACCGTCACGCTGAAGGACGCCCCGTCACAGGTGGTGAAGGACAATCCGGACGTCGACGCCGACTGGCTGGTGATCCACCAGCAGGACATCCAGGCCGTGGTGAACGCGCTCTGGGCCGGTGGCGCCGACGCGATCTCGATCCAGAACCACCGGGTCATCTCGACGACCGGCATCAAGTGCGTGGGCAACTCGGTCGTCCTGCACGGCGTGCCCTACCTCCCGCCGTACAAGATCACCGCGATCGGCGACCGGCGGAAGCTGCAGAAGGCGCTCGACGATTCGCAGTACATCGACAATCTGCAGGACTACGTGGTGAAGTTCCAGCTCGGCTACGAGGTGAAGACGCAGTCGTCGATCGCCATGCCGGCGTACGAGGGCACCCTGGACCTGCAGAGCGCGACGGTGCCGGGCTTCGACAAGAAGCCGACGGTCAGCCCGTCGGTCACCGGCAGCGGTCGCTGAAACACAGCCCCACAGTTCCCGCGGGCCTGTCAGAATGGTGCGCATGCCGCGGATCCTTGTCGTCGACAACTACGACTCCTTCGTCTACAACCTGGTGCAGTACCTGCAGCAGTTGCAGGCCGACACCACCGTGCTACGCAACGACGAGGTCACCCCTGACCAGGTCACGGCGTACGACGGTGTCCTGCTGTCGCCCGGGCCGGGGACGCCGGAGGAAGCCGGTGCCTGCGTCGACATCGTCCGGGAGGCGGGTGGCGAGGTCCCGATCTTCGGGGTCTGCCTCGGCCTGCAGGCGATCGGCGTCGCGTACGGCGGTGTCGTCGGGCGGGCCGACGAGTTGCTGCACGGCAAGACCAGCCAGGTGTTCCACGAGGGTGCCGGAGTGCTCGCCGGGCTCCCGTCGCCGTTCACCGCGACCAGGTACCACTCGCTCGCGATCTCCGAGGACAGCGTGCCCGACGAACTGCAGGTGACGGCGCGAACCGAGGCCGGCGTGATCATGGCCGCGCGGCACCGGGACCTGCCGGTCGAGGGCGTCCAGTTCCACCCCGAGTCGGTGCTTACCGAAGGCGGCCACCGGATGCTGGCCAACTGGCTCGCGATCTGCGGCGACGCCGGCGCGGTGGCCCGCTCGGCCGGAATGGCTCCCGTCGTCAGCTGACTCAGGACGCAGCCGGGACAAAGCAACCCAGGACAAGCAACCCAGGACAAGCAACCCGGTCGAGCAACTCCGGAACAAGCAAAAGGACCGCGGGACGATTCCCGCGGTCCTTTGCCGTTCTGCCTCAGCGCTCTCCGCTGCTGCCGCCACTCGGCTGTTGCGGCAGCCCCGGCCCGCCACCGCCGATGATCGGCGTGTTGGACTCCGTCGGACTGTTGGTCGGGGTGTTGGTCGGCGTGTTCGTCGGCTCATCCGCCGCGACCGCGATCGACAGGATCACCTTCGTGCCCTTGGGCACCTTCGAGCCCGCCTTCACGCTCTGCTTGACGACCGTGCCCTCGACCGCGTTCGGGTCCGACTTGTCCTGCAGGTAGCCGACGGCCAGGCCGAGGCCCTTCAGGGTGTTGGTGGCGTCGTCCTGGTTCTGCGTGGTGACGTCGGGCACGTCCACCTTCGAGCTGCCGTTGGACAGCGTCAGGGTGAACTTCGTACCCGGCGCGTACTGCCCGCTGGGATCGGGGCTGACCTTGATCACGCTGTCCTTGGGCTCGTCGCTGTCCGCCCGGTTCACCTTGGACGCCACCTCGAACTTGCCCGGAGCGTTCTCCAGCGCGTCCCTGGCGTCCTGCTCGGACTTGCCGAGCACGTCCGGCACCGGGAACGTGTTCGGGCCGGCGGACACCACCAGCGTGACGGTCGAGTTCTTGTCGACCATCGCATTCGCACCAGGCTGCTGCTTGGCGACCGAGCCCTTCGGTATGTCGGTGCTGGCCGCCGAGGTCGTCGCCACCTGGAGGCCCTTCGCCGTCAGGATCGCGGTCGCCTCGTCCTGCGTCTTGCCGACGACACTCGGTACGGCGACCTGCGTGACCGGCGGCGGGTCGTCCTTCTTGCCCAGGTTCGTGATGATCGCGTAGGCGCCGACCGCGACGGCCACGATCGCCAGACCGAGCAGGAAGTACGCCAGGCCACGGTTGCGCCGGGCGCGGGCAGCCTCGACGTCGTCGCCACCGTCGTCAGGCGGCAGCAGGTCGCTCGCCGGACGGTACGCCTGAGTGGCTGCCGCCGCGGGCGCCACCGCGGTCGGCTGGATCGCACGGGTCTCGGCGATCGCGGCCATCGGCGCGGTCACCTGCTGGCCGGCCAGCACCCGGTGGATGTCGGCCCGCATCTCCGACGCGCTCTGGTAGCGGTGCTCGCGGTTCTTCGTCAGGGCCTTCAGGACGACCGCGTCGACCTCCGGCGGGATGTCCGGATCGAACGACGACGGGGGCAGCGGCTCTTCCCGGACGTGCTGGTAGGCGACCGACACCGGCGATTCACCGACGAACGGGGGCCGCCCGACGAGCAGTTCGTACAGCAGGCAGCCGGTCGAGTAGAGGTCGGAGCGCGCGTCGACCGTCTCGCCACGGGCCTGCTCGGGCGACAGGTACTGCGCCGTACCGATCACCGCGGCGGTCTGGGTCATCGTCGACGAGGTGTCCGCGACGGCCCGGGCGATGCCGAAGTCCATCACCTTGACCTGGCCCTGCGGGGTCAGCATCACGTTGCCGGGCTTGATGTCGCGGTGCACGATGCCGGCCCGGTGGCTGTAGTCGAGCGCCTCGAGCACACCGGAGGTGATCTCCAGGGCGCGCTCGGGCATGATCTTGCGGCCCTCGCGGATCAGGTCACGCAGCGTCTTGCCGGCCACGTACTCCATCACGATGTACGGGATGGTGACGCCGGAACCGTTCGGGTCCGGTTCCTCACCGGTGTCGTAGACCGACACGATGGTCGGGTGGTTCAGCGAGGCGGCCGACTGGGCCTCCCGCCGGAATCTGGCCTGGAAGGTGGAGTCGCTGGCCAGATCGACCCGGAGCCGCTTGATCGCGACCGTTCGACCGAGCCGGTTGTCGATGCCCTTGCGGACATCGGCCATGCCCCCTCGACCCAGCGGTTCGCCCTCTTCGTAGCGGCCGCCGACGAGACGTGCCTGCGATGTCATTCCTCTGCCTTCCAACCTGCGCGGATCGAACTCGGCCAAAACACACTCAATCCGCCCACGGTAGCTGTGTCGACCAGCCGGCCCTGGTACGGCGGACGTTCTGTCACCCGGTTGTACCTCATCGTCGTCACTGTCCCAGCACCGCTTCCATCACCGCTTTGGCGATCGGCGCCGCTAGCGCACCGCCGGCGATGTCGTTGCGCGGCACGTTGGCGTCCTCGATCATCACCGCGACCGCGATCTTCGGGTCGTTGGCCGGCGCGAACGCGGTGAACCAGGCGAACGGGGGCTTGTCCGGCGTCGTCTGCGCCGTACCGGTCTTGCCGGCCACCTGGACGCCCTTGATCTGGCCTGGCTTGCCGGTGCCGTTCTGCACCACGTCGATCATCATCTGGGTCAGCTGGTTCGCGACGTCGGGGCTGACCGCCTGGTGCAGCGACTCCGGCTTGGTCTCGGACACCGTCTTCAGGTCGACGGTCTTGATGTTCTGGACCAGGTACGGCTTCATCACGTTGCCACCGTTGGCGATCCCGGCCGACACCATCGCCATCTGCAGCGGAGTGGCCCGGACGTCGAACTGGCCGATCGCCGACTGGGCGGTCTGCGGCGCGTTCGGGTCGGCCGGGAACTGGCTGGCCGCGGCGCCCAGTTCGGGCAGTTGCCGCTCGCCGAAGCCGAACTTCTCGGCCTGGTCGCGGAGCGCGTCCGCGCCGAGTTCGAGGCCGACCGAGCCGAACGCGGTGTTGCACGAGTAGCGCAGCGCGACCGTCAGGGTGGCGTTGTCGCTGCCACCGCAGTTCTGCCCGTTCTCGTTGGGCAGCTTGACGGTGGTCTGCGGCAGGTCGAGCTCGGCAGGCGAGCGCACGTGCGTCTGCGGGTTGTACTTGCCGCTGGACAGCGCGGCGGCCGCGGTGACCAGCTTGAACGTCGAACCCGGCGGGTAGAGCTCCTTGATCGCCCGGTTCGACATCGGCCGGGACTTGTCCTCGGTCAGCTTCTTCCAGTTGGCGCCGACCTTGTTCAGGTCGTGTCCGGCCAGGTCGTTCGGGTCGTACGACGGCCTGCTCACCAGCGCGAGCACCTTGCCGGTCTTCGGCTCCAGCGCGACCACCGCACCGGTCTTCCCCGCAAGCCCCCGGTACGCCGCGATCTGGGCCGCCGCGTTCAGCGTCAGCGTGACGCTCGCGCCCTGCTGGCGACGATCGGTGATCACGTCGACCACCCGGCGGAACGCCATCGACGGGTCGGAGCCGTTCAGCTCGGAGTTCTGGCTCAGCTCGATCCCGGCCCGGCCGAACAGGTACGAGTAGTAGCCGGTCACCGGGGCGTAGGCCTCGGCGATGTTCGGCGGATAGGTCCGCTGATACACGAACCGGTCGTTGGACGGCTTGCTCTGCGCGATCGGCACACTGCCGACCAGGATCGCCCCGCGGTTCACCGAGAACTGCGAGTCGCGGACCCGCTTGTTGTCGTTGCGTCCGTTCAGGTCACTCGCCCGGAAGGCCTGCAGATAGGTGGAGTTCGCCATCAGCGCGAGCATCAGGATGATCGCGGCCACGGCCAGTCGTCGGATAGCTGAGTTCACTGCTTCTGCACCACCATGGCGATCGTCTCGTCGGACACGGGGGCCGCCGGGGTCTGTGGCCGCCGGGCCTGGTCACTGATCCGCAGCAGCAGCGCGATGATCGCCCAGTTCGCCACCAGCGACGTACCACCGAGCGCCATGAACGGCGTGGCCAGACCGGTCAGCGGGATCAGGCCGGTGACACCGCCGATGATCACGAACACCTGCAGCGCGAACGACATCGCCAGACCGGTCGCGACCAGCTTGCCGAAGATGTCCCGGCAGCCGAGTGCGGTGCGCAGGCCGCGCTCGATGATGAGCGTGTAGATCAAGATGATCGCGATCAGTCCGGTCAGCCCGAGCTCCTCGGCGAACGACGAGATGATCATGTCGCTCTGCGAGTACAGCGTGAGTTCCGGCCGGCCTTGACCCAGACCGCGGCCGAGAACGCCGCCCCACCCCTGCCCCATCAGGCCGACCGCGATCTGGCCGCCGTCGATCGAGAACGGGTCCAGCCAGTCGGTGATCCGCTTGTGCACGTGACCGATCGCCGAGTACGCGAAGAACGCGCCGCCGACGAACAGCAGGCCGCCGATGATCAGCCAGCCCGCGCGCTCGGTCGAGACGTACAGCAGGAACAGGAACAGGCCGAAGAACAGCAGTGACGACCCGAGATCGCTCTCGAACACCAGCACGCCCAAACTGACCAGCCAGGCGACCCCGATCGGGCCGAGGTCGCGGGCGCGCGGCAGGTCGAGGCCGAGGAACCGGTGCCCGGCCAGCGTCAGCACGTCCCGTTTCACCACCAGGTAGCCGGCGAAGAAGATGACCAGGCACAACTTCGCGAACTCACCGGGCTGGAACGACATCCCGGCCAGCCGGATCCAGATCCGGGCACCGTTCAGGTTGACCCCCAGACCCGGGATCAGCGGCAGGACGAGCAGCACGAGACCGGCCAGTCCGGCCGTGTAGGTCAGTGCCTGCAGCCGGCGATGATCTCTGACCAGCAGGATCACCACCAGGAAGAGCACGACGCCGACCGCGGTCCAGGTGATCTGCTGCGGTGCCGTCGGCGACTTCGGGGTCCGGCCGGCCGCGATCGCGCTCGCCTCCAGGCCGAGATCGAGGCGGTGGATCATCGCCACGCCGAGGCCGTTCAGGAGCACGGCGCAGGGCAGCAGCACCGGGTCGGCGTACGGGGCGCGGTAGCGCAGGGCGAGGTGGGCGGTCAGCGCGAGCAGGCCGATGCCGGCCGCGTAGTACCCGGTGCTGGCCGGCACCTTGTCCTGCACGGTGAGGCCGACGTTGACGTACGCGCCGACCGAGACACCGATCGCGATGATCAGCAGCATCAGCTCCACCCCGCGCCGGGTACGGGGCATGATCTGGATGACCGACGTCGAGGCGATGCTCATCGGACCCCGTCGCAGTCGTCCGGGTTGCTACCGGCGGGCGTCGAGGCAGGCGTGGACGGAGCGGTCGCCGGCGGCTTCGAGACCGGAGTGGAGACCGGGGGCTTCGACGGCGTCGTGGCCGGTTTGCTCGGTGTCGGGCTGGTGGTCGGCTTCACCGGCGGCTTCGCCTTGGCCGCGCACTGGTCGGCGACCCGCTGGAGCTCGGTCACGATCGTCCGGGCACCGGCTAGGTCGTCCGCCTGGATGGTGCCCTCCACCTGCTCACGGCTGTACGTCGGCAGCTTGTCCACCTGCAGTGGCTGCCGCTCGTAGACGCTCGACAAGGACAGACCGGGGAAGTCCTGGTCCACCCCCTTGAAGATGGCCACGTAGTCGCCGTCGGTGCCCACGTAGTACTGCTTCTGGGTCCAGCTGTAGGCGAACCACCCGCCGCCCGCGATCAGAGCCAGTACTACGGCGAGCACGGCGAGCCGACGCAGCCAGAGGAAGCGCTTCGGCGGCCTGGGCGCATACCGCAGCTCCTCGGGATCTATCCCCGCGCCACCAGCACCGCCGTCGCCGTCACCATGACCCCGTACGGCGATGGTCGGTTCGCCGCGACCCGTGCCGCCCTGGGCGAGCTCGGCCGCGGCGCCGACCAGTTGCGGCTGGTCCCCACTGGCCGGGGCGGTCTCGACCACGTCGGCCACGACGCAGGTGATGTTGTCGTTCGACCCGGCCTCGAGGGCGTGCGTGATCAGCTCGACCACCACCGAGTCCGGCGTACCGTCGGCCATCGAGGCGGCGATCACCTGGTCGCTGACGTAGTCGGGCAGGCCGTCGCTGCACAGCAGCAACCGGTCACCCGCCCGGACGTCGAGCATCTCCAGGTCCGGATCGGAGTCCGGCCGGCCGTCGAGCACGCGCAGGATCAGGTTGCGGTGCGGGTGGGTGAACGCTTCTTCCTTGGAGATCCGGCCCTCGTCCACCAGCGACTGCACGAACGTGTGGTCGTGGCTCAACTGGTAGAGCAGGCCGTCGCGCAACCGGTACGCCCGGGAGTCGCCGAGGTGGGCCAGGCCGAGGTGCTCGCCGTCGAAGAGCAGAGCGGTCACCGTGGACCCCATGCCCTCGCGCTCGGGGTCCTCCTCGACCAGCTCGGACAGCCGTTCGTTGGCCCGGTGGACGGCGCCCGCGAGCGCCTCCATCATGTCCGGACCGGTGATGTTCGAGGTGTCCAGCCGGCGGATCACCTGGACAGCGGCGGCGCTGGCCACCTCGCCGGCCGCCGCGCCACCCATCCCGTCGGCGAGCAGCAGCAGATGCGGACCGGCGTACGCCGAATCCTCGTTGTTGCGGCGCACCCGTCCGACGTCGGACAGTGCGGCGTAGTCGAGCGACAGGGTCATGGACGGGGCCTACTTCGCGATGTTCAGCGTCGTACGGCCGATCCGGATCGAACCGCCGATCTCGGCCGGCACCGGCCGGGTCACCCGTTGCCCGTCCAGGTAGGTGCCGTTGGTGGAGCCGAGGTCCTCGACCCACCATTCGCCCTCGGACTGGAACACCCGGGCATGCCGGGTGGAGGAGTAGTCGTCGTCGAGGCGGATCTGGCAGTCCGAACCGCGGCCGATCACCACCGGCTCCGAGCTCAAGGTGGCGCCGACACCGGCCTGCGGGCCGTCGGCGATCGTGACCGATCCGGGCACGCCCTTGCGCTTCTTCACCGGTTTGGCCGGCTTCGGGGACCGGCCGTTGGTGGCCACCGGCGCGGCCAGCGCGCGGCTGTCCACCTTGGCGCCGAACAGGTCCGACCGGATCACCGACAAGACAGCCAGGACGAACATCCACAATAGGGCCAGGAACCCCAGTTTGATCAGGGTCAGCGTGAGTTCCGACATGGAAGTGTGGTCACCACCCGCTGCTGGGCGGCTGGGCGATCGGCTCGTCCGCTAGGCGCAGCGTCATGGTGGTGTTCCCGATCCTCACGGTAGATCCGTCGGTCAGTTCGGCCTCGGCGGCCCGGCGCCCGTTCACCAGCGTGCCGTTGGTGGAGCCCAGGTCGACCAGCACCACCCTGACACCTCCGGGGCCCTCGGGCATCAACCGGATCTCCGCATGCCGCCGCGAGACCCCCGGATCGTTGATCTGGATGTCCGCGTCGGTACCGCGGCCGAGTACGACGCCGGGCGGGTTGATCGGGCGGCGCCGGCCGTTCACCTCGAGCATCACCTGCGGGTGACCCTGCCGGATCGGCTGCGCGGGCGGCGGCGGGACCGGGGCGCTCTGCATCACGGTCTGGCCCTCGTTCGGATCGGGGATATACGGCTGCGGGGGTTGCGGCCGGGGACGGGTGGGCTTCCCGATGGTCGCACTGACCACCCGGAACTTGCCGGTCGGCAGATCGTCGGCCTGGGTCAGCTCGATCTCGACCGGGCCGGAGAAGGTGTAGCGCTGGATGTCGGCGTGGTCGCGCAGTTCGTTGGCCAGCTCGTGGTTCAGGGTCCGGCCGTACGCGTTCAGCCGCTCGAAGTCCTCCGGGCCGAGCTCGATGGTGAAGTGGTTCGGCACCAGCCGCCGGTCCCTGGACAGGATCCGTGCGGTGTTGTCGATCTCACGCTTGAGGGCGGCGGCCAGCTCGATCGGCTCCACGTCGCCCTTGAACGCGCGCGCGAAGACACCACTCACGATGCCCTCGAGGCGTCGCTCGAAGCGCTGCAGCGGTCGCACGCGTCCTCCTCCACTCTTCGATCGTCGGCTGGAGCCAACGATCGTGCTTGCCGTCCGGCGGCTCCAACAGGCTCGCCGTACGCCGCGCCCACCGGTGTGGTGGGCACACCGGGTACGACGATCGATCGTATCGGGAGGTTCGACCGAACCCGCAATGTCAGAGTCTGCCTCAGGTCGTGCTAACGTTCTTCCTCGGTTGCAGGTAGCAGTTTTCGAGGCTATCGGTGACCATGCGCGCGGGTGGCGGAATAGGCAGACGCGCACGGTTCAGGTCCGTGTGCCCGAAAGGGCGTGGGGGTTCAACTCCCCCCTCGCGCACAGCGTCTCGAACTCCCGGCCAGGAAACTGGCCGGGAGTTTTGCTTTCCCCACCCCTTGTGGAGAATCTGTCGGTGCGGCCTGAGACCGTTGGGTGATGACGGGGATACGGATTGCGATCGCCCAGCCGGAGATCACGGCTGACGCGCGGAAGAACGGGGCCGAGGTCCGGCGGTTGATGCAGCAGGCCGCGGCGGGGAAGGCGCGGCTGGTGCAGTTCCCGGAGGGGCTGCTGTCGGGGTATGCGAAGGAGCAGATCGCGGACTGGGCCGACGTCGACTTCGACGTGGTCCGCTCCGAGCTCGAGCAGATCATGGCGCTCGCCGCGAAGCTGAAGCTGTGGGTCGTGCTCGGCTCCGCGCATCCGCTCACCCCGCCGAACCGGCCGCACAACAGTCTCTACGTGATCTCCGACACCGGCCGCATCGTGGATCGGTACGACAAACGCTTCTGCTCGCACACCGAGATCACGCAGTACTACAGTCCCGGCTTCGAGCCGGTGGTGTTCGACGTCGACGGCTACCGGTTCGGGCTCGCGATCTGCGTCGAGATCAACTTCCCGCACCTGTTCTCGGAGTACGAACGGCTCGGCGTCGAATGTTTGCTGCTGTCGGCGTACCCGGTCGATTCGATCTTCGAGGTGAAGGCCCGCGCGTACGCCGCGATCAACGCCTACTGGATCGCCATGTCGCTGCCGGCGCAGACCAACCACCTGATGCCGTCCGGACTGATCAACCCCAACGGCACCTACGCCGCCCTCGTCTCCGGCACCGACCTGGTCATCGCCGACCTGGACCGCGACGACCCCGACCTGCACATCCCCCTCGACCTGGCCCGCCCCTGGCGCGCCACCGCCCTCAAAGGCGACATCTACCGCACCCGCCGAGTAACCGACCCCCGCTCCACCAACCGCACCACGGTCTAGCTCGTACTGCGGCCGAGGTAGGTGACCACGTCCACGCCGGGGACGGGGATGTGGTGGAAGCCGAGCCGGTCGTAGAAGGCGCGGGCCGGAGTGTTGCTCGTGAGCATCGTCAGGTGGACGGCCGGGACCCCGCGATCGGCCAGGGTGGTCAGGAAGCGATTCATCAGGGCACGGCCGTGGCCGGCTCCTTGATAGGCCGGCAGTAGGTCGATGTGCAGATGCGCCGGGTAGTCCGCGACCTCGGGGACGACGAGTCGCTCAGGGTCGTGCAGCAGGCCGATCATCTCCTCCGCCGGTGTCCGGGGCGGCCCCGTCAACGGCCCGTACTGCGGGACGCGGGGCAGCCACTCGGCGCGGAACCGGCGGGCGAACGCGGGTGTGTCCGCGCAACCGAGGATGTAGCCGACGGCCCGCTCGCCGTCGTCGAGCACGAAGGCGAGCTCCGGCTCCAGCTCGACGTACGGGAACGCGAAGATGCTCGGCATCAGCTCGAGGTCGGGGAAGCGCGACCGCGAGTCGCCGCCGTTGTCGGCGGTGCGGACGCAGATGTCGCCCACGGCGGGCCGATCGTCCACCCGGTACGGCCGGATCTCAGGCATTGAATCCCTCCAGAAGCGATGTGAGAGCGCTCCCATACCTTAGATCATCGACACGATTGAAGAAGCGTGTTAAATTTTGAACGTGCGTTCAGAAAACGAGACCTTCATCGAGGCCGCCCGGCGGGCGCAACTGGCCGAGTGCGCGGTCGACGTGATCGCCGAGGCCGGGATCGGCAAGGCGTCGATGGCCCGGATCGCCGAGCGGGCCGGGGTCAGCGTCGGCGTGATCTCGTACCACTTCGGCAACAAGGCCGGCCTGATCTCCGCCGTCGTCGAGCAGGTCGCGAAGACCGCGGTCGCGCTGATGGAGCCGCAGATCGTCGCGCAGCCGACCGCGGCCCAGGGGCTGCGCACGCTGATCACCAGCAACCTCGACTTCATGAAGCAGCACCCGAACGCGTTGCGGGCGCTGCTGGAGATCATCCGGGCCGACGACGGTGTGTACGCCGCGCAGGGAGCCCAGGCGATCTCCGACGTCGAGAAGGTCCTGCACTGGGGCCAGCACACCGGCGAGTTCGGCGCGTTCGACACCCGGGTGATGGCGACCACGATCCGGGCCGCGATCGACGCCGTACCGCTGCTGCTCAGCCGCGACGAGGACCTCGACCTGACCGCGTACGGCGAGGAACTGGCCGGCCTCTTCGACCGCGCGACCCGGAAGGAAAGCCACTGATGGAAGCCCTGGAGTTGCTCGGCCTCGGCAAGAATTTCGGTCCGCAGAAGGCGGTGGACGACCTCAGCCTCGTCGTACCGCAGGGTTCGTTCTTCGGATTGCTCGGCCCGAACGGCGCCGGCAAGACCACCTCGCTGTCGATGGCTGTCGGTCTGCTCCGGCCCGACACCGGTACGGCGAAGATCTTCGGCGTCGACGTGTGGGCCGAGCCGGTGCGGGCCAAAGGGCTGGTCGGCGTGCTGCCGGACGGCCTCGGCATGCCCGAGCGGTTGACGGGCCGCGAGGTCCTCACCTACCTCGGTCTGCTGCGTGGCCTGCCCGCCGACGAGGTCGCGGCCCGGACGACGGAGCTCCTCGAAGTACTGGAACTGGACGACGAGGACGGCAAGCAGGTGATCGGATACTCGACCGGGATGCGGAAGAAGCTCGGTCTCGCGGTCGCGCTGCTGCACGCGCCGCGGTTGCTGGTGCTCGACGAGCCCTTCGAGGCGGTCGATCCGGTGTCGGCGGCAACGATCCGGACCATCCTGAACAGGTTCATCGCCGGTGGCGGCTCGGTGGTGATGTCGAGTCACGTGATGGCCCTGGTCGAGCAGCTCTGCGATCGGGTCGCGGTGGTCGCCGACGGCAAAGTAGTTGCCTCGGGCACCGTTTTCGAGGTGCAGGCCGGCGGGTCGCTGGAGGATGCGTTCGTGTCGCTGGTCGGCGCGTCGACGCGCGGGGCGGAAGGGCTGACATGGCTGTCGGTCTAACCTACGCGACGGCGGACACGCTGGTCCGGATGCGGCTGGCCGCGTTGCGGCACTCGTTGCGGGACAAGAATCGGGTCGCCTGGGTCGCCGGTGGCGCCTTCCTCGGCCTGGTGCTGGCCGGTGCGACCATCTGGGCCGCGGCGGGAGCTGATGCCAACTTGGTCGCGGTAGCTGTCACCGTATGGGCGCTCGGCTGGATCGTCGGTCCGCTGTTCGCGGGCGGTGGCGACGAGACGCTCAAGCCGGAGTACTTCACGATGCTGCCGCTGCCACCGCGTGCGTTGTCGGGTGGGTTGCTCGCGGCCGCGCTGGCCGGCTTCGCGCCCGCTGTGAGCTTCGTCGCGCTCCTGTCTCTGGTGGTGGTCGGCGGTCAACTGTCTGTGGGCGCACTGTTGATTGCGTTGCCTGCGGTGGTGCTGCAGTTGGTCTCGTTCGTGCTGGCGTCACGGCTCGCTGTCGCGATCTACGGCGTGTTGCTGCAGGTGCGAGCGGGCGCAGTACTGGCTGCGCTGGTCAATGCATTCATTCTCGCGTTCACTGCGCAGGGGTGGGCACTGATCGCTGCGTTCATCAGTACTGATGTGCAGGGCACAGTGGCGGATGCTGCTCGGATCGCACCGTCTGGTTGGGGTTTGGCGGCAGTGGAGTCTGCTGGACATGGCGACTGGCTGCAGACGGTCCTGGCTTTGGCTGGGCTCGCGCTGCTCAACGGATTGATGTTCCTTGCCTGGTCAGCCCTACTGGTACGCCGTACTACGGCTACGCGCAGCGGCGTACGCGTACGTCGGGCGTTGACCGCTACGGATGCTGGCGGAGCCGCTGGAGCCAAGGAGGTCCGGTCGTGGACACGAGACCTGCTCTACGGTCACCGCGCGGTTTTCGCGATCAGCTACGGGCTGTTCTTCTGCCTGATGCCGCTCGCCGTCGGCTGGAAGGCCATGCTGCCGTGGGCCGGCGCCGCTGCCGTGGTGATGGGCGGCGCGATGTTCTCCAACCTGTACGGCGCCGACGGCACCGCGCTCTGGATGACCGTGATGACACCCGGGGCGACCCGACTCGACGTGCGCGCTCGCCAGCGGGCCTTCCTGCTCGTGTTCGGTCCACCCGCCCTGCTGATCACCCTGCTGCTGACCTGGTGGTCCGGCATCTCCAGCGCCTGGCCGCTGGTGCTCAGCACCCTGCCGGCTCTACTGGGCGGGGCTGCGGGCTTGATCATGCTCTCGTCGGTCTACTCGGCGGTGCCGACGACGGACGCGCACAAGCGCTCCGGCAACCCCTTGAATTCCGGCGAGAACGAAGGGGAGACCATGGGCCTCGTCTACGTGATGCTCGTCCTGATCTCGCTCGCTGCTGCACCTGCCCTGCTCGCAGCGCTCGCGTGGGCCTGGTGGGGTATTCCGGTCGGCCTCGCCTCCGGCGTACTGACTTGGTGGTACTTCGGTCGGCTGGCCGCACGTCGGTTGGAGCGGCGTGGTCCGGAGCTGCTCACCCTGCTCCGGCACGGCCGGCAGCCGGGGCAGCAGGCAGCGGCGTCGTCGCTGTCGGCCAAGCTCGCCCAGTTGCCCCAGTGGAGACGCACGCTGGCCGGCCTCTGCCTGGGCTTCGGCGCTATCCCGCTGATCCCGCAAGCCGTGGTGCCGGCGATCTTCAAGCTCAACCACGTCGACGCAAAGGCTTGGTTCCTCGCCCTTTACACCGCTCCCGCCTGGCAGTGGCCGGTGATCGCGGGCATGGCTCTGCTGGGCCTCGGCATGTACGCGTTCGGAGGCCTCACCTACTACCGGGCGAGCAAACTCAGCGTGGAGTCACCGCAAGCGGATCCGCTGGAGGATGCGGACAGCGGGCGCTCGGTGGCGGCCTGACCGGGTGGTGAGGGCGGGGTGGGCGGCGGCATGCCGGTGATCACCCCGGTGCGGTGTGGTGTTGCCCGCACCGAGCAGCATCCAGGCGGCGAGAACGGCGGCGGCGGCCAGGCCGGCGAGACCGGCGTAGTCAGTCCAGTTCATGGTGGTTCTCTCTCGATGGCGGCTCGGGCGGGAGTCTCGCGATTGCATCCTTCACCGGTAGTGACGGTGCGCGAGCAGTTTCGTGATGGCACTCCGGTGCCAGGAGTGCCAGCGAGGTCAGTTGGCCCAGCTGTGCCGAATGGTGGACAAAATGCTCGCCAGTGCGCTGGATCCCCTGATTAGGTGGAGCTTCGAGCACGGGAGGGTGAGGCCGGGATGCAAGACGGGTTGCTGGACGCCCGCGAGGAGCAGGCCTACCGGTTGCTGGTCGGCTTGTCGTCGGCGAGGTCGGCGGAGCTGGCCGAGGTCGCGGAGCTGTCGCAGCACGAGGCCGACGAGGTGCTGCAACGACTGCATGCGAAGGGCCTGGTGGCGATCCAGCCCGGTGACGAGCCGGTGTTCCGCCCGCTGCCGCCCGACGTTGCCCTCGGTACGACGTTGCTGCGCCGGCAGGAGTCCCTGGAGTCGGCTCGCAAGACCGTGGCCTCGCTGAGTGAGGAGTTCCGCGCCAGCGCGAGTCGCCGGGACGCGCACCACCTGGTCGAGGTGATCGTGGGCGCCACCACGCTGCGGGACCGGCTGCGCGATCTGCAGAACTCGGCCCGGGAGGAGATCCTCTGGTTCTGCCGGGCGAACCCGCTGGCGATGCAGGGCGCGGACAACACCGAGGAGTACGGCGCGCTCAGCCGCGGCGTACGGTATCGCGCTATTTACGAGCGGGCTCTGCTGGAGACGCCTGGTGAGCTGGACAGCATCGCTGAAGGGGTCAGCTGGGGTGAGGAAGCCCGGACGCTCCTGGCGCTGCCGGTGCGGCTGGCCATCGTGGACCGGGCTACTGCCATCTGCCCGCTGGTCCGGGACGACGAGCTGGGTATCGGCGAACCCACTGCTGCAGTGATCGGCCGCGGACAGTTGCTCGACGCACTGCTTGCTCTCTTCGAGAGTCACTGGGAACAAGCGACGCCGGTGAAGCTGCAGGGCGGTGATCAGCAGGGGCCGGACGGTCTGGACGACTCCGAGCGGTTCCTGTTGTCGCTGATGGTCGCCGGCGTACCGGACAAGTCGATCGCGTCGCAGCTGGGGATCAGTCGCCGTACGGTGCAGCGCCGGCTCGATCGGCTGATGTCGCTGGCCGGTGTGGACACCCGTACCGGCTTGGCGTTCCAAGCAGCTAAGCGAAGCTGGCTGTAGGGCGCGGGCAGTCTGCTACCTGCCCGCGCCCTTCTCAGCCGGTTACTTCAAGCCGTAGGCGCGGATCACCGTCTGGCTGATCTTGTTGCCCGCGTTGTCACCGGCAACGACCCGCAGCGACACAGTGCCCTTGCCTGCCGGTACTACGGCGACGTAGTGGCCGCGACCCCCGATCGCGATGATCCGGCGCCACGTCTTGCCCTCGTCGAACGACACCTCGGCCCGTAGCGATGTCGAGCGCGCTGTGACGCCTGCCTGCTGGTGGACCTTGAACCCGATCAGGTGCGCCCGGGCCGCCACCCGACCGGTCAGGTCGGTCGGCACCTCGTAGTCGACCTGCAGCAGCGGCAGTGCCGTCGCCGTCGTCTCCGAGGTCTTCTTGGACCGGAAGTCCCAGACCGTACGAGTGCTGGTCCCCCAGTTCCACTCGCCCTCCTCGTCCACGCGCGCCGTCGAGAGATCCAGCCTGTACGCCGAGTCGCCGCTGCTGGTGATCGCGTCCTGCCAGGCGTCGGGCAGCTCGGCTACCACCTGCCCGTCCCGGCTCAGCACCGCTGAAGCGGACGTGGTCTCGCCGATCGTGTAGTGCCCGGCCGCGTCGACGAACGACGGAATCCGCAGCGACAACCTGTCACCCGTCCTGGTGGACACCAGGCCAGGTGCTGCCGCGGGACGGACCACCGGCCCGAACCAGGTCTCCGTGGACGAACCGGGGCGGTAGGACCGCGGTACGGAGGTCATGCCACCGGCCAGTGGGTTCATCGAGTCCCAGGTGTAGAGGTGGTGGACCCGGTGCTGCCAGAGCGAATCGCCGGACGTCACCCACTCCTCGCGGACCTTCGGGGTCTCGACGAAGCGCTGTGAGTCGTTCCAGGCGTACTCCTGCCACGGCCGCCACCCGAACCGCTGCTCCTTGGCCCAGTTGAAGCCCCCGTTGTCGGCGTACGCGGTGTTCACTCGCGCGCTGTTGGCGGCGGTGACCTTGTAGGTGATCTTGGCGGGGATCTGCCCGGCCGAGACCTGCTGTACGTCGTACAGGTAGGGGCTGGAGGTGGTCAGGGTCAGGTCGATCGTGGCGTGTCCCTTGCGGGCCCGGTCGATCAGCTTCTGGCCGTCCTTGGTGCTGGTCACCAGTGCCGGGATGGGTTCCCTGTCTCCGTCCGGGGTCCAAACCGTCCAGGTCGACCAGTCCGGCGGGCGGACCAGGATGACCCCGGCGGCACCGGCCTCGGCTGCGAGAGCGATCTGCTCCTCCTCGCTGATGTCCTCTCTGTCGTTCAGAACCGCGACAGCGCCCTTCACGACAGTGGTTGTCAGTGGGAAGCGCTTCTTGCCTCCGAGAGCAGGCGACTGGTGCAGCAGGTTGAGGTCGAGTGGACCGCTGACGGCAGGGACGGATGCCTGCACGATCGGCGCGACCAGTTGCCAGCGGGACGAGAACTCGAAGGTTCCGTCGGCCACCGGCTTGGTCGGCGTGACCAGCACCTGCTTGACCGCGCTGAAGTGCATCACGCCGTGAGCGATCTTCCGACCGTTGCCGTACTGGCGGTACACGTAGTAGCTGAGCACTGCCTGCTGTTCCGACGGCTTGGGCGTCTCGATCGTGATCGGAGCCGCCTTGCGGGCATCGATCACCACCTCGAGGTCCTTGTTCACCACCACGTTCGGATCGGTGAACAGGCTGACCTTCTCGTCCTGCGGGTCGTTGTTCTCGACGATCGAGTGCAGCAGGTAGGTGCCTTCCTCGACGACGGCTTTGTAGGTCCCGCCGTCCGGGATCCACGCCAGCGTGTCGGACCGCGAGTTGTCACCGAACAGCGAGACCACCGGTACGCCGGTCGGCTTGCCGTCGAGGCCGACGGCCCGCAGCGTGACCGTGTGGTTCGGGGCCTGGCGCCAGGCGCCGACCGCGGTGTGCGTGACGACCCCATTGGGGCCGGTGGCAACGATCCAGCCGCTGTGCTGACCACGGTCGAGTTTGGCGGCGTCCAGCGCCACCGGTACGTCGGCACTCGCTCCAGCCGGCACTGTGACGGTACTGGGCAGGGTGAACGCGTCTGTCTCGGGCTTGTTCGTGTCCAGGTTGTCCACGTCGGCCGTCAGGTCGAGCGTCACCGGTGCCGTGGTGTCATTGCGGTAGGTGATCGTCTGCGTGGATCCACCAGTGGCGGTCTGCAGGCCGAAGTCGGCGACACCGGTCGCGTAGACCTTCTGCGCAACGGCCCTGGCGACGTCCACCCGGCCGGCGCCCTGCGAGTAGACGCTGACGTTCGCAGCGGTCTTCGCAGTACTAACCAGCGCGTTCTTGAGGCGGTCCGCCTTCCAGTCAGGGTGTGCCTGGGCCATCAGGGCGGCGGCGCCGGCCACGTGCGGTGTGGCCATCGAAGTACCGGAGGCTGCCGTGTAGAGGTCGTCCAGCGGGTCGCCCATCGCAGTGCCGGCCGCGCGAGCCGCGACGATGTCCACGCCCGGTGCGGTGATTTCCGGCTTGAGGCCGCCGTCACCAAGGCGTGGCCCGCGGCTGGAGAAGTCGGCCAGCTTGTCGTCCCGGTCGACCGCGCCGACGGTGAGAGCGGAGGTGGCTGCGCCCGGCGTACCGACCGTCTGGTCGGCGCCTTCATTGCCTGCAGCAACGACGAACAGCATGCCGGTGCGCGCGGTGATGTCGTTGACGGCCTGGCTGAGCGGATCGGTGCCGTCGGTGGGGTCGCCACCGAGGCTCATGTTGACCACCCGGGCGCCCTCGGTGGCGGCCCACTCCATCCCGGCGATGATCGACGAGTCGTAGCCGAAGCCGTCGTCGCCGAGCACCTTGCCGATGAGCAGGTCGGCCTTGGGCGCCACGCCTTTACGGGTACCGCCCGCACCGGCTCCGGTCCCCGCGATGGTCGCGGCGACGTGCGTCCCGTGCCCGAAGTGGTCCACAGGACCGGTGGGGCTCCCGGAGAAGTCCACGGCCTTCTTGACCTTGCCGACGAGGTCAGGGTGGTTGGCGTCGACACCGGTGTCCAGTACTGCGACTGAGACACCAGTGCCCTCGTACCCGGCCTGCCAGGCAGCAGGCGCGCCGATCTGCGGCACACTCCGGTCCAGTACTGCGTGGACCTTGCCGTCCAGCCAGACCTTCGTGATGCCGCTGTTGAGCGACCTGGCGGTCTGCGAAGGCTTCAGCGACTGCCAGAGCGAGGTGAGCTCGCCCTTGCCGGCCCGGATCGCGGTGGCGCCGATCGACGGGAGTTGCCGGACGGTCGTCGTACCGGCGAGTGACTGTGAGCGGGCGGTGTTCTTGTCGGCGTACCGCACGATGAGCGGCAGGGAGGTGGCTGCCGAGTCACCGAAGCCATCGGCGATCAACTCGTTCACGTCGAACAGGTTGGCGTCCAGGACACCGCTGGAGATGTACGGCACCGCGTCGCTGGGCAGTACGCGCAGTTCGCCGTCCACCTCGATCGTGTGGAATGCAACGCGCTCACGGCCCGGCGCGGGCTTGACCGTCGCCGCCTTCTTGCCACCACCGGCGTCGGTGACCTGCACGACGTCACCGGTCACCAGCGTCACAGTCTGTACGCCGTTCGCCGCGTTCGTCGTCGTGCGTGGTGTGACGATGCCGGGGTCCGGCGGCGCAGCGGTCGCCGGGACCGCCGCAGTACTGATTGCCGTCGTACTGATCGCGAGGACAGCCGCAAGGATGGCGGCACGTTTCTTCGGGGAGGACATGGGTCGGTCTCCTTCGAGAGGCTAGGGCAGGCACCTCTTCCGAGTGAGTGTGCAGCCGCAGCTCACCTCAGCGCCCTGTCCATCCCTGCCGTCCCTGCGCCATGTCCCAACAACGCCAGCCGCTACTCGCCGATCTTCTTCGAGCGGAGCAGGATCTTGGTGGTGAGGAGGGTTCTGGTTCCGCCGGCCGGGACCTGGGAGACGACGACCCAGTTGCGGTCGTTGATCAGCAGGCGGCCCTTGCCGGTGGCATCTTCTTCGGCGAGGTGGAAGAAGCCGGCGGCCTGCATCGTGTCCTGGGCCAGCTGGTGGTTCACGCCGACCACGTTCGGCACCACGCCACTCGCTCCGGTCGGGGTCGGGGTCGGCGTGGTCGGTGGAGGTGGGGTGCTGGTCACGGTGACCGTCACTGGGCCGGCTGGTTCGCCGGTGCCGCAGGACGTGCCGCCGGCCAGTAGGAGCAGACCGCATCCGAGTACCTGAGCGATACGTAGTACGCGCACTGTGAGCACCTCCTGTCTCGACAGTCGCTGACGGTGGCGATCGGCGCAACCCGACTTGCGACGGCGCGTCAACGCAGACACGCGCGGCAGACCGCTGCACTGGTCACGTTGCCCGTGCAGGATCTGTACATGACGGCACAGCAGATTGTTCGCAGGTGGGCCTGGCTCGGCACTCTGGTGATCGGAAGCGCTCTCTACCTCGCGGTGCTGGCTGTGCTCGCCGATACGGACAATCCGAACCTCTTCCCCACGTTGATCCTGCTCGGCGCGCTCGTAGTACCGCTGACCTTCGTCACGTTCGCCGCGGGTCGTTCCGGTCGATGGCTGATCGACGGGCCGACGCTGGGCGGGTCGCTGCTGTTCGGAGGCGTGGTGGGTGTGGCCGTGGCCGGCCTGCTCGAGTACGACGCCATGCGCAGGCTGGGCGCTCTGCCGATGCTCGGTGTCGGCCTGATCGAGGAGGCCGCCAAGCTGATCGTCCCGGTGGTGCTGGTGCTGTTCTTCGGCCACCGGTACCGGTCGATCGGTGGCGGCATCGTCATCGGAGTCGCGGTCGGCACGGGGTTCGCAGTACTGGAGACGATGGGCTACGCGTTCGTCGCCCTGCTCCAGTCGGGCGGGAACGTCGGTGCGGCTGAGCAGACCCTGTTCATCCGCGGCCTGCTGTCACCGGCCGGTCATGCGGCGTGGACCGGCCTCACGTGCTGGGGCCTCTGGCGGTTCGCGGTGGAGCCGACCGGCAAGCGGTTCCTCGGCTTCCTCGGCATGTACGCCGTGGCGGTCGGTCTGCACACCACCTGGGACGGCATCGGCGGCCGGATCACGTACGCCGTCGTCGGGGCGATCAGCATCGGTCTGCTGCTCGTCGGGCTCCGCAAGGCGCAGCAGCACGACGGCCGTCCTGTGGTGTAGCTGCTTTCCTCTCCCTCAACTGGTCCGGTCAACGACTTACCAGAACCTTCAACTGGTCCGTTGCGCTATCTGCAACGCCAACTGCGGGCCTTGCTGTCATGTCTTCATTTTGGGGACTTCTGGCGCTCGTGAGCGCTCTCACAACTTAATAACGGAGACTACTGAAGTATTGACCGGTCCCCGGAATCCGGCAAGGCTCTGCGCCACTGAACGACAGGTTCATACCAGTCAGCCGGGCTGCCCCGGCTACTCCGCCAGAGGTGATCCGATGAAGTTCCGTCCCCTTGCCATATCCACAGTCGCGGTCGCGGCTCTCTCGCTCACCGCGCTCGCCGCCTGCGGCAGCTCGGACCAGAAAGACACCGCTGCGTCCGGCCCGACCAGCATCGACGTGTGGCTGATGAAGGGCAGCGTCTCCGACGACTTCCTCAAGCGGTTCACCGACGACTTCGCCGCCAGCCACCCGGACATCAAGGCCAACGTGCAGATCCAGGAATGGAACGGCATCGGCCCAAAGATCATCGGCGCGCTGGCCAGCAAGGACGCGCCGGACGTGATCGAGGTCGGCAACACCCAGGTCGCGCAGTACTCGGCCAGTGGTGGGGTCAAGGACCTGACCGACAAGAAGTCCGACCTCAAGGGCGACGACTGGATCGAGGGTCTGGCAGGCCCCGGCAACTACGAGGGCAAGCAGTTCGGCATCCCGTACTACGCCGCGAACCGGGTCGTCCTCTACCGCAAGGACCTCTTCACCGCGGCCGGCATCAGCACCCCGCCGAAGACGCGCGAGGAGTGGCTGGCCGACACCGCGAAGGTGAACACCGGCGGCAACCAGGGCATCTACCTGCCCGGCCAGAACTTCTACGTGCTGTCCGGATTCATCTGGGACGAGGGCGGCGACCTCGCGGTCAAGGACGGCGACACCTGGAAGGGCGCGCTGGAGACGCCCGAGGCGCTGAAGGGCATGGACTTCTACAAGCAGATTCAGGCGCTCGGCAAGGGCCCGAAAGACTCCGACGAGGCCAAGCCGACGCAGACCGACGTGTTCGCGCAGGGCAAGGTCGCGCAGATGATCGCCGTACCGGGGGCCGCCGAACTGATCGCGCAGGCGAACCCGGCGCTCAAGGACAAGATCGGCTTCTTCCCGATCCCCGGCAAGACCGCCGACAAGCCGGGTGCCGTCTTCACCGGTGGCTCCGACCTGATCATCCCGGAGGCCTCGGCCAACCAGGACGCGGCGTACACCTTCATCAAGGAACTGGCCGGCGAGAAGTGGCAGGTCGATCTGGCCAAGTCGATGAAGTACGTGCCGAACCGGACCAGCCTGGCCTCGTCGGTCGGCGCGGACGAGGGCGTGGCGGCGATGGCAGCCGGCGCGGCCAACGGCAAGGCGACCCCGAACTCGCCGAACTGGGCCGCGGTCGAGGCGAAGAACCCGATCAAGGAGTACCAGACCAAGGTGCTGACCGGCGGTGACCCGTCCGCCGCGGCCAAGGCCGCCGACGAGATCATCACCCAGGCCCTGAACACGAAGTAGCGCCATGGCTGTGGCTGAGATCGACACGACCACAGCAGCCCCCGCCCCCGAGCCCGGTCCGCCGCGCTCGGTCCGGCGGGGGCAACCCCTGTGGGCCCGCGTGCTGCCCTACCTGCTGGTGGCGCCGACAGTCGTCGGTACGGCGTACCTGCTGGCCTATCCGCTCGTCCGCAACCTGCTGATCTCGTTCCAGAAGTTCGGGATCGCCCAGTTGATCCGCGGCGGCGCCGAGTTCGTCGGGATCGACAACTACCGGCAGATCCTGTCCGACGACAAGTTCTGGGGTGTGGTCGGCCGGACGTTCGTGTTCACCGCGATCAACGTCGCGCTGATCATGGTGCTGGCCACCCTGGTCGCGTTGCTGATCGGTGCCTTGGGCAAGTGGATGCGGTTCGCCGTGATGGGTGGCCTGGTGGTCGCCTGGGCGATCCCGGTGATCGCCGCGACGACCGTCTTCCAATGGCTGTTCCAGTCCCAGCTCGGCGTCGTGAACTGGGTGCTGGTCGCGCTCGGCTTCGAGCAGTTCGACGGCAAGGCCTGGTTCGCGGACGGCAACTCGACGTTCGCGATCATCGTGTTGCTGATCGTCTGGCAGTCGGTACCGTTCGCGGCGCTCACCCTGTACGCCGCGATGACGACCGTGCCCCGGGAACTGCACGAGTCGGCCCAGATCGATGGGGCCGGTTCGGTGAAGACCTTCTGGCTGATCACCTTCCCGATCCTGCGGCCGATGTTCGGGCTGATCCTTTGCCTGGAAGTGATCTGGGTGTTCAAGAGCTTCGTCCAGATCTGGGCGATCAGCCAGGGCGGCCCGGGTAACGCGACGCTGACGCTGCCCGTCTACGCCTACCAGATCGCTCAGTCCCTCAACCGCTACGACCTGGGTGCGGCGATCTCGATGGTCACCGTGCTGATCCTGGCCGTCGTGTTGTTCGCCTACTTCCGGCAGATGTTCAAAGAGGAGGGTGAACTGTGAGGACCCGGCTCAGCCGCAGGATCACGCTGAACGTCGTGGCGCTCGGCGTGCTGTTCTTCTCGATCTTCCCGGTCTACTGGATGGTGCTGACCGCGTTCAAGCCGACCAAGGAGATCCAGGCCGAGACGCCGTCGTTCCTCCCGACGCACGTCACGTTGGACCACTTCAGTACTGCGGTGCACGCGGACGGCTTCTGGACCTTCTGGCGCAACAGCGGGATGGTCGCGATCAGCGCGGTGCTGCTGTCGCTCGTGGTGGCCTGCCTGGCGGCGTACGCGGTCGGGCGGATGAAGTGGAAGGGGCGGCAGGCGTTCATCCTGATGGTGTTCATCGCGCAGATGACGCCGTGGGAGGCGCTGCTGATCCCGATGTACGTGATCGCCCGCGACACCGACATGCTCGACAAGCTGCCGATGCTGACGCTGATCTACTTCATGATGACGCTGCCGTTCACGATCGTGACGTTGCGCGGGTTCCTGAAGGGCATCCCGGTCGAGCTCGAGGAAGCGGCCCAGGTCGACGGCTGCAACCAGTTCACGGCATTCCGGCGGATCGTGTTCCCGCTGCTCGCGCCCGGGTTGTTGTCCACCTCGCTGTTCGGTTTCATCACCGCGTGGAACGAGTTCGCCTTCGCGAACCTGCTGATCATCAAGAACCAGGACCAGCGCACGCTGCCGGTCTGGCTCTCCTCGTTCAGCAACACCTTCGGGACCGACTGGGGTGCCACGATGGCAGCGGCGACGTTGTTCATGCTGCCCGTGCTCCTGATCTTCCTGGTCCTGCAGGGCCGGGTGACTACCGGCGTGGCCGCAGGTGCCGTGAAGGGCTAGTCCGGGGCAAATCTGCTGCTGTATCAGTGACCTGTCAGTAGCGTGAGACGAGGGCTGTTCACCATGGACAATCCGTTCCGGACTGAGTACGGTCCGTAACGGCGTCCGCACCACGCCAGACCCGGAGTGGGACACTCCGACCGGTCGGTGAGGTGCTGCCCGCCAGTAGCGCCTCGCTGGTGGACGGGCGAGCAGAACGCGGTGCAAGCCGTGAACTGATGGGGGCCCTGACACCTAGGTGGGGCGGCCCAGCGCCAACGCGCTGCCGCCCCACCGACTCAAGTTTGCCGGATCGTCGGACAACATTTTCCTCCGATGACGCTTCCCCGGCCCTCTTGCCGGGCAGACTGCACTGCGACCGCCCCGTTCCTACCGCCCCGTGGGAGTCCGCCGTGCTTGTTCGCCGTGCCTTCTTGATCGGAACGATCCTTCTAGGTCTGCTCGGGTACGGCGTAGTGCCGTCGACAGCGGCTACTACCGCGACCATCTCCGTCAGTACTGCGATCGGCCGGCAGGACGGATCCGTCGCGACCGTCGAGGGTTACGTGGTCGGTCAACCGACCGCCGCGACCACGGTGATCAGGAGCAACTTCACCGCCGACACCGCGCTGGCACTGGCCGACTCGGCGAGTCAGACGAGCACGGGCTCGATGCTCTACGTGCAGATCCCGACGACCTTCAGGACGCAGTACGGACTGCTGTCGAATCCTGGGCTGGTCGGGACGAAGATCGCCGTCACCGGCACGCTCACGCCGTACTTCACTCCCCACGCGGGGCTGAAGAACGCGACTGCCTTCACCGGGGCCGGCGGTTCGGATCCGGGTGATCCCGGCGACTACTACGCCGCCGCGGCCGGGAAGTCCGGCACGGCGTTGAAGGCTGCGCTGCACACGATCATCTCGAACCAGACCAAGCTCACCTACGACCAGGTCTGGAACGCGTTGAAGGACACCGACCAGGACCCGGCCAACCCCAACAACGTGATCCTGCTGTACTCCGGACGGTCGCAGAGCAAGTCCTCCAACGGCAGCGGCGTGGACGACTGGAACCGTGAACACGTCTGGGCCAAGTCCCACGGTGACTTCGGCACGGCCACCGGGCCTGGGACCGACGTGCACCACCTTCGGCCCGAGGATGTCTCGGTGAACTCGGCCCGCGGCAATCTGGACTTCGACAACGGCGGTACGGCGGTTGCCCAGTGCCCCGGTTGCACGGCTGACTCGGACTCGTTCGACCCGCGGCCGGCGGTGCGCGGTGACGTGGCCCGGATGATCTTCTACATGGCCGTGCGGTACGAGGGCGACGACGGCTTCGCGAACCTGGAGCCGAACGACTCGGTGAACAACGGCACCGCGCCGTACATCGGCAGGTTGTCGGTGTTGAAGGCGTGGAGTGCGGCCGACCCGCCGGACGCCTTCGAGAAGCGCCGCAACCAGGTCATCTTCGACACCTGGCAGCACAACCGGAACCCGTTCATCGACCACCCCGAATGGGTCGCGTCGATCTGGCCGTGATTCGCCTGTGGACAACGCTCGGTGAGGCCGGATCGGCTCGTATGTTCTAGGCATGACCGATTCGACCTCACCGCTGCCCCGCTTCCACCTGGCCATGCCCGTCGACGATCTCGCCGCTGCCGCGGAGTTCTACGGCACCGTGATCGGCTGCGAGCGTGGCCGGAGCTCCGACACCTGGATCGACTGGAACCTGCGCGGCCACCAGTTCGTGACCCACCTCGCCCCTGCCCGCCCGGCCCCGATCCACAACCCCGTCGACGGCCACGACGTCCCCGTCCCGCACTTCGGCCTGATCCTCTCGATCCCCGACTTCCACGCCCTCGCCGACCGCTTCCGCGCCGCCGGCATCCCGTTCGTCATCGAGCCCTACCTCCGCTTCGAAGGCCAGCCCGGCGAGCAATGGACCATGTTCCTCCACGACCCCGCCACCAACGCCCTCGAATTCAAAGCCTTCGCCCACGACTCCGCCGTCTTCGCCACCTGACCCACCCGACGCCCCCCTCGTGACGTTCGGTCCAGCAGCTCTACTTCGATCCACCATCGGCCCGGCTAAGTCCGATTCCGACCGGTACCGACTTCGCGTGGACAAATCGTTCACGATCCGGATATAAGTGTGTCACGCAATAGTTGTGTCATGCACTAGTTCCTCGATTGCGGGTCGTCCAACCAGGAGGGGCGGATGGGGAATCGATCGCGGCGTGAGGCCGAGCGGCAGGTGCTGGCCGCGCTGCCCAGCTGGGTCAACGCGATCTCGCAGCTCAACCGGCTGATCGCCGAGCGCATGGGCGTCACCGCCAGCGACCTGGACGGTCTGCATGTGCTGAACCAGCGCGGACCCGCCACCGCTGCCGAACTGGCAGGCGCTGTCGGCCTGACGCCAGGGTCGGTGTCGCGGATGATCGACCGGCTCGACGCTGCCGGTTGCATCAAGCGAACCGCCGATCCCCAGGATCGGCGCCGCGTCCTCATCGAACCGACCAGTGACGGCCTGGCTCGCATCGCGGCGTACTACGACGGGCTGACTGCCCGCGCCCACGAAGACCTCGGGGTGCTCGACCTGGACGAGTTGGGCGCACTGGCGCGATTCATTGAGCGCTCCCAGCGCAGCGCACTCGACGAGCTCGCCCGGCTCCGCCAGAACCCCGACCCGCGCTGACCCGCCGTCCAGTACGAATCCAGCTGTCCGAGGAGAACATGTGACAACGCACCAGTCGGCCAAGCGACGAGTGTCGGGGCAAGCGGGGCTTGCCTGGAATTCGGCGAACCTTGCCGGCGAGCAGACCCTGAACCTGACCAGTCCCGATTTCGATCACGAGGGGACGATCCCGGCCGTCCATGCCTCGGTCCGGGTCGGCGGCAATGACCTCTCACCGGCTTTGAGTTGGTCACCCGCGCCGGAAGCTGCGGTGCAACTACTGCTGGTCGTCGAGGATCCTGACGCTCCCACGCCCCTGCCGTTCGTGCATTGCTTGGCGCTGCTCGACGTACAGCTCACGGCTCTCGCTCAGGGGGCGCTCGATGCCGGACGTCCCGCCGACGGCGTACGCCTACTGCGCTCGGGCATCGGCAGCGGCTACTTCGGACCGGCACCGCCGAAGAGCCACGGCCCACACCGCTACGTGTTCGAACTCTTCGCTCTGGCGTCGACCCTGACCACAAGGAGCGCGCTGGAGTCCGCCAAGCCCCGCGACGTCCTGGCCGCAGCCGGCCCTGTCCTCGCCCGCGGCCGCCTCGATGGCTACTACCAGCGCACGTCATGACCGCCCCCGCGTGCGGGGCCCTCGCGCAGGAACAAACCGCAATTGAAGGCTGGTCGAGCGCTGGGGTTCTCGACTGCGGACACCAGCGCACCTGACTTGCTGTAGTCCGACGATTCAGCAGCGGGATGTGCTGTGTGGTTGGTGTGTGCGGAACGTTTTCAGGATGTTCGAAAGGGAGGAAGTGGGGGTGATCTGGGACCTACGCTGCGGCTGGCAGGGTCGTCTGGGGGCGCGGCCGGGAGGCGTGAGTGTGAGTGAGGCCCCGTGGTGGCAGGTTCGAGGAGCAGTTATCGGGAGTGCTTTCGCGTTCCGGAGTTCCGGGCGATGTGGCTGGCGGAGTTGCAGTCGGTCGCCGGGGATCAGCTCGCCCGGGTGGCGTTGTCGGTGCTCGTCTTCGCCGACACCGGTTCGGCGGCGCTGACCGGTCTCACCTATGCGTTGACGTTCGTCCCGTCGTTGCTCGGTGGGATCTTCCTCACCGGGCTGGCGGATCGGTTTCCGCGGCGTGAGCTGATCATGGCGGTCGACGGACTGCGCGGCTGCCTGATCGTTCTGGTCGCGATTCCGCCGGTGCCGTTCTGGCTGCGGTGCGTCCTGGTGAGCGTCGTCTCGCTCCTCCAACCGGTTTTCAAATCGGCCCAGCTCGCGCTGCTCCCCGAAGTACTCGGCACCGAGCGCTACGCGACTGGGATGGCGATCCGCAGCATCACGATCCAGTCGGCGCAGATGGCCGGGTTCGCCGGTGGCGGCCTCCTGATCGCCCTGTTCAACCCGTACGTCGTCCTCGCGCTCGACGCGGTCACCTTCTTCGGATCCGCTCTGCTGATCCGCAGCCGGCTCAGACCGCGCCCGGCGGCCAACGCGGACAAGCCCGGCGACACCGGCGTACGGCGGTCGTGGCGGGCGTCGGCGGGAGAGTCGTGGGGACTGTTGTTCGCGGACCGGGGCATGCGCGCGTTGGTGTTGATGCTCTGGTTGATGGCGCTGGTGGCTGTGTACGAAGGGATGGCAGCTCCGTACGCCGCTGTGTTCGGCGGCAATTCGGTGATGGTCGGGTTGATCCTGGCGGCGGATCCGCTGGGCAGCGTGGTGGGTGCGTTCCTGTTCAGCAAGTTGGTGCCGGAGGAGAAACGGCCGGGGCTGCTCGGTCCGCTCGCGATCGCGTCCGCAGTGCCGGTGGCGCTGTGCCTGCTGCGACCCGGCTTGGTCGTGTCCGTTGTGTTGTTCGTGTTCGCGGGAGCGTTCGGCACGATCGTGGTGATGCAGGCGACGACGTCGATGACCTTCATGCTTCCCGATGCGCGGCGCGGCCAGGCGATCGGCATGTCGAACTCGGGTCTGACGACCGCGACCGGCGTCAGCCCGCTGCTCGCCGGTGTGCTCGCCGACAAGACCGACGCGGTGCAGGCGGTCGGATGGTTCGGGCTCGCCGGAGTCGCGGCGGCGATCCCGCTCGCGGTGCTGTGGCAGCGCTCGGCGAAGGCGGTGGCGCCGAGCGACGCGTAGTACAGGTTCTGCTGAATACATCGAATCGTGTACTGTCGTGCGCGTGGACGCGATCGTGAGCAGGAGTGAGGTGCTGGCCCGATTCGGGCATGCGCTGTCGGATCCGACGCGCACGCAGGTGATGCTCGTGCTGCACGATGGTCCGAGCTACCCCGCAGACTTGGCCGAGCGCATCGGCGTCAGCCGGCAGTCCCTGTCGAACCACCTCGCCTGCCTGCGAGGCTGTGGTCTCGTCGTCGCGGAACCGGAAGGTCGGCGTACCCGCTACGAGCTGGCCGACCCAAGCCTCGGTACGGCGCTCGCCGAGCTGCTGCACGTCGTACTGGCCGTCGATCCCGCCTGCTGCCGGCCCGACGCAGAAGGCGACTGCCGATGAGCGAGCGGGACCACGCGGCCCACCCCGTCGAGCTGCGGATGCTGCCGATGGTTGGAGAGCAGCAAACGGTCGGAGCGGAGGAGCGGCGCAAGAAGCTGGGGCGACGGGCGCAACTGCTGGCCGGTGCGAGCGTCACCTACAACGTCATCGAGGCGATCGTCGCGATCTCGGCCGGGACGGTCGCGGGATCTGTTGCGCTGGTCGGGTTCGGGCTCGACTCGGTGGTGGAGGTGGCGAGTGGGCTGATCATCCTCTGGCAGTTCCGGCATCCACTGCCCCAGACGCGGGAGCGTCGGGCGTTGCGCCTGATCGCGCTGTCGTTCTTCGGTCTCGCCGCTTACGTGACGGTGGAATCCGTGCGCGCTCTGCTCGGCCGAGGCGAGGCGGACACATCGGGGGTAGGAATCGGCCTGGCGATCGCGTCGCTCGTGGTGATGCCGTTGCTCTCGTACGCGCAACGCCGTACCGGTAAGGCGCTCAGCTCCAACGCGGTAGTTGCTGACAGCACCCAAACTCTCTTGTGTACCTACCTGTCCGCGGTGCTTCTGCTCGGCCTGCTGCTCAACGCGACCCTCGGCTGGTACTGGGCCGATCCGATCGCCGGGCTGGTGATCTCGGCCGTCGCCCTCCGCGAGGGTGTCCAGGCCTGGCGCGGCGAAGGCTGCTGCGCGCCCACCACGGACGGTACGGCGCGAGCCTGCGACGACTGCTGCTGACCGAAGGCGGCTACCGCAGAGAACGAAGGGGAATCCCCTGAGAACGAAGGCGGCTACCCCAGCGCCCGCTGGTTTGCGCCGCGATGGCGGGGGATTTCGGAGTGTCGGTTAGCCTAGTTAGGTATGCCTAACATTCTGCTCGAAGTTTTGAGAGGACCGTGGTCGCGTGAGCAACCCCGCACCCCGTAACCGCCGCGCGAAGCTGGCGGTCGTCCGCCGGAGCGAGCGGATCACTCCGCACATGATCCGGCTGGTGCTGAGCTGCGACGAGTTCGTCGACAACGGAACCACCGACCACTACGTCAAACTGCTCTTCCCGAAGCCCGGCGTGACGTATCCCGAGCCGCTCGACATGGGCGTGATCCGTGAGCAGTTCCCGGCCGAGCAGTGGCCGACGATGCGCACCTACACCGTCCGGAACTGGGACGAGGCCGCGCGGGAGCTGACGATCGACTTCGTCTACCACGGCGACGAGGGGATCGCGGGGCCGTGGGCCGCGGCTGCCCAGCCCGGTGACAAGCTCTGGTTCAACGGTCCGGGTGGCGGCTACGCGCCGAACCCCGACGCCGAGTGGCACCTGCTGGTCGGCGACGAGAGCGCACTGCCGGCGATCGGTGCCGCGATCGAGCAACTCGCGCCGGGTGCGAAGGCGAAGGTCTTCGTCGAGGTCGAGGACGAGACCGAGGAGCAGAAGCTCGACGGCCCCGGCGACGTCGAGCTGACCTGGTTCCACCGCACGGGCGAGCGCGGGGAGAACCTGGTCCGGGCGGTCGAGGAGCTCGAGTTCCGCTCCGACGACGTCCACGTCTTCGTCCACGGCGAAGCCGGCTTCGTCACCCAGCTCCGCCGCCACCTGCACGCCGAGCGCGGTCTCCCCCGCGACCGCGTCTCGATCTCCGGCTATTGGCGTCTGGGCAAGAACGAGGACGGCTGGCAGGCCGAGAAGGCCGAGACCTCCCGCAAGGAACGCGAAGCCGCCGGCGCCTGACCCCAGCACGGTGCCCGGACAAAACGGTGCCCCGACGGAACGGAGCCCCGACAAAACGGTGCCCCGATAAAACGGAGCCCGACGGACTGGAGGCCGATCCCGACCCAACCGTCGGGCGTCGGGTGACGTCGTACTCGCATGACGGTTGATGCACAGCTGTTCGATCGGTTCGCGGCCGACTACGACCGGTTCGTCGGGTTGCACCCGGGGCAGAACTGCGGATGGGTGTCCGGCCTCGGCGTCCGCGGTGAGCGCGCGATCGACGTCGGCTGCGGCTCGGGCTACGCGGTCGCAAGGCTGGCCGACGACTTCAGGTACGTCCTCGGGGTCGATCTGAGTGAGCCGTTGATCGACATCGCCCGGGCGAAGCGGGCGCGGCCGAACACGGAGTACCGGGTGGCTGATCTGTTCGAGGTGGACGACGACGGGTTCGACCTCGTCTACAGCCACACGATGATGCATCACGTGCCGAATTACCGGGCCGGCCTCGAGCAACTGAAGTCGCTGGTCCGCCCCGGCGGCACGGTCGCGCTGGTCGACAACGTGTGCGATCTCTACCCGACGCCGCCGCGGATCGTCTACCAGGTGGGTGCGATCAAAGGGTTCCCGGCCGAGGTACGACGGATCGGGCTGCGGGACGCGTGGTTCGGGCTGCGGTTCTGGTTCAGCAGACCGTGGCTCGACCATCTGGCCAGCGATGTCTACCTGTCCCGTCGCCAGTTCCGCGAGGTCCACGACCTGGTCTTTCCCGGTGCCGAGTACGACGATCTCGGCTTCGCCCTCGGCATGCGGTGGACCGACCAGCGCGCTGGGTGATCCTCAGGACGTCAGCTTTGCGGCGCTGACTCGGTGGTTGAGGAAGGCGGCGACGGCGTCGGCGGCGCTGAGGGGGAGGACCCAGTCCTCGCCGCGAGCCTGCAAAATCAGCGCCGGTCCCGCCGAGCCGACTGCCTTGGCTGGTAGCGCGATCGGGAACTTCAGCCGCTCGGAGCCGCTGAGCGAGGCGGCAAAGACCCCGGTCACCGCCGACAAGGGATACGTACGCCGGCCCGCCTCCCGCCCGCCCGGCGGGGTGGCGAAGAACCGCCCTCGCACAGTCACCGTCGACGTACCGATGTCCAGCGTGGTCAGCAGCACGCCCCGCAACTGCAGCGTGAGCTCGTACTGCGTACCGGCGAGCTCGGGCCGCAGAGGTGCCATGATCGCGCGCTGAGCAGCGTGTCCGAGAAGCGCACCCAGGAACGCGCCGACCAGCGCAGCGGGCATGATGGCCGCGACCAGCCAGCGAACGTCGAACACCAGCGAGAAGAACCCGACGTACAGCACGCCCAGCCCACCGAACCAGGCGCCGACGGTGGTCCAGCGCCCGACCTGATACCGCTGCCTGCTTCGCAGGAACCAGCCCAGCACCAGCACGAGCGCCGGGAACACGACCGCAGGCCAGGCGAACGCCGACCGAGTCGACGCGATCACCACGGTCACCACCAGGAACGCCAGCGGCAAACCGAGATAGACCACGCCCACCAATGCTTGCGCGCGACGGTGTTGCCGGGCCACTGCATGGGCCGCGTCGGCCGCCTCAGGGGAACTCACGGGAAAACCCAAGCACACGTCCACCCGACCACCTACTGTCGGAGTGCCCGGCCGCGAGCAAAGGAGTCCAGTTGCGCGAGTTCGTAGTACCGGCGGGTCTCCGAGAGCTGCACGAGGAAGACGCCAAGCACTGGTTGGACGCGTTGCCGGAGCTGACCACCGGCTACCTCGACCAGTGGTCACTGCAGCTCGACGGCGAACCCCTGTACGGCGCCGGCTCGCTGGTGCTCCCCGTGCGCCGCCGAGACGCCACTGCCGCGATGCTCAAGCTCCAACCGCTCAACGAGGAGAACGCCGGCGAGGCACTCGCTCTGCGTACGTGGGACGGCGACGGCGTAGTACTGGTCCTGGAGGATGATCCATCGACCGGCACCATCCTGATCGAGCGCCTGCAGCCGAGGATGCTCAGCGCCGTCCCAAACGACCAGGAGGCCACCCAGGTCCTGGCAGAGCTGCTAGCCCGGCTGAGCGCAGTACAGGCTCCTCCTGTGCTCCGGAAGCTCGAAGACCTCACCGCTGCGATGCTGGACGAAGCGCCCAGAGAGATCCCGCGACTGGCTGACCGAGACGAGCAGAACCTCGTACGCCGGTGCGCTGCCCGGCTGGCCGAGTTGGAAGGCGAGTCCGGTGATCGGCTGCTCCACTGGGATCTCCACTACGACAACGTGATGGCCGCCGAGCGGGAACCGTGGTTGGTGATCGACCCGAAGCCGCTCGCGGGCGACCCGTGCTTCGAGCTGTTCCCGGCGCTGAACAACCGCTGGGACGACCTGGTCGCGACCGGCGACCTGGCGAAGGCGATCCGGCGGCGGTTCGACCTGCTGGTCGACGTGGTCGGCCTGGACCGCGACCGGGCCGTCGGCTGGACGCTCGGGCGGATCCTGCAGAACGTGCTCTGGGACCTCGAGGACGGCGAACGCGGGATCGAGCCGGCTCAGGTCGCGATCGCCAGAGCGTTGATGAACCTTGGAATCTGATTACATGCTTACACTGCAATCAGAGGAGGGTGAGATGACGACGCCGACGGTGTACGAGTGGGCCGGTGGGCTGGAAGCGCTCAGGCGGCTGACCGAGGTGTTCTACGACAAGGTGCTGGAGGATCCGCTGCTCGCGCCGGTGTTCGCGCACATGAGCGACAAGCACCGTGAGCACGTGGCGATCTGGCTCGGGGAGGTGTTCGGCGGCCCCAAGACGTACACCGAAGAGCTTGGCGGCTACCCGGCGATGCTGTCGCACCACCTGAATCTCGGTCTGACCGAGGAGCAGCGCGCGAGGTGGGCCGCGCTCATCGCCGCCAGCGCCGACCCGGCCGGCCTGCCGGACGATCCCGAGTTCCGGTCGGCCTTTGTGGCCTACATCGAGTGGGGCACCCGGATCGCGCTGGCCAATTCCCAGCCCGGCGCGACCCCACCACCACAGGCGCCGGTACCGAGGTGGGGCTGGGGCGAGGCTCCGCCGTACCAGCCCTCGTAACCGGCGTGGAGGGTGTTTGGTGCGGGTAAAGGTTGAAGGGTCAGACACCCGCGGCGGCGCTGGGGAGCCGGGGCTTCGATAAAGTCGCGGTTCACGACGAACCCGGTGGCCGGGATGCGAGGGTGAACCACTGTGACCGCTCAGCTCGAGTACCCCGATCCGCAGGCGTCGGACGCACTGCTCTCGATCCAGGACCTGTGGAAGGTGTTCGGGCCGAAGGCGGACCGCGTACCGCGACGTCCTGATCTCGCGCGCCTGGACCGCAAGGACCTCTACCAGAAGACCGGCTGTACGGCGGCCGTCCGCGACCTCAGCTTCGACGTCGCTCCCGGTGAGGTGTTCGTCGTCATGGGCCTGTCGGGGTCCGGGAAGTCGACGCTGGTCCGCTGCCTGACCCGGCTGATCGAGCCGACCGCGGGCAGCATCTACTTCGAGGGCGAGGATCTGCGCGCCGCCGACGAGAAGCGGCTCCGGACGCTCCGGCGGAGCAAGTTCTCGATGGTGTTCCAGCACTTCGGCCTGCTCCCGCACCGCAAGGTGATCGACAACGTCTCCTACGGCCTGGAGGTGCGCGGCGAGAGCAAGCCCGACCGCCGCCGCCGGGCGCAGGAGGTGATCGACCTCGTCGGTCTGGCCGGTAACGAGCAGCTGTACCCCGAGCAATTGTCCGGCGGCATGCAGCAGCGGGTCGGCCTGGCGCGTGCGCTCGCCAACGACCCCGACGTACTGCTGTTCGACGAGCCGTTCTCGGCGCTCGACCCGCTGATCCGGCGCGAGATGCAGACCGAGGTGGCCCGGTTGCACCGCGAGGTCGGCAAGACGATGGTGTTCATCACCCACGACCTGTCCGAGGCGCTCAAGCTCGGCGACCGGATCCTGCTGATGCGCGACGGCGCGGCGGTCCAGCTCGGGACCGGCGACGAACTGGTCGGAGCGCCGGCCGACGACTACGTCCGCGAGTTCGTCCGCGACGTACCGCGGGCCGACATCCTCACGCTGCGCTGGATCGTCCGGCAGCCGCGACCGGACGAGCAGCTGGACGGCCCCGAGCTCGGCCCCGACGTCCTGGTCCGGGAGGCGACCCGGCTGGTGCTGGAGTCCGACCGCCCGGTCAAGGTCGTTGCCGAAGGCCAGCTCCTCGGCGTCATCGACGACGAGGCGATCCTGGCCGTCGTCGCGGATCCGGACCCGTCCGCGCCGCGCCCCCAAGACGGCTGAGATGGCGTCCATCACCGGCTCGGTCGAGATCCGGGTCCGCAAACCACGCCGTACGGTGATCGCCGGCGTGCTGGTGGTCGGCTGGGTGGCGGCCTGGTTCGTGCTGCGCGGAATCGACACGCTCGCGATCGGCGGCCAGGAGACCACCGCGCTGCACCGTTGGCTGACCGCGCACCGCGACTTCCTCGGCAACGGCAACGCGTTCTTCGACGCGATCCGGATCGCGGTCGAGCACCTGGTCATCCTCTTGCAGAACGTGCTGTCCCAACCGGCGTACGGGCGGCCCGTGCCGGTGGTCGGCTGGCTCGGCGTGGTGGCCATCGCGGCGTACCTGGCCTGGGCCTTCGGCAACTGGAAGGTCGCGCTGCTCGCAGCCGCCGGGCTCACCTTCGTCGGGCTGCAAGGGTTGTGGCAGGAGAGCATGGACACGCTCTCGCTCACGATCGCCGCCGTCGCGCTCTCGCTGCTGGTCGGCATTCCGCTCGGGATCTGGGCCGGACTGTCGAACCGCGCGTTCAAGGTCGCCACGCTGATCCTCGACCTGATGCAGACGCTGCCGACGTTCGTGTACCTCGCACCGCTCACTCTGTTCTTCGCGATCGGCCCGGCGGCGGCGACCATCGCGACCCTGATCTACGCGGCGCCGCCGGTCGTCCGGCTGACCGCGCACGCGATCCGTTCGGTTCCGGCCGAAAGCGTCGAGGCGGCTCGCTCGCTCGGCTCCACCGGCGGGCAAACCCTGTTCAAAGTGCTGCTGCCGATGTCGCGCAGTACGGTCGTGGTCGGCATCAACCAGACGATCATGGCCGCACTGTCGATGGTCACGGTCGCTGCGCTCATCGATGCGCCCGGTCTCGGGCAAACCGTACTGAAGGCGCTGCAGACGCTTGACGTCGGCGTAGCGTTCAACGCCGGTCTCGCGATCGTGGTGATCGCGATCGTGCTCGACCGCGTGACCACTGCGGCCGGTGACCGACCATGGCGTACTGCGAGCGTCCGCCGCCGTGTGCTGCTCGGCGTCGGCGGTGTGGCCGTGCTGGTGGCCGTGTGGTTCTCCCGCACGTATCTGTGGGCCGCCGAGTTCCCCACTGACGTCGGTGTGGGCTCCCGGATCGCCGTGACGGCGTCGGACGTGACGACGTGGGTCCAGGACGTCTTCGGCGGGTTCACGTACGGCGTACGCGATGCTGTGACCGAGGGACTCCTCAACCCGCTGGAAGGGCTGCTCACGGAGTCGCCGTGGTGGCTTGTCACCGTGGTGATCGTGGCTCTCGCCGCAGTACTGGGGAGTTGGCGCGGCGCAGTACCGGCTGCTGTCTGCCTTGGTCTGCTGGTTGCGACCGGAGTCTGGCACGACAGCATGGTCACGCTCGCTTCCACGCTGCTGGCGACCGTCGTAGTGGTTGCTGTGGGCATCGTTCTCGGGGTGTGGACCGGGCGGAACCAGCGCGCCGACAGCTGGTTGCGACCCGTGCTCGATGCGGGACAGACGATGCCACCGTTCGTGTACCTCGTACCGTTCCTCGCACTGTTCGGCACCAGCCGGTTCACCGCGATCGCGGCCGCGGTGGTGTTCGCCGTACCGGTCACCACGAAGATCGTTGCCGACGGCATCCGAGCCGTCCCGGTCGCGACGGTCGAGGCCGCCAACTCGGTCGGCTCCAGCAGCTGGCAGGTGATCAGTAAGGTGCAACTGCCGGTCGCCCGGCGGGCGATCACGCTGGCGGTGAACCAGGGCCTGATCTACGTGCTGTCCATGGTCGTCGTCGGCGGCCTGGTCGGCGCGGGTGCCCTCGGGTACGACGTGGCCGCCGGCTTCGCGCAGAGTGAGCTCTACGGCAAGGGGCTGGCGGCGGGGCTGGCGATCGTGCTGCTCGGTGTCATGCTCGACCGGATCACGCAGGCCGCGGCCCGCCGTACCAGGAAGTTCAGCTGAAAATCATGAGGAGACAACCTGTGGTGACGAACAAGCTGCTGCGCTCGGCCGGTGTGCTGACGGCGATGGCGCTCGCGCTGACCGCGTGTGGGGGTGCGAAGGTCGGCGACGCGCAGCAGAAGCCGGCCCCGAGCGGCAAGGTCTGCGGCACCGTCAATCTGACCGTCAGCCCGTGGGTCGGATACGAGGCGAACGCGGCCGTCGTCGCCTACGTGGCGACCAAGGACCTCGGTTGCAAGGTGGTGAAGAAGAACCTCAAGGAAGAGATCGCCTGGCAGGGGTTCAGCACCGGCGAGATCGACGTGAACCTGGAGAACTGGGGGCACGAAGACCTGAAGAAGAAGTACATCACCGACCAGAAGGTGGCCGTCGAGGCGGGCCCGACCGGCAACAAGGGCGTCATCGGCTGGTACCTGCCGCCGTGGCTCGCCGCCGCGCACCCGGAGCTGACCGACTGGAAGACGCTGAACAAGAACGCGGCGATGTTCAAGACGTCGGAGTCCGGCGGCAAGGGCCAGTTGCTGGACGGCGATCCGTCGTTCGTCACCAACGACGAGGCGTTGGTGAAGAACCTGAAGCTCGACTACAAGGTCGTGTACGCCGGCAGCGAGACGGCGCTGATCCAGGCGTTCCGCGACGCGGAGAAGAACAAGAAGCCCGTGATCGGATACTTCTACGAGCCGCAGTGGTTCTTCAACGAGCTCAAGCTGGTCAAAGTGAATCTGCCGCCGTACAAGGCCGGCTGCGACGCCGTACCGGAGAAGGTCGCCTGCGACTATCCGGCGTACGCGCTGGACAAGATCGTCTCGAAGAAGTTCGCCGACTCGGGCAGCCCGGCGTACGACCTGGTGAAGAACTTCAGCTGGACCAACGACGACCAGAACCAGGTCGCCAAGTACATCGCCGAGGACAAGCTGAGCCCAGACGCGGCCGCCCAGAAGTGGGTCGAGGCGAACCGGTCGAAGGTCGACGCCTGGCTCGGGAAGTAGCGCCCGGGGCCACCGGCAACTATCACGACGCGTTCGGGCAACGCCGACGACACGCCGGAAATCGGACAAAACCGGGTAGCGTCGGTTCCATGATCATCGTGACAGCTGCACTGAAGGGCGGGGTCGGCAAGACAACCACGTCGGTGTACTTGGCCGCGCTGGCATCTTCCAACCGTCGCACCGCCACCCTGGTCGACGCCGATCCACAAGGCAGCGCTGCCGACTGGATCGCGGATTCCGACGACGACCACCTGGCCAGGATCGAGATCGCCGAGGCGCCGACCGAGCGCCTCCTGACCAAGGCACTCGACAAGGTGCCGCCCGAGGGCATCGGCGTCGTCGACATGCCCCCGTCGCACGAACGGCTGCTGAACAAGGCGCTCGAACGGGCCCGGATCGTCGTCATCCCGACCCGCGTCGGCGGGGTGGAGACTCCCCGGGTCCGGGCGGTGCTGGACCTGGTGCCGAAGGAGGTTCCGGTGGGCGTGGTGATCTGCTCGGCACGGACCTACACCCGCGCCTACCAGGAGGCCATGCAGCAGTACGCCGCGGAGGAGATCCCGGTCTGGGGCACCATCCCCGAACGCGTCTCCATCACCGCCGGCCCGACCGGACCACTGGCCGAGGACGGCCTGGAGTCCTACCGCAAGGTCTGGCGCAAGATCCTGGCGGCAGCCCGCAGCTGAGGCCGCCACGAGCCGCCCTTCCAGCCCACGGGGTCGGAAGGGCGCTCCGGCCTGTACTACGCCGCCGCGGTGGTCAGGGCTTGATGGCGAGAGCGGCGGCGATCAGGCGTTGCCAGTCGGTCAGCTCGTCGGGCTCGGTGACGGGCCGCCATTCGGCCGTCGGCACCAGCCCGGGCGGCAGGATCTGCAGCTCCTTGCCGAACAGTGCCCGCAACTCGTCGTCCGTCCGCCACCGCCCGCGCCCCAGCGAGCCTTGCAGCAGTTGCTGCATCTCGGCGCTGCGCGGATCGTCCTCGCTGCGGAAGTGGCTGATGAACACATAGCTGCCCGACGGGATCCGATCGACCCAGAACTGCACCAGCCCGGCCGGGTCCTCGTCGTCGTTCACGTGGTGCAGGATCGCGCTGAGGATGATCGCGACCGGCTGGTCGAAGTCGATCAGCGACTGCAGGTCCGGGTTCTGGTAGATCTTCTCCGAGTCCCGCAGATCGCCCTCGATCACGGTGGTGAAGTCGTTCTCGGCCAGCAGTGCGCGACCGTGACTCAGGACGACGGGGTCGATGTCGACGTACACGACCTTCGCCTCGGGCCGATGCCCCTGCGCGATCTGGTGGACGTTGTCCGCCGTCGGCAACCCGCTGCCGAGGTCGATGAACTGCTTGACCCCGCTGGTGACGATCTCGCGCACCGCACGGATCAGCGCACCGCGGTTGTCGAAGGCGATCACGCGCGAGCCGGGAAGGTCGTTGATGAACTTGTCCCCGAGCGCCCGGTCGACGGCGAAGTTGTCCTTGCCACCGAGCAGGTAGTCGTACGTCCGCGCGATACTCGGCTTGGTCGGATCAACCCCCGGAATCCCTTGCTCCGGCACACCCATGTCTGTCATCGCGAACAAACCTTCCGGCTCAACTGAGGTCTGGGCTCACTCTATGCGATCGTTCGGAAACCGGGCTGCCGGTCACCGGTGTAAAGGCGGTTCGCCGCGAACGTACGAGCGGATCACCGTGGCGGCCGCGCCCCTGGCCCAGTCGTCGAACGTGTGCGAGCGGAGCATCAGCGTGCAGTCGCCGGCGGCACCGAAAGCGTGCTCCGCGAACGCCTGCCGCATCCGCTGGTCGTACAGGTCGTAGTCCGCGACGCCTTCGCCGGCGATCACGACGAGCTGCGGGCCGACCAGGTTCACCATGGCGGCCAATGCCGAGCCGATCACTTCGCCGGCCCGGTCGAAGGCCTCCCGCGCGTGGGCATCGCCTTCGTGCGCGAGCTCGATCGCACCGGCCAGGTCCAGCTCGGGCCGGCCGGTCGTCTCGCGGATCCGGGCCAGGATCGCATCCGACGAAGCGACCGTCTCCACGCAACCACGGCGGCCGCAGGTGCAGACCAGGTCGCCCGGCGCGAGTGGCAGGTGCCCGAGTTCGCCGGAGACGCCGTGCGCGCCCGACACGACCTCGCCGTTGATGTAGAGGCCGCAGCCGACACCGGAACCGATCGTCACCACCGCGAACGAGTCCGCGTCGACGCCGACCCCGAACCAGTGCTCGGCCACGGTCAGGGCCCGTACGTCGTTCGACACGACCACCGGCACCTTCAGCTTCTCGCCGAGCAGGGCCGCCACGGGCACATCTCGCCAGCCCATGAACGGCGAATCGCGCACCACGCCCTGCAGAGCGTCCACGTCGCCGGAGACCGCGACGCCCACGCCGATCAGCGGACCGGCCGGATCCGTCTTGTCGTGCAGCGTCGCCATCAACTCGGTCGCGAGCTCGGCCAACCGCTCGAGCACGGAATCCGCGGACTTGTCCGTCAGTTGCTGGTGCCGGACCGCGCGGATCCCGGCCTTGAAGTCGGTGGTCACGCCGATCAGGTCGGTCGGCGTCACCTTCAGCCCGATCACCGAGACGCTGTCGGCGACCACGGTCAGCGGACTCACCGGCCGGCCGATCCCCAGTTCCGCCCGGACCTCGGTACCGTCCTCGGCCTCGGCCGGGTGGTCCGTCACGAAGCCGGCCTCGACCAGCGGCGCGACGGCCTTGGTCACCGCGGCCTGGGACAACCCGGTCCGCCGGGCGATCTGGACCCGCGGAATCGGTCCCTGGGTCAGGATCTTGGTCAGCACCTCGACCCCCGCCGGCGTACCCAACGGCAGCGGGCGGTACGGGCGCTTCGGCATGGGAGAAAACTACCGGGTATCGGCGGTCACAGACTCCGGTGTCAGCGTCGGCGAGGCGAGTGCCCAGCGGATCGTGCGCGTCAGCCCGTCACCGGCCACCCGGACCATCGTGCTCTCCGCCAGCGGCAGGTACGGCAGCCGCAGCGGCCGACGACTCCACCACGGCAGCAGTCCGACCGCCGCCGCGGTCAATACGCCGTACGCCGGACGCGCGGCCAAGGGCACTGGTGGGTGAACCAGGATGAATCGCGCTGCCGCTCTCGCTTCGGCAGTCCCCCGCAACTCGGGCCGGTACGACTTCAGGGTCTCCCGTAGCTCCGCCTCGGTCCTAGGTGGATCCACGACGCCCAGAGCCTCGGCCACCAGCGCAGTGTCTTCGACGTACGCGTCTCGCTCGGCAGCGTTGAGCGGTGAAGCGCCGTACCGCTGGTGTGCCGCGAGGAAGCTATCCACCTCTGCCACGTGCACCCACTTGAGCAGGTGCGGGTCCGAAGCCCGGTAGCGAGTCCCGTCCGGACTGGTCCCTCGCACTCGCTCGTGCACCGCCTTGACGCGGGCGACGGCCTCCTCTGCGTCCTGCGCAGCGCCGTACGTGGTGATGGCCAGGAAGTAGCTGGTCCGCTGGAGTCTGCCCCACGGGTCACCGCGATAGCCGGAGTGCGCCGAGACCGCAGCCATCGCCATCGGGTGCAGCGACTGCAGTAGTAGCGCGCGCAGGCCACCCGCGAACATCGAGGCGTCGCCGTGCACGCGGCGGATCGGCCGGTCCGCCGCGAACCACCTAGGACCCGGAGTGCTGTGCACCCGGTTTCGCTCGGCCCACGGATCCGGCCCGGCCACCTTCGTCAGGATCATCCGGGCCAAGCCGTCCCGCACAGGGTCCAGCATGTTCAGCGGTGTAGTGATGGCCATACGACCAGTCTCCCCACCACTCCAAACCCTCGATCATGGTCAACGGACGACGTCCACGAAGACCGGATTCGTGTAGAGCCAGGTGTCCAGCCACGGATCGCCGTCGGCCGGCGGGTGCTGGATCGGCCCAGCCGGATCGATGCGCCGCCCCAGGTAGCCCGGCCCGTTCCGCCGACCGTCACTGCCCCGCAGTCGCAGGTAGTGCGACTGCTCTGCTCGACCGAGTGGGATCCGCAGCGTGTAGCTACCGGTCTTGCCCTGTACGTCGAGTTGCTCGACCACCCGGGTGTCAGGAGCCTTCCAGCTGTCGCGGTCCTTCGCAGTACCGGTCACGATGCCCCGGATCACGTCCAGGTGAGCAAGCCTCGGCAGTACGCCGTGGAAGTTCGGCCGCGTCGCGCTGGTCACTGTGACTCGCAGTTCGAGCCGCTGGTTGCGATGCACCTTCAAACGCCCGCCCAGCGTCACACCACGCTGCCTGGACCCAACAGGAGCCACCCGTACGTCGATGCCGTCGACCAGTTGACCGTGGTCGACCCAGACGCGCCCGGCGCGCAGCCCGGCCATCACGTCGAGGTAGCCGTAGCGAGTCACGCCGACGTGGGTCCGGCTGAACTGCCCCGGCCAGAAGTCGCTGCCGGCCTGCGGCGTACCGGCGTCGGTCGGAGACGGCTTCCAGCCGAGTGAGTCGAAGTTCTGGCCGGGCGGGTACTCGCCGTCCTTCCAGGTGTCCCAGATGGTCCGGTGGTTGTCGCTGTTCGAGGTGATCGAGAACAGGCGTCCCTCGGCGAGCAGCGAGTCCCACAGCCCGCCGACGGTCGCAGTGGCCCAGTCGAAGCCGCCGTACGTGCGATAGGCATCGACGGGGTAACCGGGCCAGCTCGCGTCACTGGGGTTGTTGGTGTACTCGCCGCGCTGGTTGGTCGTTGTACCGCGGAACGCGCACCAGGCCGGATCCGCGTCGCCCTGTGAACCAGGAGCGCCTTCCATACCGATGCAGACCCCACTGTCGCGCCACGCCCGGACCTCGTGCGGCGAGTCGATCCCCAGCCGCATCGGGTGGTTGGCGAACACCAGCACGTCGTCGACGAACCCCGTCCGCTTCTGCTCCGCGAGCCACGCCAGCGCCTTCACCGCATGCTGCTCGTTCTCCGGTGTACTCGCCGAGCGCCCGGTGAGCTTGCCGTCGTACTCGCGCTCGAACTGCTGCAGCAGGGCCACGTTGTTCGCGCCGGGCGCCACCAGAACAGTCCCGTGCTCGGCCGCCGGGATGTACCACTCGAGCCCTTGGAACACGAGCATCCGCGGGTTCTCCGCCCGCGCCTTGAGCACCTCTGCGTTCTCCGCCTGCGCACCCTTGTCGGCGTGCCCGAAGTTGCTGTGCTCGGTGAACGCCATCCAGTCCAGGCCGAACTGCGACCCGCGCAACGCCAACTGGCTGAAGTCGTACTTCGCGTCATGGCTGTACCGGCTGTGCACATGGTGATCCCCGACGAGATAAACCAGTTCAGGCCCATCCCCGTACTGCGAATCCGCTGCACCGGGAGCCGCGGCAGCTTCACCCGTCCCCAGTACGCCGGCCGCCGCGAACCCGGCACCCAGCAACCCGGCCCGGCGGATCAACCCACGCCGCGAAAGCCCCTGCGGATCCAGCGCCTCCTCGGGGACGGCCGGATCGGCCCAGACGGGTACCTGCTGCTCAGACGTCATGGCGGAACACCTTTCTTGTGCTGACATGCACGTGTCAAGGCACTGTCAAGCAATCGCATGACACAGAGGTGTTCGCCGGATGAACGGCCGGCGGCTCAGCGCGGAGTCAGGGCCGCGGTCTCGGTGCTGAGCAGGGAGAACAGCAGTGAGTCGCGCCAGCCGCCGTTGGTGAAGACGTGGTCGCGGAGGTGGCCCTCGTAGGTGAAGCCAAGATTCTTCACGACGGCGATCGAGGCGGAGTTCTCCGGACCGATCGCGGCGGTGACCCGGTGCAGGGCGAGTGGGTCGAAGGCGAACCGCAGTACGGTGCGGGCCGCGTCGGTGGCGTAGCCGTGCCCCCAGTGGTCGGCCGCGATCATGTAGCCCAGCTTGGCCGCTTTCACTCCGCTGAAGGCCAGCCGGGCAAAGCCGATCACCTGGTCGTCGTCAGGCCCGGTGATCGCCAGTCCGTAGATCGTGCGCGGCTCGACGGCCGCGTCGGCGATGCACCTGTCGAGCAGGCGCTGGGCGTCCGCTCGGGTGTGGCTGTCGAACGACATCCAGGTGGTCACCCGGTCGTCACCGGTGATCGCGAGCAGGTCCTCGAGGTCGTCCGGCCGGAAATCACGCAGGCGGACAGCATCGCCGGTGAGCGGATCCATGGGCGGGATGCTAGACCTCGACCGGTTTACCGCGGGTAGGTCTGCATCGGGGTGCGGGTGAACAGCTCGATCTCTTCCTGCAGGTCCCGGGCGTCGTCGGCGCGGCCGGACTGACGCAGCGCCTGGTGCACCCGGCGGGCGGAGTGCACGACACCGTTGATCCGGCGCTCGGTCGGCAGGCCGAGGACTGGCGCGATCGCGTCGGCGGCGCCGTCGAGTTCACCGTTCGCGATCCGGGTGATGGCCATGGCGGCGTGGCTGCCGGCGGCGTCGCCGAAGGCCCACTCGGGGTGCGACTGGTCGGTGTAGGCGTCGACGGCCTGGTGCGAGTACCGCTCGGCGGTCTCCCGCTCGCCGGGCAGCCACGCGAGCGCGTCGGCCGCGTAGTACAGCTGGCGGTTGCGGCCGAAGGTGCAAAGGCCGCCCATCTCGTCGAGGTCGTCGCCTTCGACGACCGTGGACCAGGCGTTCTCCGCGCGCTCCAGGGCCGCCCGGGTGGCGTCGGCGTTGCCCAGGGCGGCCCAGGCGCGGGCCTCGCTGACCGGGAGCCAGACGCTGGTGGTGCTGTTGGCCTGCTCGGCGTAGCCGGCGCCCAGCTGGGCGTACCGGACCGAGTCGTGCGGGTTGCCGGCCCAGTAGGAGACCAGCGACTGCAGCCCGCGCACCCAGGCGCGCAGGCCGTGGTGGTCGGCGTTGTCGGCACAGAGGAACGCCGTCCGGGCCTGGGTCAGGGCCGCGTGCGGGTTGCCGAGGTCGTGCGAGGCCTTGGCGAGCAGACCGCCGGTGACGCCGCCGAGGAAGTACAGCTGCCGCAGGTGCTCAGGACGCTGCCGGCTCTCCAGCAACGCGAAGACCAGGTCCTGGGTCTCGACCAGCTGGCCGAGGATCTCGGGCAGCGGGCGCTGTGGATAGGCCTTCGCGACGTGTCGCACGTCGTCGTACACCTGCTCCATGGCCTCGCTTCCGAGACCGGTCTGGGCCGCGAGGGCGAAAGCCCGCGCACGGCTGGCAGCCATGTCGAGTACCTCCATCTCATTACCTGTCGTGATCCGCCCACCTGCCGCAGTCACCGGCACCACCTGGCCGGCCTGCTCGGGGACGTACGGGGCGAGGAGCTCCTCGACCGGCTTGCCGAACATGCGTTGCAGGGTGCGCCGGGTCTGTGGAGTGGTCCCTGCGCGCTCGCCCGATGCGAGGCGCCGCAGGTGCCGCTCGGTGATGGTTCCACCCAGCTCGACGAACTCGGCGACGATCTCGGAGTAGGTCTGGTTCCGGCGCTGGATCAGGTGCGCCAGGACCGTCTTTGGCGTATACCTACCCGCCATCGTTCCTCCCGTTCACGTCAGATCAGACGTTGTCTCGACTGAATGCCCCACGACAAGGTGCAGACCGGCTTTGTCCGCCAGAGGTCCGGGAGAGGTCCGGCAAAGGTCCGGTCCAGGTCCTAGAGCGGTCACGGTCGGTCTGTGCACCATTACTGCCATGACAACCAGTAAGTCCAACTGGTTGCAAGGCCTGAGAGTTACGGGGTGAGAAAGTAGTGGCAATCGCGGAGATGACGTCGAGGCAACACCGCCGCCGGGTGCGGGTCTGGTTCGGCGAGCACGTGATCGCGCAATACGTCGCCGAAGCACCGCTGGCGGCCCGCTACGAGCAGGCGATGCGGCGCCGTTTCGCCGGTCTCCGCGTCACCAACGACATCCTCGGGCCGCAGGAACACGCGGACAACTGAGCCCGCCGGGTCCTCCTCAGACCCGGCAGACGCTCCTGGGGTCTCCTCACGTCCAGGAGTGGTACCGAAGGTCCGGGGGCACTCCTCAGCCCCCGGACGAAACCCGAGGTGCGGTCCGGAGCTCTCCTCAGCTCCGGACCGCACCGCCCACAGCCCGGCTGGGCAAGCGGCTGAGTCCCTGTATCGCCGCTGCCCAGCCGTTCCAACCACCTCCTGGCCGACACCTCGGGCCGGGCGGGGCAGTGCCAAGTGCCGGAGACCCGCCGGCGATGACGCCCGGGTCTCCGGCGCCGGGCACGTGTGGCTCCTGACACCTCACCAGGAGCCACACTCCGAGGTGGCCGGCTCTGCTGTGTGACCGCCGCGCCTGGGCGGTCACACAGCGGAGTTCTCGGGGTCCAGGTTCGCCGCCATCCGGCGCAGTACGTCGACCGTCTGCAGGTACTCGGTGTCGACGATGCCGTTCGTGAGCCGCCGGCGCTGGACCTGCACCTTCTCGGCCAGCGCCGCGAGGGCCACCCGGCCGGCCGGCGTGAGTTCCTCGCCGTCCAGCCAGCCGCGGGCCACCAACGGCTCCGTGTACGCCGCCAGGCCGGCCGGGTCGCCGGCCAGGAACGGTGCGAGCGCGACCGCGATCGGCTCCTCGCCCCGGGCGGCGTTGAGGACCTGCCACTGGCGCCGGTTCACCCCGTCCGCCGCGAGGACCTGCTCGAAGGACACCTCGAGCAACCGGTCCACTTCCTTCAGCCACCATCCGATAGGCTTGATGTCATCTGACATATGCATGTCATTGAGCATATACCTTGGAGGATCCATGGTCGACCCTGTTGCCGCGGTCGAGGCGGCGATGGTCGAGATCCGCCAGCGTCAGACGCGGCGGGTCTTCGCCCGCGAGGCCGGGGTCCAGGACGTGTCGGCCCAGCAGGTGATCGACGCCGTGGAGGCCGCCGGCGAGCAGCCGATCGGGGTGAACGGCGTCGCCGAGGCGCTCGGCGTCGACCAGCCGCGGGCGAGCAAACTGGTCGCGGCCGCCGTCAGCGCGGGCCTGGTCCGCCGCGAGGCCGACCAGCAGGACGGCCGCCGTACCAATCTCGTGCTCACCGAGGCCGGGCGCGAACGGCTCGAGACCGTGCACAGCTACCGTCGGCGCCGCTTCGCCACGGCCATGCACGACTGGCCGGAAACCGACAAGGAGACGTTCGCCGTCCTCCTGAGCCGGTTCGTCGCAGGGCTCAGCCAGCACTAGCCAGGTAGACGGCGAACGGGGCGTCGGGATGGATGCCTTGCCGGCCCTCGACCAGCCCGTCGGTCCGGATCTCGCCCGCGAACTTCATCCCGAGTCGCTCCATCACCGCTCGTGACGCCAGGTTGTGCCGCTCCGTGAAGGCGACGACAGAGCGGGCGGCCAGCGTCTCGAAGGCGAACGTCAACCCCGCTTGCCCGATCTCGGTCGCCAGTCCCTCGCCGCGGGCGGAGCTCATCAGCGCCCAGCCCAGCTCCAGCCGATCCGCCGCCCAGGCGCCACGATCGTCGAGCAGCCTGGCGACCTTGCCGGTGACCTCGGCGTGGGCGTCCATTCGCTCCATCCCACCGCGCCCGGCCAGCGAACCGTCCGACCGCCGGTAGGCGATCCACTTGCTGGTCCCGTTCGCCTCCCAGCGCGCCTGGAAGCCCACGGCCTGGCGGATGGCCTCCTCAGGCGACCAGCTTCCGGCGTACCACTCCGCCACCCACGGATCCTCGTGCAGGCGCTCGAGGTCCGCTCCATGTCCGGGGAGGACCTCACCCGGTCCCGTGATCGGCACGAGCCGGAGTCGCTCGGTGAATCGGGTCCGGACCGCGTGCGCCACGATGTCGCGCAGTCGTCGGTCCCCATCGGTCCGGTTCACCATCAGCAGGTCGAGGTCGTCCGGTCCGACCCACGCACTGGCGTCGTGCTTGCCGTCTTCCAGCAGCGGCCGCGAGAGATCCCCGTCGACCGTGACGAGGTAGTCCACCTCCCGGCGTACCCGGCCTTCGTACTCCCACTCCCAGTCGGCGACGGTCGCGTCGATCGAGCGCACCCGCCAGCCGGTCTCCTCCTCGACCTCGCGCGCCAGTGCCTGCTCCGGACTCTCCCCGGCTTCGAGGTGACCGCCGACGATGTCCCAGATCCCCGGCAGCAACCGCCGCTGCGCCGTACGCCGTTGCACGTACACCCGGTGTCGCTCGTCGCGAACCAGCGCCCCCACACAATCCACAGCACGCATGCGAGCACCGTAGTACCGGGCGCTGGCAGACTGCCTCCATGCGTCTGGACCGGGCAGTGCTCTTCAAACTGGCAACGAACGAACGACTCGAACAACTGGTCAAGTCAGTACCCGGCGGTGAGGAGAACGCCTGGCGCGCCGCCTCGCGGTACGTCGCCGGCCGGACCCGCGACGAAGCGCTCGACGTGGCGGCGGACCAGCTCGCCAAGGGTCACGGCATCAGTGTCGATCTCTTCGGTGAGCTGTCCGAGGACCCGGACGACGCGGCCCGCGTGGTCGACGAATACCTGGAGCTGGCGACGCTCCTTCCGCCGCCGCCTGCCGACGCGTGGTTGTCGCTGGATCTCTCGCATCTCGCCCTCGACGTGGATCCCACCGGCGCGGCAGACCGCGTCGCCCGGATCGCCGAAGCGCTCCCACCCGGCCGACGGCTGCAGATCGGCGCCGAGGACATCGCCCGGACCGACAGGATCCAGCAGTGCGTCCTGAACGTCGCCGCCCGCGGCCTGGCCGACCGACTCGGCGCAACCGTGCAGGCGAACCTCCTGCGCTCTCCCGGCGACATCGACGCGCTGACCTCCGCCGGAGTACACGTACGCCTCGTCAAGGGCGCGTACGTCGAGCCGACCGGCGCCCACCCGTACGGCGAACCCACGGACATCGCCTATCTCCAGCTCGCCCATCAGCTGGCATCGAGCAAGGCCAACTGGTCCCTGGCAACACACGACGGCCGACTGCGCGAAGCTGTGCTGCTCAGTGTCGGCACGGTCCCCGTCGAGCAGCTACTAGGCGTCCGCCCCGAGGTGCTCGCCCAGTTGCGTGACAGGGACATCCCGACGCGCGTCTACATCCCCTATGGGCCGGCCTGGTTCCGCTACTGGCTCCGCCGCGTCGCGGAGTCCCGCGGAGCCTAGTCGCGGGGTTGTTCGGCGACGCGGTTCGGCATGAAGACGACGGCAAGGACGAGGAGGACAGCGGCTGCGGCAGCGCCGTAGTACACGTCGTGGATCGCCGGGGCCAGCACGTTGCTCGGTAGCTTCTCCAGTTCGCCGTGGCCGGAGCCGAGTCGCCGTGCGACCACGCCATTCGCTACTGCACCGAAGACGGCCACACCAACCGCACTGCCGACGGAGCGGGCGAACATGTTGGCACCCGTCACCACACCGCGGCTGCGCCAGTCGACCGACGACTGGGCTGCTACGACAGCCGGGGAGGCGGTGAAGCCAAGTCCGACTCCGATCACGAAGCAGGTGAGGGCCAGGTAGAGCACGGAACTGCTGGAGTTCACCGTGAGCAGCAGAGCGGCGCCGATCACCACGATGCTCGCGCCGAACATCATCGTGGTCCGGTACCCGAGCCGCAGGTAGATCCGACCAGCCAGCGACGCAGCGATCGGCCACCCGAGCGTCATCGCCGCCAGCGCGAACCCGGCAACGAGCGCCGACGTCCCCAGCACCCCCTGCGCAAACAGCGGCACGTACGTCGACAGCCCGATCATCAGTACGCCGACCAGCAGCGCCGACGCGTTCGCCGAGTTCAGGACGCGCTTACCCAGCACCCACAGCGGCAGCACCGGCTCGGGCGCCCGTCGCTCGACGAAAACGAACGCGGTCAGCAGCACAGCCGCGACGGCAAGGATCGCGATGCTGGTGGCCGAATCCCAGGACCACATGACGCCGCCCTCGAGCAGCCCGAGCAGCAGCAGCGACCCGCCGGTCGCGAGCAGGATCGTGCCTGCATAGTCGATCTGGTGCTTGGTGGCTGCGGCGACGTTCTCCTGGAACTTGCGCAGCAGCACCCACGCGGCGGCCAGGCCCAGCGGGATGTTCACGAAGAAGATCCAGCGCCAGGAGATGTAGTCGGAGAACACCCCGCCCAGCGTCGGGCCGACGAACGAGGCGATCCCCCAGACGCTGGCGATGTAGCCCTGCACCTTGGCCCGCTCGGCGACGCTGTAGATGTCGCCGACGATCGTCATCCCGATCGGCTGGATCGCGCCGGCGCCGAGGCCCTGGATCAGCCGGAAGGCGATCAGTGCCGGCATGCTCCAGGCGAAACCACACAGCACCGAGCCGAGCACGAACAGCGCGACACCGAGCATCATGATCGGCTTGCGGCCGCGCTGGTCCGCGAGCTTGCCGTAGATCGGCACCGAGACGGCCTGCGCGAGCAGGTAGATCGAGAACAGCCACGGGAACTGGCTGAAGCCGCCGAGGTCCTCGACCACCGACGGCACCGCGGTCGCCAGGATGGTCGCGTCGATCGCCACCAGCCCGATGCTCAGCATCACGGCGAGCAGGATCGGTCCCCGCTCCGACCGCAGCCCCACCCCGCTGGTGTCGATTCGCTCGGTAGAAGTCATGACTCAAACCAACTTACGTGACTGGACAACGATTCCCGCCCCCAGTGCCCAGCAGGTGAACGCCTACCGCGACCGAGACCGACGGGAGCGAAATGCGGACCACAGCCGGGGAGTGAAACGCTGATGACCGGCGCCGGGAGACCGCCGGGTCGATAACCTCCCGGAGTGAGGATTCGAGGCAACGCCCTGCTCCGGGTCGTCGTGGTGATCCTCACCGTCTCGCTCACGCTGGTGCTGCTGCCGATCGCGATCAACGTCGGCACCGGCGGCACCGCGCCCGGATTCCTCGCCCCGTACGTCGGCTGGACCTGGCCGTTGATCGGCGTGCTCTGGCTGGTCGCGATCCTGACCGGGCTCTGGGAGTTCCGCAGCCGCCGGACCGTCGGTCTGAGCGCCCGATCGGCCGACCAGCCCCGGAACCGCCCGAACGCCCTGGCCCGGGTGGACCGCTACCTGGCGGACCGGTTCGCCGGTTCGCTGGCCTCGCGGACGCAACTGGCGCTCGCGCTCGAGGTGAGTCCGGAGGCAGTGATCCGGCCGTACGACCTGCTCGTCCAGCCGCTCGACAGCCACGTCTCGGAGATCCGCGAGGACGCCGACATCACCGCGGCCTTCGACGACCTCCAGGACTCGATGCTCATCCTCGGCGCACCGGGCGCCGGCAAGACCACACTGTTGCTCGAGCTGGCCCGTGCACTCGCCGCGAAGGCGCACCTCGATCCGAGCACGCCGATGCCGGTAGTGGTCGACCTAGCCGGCTGGACCGCGTCGACCGCAAGGGCGGACGGCGACGACCCCGGTGACAGTCCCTTGCTCGCCGGGTTCGTCCGCTGGCTGCTGATTGAGCTCAGTAGCCGATACCAGATCCCGATCGCTGTTGGCCGAGTCTGGCTGCAGCGGGGCGGCCTCGCTCTGCTCCTGGACGGTCTGGACGAGGTGTCCGCACCACACCAGGACAAGCTCGCGCCGGTGCTGGACGAGCTCGTCCAGCACTACCTGATCGGCCAGCTGGCAGTCACCTGCCGCATCCTCGACTACGAACGGCTCCAGCACCGGCTCAAGCTGTACGGCGCGGTCCAGATCCGCCCATTGAGCCGCCGCCAGGTGCTCGACTACTTCGCTTCCGGAGGCCAGGAGCTGGCCGGCGCCCGAGCCGCCATGGAGCGCGACGACGACCTGTGGGACCTGGTCAACTCACCGCTGATGCTGAACGTGATGGCGCTCGCCTACCGTGGCCGCGACGCCAGGGAAGTCGCAGCCGGCGCGGTAGCCGATCACCGCCGGGAACTCTTCGACACCTTCATCTCCGAGGTGCTGTCCCGGCAGCGCTCGAACACCGTGTCCTACGACTCCAAAGCCGCAGTCCGGTCGCTGTGGTGCCTGGCCTGGTGGACCAGAACCCGCGCCGGCGACCGCATCGAGGTCCCCCGCCGTCTGACTCCGAACGGCTGGTACGGCCTCGTGCTCCCCGCCGTCGGCTACCTCGCCCACATGGTCTGCCTCCCCGCCCTGTTCGCAGGCCTGGTGGGTGGCGCGGCTCTGGCCGCCACGGCCCTGTACGGCGTACTTTCGGGTCTCGCTGTCGGTGTGGCTGCTCTGGTCCTGGTGCACGTCACACCGCACACCTGGTGGAAGCTCCGAGAAGGACGCGAGCAACCACGAGGTCTTCTGCAGGCTGTGATGCTCACCGTGGGTGCCGTCACCGGGCTGCTCTCGGTGCTGGCCGTCGTGGCGCTGGCCGAGCAGGTACCGGCTTGGATCGGCCTTGCCTTCCAGGGGGCGATCGTGTGGTCGTCGTACGGGTTGGAGTATCTCTTGTCGCCGAGCAACCGGCGGTTGGTGCTGCTCGGGGTCAGGCTGGTCGGTGTCACAGTCGCCAGTTGGCTGGTGTTCACCCACGTCTCCGATCCGCACGCGTTCGTGGCCGGCTGTGCGACCGGGCTGATAGTTGCCCAGGGCATCCGTTTCGTGAAGGCGCTGCCGATGGATCACCTGGTCTATCCGCACGGTGCCGACGAGTATCAAGGCAGCGGTGCCCGGATGGATCCCTGGACGATCGCTGGTGCGCTGGCGGGGCTGCTCGTAGCTGTGGCTCTGGGTGCGTCGCTGGGCACGCACGCACTGGAGGCAGCCCTCGGTATCGCGGCAGGCACGGTCGCCGCGAAGGCCTGGCGGCGTCGTGCTCCTGTCTTCGCCGGTGCGCTGTCCCGCTTGCTGCACGGCTTCCTGTTGCGCTGGAGTGGCTACCTGCCCTGGTGGCGTGGCGCCTTCCTCCGGTACGCCGCCGACCGCTACGTGCTGGCCCGGACCGGACCTGGTGAGTACGCCTTCATCCACCTGCTCGTTCGCGACCACCTGGCCGAGTGCGACCCGGATGCCCTCGCAGCGAAGGTGGACGAGCGAATCGCGGCCAGAGGTGGCCGGCCCGGACTAGCGCGCAGCCGCTAGTACCTGATCGAGGATCAGCGACCACTGCCGCACGATGCCGCGCCGCCGAGCCGCGTCGTCGGTCAGTAGGTCAGCCAGCCCCAGTCCACGAGCCATGTCGAGCACACCCTGGACGGTCTCCCGCACGCCCGGCGTACGCTCCTCGACCTCCAGCACCTCGAGCAGAGCCCGGTGCGCCTGTCGTCCGACGTGCGCTTCCAGCCGCACGATCTGCTGGCGCAGGGCATCCTCGGTCGATGCCGCGACCCACAGATGCAACGCAGCTCGGAACAGTGGGCCGGTATAGACGTCAGCGAGCATCCCGACGATCGCCTCGGTCCGGCCCTTTCCGCTGGGCAGCCCGGTGGCCTGCTGCCTGATCTCCGCGAGCCGCACCTCGGTCATGTACTCGACCGCCGCCGCGAACAGGTCGGCCCGCGTCGGGAAATGGTGCTGCGCCGCCCCACGCGAAACCCCGGCCCGAGCCGCCACGACAGCGACAGTGGTCGCCGAGTAGCCCACCTCGGCCAGTGATTCGAGCGACGCCTCCAGGAGCTTCTGCCGGGTCGCCCGGCTCCGGTCCTGCTGTGGCTCGCGCAGAGCCTCGCTCACAACGTGTCCAAGATCAGGTGGCCTCTACTCACGGGTCGCCTCCCGGGCTCGCAGTTCGCGCCGCAGGATCTTGCCCGACGCGGCCTTCGGCACAGCATCGATGAACTCGACCTGCCGAACCTTCTTGTACGGCGCCACCCGCTGCGCGACGTACTCCATCACGTCCTCGGCCGTCAGCTCGACACCCGGCATCGGCACCACGAACGCCTTCGGTACTTCGTTGCCCTCGGCCTGCACCCCGATCACCGCCGCATCAGCGATCCGGTCGTCGGTCAGCAAAACGGCTTCGAGTTCGGCCGGCGGCACCTGGTACCCGTGGTACTTGATCAACTCCTTGACCCGGTCCACGACGTACAGGAAGCCGCGGTCGTCGACCCGGCCGATGTCGCCGGTGTGCAGCCAGCCCTCCGGGTCGATGGTGGCGTCGGTCTCCGCCGGCCGGCCGAGGTACCCCTTCATCACCTGGGGTCCGCGGATCCAGATCTCGCCGGTCTCGCCGTCGTCGACATCGTTGCCATCAGCACCGACCAACCGCATCTCGGTGGACGGGAAGAGCTTGCCCACGGCACCAGCCGGCGGATCCACCTCGTCCTGCGGTACGGCGTGCGTCCCCGGTGACAACTCGGTCATCCCGTAACACTGCAGTACTGCGTGCAGCCCGAGCCGTTTCGCGCAGGCGTCGGCAAGGTCACCGTCGAGCGGTGCCGCTGCGGACGTCACGTACCTGAGCGCCGACAGGTCCACCCCATCGACCGCCGGGTGCTTGGCCAACGCCAGCACCACCGGCGGCGCGACGAACGCCCGGGTGATCTTCTGCTGCTCGAGCGTGGTCAGGAATTGCTGCAGGTCGAACTTCGGCAGCACCACCACGGTCGCGCCGAGCCGGAACGGCAGGTTCATCAAGACGGCCTGGCCGTAGATGTGGAAGAACGGCAGGATCGCGATGATCCGCTCGTTCTCGGCCATGCTGAAGGTCGCCTCGGCCTGCACCAGGTTCGTCGCGATGTTCTGGTGGGTGAGCATCACGCCCTTGGCGATGCCGGTCGTCCCGCTCGAGTACGGCAGTACGGCGACGTCCTCGGCCGGATCGATCTCGACGACCGGCTCCGGTGCTGTCGACGCGAGCAGCTCGGTGACCGAGCGATAGCCCTCGGCCTGATCGCAGACGAAGATCTGCTCGACGTCGGTCCCCTCGACCGCCGCGGTCGCGGCCGGCAGGAACAGCGAGATCGTCACCAGCAGTTTCGCGTGCGAGTCGACGAGTTGTTTGTGCAGTTCGTCCGCGGTGTAAAGCGCGTTGACGGTCGTCACCGTGGCGCCCGCGCGAGTGGCGGCGTAGAAGACGACCGGATAGAGGATGGTGTTCGGGCTGTGCAGGGCGATCACGTCGCCGTGCTCGATGCCCAGCTCGGCGAAACCAGCCGCCATCCGCCGGGTCATCTGGTCGAGCTGCGTGTAGCTGATCTCCTGTCCGGAGACGCCGTCGACCAGCGCCGGCCGGTCGCCGTACTCCCGGGCGCGACCGAGAACGGCTTCGTGCAGCGGCTGGCTGAGCAGCTCGACCGGTGCGAACTCACTGAGGATGACCATGGCGGCGGTCCTTTCAGCTGACGGGGAACACGACTCTGACCGAACTCAGTACGACTTGGGTAGACCCAATGAGTGCTGGGCGACGAAGTTGAGGATCATCTCCCGGCTGACCGGCGCGATCCGGGTCGCCCTGGCCGCTGCGACCAGCGACGCGACGCCGTACTCGACCGTCATCCCGTTGCCGCCGAGCGACTGCACCGCCTGGTCGGTCGCCCGCACGGCCACCTCGCCGGCGGCGTACTTGGCCATGTTCGCCGCCTCGCCGGCGCCGAGGTCGTCGCCGGCGTCGTACAGGGCGGCCGCCTTCTGCATCATCAGCCGGGCGAGCTCGAGTTCGATCTTGAGCTGCGCCAGCGGATGGGCGATGCCCTGGTGCGCGCCGATCGGGGTCTTCCAGACCTGGCGTTCCTTGACGTAGGCAACGGCTTTGCCGAGTGCGTGCCGGGCGATCCCGATGGCGAACGCGGACGCCATGATCCGTTCCGGGTTGAGGCCCGCGAACAGTTGCATCAGCGCCGCGTCCTCGGAGCCGACGAGCGCCTCGGGCGGCAGCTGGACGTCGTCGAGGAACAGGGAGAACTGCTTGTCCGGGCTGATCAGGTCCATCTCGATCTTGGTGAACTCGACCCCGGGCGCGTCCGTCGGAACGATGAACAACGCGGGCTTCAGCTTGCCCGTCTTCGCGTCCTCGGTCCGGCCGACCACCAGCACGGCCTGCGCGACGTCGAGCCCGGAGATGTAGACCTTCCGGCCCGACAGCGACCAGCCGTCCGCCGTACGGCGTGCTGTCGTCGTGATGTTGTGCGAGTTCGACCCGGCATCCGGCTCGGTGATCGCGAACGCCATCGTGGTCGAGCCGTCCGCGAGGCCGGGCAGCCAGCGCTGCTTCTGCTCGTCGGTGCCGAAGCGGCTGATCACCGTGCCGCAGATCGACGGCGACACGACCATCATCAGCAACGGGCAGCCGGCAGCGCCGAGTTCCTCCAGCACGATCGACAGGTCGCCCATCCCGCCGCCACCGCCGCCGTACTCCTCCGGGAGGTTGACGCCGAGGTAGCCCAGCTTGCCCGCCTCCTGCCACAGCTCGGTGGTCTGGCCGCCCGATCGGGCCCGCTCGGTGAACCAGGCGTAGCCGTACTTCCGGCCGAGCTCGCGCACCGCCGCCCGCAGCGCGCGGCGTTCCTCACTCTCGACGAAGCTCATGCTTTCTCCTCAACTCGTCCCGCGACGGCCTCTCGTACTGCGCCTGCTTCTCGTGCGCCTGCTTCTCGTACTGCGTCAGTCGCGGGAGCTTCCACGACGGCCAGCACAGCGCCGACCTCGACCTGCTGACCAGGCTCGACGCCGAGCTCGACAACCACACCGTCCGCTGGTGCGGAGATCGTGTGCTCCATCTTCATCGCCTCCAGCCACAGCAGCGGCTGCCCGTGCTTCACCTCATCACCGACGGCCACGCCGACCCGGATCACCGTCCCTGGCATCGGCGCGAGCAACGACCCGGCAGCAACCTGTTGCGACGGATCCGGGAACCGATCGACGGGAGTCAGCGTCACCGACCCCGAAGCCGAGTCCACGCAGACCAGCCCGTCGTACGCTGCCACGGCGAACCGCCGCCGTACGCCTCCGACCTCCAGCACCACCTGATCGGCCGAGGCGTCGACCAGCGCCACATCGCCGTCGGCAACCAGCCCGTCGCGCGTGAGCCGGTAGGACACCTCGTACGTCGAATCGCCCGCCACGAACGTCTTCCGCTGCGGCTGGGAGGCCAGATTCCGCCACCCGTTGGGCAACCGGCTCTGCACCTTCGCCGTACTCCGGCGTCGCGCGGCGTCGGCGAGCGCGGCCGCCAGCGCCGACAACTCCTCGGTCGACTTGTCCGCCAACGGCTCCGCAAGCACCTCGAGCCCATGCCGCTCGAAGAACGCGGTATCGGTCTCCCCATCCAGAAACGCCCGATGCCGCAAGATCCGCACCAGCAGATCCCGATTGGTCCGCACCCCGTGCAACTCCGCCCGCTCCAACGTCGCCGCCAACCGCGCCGCCGCCACCTCGCGAGTCGCCCCCCAAACAATCACCTTCGCCAACATCGCGTCGTAGTACGGCGAAACCTCAGTCCCACTCACCACCCCGGAGTCGACCCGCACCCACGGCGTACCGTCCCGAGGCCCCCCGGCACGGAACTCAGCAGCAGAGCCGCCACCCCGCCCTCCCGCGGCGGAGCCGCCGCCCCCGGCGGCCCTCCAGCGGTCACTCCCGATCCCGCGCCCCACCCGCCACTCCCGGCACCCTCCACCGCGAAGCGGTGGAGGGTGCCGGTTTTGGGTTGCCAGTCCTGGGCGGGATCCTCGGCGTACAACCGCACCTCGATCGAATGTCCTACGGGAGCGGGCGGCTCAGCCGGCAATTCAGCGCCGGAAGCGATCGCGAACTGCCATGCGACCAGGTCCAGACCGGTGACCGACTCCGTGACAGGATGCTCCACCTGGAGACGCGTGTTCATCTCCAGGAAGTAGAAGCGGCCGTTGTCATCGGCAAGGAACTCGACCGTCCCGGCGCCGACGTACCCGATCGCCGCCGCAGCCTTTCGCGCCGCCTCGAACAACTCCGCCCGCATCGAAGGCAACCGCTCGACCAACGGCGACGGCGCCTCCTCGACCACCTTCTGATGCCGCCGCTGAATCGAGCACTCGCGCTCACCGACCGCCCAGATCGTCCCGTGCTGATCAGCCAGCACCTGTACTTCGATATGCCGCCCGGTCGCCAGATACGGCTCGCAGAAGACCGTCCCGTCACCGAAGGCCGACAATGCCTCAGCCGACGCCGCCTCGATCTCCGACGTCAGGTCCTCCAGGTAGTGAACGACCCGCATCCCCCGCCCACCACCACCCGCGGAAGCCTTCACCAGCACAGGAAGATCGCCCTCGGTCACCTCATCGGGCACCAACTGCGACAACACCGGTACGCCGGCCGCCGCCATCAACTTCTTCGACTCGATCTTCGAACCCATCGACTCGATCGCGTCAGCCGGCGGCCCGATCCACGCCAGCCCAGCCGCTTCGACCGCTCGCGCAAAAGCAGCGTTCTCCGACAGGAAGCCGTATCCCGGATGCACCGCGTCGGCCCCGGCCTTCAAAGCAGCCTCGATAACCAATTCGCCACGCAGGTAGGTGTCACCCGGCGCAGTACCCGGCAGGTGAACCGCCGCATCGGCTTCCCCGACGTATGGCGCGGACGCGTCGGCCGTCGAGTGCACGGCAACGCAATGCAGACCGAGATCACGCGCAGTCCGGAACACCCGCCGGGCGATCTCACCGCGATTCGCCACCAGCACCGAAGTGATCGGCGGTGCCGAGACGAGCTTCAGAGTCGAGGTGTACGCCGACATCGCCATCACATCCGGAAGACGCCGAAGTTGGCGCCGTCGAAGTCGGTTCCCTGGACGGGAGCGGAGTGGATCGCCGACAGACACAGACCGAGCACCGTCCGGGTGTCCCGCGGATCGATCACACCATCGTCGTAAAGCCTTCCGGACAAGAACATCGGCAGTGACTCGGCTTCGATCTGGCCTTCCACATAAGCCCGCATCGCGGCATCACTGTCCTCGTCGTACGGCTGGTTCTTCGCGGCGGCCGCGGCGCGCGCCACGATCGACAGCACACCCGCCAGTTGCTGCGGCCCCATCACCGCCGACTTCGCCGACGGCCAGGCGAACAGGAACCGTGGATCGAACGCCCGCCCGCACATCCCGTAGTGCCCCGCCCCGTACGACGCCCCCATCAGGATCGACACGTGCGGCACCCGGGAGTTCGACACCGCGTTGATCATCTGCGCGCCGTGCTTGATGATCCCGCCCTGCTCGTACTCCTGCCCGACCATGTACCCGGTCGTGTTGTGCAGGAAGATCAACGGCACCGACGCCCGGTTCGCCAACTGGATGAACTGCGCCGCCTTCTGCGCCTCCTCGCTGAACAGCACCCCGCGCGCGTTCGCCAGGATCCCGACCGGGTACCCGTGCACCGACGCCCACCCGGTCGCGAGCGACGACCCGTACAGCGGCTTGAACTCGTCGAATACCGACCCGTCCACCACCCGCGCGATCACGTCCCGCGGATCGAACGGGATCTTCAGATCACCCGGCACGATCCCGAGCAACTCGTCGGCGTCGTACAGAGGTTCGTCGTACGGCGTTCCCGGTGGCGGGCCGAGCTTCTTCCAGTTCAGCCGCGAGACGATCTGCCGGCCGAGCCGGATCGCGTCCCGCTCGTCGACAGCGAAGTAGTCCGCGAGCCCCGACGTCCGGGCGTGCATCGACGCGCCGCCGAGGGACTCGTCGTCGGCGTCCTCGCCGGTCGCCATCTTGACCAGCGGCGGGCCGGCCAGGAACACCTTCGCGCCGCCGTCGACCATCACCACGTAGTCGCTCATGCCTGGGATGTACGCGCCGCCGGCGGTCGAGTTGCCGAACACCAGCGCGATCGTCGGAATCCCCTCGGCGGACAACCGGGTGAGGTTGCGGAACATCGCCCCGCCCGGGATGAAGATCTCCTTCTGGGTGGGCAGATCCGCGCCACCGGACTCGACCAGGCTGATCACCGGCAGCCGGTTGGCCCGCGCGATCTCGTCCGCCCGCAACGCCTTTCGCAACGTCCACGGATTGCTCGCCCCGCCCTTGACCGTCGGGTCGTTCGCCGTGATCAGGCACTCGACGCCTTCCACCACGCCGATCCCGGTCACCAGGCTCGCTCCGACCGCGAAGTCACTTCCCCAACCCGCCAGCGGCGACAATTCCAGGAACGCGGAGTCGGGGTCGAGCAGCAACTCGATCCGCTCGCGCGCGAGCAACTTCCCGCGCTTGTGATGCCTCTCGACGTACTTCTCCCCGCCGCCCGCCAGCGCCTTCGCATGCTCGGCATCGAGCGCAGCCAGCTTGTCGAGCATCGCCACCCGGTTGTCGTTCATGCAGTGAACCCCAGTCGTTTGGCCGCCAAGCTGGTCAGGATCTCGGTGGTGCCGCCGCCGATGGCGAGGATCTTCTGGTCGCGGTACTGGCGTTCCACCTCGGCCTCGCGCAGGTACCCGAGTCCGCCGTGCAACTGCAGCGCCTGATCGCACACCCAAGCGCCCGCCTCGACCGCGGTGTTCTTGGCGAAGCAGACCTCTGCCGTGACCTCTTCACCAGCCGACGAACGACGGGCGACGTCGTGCACGTAGACCCGGGCGACGTCGATCCGTCGCGCCATCTCGGTCAGCGTGTGCTGCACGGTCTGCCGCGAGATCAACGGCCGCCCGAACGTCTCCCGCATCCGGCACCACGCCACGGTGAGATCGAGAGCCCGCTGCGCACCGGCGTACGCCTGTACTGCGAGGGTCAGTCGCTCGGCGACGAAGTTCTGCGCGAGTTGGACGAACCCGGTGCCCCGCTCGCCGACCAGGTTTGCGGCCGGCACGCGGACGTCGGTGAACGACAACTCGGCCGTGTCCGAGCAGAGCCAGCCCAGCTTCTCCAGCTTGCGCGAAACCTCGAACCCAGGCGTGCCGCGCTCGATCACGAGCAGCGAGATCCCGTGCGCGCCGGGGCCGTCCGTGCGCACCGCGGTGGTGACGAAATCGGCCCGAGCGCCCGAGGTGATGAAGGTCTTCGCCCCGTTGACGACGAAGTGGTCGCCGTCGCGACGGGCCGTAGTACGGAGTGCGGCGACGTCGGATCCACCGTCGGGTTCGGTGATCGCCAGGGAGCCGATCAGCGAACCGTCCAGCGTCGGGCGCACCCAGCGCTCGAGCTGCTCCTGGTTGCCTGCAGCAACGATGTGCGGTAACGCGATCCCGCAGGTCAGCAACGACGCGACCAGCCCACCGGATCCACCCGCGTAGTGCATCTCCTCGACCACGGCGATCGCGTCCAGCAACGAACCGTCACCGCCGCCGACCGCTTCGGGAAACGCGACGCCGAGCAGCCCGAGCTCACCCGCCTTCTTGTGCAGCTCGCGCGGCAACTCGCCTGCCCGCTCCCACTGGTCCAGCTCCGGCAAGACCTCGCGCGCCATGAACCGTCGTACGGTCTCCCGCAGCGCCTGCTGTTCGGAACTCACAGCAGCACCTCCGGTACGTCGATGTACCGCGAGCGCAGCCATTCGCCGACGGCCTTCGCCTGCGGGTCGAAGCGCGCCTGCGACGCGACGCCCTCGCCGAGCATCCCCTCGACGACGAAGTTCAGCGCCCAGAGATTCGGCAGCACATGCCTGGTGACGCGGAGGGTGGCGGTCTCGGGCAGCAGCTCCTGGAACTTCTCCACGGTCAACGTGTGCGCGAACCATCGCCACGCGGTCTCGCTCCGCACCCACACCCCGACATTCGCGTCGCCACCTTTGTCGCCGCTGCGCGCACCGGCGATCCGTCCGAGCGGCACCTCGCGAGTCAGTGATCGCGCAGGCCGCCCGGCCGCGACGAGTTGAGGCAACGGCATCGGCAAGGCAGCGCCTTCAGCCGGCTCCAACTCCAACGTCTCGGTCGACCGCGTAATCACCTTGCGCGTGCCGTCCCACATCACCGCAACGTGTTCGACCTCAGAAGCATCGACGTACCCGGCGGTGAACACGCCGTACGGCGATGCGTCGTCCGGCGGAGCCGTCACATGGAAGCCGGGGTAACTAGCGAGCGCCAACTCGATCGCGGCGCTGGAGAACGCGCGACCCACCACCTTCGGATCCGGGTCCTTCACCGTGCACCGCAGCAGCACGCTCGCCAACTCTTCACTCTCGGCGTTGGCCTGCTCGGTCCACGCGACCGACCACTTCAGCTCAGCCGGCCGCCGCCGCAGTCCACGCTCGAGCTGCCGCTGAACGAGATCCGCCTTGATTTCCAGATCGAGCCCGGTCAGTACGAAGTTCACTTCGTTCCGGAAGCCGCCCACGGTGTTCAGTGACACCTTGTACGTCGGTGGCGGTGGTTCGCCTTCGACACCGCGGATCCGGACCCGGTCGGGCCCGTCCGCACTCAGCTCGATCGAGTCCATCCGCGCGGTCGCATCCGGACCGGCGTACCGGGCGCCGGTGATCTCGTAGAGCAGCTGGGCCTTAACCGTGTCGATCGTGACCGCGCCGCCGGTGCCGCCGTGCTTGGTGATGACGCAGCTGCCGTCGGTGTAGATTTCCGCGATCGGGAACCCCGGGCGGCCGAGGTCGCGGATCTCGTGGAAGAAGGCGTAGTTGCCGCCGGTGGCCTGGCAACCGCACTCGATCACGTGGCCGGCGACCATCGCGCCGGCGAGCTCGTCGAACTGGTCGCGCCGCCAGCCGTGATCGGCAGCGGCCGGGCCGACGGTCAGCGAGGCATCGGTGACCCGGCCGGTGACGACGACATCGGCGCCGTCGTCGAGCGCCTCGACGATGCCCCAGGCACCGAGATAGGCGTTGGCGGTGAGCGGCCGGCCGAGACCGAGTTCCTTCGCGCGGGGCAGCAGGTCGTCACCTTCGACGTACGCGATCTTGGCCCGCAGGCCGAGCTTGTCCGCCAGTTCGTGGATGGCGGTGGCGAGCCCGGCCGGGTTGAGGCCGCCCGCGTTGGTGACGATCCGCACCCCACGGTCGAGCGCTTCGCCGAGGCCGGTCTCGAGCTGCTTGAGGAACGTCTTCGCATAGCCGAGCGATGGGTCCTTCAGCCGATCCCGGCCCAGAATGAGCATGGTCAGCTCGGCCAGGTAGTCGCCGGTCAGGTAGTCGAGTTCACCGCCGGTCAGCATCTCGTGGAACGCGCTGAACCGGTCTCCGTAGAACCCGGAGGCGTTGCCGATCCGGACCCGGACTCGTTCGTCGACGGTCATGCGAACTGCCCCGGCCGACGACCCTTGCCCGGCAGGCCGGCGAAGGCCTGGATGATGCCGAGCCAGACATCTGCCTCGGCACCGACAGCCTGAACGTCGAGATCGTCACGATGCCTGCGCTGCGTCGCGAGCAGACAGAAGTCGAGCGCCGACCCGGTCACCCGCTGCTCGGCGTCATCGGGCCCCCAAGTCCAGGTCTCCCCATCAGGACCTTCCAACTCCACGCGAAACTCGACCGCCGGCGGAGTCCTGTCGTTCAGCAGGTAGGCGAAGTTCCTGGTCCGCACAGCCAGATGTGCGACGTGCTTCAGCCTGCCGGTCGGACGACGCTGTACTCCGAGCGCGTCGGCCACGTCCTGCCCGTGTGCCCACGTCTCCATCAACCGTGCGGTCGCCATCGAGGTCGGGCTCATCGGCGGTCCGAACCACAGCACCTTGTCGCCGGACGGTACCGACCGGAGTGCGACAGGCAGCTCGCCGCGGGTCTGCCGCCAGTACGTCAGCAGCTCACCCGGCGGCAACGAGATCAGCTCGGCTGCGCCCGCCTCTACGAACCCGGCCGGATCGGCCATCGCCTTCTGCAGCTCGACCTTGAACTCGGCGGGATCGGTAGCAGCCAGCCGCGCCGCCTCGTCGGTCCAGGCGAGATGCGCGATCTGATGCGCGATCGTCCACCCCTCAGCCGGCGTCGGTGTCGCCCAGCCGTCGGCCGGCAGGCCGCCGACGAGCAGGTCCAGGTCGGCGCTCTCGGCACTCAGGTCAGCAAGTACATCGTCCAGTTGCACTCGGGACTCCCCTGCGGCAGATCGTCTGCCGAGCCTCCCACTCCGGCCAAAAGGAATCAAGCCTGCTTGTTTTTCGGCGGCGGTGAATTTTCGGCGGCGGTGAATTGGTCTACACCGTTGTGTTTGCGCCCACGTCGAAGGGCTTCCCGCGGACCCTCGCCGGGTGCTAGGCAGGACGGATGCACAGCTCATTGCCCGGCAAGGCTGCCGAGATCCGGGCACTGCTGCTCAACCTGATCGACACCTTGGCCGAAGGTGCCGCGCTGCCGCCCGAGCGCGAACTCGCCGCGCGATGGAACGTCGCCAGGATGACGCTGCGCCGGGCCGTGGACGAACTCGTCATCGAGGAACTGCTGGTCCGTCGGCACGGCAGCGGCACGTACACGGCTCGCCCGAAGGTATCCAAGTGGCTGGGCATGATGGGTTTCACCGAGGACATCCGGCGGCGTGGCATGGAGCCCGGCAGCAAGATCCTGGAGTTCCGCCGGCAGAAGGCCGAGCGCGCGGCGGCCCGCCGGTTGCGCATCCCGGTCGGCGACCCGGTGCTCACCTTCACCCGCGTCCGCCTCGCCGACGAACTCCCGATGGTGGTCGAGCGGACCACGTTGCCCGGCAGCTACGTCCCCGGGCTGGAGGCGGACGATCTCAACGGCTCGCTGTACGAACTGCTGTGGAACCGCTACGGCATCGAGCTGGTCAGCGGTACCTCGAAGCTCGAGCCGGTGATGCCCGACGCCAAGACCGCGGAGTGGCTCAGCATCCCGGCCACCCAGCCCTGCCTCGCCCTGCACGGCGTGAGCTTCGACCGTCGCGAGCGCGTCTTCGAGTACACCAGCGGCGTCTACCGCGGCGACCGGTACGCCTTCACCGCGGAACTCCGGATGACGCCCACGCTCAAGGCCGACTCGAAAGGCCTCTAGTGCCGGCGCTGATGCTCGACCACGTCCAGGAACGCGGCCTTGAAGGCGGCGTAGGTCTCGCGGCCCAGTCGTCGCGCATGCCGCTCCTGCATCGCGGCCATGATCTTGTCGGCCGCCGCCAGCTGGGCCTGCCCGCGGTCGGTCGGCCGGATCAGCTTCGCCCTTCGGTCGGCCGGGTCGGGCGCGCGTTCCACGTACCCGAGGGCCTCGAGTTCGTCGACGATCGTGCCGATCACCTGTTTGTGCTGGCCGGACAACCGGGACAGCTCGGTCGCGCGGACGCCGGCCGCATCCAGGTAGGCGAGCACCGCGCCGTGCCGGGGATGCAGGTCGTCGAAACCGAGCTCGGCCAGCGAGCCGAACAACTCCCGCTGAACCGCGAACAGCAGCTGGCCGGACAGCATGCCGAGGTCAGGGTTCGTCCTGCTGCGCTCAGCCCGGCTCGGCACTCGCTGTCTCCATGGTCTCGATCGTTGACGATCACCTTAATTGACCACTCTCACTCCGTGATCGCGGTCTAGACCGGAATCGGTTCCACGGTTACCGTGCGGGGCATGGAGCGGATCGCGGAGATCGAGGTCGACCCCGAGCAGGGACGCGTCTACGAGCACGGCTGGCAGAGCTGGAGCCCGAGCACCGATCACCCGGTCGCCGGCACCGGTCATCGGCCGGCTTCGCCCGCAGCTCAGCTGATGGGCTACCGCCCCGACGTCGAGCTCCCCGCTGCGGGCTTCCAGGGCGAAGGACTGCTCGCGGTCTCACCCGCTCCAGGCGAGCCGACCCACGTCTTCGCGGCGCCCGGCCCGGACGTCGTACCGTCCATCCGCGCCACTCTCACCGGGACCACGCTCGTCATCGAGGCGGACGGTCAGGTCGAGCAGCACGTCACCAGCAAGTCCCTGTACGCCGCCCTCGGCGACTGGGCGTCGACGTTCGTCTCCGCCCCGAAGGAGATCCGCCCAGCCCCGACCGGTTGGTGCTCGTGGTACCAGTACTACGCCGCTGTCGCGGAGGCGGACGTCCGCGAGAACCTCGAAGCCATCGGCGAGCACGACCTCCCTGTCGACGTCATCCAACTCGACGACGGTTGGCAAGCCGGAGTCGGCGACTGGCTGAGCGTCTCGTCCCGCTTCGATCCGTACGGAACGTTCAACCTGCACGGCCACCGGCCGCGGCAACCGCTCGACGGTTTGGCCGCGATCACCGGTGCGATTCGCTCGGCCGGGCGGCGGCCGGGCGTCTGGGTCGCGCCGTTCATCGTCGGTTCCGACAGCAATCTGATCCGCCGCCATCCCGACTGGGCCGGGCGATCTCTCGGTCCCGGCTGGAAGCAGGAGTTCTTCGCGCTCGACCTGACCAAACAGGCTGCGCGCGCCCACCTGGTCGAGGTGTTCACCGAGCTCACGGAGTACTTCGACTACTTCAAGCTCGACTACCTCTTCGCGGGCGCTCTCTCCGGCCTGCCGCTGTACCGCGAGACGCTGGCCGAGATCCGGGCGACGATCGGCGACGCGTACCTGCTCGGCTGCGGCGCCCCGATCCTCCCGAGCGTCGGCCTGGTCGACGCGATGCGGGTGGGTCCCGACATCGCCCCGCACTACGAGCCGCTGACCGACGACTTGTCGGCGTACTCGCAACGCGCCGCCACGCTCTCCACCGTCGGCCGCGCCTGGCAGCACGGCCGCTTCTGGGTGAACGACCCCGACTGCATCCTCGCCCGCCCCGACGTCGAACAACGCGAATCCTGGGCCGCCACGGTCGCGACGTCGGGCGGCCTACGCTGCAGCTCCGACCGCATCGCCGCCCTCGACGAGTGGGGCCTGCACACCGCCCGCACGTTGCTGTCCACCGCTCCGCCGCCAACCCCCTTCGAGGCACCGGCCGGCTGACTCCGGCTAGACCACTTCTCTCAGGGGACCATCGTGACGCCTTGTAGCTGACCGATCACGCTGATTAGAATTGTTTGCCCTTGGCCACTATTTTTTCCGGATGGATCTCAGCCGGCCGATCAGCACCGTCATCCCCTCACTCGACGGACCGGTCCTGCAGGTGCTGGCAGCAGCGGACCGTGAACTGTCCGGTCGCCAGATCCACAGCCTGGCCGACTCGGGCAGCGTCGCCGGCGTACGCCTCGTCCTGCAACGCCTGGCGACGACGGGTCTCGTCCACGTCCATGAGTCGGGCAACTCGTTGCTCTATTCGCTGAACCGCAAACACCTCGCCGCCCAAGCCGTCGAGCTGCTTGCCGACCTCCGCGCCACCTTCGCCGCCAACCTGGCCGCCGAGTTCGCGACCTGGACCATCGCCCCGCTCCACGCCAGTCTCTTCGGCCCGATCGCCCGCTCCGACGGCGACCTCGACAGCGACATCGACCTGCTCCTGGTCCGCCCCGACGAAGTTGCCCCCGACAACCTTCTCTGGGTCGAACAGACCACCCGCCTGCTCGAACAGATCGTCGCCCAGACCGGCAACCCCGCCAACCTCTACGACCTCACCCACACCGAACTCACCACCGCCACCCCCACCCCCACCACCTGGCCCCACCCCACCATCCCCCTCACCGGCCCACCCCTGGCCACCCTCCTCCCGAACCCGTTGCACCAACGGGAGGACGGAATCAGGGCGGAAGTGTCGGATTTGGGGGAGCCTGTGCGTGGTTGGGGTGAGGCCGCCACGAGGGCGCGGTCGTGAGTGACGGGAGTGTGGCGATGGTGCATCCGCAGCAGAAGGTTCATCGGATGTTCGAGTTGGTGGAGGCGATCGGGACCGTCACTTTTTCCGAGGTGCCGAATGAGGCGTTTCTTGCGGTGGGGATGCGGAATTACTGGGACGGTTACTTCGCGGGGCGGGCTGCGCCGCTCGGGTTGGCGTCGGCCGAGGTGGTGCACGCGGTCTTCTACAACTTTGCCGACGGCGAGGTCGCGCGGCACATTCCGTGGGTGTGGGGGAAGCTCACCCCGGCGGAGGCGATCGCTGTTCGCGAGCGAGGGAGTGCCGACGCGGTGCGGCAGCGGATCGGCGACCTTGCCGAGTCGCCTGGTCTGGCACGGATCGCCGAGCTCGCGACCCGGGCTGCCGTCAGCGCGCCGATGGAGGGGAGGGTGCTGTACGCCGGGCTTCGGGCGCTCGACATTCCCGAGGATCCGGTCGCGAAGGTGTGGCACGCGGCGACGTTGCTGCGGGAGCACCGCGGCGACGGGCACAACGCCATCCTCGTCGCCCACGGCATCGGTGGTACCGAGTCTCATGTGCTGATGGCTCTCGCGCTCGGAATGGAGGCGGAGAAGTTCGGCCGGATCCATCATTTGCCGAAGGCGCAACTGGCCGCTGTCATCGACGGACTGCGCGACCGCGGCCTGGTGAACGCCGGCGGTGGGTTCACCGACGCGGGCCGGGAGCTGCGGGAGCGGATCGAGACCCTCACCGACGAAATGGCGGCACCCGCGTACGACGTACTGACTGCGGCCGAGCTCGACGAGCTGATCGCCGGCCTCGACCCGATCGCCGCCGCGATAGCAGCCGGCGACCACTGAGCGCACCACCGCGGCCTACTGGGTGCACCACCTGTGGCCGAAGCGGGGGACGCTAGTCGAGCGGGTTGGCGGACATTCTGGCCGGCAGGCCGCTGTTGATCGCGCGGGCTGCCGAGCTGTGTGGCTTGCGGTCGGACTGCGACTGGAAGCAGTTGAGGAACTCCTCGGCGAGGCCGAGGCGTGGGTGATTCCGGAGGACTTCGGCGCGGAAGGCCGGGGTGAAATCGTCGAGATTCTTCCCCACGATGTCGAGGGCCGCGGCGCGCGACAGCAGGTGGCCTTCGGGGTCCTCGGCAGGGTCGACCTCGGGCCACATGTGCCGAACGATGACTTCGGCGAGGCGATCGCGGCGCTCGGCCGGCCACCCGGCGCCGGCGGCGAACACGCGGGCGACGTGGCCGCCGGCCTCTTCGAAGGAGATGGTGTGGTTGTCGAACTCCGGCACCAGGCTGATGTCATGGAACATCGCCGCCACGAACAGCAGCTCGTCGTCGTACCGGATGCCGTGCTCTCGCCCAAAGGCGGCTGCCCAGATGTAGACCCGGCGCGAGTGGCTCAGCAAGGCGGGCGACTGGTAGGCCGTGGCCACCTCCAACGCAGCTGCGGCGGCAGCACTGCCGGGAATCACGACGTCGTCCAAAGCGATCATGCTTCGACGGTACGGCGCGGCAGGCATCCGTCGTTGGTCCATTCCAGCACCTCGATCGTGGGCCACTCTCCGCCCAAGCGGCCCAGCAACCCCGCCTCGAAATGGCCCACCGGAAGCGGAGCCCGGCTAACTACGGTCGAAGGTGAAGACGAAGTGGAACCAGTAGAGCGAGGAATCTCATGCGTGCCATCACTGTCCAGGACCGCGACGCCGGCCTTGGCGGACTGTCCCTGACCGAGCTGCCCTATCCCCACGCCGCTGAGAACGACGTCATCGTGCAGGTTCACGCGGCGGGCTTCACCCGTGGCGAGCTGGACTGGCCTGCGACCTGGACGGACCGCGCGGGCCGCGACCGTACGCCGAGTGTGCCCGGCCACGAACTGTCAGGTGTCGTCGTCGGCCTCGGCTACGGCACCACTGGTCTCACGGTCGGCCAGCGCGTCTTCGGATTCGCCGACTGGGCCCGCGACGGTTCGCTCGCGGAGTACACGGCCGTGGAGGCTCGCAACCTGGCGCCGCTCCCGGCCGACATCGACCGCGTCACCGCGGCCGCTCTTCCGATCTCCGGACTGACGGCCTGGCAGGCACTCTTCGACCACGCGCAGCTGCAGACCGGGCAAACCGTCCTGATCCATGGCGTCGGCGGTGCGGTCGGCTCGGTGGCTGCCCAACTGGCCCGCGAGGCAGGGGCTTATGTCATCGGCACCGGAAGGCCCTCCGACCGGGAGCGAGCCGGTGAGTTGGGCGCTCACCGCTTCCTCGACCTCCACGGCGACGACCTGCAGGACGCGGGCGAAGTCGACGTCGTACTCGACGTGATCGGCGGCGACCTCCGCGATCGCTCCACCGAGCTGCTACGCCCAGGCGGCACGCTCGTCTCCATCGCCGGTCCGGCGACGACGCAGCCTCGCGACGGCAGGGCCATCTTCTTCGTCGTCGAGCCCGACCGGCAGCAGCTGATCGACCTGGCGACTCGCGTGCGAACCGGCCGCCTGACGCCGCTCGTCACCACGGTCAGCTCGCTCGACGATGCACCCACAGCGTTCAGCGCCCGCGGCAGAACGATCATCAAGGTGACCAAGGACTGATCAGCCGCCGAGCAGGGGCGCCATCCTGCGGGCGATGCGGCTTTCCCGGCCGGTCAGGCGTTCCTCGGCATCGGCCAGTGTCATCACGCGCAGCCCGGCGTTGATGCCCAGCCAGCGAAGCGGTTCCGGCTCCCACGGGCGCGAACGGTGGCCCACCCACGGAAGCCGGGTGAGGTCGGTGTCGCGGCGAAGAATCAGATCGGTCAGCGTGCGACCGGCCAGGTTGGTGGTCGCGACGCCGTCGCCGACATAACCGCCGGCCCATGCGAGCCCACTCCCGCGGTCGAGACCGACCGACGCGCACCAATCCCGCGGTACGCCGAGCGGCCCGCCCCAGGCGTGCGTGAACTCCACGTCGTCGAGCCCGTCGAACATGTCCCGCAGCGTGGCCCGCAATCCCGCGAACACCCGCGGCGCATCGTCGTACGACGGCCGGATGCGGGACCGGAAGTGGTACGGCGCGCCGCGGCCCCCGAAGGCGAGGCGACCGTCGGCCGTGCGCTGGCCGTAGATGATCAGGTGCCGGTGATCGCTGAACGTCGGCCGCCCGGCCAGCCCGATCCGATCCCAAACGACGTCGGGCAACGGCTCGGTCGCCACCATCAGCGAGTACACCGGCGCCACGGTGCGCACCTGTCCGGCGAGCTGCGGCGTGAAGCCCTCGGTCGCCCGGACGACCACCTCCGCCCGCACCACGCCGTACTGCGTGATTGCGCGGCCCGGCTCGATCGCCGTCACCGGCGTGTGCTCGTGGATCACGGCGCCGAGTCGCTCGACGGTCGCCGCGAGACCGCGGACCAGCCGGCCGGGGTGGATCGCGGCGCAGTGTGGTGTGAATGTTGCCCCGAGCACCTTTTTCGCGTGGACGTGCGTAGCGACCTCGTCCGGTTCGAGGAAGCGCAGGTCGCCGGGACCCCACTCGTGGGCTTCGGCCACTTCGGCGCGGGCCCGGGCCAATTGGGCCGGGGTTCGCGCGAGGACGATCGTGCCACCCTTGTGGTAGTCGCAGTCGATCTGTTCGGCGGCGGTCACCAAGCCGATCTCGTTGACGGTGGCCTGCATCGCCCAGTGCATCGCCCGAGCAGCCTCCCGGCTCGATCCGGGCAACGTGGCAAGGCGTTTCGTCGACACCGGGAACAGGGCCGAGCACCAGCCGCCGTTGCGACCGGAGGCGCCGAAGCCGGCCGTCTCCGCTTCCAGGATGACGATCCGCAACGTCGGATCGGCCTTCAACAGGTAGTACGCCGTCCACAGTCCGGTGTAGCCGGCGCCGACGATCGCGATGTCGGCGTCCTTGTCTCCCGGCAACACTGCCCGGTCCGGTCCCGCGCCGGGGACGGCGTGGCCGAAAGCGCCGGAGGCAAGGATCGGTCGCTCATCAGCGGGATCGCCGGCAGCCCACAGCGGGACGCCGGCAGCAGAACCACCCCGGCTCAGCGCACGCCCCACGAGCAACCGCACGTCGGCTCAGCGCATGCTCCAGCGGGTCTCATCTCAGCGCACACCCCATGAGTAGGTCTGTTTCACCAGTTTGAGGTACACGAACGTCTCGGTCACCTTGACGCCGTCGATCTGCCGGATCCGGTCGGACAGCACCCGGAGCAGGTGTTCGTCGCTCTCGCACAGCACCTCGGCGAGCAGGTCGAAGGAACCGGCCGTGATCACGACGTACTCGATCTCGTCCATCGCGGCGAGCTTGTCGGCGATCGGCTCCAGCGCGCCCTCGGCCTTGATCCCGATCATGGCTTGCCGGGCGAAGCCGAGCTCGAGCGGATCGGTGACCGCGACCACCTGCATCACGCCCGCATCGGTGAGCCGCTGGACGCGTTGCCGGACGGCCGCCTCGGACAGGCCGACCGCCTTCCCGATCGCGGCGTACGACTTGCGGCCGTCCACCTGGAGCTCGCGGATGATCGCCTTCGCGGTGTCGTCGAGCAGGCCCGGGGTCTTGTCAGGCGTGGGGTTGCGTCCGGTCACAGCGTCGATCCTGTCAGCGTCACGGGGCGTAAGCAACCCGCGATACCGGATTCCGTTGCGAACTGCGGCCTCCGCTACGGAATCCCTTGTCTTCGGGCAATCACTTTGACAGTATCGCCCGCGAAGCCGCTCAGTAGGAGGCCCGATGCGCAGCCAGCCCGTCAGACGCCGGACCGTTCTGCGCGGTCTGGGGTTGTCCGCGCTGGGCCTGACCGCGGGCGGGACGCTGGCCGGTTGCGGCATCCCCGCGGCCAAGCAGTCGGCGGACAGCTGCCTGAGTACCGACAAGTCGGCCGAACAGAAGACGCTGATCTTCTCGAACTGGCCCAGTTACATGGACGAGTCGGACGAGAAGGTGAACGGGCAGACCGTGCTGCCGACGCTGGTCGAGTTCGAGAAGCGCAGTGGCGTCAAGGTCACCTACACCCCGGACATCAACGACAACGCCGAGTTCTACGCGAAGATTCGCGACCAGTTGGGCGCCTGCCAGCCGTGCGGCCGGGACATCATCGTGCTGACCGACTGGATGGCGGCCCGGACCGTCGGCCTGGGCTGGATCCAGAAACTCGACCACAGCAAGATCCCGAACGTCGACAAGCATCTGCTCAAGCAACTCCGGGCGCCGGGCTGGGACCCGAACCGCGACTACAGCGTGCCCTGGCAGACCGGGCTGACCGGGATCGCCTACAACGCGAAGTTCACCAAGGAGGTCGGCAGCTTCGCCGACCTGCTCAGCCGGCCGGATCTGAAAGGCAAGGTCACCCTGCTGTCGGAGATGCCGGACACGATGTCGTTCATGCTGAAACTGACCGGCGCCGACCCGGCGAAGTTCAACGACGCCGCGTGGAGCAAGGCGCTGGAGAAGCTCCAGGACTACGTCGGCACCGGGCACATCCGGCGGTTCACCGGCAACGACTACGTGCAGGACCTCAACGCGGGCAACATCGTCGCCTGCGAGGCCTGGTCCGGCGACGTGCTGGCGCTCCAGGCGGACAACCCGAACATCAAGTTCGTCGTTCCCGAAGAGGGACTCGCGATCTGGTCGGACAACATGCTGGTGCCGAACAAAGCAAGCCACAAGGCGAACGCCGAGGCATTGATGAACTACTACTACGACCCGGAAGTCGCGGCCACCTTGGCCGCCTGGGTGAACTACATCTGCCCGGTCGAGGGTGCACAGCAGGCGATGGAGAAGGTCGACCCCGAGCTGGTCGACAGTCCGCTGATCTTCCCGGACTCCGCGACGCTGGAGAAGTCCACCGGGTTCATGGCCCTGGACACGGCGAAGGCGAAGCTCTACGAAACCGACTTCAACCTCGCGATCGGCGGCTGACCATGACTTCGGTGACATCCACGACTTCAGCGACCGCAACCGCAGCACCAACCACCGGCGACCTCGTGCTGTCCGGAGTGAGCAAGCAGTTCGGTGCGTACCACGCCGTCCGCGACCTCGACCTGACCGTGCCGGAGGGCGCGTTCTTCGCGCTGCTCGGTCCGTCCGGCTGCGGCAAGACCACCACCCTGCGGATGGTCGCCGGGCTGGAGGAGCCGACCACCGGCACGGTCAGCCTGGGCGAGCAGGACATCACCCGGCTCCGTCCGTACAAGCGGCCGGTCAACACGGTCTTCCAGAACTACGCGCTCTTCCCGCACCTCGACATCTTCGAGAACGTCGCCTTCGGGCTGCGCCGGCGCGGTGTCAAGGACGTCAAGAAGCAGGTCGGCGAGATGCTCGATCTGGTCGAACTAGGGGCCTTCGGCAAGCGAAAGCCGAACCAGCTGTCCGGTGGCCAGCAGCAACGGGTCGCGCTGGCGAGGGCACTGATCAACCGGCCGCAGGTGCTGCTGCTCGACGAGCCGCTCGGTGCCCTCGACCTCAAGCTCCGCCGGCAGATGCAGATCGAGCTGAAGCGGATCCAGACCGAGGTCGGCATCACCTTCGTGCACGTCACGCACGACCAGGAAGAGGCCATGACGATGGCCGACACGATCGCGGTGATGAACGCCGGCGTGATCGAGCAACGCGGTACCCCGACCGAGCTCTACGACCTGCCGGCCACCACGTTCGTGGCCAACTTCCTCGGCCAGTCCAACCTGGTCCGGGCGGCAATCGTCGGCAAGGCCGACGGGCAACTGGTGGTGGACGTCCACGGCAGCAAGGTGACCGTGCCGGTCCCGCGCTGCCGGGTCACCGAGGGCGAGATCTGGATGGGGATCCGGCCCGAGAAGGTCTTCCTGGCCCCGGCCGGAGCCGAGCAGAACGGCGGCAATGCGCTTCGCGGCGCCACGGTCACCGATGTCAGCTACGTCGGCGTGAGTACGCAGTACCTGGCTCGAATGCCGTGGGGGCAGGAGTTGACGGTCTTCGAGCAGAACACGGGTGCCCGCGACACGCTCACTGTCGGCGATCCCGTCGACCTGCACTGGCAGCCGGCCCATACGTTCGTGCTGGACGCCGCGCAGGACGCGCTGGCCGGTGTCGAAGACATCGCGGACGACGCCTGATGAGCGCGCTTGGCCACCTGAGTACCCCGGTCACCCCCGAACCGGTGGCGGCGCGCAAAGGCGGCCGCCGGCGTACGGCGTACCTGCTGCTGCTTCCCGGTGGGCTCTGGCTGATCCTGTTCTTCGTCGTGCCGCTGGTGTCGCTCGTCGCCGCCAGCCTGTACGACCCGAACGGCTCGATCGAGGCCGGCTTCCGGATGACCTGGAGCTTCCACAACTACGTGGACGCGATCGCTGATTACGCTGTGCCGCTCGGACGCTCGCTCTGGTACTCGTTGCTCACCACCGCTTTCTGTCTGCTGCTCGGCTTCCCGCTGGCGTATGCGATCGCCTTCAAGGCCGGCCGGTGGAAGAACTTGCTGCTGGCGTTGGTGATCGCGCCGTTCTTCACCAGCTTCCTGATCCGCACGCTGTCGTGGAAGCTCCTGCTCGGCGATAACGGCTTCGTGGTCGATGCGCTGAGAACCGTCCACATCCTCGGCTCCGACGGCCGGCTGCTGGCGACCACAGCGGCCGTGGTCACAGGCCTGACATACAACTTCCTGCCGTTCATGGTCCTGCCGCTCTACGCCAGCCTGGAGAAGATCGACCACCGGCTGATCGAGGCGGGCAGCGATCTGTACGCGAGCGCCTTCACCACCTTCCGCACTGTGACCTTCCCGCTGGCGATGCCCGGCGTCGTGGCAGGGACGCTGCTGACCTTCATCCCCGCGGCCGGTGACTACATCAACGCCCAACTGCTCGGCACGCCGAAGCAGCGAATGATCGGCAACGACATCCAGCGCCTGTTCGCGGCCGGGGCCTACCCGACCGCCGCCGCGCTCTCGGTGACGCTGATGGCCGCGATCACCGTGCTGGTGCTGTTCTACGTTCGCCGCGCCGGGACGGAGGAGCTGGTATGACGACCGTCGGCCGCTGGATCGGGCGGCACCTGATCCTCTTCATCGGGTTGCTCGTGCTGCTCTACCTGTTCGCGCCGATCTTCGTCGTGATCCTGATGTCGTTCAACGCGCCGAAGAGCAAGCTGTCGTACACCTTCGACGGTTTCACCCTGCACAACTGGGCGCATCCCTGCCAGCCGTTCGGTCTCTGCGACGCGGTGAGTGCGAGTCTGCGGATCGGGCTGGTCGCCACCGTGATCGCGACCGCGCTCGGCACGCTGATGGCGTTCGCGATGGTGCGGCACCGCTTCCGCGGCCGGGCCGCGACGAACCTGTTCATCTTCCTGCCGATGGCCTCACCCGAGATCGTGCTGGGCTCGTCGCTGCTGGCGCTGTTCGTCTCCGGCGGCCTGGGCGGCCGGCTCGGGTTCTGGACGATCCTGATCGCGCACGTGATGTTCTGCCTGTCGTTCGTGGTCGTCACCGTCAAGGCGCGGCTGTCCGGGATGGACACCCGGCTGGAACAGGCGGCGATGGATCTCTACGCGACCGAGTGGCAGACGTTCTGGCGGATCACCTTCCCGCTGGTCTTCCCCGGCATCCTCGCGGCCGCCCTGCTGAGCTTCTCGCTGTCGTTCGACGACTTCATCATCACCAACCTGAACGCCGGGCGCACCGTGACCTTCCCGATGTTCGTCTGGGGGTCCGCGCAGCGCGACATCCCGCCGCAGATCAACGTGGTCGGTACGGCGATGTTCCTACTCGCACTGATCCTCGTCCTCGGCGGCGAGCTGACGCGTCGTCGCCGGGCGTCCCGTGCTCGCTGACCGAGCCTTCGCTCAGCGGGCCGTCGCTGAACGGGCTCGCGCTGAATGGGCCCTCGCCGACGCCAAGCCGGCTGTGTTCTGGCTCGACGAGCCCGGTCCGGACCCGTGCGAACCGCTGCGTGGCGACGAGAAAGCCGACCTCGCCGTGGTCGGTGGCGGCTACACCGGGCTGTGGACAGCGCTCCGGGCGAAGGAGCGCTATCCCGAACTCGACGTCGTCGTACTGGAAGCCTCGACCTGTGGGAACGCGGCGAGCGGTCGCAACGGTGGCTTCTGCGATGCCAGTCTGACCCACGGGTACGGCAACGGTCTGGCGCGCTGGCCCGAGGAGCTGGAGCTGCTCGAGCGACTCGGGATGGCGAATCTGGAGGCAATCGGCGACACCATCACGCAGTACGGGATCGACTGCCACTGGGAGCGGACCGGTGAGCTGACCGTCGCCACCGCACCACATCAGCTCGACGAGCTGGCCGAGGAAGTCGCAGTACGGCAGGCCGCTGGTGAGAAGATCGAGTTGCTCGATCAAGCCGCGGTACGGGCCGAGGTCGACTCGCCGACGTACTTGGGTGCGTTGGCAGCACCATCCCGTACTGCGCTGGTCGAACCGGCTCACCTGGTCCGGGGACTACGACGGGCCTGCCTCGACCTCGGCGTACGGATCTACGAGAACACTCCGGTGACCGGGCTGCGCTCGGGGTTGTTGCTCACAGCAACGGGTGAGGTGCGAGCTGACCGGATTGCCCTTGCTTCCAACGCCTTTCCGTCCTTGCTGCGAAGACTTCGACCCTTCACCGTGCCTGTTTATGACCTCGTGCTGATGACGGAGCCCTTGTCTGCCGGGCAATTGGCGTCGGTCGGCTGGCAGCATCGCCAAGGCATCGGTGACGCGTCGAACCTGTTCCACTACTACCGCCTCACCCGCGACAACCGGATCCTCTGGGGAGGTTACGAACCGCTCTACTCGTTCGGCAGCAAGATCCACGAGTCGCTCGAACAGCGTGACCCGATCCACACCATGCTGGCCCAGCACTTCTTCGCCACCTTCCCGCAACTGGAAGGACTCCGCTTCACGCACCGCTGGGGTGGAGTGATCGACACCAGCACCCGCTTCTGCGCCTTCTTCGGTATGGCGTACTCCGGCCGCGTCGCCTATGCGCTCGGCTACACCGGACTCGGCGTCGCCGCGACCCGCTTCGGCGCGGACGTGATGCTCGACCTGCTGTACGACGAGGACTCCGAGCGCCGGCGACTCCGGATGGTCCGCGAACGACCGCTCCCGTTCCCACCCGAACCGCTACGGTACGCCGGGATCCGGCTGACCAAATGGTCGATGGCCCGCGCAGACGCTCACGCGGGCCACCGCAACCTCTGGCTGAGAACCCTCGACCACCTCGGCCTCGGCTTCGACTTCTGACCCGCCCACCTCCTCCGGCGAACCCACAACCTGAAGCGTTAACCCCTCAGGTGGTGGGTGGGCGCGGGGTATGCAACCGGCCAACCCACACTTTGGCGCGCCAACCCTCTCGAGTGACGGGCGAACCCGCCGTTTTGGGGGCTTGGCGTTTCCCATGGTGGGTTGGCGCGGGGTATGCGGGCGGATAACCCGCACTTTGGCGGGTCGGCCCCTCAGGCGGTGGGTTGGCCCCTCAGGTGGTGGGTTGGCCTCTCGAGTGGTGGGTTGGCGTCGGGGAGGTGGAGCGGTCAGAGGTGGGACTCCGCCTCGATCAGGACCGCGCGGAGGATCTGCTCGATCTCGTCGAAGTGCGACTGGTCGCAGATCAGCGGCGGGGAGAGCTGGATGACGGGGTCGCCACGGTCGTCGGCGCGGCAGTACAGCCCCGCGTCGTACAGCGCCTTGGAGAGGAAACCGCGCAGCAGCCGCTCGGACTCGTCGTTGTCGAACGTCTCCTTGGTGCCCTTGTCCTTGACCAGTTCGATCCCGTAGAAGTACCCGTCGCCCCGGACGTCGCCGACCAACGGAAGGTCGAGCAGCTTCTCCAGCGTCGCACGGAACGCACCCTCCGTGTCCCGTACGTGCTGGTTGATGCCCTCGCGCTCGAAGATGTCGAGATTCGCGAGTGCGACGGCCGCGGCGACGGGGTGACCCCCGAAGGTGTAGCCGTGAGCGAACGAGGTCGTGCCCTGCAGGAACGGCTCCATCAGCCGGTCCGTGGCGATCATCGCGCCCAGCGGTGCGTAGCCGGAGGTGAGTCCCTTCGCGCAGGTGATCATGTCGGGCTGGTAGCCGTAGCGTTCGGCGCCGAACATGTGGCCGAGCCGGCCGAAGGCGCAGATCACCTCGTCGGAGACGAGCAGTACGTCGTAGGTGTCGCAGATCTCGCGGACCCGCTCGAAGTACCCGGGCGGCGGCGGGAAGCAGCCGCCCGCGTTCTGGACGGGTTCGAGGAAGACGGCGGCCACGGTGTCGGCGCCCTCGTTCTCGATCGCGACCGCGATCTGGTCGGCGGCCCAGCGGCCGAACGCTTCCAGGTCGTCGCCGTGCTGAGGCGCGCGGTAGAAGTTCGTGTTCGGGACGCGGAAGGTCGACGGGACCAGCGGCTCGAACGGCGCCTTGAGTTCGGGCAGGCCGGTGATGGACAGCGCGCCGTGCGTGGTTCCGTGGTACGCGATCGCGCGGCTGATCACCTTGTGCTTGGTGGGTTTGCCGGTCAGCTTGAAGTACTGCTTGGCCAGCTTCCACGCGGTCTCGACGGCTTCGCCGCCACCGCTGGTGAAGAAGACCCGGTTCAGGTCGCCCGGTGCGTAACCGGCCACCCGCTCGGCCAGCTCGATCGCCTTGGGGTGCGCGTATGACCACAGCGGCATGAAGGCAAGCTCCGAAGCCTGCTTGGCCGCGGCCTCGGCAAGCTCGGTGCGGCCGTGCCCGAGTTGGCTGACGAACAGGCCGGCCAGACCGTCGAGGTACCGCTTGCCGCCGGCGTCCCAGATGTAGGCGCCGTCACCCCGGACGATGACCGGGATCTCGGCGGTCTGGTAGCTCCCCATCCGGGAGAAATGCATCCAGAGGTGGTTGCGGGCGGACTCCTGCAGACGGGCTAGGTCGGCGGCGTCGGAGGTCATGTCGGTTCCTCTTCTCGGGCTGGCCGTAGGCCGCCATCTTCTCCCGGGCAATGCTTCTTGACAAGTGATTTCGCACTCAGAAGGCCCTTTGCCTGCCTATGTCGACGGTAGAAACGCGGCAGACCTACCGATTCCGTCGTGACGGACGCTAGGCTCGGCCTTTGTCGAGGCACCCGAGAGCAGAGACAAGGACCGTCATGGCTGACCAGCAGACCTTCGCGAACCTCGTGGACGGCAGGACCGTCGGCGCCCGGAGCGGCGCGAGCTACGACGTGGTGAACCCGGCGACCGGTGAGGTCTACGCGCAGGCCCCGCTGTCCGGACCCGAGGACATCGACGACGCGATGACCGCCGCCGCCCGTGCCTTCGAGTCGTGGCGGGACACCACTCCCGCCGAGCGGCAGCGGATGATGCTGAGGATCGCCGACGCGCTGGAGTCGCGGTCCGAGGAGTTCACCAAGGTGGAGAGCGACAACACCGGCAAGCCGTTGGCTCTCACGGCTGCCGAGGAGTTGCCGCCGTGTGTGGACCAGTTGCGGTTCTTCGCCGGCGCCGCCCGGTTGCTGGAGGGTCGGTCGGCGGGTGAGTACCTGGCCGGCCACACATCGTTCGTACGGCGTGAGCCGGTCGGCGTGGTCGGTCAGGTGACGCCTTGGAACTACCCGTTGATGATGGCGATCTGGAAGATCGCGCCGGCCCTTGCCGCGGGCAACACCGTGGTGCTGAAGCCGAGCGACACCACGCCGGCGTCGACGGTGCTGCTGGCGGAGTTGTGCAACGAGTTCCTGCCGCCCGGCGTACTGAACGTCGTGTGTGGAGACCGAGACACCGGTCGGGCGTTGGTGGACCACGACATCCCGCAACTGGTCGCGATCACGGGATCGGTGCGGGCCGGGATGGAGGTCGCTTCCGCCGCAGCCCGGAAGTTGAAGCGGACGCATCTCGAACTCGGTGGCAAGGCGCCGGTGGTGGTTTTCGACGACGCCGACCTGGAGGCCGCGGCCGAGGCGATCGCCGGTGCGGGATACTTCAACGCCGGCCAGGACTGCACCGCCGCGACCCGGGTGCTCGCCGGTCCGCGGATCCACGACGACTTCGTCGCCGCGCTGACCGAGCAGGCCAAGGCCACCACGACCGGACAGCCCGACGACGATGTCGCCTATGGGGCCTTGAACAACGCCGATCAGCTCAGCCGGGTGAGCGGTTTCATCGATCGCCTCCCCGACCACGCTGAACTGCAGACCGGCGGTTCAGTGGTCGGTGACCGTGGCTACTTCTACTCCCCGACCGTCGTGTCCGGCCTGCAGCAGGCCGACGAGGCCATCCAGGACGAGATCTTCGGCCCGGTGATCACCGTGCAGCGCTTCTCCGACGAGGACGAGGCGCTCCGCTGGGCCAACGGCGTCGAGTACGGTCTCGCCTCTTCGGTCTTCACCCGCGACCACGGCCGCGCGATGCGGATGGCCCGCCGCCTCGACTTCGGCTGCGTCTGGATCAACACCCATATCCCGATCGTCGCCGAGATGCCCCACGGCGGCTTCAAACACTCCGGCCACGGCAAAGACCTGTCGATGTACGGCCTCGAGGACTACACCCGCATCAAACACGTCATGTCCAACATCGAGGTCTGAGTCACTCGCGGCCCGTCCGCTTCCAGGCAAGGTGGTGGCAGCTGAGATCGAAGCCGTTGCGCAGATAGCTGCGGTGCGCATCGTGTCGCTGGAAGCCGGTGTTGAGGTGGACCTCGGTGCAATCGAGCCGGACCGCCTCGGCCTGCACGAACCGCAGCAGCGACGACCCCAGGCCCTGCCCCCGCGCCGCAGGCAGGGCGATGAGGTCGTCGAGGTTCAGGATCCGGCCGTACGTCATCGTGTGGAGCAGCCTGTAGCCCGCGACGGCCACCACCGACTCACCCGCCTCGATGAACGCGAGCTGGTAGCCCTCGGCCGACTGTTGCCGCCAGCGCTGGAGGAACTCCTCGGGACTGCTCAGGTGCGGGCGCAGTTCCTGCATGGCCGGCCAGCAGCGCGCGGCGTCGGCCTCGGTCTCGGCCCTCCGCACGACAGGTTCGTCATCCATGGTCACGAAGATCAGATCACCTCGAGGTAGTCCTTGTCCGGGAGTTGGGGGAAGGGGGCGTGGGGTTCGGTTTGGTACCAGTACGTCGTGGAGGCGAGGTCGTCCTGGAGTTGGAGGAGGCGGCCGTCGCGGCGCCAGCCGAGGGCCTGGACGGTGACTCGGAGGTCCTGGGTGAAGCGGATGGTGTCGGTGATGTGCCAGCGGTAGAGGCCGAAGCGTTGCTGGTTCCTCGTCAGACCGTCCGGCTGGATCACCTGCGGCATGCCCAGGTACGGCGTGGTGAAGGTCGTGTAGGTGTCTTGGTGGATGAAGCCCCAAGCGCCGCCGAAGTAGTCCTCGGTGCCGGTGCCGCAGATCGTCGGATACTCCTCGTCCCCGTCGAGATAGAACTTCACCTCGCCCTCTCCCCACCAGCCGGTGTTGTTGCAGCCCCAGGCGAGGTACGTCCCGACGTACTGGCCCTGTCCCCGGACCCCGTCGAGCAATGTGTGCACCTCGCCGTACGGGACCGGGTTGCTGCGCCGGAACTGCGCGTGGAAGTACGCCAGGTCGTCCGGCACGGAGGTCTTGACGTAGTCGATCTGGTAGAAGAGCTCGCTGATGTCCTCGTCGAGCAGGTTTTCCACCGTGATCCGGGCGCAGGCGCGGAACGGCATCTGCCAGTAGCTGTTGAAGCCGCCGGACGGGTTGACGGCGATCGGCACCGAACTGACCTGGCTGTGCTCGCCCCAGCCACTGCAGAAGAAGTCTCCGATCGGTACTTCGATCGACGGCGTCTCCTCGTCGTCCCAGTACGCGCGCAGGATCACCGACCGCCAGTGGATCTTGTTGAGTGTCATCCAGATGTGCGTGATCGCGCCCGAGCCCTCGATGTCCGCCAGCGTCGTCGTCGATCCGGCCGGCAACGGCAGACAGGGCGACATCTTCCACCCCGGTCCGAGATCACGCGCCTGCCTGGAGAACACCCCCTCGGTGGCCCTGGCGCCGCCGCCCTTCGAGCCGTCGCGGTTCTCCGCGCTGATCGACCAGGTCGTCGCATCCGACAGCCGCGCGAGGTTGCCCAGCTGGACGTCGAGTCCGTTGAAGTCACCCATACCCAGCGACCCTATGACGGCCGGTACGCCGGTTGGCGGTCCTCGGCGACCGGCGCGGACCAGCCACGACTGACCACCTGAAGTGGTCTACTCGGTTTGCTTTACCCACCGCATCCGACCAGCCACAGTTGGCCCATCGAAGCAGACCGCAGAAGGCCGAGGTTCGACGTACCGATGACCGCTCACCTGCCCGTCGCTCTGATCGGTCCGGCCGGTGCGTTCGCGGCCGCGCTCGACCAGACCGGGGTCCCGTTCGACCGGTACGACGAACTCGCGGCCGCCGACCTCACGCAGTACGGCGTGCTGATCGTCCCCGCCAGGAGCTACCCCGAGCCGGCCGGTCTCGACACCACGACGATCGCGGCGTTCACCGAGCGCGGCGGCCGGGCCTACGTCGAGTTCGCCACCGACGAGTCCGGATTCCTGCCGGTCGCCGACGAGATCCGGATCGCCCACACCGAGCGCATCTTCAGCCCCGGCACCCTCCGCGGCCTGGAACCGATGAGCGTCCTCGACGAACACTCCTCCCGCGCGCAGGTGGTCAGCGTGCAACCGGGCGCAACAGAATTCCTCACCTACGGCAACGTCGCCGGCACTCATCTCGCAGTCTTCGGCCCACCCGAGCAGACATTCCCGGCGCTGCTGAGCATCCCGAAGCAGCAGGGCACGTTGCTCTATGCAACGACTCCGCTGAGCCACTGGACCGAAGGCAACTACAAGCCCGTACGCCGATGGCGCCGGTTGCTCCAGGCAATCGTTGCGGAGCTCACCGGCGCCGAGCTTCCCGAAGAGCTCGAAGTCTTCACCGAGCCGCGGGTCTGGGTCGCGTCGGGAGAGCCGCTCAAGCTCGTGGTCCGCTCGACCACCAAGCCCGAGGCCGATCTGGAACTGGTCGAGACCGCGCCGGGCCGGTTCGAGTCCGAGCAGCAATACCTTGCCGATGGCACCCATTCGTTCACCGTCGGCGGCGAGCAGACCACCGTCCAAATCGGCCCGCGAGACCTGCGCTACCGACGGATGGTCGACCGTGGCATCGCGTGGTTCGACCGGGCCGGGATGTTCTACGACCAGCCCGACGGCTCGAAGGGCGTCGCGGAGGGCTTCTCCAACGAGGTCGGTCTGGACGGCAAGCTGCCGTTCCGTCCGGTACCGCGTGGTGACTGTTTCACCCAGGTCGCGCACGCGTTCCGGATGTACGCCGACCTGGCCGGCTTCCCGCGCGGCCGGACGATCGCCGACAACCTGATGCGCCTGGTCATCGAGGAGGAGCAGCTCACCGATCGCAACGCGCTCTTCGGTAGCTTCGAGCCGCGAGGCGCGCGCACCGATCTCACCGGCACCAACAACTTGTTTGCCGATGACAACGGATGGATCTCGCTGTTCGCACTGATCTCCGGTGACACCGAGGCCGGCCTGCGAGGCGTGGAGTCGCTGATCCGCACGGCAAGTGCCGAGCTCGGCCTGCAGGTCGACCCGTGGCGAACCCCGTCGACGCTCCTGGTCAAAGGCTGGGATGAAATCTCGCGATCGCCGATCCCGGACGGCTTGGACCTCACCTCGCACTGGCAGAGCTCGGCCCAGTGCGCGTATCTCTACGCGTACGGCATCACCGGCGAGCAGCGCTACCTCGACATCGCCACCCGCGGCCTCGACCACATGGCAAGCCACTTCCCGCGAGCCCGGCTGGAGACCAGCCGCACTTGCGAGGCAGGGCGCTTCTTGCTGCCGCTCGCAGGGGCGTACTACTACACGAAGAAGCCGCTGTATCTCGACACGCTGCGTGCGCTCGCGGAGTACCTGAGGAGCCGCCAAGGTCCCGACGGCGGCTTCGCCGAGTGGGACGGCAAATGCCCGCCGAGCAACGAGGCGTACGGCGTCGACGAGGCCTCCATCTTCCAGTCGAACGGCGATCCGGTCACCGACCAGCTCTACGGGACGCCGTTCGCCGCCTGGGCGCTCCCGGTCGTGCACCGGATCACCGGCGAGGAGATCTTCGGCGAACTGGCCAATGGCGTATTGGACTATCTGTCCCGGATCCAGATCGACAACGGTGACGAGCAACTCGACGGGGCTTGGCAGCGCGCGTTCGACTTCGACGCCTGGGAGTACTTCGGCTCCAACGCGGACCTCGGCTGGGGCCCGTACTGCGTGGAGACGGGCTGGTCGGTCGCGCCCAGCCTGATCGGCGCGATGCTGCACCTCACCGGTGGGACGTTCTTCCCGCCACCCCCTGAACCCGGCGCCGGCCGGTCCGACCTGGCCGCGACGGTCCGGGCGGATTTCGACGCGATCGCAGCGGGCCGGCCGGCGTCGGCAACCTTCTCCCGGCGGGCGGACGGCCGGGTCGTTCGCGAGCAGGGCGGTGTACGGGCCGTGCTCGGCGACCTGATCGCCGCCGGCGAGCCGGTCTGGGCGCGCAACGAGCCGGCCCAGTCGATCGAGATCTACGTCCGCGGCGCCGACGGCCACCTGCATCACACCTACCTGGACGACCGGACTGGTCAGGGCCGTTGGCAACGAATCGGAGAGCTCGAACTCGCCGACGATCCGGTGGTCGCCTTCAATCCCGGTGCCGACGCCGTCGAGGTCTACGTGCTCGGCAAGGACCGGCACATCCACCACTGCTCGATGATCGACGTCCGCGGCGGCCACACCCCGTGGGAACAGGTCGGCACCCTGCATTTCCAGGGCTCACCGGCGGTGATGTACGACGAACAGCTCAGCACGGTACGCCTGGTCGCCAACGACAGCGCGGGCCAGGACCGGCGGACCCGGAAGGTGAACCGCTGGCACCTGCCCTGGCAGGACTACTCGCACTGGATCACCGCATGATCCGGCTGGCGGTCGACGGAGGACAGTCGGCGCTCAGGCTTCGAGTGGTCGGCGACGGCCGGACCGGCACAGGACCCGGTTATACGCATTCCAGCAGCGTGCAGGGAATGCTCGACGCCATCAGGGCAGCGGCGGACGACGCCGGCGTGACCGAATCGGTCGAGCTGGTCGCGCTCGGCCTGACCGGCTTTCCACCGGATCCGCGGATTGCGCACCTATTGGCCGAGGGAGTCGCGAAAACCCTTGCTGCCAAGGAGGTCCGGCTCACCCAGGACATGGTGACGGCGCACGCCGGCGCACTGCCCGAGGGGTACGGCGTGGTCGTTGCCGCAGGCACCGGTTTGGTCTGTCTCGCGGTCGACCGGGACGGTTCGTGGCACAAGATCGACGGCCACGGGTACCTGTTCGGCGATGCCGGGAGTGCCTTCGCGATCGGCCGGGCGGGGCTGGTCGCAGTACAGCGGGCCCGGGATGGGCGTGGCCCGGATACGTTGCTGGCCGAGACGTCGCTCGATCCGGTGAGCCTCTACCTGTCGCCCACGCTCGTCGACGACGTGGCCCGCTTCGCGCCCGACGTACTGCGGTGTGCGGCCGATGGCGACGCGGTGGCGCGCGACATCGTCGTACGGGCTGCTGGGGATGTCGCCGAGACGATTGCGACGGCGGTTCGGCTGACAGCAGGGAGCGGTCAGGTTCCAGTGGCTTGTATCGGCGGGCTGTTTCGCGGCAGCGGTGAGCAACTGTTCGGCCCGCTGCGGGAAGCCCTGCCGCCGCGGGCTGACCTGGTGGCTGCGGCCGGGAACTGTCTCGACGGCGCGGAACGGCTGGCGACCGGCCCACCAGGCCCGTACGCCGACCTGATCGTCACCTACCGCTCATGAAACAGGAACCCATGATCACTTCTGATCTCCTTCGGCCCGGCTCGCTGGTGGTCTCGTGTCAGGCCGGTCCTGGCAACCCGTTCCACTCGCCCGAACCGATGGCGCTGATGGCCAGAGCCGCCGAAGCCGGCGGGGCGGCCGCGATCCGGGCGAACGGCGCCGCCGACGTGGCCGCGATCAGGGCGGTGACCCGGCTGCCGATCATCGGGCTGAACAAACTCGGCGATCCCGCCGGCGTCTTCATCACGCCGACGTTCGAGTCGGCGGTGGACATCGTCGCAGCCGGCGCGGACCTGATCGCACTGGACGGCACCTTGCGGCCTCGGCCGGACGGCGCCGATCTGGCCGGCCAGATCGACCGGATCCACCGCGAACTCGGCGTACCGGTGCTGGCCGATGTGGACAGTGTCGAGGCGGGCATCGCCGCCCGGGAAGCGGGTGCCGAACTGGTCGCCACCACGTTGTCGGGGTATACCAATGGCCGGACCCCGATCGGACCAGACGTCGAGCTGGTCCGCCGGCTCGCGGCCGAGCTGGACTGCCCGGTCGTTGCCGAAGGCAGGATCCGTACGCCGGAAGACGTCCGTGCCGTGTGTGATGCCGGCGCGTACGCCGTCGTGGTCGGCTACGCGATCACGAATCCGATGGACATCACGGCCCGGCTGGTCGGCGCAATTCCCCGCGGGTAGCCCAAACAAGTGGTCTAGTCCATCTTGTCGAACCCCGTCGAATCCTCTTCCGCTCTCACGCCGCGCGGCGCGACCATGGCGCAACTCCCCCTGAGATAGGACGCGAAAGATGAGTACTGACGGCAAGGTCGAGCGCCGCACCCTCCTCCGCCTCGCGCTGGCGGTACCCGCCGCGGGCGCGCTGGCATCGTGTGCCAAGCCGGCGAGCAAGGCTGCCCCGGCTGCGCAGACCGGCAGCAAAGTGGACGGCACGAAGGCACTGGAGTTCTTCAACTTCGACGGCGGCTACGGCAAGGCCTGGACCCAGATGCCGCTCGACCTGTACCGCCAGGAGTTCCCGAAGGCGGACGTGAAGCTCACCAGCGGCCAGAAGCTGCAACAGCAGTTGCAGCCGCGGTTCATCCAGGGCAACCCACCGGACCTGATCGAGAATGTCGGCCTGGACGCGGCCGCGCTCGCCTCGCAGAAGCAGTTGATGGACATCGGCGCGCTGCTCGAGATGGAGTCCTTCGACCAGCCCGGTGTGAAGGTGAAGGACACCCTGCTTCCGGGCGTCGCGGAGGCCGGCCGGTACGACGGCGTGAAGTACGAGATGCCGTACGTCTTCGGTGTCGCCGGGATCTGGTACAGCCAGCCGCTGATGGACAAGCACGGCTGGACCTATCCGAAGCACTGGGACGAGATGCTCGCCCTGTGCGCGGAGATCAAGAAAGCCGGTATCGCGCCGTGGACGTACCAGGGCAAGTTCCCGGGCTACCTCACCAGTCCGATGCTGATGACGGCGTACAAGGCGGCCGGACCGGATCTGAAGAAGAAGATCGACAACCTGGAGCCGAACGCCTGGCGTGACCCGGCACTGATCGCGGCGGCCGAGGGCTACCAGGAACTGGTGAGCAAGGGCTACCTGCTGGAGGGGTCGCAGGCGCTGTCGCACACGCAGTCGCAAACCTACTGGGCGCAGGGCAAGGCCGTGTTCATCCCGTGCGGTGGCTGGCTGGAGAACGAGCTGGGCGCGATCGCACCGAAGGACCTCGGGATGACCATGGTCCCGGTGCCCGGCCTGTCGTCGGCCGACAAGGCTCCGTTCGAAACCGTCACCGGCGGTCCCGGCGGCGCGCTGATCGTGCCGGCCCAGGCGAAGAACCCCCAAGGTGGCATCGAACTGCTGCGGATCATCACGTCGAAGAAGTGCATGCGCAACTTCACCGAGCTGACCAAGTCGCTCAGCGTGGTCAAGGGCGCCTCGGACGGCGTGGCGCTGTCGTCGGCGAACAAGTCGATGCAGAAGGTGATCGACGAGGCCGGCACGAACATCTTCCTCGACTGGTCGTTCCGCCTTTGGTACAAGAAGCTGCTCGACAACTCCGACAAGGCGATGGCCGCGCTGATGAACCGCGAGGTCACCCCGGACGAGTGGAGCAAGCGGATGCAGAAGTTCGCCGACGAGACGGCCAAGGATCCGTCGATCAAGAAGTTCCACGCCTGACATGCACCACGGCAAGTACAGGTTCGTCTTCAGCCTGCTGCTGGTTCCTGTCGGCCTGTACGCGGTCTTCGTCATCTCCCCTTATCTGCAGGCCTTCTCGATCGCCCTGACCGACTGGCAGGGGATGACGGCCGACTCCCACTTCATCGGCTTCGACAACTTCGTGAAGCTGTTCCACGACCCGGTGTTCTGGACCGCGCTGCGGCACAACGTGTTCCTGCTGGTCAGCATCCCGCTGGTGATCGTGTCGCTGTCGTTGTTCTTCTCGGCGATGCTGAACTACCAAGGCGGCGTGCCGGGCTCGCGGATCTACAAGGTCGTCTACTTCTTCCCCAGCGTGCTGTCGATCGCGGTCGTCGGCGTGCTCTGGCAGTTCGTCTTCGAACCACGCAACGGCCTGCTGAACGGGTTCCTGCAGGCCGTCGGTCTCGGTGATCTGAAACAGATCTGGCTCGGCGACGGCAAGACCGCGCTGGGCTCGATCATGGCGGTCGTCGTCTGGGGCGGGGTTGGCTTCTACGTGGTGCTCTTCACGGCCGCGATGAGCGCGATCCCGCGGGACCTGTACGAAGCGGCGCTGCTCGACGGCGCCGGACCGTGGCAGTCCTTCTGGCGGCTGACCCTGCCGCTGATCTGGGGCAGCGTGCAGGTCGCGATCGCGTACCTGGTGATCGGCGCGCTGGACATGTTCGCGCTGGTCCAGGTGCTGTCGGTCGGACCTGGCGGCCCGGACGACGCGACCCAGGTGATCTCGCTCTACATGTACACGAACGCCTTCACCTACGGGAACTTCGGCTACGCCGCCGCGATCGGTGTCGCCCTGTTCGCGATCAACCTGATTCTCACCCTGCTGACGTTCCGGCTCACCCGCCGCGAGCGGGTCGAGTACTGAGGGGGAACGAGTGGCCACACTGATCGATCCGGCCCGGCTGCGACCGGCCACACCCGAACCGGAGCCCGAGCCGCACGTACGCCGTACGGTCGGCTCGGTACTGCTCGGCGGCACCAGTCAGGGGTTCGTGCTGATCTGGGGCGTGATGGTGGTGTTCCCGCTGCTCTGGGCGCTGGTCAGCTCGTTCAAGTCGGACCCGGAGATCTTCAAGAGCCCGTGGGGACTGCCGGCGGTCTGGCACTGGGACAACTTCGAGCGCGCCTGGAACGAGTCGCACATCGGCACGTACTTCCTCAACAGCGTGATCGTGGTCTGCTGCGGAGTCGTGCTGACGCTCGTCCTGTCCTCGGCCGTCGCCTACGTGCTGGCCCGATTCGAGTTCCCCGGCAACCGCATCCTGTACTACGTATTCGTCGGCGGCATGGTGTTTCCCGGCTTCCTCGCGCTGGTGCCGCTGTTCTTCGTCGTACAGAACCTCGGCCTGCTGAACACCTATCTCGGGTTGATCCTGGTCTACGCCACGCACGGCATGTCGTTCTCGGTGTTCTTCCTGACCGCCTTCTTCCGGACGCAGTCGAAAGAGCTCGCGGAGGCGGCACTCGTCGACGGGTGCTCTCATTGGGGTGTGCTGTTCAGGATCATGCTGCCGCTGGCCCGGCCGGGGCTGGTGAGCATCGGGATCTTCCAGTTCCTGGGGATGTGGAACGAGTACCTGCTGCCGCTGGTACTGAACACCGACGAGCAGAGGTATCTCGTGACCCAGGGACTGGCGAACATCGCGGTGACGCAGGGCTACCACAGTGACTTCTCGGGGCTGTTCGCCGGACTGACCATCTCGATCCTGCCGGTACTCGCCGTCTACTTGGTCTTCCACAAGCAGATCAGCACCGGGATGACGGCCGGAGCGCTGAAGTGAGCGCATTGCTGCTCGCGGCCGCATCCCTGGACGTGACTCCGCCGCCGGGCCACCGCCTCGACGGGTACGCCGCCCGCACGCAGCCGGCGATCGGGACGGCCGACCCGCTGCGCGCGACACTTATCTGGCTCAGCAGCGTGGACTCGCCTGGAGTGCTCTGGCTGAGCCTGGACGCGGTCGCCGCCGGTACGGAACTGGTCGCCGAACTGTCCGCGGCTGCCGCTTCGGCAGCAGGCATCCCGCCGTCGTGCGTGGTGGTCTGCGCCTCGCACACCCACTCGGGTCCGTCCGGCTGGACCGGCCAGATCCATCCGGTCATCCCGGCGTCCCGTGAGCCCGAGCTGTACGAGCCGCTGATCGCGGCAGTCGCGGCCGCTCCGCTCACCCGCTCGCCGGTCCGCGCGTTCTGGCGGTCGACTCCGGTGACCGGTGTCGGAACGAACCGGCACAGACGCGATGGTCCGCACGACAACACAGCCGGCGTACTGTCCCTGCATTCGCTCGACGGTTCGCTCGCCGCGCTCCTGCTGGACTTCGCGTGCCACCCGACCACCTACGGGCCGGACAACCTGCTGTGGTCCGCCGACTGGCCGGGCGCGGCCCGACGGGCGCTGGCCGGGTCGGACAACGTGGTGGTGGGCTATCTGCAAGGAGCGGCGGGTGATGTCAGCCCCCGTTTCACACGGCAGGGTCGCGGAGCGGCCGAGGTCGAGCGGCTCGGGGGGCTGCTTGCTGCGCAAGTTGGTGACGCCCTCGCCAGGCCCGGCCTCGAACTCCCCTCGGTGGCCCCGACCATCCGGCGTACGACGGCCCGGTTGAAGGTCCGGGCTCTGCCGACCTCCGTCGAAGCAGCTGCGATCGTGGCAGCCGCCGAAGGTGGCCTCGGTGGCGGACTCGACAATCCGGCCGCCCGGATCGCCCAGACCCGGCTGGACGGTGCTCGCGGGCAGGCGTTGATGGCCGCCGCCGCGTTGCCGTCGAAGCTCGAGTTGCAACTCAGCGCGATCACCCTCGGGGACGTTGCCTGGCTCAATCTCCCGGTCGAGCTCTTCGCCCTGCACGGCCGCCGCCTGCAGGTGGCCAGCGGTTATCCGATCACCCGCGTCATCGGCTACGCCGACGGGTACTTCGGGTATGTGGTGGACGCAGACGCCGTGGCTGCCGGTGCCTACGAAGCGCTGATCACCTACTTCGACCAGCCGACGACCGAGGAGTTACTGACGACCGCGGCCGGGCTGCTTCGTACGATGGAGCAGTGACGAGTGAGCTCGACGAGGCGGCCGCGGTCTTCGCCGGCATACGGCCGCGCTTGTTCGGGATCGCCTACCGGATGCTCGGGAGCGCCGTCGAGGCCGAGGACATCGTGCAGGAAGCGTGGATCCGCTGGCAGGCCTACGACCGGTCGAAGGTGGTCGACCCCGCGGCCTTCCTCGCCACCACGACCACGCGACTCGCGATCAACGCGGCCCAGTCCGCACGCGTCCGGCGCGAGGCGTACGTCGGCCCGTGGCTGCCCGAGCCGGTCGACACCGCCAACGACCCGGCCCTCGGCGCCGAGCGCGACGACGCCCTCGAGCTGGCCCTGCTCCACCTGTTGGAGAAGCTCTCCCCGACCCAACGAGCCGCGTACGTCCTGCGCGAGGCCTTCGCCTACCCGTACGACGAGATCGCGGAGATCCTCCAGTTGTCCGAGGCCAACGTGCGGCAACTGGTCAGCCGCAGCAGCAAGCGGCTGGCGACCGAGCGACGCGACCCGGTCGGCAAGGGTCAGCACCGGCGGCTGTTGGAGGCGTTCCTCGCGGCTGCCCGCAAGGGTGACCTGGCCGTTCTCGAGGAGCTGCTCGCCGAGGACGTGATCAGCTACTCCGACGGTGGCGGCGTGGTCCGGGCCAGCCGGATCCCGGTCTTCGGCCGGACCCACGTCGCGGCGTACCTCAAGGCCTTCGCTCCGCGCTTCTGGCCGGACACCACCGTCTCCTGGATCGAGGCGAACGGCCGCCCGGCCGCTCTGGTGTACCGCGACGGCACCCCTCTCGTCTTCCTCTCCATCACCGCCTCCGAGGCCGGCATCGACCGCCTTCTCTGGGTGATGAGTCCGGCCAAGCTCGCCAAGATCTCCGCTGCCGGTTAGAGCGCGAGCTCCGGCTGAAGCTTCTTGGCGGGCCAGACGCGTTGTTTGCGGGCGGCCAGGGCGGAAGCGGTGATGCCGGCCAGCAGCCAGGCGGCGAGGACCAGGAGATCCCGGCCGAGGCTGTCGCCCGGTCCGCCGTACATGAGGTGCCGGACGCCGTCGATCGCGTAGCTCATCGGCAGCACGTGGTGGAAGAAGTACAGCGGGTGCGGGATGGTCTGCCAGGGGAACGTGCCGCCGGCACTGACCAGCTGGATCACCATCAGGACCAGGCCGAGGAACTTGCCCACGGCACCGAACCAGGACGACAACGCGTGCAGGATCGCGACGAACGTCAGCGAGGTCAGCATCAGGAAGCCGACGGTCAGCCAGGGATGCGCGGTGTCGATGCCGAGGCCGAAGATGACTGCGGTGAACACAAGGGCGGCCTGGATCGCGCCGAAGATCGCCGGCGGCAACCAACCGCCGAGTGCGACCCGGAGCGGCGATTGCAGCGCGGCGAGGGCTCGCGGCGACAGCGGCCGGACCAGCAGGAACAGTACGTACGCGCCGATCCAGCAGGACAGGCTCAGGAAGAACGGTGCCAGACCGGCGCCGTAGCTGTCGGCCGTGGCCTGCGAGGTGTTGTGCAGGCCGACCGGCGCGCCCAGGGTCTCGGCGACTGCCTTCCGCGCCTCGGGTGACGGGTCGGGAATCTGCTTCGCGCCGTTGGTGAGCGCTGTGTTGAGTTCGGTCGCGCCGGTCTTCAGCTTGCCGATGCCGGTGCTGAGCGTGGTGATGCCGGTGAGTAGTTGGGTTTGCCCGGTGACGGCCTGCCGCTCGCCGGTCGCGAGCTGCGAGGCGCCAGTCTGGAGAGTGCCCAGGCCGGTCTTCAATTGGGTGGCGCCGGTGTTGAGTTTGCTGGCGCCGGTGGCCGCGCTGCCGATGCCCGAAGTAAGCGCCGGAGTCGCGTTGGCTAGCGTCGATGCTCCGTTGGAAACCTGGCGGGCGCCGGTCGCGAGCTGGTTGAGCTGCTTCGAGGTGGACTGGATCTTCGTGTTCGCCGTGACGACGGGGCCGCGCAGTTTGGCGGTTTCCTGCAGCACCTGGTTGATCTGGGCCTGCGTGAAGCCGCGTGCTTTGAGTCGTTGGGCGAGAGCGGCATCCAGGCTGGAGAGGTCGGTCACTAACGTGCTGGAGGCGGTCGCCACCTGCTGACCGACGGCCGCGATCTTCTCGTTGCCGTCAGCAACTTTGTCCGCGCCGGTCGCGAGATCCCTGGTCTGCTTGGGGAGATTGGCCGTCTTCGTGCTCAAAGTGTTGAGACCGGCGCTCAGCTGGCCGGCGCCGGTGGCGAGATCGGTGGCGCCCTTCGAGGCCTGGCCGATGCCGGTGGAGAGCTTGGTCGCGCCCGCGGACAGCTGCTGTTGCGCAGTACTGAGCTGGGTTGCGCCGGTCTTGAGCTGCGTCACTCCGGTGTTGGCCGACGTGAGTCCGCTCTGCAGTTGGCCTGCGCCGGTCGCCGCCTTGGTGATCTGGCCGTGGATGGTGCTGAACCCGGCCAGCAGCTTGCTCGCCGCCGTCTCACTCACCTGCGAGGCGACCGTCTTCGTCACCTGGGCGACCACCTGGTTCGCGATCGTGTGCGCGAGGTAGTTGTTGGCGTCGTTCGTGTACAGCTCCAGCGTCGCCTGCCGCGGCTGGAACTCCGCGCTCGACGCGAGATCGGCCGAGAACGACTTCGGCAGCACGAGCGCGAACTCGTACTTGCCGTCGGAAACGCCCTGGGTCGCTTCGGCGCGGTCGACCTGATGCCAGTCGAAGCTCTTGGATTTCACCAGTTCGTCGGCGACCTGCGGGCCGACGGACAGCTTCTCGCCGGTGGACAGGGTCGTGCCCTCGTCCTCCAGCACGACCGCGGTCGGGACCTTGTCGAGCCGGCCGTAGGGGTCGTGGTTCGCGTAGAGATACAGGCCGCCGTACAGCATCGGCACGCACAACATCGCCACCACCGCGAGCTTCGGCAACCGCCCAGCGGTCAACCGCCGCAACTCACTCATCGCCATCCGGATGGCAGTCATGCCCCAGCCTTCTTCTCGTCACTCTCGCCCAGTACTACGGACTCCGCCTCTACACCGTCTTCGCGTGTTGCTGCTTCCACCGGCTTCGTCTCCGTCCCCGGTCGCGTCTCGACCACCGCCTCCGCCTCCGGCGTCGCCTTGCCCCCCGCTTCGGGCTTCGCACCGACACTCGGCTGCGCCTTTGTCCCCACCCCCGACTCCGCCTCCGCCTTGACCGCCGGTTCTGGCTTCTTGACCATCGGGTTCGGCTTTGTGTCGGCGATCGGGTCGACCTTCGTTTGCTCGATCGGTTCGACCGGAGCTACCTGGACCGGCTCGGGTGGGGTCAGGGAGCCCAGTTGGGCAGCGGGGACGCTGAGCAAGCGGGTCGAGGCGTCCGCGCAGGTGATGATCACGCCGTAGCCGCGCGACGCCAGCTCCCGGCCCACGCCGTACCACTCGTGCGGATCTCCGCCGTGCCGGTCCGGCATCGTCAGGATCACCACTTTCACCTCGGGCCGCGCCACCGTCAGCTCCGCGAGCAACTTGGTCCGCACCGCGACCGGCAGATGCTCGAACCGCTTGTCGGCGTACTCGTGCCAGCCGTGCTCCTCCAACCACGCCAGCACGGCCTTCCCACCAGCCTTGCGCCCCGCGATCGCCAGCTCCTCGCCAACGACAGACCGCACCGGCAGCGCGTCATCCGGCTCGGTGATACCCGGCGCGTCGACGACGGCGACCCGCCTGCGCAGTACGCCGCCGTCGGTCTGCCCGTCGAGCTTCACGTCACCGCCGTTCGGCCGCAGCCGGCCGGACAACGCGAGCGACGCAGCGACATGGCCCGGTCCGGGGTAACCGGCGAGCAGCACCACCTGGTGATCGCCGACGCTGACGGACGTCGGGTTCAGCATCGGTGCGTGCGGACCCTGCACGCTGATCGCGTGGGCCTTGAGCTCCATCGTCGGCTACCCCGTTCAATACGATTGTGTATTCAATACAGAACTGTATCCTAAGCTCATGGAAACGCCCAAGCGCCGCCGCTCCGCCACCCGGGCCCGCCTGCTCGAAGGCGCCCTCGACGTGTTCGCCGAGCGCGGCTTCAACGGTGCCTCCGTGGAGGACATCTGCGAGCGCGCCGGTTTCACCCGGGGCGCGTTCTACTCCAACTTCGCCTCCAAGGACGAGCTCGTGCTCGCCCTGTTCCAGGCAACCACCGATCGCCTGCTGGAGCAGATCGCCGCGCTGCTACCGGGGCTCGCTGACCAACCCGGCACGCTGCTGGACGCAGTACTGGGCCTGTTGGACGATGCTGCGCCTGATCGACGGCAGTGGCATCTCATCTCGACCGAGTTCACGCTGCACGCGCTCCGCAACGCCGAAGCGGCGGAGGCGCTCAACCAGCAGCGGAAGATGTTCCGCGAGCAACTGACCGCTCTGGTCGAGGAGATCAGCACGGCCGGCGAGCTGCGGATGAGCGTGCCGCCGGAGCAGTTCGTGCGGCTGGTGATCGCGCTGCATGAGGGAGCGCGATCGCAGAGTCTGCTGGAGCCCACAGAGGTCCCCGCTGGGTCCCTGGAGCACCTCTTCCTACCGATGGTGCTCGAAGCGATCAGCAGGCCTACGGAGGGTGTCAGCCGACCTTGATGTCGACGCTGTGCAGCCCGGTCGATCCGTCCGGAGCGGGCGGCGCCTGACTCTCGATCTGCGGATTGCCCTTGGCGTCGAAGGCGCGGACCTGTAGGACGTGGTGACCGCGCGGCGCATCCCAGGTCCAGTGCCACTGCCGCCAGGTGTCGATGGAGGCGTCCGTGGCCAGTGTCGCCTCCTGCCAGGCGCCGCCGTCGACGCGGACCTCCACCTTCGAGACCCCGACATGCTGGTCCCACGCGACTCCGGCGACCGTGACCGGTCCCGGCGCCGCCTTCGACCGCGGTACGTCGATCCGCGACGACAGCTTGATCGGCCCACGCTCGGACCACCCACGCGGTGTCCAGTACGCCTGGAACTGGTCGAACCTGGTGACCTCGATCTCCGCGAGCCATTTGGTCGCCGAGACGTACCCGTACAGCCCCGGTACGACGATGCGCACCGGGAACCCGTGTTCCAGCGGCAGCGGCTTGCCGTTCATCGCGAAGGCGAGCATCGACTCGCGGTCGTCGAGCAACGTGCTCAACGGCGTACCGGCGGTGAACCCGTCCTTGGACGTCGACTTGATCGCATCGGCATCGGCCGACACCCCGGCCTCGGTGAGCAGGTCCTTCAGCAGTACGCCGGACCAGAGTGCGTTGCCGATCAGGTCGCCGCCGACCTCGTTGCTCACGCAGGTCAGCGTGACCCACTTGTGCACGACGGTGCGCTTCAGCAGCGCGGCGAAGTCCAGCTCGATCTCGCGGTCGACCATCCCGTGGATCCGCAGCTTCCAGTCGGCCGGCATGATCAGCGGCACCGACAGCGCGGTGTCGATCCGGTAGAACTCGTCGTTCGGAGTCGCCCACGGAGGAGCGCCCGCAACCTGTACTCCGGGCGGCGGGTCGACGCTGGGTGGGACCGGAAGCTGGAGCGCGTCGCGGGCATCGGTGACCGCTGACCGGTGACCGCCAATAACGTTGCCTAGGGCACCTACTGCGACGGAGCCCAGCGCGACCCCCGCGGACAGCTGGAGAAAGCCTCGCCGGCTCACGCCGTCCTCCGGGTCGTGCAGCAGCGTGGCCAGCCGTTGGGAGTACAACCGCAGTACGAGCAACGCGACGACCCCCGCCACGAAGGACGGGACGAAGCCGGTCTGCCCGGCGTCCGGCCGGGTCTGGGCCGCCAGGACGGCCAGCCCCGCGAGGATCACAACGACGGCGGCGCCCGCCCAGTACCGCAGTACGGCCAGAACTCCGCCGAAAGCGGCGAACGCGAGCAGGACGATGAGGATGCCGGTCCGCAGCGCGAGCTTGTCGTGCGTGCCGAACAGGGAGATGGCCAGGTCCTTCAGCCACGGCGGCGTCCGGTCGATGAACGCGGAACCGATCGCCACCACCGGCGTCTGTCCGGTCCCGAGCAGCGCCGCGGCGACCGAGCCGGCGGCCAGGCCGGCCAGTGCGGCGAGAACGCCGCCGATGGCGGCGCGGAGGAATGCTGCGCGCCGTGGCGGAGACGGCGGCGAGGTCACCGGCCGGGGCTGGACCGGAGCTTGGGACTGGTTCACTACTCAACAATTGCTCGGCGGGGCGCCCGGCGCCAGCCAGGCGCCCCATCCGTTAGAAGCGGGTAATGCGATCGGGTCAGATCCGGTCGGGTCAGAGCCGGTCGGAGATGGGAGGCAGGGTGGGCCGGCCGTTCGGCCAGCGACGGGCATTGTCACGGACCCGGCGGAGCTTGCCGAGGACGAGCTCGCGCTCGTCGGCCAGCTGCGACATCCAGAGGCTGTCGATCTCCAGGAGGTGGTCCGGCAGCGCTTCGCGCAGCCGCCGCTTGCCCTCCTCCGTGAGAACCGCGAACGACCCGCGGGCGTCGTCGGGACAGGGCTCCCGACGCACCAGGCCGAGGTTCTCGGCACGGTCGACCAGCCGGGTGATGCCGCCGGTGGTGACGGTCAGCTCCCGGGCGAGTGAGGTGAGACGCTGTCTTTCGCCGTGGCTGCGGGCGAGCCGCAGCAACAGTTCGAACATTGCCATTTGCAGACCACTGCGCTTCAGGGAATGGCGCATCAGGTGATCGAGTTCGGCTGCTGCTTCACGCAGCAGGCCGTACGCGGTGATCACGTCGCTTCCCAGGGTTCGGCGGCGTGAGTGGGTTCTGCATCGGCGAGCGCTAGGGGCGAGCAAAGCGATGGCGCGATGGTCATGCGCGGACTCTATTAGCTGACTAGGTCACTTCGCTACACGGGGTGACCTGTCAGCTACAGGTTGAGACACGATTGATGGACAGCTGAGCGTGACAACCGCCTGTGGATAACTTCCGCGGCGGTCGGCCGATCTTTGCCAGGCTGGTGATCGTACGCAATCAGCCGCCGCGGATCGGGGACCACGATGAACACCACCGACGAGAAATCACCCTACGGCCGCGGCTTCGTCGCCGCCGCCATCGTCCTCACCGCCATCCTCCTCTGCGGCATCCTCCTCCTGGTTACCGGCCCATCCAGCACGCCAGCCGCCGGCACCCCGCAAAGCCCTCCAGCCGCCGTCACTCCCCAACCCACCCCCACCCCGCAAAGCCCTCCAGCCGCCGTCACTCCCCAAACCACCCCCACCCCCTGCCCCGCCGCCCCCGCCCCGGGCTCCTCCGCCCCGGGCTCTTCCGTCCCGGGCTCTTCCGCCCCGGGCTCTTCCGCCCCGGGCTCTTCCGTCCCGGGCTCTTCCGCCCCGGGCTCTTCCGCCCCGGGCTCTTCCGTCCCGGGCTCCTCTGTGTCCGGCGGCGCGGGCGCCGGCTCCTCTGCCCCGGCGATCTCCACCTTGGCCACCTCCGCTGCGGGCGCCCGGGGTTCCAGTTACTCCGCCCGGGCGATCTCCGTCTCGCGCTCGTCCGCGTCGAGTGCCTCCGCTGGGTGTGCGCCTTCGGTTGGTGGTCCTGCGGTGCCTGCTTCGGGTGACTCGACAGCCGGTAGCCGCTGTGGGCTGACGGCCGGCGATCAGGGGATTCCGGCGAAGGCACCGGCGGTCGACAGCTGGGAGGTGAACCATCGCGTCGTGGTGCCGCGCTCCTCGGCGTACGGACCTTTGAAGCAGGATCCTGACGGCTTCCGGCGCTGTTTCGCCCACTCGCCGACGGGCGCGCTGTACGCGGCGTACCACGCGGTCGCGGCGATGGCAGATCAGCGCCACGTCCTCACCACCGTCGGCAAACTGATGGTCCCCGGTCCGGACACCGACGCCCTGCTCGCGGACCTGCGCAAGGATTCTGGCGACGAAGACTCGAACCCGACCCAGATCTCCGGCTACCGAGTGGTCGACGCCGAGGCGGACCGCGTCACGGTGATGCTGGCGATGCCCGTCGAGACCGCTTTCGTCAGCGCCACCTTCACCTTGGTGTGGTCCGCCGGCGACTGGCGAGTGGTGCCGCCCAGACCAGGCGAGTCGGTCGGCGCGCCGTACGGGCAGCAGCGTGATCTGTCCGGCTTCGTCGCCTGGAGTGGTGTCTGATGTGCGGGCGTCTCGATGTCGCGTGCAATGTCCGCGAGAGCTTCCAGTCGGCCGCGACGAACGCCGCGTCGAGCATGATCAACGATCTCGCGACCAAGATCGGTGAGACCGCGAGCGCAGGTCTGCAAGCGGTCGCCACGTTCTGGATGAAGATCGACAGCCCTCAGCTCGCGACCCAGAAGTCCGGCGATTGGGTCGACAGCGGTCCGGTCGCCTACCTGCACAGCTATTCGACGGCGCTCGCCATCAGCGTCTTCACGTTCGCCGTCCTGATCGCGGGTATGCGAACGGCCTGGGAGCAACGCGCCGAGCCACTCAGAGAGTTGCTCAAGGCAACAATGACGCTGGTGGTGGTCGCGGGAATGGGGACGGCCACGATCCAGTTGCTGTCCGCCTGGTCCGACACCTTCGCGATGGACATCGTCCAGCACGCGACACCGCACGACCAGGCGTTCCACTCCGCGCTCGGCGGCCTTGTGCTGCAGGGTGGTACGCAAGGCACGGGATTCGGGAACGTGCCGCTGATCGTCGGGATGTTCTTCGGCATCGCCGTCTTCATCGCCTCGGTGATCCAGGTCGTCCTGCTGCTGATCCGGTCGGCGATGCTCGTGCTCCTGGCAGGTACCTTCCCGATCGCCGCTGCCGCGACCAACACCGAAGCAGGCAAGGCGTGGTTCAAGAAGTACTGCGCGTGGGCGCTGGCCTTCATCGCCTACAAACCGGCCGCGGCGCTGATCTACGCGGCGGCAATGAAGATGAACGAGGCCGGCATCACGAGCAAGTCCGGCAATGGGATGGTCCAAGCACTGACCGGACTGATGATGATGCTGCTTGCGGTCTTCGCGCTGCCCGCGCTCCTGCGCTTCGCCGTACCGGTCACCGCCGCTGTCGCAGGCGGTAGCGCGGGCGCCGGTGCGGGCGTCGCCGACCCGGGGAACCTCGCCACGGGTGCCATCAACCTCGGCCGCTCGTCAGGCCGCGCAGGCGGTTCCTCTGGCGGCTCGGGCGGCGGCGGTGGAGGAGGGGGCGGTGGCGGTGGCCGGGCCACGGGAGCGATCGGCGTCGGGGCGGCCGCAGCGGGCGCCGCAATGTCGGGCGCCAAGAAGGCCGGCGGCGGCCTGGCAGGCGCGGCCGCCCATTCCGCCGGCGAATCCGGCGGCGGCTCCCCCACCCCCACCAACTCCTCCACCAGCCGCCCCGGCGCCCCCCGCCGATCCAGCAGCCGCTCGTCCTCCTCCAGCAATACTCCCCAACCCACCGGCCCCACCGGAAGCCGCTGACACCACCCGCGCGACACCGACCACGCAGCCCACGGACAACCCACCGGCCCCACCGGAAGCCGCTGACACCACCCGCGCGACATCGACCACGCGGCCCACGGACAACCCACAGGCCCTACCGGAAGCCGCTGACACCACCCGCGCGACGCCACCACCCAGCCACGGACAACCCGCGGGCCCCACCGGAAGCCGCTGAATGAGCTACCGGTCAAGCTAATCTTGCGGCCGGCAAATTGGCTCAGACAGGGGTGGGGAGATCGTGATCGACGACAACAAGAAGGCGGTCCTGGGGTTCTTCGAGGCGGTCAGCGACCGTCGGGTCGAGGACCTGCCGCAGTACGTGGCGCAGGACGTCGTGGACCACAACAAGATCATTCACGGCGAGCCGGACGAGCCCGGCGCGGCGTTCGAGGGGCTCCGTCAGCAGCTGGCCGCGTTCGATCCCCTCACCGTCCAGGTGGAGGAGCTGATCGGCGAGGGCGATCAGGTGGTCGCCCGGGTGATCCAGCGGGGCGTCCACAGCGGGACCCACCCTCGCATGCCCGAGCCGACCGGCCGGAGCTTCGAGAACGAGGCGATCTGGATCCTCACCCTGACCGAGGGCAAGATCTCCGGGATCCGGGCGGTGAGTGACCGCCTCGGCCTCTTCTTCCAGCTCGGCTGGCCCTGGCCACAGACCGACTGACCGGCCTTCGTCCGCCTCTGCAACAAGCGGCAGAGGCGGACGGGCTGTCTTTGCAACAAGCGGCAGAGGCGGATGGGCTGCCTTTGCAACAAGCGGCAGAGGCGGACGGGCTGTCTGCACAGTGGAAGCGCCCTGACGGATGATGGGGTGATGAGGCTGGAGCGGATCGCGTTGATTTCGGATGTGCACGGGAATCTGTCGGCCTTGGAGGCGGTGCTCGCGGATATCGAGGCGCGGGGGATCAGCAGGATCTTCAACCTCGGCGACTATGTCGGCAAAGGACCGCGCGGGCGCGCGGTGGTGGACCGGTGCCGGGAGCTCTGCGAGGTGAACATCCTCGGCAACTGGGACGATTTTCTGCCCGACCCCGACCGGGAGATCGACAACGACAGCCTCCGCTGGTGGAAGAACGAACTCCGCGAGGACCAGTGGAAGTGGCTCCGCGACCTCCCGTTCAGCCACGACTTCGTCCTGAGCGGTCGCCGGATCCGCCTCTTCCACGCGTCCGCGACCTCGGTACACCGCCGGGTCCGGTTCGACCATGACGAGCAGGAGTACCTCGGCATGTTCGAGAACACCCCCGCCACCGGCGACGGCCCCATCCCCACTGTCGTCGGGTACGGCGACACCCACGACCCGTTCTACGAGGCCGACCTGGACCGCCGCGTCCTCTTCAACGCCGGCAGCGTCGGCAACAGCATGAGCGACCCGACCCCGGTCTACGTGATCCTCGAAGGCATCCCCGACACCCTCGACGAGGCACCCTTCTCGATCCAGTTCGTCCGCGTCCCGTACGACGCCGCCGCCGAACTCGAGATCGCCCGCACCCTCGGCATGCCCGAACTCGCCGGCTACGAATCCGAAATCATCCACGGCATCTACCGAGGCGACCTCTACGCCAACACCCCACCCACCTACCACCGCCGAACCACCAAGCCGGCCGACACCAACCGCTGACACCACCCGCGTCCGCCGGAAGGCTGTACCGACGGACAGGAGGTCCTCGGGCGATCACCCGACGTGCACGCTCAACGCGGTGTGGCTTCTCCCACCAACAAGCGACACCTCCTGTCCGTCGGTACGCCCCGCACCTCTCCGACGTGCGCATGTGGCTGCACCACCGCGCCGGCGGAAGTGTCAGTTGGTGAGGAGGGCTTCGGAGCCGATGGGGGTGTAGCCGGCGGCGAGGAAGGTGCGGAGAGAGGCGGCGTTGCCAGGGCTGACCTGGGCCCAGATGTGCGCATCGGCGGGGATCAAAGCCCGGGCCGCGCGCGCGAGCCGCCGTCCGTGGCCCTTGCCGCGCGATCGCTCGGGCACCTCCAGCGCGCACTCGAGCCGGCCGGCGAGACCGGTCCCGATCACGACCAACCCGCCGTACGGATCGGCATAAGCCCGTACGCCGTCGCGGTACCGCCAGGCTCGCTGGATGCGCGGATGCGTGTGGTCGGTGAACTCAGTCAGCCCGTCGACCGCAATCGCTCGCTCGGCCGCATCGGGCAGCGCCGGCGCGAGCAGCATCGCGTCGATCGCGTTCACCCGCCGGCCGGTCAGTTGCTCGAGCGCGAACAGGAACGGCGGGTTGAGTGGCGCCGAGAGGTCGCCGGCCGGAACGCGTTCGGCAACCCACTGCGGGGTCACGTCCGCGGCCACCACGATGTGCGCGGTGAAGGCGACGACACACACCTCCCGCTCGGACGGCGCCGGTAGTACCTCGACCTCGAGATCGGGGGTGGGAAACGTCCCACCTTCGATCCCGCGCAGAATGTCAGCCAGAGTTGTCATCACCCGCCATTCTGGAGGAGAACCCTCCGGACGGCGGCGAGTGCCCGCCCACGAAGCGGGTCGAGACGGAGGCTGAAGATGCGCAGACCGCAGCAGGTTCGGGCCGAGGGACTTCCCGAGCGGGTGACGATCTACGAGGTCGGTCCGCGCGACGGCCTGCAGAACGAGTCGGCCATCGTGGATGTCGCGGTGAAGGCGGAGTTCATCCGCCGGCTGGTCGAGGCCGGCCTGACCACCGTCGAGACGACCAGCTTCGTCCACCCCAAGTGGGTTCCCCAGCTCGCCGACGCCGCGGAGCTTCTCGACCAACTCGACCTGCCCGCCGCAGTACGGGCTCCCGTCCTTGTCCCGAACGAGCGCGGCCTCGACCGCGCGCTGGCCGCCGGCGTACGGGAGATCGCGATCTTCGCCAGCGCCACCGAGACGTTCGCGGCCAAGAACCTGAACTCCACGCTGGACGATCAGTTCGCGATGTTCACCCCGACGATCGAGCGGGCGCTCGCGGCGGGATTGAGCATCCGCGGCTACGTCTCGATGTGCTACGGCGATCCGTGGGAGGGCGACGTACCGATCGACCAGGTCGTGAAGGTCGGCGCGCGCCTGGTCGAACTCGGCTGCCACGAACTCTCCTTGGGCGACACGATCGGCGTCGCCACGCCCGGCCAGGTGATCAGCCTGATCGAGTCGTTCGGCCAGGCAGGCGTCGGCGTCGACAGGCTGGCCGTGCACTTCCACGACACCTACGGCCAGGCGCTCGCCAACACCCTGACCGCTCTGCGCGAGGGCGTCACCACGGTCGACAGCTCGGCGGGCGGCCTCGGCGGTTGCCCGTACGCCGAGAGCGCGACCGGCAATCTCGCGACCGAGGACCTGGTCTGGCAACTCGACGGCCTCGGCATCGAGACCGGCGTCGACCTCGAGAAGCTCGTCGGCACCAGCACCTGGATGGCCGAACAACTCGGTAAACCGTCCGCGAGCCGAGTGGTCCAGGCGCTCGCCGGCTGAGCCAGAGCCGGATCCCCGGTAATCAAGCCAAAGCCGGACCCCCGGCAATCAAGCCAAAGCCGGATCCCCGGTAATCAAGCCAGAGCCGGATCCCCGGTAATCCGGAGGAAAGTGTCCGTCCTGCCTGTCACGATGATCCAGTGAGTACTCGCCGCGCCGAGTTGGGTGATTTCCTCAAGGCCCGCCGGGCGCAGGTGACCCCTCAGGAGGTCGGCCTGCCCCCGGGCGGACGACGTCGTACGCCGGGACTTCGGCGCGAGGAGCTCGCCCAGCTCGCCGGCGTCGGCGTGACTTGGTACACGTGGCTCGAGCAGGGCCGCCCGATCAACGTGAGCGGTCAGGTCCTCGACGCGGTCGCCGGGACGTTGCGGCTGACCGATCCCGAGCGCGCGCATCTGTATCGACTCGCTGAGGCGACGCCGGTGCGACCGAAGCGCGGCGTCTGCGCCAGCGAGCCGGTGCTGACGGAGATCCTGACCGCCCTGGACCCGCTACCGGCGGTGATCACCAACACCCGCTTCGACATCGTGATGCCGAACCAGGCGTTCAGAGATCTCTTCCACGACTGGCACACGCTGCCTTGCGTGCACAAGAACCTGCTCTGGTGCATCGTCACCGAACCGCTGGCCCGCAAGCGGTTGCTGAACTACGAGGACGAGGTGCCCTACCTGGTCGCGCGCCTGCGTTCGGCCTACAGCGAGCACATCGGCGATCCCGACTGGGAGGAGGACCTGGCCCGGTTGCGCAAGCTGAGCCCGGAGTTCGCCGAGCTGTGGGCGCGGCACGAGGTCGCCGAGTGCACCCCACGTCCGCGTCATGTGGTCCACCCGGTCGCTGGTGAGCTCCACCTCACCGTCACCGAGCTCGCCGTCCCGGCCCACCCCGACCTGGTCCTGTTCGTCGACACCCCGTCCGACGAAATCAGTCGCGAGCGTCTGCCCCTCACCCGTCGCTCGCTCCAGCCGGCTGAGCTCTGATCCAGCCCCGAGACCACCTCGCGGACGGAGCTACCGGGATTCCGGTGGGCCTGCTTCGGTGCCCCAGGTGGAGAGGCAGAAGGGATGGCCGGCCGGGTCGAGCAGGACGCGGAAAGCCGAGGGGTGCGGCTGTACTGCTGACTTCGTCGCGCCTGCCGCAATCGATTGAGCCTCGGCGGTATCGAGGTCGTCGGTCTTGAAGTCGAGGTGGCACTGCTGGGGAACCCGCGGGTCCGGCCAGGTCGTCGCCCGATAGTTGAGGTCGCGCTGGAAGCCCAGGCTGACCCCGTCGCAGCGGAGTTCGGCGAAGTTCTCCGAGGACACCGCGATCGTGCCGCCGCCGATCCGCTGGTAGAACTCGGCCAGCGCCTGCGGATCCGGGCAGTCCAGCATCGGCCCCCAGAACGGTGCGATCACTGCTCGAGGGACCGGGGAATCCGCCGGACCAGGCTCTTGTCGGCGTACTGACCGATCCGGTACGTCGACCAGCCGTCGACTCCGGCTCCCACGGCGCCACCGAGCAGCGGCACCCGCCTGGTCACCGTGAGCGCCATCCGCTTGCCGCTGATCCGGGCGATCAGCTCGCCGACGACCTCGCCGGCCACCTGCCGATCCAGCTCCGGGTCGAACACCGGCGCCGTCGCGATCGCGAGCGGCGAGGTCACCAGGCTCTCCTTCTTCAGCCGGTCGGTGACGCCGTCCTCGCCGAGCAGACAGGTGATCACCGCGGTGCGGACCCGGGGATCGTCGAGGTCGTAGTTGCGCAGATGCGCGATCGAAGCCACCATCCGGGCCTGCACGATCGCGATCCCGGTCAGGTTCGCCGGGAGCGAGACCGGGAGCGTGATCAGCCCGCCGATGCTGGTGACGAACCCCTGGACGCCGGCCAGCCGGATGTGCTGCTCGATCACCGTGTCGACGGCGAGTTCGGGGTCGTCGCCGTTCTTCTCCAGATGCTTGGCGGCGACCTTCTCGGCACCGGGGAACCGCTGATAGCCGTCGATGGCGACTTCCAGCACCTGACGAAGGACACCCGCGGCGGCCTGCGGTGCGAACCGCTGCGCCGCGGGGGCGAGACTGCTGGCGACGAACCTGGCTACTCCGGCCACAGTGCTCCTTCGGAACTCGGGACGCCGACCCCTGGTCTCGAGGCTGGGCGCACCCTCAACTCTACGTGCCACCCCCGAACCCGCCACTCGGGAGAAACCCTGACCAGCCCCGTACTACGAACGCTTCTCCGCGAACGGGCCGTCGGGCGCGAAGACGTGGGCGGCGAAGTTCTCGCCGATTCGGCAATGCGCGGCGGTGTCCGGATGCAACTCGTCGGGCAGCGGCAACTCGGCGTAATCCGCCTCGCCGTACAGCTCGAGACCGTCGAGGTAGTACAGGTTGGGATCCTCGGCCGCCCGTACGGCGGTGATGCGGGCGAGCTCGTCGCGGATCACGCTCAGCGTCAGCTTTCCGGCCGCGACCTCCGCCGGATCACCGGTCGCCCGGAACAACATCTTCCCGGTGCTGAAGTCCGGCGCGGCCGGCCCGGGCGTGTCTTCGTGAATCCGGCAGTAGACGGACGAGATCACCAGCAGCGGCGTCGTCGGATGCCCCTCGCGAATCGTGTCGAGGAAGCCGTGCACCGCCGGACCGAAGGCGCGCAGGCGCATCAGATCGGCGTTGACCAGGTTGATGCCGAGCTTGACGCTGATCAGGTCGGCCGGAGTGTCGCGCATCGCCCGCGCGGTGAACGGATCCAGCAACGCGCTGCCGCCGAAGCCGAGGTTGATGAGGTCCACCTCACCGAGCGCGGCAGCCAGCACCGGCCACGTCGCGGTAGGACTGCCCGCGTTCGAGCCGTGGCTGATCGAACTCCCGTGATGCAGCCACACTCGCCGCCCCCGGTCCGGCGCGGCCTCAACCGGTACGTCGGTGCGCAAGGCAACCAATTCGGTGGTCTCGGTGTGCGGCAGCCAGATCTCGACGTCCTTGTCGTCACCGGGCAACCCGTCGAACCGAAGAGTTCCGGTCGGCCCCGGCGTCAGCTCTGACGACCCGGTAGCCCAGTCGTGGGTCAGAATGTTGCCTCCGGCAACACTTCCCTGGGCGGTGAGAACTCCGTCGACGACCAGGTCGTAGACCCCATCCGGCACCGGCGGAGCACCCACGTAAACCATCTTGGTGGGACGCGTCACGAGTTCGATCTCGGTAGCGCGAGTCCGGAAGACCACCCGGACGCCGGCCGGCTTGGACTCCGACATCGCCAGTTGCCCATCGGTGTTCTGCGCCCGCGCCCGCGCAGGCAACCGATGCGGCAGTACGCCGTACTCCGTCGGCTCCAACTCCAGCGCGCCCCGGACAATCTCCGCCGTGATCGGCGTACTGATCAAAGTCATAAGAACCGCAGCATATGAATCTTCACCACCGGCTGTCTTCCGACTATCACGGCTTGCGGCTCGCGTCCCCACTCCTCGAAGCCGCACGAGCGGTAGAGCCGCTCGGCCCTTTCGTTGCCTTCGGAAACGGTCAGTCCGATCTGCAGCAGCCCGTCGGTAGCGGCCCCCTGCTCGACGATCGCGGTCACCAGCGTCTTGCCGATCCCTCGTCCAGCCGCCGCCGGCGCGACCGCCATACCGAACAGGGTCGCCTTGTGCTGCACCTGCCGCCGCGGCTCGACCGTCATCCCGGCGATGCCGAGCAGTTGCCCGTCGTCGTCGAGCGCGCCGAGCGTGACGTCCTTGGGCCGCCCTCCCCCGAGCAGCCGATCGATCGTGAACTCCAGCGGCTTCTCGACCTCTTCCTCGTACGACGAAGTGAACGCGCTCGGCGAATCCCGCAACGCCTGCAACCGAAACTCCCGGTATTGCCTGGCGTCTTCTGGCCCGAGCGGCCGGACGATCACGACTCGCCTGTCGCGGACAGACGGGCCCGGGTGCAATGGGTGAGGTAGGGCATCGTCAGGCGCTTGCGTCCGCGCAGGTCCAGGTGTGAGTCGAGGAGTTCGGAGACCTGGTTCAGCAACTCGGTTCGCTCGGTCTCGGGCAAGGTGATGACGTAGCTGCGGGACGCGACCATCGCGAGCAGGTCGGCTCGGCTCAGCTGGTGTTCCCAGCGAACCTCCAGGCGTTCCGCTTGCTCGAACGGCGCTGCCAGCTCAGGGCGAGTGTCCATCACCTGCGGCCCGTGCTGATGCAGAATGCGATCGAGTTCGGCCACCCACGGCTCGCTTTGGTCGCGAACGTTCCAGACCAGACCCAGCGTCCCGCCCGGAACGAGCACTCGGCCCGCCTCTCGCAGCGCTGTCGCCGCGTCGAACCAATGCCAAGCCTGAGCGACCACGACAGCATCGAAGCTGCCGTCCGCCACCGGAATTCGCTCGGCGGTACCGTCCACCACGGCCGCCTTCGGCACGCTCGCGGCAAGCTGCTCCCGCATCTCCACCAACGGCTCGACCGCAGTCACCTCGAAGCCGCGATCGACCAGCAACCGAGTCAACTTCCCCGTCCCCGCTCCCAAGTCCAGCACCCGGTGAGAATTCCCAGGCACCAGCCAGTCGACTGCTGAGGCGGGGTAGGGCGGCCGCCCTTGCTGGTACGCCGCTGCCGCGTCGCCGAAGGAGGTCGCCTGAGCCTGCTGCGACCACCTCCGGCTGGCACCCTGGCGCGTCATGCCGCAGGCCTGACCGATCTCGTCCCAGCTCGCCAGCCGCTGCGACCGCAACTGCTGGATCAGCTCAGCCCGCTCGGCCTCCAACGCGGTCAGCACCTTCGTCACCCGGGCCAGGCCGTCGATCCCGCCCGCGCCGACGATGTCCGCCACGATCCGTCTCGTTGGTTTCACCTGAGCAGCATATGTTGCCTGTGCTGCTTCCGCGCAACATTTGTTGCGCCTCGCCCAGGCCGTCTTGTGTCGAGGGGTGTACGTCAGGATGGTGGGGTGCCAATCGAACCTCCCGCGTCTGTCTGGGACTTTCCGCCGGTCGGAGTCGCCGGAGCCGGCGATGTGGTCGCGGCCGGGGCGGATCTCGAGCCGGGTACGGTGCTCGCGGCGTACCGGCGAGGGCTTTTCCCAATGCCGGACAGCCACGGTCCGCTGTTGTGGTGGTCGCCCGTCGAGCGTGGCGTGATCGAGGTCGACAACTTCGCGCCGTCGCGGTCGCTGCGCCGGGCCCGGAGCAAGTTCGAGATCCGGGTGAACACCGCGTTCGACCAGGTGATCCGGGCCTGCGCGGATCCGAGCCGGCCGGGTTCCTGGATCGACGCGGACATCATCGCGGCGTACACGCGGCTACACGAGCTCGGCTGGGTGCATTCGGTCGAGGCCTGGGACGGCGACGAGCTGGCCGGCGGCCTGTACGGCGTGGCGATCGGCGGACTGTTCGCGGGCGAGTCGATGTTCCACCACAAGACCGACGGCTCGAAGGCGGCCGTCGCCGGGCTGGTCGAACTGCTCGACGACAAGTACGCCTCCGAGCGAGTGCTCGACATCCAGTGGGTGACCAGCCACCTCGCCACCCTCGGCGCGATCGCGATCCCACGCGAGGAGTACATCGCCCGCGTCGAACGCGCCCTGGCCTTCCCACTCCCCGCCGCCTTCAGCTAATCCACAGGCGCGGCACGCCCCCACGCCGCCGGACCCACGCCGCCGGACCCACGCCGCCGGACCCACGCCGCCGGACCCACGCCGCCGGACCCACGCCGCCGGACCCACGCCGCCGGACCGCACGGCGGCAGCCCGCCGCCCGCAGCCCGCCGCCACC
>NZ_QFXK01000004.1 GCF_003261635.1 Kribbella monticola | reverse complement strand
GAGGTCGTGGGAGAGTAGGACGTCGCCGGACATTCACACTGTTAAGGGCCACCCACACGGGTGGCCCTTAATGTGTTTCCAGACCTGTATGCATCGCCACGTCTCCAGGCATCTCCGCGTCTCCAGACCCGTTGTTTTCAGATCTCAGCCGGGCATTTGTGGCTGAGAATGCAGCGCCACCGGCCGGCCTGTAGGACGAAGACCTCGCTGATCCATTCGTCCGCTGCGTAAGAGACGCCGTCCCAGCTGCCCGTGCTCTGTTTGCGTGCGGTGATCACAGCAGTTTCTCCGTGCACGGTGACGCGTGCGGCTCCGACGATCTCCATCGTATGGTGAGCCAGCTTCCCCGAAGCGATCCAGTCGATGATGTCTGCCTTCGCCGTCGCCCCGGCCGACCCGATATAGGCCCAATCGTCAGCCATGAAGCCGGCGATCTCTTCGGCATCGTTGCGTACGAGAACGGCGTCCCAAGCGGCCGAAACGGCGAGAACCTCGGAGTCGACAGTCATGACTTCCTCAGCATCGTCCGAGCGGCGTCAGTGGGCTTCTGGGGCTATGCCGACCAGAGCCGCGGCAGCGCAGATGTGGACGGGGGTGAGATCTGCTGGTGCGACGGGCGCCTGGAGGAGAGTGCCTCGCTCGAACGGAGTGAGATCGATGTCGATCCCGTAGGCGCCGGCGACCATACCGCGGACGTAGGTGAGCCAGCCGATCATCGGAATGCCGCGACGGAAGACGCCGGCGGCTGCTGCGAGCTCGGTGTCGGCGATGCTGGCCCACTCGGGTTCCCAGATCGTCACCACGGCCCGGAGTACCTGCGCGAAGCGTTCTGACTGAATCAGTGCGTCGTCGTCGCTCCAATGGAGCGTGAGCTGGTCGGATGCCGTCGTCAGCGTTCCGCCCATGGAGAGGTCGAACAGCCAAGGCAACTCGCCTGTGCTCTGAAGGTGCAGCCGCGTCGTACTGGATCCGTTGGAGAGGACCTTCGTGGTTGCCTCGACCATCTCCTGCAGCGGAGTCGCGGCGTCCGCCTCGAGGACGTGGTACCCCCAACGCTCGTCCTGGGTCCACAGGTGCACGTCCGGGAAGGCGACCGCGACGGCGGTCAGCGTGCGCCCGACGCGGAGTGCCCGGTGCTCGATGGTTTCGTCACGGTGCGTCCATTGGGCGCGTAGCAGCCAAGATGCCATCTCACGCCCTCCGCTCAGTTGTCGGCTGGACCCGTTCGGCAGACGGTACGCCGACCTGCGAAGGATTGGCCAGAGCTCCGCCTACGCGGCGTGAACGAACCGAGCGGAACAGCTGACACGTCACCACCCCAGTGTGAACGATAGCCAGGCCACCCTTACCAACGGGGTCCCCTTTCCGCAGCCTCCCACCCAATCTGCGAACTCCCCGTAACCGCGGTACGACGAACCCCACAGCACCTCCGCGCGACGCCAACACTCCCGCTTCAATCAGTCGCGTCCTCAACCTTGGGAGTCGCCTTCGAGCGGGTTCTCCGAGGCTGAGGTCCCTTCGATGCAGGCTGAACAGCAGCACCTACCGCGGACGCGGATGTCGGCGCGTCGCTGTCACTCGACGCGGAGGTGGTGTCAGCTGCGGGGGTGGGGTTTGAAGCGGGCTCTGTGGGGAGTTGGTCGGGGGTCAGGTCCAGAGTCGGCGTGGGGCCTCGGTAGGAGTCGAGCCAGGTGCGCAGGAGTTCCACGCGGGCGGCGTACTCCTCGTTGCCCTTCACGACCGGCGCCTGGTTGTACGCCATCGTGTCCGAGGAGCGGCGGAGCTTCACGTAGAGGCGGGACGACGCCAGGGCGTACCGTTCCATGTCGTCCTGCAGGGCGCCGATGACCGTGATGTTGCGGTCACGGCCGATCTGCTCGAAGAGTGCGACCGCTTCGCGTCGGTGCTGGGAGCCGAGGTTGCGGCCCAGTTCGTCGAGGATGAGGAGCAGCGGCCGGTCGCTTCCGCCCGCGAGGGCGGCGGCGCAGACGAGCTTGACGGCCTTCTCGTCCATCTGCGCGGTGTTGCCCTTGACGTTGAACGCCGAGAACGGCCCGCCCTCGGATCGCCGCCACTTGGGCGTGACGGTCCACTTCCACGGCTTGTCCGGTTCGGCCGGCGGGTCGGGCTCCGGATACTCGAGCTTCGCCCCGTAGCCGCCGTACTGCTGGTCGAGGCGGTCGAATTCCGCCGACACCAGCCGGAGCCGCGACTTGATGCCGTCGGCAAGGGAGGCGCGGTGAGCGCGAGCGGTACTTTCGGCTTCACCCAGACCCTCGCGGGCGCGTTCGAGGGCGGCGTTGCGCTCGGCGCGCTGGCTGGCGATCTGCTGTTGCTGGAGGCTGTCGAACGTCTCGTGCTGCGCGAGATGGCTCGCCAGCGTCCGCTGCAACGCGGGCACCAGGGCGACGCGCGCACCGAGAGTGCCGTTGGACCAACCATCCTGACCGTTCAGGATTTCCCACAGCTCCGAAGGGATCTCCTCGCGCGAACGGGCGTTCGGGAAGCACCGGCGTACGACGTCGTCGAGTTGGGTGCAGGTCTGGTGGTTCCAGTCGGCCGTCGTTCGGCGCTGGGCATCCGACGGCAGAGCCAGCAGGAACTCGTTCGCCTCGGCGGCCGAGGCTCCCCAAGCAGTAGTCCGGGCGACCAGATCGAGCGAGGTCTGCTCGTCCAGCAGTACCAGCCGACGCCCGGCGAGGTCGTCGAGGATCCGGTCGTGGTCGCGGCGAGTGGCCTCGAGGTTCTTCAGGCGCTCGTCCCGGACCAATTGCTGACCGGCAGCCGCCTCGGCAGCCTCCTTGGCCGCCTGGAGCGATGGGGCCAGCGCGTCCCGGTCGTTCTCGTGGCGGTCGTTCGCCTCGCGGAGCGCGAGAATCTGCTCCTGTACGTCGGCAGCGGCTCCCAGCGCCCGGGCGGCCGCAGTACGGCGCTCGGCCTGTTCTACCCGGGACCGTGCTTGCTCCAGAGCGGCCGCTGCTGCGGAGCGAGCCTCGACCGCGGCGTCGAGCCGGCGTCGAGCGGCCTCGATCCGTGCGGTTCGGCCGGTGATCGGCTCCTCGAACTGTCCGACGGCGACCACACCAGCCGCCTCGTCGATGACCTCCTTCGCGGCGCGCGACGCCAGCGCCACGAAGAACGCGTCGAGCTTGAATCGCTTGTCAGCCGACGTCGGTCCGCCCTTGAAGGCGGTACCGGGCCGGTTCGCCAGCACCAGCAGGAAGCCTGGATAGCCGGCGTCCGCTAGCGCCGCGGCAGCCAGCGTGGCGTCCTCGGCGTCGACGACGACAGCCTCCCGGTACGGCGCGAGCCGGGGCTCCCATTCGGTACGGTCGTTCTCACCCAATTCGGTGATGTCGGTCAGGGCGCCGCACGCGATTCCGGCGTTCTCCAGCACCTGCTGCTGCGGCGCGGACACGGTCTGGCCGCTCTCCGCCTCGCGCAACAAGGCGGTCGCCTGGTCGACGAACGTCCGAGCCGCGTGATCCCGGCCGATCTGCTCTTCAAGAGCCTGCCGAGCCTCTTCCTGCTCAGCGGCGGCGGCATCCAGGTCACGTCCGTCCGCGGACCTACCGGCGTCGAGCAACCGGCGGTGCTCCTGGCCGAGCCGTTCGAGTTGCTCGCGCACGGACCGCTGGGCGAGGTCCAGCTCGCGGTCGCGGGCGTCGAGCTTGTCCCGCTCCTGCCGGGTCAGCTGGGCATCACGCAGCAGCGTCTCTTCATTGCCGAAAGCATCGATCTCGGTGTCGACCGTCTCGCGCCGGGCCTCCTGCTCGGCCACACGCTGGTCTAGTTCGGCGAGTTCGTGCAGGATCTCGGCGTTGCGGGCGTCTCCGTCGACCAGGTGGCGAGCGCACCGCGCCTTCCAGGATTCGCGCGCGTCGGCGAGCGCCGAACGGGCCGCCGCACGCTGCAGGATGCCCGCCTCGACCGTGGCCATCTCCTGCTCCCAGCGCTGCAGGTCGGCCGTCGCCTGCTTGGTCGCCTCCCGCTGGGTGTGCTCGGCGGACCGGTGTGCTTGTTCCTGCTCGAGCTCGTGGTCGAGGCCGGTCAGGGTGGCGATCGCGTTGAAGATCCGGGCAGGACCGAGCTCGTTCAGCGGCTCAGCCAGCAGGTTGGCCGTCGGAGATGACCGGACCGAGGTCGACAGGAAGGAAACGCAGCGCACCTGCCCGCCGTACAGGACGGTGGAGAGCTTGTTCGCGTGGAAATCTGTGCGGCCGTTGGAGTGGGGGAGAGCGGCCCAAAGGGCGTCCGCGCCCGCCGCACGCTCGGCCTCGGTCGCGCCGAACGGCACGTGCAGGCCGTTCTTCCAGCGCAGATCGAGGTACGACGCCTTGCGGTTGATCCGGATCCACACGGTGATCGCGGCCGCCTCGATCTCCACCAGCTCGGTCAGCTCCGGGTCGGAGAAGACGCCGATGATGTACCCGCGGTCGACGTTCGACCAATTGCCTTCCTGGCCGGCCGCTTCGGCGGTGAACAGCAGCTCGGCCGCGCCCGGAGCGCCGCTCGTGAGCCGCCATTGGTCGTCGGCGTGGAGCAGCGACAGCGCCGCGATCCAGGAGGACTTACCGGCGCCGTTCGAGTCGACGGGGCCCTGACCGGCAACCGTGACGAGGCCCTGCCCGACCATCGGGATCGGGTGGGTCGACAGTCGGGACAGGTCGACCACCTGTACGCCGAGCAGCACTTTCGAGCCGAGGATGTCGAACGGTCCGTCCTCAACAGGACTGCTCATGCTGCTCCTTGCGTCTGGTCTGCGTTCCTACCCGGCGCAGGCGTCGTTCCCCCGCCTTCACCCTGATCAGAAGAAGGACTTTATCGACCATTCCCACCCAACCCCGCATCGACAGCTCTCCGTGGTGTTGGAGCTTGTCGTACTGCGTGGCGTCAAGCGGTCTGCGAACCGGTTCAGCATGCAGTGGAACCGTCGAAGATTGTCGAATATGTAGTCGATTCGTCACACAGTGTTGACGACGGGTCGAGCAACTGACTACGGTCTCGCCCAGGAAAGCGCTCTCCAGCGCGGATGGACTGCTCCGACCGCGCCCCGCCCATCCACGAATGCCGAGCCCGGACGCGGGTTTGCGACGGCCGTGGACTCCTACTTTCCTGGAGGTTCGTCATGACCGGTTCCGCCCCAACGACTGCTCCACCGCGCCGGCGGATTCTCCGCGCCGCCGCCATCCTGGCCGCCGGCGCGGCGTTGCTCGCCAGCAGTTCCGTCGCGTTCGTACCGGAGGCTTCGGCGTACACGTTCGCGCTTCAGGGCTGGGCGACTCAGGGCGGCGGGACGACCGGCGGCGGGAGTGCCTCGCCCGTCACCGTGACCACCCAGTCCGCGCTGATCAGCAACATCCAGGCCAACGGCGCACGCGTCATCAAAGTGTCCGGCACGATCGCGCTGCCGAGCGGGATGACGAAGGTCGCTGCCAACAAGACGATCATCGGCGTCGGGAGCGGCGCGACGATCACCACCGGTGGTTTCAACATTGCCAGCGTCAGCAACGTCATCATCCGCAACATCAACTTCAAGAACTGGACCGACGACGCGATCAACGTGCAGTACTCGACCCACGTCTGGATCGACCACAACAACTTCAGCAACGGGTATGACGGCGCGGTCGACATCAAGCGGGCGTCGGACTACGTCACCGTGTCGTGGAACCGGGTGTTCAATCACGACAAGTCGTTCCTGCTCGGCCACTCCGACGACAACGGCGCCGAGGACATCGGCAAGTTGCGGGTCACCTACCACCACAACTTCTTCGACGGATCCACGCAGCGCCACCCGCGGGTGCGGTTCGCGAACCCGGTGCACGTCTACAACAACTACTACCGCGGCAACAGCGGCTACGGGGTCGCCTCCACTGTCAACGCGGGCGTCTTCGTCCAGCGCAACTACTTCGAGAATGTCAGCAAGCCGACGGTGGCTCAGACCGGCGACTCGCCCGCAGGCAATCTCAAGCTCGACGGCAACTACCTGACCGGATCCGGTACGCCGGTCTCGCGCAACCCCGGCAGCGTCGCAGCCATCCCGTACAGCTACACGCTCGACGCAGCCGCCGACATCAAGTCGATCGTCACCGCCTACGCCGGCACCGGCAAGATCTGACCGACCTGCAACCTGAGCACTTCCGGTGCACGTGGACGCCCCCACCACGTGCCCCCGCAGTACTACGTACTCCAGCGCAGTGCCCCACCGCCCCGGGGCACTGCGCTCGGCATCTGACCCGCGTGCCCGCGTGACGGGGTGGGCCGCGTGACCGGGTGGGCCGGGTGGGCCGGGTGACGAGGTGGGCCGGGTGACCGGGTGGGCCGGGTGACCGGGTGAGCCGCGGGGACCGGGTGAGCCGCGGGGACCGGGTGGGCCGGGTGACCGCGTGACCCCCGGGGACCGGGTGAGCCGGGTGAGCCGGGTGACCCGCGGGAACCGCGTGACGGGGTGAGCCGCGTGAGCCGGGTGACCGCGTGACCCGCGGGAACCGCGTGACGGGGTGAGCCGGGTGAGCCGGGTGAGCCGGGTGAGCCGGGTGACCCGCGGGAACCGCGTGACGGGGTGAGCCGGGTGAGCCGGGTGAGCCGCGTGACGGCGTGACCGCGTGACCCCCGGGGACCGGGTGAGCCGGGTGACCGCGTGGGGCGCGGTTTTGGAGGGGGTGGTTAGGTGGGGGAGTTGTTCGTGGGGAGGGGGGCTCGGGCTCGGATGGCTTCGGCTATGGGGCTGGCGGGGGCGGCGGCGAGGATCAGTTGGTCCTGGAGGCGGCGTCGGGCGGCTGGGGTGAGGCGTTGGAGTTGGGGGCCGGGGATGTAGCTGGGGCCGCCGGAGTGGTCGCCGGAGAGCTGGATCAGGCCGGCGGCGCGGAGTCGTTGGAGAGAAAGTCGGCGCTCTTCGCTGCTGATCTTGGTGGTGCGGAGTTCGTCGACTGTCGTCGGGCGGGCCGACTTCCAGCTGTCGCCCGTGAGGATGCCTTCGCTGCGGGGGATTGCCACCGAATGCACGAGGACAAGTACGAGTACGGCGCGATCGACGACGGACAGCGGCTGCCAGCCCTGCGCTGTAAGGGTTTCTGCAACATCGTCCGCGTAGCCGGCGGTCCAGTGGGTGCCGTCGACCTGCACGAGCGTACGGCCGATCAGCTTGAGCATCTTCTGGACTTGGCGGCGAAGTGTCACGTCGCGCAACCCGGCGAGCTGAACCTCTGCCACCGGGTTGGCCGCGTACTGCACAGCACTGAAGGCGGCCAGCACTTCGTCCCGAGAACGGTCGCTCAGATCCTGCAGCAGAGAGTCGAAGAGAGCATGCTGCTCAGACATCCTCAACCTCCACGGCAGAGGCTTCCGCATCGGCAAGGTCCGTGGCGGTGGCGGTGGCGGTGGCGGTGGCATCGGTAAGGTCCGTGGCGGTGGCAGTGGCGATGGCGTCGGCATCGGACGGCAGGGGGTCGGGGTCAGGCTCGGGATTGCGGGCCGGGCTGAGGACGGCTGGTGGTGGATCGGGCAGGACTCGGCAGAGCTCGCGGAGACCAGCCAGTTGTGGAGGTCCCCAGCTCACGACGCGCGGGCCGAGGCGAACCTCGCCGTCCTTCTCGTTCCACAGCAGCCAATGTGTGGCGTGGAGACGCCTGAGGCTGCCGATGATCAGGGTGAGATCGCTCGACTGCTCGGGCCGCCCGCGCATTCCGGCGTACACGGCTTTGATCTGGGTGAGCGTGCCGACGACGCCTGGCCAAGCTGGACCGCTGCGGTCCGGCCAGCAGCAGGTCACGCAGATCGCCAGCACCCGCGCTGTCTCGTTCGGTTGCTCGACGGCGACGGGCGGAGTACCGAGTTCCTCCAGTACTGCGTGTCCCGCGCCCTGCGGAAGCGTCGGCAACATCCAGACGCTCGAACCGTCCGGCTCGGCCGCTCGCGTCAACCCAGCAACGGCAGGCGTATCCGGCGAAACCTGCAACGGCCCGGCCGACTGCACCTTGGCCCACCACAAGGCGTTGTAGCTACGCCCACCTTCGACAACGGCGTCGGCAGTCATCGCGTCACCCGCCGGAACGTGCCCTCAGTCGCCCACGGCGTCCCGGCCGTCGGATCGATCCGCATCCCGTCCGCCCAGACCAGCTCGTAATCCAGTTCGTCGTGCAGATGTGCCGCCGTCAGCTCCGCCAGCACCCGCCGCGCAGTGATCCAGTCGCCCGCATCGTCGACCACGTCGATGATCGAAACGCTCGATCGCCCGGCCAGGATCCGCTCGGCCTCCGCGCGGAGATCCTCCCGATCCGTCGCGGCCGCCGACTCCGGTGCGTCCGTCTCCGCCGACGGCCGAGGTGGCGCCATCCGGGCGCTGCCGGTACGACGTCCTGACTCGACCGCCTCCAGCATCGTCTCGGGGGAGAAGTCCGGCGCGGCGGCGTCGAAGAGCAACCCGTCCAGTACGCCGGCGAGCGCGTCGGTCTCACTGCTCCGCGTAAAGGTCAGCCAGGTCTCGATCGGGAGCAGCCCGAGCGCGCGCGTAGTACCGGCTCGTTCGACGAGGCGGCCCGCGGCCAGCTGCACCGCATCGGCGTACGCGGCGAGGGACATCCGGAGTTGCGTGCAGGCGCGGTGGAGTGTGGGCCAGCGTTCGAGGACTATCCGGTGCACCTTCTCGGCCTGCTCGATCAGCCGCTCGTTGCCCCAGGCGAGCTGTGCGTTCTCCCGCAGCTGGGCGGTCGTGCTGGTCGAGACGAGGATGGCGAGCTCGTTCCCCAACAGGCGGAACACCTTTGTCAGGCGCTCGATCGACGCCTGCCCCTGGTCCTCCGTCGCACGCGGATCGCTCACGCTGTGCGCTTCGAGCGTGAGCAGTTGGTGCAGCTCGGCCTGCCCACCCTGCACGGACATCCGCTTGAGGAACATCAGCATCACGTACGGCGCGAAGGCGGCGCGGTGGCGCAGCTCGTTCGGCCGGTCGACCAGTTTGGTGATCGCGCCGTACTGCCGGAGCACCTCGAAGCGCCGCACGATCACGTCGTGGGGATAGCCCCGGCAGGCCAGTGACGCCTGCTCGACGGTCAGCCCGTCGCTGCCGGCTTCGGCGAACGCGTCCAGGATCGCCTGGTCGACGTCCAGCAGCTCGGGATCCACGATCATCGCGCCGGCCTCGCGAGCGAGCACGGCGAACACCTGCCGATAGACGCGCAGTACGGCCGCTTCGGCCTCCGCATCCAGCAAAGTCGCGTCCATCGTCACTCCTCCCGTGCGGTCGACCGGTCTGTCACCCGGGCCGATGAAGCCCGTCAACCAGACCGATGACCAGACCCGGACTTTATCGACCCGGGCGGACAGATCGGAAACCGGCGCTCGGCCGCCTGTGGACAACTCCCGCCCAGCCCAAAATCAGATGACGCCACGTGAACCACTCTCTACCATCCGAAGCATGATGAGACTGCTCGGCTAGTGCGTCCCCAAACGCTCTAGCCGACCCCCAGCAGCTGTGCCCGGTGCGGGCGACCCTCATTGCGAGGCGGTCGCCCCCGGACAGCTTGCTGTTCTCATTCACCGGAGTCACAGCATGGCACCGTCACGTCTCGACGCCTTGCCGATCGGCGCTCAGCACCCGCAGTACCGCGAGCTGCTCGCCGTCCGCAAGGATTCCGTTCCCGGCCGCATCCTGGTCGAGGGCAGCTGGGAGCACACGCAGCTCCTCACCACCCCAACCGCCATCGACGCCTTCTTCTACTGCCCTGAAGCAGCCGAGACAGGCATCGCAGAACAAGTAGCGACGCGGGCCGCCGAGGTCTTCCGTATCTCCCCGAAGCTCTACGCCCGAGTCACCCGCAAGAACAAGTCGGACGGCCTCATCTCGATCGCCCGCCTCCCGGTCTGGCAACCGACGGATTTCCGCTTCGACGAGTCGTCGCTGGTCCTGGTCGCAGACGGTGTCGAGTACGCCGGCAATCTCGGCACCCTGATTCGTACCGTCGACGCCGCCCGCGCCGACTGCCTCGTTCTCACCAGCAGGCGGGCGCGACGCAGTCATCCGGGCGTGTACGCCGCCAGTCGCGGTCTCGTGCTGAGTACGCCCGTACTCGAGTTCGACGACATTCCCGCCGCAGCGACGTGGCTTCGAGAGCGTGGAGTCGAGGTTCACCTGGCCGATCCGAGCGCGACGGGGAGCTACCGCGTACCGCAGTACAGGGGGAAGCCGACGGCGTTCGTGGTCGGCTCGGAAGGTGGTGGGCTGTCCAGGCATTGGCACGAGCAGGGCTTCGGGGCGGTTTCGATACCGATGCTCGGTCAGGCCGACTCACTCAATGTCGCGCTCTCCGCGGGGATCCTGCTGTTCGAGGCGCGGGCGCACAAGGACGGGTGGTGATGCCTGGTTTCGCGAGCCCGGCAGAATGGTGTCCCGTGAACGACTTCGAACCGGGTGAGGTAGTCGCCCCCAGCGACCCACGGATCGTCCTCGAGGGGCAATGGGCGCAGCAGCCCGGGCTCGCGATCACTGTCAATTCCGGATCGCGGATCAGCTTCTCCTTCGCCGGCGAGCGGGTGCAGCTGCTCTTCGACACCGATGGTCTGACCGTCGCACCGCATCTGTGGATTTCGCTCGACGACGCCGAGCCGGAACTGCACCTGATCGAGCGGCCGGTGATCGAGCTGACTGCCGAGACCGGGCGGCACACCGTCGAGGTCGTGGTGAAGGACGTCAACGAGTTCGTCAATCGCTGGAATCCGCCGTTCGAGTGCGCGGTCGTGTTCGCCGGCCTGGTGCTCGACGTCAACAGCCGGCTGCGGCTGATCGGTCGCCCGGCCGGACCGCGGCTGGAGTTCTACGGCGACTCGATCACTCAGGGCGTCCGTGCGCTCAGTGCCGATCCGGAGTCCGCCGGCGCCGACGGCAGCAAGTCGTACGCGTATCTGACCGCGCGGGCGTTCGGCGCAACGGCGTACCAGGTCGGTTTCGGCAGCCAGGGCATCGCTCGCGTCGGCAACGGGGAGGTGCCGAACGGGCTGGAGTCGTTCGGCTGGAATTTCGCGGGCTCGCCGGCCGAGCGGATCGAGCAGCCGCAGGTGGTCGTGCTCAATCTGGGCGTGAACGACGAGACGCTGACGGCTGACCAGTACGGCGAATACCTCGCCCGCGTGCGCTCGGCGTACGGGTCGGCCAAACTCGTTGCCCTCAGCCCCTTCAGTGGCAGGCACGCGGAGGCGATCGAGACCGCGGTGAAGCTGTCCGGCGACGACGACATCGTCTACGTCGGCACCGACGGCTGGATCACGCCGGACGACTGCACCGACGGCCTGCATCCTTCCGTCGCCGGACACGCCAAACTCGCCGCCCGCCTGATCGAGGCCCTGGAAACCCATACGGACCTCACCCGACCCTGACCCGGGGCGCGGCCCAGTTTCATGCGGGGCGCGGGGCGCGGGGCGCGGCTCGGGTCAGCGTCGGGCGCGGGGCGCGGCTCGGGTCAGCGTCGGGCGCGGGGCGCGGCTCGGGTCAGCGTCGGGCGCGGGGCGCGGCTCGGGTTCATGCTGCGTGCGAGGTCGAGGTCGTCGTCGCTCACCGACCGACCAGGTCGTGCGGATCGGCGGCGCCCGGGCCACGGAGTACCCAGTCGTTGAACTGCTCGCCGAACAGGTACCACAGGCCGTCCGTCCCGAGCCGGAGTTGCCTCCGGTCGGCTGTCACTCGATTGCCTTCGACGACTGCGTTCGCGCCCAACGCCTCGCGACCCTCCGCCATCGCAGCCGGATCGACCGTGCCCTCAGCCGAAGGCACCGACGCCGAAGCGTCCTCAGCCGAAGGCGTCGGCGCCGATGACGTCGGCGCCGATGACGTTGACGCCGACGGTGTCGACTCGGCGACGGCGAAGCCGCCCGCTCCGCCTTCGCGCCAAGCGATCGCCCAACTGGTCAGCACCCGAGCCGGTACGCCGGCGCGATGCGCGAGATCCGCAAGCCCCGCGGTCCCCAGCAAATCAGCCGCCCGGCGCGCCAGATCCTCCTCCCAGCTCAGCCCGAATCCACCGTCGCCGTCGCCCGACGCCAGCTCCCAAGCCCGCCGCGCCGCATCCGTCGCCAGCATCACCAGCTCCTGTGCGTCGATCCCGGACTGTCGCGGCGGCTCCAGCATCAGCACGGCCGACGGAACCCCCGGTTGCGCCAGCGGCTTCGGCGGCAACGGCACTGGACCAACCGCCTTCGCAAATGCAGCCCGCGCCGGTACGCCGACAGGCCGGCGTTTCACCGCAAATTGCTCGCCTCCGGCAGAGCGGCGCTCCCGTAGAGCCGCCATCAGCTCGTCCCGTTTGCGTCCGCGCAGCAGCAACAGGACGAACGGATCCTCGTCGAGTGCGTCGGCGATCAAGAAGCAGACGGCCGCCGAATGCTTGCAGGGAACGGCGAAGTCTGGGCAGTTGCAAGCGGTCTTCACCTCACCCGCATCCGGCAGCAACTCCAGCCCCGCCGCCTGCGCATCGTCCACGACCTCGGGAGGCAACTCGCCATCGAGCAACGCCGCGACCCGGCCGATCTGCGCGGACACCACGTCCAGCACCGCTTCCCACTCGTCATCGGTGAACGCCCGGATCCGCACGTTCACTTCGTACGGCGTGGTGCGGCTGCCCTGGACCGTCGCGCTCACCACGCCTGGATCAACGGTCAACTCGAGCACGCTGCCGCGTCGCGCATAGGACCGGCCGCGACTCAAGCGACCTGGGTCCAGCCGGGCGCGATGCACGAGCGCGTCCACCCAGGCCTTGCCCCACCAGGTCAGCCCGAATGGCCGACGGCTGCCGGGACCCTTGGCGGCGGGGAGCCCCGCGTTCTCCTCCGAGGAACGGCGCCAGCCTTGCCACGGCGTACGGTCGTTCATGCCGTTTTCCCAACAGCAGAAGGGTTGTAGGCGCTCGCCGCACCTGACTTGGCCGGGGTCGTCGACAGCTCGACCAACTCGGTCAGTTCGGTGTCGGACAGTTCACTCAGCCATGCCTCGCCCGAACCGACGACCGCGTCGGCGAGGTCACGCTTGGCCGCGATGACCGTGGAAATGCGGTCCTCGAGGGTGTTCTCGGTGATCAGCCGATGCACCTGAACCGGCCGGTCCTGTCCGATCCGGTAGGCACGGTCGGTCGCTTGGTCCTCGACGGCCGGGTTCCACCAGCGGTCGTAGTGCACGACGTGGGTCGCCTTGGTCAGCGTCAGGCCGACGCCGCCGGCCTTCAGCGACAGCAGGAACACCTGCGCCTCACCCGACTGGAACTGCTCCACCAGTTGCTCGCGTTTCCGCACCCCGATTCCGCCGTGCAGGAAGAGCGTCCGGACCTGCCGGGCCGCGAGGTGCGACTCGATCAGCCGGCACATCTCGACGTACTGGCTGAAGATCAGCACCGACTCGCCCTCGGCCAGGATGACGTCGAGCAGTTCGTCGAGGGCGGCGAGCTTGCCGGACCGGCGGGGGAGCGGACCGGGCTCGTGCAGGAACTGCGCCGGATGGTTGCAGACCTGTTTGAGCTGGGTCAGCAGGCTCAGCACCAGGCCGCGGCGCGCGATCCCCTCCGCCTCCTCGATCTTGGCCAGCGTCTCCTTCGCGACGGCCTGGTAGAGCGTGGCCTGCTCGGCGGTCAACGGGACTACGACATCGTGCTCGGTCTTCGGCGGCAGCTCGGGCGCGATCCCGGGATCGGTCTTCTTCCGCCGCAACAGGAAAGGCCGGGTGACTCGCGCGAGCCGGGCGGTCGCCTCCTCGTCGTGGTACCGCTCGACCGGTACGGCGATGTCGTGGCGGAACCGGTCCAGGGTGCCGAGCAGTCCCGGCGCGGCCCAGTCGAGGATGGACCACAACTCCGACAACCGGTTCTCCACCGGCGTCCCGGTCAATGCAAGTCTCGTTGCTGCAGGCAACGTCCGGAGTGCACGAGCCGTTCTGGACAAGGGGTTCTTGGCATGCTGCGCCTCATCGGCGACCGCGAGCCCCCAGAAGATCTCGCCGAGCACCCGGTGATCCTGCCGCACCACGCCGTATGTCGTCAGCACCACTTCGTCGGCCGCCAGCTCGCTGAGGTTGCGCCCGGCGCCGTGGTACCGCCGGGTGGGCACCTCTGGGGCGAACTTTCCCAGCTCGCGTTCCCATGTCCCCAGCAGCGTCGATGGGCAGACCACCAGCGTCGGTCCGCGTCCTCGCTTGCTCAGCTGCAGGTGCAGCGCGATCACCTGAATCGTCTTGCCGAGACCCATGTCGTCCGCGAGGCAGCCACCGAAGCCGAGGTCGGCCAGGTGTGCCATCCAGGCGACACCTCGCTTCTGGTAGTCGCGCAGCGTCGCTCGCAGCCCGATCGGTTCGTCCAGCGGCTCCGGCTCACGGGCGGTTCGGAGCTTCTCCACCATCGTGTTCAGCGAACCACCGGCGTCGAAGGCGACCAGTTCGCCGTCGACCTCGATCGTCCCCGTCAACGCAGCCGCGAGCGCCTCGGCCCCGGTCAACTTCCGCGATCCACCGCGCCGCAGCTTGCGAGCGAGCTCCTGGTCGATCCGCACCCACCGCCCGCGCATCCGGATCATCGGCCGCTTCGCCTCGGCCAACGCGGCGACCTCGGCCTCGGTCAGCTCCTGCCCGTCCAGAGTCGGCCGCCATTTGAACGCCAGCAGATCGTTGAGGCTGAAGTCCGGACCGGTCACCGCGCCCGGCGTCGGAGTGGCGACAGCACCGCGAACCGCCAGCTCACCAGCGAACAATTCGGCCGGCCACAACACCTCGATCCCGGCACCGTCCAACGCGGCGCTGTCGCTCGCCAGTTCGTCCAGCGCCTCGTCGTCGATCCCCACGGACTCGGGCGCCGCATGCTTCAAGGCCGCGCCGAGTGGCGGCCAGACCCGCGCGCCGCGTCGCAAGGCCAGCAGCAGATCGGTTTCCGCTCGCTCTCCAAGTGCAGCCAGTACTGCGGCCGGCGCGTTCCACACATCGGCCACATCCACCAGCAGGCTCGGATCCACGCCGCTTCGCAACTGCAGAACCGCGGTGAACTCGGCGTCGTCCTCAGGCGGCTCGATCCGCAGCACCAACCGAGCGCCGGCCTCTTCGCTCAACGCCGTCTCATCGAGCCACTCGGTCGGCCCGGTGAGCTCCAGCGGCTCGACCGCAGCGAACGGCCGGGCACCTTCCCGCACGGACACCCCTGCCGCCGGAGTACGGACCAGCGCATCCGCCAAGGCATCCCAGAACGCGCGAACCAACTGCTCCGGATCCGCCAGCCGCAGCGGCCGCGACCCTTCCACCGGTACTGCGAATGCCTCGGCGGGCATCGCTGCGGCAAGGTTCTTGAGCCAGCCACGATCGGCCGGATCCAACGGCCCGACCCGCCACGCACCGATCCCGGTCGTTCCCTTGTCCGGCACCAACCGCCCGCGCGCGATCAACCCGATCCCAGCCAGGGCAGCCGCTCGCCAGGCCCGGTGACTGGCCGAATCGCCCTCCCCGGCAGCCCGCGTCAAGAGTTCCAGCGCTTCCTGAACCGAGAACAGCCGAGCCGCCACCTTCACCCGCCGAGGCCGGTCCCCGCGCAGCTGAATCAGCTCCACCTGCCCGTCCGCCGGCAACCCCGCCGCAGCCAGGTCCCCATACGCAGCCAACCGCCCCACCCGAGGCGGTTCCTCCGCGAGAAACACAAGCTCAACCACCCACCGCACAGTACCCACTCCTACCGACAGCTTGCTGAGCTTCATCCACAGGCACGCTGCCACCGAGCGGCTTGACCCGAACCAAAGTTGAGGTTGCAGGCTTTCAGGGGACGGCAACGCAACGATGAGGAGTGGACACGGATGAGGGCAGCAGTGGCGACGCGGTTCGGCGGACCCGAGGTGATCGAGGTCCGCGAGTGGCCCGAGCCGGCCGCGGGCGAGGGAGAGGTCGTGATCGACGTCGAGGTGACCGACGTGATCTGGGTCGAGACCGCGATCCGAAAGGGCAATCTCGGTGGGTACTTCGACGTGACGCCGCCGTACGTGCCGGGTAGTTCGCTGGGCGGCCGGGTCCACTCGGTCGGTCCAGGTGTCGACGAGGGGTGGATCGACAAAACCGTCGTCGGCCGGATCTCCGGCTTCGGGGCGCACGCCGAGCGCGTCGCCGTACCGGTTGATTCGCTGGCGGAACTCCCGCCGCAGCTTTCCGTGGAAACCGCGGTGGCCGTGCTCAACGACGGGCTCACCACGCTCATGCTGGAAAGGTCTGCGCCGGAGTTGGCCGGCAAGAAGGTGCTGATCACAGCGGCGGCCGGCGGGATGGGACTGCTGCTGATCCAGGTGGCCCACAAGGCCGGAGCTCACGTCGTCGCGGCTGCCCGCGGTCAGGCCAAGCTCGACCTCGCCAAGGCCCAGGGAGCCGACATCGTGGTCGACTACACGACACCGGCCTGGGAGAAGTCGGTGCTCGAGGCAACCAATGGGATCGATGTCGTCTTCGACGGTGCCGGCGGCGCCTACGGCACGGCCGCGTTCGACACGGTGCAGGACGGCGGCTGGTTCTCGGCGCACGGTACGCCGAGCGGAAGTTTCGCGGCGTACGACGAGGCCGAAGCGACGCGACGGGGGATCACCGTGCGAGGGATCATGGATGTCCAGGCCGACGGTGGTCCGGTTTCCAGCGCCGACGTCATCACGAGAGCTGCCGCCGGCGACCTGGTGCCGGTGATCGATCGCGTCTTCGCCATCGATCAGCTCGGCGACGCCCACCGGGCGATCGAGGACCGCGCCGTGCTGGGGAAGGCGTTGCTCAGGATTCGGTGATCGAGTTCTCGGGGACCGCGGGCGGGTTCGGGCGAGCGGAGACGATCTTGTTCCGCCCGGCCCGCTTCGCGGTCAGCAGCGCGTTGTCGGCCGCCATCACGAGCTGGTCCATCGTGCCCGCGACATCCGGGTAGACAGCGGCACCGAACGACGCCGGAACCCCGGTGATGGTCGCCGTCGCGTCGGTCGCGGTGTCCACCGACACGGTAAGCGTGGTCAGGCGCTCCCGGATCCGCTCAGCGACTTCCAGTACCTCGCCCTCGGACGCACCCGGCAGCAGCACGGCAAGCTCGTCACCACCCACGCGTGCAACGAGATCACCCTGCCGTACTTCGGCGCGCACGCTCTCGCCGACCGCACGCAGCGCGCGGTCGCCGGCCGGGTGGCCATAGGTGTCGTTGATTTCCTTGAACCGGTCCAGGTCGAGCATCAGCAGCCCCACAGTGCTCCGGAGCGACTCGGCGCGAGCCAGCTCGGCCGGCACGGCATTGGCCCAGTACGACGGGGTGGCAAGGCCGGTCTTCACGTCGGTCCCCGCAGCGCGCTGGAACTGCGGCAGCAGCAGGTCGCGGTGCAGAGCGAGCACCGTCACCATCAGGATCGGTACCACCCACGGGTACGACGCCTGCAGGGCTCCCACGGCGACACCGAGTCCGAGGCCGGCCACGACGACGAGCTGGTCGGACAGGTCGCCCAAGGCGCCCCGGGCGGAGGCGTCCGGCGCGGACAGCAGGATCGCCCCGATCACCAGGGCGAAGTTCACCAGCCACCAGGTGATCATCGCGGCGACGACGACGGTGAGACTCCACAGTCCGGTCGGGACGCGCGGTTCGAACAGGAGGCCACCGGCACGGAGTACGGCGCTTGCCCCTGCGCTGGCCAGCACGAAGGTGGAGGCCGAGAAGATCTTGCGGTGGGCAATCGTCCGCCCGTAGACGCGGATCCAGGAGTAGCTGTACGAGACGACGACCAGGGCGACCACGAGCGACAGCGGAAGCAGCAGCAGCCCGGCGAAGACCCAGAGGCTCTTGAGATTCGTGTACGGCGAGGTGTTCGCCGCCATCTCGCGTCGGCGCTCGATTCCGCGGGCAGACTCCAGATGAAGGACCGACGCGACCGCGAGCACGGCGAAGGCAGCCCATTCGGACGGCCGGACTCCGGCGTGGTCGCCGGAGACCGTGGATGCGACAGCCAAGGCGGTGATGGTGAGCGCGACAGCATCGACACCGAGCACATAGCCCAGTGCCGGAGCCGGCAACGACCAGAGCTTCCATTGGCGGGGTGGCACCCACTTGCTCCGACCGATCAGAATCATGGTGGCCTCACACAGTTAGACCTGAGCGGTTATTCGAGAATAGTAACTGCCCGTTCACTCGAGGTCATCCCCGCAGCGCGGGTATTCCCATCCACGGGGTGAAACGAGAGGATCCAGCACCATGTCCAAGACGAGCACCGGCAACGAGTGGTTCCACGGCGGCAACGAGTGGTTCACCGGCGGGAACGAGTGGTTCCAGGGCGGGAACGAGTGGTTCGCCGGCGGTGGCAACGAGTGGTTCACGGGGTCCGGCCAAGGTGGCAACGAGTGGTTCACCGGCGGTAATGAATGGTGACCCCCCGCTGAATAGCGCAATTTCTTTACCCACATTTTACGAAGCCGTCCGGCCGGCTTTTCCGGCCACTCCCGGTAGTCAATTCCGAAGCCTAATTCACGGCTCGGTCCCGGTCCGGCGGGCGCGTGTCCAGGCAGCGCCCGCCGCCAGGGCCGCCACGACGCCGGCCGCGCCGACGACGGCAAGAGCAAGGGACGGCCTGGACTGCTCCGCGATCGCTCCGGCGACCAGGATGCCGATGCCCTGGCTGCTCTTGAGCGCCGTGCTGGCGACGCCGAAGGCCTGGCCGCGCCGGTTGTCCGGCACGGCCTGCACGAACGCTGCGCTGGTCGGCAGGTGATAGGCCGAGGCCAAGCCCGACAGCGCCCACAGCGCCAGCGTCGGGATCAGTCCTGGGCGCAGGGCGCAGAACACCAGCGGGACGCACGCTGCGACCGCTAGTGGACCCAGTAGGCGCATCCGTCGCTCTGGTGGCCACAGTGTGATCAGCCACATGCCGAGGACGGCCCCGGCAGGGCTGGCCGCAAGGAGGAGACCCGCTCCCTTTGCCCCGTCGCCGATCTCGTTCGCGTAGGGGACGGCTAGGCCTTCTACAGTGACGTAGAACCCCGCGATGGTGGCCAGGGCGACCAGCGAGCGCAGGCGCGGCGTACGTAGTACAAGGGAAGTGCCTGCTGCCAGTTCTTTGAAGTAGTTGGGTTTGGGGCCGTCGTCTTGGTGCGCCGGCGCGGGTCGTGCGTGGACGCCGACGGTTATCAGGAGAGCGGAGAGCAGGAAGGTCGCGGAGTCGGCCAAGAGGCCGCCCGATGTGCCCACTGCGACCACTACGACGCCACCGCTGCCGAACCCCAGCACTTGGCTGAACTGCACAACCATGTCGTTCGCGGCTTTGCCCAGAACGTAGTGGTCGCCAGTTAGTACCACTGGCAGCGTTGCGGCCCTCGCGGCGTAGAACGGCGAGCCGAACGCCTGCAGCCCGAGTAGGAGAGCGATGACCACGATCAGAGGTAGAGCGTGGATAGCCATCGCGGCCACCAGTACTGCGCGCGCAAGGTCGGTGACGATCATCACGCGGCGGCGCGGATACCGGTCGGCGAACCCGGCCAGCAGTGGTCCGAACAGCAGGTCCGGGACATAGGTCAAGGCATAGGTGAGTGCGGTGAGTCCGGCCGAGTCCGTGCGCTCGAACACCAGTACCGACAGGGCTACACGAGCCAGCTGATCACCTGCCGTCGACAGCACGCCGGCAAGAAACAGCGCCCGGAACTCCGCATGCCCGAACACGTCCCGCCAGCGCGCACGCTCGATCACCCCACCGACCATGGAGAGGACCTTAGCCACAATCCGTGCGCTTACACCTGCTGCGGGTGACGGCGAGGGTTTCCCTGCGGCGCGACATTGCTCACACCTCTGCGTGACTGGTCTGCTCCAGTCCGTTGACTGGTCTGACCTTTCAAAGGTTTGCTCTCGGCGCATCAGTGCCATTCGGGGGACCCGGTGCTTGAAGACTTGTCCACCCCCTCTACTCTTGAGGTGTCTGGTATCGGGGTCTGGGCGGGGCGGCCCCGACCCTGGTACCGGACCTCTCTGTTTCCGGGCCGACTTCTGCAGGCCCTGGATCTCGCCGCGACAGTCGCGATCGGAAACTGTCGGTGGCGGCCGATAGCGTTCTCTTTGCCAGGGGCGGCTCCTGGACGTGCTTCCTTCTCCTTCACCAGGCATGTAGCGCGTCCGCTCTCCGCCCCTGGCAGCTCAGTCCGACCGGGGGAGGATTCGATGCCAGACGCGCTCGCCGCGGTGCTGCTACGCCGCAAACGACTGGTCGACGCCGCCCGCCTCACCCCACCCGTACGCCGATCCGCCTGGCAGTGGCTGCGGCATCCATTGACGACCCAGGCCGGACTGGTCGCGCTCCAGGCCGACCTGATCCAACGCGGCTTCGTCCTGTCGGCCACTCTCCACCGGTACTGCGCAGGTCTCAGCCCACTCGCCTTGACCGGCTTCGGCCGGGCGCTGCTGGAGTTGCTCGACACCGAGTCAGGAAAGAACGCCGACCTGGTGCCGCTGTTCCGCGGCTTCCCGGAGAGCGTGCCGGGCAACACGGAGACCTTCTACATCAACCGCGTCTTTGCCCGGCTGCTGCAAGAGCCGCACCAACCCTGCGTTCTGTGCGGTGAGCTGCGAACGGTCCATTCGGTATCGCCGTGCGCCCACCTCGTCTGCAGTTCGTGCTGGGACGGCAGCGATTTCAGCGCCTGTCCGATCTGCCTGCGTCCGCTGGATCCTCACGACCCTTTCCTCCAACCGTCTCGGGATGACGGTTCCTCGGGGGAGCCGACCGGCTCGGAGCTGGGTGCCGGCAGGGTCGGCTTGTCGGGCGACAGTGAGCGGCCGTCCGGCGTACGGCTGCAGTTGCTGACGTTGGCGCCTGCTGAGGCTGCCCGGAGTACAGCGGTCGAGTTGCTCTCTCGGCGGGCTCCGTTGTCCGTCGTGGATCGCGCGGACCTTGGAGCACTGCTGGTCGACCCGGCGTGGTTACCTGAGGACATCCCTGTTCGCGAGACGCGGGCGGTCGCGTTGGCCGCGTTGGTCACCGAGCACCCTGAGCTTCTCGATGTACTGGCCGAGACAGCCACCGACGTACTGCGCCTGCTCTACGTCCTGATGGACGGCGACCCGAGCCTGCGCACCCCTCCGGTACGCCGTCTGTCGGCTCCGCGCGTCACCCGGCGCACCATCCTCGCGCGCCTGAACCGCGTCCCTTTCGAGAACCTCGTCGAAGACCTGTACCGCCACCCCCGCGCGTGGAAGCGCATCGCCGAAAACCTCCACCCCTTCGAACACGCCACCGCCTACCCCGCCGCAGCCCTCGCCTTCGCCATCCTCCGCAGGACCCCACTGGCGCCGTCGTCGCGCGGGCGGTGGCTGGATTCGGGGAGTGCTGCGGGGCGGGCCGTGTTCGGTGAGGCGGTGCGGCATCCGCAGGTGCGGGTGGAAGACGGACGCTTTGTGTGGAAGACCTTCGCCAGCCGGCTCGAAGGCGCCTTCGCCGACGGTCGCCCAGATCATGCCTTGAACCTGTTGCGAGACCGCCCAGGAGAGTTGGTACGCCGACTCGTCCACCTCGCTCGCGCTTTGCCGGCCGATGCGCACGGCACGTTGGTCGACGCGCTGACTACTGCCGTCTCGGACGTATCGCCAGTAGTACTGACAACCGCGCTCGGCCAAGTCCGTACGCCGCCGGGCGACCTACGTCTGTTCTTCCCTCGCGGCGGCACGACGCGCCTCTGGACCGCCGTCGACGAACGCGAACCACTCCCTGCCGACCTGGCCGCCGCGCTGGCCGGCGTACTCGTCGGAGAAATGTTGCGTAGGGCAACTGGTTTGCCGAGTATCCGGCGGGCTTTCCTGGACGAGGAGTTGGCGCAGTTGGTGGCGCCTGGTTCGGAGCGGAGTTCGTCCTCGACGCTGCGCCGGATGACGCGGGGGAGTGTGCAGCCGATCCCGGACGGCGAGTTGCTCAGGCTGTTCCTGCATTGGGTCGAGCCGGCGGGGCAGCGGGTCGATCTCGATCTTGCCGTTGCCGTGTTCGACGACCAGTGGGCGTTCGTGGGATTGTGCGATCCGACCCGGCTGCGGTTCGACCAGGACGCGATGGTGCACTCCGGCAACCTGACCGCGGCACCCGGCCCGCGCGGCGCCACGGAGTACGTGGATCTTGATCTGATCGCACTGCGTCGCGTTGGCGCGCGGTATGTGCTGCCCGTGGTTTTCAGCTTCAACGGCGTGCCGTTCAATGCGCTGGAGCGTGGGTTCGTCGGGTTGCTGCGCGATCCGGTGGAACTGTTCGACCCGGCTGCGGTCGAGGAGCGGTATGACTTGGCAGGGCCGGCGAGGACTCTGCTGCCGTTCGGGATTGATCTCCGTCAGCGGCAGCTCCGGTGGTACGACGTGAATCTGAGCGCCGCCGGGTACGGCAACAGCCTGGTGCGCAACGCGGGGCAGGTCGCGTTGATGGCGGCGACGCTGGAGGAGGTTCACGGTGCCGGCGATCGCGTCAGCCTGTGGGAGGTGTGCTGCTGGCACGCCGCTGCACGCAGTACGGAAGTCGTGGTCCGCTGCGCCGACGGTTCGGTCGTCGGCTACCTGCGGGGCGAGTCGGAAGACCTCGCCACCTTCGCCCGCCGCCTCACCGCCCGCCTCGAACCAACCCGCTACTGGGACCTCGACGCCGCCACCCGCGCCGACTTCGTCGCCGTCATCACCGGCGACATCGACCCCAAGTCCGGCGCCGAGGTCTACGCCCTCCACCCCCACCTCCTCGACCCCGGCAGCGTCCACCTCACCGACGCCCCCCACCTCCTAACCACCCTCACCCCCGACCCCCGAGCCCACCCAGCCCTAACCACCCCCCACAACCAACGAGAACCATGAGCCAGGATCCAGTGCTGAGCAGTTGGAGCACCGAACTACGCCGTTCGGGCCGAGTCGTCCTCCGCCCGAAACGAAGCGCGACTCTGCTGCCGATGGGTGCCGCCACCTTGCTGCTCGTCACCAGTGGAAGCCGCACTGTCAGCCAGTTTCGTGGGCATGATGCGTGGGGTTTCATGGACTACGCCGAAGTGGTGGCAGCAGCGGCAGCTCTCCCACTGCTGGTCCAGTCCGTCAAGAACCTTCTCCGAGGCAGGGACAACCTCCTCGTCGACAATGAGGGCATCGAACTGCGCGACCGCCGACTGCGCTGGCACGAGATCGACCGGATCGACCGCGACGAGGACGACGACCTCGTCATCCACTCGACCGCACGGCAGCCGATCGCGCCGGACCGCTCGCAGCCGCTGTCGACAATCGTGCTCGAGGACACCTATCCGGTCTCTCAAGCGATGCTCGCCGGTTGGCTCAGCACGCAGCTGGCGTCCCGGCGCTGACTCGTCCCTCCAGTTCGGCGCCTTCCACTGATCGTGTGTGGGCGCGGCGTTTCTGTGGGCCAGCTGAGTGTGGCGGGCGGGGAGTTTGACATTCGGGTTACGGAGCGGCGGTTTTGGCGGGTGTTCGGGGGAGGGGCGGAGTACAAAGGAAGTGACGCGAAGGGAGCCACGATGACGTATGACGTGGTGGTGCTCATCGAGCGGGAGATGAGTGAGGGCGACGCACGCCGCGTGGCCGCCCTGCATGCAAGGCGCGACGAAGTGGTGGACTACCACCTGTTGATCTCGAGTCATCCGACCGAGGGAATCGGCGGTCCGATGGCTCTGCTGGGGTCGAGTTTCGCGGACATCGCGGGGCTGGCCGCGGCGAGCCCGGCTCGTACGACGACCGCGACGGCCCTCGCAGACCCCGACTTCGACCTGGCCTCGGTGATCGAGCACAGTGCGCGAAGACTCCGCGGGCTCAACGACTGCCGGGTGAACGTCTCCATCACCCACGGCGACGTCCTCCTAGCCCTGAAAACCCTGGTCACCAGCACGAACAGCCAAGAGGTCGTCGTAGTCGCCTGGCCCGAAACAGCCGCGCGCTTCCTCTGCTCCGACTGGACAACCAAGGCCAAAAAGACCCTCGACGTCCCAAGAGTCCGAGTCGTCGAACACGACACCTGACCCTCGTACGCCGACCCGCCGCCGCCCGCCCTCGCCGAGCGCGAGCCGCTACCTGCCCCCTGCCGGGCGCTCAGCCGCGACCCGTTCTCGCCCTAGCAGTCCGCGGTCGGCCCGGGGGTGGAAGATGCACGCCGCCGGCTGTGGGCGGACGCAGTACGGGTATGGATCAGGCGTCGTCGATGAGGGCTCGTAGGTGGGGGCGTTCGGGGGTGGGGACGTAGGTGGCGTAGTAGTCGTAGAGGTTCTGGCGGGCGATTCGGGCGGCGGCGTGGCCGTCGCCGGCTCGGATTGCCTCGACCACCTCGGTGTGGTGCTGGAGTGATTCGAGCATCAGCGCCCGGCTGTTCGCGGCGTGGGCGATCTTGTCGGCGATCAGCCCGAGTACGACGCCGCGGACGACCTCGTTGCACATCTGGATCAGCGAATTCCGGCTGACCCGCGCGACCGCCTCGTGGAACGCCACATCCGCCTCGCTGAACGCCTCGAAGTCGACGTCGATCGCGGCCCGCATCGCGACCAGCGTCTCCTCCATCTCGGCGAGCTGCTCGTCGGTCCGCAACCGCGACGCAAGCTGGATCGCCGCTCCGTCCATGATCATCCGGAACCCGATCAGCTCCCCAAGACTCAACTCGTCGACCCGCGCCAGCCGGGTCATCTGCTTCCGCAACGCCCCCAACGAGTACGGCAGGATCTCCGGCCCGTTCGGATCACCGGGCCGCGACCGCACGACCCCGTTGCTCGCAAGCACCCGAAGCGCCTCCCGCACGGTCGACCGGCTGACCGCGAACTGGGCAACGAGTTCACGCTCACTCGGCAACCGCTGGCCGGGGGAGAGCTCGCCACGCGCGAGCGCCTCCTCGATCTGCTCGACGATCCGCTCGTACGCGCGCACGGGTTGCACCGGCTGGAACTGCGCCTTCGCCATCCGGCATCACCTCGATCGATCGCTTGACAGCTGTCTGAGTTGGGACAAACCTAGTGCTCTATTACAACCTGGTCCACTGGTCCGACCAGTACGGCGTACGTCGTCCGGCTCGCCCAGTCGACTAGGGCGAGGCGCCGGGCGATGGGCCGGGTGGGCAAGGCATGATCGGGCGGACGGAACAGACGGCGCACTGGAGGACTTCGCGTGAACACGTACCTCACCCGGGCGGTCGCGCTCGCCGGATCAGCCGCACTGCTGCTCGTCGCGGCGTGCTCGGCCGGTTCGGGCACCTCGTCGGGGCCCAGCACCGGCGCGAACCAGTCGCTGGCGATCGGGCTCGTCGCCGAGCCGGCCAGCCTCGACTTCACCACCACCGACGGCGCCGCGATCCCGCAGGCGCTGCTCACCAACGTGTACGAGGGACTCGTCAAGCAGGACGAGTCGGGCAAGATCGTGCCGGACCTCGCGAAGTCGTGGACGGTGTCGGCTGATCGCAAGACCTATACGTTCGAGCTCGTCGACAACGCGAAGTTCACGAACGGGGCTGCGTTCACTGCGGCCGACGCGGTGTTCAGCATCAACCGGGTCAAGACGGCCTGGACGACCTCGCTCAAGGCGGCGATGGACGTCGTCCAGGACGCCAAGGCAGTGTCGCCGAAACAGCTTCAAGTGACGTTGAGCAAGCCGAGCAACGACTGGCTGTTCCGGATGACCACCCGGATCGGAGCGATGTTCTCCCAGACCGGCGTCGACAAGCTCGCGACCGATCCGGTCGGCACCGGCCCGTACAAGTTCGGTTCGTGGAAGCGCGGCGACTCGATCGTGTTGCAGCGCAACGATGCGTACTGGGGGACCAAGCCGTTCTTCAACCAGGTCACCTTGAAGTACTTCAAGGATCCGACCGCGCTGAACAACGCGTTGCTCACCGGCACGATCAACGTGATCGGAACCGTGCAGGCGCCGGAGGCACTCAGCCAGTTCACGAGCAACACGAAGTACCAGGTGATCGAGGGGACGACGAACGGCGAGGTCGTCCTGTCGTTCAACAACTCGCGCCCGGTCTTCAAGGACGTCCGGGTGCGGCAGGCGATCCGGTCGGCGATCGACCACAAAGCCTTGCTGGACACGTGTTTCGCCGGTCGCGGCAAGCTGATCGGCAGCATGGTGCCGCCGACCGACCCGTGGTACGAGGACCTCACTCAGGTCGCGCCGTACTCGAAGGACAAGGCGAAGTCGCTGCTCGCGGCCGCCGGCGCGACCGGCAAGACGCTGCGGCTCCGGCTGCCGACGTTGCCCTATGCAACTTCCTGCGGGCAGGTGGTGAAGAGCCAGCTGGAGCAGGTGGGGCTCAAGGTGCAGATCGACCAGCTCGAGTTCCCGGCCGCGTGGCTCACGACCGTGTTCAAGAACGCGGACTACGACATGTCGATCATCGCGCACGTCGAGCCGCGAGACCTCGGTGCGGTGTTCAGCCCGAAGTACTACACCCGGTACGACGACCCGACGCTGCAGCAGGACCTCGCCGCGGCGGACGCGGGTGACGAGGCGACGCAGGTCACGGACATGAAGAAGGCCGCGCGCCGGATCTCCGAAGAGGCGGCCGCCGACTGGCTCTTCCTGCTGCCGAACCTGGTGGTCGCGGACAAGAACATCACCGGTCTGCCGGCGAACGCGATCACCGAGTCGTTCGACCTGTCCAAGCTGGCGCGTTCCTGAGATGGTCCTCCGCCTGGTCGAGCGCACCGCAGTGCTGCTGGTCAGCCTTGCGGTGAGCTCGGTCCTGGTCTTCGGGTTCATGGCGGTGCTCCCGGGTGATCCGGCGCGCGTTGCGCTCGGAGTCAACGCGTCCGACGAGGCCGTCGCCCAGTTGCGGGAGCAGTTCGGTCTCGACCGGTCGCTGGCCACGCAGTACTTCGATTGGCTCGGCGGCCTGCTGCACGCGGACTTCGGTACGTCGTACGTGTCGAAGGTTGCCATCGGCCCCCAAATCTTCGACCGGCTGCAGGTGACGTTGTGGCTCGTGGTGGTCGGGATGATCGTCGCCCTGGTGGTCGCGGTTCCGGCCGGTACGGTGATGGCCGCGCGGCACCGCAAGATCTCCGGGTTAGCGCTCTCTGCGATCTCTCAGCTCGGCGTCGCGGTACCGGCATTTCTCGCCGGGATCCTGCTGATCATGCTGTTCGCGGTGAAGCTCGGCTGGCTCCCGGCGAACGGCTGGACGCCGCCGGCTTCGGATCCGGGGATGTTCCTTCGCCAGTTGATCTTGCCCGCGTTGTCGCTCGGGTTGGTGCAGGGCGCGGTGCTCACGCGCTACGTCCGGAGCGCCGTTCTCGACGTACTCCGTGAGGACTACCTGCGGACCGCGCGTGCCAAGGGACTCAGGCCGTTTCCCGCGCTCTGGCGGCACGGTCTGCGGAACGCGGCCGTACCGGTGGTAACGGTTCTCGGTCTGCAACTCGCGACGTTGCTGATCGGGGCGGTCGTGGTCGAGCGGGTGTTCGTGATCCCCGGCCTCGGCAGTCTGTTGCTCGACGGAGTCTCGAACCGCGATCTCCTTCTGGTCCAGGACGTCGTGATGCTGCTCGTCGTCGCCGTCCTCGTGGTCAACTTCCTCGTCGACGTCCTGTACGTCGCCCTCGACCCGCGGCTCCGGGTAGGTCAACGATGAGCGGCGTCGGAGGATCCGTGAACGACGAAGGCGGCTCGGTGAGCCGTGGTGCGGAGAGCGCTCTCGGCGTTCCAGCGAGCGATCCGGCGGGTCGTCTCGATGGACCGGCAGTCCGGCGTACTGCGGGGCGTCGGTTGAATCCGAGTCTCGTCGTCGGCGGCATCATCGTCCTCGTCATCGTGCTGACCGCGTTGGTCTCCTTCGTCTGGACCCCGTACGACGCGACGCTTGTCGACCCGGCGGTTCGGTTGGCGAAGCCGTCGTGGTCGCACTGGTTCGGCACGGACAAGTTCGGCCGCGACCTGCTGAGCCAAATCATGGTCGGCTCCCGTACGACGTTGTTCGTCGGGCTGGTCGCGGTCGGAGTCGCTGCGGTGATCGGCGTACCGCTCGGCATCTTGGCGGCGATGACCCGGCGGTGGTCGAGCGAACTGATCATGCGGGCGAACGATCTGCTGCTCGCGTTCCCCGCGTTGCTGTTGGCAATCATGTTCGGCGCGGTCTTCGGTGCAAGCACTCTGACGGCGATGGTTGCCATCGGCATCGCAACGGTTCCGTCTTTTGCCCGCGTGATTCGCAGTGGTGCTCTGCAGGTGATGCGGACGGAGTACGTACTGGCTGCCCGCGCGGCCGGGCGGAGGCCGTTCCCGATCGCGTTGCGCCACGTGCTGCCGAACGTGACGAGTCTGATCACGGTCCAGGCATCGGTGTCTTTCGCGATCGCCGTTCTCGCCGAGGCAGCGCTCTCTTTCCTGGGATACGGCACGCCACCGCCGACGCCTTCGTGGGGTCGCATGCTGCAGGAGAGCCAGGAGTTCCTGTTCAGCGCTCCGCGTCTCGCGGTCTTCCCCGGCGTCGCGATCGCGATCGCAGTACTCGGCTTCAACCTCCTCGGCGACGGTCTGAGAGACCGCTTCGATCCGAAGCTGGAGGACCGCCGATGAGCGCGCTCGTCGAAGAACCTGAGGTCGCCGAGCAGAGCGACGTACTGGCTGTGCGCGGTCTGACCGTGTCTGTGCGGGACAAGGTGCTCGTCGAGGATGTGGACCTGACGGTCGGCCCGGGGGAGCGGGTCGGTCTGATCGGAGAGTCGGGCTCCGGGAAATCTCTGACAGCGCTCTCTGTGCTGGGATTGCTGCCGGAAGACGTGCACGCGAAGGGATCGGTGCGGCTCGCCGGTATCGACCACGACCTGATCGGTGCCGACGAGCGTCAACTCGCACGCATCCGGGGCCGCGATCTGGCCATGGTGTTCCAGGAACCGATGACCGCTCTCAACCCGACGATGCGCGTCGGCGACCAGATCGCCGAAGCAATGCTGATCCACCGGACGGTCCCGAATCGGCGCGCAGCCCGAACAGCGGCCACAGCTCTCCTCGACCGGGTCCAGCTCCCCGGCGTCGCCCGCGCCTACCCGCACCAACTGTCCGGCGGCCAGCGCCAGCGAGTTGTCGTGGCGATTGCCCTGGCCAACGACCCCGCTCTTCTGATCTGCGACGAACCCACTACCGCCTTGGACGTCACGGTCCAGGCGATGGTGCTCGACCTGATCCTCCAAGGTGTCGCCGCCCGCGAGTCCGCGCTTCTCTTCATCACCCACGACCTCGCCGTCGTCGCCACCATCTGCCAGCGGGTCTTGGTGATGTACGGCGGCCGGGTGGTCGAATCCGGTCCGGTCCACGAGGTCTTCACCAACCCACGTCATCGCTACACCGAAGGCCTCCTGGCCGCCTCGGACCTCGACTCCGCAGCCCATCGCCTCCCCACCATCCCCGGCAACGTCCCCGCCGCCGGCAACTTCCCCACGGGCTGCGTCTTCCGCACCCGCTGCGCTCACGCCACCGACATCTGCACCACCACCCCACCCTGGACAGGTTCCGCATCCAGCGGCTTCGCCTGCCACCACCCAGCACCGGATCTTGTGGCGCTAGAAACCAGAAGAAGCTCGAGGGAGGTTGCTGATGACTGAGCCTGCTATTCAAGTGACCGACCTCGTGCGCGACTATCCGCGCCCGCGTACTTCGCTCCTTCGTGCGTCTCCGCCGGTTCACGCTCTCCGCGGTGTCAGCCTCGAAGTTCAAGAGGGCGAACGCTTCGGCATCGTCGGCGAATCGGGGTGCGGCAAGTCCACTCTCCTCCGGATCATCGCCGCCCTCGACCGCGCCACCTCCGGCCAGGTAGTTGTCGAAGGCACCGACATCACCCGGCTGCCCGAGCGCCGCCTGCGCTTCCTCCGCGAGAACCTCCAACTCGTCTTCCAAGACCCGATGAGTTCCCTCGACCCGCGCATGCGGGTCCGCGACATCATCGCCGAACCGCTCGTAGTACAAGGGCATCCAGCCTCGGGAGAGCGCGTTCGCGAGTTGCTCGACGCGGTCGGCCTCTCAGCAGACGCAGGCGACCGCTACCCCCACCAGTTCTCCGGCGGCCAACGCCAGCGCATCTCCATCGCCCGCGCCCTCGCACCGCGCCCCAGAATCCTCATCGCCGATGAACCAGTGAGCGCTCTCGACGTCTCCGTTCGAGCGCAGGTCCTCAACCTGATCTCCGACCTCGTCGACGAACTCAACCTGACCTTGATCTTCGTCTCGCACGACCTCTCGGTCGTCAAACACGTCTGCAGCCGTGTCGCCGTCATGAACGCCGGCCAGATCGTCGAGACCGGCCCCACCGCGGACGTCTACGCGGCGCCCACCCATCCGTACACGCGCCGCCTCGTCTCCGCCATCCCGACTCTCCAGAGAGCGCTCTCCGGCGCCACCACCACCGACCTGGTGAAGGGAGTCCTTTCCACATGACCCCCGACAACCCTGGCGGGCGATTCGCATGAGCGAGAACCCCGAAAGCCGCGTGAACGAGAACCTCGATGGCCGCGTGAGCGCGTACTCCGAAAGCCGCGTGAGCGAATACCCCGAAGGCCTCCCGATCGGCGCCGGCTGGATCTCCGCCCCGACCACCGAGCCGATCCACTTCCCGTACGACGGATCGCTCGTCTCCGAGGCGCCCGTCGGCACCGTCGACCTCGCCCGCCAAGCACTCGATCACGCGGTCGCAGCTCGCGACCAGGTCGGCCGGCTCCCTTCCCACGTACGCCGCGCAGCTCTCCAGGGAGCGCTCTCTGCCGTTTCTGAGCGACGCTCGGAGTTCATCGACCTCCTCGTCCTCGAAACCGGTAAGCCCTTGGTCGATTGCCGAATCGAACTCGATCGCACCCTCCTCACCCTGCAGACCGCAGCCGAAGAAGTAGCCCGCCTCCACGGCGAGACCGTCCCGCTCGACCTCCTGCCGAGCGGCGACGGTCTCCTCGGCTTCTGGGTACGCAAGCCCATCGGCGTAGTCATCGGCATCACCGGCTTCAACTACCCGCTCCTGCTCGCGTCCCACAAAATCGCGCCGGCCCTGGCAGCCGGCTGCCCGATCATCGTCAAGCCCGCTCCGCAGACCCCCTTGGCGACTCTCTGGCTCGTCCACCTGGTCCGCGAGGCACTTACCGCGGCAGGCGCACCCGCCGAGGCCGTTCAACTGGTCACCGGGGGAGCGGACGTAGGCGCCATCCTCACCACCGACCCGCGAATCGGCGCGGTCTCCTTCACCGGCTCAGCCGCAGTCGGCCATCAAATCGCCAAAGCCGCCGCTCCGACCAAGGTCCTTCTGGAACTAGGGTCGAACTCCGCCCTGGTCGTCGCCGAAGACGCAGACCTGGACGCCGCGGCCGACGCGATCATCCGAGGCGGCTACTACGCCTCCGGCCAGGCCTGCATCTCAGTCCAACGAGTCATAGCCGTTGAATCCATCCGCGGCCCCCTGCTCGAAAAACTCCACCACCGTCTGGAATCGGTAGTGGTAGGCGACCCTCGGGACGAGCGGACACACGTCTCCGCCCTCATCGATTCCCGCTCCACCGACCGCGTCCGCACTTGGATCGACAACGCCCTCACCGCCGGCGCCACCCTCGCCTACCCGCCGACCTCAACCACGCAGTACGACGTACTAGGGCCGACCGTGCTACTCGACGTCCCGTACGGCCAACTCGCGTGGGACGAAGAGATCTTCGGACCCGTCATCGCGATTCGTTCGGTGCCGGATATCGAGACTGCCTTCCGGACGGTCAACGAGTCGCGCTACGGCCTGCACGCGAGCGTGTTCACAGCCTCACTAGAGAGCGCTTTCTCGGCGATCGACCAGCTCGACGTCGGGGGAGTGGTCATCAACGAAGTCCCCGGCTTCCGATCCGACGTGATGCCGTACGGCGGCGTGAAGGACTCCGGCGCGGGGAGAGAGGGCCCTCGGTTCGCCATCGACGAGCTGACCACGACCCGGATGGCGATCATCCGCCCGACCACCCGGCGAGGTGACCGATGACCGACTACACCAACCTCTTCCGCCTCGACGGGAAGCACGCGGTGGTCGTCGGTGCCGGCAGCGGGATCGGCCGGGAAAGCGCTCTCGCGCTGGCAGCCCACGGCGCTCGCGTCACCTGCGCGGACCGCGAGCTCCCGGCCGCTGAAGAAACGGTGGCCCAAGGCAACCACTTGACGGCGTACGAGCTGGACGTCCTCGATCAACGAGCCGTCGCTACCGCGGCCGAGGAACTGGGCGATGTCGACGTACTGGTGTTCACCGCCGCGACCAACGTGCGCAAGCGCATCCTCGACTACACCAGCGAGGAATTCGACCGAGTCGTAGGCCTCAATCTCCGCGCCTCTTTCGACCTGATCCGTGCCTTCGGAGGGCCGATGGAAGCGCGCGGCAGCGGCAGCATCATCGGCTTCAGCTCCATCCGCGCAACCACGGTCGAGCCGGGTCAATCGGTGTATGCGGCAACCAAAGCCGGCCTGGTCCAACTGCTCCGTACGGCGGCCGCCGAGCTCGGCCCGTCCGGCGTACGCGTCAACGCGATCGCGCCTGGCGTTGTCGAGACCCCGCTCACCGCACAAATCAAGGAAAACAAGGCCTGGTACGACGCGTACGCAGCGAAGAGCGCTCTCTCGAGATGGGCCACACCCGACGAACTGGCCGGCGCCGTCGTCTACCTCGCCTCAGATGCATCCTCCTTCGTCACCGGCAGCGTCCTCCACGTAGACGGCGGCTGGACCGCAATAGACGGCCGCTTCAACCCACCCAACTGACGTCGCCTGAACGCAATCCGACCGTCTGGAGTCCGATGACCGACAACCTGGCCGACCTGACCGCCGTCGAACTCATCTCGCGGTACCAGCAGGGCTCCCTGTCGCCGGTAGACGTGATCGAGGACGTGCTCGCCCGAGTCGACGCGCTCGAGCCGAAGTTGTTCGCGACCTACGCCCTCGACCCCGAAGGAGCGCGAGCCGCCGCCCGCGAGTCGGAGTACCGATGGCGCCACGGCGAAGCCGGCCCGCTTGACGGCGTACCGGTCACGATCAAGGAGAACATCGCGACCCGCGGTACGCCGGTACCGCAGGGAACCGCCGCGACCGAACTCATCCCCGCAGCCGAAGATGCGCCAGCCGCAGCCCGTCTCCGCGCAGCGGGCGCAGTGATCTTCAGCAAGACCACCATGCCGGAGTACGGAATGCTCTCCTCCGGCGTCTCCACCTTCCACCCCCTGACCCGCAATCCTTGGAACCTCGCACTCACACCAGGCGGCTCCAGCGCAGGCGCCGCCGCAGCAGCCGCCGCCGGCTACGGCCCGATCCACGTCGGTACTGACATCGGCGGCTCCATCCGCCTCCCCGCCGGCTGGTGCGGCCTCGTCGGCCTCAAACCGACCCACGGCCGAATCGCCGTCGGAAACCCCTACCCAGGAAGGGCAATCGGCCCACTCACCCGTACTGCGGCCGACGCCGCGCTCGCGCTGTCCGTGATGACCGGCCCGGACCGCCGCGACCACACCTCGCTCCCGCTCCTAGCCGACTCGTACGACGATCTCTCCGAGTTCTCCGTCGACGGACTGCGGATCGGCCTCCTTCTGGACGCGGGAGTCGGCCTACCCGTCGACCCGGAAGTCCACGCGGCCGTGTCCGCCGCAGCGGCCGCACTCGAAAAGGCCGGGGCTGTCGTCGAACCGATCGCCCCGATCATCACCCGCGACATGCTGGACGGCCTGGACCGGTTCTGGCGGGTCCGTTCGGCCGCCGATCTCCAAGCGCTGCCCGACGACCGGCGTGCGAAGGTGCTTCCCGAGATCCGCCGCTGGGTCTCGACCGCCGACGGCCTGACCGGCTTCGAGGTCTTCCACGGGTTCAGCCAGATGGGCGCCATGGCGGTCGCGGTCGACGCCGCCTTCGCGTCGTACGACTTCCTCATCTCCCCGGTCGCCCCCATCACCGCCTTCCCCGCCGAACTGGCCTACCCGACCGACGACCCTCTCAAGCCCTTCGAGCACATCGCCTTCACCGTCCCGTACAACATGTCCGGCCACCCCGCCACCACAACCAACTGCGGCTACTCCTCCACCGGCCTCCCCATCGGCCTCCAGATAACCGCCCCCCGCTTCGCCGACCACAAAGCCCTCCACTTGGCCGCCGACCTCACCTCGATGCTCCCCGCCACCCGCTCCTGGCCGACGCCCTGACCCGCTGATCCAGCTCGAACGGCGCCTTGGCGAGTTGATGAGTTGCAAAAGTTTGCAATTCGGCACATAGTGATCTTGTTGGGGAGAGGAGATCGGGATGGATGTTGGTGAGTTCGCCACGGATCTGCGGCGGCGCGTGCAGGAGGCGCGGCAGGCGTTGTCGGTGGCTGAGAGCGAGAGCGATTTCTACGCGATCGACGTACGCAGCGGCGAGCTGAACAGTCTGCTCCGGATGGCGGCGGAGAACGACGTCACGATCGAGCCCGCACCCGCCGATCGACAGTCGACCAAAGGATGACCGGTAAGGCGGTTCCGCTCTACCAGGCCAAGGCGGAGTTCTTCCGGATGCTCGGCCACCCCGTACGCATCCGGGTGCTCGAACTCCTCCAGGACTCGCCACGCCCAGTCCGCGAACTCCTCGCCGACCTCGCCATCGAACCCTCCAGCCTCTCGCAACAACTCGCCGTACTCCGGCGCTACGGGATCGTGGTCTCTCGGCGCGAGAGCTCCACCGTCATCTACGAGATCGCCAGCAGCGACGTCGCGGAGTTGCTCAGAGTCGCTCGCCGGATCCTCACCGACCTGATCGCCGGCCAGAACGACCTCCTCACCGAGCTTCGCGAGCACGAGTCCAGCCTCGGATGAGAGCGCTCCGCAGCAGGGTGCTCGTGCTCCTTCCCGGTCGTGCCGATCTCCTGGCGATGGGCCGCCAACCTCGTCGCGACCTGATCGCCGGTCTGACCGTGGCCGTCGTCGCCCTGCCGCTCGCGCTCGGATTCGGGATCTCGTCCGGCCTCGGAGCCGCCGCCGGTCTGACCACTGCCGTCATCGCGGGCGCGCTCGCGGCAGCGTTCGGCGGTTCCAATCTGCAGGTATCCGGGCCAACCGGCGCGATGACCGTCGTACTCGTCCCGATCATGCACGCGCACGGAGCGAACGGCGTACTGACGGTGGGCCTGATGGCCGGCCTCATCCTGATCGGCCTGGCCGTTGCCCGAGCCGGTCAGTACATGGCTTTTGTCCCGGCATCCGTCGTCGAAGGCTTCACGCTCGGAATCGCTTGTGTCATTGGCCTGCAGCAACTTCCCGCGGCCTTGGGAGTCGAGAAGCCCGACAGCGATCAGGTCGTAGTACTGGCTGCGCGGTCAGTGGGGGAGTTCGTTCAGCAACCGAACTGGACTGCCGTCGCGATCACCGTCGGAGTCGCCGCGCTGATCCTTATCGGCGGTCGCTGGCGACCCAGTCTGCCGTTCTCGTTGTTGGCCGTCGTCGCCGGGACTGTTCTGGTCGAGGCAACCGGACTGAACGCCGCACGCATCGGCACCTTGCCGTCCGGTCTGTCCGCGCCTTCGCTGGGGTTCCTAGACCTGTCGACCCTGTCGACCCTGGCGGGACCGGCCGTAGCGATCGCTGCGCTCGCGGCTCTTGAGTCCCTCCTGTCCGCGGCTGTCGCGGACGGCATGGGAGTCAGCCACAAGCACGACCCGGACCGCGAATTGTTCGGGCAGGGTCTCGCCAACTTGGTGACGCCGCTGTTCGGCGGCGTACCGGCGACCGGCGCGATTGCCCGTACTGCGGTCAACGTCAGAACCGGTGCTGGATCAAGACTGGCCGCCCTCGTCCACGCCGCGGTGCTGGCCGCCATCGTCTACACAGCAGCACCTCTGGTGGGCCGCATCCCGCTGGCGGCGCTGGCCGGGGTGCTGCTGGCGACCGCAGTACGGATGGTCGAAGTCGGTTCGGTCCGGGCGATGGCTCGGGCGACCCGTTCGGATGCGGTGGTCCTGGCGTTGACCGCGATCGCGACCTTGGCGTTGGACCTGGTGAAAGCGGTTCTTCTCGGGCTGATCGTCGCCGGGGCGCTGGCCTTGCGAGCGGTTGCGCGAAGCGCCAGTGTGCGACAGATGCCGCTGCATCCGGACCTGCCGGGCGACCATACGCAAGAGGAACGCGCGTTGCTGGACGAACACATCGTTGCCTATCGCATCGACGGGCCGCTGCTGTTCGCTGCTCATCGATTCCTGCTCGAACTGTCCGAGGTCGCCCACATGTCGGTGGTGATCCTGCGGATGTCGGCCGTGACCGCGATCGACGCCAGCGGCGCGCTGGTCCTCAAAGACGCGATCGAGAAACTCCAGCATCGCGGCATGATCGTCCTGATTTCAGGGATCAGACCCGGACACCACCGACCGTTGGACGCGCTCGACGTCATCGACCGCCTACGGCAGTCCGACCGAGTCTTCGCCACCACGCCGGAAGCGATCGCAGCCGCCCGAACACACCTCCACGACACCGGCATCCTCCTCGACCAGCCCTCGCCCTAGCCGCAGCCCTCACCACCCTGCTACCTCCCGGACACCCCCGGCCGACGCCCTGACATGCCGCGAGTGGGGGGTGTCAACCGATGCCGGCGTTCGTGGCTCGGCTTCGACGATGTTCGAAGAGATTGCTGCCATCCCTTCCACGATGGAAGGCTCTGTCAAAGATCCGGTCTAGTCCGTGAGAGCGCGGAATCGCATTCCGAGGGAGCACCATGTCTTTGCTTTCAGCCATCCAGCAGCACAGTTCGTCGGCCAAGGTGACCCTCGGCACAGGTGCTGTGGTACTAGCCGCTGTGTTGTCGACCTTGAGCGCATCCGCGGCGCCGGCCGCGAGTGGGACCTACAGCCCCACAGAGACCTGCACGGTCGCCTACAACCACAGTCGTTTCTGGAGCGAGGACCACCTCGTCATCCACTTCGTGGATGCGGGCCAGAAGTTCAACGTGATCAGGAGGCAGGGCGATGAGTACCTCGGAATCCTGTGGGGGCGAACCGACCGGTCCTGGATGAAGGCCAGCGACGTGTGGTGCTCGGTCTGACGCAGGCAGGTTGAGCGTCGTACAGGCTCGACCGGCGACCCGCCTCGGGTGAGAGCGACTGATCGCAGTACGAGTTAGTACTCGCCGTAGACCTGGACCTTGGTGCCGATCGGGGTTTCGGCGAAGATCTCGTGGATTTGCGGGCGCATCACGCGGACGCAGCGGTGGCTCGCTGGGTAGGTCTTGATGAGCGAGTTGACGCGCGATCCGTGCAGCGCGATGCCGGGGCGGTCCTTGAGGAAGTAGATCGAGTCATACATGTACGCGTCGTCGTACAGGCTGCTCTCGTGCGGGCCGGCCCACTTGCGCCAGACCTTGCCGGTGCGGTTCGGAGTCTCGTACCCCGGTCCGCCGGTGGAGACCCAGACGATCCGGCGGTAGGTGTTCTTGACGACCTGGTAAAGCACCTGGCAGGTCTTGTTGACGTAGATGCCGGTCGATTTCGTCGGCACCGGCTTGGCGGTTGCCGAGAGCACCGACTTGATGTCTCCCGCGGTGAGCGGGCCGCGGCTGATCGGGAGGCCGGCAGTCTCGCGGTACGCGCAGAGCGCTTGCCGGGCGCGCTTGGTGATGTCGCCGTCGACGTCGCCGACCGGGTAGCCCCAGGAGTCTAGCTTGCGTTCGACCAGCAGGGCCTGCGATGCCGGCTTGACCGGAGGCTTCGGCGGTTTGGTCGGCTTCCCCGCCGTCGGCTTGGTTGTCGGAGTCGGGGTCGGCTTCGCGCTCGGCGGCGTCGCGGTCGTGCTCGGCGTCGTCGTAGGGGTCGTGGTCGGGGTCATCGTTGGGGTCGCGGTCGGCGCCGTCGGTGTCGCGCTGGGCGGCGGCGTGCTGCTCGTTGTCGCCGTCGTACTGGGCGACGACGGCGTACCGGAGTCGGCTGCCACATCGCTGCACCCGGTCAGGGCAGCAGCCAGCAAGACGGTTCCAGCCACGAGACCACGTCGACGAGACACGGATTCCCCTCTCCTTCAATCCCCAGAGTCGCAGAAGCGCAGCGTGTCGAGCCGAAGACCCGCCGTACGCCGCGACCGCCGAGGCTATTACCCCGTGGGGTGCTCAGCAGCGGGAAATTCGCTACCTGTCACCGAACCGTTGTGATCGGTCATCCATCGACGGCGACAGCAGGATCGCTACGAAGCCGGCTGTAGAGATACGCATCGCGATACTGACCCGCGCGGAACTCGCACGCCCGGATCACGCCTTCGAACTGGAAACCTGCCTTCAGCAAGGACTTCTGCTCAGCCACGTTCTCGGGCTGGGTCGCCGCCTGAATCCGCTCCACCGGCGTGTGCTCGAACAGATAGTCGGTCAACATCGCCTGCGCCCGCCACCCGATCCCATGCCCCCGGTACTGCGGCCGCAATGCGGCCCCGATCTCCCAGTACTTCGTCTTGTCGTCGAACGACCCGCTGAACCAACTCACGAACCCAGCCGTCTCACCCCCGCTCTCCACAATCAGGCGGCTGGTCTCCGGCCCCAGATACCCGTCCTGATGGAATCTCCTGGTCGGCGCGAGCGCATCCCGGAATCCCTGCCAGCTGATTCCCACCTCGTCGCGCTCCACCGCAAACTGCGCGAAGTACTCCAGATCCTTTTCCTGCACCGGCCGCAGTCTCAACTCGTCCACGTGATCAGCCTGCCTCCCACCGGGTTCACAGGTCGGCTTAGTTGCCCCGATGGCAGCGGACGTAGAGGAGTTGAGGGACCTCTTGCCAAACCGGCTGCCGGTCGAATTGCTGCGGCTCACGCAATTCGTCGATCACCAGCCCTGCGCGGGTGAGAGCGGCGACGTACGTGCTCAATGTCCGGTGATAAGCGCCGACGGGCAACGCATCGTTGTGGAGACCCGGGCCATCCCAGTAGCCCTCTTCGAAGTACCGCCCGACGGTTCGCCGCACACTCTGGTTCGTATGGTCCACCAGATCGCCGGTAGCCGGCGCCTTGAAGCACGGATGCGTGATCACGAAGACGAACCAGCCGCCCGGCCGTAGTACTCGGGCAGCGGATTGCACGGCCCGATCGAGATCCGGAATATCCATCAATGCCATATAGCAAACGACACCGTCGAACGACTCGCTGTCGAGCCCTTCCAGAGTGTGCGCATCGCCTTGCAAATAAGAGATCCCGAGCTGATCCGCGTCCTCGTACTGCTTCGCGAGCGCGACAAGCTCCTCGGACAGCTCGACCCCAGTCACCGCCGCCCCGCGGGACGCCAGATACCGAGCCTCTCGCCCCTGCCCGCACGCAACAGCACAGACCTTCTGACCCTCGACCTCGCCGACCAGCTCCTCGAAGGTGCCGTCGGCAAGCATCGACCCCGCGCCGACCCACGCGTCATACTCCGAAGCCACGCCGTCGTACCTCGCCTCGCCCACAGCCCGACCTCCACCCGATCGTCGACTCATCGCCTACACCGCAGGCGTCCTCGTGAAGATGCCAACGACTGCAACGCCCGAATAAATCCCACACCGGGACCAATGCGCCAACCCGGCACGAATGCGTCAACCCGGGACGAATGCGTCAACCCGGGACGAATGCGTCAACCCGGGACGAACGCGTCAACCCGGGACGAATGCGCCAACCCGAAACAAGCGACGTCAACGAACGTCGCGCAAGTCGGTCTCGCGACGTAGCGGTTCCGCAGTACTACGGCGCTCCGACTATCCGAGCGTGCGCGACGATTCCCGAGGCCGCCGCCTGCACCGGCCAACCCGGGCGTCAGCGTGATCGTCCTCACCGCGTTCAGGACGACGAGGGCGCCGAGGGGTAGGCGTCGCGATAGCTGACCAACCGGCCGGCCTCGTCGTATCGACCGATCAGAGACCGAGGTCGCGCAGGAACTCCGGCTTGTAGGCCTGCAGTACGACGTACCGCGGGTCCGGTGTCTCGACGCCTTCGTAGCTCGGCTCGGCCGCATCCGCCTCGTCCGGCGCCGTGCTCGGGTCAACCCACTCCTGCTTCGCGTGGCTCCAGCGCGTCAACGTGTAGTCCGCGCTCAAGTGATCCGCTGAAACAACCTCGCGCACAGCACTCTCGGCTTCGAGCGCGTCGTCCTCGGAGTTCGCGTAGATCATCAACCGCGACCCGTCCCGAGTCACCGTCACGTTGCCACCCAGCCGCTTGCGAGCATCGTCGTCAAGATCAAGCGCCCGCAACCGCTCCCAGAACGACAACCCGTGCTCGCCATCGTTCAGCTCAACCTCAACCCGAAACTCATCAGCCATAGCCCCACCCTACCGATCCCAGGTCACCCGCTCGTGCATCCCTTGCTCTCGGGTTCATGTCAGGCCACGCCAAGATATGCGCCGCAGCACCTCTTGTACTTGGTCCCTGACCCACACCAACATGCCTGATTCCGCCCAGGCGGCCACTCGACCGCACCTTCATCGCCATGCCGACCTGTCATGGACGGGATCTCGCGCCTTGACCTCGCTGCGAGGGCAACCGCCAGTACTGGCATCAGCGTGTTCGGGCGGCGGGGCACCACGGTGGGGCGACCACCGCTGCAGGCTCGCAGGACAAGCTCGACGTACCAGTAGTAGGCGTTCGCGGTCTCTCTCGGGATGGGCGGATCGGCGCCGCGCAACCCCTCTTCGACCTCTGCGCGGTCCCAGAACTGCAGCCGTCCGTCCCTCACCTGCGGATAAGCCAGCAGATCGAGGAGGTCGAACACCTTGTCGTCCAGCTCGCCGCGGCTCATTTCGGCCAGCAGATCGTCGTCATCGAGTGGGATCTCGAGGGCCCACCTGAGCCTGCGTCGCCCCTCTCTCAGCTGCCTCAACTGAACAGCTGCAGCGAGTCCGGCAGGCTGGCATCCAGCCCCCGCCGAATACCAGAAGAGTGCCTCTTCCAGCATGCCGCGATCCTCGAGCAACTCGGCCGCCAGAAGCCACGGAAGTCCGGCCACCCGCCTCCCCGCCATCAGGGCCGCGAGTTCGGTGACCGCTTCCTCTTCCTGGCCCAGCCTCAGCAGATAGTCGGCGTACTCGAGATGTCCCCAATCACCTTCCTCCCCGCCTGCGCGGACAAGTTGCTTCCAGATGCAGATCGCCTGATCCGGCCTGTTCTCGGTCAAATGTGTCTGGGCGGCGTCAAGTAGCTCTGCCAGCTCCTCGTCCGGCCAATCTGTGCGCACGTCGCCCTGGATGTACTGGTCTGCAAGAGCGCGGATCTTCTCCGCCACGGAATCCTTCATGCCGGAGAAGATATGAGCCTTCGGCCGCTGCGAACGGGCCTTCCTGAAGCTGTGGACAACGCGTAGCCAGGTGCCGGTTGATCGCTGTCAGTGACATCCAAGACCGAAGAGTCCCAGCTGACTGACCACCTATACTTCTGAGTTATGGAGCTGAGGCATCTCGAACACTTCGTCGCCGTCGCCGAGCAGAAGCACTTCACCCGGGCGGCCGAGGCGATGTCGATCTCGCAGTCCGGCCTGTCCGCGTCGATCCGCGCCCTCGAACGCGAACTCCACACCTCGCTCTTCGTCCGCAACACCCGCAGCGTCGAACTCACCGAGGCCGGCCGGGCTCTCCTCTGTGAAGGCCGCCGCACCCTAGCGGCCGCCGAAGCAGCAAAGGACGCTGTCGCCGCAGTACAGGGCCTCCTTCGCGGGCACCTCTCAGTAGGCCTGGAACAGTGCCTCGGCGTAGTCGACGTACCAGCCCTCCTCGCCAAGTTCCGCTCGGCCTACCCAGGCGTCGAGATCGAAGTACGCCAGGGCGGCTCCACCCCCATGCTCGACGAACTAGCCTCCGGCCGCCTCGACGTCGCCTTCGTTGCGACAGCCGGCCACCCCATCCCAGGCCTCGACCTCCGTCCGGTCTCCACCGAATCCATGGTCATGGTCTGCTCCGCCGAACACCGCCTGGCCAACGCGTCCTCGGTCTCACTCCCAGACCTGGCAGGGGAGTCGTTCGTGGACTTCGACCCCACTTGGGGCGCCCGAGCCATCTCCGACCACGCCTTCGCTCGCGCCGGCGTCGCCCACCCGATCACCATCGAGGTCAACGACGTCCACACCCTCCTGGCACTGGTCAGCCACAACCTCGGCGTAGCCCTGGTCCCAGAACGCATCGCAGCCAAACGAGGCGACCACATCACCGTCCCCCTGGCCCCCAACTCCGCCGACCCCTGGCAGGTCTCAGTCGCCATCCCCACCGGCTCCGCAGCCTCCCTAGCCGCCGACGCCCTCATCGGCATGCTCCCCACAACGCTCACCTGACACCCCTCGCACGAATCGCCCGTACGCCGAGCGTTCGGCGTACGGGCGATGTGCGGAACTCAGCGCAGCGGTCTCACCAGGCGTAGTCCTCGGGGGCGGCCTTGTAGCCCGGGAAGATCTCGTCGAGTTGGGTGAGGGTCTTGTCGTCTAGCTTGACGTCGACAGCGCGTACTGCGGACTCGAGCTGCTCCATAGTCCGCGGGCCGACGATCGGGCCGGTGACGGCGGGCTGGTGCAGGAGCCAAGCGAGCGCCACGTCGCCAGGCTCGTGTCCGAGCTCGTCGGCCAGCGCCTCGTACTGCTCGATCTGGGGGCGCAGCTTCTCCAGAGCTTCCTTGGCGCGACCCTCGGTACGGCGTACGCCCTCGTTCTCCTTGCGGATCACGCCACCCAGGAGACCGCCTTGCAGCGGCGACCAGGGGATGACGCCGAGCCCGTACTCCTGCGCAGCAGGCAGCACCTCGCGCTCCACGTCGCGCACGATCAGGTTGTAGATCGACTGCTCGCTGACGAGGCCGGTGAAGTTCCGCTTCTCGGCAGCCGCCTGCGCCTGAGCGATGTGCCAGCCGGCGAAGTTGCTGCTGCCGGCGTACAGGATCTTGCCCTGCTGTACGGCGACCTCCATCGCCTGCCAGATCTCCTCCCACGGCGTCGCGCGGTCGATGTGGTGGAACTGGTACAGGTCGATGTAGTCCGTCTGCAGCCGCTTCAGACTCGCGTCGAGCGCGCGACGAATGTTGAGCGCGGAGAGCTTGCCCTCGTTCGGCCACTCGTCCATGTCGCCGTACAGCTTGGTGGCAAGCACCGTCTTCTCACGGTTCTTAGGGTCCTTCGCGAACCACCGCCCGACGATCTCCTCCGTCGCACCCTTCCCCACACTCCGCCCATACACATTGGCCGTGTCGAAGAAGTTGATCCCCTTCTCAAGCGCCGCATCCATGATCGCGTGCGAGTCGTCCTCGCTCGTATGCGGCCCAAAGTTCATCGTCCCCAAACAAATCCGACTAACAGTAAGCCCAGTCCGCCCAAGATGAGTGAATTCCATACATCCCAACCTCCCCCTCCCCAGCTGAGATGTCCAACAGAAGAATCCACTCAGTTCAATCACTCACCGTTCTGAGTCCGCGCACAGCCCGTACGCCGTGCCGCGGTTCGCCGACCCGTCCAGGTCCTAGGCTCCTAGCCATGGCGACCACCAAATTCGACGTCGGCGGCTACAAGCTTGCAGCCGAGATCTCGGGGGAGGGCTCGCCTACGGTCGTCTTCATCTCCGGCAGCGGCGACGCGGGAGAACCCTGGGAAGCAACGATCTCCGCCTTGCATTCGTCGACAACTCTGATGACCTACGCCCGCGCCGGGATCGGCGATAGCGAGATACCGCAAACTGGAGGATCGCGCCCACTTGGCGCCGCCGCGGACGAGCTGCGCCGCCTGCTCGTCGCAGTTGACATTCCCGGCCCATTCATCCTTGTCGGCCACTCAATTGGAGGCCTGATCGGCCTGATCTACGCCGCGCAATGGCCGGAGAATCTCGCCGGCCTCGTCCTGGTCGACGCCACCGACATCCACCTGGATCTCGAGCTCGACAACCCGTACGTCGTCATTGACGACGGAGACAGGGAGGACCACCTCTCGTACGACGTGGTCGCCACCGTCGACGAAGTCGCCCGCAGCAGACGCGCCCTCGGCGTACCAACCGTCGTCATCGCCAGCCGCCCCGGCGGCTGGCTCGAAATCGAGGACCCCGACCCCTGGCAACCCTTCACCCTCGCCGAACTGGACGACCGCTGGCAACGCCACCAACGCACCCTCGCAACCGACCTAGCCGCCACCCACAAGATCGCCCGCGCCGGCGGTCACTACGTCCACAAGGACGACCCAACCGTCGTAGCCGAAGCAATCGACACCCTCATCACCGCCACCCGCAACCACTGAGGCCTAGCCGAGGTCCTGACGCCGTACTACGTGTCGTCGCCCTAGGCTCGTCGCCATGGCGACCACAATGTTCGATGTCGGCGGGTACACGCTCGCAGCTGAGATCGCGGGGGAGGGAACCCCGACGGTCGTCTTCATCTCCGGTGCGGGCGCCGGCAGAGGCTCCTGGGACGCAGTCATCGCCGCGCTGAAGTCCCCGACAACGCTCCTGATCTACGACCGCGCAGGAATTGGCGACAGCGAGACCCCGGCCGACTCAGGGACGCCCCCACTGAGCGCTGCCTCAGAGGAATTGGGCCGGCTACTCGCGACCGCGGACCTCGCGGGACCGTTTGTCCTGGTCGGCCACTCGCTCGGTGGCCTGGTCGCCCTACTCTTCGCCGACCGATGGCCAGAGAATGTCGCCGGCTTGGTTCTTGTCGATACAAGTGACATCCACCTGAACCGACGAACCGGTCCTCTTTGTAGCCGACGGCGGCCGGGAGGATCACTTGTCATACGACGTGGTTGCCAGCGCGGACAAGATCAGGCGCAGCAGACGCACCCTCGACCGACCGAGTGTCGTCATCACCAGCCGAGTCCGCCACTGGCTCGACCTCACAGACCTCACGCCCTGGCAACCCTTTACGCTCGCCGAACTCGACGACCGATGGCAGCACCACCAGCAATCACTGGCAGCCGACCTAGGCGCCAGCCTTAAGGTCGCCCGCCAGAGCGGCCACAACATCCCAACCGAAGCCCCCACCATCGTCGCCGAATCAATCGACGAGGTCATCGCATCAGCTCGTCGGCGATGAAGACGACTGAGGATCTGCCTGCTCGGCCGGCGACCACTCGAATTGCGTGATCGAACCAGCAGTCGATCTAGCTGGCTGTCATGCGACGACTGACGCGACCTGGAAAAGATCGGTGGGCATCGGGACTTGCAAGCGCCAGGTGATAGCAATCGGCCGATCGCCGGTGTGGTTGACGTAGGCGGCTGGACCGAGGAAGACATATGGCGAGGTGCCCATCTCAGTTTCGAGGTGAGCCCGAGCGAAGATCAAGATGTTGGATCCGCGTTGGCGGTGGTCAATGTAGCGCTGGCCTGTCTTGGAGGTCACTGAGGTGGCGCTCTGTGTCTCCCAATGGAACAGGGTCGGGCTGATTGCGTAGTCGCGATACATGGTGGTTGGCGAGTAGTCCGCCTCAGACTTCTGAAGTGTCACTAGGAACGCATCGGTATCGATCTCCGGTGAGTACACGACGCCCTGTTGGAAGGTGCTCGGTCGATGGCGTTCCAAGTCTGCGTAGCGAAGTGCGGTCAGGATCTCCTCGCGCTGGTAGCTTGCATGAATGCGAAGAGGCACGCTGGCGAGCTTTCCGGTCAGTTGAAGCGTCCGATGGCGGGCGCGATCCATCGTGATGTCGATGACCTGGAGCAGTTCATCACGGAGGGCGTGTTCAGCTCTGAGCGCGGCAAGCCCCGCTCCGAACGAGTCGAAGCCGCCACCATTTGGCCAGAGTGAGAAGAACAGCATTTGCGCGTGCAGTTGTTGGTCAGCGTCCAAATCTTCATAGGACGGCGCCTTGTCCGCTAGAAGGGCTCGATAAGCCTGCATGCGGATGGGATCGTCGACATGGGCGAGGGCACGTACTCGTCGAAGCAAGGCGGCTTCGTGATCTCCGCCGCTTGGAGTCGGTATGCCGGCCTCTCGGCGAAGGCTGGTCCAGCTGCGCTTGTCCCGCAGAACATCACTGAGCTCGATACCGGACTCATGCAGGAACGTCGGCAGGTTCTGGTGTGGATGGGCACGCAACTCCGCAACGATCTCGCGCTTGCTCCCGGTCAGTTGGTCGCGCAGATTCTGTAGCACGGCTGCTTGCGTGACTTTGTCCAAAACGATCTGACAGCCCGACGGAAGAAGCGGGAACCCCTTCTCCACCTGCCGTTGGAGTCCCTTGCGCGTTTGGCCGGTGAGGGCTCTGAAACGCTTGTCGAAGCGAAACTCCTTGCGTTGATGGCCTACGAAATCGAGTGCCGTGAGGACGGGCTTTCCTGTCGCTTGGCGTAGTCCGCGACCAAGTTGCTGGAGGAAAACAGTTGGGCTCTCGGTGGGGCGTAGGAAGAGGACGGTGTCGACTTCGGGTAGGTCGAGGCCTTCGTTGAACAAGTCAGCCGCGAAGAGGGCGTTTACTCGACGATCCTTCAGATCGCGAAGAGCCTGATCGCGCTCGACAGTTAGCGACCGACCGGAGACCGCGAGAGCGGGGATGCCCGCGTCGTTGAAGACCTTGGCCATGTACTCGGCGTGGGCGACTGATACGCAGAAACCGAGTGCGCGCATCTTGCGTACATCAGTGAGCTTGTCCCTGAGTTCGCGTAAGACGATGGCGGCACGCCTGGCGTTACCGGTGTACAAGCCTTCTAGCTGTACCTCGTCATATCTTCCCCGCTTCCACTGCACATCGGCGAGGCTTGTGCCGTCCGCGATGCCGAAGTAATGGAATGGGCACAGGAGATCATCCGAGAGGGCATCCCAGAGACGAAGCTCGACTGCGGTCCTTCCACCAAAATAGGACTGTAGATCGAAACCGTCGGTACGTTCCGGTGTAGCCGTCAGTCCCAGGAGTTCTCGGGGTTGAAGGTGACCAAGCAGCTTTCGATAGGTCCGAGCTGCGGCGTGATGGAACTCATCGACGACCAGGATGTCGAAGGACTCTGCAGGCATGGTGGTGATGTCGTAATTCGTCAAGGCCTGTACAGAGGCGAAGACATGGTTCCACCGCTCTGGCCGCGCGCCTGAGAAGTACTCCTCGCCAAAGTTTGCATCGTTGAGTACCTCGCGATAGGTGCGCAGCGACTGCTGCAGGATCTCGCGGCGATGAGCGATGAAGAGGAGAGATGGTGCTTGCTCTCCGCGGGCCATCGCGGCGTCTCGGAGGCGCCGATAGTCGAGCGCAGCAATGACGGTCTTGCCGGTTCCTGTTGCCGCCACCACGAGATTCCGATGGCGGTCGTGGACTTCGCGCTCGACAGCGATTGTCTCGAGCATCTCGGCTTGGTAAGGCCGCGGTCGTACCTCTAGGCCGGCGAGTGAGATCGTCACGCGGTCGGTCGTTTTGCGGTTGCCGGCCTCGGCTAGAGCGTCGTCAAGGCGGTCGCGGTCGTGCTCCGGGTTGTAGGTCTCGAAGGTCGAATCATTCCAGTACGTATCGAACGTCGCGGCGAACTTCTTGAGAAGGCTCGGCGTTGCGATCCGAGAGAGCCGAACATTCCACTCGACCCCATCAAGAAGCGCTGCCCGCGAGAGGTTGGACGATCCGACGTACGCAGTATCGAAGCCCGTGTTGCGGCGAAAGAGCCAGGCCTTTGCGTGCAGGCGCGTGCGGAGTACGTCGTACTGGATCTTCACCTCGGCGCCGAAGTCAGTCACAAGGCGGTCGAGCGCGTGGCGATCAGTGGCTCCGAGGTAGGTCGTGGTGATCACCCGGAGCGGAGCGTCACGTTGTCGCAGGCGCGACAATTCGGGCTCGAGGAGCCGCAGTCCGTACCACTTGACGAAAGCGCAGAGCAGGTCGACTTCATCGGAGGTGTCGATCTCGGCGCGTAGTTCGGAGCCGAGTGCCGGTTCGCCGTGAGCATTTGTCAGGAGGGCCGCGTCCGATAGCGGAGTGCTTGGACGGAGACCGCCTGGCCGATGAACACCAGGCCCAGCCGGAGGATAGAGCGCGAGTAGCTGCTGTGGTTTCGCGTCAGGCAGGAGGTCGTTCTCTGCTGGCAGACGGCTGAGCAAATCATTGACAAGCGCTACCCGTTCTCCTTGGTCGCGGGTTGCACCGAGCGTTCGCAGTACGGCGTCCCGAACGTGGCGCGCAAGCACCTCAGGCTGGTCCGCATCGTCAATATCTTCTACCAGAGACGTGAGTCCGTCTGTCTGATCAAGAACGTCAACCAGACCGTTGGTTACGAGCGCGTCATAGATTCCAGGCTTCATCCAGTCACCACCTCGCGGAGAGCCTGCCAGATTGCCCCGACAATCTCTGGACCTCACACCCTGAGCGTGTCTGAAGCACCTCAGTCCGACCGGCGCTGCGGTCGGGCTGAGGTGGCGATGACGGGTTCAGGCGCCAGGCTGCAGGGTTTTGAAGAACGTGCGGAGGTCGTCGACCAACAAGGCTGGGGCTTCCATGGCGGCGAAGTGGCCGCCTTCCTTGTGGTCGGACCAGAAGGGGGATTGGTGGGTGGGGTCCATGAAGCGGCGGAGGACTGGGGTGGTGTTGAAGATGGACCAGCCTGCGGGGACGGTGGAGGGGGCTAGCCAGGAGAGGCCGGAGTGGGCTGCTTCCCAGAGGAAGCGGGCGGAGGTGGCGCCTGTGCGGGTGAACCAGTAGAGGGTGATGTTGGTCAGGAGTTGGTCGCGGGGGACTGCCTGGTCGGGGGTGAGGGCGGCGGGGTTGGTCCAGGTTTGGAACTTGTCGGTGATCCAGGCCAGTTGGGCGACGGGGGAGGCGGTGAGGGCTGCGGCGATGGTTTCGGGGCGGTGGGACTGGAGGTCCAGGTAGCCGCGTTCGGCCTTCCAGGACTCGCGTTCGGCGTTGACGACGGCGAGTTCGTCCTCGGTGAGGTGGTCGGGGATGGGGAACTGTTCGCCGGCCAGGCCGAGTGAGCCTCGGTCGCTGTTGACGAGGGTGCCGATGACGCGGTCGGGATACAACGCGGCGAGTCGGCCGGTGATGCCGGCGCCGACGTCGCCGCCGTGGGCGCCATAGCGGGTGTAGCCGAGGCGGTCCATGAGGACGGCGAAGGCTTCCGTAGTACGGGCGACCTCCCAGCCGGGAGACGAGACCGGTGTCGAGAAGCCGAAGCCTGTGATGGAAGGGATGACGAGGTGGAAGGCGTCGGCTGTTGAGCCGCCGTGGGCGACCGGGTTGGTGAGCGGGTTGATCAGTTCGAGGAACTCCACGAACGATCCGGGGTAGCCATGGGTCATGAGCAGCGGCGTCGCGGAAGGTACGGGGGAGGGTACGTGGAGGAAGTGGATCGTCTGGCCGTCGATCTCGGTGAGGAACTGAGGGTACGAGTTGAGCCGGGCCTCTTGGGCGCGCCAGTCGAAATCGTTGCCCCAATATTGGGCCAGCTCGCGGAGATAGGACAGCGGTACGCCGCGGCTGAAGTCGGCCGCCTCCGTCGGCGCCGGCTCCGGCCAGCGGGTGTGGGCCAGCCGGGACCGGAGGTCGTCCAGGTCGGTCTGCGGGATCTCGATGCGGAAGGGGCGAATCGCTGAAGTGTTCATGGCTCCAACGCTAGAAACTATTGCGGAAGACTTCCTTCCGCGATTGCTGAGAAGATCGAGAAATGCTGGAAACCTCCGCGCGACTCCTGAGACTCCTCTCGCTCCTCCAGAAGCAGCGCGACTGGGCCGGGCCTGAGCTCGCCGAGCGACTCGGGATCTCGACCAGGACGCTCCGGACCGACATCGAGCGGCTGCGGACACTCGGGTATCCGGTCCACGCTCAGCCGGGCGTCGCCGGCGGTTATCGGCTAGGTGCGGGCGCTGCGCTGCCGCCGTTGTTGCTCGATGACGACGAGGCGGTGGCTGTTGCGGTTGGACTCCGTACTGCGGCCGGCGGGAGCGTTGCGGGCATCGAGGAAGCCTCGGTCGGGGCGCTCGTGAAGCTCGAGCAGGTGCTGCCCTCACGACTGCGACACCGGGTGAACGCGATGCAGTCCGCCGTTGTCGCAGTACCGGGCTCCGGGCCAACCGTCGACGGCGAGGTGTTGACTGCGGTTGCGGCTGCGATTCGCGCGCACGAGCGACTGCGGTTCGGCTACTCGAGTCGCGCGAGTGAGGAGAGCGTCCGTACTACGGAACCGCATCGGCTGGTCACCTGGGGACGGCGATGGTACCTGGTTGCCTGGGACAACGATCGCGACGACTGGCGGACGTTTCGGGTGGATCGGATGAAACCTCGTACGCCGACGGGGCCGCGGTTCGCGCCGAGGGAGTTGCCGTTCGAGGATGTGGCTGACTATGTGCGGTCGAGAGTCGGTACGGCGGTTTGGCGCTACTCCGCGTGGATTCGGGTGCACGCGTCGGCGGAGTACGTGATCGCCAGGATGCCGGTGCCGATCACGCCTGAGCCGATCGACGACGACACCTGTCTCATCACGGTCGGCTCGGACGATCCGCAGCAGCTCGCGCTCTGGATCGGGATGCTGGGCGTCGACTTCGTAGTACTGGATGCTCCCGAGTTGGCGAATGCCCTTCGGATGCTGGGGGATCGCTTCCACCGGGCGGCGGCGTCGGTTGACTGACTGCCTGGGCGAGACTTGGCGCGGCTGCGGAAACTGTCGGAGGGTGGCGTTAGCGTCGGGTGGGTGAGGAGGTCAGGGTGGCTGAGACCAGGGACGCGCCGGTGGGGATCGTGGAGCGGTTGGGGGAGATCTGCGAAGGGTTCCCGGATGCGTATGAAGAGGATGCGTGGGTGGGGACGCGGTGGCGGATCCGGAAGAGGACGTTTGCGCACGTGCTGACGATCGTGTCGGGGGTTCCGGCGTCGTACGCCGAGGCGGTCGGCGATGACGGACCGGTGACCGTGATGACGTTTCGTGCGGCGGGGCCTGAGCTTGCCGCGCTGACCACTGTGGGGCACCCGTTCTTCAAAGCACAGTGGGGCCACGATGTCGTGGGGATCGTGCTCGACGAGGACGAGACCGACTGGGATGAGGTAGCCGAACTGCTTGCCGAGAGCTACTGCATCATGGCGCCGAAGGGACTGGCCCGGCGACTCCGGGAGAGCTTGGTCGAGCAAACCGGCTGATCCGTACGAAGACTGGGAGCACGCGGGTGAGTGAGTGCAAGGTGGTCGGCGTCGTTGCGAGTGGGGCGGGCGGCGTCGAGCACTTGCGCTCCGGCTTGGTTGAACCGCTCGTCGCTTTGGGGCATACGGTCGCTGTGACGCCGGCTGCTCGATGGTTGGAAGACATTGGTGAGATCGGCAAGCTCGAGGCGGTGACCGGGCTCCCGGTGCGGTCGGAGCCGCGGCTTCCTGGTGAGGAGCGGTCGCATCCGAGGGCTGATGCGTACGTCGTTGGGCCGGCGTCGGCGAACACGGTTGCCAAGCTGGCACTCGGCATCGGCGACAACCAGGCGCTGTCTGCCCTCTGCGAAAGCGTCAACACGATTCCCATGCTCGTGTTCCCGCGAGTGAACGCTGCGCACGCGCGTCATCCTGCGTGCCGAGCGCACCTTGAGGTACTGCGGAGTACCGGTGTCCAACTCCTGTACGGCAATGACATCTGGGCCCTTCACGAGCCCCGCTCCGAGGGAGATCGACGTCCGTTGCCCTGGGCACAGATCGTTGAAGCTGCGCAGCAGTTGATGGTCTGTGGACCAGCACGCGGTGGCGGCGAGCGTTCGTAGTACGGAATCCTGCCTACCCGTCGTTGTGCTGGCGGTCGGGCTCGGGTCTTGTGGGGGAGTGCCGACCGGTGGGGGCTCGTGGGGAGGTGGCCGTGCCGGGTGGGTTGACGGCTCCGCGAGCAGGGGCAACGTCGGAAGCGGCGGCGAGGGCCGCTCGGATGTCCGGTGGGAGTGGCCGGCGGATCGGTGCGGCTTCGCTTGATTCTCGGGGGCCGAACTGAGGACGCAGGTTTGAGACAGCATCGAGCGCCTGGTGTCTGGATCCTATTTCGCGGCCGAGACGTTGGCCGGCGACTTCAAAAGGGCGGTCGTCGCCTCGATGCTCGAATGAGATCACCTGACGGTACGGCGGACCGCCGTCCTCGGGCTCGAACTCCCGGTAGATCAGGCGGTGTGAGCGGCCGAGATCCTGATTCTTCCGGGTCTCCTGGACGACCGGCAGCTTGATCTCCGCGCAGTCGCGGAGGTCGTGGTGTTTGGCCGAGAAGCCCAGGCGCTTGCCTCCGAAAGCTGCTTCCTGCCCGTTGGCCAACGCTTGCAAGCCGAGTCGCAACGCGCGGTATTCACGATCGCGCAATCCTCGGGGTTGGCTTTGCGCGGCGCGGCCCAGTTCGGCCAGTTGTCGTCTGACCTCGGGCGCCACCAGTAGTCGGTAACTGGTCACAGTGGCTTCCCGAGATCGGAGTCGTCGATCTTCTCGTCGAGATCCCAGCCGAGCTCCGCAGCCACCTCCTCGATCGGGATGGAGGGCTGCGGGTTGGCCAGGCGTTCGCGCGCTGTCTCATAGAGGTGTTCGAAGCCTCTGTCTTCGTCTGCAGCGAGGGCTTCGAGGCGCTGCCACATCTGCCACGGGATGACGACGGCTTCTGGCTGGCCGGCGTCGCCGAAGACCATTGGTTCGGGCTTGCCGGAGCGGAAGAGTTCCAGCACATTGGGCAGGAGGCGTGCTGCCTCGGAGGTTTTGATGACCCAGACGCGGTCTCCGTTGGGGAGTAGGTGCTCTGTTTCCGGGTGGTCCATGGCAACCCTTTCTGGTCGGACGTTGATCAGGATAGAGCGCCGGGAGTGGCTGGTTCGTGAGTTATCCACAGGTGCGGAATCGCGGGCGGCTGTGGGGTGGGTGACAGGTGTTGATGCTGGTTGGAGGTGACTGAGCGTGCGACGGCCTGATCAGGCAGTAGGCTGGTCGGTTTCGCCGCGGGAGATGGTGATGGCTTTGAAGAGGAAGCGGACTGCTCGGTCGCAGACCTTGTAGACGGCCGCTACTGAATCGGGGTCGTTGTCGACGCCGAAGCCGCGGGCTGCTGCTAGGCGGAGGTTCTCGTCGAGAGGTGCGGCCTTGCCGGCGATTCGGCCGGTTTCGTCGACGAGGTCTGGGATGTTGCGGACGGACGGTACGACGGCTTCTTCGCTGACGAGGTACAGGATCTTGGCGAAGACCATGAGGGACTCCGGTGTGCGGGCCGGTAGGTCGAGGAGGTAGGCGAGGCGGAAAGCTGCGTTCTCTTGGTCTGCTTTGATCTGCTCGACGTCGTCGTAGCCGAGTACTGCGGCGATCACCGAACCGTTGCTCATGCGAGCCTCCTGTGGCTGACGGATGCTTTAGGCAACAGACGTTAGTGGAGGCCGGGACGTTCCGGCGGCAGGCCTGTCGAAGGGTGACGGCTATCGGCTAGAGCGGATGGCGGTGATGGCGAAGCGTTCGGGGGAGTGGAGGTGGCCGCCGGTGGAGGCGATGAGGGTTAGGGCCGGGTCGGTGGCGTCTTTGAAGGTGACTTGAGTTGACCAGGGGTGGGCGGAGCCGCCGGTGGGGAGGCAGCAGAATCCGCCGAGGGGGTGGGGGGTGGATGGTTGTCTGACTTCTAGGCGGATGGATTCGTCGACGCCGGTGATGAGGCCGCTTGCGGTTATGGGGGAGGTCACGGTGGCGCCGTAGCGGGGGTGGTCGAGGGAGAGGGTGGTGTCGATGGTTCCGACGACTTCCCAGGGGGCGTCGGAGCCCTGGCCGATGCGGGTCAGGTGGAGTACTGCGGCGACGCCTTCGGCATGTCCTACGGCGATGCGGGCGTCGTTTTTCTGGACCGTGCTCGATACGACCTTGTTGATCTCGGTGAAGCCTAGGAAGTCGGTGGTGAAGGAGAGGGCGGTCTGTTCCGCGTCGAGGTGCCACGGCTGCTGTCCGCCTTCGCGGTAGGTGCGTTGCCAGGCGGCGGCTGCGGCTGTCGAGGTGAAGGGCCACAGTGGCTGGTATCGAAAAGGCGTGGCCGAGACAGACGCGGGCGGAGTCGATACTGGGACGCCGGGTGTCGAGGTGGGCGTGGTGGCCGGAGTACTGGATGCCGGCAGCGGGAGCGCGGGCTGGCTGGAGGTCGACGGGCCTCTGAGAAACACGACGGCGAGTCCGGCCAGTACCGCGGAGAACGCCGTGATCAGTACGGCGGCAGCGACGATCGTCGCCGGGCGCCGCGAGCCTGCCGAGCGGCCGTTCTGTGTCATGGCTGTCTCCCTCGTCATGAGGAAACACCATGAACAGCCGCTGCGGCAGGGCCAGGCGCCAAGAGATCTGGAAAAACGATTTGGCACGACATCTTGACAGCCCGCAGAGAGGCGGCGACTGTAGTCCTCAACAGTTGGAAAAACGATTGGGCAAAGAGATGTCGCAGGCCAAGGTGTCGATCAAGGATGTGGCGGCGCACGCCGGGGTGTCGGTAACGACGGTGTCGCATGTCCTCAACGACACGCCTGGGAAGCGGATCACCGAGAGCACGCGGGATCGGGTTCGCGAGTCTGCGGCTGAGTTGGGTTATGCGCCGAGCAGTATGGCGCGGAATCTGCGGCTTCAGCGGTCGCAGATGCTGGCCTTGGTTAGTGATGAGATCGCGACGACGCCGTACGCCGGGCGGATGATCCTTGGCGCTCAGGAGGCCGCGTCGAAGGCCGGGTGGTTGTTGATGCTGGTCAACACCGGCTCGGACAGCGAGTTCGAGGCGGCCGAGATCCGGGCGCTTCGGCAGCGGCAGGTCGACGGCTTTCTCTACGCGACGATGTACCACCAAGAGGTCGAGATCCCGGAGGCGGTGGGCGACGTACCAACCGTCCTGCTCGACGCGCGTTCTTCGGACCACGCTGTGCCTTCGGTCGTGCCTGACGAGGTCGCCGGCGGAAGGACGGCTACCGAGGAGCTGATCCGCCACGGGCATACCAGGATCGGCTATCTCAACAACATCGACGACATCCCTGCCACGCACGGCCGGCTCAAGGGATACCAGCAGGCTTTGCAGGCGGCCGGCCTGACGTTCGACCCGCGGCTGGTAGTGGCCGGCAGGTCGGACACCGAAGGTGGGTTTCAGGCTGCACAACAGTTGCTAAAAGCAACTAACAGGCCGACGGCGGTTTTCTGCTTCAACGACCGGATGGCCATGGGTGTCTATCACGCCGCGGCCGAGCTCGGTCTGCGCATACCCCAGGATCTTTCGGTGGTGGGGTTCGACAACCAGGAGCTCATCGCCGATGGACTCCGACCCGGGCTGACCACAGTCGCGCTGCCTCACTACGAGATGGGCGCCTGGGCCGTTGATGCCCTGATCGCACGAATCGAGGGACGAGAAAGCGATGGTGCGGAGCACGCGGCTCTGGACTGTCCGCTGGTGGTCCGCAAGTCGGTAGACCGACCCGCCTGATCACCACCTAACAGCGGGGCCATCGACGCCCACCGCTGCCACAGACACGCAGTACCGGCAGACGATGCCTTGCTTCGGCCTGCCCGAAAACGAAGGGGAAAGACCATGCAACAAATCACCAAGCGGAGTATCGGCGCAGTAGCCCTGGTTTGTGCCGCTGCCGTCGGGCTGCAGGCTTGCTCGTCAGGATCGTCGAGCAGCGGTTCGACCACCGAAGGCGGTGTGACCACCCTCGAACTCTGGACGCACAACGGCGGCAACCCCGTCGAGCTGGCGGTCAACAAGAAGGTGGTCGATGCGTTCAACGCAAGCCAGAGCAAGTACAAGGTGAAGCTCCAGTCCTTCCCGCAGGCCGCCTACAACGATGCGGTCACCGCAGCCGCGGCCGCGAAGAAGCTGCCCTGCGTGATGGACATCGACGGCCCGAACGTGCCGAACTGGGCCTGGGCCGGCTACCTCCAGCCGCTCGACGTGCCCAGGGGATTCTTCGACAAGCAGCTGCCGAGCACGCTCGGCAAGGTGGACAACAAGATCTACTCCTTCGGTCACTACGACGTCGCGATGAACCTGACCGCTCGCAAGTCCGTCCTGACGCAGTACGGCATCAGGATCCCGACGATCGACAAGCCGTGGACGGGCGAGGAGTTCGACGCCGCGGTGGGGAAGATCAAGGCGGGCGGGAAGTACACGTACCCGCTCGACCTCGGCACGGCAGGGACCGGCGAGTGGATTCCGTACGCCTACTCGCCGATGTTGCAGAGCTTTGGCGGTGACCTGGTGAACCGCGACGGCTACCAGACGGCGAAGGGTGTCCTCAACGGGCCGGACGCCCTCAAGTGGGCGACCTGGTTCCGCAGCATGATCACCAAGGGCTATGCCCAGCAGAAGTCCGGCAAGGACTCGGCTGTCGACTTCGTCAACGGCAAGAGCGCGATCATGTGGAACGGCAGTTGGGCCGCGGACACGGTCACCAAGAAGTACGGCGCCGACGTCGTCTTCCTGCCGCCGCCGGACTTCGGCAAGGGCCCGAAGATCGGTGGCGCGTCCTGGCAGTGGGGCATGTCGTCGGCGTGCGCGGCCAAGGACGGCGCACTGGAATACCTCAAGTTCTCGGCCAAGCCGGAGTACTACGTCGACTACGCGAAGGCGCTCGGCCTGATCCCGGCGAACACCGACGCGGCGGCGCAGGTACCGGCGTACGCACCGGGCGGCAAGTACCGGATCTTCCTCGAACTGTCGCAGAAGTACGCCGAGGTGCGACCGGTCACGCCGGCGTACCCGTTCATCTCCTCGACGTTCCAGAAGGCCGTCTCGGACATCTTGGCCGGTGGAGACCCGCAGAAGATCCTCGACAAGGCAGCCGCCGACATCGACAGCAACATCAAGTCCAACGGCAACTACGCGTACTGACATGTCCGCCACCACAGCTCCCCGACGAGTCGCCGAACAAGCGATTCCACGACAGGTCCGTACGGCGAACGCCCGGTCGCGCGAGACGCTGATCGGCGCCGCGATGGCGTCGCCTGCCGTCATCCTGCTGGCCGTCTTCTTCCTCGTACCCGTTGCGCTCGCCTTCGGGCTGGCCTTCACCAACGCCCGGTTGATCTCGCCGAGACCGCCGCACTTCGTCGGCGCGGACAACTTCATCAGGCTCTTCGGCGACAGCTTCTTCTGGGCATCGCTGCGCAACACGGCGTACTTCGCGGTGGTCGTCGTCCCCGTCCAGGCTGGACTCGCGCTGGTCCTGGCGCTGCTGGCCAACGCGAAAGTCCGCGGTACGAACTTCTTCCGGACCGTGTACTTCGCTCCCGTGGTCACGTCGATGGTGGTGATCTCCCTGCTGTGGCGGTTCATCTACCAGCCGGACGGGTTGCTGAACCAGATCATCTCGGCGGTCACCTTCGGGCACTCGCACGGGACCGACTGGCTGAACAATCCGACCACGGCGATGCCGGCGATCATGTTCATGTCGGTCTGGCAGGCCGTCGGGTTCCACATGATCATCTGGCTGGCGGGCCTGCAGACCATCCCGCGCGACCTGTACGAGGCCGCGTCCCTCGACGGCGCGTCGGCGTGGAAGACGTTCACCCACGTCACCTGGCCGAGTCTGCGGGCGACGCGGACCTTCATTCTGATCACCATCACGATCGGGGCGCTGAGCCTGTTCACCCAAATCAGCGTGATGACCCAGGGCGGGCCGCTCGACCGGACGACCACGGTGGTCTTCATGGCGGTCCGGGCTGGGTACGAACAGCAGTCCACCGGCTATGCGGCGGCGGTTTCGCTGGTGTTCTTCGTCCTCGTGCTGACTGTCTCGGGGGTCCAGCGCTTCCTGACCAGAGAGAAGGCCTGACATGAAACGCGTACTGCCTCTGCAGTTGGGGCGATCGGTGCTGGTGATCTTCTTCGCGTTCCCGATCGTGTTCATGCTGATCTCGTCGTTCAAACCGGACGCGCAGATCTTCGCCGATCTGACCTCGCTCAAGGCGATCCTGCCGGTCGGCGACATCTCGCTGGACAACTACCGCGGCGTCTTCGACCGGGTGCCGGCTGAGCGGCTGCTGCTCAACTCGGTCGGCATCTCGCTGGTGACGGTTGCCTTGGGCATCTTGATCAACAGTATGGCGGCGTTCGCGCTGGCCCGGATGCGGTGGCGCGGGCGGCGCGTAGTACTGGCTGCCATCATCGCGACGTTGATCGTGCCGTTCGAGACCTTCGCGCTGCCGTTGGTGTGGTGGGTCAACAAGCTGCCCTGGTTGGAGGTGCACGGGTTCCACCTCACCCTGACCTCGGGATGGCTGGACACGTACCACGTGCAGATCCTGCCGTTCGTGGCCAACGCGTTCTCGATCTACCTGTTCTTCCAGTACTTCAGCAGCATTCCGGTCGAGCTCGACGAAGCCGCGCGGATGGACGGCGCCGGCTGGTTCGGCATCTACCGCCGGGTGGTGATGCCGCTGTCCGGCCCCGCGATCGCGACCGTCGCCATCCTGACCTTCCTGCCCGCCTGGAACTCTTACCTGTGGCCGCTGATGGTGGTGCAGAGCGAGGACCTACGACCGGTGATGGTCGGCATCCAGTACTTCTTCCAGCTCAACGTCTCCTGGGGGCAGATCATGGCCTACGCCTCGATGATCACCGTGCCGGTACTCGTCCTGTTCGTCGCGTTCCAGCGCGCCTTCATCGGCAGCATCGCCTCGGCGGGGGTGAAGGGCTGATGCTCGAACTGCCCGACTCGTGGGTGTGGGACTTCTGGTTCGCTCGCGACGGCGACCGGTACCACCTCTTCTTCCTGTACGCCTCGCGTGCCCTGCACGACCCGGGCCGGCGCCACGGCCGGGCGTCCATCGGGCACGCCGTCTCGGACGACTTGCGGAGTTGGACGCGGGTGGCGGATGCCCTTGTCCACGGGGATCGGCCGGCCTTTGACGACGCGGCGACCTGGACCGGGTCCGTAGTACAGGGGCCTGACGGTACGTGGCACATGTTCTACACCGGTGCGAGTGAGCGCGACGGGGTGTTGATCCAGAGCATCGGGGTGGCCAGGTCTCGTGATCTCTTCACGTGGGAGAAGTACGAGGGCAATCCGATCGTGGCGGCGGATCCGCGCTGGTACGAGAAGTATGACGGCTCGGCGTGGTTCGACGAGGCCTGGCGGGATCCGTGGGTCTTCGAGGATCCCGGCGGTGACGGGTGGCACATGTTGATCACCGGCCGGGCGAACCATGGGCCGGTCGACGATCGCGGTGTCGTGGGTCATGCGCGATCGCGCGACCTGCTGCACTGGGAAGTTCAACCGCCGTTGAGCGAGCCGGGCGCGGGCTTCGGGCATCTCGAGGTGTTCCAGGTCGAGGTAGTCGAGGGACAGATCGTCCTGCTGTTCAACTGCCTGCGAAACGAGCTCTCGGCCGCGAAGAAGACGACATCGGGCAGCGGAGGCGTCTGGTCTCTGACCGCCGACAGCGCGACCGGCCACTTCGACATCAGCAAGGCGACCCCGCTGACCGACGATTCCCTGTACGTCGGACGCCTGGTGCGCGACGTCGACGGCGCCTGGGTGATGCTTGCCTTCCACAACGAAGGCCCAGACGGCTTCATCGGCGCCATCAGCGACCCGATGCCGGTGTATCTCACCCCCGACGGCCTCGCCCTGAAACCCGCCTGATCCAGACCTGCGAGAATTCCCGGGCGGTCGGCTACGCACTGTTAGCAAGAGGTGCTTGTGGGTGGGCGACCGGCCGGGGATGATATGGCCGGAGAGTTGGCTGACCGGTGGGGGATTTGTGGCGGAGTGGGCTGAGATTCAGGTGATGGGCGGCGAGCCCGAAGAGGTGGAGCGGGCCGTTCGGCGGCTGCGTGAAGAGCTCGGGGAGCACGAGTTCGAGACGCGTGCCGTCCAGGCAGCGATGCCAGAGGGGGCCAAGGGTGATGGTGCGGTCGTAGGGGCGGTCGCGGTAGCGCTGGTGGGTGCCGGCGGCATGATCCCGACGCTGATCCTCGTACTCCGCGACTGGCTCGGCCGGCGCGCGGATCCGCAGCGGATCACGGTCACGATCGGAGCCGACTCGATCGAGCTGGATCGGCCCTCGTTCACTGAGCGGGAGCGACTGCTGGAGGCCTTTCTCGCCAAGCACACGGGCGGCTAGCCAATGGGTCGTCGGCTGGCGTTGCTGATCGCCACCTACGAGTACGCGGACACCGGGCTGCGGCGGTTGACCACCCCCGCGCAGGACGCGGAGGCGCTGGCCGCAGTACTGGAAGATCCGCAGATCGCGGGATTCGAAGTACGAACGCTTGTCAACGCGCCCACGCACGAGGTCGGCGAGGCGATCGCCGAGTTCTACGCGGACAGCCGGCGAGATGATCTCACTTTGCTGTACTTCACCGGTCACGGGCTGAAGGACGACAACGGACGGCTCCACCTGGCGATGTCCAACACCAAGCGGGACCGGTTGCGGTTCACGGCGCTGTCCGCGCAGTTGGTGGACGAGGCGATGACGGAGAGTCTGTCCCGGCAGAAGATCCTCATCCTCGACTGCTGCTACAGCGGTGCCTACGCGACTCAGCAGTTCGCCAAAGCCGACTCCGCGGTGCACACGCTGGAAACGTTGGGTGGCCGCGGGCGTACGGTGCTGACGGCATCCGACTCGACGCAGTACGCCTTCGAGGGCAGCACGATTCACGGTGAGGCTGCCCAGTCGGTCTTCACGCGCCATCTCGTGCAGGGTCTCCGCGAAGGCACCGCGGATCTCGATCATGACGGCGACATCACCGTCGACGAGTTGTACAACTACGTCTTCGACCGGGTCACGGCCGAGCAGCCGAACCAGCGGCCGAAGAAGCTGGACCAGGTCGAGGGCCGCACGGTCATCGCGGCGAACGTCAACTGGAGCCTGCCGAGCCACCTCGGCGATGCGCTGGCGAGTCCGCTCCCCGCCGCGCGGTTGGCTGCCGTCGAGCCGCTCGGACGGTTGCTCTGGGCAAACAACGAGCTGGTACGCCGTACGGCGCGCCACCACTTGGAGCTACTCCTCGACGACGACAGCCGAGCGGTGTCCGATGCGGCCCAAGCGATCCTGAGCTCACCGGCGCCGGCGCCGATGCCGGTCGCTTCGATTCCGCCCAGACAGCCCCGGGCATCGGCAGCCGAGGCGATCTCGATCGGTTCAGCGGTCCGCGCATCGATGCGGCGTCGACTGACTCAGCTCGAACGGCTCGCGGTGCCGACCGGGTCCAGACTGATCAGCGGGCTCAATCTGGTTGCGACCGCAGCGCTGGTCGCCGGCGTTGTCGTCGGGCTCACCGGCGATCGTTGGTCCGGCGGCGCCTCGTGGTACCTCGTGGCAGCCACTGGCGTGATGGTCGCCTCTTTGCTGATCCAGAGCCGCGTCGGTCCGGACGACGCTGTCGCCTTCGTGGTGGGTCTAGCGCCGACGGGCTTGCTGGGCGGGGCCTTGATCGTGGGCTGGCTGACCGACTGGATGCGCCCGTTCATCGGCGGCGACCTTTCCGGAACGCCTCTCGTGGCGGCGCTTGCGGTCATCGCACACCTGGCGTGGATCGCGGCCGGTGTCTTCGCGATACTTCGGCTTCGCGGTGGCCGTGCGAGCTGGAGCGTACGGCGAATTGCCGGCCGGTGGGCGTGGCTGGTCATCGGGCTGGGGGTTGCCGCGGCCGCTGCGCAGTTGGTGATCCGTGCTTATGTCCACTACGAGTCACCGCTCGCGTTCCGCGGGAGCTCGGCGATCGAGTTTCAGTGGAAGTGGTCGTACCCGATCGTCGTCGGCATCCTCGCGGTAGAACTGGCGATCGTAGGGCCACTGCTCGCGGCGATGACGTCGCCGGCCGGGCGTCGGAGGGCGTTCCTGGGCGGGTGGGTGCTGGGCGGATTCGCCTTGTGGCTCGGGATGTTCCGGCGTCCTGACGGATTCCTGCCGCCGCTGGCTGCTGTGGTCGCGTTGTTCGTGGCATGGCTGCTTCTCGCGGTGCAGGTGATCGTCGGGCTGAGGCCCAGCGAGCAGGCCGACGCTGACGAAGAGGGTCGCACTGACGGGCAGCTCGGTGCTGATGAAGAGGCGGCAGCCGGTGCTGACGGCGCGGGAGGAAGTCGTCCGGGCAGGCGACTCGTGGTGGCGATCGCGGCGATGCTTGTTCTGCCCGCGGTACTCGGCGGAGCTGCGTCGGTCGTCGGACCTCACGCTGCCAGTGCGCCGGTTCCGATCGGACTGGCGGTCAGCTTGACCAACGACCATCTGTACGCGGCAGATTTCGCCAACGGCAAGGTACTCAAGATCAGTACGACGACTCGTGAGCAGGAAGGGGATGCGTTGCCGGTCGGTGGGCAGCCGACCGGACTGGTCCTGGCTCCGGACGGCAAGCGGCTGTATGTGGCGAGTGGTCTTGCCAACTCCGTGACAGTGATCGACGTGGCCGACTGGCGGATCATCGGTAAGCCGATCCCCGTGGCCCCGAAACCGGTCGGCCTCGCGCTCAACGCAGCCACCCACCGATTGTTCGTCCTCAGTCCCGAGGCGCAGACGATCACTGTCGTCGACACGACCAAGCTGACGACGGTGGGCGGACCGATCAGCGCGAGTGGAAGTCCTTGGGATCTTGCCGTCAGTCCTTCGGGAGATCGCCTGTTCCTCGCCGACCACGAAACGCAATCGGTGTCTGTGCTGGACACGAACACGATGCGCCCGGCCCGTACGCCGTTCAAGCTCGACGACAAGCCGCGCGATCTCAGCATGAGTTCGACGGGTCAGCTGTACGTCGTCGGCGAAGGTTCGTACCGGGTGATCAACACAACCGTGGCCAACCCGCGACCGAGTTCGAAGCCACTCCCGGCCGGATCCAATTCGGCCGTACTGACCGCCGATGACAGCCGTCTCTTCGTGCTGGGCGCGGACTCATCGCTGCAGAAGGCGACAATCACTGCCATCGACACGAAGAACGACGACGTCGTCGGTTCGCTCACCGATGACTTCGGTGTGACCATCAGGCTCGCGGTCAGCAACGACGGTCAGCGCATCTACCTGTCCGGCTTCTCGGACGGCATCGTGATCATCGATGCCGTCGCCCTCAAGCCCGTCGGCACCATCCGCTTGGCGCGATAGCACGAACCAAGGCCGGCTCGCCGCGGGGAGCGGGAGCCGGCCTTCGGGTGTCGTCAGTTGGAGCGGAGGCTGCCGAAGAAGGTGCGGAGGTCGGTGGTGACGTCTTCGGGGCGTTCGAGGGAGGCGAAGTGGCCGCCCTTTTCGAAGGTGGACCAGTGGACGATGTTGGTGTTGTCGCGTTCCGCCAATGGGCGGATCGTCTTGAAGTCGTCGGCGAAGACGGCGACGCCGGTGGGGGCGGTGTTGGGAGCGGTGTCGTGCTCGGCGTGGGCTTCTTCGTAGTGGTAACGGCCGGCGGCGGCGCTGGTGTTGGTGAACCAGTAGAGGGTGACCTCGGTGAGGATCTGGTCGCGGGTGACCAGGCTGGTGCCGTTCCCGAAGCTGTTGAAGAGTTCGTTCCAGGCGAGTTGGCCGACCGGGGAGTCGGAGATGCCGACGGCAACGGTCTGCGGGCGGGTCGAGTTGATCGCGTTGTAGCCGCCGACGGACTGGAACCACTTGAGGTGTTCGAGCGCGGCGTAGTCCTCCGGGGTGAACTTCTCGAACTCGGCCGGGTCGCCCGACGGGAACGAGAACAGCTGGAGGACGTGCAGGCCGAGGAATCCGGGAGGGTTCAGCAGGCCGAGCTCGCGGGAGATCATCGCGCCGCCGTCGCTGCCGTGCGCGCCGTACGAGTCGTAGCCGAGCTTGCGCATCAGCTTGTCGAAGGTGCGGGCGACGCGGGCCATCGTCCAGCCGCGGTCGACGAGCGGAGTACTGAATCCGAAGCCGGGGATCGACGGAACCACGACGGAGAACGCGTCCGAAGCCTGACCGCCGTGGGCGACCGGGTCGGTCAGCGGGCCGATCATGTCGAGGAAGTCGACGAACGAACCCGGGTAGGTGTGCAGCAGGAGCAGCGGAGTCGCCGACTCCTCGGCGGACGGCACGTGGATGAAGTGCACGGTCTGGCCGTCGATCTCGGTCAGGTAGTGCGGGAACTCGTTCATCCGGGCTTCCTGCTCGCGCCAGTCGAACCCGTTCTGCCAGTGGTCGACCATCTCGGCGAGGTAGTGGTTCGGCGTACCGAGGTCCCAGTCGTCACCGGGCGCCGGTTGCGGGAGGCGGGTGTTGGCGAGGCGGGCGAGCAGGTCGTCGAGGTCCGCCTGGGCCACGTCGACGGTGAAGGGACGGATGTCTGCGGGGGAGTTTCCGTTGTTGTTCATGGCTCTACCGTAGAAGCTGTATAGGAACGATAGATTCCTATTCAAAGTACTATTTTCTGCATGCGCGAAACCTCGTCGAGACTGCTGTCGTTGCTGGCCCTGATGCAGTCGCGGCCGGCCTGGCCGGGGTCGGAGTTGGCCGAGCGGTTGGGCGTCAGTACGCGGACCATCCGCAACGACATCGACCGACTCCGCGAGCTCGGCTATCCCGTCGACGCGACGCGCGGGCCGGCGGGCTACTACCAGTTGGGCGTCGGGGCCAAGTTGCCGCCGCTGCTGCTGGACGACGAGGAGGCGGTCGCCGTCGCCGTCGGCTTGCGGACGGGCGCCGGGGTGAGCGGGATGGCGGAGAGCAGTTCTCGCGCGTTGGCCAAGCTCGAGCAGGTGTTGCCGCATCGCCTTCGCCGGCAGGTGAACGCGATCCACACGACGCTGTCGAAGGGGCCGGACAACACCGGGTCCAACGTGCAGGATCCCGAGGTGGATCCGGCCGTGGTGAGCACGATCGCGGCGGCGATTCGCGATGAGCACTACCTGCGCTTCGAGTACGCCGTACCGCAGAGCGCTCCCTCGTTTCCGATTCTGGTCGAGCCCTATCGGCTGGTGAGTTGGCAGCGGTACTGGTATCTGGTGGCGCGGGACGAAGCCGGTGAGTGGCACACGTATCGGGTGGACTGGATGGACCTCCGGATGGCGACCGGCCGGCGGTACAAGCCGCGCCCGATGCCCGAGGACGACTACACAGACTTCGTACTACGAGATGTCGCCACCACCGGCTGGAAGGTGCACGCGACCATCACCGTCTTCGCCTCGGCCGAGGAGGTGCTGTCCCGCATCCACGCAGCCGTCGGCATCGTGGAGTCGGTCGACGAGAACACCTGCATCCTGATCACCGGCGCCGAAAGCCTCGAAGTCGTCGCCGTCTACATCGGCATGCTCGGCCTCGACTTCCACGTCACCGCCCCACCCGCCCTGGTCGCACACCTCAAGATCATCGGAGAGCGCTATCTCCGCGCCATCGAGTGACGCTAGCTGTTCCCGAGGCCGGCGTTGCGGGCTTGGATGATGGCGGTGGCGCGGTCGGCTACGGCGAGTTTGGTGAAGATGGTGGAGACGTTGTTGGCGACGGTTTTGGCGGCCAGGTTGAGGTGGGTGCCGATGGCGGCGTTGGACAGGCCGGCGGCCAGGAGATCGAGGATCTCGCGTTCCCGGGTGGTGAGTTCGGGGAACGGGTCCGGGGCGGGCGGGGGCGCGGAGAAGAACGACAGCATCCGGCGGGCGACGCCGGGGCCGAAGATCGCTTCGCCGGCGGCGACGGCCTGGATGGCGCGGGCGATGTCTTCCTGCTCGGCGCCTTTGACCAGGTAGCCGCGGGCTCCGGCGCGCATGGCGGCGAAGACCGAGTCGTCGTCCTCGAACATGGTGAGCACCAAGACGGCTACATCCGGCGCACACCGGGTGATCTCGCGGGTGGCGGCGAAGCCGTCGAGGTCGGGCATCTGCAGATCGAGTACTGCGACGTCCGGGCGCGAGGTGACGACTTCGCGCACGGCTTCTCGTCCATTCGCTGCCACTCCGACGACCTCGATCCCGGGTAGCGAAGTGAGCAACGCGGCCAGCCCCGCCCGTACGACGGGATGATCGTCGGCCAGCACAACGCGAATCATGGCGTGGCCAGGGGGAAGGTGGCGTGGACTCGGCCGCCGGTGGGGGAGGGGCCGGCTTCGAAGGCGCCGCCTAGTTCGGCGGCTCGTTCACGCATTGCTTGCAGGCCGACGCCTGGTTGCCAGGCTCCGTTCGGCGGTCCGTCGTCCGTCACCTCGATCTCCAGTTCCGTTCCGCACCGCAACGCCAGTACTGCGACTCTCGCACGCGAATGCCGGACGACGTTGGTGAGCGCCTCCGTGGCGATCCGGTACGCCGCTACCTCGAGCGCCGCCGGCAACGCGGGCAATCCCTCGGCCGACACCGAAACCGAGACAGCTGCCCCGTCCGCCCGCCAGGACAGTTGATCCGCCCGTTGCCGCAACGCCCCGACCAAACCGAGTTCGTCGAGCGCCGGCGGCCGCAGATCGTCGACCAGCCTGCGTACGTCGCCGATCGCCGTACGCGTGTCTCTTCGCAGGTCGCTCAGCAACTCCGAGGCGCGCGTGGCATCGATCGACACCAGATTGGCCGCGGCGTCGGCGGTGAACGCGACCCCGGTCAAGGTCGGTCCGAGTCCGTCGTGGAGGTCTCGCCGTAGTCGGCGCCGCTCCTCCTCGCGGGCAGCAACCAGCTTCTCGCGCGAAGTCTGGAGCTCCGCCGACAACCTGGTCGCGTGAACGGCGACCGCCAGCGGTACGGCGACCAACGCGAGCACGTTCCGATCGGCCGGGGACAACGCCGACTCGCCGGAGCGGAGCCCGACGAGGAGCGACCCGACCGTGGTTCCGCCGTACGAAAGGTCAACCGGTACGACGTTTGCCGCGGCTCCGGCCGACGCGAGGAGTACTCCGTCGACGGTGATTCCGACGTACGGGAGTCTCAAGGCGGAGCGGACCGCGCCGACCACACCCGGCATCCCTCCGGCCGGGTTGGTCGCCAGTTGTTCTCCCACGCGGGAGGCGACGCGGGCGGGATCGCGACGGTCGCCGTACATCGCTCGGTCGACCAGGCGTTGGAGTTGCGGGAGTACCGGCGCGATCAGGAGAGCGACGATCACCGTGACCGCGGCCGAGCGGCCGAACCGGGAGGAGATGAACGAGTCCGTCATCGCGACCAGCGCGGCATAGGCGCCCATGGCAACGATCGACAGCAGCGCCCAGGTCAATGCGCGCGAGACGACGAGGCGGATGTCGAGCAGCTGGTGCCGCACGATCGCGACGGCGACGGCGATCGGGACCAGCGGGAAGGCGAGCAGGACGAGGATCGGCGTACCGGCGACCAAGGCCCACGGTGTCATGAAGATCAGCACGATCACCGCGGCCAGGAGCAGCCAGAGGAGCTGGCGGCGACGGGTCTCGTCCGATCGGCGGAAGCGGACGACGAGACTCGCGATCGCGAGGGCGTAGGCGAGGAGGCCGCGGAGTTCGGTTGCCGTCCACAACGGTTGCAGGGAGTCGTACCAGGAGATGGTCAGGTACCCCGTGACGCCGCCCTCGAAGGCGGGTGTGGGGCCGGCGCCCATCTCCAGCGCGAACAGCGGGGCGGTCACGACGACGGCGATCGCGGCGATGCGCCAGCGCGGCGAGGCCAGCTTGCCATCGGGGAAGAGCAGGAGGGCCAGAGGCAGGAAGAGCGCGATCGACCACGGCCAGGAGTAGGAGATCACGGTGGAGAGGACGCGCTGCAGGCCGATCGGGGCCGATGCGTCGTGCAGTACTTCGGTGAGCGGTGCTCCGACGGCGGTGGTGGCGTGACCGATGCCGTCGGCCACGAACAGCCAGCCGATCGGGTTGTGCGGGCGGTACCACGCGATCAGCGCGCCGCAGATCGCGAAGCTCAGCCCCATCAGACCGTTCGTGACGGTGAAACTGTCGATCGCCTCCTGCACCGACCAGCCGGCGGCACGAGAGAGCGCGATCCCAGCGATCACCTCCGCCACCCCGAACGCCGCCAACCCAACGGCCACCCACCGCCACCCGATCCACCGCCACACCCGCCATCGCTGGACCGTCGGCTGCTGGGCCTCCGCCCGCTGAACCGTGCTCCGGGCCGGGACGCTCTGGATCGCTCCGCCCTGGGCCGGGGAGCTCTGGATCGCGGTCCGCTGGGCCGCTGCGCTCTGGGCCGCCCGTCGGCGGGCTGACGGTCGCCAGGTCAGGCGGTGACGGACCGCCGGGTGCCGGCTGGTCTGGTGGGGCGACTGGGCCTCGCCTTCCGTCATGGGAATCAGTGTGCTCCTCCAGTGCTCCCGGCGTCCCGGGAACGCGTTCCCGGATGTTCCGGGCAAGCTCCCGCTGCCCGGTGAACCGCTGCCCAGGCGCCGGGCGTGCCGGGAGGCGACGGTGGTGTTACGCCCGCTTCGGGGCGACCCCGGTGGCAGCTCCAGAGAGCGTCAGCACCGGGTTCCACAGGGGAGGTTCTGATGTCTCGTACTTTTCGGGCCGGTCTGATCTTGTTCGGGCTGCTGTCGGTCGGCGATCTGGCCGGTCCGTTGCTGACCGACGGCGAGCACCCGCCGATGTCGATCGCGCTGATCGGGGCTGTTCTCGGGCTGATCAGCCTGGTGATGGTAGTGCTCGCCTGGCGTGGCGAGCGGCGGGTCGTAGTACCGCTGATCGTGCTGCGGGTGCTGTCCGCAGCGAGCGCTCTCCCGGCGTTCTTCGTCGGTGACGTACCTGCTGCAGCGCTGGTCGCCGCCGGCGTGACGGTTGTGCTTGCTGTCGCCGGGACCGCGCTGGTTCTCGTCCCGGCGCGCGAGTTCGCAGGTGCGCGATGACAACAACAGCAGCTCGTACTACGAACAGCGTCGGCGGCCGCGGCGTGTCGAGCTACGCCGTCGCGCTCCTGCTCCCGATCGGCCCCGCCGCGGTCGCAGTACTGCGGTATGCCTTGCCGTATTACACGGTCGACGACTCGACAGCCATGGCGAACAAGGTGATCGCAGCGACCGGGCGAATGTCGCTCGTCCTCTGGCTCGGCTTCATCGCAGTACTGACGTTGGTGCCCGCCGCGTACGCCGTCAGCCGGGTGACCCGGCAGCGGGCGCCGCGCCTGACCCTGGTCGCGATGCTGCTTCTGGTTCCGGGCTATCTCGCACTGGGCTGGCTGATCGCCGAGGATCAGCTGATGTTCGCGGGTGCGAAGGCAGGCCTGGACGCCGGCGCGATCACGCGGCTGGTTGACCACTTGCATTCGTCGGGTGCGGTGGCCGGGGTGTTCTTCGTCCTCGGGCATGTCGTGGGGACGATCCTGCTCGGTATCGCGCTGTGGCGGACGCGAGTGGTCGCGCGCTGGGCGGCGGTGGCGGTGATCGCCTCGCAGCCGATCCACTTCTTCGCCGCCGTGATCGTGCCCAACCACACGATCGACCTGGTCGGCTGGGGACTGCAGGCAGTCGGGTTCGCCGCCGTGGGCTGGGCGATCGTCCAACGGCCCGACACCGAAGTCTGACGGCCAGTCGCCGGACCGGGCTCGCTTGAGGGGACGAGCCCGGTTCATCGACCAGCCGCCGACAGCCGAGCGCGGGCCGTCAGGCGGTGGCGAGGTCGTGACGGAGCAGGACGGTGCGGTTGTCGAACGTCCGGGATTCGGCCAGCTTCAGCGCGAGGCGCTCCTTGACCGGGTGGTACGCCGGCTTGCCGCCGCCGAGGGCGACCGGGTGGACGATCAGGTGGTACTCGTCGAGCAGGCCGAGGTCGGTCAGCGCCGCGGCGACGGTCGAGCTGCCGGTGAGCAGGATGTCCTTGCCGGGCCGGGCCTTGATCTCGCGGAGCGCCTCGGCGTCGCGGATGATCTCTGTGTTCCAGTCGGCGCTTTCCAAGGTGGTCGACAGCACGACCTTCGGCATCTCTCGCCAGATCGGTGCGAAGGCGAGCCCGTGCTCGTCGGTCCCGATCGACTCCGCGTTCGGCCAGTACGAGGACATCATTTCCCAGACGGTCCGCCCGTACAGGAACAGGTCGGCGCGCTCGGCCAGGCTCAACGAGTAGTCGGACAGCTCCGGCCCGAGCGAGGCCCAGTCGAACTCCCCGTTGGGTCCCTCGACGAAACCGTCGACCGACTGGTGGACGTAGTACATGATCTTGCGCATGAGTCGCTCCTGATCTCCGGGGCCCTGTCGGCCGCTCTCGCCGATGAGTCGGAACCGGTCGCGCTTGTTTGACATCGAGCTCGGCACTTTCTTCAGCGGACGGGTCGAGAACCCCGTAGTACGAAGGGATTGACTAAACCGTTTAGCGGGGGGAAGGTCGGGGGGAACGAGGTTGTCAGGGGGAGGTCTGGCGGCCGTCGGGGGAACTGGCGCTCTCTGGGGAGGGATCCGCGCCGTTGCCGACGGTGGCTCGCCGGTCTGGTCGGCGTGCCCGCGACGCATGCCGGTCGAGAGGTGCAGGCCCGCTCGGCTTTGGAGGAGTCATGGGCGAAGGCACGATCGAGGACTTGAGAGAGCGCACCAGGGGATCGGTGTACGCCGCCGGGGACGACGGGTACGACGAGGCGCGCAAGGTCTACAACGCGATGCACGACAAGCGTCCGCGAGTGGTCGTCAGCTGCGAGAACGCCGGCGACGTGATGGCCGCGGTGAAATTTGCCGCCGGCAACGGATTGGAACTGGCCGTTCGCGGTGGTTCGCACAGCGTGCCCGGATTCGGGACCGTCGACGACGGCGTGGTCGTCGATCTGAGCCGGATGCGGCAGGTCCGCGTCGATCCCTACACCAGAACGGCTCGCGCCGGCGGGGGAGCGACCTGGGGCGACTTCAACGCGGCCACGCACGCGTTCGGGCTGGCGACGACCGGTGGCATCATCTCGACGACCGGGGTCGGTGGGCTGACGCTGGGCGGCGGGATCGGGTACCTCGCGCGCGGGCTGGGTCTGTCCTGCGACAACCTGATCTCGGCGGACGTGGTGACGGCCGACGGACGGTTCCTGATCGCCAGCGAGAAGGAGAACGACGATCTGTTCTGGGCCCTGCGTGGTGGCGGCGGCAACTTCGGTGTCGTGACGGCGCTGGAGTTCCGGCTCGAGCCGGTCGACACGATCTACGGCGGACCGATGCTGTTCGAGATGTCGGACGCCGCCGCGGTACTGGCTGGATTCCGGGATCTGATCAAGGACGCGCCGGAGCAACTCGGTGGTTTCCCGGCGTTCCAGCTCGCGCCGCCGCTGCCGTTCATCCCCGAGGACCGGCACGGCGATCCGTTCGCGCTGATCGTCGGCTGCTGGGCCGGCAGCCCGGACCAGGGTGAGCAGCAGATCGCGCAGTTTCGCGAGTTCGCGCCGGTTGTCGCCGAGCACGTCGGCCCGATGCCGTACCCGGCGCTGAACGCCGCGTTCGACGGGCTGGTACCGGCGGGGCTGCAGCACTACTGGAAGGCGAACTTCGTCACCGAGTTGACCGACGACGCGATCCAGGCGCATCTGGAACACGCGCCCGGGCTGCCGGCCGTCAACTCGACCGTGCACATCTATCCGATCAACGGTGCGTGCCATCGAGTGGCGGCCGACGCGACGGCCTTCGCCTACCGGGACGCCAACTTCGCGACGGTGATCGCCGGGATGTGGCCCGACCCGGCGACGAACGACGCGGGGATCGAGTGGGTGCGGAACTACTACGACGCCGTCGCGCCGCATTCGGAGTCCGGCGGGTACGTCAACTTCATGGCGGACGACGATCAGGGACGCGTCGCCGACAACTACAAGGGCAACTACGACCGGCTCGTCGAGGTCAAGCGCAAGTACGACCCGGACAACCTGTTCCACCTCAACCAGAACATCGTTCCCTAGGTACTGCGTACGTCGTGTCGCGTGTGCCGGTACGGCGTACAGCGGCCGCCGCAGCGAGCTCGAGAGCGGGCTGCGGCGGCCGGTTCGGAGGTGACTACAGGGCTACAGGGTCAGCAGGCGGTCGAAGAAGGCGCGGTAGCGCTGCAACGCGCCGCGGAGGTCCTCGGTCGACGGTTCGCCGTCGGCCCATTGGCCTTCGAGGCTCTGGTGCTGCTTGTCGAAGGTGTTCGACAAGCGCTGCAGCACGTCGCCGACCAGTTTGTCCGCGTCGGTCACCGCGGAGCGCGGATCGTCGACGAAGCCTTGCTGGATGACGTCCCAGCGGGCCCGGAAGTCCACGACGACATCGTCAGGTACCAGCGGGTCCTCAGGGCTCACGTCCGGCTCGTTGTCGGACTGCCCTGTTCCTCGCTGCCCGCCGCTGTCGCCCAGCCCACGCTCGTTGCCACTGCTGTCGTCCAGCCCACGCTCGTTGGCGGTGCTGTCGTCCAGCCCACGCTGAGCGTTGCTGTCGTCCAGGCCGCGGTCGCTGTCGAGGGCGTCGTCCACCGGGCCGGCGGTCGGCCGGTTGTACGAGTCGTCGTCCCGGTTGTCAGCCGGTCCACCCAGACCGCCACCACCGCTCCCCGGCGTAGCGTCCAGAGCGTCGCCACGGGATGTGTCGCCACCCAGGGAATCGTCGCGCGAGCCGTTGCCCAGCGCGTCGTCCCGCGCAGTGCCGCCCAGCGCGTCGCCGCGGTCGTCGGTCGACCGGTCGAAGGCGTCGTCGCGGGTTTCGGTGGAGTTGGCGTCGCCGAGGCGGTCGTCGTTGCCGTAGGCAGCGCGGTCCCCTTCGGCTGCGTAGTCGGAAGTACGGTCCGCGTCACCGGAGTACGCAGTACGGTCGTCGTCGACTGCCTGCGAGGTCGGTGTGCGTTCGTTGTCGGGCGTGGTCATGCTTGCTCCCTGCTGTCCGTCGATCCCGTGGTGTGCCGTTCGTCCCCGTGGTCGAGCAGTACGGAGACCAGTCGCCGGTACGCCGTGACGGCCTGGCGCAGATCTTCGGTGTCGGCCTGGCCGCGGCTCTGTTCGACCGCGATGCGGTGAGCCTGCCGATAGTTCTGCGCGACCTCCGGGTGATCGACGGAGATGTCGTCGGCACGCTGTTCGAAGTCGTCGACCGGGTAACCCGATTCGCGCATCATCCGCAGGACAAGGCGATCGGCCTTGGCTACCGAGTCTCCTGGTGCGTCGACGAAGCCGCCCTGCAGCTGGTCCCACTCAGCGCGGTACTGCGCTGTCGACTCGGCACTCAGCGGCTTCAGGTCGAGCTTGGCCCGCCGGTGCTCACGCTCGCGCAGGTCGCGCTCCGCAGCCCGGCGGTCACCCGACTGCTCCAGCGTGCGGTCGTACTCCGGCCCGAACCGCTCCTGCAGTTGGCCCGACCTTCTCCGCTGGAAGGCGTAGAACGCCGCGGCGGCGACGATCACGACCGCGACGATGACGATGATGGTGATGACGGTTCCCATCAGACCTCCAGTCCGACGTGTGGCAGGCCTGCGATCTGGGGCGGATCGCGAGGACCTCTGATCCGGCCACCGTTTCCGGTACGCCGTTCGTCCCCGTACATCCCCCAGTACCCAGGCCGAACCCCCACAAGCCGTCGCTGTACGGAATGCGAAACGTCCGGAGCACCCCGAGGGTCTCCGGACGTCCGCTACAGGCTCAGGCTTTCGGTGCCAGCTTGTGCACGACGATGCCGGACTTGAACGTGGTCGAGCCGAGCAGCTCCAGGTGGGTCAACGGCTGGCCGTCGAACAAGCGGTCACCACTACCGGCGACCACCGGGAACACCCAGAAGTGGTACTCGTCGACCAGCTTCGCGTCGAGCAGAGCCTTGGAGAACTCGCCGGTGCCGTACTTGATCAGCGTCCCACCCTCCTGCTCCTTGAGCCGGCGTACTGCCTCCACCGCGTCACCTTCCAGCAGCTGTGCGTTCCAGGTCAGCTCGGTGAGCGTCCGGGACGCCACGTACTTCGGCATCGCGTTGAAGTGGTCGGTGAACGGGTCACCGCTGCGCTGCGACCACGCCTCGGCAAAGCCTTCGTACGTACGGCGGCCGAGTACTTGCGCGTCGACGCCTTCCATCAGAGACACGGAGTACGCAGTGTGCTCGTCGTCCCAGTACGGCGGGCTGTACACATGCGGGTCGGAGATGACGCCGTCCAGGGTGACGAAGGTGGACTCGAGCAACTTCCTCATGATGCAGAACCTTTCCAGAGTTGGGTTTTAGGGTTGGTAGGGATGCTTGGTGCGCGCATCCCTCAGCGCCTGGCCCCACCAGACGAGCTGGTCGAGCAAGAGCTTGGCGGCGGCGTCGTAGCCGGTGCCTTTACGAGGCCAGCTGCCGTCGGCGGCGAACTGTTCCCAGTAGCAGGGCAAGGTGACGGTGTTGCGGATGGTGACCGCCTGCAGTTCGGCGAACACCTGCCGAAGCTGCGCGACGGCGTACAGGCCACCGCTTTCGCGGCCGTAGGCAACGATCGCCACCGGCTTCGCGTGCCACTCGTCGTAGTACCAGTCGAGCGCGGTCTTCAGCGACGCAGGAAAGCTGCAGTTGTACTCCGGTGTCACCACAGCGAACGCATCCGCAGCAGCAAGACGCGGAGCCAGTACTGCGACCGTGGCAGGCGTCGGCTCGTCGGTGTCGGTCAGCGTGGGCGGCAGGTCGGCAGCAGCGAGGTCGATGACGTCGACGACGAGCTCGGCCCGCTTGGCAGCCTGCTGCACGAACCAGCGAGCCACAGTCGGTCCGAACCGCCCACTGCGAGTACTCCCAACGATCACGACCAACCGCAACTTCATCCGCTTCGCCCTCCTCCTCCGCCCTCCACCACTTTCTTCTTGCTGTTGTCCCTGACTGTGGCCGACGGGGTTTACGGTTTCTTTCCGGTCGGCCGTGGAGCGGCCGAAAGATAGGGTGCGGCCATGCGTTTCGGTGTGCTCGGACCGGTGACCGCCTGGACCGACGACGGGGTCGCCGTCGTGGTACCGGGACTCAAGGTGCGGGCTCTGCTGGCCGATCTCCTCGTGCACGAGGGGCGGCCGGTACCGGCTGACCGGTTGATCGACGATCTCTGGGGCGACGACCTGCCTGGCAACCCGGCCGGGACGCTGTCCGCGAAGGTGTCACAGCTCCGCCGGGCCTTCGAGGACGCCGAGCCCGGCAGCCGTGCTCTGGTGGTCTCGGGACCGGCCGGCTACTCACTGAAGATCGACAGGGCCGGTTATGACGCGCTGCAGTTCGCGGACTGTCTGGAGCATGGCCGCCTCGCGGAGGCCTTGAAGCTCTGGCGAGGTCCTGCCTATGCCGACTTCGCGGACGAGGCGTTCGTGGAGACGGCTGTCGCCAGACTGCACGAGCAACGGCTGACCGCTCAGGAGGATTACTTCGAGGCACGGCTGGAATCTGGCGACTACGCCGTCAGCGAGTTGGCGGACCTCCTGACGCAACACCCGCTACGGGAGCGACTCCGGGCAACGCACATGAAGGCGCTGTACCGGGCGGGTAGGCAGAGCGAGGCACTGGAAAGCTACGAACAGGTACGCCGGCTGCTGGCCGAAGAACTAGGCCTGGACCCATGCCCTGAGCTAGTGGCTCTGCAACAGTCGATTCTGGCGCAAGACCTGCCGCTGACTCGGCCGGCGCGTCGGTCGACGGCCCGGACGAATCTCCCGGCGCAGTTGACGGAACTGATCGGACGGGCCGACGCGATAGAGGAGATCAGGTCACGGTTGTCCGGCGACCGGCTGTTGACCCTCACGGGTCCCGGCGGGGTCGGTAAGACTCGGCTGGCTCTGGCTGCGGCCGCTGGAGTGGTCGACAGGTTTCCGGACGGCGTGGTGCTCGTCGAGCTGGCTGCAGTGGCACCGGATGCACTGGACGTCGCCGGGTCGCTGACCGACGCAGTACAGGCTGCTCTGGAGTTGCGGGATGCAGGTGGCTCGGGGGAATCCGTGGTGGCGCGGTTGGCGGCTGTGCTGGGGGAGCGGTTGCTGGTGCTCGACAACTGCGAGCACGTCATCGAGGAGGCCGCTGCGCTCGTCGACGAGCTACTGGCCGCAGCACCTGGGCTGCGAGTGCTCGCGACGAGTCGTGAACCGCTGGGCCTTGCTGGAGAAGCGGTCTGGAGTGTTCCGACGCTGGAGGTCCCGGAGGTCGCTACTGATCTGGAGGGGCTCGCAGAGCTCAGTGCCGTGCAGTTGTTCGTCGCCCGTGCGGCTGCTGCGGATCGGAGCTTCGTACTCGATGCCGCGTCCGCTCCTGCTGTCTCGGTGCTCTGTCGACGGCTCGACGGCATTCCGCTGGCGCTGGAACTGGCCGCGACCCGCGTACGCGCGCTGGGCGTCGACGGTCTGGTCGCAAGACTCGACGACCGCTTTCGCTTGCTGGCGACCGGGCACCGCGGTGCTGCACCGCGCCAGCAGACCCTGATGGCGATGATCGACTGGAGCTGGGACCTGCTGTCTCCAGAAGAACAGATGGTGCTCCGGCGACTCGCAGTACATGTAGATGGCTGTACTGCGGACGCGGCCGAGCGGGTCTGCTCAGAGCCGGCCGCGCTCGACGTACTCATCCGACTGGTCGACCGGTCGCTCGTAGTACAGGCAGGTGGTCGTTACCGGCTGCTGGAGTCGGTAGCGGCGTACTGCGTCGACAAGCTTCGTGAGGCCGGCGAACTCGAGCAGACTCGACTCCTGCACCGGCAGTACTACGCAGAGCTCGCAGAGCTGGCCCGGCCTCAGCTGTACGGCGCTGAGCAGCGTGTGTGGCTGCAGCGGTTGGACGATGAGTCGGCCAATCTGCGGAGTGCGCTGGACGGTGCCATAGCCGACGGTGACCACCAGGTGGCTACGCGACTGGTGGAGTCGCTTGCTTGGTACTGGTTCCTTCGCGGTCGGTTTGCCGAGGCCAGGCGCTCGCTGGAGGCTCTGCCTGAATCGCCTGCGGTCACAGCGTGGTTGGCCGGGTTCATGTATCTGCAGGGCGATCCGGACGCCGCTGGTGTCCGGGACCGCTTGGTCTCCACGGATGCGCGGGCGGAGTGGTGGTTGGCCTTCACTGCCAGCGACGTGGGTGACCTCGTTCGGTGTCTGGAGTTGCTCGAGCACGCGCTGAAGACGTTCACTGCCGAGGGCGACCAGTGGGGAGTCGCTGCGGTGCTGGTGGCTCGCGCGAAGCATGCGCACGTTCGGGACGAGCTGAAGGCGCTGGAGAGCGACGCCATGGAAAGTGCGGCGATCTTCCGGTCGCTGGGCGATCGGTGGGGCCTGCTGCAGGCAACCGGCTGGCTAGGTGCGCACGCGGAGCTGGTCGGCGACCTCGAGAAGGCTGCGCGGCTCCACACGGAAGGCCTGCGGATGGCGGAGGAGCTCGGGTCGTGGCCGGAGGTCGCTGGTGAGCTCGGCTGGCTCGGGTGGACGGCGATCCGGCTGGGTGACTACGAGGCGGCGCGCGAGTACGGCGTACGGGGGCTGCGGTTGGCGACCGAACAGGGGCACCGGTCGTCGCAGGCGTTGACCGAACTCGTGCTGGGGTTCGCGGCTCGGCGTACTGGTGAGCTGGACGAAGCAGAGGTGCGCTTGCAGGCCTTGGTGGACGCCGCGCGGCGGCAGGACCAGCCGGTCCTCTATCTGTCGATCGTTTTGGAGGAGCTCGGTTACACGTACGAGCTGCGTGGGTCGTATGCGAAGGCGCTCGACCTGCATACGGAGGCATTCCGGATCTCGCAGGACTACGAGTCCGGGCGTGGCATGTGCTGGGCACTGGAGGGGCTTGCCGCGGCGCTTGTGGACGAGCCTGAGGTCGCGGCCTGTCTGCTCGGTGCCGCGGCCAAGGTACGAGCCGCTGAGGGTTATGTGGTGACTCCTGCGGAGGCTGTGGACATCGAACGAGCCAGAGCGCGGGCGGAAGGCTTCGAGGCCGCTTATGCGCGCGGCGGTGAGTTGTCGCTGGAAGGGGCGTTCGCTCTGCTCCCTAGTCGGTGAAGACCGCCGGTACGTCGGCGACCAGGCGACCGAGGCTGCGGGCGAACCGCTCGCGTTCGGTCGCGGGCAGATCCTCCAGCAACTGCTCCAGCCGTTCGGTCAACTGCTGGTGGAACCTGTGCACCGCATCGGCACCAGCCGCGGTCAGCGTCACCTTGACCACCCGCCGATCCCGCGGATCACCCTCCCGTACTACGAGGCCGCGGTGCTCGGCGCGGTCGACCAGCCCGGTCAGGCTGGAGCGCTCGAGCCCCAGTACGCCGGACAGCTCGGCCATGCCGAGGGACTCCTCGGTAAGCGCGCACAGCATCTGGGCCTGCGCGACCGTGAGATCACAGCCGCGGCCGACCTCGGCGTACAGGTTCTGCACCAGGAAGGTCAGCCGGACCAGGCCGCTCGCCGCGCCGAGAGTCTGCTTCACGCTGTCTCCGCTTGTGATTGTTCGTGGCACGAAGTAATTTGTTCGTCAGGGCAATATTACGTGGCACGAAGGATCTGGAGCAACGAATGACGGACTACGGGCACGAGCTGGCCTTCGGCACGTTCCTGACCCCGGCGGTACAGGCCCCGGAGCGGGTGATCGCACTGGCGCAGCTGACCGAGCAGGTCGGGCTCGACCTGGTCACCGTGCAGGACCATCCGTACCAGCCGCGGTTGCTCGACGCGTGGACACTGCTGTCGGTGATCGCCTCGCACACCCAGTCCGTCAAGGTCGCGACGAACGTGGCGAATCTCCCGCTCCGGCATCCCGTAGTACTGGCTCGGAGCGTCGCCACGCTCGACCTGATCACCGGTGGCCGGGTCGAGCTCGGCCTTGGCGCCGGTGGTTTCCGGGACGCGGTCGCGGCCAATGCGGGGCCGCGGCTGACGGCGGGGGAGAGCGTCGAGGCGCTGGAGGAGGCGCTGGCGATCATTCGCGAGGTGTGGACGCCGGAAGGCGGTGGGATCCGGCTGGCCGGCAAGCACTACGAGATGTCCGGGGCGAAGCGCGGGCCGGCACCGGCGCACGACGTGGAGATCTGGCTCGGTGCGTACAAGCCGCGGATGCTGGCCGTAACGGGGCGCCTTGCCGATGGCTGGCTGCCGAGCAGCGGCTACACGCCGCCTGAAGCGCTCGCGGGGATGAACAAGATCATCGACGAGGCTGCTGTGGAGGCCGGCCGTTCGCCCTCCGACGTACGGCGGCTGTACAACGTCGGCGGACAGTTTGGGCGCGGTGGCGGGTTCCTGCAGGGGCCGGAGGCGGTGTGGATCGAGCAGTTGGCCGAGCTGACCATCACGGAGGGGATGAGTACGTACGTGCTGGCGTCGGACGATCCGGACGACATCCGCCGCTTCGCCGACGTCGCCGCCGGAGTACGGGAGGCTGTGGCGGCTGAGCGCTCAGGAGCTGTAGCTGCCGAAGTGCCCGCTGGTGACGTCGAGGCGCGCCCAGCTGTCGTCGTGGAGTCTGCTGCGGGGACGTCTGGTGCGTTCAGCGTCGTGCCGACGCCGCCTCCCGTCGTACGGCGTAGTGCTGCCCTCCCCTGGGACGAGTCGGACCGGCCGACCGGGCCCGCGCTGGACCCGAGTCGCAGCTACTCGCCTCGTCAGCTCGCGTCCGGGCAGCACCTGATCGACGTACACGATCACCTGCGCGCCGAGCTCGAGCAGGTGCGGGACCTCGTCGGGCAGGTTGCGGCGGGTTCGCTCGGCGTCGGTGCGGCGCGATCGCACATCAACACGATGACGATGCGGCAGAACAACTGGACCCTCGGCGTGTACTGCGAGTCGTACTGCCGCCTGGTGACCACGCATCACTCGATCGAGGACGCCTCCATGTTTCCCCAGCTCCGCCGAGCTGATCCGGCGCTCGCTCCGGTGGTGGACCGGCTCCAGGAGGAGCACCTGGTCATTCACGACGTACTGGAAGGCGTCGACAAGGCCCTGGTTGCGCTGGTCGACGGATCCGGCGACGTGGCCGACTTGCGGACCGCCATGGACCTCCTCGACGACACGCTCCTGTCGCACCTCTCGTACGAGGAGCGCGAACTGGTGGAGCCTATCGCACGCCTCGGCGTCCTGTAGGCGGCCGCGACGGTTCAGGGCGTCGAGTGGCTAGGACTACTTACTTCGCCTCGCCCAGGAGTGAGGCGAGGATGTCGAGCAGGCGCAGGGTGGGTGCCTCTGACAGGAGGCGGGCCGCTGAGGTGGCCGGCTCGGCGATCAGGCGGACCTGGAGCAGCTTGAAGTCGCGGACGTTCGCCGGGTTGACCAGGTCGCGGTGGACGGCGGCGAGGAAGTCTGGGCCGGCCGAGGCGTCGCTGTAGGTCATCCGGATGAAGCTGTCGCTGACCGGGAAGAGATATGGCCGCTTGAGGTGCAGCAGCTTCGACTTCTTCGCGTGACCGAAGCCACGGTGCCCGGAGAACTTCTCATCCAGCGCGGTCGCCGCCTCGAACAGGGGGCTGCCGGGCGCCGCGTCCTCGAGCCGCGCGTCGACCGGCACCGCCGCGAACTCCTTCTCCGCCTCGACCTCGAGTAGCCAGGGGAAGTCGAGTGCCCGCAGGTCCGAGCCGGCCACCATCGTCCGGGCCAGATCCTCGAGCGTGATCCGGTCCGGGTCGGAGCCGCCGATGGTCGTCGGGCCGGGGAGACCGTCGTAGTACTTGAGCACCGCACCGTTGGTCTCGGCGTACAGCCGCAGCTGCGCGATTGCCTCGTCCACGACGATCTTCCTACTGCCGATAATCATGGCCACACCCTCACACTCTTCGTGGCAGACCCGCCAGCCGGATTGGGCCATCCGACTCCGAATCCGAGCAACATCCGGATGCGGTGCATCGTAGGGGACGACCCAGTGACTCCCGCCACAGGGTGACATGCCCGCTCACCCACCCCACGTAACCACCCACCCCATACGAACCTCGAATCACCCGATCGCTGACATATCAGGCATGGGTGCCGGGTCAGGGGTTGGTGAGGAGGTGGATGGCCAGGGCGGTGATGAGGGAGGAGGAGAGCAGAGCTGTGGTCAGCCGGGCTCGCGGGGTGGTGAGGGCTCGGCCCAGGAGCGCGCCGCCGGATGCCAGCAGGAGTTGCCAGCTGGTGGAGGCGAGGAAGGCGGCCAGGACGAAGACGACCTGGTCGAGGAGGGTTGGAGTGGTGCGGCCGCCCAGCACGAGGGCGGTGAAGTAGATGACGGTGGTGGGGTTGAGGACGGTCATGCCAAGAAGGGTGAAGTAGGCGCGGGCTGGGGTGGTTTCTGGAGCGTGGTTGGAGGTCTGGTGGCGGCGGTGAGCCGCTAGTGCGGTGGCGGCGCAGCGGAGGGCCAGCAGGAGGAGCACCAGGGCGGAGATCAGGCGCAGGGGGCTGCTGATGGGCGTGATGAGGGGCGCGATGGCCGAGCCGCCGAGGGTGGCGATGAGGGCGTAGAGGCCGTCGGCGGTGGCTACGCCGAGGGCGGCGTACGCGCCGTTCTTCAGGGAGGTACGCGCGGTGAGTGCGACGAGGTAGGTCCCGACAGCGCCGACGGGTATGGCGATGCCATAGCCCGCGAGCAGCCCCGCCATGAAGGCGGCGATCACGATCGCGAGTGAGTAGACCTCCGCACCAGGCCGGCCTGCTGCTGAACCCGCGCCGTACGGACGGCAGAGGTCAACAGGAGAACGGTTCCGGTCGTGATCATACCGGAATGTTCCGCCTCGTGACCGCGCCCCGCAAGCCAATTAATGATTGCCTGAGGCCCCTTTTAGAGGGTGTGGGCGACGGCGGTGGTGGGGGCGAGGAAGAGTAGGACCGGCCGGCCGCTGTTGGGCAGCATGTCGGTGTAGGCCGTCAGTTGAGGGGCGTAGTAGGCGACCCGGGCGTCCAGCGCGGCAGTTGGTACGGCGTCGGTTTTGTAGTCGACGATGATCAGGGTGCCGTCGTCCTCGCGGTAGATCAGGTCGACGAAACCTTCCAGCACGGTGCCGTCGGGTTGCAGGGTGCCGATGTACGACTCGCGCCAGTGCTCGCGCGCGGCGGCCCGGCGTACGACGTCCGAAGCGAGCGCTGAGCGCACCAGAGCCGTCACGACCTCGGCGTACTCGACTACTCCCTCGGCCAGGCACTGCCCGGCGACAGCGTCGTCGAGGCCGGCGCCGGTCGCGAGATCGACCACTTGCAGTACGCCATGAACCGCGCGGCCGATCGCCGTGCCGTAGCGGCCCTTCGACCAGGGCGGCAGCTCGATGTCGCGGGCAGCCTTGGCGCTGCCCGGGTCCACGCCGTGCAAGGCGACGTCCGGACCGGTGCCTTCCAGACCCGACGCGCTCTGAGCCGACCGACGCCGGCTCGCCTGCCGAGCGTCGGCGATCTTCGCTTCCCACTCCTGCCGGTTGACCGGTGGAGCGACCTCCGCCGAGGCGCGTGCACTGTCCGGAGCCGCTTCGACCGGTGGGCCGTCGAAGAACGCCGTGTGAGGTGCTTCCGCAGCGCCCGCGCTGGTCAGCAACTCGGCGTTGCTGGAGTGGCGCCGGCTACCGGAGCGGTGCAGCGACACGACCAGGTGATCGCGCGCACGGGTCGCCGCGACGTACAGCAGGCGTCGTCGCTCGAAGTCGTCCATCTGCTCGTCGACCGGCTGGACCAGATCGAAGTCCTCGGTCTGCACCGACGCCTTGAGCTTCACCGCGTACCCGCCGTCGGGCGGCCACAACACCTGGACGCCGCGTTGACGGTTGGGCGCGGCCGTCATCCCGGAGAGGATCACGATCGGGAACTCGAGCCCCTTCGCAGCATGGATCGTCATCACCCGTACGGCGTCGGCGTCGGTCTCGGGCAGCACGGCCTCGGCGACCCGCGAGGCCTCCTCGCCTTGGTGAGCGGCCCACGCCAGGTACGAGCGGAGGCCACCGTGCTCGACCTCGGACCACGCGCGCGCCTGATCGACAACGAACCGCACTCGTCGCCACGCGTCGCGCGCCCGCGGGCCGGTCGCGGCGACCTCGAGCATGCGGCGATCCGCGACGATCTTCGCCAGCACCTCGCTCGGCGTCAGCCAGCGCGCAGCGTAGTACGTGCGGCGCAGCCACTCCATCGCCTCGCCGACCGGGTGGGCCAGCAGCGAATCGGGAACGGGTGCGGTGAGGGTGAACGAGCCGCCCGACTTCTTCCAGACGAACAGGTCGTCGTCGCCGCAACCGAACAACGGGGAACGCAGCGCGGTCACCAGCGCGAGTTGGTCGCTCGGATCACCCAGCGCGCGAGCACAGGCCAGCAGGTCGCGGACCTCGGCGGTCTGGTAGACGAGCGAACTGGCCTCGGCGCGGTACGGGATGTCGGCCCGGTCGAACGCATCCTCGAGGAACGGCAACGACGTACGGGCAGGAACCAGTACTGCGATGTCGCCGGCACCGGCTGCGCGCCAGGTCTCCGCCTTCTCGTCGTAGACCTGCCAGCCTTCGCGCAAGGCGCGCTCCACCACGGCGGCGACATCGGCTGCCTCGAATTCGCGCAGGGCCGTCGCCTGGGCGCGGGGAAGATTCTCATGGGGTTGAGCGCCGAGCACGGTGACCGCGGGACCGCCAGGTGGTGATGCGTCGCCGGGTGCGACGAGGTCGCCGGCGGGAGCCGCGCCGTCGGTGGTGAGAGCCGGGACGGAGACGGCGAAACCGCGACGCAGTGGAATGACGGTGGCGAGATCGGGCTCGTCCTCGGCCGGCTCGTCCTCATCGAGGAGGGAGAGTTGATCGCCACTGACTGCCGTCGGCTCCGGTGGGGCGGAGGTCGACGTGAGGTGACGGGTGGTGGGGGCGGGGGAGCGGTGCGGGCTCAGGGATTGGTAGCTGGGCTGGGCGTTTTCCTGTGGCTGGATGAGGGTGGCGAAGACGTGGTTGACCCAGTCGAGGACCTGAGGGACGGTGCGGAAGTTGGTGGTCAGCTCGACCGTCTCACCGAGCAGGTCCTGGGCGGTCAGGTACGTCGCGATGTTGGCGCGCCGGAAGCGGTAGATCGACTGTTTCGGGTCGCCGACCACGAACAACCGCCCGGGCGGCACCTCCACGTCGCGCCAGTCGGGCGCGTCGGCGGCCGCTCCACCGGCGATCCGCACGGCGAGCTCGATCTGGATCGGATCGGTGTCCTGGAACTCGTCCAGCAGCAACCGCTGGTACCGCTCCTGCAACGCCGACCGCACCGAGGGCTCCCGCCGAAGCAGGTCCCTGGCCAGCACGAGCAGGTCATGGAACTCCAGCCGCCCCTCGGCCCGGCGCAACTCGGCCGACTCCAGCACCCGCACCGCGACCCAGTGCGAAAGGTGCCGTAGGCAAGCATCGAGTAGCAGCTCGACCAGCGAACCGGCGACCTCGACCACCTCGGCGCAGTCCCCCCGCACCTTGGTGATGTCGGGCCAGTTCTCCTTGCGACCGATCCGCCCGACCTTCAGCCCGCGAAGTTTGTGCAGGACCGCCAGTTGCGTCTCCTGGTCGGTCGCGGTCCCCAGCATCAGCCCGAGCTCGCGAATCTCGTGCACCTTCGGCAGCAGCCGGTCGTCGTCGGCCATGCAGTGCTCCGCGACCGCTCCGATCCGGGCGGTCGCAGCGACCAGCCCCTCCAGGTCCGGCATCGACACCAGCTCGGGTGGATCCACCAGCACCCGGTCGCCGATCAGGTCCCAGTCGTTGCCGAACAGCCGCGCCAGCGATCGCAGGTGCTTCAGCTCGACCCCGACGGCCATCGCCAGCAGCAACGGTTCCGCGATGGTGTCGTCGTCGAGCAACTGCTGCTGCAGTTCCGACCAGCGTTCCTCGAACGCGACCGACGAACCGACCTCGTCCAGTACGTCGATCAGCGGCGGTAGCCCGGCCTCGATCGGATGCGCGAGCAGAATCTGCTGAGCGAACGAGTGCAGCGTCCCGATCGATGCCGAATCCAGGTCATCGAGCGCCGCATCGGCCAGCCGGCGGTCAGGCCCGCGCCGCGCCTTCTCGAACTCCACCCGCAACCGGTCGCGCAGCTCCGCGCCGGCCTTCTCGGTGAACGTGACGGCCGCGATCGAGCTCAGCGGGATCTCGTCGCGCAGTACCAAGGTGGTCACCCGGTCCACCAGCGCGTGCGTCTTCCCCGACCCCGCGCCGGCCTCGACGAACAACGTCTCGCCGGTATCCGACCGGATCTGCTCGCGTGCCTCCGCGTCCAGCAGCTCCTCACTCATCGAGGGCCACCTCCTCGAACGCAGGCAGCGCACCGGGGTCGATCAACCGCACCAGCCGCTCCAGCTCGGGATCGTGCCGCTTGCGCTCCCACCGCGTCCTGACCTCGCTGTGCCCGATGCCGTCCGGGTTGCAGTACGGGCACTGCACCCAAAGGAAATCCGGTACTTCGGGAGCCTTCGCCGGGAATTGCCCAGAAGCGATCGACGACACGATCACCTCCAGCGTGTCCACATACCTGGCCTCGACCTCGTCGGTCAGCGGCACCGGAATCCGCCGACCACCCTTGCGGACGAACCAGTACGCCGCCTCGACCGGCGTCGACTCGTCACCCAACCGCATCCGCGCCGCATACGCGTACACCGGCAACTGCAACTTCGTCCCCGCCGCGACCGGATCCGACTCGATCGCCTCGTACCGCGAGAAGCCGCCGGTCTTCACGTCGGTGACGTAGATCGTGCCGTCCCGGCCGAGATCGACCTTGTCGGCCGAGCCACGCAACAGCACCCGACCCGACGGAATCGGGATCTCCACCGGCGGCTCCCCGTCGAACCCGAACCGCAGCTCGCTCGCGACCACCGACGCGTCGTGCTCGAGCCGCCAGCGCTCGTCGTCGCTCAGCAGCACCAGCAGATCGCCCAGGATCCGCAGCCGCTCCCGCTGCCACAACCGGGGATGGCCGGTCAGCCCCTCGGCTTCGAACCGGTCGGCGAGATCCGCGCCGATCGCGAGCAACAGCGATCGCTGCTCCGCTGTCCAAGCCTCGCCGTAGCCGGGCAGCGATCCGGCCAGCCGGGTCACAAAGGCGTCAAGGCTGTTGTGGATCAGATTCCCCACCTGCAAAGGCGAAATCACCAAGAGATCCTCAGGCGCCTCGAGCGGCTCCACCTGCAGCAACCGCTCCACGAAGTACGCGTGGGGACAGGTCGCAAAGGACTCCAGCGACGTCGGTGACGCGACGCGATCCTCCGACGCGTAGTCGGGCAGGCCGGCGACCCCCGACAGGTTCCCGTCGAAGCGCGTGAACTCATCACTTGACCGCGCTCGCAGCAGCACGCGGGCCCGCTCGATCACCTGGTCGGGCAGCGCAAGGCCGGCCGACAAGGCCCGCACCCGCCAGTCCTGCTCGGTGGCCGCCATGGTTGCCGTGGTCAACGAACCGGCGTACGACGCCGAGGTGGTCAGCCGGTCGCCGTACTCGGCGCGGTCCCACTCCGTCGCCGCCAGCGCGTGATCGCCGGTCAACTCGCGCAACGTGCCGAGCAACCAGCGCGTCGGTAGCCGGCGGCTGGATCGACGGAGATCGCCGCGCGGGAACGACGCGACCACCCGCTGCGAACCGGCCGAGAACGCCGCCAGCAGATGTCGCTGCTTCTCGTCCAGCCGGTCGCGGAACGACGCCAGCTCCGGCGCGGCCGCCTCCCGGACCCGATGCGGAAGCAGCGCGTCTTCGTGAACCCGCCCTGGATAAAGGTCTTCCGACAGCCCGACCACGAAAACGACGTCGACCGAGAGTCCGATGCTCGTGGACAACGGCGCCACCAGTACGCCGATGCCGAACGTGCCCACGCGAGGCAGCGACTGCTGCAACTCCAGATCGAGAACGTCTCGCAACACCGCCAGGCTGGCCGGCGTCCCGAGCTCGTCCAGCGTCGACAGCCCTCGCAGCGATCCCTCGACCGCAACGGCCGCATACTGCTCTTCGATCGGCAGCGAGTCGGTGTCCCCCAAAAGATCCTGGAACAGTTTGAGCACCGCCGCGGCCAACTCCGACCAGGTCTCCAGCAACGCCGTCGCCTGCAGGCGCCGCCGCAGCTCCGAGGCGAACTGGTGCAGCCGCTCCGCCGTCTCAGCGCTCGCCTGCGCACGCCGTACTGCGGCAGGCCGGGCGTCCTCGGCAGCCGCCTCTTGGTCAGCCGTACGCCGTTCCGACTCCGCATACCTGGCGAGCCGCTCGTCCCAGTCGTCACCACGGACCACAGCGGCCGCCCGGGACAGCCGCTCCCACTGCGGCACCGGAATCCGCTCGCCGGTGAAGTCCTTCGTCGGCGCGTTCGCCAGTGCGCGGAACAGGTCGGCACGCGGCAGGTCGTGGTCGACCAGCGCCAGCACTTCCAACAACGTCCGCGCGAGCGCCCGCTCGTGGACCGGCCGGGTGCCCGGACCGTTCACCTCGATCTTCGCGGCCGCGAGATGCTCGTGCAGGAGTCGCGCATACGGAGTGGCGGCCGAGTAGAGCACGGCGATCCGGTGCGCCGGCGTGTGGGCAAGCGTCTTGACGACATCTCGCACCACGCAGCGGACCTCGTCGTCGGTATCGGATGCGTTGAGCACCTCGGTCGCGACCGGGTAGTTCTTGGCGATGGACGTCGGCAGGTCGATGCCGATGCGGTCGAGTGATCGCCGTACCGCGCGGTCGGCGCGCTTCACGTCGGTCAGGCCGACGATCACCGTCAGATCCGCCGCGGCGTTGCCGAGCGCCTCGACGAAGCCGGCCTCTGCCTGCGTCAGCTCCTGCGGCAGGTAGAGCACCAGGGCGCCCAGCTCCGCGACGGTCGCGGGACTCTCGATGACCTTGGCGGCAGCGGTCTTCAGCAGGTCGGTCTCGTCGTACCAATCCGGCTCCAACTCGCCGGTGACATGGCGATGCAGGCGAATCAGGTCGGGCCCGAGAAGTGAGGCCGAGGCCACTTTGTCGAGAGCAGGATCGCTCAGGTCGCGCAGTTCGCGATGTGCTGCAGCAAGCGCTTGGATCGTGGCCGGGTGATCGGCAACGTCCGCGAAAACGCCGGGAGCCTTCGACAGCGCGGTACGCCAGGTCGCGGCCACGATCGGGCGGGTCGCCGGACGTCGCGGCGCGAGCAGGCCCGCGGCGAGTTGCTCGGCGAGGCGGGGGAGGGTGGCGAGATAGAGCCCGGCGATCCCGGTGGCGGCCAGGAATCGGCGTGCGGCTACGCCTGCCAGGTTGTTGGGCAACAGCAAGGTGACGGGCTTCATCGGATCGTCGGCCTTCAGGCCTGCCACGACGGCGCGCAGTTTTTCCAGCGCGGCCGCGCCGTACGCCGTGGTCTCGATCCGGGTCGCGCTCACCGTGCCTCCCTTCTGCCACTCGCCGTTCATGCACCCCAGACGCTAGACCACCCCGCGGACAAAATGTGCCGGGCCGTCCACAGGGGCAGGAAACGAGGGCGCGCCCGTGTCGCTGCGGTGGCGGCCGAGGGCTCGGACAATGAAGAAATGACCAAGGAGACCGTTGTCGCCCGCGTTCTGGTGGTGCTGGTCTTCGCCCCTGCGGGTGGCCTGTTCGGCAAGGCGGTCGCCGCCGTGGCCGCGGGTTCGGACTGGTGGCCCTGGCTGGCCGCGGCGGTGGTCTGGCTGGTGGTCGTGGGCCTGGCCGCGGTAGCGGTGTCCAACCGTTTCGACGAGCACAGATAATGCTCCGATGGCCGCCGCGGTGCACCACGTCGAGATCTGGGTCCCGGACCTCTCCCGAACGCTGACCAGTTGGGGCTGGGTGCTCAACCGGCTGGGCTGGAAGGACGGTGACAGCTGGCCCGGCGGGTACACCTGGATCGCGCCCGACGGCAGCTATCTGGTCGCCGAGCAGAGCCCCGCGATGTCGGCCCCGGATCACGACCGGCTGCGGCCGGGGATGAACCATCTGGCTCTCAACGCCGCGAGCCGGGCCGAGGTCGATGCGATCGTCGGCGAAGCGACCGCGCACGGCTGGACGCTGATGTTCGCCGACCGCCATCCGTACGCCGGCGGCCCGCAGCATTACGCCGCATTCCTGCATAACGAGGACGGCTACGAACTCGAGATCGTGGCCCCGACCAACTAGCCCTGACAACTAGTCGGCAGGTGAGACTTGTGATGACGGAAGTGACACACGGGGCTGATGGTGTGACATGGTTTACGCAGGCAGCGGGAGAGGTCGCGTCGCAGTGGTGGAAGGACGGTGCTCGTGACGGAGAAGCCTGACGGGGAAAGCATGCCCGGACCGGTTTCTCCGGAAGTTCTGGAGGCACGGGTCCGGGGACTGCAGTTCGCGCTCGGGGAGCTCCTCGAGACCGCGCGTCGGCTTACCCATGGGGAGCACCAGCGTGCCGTGCGGCTGCACCGGCAGTTGCAGGAGCAGACCGTGCTGGCGCGGCGCGAATCGCGTGGCCTGGTAGAGGCCGCGACCGCGGAAGCACTGGCGACGGCCGAGCCGGCGGCTCGCCTGCTGGCGGACCGCCTGGCGCCAGGGCTGGCCTCGATCCCGCCCAACGACGCCCGCTGGAGGTCGAGGCAACTGGTCGGCGCGGGCACACCGTCGTACGTGCGGATAGGTCAACTCGAAGCCGGTACGCCGGTGGTCGCGCCGCTGCTGCGGACGAACGGCTGGAAGGTGACGGCCGACCGCAACGAGGCCGCCCGGCAGCTCCTGCAGAGTGTGGCGCTGCGGCTGATCGCGGCGGCCGAACCGTTCCGGCTGCGGATCGACGCGTTCGATCCGCGACTGACCGGGATGATGGGGCTGCTCGGGCACCTGACCACGAAGTACCCGCAATTGGTGCCGCGGGCAACACATACCGCGGAGCAGCTGCATACCGTGCTGTCCGGACTCGTCGACGTGTCGTCGCTGCGGGCCAGCAGGCAGGCGCAGCTGGGGCACAAACGGTTCGAGGAACTGATCCGCGAGACCGGTCGGGTCACCGATCCGTACCGGCTGATCGTCCTTTTCGACTACCCCTCCGGCATCGATTCCCTGGCGCAGCGCGATCTGGTCCGATTGGCGGCCACCGGGGCGGATCGGGGCATCTGCTTCCTGGTCCATCACGACCCTGCGTCGACGGGCGAGCACGAGGTCGATCCGCGGCAACTGCTCGACCTGCTCGACCCGGTGGCCATCACCGGCAACCGGGTCGAGATCTCGCAGCTGCAGAACGTTCCGGCCAAGCTCGATCCACCGTTCGACGCGAATGTTGCCGCAGGCATCTGTGACGTGATCGCGGAACTGGCTGAGATCGCGGTGCTGCCGACGATCGAGTTCAACCGGACGCTGCCGGATCGCTCGACCTGGTGGCAGCCGGTCAGCGACGAGCTCAGTACCGTCATCGGGTACGACGACCGCACCCCGGCCCTCGTGCGGTTGCGCAGCGGTAACCCGGCATTGCCACACGTACTGGTCGGGGGAGCGGTCGGACAGGGCAAGTCGAATCTGTTGCTCGTGCTGATCCACGGTCTCGCCGCGCGTTATGCGCCGGTGGATCTGGAGATGTACCTGCTCGACTTCAAGCACGGCGTGGAGTTCTCCGCCCTCGGGCCGGCCGGTGAGCGGGAGCACTGGCTTCCGCACGTGCGCGTGCTCGGCATCCACAGCGACCGGGCGTTCGGGCTGGCCGTACTGCGGCACCTCTCCGACGAGCTCGCCCGACGCAGCGAGATCTTCAAGTCGCACGGCAACGTCGCGGACATCGCCGAATTGCCTGCGGGACCGGATCGCCCGCCGCGCATCCTCGCCGTACTGGACGAGTTCCAGGTGCTGCTCGAAGACGACGACGAACTGGCCGACGAGGCCGCGCGACTGCTCGAGCGACTGGTTCGCCTCGGCCGCGCGTACGGCGTACACGTGGTGCTCGCGACCCAGACGATCGAGGGGGTCAAGCGGTTGTCGACGCGACGCGACTCGATCTTCGGGCAGGTGCCGTACCGGATTGCCTTGAAGACCACTCCGGCCGACTCGCAGGCGATCCTGCGGACGGGGAACACGGCGGCGGCCGAACTGCAGTTCCGCGGCGAGGCCGTGCTGAACGCGAACTTCGGCTCGCCAGACGACAACCAGCACGTGCTGGTCAGCTTCGCCGACAAGGCCGTGCTCGACGACCTGCGCCGCGAACTGTGGCTCAGATCCGGTACTACGCATCCGCCGCGCGTCTTCCATCTCGCGGAGCCGGCCCGGTTGGCCGACACCGCCGCCTCGGTGAAGCCCGAACTCGGCCGGCCCTGGACGGGGTTGCCGATCGCGGTGACCGAAGCTCCGGTGGCCGTCGAGGTGCGGCCTGAGCCGGGCGCCGGCGTACTGGTGCTGGGTGACGGCCCGGCCGATGCGCTCGGGGTGTTGTCGGGGCTGGCGGTGTCCGCGGCCGCGGCAGCCGTAGTACCGCCGCGGTTCATCTTCGTCGACGGGACCGACTCGTCCCCGGCTGTTGCCGAGGGCAAGGGTGCGTTGGTTCAGGCGCTGCGACAGCTCGGGTCGGAGGTCGAGACCGTCGACAAGCACGAGGACATCGCCCCGCGGTTGTTCTCGCTGCGGAACGCTGTGCGCGACGGGCAGATCGGTGGGGAGACCTACCTGCTCGGGTTCGGCTTCCACGGCGTACCGAAGATGCAGACCCACGCCGACGGGTACTTCGAGAGTCCGGCGAACGCGTTGCAGGACATCGTGCGGGACGGGCCGACCCAGGGGCTGGTGACGTTCGGCTGGTGGAACCGTCTGCATGTCTGCACCGAGCAACTGGGGTACGGGCGGGCCAATGTTGCGACCCACTTGTTCCTGCGGCATCCGCAGGACGGCGTACGCGCAGTGTGTGGGCCGCTCGTGCGGTGGGCGTCGGAGCCGCACCGCGGGCTGTTGTGGGACGGGCTGCACCCGGAGGCGCAGGTCGTCGTACCGTTCGCGCCGCTGCGCGTGGACGAGGTCGACCGCTATGTAGAGCTGGTGCGCCGATGAAGACCGAAGAGCAGGTGTGGTCCGAGTACGCCCGTGCGGTGCGACAGGTCGCTGGAGCGCGTGCTGACGCGCAGCAGGCGCAGGACAGGCTGACTGCGAACAGGTCCAAGGCAGAGGCCACAGCGATGGCCGAGGCCGACGCGATGGCCGAGCGCGGGCGGAAGCTCGAGCTGCGACTCAACGCACTTGCAGAGAAGGCCGCTGCTTCGCTGCAGCGCGCTGGGTTGCCTGCGGACGGCAAGAGGACGACCGTGCCGATGCCTGCGATCAGGGGACTCACCGACATCGAGGCGGCCGCGGCGAAGCTCACCAAGCAGCTGGCGGACACAGTGGACAAGCTGGAGGAGGTGCGCGCGAAGGCCCGGGCAGAGCAGGAGCGCCGCAAGCGCCGTACTATCAGCGCCGCACTGGTCGTCGTCGGCTTCGTACTGATCTGGGTGATCTCCGGATCCTTCCTGGCCGGACTGGAAGGCGCAGCGATCGAGGCCGTCACCATGCTGGCCGCATCCCGCGTACTAGGCCTGCCGCGCCTGCCCGGCGCGCGCTGGTGGGGCTGGGGCGGTGCCGTGCTGGTCGTCGTCGCGATGGCGGCCGGACTGCCGTGGTGGATCGCGATCGCCGTACCGGTGATCATCTCCGGAACGGCGATCGTGTTGCCGAAGAAGCGCAATCCCTAGGAAGAAGAGGCAGTCAGTGTCCGACGTACAGCGGCTCAAGGAACAGCTGCAGCAGGTCTCCATGGAGGCCAAGCAAGCTGCTGGTGGCCTGGCCGGGTTCAAGCTCCGGTTCACCCAGCACAGCGCCCAGGTGGAGAGTCTGATCGCCGGTACGGCGACCGGCGTGGACCGCGACATCGCAGAGATTCTCGACGCGGCCGGCAAAGCTGTCGAACAAGCCGCCGAGGCACTGGAGATCGCGTCCGCCGGCTGCAAGAGCTACGCCGACCAGATCTGAGCCCTCGATGCCGTCCGACCTGCAGCGAGTCGCCCAAGGTCTGGTCGAGTGCCTCGACGAGGTACCGCAGGTGGTCCTCCACCTGCACCGTACGGCGGAACGCTGCCGGGAGAACGCCGCGCTCGCCATCGCCGCTTCGCAAGGCCGGGCGACCGTGGCTGCCCAACAACTCGACGCGGCCGCCCGAGCTTGCGAGGAAGCCGCCCACTACTTGTCGATGGCGCCCCCGAAAGCCAAGGCTTGGGCTCAACGTCTTGTGGGCGGCGGTTCCGGCACACGCCCCGATGCGAGCTCCGCGGACCGCGACAGGACGACCGGCGGAACCGGGGATGTCGCCGAACGCGACCTCTTCGGCCGCACCAAACGCCTCTCCGCCCCTTTCAAACCGGCCTCGGATGCACCCGAAGCCCCCGAGCCACCCCTCATCAAGGTCGCCCGCAAAGCACTCGAGAAACTCCGCAAGAAACAACAAAAAGACGAAGAAGACCACGAAGACTTCGAAGAACTCGAGGTGGAACTCATGGTCACCCCCGACGGCCGCGCAATCGTCGTCGAGGACCAGGACCCTCCCGAGGACCTCACCTACGAAATCGCCGTAGACCTCAACGAATCCGCCACCGACCTCCTCCACTCAATGTCCGCCAACGCCAACCACACCTGGCAAACCGCCACCATCACCATCACCCCCACCCACGTAACCGCCACCTTCACCTACCCCGACCTCCCCACCCAACCCCCACCACCAGTCATCAACATCGAACTCCCAACGCCGGCCTCCGCAACTCCCACAACACCAGACACGATCGAATTCGCAGCCATCGACGTCGATCTCCCCAACTTCGACCCGGCGACGCAACGTGGAGCTCTAGGAGTCGATTTCGCCCCCGGTGTTCACAATCCACAGAACACTTTCAAACCGAAGGAGATCGAGATCGCGTCGCGGCTGGTGAAAGAGGGCTGGCGAATCGACGCGAGGATCGAAGACCACAGCAGGAAGCACCAGAAGAACCCGGATGCCATGGTTCGCAAGAATGAGAGCGACCCCGGCAGGATCATGGAATTCAAGACACTCGATGTTGCAACCCTGTCGGCGGTGAAGCGGAACATGCGGAAGGGCAGTGGCCAGGCCGGGGCCTCGGGAGAGGTGCTCATCGACGGCCGGAAGGTCGGGTTGGCCGAGGACATGGCACAGCGCGCATTCCGGATGGTTTGCGGTGAGCCAGGCGCGTTCATCTCGGCTGCGGCACATGTCATCCTCGGTGACGGCCGTCTGGTCACGTTGACGAAGGAGAACTGATGTCCGACGACGACAACATCTTTCTTGCTACCGGTGACCCGGTGGCGGACGTGGCGCGATGGTTGGCGGAGACGCTGCAAATGACGCCGGTCGAGGAGGAGCCTGACAACCGGTTGATACGCCTGCGAGGTCCTGCCCGGAGCGCCGACGGGTCGGTGGTGCTGACTGTCCGGCCCAATGGTTACGTGAACGCCGACCCTGACGAGGAGGCCCAGGCGATCGACCGCTACCCGATCGACATCGACGTCTGGTACGCAGAGCAGACGGACGAGGAGCTCCAGACGATGGAGGCGCGTCTGGTCTTTGACGAGCTGGTCGAGACGCGCCCCGACACGCCGATCCTGCTGAGTCACAACCTCAGTACCTTGACGGCCGCCCACCTACCCGGCAAAGGAACCCACTACTTCGACCCAGCACCATCCCTCGACGAACCAGACCTCGAAAAATGGCAACCCTGGGTCATCAGCTGAGCCTCCTCCAGGTTTATTGATCTTGGTGATGGGCGACTTGTCACCTACCTGAAGGAGCAGTGATGTCCACCAGCGACAGCATTTTTCTGGGCTTGGATGAGACGCCTGGACAAGTTGCCGATTGGTTGGAGCGGGTGCTGGGGATCGAGCGTTACCCCGATCAGCCGGATGGTGAGGACAAGGTCGGCTTGCGCGGCCGTCTGGCCAATGACGACGACTGGTACAGCGTGGTGATTCAGCGGAACGGGTACGTATCGCCGGACGCCGGGCCCGACGAGGTCCAGGCGACGGATGCCTACGGGATCGACATCGGTATGCGAAGTCGTGGCGAGGAAGTGCTGCATCGCCAGTCGCGCCTCGTGTTTGACAAGCTGATCGAGGCGCGGCCGGACGCTCCGGCAATGCTGCTGCACAACCTGGAGTTCTTGATCGCGGCCTATCTGCCCGGAGCTGGAACGCACGACCTCGCTCCAGAGACAACCCCGGACGCCGACGACCAGGAGCAGTGGAAGCCCTGGGTGATCTGAAGCCCAGCCGTCTTTCAACGCTGAGCTATCGGTTACGGCTTGGGTGGGGTGTGGTGGTTAGGTGGGTGGTGACGGCGGACCAGTAGGTTGTGGCGCCTTTGGTTGCGTAGGGGTGGTTTGGGTGGATAGGTGGCGTTCGCCGATGAAGTGGCCGGTGGTGGGGTTGATGATGAGGTCGATGCGTTGGCCGTTGGCGGTGCGGGTTACGGCGCGGCCCTGGGCACCGTCGAGGTTGACGATGCCGTCGACCAGGTGGACGCCGGGGATCAGCCGGGCCGCGCGGTAGAGCGCGGCGCGGAGGTCGGCGGGACCGTACGGTCCCCAGTGGGATGTCGAGCGCTTGGGCGATCTCTGGATAGCTGAGCTCTTCCCAGGCGTACAGGAGCAGCACGTCACGCTCAGCGGACCGCAGACCGGCCAGTACCTCGGACAGCACGCGATTGGCTCGTACTGTGTCCAGTCGGTCCGCCACCTCGTTGGCGAAGCCGTCCTGGTCGCCAGCGGCCGGCGTACGGGCGTAGGCGCGGTACTGCCGTACTTCGTCACGTCTACGCCGGTGAATCAGGTTGGTCGCGATCCCGTACAACGACGGCAATGCGTCCGACCGCGTCTTGTCGGACCGATGCCTGCGCTCGAACGCCAGCAAGAACGTCTGCCCGAGCAGATCGTCGGCCTCGCTGCTGCCGAGCCGACGCGCGACGTACCGATGAATCGCGACCGCATGCCGATCGAACACCACCGCAAACAACTCCGGCGAAGCCCGAGACCCCGCGATCAACACCGCATCAGCAACCGCAGACACCTACGTCGGCATCCACGCGTTCACCCGGTACGTCGGCATCCGCGCGTTCAGCTGGTACGTCGGAGTCCGCGTGCTCGCCTGGTACGTCGACGGCCGTGGGTTCGGGTGGGGCATCAGTGGGTAGGTCGGGCACGGACGCCAGAGCTCGAATCGGGTTCACACCACCCTTTGCCCGATCCGCGCCCACCGGTTCCCGCTCCACGCGCCCACCGTCCCATCCACCCGGGTCGCCGGCCTGAGCCGAGCTACCGCGCAGGGCGAGCGGGCGTTGGAGGAGCGGGCGATCGGCGTACGGAAAAGAAAAAGTTCTGGATCTGCGTCATGACTGTGGGTGGCGGTCGTCTCTGAAGTGAACCCATCCCCACAGGGAAGTGGAAGTGATCGAAGTGAACCGATGGTCCTCGATGCCGCTGATGGGAACACCGACAGGCGGCCGCAAGACGCCGATCAGGCCGACCGGGCGCAGGGTGCACTGATGTCCGGCGACGATGCCAGTACCGACCCCGTTCCGATAGGCGGGACGGCACCCCAACGACGCCGCGTACGAGTGTGGTTCGGGGACCACGTCGTCGCGGACTACCAGGCGGAGGCCGAGCTGGCAGACCGCTATGCAGCCGCCATGTCGCGCCGGTTCGCCGGGTTGCGCGTGACGAGCGAGCCGATCCTGCCGAGCGAGTCGTCACCGGGGCGCAAGCTGCCGGGGGAGCGGTTGTGGGAGGTCGCGCCGAAATGAGTTCTCGTCGTTTCCGGCTGATCCGCCATCACGACGTCTCCGGGGTCAGCGGTACCGGGCCGGTCGCCGAGGGCGTCCAGTTCACCGACGGGGCGGTCGCGCTCCGCTGGTACGGCGACTACCCGACCACGACCGTCTGGGACGCCATCGAGTCGGTGATCGCGATCCACGGCCATCAAGGCGCCACCGAGGTCGAGTGGCTCGACCCCGATCCCGGCCCGGACCCCGCGCTCAACCTGAAACCCCGCTCCGACCTACCACCCCGCCCCTGGCCCAATCTCCACCCAGCCCCCGAACCCCCACCCGAGCCCGAGTTCGAACCGGATCCCGAGCCCGGCGCGACAGGCAAGCCCGAGTTCGAACCCAAGCTCGGCGCGACAGGCAAGCCCGAGCTCGATCCGGAACGCCGGCCCCTGCTCGAGCCGGATGCCGAGCCCGAGTTCGAACCGGAGCGCGCGCCCAACCTCGGCGCGATAGGCAAGCCCGACCTCGATCCGGAGCGCCGGCCCTTGCTCGAGCCGGGTCCCGAGCCCGAGTTCGGACCTGAGCGCGAGCCCAAGCCCAAGCTCGGCGCGACAGGCAAGCCCGACCTCGATCCGGAGCGCCGGCCCGAGCTCAAGTCGGATCCCGACTCCGAGTTCGATCCGGAGCGCGGGCCAGAATCCGAGTTCGATCCGGAGCGCGCGCGTGGCTCCGGGATCAAGTCCGGGTTCAAGTCCGAGCGCCTCTTCAAGGCCCGCGCCGATTTCCTGTCCGATCCCGGGCCGAAGGCACAGACGGGGCTCGGAAGAGGGCGTAGTACGGGCCGCGCGGGGCTGCGGACCACGTAGTACCGACACAGGACCACGACCGGGTCCGGCGCCGCGGATCCGGTCCGACGCCGAGCGGGCCGCTACCTTCTCCTCCCTCCGGTAGCGGTCCGCTCGAAACCTCTACATCACCTGATGCAGATCGAGGTTGTAGAACGTCGGCGGCCCGTCGCAGAGCTCCATCATCTTCGCGGCGAACTCGCCGGTGTCGGTCCGCGACGAGTTCGCCATCGCGGCTTCGGCCGACTCGAACTCCACGATCGTGAAGTAGCGCCCCGGATTGTCGCGGTCGGCGCAGGCCATCACGCGGGCGGGTGCGGGGCTGCCGTCGTCCTCGGCCTCACGCGCCTTGCGGTAGTCCTCGCTGAGCGCTTGCACCTCGTCCGGTTTCGAAGTCCGGTACTCGATGATCTGAACAAAGCCGGTCATGTCGCCCCCTGGTTGCTTGCCTTCTACAACTGACAGTGCGCCTCTCCCGCCTCTGTCGCAAGGGGTGACGACCAGGGATGACACCACGCTGGCGGCGAGCCACGAAGCGTGTCCGTTCTGCTGTCCGCAGAGGTGATGGGTTTTGTCCCCGGCGCCTGCTTGGCTGTCCTGGTGGACATTCTGATTCTCGGTGGGACAGCCTTCGTGGGGCGCGAGCTCGCGACCCAGGCCCTGGCTCGCGGCCATGCCGTCACCTGCCTCGCCCGCGGTGAGAGCGGCGCGGTGGCAGCGGGTGCGACCTTGATCACGGCCGACCGCAGCCGCCCGGATGCGTACGCCGCGGTCCCGGACCAGGACTGGGACGCGGTGTTCGAAGTGTCCTGGCAACCAGGGTTCGTGAGAAGTGCGCTGGATGCCTTTGCCGACAAGGCGAAACACTGGACCTACATCTCGTCGGGCAACGCCTACGAGAAGTTCGATACGCCGGGCGCGGACGAGTCGGCGCCGCTGCGGGCCGCCACGGATCAAGACGTCGCCGACCGCGAGCTGTACGGCGAGGCGAAGGTGGCCTGTGAGCTCGCCTCGATCGATGCCGTCGGGGATCGGCTGGTGATCGCACGAGCCGGGCTGATCGGCGGGCCGGGGGATGCCAGCGACCGGGGTGGCGCCTGGGTCGCCCGGGCAGCGCGCGCGCCCGAGGAGCCCCTGCTGGTGCCCGACACTCCCGACCTGGCGACCTCGATCATCGACGTACGGGATCTCGCTTCCTGGTTGCTGGACTGTGCGGAGAGCGGTCGCAGCGGGACGTTCGACGCCGTCGGGCCGATGGTGCCGTTCGGGGAGTGGATCGCGTTGGTGCGGGAGGTCGGCGGGCACACGGGACCGGTCGTGCTCGCGCCGCAGGAGTGGCTGGAGGCGCAGGAGGTCGGGCAGTACATGGGCCCCGACTCGCTCGCGATGTGGCTGACCGAGCCGGGGTACGAAGGCTGGTCGAGCCGCAGCGGTCAGGCGGCGCTGGCTGCGGGCCTGACCCATCGGCCGCGGGCGGAGTTGTTGCGCGACACGCTCGCCTGGGAGCGCGAACTCGGCCTCGATCGCGAACGCAAGGCGGGCCTCAGTCCCGAGCGCGAGAGAGAGCTGATCAAGTCACTACCGAACTGACACTGAACACCCGTACTACGTACGCCTCCCACGCCTGAGACAGACCGTGGGAGAGTAGCCGCATGCGTTTGGTACTGATCTCGGACACGCATCTGCCCGTTCGCGCGAAGCGACTGCCGGATCCCGTCTGGGACGCGATCGACGAGGCCGATGTGGTGATTCACGCGGGCGACTGGGTGAGCGTCGAACTGCTCGACGAACTCGAGTCGCGGTCGCGGAGGTTGATCGGCTGCTGGGGCAACAACGACGGGCCTGTACTACGAGCCAGGTTGCCCGAGGTCGCCCGGGCGTCGCTCGACGGGCTGGAAGTGGCCGTGGTGCACGAGACGGGCGCCAGTCGTGGTCGCGAAGAACGGTGTGAGAGCGCGTTCCCGGGAGTGGATCTCCTGGTGTTCGGGCACAGTCACATTCCGTGGGACACCACGACGCCGAAGGGGTTGCGGCTGCTCAATCCAGGGTCGCCGACGGATCGACGACGGCAGCCGTTCTGCACTTTCCAAACGGCCGAAATCACCGCCGGCCGACTGGAGAAGGTTGCCCTGCACAACCTTTGAGTCGACGTGAACGGTCCAGAGTGCATTTGCCGACCGCTTCGCAGTAGAGGCTCGACCAGCGGCGTCGCAGACGGGCTCGGCCGACCGCCTCGCAGTACAGGCTGGGCGGCGACTTCGCAGTACGGGTTGATCTCCGGCGCCCTTGGGGGGCGCCGGGCTGGATCAAGCGTTGGCTGCTTCTTTGACGCGGGTCTTGAGCCGGTCCCGGACTTCCTCGGGGGTGTAGGCGCGACGCTTGCGCTCGCCCCTAGCGATCACCACTCCGGTTGCCGCGACGCCGACAATCCCCGCCAGTCCTACGACCTTCCATGCCTTCATGCGCATTAATCTAGCGACGTGGAGACGCGGATTTCACTGGATGATGCTACGGAACTGACACGAACAGGTGACATTTGGCTTTTCCGGGGTGACAGTGCGGCGGACCGGGCGATCCAGCTGACCACCAACAGCCCGGTCAACCACGTGGGCATGGCGATCGTGCTGGAGGACATGCCGCCGTTGATGTGGCACGCCGAGCTCGGCCGTTCGCTGCCAGACATGTGGACCGGCAACCACCAGCGCGGCGTACAGCTCCACGATCTCCGCGACGCTGTGGTCACGTGGGCGAACCGCTACGGGCAGCACGCGTGGCTGCGCCAGCTCGACCACACCGTCACCCGCGAGATGGAAGACGCCGTACTGCGTACTGTCGCGCGGCTCGACGGGACGCCGTTCCCCTCCACGGCTCGACTCGCGTCGCGCTGGGTGCGGGGGAGGATCCCGAAGTTCCGGCGCGGAGAGCGCGAGCTGGAACTGGAGACCGCGTACTGCGCCGAGGTAGTCGCCATGACGTACGAGGAGATGGGGTTGCTCGCCGATGGGCGACGGCTCAACTGGTACGACCCGGGGCGGTTCTGGAGTGGTGACGACCTCGATCTGGCGGGTGGGGCGAAGCTCGGGGAGGAGATCGCCGTCGACGTACCGCCGGCCTGAACTCCCGGGACGCGCGAGCGGAAACTGTCGGTGGGGTCTGGTTGGCTTGGAGTAAGCCGGATCGGACGGTCCGGATCGGCTTGCCGGGTTGGGATTCCGGCTGTTCTCGTCTGCTGGGCTCGCGTTGGAGGAGGCGCTGGGGATGTATGCCGTCATCGACACCGAGACCACCGGCCTGCTGCCAGGACACCGGCATCGGGTGATCGAGATCGCCGTCGTCCTGCTCGATGCGCGGGGCCGGCCGGAGCACGAGTGGGTCACTTTGCTGAATCCACAGCGCGATCTCGGTCCACAACACATCCACGGCATTCTCACCGCTGACGTGCTCGCGGCGCCCGAGTTCCGGGATGTCGCCGCGCACCTGGCAGGGCTGCTCGCCGGGCGGATGGTGGTGGGTCACAACGTGGAGTTCGATCTGGGCTTCCTGCGGGCCGAGTTCGCGCGGGCCGGTTATGCCGTGCCGCTGATCACCGAGCGGGCGATGTGCACGATGGCCTTGGCCGGCTATCTGTATCCCGGCGCGAAACGGACGCTCGGCGCCTGTTGCGCAGCGGCCGGGATTCCCTTGGAGGGTTGGCATTCGGCGCTGGCCGACACCCGGGCGACGGCGCTGCTCTTCGAGCGCTATCTGCAAGCGTTTCCCAGCCCACCGCCGTGGCAGTGGGCGTATGAGGAAGTGCGAAGGTTGCCTTGGCCAACAATCCCGGCCGCCTCCTTCACCCCCAGGATCCGTCCTGTCCATGCAGGCGGACGCCACGGCTGGATGAGCCGACTGGTCGACCAATTGCCGCGCGTACCCGATCCACCCCAAGCCAACTCCTACCTGGCCGTCCTCGACACCGTGCTAGCCGATCGCGAGATCACCCAGGCCGACGCCGATCAGCTGGTCCACGTCGCGACCGAGCTGGGCCTCACCCGACCACAGGTCGACGAGCTTCATGGGTACTACGTGGCCGGGCTGGCATCGGCACTATGGGGTGACGGCTCCGGCGAGGTGAGTGCTGAGCAGCGCAGCGACCTCGACAAGGTGGCGGTGATGCTCGGGCATCGCGCGTCCGATGTGGATGCGGCGTTGGTCGCCGCCAGCCGCGGTGCGTACGCCGTGCCGTTGCGGCCGGGAGCGCGTGGGTTCCCGCCGGGCAGCACGATGGTGTTCACGGGAGACATGATCGAACCACGCGAGATCTGGTGGGACCGGGCCGTCGCGGCGGGCTTCGTGCCGCAGGAGGCGGTTCGGCCGGACACGGATTTCGTGGTGGCGGCCGACGTGGACAGCTTGTCGGTCAAAGCCCGGGTCGCCCGCGCGTACGGCGTACCGATCATCGCTGTCGAGGATTTCCGTCGTCTGCTGCCGGCAGACCCTGGCGCTCAGCGGGCGAGCTGAGGCTGGATAGGGTGCGGCCGTGGATCTCGCTGAGCTGGGTGACCGGATTTACCGAACGGCACATCTGACCGGGGAGTTCGTACTCCGCTCCGGTGTGACGACTGATCACTACTTCGACAAGTACTCCTTCGAGGGCGATCCGGTGCTGCTCGACGCGATCGCGGAAGCCATGGCGCCCCTGGTGCCCGCCGACATCGAGGTACTGGCCGGGCTCGAGATGGGCGGGATCCCGGTCGTCACCGCGCTGGGCCGGCACACCGGTCTACCGTGCGCCTTCGTCCGCAAGAAGGCCAAGCCGTACGGCACCCGCCGCCTGGCCGAAGGCGCCGACATCGCGGGCCGCCGCGTCCTGGTCGTCGAAGACGTCGTCACCAGCGGCGGCCAGATCGTCCTCTCCACCACCGACCTCCGCGCCCTCGGCGCCGACATCCGCGAAGCCCTCTGCGTCATCGACCGCGAACAAGGCGGCCCCGAATCCCTCGCAGCCGCTGACCTGACCCTCATCTCGCTACTGACGGCCAGCGCACTAACCCCGCAGATCTGATCGACCGTTTCGCCAGTCCAGATAGGCAATGAGAGCGGCGTCGGCGCGCAGCCGGCCAAGGCTGCGTTCGTACAGGTGGAGATCGCGACGGCTGAGTTCGGCACCAACCCGCTCCGGACGGCCGTCCGCCGAGGAGTGCATCTCGGTCAGGGCGGAACGGATGATCGCCGCCGGGAAGTTGCCCTCGCGGAGGAGACGCACGAGCTGGCCTTCTGGGCGCCTCGCCTCAACCTCGGCGTGCTCCATGGCGCTGCCTGGGAGTTCGGTCGCTACCCGATCGACATCTACGGCCGCTGGATCCGGCAGCTCCTCACGTTCGCCTTCCCGGTCGCCGTCATCACGACCTGGCCGGCCCGAACCCTTGTCCAGGGACCCGAGCTCGGCACCCTGCTGATGGCTGTCCTCCTGGCGACCGGATTCACGGCTGGGACGCTGCTTCTGTGGCGACTGGGGCTACGGCGCTACACCGGGGCCACTTCTTAGGATGAAGGGCGTGACTGGGGTGAGGATCGTGCCGGTGGCGGGGTGGCCGAAGGTGCGGGTCCGAGTGGGGTGGATGGTCGCGTACCAGGCGATGTAGGCGCAGACGACTCCGTCGATGGCGTCTTCGAGGCGTTTGAGGTCGACCTTGCGGGTCGCCGCGTCGAGATTCTTACGGATCGACTGCCAGTCGGCGTTGTCGGCGAGGTGCAGCGGCGGCGAGGCGTCGGCGAGGGACTCCAGGTAGCCGGCCAGCCGGAGCATCTCGGCGTACAGGTGATTGAAGTCGCGTCCTGGTTTCGCCTTGTATTGCAGGATTCGCGGCAGGTCGAACAAGGCGACCAGCGCGGGATGCGGGTAGACCTCGGCGGCTCGCCGTACGGAGGTGCTCGTCGGGTCGACCTCGAGCCCGAGCGCCTCGGCGAGCCGCAGCGCTCGGGATCCGTCGGCGAAGCTCGGATTGGCGGTGTTCGCCGAATGGCAGTGTGCGCCGTACCGGCCGAAGTACTGACCGATCAGCCGTTCGCACAAGCGCTTGCCTGACGGGTTCACCACGATCAGCGGCGCGTCGAACGCGACGAAACACGGCCCGTCGGTCCAAGGACGCAACCAGGCGAGAATCTCCTCGTCGGTCTGCCGGGTCGCGACCTCACGCAGTACGCCGCTGTCGTCGATCACGGCCAGACCCGTGCTGCCCCGCTGTCCCCAGGCGAGGTCGACGCCGACGAAGTACCTACTCGTCGTCGGCTTCTTCGTCACCCTCGCGACGCTCGATCTCGAAGCGCAGCGTCTTGCCGGAGCGGATCCGCTCGACCGCCGCCAGACACGCCGCATCGCTCATGTGGACGCCGATTTCGCCGAGCTTGTGCCGCAGCACCAGCGCCGCGTCCTCGGCCGACCGCGAGCTGGACTCGTTGATCGCCTCGATCGTCGTCGCAGTGAGCTTCTCGCGGATGTCCGGGTGGACCTCGTGGATCTCGTGCGTGATTCTGAACTCCGTCATTCGCGTCTCACTCCCGGTTCGGCGGCCTGCCCCAGACCCTTGGCCAAGCGTAGTCATCGCCAGCGGTTATGCGAGTACCCGGCTGACGAAACTATCAAGCCTCTGACCTAACCGATCGACGCGGATTTCGGTCGGGACCGTTTCGCCTTGGGGCACCTCGGGGTCGCGCAAGCCGCGGACGTAGAGCGAACACGCCAGGTCACCGCAGATGTAGGTGCCGACGGTGTTCCCGGCCCGCCCCGCCGAACCGGCCCGCCGAGCGGCGAACAACGCGACGTCGGTGACCTGATGAGCGGTATGGCACAGGTCGCACAACCCCGTCCCACGCCGAGGCTTCCCGGTCGCCGCAGTACCGAGCGCGATGGCAGTCACCCCATCGTCCCGCGGTACGACGAGGTAGGCGCGCGCGGGTGCCTTCGGATCCCGCCAGCCGAGGTAGTCCAGCGACTCCCACGGCAACTCGTCGAAGTCGCGCGGCAGCGTCATCGCCTTCACCAGACTCTTCGTCGAGTTGACGAACGCTCCCCGAATCTCCGCGGCACTCACCGGGTCCACAACTGTTCCTTCCCTAGATCAACCACACCACCCAACCTGTTGGGCTTCACCGGCCGCAACCGAATAAATCCTTGCCTGCAGCAACAACTGTGGCATGGATCCTGTCCGCCGAGGCGCCGAGGTGGGCCCGGTTCTTACCGGCGGTGGATGTATGGTCGACAGTTGCGGTGAGGGGCAGTTGTCGCCTCAGGCGCCGTCGGCGTAGTGGAGGGTGCGGGTGGTGTCGTGGTTGCGGAGGTCGACGCCGAAATCGACGGAAGCTTTGAGGCGTAGGAGGAGGGAGACCCAGGTGGCGGCGTCCACCTCGATGGCTGCGGCGTCTTGAGAGTCGTCGGCCTCGTAAGCCAGCGTCAGGTCGGTGCCGTTGGATTCTTCGTCGAGAGTGATGAAGAAGGTGAGCAGCCGGCCGAAGTACCGGACGGCGTACACCCGGTCCTTGACGGTCTTCTCGATCGGGCTGTCGTCGGTGCGATCGCCCGGCAGCACGAAGTGGATCACCCCGTCGGTCTCCTTGGCGGACTCCGCCCAGAATCGCGACCGGCCGAGCGGCGTACTGAGCGCCCGGTACACCTCACTCGGAGCCGACTTGAAGTGGACCTTCCACTGCTTCGAACTCACAAGTCCTCCTCGACTGTCGGCACACCCCATTGTCGGGCCCAGCCGGTTCACCTCCGTTCGACACCAGGCACCCCGCGGTTCGACACCACGCGGTTCGACACTAGGCACCTCGCGGTTCGACGCCAGGCACCCCGCGGTTCGACGCCAGGCCCCCTGCGGTTCGACGCCAGGCACCCTCGGCTCGACACCAGGCGCCCGCGGTCGAATCGACCGGCGTCCGGTAGGGCCAGCGCGGTCTGGACAGGTCATCAGCTGCGGGGTGATCGCGGGTTTGTTGGGCGTTCGTCGCGGTGGGGTCACGATCTGGGGTGGCGTCAGTGCTGGAGTGGCCAGTCACCTTGGGTGCTGAGAGAATTTCGGTGAGTGCCGGGCTAGGTCCAGGGGGTCCGCCGATGATCGACACCAGGTTCCGCCGCTGGTTCTTGCCACTGCTGGGCCGCCGACGCCGGGGCCGGCGCGCGCCTGAGGAGCTTCGGCCTCGCGGGACGAGTTCGCGAGTGAGCCGGCTGTCCGCGCGGTACGACGCCGATGTCGATCTCGCACTGAAACGGTTGTGGCCGAAGGCGCGGGTGTACCACGATCGCGAGTTCACTCGGGACCGCGCGGACTTTCTGCTCGTGGTTCGCGGGCGCGGCGTGATGATTGAGACGAAGGTGAAGAGCGATCCCGGGTTGTTCCACGGCTCGACGTTGCCGCCGCTGCTCGACCGTCTCCAGCGCGACGGCCGGCGCCTCGTCGTACTCCTCAATCAAGGCGATCCGACCCCCGCCCGCGAACTGGTCGCCGCCAAACTCGGCGCCAAGGCCCGCGTGATCGTCTGGTCCGGCCCCGCCGACGACGCCGAACTCCACGCCGCAGTAGAAGCCCTGATCCGCATCGAAAGCCGCCACTCCTAGCCAGCCGCCAGCATGCGCCGCCCAAGAGCCGCCGATCCACGTCGACAGCCGCCACTCCTAGCCAGGCGCCAGCATGCGCCCTCTAGACGCGCTCGGAGTGGGTGGCTTGAGTTGGCCTGTGGTGTGAGGAAAACAGACAGCGCGGAGAGCGAGGGGTGTGCTCTCCGCGCTGCGAGTTGGCTCCGAGCCGCGAGGTGTGCCCTAGGCGGGCAGCGGACCGGAGTCGTCTGGAGCCCCGTCGCCGGGGTCAAAGGAAGGGACTGCAGTCGCACTCGCCGGAGGCAAGTGCGGTGCATGCCCCGCCAAGGTCTGACTGTCAGTGAGTGTCGCGTGTGCGGTCGTCAAGGGATGACCCTTGCCGAGACGGTCAGTGCTGAGCGCCAGCACTTCCCGACGGCGGTCAGTGCTCTGGGTCAGCACGTCACCGGGGTGGTCAGTGCTCTGGGTCAGCACTTCACGGGGGTGGTGCGGCCGCCGTCGACGATCCATCGGCCTTGGACTTGTTCGACTCGCATCTCGTCCAGCCAGCGGGTCGGGGTCTTCGGGGGAAGCGCGCTCTTGCCCTTCGCGTCGACGGTGGTGGCCTTCTTCGTGTCGTAGCAGGCCCGGACGATCACGCCGTCGGCCAGCAGCGTGCGCTTGGCCCAGACGACCGTGGTGACTCCGGTGTTGTGGAGGCGCTTGGTGCGGTAATACTTCGCTTGCGCGCTGATCGCCCGGTACAGACTGTTCGTCATCACCGGCACCAGTTGCTTGGTGGCCTTGCCGCCGCTGCGCATCATCACGTCCAACGCGACGCGGTAGTCGTAGTACGCGTTGACGACCGGGTCGTCCGAGACGGGCGAGCCCTCGACCTGGGCGGAACCGTCGGCGACCGTGTCCAGGCCGTGCTTGGCCGCCTTCTGCGCGCCAGGTGATCCCGCCGCGACATCGGACGACTCGTTGTTGCCACAACCTGCGAGCATCAGGACCGGGACTAGCGTGGCGGTCACTGCCAGGTTCCGAATGCGCATTTGTCCGAACCTCCCTCTCAGGCGCGGCATCGCCGCTGACGCCTACGGCGTGAGTTGGCCGCTGACACCAATCGGCACTGACCGTGTAACGCTTTGGCACAGACCGTGGTCACTGTGACGTAGATCACACCACACTCGGTACTCCGGTAGGGGGTCCGAATTGGCTCCCTGGCCCGACGTCCCCGACCACGCTGATTCCTAGGCTCAATCTCGAGACCTGAGACCGAGGAGTAGCCATGACGGACAACATCCGGCCCCGCCCAACCAACGCCAACCAACCGCAATCCGGTCAGCAGCCGGGGGCCGCCGCCGAAGGTGCGAGCAACCGAGCTGGCGTGGATGAACGCCGTGGAAGCGGAGCTGGGACCGACAAACGGCTGGGGAACGGGCCTGGCGTGAGTGGGCGGCGGGAGAGCGGCGCCCGTGTCGACGGACGGCCGGCAAGCGGAGCTGTTGTGGACGGGCGGTCGGGGAGCGGAGCTGTTGTGGACGGGCGGCGGGAGAGCGGCGCCGGTGTCGACGGGCGGCCAGGGAGCGGAGCTGTTGTGGATGGGCGGCGGGGGAGCGGAGCTGTTGTGGGCGGCGGGGGAGCGGAGTTGGAGTGGATCGACGGGTGGGGAGTGGGGGCGGCGGGTGGAGTGGTGGGGGGAACGGGATTGGGGCCGGTGGTGGTGCGGGGAGGGGTGGGGGTGCGGGCCACGGTGCTGGTTTGACCGGGAGGGTGGGCCGGTTGGTGCGGGGTGGGGGGTATGGGGTTGCGTTGCTCGGGGTTGGCCTCGTGGTGATGGGGGAGTCAGTGGTGGGGCGGTTGGAGTCGGTGTACTGGCGGTGGCGCAGGCTGGCCGGGTATCTAGGGGCTCCGGAACTTGTGCGGCTTCGGCGGCCGGGGGCGGTGAAGTCCTTTGCTCATGGGCTTCTGAGCTTGGTGTTCGGGTTCCTGAGTCTGTTCCTGCTGATGCTTTTCGTACTGTCGGTCGTCCGCGGACCGTTCTACGGGTTCGTGGAGGACGGACCGTTCGGACCGGGGACGTGGGGCGGCCCGACCAAGGCCGGTGCGTGGTTGGTACATGCCGGGATCGCGTTGCCGATCATCGTGCTGATTCCGTTCGTACTTCGTGGTCTCGCGCTCTTGCATGCCGCGGCGATCCGGCGGCTGTACGGGTCGGCGGTCGGGTGGTGGGTGCTTCCGGCAACCACTTTCATCGCTGTCGGCGGAATGCTGTTCTTCTACTCGTGGACCCGGCAGATCTGATGTCGATGCGCGCGGCATGCACCCTAGGCTTCGCTCTGTGAGCAGTGATAAGCGCTTCTCGGACGGCCCGGTTCAGCGGATCGACGCTGGGATCGGGCCGGTCGACGGGTGGCCTGAGGGACGCGGCGGGTGGTGGGCCGCGCTGGCTACTGCGGGGTTGCTGGTTCTGACGACTGCTGATCTCGGCCAGCATTACCGGATCCCGTTGGGGGCGGCACTGGCGCTGGGGGTTGCTCGCGGGGTCGGGTTGGCGTTGGCCTGGCTGCGGCCGGTGTTGAGTGTGCCGGTCTCCTTGCTGGTGGCGGCGCTGATTGCGGCGGTGAGTGTCCCGGTCTCGTCCGAGGAGGCGTGGCCGTGGCCGGTGACGAGCGTCTTCGGGCATGCAGCCGTCCTGGCGATCGTCGGTGCGCGGAGTGCGTCGCGGCGGGAGCTGGCCGGCTGGTGGGTCATGACCCAGGTCGTTGGAATCGTTGCGATGGTCGTCGCGCCGGATCGCGGTAGCTGGCCAGGGCTGGTGACCATGGCGGTTTTCTCCGCGGTCGCGGTCGTCGTGGGAGACCTGTTGCGATCGCGGGCGGAGACCCGGCGCCAGTTGGCCGCGCAGGAGGGGATCAGCGCGGAAGAGCGGGCGCAGCGGGCGCGGTGGCAGGAACGGGCTCGGATCGCGCGGGAGCTTCATGATGTCGTTGCCCATCACCTTTCGGTTGTCGTTGTCCGTGCCGACAGTGCGCCGCATCGACTTCCCGGCTTGCCCGATGACGCGCGCGAGGAGTTCGCCGGTATCGCCGAGAACGCTCGTTCCTCCCTGACAGAAATGCGACGAGTACTACGCCTGCTCCGCGAAGACCCGGCGAAGCCAACTCCCGAAGACCAGCCGCAACACAACCCAGCTGACCTCCGCAACCCAACAATTGCAGCCGCCTCATCGAGAGCAGACAGGTCACAGCGAGTGGGCGGATCAGCGGTAGCAAATAGCTCGGCGAAGGCAGGTCGGCCAGGGCAAGCGGGCAGGTCGGGGGGAGTGGGCAGGTCGGAGGGAGTGGCCGGTTCGGCTGGAGCAGGTGTGTGGGGGGAGAGCGTCGGGTCGGGGGAGTTGGCGCCTCAGCCGGGGTTGGGGGAGCTGGGGGAGTTGGTGGCTAGTACTCGGCGGGCTGGGGCTGATGTGCGGTTGGAGGCTGAGGTGCCGGTGGGGCTGGATCCGGCTGTGGAGTTGAACGCCTATCGGGTCGTGCAGGAGGCGGTCAGCAACGCGGTGAGGCATGCGCCGAAGGCCGTAGTACAGGTGGCTGTTCGGGTGATCGGTGCTGAGCTGCGGTTGACGGTGGTGAACGGGCCGGCTCGTGCTGAGGTGCCGACGGCGCCCGGCAGCGGGCACGGGATGATCGGTATGCGTGAGCGAATGGCATTGGTGGACGGGACCTTTCACGCCGGGTCGACTGCTGATGGTGGCTACCTGGTGGAGGCAGCCATCCCGTTGAGCGAGGAGGCTGGTCGGTGACGGTCAGAGTGCTGGTGGTCGACGACCAGGAGATCGTCCGGGCCGGGTTCATCGCGCTGCTGGATGGGCAGCCGGATCTCGAAGTGGTCGGCCAGGCGTCGAACGGAGCTGAGGCCGTCGAGTTGGCCGAACAGCTCGTACCCGATGTGATTCTGATGGACGTCCGGATGCCCGTGCTGGACGGGCTCGCCGCGACGCGGCAGATCCTTGCCGGCGTGGCGCCTGGGGAGACGCCTCGGGTCATCATGCTCACCACCTTTGATCTGGACGAGTATGTGTACGACGCGTTGCGAGCGGGCGCCAGCGGGTTTCTGCTCAAGCACTCCTCTCCGGATGAATTGACTGCCGCGGTTCGGGTCGTCGCCGCGGGGGATGCGTTGCTTGCTCCTTCGATCACGCGGCGACTGGTCGAGGACTTTGCAAAGGTGCAGCCTGTGCTGCCGGCGACGGCGGGTGGTCTGACTCCACGCGAGACCGACGTACTGCGGTTGATCGCGCGCGGACAGTCGAATCGGGAAATCGCGGCCACGCTGGTGCTCGCCGAGCAGACCGTGAAGACTCACGTGAGCCGGATCTTGACCAAGCTGGACCTGAGAGATCGGGCGCAGGCTGTGGTGTACGCGTACGAGGCAGGCGTGGTCGCCCCGGGACCGCGTCGCTGAGACGGAAGCGGCCGGTGGTCGCGACGGTGATCCTGCTTGCTGAGAACGACTGTCGTTGTGGACGGCTTGAAGGGGTGAAGGAGGTCGGTGATGGACGGGTTGGAGCGGTTGCGGGAGATCTGCTTGCGGTTGCCGGAGACGACCGAGCGGCTGAGCCACGGCGAGCCGACCTGGTTCGTCCGGGACAAGAAGACGTTCGTGATGTTCGCTGATCAGCATCATGACGATCGGACCGGTTTCTGGTGTGCGGCGCCCGAGGGTGCGCAACAGGCGTTGATCTCGGCGGATCCCGAACATTTCTTCCGGCCGCCGTACGTCGGGCATCGGGGCTGGCTCGGGGTGTATCTCGACGTGGACGGCGTGAACTGGGAGCAGCTCGAGGACATCGTCGAGGACGCCTATCGCCAGGTCGCGCCGAAGACACTGATCGCTCGACTCGATCAGAGCTGACCGGTCGCTGACTCGACTGGTCATTCGGGTGGGCGCCTCAGGGCGAGTACGGCGTCTGGCAGGTCGTCTATCCAGACTTCCTCGAAGTCGTCGGAGGCTTCACAGTCGTCGGCGCCGGCCTTCGCGGCATGGTCGACGCCGTTGTGGTCGGCAGGGTCACCAGGTCCGTCGGGATGGGCAGGACCTCGAGGTCCGTCGGGATGAGCAGGATCAGCAGGTCCGTCGGGATGAGCAGGATCAGCAGGTCGGTCTGGATGGGAAGGAACCGCGGCTTCGTCCGGGTATGTCGGAACCTCCGGCTCGTCGGGGTAGGCAGGAACCGCAGCGTCGTCGCGGTAGGCCGCAGCTTCGTCGGGGTAGGCCAGATGATCAGGTTCGTCGAAGTAGGCGGGTGGGTTGAGGTAGGCGGCTTGGGCGTCGTGGCGGCAGGGTAAGGCTGTGCGGTAGGTCGCTGCGGACAACAGCAGGACGGTCAGTTCGCCGGTGGTGACGCCGAGGCGGTCGGCGTCGCGGCGGAGGGCTGCGACCAGTGCGCTCGGTACGTCATCGAGCAGGATCCGCTGGCCGTCGCGAACGTCCTCGACGGATTCGACCGGCCAGTCTCTGGCCCACCGCTCGTTGCCCAGGCGGAGGATCTCGTCCAACGGTGGCAACGGCTCCCGGAGTAGATCCGGGACTTCCGCGAGAGCGCGGAGCATGACTTTGCCCAGTGTGTGATGGCTTTTCCAAGGATCCAGATTGTCCGAGGTCATCAGGAATCTTCGGAGCACGACGCGGAGGCGCTCTACTTCGGCGCTCTTGAAGGACGGCTCGTGGACGACCGGTTCCACCGCGAGCCTTCCGTTGCGGAACCGGAAGGCCAGGAGCGAGTCGGCGGGCACGTCCGGAAGCCAGTCCGGTGGACCGCACCAGCCGCCGAACTCGCCGAGCGACGACGTGATGGCGCCACCCGACGTCAGCGCCAGGGATCCTTCGTGCACGAGAATCTGATCGAGGATGGCCAGCTCGGGGCCGGCGTACAGGACCTGTCTTCCCTGGGTGGCGAAGCGGACCCGATGGGTGAGGGAGACGCCGTCGAGCATCCGGCGGGCGGAGTCGAAGCGACCGTCGGGGAGTTGCACCATCACCGGTGACTGGCGCAGGGCGGTACGGATGGCAGTGACCGGGTGCACCGATTTGGTCAGGCCGGCGGCGAGAACCTGCTGGCCGAGCTCGTCAGGGGTCAGTGGGCCGGCGGCGTTGATGAGGTCGGAACAGAAGATGACGATTCGTTTGCTCATGCCAGGGAAAGTACGAGTGTTCGGCCCTTCGATCGCCGTTGTCCACAAGGCAATTCGAGCAAACTGTCCCGGTCCACCGATTCCGAAAAGGTTGCAGCGAAGGTTGTCCACAGAAGCCGGCGAGGGCCGAGCGGGCGTGGGCGTTGCGTAGGTAGGGTGGCGCGATGAGCGAGACGACGGTGGCCGCGGCTGAGGGCGTGGCGAGAGGGATCGGCGACAGGCTGGCGATTGCCTTGTCGTTGCTCAGCTCTGCGTCGGTGATGGTGCTGGAACTGGTGTCACTGCGACTGATCGCGCCCTATCTGGGGCTGACGTTGGAGACCAACACAGCCGTCATCGGGGTCGCGCTGGCCGCGATCGCGACGGGGGCGGCATTCGGTGGGAAGTTCGCCGATGCCGTGCCACCGACCCGGTCGCTGGGTCCGCTCATTCTCTTCGGCGGCGCGATGGTGCTGTTGATCCTGCCGATCGTGCGCTGGACGGGTGAGGCGGTTCGTGGCGGCGACAGCAATGTCGTGTTCCTGGCGGTGACGATCGCGCTGTTCATACCGGCGGCGCTGCTGGCCGCCGTGACGCCGATGGTGACGAAACTCAGACTCCAGACGCTCACCCAAACCGGCACGGTCGTCGGACGGCTGTCGGCGTACGCGACGGTGGGCGCGATCGCGGGCACTGTGTTGACCGGGTTCGTGTTCGTGGCGAAGGTGCCGACGAGCGTGATCGTGCTGTGCCTTGGCGGCTTCCTGGTTGCGGGCGGCGCGGCGCTCACGATCTACTTCCGCGGATTGAAGGCCGCCGCACGGCCACTCGCGCTAGCGCTGATCGGTGCCGGACTGACCCTCGTCGCACCCCGGCCGTGCGAGGTCGAGACGGCGTACCACTGCGCCCGAGTCGTTGCCGACCCGGATCGGCCCAGCGGGCGCACGTTGTATCTGGACCAGCTGAGGCATTCGTACGTTGACCTCGCGGACCCGACGTACCTGGAATTCCTCTACATCAAGAACTTCGCCGACGTGATCGAGAGCAAATGGCCGGCCCGGCAACCGGTCGACGCGCTGCACATCGGCGGCGGCGGTCTCACCATGCCGCGGTACTTGGCGGCCACCCGGCCGGGCAGCCGCAACAAGGTGTACGAGATCGATCCGGGCGTGATCGAGGTCGACAAGTCGGAGCTGGGCGCGAGGACCGGCCCCGACCTCGACGTGCGGATCCGGGACGGACGGCTCGGCGTACGGTCGGAGCCGGACGGCAGTCGCGATCTGGTGATCATGGACGCGTTCGGCGGGATCGCGGTGCCGTGGCATCTGACCACGCGCGAGATCATCGCCGACATCCGCCGGGTGCTCAGGACCGACGGTATCTATCTGGTGAACGTCATCGACTATGGCTCGCAGGCGTTCCTCAAGGCGGAGATGCGGACGGTCGCGGCCGAGTTCGCGCATGTCGGGGTGATTGCGGACCCGGACGAGTTGACCGGCGAGGCCGGCGGCAACTTCGTCCTGGTGGCGTCCCAGCAGTCGTTGCCCTCGGCGGCGATCCGGTCGCGGCTGAAACAGCGGGCCGAGTTGCTGGACGATCCGGCCGCGGTACGGGAGTTCATCGGTGACGCGCCGCTGCTGACCGACGACTACGCGCCGGTCGACCAGCTCCTCACGCCGTACCCGAGCTGAAAAACGGCCGTCGAACCGCGGAGAAGTTGTGCACGCCACCCGGATGGAGTTGTGATCATGGCCGAAGGCTTGTTGCATGAGCACATGCACCCACGCGCAGGCCAGCCCGCTCAGCCCGAGGACCTCGTCGACGTCGACGCGCTGCTCGCCGCCTACGACGGGATCACGCCGGACGTCGAGAACCCCGCTCAGAAGGTCGTCTTCGGTACGTCGGGCCATCGCGGCTCGAGCCTCGACGGTGCCTTCAACGAGGCGCACATCCTGGCCATTACCCAGGCCATCTGTGAGTACCGGGCAGGTGAGGGGACGTCCGGGCCGCTGCTGGTCGGCCGCGACAGCCACGGCTTGTCCGAGCCGGCCTGGCGGACCGTGCTCGAGGTGCTGGCGGGCAACAACGTCCAGACGCTCGTCGACAGCGCCGACGGTCTGACGCCGACGCCAGCCGTGTCACATGCCATCCTGCGGCTCAACCGCGGAGCGGGAGCGGGTGCGGACGGCATCGTCATCACGCCGAGCCACAACCCGCCGCGCGACGGTGGCATCAAGTACAACCCGCCGCATGGCGGTCCGGCCGACTCGGACGCGACCGGCTGGATCGCGAACCGGGCCAACGAGCTGATCGCGGGCGGCAACCGCGAAGTACGCCGTACGCCGTTCGAGGCCGCCCGGGCGCAGGCAGGGGAGTACGACTTCCTCGGTCACTATGTCGACGACCTGCCGTCCGTACTAAACCTCGACGCGATCCGAAGCGCGGGAGTCCGGATCGGCGCCGACCCGCTCGGCGGCGCGAGTGTCGACTACTGGGCCGCGATCGCCGAGCGGCACCGCCTTGACCTGACCGTGGTGAACCCGCGGATCGACCCAGCCTGGTCGTTCATGACGCTCGACCACGACGGCAAGATCCGGATGGACTGCTCGTCGCCGTACGCGATGGCGTCGCTGGTCGCCCAGAAGGACCGGTACGACGTGGCCACGGGCAACGACGCCGACTCGGACCGGCACGGCATCGTGACGCCGGACGCCGGCCTGATGAACCCGAACCACTACCTGGCCGCCGCGATCTCCTACCTGTTCGGGAACAGGCAGTGGGGTCCGGACGTGGCGGTCGGCAAGACGCTGGTGTCGTCCTCGCTCATCGATCGGGTCGTCGGCGATCTCGGCCGGCGGCTCTGGGAGGTGCCGGTCGGGTTCAAGTGGTTCGTGCCGGGGCTGATCGACGGGTCGGTCGGCTTTGGCGGTGAGGAGTCTGCAGGGGCGAGCTTCCTGCGCTTCGACGGCACGGTGTGGACCACGGACAAGGACGGCATCCTGCTCGCGCTGCTGGCCAGCGAGATCACTGCGGTGACGGGCGAGACGCCGTCGCAGGCGCACGCGAAACTGGTGGAGAAGTTCGGCGCCTCGGCGTACTCGCGGGTCGATGCGCCTGCCACTCGCGAAGAGAAGGCGAAGCTCGCCGCGCTGTCGGCCGATGCGGTCACGGCGACCGAGTTGGCCGGTGAGCCGATCCTGGACAGGATGACGAGTGCGCCCGGCAACGGGGCGGCCATCGGTGGGCTGAAGGTGACGACCGAGTCGGCCTGGTTCGCGGCGCGTCCGTCCGGTACCGAGGACCTCTACAAGATTTACGGCGAGTCCTTCAAAGGTGAGGACCACCTCGCCGAGGTCTTCGCCGAAGCCCGCGAGGTCGTCTCCCAAGCCCTCGCCTGACCCGTACGCCGAACGCCCGGGCCGACCGTTGGGTTGGTCCGGCCACCGAGGTTCCGCTGGCCGCCGTGGTCGCGCTGGCCACCCGGGGTTCGCGCTGGCCACCCGGGGTTCGCGCTGGCCAGCCCACGGGGTGGGCCGGCCGAGGTCGCGCTGGCCAGCCCACGGGGTGGGCCGGCCGAGTTCGGGCTGGCCACCGAGATCCGCATCTCAGCCCCCGAGCGTCGGTCAGTTGGGTTTGGGTGGGGTGATGCCGGCGAGGAGGTGGTTCAGGCCGGTGTCGAAGGCGGTGTCCGGGGTTTGCCGGGTGGCGTTGTGGACGAAATTGGCGACGGTGGGGTAGTTGCCTGACGACAGAGCGCGGGTGAGGTAGGGAGCGGCTTTGCGACGCCAGGAGTCTTTGTCGAGGCCGGTTGATCGTTCGGCTCGGCGTTCGGCGACCTCGGTTCTGAGGGCTCCGATCAGGTAGGCGTGGAGCGTGCGGATTGCCCGGCTGACCTCGTCGATGGTGGCGAATTCGTCAGCTCGGTCGAGCGCTGCCAACGAGGCTTCCAAATAGGCGAGAGCCTGCGGGCCCAGATGTGGACGGCGCCCGAGGAGATCGGCGAACCATTCGTGTCGCAATGCGACCTGCCTGATGCCGTGCCCGAGTTCTCGCAAGGTCGTACGCCAGTCCTGACCGGTTGCTTCCGGCAGTGGGATCTCCCCGTACGCCGCGTCGACCATCAGGTCGAGCAGATCGTCCTTGGTCGACAGGTAGCCGTAGAGCCGCATCGGGCCGGCATCCAACTCCGCGGCGACTTTGCGGACCGACACCGCTTCGAGTCCCTCGGCGTCGGCCAGCCGGATCGCCGCCTGCACGATCGATTCCCTGCTCAGCGGACTCGGCGCCGGCCGCCTGGTGGGCTCGGGCCGGTCCCAGATCACCGCGGGCTCATCCATGCTGCTCCTCACACTCGATACCAGACATCGTATCGTTCGATACAGTGTATCGACACAGTACGCCGTACAGAGTGAGGTGCAGTCATGAAGATCGCCATCATCGGCGGGGGAGTCGGGGGCTTGACGCTAGCCCGCGTGCTCGCCGTGCACGGAATCGACGCAGTCGTCTACGAGCGCGAAGCTTCTCGCTCGGCCCGGACCCAGGGCGGCATGCTCGACCTCCACACCGAAACCGGTCAGCGGGCGCTGCGGGAAGCGGGGCTGGAGAGCGGGTTCCTGGCCATCGCGCGACGTGAAGGTCAGGACATGCGCCTGCTCGATCCGTCCGGCACGATCCTGCTTCAGGAAGACACCCCCGACGACGCGCCGATGGCACGCCCGGAGGTCGATCGCAGTGACCTCCGCGACCTGCTGCTCGATTCCCTCCCCGAGCACGCCATCAAGTGGGGCCACGCCTTGCAGGAGGCCGTGCCGGACCAGAAAGGCGGTCACCTGCTCCGGTTCCGGAACGGCGCCACCGCCGACTGCGATCTCCTGGTCGGCGCCGACGGCGCGAACTCCGTCGTCCGTCCGCTCCTCACCGACGCTCGTCCGGCCCACTTCGGCGTCAACTCGGTGGAACTCGGCATACCCGACATCGATCACACCTATCCCGAGTTGGCGGCCAGGATCGGCCGCGGCAACTACTGGGCGATCGGGGATGGGCAGACCCTGGCAGCCCAGCGGAACGGCAGCGGCCGGGTCCGCGTGTACCTGTCGTTCTACGGCCCGGAGGACTGGCTGACGACCTGCGGGATCCCGTTCGAGGATCCGGCCCGGGCTCGGGCCGCGCTGGTGGAACTCTTCAGCGACTGGCATCCGAAGTTCACCGAGCTGATCGAGGCTTGCGACGAAACGATCGTTCCCCGGGCCCCCCGCGCATTGCCGATCGGACTGACCTGGTCACCGGTGCCCGGTGTCACCCTGATCGGCGACGCGGCTCACCTGATGCCGCCGGCCGGACAAGGAGCCAATCTGGCAATGCTCGATGCCGCTGAATTGGCCTTGGCGCTGGCGGCGGACCCGGCGAACGCAGTACGGACTTATGAGGCTGCCATGTTCGAGCGGAGCGCTGTTGCCGCGCAGTTGTCCGCCGATATGCGGAAGCTCCTCGAGTCCGGCGCCCAAGCCGTGCTGGAGTTCTTCAGTCCGAGCCGGGCTACCTGACGAAGGCGTCGACCAGGCGGTCGAGGTCGGCCGTGGGGTCGCTGGTGAGGCCGCTGTGGATGGGGCTGGGATGCACGACCGTACTGCGGGGTGCCGCGAGCCAGCGGAAGCGTTCGCCGATCCGCGTCGTCGCCGCGGGGCCGCCGTCGGGGTCGCCGGCGCAGATCGCGCGGATGTGCTCCAGCGACGCACACACCACGTCGACGTCGACCGCTGGATCGAGGGCCTTCAAACGGGCGGGATCGACGTCCCAGGCGGCGCCGAGGAAGTCCAGCGCCCGGCAGTAGAGCACAGCGCCGACGTTGACGAATTCGCCTCGCTGGATCCGCGGGGCGGCCCGGAGGATGACGTAGTCGAACGGGACAAGGTTCACCGTGCACCACCCGGCAGCCAGGCGGACCGATCGGCCAGCCGGGCGGTCAGATGGCCGAGGTACCGCTCACGGTCGCCAGGTGCGATCCACTCGTCGGGCACGAGGTCGATCACCTCGGTCAACAGGTCCGGCGTGATCTCGGCGGCCAGTTGCGAGTCGATGTCCGGTACGGCCGGGGCGACATCGCGGAAGACGTGGTCGGCGGCGTCGTACGGGAGCCCGGTGAACTTCTCCGCGGACATCCAGGAATGGTGGAAGTACAACGCGGCTCCGTGGTCGATCAGCCAGAGATTCTTGTGCCAGACGAGCAGGTTCGGGTTGCGCCAGGAGCGGTCCACGTTCGCCACGAACGCGTCGAGCCACAGGATCCGGGCCTGGGTCGCGTCGTCGGGCTTGCCGCTGGAACCGTCGTACCCGAAGGAGCCGGGCAGGAAGTCGACCGCGAGGTTGAGTCCGGCGCTGCGGATCAGCAGTTCCTGGATCTCCTCGTCGGGCTCGGACTTGCCGATCGCCGGGTCGAGTTCCATCAGCTTCAGCTCGGGCACCCGCAGGCCGAGCCGTCGGAACAGCTCGCCGACGACGACCTCGGCCACCAGCGCCTTCGGGCCCTGGCCCGCGCCGTGGAACTTGAGCACGTAGGTGCCGAGATCGTTGCCTTCGACAACACCCGGCAGCGAACCGCCTTCGCGGAGCGGCAACACGTACCGGGTAGCGGTGACGATCGGCAGACTCACGCCGTAGAGCATATGCGTTTGCGCCCGGCGCCCGGCGGTGCGGGCACGGTTTCCGCGCCGATACGGCCGGGTACCGGGGGCGGACCTGACCCGAGGAGAGAGTCACTTGAGCCTTCCGTCCATGGGCGTCGAGGAAGAGTTGTTGCTGGTGTCCGCCGACGGCGAGCCGTTGCCGCAGAGCAAGGCCGTCGCCGCCGAGGCCGCCGACATCGACGTGGAACTCGAACTGACCAGGGCCCAGGTCGAGATCAACGCGCCGGTCTGCGAGACCGCGGACGAACTGCACGAGCAGCTGGTGCGGATGCGTTCGAAGCTTGCCGCGGCCGCCGCCGAGCAAGGCGGCCGGCTGTGCGCCATCGCCGTACCGCCGAGTGGCCGGGCCGCGCAGTTGGTGACGAAGAAGGCGCGGTATCAGCAGATGGAAGCGCGGTACGGGTTGCTTGCCAGGGAGCAGGCGGTCTGCGGCTGCCATGTGCACATCGACGTACCCGACAAAGAGGTAGCGATCCGGGTCAGCAATCATCTGCGTCCCTGGTTGCCGGTGCTCCTCGCGCTGACGGCCAACTCGCCGATCTATCTGGGCGCGGACACCGGATTCTCGAGCTGGCGGTCGATCATGTGGTCACGCTGGCCCTGCTCCGGCCAACCGCCGTACTTCGAATCGGCCGAGCACTACGATGCGCTGGTCGCGATGCAGCTCGCGTCGGGCAGCATCATGGACGAGCGGATGGTCTATTGGGATGTCCGTCCGTCGACTCACCTTCCGACCGTGGAGGTGCGCGTCAGCGACGTGCCGCTCACGGTCGACGAGACGGTGCTGCTGGCCACGCTGATCCGTGCACTCGTGATGACAGCGACAGCCGACGGCGGTCTGGGACCGAAGCTGGAGCCGGAGGTACTGCGTGCCGCGTACTGGCTTGCTGCTCGCGACGGGCTCGACGGCGACGGCCTCGACGTGTTGCACGCCAAGCCGCTACCCATGCCCGAGGTCGTGGGTCTGTTGATCGACCACGCCAAGGACGCCTTGGAAGAGCTGGGCGAACTCGACCGGGTGCGGGAGACCGTGCAGCGGCTGATCACCGACGGCAACGGTGCGATCAGACAGCGCAAGGCGTTCCGGACAGGTGGCGATGTCATCGACCTGGTTGAGGTATCCGCGGCACCCTAGGATGCTGCGATGTCAACGAGTGAGGCGCTGCAGTGGCGTCAACCTGGGGACGGCGCGACCAGCCCGCCGAGGGTCAGCGCGGTCGGCTACTTCTTCTTCAGCCTGATCTGTCTGACGGTGTTCGTCATCGGGCCCGCGGGACTCGTGCTGTCGTTCCTTTACTCGGGCGATCACCGCTGGCTGACGAGGGCGATCGCACTGGTCTTGACTGTTCTGTTCGGCGTGACAAGCGTCCTTTGGTGGCGCGGCACGCGCCAAGGCCGGCTGGACACCAAGCGACTGGATGCGTTGGGCTACCCGGCTACTGCGGAGATCCTGTCCGTCGAGAGCAAGAGCTGGGGCGAGATGGACGGTGTCGAACTGCGGTTGCGGATCTCCGGGCACGGGTTCGAGACGTTCGAGACGACGTTCGGTTGGAAGTACGCCCGGCACTACGAGGTGGGCGCACGGCTCGCCGTACTGGTTGAGCCGTCCGCCCGCATCTTCGAGGTGAAGGGCTAACCCCGCAGGAAGTCTTCCAGGCCGTGCAGGTCGTCGGTGTTGAGGTTGTCGACGCCTGCAGCGGTCAGCTCGGTCCAGACAGCGTCCCGGGCAGCGCCGCGTACGTCAGGGGTCTCCCAGAACCGCACCTTGTAGCCGGCGCGGTGGGCCGTCGTCACGATCTCCTGCAGCTTTGCGCGCTCGGCGGCCGGGAACTCGCCGATGCCTCGCCAGGTGAAGTTCTTCGACCAGTTGTCGCTCACCAGCGGCATCACGGACGGCGGCAACCCGGAGTTCAGGTCAGACAGCCGGCCGTCGTACCCGGCGTACCGGATCTTCTGTGCCTGCAGGATGTCCAGGGGCCGGTTGCCGCTGATCACCGACGTCACGGCGCCCTGGTGCACGCGGCCGTTGGCGTAGACGGTGCTGATGCCGCGGTACTTCTGCAGTGCCTTGTCGACCGCCGCGTACGTCGTGGGGCCGTCGCTCTTGATGTCAATGAGCAGCTGGAAGTCGCGACCGTGACGATAGACCTGACCGTGGTTGGCCCGGACCCGCTGGGCGAGCGGTTCGAGGTACAGGTTCTCCAAGTTCCGGCCGGGTACGGCATCGGCGAGTTCATGGGCGATGCGCAGCTCGCCGTCGACCAGCCAGACGTCGGCCTCGACGCTGTTGAAGCCGCGGTCGAGTGCGTCGAGTAGGGGTCGCCGGTGCTCGTAGTCGTTGTGTGCGTGCGCTGTAGGCAGCGCCTGGACCGCAGGAGCGTCGTACGCACGCGGTAGCCGGAAGCCCGCCTCTGCAGCGACCGTACGCACGCGGTCCGGGTAGTCGGAGATGAGACCGTCGACGCCGAGGCCGATCAGCCACTGCATGGTCGCGGGGTCGTCCACGGTCCACGGCACGACCTTCATCCCGGCCTGATGAGCCGAGCGCACCATGTCGGCGGTGACATACGGCCGGTACCCCGGGTCGGTCACCTTGCCGCCCTGCGGGAACCCGTGCACGGGCGAGATCGCGGCGGCGCCGAACGACTTCGCCGCCTTCACCAGGTCGCCGCCGAAGTCGTCGATGTCGATCCCGCCGAGCCAGGGCGACTTGCCGGGCTTGCCGGTCTCGAGGAAGTCGTAGTTCGTCAGCGCGACCAGCGGCAGTTCGGGAGCGACCTGGCGCATCCGCATCAACGAGCCCCAGTCGAAGCTCTGGATCGTCACCTGGCGAGCGATGTGTGCCTTGCGAATCTCGGCCGCGACCACCTGAACGAACTGCTCGCGCGGCGCGGTCTCGCTCGGCGCTCCCGCCTCGACCTTGGTCTCGACGTTCAGCTTCACAGTGTTGGCGTGGAAGCGGTGGACGAGATCGAACACGTCCCGCAGTTCCGGCATCCGGGCGCCGGGGTCGGGGGTCTGGCCGGGGAACTCCGGTTGCGGTAGCGAGCCGCAGTCGAGTTGTCGCACCTGGGCGAGCGTGAGGGTGTTGATGAACTTACCGACGTACGGGTATTCGGGGTCTTCCGGCGTGTACGGCGCGGTGTCCTTGCACTTGGCGCCGCTGACCTTGCGGTCGTGGGTGACCACGGCACGGCCGTCCTGGGTGATCTGGACGTCCAGTTCGAGCGTGCTGACGCCGAGTTCGAGGCCGCGGCTGAACGACGCGATCGTGCTCTCGACGGTCAGGCCGAGGCCGCCACGATGACCTTGGATGTCGAAATCACGGCGGCCGGCAGCGGTCGAGGCGGAGGCGGGCACGGCGACCAGGCTCTGCGCGAGCAGGCCGGCGGAGAGGGCAAGCGGAAGCAGCGCGCGGGGGAGGCGGCGCATGTGGATGGTCCCTTCGTCGGAGGCGGGGCGTGCGATCCGAGGCCGATCGTTATCCGTTGACGGGGCGATCGGCTATCAAGAAGGTAACCAACATAAGGCCGCCTGGTAAGCACCAGGCGCTGACTCAAGGCTCCGAAACCACCTGGCGAACCGACTCGGCCTCGGCGACGACCGTCCCGTCCTTGAAGGCCGCGTCCAGCTTCCCCGTCGTACGGCGGGTCAGCGTGAGCGTCAGTTGGCAGGAATCGCTGCCCCCCGACCGAGGACTGGCCGAAGTCGAGGGGATGGCCCGGATCAGGCCGGCGGCGATCGTTGCAGCGGAGCGTCCCGCCTCGATCTCCAGGTCGCCGCTCTGGACACACTGCCCCGTCCAGGTGAGCCGTTGCGGAGGACCGCTGGCGAACCTGACCTGAACCGCCGTACGCCGGGACAGCCTCGCTCCGGCAACAGGCGCTACCAAATGCACTGACTCAGGGAGGACCACTGTCGAGCGAGGCGCAGAGGTGTTGTCGCCATCGCGTTCAAGGTCGAGCGTGAACTCCGTGCCAGGCTCTGTGGCCTCCAGTTGCCCGGTGTATCTGGTCGCGCCCGCGAACTTACCGCGGCGCAACTCCTCCGTCAGACCCTGCGCCGAGACCGTCACCTTCTCCCCACTGCCCAGCTCGACGTAGGTCAGCGTGCCGACGCGGAAGGACGCGGTGACCTCGGCCGCTTGACCGCTCTCGGGCAGTTCGACCAGCAGGTCAGCGGTCATGCCACTGGTCCGGATGTCAGCGGAGTCGACAGTGGAGCAGCCCGTCACGACCAGGGCAGTGACGAGCAGTACTGCGAGCAGGCGCATCGGACCTCCAACAACGGCAGGGCCGGAAAGCTAGCACCGGGGCGGCTCATTCGTACTGCAGGGCCTCCAAGGGGTCCAGGCGGGCGGCGCGGCGGGCCGGCCAGATGGCGGCGAAGATGCCCACCACGACCGAGACGACGGCGAAGAGGAGGAGTTGGCCGGTCGGGACGGCGAAGCTGATCTCGTCCAGGCGGGCGGCAAGCAGCAGGGCCAGACCGAGGCCGAGCAGGATTCCGATCACGGCGCCGATGAGTGCGGTGATCACGCTTTCGTGCCGGATCATCCGCTTCACCTGGCGCCGGGTCAGGCCGATCGCTCGCAGCATGCCGAGCTCGCGGGTTCGCTCGAACACGGTCAGGACCAGCGTGTTCACGATGCCGAACAGGCTCACCAGCACCGACAGCGCGAGCAGTACGTACAAGACGTTGAGCAGGCTCTTGATGCTGTCCGATTGGACCTTCTTGAACTGCTCGCGGGTCAGCGCCTTCGCGTTCGGGAAGGTGCTCAACGCCTGTTGCAGCGCCGCTGTGTTCGCGGCGGTGACCCCGCCGCGAAGGCTGACGAACGTATACAGGTCGAGCGGCTGCGGGTTGGTCGCGTCGAAGGCGCTGGTCGAGATCGTCACGCTGCCGAACGGCGAACCGCCGGCCGGTGGCTTGAAGATCCCGCGCACCTGCAACGGGAGCGTCTTGCCGGCCACAGTCTCCAGTGGCAGCGCCGAGCCGACCGCGAGCCCGTGCTTGTCCGCATAGTCAGCGTCCACAACAGCGCCGTCGGCTCCGAGCTCGCCGAGCGTCGCCTGCGAACCGGACTTCCAGTCGAACCTGAGCACGTCCGGCGCCTGCTTGTCGACACCGGTGATCTGGATCGTCTCGCCGAACGCCCGCCCCTGGCCGCCGCGCACACTCGAGAGCGCATCGACACCGGGCACCTTGGCGACGGCCGCGGCAACGGTCGGCGGCAACGGGCTGAAGTTGTTCTGCGCGGTGATCGCGTAGTCCCCGCTGAAGATCTTGTCGACAGCATCCTCGAACGGCTTGATGATCCCGGCGCCGAGCGTTGCCACCAACGTGACCAGCGCCAGCCCGATCATCAACGCGGCCGCGGTCGAAGCGGTCCGATGCGGATCGCGCCGACTGTTCTGGCCGCCGATCCCGACGGCCGGCCGGTCACTCAGTACGCCGGGGAACTCCGCGGGCCACTCCGGCTGCCAGGAGCTGACGGCACGGCGTACGGCCATCAAGGCCACGATCACCAGCAGGACAGGGTTCAGCACAGCGCCCAGCAGCAACCCGCCAACGCGGCTCGCCGTCGATCCGGAACCCCAGAAACCTCGCCTGAGAAGCCAGTACGGCAGTGAGAACAGGGGCCAGGCAACGATCGACAAGACGAGCACCGACCACCGGGCGACCGGATCCGACGCCGCAGCGAGCGGGCGTACCAACCTCGCCGAGAACAAGGCGATCCCGATGAAGATCAGCAGTACGCCGATCGCCAGCAAGCTCAGCAACGAACCAGTGGAGAGGCCGTCGACGAACAATCCGCTCACCACCAAGGCGACCCCTGCGACCGCGAGTAGCGCGGCTCCCAGCGGACGGAAGCGGTGCAGCCTGCCGGGCGGCAAGGTGGCGCCTTCTCGAACGGCCGCGATCGGCGGCACCCGGGTCGCTCGCCACGCAGGCCGCAGGCTGGCCAGCAGAGTGACCACGACCCCGACCGCCAAGGCGACGACGACGGTCCTGGTGCGGAACACGAGCCCGTTGTTGGGCAGCGTCAACCCGGCAGCGTCGAAGATCTTGAACAGCCCGGTGGCGATCCCGAGCCCGAGGAACAAGCCGGCCACCGCCGACACCAGTCCGGTCAGAAGCGCCTCGAGAACCACCGAGTTGAGGACCTGGCGACGGGACGCACCCAACGTCCGCAGCGTGGCGAACTCGCGGGTGCGCTGGGCGATCGTGATCGACAACGAGTTCGCGATCACGAACGAGCCGACGAACAACGCGATCCCGCCGAACACGAGCAGGAAGGTCCGGAAGAAGGTCAGGAAGCTCGAGGTGCCCTTGGCATCCTCGGCCGCCTGGTCGTCGGCACTGCGGACCTGCGTACCGGCGGGCAGGATCTTCTGGACCGCGTCGACGAGTTGCTGGGTGGAGACGCCGTCCTTGGCCGCGAGCAGGATCTGGTCGAGCTTGCCGGGTTTGTCGAAGAGTTGCTGCGCGGTCGGCAGATCGAAGCCGGCCAGCGTGGCCCCACCGATCGACGAGACGGCGCCGAACTCGACCAGCCCCGAGATCTGCATCCGCTGCACGGCGCCACGAGCCTGTACGCCGATGGTGTCGCCGGTCGCGAACTTCTTCGCCTCCGCCGTCTTCGTGTCGATCACCACCTGGCCCGCGGTCGGCCAGGCACCTTTGACCAGCGTCAGCGTATTGAACTCGGGCCGGGCCGGGTCGACGCTGAAGCCGAGGTTGGGCGCGCCGCCGAAGGCGACCGCCTTGCCGTCACGGCCGATCAGCTGTGCCTGTCCACCGACCGCCCCGCCGGCCGCACCGACCTCGGGAAGTTCGGCGACCTTGGCGAGCAGTCCCTGGTCGAACGGCGGGGCCGTGCCGGCGCTGTCCCCCGACAGTTCGAACGCGGCCTTGCCGGTGATCGCGGCGTCGGTGTTCTTGTAGTTCTCCGTGAAGATCGAGTCGAAGGCGGACGAGATCGAGTCGGTCAGCACGAAGGTGCCCGACACCAGTGCCACGCCGAGGACGACCCCGATCGCGGTCAGCGCGGTCCGCAGTTTCCGGCCGAGCAGCCCGCGCAACGCGAACCGGATCATTGCAGGTCCAGCGAGTCGATGATCTGCAGGATCTCGCCCTGGCTGGTCCGGCCGGTCTCCTTCACGATCTCCCCGTCGGCCAGGAAGAGCACCCGGTCGGCCATCGCGGCCGCGCGGGCGTCGTGGGTGACCATCACCGTGGTCTGGCCGTAGTCGTCGACCGAGCTGCGCATCAGGTGCAGGATCTCGTTACTGGTCCGGGAGTCCAGGTTGCCGGTCGGCTCGTCCGCGAAGATCACCGTCGGCCGCGAGACCAGGGCGCGGGCGATCGCGACGCGTTGCTGCTGGCCGCCGGACAGTTCCGCCGGGCGGTGGGTGAGCCGGTCCGTGAGGCCGACCCTGGCGATCAGCTCGTCGAAGTACGCCGGGTCCGGCTTCTCGCCGGCGATGGTCAGCGGCAGGACGACGTTCTCGCGTGCGGTCAGCATCGGCAGCAGGTTGAAGAACTGGAAGATGAAGCCGATGTGCTCGCGGCGCAGCTTGGTCAGTGCGTCGTCGCCGAGCGTGGTGATCTCGGTCCCGGCGATCAGCACCGACCCCGAGGTCGGCTTGTCCAGCCCGGCCAGAATGTGCATCAGAGTCGACTTGCCCGACCCCGACGGCCCCATCACCGCGGTCAACTGGCCTGCGGCGACCTGCACGCTGACTCCCCGCAGCGCGTGCACCGCCGTGTCGCCCTCGCCGTACGTTCGCTCCAGGCCGGTCGCGACGACCACCGAAGCTTGTCCGTCTGTGTTCCCCACCATGCCGATCATCGCCCTCCCCGGCCGATCAGATGTGCCGAGTCTCCTCGGGTTCACGGACCAGCGAAAGGGTATTTAGCCCTGACTGGACCCTGAGCCGTTCGACCGGGACCGCGGGCCCGATCTGGGTCGAGGTCTTGCACTCCTCAGACCGTGGCTTTACCTTCAGCTAATCGTTAGGAAAGTTTCCTAACAGCAGAGGCAGCTGCAGCGCCTTTCCCGCCCCACCGCCCGGAGGATCCGCTGATGTCGTACCTACTTCGAGGGCTGACCGCTACCGCGGTCGTTACCGCAGCCCTGTTCGCCCAACCAGTCCTGGCGCCGTCGGCCTCACAGGCCGCCGACACTCTGCTCTCGCAGGGAAAGCCCGCCACGGCATCGTCGATCGAAGGTAGCGGCTTCGAGGCCGGCAAGGCCGTCGACGGCAATTCCGCCACCCGCTGGGCCAGCGTCGAAGGCCATGACCCGGAGTGGATCAGGGTCGACCTCGGCGCCACCGCGACCATCACGCGGGTCAAGCTCAACTGGGAGGCGGCCTACGCGAAGTCCTACAAGATCCAGACCTCCGCCGATGGCTCGGCCTGGACCGACGCCTTCTCGACCACGACCGGCAACGGTGCACTCGACGATCTGACTCTCTCGGGCAGCGGCCGCTACGTTCGCGTCTACGGCACCGCCCGCGGTACGTCGTACGGCTACTCGCTCTGGGATCTCGAGGTCTACGGCACGACCGGTGGCGGCACGGGCGACACCACACCGCCCAGTACGCCGGGGAATCTCGCGGCGACCGCGACTACCTCGAGCAGCGTGTCGCTGGCGTGGAACGCGTCCACGGACAACGTCGGAGTCACCGGCTACGTGATCTCACGCAACGGCACCGAGGTCGCCACCACGAGCGGCACCGGCACGACGTACACGGACACGGGTCGCACTGCCTCGACCAGCTACACCTACACCGTCAAGGCGCGCGACGCCGCCGGCAACGTGTCCGGCGCGAGCAACGCGGTCACTGCGACCACACAGGCCGGCGGTAGTGGACCGGCCGTCCCCTTCGGCAGTCACCAGTTCCAGTACGCCGCCGGCATGCTCACGCCGTCGGGCAGCCAGGCCACGCTTGACCAGAAGGTGGTCGACTACTACCAGCAGTGGAAGGCGGCCTTCGTCAAGCAGAGCTGCGGCAACGGCTGGTACCAGATCATCTCGCCGGATGCCGATCACCCTTACGTCGCTGAAGCTCAGGGCTACGGCATGGTCGTCACGGCGACCATGGCAGGCGCCGACCCCGCCGCGAAGACGATCTTCGACGGCCTGGTGAAGTACATGCTGGCCCACCCCTCGGTGAACAACGCCGACCTGCTGGCCGCCGAGCAGGACACCTCCTGCAAGAGCGTGAACGGCTCGGACAGCGCGACAGACGGCGACATGGACGTTGCCTACGGCCTCTTGCTGGCCGACAAGCAGTGGGGGAGTGCAGGTACCTACAACTACAAGCAGCTGGCGATCAAGCACATCAACGCGATCAAGGCGAGCGAGATCAACCCGAACACCAACCTGCTCACCTTCGGCGACTGGAGCAGCTCCGGCGACGCCACCTACAACATGTCCCGTACGTCGGACTGGATGATCGACCACTTCCGGGCCTTCAAGGCGGCCACCGGCAACTCGGCCTGGGACACCATCCGCGCCAAGCACCAGAGCGTGATCGCCTCGCTGCAGGCGAACTACGCGTCCAGCACTGGCCTGCTGCCCGACTTCGTGATCAACACCAACACCACCCCGAAGCCCGCGACCGGACAGGTCCTGGAGGACCCCAACGACGGCGCGTACTGGTGGAACGCCTGCCGCGACCCGTGGCGGATCGGAGCCGATGCGGTCACCAGCGGCGACAGCGCCTCACTCGCCGCCGCCCGCAAACTGAACAGCTGGATCAAGTCCAAGACAGGCGGCAACGCGAGCAGCATCGCCACCGGCTACAAGCTGAACGGAACGGCGATCGACTCCAGTAGCGACGCGGCCTTCTTCGCTCCGTTCGCCGTCACGGCGATGACGGATTCCGGCAGCCAGGCCTGGCTCGACGCGATCTGGGCCAAGATGCTGAACACCCCGGTCGACACCAGCAGCTACTACGCCGCGAGCATCCAGCTCCAGGTGATGATCACCGCGACCCACAACCACTGGGTCCCCTAGACACCGAATTCCCCGCGCGACCGTCCGGTCGCGCGGGGAAGAAGGTTTTGGGGCGTCGGACCGGGAAGCGCCTCACGGCGCGTGGCCGCTCGAAGCGGCTTAATTTGGGACCCGGGGCTACCGCGGCCCGACACCTCGATCAGTATAACGGGTCCGCAAACGCCTTGTCCTGTTGGCTTTTCGCCACATAGCACCCGGACCTGCCAGATGCAAGACAGCGCGCCCTGATCACCAGAGCTGGCCCGCTCGTTCGGTTCGTGCGGCGGTCTGCAACTGGTCGGCCATCTCGAGCAGTTTCGACGCCGAAAGCACCTGTCCGTGGCCGTCACCGGCGAGATGGGCTCGCCCGGTCGCCACGATCCGCGCGAACGCCGCGGCCCGGTCGAGGGTGGTCGCGAAATCGCCGGCCGCGACACCCCGTAGTACGGCGTCGACCATCTGCCGTACTTCGGTCGGGCCGGGTGGGTCGGCGACGCCGGCGACCACGGCGTGCACCTCGGCGTACTGGCGGCCGGTCGCGTACTCGCGGGACACCTCTTCGGCGTGTGAGTGCACCCAGGAACGCAGCAGGTACAAGCGCCAGAGGGCTCCTGGTAGGGAGTCGGACGGGCTGTCGGACCACAGGTCGGCCAGTTCGTCGAGACCGTAGTCGTCGGCGAGCTTCACCACCCGCGCGATCACGTCCGCGTCCTCGGAGGATCGCGCGCCACGGACCAGCAGCTCCGCGGTGCGGTGCGCGACCTCGGCGACCGCCGCCGGGTCGGAGGCGCCCGGCAGCGAGTCGAACAGCTTGTTACCCGGCAGGATCGGCCGGCGCGGAGTAGGTACCGTCACTTGCTCAATGGTGCCCGACGCCTCGCAACGACGCATGCCGACCGCTGTGTTAGCCCATCGCGTCGCTCGCCCGAGTTGCGTTTCCCGGCCCGGCGCCCCGCTCGGTCAGTACAGTCGAGGTATGGCAGGTGGGCGGAGTCGGCTGGCGAAGAACATGGTCAAGTACGGCGTGCGGTACGGGCCGATGGCGTTCGAGGCCGTCAAGCACGGCCGTGAACCTGCCCAGCAGGCACTCCAGGCCGCGCTGGCGAAGCGCTCCGCCCGGAAGAAGGCGCTCGAGCACGCGCTGACCGTTCGCGACGGCTCTCTGCTGAAGGTGATCAAGGAGGGTCAGGCGGTCTTCTTCGTCTTCAGCGGCGACGCGATCGTGACGACCTACCCGCCGGTGCCGCAGTCGTCGTACCCGGAACTGCTGCGCCATGCCGACCTCGACCGGCGGGAGAGTGCCGCCGAGCTGGCCGCCCGCCGGCCGAAACTCGCCGACCGGTTGCCCCGGGTTCCCGGCCGCACGCGCAAGGGTTGACGCAGGCGTAACATCCCGGACCCGGTGAGGCAACACCTCCCGCGCACAGTGGACTGATCCCCGTCTCCGTTTCGGACGGGTGTTCCACGAGGGAGGGCGTACCCATGCTCTGGAAGATCAGGACCGAACTCGCCGACCGGCCGGGCGCACTGGCCGAACTCGCAGCACGGTGTGGTGCCGACGAGATCAACATCCTCAGCCTGGAGGTCTTCACCGCCGAGTCCGGCGCTGTGGACGAACTGGTCGTGTCCACCGGCGTCGGCTGGACCGCAGAGACGCTCACCACACTGGTCGCAGAAGCAGGCTGCGTCCGTACTACGGTCCGCCCGTGCCAGGCTGACGTCCTGAGCGACGGCCCGACCAGATACCTCCGTGCCGTACTGCGGCTGCTCGACGATCCCATGTCGGTCGACGAGGAACTGGAGAAGCTACAGGGTTTCGACGAGTACACCCCGGCCGAGTGGGCCAGGGCGGACGTCCTCGTGGAGATCGCCGGGCGACTGGCGGAGCGCGACGAGGGCGTCGTACAGGACGGCCCGCGACCAGGCAGTGGCGTACCGGAGCTCCGGCGTGCCACTGTGGAGGACGCCGAGGCTGTAGTGGCGATGCACGAGCGCTGTTCGTACGAGAGCCGCACGCGTCGCTACCACGTTCCCATGCCGAAGCTCACCACCCGTACTGCGCGGCACCTGTCCGCGCCCGCCGGTGGCATCTCTGTGGTCGCCTCTGTGGGTGGCGCGATCGTCGGCATGGCAACTGCGGCTCCCTGGGACGAGCTGGGCAGTGCTGCGATGGAGATGGCCGTACTGGTCGAGGACGGCTGGCAGAACCAGGGCCTGGGCAGTCAGTTGCTGCGGCGGGTGATCCAGGAGGCCCGGGAGCTGGGTGCGGACCGGGCCGTCTGCATGGTGCAACCCGAGAACGTGGCCATGCTGCGCACTGTCGAGGGACTGCGGATGCGGACCAGGGTGGTGCAGGATAGCGGTCATCTGATGGTCACCGTTGCACTGTCCGATCAGAGCCTGTCGCATGCGGTGGATCGGCCGCCGGTGCCCTATCGTCAGACGCGTGCCATCCCTGCCCACCGGTCGCAATCCGCACGGTCTCTTGGTCAACCTGCCCGCGAGCACTCGCTCGCCGGTGGTGGAGCTGTCGCGGCGACTGCTGATCGCGCTGGGGCTGTTGATCTTGATGGTGCTCATCGTTCTGGTCGACCGTGACGGCTACAAGGACACCTACGACGGCCGCGTCGGTTTCATCGACAGCATCTACTACGCGACCGTCACGCTGACCACGACCGGGTACGGCGACATCACTCCGGTGACGCCCACTGCCCGGCTGGTCAACGCCTTCATCGTCACTCCACTGCGGATCTCGTTCCTGGTGGTCCTGGTCGGCACCACCCTGGAAGTCTTGGCGAACGAAGGTCGCCGCGTCATGCGCGACACACGATGGAGGAAGCGCATGAAGGACCATGTGGTCGTCGTCGGCTACGGCACCAAGGGCCGGTCGGCCGTGCAGACGCTGCTCAGCAACGGCGTGAAGCGCGAGAAGATCGTGGTGATCGACCCGCGCGCGACCGCGATCGGTGACGCGGGCAACGATCAGATCGCCGCCTTCCACGGCGACGCGACCAACCGGACCGTACTGCGCCGGGCCGAGGTGGTCGCCGCTCGCGAGGTGATCGTGACCACGGACCGCGACGACTCCGCGGTGCTCGTCACGCTGGCCGTCCGGCAGTTGAACCCGAAGGCGCACATCGTCGTCGCCGTTCGCGAAGAGGACAACGTGCCGCTGCTGCGCCAGAGCGGTGCGGACGCCGTGGTCACCTCCTCGGAGGCCGTCGGCCGGCTGCTCGGCCTGTCCGCGGTCAGCCCGAACCTCGGCGAGGTGATGGAAGACCTCCTCACGTACGGCGAAGGCCTCGAGGTCGCCGAACGCCCCGTCCTCGGCCGCGAGGTCGGCAAAGCCCCGTCCTCGGTGCCGGACCGCGTCGTCTCCGTCGTCCGCGACGGCAAGGTCCACCGCTACTACGACTCGTCCGTCTCGGTCCTGGCCGCCGGCGACAAACTCATCGTCGTCCGCCCCGCCAAGGAAACCCCCTGGGCCGAACGCCCAGGCGCAGATGACCAGGAAGAATAAGCCCCGCGCGTTCCCCACGCCGTCGCCACAGGCGCTGTGCGCCGACGCCGCACCACGCCGTCTCCACCCTGACCGGCTACACAACCCCTTCGATGCATCGAAGAGGCGGGTCAACTCCTGGTCGAGGGGTTACCCCATCGTTCTAGCAATGGGGCAACCCCTCGAAGAGAGGTGATCCCCGCGCAGGTGGCCGGTCCGGTGGGTGGGAGCCAGACGCCGGAGGACGCGACGGAGGAGCGCCGGATGGGGTGGGTGGGAGCCAGACGTCGGAGGGCGCGACGTAGGAGCGCCCGTAGGCGGCGGCGTGGGATCTCCCTGAGGTGGTGTGGATACGCTCAGCGATCTTCGGACCACGGCGTTGACTGGTCTGGCGGCGGGGTTTTATGGTGTCGGTTGTAAACGATTACAAGAACGATTACAGGAGGGCGCGTGAGTCGTCCGACGGTTGCGGGTGTGGCTCGGGCTGCTGGGGTTTCGGTGGCTTCGGTGTCGCGCGTGCTGAACGGGTTGCCGGCCACCGAGGAGATGGTCGAGCGGGTTCAGCGGGCCGTCGAGGAGCTTGGCTACGTGCCGGACGCGCGGGCGCGGTCATTGAAGGTGGGGCGGACGTTCCAGCTCACGCTCGCTGTCGCCGATGTCGGTAACCCGGTGTACGTGACGATGATGCGCGCCGTGGAGGAGGTCGTGTCCGCCGCCGGTTATCGGCTGGTCGTGACGACGACCGGGCCGGATGTCGTGGACGAGGTCGCGCTGGTGCGGGGGATGGCTCGTGGGTACGCCGATGGGCTGGTGATCAGCCCGCTCCGCGTCGACGACGATCTGATCAAGTCGATCCGCGAATGCGATGTGCCGGTGGTTGTCGCAGGCAACGTGCCGGCCAGCGCCGGCGTCGACACGATCCGCGCGAACTCGCCTAAGGGGATGCTGCTCGCGGTCGAACACCTGCTGCAGAAGGGGCGCCGCCGGATCGCCTTCCTGAACGGACCGCGCGACACCGTTCCCGGTACGGCGCGCGCGAAGGGGTTCGCCGAGGCGATGAAGGCGAACGGGCTGCGGCCGGTGGCCGAGGTCGAGGCGGCCGACTTCACCTTCGCGGCGGGACGCGAGGCCGGCCGCGAGTTGCTGTCGGGACTGACTGCCGGCCCGAACCGCGCCGACGGTCGAGGTGCGGCGGCGGGCGGCCGCGCCGGAGCTGGTGGCCGCGGTACGAAGGGGCGCAAGCAGGTCCCCGATGCGGTGATCGCGGCGAACGATCTGCTCGCGGTCGGGTTGATGCACGAGCTTGCCGCCGTAGGGCTCGAAGTACCGAAGGATGTTGCTGTGGTCGGGATGGACGACAGCGAGCTTGCTGAGCAGTCGTTCCCGCCGCTGACGAGTGTGAACCTCGGTTCCGCCGAACGGGGGCGGCGGGCCGCCGAGTTGCTGCTGGCAAGGATCGACGACGACACCCGGACGCCGCGGCGCATCGTCGTACAGCCGACCCTCAGTGTGCGGAGGTCGACCCCGTGAGCACCGTCACCGCAGGCAGGCCGAAGCAGAACCGGGAAGCGATCTACCTGTTCCTGCCCGCGCTGCTGCCGATCCTGTTGTTCAGCGTCTATCCGTTGCTCCGCGGCCTGGCTCTCGGCTTCACCGATGCCCGGGCAGGCCTGCACGTCCAGACCAACTTCATCGGCTTCGGCAACTTCGGCAAGCTGCTGCACAACGACCTGTTCTGGTCGTCGTTCAAGATCGGCTTGATCTGGACGTTGTCGGTCACGATCCTCCAGTTCGTGGCGGCGCTCGGCCTTGCCCTGTTGCTCAACACGAACATCCGCTTCCGTGGCGTCGCCCGGACGCTCGCGCTGATCCCGTGGGCGATGCCGCCGGTGGTGGTCGCGATCATGTGGCGGTTGCTGCTGCACCCGACCAACGGCCCGGTCAACGAGATCCTGCAGAACCTGCACCTGACCGACCATCCGATCAACTTTCTCGGCAACTTCAGTACGGCGTTGCCGGCGGTGATCGTGGTCGGGATCTGGGTCGGCATGCCGATGACCACGGTGACTCTGCTCGCCGGTCTGCAGGGCATCGACCGGTCCCTGTACGAAGCGGCGGCCGTGGACGGCGCGGGCGGGTGGCACCAGTTCTGGAACATCACCCTGCCGCAACTGCGGACCGTGATCGTGGCGATCACCAGCCTGGACATGATCTGGAACTTCAATTCGTTCGGCCTGGTCTACGTGCTAACCGCGGGCGGCCCGGGCGGCAAGACGATGCTGCCGATGCTGTTCGCCTACAACGAGGCGTTCCGGTACGGCAACTTCGGGATGGCGGCCGCGATGGGTGACGTGATGGTCGTGATCATCATCGTGTTCCTCGCCTTCTACCTCCGCAACCGGTTGAGGAGCCAGGCATGAGTCGCCAACGCTTGGGGACGAGGCCGGCCACCCGCGCCGCGCAGTACGTCGCGGTGGTCTGTTACCTGATCTTCCTCGGGTTCCCACTGGTCTGGCTGATCTCCACCTCGCTGAAGTCGCCGCAGGAGTTCGCGAGCATCGATCCGTCCTTCCTGCCCAAGCATCCGGACTTCTCGAACTTCACGGATGCGCTGGAGGAGCAAGGCCTGGTCCGGTCGATGCTCAACTCCCTGCAGATCTCGGTCGCGTCGACCGTGCTCGTGCTGATCGTCTCGCTGCCCGTGGCGTATGCGCTGGCCAGGTTCCGCAGCCGGTTGCGGCCGATCACGAACGGCTGGATCCTGGTCAGCCAAGTGTTCCCGGTGATCCTGATCGTGATCCCGCTGTTCATGATCCTGCGGCCGTTGCACCTGACCAACACGATCCCCGGCGTGGTGATCGTCTACACGGTCTGGTCGATGCCGTTCGCCCTGTGGATGCTGCAGGGGTACGTCGCCGCCGTACCGCGGGAGCTCGAAGAGGCCGCGTCCGTCGACGGCGCGAGCCGGGTTCGCACCATCGTGTCGATCGTGATGCCCCTGCTCAGGCCGGGGCTGATCGCGACCGCGATGTTCACCTTCATCTCGGCGTGGAACGAGTTCTTCTTCGCCCTGGTCCTGCTGCAGGACCCACAACTGAAGACGTTGCCGCTGGTACTCGCCCGCTTCGTCGGCGCGGAGGGCCAGGTCCAGTTCGGGCCCCTCGCGGCAGCGTCCGTCCTTGCCACTGTTCCCAGCCTTGTTTTCTTCGCCTTCCTGCAGCGCCGGTTGACGTCCGGTTTGCTCAGTGGCGCTGTCAAGGGTTAGAGAATCCCCTGAGGAGATGCAATGAAAAAGGTACTGATCTCGTTGCTGGCGGCAAGCGCCTTGGTGACGCTTGCCGCGTGCGGTGACGACAAGGGGTCCGGTTCGGGCTCCGGCGACGCAGGCGAGAAGGTGACGCTGAAGTTCCAGAGCCTCGCCTTCCAGAAGACCACGGTCGCCGCGACCAAGAAGATCGTCGCGGACTGGAACGCGGCCAACCCGAACACCCAGGTCGAATACGTCCAGGGCAGCTGGGACTCGGTGCACGACCAACTCGTCACCCAGTTCCAGGGCGGCACCGCGCCGGACGTCATCCAGGACGAGTCGGCCGACATCACCGGCTTCGCGAACCAGGGGTACCTCGCCGACCTCTCGCCGTACCTGAGTCAGGAGACGAAGGACGCCGTTTCCAAGGGTGTCTGGGACACCGTCTCGAGCGACGGCAAGGTGTTCGCCGCGCCGACCCTGCTCCAGTCGTACGTCGTGTTCGGCAACACCAAGCTGCTCCAGCAGGCCGGGATCTCGACCACCGGCGACTCGCTCAGCTGGGACGACCTGCGGGCGGACGCCAAGAAGCTCACCACCGGTGGCAAGTACGGACTCGGCTGGGGGCTGAAGAGCCCGACCGCGACCGTGCTGAACCTCGGCATGAACTTCGACGCCACCTTCTTCGACGGCACCGGTCGCGACGCCAAGGCGAAGATCGGCGACCCGGAGCTCGAGGTGCCGAAGCGGATCCACGAGATGGCCTATACCGACAAGTCGATCGACCCGACGTCGCTGACGCAGAGCGGTTCCGACGTACTGCCCGGGTTCTTCGGTGGCAAGTACGCGATGATTGTCGGCGGCAACTATGCGGCCCAGCAGATCGTCGAGCAAGGACCGAAGGGCTTCCAGTGGGACGTGTTGCCGCCGCTGAAGGGGACGTCCGAGAAGCAGGCCGCGAACCCGCAGACGCTGTCGGTGCCGGCCGAGGGCAAGCACGTGAAGCAGGCCGCGCAGTTCATCGACTACTTCATGAAGGCCGACAACCTCGCCGCGGTCGGCCAGGGTGACTGGCTGATTCCGACCACGCAGGCGGCGCGCGACGCGATCGCCAAGGCGACCGGTGGCAAGAACGGCTGGACCCAGACGCTGGCCAGTGGTGCCGAGCTGACCAAGGCGCCGTTCCAGAGCGTGGAGAACTACCCGAAGTGGAAGGACCAGATCGCGACTCCGGCGCTGCAGCAGTTCCTCGCGAACAAGATCGACCTCGCCACGCTGGGCAAGAAGCTGAGCGACGGGTGGGGACAGGTCAACGGCTGATGCCTGAGAAAGCCAGCACAACCCTGCTCGAAGACAAGGCGGTAGGTGCCCTCGTCGGTTCGGCGGTCGGTGACGCGATCGGTGGTGCCGTCGAGGGCTGGACCCCCGAGGCGATCCGGGAACGGCACGGCGGTTGGGTGCGCGGCATCGTCGGCCCGTGGTACGACGACTGGCGCAACGCGCGGCCGATCGCGCCGTACCACAAGGGCGACGGGCACATCACCGACGACACCTTGATGACGCACGCGCTGGTCGAGGTGTACGACGAACGCCGTCAGCACCTCGATGCGTACGCCATCGCCGAGTCGCTGGTGCCGAAGCTGCTGATCGGGAAGCGGTGGGTTCCGGAGTTGGAGACCGACGCGCTCTTGTTGCAGCGGGTGTTTCTGGCCGAGAAGTGGCTGGTGGCCCGGTTGCACTACGGGCACAACGATCCGCGCGAGGCCGGGGTCGGCAACATCGTGAACTGTGGTGCGGCGATGTACGTAGCGCCGGTCGGGATCGCCAACGCCGGTGATCCCGCCGGGGCCTATGCCGAGGCGATCGATCTGGCCGGCGCGCATCAGTCGAGCTACGGACGTGAGGCTGCCGGGGTGTTCGCGGCGGCGGTTGCGGCCGCAATGATGCCTGAGGCAACGGCTTCGTCGGCGGTTGCGGAGGCGCTCGCCCTGGCCAAGGACGGGACGCGGGCGGCAGTTGAGGCGGTCGTGTCAGCCGCGGACGGGCTCGACGACTGGGAGCAGGCGATTCCTGTACTGCGCCGCGCGGTCGAGCCGTTCGACACGGTCGGGCCGGACTATCGCGACCAGTCGCTCGACGCCCGGCGGCCGAGCCGGACGAAGGCGATCGAGGAGTTGCCGGTCGCGCTCGGGTTCGTGCTCGTGTCGGGTGGCGACGTACGGCAGGCGGTGCTCGGCGGGACCAACTACGGGCGCGATGCCGACTCGATCGCGTCGATGGCGGGGGCGATCACGGGTGCGCTGGGCGGAGCGTCCTGCGTACCGGGGGAGTGGGCTTCGGAGGTCGCGGAGGCGAGCCGGACGGATCTGGAACTGCCGGGGCGGGTGATGGCGTCGGTCGCGGCCGAACTGCACGAGTCCGACGCGCGCCGCTGGTCGCGTCGGAGTGAATCGTTGGAGAGACTGAGGCGATGAGACTGACCTGGGTGCAGCCGGAGGACCTGCTGCCTCACCAGCTGGTCCAGTCCCGCGCGGAAGGCGCCGACGTCACCGACCTCGAATCCCGCTGGCAAGCCGCAGGCGGTACGACGGAGGCTCCGGTCTCGGGTGCGTCGGACAAACCCGCGACCCCGGTACTACGTGCGCTCGCCCGCGACCTTCTCGACGAGCTCGACGCCCGCACTCCCGAGTGGACCCCACCTCGGATCCCACAGCTACCACTGCTCGGCGACGCCGCCTCCGCTACGCGGGCCGGCTGGGCAGGGGGGAAAGCGCTGGGTCGCGGTGCCGACTCGTCGGAGGCGACCGCGTCGCCGGGGTCGGGTTCGCTTCGCTCGCCTGGGTTGGAGGGGCGGGTGTTGAACGCGTGGGTGGGGCGGGCTGCGGGGAATTTGCTGGGGAAGCCGGTGGAGAAGATTCCTCGGGAGGGGATCAGGGAGATTCTTCAGAGTTCGGGGCAGTGGCCGTTGGCGCGGTACGTGACTGCGGTCGGGGTACCGGACGAGGTACAGGAGAGGTGGCCGTGGAATCGGCGGTCGAAGCCGACCAGTTTGCGTGAGGTGATCGACGGGATGCCGGAGGACGACGATCTCAACTTCGCGATCCTTGCTCTGCAGCTGGTCGAGCGGCACGGGGACGGGCTGACCACGGAAGATGTCGCGACGGCTTGGCTGAACGACTTGCCGGCCGGGCGAGTTTTCACGGCCGAGCGGGTGGCCTACCGCAATCTTCTCGAGGGTGTGGAGCCCGAGCGAGCTGCTGTGGTCAGGAACCCGTTCCGGGAGTGGATCGGTGCGCAGATCCGGACCGATGTGTACGGGTGGGTGCACCCAGGCGACCGGACCGCCGCGGCGCGATTGGCGCTGACCGACGCTCGGTTGAGTCACACCGGCGCAGGGGTCGACGGAGCCATCTGGGTGGCTGCGATGTCGGCTGCCGCGCTGGTGCTCGACGATCCACGCGAGGTCGCGCTGGCCGGGCTGGAGGCGATCGATCCGGATGGTGAGATCGCGCGGGCGGTGCGCTTCGGCTTGGCCCTCGCCGATGATCCACTGGACGACGCATTGGACCGCCTGCACGCGGAGTACGGGCATCTGCACTGGGTGCACGCGGTCAACAACAGTGCCCTCACGGCGTACGCGCTGACGGCCCCGGATTTCGCCACCGGGATCGGCCGGGCGGTGATGGGAGGGTGGGACACGGACTCGGCCGGTGCGACCACGGGTGCGGTGCTTGGCGCGGTGCTCGGGGTTCCGGCAGAGTGGGCCGGACCGTTGGACGACCGGCTGGCCACGAGCCTGCCGGGGATGAACCAGGTCGCGATCAGCGAGCTGGCAGCACGGACTGTGGAGGCGGCATCGATGGTGGGCGAGCGTGGCTGACGTCGTCGTCGTGGGAAGCGCGAACGTTGACCTGGTGCTGCCGGTCCAGCGGATTCCCCGACCGGGCGAGACCGTTCTCGCGAGCGGCCTGTCCCGCGGTCCCGGCGGCAAGGGCGCGAACCAGGCCGTGGCCGCGGCTCGCGCCGGAGCGTCGACCGCTTTCGTTGCCTCGCTCGGAGCCGACGAGTCCGGCGAGTTGTTGCGGACGGCCCTGACCGAGTCGGGTGTCGACCTGTCGCTGGTATCGACAACCAGTACGCCGACCGGTACGGCGATCATCACCGTCGCGGCCGATGGCGAGAACTCGATCGTCGTCGCGCCGTCCGCGAACGCCGAGCTCGCGCTCTCCGCCGAAGCCCTCAGCGCGATCCGATCGGCGAAGATCGTGCTGGCCCAGCTGGAGATCCCGTTCGCGACCGTCCAGGCCGCGGCCGAGGCGAGTTCGTACTTCGTGCTCAACGCGGCGCCGGCGGCCGAGCTGCCTGACGAGCTGCTCGCCCAGGTCGACCTGCTGGTGGTGAACGAGACCGAGGCCGAGGCGGTCGGCGGATCGTTGCTCGATCGCGTGCCCGCCGCGGTGATCACGCTCGGGGCCGAGGGTGCGGTGATCCTGACTCGCGGCGCGGCGGAGATCCGGGTCCCCGGCGTACCGGTCGAGGTGGTCGACACGACGGCCGCGGGGGACACCTTTTGCGGTGTTCTGGCCGCAACATTGGCTGCTGCGTCAACCAGTTCGGCAAATACCGGTTCAGTTACGGTGGGCGACCTGACGAATGCGGTCCGACGCGCTAACGTTGCTGCTTCATTGAGCGTTAAAACCGCGGGAGCGATCCCTTCGGTGCCACACGGGGAAACCATCGACGCGCGTGCTGCGGAGGTATACCTGTGAACCCCCTCGTGCCCCGGCCGATCGACCGCCGGCCAAGGTCGATCTCGGCCTGCGAGCGGATCTCGCCTTGCTCGACGACGCCAAGATCATCGGCGCGCCCGAGGACCCCACGGATCTGCCCCGCTGGCGCGGCAAGCTGGCCGAGTGGCTGATCGGAGCCTACGACCGGACCCCGTACGACGGGTCGCACTACGAGGTCCCCGGCCGCGAGTGGACCCAGACGGCGTACTCCGTGGCGCTGGTCTGGCTCTGGGACGAGCAGCTGTACGACGTCCGCACGGGCCGGTTCACCCCGGAGAAGTTCGTCCAGTGCGGGATCGACGACTTCGGCGGTTACGACGCGGTCGTGCTCTGGCACGCCTACCCGGTGATCGGGATCGACTCGCGCAATCAGTTCGACTTCTACCGGGACGCGCCGGGGCTGGCGGACCTGGTGGCCGACCTGCACCGGCTCGGGCTCAAGGTCTTCCTCGACTACAACCCGTGGGATGTCGGGACGCGCCGGATGAGCCGGTCCGACGCGGACGAGTTCGCTGCGCTGGTCGCCGAACTCGATGCCGACGGCGTCTTCCTGGACACCTTGAAGGAAGGCGATCCGGCCTTCACCCGCGCACTGCAGAAGGCGAAGCCGGCGATCGCCTTCGAGGGCGAGTCACGGTTGCCGATGGCAAGGATCGGTGACCATGCGCTGTCCTGGGCGCAGTGGTTCGCCGACACCCGGGCGCCCGGCGTCCTGCGGGCGCACCTGTTCGAGCGCCGGCACATGATGCACCACACCCGCCGGTGGAACCGCGATCACAGCGACGAGTTGCAGTCGGCCTGGGTGAACGGCGTCGGCATGCTGGTCTGGGAGTCGGTGTTCTCGGCCTGGGTCGGCTGGAACGCGCGCGACCGGGCCACCCTGCGCCGGATGGTGGCCGCGCAGAGAGCGTTCGCTCCGATCCTGATCAACGGCGACTGGATCCCGTTGACACCGGAGATCCCGGACAAGGCCCGGGAGCACGGCGTGTTCGGCTCCCGGTTCGAACTGGCCGACGTCACCTTCTGGACCTTGATCAACCGCGACGACGAAGACTTCGAGGGCATCGTCCTGCGGTCGGAGGATCAGGTCGGCGACTGGTACGACGTGACCTCGGGCGTGCCGATCACCGCGGACGACGACGGTGTGCACCTTGTCGTGCCGGGCCGCGGGGTGACCGGAATCGTCCGGATCGGTGCGACCGCGGGAGCGACCTGTCGCGCGACCGCCCGGCGGCTCGGGACGATGGAGCGGCCGCATGTCAAGGACTCGGCGTTCCCGATGGCTCCGGCGGTGCGGACCGCTGTTCCCGAGGTGTCCGGCAAGGCGGAGATCGGCCCGGTCGTCGAGGTGCCGGCCGGGGAGCGCTCTCTGCCGATCCGGTACCGCCGCCGCGAGACGGGGATCTACGACCAGGCGCCGTACGTGGAGGAGTGGAAGCCACTGCCGCCACGGCTGCACGACCAGCGCAGCGAGACGCGTGAGATCGCGCTCTCTCGGATCTCTGTCGCGATCCGGGAAGTGACCAACGCGCAGTACGCCGAATTCCTGGCCGCGACCGGATACCGCCCGTTGGTGGCCAACCGGTTCCTGGCGCACTGGGTGGACGGTGCTCCCGCGCCGGGGACCGAGGACCATCCGGTGACCTACGTGGAGCTGCCGGATGCGCGCGCGTACGCCGAGTGGCGTGGTGGGCGGTTGCCGACCGAGGACGAGTGGCAGGTGGCCGCCGGGATGGACGGGTTCACCCGCGCGGAGCCGCTGGTCTGGAACCTGACCGAGAGCGAGCACAGCGACGGACGCAGCCGGTTCTGCATCCTCAAGGGTGGTTCCTGGTTCGTTGCCGAGGGCTCCGACTGGTACGCCGACGGTGGCCCGCAGGAACCGGAAGTGAGCTTCAAGTTGGTACTGACCGGTGGCGGCCTGGACCGTTCGGAGACGATCGGCTTCCGCTGCGCCGGCTGAGCAGGCCGGAACGACAATTCGGGGACGAGGTTGCGATGAGGGCGGGGACGAGGATGTACGGGATGAGCCGGTTGCGATGAGACCTGCGCCTTTGCAAGGGGTCAAGGTGCTGGAGGCGGCGACGCTGTTCGCGGGTCCGCTGGCGGCGACCTTTCTCGGCGATTTCGGTGCGGACGTGACCAAGATCGAGCATCCGGCCAAGCCGGACGCGGCGCGCGGGCACGGCACCAGCAAGAACGGGATCGGCCTGTGGTTCAAGACGCTGGGCCGGAACAAGCGGCTGGCGACGCTGGATCTCTCCCAGGGCCGCGAGGTCTTCCTCGACCTGGTGCGCGCGAACGACGTGCTGGTGGAGAACTTCCGTCCCGGCACGCTCGAGCGCTGGGGGCTCGGTCCCGACGTACTGCTCGAAGCCAACCCGCGGCTGGTGATCGCGCGGGTCACCGCGTTCGGTCAGGTCGGTCCGTGGTCGAGGCGGCCGGGCTTCGGCTCGCTGGCCGAAGCGATGAGCGGCTTCGCGGCCGTCACGGGTGAGCCCGACGGACCGCCGACGCTGCCGCCGTTCGGTCTCGCCGACGGGATCACCGCCCTCGCCACCGCGTACGCCGTACTCGTGGCGCTCCGCGAGCGGGATCGGTCCGGTGCCGGTCAGGTGATCGACATGGCGATCATCGAGCCGATCCTGATGATGCTGGGTGGCGGCATCACGGCGTACCAGCAGACCGGGTACGTCCAGCCCAGGCTGGGGAACCGCTCGTCGAACAACGCGCCACGCAACGTCTACCGGACCGGCGACGGGCGGTGGGTCGCGGTCTCGACGAGTTCGCAGAGCATCGCCGAGCGGGTGGTGACGCTGGTCGGGCGGGCCGATCTGGTCGCGCAGCCTTGGTTCGGCACCGGGCGGGAACGCGCCGAGCACGCCGACGAGTTGGACGAGGCTGTCGGTTCCTGGATCGGGGAGCGCTCTCTGGACGAGGTCATGCTCGCCTTCGAGAAGGCCGAGGCGGCTGTTGGGCCGGTGCACGACATCCGCGGGATCATGAGCGATCCGCAGTACGCCGCCCTGAACACGATCGTCGAGGTGGACGACCCCGAGCTCGGCGGCCCGGTGCAGATGCAGAACGTGCTCTTCCGGCTCTCCGAATCTCCCGGCTCGATCCGCTGGGCCGGCCGCCCGCACGGCGCCGACACCGACGACGTGCTGGCAGAGATCGGCGTCACCCCGGACCAACTCGCGGCCCTTCGAGAACGCGGCGTGATCTGAATGCTCACCGCTCTCTACGTTCCCGCGAACAGACCCGACCGGTTTGCGAAAGCTGTTGCCGCAGGCCCCGATCTCGTGGTGTTCGACCTCGAGGACGCAGTACCTGTTGACGACAAGGCCGATGCGCGGAGCTGGGCTGTGGCCTGGGTGGCGGCGCGTTCGGGTGGATCCTTCGAAGTGCGGGTGAACGCGGCCGGAACGCCGTGGATCGAGGACGACCTGGCGGCGCTGGCCGCGGTACCGGCGGCGCGGATCCGGTTGCCGAAGGTGGAGAGCGCTGCCGACGTACGCCGGGTGCTGGATCAGGTGCCGACGGCAAGGATCACCGCGCTGATCGAGTCGCCGCTCGGGCTGGAACGCGCTTTCGAGATCGCGACCGCGGATCCGCGGGTGGTCGCGATCGCACTGGGAGAGGCGGATCTGGCCAGCTCGCTCGGCGTCGACGGGCCGGAAGGGCTTGCGTGGGCGCGCGGCCGGCTGGTGTCCGCGTCGCGAGCGGCCGGGCTGGGGGCGCCGATGCTGTCGGTGTATCCACACGTGAACGACGAGGAGGGTTTGCGCCGGACCTGTCTGGAGGGTCGGGCGCTCGGCTTCGTCGGGCGGACCGCGATCCATCCGCGGCAGTTGGCGCCGATCATCGAGAGCTTTACCCCGTCGGCGACCCAGGTGGCCGACGCGGCCGCGCTACTGGCCGCGGTGGACAAGGCAGGGGTCGCGGAGGGCGGCGTGATCGTGCTGCCCGACGGGCGGATGGTCGATCCGGCAATGCTCGGCCGCGCCCGCGAAATCCTCGACCTGATGGAGCAGCTCGAGAACTGAGGGCACCCTGCGGTGCGGTCGTGATGGGACAAGCTAGGGTCGATTCCATGCTGCCGCGTGTGGTTGATGCTGTGGTGATCGGCTCGGGCCCGAACGGGCTGGTGAGCGCGATCACGCTTGCCGACAAAGGCTGGGACGTGCTGGTGCTGGAGGCCGCCGACCGGTTCGGCGGCGCGGTGCATTCGGTCGAGCAGGACGGCTGGATCAGCGACCGGTTCAGCTCCAGCTATCCACTCGGCGTCGCGTCACCGGTACTGCGAGCGCTCGAGCTCGACAAGTTCGGGCTGCGCTGGGGCCACGCGCCGGCGCCGTTGACCCACTTGCTGGATCTCGAGACGGCGGCCACGATCCACGAGGACCCGAACGCGACGGCTGCCTCCCTTGCGGTGGAGCACCCGGCAGACGGAGAAGCCTGGCTCCGGCTCTATTCGCAGTACGTGAAGATCCGCGAGCCGTTCCTGGATGCCCTGTTGACGTCGTGGCCGCCGGTCACGGCCGGCTTGCGGCTGACCCGGCGGCTCGGGTCGGCGGGGGAGCTGGCCAGGTTCGCGCGCTTCATGGCGATGCCGATGCACCGGATGGGCCAGGAACTGTTCGCAGGCCCGCGAGGTCGCGCTCTCCTCGCCGGGAACGCGTTTCACGCGGACGCGCCGTTGACCGGCAGTGTCAGCGGCACGATGGGCTGGTTGCTCGCGATGCTGGCCCAGGACGTCGGATTCCCTGTGGCCGTTGGTGGTTCCAGCGCGCTGTCGACCGCCCTGGTACGCCGTGGCGAGCGGGCCGGCGTGCTGCTGGTCTCCGGTTCGCCGGTCGAGGGGATCGACGTCTCGGCGGGCAAGGTCACCGGAGTACGGACCGCATCGGGCGAGCGCATCGCCGTACGCCGGGCCGTGATCGCCGACGTGTCCGCGCCGATGTTGTACGGCGAATTGTTGCCGGAGGCAAGTGTTCCGTCGGGGTTGCGGCGGGATCTGGAGAACTTCGAGTGGGACTACCCGACGGTGAAGCTGAACTACCGGCTGAGCGGGCCGATCCCGTGGCAGGCGGAGGCGGCGCGATCGGCCGGCGTCGTACACCTCGGCGGTACTGCGGACGAGTTGGTGCACACCTCGGCGGACCTCGAGACCGGTCGGGTGCCGACGGAGCCGTTCCTGCTCATCGGCCAGACGACCAAGGCGGATCCGTCGCGGTCTCCGGCCGGCAGCGAGGCCGTGTGGGCGTACTCGCATCTCCCGCGCGGCATCGCCGAAGACGCCGCGGCCGAGAAACTCGCCGGCCGGATGGATCGGGTGATCGAGCGGTATGCGCCCGGGTTCCTGGACCTGGTCGTGGAGCGCGATCTGCAGCGGCCGAGCGAGCTGACGGCCGCCAATGCATCGCTGAGCCTGGGCGCACTCGGTGGCGGGACCACTCAGCTTCACCAGCAGCTCATCTTCCGGCCGACGATCGGGCTCGGCAGTCCGCGAACGGTCGTCTCAGGCCTGTACCTCGGCAGCTCCGCCATCCACCCGGGTCCTGGCGTGCACGGTGCCTGCGGCCACCTGGCGGCCCGCACAGCCCTCCGCGACGCGTCTGCTTTGGGAGCACTGACCCGTACGCCGGCCACCGCCGCCCTCCGGCATCTCCAACGCTGACTCAGGTCGCGAGCCTCGGGGCAAGTAGGCTCGCGGTGAGTGGGAGGAGCGGGTGTGGGCGAGCGGGTCGAGGACCTTCTGCGGGAGTTGGCGCCGCAGGTCCTGGGGTTTCTGGCGCGGCGGCACGGGCAGTTCGACCTGTGCGAGGACGCGGTACAGGAGGCTTTGCTCGCGGCTGCGACGCAGTGGCCGGCCGACGGCGTACCGGCGAACCCGCGCGGCTGGCTGATCACGGTCGCGACGCGCAAGCTGACTGATCAGTTCCGCAGTGAGAGCGCTCGCCGTAAACGCGAGGACAATCTCGCGGCGATGGCCGGACCGGAAGAATTCGTTGCCCCCGGCGCCGATGCCGACCAGCCGCCGGAGTCCGACGACACCCTGACGCTGTTGTTCCTCTGCTGCCACCCGGCGGTGACGCCGGCATCGCAGGTCGCGCTGACCCTGCGGGCGGTCGGTGGTCTCACCACCGCCGAGATCGCGAAGGCATTCATGGTGCCGGAGGCAACGATGGCGCCGCGGATCAGTAGGGCGAAGAAAAGCATCAAACAAGCCGGCAGCCGATTCGTGCTGCCGCCGGCGGAGGAGCGCGCCGAGCGGCTGCGCGTAGTACTGCAGGTGCTGTATCTGATCTTCAACGAGGGATACACGGCGAGTTCCGGTCCGGAGCTGCAGCGGGTGGAGTTGACGGCCGAGGCGATCCGGCTGACTCGATTGCTCTACCAGTTGCTGCCGGACGACGGTGAGGTCGCCGGCCTGCTGGCGTTGATGTTGCTGACCGACGCCCGTCGCGCCGCGCGCACTCGTGCCGACGGCAGCCTGGTTCCGATCGACGAGCAGGACCGCAGTCTCTGGCTGCGGGAGCCGATCGACGAAGGGACCGCGCTGATCCTGCGGACGCTGGCGCACGGCGAGGTCGGGCCGTACCAACTGCAGGCCGCGATCGCTGCTGTGCATGCCGAAGCGCCGAGTGCGGAAGAGACCGACTGGCCGCAGATCCTCGCCCTCTATCAGTTGCTGGAGAAGGTTGCGCCGAACCCGATGGTCACCCTGAACCGCGCGATCGCGCTCTCCCAGGTGAAAGGCCCGGACGCCGGTCTCGAATTGCTTGCCACGATCGAAGACGACCGGCTCATCACCGAGAGCCATCGACTCGACGCCGTCCGGGCGCATCTGCTCGAACGAGCCGGCCGGCCGGCGGAAGCCCGGGAGCACTACCTTGCGGCAGCCCGCCGTACGACCAGCCTTCCGGAGCAGCGCTACCTGACCGCCAAGGCTGCCGCGATCGCGGACCAGTGACTTGGCGGTCAGGTTCGGTTGACGTGATCAGCTGACCGCAGCCAACTCCTCCTCGGTGGCGGCCGCCGGTTCCGCCTTGGTGCGTAGGAGAACCGCGGTGATGAGCGCGCAGAGCAGGAAGGCTGCCGCTCCGACCCCGGCGACGACGTGCAGCCCGGCCGTGAACGCGCCGTTCGGACCGGCGTGGACGTGGTGGCGGGCAACGATCGTGCCGAGGCTGCCGAGCATCGCGACCCCGAGCGCGATTCCTGCCTCCGTACCGGTCTCGGACAGCGACGCGACCGAGCCGGCCCGCTCGGGCGGGGCAGCCGCAAGCAGGAGGTTCATCGCCAATGCCATCGGAACTCCCAGTCCGAGACAGGTCACGGTGAGCCCGAGGGCGAGCGAGGCGACGCTGTCGGTCTGGGTCAGCAGTGCCAGTCCGATGCCGCCGACCGCGAAGCCGATCGCCATCGCCGTCGAGGTGCCCAGCCGACGGGCCGCTCGCGGGGCGACGTTGAGGCCGATGATCATCGCGACGTTCTGCGGTACCAGCCAGAACCCGGCGTGCAAGGGGTCCAGGCCTTCGACCACCTGCAGGTAGAGCGCGGCCTCGAACGAGATCCCGGCCATCACGACACCGGCCAGCAGTTGGATGGTGAGTGCGGGAGTGAATCTCGGTAGCCGGAAAAGTCCCAGGTCGAGCAGCGGGTGAGTCAGTCGCTGCTGCCTCCGGACGAAGGCGATGCCAACGGCCAGGCCCGCCACGATGGCGACGCCCGGTACGACTGCCCAGCCCGACCGGGCCAGCTCCTTGAGTCCCCAGACGACCGGCAAGATCGTTGCCAGCGACAACAGAACGCTGGCCAGGTCGACCCGGCCGGCCGAGCTGTCGCGGTACTCCGGCAGCAGGACCGGCCCGACGATCAGCAGCAGGACCATCACCGGTACGCCGAGCAGGAACACCGAGCCCCACCAGAAGTGGTCCAGCAGCACCCCGCCGATCACCGGGCCGAGGAGCACGCCGCCGAGGAAGCAGCTGAACCAGACGCCGATCGCCCGCCCCAGCTCGGCCGGATCCGGGAACAGGTTGCGGATCAGCGCCATCGTCGAAGGCATCAGGGTCGCTCCGGCGACGCCGAGAACGGCGCGGCTCGCGATCAGCTGGCCGGGTGAGGTGGAGAAGGCGGCGGCCACCGAGGCGAGGCCGAAGGCGGCCGCTCCGAACAGCAGCAGCCGGCGCCGGCCGATGCGGTCGCCGAGCGTGCCCATCGTGACCAGGAAGCCGGCCAGCAGGAAGGAGTAGATGTCGACGATCCACAGCTGCTCGGTGCTGCTCGCGCCGAGGTCCGCGCTGAGCCGGGGGAGCGCGAGGTAAAGGACACCGACGTCGAGGGAGAGCAGAAGGGTGGGTAGGGCGAGAACGCCGAGCGCGAGCCACTCGCGGCGGGTCGCGAGCGAGGTTTCAGTCATCGTGGAGTTCCTTCCAAGAGGTCGTACAGGGTGAGGTCGGGCCAGCCCTCGGCCGCGGCCAGCCGGGCCACCTCGGCGGCAAGTGCGGCGCCGGTACCGCTGCCTGCCAACAGGAGGCGGGCGGGATCCGCGTCGAGTTCGCCCGCGTGGTCGGCCGCCCAGCCGACGATCGCCTTCGCCTCGGCCACCACGGCGTCGTACGCCGTGGGCTCGTCGCCGGCGCCCTGGTACGCCCCGGGCTCGGCGCTCGCGTACGGCGTAGTACCGGTTGGCGGAGAGGTTTCGGGGAGCGGGGGAGTCGGGCAGGCGAGGACTACCAGCCGACCGCGCAGGCAGAGCTGCTCGCAGCGGCGGGCCAGCTCCTCGGGTTCGTAGTCGCCGGAAAGCACCACCAGGAGCGGTGGCTGAGGGTCTTCGCCGGGCGGCGGCGAGTACAGCCGCGCCCAGATCGGACCAGTCGGTCCGCGGAGCTGGACGGCCGCGGTGTTCGGGGTCGGGTTCATGACCAAGACGCTGGCAGAACCGCGGGGACGAAGGGAAAGGCCGAGTGGACATGGCCGTCGTACGCCATTTGCATCACCGCCGGACCCCATCGGGAACCGGACCGGTCCACAATGGTCGGCATGAGCGAAGAGAGTCAGACCGCCGACGTCGTGACACTGCGGCAGACGCCGGACGCGATCGAACTGCGCCACCTGCGCGCGTTCATCGCGGTGGCCGAGGAGCTCAACTTCGGCCGGGCTGCCGGCCGTCTCTACCTGTCCCAGCCCGCGCTGAGCCGCCAGATCCGTGCTCTGGAGCGACTGGTCGGGTGCGATCTGCTGCGTCGATCGACACATCGCGTAGAGCTCACGCTGGCCGGCGAGGCCCTGCTGGATCGAGCGAAGGTGCTGCTTGCCGACCTGGACGCTGCGCTTGCCGCCACCCGCTCGGTCGGCGGTGAACTGATCGGCCGGGTCAATCGGCTGTGGGCGCCGCTGATCGAGGAAATCCTGCAGGGAACGGCAGAGCTGGGCCGGATGCGGGCGGCGTACGAGCGGATGCTCGCGCAGGCGGTGATGCCGGACGAGTTGACCGTTCTGCCGCTCACTGCCGGCGGGGTGCCGGCCTTGCAGGTGTCCGGCGATGGGGAGACGGTGCCCGGCGTACTGCATCTGCATGGTGGCGGGCTCGTGCTCGGCTCGGCGTACGGCTACCGCGCCTTGGCCGGTGCGGTGGCGGACAGCGTCGGCTCCGGCGTACTCCTGCCCGACTACCGGCTGGCGCCCGAGCATCCTTTCCCGGCAGCGATCGACGATGCGCGAAACGCCTACCTGTGGCTGCTCGATCAAGGTGTCCCGCCGTCGGAGCTGATCGTCAGCGGCGACTCCGGCGGTGGCGGACTGGCCCTTTCGCTGATGGTCCAGCTTCGTGAGCTCGGCATTCCACTTCCGGCCGGGGTAGTGATGCTCTGTCCCGGCCTCGACTTCGCCGGCTTGCTGGACGGCTCGTCACCACTTCTCGACGAGAGCAATGGCGAGATGCTGGCGAAAGTCAGCCGCTGGTACATCGGTGATCATCCCGCCGACGACCCGCTGATCAGTCCGCTCGGGGCTGATCTGCACGGCCTGCCGCCGATGCTGATCCAGGCGGGTACCGGCGACCCGATCGCTCACGACGCCCGGCTGCTGGCCGCGCGGGCCGAGGAGTACGGCGTCGAGGTGACCATGGAGCTGTACCCGGTCGACACCCACATCTTCCAGTTGTTCTGGTCGTTCTTGCCCGAAGCCCGGCAGGCGCTCGCCAAGGTCGGCGAGTTCGCTGCTCGGGTGCGGGGCGACGGAGTACGTCGTACTGCCGACGCCTGATCTTCTTACGCCGGTGTGAGCCGGGTCGCGTGACTTGAGTTGTAACTTCGGTTTACAGTTACCGCATGGTCACTTCACCTCGCAGGGCGACGCCGCATCCGGTCGGGCCGGCGTCGAGCCGGGTCAAGCGGGACCCGATCGGGATGGGCGTCGCGCTGCTGAATCGGCTGGCGAAGTCGCGGGCGATCGACCGGTTGGGGTTGCGCAAGCAGACCGAGCGGGTGGTCTTCGAGGCGACCAAGACCGGTTTCCGCACCGCGGGAGCGCTCACCAGGACCTTCACCGCTGCGACGAAGCTGGCCAAGCCGTCCCGGTTGCCGGCCGCGAAGGGCACCGGCCGGTTCGATCTGACTCCGACCGAGGATCAGCAGATGGTCGTCGGGGTGGTGACCGAGTTCGCCGCCGAAGTACTGCGTCCTGCCGCGTCCGCCGCCGATACCGCCGGTACCACGGATGCCAAGGTGCTCCAGCAGAGTTCGGAGCTGGGGCTGAGCTTGATCGAGGTCCCTGAAGAACTCGGCGGGATCGTCAGAGAGCGCTCTACGATGACCGGCGTCCTGGTCGCCGAGGCGATGGCCCACGGCGACATGGGCCAAGCCGTCGCATGTCTGGCACCGGCCGCGGTCAGTACGGCGATTTCGTTGTGGGGCGACTCGGACCAGCAGGCGACGTACCTGCCGGCCTTCACCGGTGAGTCTGTGCCACCCGCGGCGCTCGCGGTCGTCGAGCCCCGTCCACTCTTCGACCCGTTCACACTGAAGACTCGCGCGACGAGGCAACGAACCGGCTATCTGCTCAACGGAGTGAAGTCCTTGGTGCCGCGAGGCGCCGAGGCCGAGGTCTTCGTCATCGCGGCACAGTTGGAGGACCAGGGACCGGCGTTGTTCCTGATCGAGTCAGGCCACGCAGGCGTGACGATCGAGGCTGAGCCGTCGATGGGACTGCGGGCAGCTTCGCTCAGCCGGGTGATCTTGCAGGACGTCCCCGCCGTGCAACTCGGCACCCTCGACGACTACGCCGACTGCGTTCGCCTGTCCCGACTCGGCTGGTGCGCGCTCTCCCTCGGTACTGCGAAGGCGGTGCTCGACTACGTCACGCCGTACGTGAACGAGCGGACCGCCTTCGGTGAGCCGATCAGCCACCGGCAGTCGGTCGCGTTCATGGTCGCGAACATCGGGATCGAACTCGAGGGCATGCGGCTCGTGACGTACCGGGCCGGATCGCGTGCTGAACAAGGGCTTCCGTTCGCGCGCGAAGTGGCGCTGGCTCGTCGGCTGTGCACGGAGAAAGGCATGCAGATCGGCACCGACGGTGTACAGCTGCTCGGTGGGCACGGCTTCGTCAAGGAACATCCGGTGGAGCGGTGGTACCGCGATCTGCGGGCCGTCGGCGTGATGGAAGGTGCGGTGCTGGTCTGATGATCAACCTCGAGACACCGCGGAAGTTCCGCGCGTTCGTGAACCAGGCCCACCAGGTCGCGGCGGAGATGTTGCGGCCGAACTCCCGGCAGTACGACCTGGCCGAACACGCCTATCCGAAAGAGCTCGACATGCTCGCGGCGATGGTCGACGGGCTCGGCGCGTCCGGGACCGGCTCGGGCGCCGGAGCGAGCGGCGTACGGCGTACTGAGGGCACTGATGACGACGGCAAGGTGAAGAACGGGTCCAACTTGTCGTCGGTGCTGTCGATCATGGAGATGTGCTGGGGTGATGTCGGGCTGCTGTTGTCGATGCCGCGGCAGGGGCTGGGCAACTCGGCGATCGCCTCGGTGGCGTCCGACGAACAGCTGAAGAGGTTCGAGGGCGTATGGGCCGGGATGGCGATCACCGAACCGGGCTGCGGTTCGGATTCGGCGGGCATCCAGACCACGGCTCGGCTGGACGGCGACCACTACGTGATCGACGGCGAGAAGATCTTCGTCACGGCCGGCGGTCGCTGCGACGCTGTGGTGGTCTGGGCGACGCTGGACAAGTCTCTCGGCCGGGCCGCGATCAAGTCGTTCGTGGTCTTCAAGGACACGCCGGGGATGACCGTCGAGCGGCTCGAACACAAGCTCGGGATCCGTTCGTCGGACACCGCGACGATCCGCTTCGAGAACTGCCGGGTGCCCGCCGAGAATCTGCTCGGTTCGGCTCAGATCGACGCCGACAAAGGGTTTGCGGGCGTGATGCAGACCTTCGACAACACCCGGCCGTTGGTCGCCGCGATGGCGGTCGGCTGCGCCCGGGCCTCCCTGGAGCTCACCCGCGAGCTGCTCGCCGACGCGGGTGTCGAGATCGACTACGACCGGCCGGTCCACCTGCAAAGCGCGGCGGCCGCCTCCTACCTGCAGATGGAGGCGGACTGGGAGGCGGCGTACCTGCTGACCCTGCAGGCCGCCTGGCTGGCCGACAACTCCCAGCCCAATTCCCTGCAGGCCTCGATGGCCAAGGCCAAAGCCGGCCGCGTCGGCAACGACATCACCCTCCGCTGCGTAGAACTCACCGGCAGCCTCGGCTACAGCGAACACCACCTCCTCGAAAAATGGGCCCGAGACTCCAAAATCCTCGACATCTTCGAAGGCACCCAACAAATCCAACAGCTCATCGTGGCGCGGCGATTGTTGGGGAAGACGTCGGCGGAACTGAAATAGCCTTGATTGCACGGGCTTCCGCCATTCCTGGATCCCAGCTAGAGCAGGCCTGGGCCTGGGTCTTGATGCCCGAGGTACTCGGAGAGCTCTTTGATGTTGACCCCGTCCGCCAGAGTGATGCCGGCAAAGTAGTGGCGTAACGCATGCAGCCCGGTCGTACGATCGGTTTTGTAGCGTCGGCCACCACGGCTGTCCTTGTAGGGCGGCGGGATCACGCCGGCCGCCGCAAGCGCAGGCTTCCACACCAGCTAGTCATACAGACGCGCCGTAAGGTGTCGGCCGTCTGGGAGCGCTTCGTGCCGATGGCACCCGTGCGGCGAGACGGTGGTCGCTCCGAATCGCTCACCAGGTGAAGAGGCTTGGGAAGGAGTTCCGGGAGCATGAACTGATCTTCAGCTGGCCCTTGTCATTCTTAGGGAGCGCGAAGACGAGTCGAAGTCGTCGATCGAGAGCCCGAACATCTCACCCTGACGCAGGCCGGCCGCTGATCCGATCGTCGGAAGTAGCCGGAACCGCCCAGGGTGTGTGCCTCGACGATGCGTTCCACGGTCTCGTCCGACCAAGCAACGACGTTCGAGAACCGTCTACTCGGCTTCTTGACGATCTTCGACTGCCCCGGATTGCGTTTGATCAGCTCGTCGGCGACCGCGAGTTCGAGACACCCGTTGAGCACCAAGAACGCGCTTCTGGCCGTCGACGGTCCAGGCGCCCATGAGATCTGTCAGCCAAACAGCGACCTCCGACGGCAGGATGCTCTTGACCGGACGCCGCCCGAACACCGGCGCCACATGCAGCCGCCACTTCGACTCGTACTGAATCTCGCTCGCAGGATCGATAGTCCGGGACCTCTCCTTTCCTTGCGGGTCAGTCCAAACCGCCAGCCACCGCTTCCCCCGCCCCCACCGCTTCTCGTCTCGCTCGCGCGTCACCTTCCCATCGGACTGCGTGACACCCTTCGTCCACTTATCCTTGGCGAACGCCACCGTCGCCTCCTCGGCCCGCAAACACAGACCGAGCTCGACGTTTGGGGCCTCAAGACTTCTGCCCTCGCAACTGCGAGTGACTGAGTCGATCGATGACGCTTACTCCGATCGACAGGCCGGACCTCGCCGTGACCGTCGAACCATGAAACTGGTGATTTTCAGTTGAAGGGCTCGCTGGTTATCTCTCATGCCTCAAAGCCGTTTTCCGCAAGGGAATCCGCGCTGTGGATGCGCACTGGTTCTCATCGCTGATCCTCTCTCGCGCGGATTGAGGTGCCGCGAGGGCTAACCAGGCCCACGGGCTGATCGAGGACCAGCGCCCACTCTGGCGAGGGTCACGGATCTGCAGTTACCGGGCGATCCAGAGCGGTCTCACGCTTCACTCAATGCGTTCTGGCGAGCTGCGGCCTCAAGCGTCGATCCGCTCGTCGGTCTTGGTGTCCGCCTGCGTTTGGAGCCAGTCGGCTGCCTCGACCAGATTGGCAAACGGCCTCAGATGTGCGTCCAACCAGCGGGCCGTGCACCGTTGGGCCAGGGCAATCAGGGTGCTATACGAGGACGGCGCGGGTGTAGAGGAGAGTGAATCCTCGGCGTTGGGTATTTTTGCTGAGGCTCGGCTGCCCACGCTCTGACTGAACTTCTGGGGATCGCATCGGTTGAGCTGCCGTCGAGCAGGGGCGTGGCTTTGGAGGTCTCCACCAGCACCGTTTGTAGGTCAGTGCTGACACCACCCGGACCAGGAGGGCACCTAGTATTGGTGGGAGTTGACACCACCCTGGCGGGCGCGCAAGCGGAGCGAGTCCGAGCAGATTGAGCGGAGGGGGCGCATGTCGGCGACGAAGCTCCTGGTGCTCGGTATCGTGCACCTCTCCGGCGGCGCGCATGGATACCAGGTGCGGTCCGAACTGCAGAGCTGGCGTGCGGAGATTTGGGCCAAGATCAAGCCCGGCTCGATTTATCACGCGCTGAAGAAGGCGGCGGCTGATGACCTCCTCACCGAACACGCCGAGCCGGGCAACTTCGGGCCGGAGCGCGTTCTGTACCGCGTGACAGCTCGGGGACGTGACGAGATAGTCGAACTGGTCCGCGTCGGTCTGCGGCGCACCCACGACCCGGACATGCTCAACGCGGCCATCGCCATGTTGCCCATGCTGACCAGGGCGGATGCCATCGCGCACGTTAACGAGCGGGTCGTGCGCCTGGAAGCGGAGCTCGTAGAGCAGGCCAAGTGGCGGGAGAACCCGAACCCCGACATTCCCGAACACGTCCGCGATCAGGCCGAACTGTGGGCGGGACACGCACGCACCGAACTGGAGTGGGCGAAGAGCTTGAGCAAACGACTGTCTGAGGGCGCCTACACCATGGCCGATGATCCGGGTTCGTGGCGAACGGTCCCCGATCCCCTCAAGATGCGCTTCTAGACAAACTTGACTAGTCCTTCCTCCTCATGCACTCTGGTCAAGTAATCAAATTTGACTAGCGAACTCAATCCGTTCGCGACACCGAGAGAAGGACTCGAACCCATGGGAAAGCTCGCGATCGAGACGAGCGGGTTGAAGAAGAGCTTCGGCACGACCCACGCGGTCGCCGGTGTGGACCTGGCCGTGAGCGCCGGGGGCGTGTACGGCGTGCTCGGTCCGAACGGGGCGGGCAAGACCACCACGATTCGCATGCTGGCCACGCTCCTGCGCCCCGATGCCGGAGAGGCGCAAGTGCTCGGCTACGACGTCGTGCGTGACGCCCGGGCGGTGCAGAGCAGGGTGGGCCTGACCGGGCAGTTCGCGTCGGTCGACGAGGACCTCACCGGGGTGGAGAACCTGTTGCTGCTCGCCAGGTTGCTCGGCTACTCACGCCGCCGAGGCAGGGAGCGGGCGGCCGACCTGCTCGACGCGTTCGGTCTTGCCGAGGCGGCCGACCGGCAGGTGAAGAAGTACTCCGGCGGGATGCGCAGGCGCATCGACATCGCGGCGAGCCTGGTCGTCACCCCCGAACTGATCTTCCTCGACGAGCCCACGACCGGGCTCGACCCGCGCAGCAGGAACCAGGTCTGGGAGATCGTCAGGGGCATGGTCGCCGAGGGCGCCACCGTGTTGCTGACCACGCAGTACCTCGACGAGGCCGACCAGCTGGCCGACCGGATCGCGGTGATCGACCACGGGAAGGTGATCGCCGAGGGCTCGAGTGGCGAGCTCAAGGCATCGGTCGGTGCCGGCTCGCTGCACGTACGGCTACGTGCGCCCGAGCAGCGGGCCGAGGCAGAGCGGGTCCTCGCCGGCGTCCTCGAGGTGCCGGCCGAGCCGTCCGCTGACCCGGCCGCGCTGTCCGCGCGGATCTCCGACCCCGAGCGGGTCGCCCGCGCCCTGGCCGAGCTGTCCCGCAGCGGCATCGACGTCACCGAGTTCGCGCTCGGTCAGCCGAGCCTGGACGAGGTGTTCCTCACCCTGACCGGACACGCCGCCGAGGAGGATGCCGCATGAATGCCACGACCGCGGAACAGGCGTCGGCGCCGGTCACCGAGGACGCGCTGCGCAGTGTGCTGTTGGCCGGCGAGCGGCCGTCGCGCCCCGGCCCGGTGCTCACCTCGCTGACGTTCGGCTGGCGCGCTTTGCTGAAGATCAAACACGTGCCCGAGCAGCTCGTCGACGTGACCATGTTCCCGATCATGTTCACGCTGATGTTCACCTACCTGTTCGGTGGCGCGCTCGCCGGGTCGACTCAGGAGTACCTGCAGTTCCTGCTGCCGGGCATCCTGGTGCAGGCGAACGTCATGATCACCATGAACACCGGCATAACGCTGAACACCGACATCCAGAAGGGGGTGTTCGACAGGTTCAGGTCACTTCCGGTGTGGCGACCGTCGCCGCTGGTCGGCGCCCTGCTCGGCGATGTGATGCGCTACTCGATCGGGTCGGCGATCGTGATCACGCTCGGACTGGTCCTGGGGTTCCGGCCGGAGGGTGGCGCCGTCGGCGTGGTGCTGTCGGTCGCGCTCCTGCTGGTGTTCTCGTTCTGCCTGTCGTGGCTGTGGACGATGCTCAGCCTGATCCTGCGCACGCCGAACTCGGTGGCGGGGGTCAGCATGATGGTGATGTTCCCGCTGACGTTCGTGAGCAACATCTTCGTGGACCCGAAGACGATGCCCAGGTGGATGCAGGCGGTCGTCGAGGTCAACCCGATCAGCCACCTGGCGACCGTGGTACGCGGCCTGATGGACGGCTCGGTGCCCGCCGGGGAAATCGGCTGGGTGCTCGTCTCGTCCGTACTTCTCGTCGCGGTCTTCGGTCCCATCACCATGGTCCTCTACCGCAACAAGAAGTAGATGCCGCTACCGCGAGCACTTGGTCGAAATCAGCTCCGACAACCCGGCCCAATCGGCCAACGCCATCACCGGTACCAGGCCCGGACACGACAAGGAGAGCCGAATGAGCACCATCCCCAAGAACAACTCGGAAACCGTTGCGCACACGCCCGGGCGGGCGAGCAGCATCGGGGTCTGGATTCTGCAAGTCGTGCTGGCGGCGATCATCGCCGGCGGCGGAATCTCGAAGCTCGCCGGCGATCCGGTCATGGTGGACATGTTCGCCGACATCGGGGCTGGCCAGTGGCTCCGGTACCTGGTCGGAGCGCTGGAGGTCGCGGGAGGGGTTGGACTCCTGATCCCGGCTCTGGCGGGCCTGGCCAGTCTCGGGTTGGCGGCATTGCTGACCGGTGCTGTCATCACCGATCTGTTCGTGCTCGAGCAGAGCCCTTGGCTGCCGCTCGCCTGTCTCGTCGTGGCGGCCGTGATCGCAAGGGCGCGGTGGTCGCGCACCGAGGCCGTCATCGGCACGCTGCTCAGGCGCTGAGACAAACCTCTCGAACGGAGATGTGAGATGAACGAGATGGACTTTCGCGTGACATCAAACGATGGCACCACGATCGCCTACGACCGGAAGGGAAGTGGCCCGGCTGTCGTCCTGGTAGGCGGCGCGCTGGACGACGGAGCGGAGAACGCTGCCTTGGTACCTGCTCTCGTCGAGCACTTCACGGTCTACAACTATGCCCGTCGGGGACGCGGCGCGAGCGGCTTCACCGAGCCCTACGCCGTGGAAAGAGAGATCGAGGACCTGGATGCGTTGATCGCGGAGGCGGGTGGCTCGGCACACCTGTTCGGGGCGTCCTCTGGTGGCGCGCTGGCGCTGGAAGCCGCCGCGGCCGGGTCAGCCATCGACACGATCGCCGTGTGGGAGGTGCCCTACGCGGTCGGGGACGACATACGCGCGCGATTCGAGGAGTACATCGCGGACACCCGACGCGCCTTCGACGCCGGGCGAGACGAGGAGGTTCTCGAACTGTTCATGCGCCTGTCCGGCGCTTCCGACGACAACATCGCGGCCAGGAAAGCGGCAGGCAAGCAGACGTCGCATTGGGCGGATTCGGTCGCCCTCGCGCCCACGCTGGTCCACGACAGCGTCTTCCACAACCGCTACCAATTGCCGACCGATCGACTGGCAACGGTCACCCAACCGGTCCTGGTCACCACCGGAGGACCGATCACGGTCCCCTACATGGCAGGCCTGCCCTCGGACTTTTTCGACCGCGCAGCCGACCAGCTTGCAGACCTACTACCCCACGCTCAACGGGAGACCCTCGACGGGCCGGATCACGTCGTCGACCCACAGACCATCGGCCCACTGTTGCTACGGTTCTTCAGCAGCGAACACTGAGAGGCCCGCGAGGTGGTGCGGGAAGACCGATTAGGCACCGCGCAAGCAGATCCAGGTCATCCCACTTGTTCTGGCGGCCCCAGCTGCTCCAGGGAGGGGACGTCCTGCTCCTCGATGAACCGACCAACAGTCTCAACTTGATGGCCGGAGCGCACTGTTTGCAGAGGCAAACGGGTGCCTCCCCTCCCAGTGTGGGATGTCGAATCGTCACAGTGAAGGCGCGGCCCTGCGCTTGGCTTTCGATTCCTCCCGTCTGGCCGGCGTGGAGCACGGCAAGTGAGGTCCGTGAACTGGAGAACCGGGTTCTGGTGATGAGGTTTGGCGGTGATCTTCGACGCAACGTCCATGGTTGCGGGTGGAGGTTGCTGTGGGTGAGGTTGTTGATCCGGGGTTTGAGGTCTCGAAGGAAGAGCGGGAGCGGTTGGTGCGGGCCAATGTTGAGGCTGGCCAGTTCTTCCGGCGGGAGTTGCTGCGGGCAACGGATGGTTGGCCGGTGGAGTTTCTTCGGGAGCGGGGGTTGGAGAAGGTCGCTATGCCTGGGTTTGGGTGGAAGGTTGGTTATGCGCCTGATGGTTGGTCGTTGCTGACGGATCACTTGCAGAGGCGGGGGTTCGGGTTCGCGACGTCGGGTGATCGCGTCCAGCGAGCGATGCGTTCGTACCCCGCTGGAGCCCGATCCGGACGTTGCCAACGGGCGGGGTTGAAGAGCCCTCCAAGAAAGCTCCAAGAACCGTCTGCGAGCGTGGCGACTCCGGATCAAGAGTCGAAGGAATTTGATGCAGACAGTCAATGGTCTCCCTGCCCATGTGCTCCTGGTCCACGCGATCGTCGTGCTCCTGCCCTTGTCGGCTGCACTTCTGGTGCTGACCGCATTCTGGCCGGCAGTGCGGCGCCGGCTGGCAGGGCCCAACGCGTTCCTGGGGGTGCTGGTCGTAATACTGGTCCCGATCACGACCAGCGCGGGGGAGTGGCTCGAGCATCGCCTCGCGCCCAACGCACTGATCCATCGCCACGCTGAGCTCGGCGACACCGCGATCTACGCCGCGATCGCAGTTGCTGCCCTGGCGCTGATCGTCTGGTGGCGGCAAAGAGAAGCCAACGGCAATACACCAACGAAGCGCACGTATCTGGCTCCCACCTCGGGCCGCGTGACCGCTGCCGTGGGCCTGGTCGCGATCATCGTCTCCGGTGCGGCTGTCTACGACATCATCAGAATCGGCGATTCCGGCGCGAAGGCCAGCTGGAGCGACTGGGCTCAGCGGTCACAGTAGCTGCGGACCGCAAATCCGCCATGGCTCCCCTGTGGTGCGGATGGTCCGGCAAGGCGTGCGGCGCCGGTTCGCGAATCCAGTGTCTGCCGAGCCCGCCAGCCGGCGACCTGCGTACAGCCGCATCGGCGCCCGCTGGCCGGGCGCTGGATGACAGATAAATGACAGTGCCTTCATGAAGGTCCTCTGACCCTCTTGCCAGCCGCAGTGTTGCGGTCGACAACCGTCGCGTGGGGTGACGCACGCGAGTCGGGGTAAGAGGGGGAGGGGTCGTGACTCATCACTTGACATCCAGAGGGCGTTCGCTGCGGGCGCTGGTCGTCGTCAGCCTGCTGGCGGCAGTCCTGTCGGCAGCACAGCTGGCCGGTACCGCGAGACCCGCCGCCGCGGCTGGTCCGGGCAGTCTCACGCTGCATGTGGCCAGCGCGCGGTCGGTGAACTCAGGACCGGGCTTCGTTCACGAGAACGATCCGGTCACGCAGTACAAATGGCTGATCAACGTCGATGACACGGGCGATCCCGGTACGGCGGCCAACCAGCTCACCGACCGCTGTCTGCCGAGCACCGCGCCCGGCGGGTCCAGCGATCCGGACTACGCCGACACCTGTCCCTGGCCGTCCACCCGGAACACCTCTGGCTTCGCGCCGATCGTTGCCCAGGGCACCGAGGCGGATCTGAACGACACCAAGGCGCTGGACAACCTGCCGGCCGGCAAGTACCTGATCTCGGTGACCGCCGACGGCTTCAAGATCGACGGCCAGCACTTCACCGTCACCTCCGGTGCGACCACCCACACGGTGGTCCGGATGAACCCGACCCCGCTGCCGCTCACCACGCTGCGGATCCAGGTCTTCAACGACAATCTTCCGGTCGACGGAACCTACGAGATGGACGCTGAGCAAGGGCTGGCGGGATTCAGTGCCAGCCTCACCGATGTGCTCGGTCTGGTCAGCACGGACTACTACGGCAACGCGCTCTGCACGGTCTACCGGCACCAGAACGCCAATGGCACCGGGCCGATGCTGTTCGACGCGAACAACAAGCCGATCGTCGACACGGCCCGCTCGACCGGTAAGTGCACCAGCAACTCGACCGGCCAGATCGTCATCCCGAACATGGGCCCGAACCGGTACGCCGCGACGGTCACGCCACCGGCGCCGGCCCCCGGCCAGACCTACCAGTGGGTGCAGACCACCACCCTCGAAGGCGGCCACGACCACGACATCTGGCAGCAGGAAGGCGAGACCGGCTACGACACCGAGCAGACGCGTGGCGCCGAACTGGTGCCGTCGGTCCAGTTCGGCTTCGTCCGGACCCGGGGACTCCCGCCGCGGCCCGCCCCCCTGCCGACGGGTGAGATCAAGGGCGTCGTGATCGCCGGCCTGCCCTACATCGGCGGTCAGAACGGCCAGGTCGTACCGGAGACAGGTTTCGCCGGCGCCAAGTCCGACGGCCCGATCGCCAATCCGTGGGTCGCCCTGTCCGATCTCGACGCCGGCGATGCGGCCGTGTTCGTCGGACGAGGCGCGGCGGACGGCAGCTTCGACATCAAGAACGTCCCGGACGGCACCTATCAGCTGACCTTGTGGGACGACGACCAGGACTACATCCTATGGAGCTTCAACGTCGAGGTGCACAACGGCGACGTGACCGATGTCGGCAACGAGATGCTGGTCGGCTGGTTCAGCCACCTGCACGGCAAGGTCTTCATCGATGCCAACGGCAACGGTAAGCAGGACACCGGCGAGCGGGCCGTGCCCAGCTTCGCACTGACCGTCCGCGAACGCGACAACTCACTGATGGACCAGTACACGAACACGGCCACAACCGATGTCAACGGCAACTACGACATCAGGGAAACCTATCCGCTCGGCAAGTGGCTGGTGCTGGAAGCCTTCAACACCCGTTACAAGACCACCGGCATCACCTACAAGGGCGCCAACGAGACCAAGGCGACGACCCAGCTGGGCAGCCTGGTCGACCTCGACTTCCTGCCGATCATCGGCCTCAGCGGCCAGATCGACTGGGGTGTGCAGCCCTACGACCCCGGTACGAACGGCGGCATCGTCGGTACGGTCACCTACGACACCACCCGCAACGAGCTCGACCCGGCGATGGCGGCGACCGAGCCGTACCAGCCCGGCATCCCCGACGTACCGGTGAAGCTCTACGTGCCGCTGGCCTGCACCGACGCCACGCCGGCCGAGCTCTGCCGGCAGGGGTACCAGACCGAGCCGAAACAGATCCCGGACGGCAACGGCGGCATGACTGACAACCCGCAGTACGGGGCGTTCGTCAAGGGACCGGAGGTGCAGGACTCCTACACCTCGGAGAAGTGGCAGCCGCCACGAGGGTGCACCGCACGTCAGTACAACAACACGCCGCTCACCGACCAGCAGGCGTTGCCCGCCTTCGGGCCGGCTGCGAACGCGATGTGCGTCGAGGCGCCGATGATGGGGCTCGCGGTGGGAGCCAGCGACAGCGCCGGCGGCAGCCAGACGGTCAACGGCAACTACGGGTTCGCAACCTCGAAGATCAACCTCTACCCGCCCACGGACACGGTGCACAACCCGGACGGGCTGGCGATGTACGCGCCGTTGCCGGCTGGGACCGAGCAGGATCTGCCTGCTCGCGACTACATCGTGTCGGTCGACATTCCGAACGACCCGGTCGACGGCAAGCCGATGTACCAGGCCACGAAGGAAGAAGATGTCAACGTCTTCGACGGCGACACCTACCTGCCGCAGGAGAACTACCCGCCGGCCACTCCGGCCGCGGCGAACGACCCTGCCGGACCACCTGACGCCACGCCGACTCCGCCGGCCCAACCGCCGTCGCAGCAGGCAGGCATCATCTCGCCGTGTGCCGGTCCGTTGCACACCGTCGATGTCACCAACGCGAACTTCAACGCCGGTGGCGGCAGCCCGTACCAGGGCTACGAGCGGCCCTCGTGCGTCGACAAGCTGGTGGGGCTGCGCGCCAACCAGGCGACCGCGCCCAACTTCAGCCTGTTCACCGACGTGCCGATCCCGACGCACTTCTGGGGTCTCACGCTGAACGACCTCGGGCTCACGCTGGACAAGCGCAGCGTCAACTACGGCGAGGCGCAGGGGCTGCCCTTCGTCCCGGTCGGGCTGTACGACTGGTCCGGTCGGCTGATGGACACCGTCCACACCGACTTCAACGGCATGTACGAGGGGCTGGAGCCGTCGACCGGGACCTACAACTGTCCGGTGCCGGCCGGGCCCTGCCCGAACATGTACCGCTTCGTCGGCAACGATCCGGGTCAGCCAGGAGCTCTCAATTCCGACTACAACCCACGGTTCCGCACGATCGCGACCAACTTCCAGGGTTGGCCGGGCCTCTACACCGTGACGGACGAGGCGCCGACCCAGGTTGCGTCGACCGTGCTCGCACCGGACACGACGACGGTCAACCCGACCTTCTGCGACCTGGGTGCCAGTACGCCGCAAATCCTGGCGGTCAGCCGTCCGTACATCCGGCGTGGTGATCCGAACCGTTCGATCACGGTCAGCGGCCTGGGCTTCGGTGATGCCGGAGGTCCCGATCGGATCACGCTGAACGGCACCGCGATGACGGTGACCAGCTGGACCGACAAGAGCATCACCTTCACGGTGCCGAACCTGTTCGCGTTCGGTGCGGCAGAACTGGCGATCACCGGCCACAACGGGCAGCACAGCGTCAACGGCATCACCATCCAGGTGCTGTCGGCAACGAATGCGTCGATCCCCGGTACCGATCCGAACAACCCGCAGCTGACGGAGGTCGGCCCGACCAAGACCTACAAGACCGTGCAAGCAGGGCTGGAGGCCGCCCGGCCGTCCAGGGCCGTGCGCAACAACGCCGGTCAGATCATCGTGCCGGCCAAGCCGTACCACCTGGTCGTGGTCTGGCCGAACACCCAGACCGCCGCCAACCCACGCGGTGACTACAACGAGAACGTCATCGTCCATCACCAGGTGAAGATCCAGGGCGTCGGCCCCGGCGGCTTCGACGCGGCGAAGACCTGGATCCCGGGCTCGATCCTGGACGGCTCGGGCTTCAACCTGGACAACCAGAACGGGATCGACTGGGTCACCCGGATCAGCGGCCTGACGTACTCCGGTGACCCTGCGGTTCCCGACTCCGCCGTCGTCACAGCCCTCGACGATCCGGCACTGGCAGGTGTCACTCCGGCCAGCTGGCCGGTCACGCTCGACGGCTTCACGATCACCGGTGGTGCTCAGGCCGACATCCCCGGCAACGTCAACGTGCTCACCGGCGGCATCAAGACGCCGTACGGCGCGGCAGGTGCGCTGGTGACCCAGGGCGGCGGCGTCTATGCCCACGCGAATGTCCGCAACCTGCGGGTGACCGACAACGTGATCGTCGGCAACGGGGGCTCGTACGGCGGCGGCATCCGGATCGGTACGCCGTACGTCGGCGACAACCGGAACTACGACCCGGTGATCGCCCGGAACCAGATCCGCGACAACGGTGGGACCAACCTGGCCGGCGGAATCGGGCTGTTCACCGGCAGCGACGGATACCAGATCGACGCCAACGCGATCTGCGGCAACTTCTCCGCGGAGTACGGCGGCGGCATCTCCGCCTTCGGCTACATGGCGAATGCCGGCGGCAGCAACGGTGGAAGCATCACTGCCAACCGGATCTGGTTCAACTCCTCCTACGACGAGGGCGGCGGCATCATGGTCGCCGGTGAACTCCCGGCCACGCCGACGGCGCTGTCACCCGGCAGCGGCCCGGTCAAGATCGACCGGAACACGATCCAGACCAACTTGGCCAACGACGACGGCGGCGGGATCCGGCTGCTGCAGGTCGGCGGCTCGCACATCACCCGGAACGACCCGCAGCCGATCGACATCACCGACAACACCATCGCCGACAACGTCTCCGCGCACGAAGGTGGCGGACTGGCGATGGACGACGCGCCGTTCGTCAACGTCGTCAACAACACCGTGACGAAGAATCTGACCACCGCGACCGCTGTGACGAGCAACGGTGACCCGGCTCCGGCCGGCCTGTCCACCGCGGCGAACAGCGATCCGTTGCAGGCAAGGCTGCGGAACACGACGTTGTTCCCCGGCTCCCAGGCGCTCGGTAACACGACGTACAGCAAGCCGACGTTGCTCAACGACGTCTTCTGGGACAACCGGGCCGGCTCCTTCAGCGGCGGCTGGGTCTACGGCATCGGCGGTCAGCTACCCGATGGCACGGCCAACTCCGTGAACAACTGGGACATGGGTGTCGCCGATGTACCCGGCGCGCTGTTGACACCCACCCACTCGGTGCTGCAGGACGAGACGGGATCCGCCCCGGATCCGTCGAACTCCACGGCCGACCCGCGGTTCGTCTCGCCGTACGAGGTGACCGTGAACGTGCTCGCGGTCCGGTCCTACCCCGCCTTCCGGCAGGCGGCGATCGTGGCGCAACTGCTGCCGCCCTCGCTGATGGGCGACTTCCATGTCGCGACCGGTACGCCGACCACCCCGGCGCGAGGGCTCGGCGCGGCCAGTGCGGTCGTCCGGTGGGGTACGCCGACCACGGGCTTCAGCTACACGGTTCCGGCACCTTCGCCTGATATCGACGGTCAACCCCGGCCGACCGTCACCGGTGTCTTCCCGCTCCTGCAACGCCGGTACGACGCCGGCTCGGACCAGATGACGCCGTGATGAAGGTGGCCTGCCCGGCCCTCCTCCGGGCAGGCCGCCCCCTTCGCCGCCAGTTGACCAGTTCCACCGACTTCAGGAGATCCCAGTGACCGATATTCCCGTACGACGCGGCGTCTCGCGGCGTTCCTTCCTCGGCGGCGCGGGTGTCGTCGGCGGCGCGCTGCTCAGCGGCCGGCTGCTGACCGCGAGCGCGGCACCCGGCCTGGCCACTTCCGCGACCGCGGTCCACCCGATGAAGCAGGTCCACCTGGCCGGCACCGACGGCTGGGTGGCGATGCCGGGCGACGCGCCGCCGGACCCGCCCTTCTTCCCCGACCCGCTGGCACCGAGCCCGTTCAACACCTACGTGTTCGGCTTCCGCGACGTGACCGGGATGGCCTCCAACCAGGTGGCAGCCCAACGGGGCAAGGCGCAGATCAGCGCGCCGATGATGGCCTTCGACGAAGAGGACGACATCTATCTCACGCTGACCAACCTCGGCCTGGCGCAGCGGCCCGACCTGTTCGACGGGCACACGTTGCACTGGCACGGCTTCGTCAACGCGATCCCGTTGTTCGACGGCGTCCCGGAGTTGTCGCTCGCGGTACCGATCGGCCGGGACCTGACCTACTTCTACCGGCCGCACGACGCCGGGACCTACATGTACCACTGCCATTTCGAGGACGTGGAACACGTTCAGATGGGGATGACCGGGATGGTGTTCGTCCGGCCGAAGCAGAACCGGACGCCGCTGCACCCCGGGGAGCGATATGCCTACAACGACGGCGACGGCTCGACGGCGTACGACCGGGAGTTCGCCTTCATGCTGACCGAGCTCTGGTCGGCCGCGCACTACCGGGACGCACACATCCAGGTGAACGACTGGACCGACTACGACCCGAGCTTCTGGTTGCTGAACGGCCGGGCCTACCCGGACACGACGGCGGCCAACGGCGATCCGCTCAGTACGGCGGCAGGACGCCTGCAGTACCAGCCGATCTCGTCGCTGATCAGATGTAACACCGGCGACCGGGTGCTGCTGCGGATGTCGAACCTCGGTTATCAGAACCACGCGATGACCGTGGACAACCTGGACCTCACGGTGGTCGCCAAGGACGCCAGCTTGCTGAAGGGGCGCGACGGCACCACGAACTATCTGACCACCAACATGGTCGAGGTCGGCCCGGGGGAGAGTCGCGACGCGATCTTCGTCGCGCCGGCACCGGGGGAGTACCTGCTGTACGACCGCAAGTACTCCTACCTCGACAACGGCGGCGGTCCCGGCTACGGCGGCATGATGACGAAGATCGTCGTCGGCGCCCCGGGCACCTATCCGGCACAGACCGCGGCGAACGCGTGACTGGGGTGATGATCCGATGAAACGACTGACGATCCGACGGCCGCTCGCACTCCTGTCCGCCGCGGCGATGATCGGCGCCTCGGCGCTGATCTGGTCGCAGGCCGCCGCCTCGGTGGCGATGTCCGAAGGCCTGCTGTGCGACACCGACCCGAACCAGACCTTCTCGCTGACGGCTGAGGACGGCTACGTGTCCACACCGGACGGCAACTCCATCTACATGTGGAGCTACGGCAACAGCAAGCGGAGCTTCCAGCTGCCAGGCGCCACGCTGTGCGTGGAATCCGGCCGGCCGGTGACCATCGTGCTGCACAACACGTTGCCGGAGGCAACCTCGATCGTGTTCCCCGGCCAGAAGTCGGTGAAGGCGAACGGCAACCCGGCGCAGCCGCAGTTCGATTCGGGCGGCTCGTTGACCTCACTGGTCCAGCCGGCCGCCGCGAACGACGGCTCGGTCACCTACACCTTCACCGCCGGCAGTCCCGGCACCTACCTGTACGAGACCGGCACCGACGTCGACAAGCAGCTCCAGATGGGCATGTACGGCGCGCTGGTGGTCCGGCCCGCCGGACATCCGAACCAGGTGAACGACCGGGCCGACTCGGCTTTCACGGCCGGCAAGGAGTACGTCTACCTGCTGTCCGAGATCGATCCCGACGTCCACCTCGCGGTGGAGCGCAACCAGCCGGTCAACTGGGCGGCCTCGACGGCGCGCTACTTCATGATCAACGGCCGCAGCATGCCGGACACCCTGGCGCCGAACAACGCCCCGTGGCTGCCTTCCCAGCCGTACGGCGCACTGGTCCACATCAAGCCGTACGACGCGGCGACGAACCCGCTGCCGGCGACCATCCGGTACCTCAATGCCGGCAGCGTGAACTATCCGTTCCATCCACACGGAAGTGACGAGCGCGTCATCAACAGGGACGGTCATCCGCTCCAGGGCCCGGCCGGACAGGACCTGTCGTACCAGAAGTACGACCTGGACGTCGGTCCCGGCCAGACCCTCGACGTGCTGATGGACTGGCGTGACACCGAACAGTGGAACGCAACCACCAACCCGATCCCGACCCAGATCCCGGCGATCACGGACCAGTTGCTGGTCGGATCGGACACCTGGTTCTCCGAGAGCGGCTACCTGGGCACGAAGAACAGCGTGCCGGCGAACCTGACGCAGAACAACGAATGTGGCGAGTACTACCACATCGCGCACAGCCACGCGCTGGAACAAGCGACCAACTACGGGGCAGCCTTCGGCGGCATGATGACGGTCTTCCGCATCGATCCGCCCGCCGGTTGCGCGAGCCAGTGAGGGGCCCGACGATGACGATGCCGAAGAGATTCCGTGGCACGGCGACGGTCGTCGCGGTCGCCGCGCTCACCTGGTCGATGACCGGTCCGGCCGCGGGAGCGACGCAGGCGCAGCAGGCTGCCCGGCCGTCGCTCCGGCCGGCCGCTGCTTCTGTTGCCGTAGGCAAGCTCACTCCGAGCGGCTGCGCCTTCGCCGCCGGTACGGCCGCCTGCGACCTGTATGCGATGGCCGGTACGGCGACCGTGCTGGGCAACCCGGTGCCGATCTGGGGATTCTCCCCGACCGGTGCCGCCGGCACAGCCAAGGCTCCTGGGCCGGTCCTGGTGGTTCATCAGGGCGACCAGGTCAGTGTGACCCTGCACAATCAGCTGGCGGGGCAGAACATCTCGCTGGCCTTCCCCGGCCAGCCACTTCCCTCCGGTGGTGAGGACACCACCGGCATCGGCTCCGGCACCCGGACGTACACCTTCACCGCCGGCCGGGCCGGTACCTTCCTCTACGAGGCCGGGCACACGGCCAACGGAGCCCGTCAGGTCGCGATGGGCCTGGCCGGCGCGTTCATCGTGCTGCCGTCCGACGGCACCGCGTACGGCAGTCAGCCGGCCGGATTCCCCGCGACGGCGTACGACGACGACGCAGTGCTCGTCCTGAGCGAGATCGACCCTGCGCTGAATGCGAACCCGGATGCCTTCGACCTGCGCGACTTCGCTCCGAAGTACCGGCTTGTCAATGGCAAACCGTTCCCGGCGACGGACCCGGTGGCCACCGACCAGGGACACAAGGTCCTGCTGCGCTACGTCAACGTGGGTGCGCAGACACATCCGATGAACGTGCTCGGCGGCGAGCAGGTCGAAATCGCCCAGGGCGGTCATCCGGCGCACTACGCCACCACCGTCGCCGCGGAGAGCATCGACCCAGGGCAGACGCTGGACGCGCTCGTCACCATGCCGACTGGACCCGAGGCGAAGCTGGCGGTCTATGACTCGTCACGGCACCTCAACAACAACGGACAGCACACGGCCGATCCGTTGCAGGCGGCGTTCGGCGGCATGCTGACCTTCCTGGACACGAACGCGCCGCCGCCCAGCGCCGACGGCGTCGGTCCCGTGTCGACCCACCTCAAGGCGGCCCCCAATCCGTCCAACGGACTGGCGGACGTGACGGTGACCGCCGATCTCAGCGATGCGACCACGGGGGGATCGGCGGTCACCCAGGCGGAGTTCGTGATCGACGACGCGGTCGCCACCGGAGTCGGCTTCGGTACGCCGATGAGCCTGCCGGGTAGCGGTGTCACCATCACCGGTGCCACCGGCACGGTCACCACGGCGGTCCTGGACGCGCTCGACGCGGGCCGGCACACGGTCTTCGTCCGGGCGCTGGACGCGGCCGGCAACTGGGGCGTCGTGGGCTCGGTCATCCTGAACCTGCCGAAGACCGGACCGCAGACGACCAACGGCTCGATCGCCGACGTCCCGTCGAACGGCGGTACCACGGTCAGCGTCTCGGCGACCGGCGACGACACCGAGGCCGGTGGCGTGATCACCAACGCCGAGTACTTCCTCGACACGGTGACCGCGGACGGATCCGGTACGCCGATGACGCTGAACCGCAGCGCCACGGTCGTGTCGGAGGACGCCGACCTCGCTCCCGCCGTACTGGCGGGCCTGCCCGAGGGACTGCACCACGTCTTCGTGCACAGCAAGGACTCGCTGGGCCTGTGGGGGCCGCCGCTCGACATCGAGTTGCCGATCGACCTCACCGGTCCCGCCGTCGACGCGGCCGGCGTCGGGCCCAACCCGACCAACGCCGTACTCGGCGACAAGAGTCACCCGGGCAACCTGCTGGTCTCGGCGCAGATCACCGACAAGGACGCAGGCGGCGCGGCGCAGAGCCTGCTCACCGACGCCGAGGCGTTCCTCGATCCGGCACCGAACCCGGCCGGTGGCACCGGGCTGCAGTTGTTGCCGGTCGACGGCAAGCTGGACTCCAACGGCGAGGCCTTCTACGGTCTCATCCCCTTGACCCAGGTGAAAGCACTTGCCGACGGCACGCATCACGTCTACGTCCGTGGTCAGGACGCGGCCGGTAACTGGGGTCCGTTGTTCGCGGTGAATCTCGTCGTCGACAAGACGGCTCCGGTTCTGGGTGCCCTGACGGCGACGCCGAACCCGACCAACGGGGCGGACACGCTGACCCTGACCGCGCCGGTCACCGACGCGTCGCTGATCGCGAAAGCGGAGTACTGGCTCGGTACGACGGATCCGGGCGTCGGCAAGGGCATCTCGGTGCCGGTGAGTGTGGTGGCCGGGAAGGTCCAGGTGACGATCCCGCTTGCGACGGTGACACCGGGCAACCAGGTCTTCAACCTGCGGGTGCAGGACCTCGCCGGCAACTGGAGCAAGCCGGTCAGTACGACGGTGTCGGTGCAAAGGCCGAACCGGATCTTCGCCGACACGTTCGAGTCGGGTGGCTTCGGGTTCTGGAGCTCGAGCACGGGCGGAGTGGCCAACACCACCACCGCGGCGTTGCCGTCCGCGATCGAGCCGGCAAGTGTCCGGGGCCTGCAGGTGACCCTGCCGGGCAACGGCTACCTGACCGACACGACTCCGACGGCAGAGACGACGTACCACGCGAGGTTCGTGTTCAACCGGAACACGCTCACCTCCGGGACCAATGCGAACACGGCGCTGGCCTTGTTGCAGGGCCGGACCGGGGCAAACGGTCAGGTCTACGCGTTGGAGTACCGGTTCAACGCCGGCTCCGCGCAGGTCCGGACGGTGCTCGACAGGAGTGGGGCGGGTGCGCTCACCGGCGCCTGGGTCACGTTGACGGCAGGGACGCACACCCTGCAGGTCGACTGGGTCTCGGGTCCGGCGACCGGAACCAACGCGGGATCGCTGCGGCTCCTGGTCGACGGGGTGAGCCGGTCGCTGCAGACCGGTAACACCAGCACGCTGCGGATCGAGACGGCCTGGCTGGGGGTGTCCGCCGGCCTGAGCAGCAGTTCGACCGGCCGGGCGTACTTCGACAGTTTCGCCTCGACCCGGTTCACGATGCCGTAGTCGACGAACAGCCGGGACCCTGGGCGCTCAGGGTCCCGGCGCTGTCCCTTGGGAGGGGAAGGACATGTTCGCTTCAGCAATCAGCAAGATCCGGAAGGTTCCTGGCCGGTGGGCCCGGCGGATCGTCATCGTGGCGACCGTGCTGGTCGTCGGGCTGGCGGCCGGCGGCTACGCCATCGCGAAGGGATCGTCGGGTAGCACCGAGTTCCCGCAGAGCGCGGCCATCGAGGCGCAGTACGGCGTACGGTTCAGCCGGATCGCCGTGGTCGGCGACGGCGGCCTCGTCACGCTCACCTATGTCGTGCTGGACAGCGAGAGGGCCACCCGGTTCCAGTCCGACGTCCAGCATCCGCCGGAGCTCCGGAGTGAGAAGCGCGACGGTGGGACCAAGCGGGTGTCGGTGATGAAACAGGGCCACACCCTGCGCGCGGGCCAGACCTACTACCTGGTCTACCAGAACACCAAGGGTGCCCTGCAGCACTCGGCGAAGGCGACCATCCTGGTCGGATCCCTGAGCCTGCAGCACGCGCCGGTGTTGTGATGCACAGGCGCCGGATCGCTCTGGTGGTCTTCCTGATCGCGTTACTGGCGATCTGGTCGCCGCAGACTGCCAGCGCGCATGCTTTCCTCACCTCGAGCAGTCCGGCCGACGGCAGCTCCCTGGCGACCGCGCCTCGTCAGCTGCGGCTGGACTTCAGCGAGACGGTGGTGCTGGCGGCGACGCAGCTCGACCTCGTCAGCGAGGACGGGCAGCGTTACCCGGTGTCCGGGCTGCGGATCGAGGGTGAAGGTGGCGAGGAACCTGCGCGGTTGCTGGCCACCCTGCCGGTCCTGCCGAAGGGAGCTTACCGGCTGTCCTGGCAGACGTTGTCGGCAGACGACCTGCATCGGACCGCCGGCGTACTCGTCTTCGGTATCGGCCGTCAGGTCGACTCGGCCGGCCTCATGGAACCGAAGCCGGCTGCAGGTGAATCCGGGCTGCGCTGGCTGGTCTTCCTCGCCTTGGCCCTCAGCTTGGGCGGTGCGCTGCTGAGTCGATTGCTCACCGGTCCCGCCGGACCCACAACCCCCGAATGGCTGCACCTGGCGCGCCGCAGCCAGACCGCCGGCGCGGCCGGAGGGCTGCTGGGAAGCCTTCTCTTGCTGGGATTCCAGCTTCGCGGTGGCGCGAGCACGAGTCTTCTGGCCGGCCAGTACGGCGTTCGATGGGGACTGCGGGAGGCAGGATTCGGCCTGCTGCTGGTGGCCTCCGTGCTGAGTGTGTCGCGGATCCGGACGTCGGCTCTGGTCCTGGGTGCTGTCCTGGTCGGCTGCGGTACGGCTCTGCTCGGTCACTCCGGCGCGAGTTCGCCACCGTCGTACACCAGAGTCGTTGCCGATACCCTTCATCTGCTGGCGGCCTCGACCTGGGCCGGCGCGCTGGTGATCGTCCTCGTCTGCGTCATGGCCGCCACCCGGCACCGGGACAAGTTGCCAATGGCAATGACCGTACTGCGGGCCTTCGGGCTACCGGCCGCGTTCTGCATCAGCGTGGTCATCAGTACCGGCATCTACTTGAGCAGCGGCGTGATCGGCTCGGTGGACGCAGCGCTGGTCACCTGGTACGGCCGGACCTTCCTGCTCAAGGTCGGCGTGGTCGCCGTGATCGGAGTACTCGGTCTGGTCAACCATCGGCGGCTCCGGCGTACCGCGTCGCTTCGGCGCGGCACGATCCTGGTAGAAGCAGCCCTGGCCGTCGCGGTGCTTGGGCTGTCCGGGCTGATCACCAGCGGCCAGCCTGCGTTGGAGCCACAGCTGGTCCGGGACCCGGCGGCCGTGGCGGTGCCGCTGCAGGATGCCCGGGTCGCCGATCTGCAGCAGACGCTCGCCGTTCGCCCGAACACGCCGGGCCGCAATCTGGTGATGGTCGAGGTCTTCGACACCAGGCGTCCTGCACCGGCGCCCGTCCGCGGGGTGACGGTACGGCTGGTCGATGCGGACGGCATCGCCGAGCCGCCGGTGGCTGCGCAACGACTCTCGGACGGCCGATGGTCGGCTCCCGTCGTCCTGGCCGGCAGCGGGTCGGCGCACCTCGTGGTCTCGGTCCAGCGGACCGGTTTGCCGGCAGCCGTTCACACCTACCGGTGGGTGGTGTCAGGGGACCCAGCGACCGCCCGGACCGCACTCGTGTCCACCAGACCACTCCGGAACTGGCTGCTGCTGCTGTGGTTGGCGGTCACGATCGTGATCGGTACCGGATGGTGGATCTCCGGGGTGTCCAGGATCGGTGGCGGTTCCGAGGCGACCCGCGAACCGGGGGTCGCGCCCGGAAGAGCTGAGGACGAAGAAGTGATGGAACGGGCCGGAACGGTCAGTCGATGACCAGCTGATCGCCGGCCGGCACCGTGATCTCGAACAGGGCGCCGCCCAACGGGCTGACTCCCGCAGTGACCTGGCCGCCATGCGCTTGGGCGACCGCCTGGGCCATCGGCAGGCCGAGTCCGCTGCCCATCGAGCCGCTCGGTGGACGTCGGTGCCAGAACCGTTCGAACACATGCGGCACGTCGTCGGCCGCGATCCCTGGTCCGGAGTCACCGATCCCGATCACGAACCAGCCCGCTTCGGCCCGGCAGGACAGCTGGATCCGGTCGCCCGGACCGGTGAAGTGGGCCGCGTTCTCGATCACTGCGTCGATTGCCAGCTCCAGCCATTCGGGGTCGATCGCGGCGGGCATCACCGGTAGCGGATCGAGCTGGAGAACCCGATCGGCACTGCTGCGCCAGTTCCGGACGATCTCCTCGAGGAAATGTGCGAGGTCGAGCCGTTGGGGCCGGACAGCGTTGCCGGAGTCCAGTCTGGCCAGCGCGAGCAACCGGTTGGACAAGGCGGTCATCCGATCCAGCTGGCGCAAGGCGATCGCCAGATCCTCGCGGGCGATCGGATCGGTGCGGCCCGCGTCGAGCAGTTCGAGATGACCACGCGCGATCGTCACCGGCGTACGGATCGCGTGCGAGGCGTCCCGGAAGAACTCACGCTCCCGGATCAGCGCGGCCCGTCGCTGCTCGGCCATCACCTCCACCTCGCGCTGCGCCGCGACCCGTCGGCGGGCGTGCCAGACCATCGCGAGGAACAGCAACGGCATCAACGGAATCTCGGCCCACTCTGCCCGGTTGCTGCCGTCAGCGAGTTGATGAGCGACCAGGATCCAGCCCGTCAGCGCGGTGATCAGCAAGGTGACGACCAGGGTCTGCCCGAGCGGCCAGACCCGGAAGCCGTAGACCAGGGTCAAACCGAGGAAGAGCAGGTGGTACGGCACGACCTCCCGCTCGACCATGGCGTTCATCGCCAACAGCATCGCGACCGCGAAGATCGCCAGTGCCACGTCTGTCAGCCGGTTGTGCCGCAATCCCCGCCGTAGCCGCTCCCACCGGGCGAGTGGCCCGGTGAGCCCGCGGTCAGGCGCTCTGAAGCTGATAGCCGACATTGCGCACCGTCTGGATGACGTCTCGGCGAAGCTTGGCGCGCAGGCGCGCGACGTACACATCGACCACGTTGGTCGCCGGGTCGAAGTCGTAGCCCCACACCGCCGACAGCAGTTCGCTGCGTGAGCAGACGGCGTCCGGATTGCGCATGAAATGCTGCATCAGCAGGAACTCCCGCTCGGACAAGGTCGTCTCGCGTCCGTCGACACGCAGGCGGCGGGCCCGGACGTCCAGCGCGATCCGCCCGACCTGGAGGACGAAACCACCGGTGCTGTCGCCAGGGTTCTGCAGTCGCGACCGCACCCGGGCAAGCAGTTCGCGGATCGCGAACGGTTTGGCCAGGAAGTCGACCGCACCCCGTTCGAGGCAGTCGATTCGGGCCTCGATGTCGGCGGCGGCCGAGAGCACCAGCACCCGGGCGCCGGGTTTGGTCGCCAGTACGCCGGCCAGGACGGCCTGACCGTCCACGCCTGGCATCCGCAGGTCGAGGACGGTCATGTCCGGCTCCTCGGTGAGCGCCAGGAGCAAGCCCTGCGCCCCTTCAGTTGCCGTCAGCACCTGATAGCCGTCGGCCTCCAGCGCCCGACGTACGAAACGGACCAGATCCGGCTCGTCGTCGACAACAAGAATCTTCGTCATCCAGCCCCCTCAGAACCGGCTGCCGCCGGATCCGCCCGCCCCGAACCGCACTTTTTTCCTACCCCTAGGTCATTGTGGCTCTCCGTGACTCCAGGCGGAAGGGCCGTGGCTCACTTTCCTTTCAGATGTGCGGTGTCGATGGCGGCCTGTAACGATCCCCGATAGCCGTCTGATGTGTACGTCGCGCCGGATACGGTGTCGATGTGCGCGCTCTGGGCCGCAATGGTTTCGCGTTGCAGCAGCGGGATGGCGTAGCTGTTGATTTCGCGGTCCCGGCCGCCCGACGACGGGTAGTCGATGGCGGTCGCGGTGATGATCCGTCCGTTCCGGATCGTCAGCCGCACCTGTACAGGGCCGTATCTGGTCGGGACAGAGGTGCCGTTCACCACGGTGCTGCCCGCAGCCGCGCCGGGCGCCGTACGGACGACGCCTGGTGGTGCCGCCGACGAGGTTGTCCCGTTCTTGGAGTTCGTGCTGGTCGGATAGAGGAACAGCAGGCCCAACAGCGCCGCCGTACCGCCGAGAACCACAAGGTTCCGGCGGGTCCGGCTGATCGGTGCGGGTCTCATAGCGCACCCGCTTGATGCGCTGAGTCGAGTGCGGCCTGCAGCGATGTCTTGTACCCCGCGGAGGTGTACGTCGCGCCGGAGACTGTGTCGATTCGCCCGTTCTGGGCCTGGATCACTTCCTGGTTCAGTTGCGGAACTGCCCGGCTGTTGATGCTGTCGGTCTGACTGTCGCCTTGCGGTCTGACAGCTGCCTTGGCAGCCACGATCCGGCCTGTCCGGATCCGTAACTGCACCTGCACCGGCCCGTACGGCGTGTCGACCAGGGTGCCGTTGATGGTGAGTCGGGTCGGCGCAGCCGCCGACGTGGTTCGGGGAGTCGGCGTTCGGCTGCGCCGTGGAGCAGCACTGGGATCGGATGTGGGCTTCGGCGATCGGGGCAGCGTCCCGGATCGGGACGGTACGACGGGGCGGGGCGGCCGGCTGGGCAGCACAGAGGCGCTGCTCTGGTGCTCGGCCGGCTTCGTGCTCACTCGCAGCCCGAGCGCCACAACTGCCAGGCTGATCGCCGACATCGCCAGGGTGGTACCGCGTCTCATCCGAGCCTCCGCGTGGTCACCAGGTGAACCTTTCTTGGTGAAGCTGGTCCGCAGGCAGGCCCGCCTTCAGAGCCGCGGCTGCCACTGCGTCCATCCACGAGTCGGGTCCGCAGACGAAGACGTCGTACGACGTCAGGTTCGGGACCAGCGCCTCGAGGGCGGCAGCGTCGTCCCACTCGGCTGCCTCCTGCGGCAACCAGGAATTGCGGTCAGGGATGCGGCGGCCGAGCAGGTAGTGGACCGTGATGCCTCGTTGCCGGGCAAGGTCGTCCAGCTCCTCGCGGAACACCAGATCGGGCGCGCTTCGGGCCCGATAGACCAAGACGGCGTCGCCAGGGGAGTAGGGCAAATCCTCCAGCAATGCGCGCAGTGGAGTGATACCGATGCCGCAGGCAAGCATCGCGACGCGCCGGCCGACCCGGCGCTCACCCGTGAGCCGCCCGTACGGGCCTTCGATCAAGACCTTGGTTCCCGGCCGCAGCCCGGCCAGCCGGCTGCTGCCGTCGCCCGCGTCCTTGGCCGTGATCCGCAGCCGGTTGTGCCGCGGCGGTGCCGACAGCGAGTACGGGTTGCCGCGCGACCAGCCGGGGCCGTCGAGGAAGCGGAAGACCAGGAACTGACCGGCTTGGACACCGAGCCGGTGCAGGCCGCGACCGGCCAGTTGGACGCTGACGACGTCCGCGCTCTCCCGGACGACCGAGATCACGGTGATCCCGTGCCGCAGGGTCCGCCAGATCGGCAGACCGGCACGATAGAAGACGATCGCCGCGGCCGCCACGGCGTACGCGGACCACCAGTAGACCTGCGCGAGCCGTGAGGTGGAGAAGTCCTGGCCGGTCCAGATCTCGTGCGGGATCGACAACCCGACTCCGACGTAGGCGTAGAGGTGCAGCAGATGCCACGACTCGTACCGCAGCGCTCGCCGAGCCAACCGCACCGAGGTGAAGACCACCAGAGTCAGCGCGATCGTGGCTGCCACGGCCAGCAGCATCCCGCCGTACGTCGTGACGACGGTCCACGTCTCGCGAAGCAGGCTGCTGTGGTCGCGGAGGGTGTAGCCGACCGTGATGAGGACGATGTGGGCCAGCAGCAGGTTGAAGGAGTAGAAGCCGACGAGCCGGTGCCGTCGAGCCAACTCGTCCTGCCCGTAGCTTCGTTCGATCATCGGCACGCGGGCCATCAAGAACACCTGGACGAGCAGGAGATCCGCCGCGACCAGCCCGGTCAGCCGGCCCGTCGAGATGAGCAGGTCGGCCGGGCCGGAGGCCAGCAGTTGGACGCCGCGACCGGACAACCACAGCAGGATCACGGTCAGAGCACTGCCCCAGCAGCTGATCGCCACCGCGTCGCGCCACCAGGCCGGCGTACGGCGTGGACGCAGCCGGACGTGCGCGGACCGGGTCGGTCGGGTGGTCCTGACGGTGGTCATCGAGCGGCTCCGGCGTCTGGTCGGCTGATGACGACGATGCCGCGGGAATCTTAGGGATTCCTTGGAGGCCGCGGCCTGTCGTCGCCGAGCAGCGGCAGTGAGAGTTCGAAGGTGGCACCGCGTCCGCTGTCGACGAGGCGCAGTTGACCACCATGGCGATTGGCGACGTCGTGGCTGAGCGCAAGTCCGAGACCGTAGTGGGTGCGACCGGCCCGTTGACCGCCGGAGTGGAACCGCCGCAGTACGTGCTGGGCCGCATCCGGCGCGATGCCGGGGCCGGTGTCGCTGACCGCGATCACCGCGGTTCGCCGATCCGTGCGCAGGTTGATCCGCACCTGGCCACCCCGGGGCGTGTGATCGACGGCGTTGTCGACCAAAGACAGCACGGCTCGGCGCAATGCCGCGGGAGATCCCGAGACCCAGCAGCGCGGAGCGCCGCTGTCGAAGGTCAACTCGACGCCTCGGTCCGCGGCATGGGCGCGGGCGCTGTCGGTCACGCCCTCCACCAGCACGCCGAGGTCGACCGGTTCGCGGGTCTGTTCACCCCGCGGATCGGCAGCCGCCAGCAGATCCTCGACCACCTCACCGAGGCGCTGTGTGTCGACGACAACGCCGCGGGAATCGTTCTTGGTCTGCGCGCCGAGATCGCCTGCCTGAACGGCCTGATCGAGCAATTGCGCCCTCGTGCTCAGCAAGGTCAGCGGAGTACGGAGCTCGTGACCCGCATCCGCGATGAAAGCCCGTTGCAACGTGAGCGCCTGCGCCAGTGGGCGCACTGCGCGCCGTCCTAGCGACACACCCAGGAGGACGGCGAACAGCAGCCCGATCGCCGACGCGAAGCCCATCGCTTTCAGCAGTCTGGCGCGCTCCTGGTGGGCGGAAGTGAGGTCGAGCACGACCTGGATGATCCGGCCGCCACGGTGCAGGGTCGCGACCCGGAAGCTGTCGTCGTCGCTGCTCTCGCGCAGATTCGTCAGCACTGCTTGAGGTTTCGCCTCGGCCCGGAGCGCGGCCAGCTCGGGGTCAAGTTCCTCGGGCAGGCCGGGGGAGGAGCTGACTACACCGCGATCGACCATCACCAGCCAGGCGCCCGGCGGCGGATCGCCGACATCGTCCGCGGTGCGTGCAGTGGAGCGCAGCAGGTTGTCCGCTGACGCGGACTGGCCGCGGACGATGACGACCGTCACCAGCAGCACCAGCAGCAGCATGGCCGCCGCGACGAGCCCGGCAGCCTGTGCCGCCAGGCGACGGGAGGCCGCGCGGACCAGGATCTCGTCGCCGATGGGTCTGCCGCGGCTCACGAGAGCGGGCCCAGCCGGTAGCCGAGTCCGCGCACCGTACTGATGACGGCGTGGCCGAGCTTCTTGCGGCAGTAGTGCACGTAGGTGTCGACGACGGTCTCGGATTCGGCGTCGTCGAACACCCGGTCGAGCAGGTCTGCCCGGCTGAAGACGACCTCCGGCCGGGCGGCGAGCAGACCGAGTAGCGCGGTCTCACGTTCGGACAGCTCGACCTCGTCGCCGCGCGATCGCCGTACGGTCCGGCTCGCCAGGTCGAGCGAGCCGCCGGGCACCGGCAACGTGTGGGCCCGGTCCGGGTGCCGTCGCAGCAGGGCGCGGAGGCGGGCGAGCAGTTCGCTGATCTCGAACGGTTTCGGCAAGTAGTCCTCGGCCCCCGCGTCCAGCCCGTCGACGCGGTCCTGAGTCGTACCGCGGGCGGACAGCACCAGCATCGGGGTCGTGACGCCCTGGCCGCGCAGCCGGGCGATCAGGTCGAGTCCCTCGATCGCCGGCAGCCCACGATCCAGCACCATCACCTCGAACGACTGGGTCAGCGCGAGGTGCAGGCCGCGCTGACCGTCCAAGGCGATGGTGACCTGGTAGCCCTCGCCGGCCAGAACCCGCTGCAGCAACGACGCCAGGTCCTGGTCGTCCTCGACGAGCAGCAGTGGAATCATCGAGGCCAGCCTACGGTCGTCGCCCGACTCGAGTCCGCCGTGATCGCCAGGGCGCAGTACCGGTCGGTGTGGTCGACGATCTCGAGGCTGCCTGCCACGAAGGCTGCCGTGGCCAGCACGTCCGCGGTTTCGAGCGACGGTCCGATCACGCTGACAGACAACCAGCCGCTCGCCGTCGGCCGGCCTGTTCTCGGGTCATACAGGTGGGCGCCACGGGCGGCCGTCCCGCTGGTCGCGACGGCTCCGGACAGGCAGCGCACCGACGTACTCACTGCCCGCGGATCCAAAGGGTCCTGGATGCCCACGACGAACGGCTCGCCGCTCGGACAGCTCACCACCACATCGCCGCCGGCGTTGAGACACCAGTCCAGCCCACCAACAGCAGTGAGCAGTCTCGCCGCGCGCTCGGTCGCCCAGCCTTTGACCAGGCCGGAGGGATCCCAGTAGCCGTCCGGCCTGGTGGCATCGAAAAGGCCTCCGGTCAGCTCGGCTGCCCGAAGACAGCGCGTGGCCACCTCACGAACCACAGGGGTGGCTTCACTCCAGGCGAGTTCACCGCGGCCGAGCCTGCTGACCTCGCTGTCATCGCGGTACGGCGAGAAGACGCGGTCGACCTCCCGGAGTTCGGCAAACACAGCCCGCACTGCCTCGTCGGCGGCCGGCGAACCGGCCGTCGCGCCACGAGCCAGCACACTGACGGGCATACCCATCACCTGCTCGACCCAGCTCCGTCTGTCCACTACGGCAATCCCACCCGTCCAGTTTGGCTCGTCGTTGCTGAGTACCAGCTGAGAGCTGCCTTTGATCCGCCCCTTCTTCTCAGCGGGTGTCGGAGGACGAAGCGGTCACCGTTGCCCGACCTGCTTCCAGGCGGGCGACTGGGACCCGGAAGGGCGAACAAGACACGTAGTCGAGTCCGGCGGCGGCGAAGAACTCGATCGAGCGGGGATCGCCGCCGTGCTCGCCGCAGACGCCCACCACCAGGTCGGGGTTGGCGGCGCGGCCCTCGGCAAGGGCGATCCGGACGAGCCGTCCGACTCCGTTGGGGTCGATGGTCTCGAACGGGGACACGGCGAAGACGCGGTTCTCCAGGTACCGGGGGAAGATCGTCGCCTCGACGTCGTCGCGGCTGAAGGCCCAGGTGAGCTGGGTCAGGTCGTTGGTGCCGAACGAGAAGAAGTCGGCGGACCGTGCAATGGAGCCGGCGCAGAGCGCGGCCCGCGGTACCTCGATCATGGTCCCGATCCGGGTCGCGACCTGCTGCCCGGTCTCGGCGGCCACGGTCGCGATCACCTCTTCGATCTCGGACCGGACCAGCCGCATCTCCTGTTCGCTCGCCACCAAAGGCACCATGATCTCCGGCCGGACGTCGCCACCGGCTGCGGCCACCGCTGCGGCCGCTTCGGCGATGGCTCGGGTCTGGAGGGCGAACAAGCCAGGGATGACGATCCCGAGCCGGACGCCACGCAGACCGAGCATCGGGTTCGCCTCGTGCATCCGGCGGACGGCGGCCAGCAATCGGTCGTTCTCGGGATCGATCCGTCCTTGCACGTGATCGACGGCGACCCGCACCGACAGGTCGGTCAGGTCGGGGAGGAACTCGTGCAGCGGAGGATCGATCAGACGCACCGTGACAGGCAGCCCGTCCATGGCGGTGAAGATCTCGGTGAAATCGGCGCGCTGGAGCGGCAGCAGCCGATCGAGCGCGGCCTGCTGCTCGGCGGGCCCTTCGGCCAGAATGAGCTCTTCGACGAACTGCCGGCGCTCCCCCAGGAACATGTGCTCGGTCCGGCACAGGCCGATGCCCTCGGCCCCGAACCTCCGTGAGCGGCGGGCGTCTGCCGGAGTGTCGGCGTTGGCGTGCACACCGAGCGTCCGGACCTGATCGGCGTGACGCAGGATCCGGTCGACCGCGGTCACCAGCTCGTCGGCATCGTTGCTCTCAGCACCTTTCTCGAAGAAGGCGACCACGGGCGACGGTACGACGGCGACCCGGCCGCGGTAGACGGTGCCGGCCAGTCCGTCGACTGACAGCAGGTCCCCTTCGGCGATCTCTTCGCCGTCAGGAGTGACCGCGCGACGGGCCTCCGGATCCACCGTGAGGGTGGCGACTCCGCAGACACAGGTCTTACCCATGCCGCGGGCAACGACCGCTGCGTGGGAGGTCTTGCCACCACGGGTGGTGACGATGCCCTCGGCGGCGACCATACCGGGCAGGTCGTCCGGTGTGGTCTCGCGACGGACGAGGATCACGGGCTGTCCTTCGGCCGCGAACCGTTGAGCGGTCGCCGAGTCGAAAGCGGCGACGCCGACTGCCGCACCCGGTGACGCGGCCACCCCGCGCGCCAGGACCGCAGTGTCATGGCTGCTGTCGAAGCGAGGGAACATCAGCTGAGACAGCTGGGTGCCGCTGACCCTGGCCAACGCTTCGTCCATCGTGATCAGACCTTCGTCGACCAGTTGGACGGCGATCCGGAAGGCGGCTGCGGCAGTGCGCTTGCCGACGCGGGTCTGCAGAATCCAGAGTCGTCCGCGCTCGATGGTGAACTCGATGTCACAGAGGTCCCGGTAATGCAGCTCCAGCTTGTTCATCGCCGCCATCAGCTTCTCGTAGCTGTCGGCGTCGATGCCTTGCAACTGGATGAGTGGAATCGTGTTGCGCACACCCGCGACCACGTCCTCACCCTGAGCGTTCTGCAGGTAGTCGCCGTACACGCCGGGCTCTCCGGAGGCCGGGTCGCGGGTGAAGGCCACTCCGGTACCGCTGTCCGGCCCCCGGTTGCCGAAGACCATCGCCATCACGTTGACCGCGGTGCCGAGGTCGTCGGGGATGTTCTCCTGCCGGCGGTACAGCTGGGCCCGCGGCGTCGACCAGGACCGGAACACCGCGTTGATCGCGAGCTCCAGCTGTTCGCGCGGATCCTGAGGGAACTCCCGGCCCGAGTGGTGCGCGATCACGGCTTTCAATGCGGCGCACACCGACTGGATCGCTGCCGTGGGAAGCTCTTCGGGGGTGGCAACGCCATGGACGCCGTACTGCGGCGCCATCGCCGCGTGCAGCAGTTCGTCCGGCACGTCGAGCACGGTGCGTGCGTACATCTGCAGCAGCCTGCGGTAGGAGTCCCAGGCGAAGTGCTCGTCGCCGGAGTGCTTGGCCAGTCCGTGGACCGAACGGTCGTTCAGGCCGATGTCGAGGATCGTCTCCATCATGCCCGGCATCGAGAACTTCGCGCCCGAGCGGACCGACACCAGCAAGGGATCGTCGGCGTCGCCGAGTTCCCGGCCCAGCTCCTGCTCGAGCCGGCCCAGGTGCGCCGCTACCTCGTCAGCCAGTCCGGGCGGAACCTCACCAGTGGTCAGGTAGGAACGGCAAGCCGTGGTTGTGATGGTGAAACCCGGGGGAACCGGCAGACCGAGCCGGGTCATCTCGGCAAGGTTCGCGCCCTTGCCACCCAGTAGATCGCTCTGCTCTCTGCTTCCCTCGGCGAAGTCGAAGACAAAGGACGTCCGGTGCTGTGTCGTGGTCATCAAAGCCACCTCCAGCTCAACTCTCCCGGCGATCGACCGCACGCAGCAGGGCCTAAAGTCCCGACCGCGAGAACCTCTTGTCGTGCGTTGCGGCCCCCGCAGGTGTCGAGGACCAAGGTCCCGCGGAACCCGCCGTCCGGCCCGGGCGAAGGAGGCCGCGCGGCTCTGCCGGTGCCGCACCGGCGGCGTGACGCTGGATGCGAAAGATGGAGGCTCATCATGAACAGCCAGATGTCCGCGAATCTGCGTGCACTCGTCGTGTACGAGTCGATGTTCGGAAACACCGAGAAGGTGGCCCAGGCGATCCGCGACGGCTTGGAGGCCACCGTCGACACCGATCTGATCCGGGTCGACCGTGCGCCGACCGTCGTACCGGACGATGTTCGGCTGGTGGTCCTCGGAGGACCGACCCACGCGTTCGGCATGAGCCGGGTGAGTACCCGGTCCGACGCGACCAAACAGGGCGACGTCGTGATGCCGACCTCGATAGGCATCCGGGAGTGGATCGACGCGGTGGGTTCGCGGACCACCACCACGGTGATCGCGACCTTCGACACCCGGGTCACCAAAGTCCGCAAGCTGCCGGGGTCGGCGGCGAAGGGCGCCGCGAAAGCCTTGCGCCGGCTCGGTTTCACGCCGTTGACGGACCCGATGAGTTTCTATGTCGAGGACTCGACCGGCCCGATCGCCGCGGCTGAGCTCGAACGCGCCCGTCAATGGGGCAAGGAGCTCGGTCAGCAGCTGCAGCCGTTCGTCGGACCGGTACGCCGGCGTCCCTGGGGGCGGTCGGCATGATGCACGGGCAGGGTGCTGACATCGGTCTGTTGCTCGCGGCGCTGACTCTTTGGGCCGCCACCGTCGGCGGTGCGGTCTGGGCCGGGATGCGGATCGTTCATCGGCCGCAGCCCCGGCCGCCGACGCTGCCGTCGCCGCTCGACCTGCTGGAACGGCGGTACGCCGCAGGCAAGATCACCCAGGACGCTTTCGACGAAGCTCGTGCCCGCCTCCGCGAGCACGAGCTCGACCGCTGAGACCTTGGCCGGATGAGCGACCATCCATCGACGGGACGTCGGGGAGGAGCCGGCCGGTTCGTAGATCTCGGCGGCCCGGTCCACTACGTCGACTTCGGCGGTCCACGCACTGGGCCACGGTTGCTGATGGTCCACGGTCTCGGCGGGTCGCATCTGAACTGGAGTCTGCTGGCACCTCGGCTGGCGGCCAGAGCGCGGGTGTTCGCCGTCGATCTGCTCGGCTTCGGACTCAGTCATCCGCGCGGAAGGGCGACCACCGTGCAGGCCAACGCCAAGCTGGTGGGTCGTTTCGTCGACGATGTTGCCGGTGGTCCCGTCATCCTGGTGGGCAACTCGATGGGTGCCCTGGTGTCGATCCTGCTCGCCGTCCGCCGGCCGGACGCCGTGGCCGGCCTGATCCTGATCGATCCGGCGCTGCCACTGGCTCGCGGAGTACGGCCCGATGCCGCCGTGGCGGCGGTCTTCGCGCGCTTCGCGGTGCCCTTCGTAGGTCGCTATGCGCTGGCCAAGGCCCGCCGGAAGCTGTCGGCGCGGGACCAGGTACGGCAATTGCTCGCCCTGTGCTGTGTCGATCCCTCCAAGGTCCCCGATGAACTGGTCGAAGCTTCGGTGGAGCTGGTGGAACAACGCTCGAGGGTGAACGGTCTCGACGCTGCCTTCCTGGCGGCCGCGCGATCCCTGCTGGTCCTGAATGCGAGACCAAGCCAGGCCTGGGCGATGCTCGACGCAGTACAACAGCCCGTTTTGTTGCTGCACGGAACGAAGGATCGCCTGGTGCCGGTCGGCTCGGCCCGGGCGGCCGCGGCGCGCTACCCGGCCTGGACCGTCGAACTGATCCCCGACGTCGGTCACGTTCCGCAACTCGAGGTACCAGAACTCACCGCGGCGAGGATCGAGGCCTGGCTGGACGGTCCTGGAGCAGCGGCGGCGCGGCACGCTGAAGCGGGTGGAAGATTTGGCCGATCGCCTTACCCTGAAGGGAGTACTCCTGAGTAACGCGCAGTAGGCGTTGCTCGCCCGGCCGTGAGGAGGCCCGGATGCACGCCTCGCATGCCCAAGCAGCCAAGTCGCCCGCTCTGCTCTGGTATCTCACCGAACCCAGCCGCGCGGTGGTGGACTTCGGCCAGCTGGCCACCGCCCGATCCGTACTCCGTACCGCGCCGCGCGGCGACGGCCACCCGGTCCTGGTGCTGCCCGGCCTGCTCGCCTCGGACGCCTCGACGACTTCGTTGCGATGGTTCCTCAACCGCCTCGGCTACCGGGCGTACGGCTGGAACCTCGGGCGCAACATCGGCCCGACCCGCGCCGCGGTGGAAGGGATCCGGAACCGCTTGACCGAGGTGGCCGACGGTCACGGCCGGACGGTCAGCCTGATCGGCTGGAGCCTCGGCGGGATCTACGCACGGGAGCTGGCGCGCGAGCATCCACAACACGTCCGGGACGTGATGACGCTCGGCAGCCCGTATCGCCTGACCGCACCGACCGAGACACGCGCCCATCGCGTCTTCAGCATGCTCTCGCACCTGCACGTCCCCGAGTCCGAACTGCCGCCACCGCACCACACCCGGCCACCGCTGGCGATGCCCGCCACCTCCGTCTACTCCGAACACGACGGCATCGTGTCCTGGCAGAGCTGCGTGGAAGAACCCGGGTACGGCAGGCAGAACGTGGCGGTGACCGGCAGCCATCTCGGCTACGGACACAACCCGGCCGTGCTCTGGCTCGCGGCAGATCGACTGGCCCAACCCGAAGGGGAGTGGCGCCCTTTCAGCCCGCCGGCCGGGCTCGCGCGCCGCTATCCCAGCGACATCTCCCACCGGCTCAGCTGACCCGGCGACGACGGGCGGTTCGCCTCGCCGCGGCGGCCAGTTCGGCGAGGCTCGTCTCGATGCCCTTGGCCAGTACGCCGATGTCGGCCCCGCCGTAGTCACCGGTGATGCCGAAGGCAACGGAGTCGCAGTAGCTGAGAATCGAGACCCCGGTGCGCAGTGTCGAGCCGATCGGCACGTACGGGATGATCTCGACCAGCTTCCGGCCGAGCGCGTAGAGAGCCCGGCGTGGACCGGGCACGTTGGTCACGACAGTGACGACGGACCGCTGCGGAACGTGCGCGGCCAGCCGGTACGCCGGTGCGATCAGCGGGAACGGTTCGCGCTTGGCGAGCTCGGTCAGCAGCATCACCGAGTCGATCTCGTGATGCGACTTCAGCTTGTCCAGTTCGGCCCGTACTGCGGCCAGCCGCTCGACCGGATCCTCCAGGTGCACCGGCAACTGCGCCAGCATCATCGACACCCGGTTGTCCAGAATGCCCTCCTCACCGGGGGCCCGGACGTTGACCGGGACAAGGGTCCGGACGGAATGCCTCATCGGCGTCTCGCCCCGGGCCAGCATCAGTGCGCGGAACCCACCGGTGACGGCCGCCAGTACGACGTCGTTGAACGTGCCGCCGAGCTGGTGGCGGATGGCCTTCACCTCGCGCACGGTCGTGCGCGTCAAGGCGAACCGGCGGCCGGCCGACAGGGATCCGGTCAGCGACGACCGTTTCGCGGGCCGGACCGCCTCGGACAACGCCCACAGGCCCCGGCCGATGCTCCACACGCGATAGGCGAGCAGTTTCGGCTGCCGGATCGCCAGGGTGGCGAGCCGGAACTGACGGGCCGGGGTGACGAGTAGCTCGCCGAGAGCCGAGGCCATCAGCGAGGTCGTGCTGGGTGTGGCTTGCGGACTCCAGTCGTCTGCGACGCCGGCTCTGGGTGTCGGCGAGTCGTCGAGCACGACGCCGTACAGGTCGGTTCCCGCCACGCCGTCGACCATGCAGTGGTGCACCTTGGAGATGAGCGCCCAGCGATCCTCGGGCAGACCTTCGACCAGCCAGTACTCCCAGAGCGGGTGGTCGCGGTCGAGGCGGGCGGACATGATCCGGCCCATCAGCGCCGCGAGTTCCTCGTCGCCGCCAGGAGCGGGCAGGGCCGTACGGCGCAGGTGGAAGCCGAGGTCGAAGTTCTCGTCGTCGAACCAGACCGGCGGTCCCAGATCGAACGGGAGTTGCCGGGCCTTCTGGCGATAGCGGGGGATCAGCGGCAGCCGGCTGGTCATCAGGTCCGCGAATTCCTGGGCCGCCGGGGCCGGTCCCTCGAACACCGCGATCGAGGAGATCGCCATCGAGACGCCGGGTTCTTCGTCCTCGATCTCCAAGAAGGCGGCGTCGAGTGGTGTCATCCGGTCCATGGCTGGAGCTCCCGCTTCAAGATCTTGCCCGCGGACGTCATCGGCAGGTGCGAGCGGATCTCTACGAACCGGGGGTACTTGTACGGCGCGATCCGGGACTTCACGTGCTCGACGAGCTCCTCCGGCCGGACGGCCTGCCCAGGATGCAGGGCCACAAAAGCCTTGACCTCCTGGCCCAGCAGGTCGTCCGGTACGCCGACCACCGCCGCCTGTGCGACCGCGCGATGGGTGTACAACGCGTCCTCGACCTCGCGCGGGTAGACGTTGTAGCCGCCACGGATGATCAGTTCCTTCTTGCGGTCGACGACGAAGAAGTAGCCGTCCTCGTCGACATAGCCCAGATCGCCGGTGTGGAACCAGCCCCGGGTGAACGCCTCGGCCGTGGCCTGCGGGTTACCGCGGTACCGGCGCATGACGTTCACGCCTCGGACCATCAGCTCGCCGATGTGGTCACGACCGGGCGGCAGAACGGCGCCCCGTTCGTCCCAGACCTCGACCTGCACACCCCAGATCGGCCGGCCGACGCTGTAGACGCGGCGGTCCTCGGCGCTGACGTTGAAGGTCGTCGTCGACGCCGTCTCGGACAGCCCGTAGCCCTCGAGGATGACGATGCCGAAGCGGCGTTCGAAGGCGTCGATCACCTCGGCGGGAATCGGTGCGCCCCCCGAGACGCCGACCCGCAGCGACGACACGTCGTACCGGTCGAGGTCAGGGTGGTTGAGCAGTGCGATGTACATCGTCGGAACGCCCTCGAAGACGGTGACGTGATCGCGCTCGATGGTGGCCAGTACCGTGGCCGGGTCGAAGCGGGGGACCAGCGTCATAGTCGCGGCGAAGCGGGCACAGACGTCGAGGATGCTCGACAAGGCGAAGATGTGGAACAACGGCAGCACCACCAAGATGACGTCGTCGTCGCGGACGCCGAACAGGCGGCCGGGAGTGTCGGCGTTCATGAACAGCTGGAAATGCGTCAGCTCCGCGCCTTTCGGACGTCCTGTCGTGCCGGACGTGTAGACGATCACCGCGGTGTCGCCGGGGTCGGACTGGTGGAACGGCGGCGGCCCTGGCTGTTCGGCCAGCAGACTCTCGAAAGCGACACTGCCCGGTGGTGCCGTCGTCCCCGGTGTGGTGACCGTGACGAGGTCGGACACCCCCGCCTGAGCGGCTCCCTTGGCCGCCTCCTCGGCGACGCCGGCCCAGGTGATGAGCAGGCGGGTCTCGGAGTCCCGCAAGATGTAGCCGACCTCGTCGGCCTTGTAGAGCACGTTCATCGGTACGACGACGGCGCCGGCCTTGAGCAGGCCGAAGTACGCGATGACGAACTGTGGCAGGTTGGGCAGCTGCAGCCCGACCGCGTCGCCCGGCCGGATACCGCGAGCTTGCAGGTTGGTGGCGAAACGGTCGGACAATTGGTCCAGCTCCGCATAGGTGATCCGGTGATCAGCACTGATCACGGCGACCTTGCCGGGATGGCTGCGGGCGGACTCGCACAGGACGGTGGCGAGGTTGAAACCCATGGTGACTCCAAGAGCCGGTACTGCGGAGTTCTTCAGGAAAGGTGGCGGTTCCAGGGAGCCGCTTCGATGGCGTGGATGGCGGCGCTGACGTCGGCGGCCCAGGCCCGGATCATCTCCCAGTCGCGGGAATCGCCGGCGATGTCGGAGCGAGCCATCCGCCCAGGGCGCTGCCGAGGACGACCGCGTCGTACTCCTCGATCGAGGCCACTTTGCCGACCTCGCGAACGTCGACCTGGTGGCCGTCGCGTTCGAGCTCCGCGCCGATGGCCTCGGCGATTCCGGCGGTTGCACCCATCCTGGTGGCGTAGGCCACCAGCACCTTTCGGGACATCTCAGACTCCTGCGGTGATGTGGTCGGTGGCCGGCGTCGGCCGGTTGCGAAGCGGTAGCGCGATCAGGACCGCACCGCCGAGAAGGAGGAGCAGACCGATACCGATCAGCGAGAAGGACAGGTCGTCCAGCCAGGGCACGGTGGCACCGACCCCGAGGTCGGCCTGGACCGCACGGCTGCCGTCGGCATTGAGGACGACGATCGTCCAGTCGCCTGCCCGCGGTTGCCAGGTGATGCTCTGCCGGCCGGTACCGGAGGTGCTGGCCACCCAGAACTTCTGGGTGTCCGGAGCCGCCGCCGGAGCAGTGCCGGGCTGGTACTGATAGACGGGATCGGCATGGTTGCCGTCCAGGCGGGCGACGACGCTGTGCTCGACGCCGTCGAGGTACGCCGAGGCGTCGCGTGCGGGCGCGATTCCGATGAAGAGCGGGACCGCCGTCGCACTTGTGCCGGTCACGCGAACGTCACCCAGAACGCGGTTCATCAGCCACTTCGGACCGAAGTGCAAGGCACCAGGGGACGTGCTGAGCGCATAGCCGGGGCTGGAGAACGGCCTGAGGTCGGTGGCGACGTAGCCGCCGGCGTCACGGCCGGATCGGTCGAGCAGGAGGCCGGCGGCACCGGCCGGGATCACGCCGAAAGCGATGGTGACCAGCAACGCACCCGCGATGACACTGATCACTCGGCGTGTCGTCCAGCGCTGAGCGGTCGCGCCCGGCCTGGCAGCCGGGACCGGCGCTGTGGCAGCGCGGAGATCGGGCGCGGGCCGACCGGAAGCAGCGACACCAGGGGCCGCGAGATCTGAGCCGCCGAGACCAGGGGCGCCGAACCCAGGGGCGCCGAGACCAGGGGCACGGGGATCGGGCGCGATGTCAGCCTGGTCGCCCGGACCGGGGTCGAGGCGGAACGGCGGGTACTCGTCGGTGAGCAGGAAGACGTAGCCGGCCACCCGGTAGGTCCAGCGGTTCAGACCCATGATCAGGTCGAAGAGGTCGCGTGGGTAGCGGCCGGTGAACAGCAGGACGACGCCGGCGATCAGTACCAGCAGGCCGATCAGCCCGCCGCCAGCCAGGTACGGCGTGGAGTCGGAAGCACGGTCGGCGAGGTAGGGCGCACCGCCGAGCAGCAGGGCGAGCACCATCAGGTGGGGGATCGCCAGCACCCACTTCACCAGCACCAGGCCACGGGACAACCGCGGCGGGTGATCGACGACCAACCGGGCCGGGTAGTCGGGGACATCGTTCAGTGTGAACGGGGGATAGCGATCTGTGCCGAGTGCGCTGTAGGCGTAGAAGCCGACGCGCCACGTCCATCGCAGTACGCCGGTGTTGAAGGTGAAGATCGACTGCGGGTACCGGCCGGTGAAGAGAACGGCGAAGAAGGCCACCACCGTGAGCACCGCGAAGGCGAGCCACAGGAACGCCAGGACGATGTAGTGCGGGATGGCCAGCAGCCATTTCACCAGCCACAAACCACGACTGACCGCCGGATCGGGAGTTCCGACGATCCGGACCGGATAATTCCTCATCATGCCCTCCTGTAGTACGTCGAGCCGGGCGAAGGCCGGCTGGTCGCGGACACTGCGATCCGCAGGCCTACCTCCGGTGTGCTCCAGCACCAGCACACGCCGTACCGGGCGGGGTGAGCAGGGGCGAAGGTCCTCAGTTCTGCGGGCCGATCGACGGGCCGCGCCGCCTGAGTGCCGGCCGGGCCGTTCGAGCTGGTCGTGACGGGCTCACCGGCCCTGGTGCTGAGGACCTTCGGCTCTGACCGGAGCGGCGTGGGCCGGCGCAGGCTCGATGCCAACACTTCGGCAGCGTCGACCCCGGGAGGTCGTGATGAACACCGTCCACCAAGGCCGCAGCGAGCAGTGGGTGCTGATGCAGGCCCGCCGGCTCGGCTTCGGGCGTAATCCGTTGCGCCGCGGCTTCGACCGGATCGAGGCGGCGTTGTTCTGGTGCGCACTGCTGCTGGCTCTGCTGCTGGTTCCGGCTGCGGCGGCTCTCGGTACGTCGGTCAGCGCGGCGAGTGAACGCGCCGCGGTCCACCAGCGCAGCCAGCTCCGTCAGGTGGAGGCGCACGCCCTCGAGGACGGTGGCCCGATCTTTCCGGCGACACCGGGCCAGGCTGGGGTCCGGGTGCGGGTGGGTTGGCAGGACGAGACGGGCTGGCCGCAGGAGGGCCGGACGATAGTTGCCAATGGCACCAAAGCCGGTAGCGCCGTGACCATCTGGCTCGACCGCAACGGTGCGATCGCCAAGCCGCCGCGGCAGAGCACGGACAGCTCGGCCCTGGGCGGCCTGGTCGGGATCATCACCGTGATGCTCGGCTGGCTGCTGCTGGCGGCGTTGTCCCGGCTGGCGCGCGTGCCGCTGGACCGGCGGCGGGCGCTGGCGTGGGAGCGCGAGTGGGCAGAGGTGTCACCGCGCTGGAAGAGCAACCAGAACTAACCGGCCGTCAGGCCCAATACCTGTGTCACAAGGGACCTTCGGCACTGATCCGCGACCGCGCCGGGGCATGGAATGAGACCAAGCACATCGCCATGGAGGAGACCAGAGATGACTGTCAGAGTGGGGATCAACGGGTTCGGCCGGATCGGGCGGGACTTCCTGCGCGCCGCACTGGAGCGCGGTAACGACGCGGTCGAGGTGGTGGCCGTTAACGACATCACCGGCCCCGCGACACTGGCGAACCTGCTGCAGTACGACTCGACGTACGGCGTACTGAAGGAGCGGGTCGGCTACACCGACGACAGTTTGACGATCGGTGGCAAGCGGCTCCGGGTGACCGCGGAGCGCGACCCGGCCGCGTTGGACTGGGGATCGATCGGCGTCGACATCGTGATCGAGTCGACCGGCCGCTTCCGTACCCGTGAGGCCGCCGCCGCGCACCTGGCCGCGGGCGCGCGCAAGGTGCTGTTGTCCTCGCCGGGCAAGGGCGTCGACGCGACCCTGGTTCTCGGGGTCAACGACGAGACCTACGATCCGGCCGAACACCACATCATCTCGAACGCATCCTGTACGACGAACTGCGTGGCGCCGATGGTGTCGGTGCTGCACCAGGCCTTCGGTATCCAGCACGGCCTGATGACCACGATCCACAGCTACACCAACGACCAGGTGATCCTGGATTCGCCGCACAAGGATCTGCGCCGCGGCCGCTCGGGTGCGGTCAACCTCATCCCGACCAGTACCGGCGCGGCCAAGGCCGTCGGCGAGGTCATCCCAGAACTGGCCGGCAAGATCGACGGTGTCGCCGTTCGCGTCCCCGTCGAGGACGGCTCGCTCACCGACCTCGTGGTCCAGCTGGCCGAGCCGGTCACCGTTGAACAGGTCAATCAGGCCTTCGCCGACGCGGCCTCGGGGCATCTGAAGAACCTGCTGCGCTACAACGAGGACCCGATCGTGTCGCACGACATCATCGGCGACCCCTCGTCGTGCATCTTCGACGCGCCGCTCACGCAGGCGAACGGAACCATCGTCAAGGTCTTCGGCTGGTACGACAACGAGTGGGGCTACACCAGCCGGCTCCTCGACCTGACCGAGCTCGTCGCCCGGTCACTGTGAGACCCGGAGGTGAGAATGCCATGAAGGACAACTCGTTCGTGGTCTGGGACGATCAGCGATCCGGACTCGTGACGACGGAGGCGGCGTACCGGGAGTTCGTCCGGGCCGCCCGGCTGCGGCCGGTGATCGCGGCCCAGCTGAGGCGTCTTCGTGAAGGGGCGGATGTGGTTGCTGTCGGCGCTTTCATCCGTACTGCGTACTTCGATGCGCAGGTGCCCGACGACGTCGCGGCAGCGCTCGAAGAGGCCTGTGCGGACCTGGGTGGACCTGACGCGGAGCTGGTCGTCGGCAGCGTCGTTGCGGATGATCAGCTGGACGAGTTCCTCACCGGCCCGCACGAGATCTTCGTCGGGGTGAGCGGACAGCGCGCCTTGCAGGCCGCGGTCAAACGGTGCTGGGGTTCGCTGTTCAACGACAGGGCGATCATCTATCGCGAGGTTCGCGACATCGACCACCTGGCCGTGGACCTGGCGGTGCGGATCGAGCCGATGGCAACGACCTCCACCAGTCGCACAGCTGAAGCCGACCTGCAGGACACATCGGTCGGCTGACCGGCCGGCTCAGGTTTCCCGGATGGCCGAGGCGCGATCCGGGACGTGGGTCTGCATGGCGTCAGCCGGCCGGTCGACAAGGCGCGGGTGCCATCGCCGTTGCGCACTGCTACTGCGGTGAGAGCGGAGTACATGTGGCCTGACCAAGTCAGGTCAAAGGGCCCTGATCAGCACTGTCGACGAGTCATAGCGTCGGAGTAGAGAAGTCCGACGAAAGGACGCTGATGAAGCGGCTGGTGATTCTCGGGGCCGGCACTGCCGGCACGATGGTGGCGAACAAGTTGCGGCGGCGGTTGCCGATGGACGAGTGGCAATTCACGGTCGTGGACCGGGACGACATCCACCTCTACCAGCCGGGGTTGCTGTTCATCCCGTTCGGCACCTACCGGCCGGACGAGGTGCGCAAGCCGCGGCGGCGCTTCCTCGGCGCCGGCATCCGGCTCGAGCTCGGCGAGATCGACCGGATCGATCCGGCCCGGCAGACGGTCGCCCTCGACGACGGGCGGGTGATCTCCTACGACTACCTGATCGTTGCCACCGGCACCAGTCCGCGTCCCGACCAGACCCCCGGCATGCTCGGGCCCGAATGGCGCAAGAGCATCTTCGACTTCTACAGCTACGACGGATCCGTCGCCCTGGCCGGCGCGCTCCGAGACTTCCGCGGCGGCCGGCTGGTCGTACACATCGTCGACCAGCCGATCAAGTGCCCGGTCGCGCCACTGGAGTTCACCTTCCTGGCCGAGTCGTACTTCCGGCAGCGCGGCATGCGTGACCAGGTCGAGCTCGTCTACGCGACCCCGCTGTCAGGCGCTTTCACCAAGCCGATCGCATCCGCGCAGCTGGGCGGCATGCTCGACGAGCGGAAGATCACCGTCGAACCGGACTTCCTGGTCGAGCACATCGACAGCGAACGCAAGGTGCTGGTGTCGTACGACGAACGCGAGATCGGCTTCGACCTGCTCGTCACCGTGCCGCTGAACATGGGCGCGGACTTCATCGCGCGATCCGGTCTCGGTGACGAACTGAACTACGTTCCCGTAGACAAGCACACCTTCCAGTCCAAGGAGCACCCGGCGATCTTCGCGATCGGCGACGCGAACGACATCCCGACCTCGAAGGCCGGGTCGGTCGCGCACTTCTCGACCGAGATCTTCGTGGACAACTTCTGCGACCACATCGAAGGACGCCCGATGACCCGGGCCTTCGACGGGCACGCGAACTGCTTCGTGGAGTCCGGCGACGGCAAGGCGCTGCTGATCGACTTCAACTACGACACCGAGCCGCTGCCGGGCGAGTTCCCGATCGCGAAACTCGGCCCGCTGTCGCTGTTGACGGAGAACAGCCGCAACCACTGGGGCAAGTTGGCCTTCCGGTGGATCTATTGGCACCTGCTGCTGCCCGGCCGCCGGCTCCCGTTGCCGGCCCGGATGTCGATGGCCGGCAAACACCAACCGGACAAGGAGAACTGATCATGCCTGTCGTCACGGTGGGACCGGCGACCGTTCACGTCGACGCCGAAGGTTTCCTGACGCAGTACGACGAGTGGAACGAAGAACTCGCCCGGCAGCTGGCGGCCCGGATCGGGATCGAGCTGACCGACGAGCACTGGAAGGCGATCAGCTTCCTGCGGGCCGACTACCCGACCCATGGTGAGACCGCCACGCTGCGGCGGGTGTCGACCCTGGCCGGCATCCCGATCAAGCAGCTGTTCGTCCTGTTCCCCGGCAAGCCGGCCAAGAAGATGGCCTACGTCGCCGGTCTGCCCAAGCCCCGCGGCTGCGTGTGAGAGAAGGCTCGACATGACCACCACCGACAACGCATTCGACCTGGTCCCGGACTTCGGCGACGACGTACCGACCGGCCGCAAGCTGGCGATCATCTGCTCCAAAGGCAACCTCGACATGGCCTACCCCGGGCTGATCCTGGCGAACGCCGCCTTGGGTGAAGGTGTGGAGACGCATCTGTTCTTCACCTTCTGGGGTTTCGACATGATTACCAAGTCCCGGATGCACGACCTGAAGTTCACCATGCTCGGCAACACCGCGACCCACCTGCCGCAGGGCCTGGGCGGGCTGCCCGGGATGACGGCGATGGCGACCCACCAGATGAAGAAGCAGATCCAGGAGGTCGGCGTCCCCGACGTACCGGAGTTCCTGGCGCAGATCGTCGCCTCCGGCGGTCATCTGTGGGCCTGCCGGATGTCGGCCGACATGATGCAGCTCGACGAGACCGACCTGTACGACGACGTCGAGGCGATCATCAGCGCCGCGGACTTCATCGAGAAGACCGACGGCGCCCAACTTCTCTTCATCTGACCCATCGGGCGCGACGACCGCGTCCACACCCTGGAGGTGAGCACCATGGAGACCAGGCCATCGCTGCGCGAGCTCGGCCTGAACAGCGGCAAGAAGGCACGTCTGCACCGGATCCTGTTCCAGCACGGACTGCGCAACGGCACGGCGTTCTTCCTGCCCTACGACCAGGGCCTCGAACACGGCCCGCGCGATTTCTTCGCCAACCCGCAGGCGTCCGACCCGGCGTACATCGTCAAGCTGGCGGTCACCGGCGGGTTCAACGGCATCGCTCTGCAGATCGGGCTGGCGGAGAAGTTCTACTGGGACTACGCCGGTGAGGTCCCGCTGATCCTCAAGCTGAACGGTAAGACCGACATCCCGTCCGACGCCGAGGCGCTGTCGCCGCTGCACGCGAGCGTCGAGGACGCGGTGCGCCTGGGTGCCGACGCGGTCGGCTACACCCTGTACGTCGGATCGCCGGCGCAGGAGGCCGACTTCGCGCAGTACCGCAAGGTCCGCGAGGACGCGCACCGGTTCGGGATGCCGCTGATCGTGTGGGCGTACCCGCGCGGTGCCGCGATCGCGGCCAAGGGCGGCAACGATTCCTTCTACGCGGTCGATTACGCGGCCAGGGTGGCCAGCGAGCTCGGTGCCGACGTGGTGAAGGTCAACTTCCCGCACCCGGAGAAGACGAGCGGCGTGAAGCCGGCGTACCAGTCGGAGTTCAGCTCCCAGCAGGCGATCGACCAGGTCGTCCGGTCGGCCAACCACACGCTGGTGCTGGTCTCGGGCGGCGAGAAGGCCGGCGACGAGGCGATGCTGCGCAAGGCCCAGCAGGCGATGGACGCCGGCGGCCTCGGCCTGATCTTCGGCCGCAACGTCTGGCAACGGCCCTGGGACGAGTCCCTCCGCTTCGTGGAATCCCTGCAGGAGATCCTCGCCACCCACCCCAGCAAGTGACCGGAGTGGCGTCAGGCCACCGGTCCATGAGATCGAGGAGAGAGAGCACCATGAACAAGTCCAGTATTTTCGTCGGGGTCGATGCTGCGTGGCAGAACAGCGGGGCGCTCGACTGGGCGCTGCGGGAGGCCCATCTTCGCGACCTTCCGGTGCGCGCCGTCCACGTGGTCGAGGAGAAGCTCCCGGCAGGCCCGTACTTCGCTGCGCCCGGCGTCGACGCTGCCGCCAAGCAGCTGATCGCGGATGTCGGCGACTACCTGGCCGGTCACGACGACGGCGCCGAGTACACGACCGACGTACTGACCGGCCCGCCGGCGAGCAAGCTGGCCAAGGCTGCTTCCGGTGCGGCCATGCTCGTCGTCGGACGGCGGGGGACCGGGCTGCTGTCGCGGCTCCTGATCGGGTCGACCGCCGAGGCCGTCACCCATCTGGCCGACGTACCGGTGGTCGTCGTCCCGGATCGCTGGCAGCCTTACCACCCCGGGGCGCCGGTCGTCGTCGGAGTGGACGAGTCGGACCAGGACGACGCGGCCATCGCCTTCGCGATCGCCGCCGCGACGGAGCGGAAGGTGCCGTTGCGGATGGTCCGGGTCTGGGACCTGCCGGCCATGTACACCTGGGACGCCGCGGCCGTGACGAACCAGTACGACGGCTGGCTCGAGGAGAGCGACAAGGCTCTGCAGGCGATGGCGGACCAGTGGCGGGTGAAGTTCCCGGAGCTGGAGATCCGGACCGAGACCCGGCGCGGGCACCCGGTGGCCGGCCTCATCTCGGCGGCCGAGGAGAACAAGGCCGATCTGCTGGTGCTCGGCGGGCGCAACCACCGCCGGATCACCACGATGCTGCTCGGCTCCACTGCTCGCGGTGTCCTGCACCACGCGCCGTGCCCGGTCGCCGTCGTGCACGAAGTACCTCGACAGAAGTGAGCCGTCTGCTCACGAGTCGCCGTCATGCCCACCGGGCGTGGCGGCGACTCTTTCGCGCCATCCCGGTGTCCTGAGCGATAAATAGCACAGGCCGGCCACCGGTACCGGTAGCCAGAACTGGAACAGCCGCCAGGAGACAACAGCCAGTACGGCGATGCCGCCCGGTACGCCGTATCCGATCAGACCCGGGATCAGCACGCCCTCGATGATGCCCAGCCCACCAGGTGTGATGGGCAGGACGGCCAGTAGATTGGCGATGCTGTAGGCCAGCAGGAGCAGAACCGGGTTCATCAGATGGCCGTAGGCGGCGAGGAAGACCCATAACGCGGCAGCGTCCAGGAGCCAGTTCGAGACCGCCCAGAGGGCGAAGGAACGCCGGACTTCGCGCGTTGTCAGCAGTTGGTGAAGCTGGATGGCAACGCGTTTGATACGCGGCTGCCAGCGGCGCGGGAACCGGTGCAGGGCGAAGTCGAGGATGCGCATCGCAGGAGCCGCGAGGCGTGACCGCTGGTGGACAACAAGGAGTCCGCAGGCCGTGAGGAGGGCTCCGATCAGCCAGGTGACGAGGTACGGCGCGGTCGGTCCGAACAGCAGGAGCGTGGGAATCAACGTGATCCAGAGGATCGCCGCGAGTGCGACCGCGCAACCGATACCTTGGGCGGCGATGGCAGCGGTGACGTCGGCCGGCGCGGCACCACCGGAGACCAGTAGCCGGTAGCGAAGCGCTGTTGCGGTGGCACCGCCGCCCGGTACTACCCGGCCCAGTCCGTAACCGGTCAGGTCGCTGCGGAGCAGCCAGTTGAAGCGGGGCGGACTCTGCCTCAGGACGCTCCGGGTGATCAGGGAGTAGCAGGTCAGACTGAGCGCCTCCAGGGTGATCCCGGCAATCACCCACCAGGGTCTGACCTCGCGGAGCAGACGTAACGACTGATCGGTGCCGGCCATCTGGGGGAGGACCAGATAGTCCACCAGAGCGATGAGGACCAGCAGACCGACGGCACTGCGCAGCCAGCCGAGAACAGTCGACGACCTGCGCCTCGGGGGCTGGGGCGCAGGTCGCTCCACGTCACTTGCTGAGGGCAACTGGTTGACCATTGGTGGGGGTTTCCAGGTCGGTAGCCGGCGGCACCGGACGGTGACTGCCGGCAGCGGCGGTCTCGCGGGTGAGGAAGGTGCCGAGCTCGCCGATCGTGCTCATCAGCGGAGCCGGGAAGACGACGGTCGAGTTCTTGTCGACGCCGATCTCCACCAGGGTCTGCAGATTGCGCAACTGCAGTGCGAGCGGGTGCGCCATCATCGTGTCGGAGGCATCGCCGAGCGACGCGGCGGCCATCGCCTCTCCTTCGGCGGCGATGATCTTGGCGCGCTTCTCCCGCTCGGCCTCGGCCTGGCGGGCCATGGCGCGCTTCATCGTGTCCGGCAGCTGGATGTCCTTCAGCTGCACCAGGGTGACCAGCACGCCCCACTCGGTGGTCGTCTCGTCGAGGATCTCGCGGATGTTGGCGTTGATCACCTCGGTCTCCGACAGTGTCTCGTCGAGCGTGTGCCGGCCGACGACCCCGCGAAGGGTGGTCTGCGCGATCTGGTCGATGGCGGCGGCGACGTTCTCGATCGACAGCACCGACTTCGCCGCGTCGACCACCTTGTAGTACGCGACGGCGGAGATGTCGACGCTGACGTTGTCCTTGGTGATGATGCCCTGCGACTGGATCGGCCGCGTCACGATCCGCAGCGAGACCTTCCGCAGTACGTCGACCAGCGGAATGATGATCCGAAGCCCCGGCTCCCGGACCGCCTTCATCCGTCCGAGCCGGAACAGCACTCCCTTCTCGTACTGCGTGACAATGCGGATGCAGGACAATGCCAGCACCACGATGACCGCGAGCGCGATCCATACGACAGTCATGACTGTTCCTTTCGTCAGCGGCCGGACGTGGCGTTCGGCTGGGATTCGCTGAGCCGGGTGATCTGTACGGCGACGACGCCGCGGACCGTGCCGCTCAGGAGTTCCGCGAGCCGGCGCTCATGTGGGTCGGCCGGGCCGGTGACCGTGACGACGCCGTCCTGCACCTGGACCTCCCAGCCCGGCGACTCGGCGTTCAGCAACTCGACCACCTCGGTGCGGATCCGGTGGTCGCGGCCGGCGAGGAGGTGGATCACGTCACTGCGGCTGATCATCCCGACGACGCGGCCGTTCTCGATCACCGGCAGGCTCTTCATCATCGTCGACCGCATCAGGTCGATCGCCACCTCGAGCTCGTCGTCGCTGCGTGCGGAGACGACCAGGTGCGTCATCACCTCGGCCACGCGGCGGGTCGGTGTGGGCGCCTTGGCGCGGACGGCGGCGATCGGGAACCGGTCGTCCAGCAGGTCTCCGTCGGAGACGAGGTCGGCCTCACTCACGATCCCGGTCAGCCCGCCGTGCTGGTCGACGACCGGGAGTGAGGTGATCTTCCGTTCGTCCATCAGCCGCAGGGCGGCCCCGATCGGAGTCTGCCCGGTCACCGTGACCGCGGGGCTGGTCATCAACTCGCGGATCAACATCGCTCTCACCTCGTTCTTCAGGTCTTTCCTCCACCTTGCGACGAACCGGTCCCAGCCATCAGGGTCGAAGGACCCCCTCCACTCCGCAGGAGGTCATCCGGCTTCAGCAGATGGTCTTCCGCTTGGTCACCATCGCTTGGTCCGCCGAGGAAAGTGGCGCTGCTTGCCGCAGTACGCGCTCGATCTGCGCAGCGCGTCGGAGGCCGGTCCACGCGGTGTGGCACCGCGAAGGGGTGAGTCGAAATCAGCCGCTCAATCATCGGAACCCGCCTTGCCGTCGGCGTCGGGTTTCTCGGCGGTGGCGCGGTTGCGTTCGCGGTAGAGGTTCACGCCGAGGTAGCGCAAGATGCCGGTGGAGGCGCGGCGGCCGCTGTCGGTCGGCCGGCCCTTGGACTTGCGCAGGGCTTCCCGCTGCTGGCGGGCGTTGTCGATCTCACCCATGGTTCTGCCCTCCTTGTCAGTTCCAGGCGCTCCCCAGTGGATCGGGAAGCTCGGTGTCAGGCGTCCGGAGCTCATCCAGGCCGTCGGCGGTGGTGAGCAGGGAGCGGAGCCGGTTGACGAATCTCGCGGCCGGCGCGCCGTCCACGACGTCGTGGTCGACGCTGACAGTCAGCTGCAGCCATTCCCGGTCGACCAGTTGCCCGGCGCAAAGAGCGGGCCGGACGGTGATGCCGCCGACGACGATGCTCAGGGTGTGCACCTGGAAGGCGATGCCCCAGCCGCCGCCACCGGCGAACATGCCGACCGCGGTGACGCCGACCGTGCCGGCGATCGCTCGCTGCCGGCCGGGGAACCGGTGTAGCGCGCCGAGCAACCCGGTTCGCAGCACGGCGGGGACCAGGAGGTAGGCCCGGGCCCACCTCTGTTTGCGCACCGATGGACTCAGGGCGGGATCGGCACGGACCGCGCGGATCTCGTCATGGAGCTCGCGGACCGTACGCCGGCCGGCGTCGCGCAGTACGTGGGTGAAAGCGAAGGGCACCCCGTCCAGCTCGACCTCGATCGGCAGACCCACGTCGACCTCGGGGAAGATCACCTCGCGGCCGCGGAGATCTCGATACGCCTGGACAGCGGGGTCGGCCGCGACAGCACGCGCGACACAGGAAACGACGAACGCGGTGAAGGACAGGGCCTCACCCGTGTCACGCCGATGCGCCCGCAAGGCCTGCCTGGCCTTCGTGACGTCAACCTCGAAGAGTCCATGGACCGAGTGCCGGCGCCGCGAAGCACGTCCGGTGTCGACGACCAACCGCCGCACCCACGGGACAGCGACGACTTGTTTGGCCTGCCGCTTCACGGCGTCACCCGACGATTCACCGTACGGAACTCGAAGAGCGCAGCCGGTACGGCGAACGCCAGCGCCGGGATGCACCAGAGCCAGAAGCCCCAGCCGAACAGCATGAGAGCCAGGTGGAACAGGATCACGGCCGTGTAGCCGAGGCGCCGGGCGATGATCAGCAGTACGGCGACCAGTAGCTCACCGGCACCGAGCAGCAGCGCGCAGAGCCTCGGATCGGACATGAAGATGTCCTCCCACCCTTCGCGCACCCAGCCGAAGAGCGCGGCGTCGGCGAACGGCCGGTACGTCGTGGGGTTGGTGATCGCCAGCCCGACGTGGACGAACGATCCCAGACCGAACATCAGCACGAAGCCGGCCAGGATGACAGAGCGGACCCGGATCGGATCCGGCCGAACCGCCTTGTTCTGCAGGGTTGTCATCTCGATCATCCTCCGATCGCGGCGGCCGGGATGACCGCCACCGGACAGAGCGCGTGGTGCAGGACGGTCTGACTGACCGAGCCGAGCAGCATCCCGGAGAAGCCGCCGCGGCCCCGCGAGCCGACCACGATCAGCCGGGCGTCCGCGGACTGGTGCAGCAGTTGCTCCGCGGGATGGCCGCTGACCTCGACGAGTTCCAGCTCGGGCCGGCCCGGACGGCCGCGAAGCTCGGTCTCCAGGTCGAGGTGGTGGATCTGGCCGTCCGCGCTGTACAACGGTTTCGCGGCGACCACCCGGACCCGCAGGTCGTGCCGGCGCGCGTAGTCCAGACCGAAGTCGAGGGCGACCTCGCTGGCCGACGAGCCGTCGTACCCGATCACCACATGGTCACCGGCGTCGAGGACCTGGTCCGGACGGACGATCACCACCGGGCAATGGGCGTTGGCGGCCAGGTCGAGCCCGGTCGAACCGATCAGGGCGCCCAGGGTCACGCTCAGGCCGCGGCTGCCGATCACCAGCAGTTCGGCCTGCTTGGACTGCTTGAGCAGGATCGGTGCGGGGAAGCCGTCGTAGCGGGTCCCTTCGATCTCCAGGCCGGGTTCGAGCTTGCGGGCCAGCTGGACCGACTCCTCGACGACCTTGTCGGCGCCGGCCCGTAGCCCGGGCGCCAGTTCGGTCGATCCCAACGGGACCTTGAACTCGGGCCAGACGAAGGCGTGCACCAACCGCAGGGACGCCTGCCGGGAGACGGCCTCGTCCGCGGCCCACCTGATGGCCGTCTCGGCGGCGGTCGATCCGTCGATGCCGGCTACCACCACTCGTGCTCGCGTCATCGCGGCCTCCTCCTCACTTTCACGATCCGCCGGCCCGGGAGCCGGCCACAGGGCCGAAGGTCCCGGACCCGGCGGTCTTCGGGCCGTCAGCGAACGACGGCGATCGGACAGGGCGCGTAGTGCACCAGCGCCCGGCTGGTCGAGCCGAGCAGGAGGCCGCGGAAAGCCCCTCGGCCTCGTGATCCGACCACCAGCAGCTCCGCGGAGCGGCTGGCGTCGATCAACACGTCGTCCGGATATCCGCGGACGAGTTCCTGCCGTACGACGACGTCGGGGTACTTCTCCGCGTGCCCGGCCACCGACTCGGCGAGCAGGGCGGCCGACTCCTGCTGGAGTGCGTCGAGGTCGTAGACGAGCGGCAGCAGGTCGCCGGGGCCGGTTCGTACCGGGTCGTGCCAGGCCATCACAGCGGTGAGCGTCGTGTTCCGCGCCTGCGCCTGCTCGAAGGCGAAGTCGACCGCGTCGATCGACAGCTCGGAGCCGTCGACACCGACGACCACGCCGTCGGTGTCCTCCGACGGCCGGTCCGGCGGGACGACGACAACCGGACAGGTGGCGTGAGTGGCGACATGCGCGGACACCGAGCCCGCGGTCAGGTCGCGAAACTCGCCGAGGCCGCGTGAGCCGAGCACGACCAGCCGCGCTTCCGTTGCCTCCTGCAACAAAGCTGCGGCGGCGGCGCCGAACTCGACCACGACCTCGATCACGAGCTGACGGTGTTCGGCCCGGATCCGCCGGCTGACCTTGTCCAGCAACTGATGGGCCGCGTGATGGAGCGGTTCGAACTCCACCGTCACCGCGATCCCGACCGGGCTGCTGAGGATCGGCAGAGCGAGGACGTGGACGAGTCGCAGCTTCGCGCCCAGCCGCGCTGCCTCGGTGGCGGCCCAGAACGCCGCGGTCTCGCTGGCCGGCGACCCGTCGTAGCCGACGACGACGGCCGTTCGCGCGATGGTGGTCATGCCATGGTTCCTTCCTCGAGGGGCCGGCGCCAGTTGCGGAAGACGTGGTTCATGCCGGGCTCGTCGCGCGGTACGTTCCGTCGTGCTCCCTGGTTTGCCGCTGTCTTCAGCCTCGTCGAGCGACCCGGATGGCTCCCAGGGCCGAAGGTCCGCCGGGTAGGGGCCACAAGTCGGCGGCCGGGGTCCTATGGATCGTGCGGTCGAGTCGTTCGGCCCTAGGTCCGGCGGTCCGCCGGTGGCGATGCTCGATGTATGACTGTCGACGAGATGCCACCGCTCACCAGCGATCCGCAGGAGCCGGTGGACCGCTTGCTCCGCGACCTGCGAACACGCTCGGAGGGGCTCACCGATCGTGAGGCTGCCCGGCGGCTCGAAGTACACGGGCCGAACGAGCTCACTCGCCGTACCGGCAGGACCTGGCCGAAGCAGTTGCTGAAGCAGTTGACCCACCCGCTCGCCCTGCTGCTGTGGCTCGCGGCGGGGCTGGCGGCTGTTTCCGGTACGACGGTGCTCGCGATAGCCATCGTTGCGGTCATCGTGCTGAATGCCGCGTTGGCGTTCGTTCAGGAACAGCAGGCGGAGCGAGCGGTCGAGGCTCTCGCCGCCTACCTGCCGGCCCACGCCGTGGTACTGCGTGACGGTGTCCGCCAGTCTGTGGAGGCGCGGACGCTGGTGCCGGGAGACATCCTGCTGATCGCGGAAGGCGACCGGGTGTCAGCTGATGCCCGGTTGCTCGAAGGTGGCGTCGAGGTCGATCTCTCGACGTTGACCGGCGAATCGCTGCCGGCCTACCGGTCGGCTGATCAAGACGGCGTCGGTGGTTCGCTGCTGGATGCGCCTGATCTTCTGTTCAGCGGTACCAATTGCACCGGCGGAGACGCCACGGCGGTGATCTTCGCGACCGGGATGCGGACCGAACTCGGCCGTATCGCGGCGCTGTCGCAGCGAGTCGAGCAGGATGAGAGCCCGTTGGAGCGGCAGATCAAGCGGGTGGCCTGGCTGATCGCGGGAGTGGCGGTCGGCGCAGGGGTGCTTTTCCTGTTGATCGGCGTCTTCGTGGCAGGACTGCCGCTGGCCGATGCCGTCAACTTCGGGATCGGGCTGCTGGTGGCCAACGTGCCCGAAGGTCTGCTGCCGACGATCACGCTGGCCCTGGCGGTCGGCGTACGGGTCCTGGCGCGGGGCGGGGCTGTGGTGAAGCGGTTGTCCGCAGTGGAGACACTCGGTTCGACCACGGTGATCTGTACGGACAAGACCGGCACCCTGACGCAGAACCGCATGCAGGTCACGGACATCTGGACACCGGCCGGCGTCATCGAGGCAAAGCCTGGCGGCCGGTCGGCCCAGTCCCTTGCGGTCGCACTGGCGGCTTGCAGCAACGCCACCGTGGACCCGGCCCGGCCGGGCGAATCGACCGGCGATCCGACCGAGATCGCGCTCCTGCTGGCCGCGGCCGGACTCGGGGCGGACGTCTCGGCTGTTCGTCGTACGGCCAACCAGGTCAGGCAGTTCCACTTCGATCCGAACCTTCGCCGGATGTCCACCATCGACCGGACCGCGGACGGTGACCTCGAGGTCAACACCAAGGGCGCACCGGAGGAAGTGCTGGCCCAGTCGTCCCGCCTGGTCGATGCCGATGGCAACATCCGGCTGCTGACCAGGGCGGACCGGGCCGAGCTCACCGACGTCTTCTGCCGGTACGCCGGCCAGGGGCTCCGGGTGATTGCGGTCGCCCGCCGGGATCTGGTCCCCGCGGAGGGCGTCCCGGAGCATCGTGACGAGGCCGAGCACAACCTCGTCTTCCTCGGTCTGCTGGCGATGTTCGACCCGCCCCGGCCGGAGGTCGCGGACGCGGTCGCCCGGTGTCACACCGCCGGGATCCGGCTGCTGGTGGTGACCGGCGACAACGGGTTGACGGCGGCGGAGATCGCGCGGCGGGTCGGCATCGGCCGGCGCGGCGCGCAGGTCGTGACCGGCACGGAACTCGAGGCGATGAGTGAGGCAGCGCTGGATTCGCTGCTGGCGGAGGGCCAGGAAATCATCTTCGCCCGCAGCTCGCCGGAGGCGAAGCTGCGGATCGCGGATGCACTCCGGGCGCAGGGCCATGTCGTCGCGATGACCGGCGACGGCGTCAACGACGCACCTGCGCTGCGGCGGGCCGACATCGGCGTCGCGATGGGACTGGCCGGGACCGATGTGGCCCGCGAGGCCGCGACGATGGTGCTGACCGATGACAACTTCGCCAGCATCGTGACCGCGGTCGAGGCGGGCCGCCGGGTCTACGACAACGTGCGGAAGTTCATCGTCTACATCTTCGCGCACGCGATGCCGGAGATGATCCCGTTCCTGGTCTTCGCGCTGTCCGGCGGCCGTGTCCCGCTCCCGTTGACCGTTCTGCAGATCCTCGCGATCGACCTGGGCACAGAGACGCTGCCGGCTTTGGCGCTCGGCCGCGAACCCGCCGAGCCGGGACTGATGGATCGTCCGCCCCGCAAACGAGGCGACAACGTGATCGACACGAAGATGCTCGGCCGCGCCTGGGGCCTCTTGGGTGGACTGTCCGCAGTACTGGTCCTCGGAGTCTTCTTCTGGACGCTGCTCTCCGGCGGCTGGCACCCCGGTGCCGCGACCGGTGCCGGCACACCGCTGCACCACCTGTGGATCCAGGCCACCACGATGACCTTCCTCGGCATCGTCGCCTGCCAACTCGGTACGGCGTTCGCCTCCCGCACGCAGTTCGCCTCCCTCCGCTCGATCGGTGTCTTCAGCAACCGCCTCCTGCTCTGGGGCATCGCCTTCGAGGTCGTCTTCGCCGCCGCCGTCGTGACCGTCCCGTTCCTGCAGTCGATCTTCGGTACGGCGCTTCCCCCCGCGCCACAACTCGCGGTACTCGCGACCTTCCCCCTCATCGTCTGGGGCGCCGACGAACTCTGGCGCCTCCACCAGCGCAACGCCGGCCACTGACACCGAAACGAGGAGAAACAATCATGTCCGTGGAACAGCCGCTCCACCCCGGCGAACCCCATCGAGGTGGAGTGGCGGGACGACTCAACTGGTTGCGGGCCGGTGTGCTCGGGGCCAACGACGGCATCGTGTCGACCGCCGGTCTGGTGGTCGGCGTGGCGGGTGCGACGACCTCGGCCGGGACCATCCTGACGGCCGGCGTGGCGGGGCTGACCGCTGGTGCTGTGTCGATGGCGCTGGGGGAGTACGTGTCGGTGAGCAGCCAACGCGACACCGAACGCGCCCTCCTGCAGAAGGAGCGCGCCGAGTTGCTGGAATCGCCGGAGGCCGAGCTGGCCGAACTGGCGGGCCTCTACCGGGCGAAGGGACTGAGCGCCGAGACCGCCCAGCAGGTCGCCATCGAGCTCACCGAACGAGATGCCTTCGCCGCCCACGCCGACGCCGAACTCGGGATCGACCCTGAGCAACTCACCAACCCCTGGCACGCGGCCGGCGCTTCCGCCCTGGCCTTCACCGTAGGCGCGCTCCTACCGCTGATCGCCATCCTGTTGCCGCCCGCGGGAGCACGGGTGCCGGTCACCTTCGCGGCAGTCCTGGTGGCGCTCGCCGGCACCGGTCGGCTGAGCGCACGGCTGGGTGGGACTCGATGGGTGCCCGCTGTGCTCAGGCTCGTGGGCGGTGGTGCACTCGCGATGGCCGTGACCTTCGGTATCGGCGCACTCTTCGGCGCCTCCGGTTTCTGAGCCGGGTGCAGGAGCGAGCAGCTGCTCGAGGGCGCGGAGCCCCCGGCGAGGCATCGACGTCAGGCTCAGGTGTCCTGGATCGGACGGTCCAACTGCTCGCGAGAGTTTCCGGCGCGCGGTCCGCCCAGGTCGAAGATGAGCGAACGGACCTCGCGGATGATCCGGTCGGTCTCCTCGATGAACGGCAGGAAGGTCTGCGCCCGGTGCGGGTCGCGGGCGGCCGCCGAACTGAGCATCAGGCCCAGCGCGAAGACCTGCTGGATCGTCTGCTCCTGGAGGTCGACGGCCATCCGGGCGCGTTCGTCGTTCACCGCGATCGTCTGCTGGGCTCGCATCAACTCCTCGGAGCTGTCCAGCAGACTTGCCCGCATCTTCTCCACCGCCCGCGCGAGCTCGTTGAACTCGGTCGGCCCGCCGGGGGTGATCGGGCTGTCCCGTGAGCCGTCGGCGACCGCTTGGACCTGGAGGACGAGCAGTTCGAGCGGCAGCGTGATGTGCCTGCGCGCGAGCGGGATCGACAGCAGGCTGACGATCAGGGCCAGCAGCACCGCGGCGGCATTGACGACGTTCGCGACGAGCTGAGATGCGGCGATCCGGTCCAGTTGGCGGGTGACCAGACCGGTCACCTCGGCGGTCAGCTTGTTCAGCCGGGTACGCAACAGGTCGAACCTGGCCTTGCCGTCGGCGGCGATGGCGTCCAGCCGGCTCGCCGGGATGGCCCCGGCCCGCCGTGCCGAGATCTCCGGTTCGGCTGCCTTCAGCCGCCAGTCCTGCCCTGCTTCTTCGACCGCCGTCAAGGCCCGCAGGGCCTGGTCCTCGCCGGCCAGCATGCGGCGGATCTGAGTCAGGGCGACGTTCGCGGCGGTCACCCCGGCGTAGTACGGCTGGAGGAAGTCGGCCGAGCCGGTCAGCAGGTAGCCACGCTGGCCGGTCTCCTGATCCACGAAGGCCTTGGCCAGCTCATCGGTGGCTGTCTGCACGGGGATCAGGCGGGTCTCGAGGTCGCGTTGAGCCCCGGCGACCCGGAACCGGCTGATCGCGCTCCCGCCGGCGCTGATCACCAGTAGGACAAGGAGCAGAATCACCACCGACTGGACCAGGAACGCGACGGTACCCGCCGCTCGTGGCCGGTCGGAATTTCGAGCGGGAACCAATCTTCGCACCGCGGAACGAAGCCGTTCCACCGCTGGGGTCACACAACGCAACTCTAGGGCAGCCCGGCCATCGCGGACAGGTCCCGGGGCCGGCAGACGTAGCGCTCGACCAGTTCGAACGGGCCGCCGTTCAGGGACAGTTCGTTGCGCCAGATGATTCGGTCGGCGGCTTCGAGGTGCCAGTAGAGCCGGATCCGGACCGGCGCGTGCTCGTCCATGGTCTGGAAGGTCAGCAGGTCGCCGTCGATCCGGCCGCGCAGTACGTCGGTGTGCCCGTAGCAGTCCGCGATCGTGGCGCGGTACTCCTGCGCGGTCGGGTCCCAGCCCGCCACCCAGTGCAACTGCCAGCGCAGGACGAAGGTCCCGTCGAGGAGGTACTGGTCCTGCTCGTAGTCGCCGACGATCCAGCGGCCGTCCTGGATGACGTGGTGAAGGCCGGTTCCGGTCGCCGTCATCCGCGGTGTGCCCGGTCCCATCCCGTCCGCCTGGATCACGCCGTCCCAGCTCACGTCTCGATGGAACCGGGCAAGTGCCTGCATTTCGGGCCCGGGCGTGATCGGCGCGGGCACGGTGTCACTGATGGTGGTCATGAAGACCCTCCGAGGTCAGTTGTGGGCGGCGATGTCGCGGCCGTCCAGGGCGGGCATCGCGATCAGGGTGAGGAGGACGGCGCCGCCGACCAGCCACAGGTAGGCGGCCGGGAGACCCGCGCCGAGTGGACCGCCGGTGAGGGCCTGGTCGAACGGCGACAGCGGCCGCCAGGGTTCGACGGACTCGATCATCAGGCCCGCGGCGTACAGGACGTAGGCGCCCGCCGCAGCGGCCGAGGCGATCCCGGTGGCGAGTGAACGACGGCCGAGGACGGCACCGGCGGCGAGCGCCAGGGCGCCGTACTCCGAGCCGAGCAGCACCATCGCCAAGGATCCGCTGGCGGCTTGGCCGGCGCTGATCCCCACGTCGAAGATCAGACTCATCGTCGTCGTCGCGACGAACAGGGTAACGCCGAGGGTGACCACACAGGTCAACAGAGCCAGTGCCTTCTGCAGAACGATCCGCGCACCGGTGATCGGCATCACCAGCAGCAGATCGAGGGTGCCGTCCTCTTCTTCGCCGGCCAGCGAGCGGGCGCCGTGCCCGATGCCGTAGACGAGGAACAGCACAGGCAGCATGAGCGTGAACAGCTCGGCGTTCAGGAAGCCGGGGCCGGTCGACATGGCGTCCAGGTCGAAGAGCTTCCCGAGCTCTTCGGGCATCTTGGCGTAGAGGTCCTTCAGGTCCGGCATGTTCCGGATCGACGGCCACAGCGCGGACTCGAGGCCGACCAGAACGAAGATCGCGATCGACCACGCGCCCAGGCCGCGGCGCTGGTCGTACAAAGTCTTCCAGTACACGTTGCGGAACACGGGGCTCAGCTCCTTGCGGTGTAGTAGTCGAGGAAGATGGCTTCGAGGTCGACCTCGTGGCTGACGACGTTGACGATCTGGTGCGGTGCGGCTGCCTGCAGCAGGCTCGCGGTCGATCCGGCGACCTCCACGTGAGCGGTGTCGCCGTCGACGGTGATCTCCTGTACGCCGTCCGCCTGGCGCAGCACCTCGATCGGCGCGGGCCCGGCGAAGGTGAGCTCCAGGCGCCGCAGCGCGCGCTCGCGGAGTTCGTCGACCGACTTCGTCACCACGAGCTCACCGCTGCGCAGGATGGCGACGGTGTCGGCGACCGCTTCCACGTCGGACAGGATGTGCGAGGACAGGAAGACGGTCCTGCCGTCGTCCCTGGTCTCCCGCAGCAGCGCCAGGAATTCGCGCTGCATCAGCGGGTCGAGACCGGAAGTCGGCTCGTCGAGGATGAGCAGGTCGGGCCGGTGCATGAAAGCCTGGATGATGCCGATCTTCTGCTTGTTGCCATGGGACAAGGTCTTGAACCGCTTGGCCAGGTCGAGGTCGAACCGCTTGGCCAGCCGCTCCACCTCGGACCAGTCGACGCCACCCCGCAGATAGGCCATGTACCGCAGGTACTGGGCGCCGGACAGGTCGGGGTAGGCGGCGAACTCGCCGGGCAGGTAGCCAATCCGTCGCTGAACCTCCTCGCAGCGATCGACCACGTCGAAGCCGAGCACCTCGGCACCGCCCGTGGTCGGGCTGATCAGGCCGGCCAAGATCCGGATCGTCGTGGTCTTGCCGGCGCCATTGGGACCCAGGTACCCGAAGACAGAACCGCGCGGAACCTCCAGGTTGAGCCGTCGCAGCGCTGCGTGCGACCGGAACTGCTTCGACAGCTCCCGGGTCCTGATCGCGGTGTCCATGACTGGCTCCTTCGTTCGGCTACCGCTCGATACTTCGACCGTACGAAGGCAGCCCTTACCGCGGACAGGGCCCAAGGTCCGCAGTGATGGAGTCCCTCCGGCCCTGCTTGCGCGGGCCCTCCGCGAGGTGAACTGGAGCATCGCCAAACAGGAGCCCAGCAGATGACCATCCGAACGTGAGGACGCGACGGCACCGAAGCAGGTCCGGCCGGTGGCTGTCGGCTCTTGCCGGTGTGATCAGGACTTGCGATGACGAAGGCGAAGCAGCGCCACCACTGCTCCCGGGATGCAGCCGAACGCAATCGCCAGCGCGAGCTGGCCGACGGTCACTGCCTCCAGGCCCAGCAGGTCGCGCAACGGGCTGAACACCAGCGGCAGGACCTGGGCCACGACCGCTCCGGCGATGGCTACGTCGAGGAACCGCAGCGCTCGCCCACCGGCACCTCGCGGGCGGCGCAGCGCCGCGGCGACCCCGAGCTGGGAAAGGCCCAGGGTCAGGTACGTCGCCGTCTGCCAGGGTCCGCCCGAGTGTCTGACCAGCAGGCTCGCCGCCAGGGTGACGGCCGCGATCAGCGAGCCGGTCCAGCCGATTCGTTGCCACAGGCCCGCACCCAGGACGTGCTCGGTTGTCGGGCGGGGACCGCGCCGCATCGCTTGCGGATCAGCGGGTTCGGCGCCGAGCGCGACGCCGGGCAGGCCGTGCGTGAGCATGTTGATCCAGAGAATCTGGGCCGGAAGCAACGGTAGCGTCAGCCCGGCGAACGGCCCGAGCAGCATCACCAGGACCTCGGCGAGTCCGCCGCTGAGGGCGTACCGGAGGAAGGTCCGGACGTTGGAGTAGATCCGCCGGCCTTCCTCGATGGCGGCCACGACAGTGGCCAGGTCGTCGTCGGTGAGGATCAGGTCGGCCGCCTGCCGGGCCACCTCGGTTCCGTCCCGTCCCATCGCCACGCCGATGTCCGCGCGGCGCAGAGCCGGCCCGTCGTTGACGCCGTCGCCGGTCATCGCGACCACATGGCCGCCGGCCTGCCAGGCCCGGACGATGTCCAGCTTCTGTTCCGGCCTGATCCGCGCGAAGACCCGCACCCGGGAACCGTCGGCCGGATCACGCCCCGCGTCGATGTCCGCGCCCGTGATCACCTCGTCGCTGTCCAGTCCGATCCGGTCTGCGACCGCTCTGGCGGTTCCCGGTGCGTCGCCGGTGATCAGCAACAGTTCGACGCCCGCGTCGGCGAACGAGGTAGCGACCTCGGAGGCGTTGTGCCGGACGGGATCGGTGATCGCCACCAGCCCGGCCAACCGCAACCCGGCTTCCGTGTGAGCTGTGTTGCCGCCACCAGGCAGAGTGCGATCTGCCACGGCCAGCACCCGGTAGCCCTGGTGAGCCAGCAGCGAAGCCGCCTCGCGGGCACGGGCGACGGCGCCGTACGGCGTGATGCTTTCATCCAGGAGCAACTCCGGCGCACCCTTGCAGACAACGAGGACCTCCTCGGTGCCCGGCATCCGGTGAAGAGTGGTCATCCGTTTGCGCAGGCTGTCGAAGGGAGCCTCTGCGGTCCGCGGACAGGCGGCCCGCAAGTCGTCGGGAGACAGTTCCGCCCGGTAGGCCAAGGTGATCAGGGCCGCCTCGGTCGGATCTCCGAGTGGTCGCCAGCCGGCGTGGTCGGCGTCAGGTGGGAGCAGGTCGGCGTCGTTGCAGAGCACGACGTCGCGGAGCAGCCGGTGCAGGTCCGCGCGACCTTCGGCAGTCCCGCCGGCCAGGATCCCCTCCGGCGCATAGCCATTGCCTGAGGCAACATATTCGCCGGACTCGGTCCAGATCCGCTCGGCCAGCATGACTCCCTCGGTGAGCGTGCCCGTCTTGTCCGCGGCGACGACCGTGACCGCACCGAGGGTCTCGACGGCCGGCAGTTGCCGGACCACGGCCGACCGGCGGGCCATCCGGTGCGCCCCGATGGCGAGGGCCAAGGTCACCACTGCGGGCAACGATTCGGGGACGGCCGCGACGGTCAGGCTGACCGCCGTCACCAGCATGTCGGGCAGGGGCAGTCCACGGATCAGCCCGGCAACGGCAACGACCACAGAAAGAACCACGGCCGTGATGCTGAGAACCCTGCTCAACGAGCCGAGGCGCCGCTGCAGAGGGGTCGGTCGCGGGCGCTGGCCGGACAGCAGGGTTGCGATCTGGCCCAACGCGCTGTCCGCGCCCGTCCTGGTGACGCAGGCCTTGCCACGGCCGCGAGTGATCACGGTTCCGGCCGACAACTCGCCGGGCCAGTCCTTCTCCACCGGAACCGACTCGCCGGTCAATGCTGCCTCGTCGGCCTGGAGCCGGAAGGCCTCCGTCAGTTCGAGGTCGGCCGGCACGATGTCACCGGCCTCGACCAGGACCAGGTCGCCCGGCACCAGCTCGGCCGCCGCGATCAGCCGGGTCCGTCCCGAGCGGACGACCCGCGCCTGCGGTGCGGCCAGCCGGCGCAGAGCCGCGAGCGCACGTTCGGCCCGCAACTCCTGGATCACCCCGACAGTGGTGTTCAGGACCACCACGACCATGATCACGGTGAGATCGGTGAAGTCGTGCAGGGTGGCCGTCAGGACGGACGCCCCGAGCAGCAGCAGGATCATCGGGTCCCGCAGCTGCGCCAGTACCCGGCTGCGGAGGCTGGGCGGAGGTACCTCGGCGATCGCGTTCGGCCCGTGCTCCCGCAGAGCTTGAAGCGCGTCCTGGTCGGAGAGGCCGGACGGCAAGGTGCTCGAGACGGTCACCCGGTCACCTCGCTGTGCACGATGGCTACCGGGCACTGAGCGTGGTGCAACAGGCCACGGGACACCGAGCCGAGGCGGAGTTCGGTGAACTCGGTGCGGCCGCGTCCGCCCACGACGACCAGGTCGGCGTACTGGGACTCCTTGGCGAGCACCTGCACCGGGTGGCCGGCCGGATACCTGGTCCGGAAGACGACGTCCGGGTACTTCGCCGGCCAGCCGGCGAGTGCCTCGGCGACCAGCGCGCGGGCGTCGCGGTGCCAGGGAGCATCCTCGGGATCGAGCCAGAGCTCCGGCTCGGGGAAGGCCTCGGGCACGTCCGGCGCGTGGACGAGGGTCAGCTCTGCTCCCCGTTCGGCCGCGAACTCGAAGGCGAACCCGAGTGCGGCCTGGCAGGAGTTCGAGCCGTCCACGCCGACGACGATCTGACCACTTGCGGGGAGCGCCGGCTGCCAGGTGTCCGGTACGACGACGAGCGTCGTACGGGCCAGCGCCGCGCAGACCTGGGAGGTGGAGCCGAGGACGAGCTCGGCGAAGCCGCCGGCGCCCCGGCGACCGATCACCAGGGCCGCGGCGCCGTCGGCGGCTTTCAGCAGTGCCTGGGCCGGGTGCCCGTAGCCGAGCTCGAGGACGGCGTCGGCGAAGCCGAGCCGCTCCAGTTCGTCGGCGGCGTCGTCCAGTACGTCGGTCCCGTCGTCGCGAGCGGGCGCGGCGGTCAACGGCTGGGCCGGCCGGTCCTCGTCCACGATGTGCAGGGCGCGGACGGTCCAGCCACGACGGGCGGCAAGTTCGACCGCCCAGTTGAGAGCTAGGAGCCCGTCGGCGGAGCCGTCGAGACCGACGACGACTGCGGGGCTTGCTTGAGCGGACATGGGGGCCACCTCTCCCTCGGCACTACTTGATGCCAGTTCAGCCGCTGGACGAGCCGGCGGCACAGAGGGCAACGACCTGTCCGGAGGCGACGAAGGTCCCGTCCGAATGGTGTGTTTGGACCCTGCCCGCGCGCTCGCGGGCGCGGGAGGGTCGGGTCGACAGACAAATCCTCGGACCGTGGAGGTCGACCGACCATGAAGGCTCTTGTTTACAACGGACCTGGGCAACGCAGTTGGCACGAGGTGCCGGACCCGGTGATCCAGGACCCTGAGGATGCGATCGTACGGGTGGATGCCGTCACGATTTGTGGCACCGATCTGCACATCTTGAAGGGTGACGTTCCGACCGTCGAGCGTGGCCGGATTCTGGGGCACGAGGCGGTCGGGACGATCTTGTCTGTCGGTGACGGTGTTCGCGGTGTCGTGGTGGGGGATCGGGTGCTGATCTCGTGCATCAGTTCTTGCGGGCGTTGTGAGTACTGCCGTAAGGGCCGGTACGGGCAGTGTCTGGGTGGTGGCGGCTGGATCCTGGGCCATCTGATCGACGGCACGCAGGCCGAGATGGTCCGGGTTCCGTTCGCGGACCGGTCGGTGTACAAGCTGCCGGACAACGTCAGTAACGAGTCGGCGCTGCTGCTGGCCGACATCCTGCCCACGTCGTACGAGGTCGGCACGTTGGCCGGGCAGGTCACTCCTGGTGACACCGTCGTCATCGTCGGGGCCGGGCCGATCGGACTGGCGGCCGTGACCACCAGCAAGCTGTACAGCCCGTCGAGGGTGATCGTGATCGATTCCGCGCCGGCGCGCCAGAAGGCCGCGTTGGATCACGGCGCCGACCTGGCGTTCGGGCCGGAGGACGACGTGGTCGAGGCGATCAGGGAGCTGACCGGTGGTCTCGGTGCAGACGTCGCGATCGAGGCGGTCGGTGTACCGGCGACGTTCGAGTTGTGCACGCAGGTGATCCGGCCGGGCGGCCGGGTCGCGAACGTCGGTGTTCACGGTGCTCCGGCGACGCTGCATCTGGAAGAGCTGTGGATCAAGGACGTGACGATCACCACGGGTCTGGTCGACACCTGGACCACGCCGCGGTTGTTGTCGATGCTGGCCGCGGGCCGGTTGTCGATGCCGGGTCTGATCACGCACCGGTTCGGCCTGGACGAGATGCAGGATGCGTACGACGTGTTCTCGCGGGCCGGCGAGACCGGCGCGTTGAAGGTGGCGCTGTTCAGCGACGAGTCCAAGGATCTCAAGGGCTGAGCCGATGCTCGAACCCACCGGTCGAACCCACCAGCGCGCTGGTCGAACCCACCAGCGCGCTGGGGCCCCGCCCTGACCGACCGGTGGCGCCGGTGCGGGACAGGGCAGCCACTCCGATGGACGCCGCCCGGCCGTCGGCGGCCTTCGAGCGCTCCCGCCAACTGACCATCCTGGCCACCAGGCAGGACGGACCGGCGGAATGGCGGCGAGCCGGCCAGGCGATGGAACGACTGTTGCTAGAGGCAACGGCTGCCGGGCTCGCCACCTCGTGCTCAACCAGGCGATCGAGCACGACAAACCTGCGCTGGCTGCTGCACGGATGGGGTGAGTCGCCCCCAGTGAGTACGGACCCGTACGGTGCGTCGGTCAGCGGACGACGGCGACCGGGCAGCGGGCGTGGTGCAGGACCTGCTGGCTGGTCGACCCGAGTAGCAGTCCGGTGAAACCTCCACGGCCCCGTGATCCGACGACCATCAGGTCTGCCGCCTCGCCGGCGTGCAGCAGGGCGCGAGCCGGCTGGCCCGGGATGAGGTCGATGTCCACCTCGATGTCGGGGTGGTCGGCGCGCGGTCCGGACAGTGCCTCGGCCACGAGGACCTCCGACGCCTTGCGGACCTGCTCGTTGTCGAACAACAGCTCGCCGCGCCCGTTCTCGTAGGTCGAGAAGGGACTGTTCCAGGCGTGTACGGCGACCACGCGGGCGCCGATCGCCTCGGCCTGCTCGAAAGCGAAGTCGATGGCCTTGGCCGACAGCTTGGAGCCGTCCACACCGACGACCACACGACGCCGGTTGTGCAGGGTGGGCAGGGTGTCGGGCGGAACGACGACGACCGGGCAGTGCGCGTGCGCACTGACCTGTACTGCGACCGAGCCGAGGATCATGCCGGTGAAGCCGCCGAGGCCGCGGCTGCCGAGGACGAGCATGCGGGCCTGCGCCGTCTCCTCGATCAACGCCGGCGACGGCGAGCCTTCGAGCAGCAAGGTCTCCACGTGCAGATCAGGGTGACGCAGCCGTACGGATTCGGCCAGCGCCTCGAGTCCCCGTTCGCGGACTGCCCGCAGTGCGGCCAGCGGTACCACCTTGCCGGGCGACGGCCGATCCACGACGACCAGTTCGAACACCTCGACGATCCGCAGGGGCGTGTGCTCGCGCATGGCTTCGGTCGTGGCCCAGGTGATGGCTGCGCTGCTCGCCTGCGAGCCGTCGTATCCCACGACGACCGGGGCGGTCTGTGACGACATGGTTCCTCCTCGGAGTTGGTCTCTACTCCGACTCTCGCCGTCCGGGGGCCTGTGGGGCAGGGCTCTTGGTCCTGTCCTGCCGGGCCCTCAGGCCCCAGGCCATTGCACGGTCTCGCCCGCGGCGAGCGACTGCGTCGTACCGTGGCAGCGGACCTTGATCGGCTGCGCGGTGCCCTGGTCGGCCGCGACCCGGAGGCCGTCCGCCCCGGTCTCGACGGTCAGCCGGTGACCGCGGTACCGAAGGGTCATCCGCATCCGGCCGAGCCCGGTCGGCCACTGCGGCTCGAAGCGCAGCACGTCGCCGGACATGGTGAGCCCGGTGAAACACCGCTGGACCACGTCGACGCTGCCCGCCATGGCGGCCAGGTGGATGCCTTCGGCAGTGGTGCCGGTCTGAGCGGGATCACCCGAATCGGAACGCAGCGCCTGCGACAGGAACATCAAAGCCTGGTCCGGGTCGAGCGACGCCAGCCCCCACGCGTGCACGACCGCACTCAACGACGAGCCATGGCAGGTGCGAGCGAGGTAGTAGCGGACGGTGCGACGGATCAGCTGGGTGTTGATCGGGTAGCCCAGCCGCTCCAGCAGGCTGTCCAGCTCGTGCCGCGGAAGCAGGTAGAGCAGCATCAGGACGTCCGCCTGCTTGGACACCTGGTACGCCGAGACCTGGTGCCCCTCGGCCTCCAGGATCCGGTCCAGCCGGCGGATGTCGCCGTACTGCCGGCGGTACTGGTCCCAGTCGAGCTCGGCCAGGTCGGCGTACCCCTCGAACTGACTGATCACGCCGTCGTGGAACGGCACGTACATCCGTCTGGTCAACTCCTCCCAGTGGCTCACCTCCTGTGGGCGCAGGCCGATCTTGTCGGTGAGTTCCACCCGTCGCCAGTGCGGCAGCCGGTTGAGTGCTTCAGTGGCGCGGTGGAACAGCCAGACGGCCATCACGTTCGTATAGGCGTTGTTGTCGATGCCTGCGTCAGGACGGCCGGGGTAGCCGGTGTGGAACTCGTCCGGACCGACCACGCCCTCGATCACGTACCGGTCGCGGGTTTCGTCGTACCGGGCCAGGTCCGCGAAGAATCTGGCCACCTCCACGATCACCTCGGCGGCATGATCCGCCAGGAACTCCTCGTCGCCGGTCGCCTCGACGTATTGCCACATCGTGTAGGCCACGGCCAGACCGACGTGCCGTTGCCGGTAGGTGGCATCGGGATTCCATCGGCCGGACAACGGATTCAGATGCAGGCGCTGACTTTCCTCGCGGCCGTCGCTGCCGGACTGCCACGGGTACATCGCGCCGCGGCAGCCGATCTCGGCGGCGGCCCGGCGGGCGGCCGGAAGGCGCCGGTGCCGGTAGTGCAGGAGGGTGCGGGTGAGGGCCGGCATCCGCAACGTCAGAACAGGAAAGACGAACAACTCGTCCCAGAAGATGTGACCGCGGTACGCCTCGCCGTGCAGACCGCGTGCCGGTACCCCGGCATCGGCGTCCGAGCTGTGCGGTGAGACCGACTGCAGCAGATGGAACAGATTCAGCCGTACCGCGGCGGGCGTGCCGTCGGCGGGTTCCTCGAGCTCGACAGCGAACTGCTGCCACAGCTGCGACCACGCCAGCGCGTGCGGTTCCGCCAGTTCGTCGAACACCGGCCGGTCGGGCAGTGCCGAAAGGGCGGCCAGTACCGGCTCGGAGATGGCGAGGTCGCGCGACGTGTAGACGGTGGCGGCCTTGTCGGCGCGGACCACGTCGCCGGGCCGAACCGCGATCACATAGTCCTGGTAAGCGGAACTGGAGTCGACGACAGAACTCGGCTCGTCGGTCGGGAGGCCGTTGTGGCGCACCGTCGTCCGGGTCGCCACCGCCAATCGCAGCTGCGACTGGCTGGTCCGGGCGACGACGAGCGCGGTGGCGTCGTCGGGCAGACTCGGCTCGAGGTCGACGAGGTGCTGACCGGACAGTTTCTGGTAGCGATCCACGCCGCTGTTGGTCACGCTGCCGTCGACACCGGACCGCAAACGCAGTACGCCGGAGAAGTTCTCGGCCGTGATGACCAGGGTCTGGGCGGCCAGGTGGGTCTCGGCCATGCTGACGAAGCGGCGTTCGGTGCCCGAGATGATGTTGCCATCGGCAACTTGAAGGCGGAACCGGCGGGTCAGGATGCCGCGGCGGAGATCGAGTTCCTGCTGGTGTTCCAGCAGCTCGGCGTCGTCGGGGCCGATCCAGTCGCCGTCGCCGATCGCGAAGCACAGCGGCAACCAGTCGGGCAGGTTGACCAGGCTCTCGTTCTCGACCGTGCGGCCCTCGATCTCGTCCGTCAGCCGGTTGTAGAGGCCGGCGACATACGTCCCCGGGTAGTGCCGGCCGCCGGAGGACGAGCCGGCCCACGCGCCGCGAGTCGCGAAGTACCCGTTGCCGACGGTGCAGAGTGCCTCGCGGCGACGCTCGTCGGACGGGTCGTAGGTGTCGAAGCGCAGCATCCACTCGTTCATCGGGCCGGCTCGTACTCGGGGACGACGCTGACCTCGGACAGGTCGGCGACGACCAGATCGGCTCCGTGCGCGGACAACTCGGCGGCATGGTCGTCGCGATCCACACCGATCACCAGGCCGAAACCACCGGCCCGGCCGGCCTCCACACCGGCCAGGGCGTCCTCGACGACGACGGTCCGGGACGGCATCACGCCGAGCCGGTGAGCAGCCACCAGGAAGACGGCCGGATCGGGTTTGCCGGCGAGCCCCAGCTCGCGGGCTGCCACCCCGTCAACGCGGACGTCGAAGACGTCGGGCAGCCCGGCGGCGGCGAGCACGTCGGCACAATTCCGGCTGGCCGAGATGACGGCGTACGACAGGCCTGCTCCGGCCAACTGTGCGATCAACGCCAGCGTTCCGGGGAAGGCCTGGGCACCGTCTTGTTCGAGGCTGGCAAGGAAGTAGTGGTCCTTACGGTCGCCGAGGTCGCGCACCGTGGTCTCGTCCACCTCGATGCCGCGGGCGGCCAGGAACGTCCGTACGCCGTCGTAGCGGGACCGTCCGTCGACGTAGCGCAGGTAGTCCTCGTCGGTGAAGGCCGTGTGGTCCTCACCAGCAGTCGCGGCGCGGCCTGTGAGGAACTCGTCGAACAGCCTTCGCCAGGCTCGAGAGTGCACCGACGCGGTGTCGGTCACCACGCCGTCCAGATCGAACACGACAGCGTCGTACCTCGCGGCGTCGATGACTGCCTGACCAACGGTCGGAAGAGGTGTCATAAGAACACTCTGGGCCTGCTCCGCGGACCTTTCCCAGGGCCCAAGGTCACCTTCGACCGGGCCGGTCCACCGTCCCTCCAGCTCGGGACCTTGGTCCCTGCCGCCGACCAGGCGATGCGGCGATGCTGAAGGAACAGGGGAGCCGACCGGCTCGCCGGACCGGGGACACACAGCGGTGGCCGAGGCCACGAGATCCGCCGTCATCAGGACGGCCCCCGGATCCGGGAAGCCGGCGGGTCCCCTCCACAAGCCCCGAGGGGACGCGATGAGCACCGACCGACCGCGACCTGCTGAGACATGGGTCGCGATGCAGACCCGGCGACTGGGTCTCGGCCGCAATCCGCTGCGCCGCCCGTCCGACCGGTTCGAGGCCGTGCTCACTTGGATCGTCCTGCTGACCGGTCTGCTGGTCGTTCCCGTTGGAGCCGCATCCGGTACGTCGGTCCGCGATGCGAGCCAGACCGGAGCCGCCGAGCAGCGCCTGCTGCTGCACGAGGTCCAGGCCCGGACGGTCGAAGAGGCCCCAGCTCTGACGGGGCAGGAGATCGGCCTGGTCACCTGGCCGGTCACCGTGGTCTGGCAGGACGAGACCGGCCTTGACCACCGCGGCCGGACAGACGTCGTACTGGGCACGAAGGCCGGCACCGAGACGACCGTGTGGATCGACGGATCCGGCGCCGTCGCCAAGCCGCCACGGCCGGCCGGCGACAGCGCCGCGATCGGCACGGCGGCCGGGTTCGGGATCGTCGGCTGCTCCTGGCTTGCCCTGTGGTTGTTCCTGCTCGTGGCACGTCGTCAGCTGGACCGGCGACGACTGGCGAACTGGGCGGCCGAGTGGGAGCAGGTAGCCACCGACTGGACCCGCCGCGACCCCTGAGCTGTCCGGTGGACAGAAGGCCCGGTCCGCCGACGGACCGGGCCTTTCCACTTTCTGCTACTGCCAGATGTCCAGCGTGTCGTGCCAGGAACGCCTGGGGGTCTCGGCGGCGGACCCGGCCGGGTAGCCGGCTCGGAGGATCAGTTGCGGCCAGGCGCCATGACCGACCAGCTCGTGGACCTGGGACCGCAGGACGGCGTACTCGATGGCCTGATTGAGGAACGAGACCGCCACGTCGTAAGAGGTTGCTGTCAGCAACGAATGCTGCAGTGCCATGCCTGCCCGCGTCCAGCCGACCTGGTCGTCGGCGCCAGTGGTGAGGATCGCGATCAGCGGGTCCGTCTCGAACGCCGACGAGTCGCGGGCGGGATCGTCGTACCCGGCGGACAGATCACGAACCGCGGCGGGCTGGGTGGGCAGTGGGCCGAGTGCGGCGGACGGGACGCCCTCGTGGGCGCGATCGCCGCCGATCCAGCGGCTGCGTTCTGTCAACCGGTCCTCGTTGTGCAGCTCGAGGTCGTCGGCCGCCTGCAAGGTGCTACCCAACTTGTACCGGGCCGCTGCGTCGAGCCAGCGGAGCTCGCCACCCTCGCAGCGTGCCGCGGCGGTGATCTGGTCGAGCACCGTGGCGGGGATCTGGGTGGTCACCAGCGGGCCGCGATAGGTCCGGCGGCGGTGCAGTTGGCTGTACAGAGCACCGATGGGTGAGTTGCGCGACGGATGCCGGGCACCGAGAAAGATGCGGACCGCGATGTCGGGGCGGTCCGGGTCCGGATCGATCGCCAGGGTGGTCTCGTAACCCAGCGTCGCGGCAGCCACCCGCAGGTTGAAAGCAGCCGCACCGAGGCCGATCCTGGTCATCCGCCCGGACGGATCCTCGGCGGGCAAGGTGCGGTCCTCGTCAAGCAGGACGTCGATCACCGAACCGGTCACCTCGAAGCGCCAAGGCTGGGTGTTGTGCATAGACGGAGCTGCGCCGGCCGCGCTGAGGAGGATGCCGACCTCGTCGTGACTGAGCAGCGGGTTGTCGTGCTGGATCACCATAATCTGACCCTTTCCAGGTGCTGTGGCGCGACTGCGAGCCAGCCGAGCTCCTTGCTGATGCGATCGACCAGGGCCTGCCGGGCGTCCGGCTCGCCGTGGACGACATAGACGGTCTGCGGTGGTTCCGCAGCCGCGGCCAGCCACGCGATCAGCTCGTCGGAGTCCGCGTGCGCGGAGAACTCCGGGAAATCGGCGACCTGGGCGCGGACCGGTACGTACCGGCCGTGGATCTTCACGGAGGTGGCGCCCTCCAGCAGGCTGCGGCCACGAGTGCCTGGGACCTGGAAGCCTGTCAGCAGCACCGTGTTGCGCCGATCGGGCAACTGGTAGCGCAAGTGGTGCAGAACGCGGCCACCGGTCGCCATACCGGAGGCGGACACGATGATGCAGGGATGGCCGGGGTTGTTCAGCCGCTGCGATTCCTCGGCGCTGTGGACCAGCCGGAGATCACCAGGATCGAACGGGTCGTTCGGACCGATCAGGTCGTCCCGCAGTTCGGGTGCCTTCTCCTCGATAGCGGTCCGGTAGGCGTTCAGGGCGGACAGCGCCATCGGGCTGTCGACGTACACGGGCAGGTGCGGAATCAGGCCGTCGCGGGCCAGCCCGGCCAAGGTGTGCAGGACGATCGCCGTACGGTCGACCGCGAAGGCCGGGATCAACGTGGCGCCGCCGCGGTGGGCTGTCGCCGTGATCAGTCTGCCCAGCCGCTCGCGATCCATCGGAGTGTGTTTGCGGTTGCCGTACGTCGACTCGATCACGATCGCGTCGACGGCCGGGGGAGGGGCCGGGGGCCGGAGCAGTGGGTGTGATTGCCTGCCGAGGTCTCCACTGACCAGCAGGCGATGGCCGTGGCGCTCGAGGACGGCGAAGGTCGAACCGAGGATGTGACCGGCTCGATGCAGTGTGACCGCCGTACCGCCGGGAAGGTTTGTCTGGGTATCACCGACCGGCTGGAAGAGCGCTATCGCGCGCTCGGCGTCGGCTGTGTCGAACAGTGGCAGCGGCGGATCGTGACGCGAGTAGTTTCCGGCCCGGGCCTGCTCGGCGTCTTCCTCCTGCAGGTGGGCGGCATCGCGCAGTACGATCGCCGCGACTTCCGCCGTGGACTCCGAGCAGATCACCGGACCGCTGAACCCCTGCCGCACAAGGGCAGGCAGGTAGCCACAGTGGTCGAGGTGGGCATGTGTCAGTACGACGGCCCGCAGGCTCGCCGGGTCCACGGAAAAGTCGTCCCAGTTACGCCGGCGCCAAACAGGCTCGCCCTGGAACACTCCGCAGTCGGCCAGATAGCGCTGCCCGTCCTCCTCGTAGAGGAACTTGCTGCCCGTGACCGTCCCGGCAGCGCCGAGGAAGGTCAGTACGCCGGAAGTCATCGCAGGTCCTTCTCGTAGGCGTGGACCGCAGTGGTGAGCTGCTCGGACTGTTCGGGGCTCAGTCGCGCCGACAGGCTGGGGATCTCGACGTCCTGACCGAACCGCAGTACGACAGTGCCCAGGGCGCGGACAGCGGCCAGGACCTCGACCGCTTGGAGCTGGAGTTGGGCGGTCTGGCCGAATCTGATCAGTTCGAGTCGCAGTTCTTCCATCCGGTCGACGAGCTGGACGAGTTCGTCGGTGATGATCGCGTGGTAGGCCGCCAGTGCGGCCGGTGCCTCACTGTCCGGCATGGCAGGCAGCATCAGCGCGCCGTCAGCCACGATCCGGGGCAGGACGCGGCGTCGGTAGGTGCCGACCGTCCGGTGCAGAGTGAAAAGCAACTTCTCCGGCTCGGACCAGCCCTCCGCCGTGCACTCTTCCTCGAGCACGGCCAGATCTGTCTCCCAGCGAGCGATCTCGGCCTGCAGACTTCTGACGTCGTTCATCATTACTCCTCGGAACCGGCGTGGACGAAGGTGGCAACGGCCCGCCGCGGCGTGCTGCCGTGGGTGGTGCTGTGACCGAACCTGATGACCATGTGCGCGTTGCGTTCGCCGCCGATCCAGTGGGATCGCTCCTCGCGGCGGTGCCAGTCGCCGATCTCGCGCAGATCGGTGTCGACCAGCAGGTCGAGGACCGCGCGGACCTTGTCGGGCGGCAGCCAGGTGAGTTCGGCGCCTTCGTCCATCGCCGCCGAGGTCAGCGCAATCCGCGTGTCCGTGGACAGTTGCACCGGTCGGACCGGCTCCCTGCTGGTGTGCCGGCGGGGAATCTGGGTGTAGAGGTTCTGGAGGTTGCGGTCGGGGGTGTCCGTCGGCTCGACGACGATCCGGGCGACCAGGTCGGGTTCAGCCGGATCCGGCACCAGGCCGAACCAGCTGTTGTAGCCCATCGACGCGGCCGCGCAGCGCAGGTTGTAGGTCGCGGCGCCGGCGGCGATGCGCATCGCGCGGCCGGTGGGGTCTTCGGCGGGCAGGGCGCGGGAGCCGTCGAGGTAGACGTCGATCACGTTGCCGTCGACTTCGAACCGCCATGGCTGGGTGTTGTGCATGCTGGGTGCGGCGACGGCGGCGCTGAGCAGTACGTCGATCTGCTCCATCGACAGCTGGTCTTCGGACATGAGGGGCCTCCACGAACTGCTCGGGCGGCAACCGCTGCCGCACTTCCAGCCTGGACGCGTGCGGCCGGCATCACAGCAGGCATGGGTCCCGAGCAGTGGGGTCCTTCGGCACCTTCCACCATGACCACGTGCTCTGCCGCCCCGGCGCCCGCGACCGCCACGATCGAACTGTCACAACAAACCCGAAAGGAACAGATCATGACCACCACACCGCACCGGCGGCCCATCCCCGCAGCTGTCACGGAGTCTGTACCGACCACTGCTACCCGGGTTGCTGCCGGGCGGGCGTTCGCGGTACTGCGGATCGTTTACGGGCTCACGTTCTTGTGGGCGTTCGTCGACAAGGTCTTCGGGCTCGGCTACGCCACCAAGTCCGGCAAGGGCTGGATCGACGGCGGCGACCCGACCGC
>NZ_QFXK01000032.1 GCF_003261635.1 Kribbella monticola | reverse complement strand
GGGCAGGGGCCGGTTGTTGCTGAGGATGGTTCGGTGCAGCCGGTGATTGGGGCTGAGAACGAGCCGGAGCGGCAGGCGGAGCAGGAGGCGCTGGACCAAGACGGCCAGGGGCCGATTGTCGCTGAGGGCGGGTCGGTCCAGCCGGTTATTGGTGAGGACAACGAGGCTGGTCAGGAGCAGGACCAGCGGCAAGAGCAGGAGCAGGACGGGCAGGAGCGGGGGGATGCTGGGGCGCAGCCGGCGTTTCCGACTGCGGGGGATCAGCGAGCTGCGGCGGAGGCTGAGCAGCAGGACGGGCGGCCGGAGACCCAGGCCGAGCAGGACGGGCAGGAGACCGGGCAGCGGCCGGCGGATCCGCTGGAGGCGCGGCTGGCGGAGGATCGCCAGACGTACCAGCAGAACGGCCAGAGCCAGAACGGGCAGACCGGCCAGGGACAACCCGGGCAGATGTCACCGCAGGAGCAGGCGAACGCCGATCGTCTGTACCGCGGCGGCCAACTCTCACCTGCGCAGGCGACCAGGCAGCAGGGCGAGCCCGCAGCCGCCGGTCGCGGTGGTCAAACGGCCGGCCAGCAGCACCAGCGCTCGATGGACCGCGGCGGCCGAGGCAGCGACACCGGCGGCCGCACCCCCAACGGCGACTGACCCAGCGCGACGGACGCGCCCGCAGCACACGGCGGCAACGGTGCGGCGGATGTGCGGCAGTACGGGAGCACCAGCGCGGCGGAGGTGCGGCACTACGGGACCACCAGCACGGCGGGGGTGCCGTAGTACGGGGCGGCCAAGGTGCCTGGGCCGGGGGCACGCGGCCCGCGCCTGGGCGGAGTACGGGTTAGTAGACGATTGCTTGGGTGTTGTCGGTGAGGATTTCTTCGGTGAAGGCGGGGGCGCCGGCGATGCGGGTGCCTGGGAGGAGGTCGTCCTGGGTGAGATCGCGGCGTTTGGCGCATTGGGTGCAGACCGTGAGTTGACCGCCGGCCAGTACGCCGGCCAGCAGGTCGGCGAGTGGCGCTGCGTGCGGCAGTTCGAAGGCTTCGGCTCGGCCCGGTACGGCGAACCACACCGCCTCTCCGGTCAGCCAGAGCGACACCTCGGCGCCGGCAGCCACTGCCGTTGCGGCCACGGTGAACGCCTGGTTCGCGCGTTCGGGTTCTTCGGCACCTGCGGTCAGTTTGATCACCAGCGTGCGGGACATCACGCCACGGTAGCCGAGGACGCTCGGGCGATCGCCTAGACTGTCGGACGTGCTACATGTCGTCTTCACCACCCTGCTGGTGCTCGTCACCCTGTTCATGGGCTGGTTCTCCGTGTTCGTCGTCTACCGGCTGCTCCGCGGTCGCAGCGCGAGCTGACGGCAATGGCTTTCGAGATCCCGCAGGACCTGCATCCCGATCTGATGCCGCTGGCCTGGTTGCTCGGCCGGTGGGAGGGGCGCGGGCACGGTGACTACCCGACGATCGAGAAGTTCGAGTTCGGGCAGCAGATCGACTTCAGCCACAACGGCAAGCCGTACCTGCACTACGTCAGCCAGACCTACGTGGTCGGCGAGGACGGCACCAAGGAGCGTCCGCTCGCGGTCGAGACCGGGTTCTGGCGGCCGAAGCCGGACAAGAAGCTCGAGGTGGTGCTGGCGCACCCGACCGGCTTCGCGGAGATCTGGTACGGCGAGATCGACGGCGCCAAGATCGAGATGCGGACCGACGTCGTCGCCCGGACCGCCACCGCCAAGGAGGTCGCCGCCGGCCACCGCCTGTACGGCCTGGTCAACGGCGAACTCATGTGGGCCTACGACATGGCCGCCGAGGGCCAGCCCCTCCAACCCCACCTCTGGGCCACCCTCATCCGCGCCTGACCCACCTCCTGTGGATAACAGCACCGGCCGCCCCACTTCCCCGAGTACCCTCAACAAGGAAGAACAGGGCGGCGGCGTGTGCAGCTCAGCTGGTGAGTTGGATGGCTGTGCCGTGGGCGATCTCTAGTACTGGGCGTCCGGCGAGTGGTGTTTTCAGGTGTACGACGGCGGTTCGGTCGGCGCCTGAGCCGTTGCACAGCTCGCCCTTGGCGTGGGGTTTGCTCGTCACGATCACGGCTACCGCCTTGTCGGACTCGACGGCGAAAGCCGAGTAGTCCTCCCCGCAAGGCTCGCTGGCCGGCATCTGCGTGCCGGTGAAATGCACGGTCAGGGTCTGCTGGTCCGCACCGAGCCTCCCCGAGGCGATCGGCGGGTCGAACTGCCCGCTCGATGGCAGCGGCGCGACCGTCGGTGGAGCGACCGCCGCCTGCAGGGCCTGTACCGACTTGCCCACGAACGAGAACCGGTACGCCGGTACCGTCGCTGGCCCGCGCGTGGTCTGCACCTGCATCGTCGTCGGCGTCACCTTGCTGATCACCAGCGTGCTGGCTTTCACCCCATCGAGCTCGCCCGGCTTGCAACCGACGCAGATGTCGGCGCCGGCGCGCAACTGCTGCAGGGTCTCGGCCTGGGAGAGCAGGGGAACGGACGCGGAATTGCCGTTGGCCCACACCACCCGTCCCGCAGGCGGACGATTTGTGGGCAGCGGGCGCTGCTCGGCAATCATGCGCAGATCCAAGGCCGCCGAGTCCGGGGTCGGTCGTCCGGTCATGCCCGGCCAGTCGCCGACCTGCTGGAACTGCCATGCCGCCGGGTTGGACCTGGTTGTCGACGACGGCTGAATCGGAAGGTAGGCGCTGTCGCCGAGAGCCTTGTCCCATCGGGTCAGAGTCTCCTTGGCGCGTTCGACTTCCTGCCCTGTCGGCGTCGGGCCGCCGCCGGCCGGCGCGGGCTGGTCGGCGCGGTGCGCGACGAAGCTCACCGTTGCCGCCGCGATCGCAACGACGGCTGCCGCGGCGATCAAAGCCGGTACGAATCGGCGACGCGGCCGGAACGTGGTTCGGAGTTCGCTGTCGTCGACGATCCGGCGGGCCATCCGGGTCAGTTCGATCGAAGGTGGCGGCTCGGGGGTGACGCGGTCCAGCAACTCGGTCAGGCGCTCTTCGCTCATGAGGAGACCTCCACGTCCAGCAGGCCGGCCAGTGCCGGGTTCGTGCGCAGAATTGCCATCGCCCGTGACGCCTGGGCCTTCACGGTTCCGATCGAACACCCGAGCGCCGCGGCTGTCTGCGCCTCGGTGAGATCGCAGAGATAGCGCAGGACAACGACGGCCCGTTGCCGAGGTGGCAGACCGGCCAGTGCCTTCACCAGGCCGGCCCTGAGGTCGCTGTCCGTCGTACCGTCGCGGGCCGGTTGATCGGGCAGCACTGCGAACGGGAGTTCGGCCTTCCAGCGGCGCGCGGCGAGTTTGAGGTGTGTGTTGACCAGGATTCGCCGTACGTAGGCAAGGGGTTCGTCGGCTGCGCTGACTTTGCCCCAGTTCTGCCAGGTCTTGGTCAGCGTCGTCTGCAACAGATCCTCCGCCGAGGCCCAGTTGCCGGTCAGCAGCCAGGCTGCCCGCAGCAGTTCGCGTTCGTGGGCAGTCACCAGCCTGACGAATGCGTCGCTTTCGCTCACAGCCCGCTCCTCCCAGGTCGTCTACCCAGCTGAGCCGCCAGCCCGGCCAAAAGGTTGAGTCAGCTTTCGGAGACCCAGGAGTATTCGACCTTGGGGCGGCCGCTGCGGCCGTCGTAGCGTTGGGTGCGGAGGGCTTGGCCCTGGTCGGCCAGGTGTTCGAGGTAGCGGCGGGCGGTGATGCGGGAGGTGCCGAGCGAGGTGGCGACCTCCTCGGCGGTCCAGCCTTCGCGGTTGCCCAGCAAGTTCACGACCCGGTCGAGGACCGACCCTGCCAATCCCTTCGGGACCGACGAAACAGTTGCTGGATGCAACAACCGGTCCACCTCGTCCTGGTCGGCAACTACCTGGCCCGATTCGGCCGTTCGCCTCTGCCGGGCATACGGACTGAGTCGATCTCTCAATGTTTCAAAGGCAAACGGCTTCAAAACGTACTGCACGACACCGATCCGCGCGGCTGCTTGCACGGCAGCAACCTCGCGGGCCGCAGTCACCATCACAACATCGGTTTGGTTGCCCGCGGCACGCATTCGTCGTACTACGTCCAGCCCGTGGCCGTCCGGCAGGTTCATGTCGAGGAGCACCAGGTCGACCGGCTGCTGGCTGAGGACCTGGAGCGCGCGGGCCGCAGTACCGGCGATCCCCAGACAGCTGAAGCCGGGGAGGCGGTCCACGTAGGTGCGATGGGCCTCGGCGGCGACCGGGTCGTCCTCGACGACGAGGACGCGGAGTACGTCAGGCACTGGCGCTCACCGCTCGCGGGAGGCGAACTCGTACGGTGAGGGCCGGTACCTCGTCGAGTTCGGAATCCGGGTCGACCATCAACGTTCCCTGCCAGCGTTCGACCGTACTGCGAACCAGAACCAGCCCGAGTCCGTGGCCCGGCTCCGCCTTCGTGGTCCAGCCGCGTTCGAACATGCGGGCCAGTTCGGTCGCGCCCAGTTCAGCACCGGTGTTCGTCACGGCGAGATCGATGGCGTCCGGCGTCGTACCGGCCTTCAGTTCGACGTGCCGCGGAGCAGGTCCGCCGCGGGCCGCCTCGATCGCATTGTCGAGGAGGTTGCCGACGACGGTGACCACGTCCTGCGCGGGAAGGCGGGTGTTGAGCGCCTCGCTGCCGAGCTCGAGGGTGAGCAGTACGCCGCGTTCCTGTGCCTGGGCGAGCTTGGCGAGCAGGAGTGACGCGAGTACGGGATCGCCGACCGTGCCGACGACGCGGTCGGTCATGGCCTGGGCGAGTTGCAGCTCCGAGACGGCGAACTCGCGCGCTCGCTCGGGACGGCCGATCTCGATCAGGCTGACGACGGTGTGCAGGCGGTTCGAGGCCTCGTGATTCTGGGCTTGCAGGGATTCGGCGAGGCTGCGTACTGCGTCCAGTTCGCCGAGCAGCGCCTGCAGTTGCGTGTGATCTCGCAGCGTGACGATGCGGCCGGACCGCGCTGGTTGCTGGTTGACCACTACGACACCGTTGGCGCCGAGATGCAGTTCGTCGTACGCCGTTCTGCCGGCGGTCAGGAGCTCTGCCAGGGCGACCGGTAGGTGGAGCTCCTCGATGGTGCTGCCGGTCGGCACGTCGCGCAGGCCGAGCAGGCGGCGCGCCTCCTCGTTGACGAGCTGGACGCGGTGCTCGGCATCGAGGAGGAGCAGACCCTCGCGGGCCGCGCGGAGTACGCCTTCGTAGAAGTCGAGCATCCAGGCGAGGGACTGGGTGCCCATGCCGCGGGTGGCGCGGCGGACCCGCCAGGTGACGAGCGCGTTGCCGGCGATCGCGACGCCGAGCATCAAGCTGGCGATGCCGAGCATCGACCGCAGTTCGAGCTGGATCAGGTCCCACCAGCCGGGTGGGATCGTTCCATTCGCGGCGGCGTCGCGGTCGGCCTGTGAGCGGGCCCGGCTGACCAGGGTGATCCAGACCATCGCGATCAGGACGGCGACCGTGGCGGACTGCAACCAGAGCACCTGGCGACGCAGCTCGGACGGACGTCGGTTCACCCCGACATTGTGCATTCCAGTGAGCCAACTGGTCGCATCACAGTTCAGCGACGGCAAGAGCGGGTGAGGAAGGGAAGGAAAGGGAAGGAAGGCGAGGTGGGGAAGCGAACTGGTCGCATCACAGTTCGGCGTCGGACGGGGGCGCCTGCCGCGGGGAACCGCGCGGCGCGGATGCGGCCGGGGGCTGCGAACGATATGAACGAAATGCGCAGTTCGCCTGTGCGTCACGTCACAGTTACTGAGGACCGGCCGTTCGCCCGCTTCGTTCTACGCAAGATCAGGAGTCGCCATGTCGAGCCCGACCCCCACCCGACCGACACCGGTCCGTAACGACCGGACCCACTTCCTCTACATCGCCGTCATCGTCGCCGTCGCCCTGGGGATCGGCGTCGGACTGTTGTTCCCGGACTTCGCGGTCGAGCTGAAACCGCTCGGCACCGGGTTCGTGAACCTGATCAAGATGATGATCAGCCCGATCATCTTCTGCACGCTCGTGCTCGGCATCGGCTCGGTCCGCAAGGCGGCCAGCGTCGGCAAGGTCGGCGGTCTCGCGCTCGGCTACTTCCTGGTGATGTCGACGGTCGCGCTCGCCATCGGCCTGGTCGTCGGCAACCTGGTCAAGCCCGGCGCCGGCCTGAACCTCACCGACGCGCTCCGCAAGACCGGCCAGCAGCAGGCCAAGGGTGCCCACGAAGGCACCACCGACTTCCTGCTCGGCATCATCCCGAAGACGATCCTGTCCTCGCTGACCGAGGGCCAGGTCCTGCAGGCCGTGTTCGTCGCGCTGCTGGTCGGCTTCGCGCTGCAGACGATGGGCAACGTCGGTACGCCGATCCTGAACGGCATCGGGCATCTCCAGCGGCTGCTGTTCAAGGTGCTGTCGATGATCATGTGGGCCGCCCCGGTCGGCGCCTTCGGTGCCATCGCGACCGTCGTCGGTGCGGCCGGCGGGCAGGCCCTGCGCAGCCTGGCGATGATCATGATCGCGTTCTACATAACGTGTCTGCTCTTCGTGATCGTCATCCTCGGCACGATCCTGCGGGTCGTCACCGGCGTCTCGATCTTCCAGTTGCTGAGGTACCTCGGCCGCGAGTTCCTGCTGATCGTGTCCACCTCGTCGTCGGAGACCGCGCTGCCGCGACTGATCGGGAAGATGGAACACGTCGGGGTCAGCAAGGAGGTCGTCGGCATCACGGTCCCGACCGGCTACTCCTTCAACCTGGACGGCACCGCGATCTACCTGACGATGGCGTCGCTGTTCATCGCCGAGGCGATGGACCAGCCGTTCTCGATCGGGCAGCAGATTTCCCTGCTGGTGTTCATGATCGTCGCCTCGAAGGGTGCGGCCGGTGTCACCGGCGCGGGCCTGGCGACGCTGGCCGGCGGTCTGCAGTCGCACCGGCCGGAACTGCTGGACGGCGTCGGCCTGATCGTCGGTATCGACCGGTTCATGTCCGAGGCCCGCGCGCTGACGAACTTCGCCGGCAACGCGGTCGCGACGATCCTGGTCGGCCACTGGGTCGGCGCGTTCGACAAGGAGCAAGCACGCCAGGTGTTCGCCGGCGAGGACCCCTTCGACGAGGAGGCCTTCGCTGCCGGTGACACCCACGGCGGCGACGTCCCGGAACCCGTCGGCGCCACCACCGCTCCCACACCCGCCGCGATCGACGGACGGTCGGCGGACCACTAGACCATCTGTCCCACCCCTCAGCGCTGCCCGCCGGCTCTCACTTCCGCCGAGAGCCGACGGGCAGCGCGCCGCCTACCTGTACTACGCGCCGCCGAGCGCCCGTAGTACAGCCGCCTGTACTACGTGCGCCCGTACTGCGGGTCACTGGCCGGCGAGGAGTTCGATGACCGGGGCCAGTTCTTCCAGGTAGGTCGCGTTGACGCTGAAGTAGGAGGCGCCGAAGTCGTCGCGGCGGCGCTGGAGTTCGTCGGCCATCTGCTGTGGCGTGCCGGGTAGCAGCATCAGCGAATCGCTCTTGGCGAGCGTCTCGGCGTCGACGCCGGTGGCCTGCTTCGCCCAGGGTGGCAGGTCGCCGTCACCGACCGCGAACAGGTTCATCGCCAGTTCGATGTCGTCGGCCCGCGAACCCGCCAGCTCCCGAAGGTCTCGCGCCAGCTCGGCGACCTCCGAGCGCGGCGTCATCGCAGGCTTGGCGAGCGAGACGATGTCCGCCCGCTCCGCCGCCATCGCCAGCGACTTGGGCCCACCGGCGGCCAGCATGATCGGCGTACGCCGTTCGCCGTCCAGCTTGACCAGGTGATCCAGCGTTTCGACGACCTGCTCACGCCGCTCCTGCGCGGTTCCGAACGGCAACCCGAGCTCGGCCGCGAACTCCGCAGCAGCCGGCCGCCCGGTCCCGATCCCGAAGTCGAACCGTCCCTCGGTCAGCACCGTCAACGTGTGTGCGTCCCAGGCCGCTGCTCGCGGCGGACGCAGCGGAGCCGCCGCGACGAAGGTCCCGACCCGGATGTCCGCGCTCGCCGCCGCGATCGCCAGCGAGGGGAACGGCGACAGCAGTTGCAGCCCGTCGGGCATCAGGATCGTGCTGTACCCGAGGTCGGCGGCCCGTCGTACGGTCGACTGCCAGACCTCGGCGCCTCGGTCCGGACTGGCGACCACACCGAACCGGAATCGCTTGCCTGTCATCGGTCTCTCCTCTCACCGGGTTTGTGCTTCCAGCGTCGCCGGGATCGGAGTTGTCCACATCCCACGACGGGAGGCGTTCGGCGTACGCCGGGAGACGTACTCTGGTGATATGTCAACGAAGCCCCTGAGAGCACGCAGCCCCTTGCTGGACCTGCCCGGCGCGGTCGAGGCCGACGGGATCGATGCCGGGGTGGCGGCTCACTACGGGTCGGATCTCCGTGAGCAACGGGCGCTGGCGGCCGGCAACGGGTACGTCGATCTGTCGCATCGCGACGTGGTCACGATCACCGGACCGGACCGGCTCACCTGGCTGCACGCGTTGACCACCCAGTACTTCGAGGGTATGCGACCCGGTACGTCGACGACCGCGTTGCTGCTGTCGCCGACCGGGCACATCGAGCACGCGATGTACGGCTTCGACGACGGTGAGACCTTCTGGCTGCACACCGAGCCGGGTGCCGCGGCGGCGCTGGTCGAGTGGCTGCAGAAGATGGTGTTCATGTCACGCGTCGAGATCAAGGACGTGACCGACGACTACGCGATCGTCTGGCGGCCGGGAGCGGTTGGCGAGGCGGCGGGCTTGGTCGTGCGTGCTGGTGCGGATTCGCTCGATGGGCATGAGGTTTTCGTGCCGCGGGGTGAGTTGGCGTCGTACGTCTCGTCGGCCGGGCAGCCTGCGGGCGTGTGGGCGTACGAGGCGCTTCGGATCGAGGCAGGCGCGCCGCGGCTGGGGTTGGACACGGACGAGCGCGCGATTCCGAACGAGGTGGGCTGGCTCGGCGTCGGCGTACATCTGGAGAAGGGCTGTTATCGCGGGCAGGAGACGGTCGCGCGGGTGCACAATCTCGGGCGTCCGCCGCGTCGGCTGGTGCGGCTGCACCTGGATGGGTCGGTCGATCACCTGCCGGCGCATGGGTACGCAGTACGGGCCGGGGAGAAGCAGGTCGGGTTCGTCGGGTCGGCTGCGCGGCATCACGAGTACGGGCCGATCGCGCTCGCGTTGATCAAGCGGTCGGTGGACCCTGAGGCGGTTCTCGAGGTTGTCGCCGAGGATCAGCCGACCGTTACTGCCACGCAGGAGATCCTGGTCGATCCCGAGGTCGGTCTGCACGTCCGCGCTCGGCTGTGAGGTGGATCATTGTCTATCTGGGTTTTTGCACCTGACGTCTGAGCCGTACAGTGCAGCCGTGACCGAACCTGTGATCCTCGCCGACGTCGTCCGCAGCGGATTCGTGGAGGGCCATCACCGTGGCTCCGTCGTGGTGACCGCCCCGGACGGGTCCGTGGAGTGGTCCGTCGGCGTCGTCGACCGGCCGATGTTCCCGCGCTCGTCGAACAAGCCGATGCAGGCGCTCGGCATGCTCCGCAGCGGGCTCGACCTCGACGGCGAACTCCTGGCGCTCGCCGGTGCGTCGCACTCGGGCGAAGACTTCCACTTGGACGGTGTACGGCGAATCCTGGCGGGCGCCGGCCTGGACGAGACCGCGCTGCGTACGCCGCCCGCGTACCCGATCGACGAGCAGGCGCGCGACGAATGGGTCCGTACCGGTCACGCCGTCGAGCCGATCACGATGAACTGCTCCGGCAAGCACGCCGCGATGATCGCGACCTGTATCGCGAACGGCTGGCCGATCCACGACGACGCGCGCGCCAAGAGCCCCGACGCCGTCTGGGGCCGCGACGACTACCGCTCGACCGAACACCCCGTGCAGCAGGCGATCCGGACCGCGATCGAGGACTCGGCCGGCGAGAAGGTCTCGTACGTGGCGGTCGACGGCTGTGGTGCTCCTTTGCTGGCCATCAGCCTGGCCGGCCTCGCGCGCTCCTTCGGCCTCTTCGCCAGCGCGGCGCCGGAGACTTTGGAGGGTCGCATCGCCAACGCCTTCCGCAGCTACCCCGAGTACGCCAGCGGGAGTAGACGCGACGAAGCCGCCCTGATGAAGTCGGTCCCGGGCCTCCTCTGCAAGGCAGGCGCCGAAAGCGTGTACGCCGTGGGCCTCGCCGACGGCCGCGGCCTCGCCGTCAAGGTAGAAGACGGCCAACCCCGAGCCCGCGCAGTCGTCATGGCCGCCGTACTCCAACACCTCGGCATCACCAACGAGGTCATCGACACCCAAACCCGCTACCCCCTCTACGGCGGCGGCATCGAGGTCGGCTCAGTCCACCCGAGCCCCACCCTCTTCGACTAGCCCCGGTGCGCTCGGCCGTCGTACCAGCGCGTCCATAAGCAGGGCCTGTCGGCTCATTCGACCTCTGCGTTGGACACCTGGCCGGTGCGGCAAAAGAGTGGGCCCATGACAGATCGCGACCCGGCCCGGCCAGGTCGGAGGGTTCTCATCGCGGGCCTGGGAGGATCCGGCAAGACCACCCTCGCGCGAGCCCTCGGGCCCGTCCTGGGGCTGCCGGTCTACGAACTCGACGCCCTGTACTACGGGCCCGACTTAGGCATGTCCCCGACGTTTGAGCGAGACATCGAACAGCTCCTGCGTTCGGGCTCGTGGCTCCTCGACTCGCAGGGGCCGCCCGTGGATTCCGCGGCGCCGCCTCGGGTGCGCGCGAGGCTGTGGGAATGCGCCGACACACTGGTGTGGCTCGACTATCCACGGCGCGTGGTGCTGGCGAGAGCCGTTCGGCGTTCCTTGCGAAGAATCCTTACCAGGCAACGGCTTTGGCATGGGCACCGTGAATCACCACTGTGGTGGCTGCGGGCCGACCATCCCATTCGCAAGGCGTGGCGGCTGACCGCTGTCAGGCGGGAAGAGCTGACCGCACGAACCACTGATCCTCGGTGGGCGCACCTCACCGTGGTTCGCCTTCGGTCTCCGCGAGAGACCGCCGACTGGCTGGCGGCAGTCGCGCGCAGTACGGGGTGACTGGGCTCACGGTCGGTGTGCTTGCAATTGCAAGCAGGTGCTAGCAGTATGGGGATATGGCCAGATTGGGTGATCGTGTTGCCGGTGGGATGGGTTCGGTGGGGGAGTACCTCGCCGAGCAGCGCCGGCATGCGCAGCTTTCGCTGCGGCAGCTGTCCGATCTCGCCGGTGTGTCGAACCCGTACCTCAGCCAGATCGAGCGCGGCCTGCGGAAACCGTCGGCCGATGTGCTGCAGCAGCTCGCGAAGGCGTTGCGGATCTCCGCGGAGACCCTGTACGTACGGGCCGGCATCCTCGATCCGGACGACGGTTCCGACGGCGCTCGCCGGGCGACCGGCGTGGTTGACGCCGTACTGCTCGATCCCGCGCTGAACGAGCGACAGAAGCGCGTCCTCCTGGACGTGTACGGCTCCTTCGTCCGTGAGAACACACCCGACACCGCGGTCGCGACCCCGGCCCAGGCAGCGGCCACCGATGCCGCCGCCGAGCAGGTCGCCCAGGCAACGAAGCCGACCGCCCGAAAGGCCACGCCGGCCGCCCAGAAGGCAACCGCGGCCAAGAAGCCGGCGGCGCAGAACCAGGCCGCTGAGAAGGCAGCCGCGGCGAAGAAGCCGGGCGCCAAGAAGACCCCTGCAAGAAAACGCACCACCGGCTAGCCGGCCCCTCACGGACCGGCTGCCCGCGACACCGCAGTACAGACCCCGCTGAAACCAATGCTCCGAGGAGATGCCTGATGGCAACCCGTACCTCCGTCACGCCCCTGTACGTCATCGCCGGCGCCGGCGACCTGGCCGTCGAGAAGTTCCGCGCGGTCAGCGGCGACATGTCCAGCCGCTTCGCCAAGCTGGACCAGAAGACCGTGCAGACCACCCTGCAGACCGAGCTGACCAAGCGTCAGGCCGAGCTCCAGGCCGAGCTCGCCAAGCGGCAGGCCGAGCTGGCCAAGCGCTTCGAGGCGCTCGCTGCCGACGCCAAGACCGTACCGGCGAAGCTCCGCGTGCTGCCCGCCGTCGCGCAGGCCGGTCTCACCACCGTCCTCGGCCAGGCCGAGGAGACCTACGAGGAGCTGGCCGCCCGCGGCCAGGAGATCGTCGGCCGGATCCGCAACCAGAAGGCCACCGAGGACCTGGTCGCCCAGGCCAAGACGACGGTGAGCAAGGCCAAGGCGACCCGCACCACCGCGCGCAAGACGGCCCAGACCGCCGAGCGCAACGTGAAGGCGACCGCCACCAGCGCCCGCAAGACCGCGAAGACCGCCACCAAGGCCGCCTCGGCCGCAGCCTCCAAGGTCGGCGACTGATCGTAGTTCTACGGTCACCAAGGTCGGCGACTGATCGCAGTACTGCGGTCGCGGCCGAGGTCAGCGACTGAGCGTAGTTCCGTGGCTGCCAGGCCGTGACACCACCTGCATGGGTGGTCCACTTTCTGCCGTTGAGCAGAGGTGGGCCACCCATCGCTGCGTTAGGCTCGTACGCATGCTCGCACTCGCCACGTTCCCTACCCTGTTCCCGGGGTTCGCGAATCCGATCGACGTCATCTGGTGGGTGCTGCTCGGCCTCAAGCTGGTCGCGTTGCTCGACGCCGCCTTCCGCCCGCGCGCGGTCTTCGTCGCGGCGGACAAACTCACCAAACCCGGCTGGGTGCTGATCCTGGCCACCTTCACCCTGAGCCAGATCTTCCAGAGCTGGCTGAGCTTCTTCGGCCTGATCGGCATCGTCGCCGCCGGCGTCTACCTCGTCGACGCCCGCCCCGCCCTCCGAGCCGCCGCCGGCCGAGGCCGAGGCGGCTGGGGCATCCGCCGCCGCCGCGGCCCCCGCCCGCTCTAGTTCCGCCCGCTCGTCCCGCTCGCGGCGGCCCCAGGCGCGTGATACGCCATGCGGCTAGCAGCCGCCCTCCTCTTGAACCCACAGTCCGCTGCGCCGCCGCGTTCCCGGCTACCACTGACGGAGAGGCTGCCGCGCTGACGTGGGTGCAGGGGATGCTGGAGCTATGAACGAGGTCGAGGCAGTAGAGGCAGAGGCCGGTGAAGTCGAGTTCAAACTCGCGTGGCAGGAGACGTCTGGTGGACTGGAAGGCACGCTCGAAGCGGTCAATATCTGTGAACATCCCGTCACGCTGACTGGCAAGCCGGGACTCATGCCGCTGGGCGCCGACGGGGAACCGCTGGACGCCATAGGGGTGGTGTCGCTGGAGGCTCGCATCCCCGGATATGTCGTGCTGAGGCCGGGCGAGAAGGCGATTGCGCCAGTTGGCTGGGCGGGCTGGGACGGGCCACCCGCGAGCGGGGTCTTCGTGGTCTCTTGGAACGGAGGCCGGACCGAGGTTCGGCCGACCGGCCCGGCGCAACCGCAACGCACCGGTCCCACGACCAACCTCTGGAGCTCCTGGTTCGAAACCGCTGGGTGACCCTGGCAGCGCATGCAGACTGCGCCCGCCGACGACGAGCTGCGACGGAGGAGCGGCGTCCTGGGGTGGGTTGAGCGGCCGACGGAGGAGGCGCGAGGCGGGGGATCTTTCCCCGTAGTACGAACGGAAGTTATGAGCGGTAGACGATGACCTTGTCGCCTACGTGGACTTGGGCGAAGAGGGACTTGATTTTGGTGAGGTCTCGGACGTTGACGCAGCCATGGGAGGCGCCGGCGTAGCCTCGGGCGGCGAAGTCGGAGGAGTAGTGGACGGCTTGGCCGCCGCTGAAGAACATCGCGTAGGGCATCTTCGAGTCGTAGAGCTTGGAGACGTGGTCGATGCTCTTCCAGCCGACGGTGAAGCTGCCTTCGCGGGTTGCGGTCTTCTGGGCGCCGAAGCGGACGTCCATCGTCATCTTGACGACGCCGTCGACGACGTAGCGTAGTTTGCGGCTGGTCTTGTCGATGCAGAGAGCGACCCCGGTCGCGCATCGCTGGTCGAGTTTCTTGCCGTCGACGACGGGTGCGGGTGGGAAGAGTTCGGTCTCGGTCGGTTCGTGGGTGGCGGCGGTCAGCTTCGTCCAGGTGTTCTGGTCGACATAGCCGAGCGGCGGGATCCCGTGCGCGGTCTGGAACTTCTTCACCGCGGCGCGAGTCATCGTCCCGAAGGAGTCGTCCTGGTACTGCTTGGTGAGCAGTTTGAGCTGGACGAGGCGCGCTTCCACCTTGCGTACGTCGGCGCCGCTGGAACCGTTGCGCCACAGCGCCTTGGGATAGATCGGCAACTCACCCGACACCTCGAACGGCACAGTCGTCGAGGCGGTCGAGGTAGTCGAGGTAGTCGACGAGGGTGCCGCGGTCGCCGGCGTTGCGGCACCGGCCACGGCGCCGCTCACGGCCGTGACGACGGCTGCGGCCAGCACGCGGCGGAAGGCCGGCGCCTTGCGGAAGAAACGCATCGGAACCCTTCGTGGTCGATCTGCCCCACCTGAGCCGGGACGCCCTCACGGACCGCTTGGTTGGCGCCGGGCGGGCGCCGGGTACCGGACTGTCACCCCGGTGCGCGCCCAGCGTAGGTTGCAGAACACAACCGGGTCACCTCTCGTGAGCAGTTCGTGACCTGTCACACAAGGAGGAGCTCGATGGAGATCGTGCTCAGTACCGACGACATCACCACGGTCGCCACCGACGCGATCGTCAACGCGGCCCACCATGCCCTCCGCGGCGGGGGCGGCGTCGACGGAGCCATCCACCGAGCCGGTGGGCCGTCGATCCTGGCCGAGTGCATCGAGCGGTACCCGCACGGGGTGCCCACCGGCCAGGCCGGCTGGACGACAGCGGGCGACCTGCCCGCGCAGTACGTGATCCATGTCGTCGGCCCCAACTACGTCGCCGGGCAGCGCGATCCCGCATTGCTGGAGTCCGCCTACCGCAACGCGCTGCGGATCGCCGACGAGCTGTCCGTACGCCGTCTGACGCTGCCGGCCGTGTCGGCAGGGATCTACGGCTGGCCCGGGCAGGAAGCAGCCGACATCGCAGTACGGACCTTGCTTCGTACGCCGACCGAGGTGACCCAGGCGACCTTCTGCCTCATCAATCCGCGGTTGTACGAGGCGTTCGCGAAGGCGCTGGAGAACGAAGAACGCGGCGACCCGGAATCCGGGCCGCCGCGCAAGTCGTAGTACCGATCAGGCGCTGTAGATGAGCACCTTGGTGCCGACCGGGACGCGCGCGAAGATCCAAGCGAGCTTGGCCTTGTCGCGGACGTTCAGGCAGCCGTGCGACGCGCCGTTGTAGCCGCGGGCGCGGAAGTCGGCCGAGTAGTGGATCGCTTCGCCGCCGCTGAAGAACATCGCGTACGGCATCGGCGACTTGTACAGCGAGGACACGCGGTTCTTCGACTTGCGGTAGACCTTGAAGCTGCCGTTCCGGGTCGGCGTCCGCGGCGCGCCGTAGCGGGCGTCGACGACGGCCTGGAGCTTGCCGTTGACCATGAAGACGAGCTTGCGGGTCTTCTTGTTCGAGCAGAGGATCCGGCCGGTCATGCAGCGCTTGTCCAGCCGCAGCTTGCCCGGTACCAGCGTGCTGGCGGCCGTCGACTTCGTGGCGACCTTCGGCGCGACGACAGCCTTGGGCGCAACCTTCGGCGCTGCCGCCAGAACCGGTGCGGCCTGGGCGACAGGTGCGGCGGCTTCCGCCGTGGCGGCCGTCAGAACGCCTACACCCAACATCGCGACTGCCGTCGTGGTGGCGCCGAGCTTACGCAGAATGCTCATGTCTCTTTTTCCTTCCCCCAACTGAGTGACTTTCAACTAGACAGACGCAGCGGCGGCCCGCCTGGTTGATAACGATCCGAAACTTTCTCCCCGCCGGATCCTCAACCAGGTCAGCGACCACCGCGTTGGGCTCAGCCTATCGAGCCCCACAGACAAAAAACTCAGGCCCTGCAGCCCGAAACTCAGGCCTTGCTCTTGCGGCCGAGCTTCGCGCGCTCGATCTGCGTCAGCGCGACCTTCCGGATGCGGACGGCATCCGGAGTCACCTCGACACACTCGTCCTCGCGGCAGAACTCCAGCGACTGCTCGAGCGACAGCTTGCGGGCCGGGACGAGCTTCTCGAACTCGTCCGCGTTCGACCGGACGTTGGTCATCTTCTTCTCACGGGTGATGTTCACGTCCATGTCGTCGGCGCGCGAGTTCTCGCCGACGACCATGCCCTCGTAGACATCGGTGCCCGGCTCGCAGAACATCGTGCCGCGCTCCTGCAGGTTCACCATCGCGTACGACGTGGTGACGCCGGTGCGGTCGGAGACCAGTGACCCCGACGGGCGGGTGCGTAGCTCGCCGAACCAGGGCTCGTAACCCTCGAAGACGTGGTGCGCGATACCCGTACCGCGGGTGTCGGTGAGGAACTCGGTGCGGAAGCCGATCAGGCCACGCGCCGGCACCAGGAACTCCATCCGGACCCAGCCGGTGCCGTGGTTGGTCATCTGCTCCATCCGGCCCTTGCGGACCGCGAGCAGCTGCGTGACGGTGCCGAGGTACTCCTCGGGGCAGTCGATCGTCAGTCGCTCGACCGGCTCGTGCCGCTTGCCGTTGATCTCCTTGGCGACCACCTGCGGCTTGCCGACGGTCAGCTCGTACCCCTCGCGGCGCATCTGCTCGACCAGGATGGCCAGTGCCAGCTCGCCACGGCCCTGCACCTCCCAGGTGTCGGGACGCTCGGTCGGCAGCACCTTCAGCGACACGTTGCCGACCAGTTCGCGGTCGAGGCGGTCCTTGACCAGCCGGGCGGTGACCTTGGTGCCCTTGATCCGGCCGGCCAGCGGCGAGGTGTTGGTACCGATCGTCATCGAGATGGCCGGCTCGTCCACGGTGATCAGCGGCAGCGGCTTCGGGTCGTCGGGGTCGGCCAGGGTGTCGCCGATCATGATCTCCGGGATGCCGGCGATCGCGACGATGTCACCCGGCCCGGCCGAGTCGCCGGGCACCCGCTCGAGCGCCTCGGTGATCAGCAGCTCGGTGATCTTGACCTTCTGGATCGAGCCGTCGTGCTTGCACCACGCGACCTGCGCGCCCTTCTTCAGGGTGCCCTCGTGCACCCGGACCAGCGCGAGCCGGCCGAGGAACGGGGAGGCGTCCAGGTTGGTGACGTGGGCCTGCAGCGGAGCGCCTTCGGTGTACGACGGGGCCGGTACGTTCGCCAGGATCGTCTCGAACAGCGGCTCGAGGTCCTCCGAATCCGGCAGGCCGCCGTCGGCCGGCTGGTTCAGCGAGGCGCGGCCGGCCCGGGCCGAGGCGTAGACGACCGGGAAGTCGAGCGCGCTCTGGTCGGCGTCGTGGTCGAGCAGGTCCAGGAACAGTTCATAGGTCTCGTCGACGACCTCGGCGATCCGGGCGTCCGGACGGTCGACCTTGTTCACGACCAGGATGACCGGCATGTTGCGGGCCAGCGCCTTACGCAGTACGAACCGCGTCTGCGGCAGCGGGCCCTCGGAAGCGTCCACCAGCAGGACGATCGCGTCGACCATCGACAGGCCGCGCTCGACCTCACCACCGAAGTCGGCGTGGCCGGGGGTGTCGATGATGTTCAGCGTCATCTGCTCGCCGTTGGCCATCTTGTGCCGGACGGCGGTGTTCTTGGCGAGGATAGTGATGCCCTTCTCACGCTCCAGGTCGCCGGAGTCCATCGCCCGCTCGTCGACGTGCTGGTGGGCTCCGAACGCGCCGGACTGCCACAGCATCGCGTCGACCAGGGTGGTCTTCCCGTGGTCGACGTGGGCCACGATGGCCACGTTGCGCAGATCATTACGGAGGGGCATGCGGAAGCGCTCCAAGCATAATTCGTCGGCGTCGGCCTGCGAGGCGTTCGGCCAGATGGGTTCAGGCGGTGGCTACGGGGGATCTACGTGCCACTCGACAGGCAGGGCGCAGCCGGTCCATGGTACCGGTGACACACGGTGTCCACGAAACCGGTTGTGACATTCGTTCGCTGTCCGTACAGTCTATAAGTGCGTCGCGATCCGCGGCCGCAGGTTTCGGGGGCGGCCCCGGGCGTGCCGAGTGTCCGTGGGGGGTTGCTCGGCCCGGCCGGGGTCCGAGCGCCTCGGATCGACTTTCCGGGTTGGAAGAAAGGGCAGCGATCCGCTTGCCACGCTCCGCCAGTACCAACTCCGAGTTGCGGGAGAAGTCCCGCGAACGCATCCTCGCGGCCGCGCTCGAGGTGTTCGCCGAGAAGGGCTACGAGGCCGCCTCGATCTCCGACGTCACGGAGCGGGCCGGAGTGTCCCGCGGGCTGGTCACCTACTACTTCCCCGGCAAGACCCGGCTGGCCGCCGAACTGCTCGACCGCTGGCTCGACGGCATCGCCGGCATCATCGAACTCCCCGGTACGCCGGACGAACGGCTGGCCGGCATCATCGACGGCGCCCTGATGGCAGCCGCCTCGACCCTGCCGATCCAGCGCCTCGCGATCTCGCTGATGATGCAGCCCGGCACACACCCCGTCTTCGCCGAGGTGGAAGCCGCCAAGTCACCCCGCCTGTCCCAGGTCGAAGACGCCATCCGCTCGATCTTCGCCGCCCGCGGCGCCCCCGACCCCACCGTCGAAGAAATGTTGCTCAGAGCAACCCTCGAGGGCATCACCGTGAAGATGGCGATCTACCCGAGCACCTTCCCCTTGGAAGCAATCCGCCACCGCCTGTACGCCGGCTACGCCCTCCCCGCCCCCACCACACCCCTCCCGATCCAATCCCCACCACCCGACCGCCTCCGCGCCCGCTGATACACCGGGGATCGTTTCGCGGATTTGCGATGGAGTGATTACTCAGGGTTAAATGTAACGGCAAGGTCACAGCCTGGGGGATGGATAAATATGTCACACGCACTGCAATGCCATGTAACACTTTTATCCATGAGTGAGCTGGAGAGCCGCCTGCCGAGGACCTTCGCCACCAGGTCGGCTCGTGCCCTCGGAGTGCACCCGCGCGATTTGTACAAGTGGCGTGACAGCGGGCAGATCGTCGAGTTGTCCCGAGGGGTCTTTCGCCGGACGGATGCCCCGGCGGCGACCTTTCCCGATCTCCTCGCCGTTGCCCATCGTGTGCCCGGCGGGATCGTCTGCTGCCTGTCTGCCGCGACCACCCAGGACCTGACCGACGAGTTGCCGGCCTCGGTGCAGATCGCAGTGCCCAGAAGCTCGCGCGCACCGCAGATCGGCTATCCGCCAACGACTGCGTTCCGTTTCGATCCCGCCACCTTCGAGCTGGGACTTTCCCGGCTCGAAGCAGCCCCGGACGAATGGGTGCGGGTCTACGAACCGGCCAGGACAGTCGTGGACCTGATGCGTCTGCGGAACCGCTGGGGTGATGCAGTGGCCTACTCGGCATTGCAGCGATACCTCCGGCTGCCGGCCGCGCGACCCGCGGTACTGCTGGATTATGCGGAGAAACTAGGTGTCTACGGCCCGTTGCGAGCAGCCCTCGACGTGGCTTCTGCCGGATGACTCCCACCAATCGCTCGACGCCGTCCGGGCGTGCTTACCTCGATTTGCAGAACAGAGCACGCCGCGAGCGCCGCGGGACCCAGGAGTTGCTGACGCTGTACGTCGTTGAGCGGTGGCTCGCGAGACTGAGCCGGTCGAAACACGTCGACGATTTCGTCCTCAAAGGCGGGATGCTGCTTGCCGCTTTCGGGCGGCGCCGGCCGACGGTAGATCTCGATGCGCTGGCGCGCAACTTCCAGAGCGAGCAGGAAGTGGTCGCTGCTCGGGTGGCGGAGATCGCGGCCGCGGACTACCCGGAGGACGGAGTCGAGTTCCTGACCGACAGTCTGACGACGCGGCTCATTCGCGACGATGCTCTGTACGCCGGAGTGCGGGTCACGATGGACGCCCGGATCGCGACCGCGGCGGTGAAGCTCCGGCTCGACGTCAATTTCGGCGATCCGGTGACGCCAGGTCCTCGCATGGTGGAGTTGCCGGCGCTGAGGCCGGGAGTGGAGCCGATCAAAATACTCGGCTACCCGATAGAAACGGTGCTGGCCGAGAAGTTGGCGACCGCGATCGCGTTGGGGCCGGCCAACACCAGGGTGCGGGACTTCGCCGACCTCTATGTGCTGACTGGTTTGCAGGCCTTCACCCAGTCCTGTGTGCGGGCAGCGTTGATGGCGACGGTTCTCTTCCGGGGTACGCCGATGGTGCCCTTGTCGGAGGTGGTGACGGCCATCGTCACGCTGAGGTCACCGGCGTACGCGGCCTATCGGCGGAACCTCGGTCAGGAAGGCGATCATCTTCCTCAGCACTTCGAGGAATTGATGAATGCCGTTGTGACCTTCGGCGACGGTCTGCTTCGGGAAGCTCCGCCGGAAACGCGGTGGGATCCGGTTGAGCGCCGTTGGGTCGGCTGAGCCGGCCTACTGGACGCGGTGGACCTTGTGTTGGGCGGCTTGGGCTCGGGGGCGGACTGTCAGGCGGTCGATGTTGACGTGGGCGGGGCGGGTGGCGACCCAGGCGACGATGTCGGCGATGTCGTCGGAGGTGAGGGGTTCGGCGACGCCGGCGTACACGGCGTCGGCCTTGGCCTGGTCGCCTTCGAAGCGGGTCAGGGCGAAGCCTTCGCTCTTGACCATGCCGGGGGCGATCTCGCAGACGCGGACCGGCTGGTCGTACAGCTCCAGACGGAGGGTGTCGACGACGGCCTTGGCGGCGTGCTTCGCGGCGACGTACCCGCCACCGCCTTCGTAGGCGACCTGGCCGGCCGTGGAGCCCATCACGATGATCTGGCCCTCGGCCGCGATGAGGGCCGGGAGCAACGACTTCGTGACGGCGGCGACGCCGATCACGTTCACCTCGAACATCCGTCGCCACGCGTCGAGATCCGCCTCGGAGACTGGTTCGAATCCGAAGGCCCCGCCCGCATTGTTCAGCAGCAGGTCGACCCGATCGCCGACGGCTTCGGTCAGCGCCGCGACATCCTCCGGAGAGGTGACGTCGCATTGGACCGCGCGCCCGTCGATCTCCTTGGCGAGCGCCTCGATCCGGTCCATCCGGCGGGCCGCGCACACCACCTCGAACCCTTCCCGGGCGAGTCGGCGGGCCGACGCGGCCCCGATCCCGCTACTGGCTCCGGTGACAACGGCAACAGGGCGCGGCGAAGAAGTCATACCCCGAGTCTGACAAACCCCTCCTCGCCCCGGCCACCCGTCTCACTCCCGTACGTCGCCGGCCGAGATCGCGGCGCACCCACCGGCTGACCGGGCATCCCCTGAGGTGGTGGGTTGTCTGCGTGTATGCAAGGCGACAACCCACATTTTCAGACGCCAACCCCTGAAAATGTGGGTTCGCCGAGAAAGGCGGTCAGGCCTGGCGGGTGGGGAGGGCGATGATGTGGCGGAGGTTGAGTTCGCGGCGGCGGGAGACGGCGAAGGCGACCACGTCAGCGATGTCGGTCGCGGTCAGCGGGCCGATCGTGTCGATCATCCCGGCCAGCATCTCCTGCTGGTCCGCCAGCATGTGCGAGCCGAGTTCGGACTCGGTCAGGCCGGGCTCGATGTTGGTGACCCGGACGTCCAGCGGCGACAGGTCCGCCCGCAGCGCGTTCGACAGTTGGGTCACTGCCGCCTTCGTGGCGCCGTACACGGCATATCCCGGGAAGACCAGGTGCGAGCCGATCGAGGAGATGTTCACCAGGTCGGCCGTTCCGCCGTCGGCCGCGGCGGCGATGAGATCGGGGGTGAAGGCGCCGATCAGCCGCAGTACGCCGGTCAGGTTGGTGTCGATCATCCGGGACCAGTCGTCGGCGCGGACCTCCTGGATCGGTGCCGCGAGCATCACGCCGGCCGCGTTCACGACCAGGTCGACACGGCCGAGCCGTTCGGCGATCACCTCGACGCCACGGTCGACGGACTCCTGTGAGGTGACGTCCACACCGACGCTGTACGCCGTACCGCCGGCCGCCGCGATCCGGGCGCCCAGGTCGTCGAGCCGGTCGGTCCGGCGCGACAGCAGGGCGACCGAGGCGCCGTCGGCCGCGAGCCGTTCGGCGATCGCGGCGCCGATACCGCTGGCGGCGCCGGTCACCACTGCATGACGGCCGGTCAGGGGAAGAGTGCTGGACTGCTGTTGCAGGACGGTCATCGATTGCTCCTCTGACAACGACTGAAGGTTGATGGCTTCAGCCTCGTCCGGCCGCGAAGGGTTACCCAGCCGTCTCCTCACCCTGGGGTTTGCTGAACCTGGTTCTGACAGAACCACCCTTGCCACGAAGTCACCGGGGATACTTGAAGCCATGGATCGCCGTGCGGAGTTGACCGAATTCCTGAAGACCAGAAGGGCCCGGATCCGTCCTGAGGATCTCGGGCTGAAGGTGTTCGGCAACGGCCGACGGCGCGTCCCAGGGTTGCGGCGCGAGGAGCTCGCCCAGGCTGCCGGGGTCAGCGCCGACTACTACGTCCGCCTCGAACAAGGTCGTACGGACAACGTCTCGCAGGAGATCCTGGACGCCGTCGCCGAGGTGCTCGGTCTGACCGAGGACGAGCGGGATCACCTGGCCCGGTTGGCGAAACCGGTTCGTCGCCCGAAGCAACGGCGTACGGCGCAGCGGGTCCGGCCCGCGATGCAACAGTTGCTGAACGCACTCGACGGCGTACCGGCGTTCGTGCTCGGCCGCCGGATGGACGTGCTGGCCTGGAACCCGTTGGCCGCTGCGCTGATCGTCGACTTCGGTGCGCTGTCCGCGAAGGAACGGAACATGCCCAGGCTGGTCTTTCTCGACGAGTCCTGCCGCGACAGAGTTATCAATGGAGACCGCGTTGCGGGATTCTATCCGCAATGGGAGGCGATCGCCGCCGAGACGGTCGACTACCTGCGCCTGTACGCCGGGCGCAATCCCGACGATCCCGAGCTGGCCGAGTTGATCGGCGAGTTGTCGATCCACAGCGAGGAGTTCCGCAAGCAGTGGGCGCGGCACGACGTACGGGACAAGAGCTTCGGCGTGAAGCGGATGGTCCATCCGATGGTCGGTGAGCTGACCTTGCAGTACGAGACGCTCGTCCTGCCGGGCGATCCGGACCAGTTGCTCGTCACCTACTCGGCCGAGCCCGGTACCCAGTCCGAGTCGGCGCTCCGTCTGCTCGCCAGCTGGACGGCCCCGACCGTCGAGCCGCCACTCCACACCCGGACTACGGAGAGTGCCCCGGAGTTACCCTGACGAGGTGACTTTCCCCTCCGCCGACCGCCCTCCGAGGCGGGTCGCGATGATCAGCCTGCACACCTCGCCACTGGACCAGCCCGGGATCGGCGACGCCGGCGGGATGAACGTGTACGTGGTGGAGTTGTCGAAACGCCTGGCGGATCTGGGGATCGAGGTCGACGTCTTCACCCGGGCGACCGCGTCCGCGCTGCCGGCGAAGGTCGAGCTGATGCCTGGCGTGACTGTTCGCAACGTCGCCGCGGGGCCGTACGAAGGCCTGTCCAAGAACGAGCTTCCGGCCCAGCTCTGCACTTTCGCTCGCGCCGTACTGCGCGCCGAGGCGATCCGCGAGCCCGGGTACTACGACGTGATCCACTCGCACTACTGGCTGTCCGGCCAGGTCGGCCTGCTCGCCCGCGACCGCTGGGCCGTGCCGCTGGTGCACACCATGCACACGATGGCGAAGGTGAAGAACGCGAGCCTCGCCGACGACGACGTACCCGAGCCGCCGGCCCGGCTGATCGGTGAGGAGCAGGTGGTCGAGGCGGCCGACCGGCTGCTCGCGAACACCGAAGACGAGGCGCGCGAACTGATCGACCTGTACGGCGCGCAGCCGGCCAAGGTCGGAGTAGTCAACCCGGGCGTCGATCTGGAGATCTTCAAGCCAGGCGATCAGGTGGCGGCGCGACGGGCGGTCGGCGTACCGGAGGATGCGCTGCTGCTTGCGTTCGTCGGGCGGATCCAGCCGCTGAAGGCGCCGGACATCTTGATCAAGGCAGCGGCCCGGATGCTCGAGCAGGACCCGTCGCTGCGGGACAGGCTGATCGTCGCGATCATCGGCGGCCCATCGGGCAACGGGATGGAGCACCCTGAGGCGCACGCGGAACTCGCCCGCGCGCTGAGGGTCGACGACGTCACCCGGTTCGTGAAACCGATCGCGGGGGCCGGGCTCGCTGAGTGGTACCGAGCGGCCTCGGTGGTCTGCGTACCGTCGTACTCCGAATCCTTCGGCCTGGTGGCCCTGGAAGCACAGGCCTGTGGGACACCCGTGGTCGCGGCGGCCGTCGGCGGGTTGACGACGGCGGTCAGCGATGGCACCACGGGGTTGTTGGTGCGCGGGCACGACGTGGCCGACTTCGCCGACGCGCTGCGGCGGATCGCGACGGATCCGGCCACCCGCGAGAGCATGAGCCAGGCGGCGGTCAAGCATGCCCGGGGATTCGGCTGGGAACTGACCGCGGAGAAGACCCTGGCGGCGTACCGGACGGCCCAGGAGACGATGGCGGCGGAGCTCGCCGCGGAGGTGACTGGATGAGGGTGTCGGCCGCGGACGTGATCCGGCAGGTGCTGACCGAGAACGACCTGGACTTCACCGAGGCGACGCCGGGCGAGTTCGCCGCGGATCTGCCGGGCGAGCGGAAACTGAAGACCACGGTGATGCTCACCGTCGGTAGTCAGGCGGTCCATGTGCACGCCTTCGTCGCCCGGCGGCCGGACGAGAACCACGAGGCCGTCTACCGGTGGCTGCTGGAGCGGAACCTGAAGATGTACGGCGTCGCCTTCGCGGTGGACCACCTCGGCGACATCCACCTGGACGGGCGGGTGCCGCTGCACGCGATCACGCCGGTCGAGGTGGATCGCCTGCTCGGCGCAGTACTGGAATATGCCGACTCCTCGTTCAACACGATTCTCGAACTCGGGTTCGCGTCGTCGATCCGCAAGGAGTACGAGTGGCGGCTGTCCCGGGGCGAGTCGACCCGGAATCTGGACGCTTTCATGGGCTGGCTGGAGCCTCGCTAGGCTGTGGCCATGACCTATCGCCTGATCCTGCTCCGCCACGGCACCAGCGACTGGAACGCCAAGAACCTGTTCACCGGCTGGGTCGACGTCGACCTGAACGCGGGCGGCATCGAGGAAGCCCAGCGCGGCGGTGAGCTGCTCCGCGACCGCGACCTGCTGCCCGACGTCGTGCACACCTCGGTGCTGCGCCGCGCGATCCGTACCGCGAACATCGCCCTCGAGGTGGCCGGTCGCCAGTGGATCGACGTCCGCCGCTCCTGGCGGCTGAACGAGCGGCACTACGGCGGCCTGCAGGGCAAGGACAAGAAGCAGACGCTGGAGGAGCTCGGCGAGGAGCAGTTCATGCTGTTCCGCCGCTCCTACGACACCCCGCCGCCGCCGATCGAGCGCGGCTCGGAGTTCGACCAGGCCGGCGACCCCCGGTACGCCGGTCTGCCGCCCGAGTTGCTCCCGGCAACCGAATGCCTCGCCGACGTCGTCGAGCGGATGCTGCCCTACTGGTACGACGCGATCGTGCCCGACCTCCGCGCCGGCAAGACCGTCCTCGTCACCGCCCACGGCAACTCCCTGCGCGCCCTGGTCAAGCACCTCGACAACCTCGACGAGAAAACCGTCGTCGGCCTCAACATCCCGACCGGAGTCCCCCTGTACTACGAACTCGACGACGACTTCCGCCCGGTCACCAAGGGCGGCGAGTACCTCGACCCCGACGCAGCAGCCGCCGCCATCGAAGCCGTCAAGAACCAGGGCCGCTGAGGTACTACGCCCCACGCAGGAGCTGCGTGGGGCATGGTGCCAAACAAGTAGCCCCCAGCAACCACTAGTTGCTGGGGGCCACTTTGGTGGAGCTCAGTTGCCGTTCGGGGATGGGGCGGAGGCGCCGGCGCCCGAGCCGGCTGCGGTGCCGCCGACGGCGACCGGGAGTTCGCCGGTGACCAGGTAGACGACACGGCGCGCCATCGAGACGGCGTGGTCGGCGATGCGCTCGTAGTACCGGCCGAGCAGCGCGATGTCGACGGCGACCTCGACGCCGTGCGGCCAGGTGTCGTCCATCATCAGGCGGAACTGGTTGCTGCGCAGCTTGTCCATCTCGTCGTCGACGGACTCCAGCGCGGTGGCGGCCTCGACGTCGCGGGACTTGATCACGTCACCGGCGGAGTCGACCATCCGGCCCGCGACCGCACCCATCTCCTCGATCACGGTGTGCAGCTCGGCCGGGATCGCCGGCGCCGGATAGCGCAACCGGGCGATCTTCGACACGTGCGCGGCCAGATCGCCCATCCGCTCGAGGTCGGCGACCATCCGGAGCGCGGCGACCAGCATCCGCAGCTCGTTGGCGACCGGAGCCTGCCGGGCCATCAGTTCGAAGACCTTCTCCTCGACACCTTCGCCGGCCGCGTCCAGTTGGATGTCGGCGGCAATGACTTCCTCGGCCTGCCGGATATCGGCCGCGAGCAAGGCGGTGGTGGAGCGGCGTACGGCGGTCGACACCGTCCGGGTCATCCGTTCGAGCTCGGCGAGGATGTCGTCGAGCTGCTCGTGATAGGTGTCGCGCATCGTTGTCTGCTTCCGATCTGTGGTGTCCGGTCCTGCCGAGGCGGGGCACAAGCCTGTACCGCCCCACGGTGGACCGTATGCCGTCGAGGTTGCCGGTCGGCGACGAGTGGTGAACGCCTGATGAACAGTTAGGACGTGTTCCGGTCATCGGGTGCTCATTCGGTCTTTCCCTGCTGGTTGCCCGCGTAGCATCGTCACTGTGGACCCCACGCTGGCTGCGGTGCTGGGCGGCGTCATCGGCGCGGCCCTGGCTCTGCTTTCACTCGGTGCGCTGATGCTCAGTGAGCGTTCCCAGCAGAAGATCCCCGTGTCCCCGGACCCGATCGTCCCGACCGGCGTCGCCACCGTCTTGTCCGTACTGCGTTCGTCGGCGGTCGTGATGGGCCCGGAGGACCAGGTTCTCCAGGCAAGTGCGCCCGCCCATGTGCTCGGCATCGTCCGGGGCGAGCGGCTGGTCGCCGACGATCTGCTGGACATGGTCCGGGCGGTCCGGCGGGACGGCGAGATCCGGCAGCGCGATCTCGAGATCGTCCGGGGCCGGCTCGGCGCCACGCAGTACGTGAGTGCCCGGGTCGCGCCACTCGGCAGCCAGTTGGTGCTGGTGCTGGTCGAGGACCGGACCAGGGAACGCCGCATCGACGCCATCCGCCGCGACTTCACCGTCAATGTCAGCCACGAGCTGAAGACGCCGATCGGCGCGCTGATCCTGCTCGCCGACGCGGTCTCCGAGGCATCCGACGATCCCGAGGCCGTTCAGCGGTTCTCCGGCCGGATGCGGATCGAGGCGTCCCGGCTGAGCCGGCTGGTCAAGGAGATCATCGAGCTGTCCCGGCTGCAGGGCGACGACCCGCTGGAGAATCCCGGCCCCGTCGACATCAGCGCCGTGGTCGAGCAGGCCGTCGACCGCTGCCGGGTGGACGCCGAGGACCGCGACATCAACCTGGTGGTGAAGACCGACCCCGCGCTCGAGGTGATGGGCAGCGAGGACCAGCTCGCGATCGCGATCGGCAACCTGGTCGAGAACGCGGTCAACTACAGCCCCGACGGGACCAGGGTCGCGGTCGCCGCGCACCCGATCGGGGACCTGGTCGAGATCACGGTCAGTGACCAGGGTGTGGGCATCCCGAGCAGCGACCTGGAACGCATCTTCGAACGTTTCTACCGCGTGGATCGGGCCCGCAGCCGGGAGACCGGCGGGACCGGGCTCGGCCTGTCCATCGTCAAGCACATCGCCTCGATCCACGGCGGCGACGTGCGGGTCTGGAGCGTCGAGGGCCAGGGTTCGACCTTCACCGTGAGACTCCCGCTGCGGCTCGATCCCGCGACCGGGCAACCGACCGACTGCTCCGGCCAGGAGAAGCCGGCCATCGATCTGGCGCCTACCCCGTCAGAGCACACCGCTAAGGAGGCAGCTTCGTGACCCGAGTGCTGGTCGTCGAAGACGAAGAAAGCTACAGCGACGCCTTGTCGTACGTCCTGCGCAAGGAGGGGTTCGAGGTCGCTGTCGCGGAGACCGGACCGGACGCGCTGGACGAGTACGACCGGGCCGGCGCGGACATCGTGCTGCTGGACCTGATGTTGCCGGGCCTGTCCGGGACCGAGGTGTGCCGGGCGCTCCGCAGCCGGGGCAACGTCCCGGTGATCATCGTCAGCGCCAAGGACACCGAGGTCGACAAGGTGGTCGGCCTCGAACTGGGCGCCGACGACTACGTCACCAAGCCGTACAGCCCGCGCGAACTGCTCGCCCGCATCCGCGCAGTACTGCGGCGCGGTCAGGACGTGGGAGAGCTGCTGCCGGACACGCTGGAGGCCGGCCCGGTCCGGATGGACGTCGAACGCCACGTCGTCACGGTCGGCGGCAGCGAGATCCGGCTGCCGCTGAAGGAGTTCGAGCTGCTCGAGATGCTGCTGCGCAACACGGGCCGGGTGCTCACCCGCGGTCAGCTGATCGACCGCATCTGGGGCGCCGACTACGTGGGCGACACCAAGACCCTGGACGTCCACGTCAAGCGACTCCGCTCCAAGCTGGAGAAGGACCCGTCGAACCCGTCCCACCTGGTCACGGTCCGCGGCCTGGGCTACAAGTTCGAGGCCTGACCGATGCCGTAACTACCCTGGCGCCATGAAAACGCCAGACCCCGCAGCCCAGCAGGCGAAGGGCCTCGCCGCTCCGAAGGCGACCGCCCCCGGGACTCGGGATGCGACCGCCCCCGGGATTCGGGAGGCGGCCGAGCTCGCGTGGGGTGCGACTGACTGGATGATCGAGCACGGCTCCGCAGGCGATGATCTGTCGCTCTACCACGGGCTGGCGGGGATCGTGCTCGCGCTGCACGAATCCGCCGAGCACTTCGGCGACGAGCGCTATGTCCGTGCGGTCGAAGCCGGCGCGGATGCGCTGACCGCGGGCATCGATCAGGAAGAGGGCTCGTCGCTGTACGGCGGTCTGGCGGGCGTCGCCGCCGTACTGCGCGCCGTCGGCCGCCCCGACGCGGCAGGGGAGGCGCTTCGCCGAGTCAGGGACCGGTTCGACGGTCGGCGGTGGAACGAGATGTTCGAGCTCCTGGTCGGCAATGCGGGGATCGGACTCGGCGCGCTGGCTGCCGGTGATCTGGAGTTGGCGGTTGCCGCGGTCACGCCGTACCTGACGACTGCCGATCGGACCGCGGGTGGCGTGAACTGGCCGGTCCGCCCCTCGCCGCCCCGGTCGCACCACGTCGCGCACGGCACGCTGGGCATCGTCTACGCGCTGGCCGCGATCGGCCAGGCTGCAGACCGGCAAGACCTCATCGAGCTTGCGCTCGCCGGAGCTGCAGATGTGGTGCATCGCAATGAAGCCGGCCCGGACGGGTTCCTCGTACCGCATTCGGACCCGCCGCATCGGCCTGAACTGATCGAGCGATACAGCTTCGGCTGGTGCAACGGCCCGGCGGGGGACGCACAGGTGTTCCGGTTGCTGCAGCAGGTCACCGGAGACGCGGTGTGGACCGAACTCGGTGACCGCTGCTGGAACACGGTCACGCAGTCCGGATTGCCGCGGCGGATCCGGCCAGGTTTCTGGGACAACCACGGTCGGTGCTGCGGGACGGCGGGCGTCCTCGCGCTCGCTTGCGACCGGATCGTGGAGCGCGGTGACGACTTCGGTTTCGCGGATGTCCTGGTCGACGATCTCGCGAAACACGCTGTCGTCGACGAGACCGGGGTGCGGTGGTCGAACTACGAATACCGGGAGTCACCGCCGGAGCTCGAGCCAGTCGCTGGGTGGGCGATGGGGAATGCGGGCATCGTGCGGGAGCTGCTGCGGTACGCGCGGTTGAAGCAGGGCGGCTTCGGCGGTTACTCGGTCGCCTGGCCGGACCACCCGGCGGTCGGCGTCCCGGATGATGCAGCCACCTGAGTCGTCTGCCGACGGGGCGCACCTACGCAATCAGGCGCGACGTAGGAGCGCCGTCCCGGGGTGGGAGCGGCCGACGGAGGAGGTCGCGTGGGGGACCTTCCCCGCAGTACTCAGCCCTCGTGTTCGGCGTCCTGGCGGGGGCTTGGGGAGTAGTGGTCTTCGGTGAGGACGGGGACCGACGTGGTGATCGGCGCGGCTTTGCCGAAGGTGATGGTCACCTTGATCATGTCGCCGGGCTTGCCGCCGGTGACGGTGATGGGGGCGCCGGTGGCCGGCGGGAGGGTGGTCGACTGGCCGACCTTGAGGGGGAGGGCGCGCACGTTGCCGAAGGTGACCTTCTCGTCGGCGTCCTGCGGCACGGAGCCGTTCTGGACCGGGGCGTCGGCGGGGGCGCTCTCGATCGAGACGAGAGTGTCGTCGCTCTGGCTGTTGTTGACGATCGCGGAGTGCAGTTCGCCCTTGCCGTCCTCGGAGGCGAGCACGAGCATGTTCCGGATGTCGATGCCACCGGAGCTGGCGTTGGTGCCCTCGGCGGCCTGGTACGGCTGGTAGGTCTGGGCGGAGAAGCCCGCGCTGCAGGCTGTCACCGTGATGCTCAGCGTGACGGCGGCCGCGGTCAGAGCGGTACGCCGGAAGGCCTGCGAGGACAACGTGATGGGCACTGGTGTTCCCTCTCCTACAACCCGGTCGATGCCGTCAGGCTTTGGCCTCCGGCGGAGCAAAGCGTAGCGAGCGCGCTGCCCGGACCCGACGGCGACTCCACCTTTCGGCGATGTCCCGGGCAACCATTTCGCGCGTACGAGGCACGCGGGACAACGTTTGTCAAGGAGGGATATGGCCTCTGACCAGCGCAAACGCCCGGACCGGACCAGCGGGCGCGTGGTAGGATAGGACTCGGAAAGGGGCACGTGACATATGACTTTTTCAGTCGGCGAGACGGTTGTCTACCCGAATCATGGGGCAGCTGTTATCGAGGACATCGAGACCCGTCAGATCAAAGGTGAGGACAAGACCTATCTGGTCTTGAGGATCGTCGCTCAGAACGACCTGGTCGTCCGGGTCCCCGCGTGCAACCTCGATCTCGTCGGCGTGCGTGACGTCGTGGATCAGGCTGGTCTGGAGCGCGTCTTCGACGTGCTGCGGGCGCCGCACACGGAGGAGCCGACCAACTGGTCGCGACGATACAAGGCGAACCTGGAGAAGCTGCACTCCGGTGACGTGATGAAGGTGGCGGAGGTCGTTCGCGACCTGTGGCGCCGAGAGCGTGACCGTGGTCTCTCCGCCGGTGAGAAGCGGATGCTGGCGAAGGCTCGCCAGATTCTGGTCTCCGAGCTGGCCCTGGCCGAACACACCAATGAGGACAAGGCGGAAGCCATCCTCGACGAGGTTCTCGCTTCCTAGCTGTTAGGAACGAGACGCGGGTCGTGATCGATCCGTCCGGCATGATGGCGTCGTGAGTACTGCGGCAATCATTCCGGCGGCCGGTTTCGGGCTGCGGCTCGGTGGCGAGGCCCCCAAGGCATTGCGAGAGGTCGGTGGCGAATCGCTGCTGGTCCACGCTGTTCGTGGACTGAAGGCAGCGACCGCCGCCGACCTCGCCTGTTTTGTGATCGCAGTACCAGCCGGCACCGAGGACATGGTCCTCAAACAACTCGAGCCGTACTGCGAAGGCGCGCACCTGCAGGTCGTTGCCGGTGGCTCCGAGCGCACCGATTCGGTCCGGGCAGCGTTGGAGCTGGTCCCGGTCGACGGCATCGACTGCGTGCTCGTTCATGACGCCGCGAGGTCGTTCGTGCCGGTCGAGGTGATCGAGCGGGTCGTTGCCGCCGTACGAGCGGGCGCGCCTGCCGTAGTACCGGCTGTTCCTGTCACCGACACGATCAAGCGGGTCGATCGCGACGGCCGGGTTGTCGACACGCCCGATCGGGCGGCTCTGGTCGCAGTACAGACCCCGCAAGGTTTTGAGCCGTCGGTACTGCGTCGTGCGCATGCCGGTGAGGTCGCAGGGGCGACCGATGACGCGATGTTGTGCGAGCGACTCGGGGTGCCTGTGCAGACGGTCGAAGGGTCCGAGGATGCCTTCAAGGTGACCCGGCCGCGAGATCTCCTGCTGGCCGAATGGTTGCTGGCGGAGAGGACCAGGTCGTGAAGATTCCGCGCGTTGGCACCGGCATCGACGTACATCCCGTCGAGGAAGGCCGTCCGATGTGGCTGGCCGGACTGCTGTGGCCGGAGGAGACCGCTGGGCCCGCTGGGCATTCTGATGGCGATGTGGCAGCACACGCCGCTTGTGACGCTTTGTTGAGCGCGGCAAGACTCGGCGACCTCGGCTCGAACTTCGGTACGTCGGAACCCGAGTGGGCCGGTGCCTCAGGTTCGACCCTGCTCGCGGAGGCGGCTCGCCGGGTGCGCGCAGCCGGTTTCGAGATCGGCAACATCACCGTGCAGGTCATCTGCAACCGGCCCCGCTTCGCCGGCCGCCGGGAAGAAGCCGAGAAGGCACTCAGCGCCGCCTGCGACGCGGAGGTCTCCGTCTCCGCCACCACCACCGACGGCCTGGGCCTCACCGGCCGCGGTGAAGGCATCGCCGCCCTCGCAACAGCCCTCATCTACTGAACCACCTCCCCTCCGAGTGGCCCCCACCCCACCGGCGAACCCACACTTTGAGGGGTTAACCCCTCAAAGTGTGGGTTGCTGATCGGTATCCGCTGCGACAACCCACGCTTTCAGGGGTTGGCCCTCCAAAGTGTGGGTTGGCCGGCGGACCCCTGCGTTCGGGGGCTGACCCCTCAAAGTGTGGGTTGGCTGCGGTGGGAGGGGGGTCAGCGGGGGACGGGGTCGGGGGAGAAGCGGGCGGCGCGTGGGGGGAGTTCGTTGCCGGGTTCGGTCAGGAGGGTGTAGAGCTCTGGGCGGCGGCCGCGGATCCAGCGGCGGCCGGTTGCCCTCGGCACCAGATCGAGGTCGAGGTCGGCGACGACCACCGCCTCTGCCGGGACCGGGGTTTCGGCGATGATCCGTCCGTACGGGTCGATCACCATCGAGTTGCCGGTGCGGACCTCGTCGTCGTCGCGACCGACACCGTTGCTGAACAGCACGAACAGACCGTTGTCGTGGGCCCTGGACGGTAGCCAACGCAGCAGCCAGCCGCGGCCGTTCGGTCCGTCGAAAGCAGCCCGTACGGCTTCCGGGTCGGTGGCTCGCCGCTCCCAGACTTCCAGCGGGATCGGCTTCATCCCGTGCGGACTGCGGGAGTCCGTCCCACCGGTCTGATGCGGGGCCAGCAGCACCGTTGCCCCGAGCAACGCCGTGATGCGGACGTTCTCGACGAGGTTGTTGTCCCAGCAGATCAGTACGCCGACCTTCGCCTGCCAAGGCGTGTCGAAAACGGTGAACGCGTCGCCGCTGGAGATCGCCTCGTGCTCGAAGGCGTGCAGCTTGCGATGCACGTGGACCGCGCCGTCCGGCAGGCACACGGCGTAGGCATTGAAGAGGCGCCCGCCGTCCGACTCGAGCCAGCCGACACCCAGCCCGGCGCCCAGTTCGCGAGCGAGCGCCCGTACGGCGGTGATGCTCGGGCCGGACCGGGTTTCGGCGAGCTCCCGCAGGCGGGCCTCCGGGTGCCGGCGCAGGTGCCAGTAGCCGAGCAGACACATCTCCGGGAACACCACCAGTTGGGCGCCGTCTGCGACGGCCTGGCCGGCCAGTCGCCGGACGGTGGACAGGTTGGCTTCCGGGTGGTCCGGGACGGCCTCGAACTGGACGACGGCGGCTCGCAACATCGGCATCTCCTCTGTGGTTGCAGCCAGCAAACCGCCCAGGAATGGATGCCGTCCAATGATATCCACAGGGTTATCCATATCCTGTGGTTATGGACCTCCGGCTGCTGCGCACCTTCGCCGCGGTCGCTCGCACGGGGAACGTCAGCGCCGCCGCGATCGAGCTGTCGACCAGCCAGCCGGCCGTCACCAAGCAGCTGCAGCTGCTCGAACGCCGGGTCGGCGTTTCCCTGTTCGTCCGCGGCCGCCACGGCGCCCGGCTGACGGCGGCAGGAGAGGCGCTGCTGCCGGACGCGCTCGACCTGCTCGCCCGGTCTGCGGCCTTCGAACGTCGTGCTGCCTCGGTCGCAGCGGGTGAGGACGGTTCGCTGGCGATCGGCTTCGGGCTGTCCGGCATCGAGCTGGCGCCGCGGGCGGTGGCGTTGTTCCGGAGCCGCTGCCCGGGGATCGCGGTGTCGCTCGACGACATGTCGTCGGCGGTGCAGTGCGAGCGGCTGCTGGCCGGCACGTTGCAGCTCGGCTTCGTCCGTCTCCCCGCACCAGCGGGCATCGAGCAGCTACGCCTTCGCAAGGACCGGTTGGCGTTGGCGGTGCCCGCGGCAACCGCAGTACCGGCGAACATCGCCAGGTGGCTGGACGGTCGGCCGCTGGTGCGGCTGCGCCCGGCCCGCGGGCCAGGTCTGTCGGAGCAGCTCAGTCGCCTGTACGACGAATTGGGGTGCTCGCCGCTCGTACTGCAGGAGGCGGACGATCTTCAGACCGTGCTTGCACTCGTTGCCGCTGGTGTTGGGCCGGCCGTCGTCCCGGCGACTGCGGCCACGATCGTCGCGTCCGATGCGGTGCGGCTGACACCGCTACGAGGGAAAGCTGCGTCCTGGTGGGTTGGCGCAGCTTGGGTCGAGCGATCACTCGTCCTGGATCGCTTCCTCACCGCAGCAGCCGATGCCGCCCGCATCTGAGTGTGGCTAGGTGTGCTGCTCACGCAGGAAATCTGCAGCTTCGGCCTGTTTGAACCACTCGGCCCAGCCGAGTGGCGTGGCTCCGAAATCCCCGTCCTTCAGCGACAAGTCGGTGCCCTTGGCAACCAAGAGGCGAAGGGCGGTGAGGTTGCCGGCGCCGGCGGCGAAGTGGGCGGCGGTCTTGCCGGAAGCGGTGCGGCCGCTCACGTCGAAGCCGAGGTCGATGAGAAGCGGCAGCGCTTCCCATCGCTGGGCGGCCGCGGCCTCTGCGATCAATCCAGGCCGCTGCCGGCGGAGGAGGTCGAGAGCCTCATCAGACGCCGTACTGCGGTCGCCGTCCAGTAGTGCGACGACGAGCGGATCCTCAGCCCGGTGGCCGGAGTAGAAGTCGCGGACAGTGCCGACTTCGGCGCCGTGGTGGATGAGTTCGTCGAGGATGTGCAGGGCGAAGGCGGTGCCGTCGTGGTCGGCGTACATCCCGGCGACTGAGCCCATCGGTTGCTCCAGGACGTCCTGGTTGAGCGCGGCGAGCCGGCGGCGCCAGACGGCGTACGAATGTTCGAGGGCCTTGATGGCCTCGGCGGCGCTGCTGGGCACGGGCGGAGTGCCGTCGTCAGGGGCGGGCTGCTGACCGAACCAGGTCGCGGTCCGGTCCTCCTGGAGGATGTCGATGATGTGCGTGATCCGCCAGGCCAGCGTGGTGAACGGCGGTGGATCGGCCAGCGGGTTGGCGTCGGGTGCGAACCCGTCCGCCGTCTTGCGGACGGACCAGCAGCCGGGGAAGGGCTCCCAGAAGTACTCGTCGTCGGTCAGTCCCTCCACCCTGGCCCGTAGGCGTTGCCAGGCGAAGTCGGACAGATCCAAGAGGTTCTGGGTGAGCGTCGTCATGAGCCCACGCTAGAACCAGCAGCGGACAGAATCGGTCCGCTGCCTCACCTGCGACGGCGAGAGGCTCTGGGAAGGTCGGGGAGTTCTGGGGCGTCGAGCCAGACGGCGAACAGGGCCAGCGTGGCGTCGGAGTCGGGGGAGAACGTTTGCGCCAGGGCGATGAAGTCGGCTGTGGTCACCGAGCCGTGCCGGTTCTTCTTGGTCCAGGCACGCAGGAGGTCGAAGAACGCGTCGTCGCCGAGCTGCTGCCGTAGTACGTGCAAGGTGATCGCGCCGCGTTTGTAGAGGCGGTCGTCGAACATCAGCTCCGGGCCAGGATCCGAGAGGACGAGGTCCTGGTCGAGACCGCGCAGCCGGCTGTGCGCCTTCGAGACCTGTTGGGCAGCAGTCAGGCCGCCCGAATCCTCCGACCACAACCACTCGGCGTAGCAGGCGAAACCCTCGTTCAGCCAGATGTCCTGCCAGGTCGACGGGGTCAGGCTGTTGCCGAACCATTGGTGGGCGAGTTCGTGCGCGACGAGCCGCTCGGCGCCCCGCTTCCCGTCCACGTGGTTGCTGCCGAACACCGAAATCCCCTGCGCTTCAAGGGGAATCTCGAGCGGGTCGTCCGTCACCACAACGGTGTAACCGCCAAAAGGGTACGGCCCGAACAGGCGGCTGAACAGCTTCATCATGTCCTGCTGACGCCCGAAGTCCGAGCGGAAATCGCGCACTTGCGAGGCGGGGAGCACGGCGCGGATGGTCACCGGCGACGAGGCCAACTCGAGTACGTCGTACCGGCCGATCTGCACGGTTGCCAGGTACGTCGCCATCGGAGCGGCCTGGTCGAAGACCCAGCTGGTCCGGCTGGCCTTCGTACGCCGGGAGACGAGGCGCCCGTTCGCGACCACCTGGTACGGCGAATCGGTGCTGATCGTGATGCGGTAATGCGCTTTGTCGCCCGGGTGGTCGTTGCAGGGGAACCAGGTCGCCGCGCCGCACGGCTGGCTGGCGACGATCACACCCTCGGTGAGTTCCTCCCAGCCGAGTTCGCCCCAGGGGCTGTCGACCGGCGCCGGATTACCGGCGTACTGGACGTCGACTGTGAACTCCGCGCCGTCGGCGATGTCGGTGGCGGGCCAGATGTAGAGCTTGCCGTTGCGATGCGCGTACCGGCCCGGGCGGCGGCCGTTGACGGCGACCTTCGAGACGCGCAGGCCGGTCAGGTCGAGGCTGAACCGGGACAGCGCGTGCGTGGCGACGGCCGTGATGGTCGCCTTGCCGGTCAGGCGGTTGCTGTTGACCCGGTAGTCGAGATCCAGCTCGTACGACTCGACCTGGTAGCCGCCGTTGCCGTGGCCGGGGACATACGGATCGCCGCTGTCGGCACCAGGCTGACCTTTGACGTCCGATTTGGGGGCACGGGAAACCATCAACCCTGCCAGGGCGCGATCGGGTTGCCGGCCCAGCGGGTGCCGGCCGGCACGGTCTCACCGCGCATCACCAGTGACACCGGTCCGACGGTCGCGCCGGCTCCGATCGAGGCCGCCGGCAAGATGATGCCGTGCGGCCCGAGAGTCGATCCGGGGCCGAAGGTGACGGTACTCATGGACATCACCCTGTCATGGAACAGGTGCGTCTGGAGAACGCAGCCGCGATTCACCGCGACGCCGTCGCCGAGCGTGATCAGGTCGGCCTCGGGCAGCCAGTAGGTCTCGCACCAGACCCCCTTGCCGATCTTCGCGCCGAGGGTGCGCAGCCAGAGCGTCAGTACCGGCGTACCGGCGGCCGCGTTCGCGAACCAAGGGGCGGCGACCATCTCGACGAAGGTGTCGACGACCTCGTTGCGCCAGACGAACGAACTCCACAACGGGTACTCGATCGCCTTGGTCCGGCCGACGATGAGCCACTTGGAGATCGTCGCCATCGCCCCCGCCACCGCACCGGCGGCGAGGATGACGGCGCCGGACAGCGCGAAGGTCGCCCACGGGCCGAGCCAGAGGTCGAGCGCCTGCAGGGAGAAAAGCACGCCCAGAGCGATCAGCACCGTGCACATCATCGGGACGAACCGGCACAGCTCCACCGCCGCCCGGGCGAACTTCAGCCGCAGCGGCGGGTTGAACGTCCGGCTCTGGTCACCATCGACCGCTTGGCGGCGCAACTTCACGGGCGGGCTGCCGAGCCACGACGTACCGGCCTTCGACTTCTTGGGCGCGGCCGACAGTACGGCGACCAGCCCGTTCTTCGGCACCGAGCGGCCGGGCGCGGTCATCCCCGAGTTGCCGAGGAAGGCCCGCTTGCCGACCTTGGCCCCGGCCACGTGCAGCCAGCCGCCGCCCAGTTCGTACGACGCGATCATCGTGTCGTCGGCCAGGAACGCGCCATCGCCGACCGTGGTCATCTTCGGTAGCAGCAGCACTGTCGACGCCTCGACGTCGCGGCCGATCTTCGCGCCGAGGGCGCGCAACCACCACGGCGTCAACAGGCTCGCGTAAAGCGGGAACAGCAGTGTCCGGGCGGAATCCAGCAGCCGCTCCGTCGCCCAGACCTGCCAGCCGATCCGGCTTCGCACTGGGTAATGGCCAGGCTTGATCCCGATACCGAGCAGCCGTACGCCGACCAATGTCAGGACAGCCAGGGCGGCGAAACCGACCAGTGTCATCAGCGGGATCGCCCACAACGCCTGTACTGCGGCGTCGCCGAGCGAGGCGGTGCCTCGGACCGCGTGGCCGAGGATGACGACAGCAAGAGCGGCCGCGGCCAAGGGCAGGAGCGACATGAGGGCCGAGGCAGCGCCGTACGCGAGGACCCACCACGGAGCGCGTGCCGGGCGTTCCTCGGGCCAGGGGTGACGAGCCCTGCCGACGCGGCTGGCCGGTGATCCGGACCAGCGTTCGGCGGGCGGCACCTTGCCGGACACCGCGGAGCCGGCGGCGATCTCTGCGTTGCGACCGATCTCGGCGCCCGGCAGCAGGGTGCTGCGCGAACCGACAACGGCCTCGGCGCCAACGGTGACAGTGCCGACGTGCAGGCGGTCGCCGTCGATCCAGTAGCCGGACAGGTCGACCTCTGGTTCGACCGACGCGCCACGGCCCATCGTGAAGAAGCCTGTGACCGGTGGAAGGGTGTGCAGGTCGACACCGCGACCGACCTTCGCGCCGAGAGCCCTTGCGTAGTAGGCGATCCAGGGCGCTCCGGCGAGGTTGGCGGCACCTGCGGCGTCGGCGAGGTTCTCTGCTGCCCAGAGTCGCACGTGGACGTTGCCGCCCCGCGGGTAGACGCCGGGCTTCAAGCCACGCAGCAGGAGCCGCGCACCGACGACAGCGATGCTCATGCGGCCGGCAGGAGTGATCAGGATGAGCCAGCCGGCCAGGATCCACCACCACGACACCGTGCGCATCCAAGGGTGCGGACCGTCCGACCAGGCGAGCAGGTTGTTCAGCGTGAAGAGCCAGACGAGCCAGCGAACACCGACCACGGTCTGGAGCAGCAGGGTCAAGGCGGTCTGCAGTAGTTGCGTCCCAGGTGGAGTCGGACGGACCTCACGGATCTCGACCGGTTCCTGGGACGTGGTGAACGAGTCGAGCCGGTCGGCGAGCGCACCGAGCCGCGGGTACTCGTAGATGTCGCTGACCGTCGCCTCGGCGTACCGCTCTCTCAGGAGCGAGATGAGTTGCGCAGCGGCGAGGCTGCCGCCACCGTGCAGGAAGAAGTCGTTGTCCGCTCCGGTGACTGTGGCACCGAGGACCTTCGTCCAGCGCTCGGCCAGCCAGCCGGCAGTGCCGTCCAGCTCAGCAGGCGGCCCGTCCGTGTCCATCCCGGGCAGCGGCCAGGGCAGTGCGCCGCGGTCCACCTTGCCCGACGTCCTGGTCGGCAACGTGTCGGTGATGGCCAGGAGCGGGACCAATGCCGCAGGCAACTCCTCCCGCAGTCGTTCGGTAGCAGCCTTACTGTCGAACGCCTCTGCATCCTCCGGTACTACGTAGCCGACCAGCAGCTGATTCCCCGCCGCACTCGCCCGTACTGCGGCTGCAGCACCCGTGACGCCAGGAAGAGCCTGCAGAGCGGCGTCCACCTCGCCCAGCTCGATCCGGCGGCCGCCGAGCTTGATCTGCTCGTCGGCTCGGCCCATGAACACCAGGCCCTCCGACTCGTTGCGGACGAGGTCGCCACTGCGATAGGCGCGCTCCCAGCCGAGGGCCGGCATCGGCGCGAACTTCTCCGCGTCCTTGGCCGGATCGAGATACCGGGCCAGGCCGACGCCACCGATGATCAGCTCACCGGTCCCACCTTCCGGTACTTCGTTGCCTGAGGCATCCACTACGGCCAGGTCCCAGCCGTCCAGCGGTAAACCGATCCGGACCGGGCCTTCCCCGGTCAACTGGGCGCCACAGGCGACAACGGTCGCCTCGGTCGGGCCGTAGGTGTTCCAGACCTCGCGGCCGTCGACGGCGAGCCGTTCGGCCAGTTCGGGTGGGCAGGCTTCGCCACCGAAGATCAGCAACCGGACCTGATCGAGCGCGTCCGCCGGCCAGAGGGCGGCCAGCGTCGGCACGGTCGACACGACCGTGATGCCCTGCGCGACCAGCCACGGTCCGAGGTCCATCCCGCTGCGGACGAGCGATCGCGGTGCGGGGACCAGGCACGCGCCGTACCGCCAGGCGAGCCACATCTCCTCGCAGGACGCATCGAACGCGACCGACAGGCCGGCCAGCACGCGGTCCTCCGGGCCGATCGGTTCGGACTGTAGGAACAGCCGCGCCTCGGCGTCCACGAACGCGGCCGCCGAACGATGTGTGACCGCGACACCTTTCGGTACGCCGGTCGAGCCGGACGTGAAGATGATCCAGGCGTCGTCGTCGGGGGTCGGCCCGTCGGTGTCCGGCCGGCCCGGGGTCGCCTCGTCCTCGGGTGCATCCATGCGGGCGGAGTACGGGAAGTCGTAGTACCCGTCCTCGTCCGGCTCGGTGACCGGCCGGGTGCTGGTGAGCTCCAGGTCGTCGGTGACGATCGCGGCGACGGCGGCTTCACCGAAGACCAGTTCGGCGCGTTCTGCGGGGTCGTCGGCGTCGACCGGTACGTAGGCCGCTCCGGCTTGCAGGGTGCCGAGGATCGCGACGTACAGGTCGTTGTGGCCGGAGGAGATCCGGACGCCGACCCGGTCACCGGGGCCGATACCGAGTTCGGTCAGCCGGCGGGCGAACTTCGTTGTCCGGTTGAGCAGTTCGGTGTAGCTGAGGCTGACGCTGCCGTCGTCGAGTGCCGGTTCATCGGGGTGGCTCGCCGCAGTCGCCTGCAGGATGTCCACCAAGGTTCGCTCGGGTGGAGCGCTGTCCCCCCGTCGCAGTGTCACGGGCGGATAATACGCCGCTCAACTGTCCTGTTCTGAAACTCCGTGCAACGTGGACACCAACTAGTTCACCAGTTTGGTCGGGGCCGCGAAGGTGTTGCAGGCCTTGGTCTCGCCGATGTTGAAGCCGTTCTCGATCCAGAAGCCCTGGCTGGTGGCCAGACCATGCGTCCGCTCGTCCTCCGGCGTGTCCTCGGACTCACCGAAGCTGTTGCTCGCCTGGTACTCGAACTCCTTCATCCGGTTCGTCAGCGGGTACGACTTCGCCACGGCCCTGCTGAACACGCCACCCAGACAGGAGGCCTGCAGCTCGTTGCGGCGCGAGCTCTCCAGCTTCTCGCTCGGGTGGTCCTGCAGGTAGACGGCTCGCGCGTAGAACAGCCCACTGACGCCCTGCACGTGATGGCCGTACTCATGCGCGATCGTCATCAAGTAGGCGAGGTCTTCCTTCGGACCGAACGCCTTGTTCATCTGCAGCACGTCCGTGTACATCACGTGGTTGCCGTAGCAGTAGAACGCCAGCACGCGGCCGGACAGCGGCTTGAAGCTGCCGCACGGAGTACTGACCGGCTTGTCGAACACGACCAGGCCAGGATCCGGCTGGCTCTCACCGAGCTTGCTGAACACCGGGCGCCAGGCGTCGTTGAGACAGCTGAACAACTTGGTGTAATACCGCTTCTGGGCGTCCAGACTGCCGTCACCGAGCTTCTCCGCCGGGCAGTTCATCTCCTGCAATGCACCGGCCTGGTAGAGCGGGCTGTTCAGCAGGTAGTCCTCGGCCGAGCCCTTCTCCGGTTTGGTGGTGGCGGTCGGCACGATCGACGGTCCGCTGACGCTCGGGTCCGCGGTGGTGTCGGTGCTGCCGCCGAGCATCACGCCGAGCACGGCGAGCGTGATGCCGAGGAAGGCGACCACGACGAAGCCGATCAGGACGAACCTGGCCGCACCCGACTTGCGGCGCTGGGGCTGGAAGCCGTTGAACTGGCCCGGACCGCCGTAATACGGCTGGGCCCACTGCCCGGGGTACTGCTGGCCCGGCTGCGCGTACTGACCACCTGGTTGTTGGTACTGGCCGCCCGGCTGCTGGTACTGGCCACCGGGCTGCTGGTACTGCGGCTGCTGGCCGCCCTGCTGCGGGTAGGGACCCGGCTGCTGGGGGAAGGGGCCAGGCTGCTGTTGCCAGGGAGCTGCCTGGGGTGGTGGGAGTACACCGGGCGGGGGAGCCGGCCGGTTCTGGGGACCGCCGCCGTACCCGTACGGGTTGCTCACGTGTCGTTCCCCTTCATCACGGCCGGTACTGATCGAGCAGGTTCGCAGGGCGAACCGGCACGAGACTACCCTCGTGCCATGTCACTGAAGCGCCGCCTCTTGCCGGCCGCCCTGTTCGTGTCGTTCGCGACCGCTTTCGTTGCCCTCGGCACGGTCCCCGCCCAGGCGGCGGACGACCAGATCACCGGGTACGCCGCCGAGGCCACCCTGACGCGGGACGGGGTCCTGCAGGTCAAGGAGACCGTCGACCTGACAGCAGGCGGCGACACGTTCCGCCGTACGCTCACCAACCGGGTGCGCTCGAATGCCGAGCAGGACCGCACCTACGAGCTCGGCGACGTGTCGGCCACGGTGAACGGCAAGCCCGCCGAGGGCCTGGAGAACTCGGCCGTCGACAACGGCCGGCAGATCAGCCTGAAGGTGTCCGGCCGGTCCAAGGTCGTCTACACCTACACGGTCGACAACGTCGTGGCCGACTCGACAGAGGGCCGCGAGGTCAGCTGGCCGATCGTGCAGGGCTTCAGTACGGCCATCCCGAAGGCGACGGTGATCGTCAACGTTCCGTTCGCCACGTGGGTCACCTGCTTCGCCGGCCGGGTCGGCTCGAGCATGCCGTGTACCTCCTCGCAACTGGCCGAGAACGCTGCCTTGCAGATCGAGCAGGCCGGTGTGCCCGCCGGTGGCCGGCTGACCTTCCTGACCGGGCTGAGCGACCAGGCGACCGTCAAACCGAACGCACAGTTCAAGACCCGCTGGACCCTCGGGCACGCGTTCACTGTCGACTCCTCGACGCTGGGGCTGAGCGCGTTGCTGCTGGGGCTCGGACTGCTCGGTGCGGCGGCGCTGTGGTTCTTCCGCGGCCGTGACGCAGGCAAGACCGTCGCCGGTGGACCGGAGCGTCCGGTGCTCGACGGAGCCGACGGGCCGCAGTTCGCCGCACCGGACGGCATCCGGCCTGGCCAGGTCGGCACTGTGGTGGACGAGACCGCAGATGTCGTGGACATCACCGCGACGTTGCTGGACCTTGCTGTACGCAACTACCTGACCATCGAAGAGCTGCCGCGGCAGAGCCAGTTCGGCAAGCTGGACTGGCAGCTGCGCCGACTGAACGCCGGTGGTCCGGAGCTGCTCCCGTACGAGAAGGCCTTGCTGGACGCGGTCTTCGCCGATGCGGAGACCGTCGTCGTGTCCACGCTGGGCCCGGCGCTGCGACCGCGTCTCGGCCTGGTCCGCGAGCACCTGTACGCCGATGTCGTCACGCAAGGGTGGTTCGCGAGCCGGCCGGACGCAGTACGGAACCGCTGGTCGACGGCGGGCCTCGTCCTGCTCGGCGCCGGGGTGGTCCTGACGATCGTGCTGGCTGTGGTCAGCAAGTTCGGGCTGGTCGGGTTCGCGGTGATGCTGGCCGGTGCGGCGTTGACGCTGGCCGGCCAGGTCGCTCCGGCGAGGACAGCTCGCGGTGCCGCAGTACTGGGTCGTGTGGCCGGGCTGCAGTCGTACCTGAGCAACCAGAGCTCCGCTGATCTGCCGCAGAGTCACCGGTTGGAGTTCGCATCCCGCTGCCTGCCGTACGCCGCAGTACTGGGCCTGACGGAGAAGTGGGCGCAGGAGATCGCCGCCACGGACGACGACGATGACCCGGATGCGGGGATCGGCTGGTACTCCGGTCCGGAGAACTGGCACCTGTCCGACATCGGCGAGTCGCTGTCGAACTTCGTCACTGCCTTCGGCGGCACCCTGACGTCCGCGCGCCGGCTGTTCTGAAACGCCTTATGAACAAGGGCCCCTGGGATTCCCAGGGGCCCTTGTGTGTCAGTACGTGTATTGCGGTGGTGACTGGAAGGTGTTGCAGTAGCGCGGGTCGCGGAAGGTGATGCCGCGGGTGGACCAGAAGTTGTGGTTCACCTTCGCGCCGTGGTCGCGCACCTTCGGCTTGGAGAACTCGTCACCGGCGTTGGCGACGGCGAACTTCCAGCTGGCCAGCAGCTCGCCCTTGAGCGGGATGAACTGCGCGTCCGCGCCCAGGTACGCCGAGCCGAGGCAGGACGCCTGCAACTCGCGCTTGCGGCTCTCCAGCAGCCGCATGTTCGGGTCGGCCATCGTCGCCTGCCGGGCGAACGAGGCGCCGAAGATGCCGGTCAGCTGCTGCACGTGGTGCCCGTACTCGTGCGCGAACGTGTTCAGCATCCACGCGCGGGTGTAGATCGGGTTCACCTTGTAGTTGTTGTAGTCCACGTTGAACGGCATGTAGATCGCCTCGTTGGCGCCGCAGTAGAAGCCCCGCGTACCGCGCTCGATACCGCACGGTGTCTTCACCGTGTTGGCGTAGACGATCACGTGCGGCGCCCGGAACGGCAGCTTGGCCTTCTGCATCGCCAGCCACCAGGTCCGGTTCAGACAGGGCAGCATGCGGTTGTAGTACGCCTTGACCGCCGCGAAGGTGGTCGGCCGGTACGGCGGCTCGGTGCACCGGGACGCCTGCACGGCACCGACCGTGTAGAGCTTGTTCTTCGCGACCAGCTCGTACGGCGTGAGTTGGCGCGGCTTCGGCTTCGGCTTCACCGTGGGCGTCGGCGTCGGGCTTGCCGAGGGTGTCTCCGAAGGGGTTTCCGAAGGCGTCTCGGACGGCGTCGCCGACGGGGTGTCCGTCACGGTCGCCTTGTTGTCGTCGCCGTTGTTGCGCAGCGCGTAGGTGACGCCGGTGCCGACGACCAGAACCGCGAGCACGACCAGGCCGATCAGCAGCCCCTTCGGCGTACGACGCGGCTTCCGCCGCCGGCCCGCACCCGGTGGCTTCGGGATCGGGATCGGCGGGTACTGCCAGCTCGGCTGACCATCCTGAGGCGGGCCGCCGGCCGGCGGGAAGCCCTGGAAGCCGGGCTGCCCACCCTGCGAGCCGGTGGGACCGCTCTGCGATCCGGTCGGCGGGTACGGAGTACCGGTCGGCTGGTACGGCGTACTGGCGGCTGCTGACCACGGGTTCGGTTGGCCGCTTTGTGGGGTGCTCGACCACGGGCTTTGTGGTGGTACGGAGCTGCCGGGTGGGGTGTAGCCGGGGGGCGGCTGGCTACCGGTTGGAGCCTGATGCCGAGGCGCGGCAGGACGGGACGGCGTACCAGGTCCCTGTGCGGCGGGCCCGCCGGCGTGCTGGCCGCGCGGGGTCTGCGGCCCCGAGTACGGCGGCTGGTTGCCGGCGGTGCGATCCGGAGACGGCCAGCCACTCTGCTGCGCGGGCCGGTCAGGCGTAGCCGGTCCACTCTGCTGCGCGGGCCGGTCAGGCGTGGCCGGTCCACTTTGCGGGGTGGGGCGCGTCGGCGTGGGTTGGCCGCTGCGGGGGGTGCTCGGGGGGACCGGCGGCTGCGAGGCGCTCGCAGGGGGGCCGGGTTGCAGATACTCCTGGGGCTTCTCGGCGGACTCGGTCCACCACAGGGGCGACTGGCCATCCCGGCGGGGCGGTTGCGCCGGCCGCTCGGTGGGCTGTTCGCCCTCCGGCTCCGGTTCGTCCCGCCCCGGGGGTGGTTTCCAGTTGTCCGACATCGATACTCCTCACGAGACCTTGCTGGCCGAAGCCGTGAACGTGTTGCAGTAGGCGCTGTTACTGGTGTTGAAACCGCGCGCGGCCCAGTACTGGTGACTGGCCCGGGCGCCGTGGTCCCGCGGTCCACCGCGGTTGTTCTCGTCGCCGGTCTGCGCCTCGACGTACCTGCGGTAGATCGTCAGGTCGAGACCGGTGATGCCGTACGAGATCTTGTTGGCCCCCATGAAGGCGGTGCCGAGACAGGAGGCCTGCAGCTCGACCCGCCGGCTCAGCTCGAGTCGCGTGTCGCGGTCAGGCGCGTCGTACTCCAGCTGATGCGCGGCAGCCAGGATGCCGGTCAGCTGCTGCAGGTGATGGGCGAACTCGTGCCCGGCCGTGTAGGTCGCCCACATCCGCGCGAACGCCCGGTTGCCCGGATCGGAGGCGCGGTTCCACAGCTTGATGTCGTCCTCGAACTTCAGGTAGAGCGTCTGATTCGTGGCGCAGTAGAACGAGACCGCCGAACTGCCGGCGCAGGGCGACTGGACCTGCCCTGACCAGAACAGCACCCGCGGTGCCGTGTAGGTGTGCTTGGCGCCTTGGACCTTGCCGGCCCAGGCGCGGTTGAGGCAGCCGATCAGGTTGGCGTAGTACCCCCGTACTGCGGCAGGGCTGCTCAGGGCAGCCCGTGGTTCCCGGCAGCCGACCGATCCCTGGGCGCCGGAGGCGTAGAACGCATCGCTGGTGACGACCTTCATACCGTCCTGCGACGCCGCCCCGTCGTCGCCGGTTCCAGGCGACGGGGTCTGGGAGGTCGAGGGCGCCGCCAGACCAGCGCCCGGCACCGGCGCCACCGTCGTGAAGCTGTCTTCGCGTAGAGCCAGTGCGGCGATCACGACAGCCACAGCGATACCGCCGAGCAGTAGCAGGCTGATCGCCAGCCCGGTGCTGCGGCGCTTGGGCTGCGGGCCGCCGTGCTGAAAGGTGTGCTCGCCGCCGATCTCGGGCCCCCAGCCCACCCGCGGCAGCGCCGGCTCGCCCCCCGGCATTCCCGGCAGCGGTTGGCTGCCGTAAAGCGGTATCGAGCCGTCGGGCAGCGGCCCCGGCGGCGGATGCGGCCCTGGTGGCTCGCTCCAGTCATGGTTGGACACGGTGATTCCTCATCCCCCCGGGACACACGAGGCGTGATCCGGGGGACCAGGCTAACCACCCGGACCGCAGTTCGTCTGCACCCGCCCTACGGCGTACGCCGGGGGCAGGGTCACCTCACCTTGCCCGACGGTGCCGTGAACGTGTTGCACGCACCCGGGTTGCGGCTGTTGAACCCACGCAGCGCCCAGTAGTTGTGGATGTCGGCGTCACCGTGGTCGTTGCCGTAGTCGGTGGTGTTCGCGATCAGCCACTTCCACTGCACGTAGGACTGGCCGGTGATCGGATAGCTCCGCTTGTTCGCCCCGATGAAGACGTCGCTGAAGCAGGACGCCTGGAGCTCCAGCCGCCTGGTCATCTCCAGCTCGACGGTCCGGTTCGGAGCGTCGTAGCGCAGGTCGTGGTTGGCCTGGAGGATGCCGGTCATGTTCTGTACGTGGTGACCGAACTCGTGCGCGAACTGGTGCAGCATCCACATCCGGGCCCACACCTTGCTGTAGCTCTGGGTGTAGCGGTTGTAGTTGCCGACGTCCTGGCTGAGGTTCATGTAGATGGTGTCGTTGTCACCGCAGTAGAACGGCGGCCCGGTGTCGCTCATCGAGCCGCACGGCGACTGCACCGTGCCGGTGAAGGTCTGCAGGTTCGGTACGCGGAAGCTGCCGCCGGCCCGCTTGACGTACGGGCTCCAGGCGCGGCTCAGGCAGGAGCGCAGCTGGAGGTAGTTGGCCGTGGCGCCCGCGACGGTCGACGGGCGCGCGCGGGACTCCTTGCAGCCGACGGAGGCCATCACACCCGTGGAGTACAGCTTGTTCCGGCTGACCCATTCGTAGGCGGTCGGTCCACGCTTCACCGGTGGCGTACTCGACGTCCGCGGCGCTGTCGGCCTCGTCACGGTCGGCCTGGTGCTGGTCGGCTCGGTCGTCGTGGGTGCCGTGGTCGGCTGTGACGGCGCAGAGGTGGGGGACTCGTACGAAGTCGGGTCGTAGGTCGGGCTGTAACTCGGGTCGGTGGTCGGCACGTAGTACGGGCTGTCCGCGCTGGAGCTGTTGTGCTTCAGGTAGCCCGAGACGAGCGAGAGCAGGATCACTACTCCGACCAGGCCGCCGACGACGAACAGGATCGCCTTCGCCGCGCCGCCGCCCTTCTTCGGCGGCTGCGGCCCACCGGCGGGCGCACCCCACCCGAGCCCATGGGGAAGCTGCTGCCCCGGCGTAGTCGGCGCCACCCCGTACTGCGGCTGCCACGGCTGCACCCCGAACGGCCCAGGCGGCGGCACCTGCCCAGGAGGCATCTGCCCAGGCCGGGCTGGTTGCCCAGGCGGCTGCGGCTGGCCGGGCGGTGGCCCGTAGCCGCCGGAGTACTGGCCTGACTGGTACGGGCCTTGGCCACCGGGCGGGGGCTGCTGCGGATACTGGCCGGGAGGGCCCCACTGGTTGTCGGACACACACGCTCCACTGCCCCGCAAGTGGACGTCAGCACGGCCCGGGGCACAACCGCGCGAAGCCCGACGCTATCCGAGCCCCAGCTCACCCCCACCCCCACCCCGGCCCACCAGCAGTCGTGTTCAGCTTGACCTTGCCGAGGGGGTCAGCGCCGCCGCTCCACCGAGAACGGTGGGATGCAGGCCGTTGCGGTGGGCATGGGCCGCGGTAGGGTGCCCCCTGTCGAACTGCGGTCAGCCGCGGGGCGACGTAGTACGACCTGTCGCGACCACCCGGTCGCCGGGCAGGGGCCCGGTGGCGACGGGCCGATTTCATCCTGACCCTCTCGATACGGTGTGATTGGGCGATGCGTCTACGTCTGCTCGGGGTATCCCTGTGTGCCCTCGGTTTCCTGGCCCTGACCGGCGTCCAGGCCGGTGCGACCGGTGCCGGCGGCTCCGCCGACCCGGTGGTGACCAACTTCGACAGTGAGATCAGGGTCGAACGCGACGGTCTGCTCAAGGTCTCCGAGACGTGGAAGCTGAGCAACGTGACCGGGACCTTCACCCGGTTCGTGCTCACCCGCGATCACCTGCCCGACGCCGTCGACCACGTGCAGAAGATCGAGGACCTGCACGTGAAGTCCGGCGGCCAGGACAAGAAGAGCGAGATGTCCGTCAAGGGCGACGTCACCTCGATCGCGGTGGCCGGCGTCTCCGGTGACACCCAACTCGACTTCACCTACACCGTCCGCGGCGCGGTCGCCAAGGTGCTGAACGGCACCGAGGTCCGGTTCACTCCGTTGACCGGTGTGAACCTGACCATCCAGGACGCCAACGTCGTCTACAGCACCCCGCAGGTGTCGCACGTCTCCTGCACCGCGGGCGCGCTGGACAGCAACACCCCGTGCACCCTCGCCCAGATCGGCGAGACGTCCGGCCCGACGTTCCGCCAGCAGGGCCTGCCGCCCGGCAACGCGGTCCGGATGACGGTCGGTTTCCCCGACGGCGAGATCGCCGCGAACACGATCGTCGAGTACCGCAAGACGTTCAAGCGCGCCTTCTCCACCGACGCCGCCCAGCTGATCACCGCGTTGCTGGTGCTGCTCCTCGGCGCCGCTGCCCTGCTCGTCCTGTACCGGTTGCGCGGCCGCGACCAGGTCGACCCGCGCCGCGTAGTACCGGCGTCGCTGTTCAGCCTCGGCCAGGACACTCGCATCGACTTCACCCCGCCGGCGGACCTGCGGCCGGGTGAGGTGGGCACGCTGATCGACGAGCGGATCGACCCTGTCGACGTCACGGCCACCATCATCGACCTGGCTGTCCGCGGCCATATCACCATCACCGAACTGGAGCACGAGTCGGAGTACTCGCGCCCCGACTGGGAACTCAAGCGGGTCTCCGGCGCACCCGCCGAGGAACTCCAGCGCTACGAGAACGTCCTTGTCCGCGCGATCTTCGGCGACTCCGACACCGTGCTCGTCTCCGAACTCGGCAAGCAGGTCAGGGCCGGCCTCGGCCAGGTCCAGGATGCCCTGTACGACGGTGTCGTCAAGCGCGGCTGGTTCACCGAGCGGCCCGACCGGACTCGGTCGCTGTGGGCAACGATCGGCATCGCGGTCACCGTGGTCGGCGTCATCGCCACGTTCCTGCTGGCACTGTTCAGCAGCTGGGGCCTGCTCGGCCTCGCCATCACCGCCGTCGGCGTCGGCCTGCTCGTCATCGGCCGCCACATGCCGGCCAAGGCACCCGCCGCCGGTCGCGTCCTCGGCCAGGTCGCGGCGATCCGCGGCGAACTGCTCGAGATGGACGTCAGCGAACTCCCCTCCGACCAGCACGCCGAACTCTGCTCCCGCGCCCTCCCGTACGCCGTCGTCCTCGGCGGCTCCGAGCGCTGGATCGACGCCCTCGTCGCCACCGACGTCGACGACGAAGAAGACGAAGGCTTCCACTGGTACCGCGGCCCGCGAGGCTGGCACCTCCACTACCTCCCCGACTCCCTCCGCAACCTCACCACCAACCTCACCGGCGCCCTCTTCACCCGCTGAACCTGCTGGTACCACGTGTGAGCAGCTCCCCACGCTGCTCCTCCGTCCCGGCTCGGCGAAGGCGAGGTGGTCGCCGGGGGTGTTCGGGTACTGCGGCCCGCTTCGCGCCTCCTGCGTCGGCGCTCGTCCCACCCGCCCCGGGATCGCCGCTCCTGCGTCGCGGCTCGTTGTGTGGTGCGGGTTGTCGTCTGCCGGAGGAACGGCGAGCGAGCGGTGCGAACAAGCGGACCAAGCCTTGTGACAAAGGGCTTCCACTCATGCTCGCCGAGGATGCCCATTGGACACCTCCGTGGTTGCGCGACGAGAACCCCGTCCCCCCGAGTCGTGCAGTGGGCAGCTTTCCTTGAGCGAGGCAACGGTAGGGCGACGCAGGAGGCCGTAGTTGGGGGGTGGGGAGCGGCGACGAAGGAGGCGCGCGGGCGGGCTCAGATGGAGGAACCGCCCGTACGCCGCCCCCGGCATACGGGCGGTTCCGATCGGGGCTACCAGTTCGCTTGGACTGGGTGGGGCGGGAGTGGCGTGCTGGTGGGGTGGATGACGTAGACGATGCCGCCCGAGTGGGGGATCCAGGCGTTTTCGAAGGCCTGGCGGTTGTAGGTGGTGCGGACCTGGTCGTTGCTCTTGATCAGGTGGGAGGCGGGGTCGTTGACGACGACGTCGCCGGTGGGGGTGAAGCCGACGATGACCATCAGGTGGCCGTTGGTGCCGTAGCCGGCGCCGGGGAGTTCGTCCTTGGTGAAGGAGAGGGAGGCCACCAGGGGGATGCCTGCCTTGATGAACTGCTCGGCTTCGGTGAGGGACCGCAGCCGGGTGACGAAGGCGTCGAGGCCGCGCGTACCGGCGTACGCGGTGTTGAAGGGCCAGTTGCCGGCGCCGTCGTAGTCGTAGTCGAAGACCGAGCGGGCCGAGTGGTCGACCTGCGGATCGGCGTACGTCGGGTCGACCCACGCTGTCTCCGCTGGAGTCGGTCCGGCGCCGTAGTAGTCGAGCACCATCGCCGTGGAGGTCGCGGAGCACCAGGCTTCGCCGCCGCCGTCCCACTGTGGGTACTGCCCGATGTGGGTTTCCTGCGAGTACGTCGGTACGTTCAGCACCTGGCCCCACGCGCCACCCGAGGGACTGACCGGCACCGTCGCGTCGGACGGCAGGTGCGACGCCATGGCGCCGACAGAGCGCAGTACGGGAGCGCTCGTCGTACCGGCGAGGCGGTAGAGGGTCACCTTGAGGCGCCAGCGGTCCAGTGAACGGCCGGAGCGAGCTACGAAGGTGTCGACCGAGACGTCGCCGACGGTGTCGCGCTGGCCGCTGACAGAGGTGCGGTGGATATCACCCGCCGCTGTGTCGTCGCCCTTGTTCCAGCGGCCGAGCACGTACCACTTGGTGGTCTTGCCCTGGTCGGAGTGGCCCGACATCGCCACCTCGATCCACGTCCCGGGCGGGGTGGTGGCGTTCCAGGAGGCGACCAGTTCGGTGAGCGCGAAGCCGGGGCGCACCTCGGGCGAGGTCCAACTGGCCTGCTCGTAGGTCTTGGCGGTGCCGTCGCCGAACGGGTCGACGTACGACGTACTGCCGGTCGCTGAGCCGAACGTGAGCGCGTCGTCGGCGACGGTGGTGCCGGCTCTGGTACCGGCCAGGAAGTCCGCGGACGACGTCCAACCGTGGAAGCCAATCTCGCGGACCTGTGACTTGGCAGCGGTACTCGGGGCGGCGCTGAGCGCGAGGACGACGAGACCGGTGATCAGGGTGGTGACGGAGCGGGCGGCGATCATCTTTCGACGGTAGACCCGCCGCCGCGCCCTGTCGCGGTGAACGCGTGCCGCAATGAGGAAATTCTTCGTCAAATACTTTCAGTGGTCGCCGAGCGGTCCTGCCACTCGTCGACGAGAATCGCGAAGACTGCCTCGTCGGTCCATTCGCCCTTGAGGAACTCGTTGCGGACGAAGTGCGCCTCCTGGCGCATGCCGAGGCGCTTGAGCAGGTTCGCCGAGCCGGTGTTGCGGGCGTCCAACCGGCCGATGATCCGGTGCATCCCGAGCTGGTCGAAGCCGAGCCGGAGCAGCTCGGTCGACGCCTCGGCGGCGTACCCGCGGCCGTGGAACTCCGGGTGGAAGACGAAGCCGATCTCGCCGGTGCGGTGCTCGGCGTTGTAGACGAACAGGGTCACCTCGCCGACGTACTGGCCGGTCTCGCGCAGGATGACCGCGAGGGTGAGTGCCTGGCCTTCGGCATCCATCGGTACGTCGGCCAGCCGGCTCGCCAGGGACTCGCGGACCTGCTCGGGGGTCTTCGATTCGTACAGCAGGAACCTGGTCACGTCGTCGTTCGACTGCAGCTTGAGCAGGTCGTCGTAGTCGGATTCCTGGTAGCGGCGGAGCGTCAGGCGGTCGGTCTCGATCGGCAGCGAAAAGGTCACGCTCCGAGCCTAGAAGACGCCGCAACCGAATAAAACAAAGAAAAGAAGGGCAAGGAAGAAGGTGGGTGGCGAAGGCGGGTGAGCGACAAGGCAGGGCCGAAGAGCCGGAGGGTTGGGCCTCCGGCTCTTCAGGTGCCGGGTTTAACCGTTGGCTAGGGCAACCAAGCGGGTTTGGTCGCCGTTGAAGCGGTCCTGGTCGATCGGGGTGGAGCTGTACTGCCAGATGGTGTGGAACGGCCAGCCGCCTGGCAGGGTGCCGGGGGCCGAGGCGTAGCGGGCGACCCAGAGTGGGTTGGTGGAGTTGAAGGCCGTGCTGTTGCCGGTGCAGCGGCTCCACCAGTCGAGGTTGGTGTAGATCACCGCGTCGCGGCCGGTGCGGGACTTGTAGGTGTTGAGGAAGTCCCGGATCCAGCTGACCATCGACGACGCGCTCAACCCGTAGCAGGTCGCGCCGTACGGGTTGTACTCGATGTCGAGCGCGCCGGGCAGCGTTCTGCCGTCGCGGGACCAGGCGCCGCCGCGGTCGACGAAGTAGTTCGCCTGGTTGGCGCCGCTGGAGTCGTTCGGCGTGGCGAAGTGATAGGCGCCGCGGATCATGCCGACGTTGTAGGACCCGTTGTACTGCTGGGCGAAGTACGGGTTGGAGTAGTAGTTGCCTTCGGTCGCCTTCGAGTAGGCGAACCGCTTGCCGGCGTTCCATTGCGCGGCCCAGTCGACATTGCCCTGGTGGCTGGAGACGTCGATGCCTTCGACGCTGGCGGTCGTCGACATCACCGCCGGGCCGGCGGCGGTGGTGGGCTGGCGCCAGCCCATGAAGGCTTCACCGGCCTTGGTGATGTCGTGCTGACGAGCTTCGGTGGTCGGCTGATGGGCGGCCGGACTGGTGCTGGAGTCGGGGGCGGGAGCGGCGCTGGCGAGGGTGGAGCCGGCAAGCGGGGCCAGGAGCAGACCCAGGGTGACGGCGGCACCCGTGACGAAGGATTTCACGAGGGACCTCCACAGAGCGGTGTAGGGGCGGGACAGAGCGCTCGGCGGAGTTCTTACCCCGCTAGGGGTAAGAATTAACCAAAAATCTCAAAAGATGTGTGAGTATCTACCGAACCTTGTCCGAAGTCGCCGTGAACGTGTTGCACTGCGCGACGTTGCGGCTGTTGAAGCCGCGGTTCATCCAGTACGGCTGGACGACCTTGCTGCCGTGCGTGCGCTCGGTGTCCCACTCGTCGCCGGAGTTGTGCGAGATGAAGTTGAACTTCTCCTTGTACTCCCTCGTGACCGGCAGCGTCGCCTTGTTCGCACCCTGGAAGATCGCGGAGAAGCAGGTCGCCTGGAGCTCCATCCGGCGATTGATCTCGAGTTGCGCGGACTTGTTCGGCGCCTCGTACCACAGCCAGTTGAAGGCGCGGCTGATCCCGGTCAGCTTCTGCAGGTGGTGGCCGTACTCGTGCGCCATCGTGTCGGCCATGGCGACGCGCAGCCACGCCTTCGACGTCCGCCCGTTGTGGTAGTAAGCCACATCGCTGCGACCGTCGATGTAGATGGTCATGTTGGAGCCGCAGTAGTGGGAACGGCCTGAACTTCCCCCGCACGGCGTCTGGCCGCCGCCGTTCATGGTGACCACGTTCGCCGGCCGGAAGACGTCGCGGCCGACGCGGACCTGCCGCGCCCAGGCGCGATCCAGGCAGGCCTTCAGCGAGCGGTTGAAGGAGGTCTCGCTCGCGATGCTCGAGGCATTGGTGCCGGGCAGCCGGCAGCCGGTGCCCCGCAACGTACCCGTTCGGTAGAACAGGTCCCGGGTGACGATCTCGTAGTTGGTCGGCTGGCGTGGTGGGGCGGTCGTCTTGGTCGGCTGAGGAGCCGTGGTCGTCGGCTCGGTCGTCGTCGGCGCGCTGGTCGGCTCGTCCGTCGGGTCGTCGGAGGGGTCGTACGTCGGCTCGTTGGTGGGGCTGTAGGTGTACGACGGCTGCGGCGACGTGTAGTCGTTCAGCCGGTGCTGCTTGCTGATCACCCCGGCGATCCACAGACCGACGACGCCGACGACCAGGACGATCGGGATGATCGCGATCCAGCCGCGGCTCTTCTTCTTGGGCGCCTGCGGTCCACCCGGCCCCCAGCCGAATCCGGGCCCACCAGGTCCGCCGTACTGCGGTCCCGGGTACGGCGTACCTGCGTACTGCGGTCCACCGGCGTACTGCGGTTGCTGCTGCGGTGGGGGACCCGGGTACTGCGGCGTGCCCCACTGCTGGGGTGGGCCTTGGTAGGGCGGCTGGCCACCGTACGGCTGCTGGTTCGACAAGGTTCCTCCTCCGACCGGCACGGTACCGGCCGGAGGGTTCGCTTCAGCTGATCACTGCACTGCGGCGCTGGGGGCGGTAAACGTGTTGCAGGCGGCCAGGTTGCGGGTGTTGTAGCCGCGCATGGTCCAGTTGCCGTGGCTGGTCCGGTTGCCGTGGATCCGGTGGCCCGGGATCGGATCGTAGTTGTCGCCCATGTGGTAGACCATCCAGTTGAACTGGGTCTTGAGCTGACCGCTGATCGGGTAGGTGTTCCGGTTCGCCGCGACGAAGAGCCCGCCGAAACAGCTCGCCTGCAACTCCATCCGGCGATTGATCTCCAGTTGCGCCGCCTTGTTCGGCGCGTCGTACCAGAGCCGGTTGAAGGCCGGAAGGATGCCGGTGATCTCCTGGATGTGATGGCCGTACTCGTGAGCCACCACGAACAGCATGCCTGCGCGGACAAAGGCCACGGCGGTGGAGTTCCCGTTGGCCCTTCGGTACTGGGCCATGTCGTAGTCGCCGGCCAGGTACATCGTGTGGTTGAGCGCGCAGTAGTACGAGCTGGGTGCACTGTTGCCGCACGGTGAGCCCACCTTGCCGTTCATCACGATCGTGTTCGGCGCCTTGAACGGCAGGCCGGCCGCGTTCACCTGCCGTGGCCAACCCCGGTCGGCGCAGGACTTCACGTTCGCGTAGTACCTGACGGCGTTGGAGAGTGAAGTCGGTCGGGCGCCGGACTCGCGGCAGCGGACGCCCGCCTGGACACCGGTCCGATAGAACTTGGTCCGGCTGACCACCTCGTACGGCGTGGGTTGGCGCGCCGGCTGGGTTGTCTTCGTCGGCTTCGGCTGGGTGCCGGTCGTCTCCGCTGTCGTGGGCTGAGTGGAGGGACCCGTGCTGGGGTCGTCGCTGGGGCTGTAGCTGGCAGTCGGCTGGGGCTGGGCGTAGTCGTCGTGCAGCCGGTGCTGCTTCTGAATGACGCCGTAGATCCAGAGCCCTACCACTCCGACGACGAGTACGGGGATGATCGCCAGCCAGGCCTTGCTCTTCTTCTTGGGCTGCTGCGGACCACCTGGTCCCCAGCCGAAGCCAGGGGCGCCCGGCGGCGGTCCGTAGTACTGAGCGGGCGCGCTGTACTGCGGTGCGCCGTACTGCGGGCCGTACTGCGGCTGCGGCTGCTGCTGCGGCTGCGGCTGCTGCTGCGGGGGCGGCGGTGGCTGGTACTGCGGTGTGCCCCACTGCTGGGGCGGCCCCTGGTAAGGCGGCTGCTGGCCGCCGTACGGTTGCTGGTTCGACAAGGCAACCTCCTCGGGCAGCACCGTACAGTCCGGCGAGCGCGGTCCGGTCCGATGACCGCTGTGGGGAAATTGTCAAGAGCACCCCTATATCACCGTTACCCTTGATCAGTGACACTTCGCTTGTACGACACCGCGACAGCAGCAGTGAGGGATTTCGAACCGGTCCATCCGGGCAAGGTCGGGATCTACCACTGTGGGCTGACGGTGCAGGGTGCCCCGCACGTCGGGCACATCTACAAGGAGATCGTGTTCGACGTCCTCCGGCGCTGGCTGGAGCGGTCGGGCTACGAGGTCACCGTGATCGCGAACGTCACCGACATCGACGACAAGATCCTGGCCAAGTCGGCCGAGCGGCAGGTGCCGTGGTGGGCGCACGCCTACGAGTTCGAGCGCGAACTGCACTGGGCGTACGACGTACTGGGCTGCCGTCCGCCGACGTACGAGCCGCGCGCCACCGGTCACATCCCCGAGATGCTGGTGATGATCGGGGAGCTGATCGAGCGCGGGCACGCGTACGTCGCGACCGACGGCTCCGGCGACGTGTACTTCGACGTGAAGTCCTGGCCGAAGTACGGCGAGCTGTCGCACCAGCGGATCGACGACATGGAGGCCGCCGAGGACGCGGACCCGCGCGGCAAGCGTGACCCGCGCGACTTCGCGCTCTGGAAGGGCTACACCGAAGGCACGCCGCGGACGGCCTCCTGGCCGACCCCGTGGGGTCCTGGCCGGCCCGGCTGGCACCTGGAGTGCTCGGCGATGGCCGGTAAGTATCTCGGCGACGAGTTCGACATTCACGGCGGTGGCCTCGACCTGCGCTTCCCGCACCACGAGAACGAGCTGGCCCAGTCGACCGCGGTCGGGCAGAAGTTCGCCCGGTTCTGGATGCACAGCGCATTGGTGACGGCGGCCGGCGAGAAGATGTCGAAGTCGCTCGGCAACGGCGCGGTCGTGCGCAACGTCGTCGAGCAGGTCCGCCCGATCGAGCTGCGGTACTACCTGGTCAGCTCGCACTACCGTTCGGTGGTCGAGTTCTCGATGGCCGCGCTCGAGGAGTCCGCCACGAGCTTCCAGCGGATCGAGGGATACGTCGGGCGCGCGACCGAGGTGACCGGTGGCGTCCAGCCCGCGGCCGATGTGCCGCAGGCGTTCGCCGACGCGATGGACGACGACCTCGGGACACCGGCCGCTGTCGCCGTGCTGCACAACACCGTGCGGGACGGCAACAAACTGGTCGCCGACGGCGATTCTCCTGCCCTGCAAGAGAATCTGGCCTCCGTGCGGGCGATGCTCGGCGTGCTCGGGCTGGACCCGCTGGCCGAGCCGTGGGCGTCGCGGGCCGGTGGCAACGAAGAACTGACCGAAGTGGTCGACGGACTGGTGAAGGCGCTGCTCGACCAGCGTCAGGCCGCCCGCGAGCGCAAGGACTATGCCGCGTCGGACGAGATCCGCGACCGGCTCAAGGCGCTCGGCGTCGTCGTCGAGGACACCCCACAGGGATCCCGGTGGACGATCGCCGCGCACCCATCAACCGAAGGAAACTGAAGTGCCAGGCAGTAGTCAACGCAAGGGTGCGATCCGCAAGAAGCCACGCGGCAACCCGACCGCCGGTTCCGGTGGCCGGGTCCGCCGGGGACTCGAGGGCAAGGGCCCGACCCCGAAGGCCGTGGACCGCACCAAGCACCCCGCGCACAAGCGGGCGAAGGCCAAGGAGCGCGCCGAGAAGCGCACCACCGGCCGCCGCCCGGACCGCAAGGACTCCGAGTCCACGGTCGAGTGGGTGTACGGCCGCAACCCGGTCGTCGAGGCGCTCCGCGCCGGCGTACCGGTCAGCGCGCTCTATGTTGCCGAGGGCACCGAGCGCGACGCCCGGCTGCGCGAGGCACTGCTGATCGCCGTCGAGCACGGGATCTCCCTGCTCGAGGTGCCCCGGATCGAGCTCGACCGGCTGACCAGTCACGGCGCCCACCAGGGTCTCGCCGTGCAGATCCCGCCGTACGAGTATGCGCACCCCGACGACCTGCTGAGGCTCGCGTACGACGCCGACCAGGTGCCGTTGATCGTGGCGCTCGACGGCGTGACGGACCCGCGCAACCTGGGTGCCATCACCCGGTCGGCCGCGGCCTTCGGTGCGCACGGCGTGCTGGTGCCGGAACGGCGTACGGCGTCGATGACCGCGTCGGCCTGGAAGACCTCGGCCGGTGCGGCGGCCCGCATCCCGGTGGCTCGCTGTACGAACCTGAACCGTGCGCTGAAGTCCTACAAGGACGCCGGCCTGATGATCGTCGGCCTCGACATGGGCGGCGAGGTCGAACTCCCCGACCTGCAGGCCGCCACCGACCCGATCGTCCTGGTCGTCGGCAGCGAGGGCAAAGGCCTGGCCCGCCTGGTCCGGGAGAACTGCGACCTGATCGTCTCCATCCCGATGACCAGCAGCACCGAATCCCTCAACGCCGGCATCGCCACCGGCGTAGCCCTCTACGAAATCTCCCGCCGCCGCGGCCAGTAATCACCTACGCACCAGAACCCCGGACAGAAGCCGTCCGGGGTTCTGTTATTACTACCACAAGCTTCTTGATGTACCTACTTTTTGTAGGTACATTATTCAGATGGAGACCATCGGCTTGCGTGAGCTCAATCAGAATCCGTCGAAAGCGGTGGCGCGGGTGCGGGCCGGGGAGACGATTGTCGTCACCGACCGCGGTCGGCCGGTTCTGCGGCTCGTCCCCGAAGACGAGCGGCCGGACACCTTGCGGCGGCTGATCGACTCCGGGGAGGTCACACCGCCGGCCGAGATGGGGATGCCGGATCTGGCGCTCGACCTGACACCCGAGGTGGACAGCCTGTCAGACCTGCTGATCGCCGAGCGGGACTCGGAGCGCCGCCGGTGATCTATCTGGATTCCTGCGCCCTGCTGAAGTTCATCAAACCGGAGGCGGAGTCGGCTGCGCTCCGCAAATGGCGGGAGTCGCTGCCCGGGGACACCGAGCTCATCACGAGCGAGTTGGCGAGGCTGGAGATCACTCGCACGTTGTTGCGGGCCGGTGTGGATCATCAGCAGGTGCCCTACTTCGCTGCGCAGGCAATCCGCGGAATCTACCTGGTGGATCTCACCACCACCGTGCTGGCACGGGCAATGGCGTACCGGACACCTCGACTCGGCTCCCTCGATGCCATCCATCTGGCGAGTGCAGAGCCGTTCCGGCCGGATCTCGCCGAGTTCATCACGTATGACCGAGAGCTGGCCGGTGCCGCCGAGGAACTCGGATACCCGGTGACCGCGCCCGTCTGAGGCCGAGAACCCCCTGCCGGAGCAGGGGGTTCTCGGGTCGTCTCTGTGGATCAGTAGACGCTGACGCCGTAGACGGAGAGGGGTTCGGTGACGGGCTGGAAGAAGGTGGTGCCGCCGGAGGAGCAGTTGCCGCTGCCGCCGGAGGTCAGGCCGAGGGCCTTCGTTCCGTCGAACAGCGAGCCGCCGGAGTCGCCACCCTCGGCGCAGACGTTGGTCTTGATCAGACCGGTGACCGTGCCCTCGGCGTAGTTCACCGTGGCGTTGGTACCGGTGACCGTGCCGCTGTGGACGTGGGTCGTGCTGCCGCTGCGCTTGACCGACTCACCGACGAAGGCGTTGGCCGCCGTGGTGATGTCCTGGGACGACCCGTTGTAGAGGTCGACCGTGCCAGGGTGGTTGGTGTACGAGCTCGCGTACTTCACGATCGCGTAGTCGTTACCGGGGAAGCTCGAACCCGAGGTGGTTCCGAGCAGCGTGGTGTGGCTGGAGTTGGAGTACCAGCTGGAGGCGATGTTGCCGCAGTGACCGGCGGTCAGGAAGTAGTAGACGCCGGCGCTGTTGCGGACGTTGAAGCCGAGCGAGCAGCGGTACTGGCCGCCGTAGATGGCGTCGCCACCGGCGATCCGCTTGCTCAGCTTGCCGGAGATCTTCTCCAGCGTGATCCGGCTGCCGAACTGCTTGGTGACGCCGGTCAGCGAGTTGAGTTTGGCGCCGGTCACGGTGTCGTCGTACGACACGATGATCCGGCCGTCGGGAAGCGTCACCCAGGCGGTGCCCGGGATGGAGGCCTCTTTGCTCAGCGTGGAGGTGATGCTGCCCGCCGACACCTTCGACAGGTCGACGGGGGCGGCCGTCGCCTGGGTGCCCAGCATGGCGGTGGTTGCTGCCAGGCCGGCGGTGGCCAGGACGGCGACGGTACGGCGGATGTGGATGAACTTCACGGTTCAGCCTCCTCACGATGAGGGCGCGCTCGGGGCGGGTGCGCCCTTGACTTAACCGTGATGAAACCTACCGGAAGTTGTCACAAAGTAAATGCCTCAATCCGGAGGGTAAGGGTTATCCTCCGTGCTCGACGGTCCGCCGGAGCACCTGGCGGCCGCCGCGGAGCTCGGCATGGTCGACCTCGACCAGCCACCGGTCGTCGGTCAGTACGACCGTCATCACCCCGTTCCCGAACCACGGCCCGTACGCCGTACGCCAGCGCGCGGCGACGTCGCGTACCCCGGCCGACCGGGCCAGCCGATGCAGCAAGGCGGTCATCCAGCGCGTATCCAGCACCTTGTTCGCCACCTGGATGGGCCGGCCGATCGGGTTCCGGAACGGCGACATGGTGAGCTGGCGGATCGCCGTACCGGGGTGGTCCACGGTGGTCAGCTCGGCTTCGGACAAGTAGCTGCAGTGCACGTCGCCCGAGAGCATCAGGATCGAGGCCGGCGGGTTCTCGGCGCGGACCAGATCGGTCAGCAGGTCGGTCACGTCGTCGAACGACCGCCGGAACGACGCCCAGTGCTCCAGATCCATGTCCTGCCGGATCCGCTCGCCGACCCCGGCAGCGCGACGTCCCCACGCGCCGGAGGAGACCGCCTCGTTCCAGCCCTCCAGGTGATGCAGGCCGGGCGTGAGCAGGAACGGCAGCGTCGACGCGAACAGCAGGTGATTGATCGGCTGTGTCGCGCCGACCGTATGCCGGCGTACCCATTCCCACTCGTGCTGATCGACCATCGCCCGCCTGGACGGCTGGAGCTCGCGGGAGCACCGTGAGTCGACCGCCAGCAGCCGGACGCCCTTGGAGCGAGCACCGAAGTCGCGGTAGAAGCTCCAGCGAGTGGAGGCGGGGTCATCGTCCGCCTCCCACGCGAACGCGTCCAGGTACGAACTGCGCTCGTCCTCGTCCTCCAGCGCGCGCATCGCGGCGTACGTCGGGTCCTTCTCGAGCTGCTCCGGCGAGAGGTTGCCGAGGTGCTGGTAGACCCAGTACGACGCGTAGGCGCCCACCACTCGGTCGTGCCACCACGGTTGCGAGGTGACCCAGCGACGCCAGGTCAGCGAGGTGTTCCAGTCGTCCCGCAGATCGTGGTCGTCGAGCAGCATGCACACCGGTACCGTCGAGAACAGCCAGCGCACCGCAGGGGTCAGCCACGCATCGTCGTACAGCCAGGTGTACTCCTCGAAGTTGCCGATCTCGTCGGCTACCTCGGAGTCCTGCCGCCCACCGTGCGCCGCGCGGAGCTTGGCCAGTACTGCGTCTGACGGGTCGTCCGCGTACACCTGATCGCCCAGCAGCAACAAGGCGTCCGGTCGTTCGGCGTCGTCGCCGCCCATCCGCTCGGCCAACGCGACGAGCGCGTCCGGGCCGAAGTCCTTGAACCCCTGCTTGTCGAACGGCGCCGATCGTCGGCAGGATCCGAAGGCCAGCCGGAAGCTGCCGTCCGCGCGTGGCGTCCGGATCAAGCTCGGCCCGTACGGGCTGTCGGGCAGCGGCCAGACCTGCGTGCCGTCGAGCAGTACCTCGTACGGCGTTTCGCTGGCCGGCTGGAGTCCCTCGATCAGCACCAGGGCGTAGTGATGACCGTGCACCGACCAGGTCGGCGCGCGGTGTCCGAGGATCTCGACGTCGCACGGTCCGTCGGTCTCGACCCACACGGTCGCCCGCGTCTCGTCGACGTACCGGAGCAACGGCCCCAACTTCAGCTGCACCCGCCCCACGCTATCGACCGGGGCAACCAGGGCCGAGCGGTTGCGAGTCGGCGGTCAGTCGTGGCGGAGGGAGTGCAGGACGAAGGAGGCCAGTTCGCGGTACGCCTCGGCGTCGCTCAGGCCGGTCCGGCGGGCGATGTCGCCGCGCTGGATCGCCTGCATGGTGTGCGCGACCATCTCGGCGGCGAACCCGATGTCGACCTGCCGGAACGCCTTCCCCGCGATCCCGTCCTCGATCAGCGAGCGGACCCGGTCGGCGGCGATCCGGGTGTTCCGCTCGTACACGGACCTTGCCGGCGCAAAAGTGGCCACGTCGTCCAGGAAGGTCCGGCTGGCCGGTCGCAGCGCATCGGCCACCGCGCCCAGGTACGCCGCGATGCGGCGGTCCGGCCGGGTCTGTTTGGCGACCGCGGACTCCACCTCGGCGGTGGCATTCTTGAAGTAGTGCTTGACCACCTCGACGGCGAGTTGTTCCTTGCTCGGCGCGAGCGCGTACAGGGTCGTTTTGCTGCAGCGCAGCTCCGCGGCCAGGTCGTCCAGGGTGAACCGGCTGAAGCCCTGGGTGAGGAACAGGGACAGGAGCCGGTCGAGCAGCTCTGACTGCCTGCGCGTGCGGCGCCCGGGGACGACTGTTGTCATATCGAGACAGCATAGAACGATACGGAGCTTTGGTCTTCAGTATCAATACGAGTATCATTTCGACGAGCCTTGAGAGGGGTGTCCAATGGCTGTCGACCGCTTGCTGCCGACCGAGGAATCCACCGACCTGCTGAGCCTGGTCCGCGACCTGTGCGAGCACGAGCTCGCGCCGTACGCCGCCAAGGCCGAGGAGACCGAGTCGTTCCCGCGCGACGCTTTCCGGACCATCGGACGAGCCGGCCTGCTGGGCCTGCCCTATCCCGAGCAGTACGGCGGCGCCGAGCAGCCGTACGAGGTCTATCTGCAGATGCTCGAGGAGATCGCCGCCGCCTGGATGACGGTCGGCGTCGGCCTGTCCGTACACACCATGACGAGCTACGCGGTCGCAACCTTCGGTACGCCGGATCAGCGCGAGCTGCTGCTTCCTGACATGGTCGGCGGTGACCTGCTCGGCGCCTACGCGCTGTCGGAGCCGCAGGCCGGTTCGGACATCAGTGGGATGACAACGAAAGCTGTCCGTGACGGCAACGACTACGTGCTCAACGGCACCAAGTCATGGATCACGCACGGCTCGCACGCGGACTTCTACACGACCTTCGCCCGGACCTCGGCCGACCCGAAACATGGCATCTCCGCCTTCCACGTGCCGGCCACGTCCGGGGGGCTCAGCTTCGGTGCGCCCGAACGCAAGATGGGCCTGACCGGATCGACCACGACGACGGTCAATTTCGACAACGTCCGGGTGCCGGCGGCGAACCTGATCGGCGAAGAGGGCGCCGGGATGCGGATCGCGTTGTCCGCCCTCGACTCCGGCCGGCTCGGCATCGCGGCCTGTGCGACTGGCCTCGCCCAGGCGGCGCTCGAGCTCGCGGCGTCGTACGCGCAGGAGCGCAAGCAGTTCGGCCACGCGATCTCCGACTTCCAAGGCCTGCAGTTCCTGTTGGCGGACATGGCCGCGGCGACCGAGGCCGCCCGGTCGACGTACCTGCAGGCCGCCCGTCGGCGCGATCTCGGCCGGCCGTTCACCCAGCAGGCGGCGATCGCCAAGCTGGTCTGCACCGACGCGGCGATGAAGGTGACGACGGACGCGGTCCAGGTGCTCGGCGGCTACGGTTACACCCGGGAGTTCCCGGCCGAGCGGTACATGCGCGAGGCCAAGGTGACCCAGATCTTCGAAGGAACCAACCAGATCCAGCGGCTCGTGATCAGCCGTGACCTTCTCAGGAGCGTTCGATGAAGCTTGGCCCGTCCGACGTCGCTCTCGTCACTGGTGGTGGCTCCGGCCTGGGAGAGGCGACCGTACGCCGGTTCGCCGCGTCCGGCGCCGGCGTGGTGATCTGCGACCTGCCGTCGTCGGCCGGCAAGGCGATCGCCGAGGAACTGGGCCCGCGGGTGCGCTTCGTGCCGACCGATGTGACCGACGAAGCTGCGGTGGCCGCCGCGCTGGATGTGGCCGCCGAGTTGGGTGCTCTGCGCCTGGTCGTCACCTGCGCCGGGATCGCGACGCCTGGCCGGGTCGTCGGCCGCAAGGGACCGTTGCCGCTGGCAACTTTCCGGCAGGTGATCGAGGTCAACCTGATCGGCACCTTCAACGTGCTCCGGCTCGCCGCCGAGCGGATGATCGCCCTCGAGCCGGACGAGGACGGTGACCGCGGCGTCGTCGTGATGACCGCCTCCATCGCGGCGTACGACGGCCAGATCGGCCAGGCGGCGTACGCGTCCAGCAAGGGCGGCATCGTCGGCCTCACCCTGACCGCGGCGCGCGACCTGGCCGACAAGGGCATCCGCGTCGTCACCATCGCCCCCGGCACCATGGAGACCCCGATGCTGGCCGGCCTCCCCGAAGACGCCCGCAAGGTGCTCGAACAACAGGTCCCCCACCCAGCCCGCCTCGGCCGCCCGTCGGAGTACGCCGCCTTGGTGGACCACATCGTCTCCAACCAACTCCTCAACGGCGAGGTCATCCGCCTCGACGGCGCGCTACGCATGCCGCCGCGTTAGTTCCCCTCCGGGGCCGTTCGAAATTGCCCTGTGGACAGCCGCTGATCAGGGTCGTGCCACGGATAACTTCTCTGCCGAACCGACTAGAGTTTGGCGCAGAGAGGATGTCTGACAAATATGTACTACGATAATGCCATGGCTGAGATTCCGGTGCGGATGCTGAACCAGGAGACCGCGAAGGTGTTGTCGCGGGTGAAGCAGGGCGAAGAGATCGAGATCACCGAGCGAGGCGCGGTGATCGCACGGCTGGTGCCCGCGAAGCCGTCGCCGGTTACGCGGCTGCTGGAGTCCGGCAAGCTTCGGCTGCCGCGAACGTCCGGCCCGATGCCACACCCCCGGGGCGAATTGCGCACCGGCCGGCAAACCGATGAGGTGCTGGCAGAGATGCGCGCCGACGAGCGGTACTGATGATCTACCTCGATACGGCGGCCCTGGTGAAACTGGTCTGCCATGAGGCGGAGTCGGATGCGCTCGTGGACTGGATCGCGGACCACGCGGACCAACTCCTGATCTCCTCGGCGATAGCCGAGGTCGAGGTTCCGCGCGCCGTACGACGAGTTGAACCGGCTCTGCTCGCCAATGTGGCGGGAATGCTCGGCCGGATCGCCATCTACGAGATCGACGAGGTGGTTCGAACCACCGCGGCCGCCTATGACGAACCGCTCCTTCGTTCACTCGACGCAATCCATCTAGCCACCGCGGATGCCGTGCTGGGCGAAGATCTGACGGCATTCGTAACCTACGACCGTCGCCTGCTCGCCGTCGCGGAGAAGTTGGGTCTACCGGTGGCAGCACCTGGCAGCTGACGGAGATGCTGCTCGGGTTGCTTACTCAGCAGACGTGGGTGGCTGGGCGGTGGTCCAGGCGGTGGGGAAAACCGCGCTCGTTGTTGCTCGTGCTCCTGCGGCGGGGAGTTCAACAGCCGCAGACCGGCGTCAGCGGCGGAGGAAGGGCTGGTCAGTCGAGGTCGGGGTCGACTGTGCTGCCGGGTGGGGGTGCGGGTGGGAGGGTGAGCTTCTCGTCGGGCTTTGCGGACAGGACGGTGTCGACGTACGAGCGGGCCGCTTGCATCGTGTCGATCTCGTGGCCGGCCTGTTCGGACAGGAACCAGCGGTGTTCGAGGACTTCGTGGAAGACCTCGGCCGGCTCGAGTTTCCGGTTCAGGTTGCGGGGGACCGAGCGGACCACCGGCTCGAAGACGTCGGTCAGCCACTGGTGGGCGACGATCTCCTCGTCCTCGTTCTGCTGGTCGGTCGAGGCCGCGAAGGAGTCGAGGTCGTTCAGCAGCCGGCGCGCCTGGTTCTCCTCGACGTCGAGACCGGTCAGCCGCAGCAACCGGCGGCTGTGGTGACCGGCGTCGACGACCTTCGGCTGGATCCGGACCTGGCTGCCGTCCCAGTCGGTGATGATGTCGATCTCGGCCACGTCGAAGCCGAGTTCGTTCAGCCGCCGGATCCGCGAGTCGAGCCGGTGCATCTCGTCGGTGTGGAACTCCTCCGGCGCGGTGAGTTCCTTCCAGAGCGCCTCGTACCGCGCGGTGATCGAGTGGATCGTCTCCAGCGGATCGATGTCGGCGTCGAGCAGCCCGCCTTCCTCGAGGTCGGACAGCTCACCGAACAGGTTGATCTCGGCGGTGTAGAGGTCGTGCGCGCGCTGACCGTCGGAGATGTCCTGGTGCAGCTCGCCGGTCTCGGCATCCACCAGGTACGCCGCGAAGGCACCCGCGTCGCGCCGGAACAACGTGTTCGACAGCGAGCAGTCGCCCCAGAAGAACCCGAGCAGGTGCAGTCGCACGATCAGCGCGACCAGTGCGTCGATCAACCGGTTGACCGTGTCCGGCCGGAGCGTGCTGGAGAACAGCGCGCGGTACGGGAGGGAGAACTGCAGGTGCTTGGTGACCAGGATCGAGTCGAGCGGCTCACCGTTGCGGTCGACCCGGTCGGTGATCACGCCGACGGGTTCGACCGAGGGGGAGTCGAGTCGTTCGAGATCGCGCAGCAACCGGTACTCGTGCATCGCGAGGTGTTCCATCACCTCTTTGATCGCGTAGACGGTGCCGTTGACGCGGACGAAGCGGACGACATGTCGCGAGATACCGCGCGGCAGCGCGACCAACTGGTCCTCCGGCCAGTCCTCCAGCGGGATGTCCCACGGGAGCGAGAGCAGGCCGGTGTCAGGGCGGGTCGCGACGAAACGAGGCACCCGACCAGTGTGTCAGCTTCCTCCGGCAGAATGTTGAGGATTCAGCGGTTCGGCAGCCGAGCGCAAGCGGACGCAAATTCTTGCGGATTATGGCGTAGTGTTTGCGCTATGACGCGACGACTTGCTGAGGTGGCGAAGAAGGTCGGGGTCAGTGAAGCGACGGTGAGTCGCGTGCTGAACGGGAAGCCCGGGGTGTCCGAGGCGACCCGCGAGGCCGTGCTGACCGCGCTCGACGTGCTCGGTTATGAGCGCCCGACCCAGCTGCGCGGCGATCGCGCGAGGCTGGTCGGCCTGGTCCTGCCGGAATTGCAGAACCCGATCTTCCCGGCCTTCGCCGAGGTGGTCGGCGGCGCGCTCGCGCAGCAAGGTTTCACCTCCTTGCTCTGTACCCGGACCGTCGGTGGCGTGTCCGAAGCCGACTACGTGGATCTGCTCCTGCAGCAGCAGGTCTCGGGGGTCGTGTTCGCCGGTGGTTTCTACGCCCAGGCCGACGCACCCCACGCGCACTACGAGCTGATCCAGGAGCGCCGGCTGCCGACCGTCCTGGTCAACGCGGCCGTCGACCACCTCGGGTTCCCGCAGGTGTCGTCGGACGACGTGGTCGCGGCCGAGATGGCGATCGGGCATCTTCGCGCGCTCGGGCACCAGAAGATCGGCATGGTGCTCGGCCCGCGGGACCACATCCCCTCGCGCCGCAAGCTCGACGCGTTCCTGGCTTCGCCGGAGGCCGATCCCGAGCTGGTCGAGCACACCATGTTCTCGCTCGAGGGTGGCCACGCCGCCGCGACTCGGCTGGTGAAACACGGCGTCACCGGAATCGTCTGCGCGAGCGACATCCTCGCGCTCGGTGCGATCCGCGCCGTACGCCGGGCCGGTCTCTCGGTGCCCGACGATGTCTCGGTGATCGGTTACGACGACTCCGCGATGATGAACTGCACCGACCCGCCACTCACCACGGTCCGGCAGCCGATTGACGCGATGGGCCGGGCGGCGGTCGACATGCTGGTCGCCTTGATCGAGCGTGCGGCGGTCCCGGCCGACGAGCTCCTGTTCGAGCCGGAGCTGGTCGTCCGCGCCTCGACGGCTCGAGTGAGGACGTCGGTCGCCGCGACCTGACAACGACAGACATGCCGCGCGACGGCGAAGTACGACCTGTCACCAACTGACTACGAAGGGCCAGTGCCGCGTTCGAGCGGCGCTGGCCCTTTGCTATACCCGCAAGTTCCGATGAGGAGTCACGTTTTTGCAACTTGAGGTTGAAGTATTGCGCTGATCTGGTCAGGTTGCCTACGGTGTGGCCCACATCAGAGGGGCGGGACGGATGTCGCCCTCGCCAGCAGAAGGGCAGATCGATGAGGACTACGAGCCACCGCAGGGCGCTGAGTCTGTTGCTCGTGGCAGGGCTTGGCCTGGCGGCCGCGTCCTGTGGATCGGACGACAAGCCGGCGGCGCAGAGCTCGGGGGGAGCCGACGCCAAGGTGACCATCACGGTCGGCTGCGAGCCGCCGAAGAGCAACCCGAAGGAGCGGGCCGGCTGGGAGGAGGACGTCACCGCGTTCCAGCAGCTGCACCCGAACATCACCATCGAGAGCAAGGACGCCTTCCCCTGCATCAACCCGGACACGTTCCAGGCGAAGCTGGCGGGCGGGACGCAGGAGGACGTCTTCTACGTCTACTACACCGACGTCCAGAAGATCATCAAGGCGAAGCAGGCCGCCGACATCACGCCGTACGTCGGTAGCGTCAAGGCACTCGCCGATGTCCGGCCCGACGTCAAGGGTGTCTTCCAAGACGGCGACAAGAGCTACGGCATCCCGCGCAACAACTACAACATGGGCCTGGTCTACAACCGCAAGCTGTTCACCCAGGCCGGGCTCAACCCGGACGCCCCGCCGAAAACGTGGGCCGAGGTGCACGAGGCGGCCAAGAAGATCTCCGCTCTCGGCGCCGGCTACACCGGCTTCGGTGAATACAGCGCAGGCAACACGGGCGGTTGGCACTTCGCCGCGTCCCTGTATGCACGTGGTGGCTCGATGGTGAGCGACGACGGCAAGAGCGCCGCGTTCAACAGCCCCGAGGGCAAGGCCGTGCTGGAGAACCTCAAGCAGATGCGCTGGGACGACAACAGCATGGGCACCAAGCAGCTGCTGCAGTGGGAAGACCTGATGCGGATGATGGGCTCGGGCAAGCTCGGCATGATGATCGGCGCGCCCGACGTCGTGCAGTCGGTGAACAACGACTTCCAGGGCAAGTTCGACGACTACGGCGTCACCGCGGTGCCGGAGTCCGAGGGCAAGGCCTCGCTGAGCGGCGGCGACGGGTACATGTTCAACCCGAAGGCCACGCCGGAGAAGATCAAGGCCGGCCTGCTGTGGCTGGAGTTCCACGAGCTGACGCCGGGCAAGGGCCAGTTCAACTACGAGCGGGCCAAGGCGCAGGGCCGCCCGGTCGGCCTGCCGATCCCGGACCTGTTCGGCGACTCGGCGCCCGGCAAGCAGATCGTTGCTCTGCGCAAGCAGTTCGCGACCGTGCCGGTCGACCACTTCACGCCGTACGTGACGGCTCAGGCGAGCATCACCAACAAGCTCGAGCCGCCGAAGGCCCAGGAGCTGTACGCCGTCCTCGACGTGGCGATGTCCGCGGTCCTCACCCGCAAGGACGCCGACATCGACAAACTCCTGGCGGACGCCTCCTCGAAGGCGGACAAGATTCTCGCCAAGAACAGCTGATGGCGGTACTGACCGCGAAACCGCCGGTGCGCCGCTCCCTTCCCCAGGGAGCGGCGCGCCGCGCGGTCGGCAGGAACCTCACGGCGTACGGGTTCCTCTGCGGTGCTTTGATCTGTTTCGCCTTCTTCTCCTGGTATCCGATGATCCGCGAGATCATCCTGAGCTTCCAGAGCACGAACTTCGTCGACCCCGCCAAGTGGGTCGGCTTCGACAACTTCCGGACCGTCTTCGCCGACTCGGCCTTCCGCTCGGCCTGGCTCAACACGGCCGCATTCAGCGGCCTGGCCCTGGTCGTCGGGTACGCCGTACCGTTCGTGCTCGCCGTCGTCCTGAACGAACTCCGGCACGCGAAGGCATACCTGCGCTTCGTCGTCTATCTCCCGGTGATGCTCCCACCGGCTGTCGGCGTGCTGCTGTTCAAGTGGTTCTACGATCCGGGCGCCGGCCTGTTCAACCAGATCCTGCACGGTTTCGGGATCCCACCACTGAGCTGGCTCGACTCGACCAGTACTGCGTTGATCTCGCTGGTCATCGTGTCGACGTGGATGAACCTCGGCACGGGGACCCTGATCTACCTCGCCGCTTTGCAAAGCATTCCGGGTGAACTGTACGAATCGGCCGAGCTGGACGGTGCCGGGCTGTTCCGCCGCGTCTGGCACGTCACGGTGCCGCAGACCAAACTGATCCTGCTAGTCATGTTGCTCTTGCAGGTCGTCGCCACCATGCAGGTGTTCATCGAGCCGTACCTGCTGACCGGCGGTGGACCGGAGAACGCGACCGTCACGGTCGCCTACCTGATGTACCAGTACGCCTTCAACTTCGGCGATTTCGGCGGCGGTGGTGCCCTCGGCCTGATGCTGATGGTGGTGCTGATGGTGTTCTCCGCGATCTACCTGCGGGTCTCGCGGGACAACCAGACCTAGGAGCGACGATGACCACCACTCTCAATCCACCACCGTTGCTCAAGGCAACCACGCCGGCACCGGCGCCCCGCAGTACGAGAAGGAGGAAGAAGGAACGCGGCTACGAGACCCGCAGCCTGGTCTCGCCGATGTCGTTGCAGACCCTGCGCGGCAAGGTGATCTACTGGACCATTCTCGTCGTCGTAGTGATCGGGTTCACGCTCGCTTTCGTGTTTCCGCTCTACTGGATGGTGACCGGTGCGCTGAAGTCGCCGGAGGAGCTGGCGCAGATCCCGCCGAGCTTCTTCCCCAAGCACTTCGACTTCGGCGTGTACGCCGACGCCTGGGACCAGTTGCAACTCGGCGTCTTCCTGAAGAACACCGCCCTGTACGCCGGCGGCGCCTGGCTCTTCACGCTCGCGGTCGACGTGACCGCGGCGTACGCGTTGTCCAAGCTCCGCCCCTTCTTCGGCAAGCTGATCCTCGGGCTGATGCTGGCCACGCTGATGATCCCGCCGATGGTGCTCCTGCTGCCGACCTATCTGGTCGCGAAGGACGTGCCGCTGTTCCACTTCGATCTGCTCAACACTCCCTGGGCGATCTGGTTGCCGGCAGCAGCGAACGGGTTCTTCATCTTCCTGCTCAAGCGGTTCTTCGACTCGATCCCGCGCGAACTGCTGGAGGCGGCCGAGATCGACGGCGCGTCGCCGATGCGGATCCTGTGGTCGATCGTCCTGCCGGTCTCCCGGCCGATCCTGGGCGTCGTCTCGATCCTGTCGGTGGTGACGGTCTGGAAGGACTTCGTCTGGCCGCTGCTGGTGTTGCCGGAGACCGACAAGATGTCGATCAGTGTCGGCATCGCGTCGTTGTCGGCGCAGATGCCGCAGAACGTGCTGATCGCGTCGCTGGTGATCGCCAGCCTGCCGACCATCCTTGTTTTCTTCGTGTTCCAGCGCAGCATCATGGCGGGTCTCACCGCCGGAAGCCTCAAAGGCTGATCCCCAACCCCCTAAGGAGAAGCAATGTCGGATACGTGGTGGCGCGGAGCCGCGATCTACCAGGTGTACCTCCGCAGCTTTGCCGACGGCAACGGTGACGGGATCGGCGACCTGGCCGGGCTGCGGGCGAAGCTGCCCTACCTGGCCGAGCTCGGTGTCGACGCGATCTGGCTGAACCCGTGGTACCCGTCGCCGATGGCCGACGGCGGGTACGACGTGGCCGACTACCGCGCGATCGAACCGAGCTTCGGCACGCTGACCGAGGCGGAGGACTACATCTCCGAGGCCCATGCGCTGGGGATCCGGACCATCATCGACATCGTCCCGAACCACGGCTCGGACCAGCAGGAGTGGTTCGTCGCGGCGCTGGCGGCGGGTCCTGGTTCGCTCGAGCGGGAGCGGTTCATCTTCCGGCCCGGCCGCGACGGCGGGCTGCCGCCGAACGACTGGCAGTCCATCTTCAACGGTCCGGCGTGGACGCAGGTCGACGACGGCGAGTGGTACCTGCATCTCTTCGCGCCGGAGCAGCCGGACTTCAACTGGCGCAACCCCGAGGTGGTCGAGGAGTTCCACTCGATCTTGCGATTCTGGCTGGATCGCGGCGTGGACGGGATCCGGATCGACAGTGCGGCGGTGCTGTTCAAGGACCTGGACAGCGTCGAGGAGTCCTACACCGACCACGACGAGGTGCACGACGTGTACCGCGGCTGGCGGCGGATCACCGACTCGTACGAGGGGCGCTTCCTGGTCGGTGAGATGTGGATGCCGGACCAGGAGCGGTTCGCGCTCTACCTACGCCCGGACGAGATGCAGACCGCGTTCAACTTCGACTTCTTGTCCCGGCCGTGGGACGCCGACGAACTGCGCGCCTCGATCGACCTCACACTGACGACCCACGTGCCGATCGGGGCGCCGCCGACCTGGGTGCTGTCGAACCACGACGTGACGCGACCAGTCACGAAGTACGGGCGTCCGGATACTTCGTTCTCACACCAGGATCGCAAGCACGGGATGGCGACCGATCCGGTGCTGGGTGAGCGCCGGGCTCGCGCGGCCGCGTTGCTCGCGATGGCCTTGCCGGGTGGGCTGTATGTCTACCAGGGTGAGGAACTCGGCCTGCCCGAGGTCGAGAACCTGCCCGACGAACTGCTCCAGGACCCGCTCTGGGTCCGCTCCGGCGGTACCGATCGGGGCCGGGACGGGTGCCGGGTCCCGATCCCGTGGTCGGGCCAGGAGCCCCCGTTCGGCTTCGGCTCCGGTACGCCGTGGTTGCCGCAACCCGCCGACTGGAAGAACCTCACCGTCGAGTCCCAGCACGACGACCAGAACTCGATGCTCACCCTCTACCGCAACGGCCTGCGCATTCGGCGTACGGAACTCGGCGACGGCACCCTCACCTGGCTCGACGCTGACCCGGGCGTCCTGCTGTTCGCCCGCGACTCGGGCCTCAAGTGCATCACCAACCTCAGCCCCGCCCCGGTCGACCTACCGCCGCACACCGACCTCCTGCTCACCAGCAACCCACTGGAGAACGGCAAACTCCCCACCGACACCACAGCCTGGGTGCGCTGACCAAACGGGTACGGCCACCGGTGAAGGTGGCCGTACCCGTCGGTTGGTCAGTGGTAGGCGTGCATGACCGCGTGGCCTTTGCCTCGGCCGATCAGCCAGCGGTTGACGGGGACGGTGAGGGCGAAGGCGATGGCCAGGGAGGCGAGCAGGCTGGCCCAGAAGAGGAAGGAGGACAGGCCCGCGTCCATGGCGCCGGGGACGGCGAGGACGAAGGCGTTGTCGACGATCTCCATGGTGACGATGCTCAGGGTGTCGGCGGCCAGGGCGACCTTGAGGGCCTGGCGGAACGGGATGCCGGCGGCCAGCACCGGACGCATCGTCAGCGAGTAGCCGAAGAAGAACGCCAGCACGATCGAGAGGATCACGGTCGCCAGGTTGTGGAACCCGGCCGCGGTACCGATCACCATCCCGAGGATCTCGCCGATCGCACACCCGGTGAGGCAGTGCAGCGTGGCCGAGATCGCCTGCCGGGTAAGACTCTGCCCAGCGCCGTGCCCCTCATGCGCGGTGGGCGCGGTGTGCCCCGCGTGCCCGGCGGCGTGCTCCACGTGCCCGCCGTGGCTCTCGTGCCCGCCGTGCTCCGCGTACTCCCCGTGCTCCCCGAGCCGCGCGGCGCCGGTGTGCTCGGTGTGGGCTGCGTGGTCTGTGTGTTTGTCAGTCATCTCAGTTTCCGTTGGTGAGTGGCTGGAAGCGGCGGAGCCGCAGGCTGTTGGTGACGACGAAGACCGAACTGAACGCCATCGCGGCGCCGGCCAGCATCGGATTCAGAAGCCCCGCGGCCGCCAGCGGAAGGGCAGCGACGTTGTACGCGAACGCCCAGAACAGATTCCCCTTGATGGTTCGCAAGGTACTGCGGGACAGCCGGATCGCATCGGCAGCGGAGCGCAGATCGCCGCGAACCAAGGTCAGATCACTGGCCTCGATCGCCACGTCGGTCCCGGTGCCCATGCTCAGCCCGAGATCCGCCTGAGCCAGCGCGGCTGCGTCGTTCACGCCGTCGCCGACCATCGCGACCACCCGCCCTTCGCTCTGCAGTTTCTTCACCGCGTCGACCTTGTCGGCCGGCAGTACCTCGGCGATGACCTCGTCGATCCCCACCTCGGCCGCGACCTTCTGCGCCACCGCCTCGTTGTCCCCGGTCAGCAGCACGGGCCGCAGTCCCAACGCCCGCAATTGCCGGATCGCCTCGGCGGAGCTGGGCTTCACCGTGTCGGCGACAACCAGTACCGCGCGCGCCTTACCGTCCCACCCGACAGCGACCGCAGTACTGCCTTCGGCTTCGGCGTGCTTCTTGGCGTGCGCGAGCTCATCCGGCAGATACTGGCTCCACTCTTCCAGCAGCTTCGTGCGACCGACCAACACAGCATGTCCGTCGACAATCCCTTGCACACCAAGGCCTTCCACGTTGCCGAAGTCCTCTACCTCGGGCAGCTTGCCGACCTCGTCCGCAGCCCCGCGAGCCACCGCCTGCGCGATCGGGTGCTCGCTGGAATGCTCCAGTGCACCAGCCAATCGCAGTACGTCGGCACGTTCTTCGCCGGGAGCCAGCAGTACGTCGACCAACGCCATCCGCCCGGTCGTCACGGTGCCGGTCTTGTCCAGTACTACGGTGTCGACGCGCCGGGTCGATTCCAGCACCTCCGGGCCTTTGATCAGGATCCCCAGTTGCGCGCCTCGCCCGGTGCCGACCATCAACGCGGTCGGCGTAGCCAGCCCGAGGGCACACGGGCAAGCGATGATCAGTACTGCGACAGCCGCGGTGAAGGCCACCTCGGTCGGCGACCCGTTGCCGAGCCAGAAGGCCAACGTGGCAACGGCAAGCCCGATCACGATCGGTACGAACACCCCGGAGATCCGGTCGGCCAGCCGCTGTACCGCGGCCTTGCCGTTCTGCGCGTCCTCGACCAGCCGGGCCATCTGCGCGAGTTGGGTATCGGAGCCGACCCGCGTCGCCCGGACGACCAACCGGCCGCCCGCGTTCACAGTGGCGCCGACAACCGAGTCGCCTTCGCTCACCTCGACCGGCACCGGTTCGCCGGTCAGCATCGACGCGTCCACAGCACTGCTGCCAGTAACGATCACGCCGTCGGTGGCGATCTTCTCACCCGGGCGAACCACGAACTCGTTGCCAACAGCAAGTTGATCGGCGGGGATCCGAACCTCCGCGCCGTTCCGCAGTACGGCGACGTCCTTTGCGCCCAGCTCCAGCAGGGCTTTCAGCGCGGCACCCGACCGGCGCTTGGCGCGCGCCTCGAAGTACCGGCCGGCCAGGATGAACGTCGTGACGCCGGCCGCGACCTCGAGGTAGATCTCTTCGGCACCGCCGCCGCGCGAAGGGATGAGCGTGAACGGCATCGTCATCCCGCGCTCGCCGGCCTCGCCGAGGAACAGGGCATAGAGCGACCAGAGATAGGCGCTGACGACACCGAGCGAGATGAGCGTGTCCATCGTCGCGGCGCCGTGGCGCAGATTCGTCCACGTCGCCTTGTGGAACGGCCACGCGGCCCAGCTGACCACCGGAGTGGCCAGCGTCAGCGACGCCCATTGCCAGTAATCGAACTGCAGCGTCGGAATCATGCCCAGGGCAATCACCGGTACTGCGAGGGCGATGCTGGTGTAGAGCCGCTCGCGAAGCGGCCGCAGCTCGTCCGGGGCCTCAGCGGCCGCCTCGGTCGACGGCGGCGTCGGCAGTGCGGCCGTGTAGCCGGTCGCCTCGACCGTTGCCACCAGGTCGTCGGTGCTGACGCCGTCGGCGAAGGTGACCTTCGCCTTCTCGGTGGCGTAGTTGACGGTCGCGGTCACGCCTTCCATCCGGTTCAGCTTCTTCTCGACCCGGGCGGCGCAGGAGGCGCACGTCATGCCACCGATCACGAGTTCGACGGAGTTGGGCGGTTGTTGGTTGGTCATTGCGTCCTCCTCTCCTGGCTCAGTGGCCGTGCGGCGTCTCTTCATGGCCCGGTGTCTCGCCGGGCATCTGAGTGGGTTCGGCTGTGGGCACGATCGCCTGGCCGGTCACGTCGACGCGGAACTCGGCGGTGTGCACTTTGCCCCCGTGCTGGAAGTCCAGGAAGAGGCTGTAAGTACTCGCCGTCGGGAAGGTCGTCCCGAACTTGACCTGCGGACCGCCCTTGGTGCCCGGCTCCGCCTCCTGCGCCGGGTGGTTGTGCAGGTAGGCGAGATCGCCGCTGCGCAACGACACCAGGTGCCCGAAGGCGCCCAGATACGGCTCGAGATCGCTGACCGGCTTGCCGTTCTTGCTGACACTGAAGGTCAGCTCGGACTCCTTGCCGGCGACCGGGGTGCCCGCGAGCGTCACGTCGTACCCGTCGGTGCTGGTCACACTCGATGCCGCAGGCAACGGTACTGGGACGTACAGCCCGGAGACGTTGACGTCGCTACCGAGCGTCAGAGTCTTGCCGTGACCGGCCGGCTGGAAGTCGGTGAAGATCCGCCAGGTGCCGCCCGCGGTGAAGGTGAACGGAATGCTCCACACCCCACTCGCGTCCCGACTCGGGTGCACGTGGTGGAACCCGGACAGATCCCGCCGTACGACGATCAGGTGCAGGTCCTTCTCATGGGTCTTCGTGTACTGCGTGACGGGTTTGCCGTCCGGCCCGAGAATGCTGAACTTCAGCGTTTCCTGCTTGCCCGGCTGGAAGAAGGTGGTCGCCGGAGCGAGGGTGTACCCGTCCTGCGAGACCGCGAGGCCGGGCGGCTGCGCGCCTGGAGCGTCCAGCTGATGTCCGGCGCCGTGCGTTCCGCCCTCGTCGCCCATGCCGGTCATCGGCTGGTCCCCGGACTTCGCTGCGGGGTCGGCTGCCGCGATCGGGTCGACCGCGGAACCGACTGCGAAGGCGCCGGCGAAGGCCAGCACCAGCGCACCGGCGTACGCGCCGAGCCGGAGCGCGACAGCCCGGGTCATGACGCGACCAGTTCGTATCCGGCCTCGTCGACGGCTTCGCGCACGGCGGCGTCGTCGAGGGCGGACTCGCTCGTGACGTGCACGGCGGAGGTGCCGCCGGCGTTGAGGTCGATGCTGACCTGCTGGACTCCGGTCAGCTTGCTGATTTCCTCGGTCACCGCCGCGGTGCAGTGCCCGCAGGTCATGCCGTTCACCGAGTACGTCGTGGTGGTCATCTCAATGCTCCTTGCTCGGAATCTGGGTTGTTCAGCTACGGACGAGGCGGGCGATGGCGTCGGAGGCTTCGCGAACCTTCTCCTCCGCCTCGGCGCCGCCCTTCTGGGCCGCCTCGACCACGCAGTGCGAGAGGTGCTCGTCGAGCAGCTCCAGCGAGAACGACTGGAGCGCCTTCGTCGCCGCAGAGACCTGGGTGAGGATGTCGATGCAGTACTTGTCCTCCTCGACCATCCGCTGCAGCCCCCGAACCTGACCCTCGATCCGGCGCAGCCGCTTCAGATGGCTCGACTTCTCCGAGGTGTACCCGTGCACATGTCCAGCGGCTTCGACTTGGTCCGGTTCGGTGCTCATGGCGGCGCTCTTTCTCTCTGGCTACCCCATGGGGGTATCTCGACAAGCCAAAACTTACCCCCGAGGGGTATCAAATGCAAGCTCTAAGCCATACCCGGTGGGGGTAATTTTTCTGAGCCGTGAACCAACCAACGTGGGAGGGTGTGCGTCTCCTCAGCTGAGGAGTGGGTCGAGGAAGGGGTGGCATGCCGGAGCTGGCGGTCAGTACGCGGGGGTTGCGGAAGACGTATCGCACTCGGCGGGGGCGGAAGGTGGTCGCTGTTCAAGGGCTCGATCTCGACGTGCCGGTCGGGGGAGTGCACGGGTTTCTCGGCCCGAACGGATCCGGGAAGACGACCTCGATCCGGATGCTGCTCGGCCTGATCCGGGCGGACGCGGGCACGATGACGGTGTTCGACCAGGAGGTACCCCGGCACCTGCCGGACGTGGTCGGCCGGGTCGGTGCGATCGTCGAGTCGCCCAAGTTCTTCCCGGCCTTCACCGGCCGCAGGAACCTGGAGTTGCTCGCCGACGCGATCGGCGTACCGCGCAAGCGGGTCGGCGAGGTACTCGACGAGACGTCGCTGGGGGAGCGCGGCAAGGACCGGTTCAAGAGCTACTCGCTCGGGATGAAGCAGCGGCTCGCGATCGCGGCGACACTGCTCAAGGAGCCGGATCTGCTGATCTTCGACGAGCCGACGAACGGTCTCGACCCGGCCGGGATCCGGGAGATCCGCGAGACCATGCGCGGTCTGGGCGAACAGGGCCGGACCGTACTGGTCAGCAGTCACATCCTCGCCGAGGTCGAACAGGTCGCCGACACCGTCTCGATCATCGGCCACGGCCGGTTGCTGGCCTCCGGCACGGTCGCCGAAGTGATCGGCAACAGTACGGCGGCGACGGTAAAAGTTGCCGTCGACAACCATGAGTCGGCGACCCGGATCCTGACCGCGGCCGGCCTGACAGTGCGGGCCGACGGCAACTATCTGCTGGTGGACGGCGCCGAGTACTCCGCCGATGTCACCAGACGCCTGGCCCAGCACGAGTTGTACGTCTCCGAGCTGATCCCGGTGCGCGCCGACCTGGAATCGGTGTTCCTCGAACTCACCGCCGACGAAGGCCTGGGAGGCACCCGATGATCCGGCTCACCGGAGTCGAACTGCGCCGGCTGGTCTCCCGCCGGCTCGTCGTGATCGGGGTCGCCGCCCTGCTGCTGATCACCGGGATCATGCTCGTCGCCACCTGGCAGAACGCGAAACCACTGTCAGCGGCGGAGCAGCGCAACGCCCAGGTGAACTTCGAGCAGGCCCAGAAAGACTGGCAGGAGCACGGCGAGGAGTACAAGAAGCAGTGCCTGCAGGACTACCAGTCGCAGCCGGATCCGAAGCCGAAGCTCGAGGACTTCTGCCAGGTCAACCCGCCGACCCTCGACCAGTTCGGCAAGCCGATGGCGAAGTTCACGGAGCTGATGCCGGACCTGTTGCTCGGTTCGTCGTACCTGCTGGCGTTCGGCGCTTTCCTGATCGGAGCGAGCTTCGTCGGTGCCGAGTTCAGTAGCGGATCGATCAGCAACTGGCTCACCTTCGAACCGCGTCGGCTCCGGGTCTACGGGAGCAAGTTGATCGCGGCAGCGACGGGAATGCTCCCGGTCGCGGTGGTGCTGCTCGCGATTCTGCTGGCCGGCGTCTACCTGATCGTCGGCGCGCTGGGCACCACCGCCGGTACGACGGGCAAGGTCTGGGGCGACCTCTCCGGCACCGCGGGGCGGGCGGTCCTGATGGCTGCCGCGGCCGGTGCTCTCGGCGGCGTCCTGGCGCTCCTCCTGCGGCATACCGCTGCGGCAGTCGGGGTCGCGATGGGGTACCTCGTACTGGTCGAAGGTGTCTTCGGCGGCTTCCTGACCAAGGCCCAGCCGTGGCTGGTGCGGCTGAACTTCGACGCCTGGATCAAGCACGACACGACGTACCTCGTCGACAACTGCAGGTCGACGGCCGACGGCGGTTACCTCTGCACCCAGATCGAGAAGACGCTGAGCTTCGAGCACGGCGCCTGGTACCTCGGCATCGTCGTCGTGGTGCTGATCGCGCTCGGGGCCGGCGTCTTCCAGCGGCGCGATATCAGCTGAGCCGACTGGGCTCCGGACGAACGCCGGCCCCGGGTGGACGAACCACCCGGGGCCGGCGTCACGGAGTACTTGCTGTTGTCCGCTTTCCTTCCCTTTGTGCTGGGAAGGTCAGGCGGTGAGGCGCTCCTCGGTCGAGGCCGAGAACAGGTGCAGCTTGTCCGGCTGCGCCTCCAGGTGGATGATCGAGCCCTTCTCGACGGCCATCCGGGCGCCGATCTTGGCGACGATCTGCTGGTGGTTGCCGTCGTGCTCGGCGGTGCCGTAGAGGAACGCGTCAGCGCCGAGCTCCTCGATCACGGCGACCTTCACCGGGAGGCCGTTGTCGGAGACCTTGAAGGCCTCCGGACGGACACCCAGCGACACGGTCTTGTCGTTGCCGGCCTTGGCCAGGATGTCGCGCGAGACCGGGACGGTGTAGTCGCCCAGCTTGGCGCCACCCTCGACCAGGTCCGCGGTCAGCAGGTTCATCGCGGGCGAGCCGATGAAGCCGGCCACGAACAGGTTCTTCGGGTTGTCGTACAGGTTCAGCGGGGTGTCGACCTGCTGGAGCAGACCGTCCTTGAGCACCGCGACCCGGTCGCCCATCGTCATGGCCTCGACCTGGTCGTGGGTCACGTAGACGGTCGTGACACCGAGACGCTGCTGCAGCTCGGCGATCTGCGTACGGGTCTGGACCCGCAGCTTGGCGTCGAGGTTCGACAGCGGCTCGTCCATCAGGAAGACCTGCGGGTTACGCACGATCGCGCGGCCCATCGCAACACGCTGACGCTGACCACCGGACAGCGCCTTCGGCTTGCGGTCCAGGTACTCCTCGAGGCCGAGCAGCTTGGCGGCCTCCTGGACCCGCTTGGCGCGGTCCTCCTTGGAGACACCCTGCATCTTCAGCGCGAAGCCCATGTTGTCGGCGACCGACATGTGCGGGTAGAGCGCGTAGTTCTGGAACACCATGGCGATGTCCCGGTCTTTCGGCGGCTTGTGCGTGACGTCGCGCTCGCCGATGTAGATCGAACCCTCGTTGACCTCTTCGAGGCCGGCCAGCATCCGCAGCGAGGTGGACTTACCACACCCCGACGGGCCGACCAGAACCATGAACTCGCCGTCCTCGATCTCGAGGTTGAGCTTGTCGACGGCGGGCTTCTCCGAACCCGGGTAGATCCGGGTCGCGGACTTGAACGAGACAGTAGCCATGACGCTTCCTTCCTTCACCGGCAGGAACGTGCCGGACGATCCGAGTAAAGGCCCCCAGGCGGGGGTCCGCCCATCCTCGCCCGGCGACCAGCTCCTGACAAGGTGTACGGCGTGTGACCTGTCCGAACTGTTCACGGACTGGACAACTACGCGCAGGTTGACCGGCGCTTGAGTCTGCAATTTCTTGCACAATCTTGCTGCAATTTCGGGGCGCTTGGGTAAGGTGCCGCCGTGAGCAGTAGAGCGCGGCTGGCGGACATCGCCGCCAAGGCGGGGGTCAGCGAGGCGACGGTCTCCCGGGTACTGAACGACAAACCCGGGGTCGCCGAGGAGACCAAACAGTCGGTGCTGACCGCGCTCGACGTGCTCGGCTTCGAGCGCCCGACCCGGCTCAGACGCCGCTCGGCCGGCCTGATCGGCCTGGTGATGCCGGAGCTGATCAACCCGATCTTCCCGGCCTTCGCCCAGGTGATCGAGTCGGCCCTGTCGCAGCGCGGCTTCACGCCGGTCCTCTGCACCCAGTCGCCCTCGGGCGCGACCGAGGAGGAGTACGTCGAGATGCTGCTCGAGCGCGGCGTCTCGGGGATCATCTTCGTCTCGGGTCTGCACGCCGACACCGGCGCCGACCACGCGCGGTACCAGTCGCTGGTCGACCGCCACCTCCCAGTGGTGTTCGTGAACGGCTGGCTGCCCGGCGTCGAGGCGCCCTTCATCTCCTCCGACGAGTACGCCGCGATGGAGCTCGCCGTGACACATCTCGTGTCGCTCGGCCACCGCCGGATCGGGTTCGCCTCCGGACCGGAACGCTTCATCGTCGTCCAGCGGAAACTGGCCGGCTACCGCACCGCGATGAAAGCCCAGCTCGGGCTGTCCGACGACGAGGTGTCGGAGCTGGTGTCGCTGAGCATGTTCGGCGTCGAAGGCGGCGCCGCAGCGGCCCAGCGCCTTCTCGACCTCGGCGTCAGCGCGGTCGTCTGCGGCTCCGACATGATGGCGCTCGGCGTCATCCGAGCCGCCCGCCAACGCGGCCTCTCCGTCCCAGGCGACATCTCGGTCGTCGGCTACGACGACGCCCCCATGATGGAATTCACCGACCCCCCAATGACCACAGTCCGCCAACCCGTCCAGGCCATGGGCTTGGCGGCTGTCCAGTCGCTCCTGGAGGAGGTCCGCGGCCACGCGACTCCCCACACCGAATTCCTCTTCCGCCCGGAACTGGTCGTCCGCGGTACCACGGGACCGCGCAACGCCTGACGCCCGGACGCCCACACCATCAGTACTACGACCCGCGGGCCCGCTCGCCGCTCAGCGCCCACCTTCGTCGCGTCGGAAATCTCCCCACTGATGGCGTGGCGATCCGCCCAGCGGCCTCGGACGTTCCCAGGGGCGGCGGGAGCGTACGAGGTGCTTCGGCTCGGGATCGTCCCCTGCCGGGCAATCCCGAGCCGAAGGTCGGGGGTTATCTCGAGGTGTGGAAGGCGGCCTTGGTGGTGAAGCCGGCGAAGCCGTTGGCCCACAGGGAGTTGACCTGGGAGCGCTCGGTGGCGTCGGGGTACGGGTTGGTGCAGGACGGGCCGGGGCCGCCGCCGGACATCAGTTCGCTGCAAGGGCCGGAGTAGTGGTCGGGGAGGCCGAGGACGTGGCCGGTTTCGTGGGCGGTGATACGGACCGGGTCGTACTCCTGGGCCTGGGCGTAGTCGAGGAAGATGTAGCCGCTGCCGTGGCCGTCGGTGGAGGCGTACGAACCGCGGGAGTCGTTGCCTTCGGTGTAGTAGAAGTCGTAGTTGCTGCCCTCGACCAGGCGGACGTTGCTGACCGAGGAGTTCCAGATCGACGTACTGGAAGAGATCTGGGATGCGAAGCTCGGGGCGTCGACCGCGTAGGTGACGGTGACGGCGGCGAGTTTGTTGCCGGCTTTGGCCTGCTTGGCGCGCGCGGACTTCATGACCGCGTCGTAGAACGCCTTGGTGGCGGCTTCGTCCTGTGGCGAACCTGTGTACGTCGACACATGGGTCGGGGCGGAACTCGGGACGCTCGGCGCCGGGGAGGCGGCGGCGATGCCGGGGACTGCCAGGGCTGCGGCGGCGAGTCCGGCGAGGGACGTCAGGATACGGCGATGCGACATGGGAGGGCCTCACTCCGTGATCTGTGGCGGAAAGCGACCGGCGGATTACTGATCGCTACAGATCGGGATGTTGCCAAGCGGCGGAGAATTCCGCACCAGATCGGGAAGAAGGCAGGGGTTAACCCTCGCCGGCTGCTGCGCGGCCTATGCCGGTCATAGCTCGCCGGGTATGCCGACGTTCAGGATTCGGGCGCCTGGTCCGCGTTCGGCCAGCCGGTCCGCCTTGTTGTACAGGTTGCAGCGCTGCAGGCTGAGGCAGCCGCACCCGATGCAGCCGTCGAGGTCGTCGCGCAGGCGCTCGAGTTCGGAGATGCGCTCGTCGAGCCGGGTGCGCCAGGACTTGGAGAGCTTGCTCCAGTCGGCGCGGGTCGGCGTGCGGTCGTCGGGGAGCGAGTCCAGGGCCGACCTGATCTCGGACAGTGCGAGACCGACGCGCTGCGCCGCCTGGATGAAGGCGATCCGCCGGAGCGTACTGCGCTGGTACTGCCGCTGGTTGCCGGACGTCCGCCGGGACGCGATCAGCCCCTGCTCCTCGTAGAAGCGCAAGGCCGACGCGGCGACGCCGGATCGATGGGCGATCTCGCCGATCGACAGCCAGTGATCCTTGCTGGGAATGGTGTCCTCGGCCATGTCGCCACCCTAGAACCGCACACAAGAGCTGAACCTCCCTTGAACCCTGCCCGACACCCACCGGTACTACGGTGCGCCGGCTGAGGCCGTGCAGATGCGGCCGAGAACGTTGCTGGTGGCCAGGTTGTGCCCGCCGGAGGGCTGGAGGTGGTCGAGGTGGAAGGGGGTTGGAGGTGGGTGGTCGAGGTGGAAGGGGGTTGGAGGTGGGTGGTCGGGATGGGTGGCCGGGGTGTGGTCGGAGAACGTGGGTGTGATGTCGGGGCGGTTGTGGTGGGTGGTCGGGCTGGGGCTGGGGCTGGGGTCGGAGAACGTGGTGTGATGTCGGGGGCGGTTGTGGTGGGTGGTCAAGGGTGACGTCGGGGTCGGGTATACTTTTTCGCGTCGGTGCGCGAGTCGCGTCACCAGAGCATTTCCCAGGCGCTCCGACCCGTCGGTTTCAGCATCCCGCTGATGATTCCCCGGCGACATGGGTGCAACGCGATAGCACCCGCAGGTCGATGCCTTATCTCCTGCCTTGCACGTCAGATCCGGCCATTTTTGGTGGTCGGCACTTGCGTGCGGCTCCGATGCGGCATTGAGCCGTGACGTTGAGAGAGAGATTGCGTGTCCCAGCACCACCAGGACCAGTTTGTGCCCGCCGACGGCAACGAGGCCGCTGACCGGGCGAAGAAGCCGCGGCACAAGAAGTTCCAGACCCAGTCGTACGGCGAGCGGATGGCCGCCGAGCTGGACGCACCCACCACTCCCGGTACGGACCGTAGTTCCGCCCGGGTGGAGAAGCCTGCCCAGGTCGAGCGCCGCGGCGGACCCAGCCAGTACTCCGATCGTGGCAGCCGCGGCCCCGATCGCCGTGACAACGACCGGCGCGACGACCGCCGGGGCAACGACCGCCCCGTGCGCGGCTACCGCGCCGCCGAGCAGTCCCGCACCGAGCGCCCGGCGTACGAGAACCGCAACACCGAGCGCCCGGCGTACGAGAACCGGAGCAGCGAGCGTCCGGCGTACGAGAACCGGAATGCCCGCGCCGAGACCACGTCGTACCCGAAGAGCTCGTACCAGAAGAGCTCGTACGACAAGCCTTCGTTCGCGAAGACCGACAAGGGTGCCTACCGCAACGAGCGCACGGACCGCGACAGCCGCGGCTTCGACCGCCCGGAGCGCACGAGCTACCCGCGCAGCACAGACCGTCCCGAGCGGACGAGCTACCCGCGCAGCAACGACCGCCCGGAGCGCACCAGCTACCCGCGGAGCGCGGATCGCCCCGAGCGCACCAGCTACCCGCGCAGCAGCGAGCGGAGCGGTAACGACCGGAGCAGCTACCAGCGCAACGACCGCGCCAGCGACCGTGGTTACCAGCGTGACCCGGACCGTGACTACGAGCGTGTTCGCCCGCAGCAGGTCGAGATGCCGGTCGACCTCGGCGAGGTGGCCGAGGGCAACGGTTTCGCAGCCCTCGGACTCGCGCCGCGGTTGGTTCAGCGTTTGGCTCGCGACGGCATCACCGCGCCGTTCCCGATCCAGGAAGCGACCATCCCGGACGCGCTGGCCGGCAAGGACGTTCTCGGCCGCGGTCAGACCGGTTCCGGCAAGACCCTCGGGTTCGGCCTGCCGGCGCTGATGCGGCTGGCCGGTGGCCACACCGAGTCGCGCCGTCCGCGCGGCATGGTGCTGGTGCCGACCCGTGAGCTGGCGATGCAGGTGCACGACGCCCTCGAGCCGCTCGCCCACGTGATGGGTGTCTCGATCAAGCTGATCGCGGGCGGTCTGCCCTACCCGAAGCAGATCGAGTCGCTCCGTCGGGGTGTCGACCTGCTGATCGCGACGCCCGGCCGGTTGATCGACCTGTGCGAGCAGGGCGCTGCCGACCTCGGTGCCGTCGAGATCGCGGTCCTGGACGAGGCCGACCACATGTGCGACATGGGCTTCATGCCGGCCGTCACCACGCTGCTCGACATGACCCCGCCGAGCGGTCAGCGGCTGTTGTTCTCGGCGACGCTGGACAACGACGTCGACAAGATCGTGAAGACCTACCTGAAGGACCCGGTCACGCACTCGACCGAGTCCGGCCAGGCGTCGGTCAGCACGATGGAGCACCACCTGCTCGTCATCGAGCCGGCTCACAAGCAGTCGCTGACGGCCGAGCTGGCCAGCCGCGACGGCCGGACCATCGTGTTCGTCCGCACCAAGCTGGGCGCCGACCGCGTCGCCACCCAGTTGCGCGACCGCGGCGTGATGGCGGCGGCGCTGCACGGCGGCCTGACCCAGGGCGCCCGCAACCGCACGTTGGACCAGTTCAAGGACGGTTCCGTCCCGGTGCTGGTCGCCACGGATGTCGCTGCTCGCGGCATCCACGTCGACGACGTCGGCCTGGTCGTACAGGCTGACCCGGCGGCGGACCACAAGGACTACCTGCACCGCGCGGGCCGTACGGCGCGCGCCGGCGGCAAGGGTGCTGTCGTCACGCTCGTCCTGCCGCACCAGCGGCGCGGCATGATGCGCCTGGCCGAGTCGGCCGGTGTCGTCACCGAGCCGGTCCGGGTCCGCCCGGGCGACGAGAACGTGGCCGAGCTGACCGGCGGCACCAAGCCGTCCGGTTACCCGGTCAAGCTGCCCGCCCCGAAGCCGCAGCGCGGCAGCGGTGGCTTCAACAAGGGTGGCAAGCGGTTCGGTGGCGGCGGAAGCCGTCCGGGCCGTGGCTACGAGGGCCGTGGCAACAGCAGCGGCGGCGGTTACCGCGGCGGCCGTTCGGAGCGCACCGGTAACGGCAGGACTTTCGAGCCCCGCTGATCTACCGCATGCAGTGAAGAGGGCCCCCGGCAAGGCGGATTCAAGGGGTCGTTGCAACACCGCCTTGGTTTCTAGGTGGTGAGTAGATCACGCAAACGCTCGGCTGGGGTGTCCCAGTCGAGCGTTTTGCGTGGTCGGGCGTTGAGTTCTTGGGCGACGTGTTCGAGGTCTTCGGGTCCGTGGACGGACAGGTCGGTGCCTTTGGGGAAGTACTGGCGCAGCAGTCCGTTGGTGTTTCGTTGGTGCCGCGCTGCCAGGGTGAGTGTGGGTCGCAGAAGTAGACGGCGATGTCGGTGGCGATCGTGAACTGTTGGTGCCGGGCCATCTCGCAGCCCTGGTCCCAGGTCAGCGATCCGCGCAGGTGGTCGGGCAGGGTCTGCATTGTGGCGATGAGCCCGTCGCGGACCTGTTCGGCGTCGTGGCCGCCGGGCAGGTGGACCAGCAGGGTGTAGCGGGTGGTGCGCTCGACCAGGGTCGCGATCGCGGACCGGTTGCCCTCACCCATGATCAGGTCGCCTTCCCAGTGGCCGGGCACCGCGCGGTCGTCGACCTCGGCGGGCCGCTCGGACAGCATGATCATGTCGTCGACGAACCGGTGCTGGCGCTGATCGAGACGGCGTTGGGGTTTGCGTCTGGTTCGGCCGGTGCGCAGCGCGGTCTGGACTTCGCGTTTGAGGCCGCCGCGGGCCTGGAAATAGAGCGCCTGGTAGATCGTTTCGTGGCTCACGCGCATGCTCTCGTCATCGGGGAACTCTTTGACGAGCCTGTGGCAGATCTGCTCCGGTGACAACTTCCGCTCCAGCCCCCGTTCGACCTGCTCGCGCAGTACGGGGTCGGTGACGAGCTTGCAGGCCTTCGGGCGGGCCCGGGCCGTCGCCGCGTCACGGCGGGCCTGGTGCGGCAGGTAGATCCCTTCGATGCTGTGTGCGCGGACCTCGCGCGACACCGTGGACTTGTTCTTGCCCAGGCCGGCCGCGATCTGGGTGAAAGTCAGCTTGTTGATCACTCCGTCGGCGATCGCCAGCCGCTCATCCAAGGACAGATAACGGTCACTGATCACGCCATCGGCTGGTCCAGTCATGGAAGTCAGATACCGGGTTGCGGTGCCGGAGTCCACGACCCGCCCGTCAGGATGGATCCGTGTGTTGCCCACCTTGCGGACCCCGGCTCGCCAGTCCTGCCCGGTGCGCCGGTTCACGCCCACCTCCCGCGCCGCGCGGGTGTTCGACCAGCCTGCCTCGATCAACTCGGTGAACCGGACCCTGGCCTGCGCCTTGCCCCGCACGGTCCGCGCCGCGGGAACCAGCCCCGCCGCAACCACGATTCCCCGGGCAGCGTTGTGACTCAACCCGCTGGCAATGGCGGCACGACTGATACTCGCCGTCTGCCCGAACACCGCGATGACATGCTCCCGCAACGCGTCGGTGATGACCGTTCGCCGGCCCAACCTACGACCACGCGCCCGCAAGATCTCATAGCCCCGAGCACGCGTGATCCCCAACGATTCGCACGCCGCAGCGACCGGGACCCCCGAATCCACCAACCGCAACAACACATCACCGTGACGCTCAAAGTCCTCCACAAACGACATGGCCGCCGCAACTCCTCAAATCAAGGTGTTGCGACGACCACGTGAACCCGCCCAACAAGCCGGGGGCCCTTTCGCATGTCAGTTCTGCAAGGCCTGCAGCGCCTGCGCGAGGCGCTTCACGACCGTTTGTACTTCGTCGGACTCCAACGGCACCAGTTCGAGAACCAGGGCATCGGGCTGGGGCAGAACGAAGACGGCCGGTGAGCCGGTCTGAAGCTCGGCAGCTAGCTTTGCGGCATCGATGCCAGGGGCAACCTTCAGAAGAACCCTGGAGAGCGGCAGGCCGGTCGGATCGGGCAGTACCTCGGCGGTCAACCCAGGCAGCTGGTCGACCGCGGCCAGGAAGGTGCTCACCTTCGCGTCCTGGTCGGCCTCCCACTTGGCGCGGTCCATCGCCTGCCATTCCTCGAGGGCGGTCAGGACGCCGACCATGGCCTCCTTCGTCGCCTTCATCCCGCGACCGATGCCGTTCTCCTGAGCCCGAACCGCTTGGACCAGTCGCCGGTTGCCGACCACAAGTCCCGCCGTCGGCGATGCCAAATACTTCTGGCCACTCACCAGCACCAGGTCGGCGCCGCTGGCAAGCAGGTCGGCCGTTCGCGGGAACTGTGCCGCGCCGTCGATGATTGCCGGCACCCCACGCCGATGGGCGGCCTTGACCGCCGCCACCAGATCGACCGGCTCGCCGTGCACCAGTCGCGATGACACAAGCAACAGGCAGCACACATCGTCGACCGACAGCGCATCGTCCAGATCCGCTGTCGTACAACGGGTTTCGGACGATCCCGCAAGGATCACCGAAGCACCGGAGAGTCGCACCGCCTGCAGGATCGATTGCCCATAGCTCACCACGTGACCGGCCGGCAGGACCACCCGGTTGTGCAGATCCGTTGCGTCAGGCAACAATGCGATCCGGCGAGGATCGGTGCCGGTCATCGCGGCGGCGACGGCGAGCGTGATCGAGGCCGCCGTGCAATGAGTGATCGCACCGGCTTCGGCGCCGGTCGCGGCGGCGAGCGCTACACCCGCCCGGTCGGCGAGCTCGTGCATCACGAAGAACTCGGGCAGCGCCTCCGCGACCGCGGCGGCCACGCCGGCCGAGCTGCGCGACACGCCCAGGGGCGTGAACGTACCGTGCGCGTTGACGACCTCAGTCAGCCCATATCTCTCGCGAGCGCCCATGGTGGAAATCACCCTAGACCCGGATACCGGACGCTGGCGAGAGATCTGATCAAACTCGTGTCGCCCGATCAGTTCAAGGGCGGTTCAGAGGGCCGAAGCAAGCAGTTGATCGGCGAACGCCTCCAGCGCCTGTACCGCGGACTTGGTGTCCCGGTCGACCAGCCAGCCCAGCGTCACCCCGTCGGTGATGGCCAACGTCATCCGGGCCAGCTGCTCGGTCGGCAGGGACCACCGAGCGCCGGTCGCGCTCGACACCTCGGCGAGGATCTCGACGATCCCGGCCAGCTGACTCGCGCGCTGCTCCCGGGCGAGCGGTTCGGTCTCGGCGTTCCGCAAGGCCCAGCTGGTCAGCTCGTACGTCAGCAACTGGGCCTCCGGCGTCGCCTCGACCAGCTGCCAGAAGCCGAGGAACGCGTTGCGCACACTCGACGCGAGATCGGCGCCGGGCACGATCGCCTCCCGCGCGGCGACGATCTGAGCTTCGGTGATCACTCGGATCACCTCGTGCAGCAGCTCCTCCTTGGACCGGAAGCAGTAGTGCACGATGCCGACCGAGATGCCGAGCTCCTGCGCGATCCGCCGAGTGGTCGTCGCGGCCAATCCCTCCCGGGTGGCGACACGGATGGCAGCCTGCACCAGCTCCGCCCGCCGCACGTCAGCCGCTACCCGCGCCATCCAACTCCTCGTCAACGAAATGCCAGAGCTGACACAGTACGTCTTCCAGGTCAAGCGTCCAAGACTCTTGACCTGATGCTACTGGTGAGTCACAGTCGGTCCAGACGTTCCCTGCCGTCTCCTTTCGACGATCCCCCAGGGAGGACCCTGTGACGCGACCGCCCCGCCCATCACTTCGCAGTCACTCAGCCCGTGGCCACACCGCCCGCAGGACGAGAGCCCGTACGACGACCGCCGCCCTGGCCGTCGGTGCGCTGCTGGCGCTCGGACTGTCGACGCCGAGCCAGGCCAAACCCTTGGCGACCCAAGCCGCGGGACCCACCGACTACTGCGTCGGGCAGTGCGCGGACATCCTGCCGCCGGGTCAGAACGGCAACGCGACCTTCACGGATCTCCTTCTTTTCAAGGGATTCGGCACTCGCCCGGCGCACTTCAGCGACACCGTCAAGCCGTACGAGCGGCTGGTGTGGAACTCCCAGGGCATGACCGACGACGGCCTCGACCCGTACTACGACGACTCGTCGTTCGGCGTGAAGCCGGACGACGTCGCGAGCACCTACAGCCCGCGGCCGGATGTGACCATCGTGCGGGACAAGTCGCGCGGCATCCCGCACATCACCGGGACCACCCGCGAGGGCACCATGTTCGGCGCGGGCTATGCCGGCGCGCAGGACCGGTTGTTCGTGATGGACGTGTTCCGGCATCTCGGTCGCGGCCAGTTGACCCCGTTCGCCGGTGGTGCGGCGGCCAACCGCGCGTTCGAGCAGGAGTTCTGGCGGACCGCGCCGTACACCGAAGCGGATCTGCAGCGGCAGTTCGACAATGCCGACGAACTCTACGGTGCCGACGGTCTCAAGATGCAGAAGGACATCCAGGCCTGGGTCGACGGCGTCAACTACTACATCAACACGGTCGGCATCGCGTACCCCGGTGAGTACGTCGCCCTCGGCCTGCCGACCCCGCAACCGTGGAAGGTGACCGACGTGGTCGCTACGGCCGCGGTCGTGGCCGGCATCTTCGGCACCGGTGGTGGCGGCGAGATGGCCTCAGCACTCGCGCTGCTGGAGGCACAGGCGAAGTACGGCGTTGCCCAGGGCACCAAGGTTTGGGAGTCGTTCCGTTCGCAGAACGACCCCGAGGCGCCGACGACCGTGCACAACGGGACCACGTTCCCGTACGGAACAACCAGTGCGAACCCGGCCGGCCGCGCGATGCCGGACCGTGGTTCGGTGACGCCCGAGCCGGAGGTTGTAGACCAGACCGGCTCGGCGACCACCGCAACGGTTGCCCCGAAGAGCAGCACCGGCGTCAAGCCGCCGAACAAGACGCAGAGCAAGGAATCGCTGCGCGGCATCTTCAACGGCGGCGTCTTCCCAGAAGGCTTCGGTCCCAAGGGAATGTCGAACGCGCTGATGGTGTCGGGCCAGTACACCGAGAGCGGCAACCCGATCGCCGTCTACGGACCGCAGACCGGGTACTTCGCGCCGCAACTCCTGCTCCGCCAGGAACTCCAGGGACCAGGTGTCAGCTCACGCGGTATCGCCTTCGCCGGGCTGAACTTCTACACGCTGATCGGTCACGGCGCCGACTACTCCTGGAGCGCCACCTCGGCCGGCCAGGACATCACGGACACGTACGCCGTACCGCTGTGTGAGCCGGATGGCTCGACACCGACCAAGGCCTCGACGTACTACGTGTTCCGCGGCCAGTGTCTTCCGATCGAGAAACTCGAACGCCACAACGCCTGGTACTCCAGCCTCGGTTCGTCGGAGCCGGCCGGTTCGTACACGTTGGTTGCCCAGCGCACCAAACTCGGTATCGTCACGCATCGCGGCACGGTCGGTGGCAGGCCGGTGCTGTTCACCAGCAACCGCTCGACGTACGGGAACGAGGCCGGCTCGGCGCTCGGATTCATGCAGCTGAACGACCCGGACCGGATCCACTCCGCGGCCGACTTCAAGAGCGCGGCTAGCAACATCGGCTACACGTTCAACTGGTTCTACACGGACAAGACCGACATCGCGTACTTCAACTCCGGTGACAACCCCGTCCGCCCGGACGGGGCCGACCCGAACCTGCCGACCTGGGGCTACCCGCAGTACGAGTGGCAGGGCTGGAACCCGGATACGAACCGGGCGACGTACACGCCGGTGGCCCAGCATCCGCAGGTGGTCAACCAGGACTACCTGACCAGCTGGAACAACAAGCAGGCGCCAGGGTTCTCCGCGGCCGACGGCAACTTCGGCTACAACTCGGTCTACCGCAGCCAGCCGCTGGACGACCGGATCAAGTCGGTCATCTCGTCGGGGCAGAAGTTCACCCGCGGCAAGCTGGTCGAGGCGATGGAGAGCGCGGCGACGGTCGACCTGCGCGGCGACGAGGTACTGCCGTACCTGCTCCGGGTTCTGAAGAGCGCGCCGATCACGGATCCGGCCGTCGCGGACGCTGTCGCCAAACTGCAGGCCTGGCAGGCGGCCGGGAGCCATCGGAAGACGCCGAACGAGGCGTCCAAGACCTACGACCATGCCGAGGCGATTCGCATTCTCGACGCGTGGTGGCCGCTGTTGGTGCCGGCCGAGTTCCAGGGCCTTGGTCCGGATCTCTACAACGCGTTGGTGCACACCCAGAAGATCGACGAGCGGCCGAGCGCGCAAGGGTCCGCCTTCCAGAACGGCTGGTGGGGCTTCGTCCAGCGGGATCTGCGCAAGGTTCTCGGCGATCCGGTGAAGACCGCTCAGCCGGTGACGTTCTGCGGCGGTGGCTCGTTGGCGGCCTGTCGTTCGGTGCTGGCCGACTCGTTGCTGGCAGCAACAAAGGTGCCGGCGACCACGACGTACCCGGCGACGGCGGACTGTGCCGCGGGCGACCAGTTCTGTGCCGACCAGATCGTCCACCAGCCGATGGGCGGGATCACCCAGGACCGGATGGCATGGGTCAACCGGCCGACGTACCAGCAGGTGGTCGAGTTCCCGGCCCGCCGGGGCGACGACGTCAGCAACCTGGCGCTGGGGAAGACGGCGACGGCGAGCAGTGCGGAGACCGGCTGGTTCAACTCGCCACCACCGAACGCCGTCGACGGCAATCTGGCGACTCGGTGGGCGAGCAACTGGTCGGATCCGCAGTGGCTGAAGGTGGACCTCGGCAGCGAGCAGTCCATCCGCCGGGTGGTGCTGAACTGGGAGGCCGCCTACGCCACGGCGTACAGGGTCGAGGTGTCCCGGGACAACGTGAACTGGCAGCAGGTGTTTGCCACCAGCAACGGGGACGGTGGTGAGGACGTGGTGCGGTTCGGCGCGACCCCGGCGCGCTACGTCCGGGTCACCGGCACGAAGCGGGCGACGTCGTACGGATACTCGCTGTACGAGTTGCAGGTCTTCCGCCTGTGACGACCTGTGGGCTGGAAAGATGACGGCATGAACCAGAACTTTCCCCCGAACCCGAACCAGCCGCCGTACCCGCCGCAGGGTTACCAGCAGGGCCCTCCGCCCGGATACGCGCCGCCGCCACCGCAGCCCGGTTACCAGCAGGGCCCGCCGCCGCAGGGCTACGGGCAACCGGGCTACGGCCAGGCGCCTGGCGGCTACCAGCCGACCCAGCAGTCGAACGTGCCGCACGTGGCGCCGCAGGGTTCGCCGTACCCGGTGCTGGTCTCGACCATGAACGACCTGCCCGGGTACACGGCCGAGAAGGTGTTCGGCGAGGTGTTCGGGCTGACCGTGCGCAGCCGTGACTTCGGCTCGAACTTCACCGCGAGCTTCCGCTCACTCGGCGGCGGCGAAGTACCGGAGTACACCCAGATGCTGGCCGAGTCGCGGCACGTCGCGGTGATGCGGATGTGCCAGATGGCCCAGCAGATGGGCGCGAACGCCATCCTCGCGATGCGCTTCGACTGCAACGAGATCGCCCAGACGATGAGCGAGGTGGCCGCGTACGGCACCGCCGTGATCGTCCGGAAGGTAGAGCCGCCACGGCCGCAGGACGCCCCTGCCGCCAAACCCGATGAGGATGATGCGAATGACTGCTGAGCCACTCGTTTTCGGCCCGGATTTCAAGTGGGGGGTCTCGGCGTCGGCGTACCAGATCGAGGGAGCCGTGACCGAGGGCGGTCGCGGCATCTCGACCTGGGACACGTTCTGCGCCGAACCGGGCCGGATCCTGAACGGCGGCACCGGAGCAGTGGCGTGCGACCACTACCACCGGTACGCCGAGGACGTGGCGCTGATGCGGGACCTCGGCGTCGACGTGTACCGGTTCTCGTTCGCGTGGCCGCGGATCCAGCCGACCGGTCAGGGCCCGGCGAATCCCGCCGGGCTCGACTTCTACGACCGGCTGATCGACGAGTTGCTCGGCGCCGGCATCACGCCGGCGCCGACCCTGTACCACTGGGACACCCCGCAGCCGCTGGAAGACGCGGGCGGCTGGCTGTCCCGTGACATCACCTCGCGGTTCGCCGACTACGCCTCGATCCTGGCCGAGCGGTTCGCCGACCGGGTGCCGATGTGGATGACCATCAACGAGCCGATGGTGCTGACGCTGGTCGGGTACGCGATGGGTGGCCACGCGCCCGGCAAGGCGCTCGGGTTCGAGGCGCTACCGGTGGCGCATCACCAGTTGCTCGCGCACGGCCGCGCAGTACAGGCGTTGCGGGCCGGTGGTGCCGCCGAGATCGGGATCGCCACCAACCACGCCCCGACCTGGCCGGCCAGCGACAGCCCCGAGGACGGCGAGGCGGCCGCTCTCTACGACAACCTGATCAACTGGCTGTTCGCCGATCCGATCGTGCTCGGGCGCTACCCCGAGGGTCTCGGCGAGGCGATGCCCGGACCGGTCGCGGAGGACCTCGAGGTGATCTCGACGCCGCTGGACTTCTTCGGGCTCAATCACTACTCGCCGACCCGCGTCGGCGCGCCGACGGGCAACCCGGACAGTGCCGCGACCGATGGTCTCCCGCTGCCCGAGGGCCTGCCGTTCGAGCCGCGGTCGATCGAGGAGTACTCGAAGACCGACTTCGGCTGGCCGATCGTGCCCGAGGCGTTCGGCGAGATCCTGCGCACCTTGAAGGACCGGTACGGCGACCGGTTACCGCCGCTCTACATCACCGAGAACGGCTGCGCGATCAACGACGGCCCGGTCGACGGCGAGGTTGCGGACCAGCGCCGGATCGACTACCTGGACGGGTACCTCCGCGAGCTCCGGAAGGCGACGGACGACGGCATCGACGTTCGCGGGTACTTCCAGTGGTCGCTGCTGGACAACTTCGAGTGGGCCGCCGGGTACTCCCAGCGCTTCGGCCTGGTCCACGTCGACTTCGAGAGTCAGGTCCGCACGCCGAAGGCGTCGTACCACTGGTACCGCGACCTGATCACCAAGAGCCGGGGATGACCACCGGTCCGGCTGTGTCCGCGGCGCTCGCGGAGCCGATCGCCGCCGTTCGCGGCCGGTGGACGGCTGCCGTCGTACTGACGAATGTCGGCGTGTTCGCCGCCTGGGTCGGACCGATCCAGGTGCTGCTCGCGCAGCAGTCCGATAAGATTGCCCCGGGCAACAAAGAGTTCGTCTTCGGACTGGTGACCGGGGTCGGCGCGGCGGTGTCGGTCTTCGCGAACCCCTTGTTCGGGGCGATTTCCGACCGGACCAGATCTCGGTTCGGCCGCAGGGTGCCGTGGGTGCTGATCGGTGCTGTGGGTGGTGTCGTCGGGCTGCTGATCCTGGCCGGCGCCGGCGCGGTGGCCTGGATGCTGCTCGGTTGGGGCCTCGTGCAACTGTTCTGCAACGCGTTGCTGGCGGCCGTCACGGCAGCGGTACCGGACCGGGTGCCGCGGAAGCAGCGCGGTGTCGTCGGTGGCTGGGTCGCGCTGGCGCAGACCCTCGGTGGACTGGCCGGCGTTGGCCTGGCCACCATCGTCGGCGGCATCGGGACCGGCTACGTGGCCTGCGCGATCTTCCTGCTCGTCTCGGTCGTTCCGTACCTGCTGATCAGCGGCGACCAACGGCTGCTGGAGCGGCCTACCCTTGTCTGGCGAGATTTCGCGCGGGGCTTCTGGCTCGACCCGCGCCGCTTCCCGGACTTCGGCTGGGCCTGGATGACCCGCTTCCTGCTCAACCTCGGGAACTCACTCGGCACGCTCTACTTGTTCTTCTATCTGCAGGACGAAGTCGGGTACGCCGATCCCGGCACCGGCGTGCTCATCCTGGTCGCGATCTACAGCCTGTGTGTGCTGCTGACCGCGGTCGGATCCGGGAGGTGGTCGGACCGGCTGGGGCGGCGCAAGATCTTCGTCACCTGGTCCGGTGCGGTGATGGCCGTCGGAGTGGTGCTGTTCGCCGCCTGGCCGACCTGGACCGGCGCGATCCTCGCGGCCGTCGTGCTCGGGATCGGGTTCGGGGTCTACCTGTCGGTGGACTTCGCGCTGCTCACCGAGGTGCTGCCGAACGCCCGCGACCGGGCGAAGGACCTGGGCGTCATCAACATCGCCAACTCGCTGCCGCAGGTGATCGCTCCGGCGATCGCCGCACCGGTGGTCAAGTACGCCGGCGGCTACCCGGTCCTCTACGGCCTGGCCGCGGCAGTCACCGTCGCGGGCGCGGTGCTGGTCCGCAAGATCCGGATAGTCTCCTGATCATGCCGCTGTATTCGTTCGAGGGCGTCAGCCCCACCGTGCACCCGGAAGCCTGGATCGCGCCGACGGCCACTCTGGTCGGTGACGTGGTCGTCGAGAAGGGCGCCTCCATCTGGTACGGCGTGGTGATCCGCGCCGACCTCGGCCGGATCGTCATCCGCGAAGGCGCGAACATCCAGGACAACTCGGTGATCCACGTCGGGGACGGTGTCTGCGAGGTCGGCAAGAACGCCACCGTCGGTCACCAGTGCCTGGTGCACGACTGCACGGTCGGCGAGCAGGCGCTGATCGGCAACGGCGCGATCGTCCTCGACGGCGCCGTGATCGGCGAGCGGACCCTGATCGCCGCAGGTGCAACGGTCACGCCGGGGTCGGTGATTCCACCGGAATCAGTTGCCTTAGGCAGCCCTGCCAAGAAGATCATCCCGCTCGAAGGCACCGCCAAGCTCTTCGTCGACCACAACGCCACCGTGTACCACCACCTGGCCCGGCGTCACGCCGCCTCGGTGGAACTGGTCGAGCCTTAACGGCTCACACAGTCGGTCGCCTTGTTGCGCCAGCCGTGGTTGTAGCGGTTGGCAACCTTGGTGACGAAGTTCGTGATGCCGTCTTCGTCGTAGCTGTCGAACCGCTGCAGTCGTTGCCAGCCGGTGGCGGCGATGCCGTGGTCGAGTGTCGGGTACGGCGCGATGACAGCGTCTCGCGGGTACTGGCGGCCGATCCGCTCGATCTTCTCGACGTCGGCGGGCGCCACGTCAGCGGCGTACTGGATCAGCACGTGACCGTGTTCGAGGATGTGCACCTGCAGTTCCTCGGGGATCGGCTCGCGGTAGATCCCGGGGATGACGACCCGCGGCGAGTGTGGCCCGGACGTGGGTGGCTTCGTCTTGTACGGCGCGTGCGACGCGCCCTGGTACGCGATGTGGTTGTTGCCCTCGAACGGTTCCGGCGTACCGGGCACCTGATCGCACGGTAGCGCGGTCTTGTCGTCGAACTGGTTCAGCAGTACGCCGAACGCCAGACTCGACATCGTCAGGACGCTGAGCACGGTGACCAGAATGCCGATCGCCAGGCCCATCCGGCGCGGCCGCAGCCGGTTGATCAGCGGTTGACTCATGCGACTGCCCTCCGGGCCCGAAGCCGGTTGCGGACCACCACGAACAGCGGCAGCGTGACGTCCAGCAGCGTGAAACTGATCAGCAGCAGGCCTTCCCACCAGTAGAAACTGGCGATCGGCGCGCCGAACAGGATGCCCAGCGACCAGCCGAGCGCCACCTTCGCGCTCGGCAGCACGAACTCCCACGCGAAGAACACCATCCAGATCAGGCCGGCCAGATAGAGCAGCCGGTACCAGCGGGCGACTCGAAGGTCACGCGGGTTCGCGTCCCGCAGGATGGTTGCTTCCTCAGGCCGCAGTTTGCGGATCAGCCGCTTGAGCGAGAGCCGGGTGACCTGGTGCAGGTTGTTGCAGCCGGTCGCCGTCGCCATCACGAGGTACATGTCGGTGCGCAGATAGGCCAACGTCTGGAAGGCCAGTTTCGCGACCTGGCTGAGCACGACCATCGCGAGGATGCGAATGAGACCCGGTGGCAGCTCGATCCAGCCGTGCGACCAGGCGTACCGCGGGGCGACCGCGGCGAACAGGATGACGCTGTCGATCCCCATCCCGGCAAGAAAAGGCCCGTACCGCTTGGCCGGCGGCAAGGCCCACAGCCCGGACAGATCGGTCTCCAGCACGGGAAACACGCCACGCCGCTCGAGCCGGAGCTGCGACGGTACGCCGACCGCCGCGCCGGCGAAGGCGTGCCAGATCTCGTGCAGGATCGTCAGCAACACCACCACGATGTTGGTCAGCAACAGGCTGGCCGCAATGTCGGGAAACACGAAGGTGTCCTCGTACGTCGGCCGCAGCGACGGCTCGGCGACGAACATCCACAGCGTGCTGAGCAGACAGCCGGCGTAGAACGTCCAGGCCACCTTGCCGAACAGCGGTTTCACCACCCAGGCAGGAACCCGGGACACCGACCAGACCTTCGCCTTGGCCACTTCGGTCCGGTCGCTGATGATCCCGGCCTCGACGAGCACCTCGGCGAAGTCGAGCGCGTCGATCGGCTCGCCGGTCTCCTGCTCGAGTGCTGTCGCGGCTTCGGCGACCGACCGGCCGGCCGCGAACAGCTCGACCAGCCGTGCGCCGAGCTCGGGGACCACGACGAAGGTGCCGGTGGCGGGATCGCCCACGACGTACTCGTCCTCGTTCTCCTGCCGGACGATGAGGTGGCCGACGGCGAGCCGGCTGTCGGCGTCGAGGGTGATCATCCGACCCAGCCACAGGTGTCGCACTTCTTGCCGGCGGTCGGGCGGACGACGTAGTGGTACGTCAGGTCGGTGAGGCTGAGGTGGAACATGCCGCCGCGCGTGCTGGTCGGGATTCCGCCCAGGTGATAGACGGCGTCCAGGGCGGCGAGGTGTCCGGTGAGGTTGGCAGTCGGCGCGATCACGGCATGCCCCTCGAACGGGAACAGGTCTTCCGGGTCGGTGCCGTGCTTGTCCTTGAGGCGGTCCTCCACACTCGGAAGGCAAGCAGGGCAACAGGTTTCGCCCGGAACGTAGAGGCCGACGACGGCCATCGGACCGGCGTACTGGGCGATCATCCAGGGCGTGCCGGTGCGCAGGGCGGCCTCGTTGGTCCACTCGCGAATGAGGAACATCGGCTGGTCGGCACACAGCACCAGCAGGTCGGCGTCCTCCATCAGCGCGGCGACCGAGTCGGTGGAATCGACCCGGAGCTCGGCGCCGGTGACCTCGGTATGGGAGTTGATGCGGCTGAGTCGATCGACCGCCACCGCCACCTTCGGCTGGTCGATGTCGTCCTCGGTGTAGAGGAGTTGGCGCGTCAGGTTCCCGGCTTCCACGGTGTCGAAGTCCACGCAGTGCACCCGGCCGACGCCCGCGGCCACCAGGGATGAGGCGACTGCCGATCCGGTGCCGCCAAGACCCAGGACGACGACGCGGGACGACTTGAGCCGGGATTGGACCTCGTACGGGGAGCTGCGCGGGGTCAGATCCACCCACGCGTGGTACCGGATCGCTCTTTCGTAGCGCTCGATCTCGGCCGGACTCAGGTTGGCCGGCGGCTCCGCGGCGGCGTCCTCGACGTACCCGGCGTCGATGATCGCCTGCAGCGCGTCCTCGGCTTCGCCCTCGGTCAGCTCGGGATGGTCGGCAATGAGTGCGGCGGCGATCTCTGGGCGCTCGCGGCTGCCGTCCATCAGCGCGAGGAGCCGCCAGATCATGCCGTCCTCGTCGTCGATCTCCGCACCGATCCCGACCTGTGCGCCGCCGATCCTGATCAGCGTGGGCGTCAGCCGCACCGGCTTGTGAATGCCCTTGATCCGTGGCCGTCGCATGTCTGTCCCCTCCCCAGGAAGTACGGCCGGCGCTGACCGGCCGGCCGGACGATCGGGGCGCGGGTGCTCCACGCCCCGATCGCGACGATCAGCCGCAGGCCGCGTTGCGGCAGCCGGGGTCCGTGATGATCAGCACGGTGGTCTCCAGCTTCTCGAGCTTGCGCACGAGCACCTTGCGGGGTTCGGGCTTGACGTCCTTCTTGTCCATGACTTCCTCCGTCGAATCGATGGAACCGAAAGCGCGGTGGGCCCGTCCGCGCCCCGTCATTAGAGCACCACGATCCGCGAATTCCAAGACATTCTTCGGGGTATTGCCGGAGAGGTTTTTAAACAAACGAATAACTACGTACTCCGATGCCGTCGGCACCGGTCTGCCGCCTGAATGCCCTGCTGGACAAGCCCAAACGGCTCGATCGGTATGGGTGATCACTACCCAGATTCTTGCTGCATTGCCAGCGGTCGAATGTAAGTATCAAGCGCTGTATTCATAGGTACCGGACGGTTTATCGATCGAATGGCGAGTATTTCATCGACCCGATTCGAGCGATTGTTTCAAACGCTCAGCGGCCGAGGAGCCGACTGAGCCAGCCGCCGCCCTGCCGCTCGGCCTTCGGGTGGCCCGGGCACCACTGCCCGGCCGGGACCATCGCCTTGACCTGGGCGACGTGTTGCCCGCAGCCCGCCCAAGTGGTCTTGCCGCAGGTCTTGCAGGTGACGGGTCGGCACATACCGATTTCTCCTTTGGTTGAGCTGGATCAGCGCTGCGATCCGACGAGCGGGAGGCCGGCCTTCGCGGCGTTGTCGAACTGGTCGTCGATCGCGACGAGCCGGCGTCCGGCCGCGTCGAGGAACGAGGCCGCGATCGACGCGCGGTACCCGGCGGCGCAGTGCACCCAGACCTCGCCGGGGGGAACTTCATCGATTCGCCGGGGGAGTTCGTGGATCGGGAGGTTGATCGCCTGCTCGATCCGAGCGGAGGCGAACTCGTCGGCCCGGCGGACGTCCAGCACGACGACCTCGCGGTGATGGCGGACCTGCTCGAGCTCGGCGAAGGTCGCGGTTGGGAAGGACGCCGGCGTACCGAGACTCCAGTTTCCCGGCCCTCCGGTGGCGTACGCCGCAGGCCGGTCGATCCCGATCCGAACGAGTTCACGCTGTGCCTGGGCGACCTCCGTCGCGGTCTTGCCCAGCAAGGTGACTGGCGTGCCCCATGCGATCAGCCAGCCGACGTACGTGGGAAACGCGCCGTCGAGACCGAAGTTCAGCGTGCCGGGCGCATGACCGGCCGCGAAGGCCTTGCGGGTCCGCAGGTCGACGACCCATTCACCTGCGTCGATGCGGCGGCGTAGCTGGGCCGCGTCGGCCCGCTCAGGGATGGACAGATCGGGAGCGCCCGGTCCGGCGGAGTTGGCGGGACCCATGTGCGCGTAGTACGCCGGCCAGGCGCTCAGTCCGGCGAGCAGCTCACGGGCGTAGCGCTCTTCGTCCTGGGTCAGGACCGGATTTGCTCGCTTCTCCTGCCCGATCGTCGATTCGGTCGCGTCGGACTGCGTTGCGGAGCAGAAGGAACCGAATCCGTGCGTCGGGTACACCTCGGTCGCGTCGGGCAGCGTGGCGGCCAGCTTGTGCGCAGAGGCGTGCTGGCGGCGTACGAGGGTGTCGGTGTGCTCGGGACCCAGCAGATCTGGGCGGCCCGTCGCGCCGTACAGGAGCGAGCCGCCGGTGAAGACCGCGAGCGGATCGGCGACGTCGCTGAGCGCATAGGACAAGTGGGTGAAGGTGTGCCCCGGAGTGTGGATCGCGCGCAGGCGCATCCGGTCGCCGATCGCGATGAGCTCGCCGTCCTCGACCGGCGTTCGGTCGAAGGAGACCTTGTCGTCGGCATTGATCAGGTACTGCGCGCCGGCAGCTCGGGCCAGCGCGAGGCCACCGGTCACGTAGTCGTTGTGGATGTGGGTCTCGAAAACGTGCGTCAGCCGAACGCCTTCGCCGTCAAGCATCTCCAGCAGGCGGTCGATGTCGCGCTGCGGATCGACGACGAATGCCACCTCGCCGTCATGGACGAGATAGCTACGGTCTCCCAGCGAAACGGTGTCGACGCTGCGGATCGTCAGGCCGGTGTCGAGTTCACGCATCAAGGGTCCTCACTGTCCACGATCCGATCCGTATCCCCCCGGGGGGATAGCCTGACCGTAACATATCCCCCCAGGGGGATAGCCTCACCGTCGCACTGCAACCTGGAAGAAGGGCTTCGATGGACCTCGAACTCACCGAGATCAAGCCGATCGTCACTCGGATGAAGCGCGCCCACGGACACCTGGGCAGTGTGATCCGCATGATGGAGGAGGGCGCCGACTGCGAGGCCGTCCTCACCCAGCTCGCTGCAGTGAACAAGGCCCTGTCCCGCGCCGGCTACGCCATCGTCGCCACCGGCCTGCAGCACTGCCTGACCAACGAAGACACCGACATCGACCAGGCCAAACTGGAGAAACTCTTCCTCGCCCTGGCCTGACGGCACGCTCGCCGACAGAGCTGGTCAATATGCCGTCTTTGGTCAATAGCCTGTGAGCTACTGCGGCGTGGTGCGCGGGGGATGGGCTGGTGCACCGGCGTCGGGTGAGCTGGAAGCCCGACACAGAGGTGGATCATGAGGCTGGACGGAATCACGGCTGGGCGGCGCGGCGTACTGGTGGGTGCGGCGGCTGCCGCGGCGGCACCTTGGTTCGTGCCGGAAGCGCAGGCGCGGCCGGGCGAGCTCGGCATCGCGGAATTGGCCGAACGGATGGCGGCCGGGCTGATCTCGGCGGAGAGCCTGACCCGGTACTACCTCGATCGGATCGACAAGCTGGATCGGCGCGGGCCGGGGCTTCGGGCTGTCATCGAGGTCAATCCGGATGCGCTGCGCGAGGCGCGGCGGCTTGATGGTGAACGGCGCAGTCGTGGGGTTCGTGGTCCGTTGCACGGGTTGCCGGTGCTGATCAAGGATCTCTTCGACACGGCTGATCGGATGCACACGACTGCGGGTTCCTATGCGTTGGAGGGAGCGCGCCCGCGAGTTGATTCGACTGTGGCGGCGCGGCTTCGCGCGGCCGGCGCAGTACTGCTGGGGAAGACGAATCTCAGTGAGTGGGCCGGTGGTATGTCGCTCACGCATCACGCGGGGTGGAGTGCTCGAGGTGGTCAGACGCGCAACCCGTACAAGCTGGACAGGTCGCCGAACGAGTCCAGCTCTGGGTCTGCGGTCGCCGCGGCTGCCGATCTCTGTGTCGCGGCCATCGGTACGGAGACCAACGGCTCGATCGTCGATCCGGCGGCGGCCAACTCGGTCGTCGGGGTGAAGCCGACCGTGGGCCTGGTCGGTCGCGGCGGAATGATCCAGGGCGTGCCGAGTCAGGACAGCGTCGGCCCGATCGCCCGTTCGGTGCGCGACGCCGCTGTGCTGCTCGGCGCTCTCGTCGGTGTGGACAGTCGCGATCCGGCCACCGCGGGAAGTCGGTTCCACACCGACTACACCCGGTTTCTGGACCCGAACGGCTTGCGGGGCGCGCGCATCGGCGTACCGCGGGAGGTGTACTTCGGCTACAGCAACCATGCCGACGAGATCACCGAGCGGGCGATCGAAACGCTGCGGCGGGCCGGCGCGGTTGTCGTCGACCCGGCCGACATTCCGACCGCGCGGCAACTCGAGGACATCGAGACATCCATTGTGGTGCAGGCGTTCGAGGTCAAGCGAGCCTTCGACAGCTACCTGTCGTCAACGCCTGGCGACCATCCGCGGAGCCTGGCCGAGCTGATCGCTTTCAACCGCGATCATCGCGGCCGCGAACTCCGTTATGTGCAACAGGACGGGCTCGAAGCTGTTCAGCAGCTCGATTTCTCGGAGTCGGAGTACCGCGCAGCGTTGGCGACCAATCATCGGTTGTCGCGGGCCGAAGGCATCGACGCCGTACTGCGCCGGCACCGCCTCGACGCACTCGTGATGCCGACCGGCGCGCCGCCCGGAAAGATCGACCTCATCAACGGGGACAGCTATCTCGGCAGTAGTTCGCTGCCCGCTGCATTGGCCGGTTATCCGGCGATCACCGTGCCCGCAGGATTCGCCTTCGGGCTGCCGGTCGGCATCACTTTCATGGGTACTGCGTGGTCGGAACCGGTGCTGCTACGGCTCGCCTACGCGTTCGAACAGCACACTCACGCGCGGCGTTCGCCGACCTACCGCCCTGGCGACGTCGGCCTCTAGTGTTTACCGGAACCCTTCGCGCTGGGTCTCCTCCGAGGCAACGCGTACACCGTAGTGGTAGGCCAGCTTGCCGCCGAGCCAGCCCGAGAACCCCAGCAAAGCAAGGGCAATCAGGCTGATCACGAAGCCGACCACACTCGCGTCCTCGTACCCCTGGCCGGCCCGGATCGCGAAGTTCACGATGAACAGGACCACGACGGTGAGGTTGGCTGCCATGTGGGTGAGCCCGGTCCGGAACGCGGGCGTGCCGCGAGGGATCACAAGCAGGTCCATCAACCCGAAGAGCGCAGCCACCACCGCGCCGATGATGCCGATGAGGATCAACCAGTAGGCGCCTTCGCTGAACACGCTCTCGTCGCCGGAGCTGGCGAACGCGATGATGTCGAACACGACGCTGGCCACCCAGGCGCCGATCGGAACGGTCACCATCACCGGATGGAAGGGGTGGCCGTACGGGCCGGCCAGGATGCTCTTGGGCTGTTTGGCCTGATTGAGGTCGTTCATGGTTTCTCCCGAGCGTGTTCCAAGGTTGAGCTGGACCGCGCCGCCGGCTCAGCCGACGGCGAGGACTTGGGGACTGGTTTCCTTGATCCGGGTACGGAGCCATTTCCCGCAGAGCTCCGTCTCGGAATGGCACTGCGTGGCGATTTCGAGCAGCTCGGTGTCGCGGCACGCCTTGGCGGCCTGCATCAGGATGACCCAGGTGATCTCGGCCTCCTGCGCCCGCAGATACAGCTCGCGCAGATCTCGCAGCAGCAGCATGCCGGTCATCTCCGACCGGCCGAGGAGCTCAGAAGCCTTGTGCCGTGCGGTTTCCAGCAGGCCTGGCGACTCCGCGGCCGGTGCCGACTCCGCCTGTACGCCGTACTTGCCGGCCACCGTCGCCAACCGGTCCAGGTGCTCGCCGCACTTGCGAGCCAGCGTGTGGCCGAGGTGGAAGAGATCGTGTTCGACGGCATGGCGTTCGCCGGTCAGCCGAAGCCGCTTCGCCAACTCTGTTTCGGCCCGTTGCACGTCCTGGATTGCCTCGTCGATCTTCATGACCGTTCCTCCACGGGCCGGCCGGTCTTCGTCACCCGGACCGCCGCGACCTTGAACAATGGTTGCTTGGACACCGGATCCCATTCGGTGCTGGTCAGTTCGTTCGCCGCGGTCGGCGCTTTCTGGTCGGGCTTGTCCCAGTAGCCGTAGTGGAAGGGAGCGAAGACGACGCCCTCCCGAACGCCGCCGATCCGCGCCTTGGCCTCGAGATAGCCGCGCCGGGATTCGACTCGGACGAAGTCGCCCTCAGCGACACCGAGTCGCTCGGCGTCCGTCGTACCGAGTTCTACCCAGGCTTCCGGTGCTGCGGCCTGGAGTTGAGGTGCTCGGCGGGTCTTGGTACGGGTGTGGAAGTGGTACGCCGTACGGCCGGTTGTGAACAGCATCGGGTAGTCGTCGTCGGGTGGCTCGTGTGGTGGGGAGAACTCGGCGGCCTTGAGGATCGCGCGGCCGTCGGCTTGCTGGTCGGTGAAGTCCTTGCGTTCGTGGGCCGCGCCGGTAAGCAGATCGTGGCCGTAGTCCTCGCAGTACTCGGTCTGGGTGTTGAAGACGTGGTCGGAGTACAGCCGCTCGGTGCCGTCGGGGCTTTCGTCGGTGCACGGCCACTGGATGCCGCTTCCACCGCGCAGCTTCTCGTAGGACAGACCCGAGTAGTCGCACGGCCGGCCGCGAGTCGCCTCGCCGAAGGCGGCGAAGCACTCTTCCGGAGTACGCCACTTGATCAGCGGCCGGCCGTCCTTGTCCTTCAGGCCGAGCCGTTCCGCGTAATCGATGAAGATCTCCATGTCCGGCCGAGCCTCACCGGGCGGATCGACAGCCTTCTCGGATAGGTGGACGGTGCGATCGTGGTTGGTGAACGTACCGGTCTTCTCACCCCAGATAGCCGCCGGGAGGACGACGTCCGCGAACTCGGCGGTCTCGGTCAGGAACGGGTCGCTGACCACCACGAACAACCGGTCCTGGCCGAGGATCGAGCGGATCCGGTGCAGTTCGGGCAGCGAGACGGCCGGATTCGTGCCGGTGATCCAGAGGAACCGGATCGAGCCTTCCTCGGCGTACCGCAGGATTTGCATGATGTGCGTCGGCGGTCCCCAGCTCGGGATCTGGGCCGGCTCGAGATTCCACAGCTTCGCCAGTTCTTCCACGTGTGCAGGGTTCTGCCAGTTCCGCATGCCGGTGAGATCGCCGTTCGCGCCGGTCTCGCGGGTGTTCTGCGCCGTCGGCTGCCCGTTGAGCTGGAAGACGGTGGCGCCGGGTTTACCGATCATGCCGCGCAGCAGGTTGATGTTGTTGACCTGGCAGGCCGACGCCGTCGCCTGGTGCGACTGGTAGACCCCTTGCAGACAAGTCGATACGAGGCGCTCGGAGGCGCCGATGATGCGCGCCGCGGCCCGGATGTCGTCCGCCTCGACCCCACAGATCTCGGCGACCCGCTCCGGCGGGTACGCCGCGACGGTGCTCGCCAGTTTCTCGAAGCCGACGGTGTGCGCATCCACGAACTTCTGGTCGACCCAGCCGTTCGCGATCAACTCGTGCTGGATCCCGTTGAGCAGGGCAAGGTTCGTACCGTTGCGCAAGGCAAGGTGTACGTCGGCCTCCTGCGCTATCCGGGTACGCCGGGGGTCGACCACCACGAGCTTCGGGCGGTCCGGACCCTGGAGTCGATCGAGCATGCGGGACCACAGCACCGTATGGGTTTCCGGCATGTTGTGGCCGACGGCAAACAACGTGTCGCAGCTGTCGAAGTCGGTCAACGAGCCCGGCGCGCCGTCGGTGCCGAACGTCTCCTTGAGCGCGAAGTCGGAGGTCGCGGTGCACAAGCGCGTATTGCCGTCGAGGTGCGGGGTGCCGATGCCGCCGCGGACCATGAGCGCGAGGGTGTAGTAGTCCTCGAGGAACAGCTGTCCGCTGGTGTAGAAGCCCATACCCAGTGGGCCTTGCTCGGTCAGCACCTGCCTGCTTCGATCGACGACGAGGTTCATGGCGTCGTCCCACGTGGCCGGCTTGAGCTCGCCGTCACGCCGTACCAGGGGAGTGGTCAGCCGGTCGGGAGAGTTGTTCGCCTGCCAGCCGAACAACCCTTTGGGACCGAGCCGACCGTGGTTGACGCGGTCCTCGGACCGTCCCCGAACTCCGACGATCCGGCCGTCCTGAACGCCGATGTCCATCCCGCAGCCGTTGGAGCACAGCACGCAGGCCGACTGCACCCAGTCGACACCGCCCGCTTCGACACCGTCCTCGACGAACTCGTCGACCCGCGCCGGCCAGTCGCCGCCGGCCGGGTACGATGTTCGACTGCCCCAGACTTCGGCGATTCGGTCGCTCATCGAAGTCTCCTTCCTTTGTGTCTACAGCTTCGTGCGCACACCCGGTTCGTTGCCCACCTTCCGCACCTGCTCGAGCAGGCTGCCCTGAACCGCCACCTTGCCTTCACCGCGGCGGCCGAGCGGGAGAACGGTTCGCCCGAGCGCATCCTCGAGTCCGGCACCGAACGCGGCGTACAACGCCAGAACCACGAGCAGCAGGCCGAGAACACCGCTGACGTGCTCCCAACCGGTGCGGCCGGTCAACTCGTAGCCTCCGGCAACAAGGAACCGGATTGCGGCCACCGCGAAGACAGCCGTGACGGCGAGTTTGGTGGTCGAAACGGTGATGCTGAGCAGCACCGTCGTCGTACCGCTGAACAGCAGGAAGAGGCCGAGTGCGTCGCTGGTGGCACCAGGTGAGGACGCATGGAGGATCAGGCCGGTGACGAACCAGGTCAGCGCGAGCACGCCCATCGCAGTACCGACTGTTCCGTCCCGGCCGAGGAACGCCAAGATGGAGGCGAGCAACTGGGCGACGGACGCGAAGCCGACCAGCACCAGGGCGACGCTCTTACCCTCGGTGGCCGGGATCCAGCCAAGCTGCAGGCCGGCCAGCACCCAGCTCGCGGCGCCGAGTCCGTACAGCCCGATCGAGGTCGGAGCCCCGATCGGCCGGAGCGAGATCACCACCCGCTCGCGCAGCGCATCCCAGGCAGAGGCTTCCGCCGGGGTCTCGGTTCGATCGCTCATCTGCTCTCCCGGAGTCGAAAGGCAGCGAGCCGGTACCCGCTCAGAACGCCCGATAACCACCGTTCACCTCATCGAGACGTCTGCGGCGCCGGCAGCTCGCGGAGCAGCTGTTCCAGCTCCCGGACCACGCCTCGGCAACCGGTTGCCTTGCCCAGACAGACGCCGTCGACGAGCGCCTCGGCCAGTTCGCAGGCGGAGACGTCGCAACGTACGGCCCAGGCGCAGAGCTGGATCTTCGCCTCCAGCGACGGCAGTTCGTACCAGTCCATCAGGACGGCAATCGCTTGATCCAGTACCGCGACGTGGGCGGTCAGATGGCCGTGGCCACAGATCGGGGCGGCGGTCAGAACCCGGTCGGACATGATGCACTTCTTTCTTGCCACCTCGACCGCTGCTGATGGCTGATGTCGCAACCCCACAGGCCGAGGCCCCGACCCGGCGGTAGCCGTTGTCGAAAGCAAGTACCGGTACCCAGCCTGGGCCCGAATATGCGGGGGTCAGTCGGCCTGGCGGCTGCGGTACTTCAGAAGCCCTTCGATCCCGCGCTGGAACGTCTCGCAGACGGGCTTCGGATCGGACAAGCATCCGGCGGCCATGGCGCCGTCGCGCAGCATGACGAAGTGCTGGGCCGCCGCGTCCGCGTCGGGTTTCCCTGTGTCGGAGAAGAGCTCGGTCATCGTGGCCAGAAACCACTCCCGGTGCTTCTGAACCGCCTGGTGGACCGGATGGGTGGACTCGGGATACTCGGCGGCAGCGTTGAGAAACGCACAGCCGCGGAAGCCGGTGCTTTGGATGTCATCGGCAATCAACTGGCTGACTGCCCGGATCTTTTCGTCGGCCGTTTTTTCCTGCGCCCGAACCGCAGCCACCCGGTCGCGCATCGCCTCGTCGGCCTGTGCCAGATAGGCGACCAGGAGGTCGTCCTTGCTCGGAAAATGCCGGTACAGCGTCGCCCGGGTCACCCCCGCTGTGCTCAGGATGCGATCGATCCCGACGGAGTGGAGCCCTTCGGCGTAGAACAGCCCACTCGCCGTACTGAGCAGCCGCGCCCGTGCTTCCGACATACTCCGCAGGCTAGCAGACAGAACGATCGGTCTTGACATCTGGGTGTCTCTTGGTGAAGTGTCAGGTAGACCGATCGTTCTTTCTCTTGGACAGGGGTTGCTGATGCTTCCCGCACTGCGCAAGCTGTACTACGCCCGTTTCGGGTTCGCCGTTATCTGGGCGATCCTCCTCACCGTGACCGCCTCGAGCCTCAATCCGGCGAGCGTCACGCTCCTGGTCCTCTACCCACTGGTCGATCTGGCCGCAGCCGTCACGGACTTCCGCACTTCGACCGCCGGCCGAAAACCCTTGTATCTCAACATGGCCCTAAGCCTCCTCGCAGCGATCGCCCTCGCCTTCGCCGCAACCTCCGGCATCCCCGCCGTCCTCCGCATCTGGGGCACTTGGGCCATCACCGCCGGCCTCGTCCAGCTGACCGTAGCGATCCTCCGCTACCGCCTAGGCGCCCAATGGCCGATGATCCTCAGCGGCGCCCTCTCCACCCTCGCCGGCACCAGCTTCATCTTGATGGCCGCAGGCAACAACCCGTCCCTCAAACCCCTGGCCGGCTACGCACTTCTCGGCGGAATCTTCTTCCTGCTCTCGGCCCTCCGTCTACGCAAGACATCCGACTGACCGCTGTGTCACCCTTTGAACCATGTCCGTCCCCCGCACAGCCAGGCGATTCCACGCCGGCTTGCTCTTCCCGCTGTCGAACATCATCCTCGGCACGATCTTCCTCGCCGGGATGCTGGCAGTCGACGTCCTGATCGTCGCCACCGGCCTCACAGCCTCCAACACCACCGACCGAATCTGGTCCATCGTCGCCCTGGTGCTGTCCCTGATCGGCTACGCGATAGCCCTGTCCTGGCTGTGCATCGGAATCAATGCCGCTCGTCCGATCCGCATCGACGCGGAGCACCTCTACCTCCCGACTATCGACCTCCGTCGCGGCATCACGCACCTAGCGGTCCCACTCGCCGAGATCGCAAGCGTCGAAATGATCTACCGATCCGCCCCGCGCAACAGTCGCTGGCAGCTGTCGATCATCCGGCTGCACGGCAACAACCTCTCCAGCGACAGCCTCACCTCAGGCCGCGGAAGAACCCACCCGCCGACCGGAACCCGAGCCTCCCACACCACCGAAGAAATCCGCCGCTCCCTCCCCTCCCGCACCCTTCCCTAACGATCGCCCCGGCAGCCGCCGGCTCCCGCGGGCCAAGTCGCGGCGTACCACTGAGCGGCCAACGACACCCCCAAAGCGATCTTGACCGATGCCGAGACACTGTCGGTATCGCGGTAGCCGACGCGTGAGGTAGCTCAGATGCCTCACGCGGAGAGACCGATCGACGAAACTTTCGCGCCCCCCACCTGACCGGGTGGTTCCGTTCCTCGCCTTCCCGCTCCGAACCCGACCCGTCGGCTCTGACCAGGAACCGACGGGCCGGCGAAGGCAAGCTGGTGTTACGCCGCGCGCCAGACCGCGGTGAGCGCGACCGCTCCGCGCGGGGTGGTGTGCAGCACGGTCGTGCCGTTCTTGTAGAGGTACGGCTTCCAGCCACTCGGCTGGTGCCCGGCGGCGTACCAGCCGGTCTTGCTGGTGTCCTTCGGGTTCTGGTAGCGGGTCTTGTTGTCATAGGACCGCTTCGCAGTCCAGCCTGCGAAGGTGTAGCCGGAGCGGGTGAAGGTGTTCTTCCGCAGGGCCGTCGACCGGTCGTAGAGGACCACGGTGGGCGACATCGAGCCCCTGCCACCCGCGGCGGCGTACGTAACCGTGAACTGAAAGCCGTCCAGGCGGTATAGCCGGCCCGCGCCGATGTTGAAGCCCAGGTAGTAGGTGCCGTGCTGGTGGGTGAGGTGTTCGCTTTCGGACCCAGAGGCGTACTCGTAGGTGCGCACCAGCTTGAAGGACCAGTTGTAGACAAAGATGCGGTTCGTCTTCTGCGCGCCCTTGGGGCTGGTGATCACGTAGACGTAGCTCTGGTCGCAATCGATGCCCTGCCCGGTACCGGTCATCGTCAGCTTCGCCGACTTCCCGGTCTGCTTGAACGCGCTGTTGTAGGCGTAGTACTGATTCAGCGTGCCGCCGACGTACCGGTTGTTGACCGCGTCGTAGCACAGCCCGGTCGTTGTATGCGGCAACAGCACGGTCTTCTCGATCGCGAGCGTGCCGGGGTTGATGATCCGGATCGCCCGCCCCTGGGTGGCCCCCTGGACCGAGTCGTCGTTGGTCCAGGCGGGGATCAGCAGCCGCTTGGTGTCGGCGTTGTAGGCCACGTCGTTGCCGTGGCCAAGCAGGTTCGTGTGGTGACCGGAGCGGATCCGGAAGGTCGCGACCTTGGTCGGGCTGCTCGCGTACAGCTTGGTCTTGATCAGCTGGGTGGAGTCGTAGAGCTTCGTGCCGGACTTGGCGTGCTCCGACACGACGGCGTACCAGTAGGTGCCGTCGGTAACGCCGCCGTTGAGCGCCGTGTACTTGGCGGAGGTCGGTTTGGCGGTCCCTGCCACAGTCGGACCGGTAACCCTCGGCAAGGCAGCACTCGCGGTCACCGCGCCACCGATCGTAAGCGCGGTAGCAGCACCAAGCGCAACCACCGCCCGCGCCAGCCGACCGATCCCATACCGAGTAACCATGAAGCCCCTTCGCCGCGCGCTTCCCTGCGAAGCCACGCTTGACCGCACGATAAAGGCCAAGCAAGGTCAACGAAGGCGAGTCCCCGCGCCCGCCGGCGAGACGGCAAGCGTGTCGCCCTCGCTCAGTTCTCGACATCGGCTCGATAGCGAAAGCGATGAGTTATGCCCCGAAGCTCATGCCTCCGGCTCATGCCCTGGTGGAGCCGACGAGGGGACTCGAACCCCTAACCACCGCTTTCTCCGTACTCGCTGCGCGTTGCTGCCCGCTAGTGCTCAGATCCCTTTCTGTATTGGGCTTGCGGCCTGAGGCAGCACGCGTCAACTCTCTCTCTTGCCCGTTGTTTCGCGTTCAAAAGCATGGGCCAAACCATGGGGCTCAGGCCGTGTGGCCTGCTGGCTCGCGGACCAGTTGCGCCGGCCGAAACTTGACAAACCAAGTCCGCCCGCGACGGTTCACACGGTGCCTAGTCGCGCGGAATACCGAGTTCGTGCTTCACGAGCGTCTGCATGTTGTCCCAGATGTTCACTTGGTCGTCATAGCCTGCGTCGGCGTACACGAATTCATTCAAGAGCTCCCGCACTGCGGTGCTGGCGAGCACCTGAGCTTGGGTAACAAGACTCGTGAGACCGGGGTCATCGGAAGGCGGCACGGACGGACCGTCCGTTCGATCTTCGACTCGACTACGCATAGCCTCCACGATGCGGGAGTAGAGATCGGCGCGCTGGGCCCAGAGGCGATCCTCTCTGGCCATCGCCAACGCGTGCTCGCGGTCCTCACGCGCAACCATCTCCGCAAGCCGGCGGCCTTCGCGGCTCTCGACCGCTTGGGCCTCCAGCGCCTCTCGATGCGTGCGCCGTTGAATGACCAGCGCAAACACTGCTACGACGAGTGCAAGCACGCCCACTACAAGCCCACCGCCACCAACCCAGTCCACGACGATCGAGTGTACGGTTCGGGTCGTTCTGGACAGCCGGCACGGGGACCCCTTGGTGGGGCGCATGAGCGACGGGGCTTCCGCGCCATCTCGCAGACCGGTGCGGAGCTGTCTTCTGAACTGGGTGTATGCCGTATTGGTGATGCTCGCAGGCCGTCGCTGCTCTGCGTTGATCTTCCATGCAAGTGGTGGCCAAGGTGGGTGGGCGATACCCCTCGCTGCGAACTCGGGCGGCAAAGCCATAGACGGTCCCTGTCGCACCCGATTTGGCCGCCACGCGTCCATGGTCGCGGTCGATCGCGGATCATGTGAAAGGCTCAAGCCGTGAACACTCGAACAGGCCGGACGGTGAAGCATGGCTAAGCGCGCGCTCAGGAAGGGAAACGAGACGGCTCCGCGGAACGTCATCGGTGAGTGGCTCACGAAGGCCCTTGCCGACGGGAAGGCGACCTTGTTCCAAGAGGGCGCCAAGAGTCGCATCCGCTATGAGGCAGTCGGGCTTGTCGAGAACTTCGATGATCCGGAGGAGTGGGTTCGCGCCGACTTCTGGGCTCAACTGATCTATCAGTACGACTACCCCGAAGAGCGGATCGCGATCGAGGTCCCTGTTCCCGATCGGGTTCCCGGCGACTACGTTGACTTGGCTGTTTGCCGCGATGACGCGCGGACCAACCCGTACATCATTATCGAGTGCAAACGAGACGATGTCACGGCAGCGGAGTTTGAGCAGGCCGTCGAGCAAGCTGTCGGCAACGGCACTTGGTCCAAATTGCGCGCCGACTACGTCATGGTCGTCGCTGGCCTGACGCGCAGAGTTCTCGACGTCAAGAACTACGCGATAGGTGAGCGAAGCAAGAATGTAATCGCGGACCTCCCAGTTCAGTACGGCACTCCGGCTGATCACCGGTTCCACAAGGGCGGACCGATCGACATCGAGGCCGTCGCACGTGAAGAGATGATCGCGACACTGCGCAAGTGTCATGACACGCTCTGGGGCGGCGGGAAGTTGTCGCCGCCGCAGGCGTTCGGCGAACTCTGCAAGTTGCTCTACATCAAGATTGCCGACGAGCTGAAACCTCGTAAGCCGGGTGATCCGTATGACTTCCAAGTACGGACCCGGGAGACGCCGAAGCAACTCTCGGAGCGGATGACTCGGCTCTACAACGAGCACCGGCGGAAGTCGCCAGACATCCTCAACTCGGAGTTGATTGTCGAGCCCTCGACGATGATGCTGCTCGTCGAGCACATGCAGTCCACGAGTTTCGCGGGGACCGATGTGGACGTCAAAGGTCTTGCCTTCGAGATGTTCATGGACAGCTTCTTTAAGGGCGACTTCGGCCAGTACTTCACGCCGCGTGAACTCATCAAGTTTTCCGTGGACCTCCTCGATGTCGACTCAACCGACATGGTGTGTGACCCTGCGTCCGGATCCGGTGGCTTCCTCCTGCACGCCCTGGAACGGGTGCGTGAGAAGGCGGACGACTATTACACTCCTGGCTCGGCCGAGAACTACGCAATGTGGCATGGGTTCGCGACGAACAACCTCTTTGGCATCGAGATCAACGAGGAGATCGCTCGTGTTGCCAAGATGAACATGGTCCTTCACGGGGACGGCCACACGAACATCGTTCGACACGATGCGCTCGACGACGAGAAGGCCCTCAGAAGACTCAATAAGGCTTTCGCCTTCAACAACTTCGATTTGGTTCTCACCAATCCGCCGTTCGGAGCCAAGATTCGGTTGGACGAGAGGCCGTTCCTCGCTGGCTTCGTCTTGGGCAACACATGGAATCGACGGGGCAAGGGGACTCCACGCAAGCGCCAGTCGAGCGAGATTGTGTTTATTGAACGTGTCTGGCAACTACTCAAGCCCGGCACCGGCCGAGCCGCCGTCGTGCTGCCGGACGGCATTCTTACGAACAGTCGAACTGGATACGTACGCGAGTTCATCTTTGATCGCTTCGAGGTGCTGGCGGTCGTGAGTCTTCCCGTCGCCGCGTTTATGCACTACGGCGCTGGTGTGAAGGCGTCGATTGTTTTCCTCCGAAAGTTGGGAGATACCGAGGAGCCAGTGAACGATAAGCCATTCTTCCTGGCCGAGGCGACACTCGTCGGCTATGACGCCACGGGACGTGAGGGACCGAATCAGCTTCCCGAGATCCTGGAGGCTTATCGCAAGTTCGTTGACGACCCTGCTCCGTTCGTTGTCGAGATTCCGTCGCTCGGTGGGCAGGCGACCGCCGCCGAAGATGAGGACTTCGAAGATGAGTGATGGCGCTGTTGGCGTTACGGCAACGGGTGCGCGCGTACTGGCGACAGCTCAGCGGCACTTTGTGAGGCGAGCCGATCCGAGACATCTTCGGATGTCGGTCGAAATGGCTGCACGCTTTGCGTCGCCGAAATATCCTCTCGTCGCGCTCGGCGAGCTGCTCGTCGAGCCGATCGCATATGGGACCTCAGAGCGGCTATCCGAAGAGGCCATTGGACACCCTGTGCTGCGTATGAACAATCTGACGATGCATGGCTGGGACACGGCCGACGTCAAGTACCTCGATGTCCCGGCTGCGGACGTCGCTGCACTGCAACTTAAGCGCGGCGACGTGTTGGTCAACCGAACAAACGGGTCCATCAACCTGGTAGGGAAGGCGGCGGTCTTCGATTTGGACGGGGGCTGGCTCTTTGCCTCCTACCTTCTTCGCGTTCGTGTGGACGAGCGCAGGATCTTGCCTGAGTACCTCGCGTACTTCCTGAACTCGCCAGCGGGACGCTTGCAGATCGAGCGCGTCGCCCGACCGATCCTCATGGTGAATGTCAGCCCTCCCGAATTGCGCAGTTTGCAGATCCCGTTGCCGTCCGTCGATGAGCAACGCAGACTAATTAGGCCTGTCCAAGATGCGCTGAAAGCCAAGAAGTCGCGAGAGCGAGATGCCGCAGCCGAGTTGAAGGCTATCAATGTGGCGTTCTATAAGGCCGTCGGT
>NZ_QFXK01000031.1 GCF_003261635.1 Kribbella monticola | reverse complement strand
ACCGAGAGCCCCACTCGCACCGCCACCGAGGCATCCGCGCCCGCCGCGGCGCCGGAGTCGCCGAAGCGCACCTCCGCCGAGTCACCCGATCCCACCGCCGCCGAATCGCCCGATCGCACCGAGAGCCCCACTCGCACCGCCACCGAGGCATCCGCGCCCGCCGCGGCGCCCGAGTCGCCGGAGCGCACCCCCGCCCAGTCACCCGATCGCACCGAGAGCCCCACTCACACCGCCACCGAGGCATCCGCGCCCGCCGCGGCAGCTGAGTCGCCGGAGCGCAACCCCGCCGACCCACCCGATCGCACCGAGCGCCGCGATCCCATCGCGGCCCAGGCACCCGCGTCTGTCGCGCCGCCTGGGGCGCCGGAGCGCACCTCCGCCAAGTCACCCGACCGCACCGAGGGCCCCGATCGCACCGAGAGCCACTACCCCGCCGAGCACCGCGATCCCACCGCGACCCAGGCGCCCGCGCCCGTCGCGGCGCCCCGGTCACCCGATCGCACCCCCGCCGAGTCGCCCGGGCGCACCGTCGCCGAGTCGCCCGATTCTTCCGGGCGGCGTGTTTCCGGCTTGGGGCCCGCTCCTGCCGCGCAACCGGATTCCGGGAGGGGGTCGGACCCCGCATCGCGAACCGAGTCTGAGTCGGGGCTTGGTGGGGGTGCAGGGCGGTCGGCTTCCGCGGCGAGGCAGCCTGCGGTGCGTTCGGGGAGGGCGCGTGGGGTGGTGGTTGGGGTGGTGTTGGTTGCGTGTGCGTTGCTGGGTTGGGCGATTGTGCGGCTGAGTGGGGACGAGAAGCCGAGCGGAGTACCGAGTACTACGAGCACGCGAGCGCCTCGTAGTACGGGGTCTGCGACGGCTCCGGCGAGTGGGGGTACTCGGAGCAGTGTCTCGTCGACCAAGCCCAGTTCGGCTGCCACCACGAGCAGTACGCCGTCGGTGCGGCCGACTAAGCAGGCATCGCCGACGGCGTCGCTGCCGGCGGGATTCGTTCGGTACTCCGACGCGACCGGCTTCTCCCTCGCCGTACCGGCCGGGTGGACCCGGACGCGCGACGGTCAGCGGGTGTCGTTCCACGAACCAGGTGGTGCGCGTCTGCTGTTGATCGACCAGACCGACCAGCCGAAGGCCGACCCGGTCGCGGACTGGCGGCAGCAGGAGCAGGCGCGACGCGACGGGTACGCCGATTACCGCCGGATCCGGATCGAGGCGGTCGACTACTTCGAGAAGGCCGCGGACTGGGAGTTCACCTACTCCGCTCGCTCCGGCCGGCAGCACGTCGTGATCCGTGGCGTGGTGACTAGCCCACACCAGGCGTACGGGCTGTACTGGTCGACGCCTGACAGCCAGTGGGAGCAGAGCCACTCGGTGTTCGAGGAAGTGACCCGCACGTTCCGTCCAGCCTCATGAGTGCGCGTACTGCGGCCCAGTAGGCAACTGCTTGGAGCAGGTCTCCGGGCGGTGGCGGGGAAGGTCCGGGGGCATCCCTTATTGGTTTGGACCCGTCCGGGTGCTGGACTGGAGGACATGAGCAACCACAGCGACTACGACCGCCGCGTGAAGGACATCCTCGACCGGGTCGCCAAGGGCCACCTGTCCAGCGACGAGGCGGCCACCCTGATCGCCGCCGCCGCGAAGCCCACCGCCACCGACGGCCCAACCGCCGCCGCTGGGCAGTCGACCGCTGGGCAGTCAACCGCGGCTGAGGCGCCGACGGCTGCCGAGAAGCCGACCGCCGCCGAGGCGCCGAAGGCTGGTACGGAGTCGCCCGCTCCATCGGCCGGCAGTGATGCACCCTCGCCTTCGGTGTGGGCCGAGGTCGTCGACTCGCCGGACGTCGCCGGCGTGCAGCCCAGTACGCCGCCCCCGAGTACGTCGGCCCCGAGCGCCCCGCAGCCCGGTACGCCGGCTCCGAGCGCTCCGCAGCCCAGCGTCGTGGATGAGTCTGCTGTGCAGGACACGGTGGAGGGCGACGCCGCCGTACAGGACACCGTCGTGGAAGAGGCCCCAGCGGACGGGGACGAAGAAGAGGCTGACCACAGCAACGTGCCGGTGCCTTCCGGCGTACGGCGGGTGACGGTGCGCGCGGTTGGCCGTCGGGTCCGATTGATCGGGGAGCCGGCGATCAACGGTGTCGCCGTCGACGGGCCGCACGTGATCAAGCGCGACGGGGACACGCTCGCGATCAGCAGCGAAGGGGACATGGGGGTGTCGATCGACGGGTTCAGCATGTTGCGCAACCCGACCGACCTCAAGTCGCACGTCAACGGTCTCGCCAAGGAGCTGTGGATCCGCGTCAACCCGATGCTGGAGGTGGAGATCGAGGTCACCGGTGGCAGCGTCGTCGGTGAGCGGCTGCCCGGCCTCAGCCGGGTCCGCGTGACTGCCGGTACGGCGAAGGTGACCGACGTCGACGGACCGATCGACGTCCTGGTCCAAGCCGGTACGGCGACGCTCGATGCGCAGATCACCAAGGGCCGTTCGCGGGTCCGGGTCGAGTCGGGCGCCGCGACCGTCAATCTCCGCCGCGGCTCGGACGTTCGCGTCCACACCGAGGCGCAGCTCGGCCGCGTCACCTGGACCGGCGCGGTCAACGGCCAGTCCAAGGACGTCGAGATCGGCCGCGGCCGAGCCGCCCTCGACGTCGAGGTCCTCGTCGGCTCCGCCCAAATCACCTCCGACTGAGAGCTCAGGTGCGAGGTGGGGCTGGGGTTGCTGGGGTTGGGAGGTGGCGGAGGGTTCGGAGTGGGGAGAGGAGCACGAAGCCGGCGCCTAGGAGGGCGCCGGTGCCGCTGAGCCAGAGGGTGGTGCGGAGGCTGAAGGCGGTGGCGATCAAGCCGCCGAGCAGACTGCCGATCGGCGCGACGCCCCAGGCAACGAAGCTCATCGTGGCGCTGACGCGACCCTGGAGCTCGGGCGGGCAGAGGCGCTGGCGGATGCTCGACTGCAGGATGTAGCAGACGATGATGCTGATCGCGGCGAGCAGCACCGACACGACGTACCAGGTCAGTCGCCAACCCGGGCCGGTCAGCGCCTGGAGCACGAAGGCGACACCGATCCCGACGCAGGCCAGCACCATCGCGCGCGGCTCGCCGAGCCGGTTGCTGAGGCGCTCGGTGAACCAGGATGCGGCCAGTGCGCCGAGCAGTCCGATCATGCTGAGCAAGCCGATCGCACTGGGGGGCAGGTGAACCTCCCGGACCAGGAAGACGATCATCACCGCATTGTTCGCGGACTGGAACAAGAACGTGCTGCTCGTGGTCAGCGCGATCGGCCGGAGCAGTGGATGCCGGAACACGTACCGCAAGCCGTCCCCGATCTCCCGCCGCAGGTTGGGGCGTTCGGCCGGCGCCGGCCGAGGTTCCGGCGTACGGATCGAACGGAGCCACAGTGCGGACCAGACGAAGCTGAGCGCGTTCAGGCCGAGCGTGACGGCCGCAGTCAGCCACTGGACGAGGAACCCACCCGCTCCCGCACCGACCACCGCAGCGACCGAGTGATTGGCAGCCAGCCTGGCATTGGCAGGCAGCAGCTCGTCTGAGGCGAGCAGTCTCGGCGGATACGAGCTGTGCGCCACGTCGAACAGCACGGTGAGCAGACCCGACAGCGCCAGTACTACGTACAGCTGCGTCAGCGTCAGTACGCCGAACCAGGCGGCGACCGGGATTGATCCATAGAGCAGCGCGCGGCCCAGATCCGACCAGATGAGCACGGGGAGGCATCGGATCCGGTCGACCCAGGCTCCCGCGAACAGTCCGAGCACTAGCCAGGCTGCGGTCTCACAGGTTCGCAGTACGGAGACCTGCAGTGTGCTGGCGTTCAGGGTGATCACAGCGAGCAGCGGGGCCGCGGTCATCGCCAGGCGACTGCCGAGCTGACTGAGCAGGTCGGCGGTCCACAAGCGGCGGAACTCGGGATGGCGGAGGATTCCGGGCTTCATCCAGCGACGGTAAACCGCAAACTTGAGCGCTGTCGACTCAATGGCAACAAAGTTGAGTTTATGAGGCTCAAGTCTCCCGCTAGCGAAAAGACTTCGAGACTGTCGGCGCCATCCGCCAAGATGACCTGCATCACAGCGGAAGGGGTGGCTCGGATGGCCGCAATCGAGGCGACAGGCCTCGTGAAGACGTTCAAGTCCAGGAAGAACTCGGTCAAGGCGCTGGACGGGATCGATCTGGAGGTGCCGGAAGGCAGCGTGCTCGGCCTGCTCGGGCCCAACGGCGCGGGCAAGACCACGGCGGTCCGTGTGCTGACCACCCTGATGGCTCCGGACGCCGGCAGCGCCCGGGTGCTCGGCCACGACGTCGTGAAGGAGGCGGACACGGTCCGTGGGCTGGTCGGCCTCTCGGGGCAGTACGCCGCGGTCGACGAACTGCTCACCGGCCGCGAGAACCTCTGGATGTTCGGCCGGCTCTACCGGCTGAACAGTAGCCAGGCCAAGCAGCGGGCGGACGAACTGCTGGAGACCTTCGACCTGACCGACGCGGCCGACAGGATCCTGAAGACGTACTCCGGCGGTATGCGCCGCCGGCTCGACCTGGCCGGTTCGCTGATCGCGCATCCGAAAGTGCTGTTCCTGGACGAGCCGACGACCGGGCTGGATCCGCGCAGCCGACTGGACCTGTGGCAGATCATCCGCGACCGGGTGAGCGAGGGAGTCACGATCCTGCTGACCACGCAGTACCTGGAAGAGGCCGACGAACTGGCCGACAGCATCGTCGTGGTCGACCACGGATCGGTGATCGCCCGTGGTACGGCGGACGAGTTGAAGGCGAAGGTCGGCGGCGAGCGGATCGAGATCGTGGTGCACGACCCGAGCGAGACCGCTCGCGCGCTGGAGTTGCTGACGGCCGCGCTCGAGGTCACCGATCCGGATGCGACCACGCTCGACCAGCACAACAAGCGGATCACGCTCCCGGCGCCGGGCGGCTCGACCGCGCTGGTGGCAGCGATCCGCACCCTCGACGGCGCCGGAATCCGGATCGCCGACGTCGGCCTGCGGCGGCCCACGCTGGACGACGTGTTCCTGAGTTTGACCGGCCATGCCGCGGAAGAGGTGGAGTCATGAGCACAACCGGTACGCCGGCGAAGGTGAGCCCGTTCAGCCGGGCGGTGTCCGATGCGGGGGTGCTCGCCTGGCGCAGCCTCAAGCGGATCCCACGGACGCCAGACATGCTGATCTACGCGACGATCCAGCCGATCATGTTCGTGTTGCTGTTCGCGTACGTCTTCGGCAATGCGATCCCGATCCCGGGCTTTCCCGGTGCTCGTGCGTATCGGGAGTTCCTGATGTCGGGCATCTTCGCGCAGACGATGGCGTTCGCGGTCGCGTCCGCCAGTGTCGGGCTGGCCGACGACATGTCGAAGGGGCTGATCGACCGGTTCCGGTCGTTGCCGATGGCAAGGTCCGGGGTGATCGCCGGGCGGGTGGTCGGCGACGTGGTGTTCAACGCGTTCGTGATGCTGGTGATGGTGATCTGCGGGTTCATCGTCGGGTGGCGCTGGCACAACGGGATCGGGCAGGCGCTGGCGGCGTTCGCGATCCTGTTGCTGTTCGCGTTCGCGATGTTGTGGGTGGGTGCGCTGATCGGGTTGTCGGTGGGCGGTCCGGAGGTCGCAGCGTCCGCCGGGCTGATCTGGCTGTTCCCGTTGACGTTCCTCTCGAATGCCTTCGTCCCCACCCCGAACCTGCCGGGTGCCCTCCAACCGGTCGCCGAGTGGAACCCGATCTCCTCGATCGTCGCGGCTTGCCGCCACCTCTTCGGCAACCCGTCGCCATTCGCAAGCCCAGACGGATTCCCAGCCCAGCACCCTGTCTGGCTGAGCCTCATCTGGTGCGCCGTCATCATCGCCATCTTCGCGCCCCTGGCGGTGAACAAGTACCGCCGAGCCACCTCCCGCTAACCCCTGCCGCGGTTGGCGCCGCGCACAGCGCGCCAACCGCGGCCCACGCACGCCGACTGCTCGTCTCACGCGCGCGCCAACCCGCCCGGTCGCGCGCCAGCCGCCCCGCACTCGTACGCCGATTGCTCGGTTCACCGTCAATCGCCAGCGCTGGTACGCCGATTGTTCGGTTCAGCGTCAACCGCCAGCGCTGGTACGCCGATTGCTCGGCTCGTCGACGGCGCGCCTCTCCAGACCACCCTCGTACGTCGATGCGGCTCGTTTGTCAGGTGCTGGGGGTGATGTCCAGGAGGCGGAGCAAGCTGATGGCGTCCTTGGGGGCCATCACCTTCATGTCGTTGTCGAAGTACACATAGACGTCGTGGTCGGTGGCCCAGCCGCGGATCCGCTCGGCCCACCGCTTCAAAGCCTTGTCGGTGTAGCCGCTCGCGTAGAGCTCCTCGTCGCCGTGCAGGCGGACATACACGAAGTCGGCGGTCACCTGGTCGAACATCGGCCAGGTACCGGCCGTGTCCGCGATGACACATCCGACGCCGTGCTTGCAGAGCAGTTCGGTGAAGGCGGGGTCCGCGAAACCAGGGTGCCGGACCTCCATGGCGTGCCGGAGCGGGCGATCGGCGTCAGTTTCGGTCAACGCGCGCCCGTCGAGCCGGTGGTCGTGCTTGGCGGCGAGGATGGCCGCTTCGCCCGTCGTACGGGGGAGTGCGGCTAGGAAAGTGTCGAGTATTTCCGGGTCGAACGGGAGGTTGGCCGGGGTCTGCCAGAGGATCGGGCCGAGGGTGGGTCCGAGCGCGAGCAGGCCGGAGGCGAAGAAGTTGGCGAGTACGGTGTCGGCGTCGCGCAGGCGCTTCATGTGCGTGATGAACCGGCCGCCCTTGACGGCGAAGACGAAATCCTCGGGAACGCTCGCCCGCCAGCGCTGGTAACTCTCCGGCCGCTGCAGTGAATAGAACGAGCCGTTGATCTCGACCGAATTCACCTGCCGCGACAAATACTCCAACTCCCGCCGGTGCGCGAGCCCCTTCGGATAAAACACCCCACGCCACGGCGGATAAAGCCACCCCGACGTCCCGATCCGAATCTCCACAACCCCCCAGTGTCCCGACACCCACCCCCAGAAACCACCCACCGAGGAAGGCAGGCGGCGAGAACAGGCGCTGGACGAATGGGCACACCAGACCGCCGAAGGGAGCCGACGTACGCCGGGAGGTGCCGGATGGGGATGGCGTACGCCGGGAGGTGCCGGTGGGAGGTGGCGTATGCCGGGAGGTGCCGGTGGGAGGTGGCGTACGCCGGGAGGTGCCGGTGGGGGGTGGCGTACGCGGGGAGGTGCCGGAGGGTGCGGCGTACGCGGGGAGGTGCCGGAGGGTGCGGCGTACGCGGGGAGGTGCCGGAGGGTGCGGCGTACGCGGGGAGTGTGCCGGAGGGTGCGGCGTACGCGGGGAGGCGCCGGAGGGGATGGCGTAGGCGGGAAGGTGCCGGAGGGGGATGGCGTAGGCGGGGAGGTGCCGGAGGGGGATGGCGTACGCCGGGGGTGCCGGAGGGAGGCGGTGTACGCCGGGGGTGCCGGAGGGAGGCGGTGTACGCTGGGGGTGCCGCGAGGGAGGCGGTGTACGCCGGGGGTGCCGGAGGGGGTCGCGTACGCCGGAGGTGCCGGAGGAGGTGGCGTACGCCGGGAGGTGCCGGAGGCGTATCTGGGGGTGGGACAGGAGAGCGCCCCGGTGGGGTTCACCGGGGCGCGCTGGGGTTTGGTGGGTCAGCCGGTGAAGGGGACGGCGGCGACGATTTCTACGGTGACGTCCTTGCCGTTCGGGGCGGCGTAGGTTGCCTTGTCGCCCTTCTTCTTGCCGAGGATCGCTGAGCCGAGCGGGGACTGCGGCGAGTACACGTCGATGTCGACCGACGCGTCCAGCGCGAGCAACTCGCGGGAACCGAGCAGGAACGTCTCCACGTCGTCGTCGCCGGCGAACTTGATGGACACCTTCATGCCGGGCTCGACCTTGCCGCCCGCCTTCGGGGTCTCGCCGACGCGGGCCCGGCGCAGCATGTCCTCGAGCTGCCGGATCCGGGCCTCCATCTTGCCCTGCTCGTCCTTGGCGGCGTGGTACCCGCCGTTCTCCTTGAGGTCGCCCTCGTCGCGGGCGTCGCTGATCCGCTGGGTGATCTCGGCACGGGCAGGGCCCTTGAGGTGCTCGAGCTCGGACTTCAGCTGGTCGTAACCATCCTGTGTCAGCCAGACAACGCTGTCCTCGTCAACCTTCTGCGTCACGGGCTGCTCCTTGTGTCGATGGGATGGGCAGAAAAGCCGTTGGCCGCCGTCGTCGACGGCGACCAATCCACTGAGCGTAGCAAGATCAGGCCCGGAACCCCACAGTTCCGCCCATTCACAAACTGTACGCAAACGTTTGCGCGCCCGGAAGGCAATCGTTTACCCCTCCTGAACCTGCCACTGCGCCGGTAGGCGCTGACACAAAAGGCCGGTGAGGCCGAAATGAACTAACAAACCCGATCGGGCAGAGATTCTGAGCCGTAACAGCGGGCCGGTGGGGTGTCAGCGGGCGGTGGGTGTCAGCGGGCCGGTGGGTATCGGAGGGGACGGGGGCGTCAGCGGGGACGGTGGGCGTGAGCGGACCCGCGGGGTGTCAGCGGGGCAGTGGGTGTCAGCGGGCCGGCGGGTGTCAGCGGGGGCGGTGGGTGTCAGCGGGGGCGGTGGGTGTCAGCGGGGGCGGTGGGCGTTGGCGGTGGTGCAGCCGACCAGTACTACGGCGGTCGCGTTGCGCTGGGTCGTCAGGGTGGCCTCGAGGCTTTGGCGGCGGGGTGAATCGGCCGGCACCTTCAGCGTCACCTCGCCGACGATCGAGAAATCGGCCGCTTTCGCCTGGAGCCGGCAGTTCGCCTCGACGTTCTTCGAGCGGTCCACCTGGATGGTCGCGGTCGCCGAGGTCGGCGACGTGATGGTGTAGCCGAGCAACCGCGACGACACCGGCGGCGTGGCCTGCACGAAAGCGGCCCATAGCAGCCAGACCAGCCCGGTCAGCGCCACGACCCCGACGACCCCGAAGACGAGCGGCCGGCGGCCACGACGGGTCCGGCCGTAACGGGCGTCCAGGTCGGTTGCGGATGGGTCGGTCAACGGTTCTCCTCGGGCTTGGAGGACCATTGTGTCTTGTGACCGAAGATCTTCGTCTGCTGCATGTCCATGCCCACCCCGATGACGAGTCCAGCAAGGGTGCCGCCTCGACCGCCCGGTATGTCGCCGAAGGCGTCGACGTGATGGTGGCCACCTGTACCGGCGGTGAGCGTGGATCGATCCTGAACCCCAAGATGGACCGCCCCGAGGTACTGGCGAACATCAGCGAGATCCGCCGCCAGGAGATGGACGCGGCCCGCGAGATCCTGGGCATCCGGCAGGAATGGCTCGGCTGGGTCGACTCCGGCTTCCCCGAGGGCGACCCGCTGCCGCCGCTGCCGGAGGGCTGCTTCGCCTCGCTCAAGGTGGAGGACGCGGCCGCACCGCTGGTGAGGCTGATCCGCGAGTTCCGCCCGCAGGTCGTCACGACGTACGACGAGAACGGCGGCTACCCGCACCCGGATCACGTGATGTGCCACCAGATCACCGTGGCCGCCTTCGAGGCAGCCGGTGACAAGGAGGCGTACCCGGACCTCGGCGAGCCGTGGCAGCCGCTGAAGCTGTACTACCACCACACCTTCCACCGCGAGCGGATGAAGGCGCTGCACGACGCGATGATTGCCCGCGGCCTCGAATCGCCGTACGCCGAGCGCCTGAAGGACTGGAAGCCCGACCCGGAGAACGAGCGCCGGATCACCACCCGGGTGGAGTGCGCGGAGTACTTCGGCGTACGGGACCGGGCGCTGCTCGCGCATGCGACCCAGATCGACCCGGACGGCGCGTGGTTCGCCGTACCGCTGGAGGTTCACCAGCAGGCGTGGCCCACCGAGGACTACGAACTGGCCCGCAGCGTGGTGGAGTCCGAACTGCCCGAGGACGACCTGTTCGCGGGGCTGCGCTGAGGGCCGGGCGCGACGGTGAGACACTGGCCAGGTGACCGCGATGACCCCACTTCTGACGACCGGGCGCCCGATGACCGAGATCGACCCGAACTCGGTCCGGCCCGGCTGGGTCGCGCTGCTGATCGTGCTCGCGCTCGGTGCCGCCACGGTGCTGCTGTGGCGCAACATGGGCAAACAGTTGAAGCGGATCGACTTCGATCCCACCGATGGGCAGGCGACGGCCGAGGACGCGACTGCGCCCGGCCGAGCACTGTCCGTAGACCAGCCGACCACGGACAGCTCAGCGGACCGGGCTGGCGCTGCCGCGCCGCGGACGACTGACGCGGAAGGCTCCGAACCGGGCTCGAAACCAACTAGGTAAGGGGATTGTCACGAGATGGTGTCGTGACGTATCTCTTTTCGACCGCGACCCTATAGTGAGCGCGTGTCGAACCAAGGTGCCGAGGGCGGGAACGCTCTGTGACCGCGACCCGCGCCGCCCGGCATCGCGTGCCCGGACGTCTGGTAGCGGGTGGTGCGAGTGCGGTGCTGGTCGCCTCCGTGGCGCTGGTCGCCGGGCTGTACGCCGCCGGCAGTGAGCCGCAGGACGTGGGGATCGGTGGCCCCGGCATCGTCGTCGACTGGTTGCTGCCCTTTTTCCGGCTGATGTCCACGATGGCCACCGTCGGCTGTGCGGGTGCACTGCTCGCCGCTGTGGTGCTGTTGCGTACGGACGGTGGCCCGCTGGGCCTGCAGGGTCGGCGAGCGATCCGCGACGCCAGCAACTCGGCGATCATCTGGGCGGTCGCGGCGTTCGGCGGCGCGATCATCACGGCCGCAGTACTCACCGACACCCGAGTCGATCTGCTCCGGCTGAAGCTGGACGACGCGCTCGGTGTGCCCGAGGTGAAGGCGCTGCTGATCACCGGCATCCTCGTCGTCGCGCTCGCGATCGGGATCCGCCGGGTCCAGACCTCGTCGGCCGCGGCACTCGGCGTACTGGTGGCGATCGCCGCGCTGGTCCCACCCGCGCTCACGACGTACCCGCGCAACGAGTCGTATGTCGTACTCGCGGGCGCCGCCCTGGTCATCCACGTGATCGCCGCGACCACGTGGGTCGGGGGACTGGCAGGCCTGGTTCGCTACGGACGTGCCAGCCGGCAAGGGCTGCCGCTGGTACTAGAGCGGTTCAGCCAGGTCGCGCTGGCCTCCTCGATCGCGGTGCTGGTGAGCGGCGTGATCAGCGCAGCCGGCCGGCTCGCGGCCAAGGGCGGCGGCTTCGGCTCGGCGCTCGACGTCCTCACCTCCGACGCGTACGGCGGCCTGCTGCTGGCCAAAACGGTCGCCTTCGTCGTACTGATCACCGCCGGCGCCTTCCACCGCCGCCGCGTGATCTCCAAGGTCAACGAGTTCACCCGCCCCTTCTGGCAACTCGTAGGCGGCGAACTGGTCGTCATGGCCATCGCCATAGGCCTCTCAGTAGCCCTAGCCCAAACCGCCTGACGCGAAGCTGGATCAGACAGCGGCGAGGTCGATATCTACGACGAAGGGAACAGTCGACTTCACGATGCCCGTGAAAACTTCGCCGTCGCGGTACGACCGGCTTGCTGGGTCCAGCACGTAGGTGTACACCAGTGGGACGCCGGTAGCTGCTTGCTCCACCCGCCAGTAGAAGGCGATTCCGGCCTGCGCGTACTGGTCCGCCTTGACGACCCGGTCCGTGGTCTCCGAGCCGGGCGACACAACCTCGACAACCAGCAGCACGTACTCGGGTCGCATCGGCAAAGTGTCGATTTTGTCTGCTCGGTAGACCACGACGTCCGGTCGGCGATTGGTCAGCGGGACATCCTGCAGGCGGACGTCGAAGTCGGTGTCCGCATTCCAGTCCGCACCCGCGGCGAGCTCCAGCCCGTTTGCCAGGAACCGCGCCAGTCGGTTGTGCCGAATAGAAGCGCTCGGGGTCACTACGACCATCCCGTCCACGATCTCGATGCCGGCGCACTGCTCCGCAGACCAGGAGTCGTACTGCTCAGCCGTGATCTGGGAATGCATCCACGCCGGAGCAATCATGTCCGCGGTCACGGCGTACCTCCCCTGGGTCTGCGACAGGCCGGTGGTGCAGAACTCAGGATAACGGGTCGGCGGTGTGGATCCTGGTCGACAGCGCGGTCGGCTTGGCGTTGTGTAAAGCCGGTCTGCTTAAGGTGGGTGTATGAACGAGCTTGGGGCGTCCACTTCGCCGTACTTGCGGCAGCATGCTGGGAATCCGGTGGGGTGGCGGCAGTGGTCCGAGGGGGCGTTCGCGGAGGCTCGGGAGCGGGATGTGCCGGTGTTCTTGAGCATCGGGTACTCGGCTTGTCACTGGTGTCATGTGATGGCGCACGAGTCGTTCGAGGACGAGGCGACCGCGGCGTACCTGAACGAGCACTTCGTCAGTATCAAGGTGGACCGTGAGGAGCGTCCCGATGTGGACGCGATCTACATGGAGGCCACCGTCGCGATGACCGGGCAGGGTGGATGGCCGATGTCGGTCTTCCTCACCCCGGCCGGCGAGCCGTTCTTCTGCGGGACCTATTTCCCCTCCGAGCCGCGGCACGGGATGGCGACGTTCCGCCAGGTGCTGGAGTCGCTGACCGATGCCTGGCGGACCAAGCGCGACCAGATCGACCAGATCGGCCGTGACGTGGTGGCCCAACTCGGTGCTCGCAGTCACCCGGCCGGTGGGGCGATCGACGCCGAGACGCTTGATCGAGCGGTCGACCTGCTGAGAGCCGAGTTCGATCCCGTCGACGCGGGGTTCGGCAGAGCGCCGAAGTTCCCGCCGTCGATGGTGCTGGACTTCCTGCTGCGCCACCACCGCCGCACCGGCTCGGCCGAGGCGCTGCGGATGGTCACCGAGACCTGCGAGCGGATGGCCCGCGGTGGCATGTACGACCAGCTCGCCGGCGGCTTCGCGCGGTACAGCGTGGACGGGCAGTGGGTGGTGCCGCACTTCGAGAAGATGCTGTACGACAACGCGCTCCTGCTCGACGTCTACACCCAGTGGTTCGCGCTGACACGTGAGCCGCTGGCCGAGCGGATCGCGACCGAGACAGCCGATTTCCTCCTCGCCGAACTCCGCACGCCAGAAGGCGGTTTCGCCTCCGCCCTCGACGCGGACACAGAAGGTGTCGAGGGCAAGTACTACGTCTGGTCGCCCGACGAACTGCGCGACGTGCTCGGCCGCGACGACGCCGCCTGGGTGATCGACCTCTGCGAGGTCACCGGCACCTTCGAGCACGGCCTGTCCGTCCTGCAGTTGCGCAACGACCCCGACGATTCCGCCCGATGGAACAAACTGAGGTCCGTACTACGGGACGCGCGGAACCGGCGCACCTATCCCGCCCGTGACGACAAGATCGTCGCGGCGTGGAACGGTCTCGCCATCACAGCGCTGGCCCGGGCGGGCGTAGTACTGGCCAGGCCGGAGTACGTCGAGGCGGCGGTCGGCGCGGCCGGATTGGTCCGGGAGGTGCATCTCGACGAGTCCGGCCGGCTGCACCGGACGTCGCGCGACGGGAAGGTCGGTACTGCGCACGGAGTACTCGAGGACTACGCTGCCTTCGCGCAGGCATGTCTCACACTGCTCGGCGTGACCGGCGATGCCAGCTGGCTGACGACCGCCGAATCTCTGCTGTCACGGGTGATTGAGCAGTTCGTTGCCGATGGCACCTTCTACGACACGGCGGCCGACGCCGAGGCCCTGGCCTGGCGGCCGAAGGACCCGACCGACAATGCGAGCCCGTCCGGCGTATCGCTCGCGGCGGAGGCCTTGACGACGTTGGCCTCGCTGACCGGATCGACCCGGTACGAGGCCGCCGCCGAGCAGGCGCTGGCGGCTTCGGCGGCGCTGGCTGCCCGGGCACCCCGGTTCGCCGGGAGGGCTCTCGCCGTTGCCGAGACGCTTGCGGCCGGCCCGTTGGAGATCGCCATCGCCGGTGTCTCCGACGAACTGCTGCGCGTCGCGATCACGAATTCGCCGTGGGGTACCGCGGTGGTTCAGGGCGAGCCCGGACTCGACGTGCCGCTGATGGCCGGCCGGGAACTGCGCGACGGCCGCCCCGCGGCGTACGTGTGTCAGAAGTTCACCTGCCGGCTGCCCGTCGTGTTGCCGGAAGACCTTCGCCGTGAGTTGAACCCAGCCCGCTGACCCCTCGCACAGTGCGGGTTTTCCCTGTCATTTCGGCAGAATCGCTTGACGCCACCTGCTGTGAAGGGCCAGAGTCCTCCTTCAGTCGGATGTAACAGAAATCGCACGACCTGCCACGCAGTGTCACAAGTAGGCAATGGCACTGCTGGGCCAGGATCGTCCGGCGTCCACATCTGCAAGCGGTTGCTGCGCCCAAACAGCAACCACAACGCGGTCGCTGCGCCCAAACAGCGGCCACATCGTGAGGAGATGCTGTCTTGAAACGACTGACATCAGCAGGGGCGGTGGCCGTCGTCGCAGCAGCTGGACTGGCTGCGACCTTCACCGGCTCGCCCGCCGGAGCCGCCACCCGTACGGCGCCGCTGCCGGCCGCGGGCTTCAACCAGCCGGCCGCCGTCCAGGCCGAGCAGGCGCTGTCTGCGAAGGCCGCGGTAGCGCTCCGCCTCGCTAAAGGCGAGGTGCTCAAGGTCAGCGACGTCGTGAAAGATGCCGACGGCACCGAATACGTTCGCTACGACCGGACCTTCAACGGTCTCAAGGTGGTCGGCGGCGACCTGATCGTCAAGCGCAAGGGCGAAGCGATCAGCCACGTCACTTACAACCGCGGCGCCCACAAGGTCGCGATCGCCTCCACCAAGCCGACGCTGTCCCAGGCGGCAGCTCTTGCCAAGGGCGCCAAGTCCGCGGACTTCAAGGCCACAGGCAACAAGGGCTCGCTCGTCGTCTACGTGACGCCCAGCAAGCCGGTCTTGGCGTACGAGGTCGTCACTACGGGCGTCAAGGCCGACCAGACGCCCTCGGTGCTGCACTCGTTCATCGACGCCAAGTCCGGTGCGGTGCTGGCGACCGACGACGAGATCAAAACCGGCACTGGCAACTCGATGTACTCCGGCACAGTCTCGATCGGTACGTCGGGCAGCTACTCGATGACCGACCCCAACCGTGGTGGCAACAACACCACGGACCTCAACGGCGCAACCTCCGGCAACGGCACGGTGTTCACCGACTCGGACGACACCTGGGGCGACGGAACCGCATCGAACCGGCAGACCGCTGGTGTCGACGCGCACTACGGTGCTCAGCTGACCTGGGACTACTACAAGAACGTCCACGGCCGCAACGGCATCTTCAACAACGGCCAGGGCGCTCGCAGCAGGACCCACTACGGCAATGCCTACGTGAACGCGTTCTGGGACGGCACCCAGATGACGTACGGCGACGGCTCGGGCAACACCCACCCGCTGACCGCCATCGACGTGGCGGGTCACGAGATGAGCCACGGCGTCACCGAGGCCACCGCGAACCTCGACTACTCCGGGGACGCGGGCGGTCTGAACGAGGCCACCTCCGACATCTTCGGCACCATGGTCGAGTTCTACGCGAACAACTCGAGCGACCCAGGTGACTACCTGATCGGCGAGAAGATCAACATCAACGGCAACGGCACCCCGTTGCGCTACATGGACAAACCGTCGAAAGACGGAGCCAGCAAGGACTGCTGGAGCACCAGCACCGGTGGCCTGGACCCGCACTACTCCTCCGGCCCGCTGAACCACTGGTTCTACCTGGCCTCCGAAGGCACCGGCAGCAAGGTCATCGGCGGCGTCACGCACTCGAGCACCGCGTGCGACGGCGGCACGATCACCGGTGTCGGCCACGACGTGGCTGCCAAGGTCTGGTACCGCACGCTGACCACCAAGCTCAGCTCGGGCAGCACCTACAAGGACGCCCGGGAAGGAGCCATCACCTCCGCGAAGGAGCTGTACGGCGCCGATTCCAACGAGTGCAAGGTCATCCAGGCCGCGTTCAACGGCATCTCGGTCCCGGCCGGCGCCGCCGTCTGCGGGGGCACCACGGAGCCGCCGCCCACCGGCGACAACAAGTTGCTCAACCCCGGCTTCGAATCGGGTGCCACGAACTGGACCGGTACGACGGGTGTGATCACCAACAGCACGTCGAAGGCGGCCCGTACGGGTAGCTACAAGGCGTGGCTGCAGGGCAACGGCCGCACCAGCACCGAGAACATCGGCCAGTCCGTGGCGATTCCCGCCACGGCGACCGCAGCGAACCTCTCGCTGTGGATCAAGATCGACACCGCCGAGACGACCACCTCCACGGCGTACGACACGGTGAAGGTGCAGATCGTGGACGGTTCGACGACCACCACTCTCGGCACGCTGTCCAACCTCGACAAGAACACGGCGTACGCGCAGAAGACGTTCGACGTCACGGCGTACAAGGGCAAGACCGTCACGGTGAAGTTCCTGGGTGCCGAGGACTCCTCGTTGCAGACCAGCTTCGTCATCGACGACACCGCGCTGACCGTCAGCTGATCGGCGCACCGTAGTTCCGCAGGATCCGGGGGCGAGTCGCCGCCCTGATTCGCCCCCGGCCTGCCCTGGTTCCTCCCGTTGTGCGGGAGTTCCCCTGCCATCGAGCACGTATCCAGGCGAATCCGGTCGCTGCGCCCATTCAGCGACGAAACCGTGAGGAGTGCTGTCTTGAAGAAACTGACATCAGTAGGGGCAATCGCCGTCGTAGCGGCGGCAGGCCTGGCCATCGTGCCGGCCGGAGCGGCTGTCAACTCCGCTCCGTTGCCCAGTTCCGGCTTCGACCAGCCGGCCGCTGTCCAGTCCGAGCAGGTGCTGTCCGCGAAGACCGCGGCGGCGCTCGGGCTGGCCAGTGGTGAAGTTCTGAAGGTCAAGGATGTGGTGAAGGACGCCGACGGGACGGAGTACGTCCGGTACGACCGGACGTTCAACGGCCTGAAGGTCGCCGGCGGCGACCTGATCGTGAAGCGCACTGGTGACGGCGCGATCAGCGGGGTCACCTACAACCGTGGGGCCCACAAGGTCGGCGTCGCGTCGACCAAGCCGACGCTGTCCCAGTCGGCGGCTCTTGCCAAGGGTGCGAAGTCGGCCGGCTTCAAGGCCACCGGCAACAAGGGCTCGCTCGTCGTCTACGTGACGCCCAGCAAGCCGGTGCTCGCGTACGAGGTCGTCACGACCGGCGTCAAGGCCGACCAGACGCCCTCGGTGCTGCACTCGTTCATCGACGCCAACTCCGGTGCGGTCCTGGCGACCGACGACGAGATCAAGACCGGTACCGGGAAGTCGATGTACTCCGGCACGGTCTCGATCGGTACGTCCGGCAGCTACACGCTGAAGGACCCGAGCCGCGGCAACAACTACACCACCGATCTCAACGGCGCCACCTCCGGCTCCGGCACCACCTTCACCGACGCCGACGACGTCTGGGGCAACGGTTCCGCCTCGAGTCGGCAGACCGCTGGTGTCGACGCGCACTACGGTGCTCAGCTGACCTGGGACTACTACAAGAACGTCCACGGCCGCAACGGCATCTTCAACAACGGCCAGGGCGCTCGCAGCAGGACTCACTACGGCAATGCCTACGTGAACGCGTTCTGGGACGGCACGCAGATGACGTACGGCGACGGGTCGGGCAACACCCACCCGTTGACGTCGATCGATGTCGCCGGGCACGAGATGAGCCACGGTGTCACCGAGGCAACGGCCGGCCTGAACTACTCCGGCGACGCGGGCGGCCTGAACGAGGCCACCAGCGACATCTTCGGCACCATGGTCGAGTTCTACGCGAACAACTCGTCGGACCCGGGTGACTACCTGATCGGCGAGAAGATCAACATCAACGGCAACGGCACCCCGTTGCGCTACATGGACAAGCCGTCCAAGGACGGTCGCAGCAAGGACTGCTGGTCGACCAGCACCGGCGGTCTCGACCCGCACTACTCCTCCGGCCCGCTGAACCACTGGTTCTACCTGGCCTCGGAGGGCACTGGAAGTAAGACCATCAACGGTGTCACGTACAACAGCACCGCCTGCAACGGCACGACTTTCGCCGGTGTCGGCCGTGACGTGGCCGCCAAGGTCTGGTACCGCACGCTGAGCACCAAGCTCAGCTCGGGTTCGACGTATAGGGACGCCCGCAACGGCGCCATCACATCCGCGAAGGAGCTGTACGGAGCGGGCTCTGCCCAGTGCAAGGGCATCCAGGCTGCGTTCAGTGGCATCTCGGTTCCGGCAGGCTCAGCGGCCTGTTAACACTGGGGTCCGGTGTGCGGCTTGCCCAGGCCGCACACCGGACCCGTCCTTTGTGAGGCAAAGGAGTATCCGCCCATGCTCAAGTCCCCTCTGTACGGCGTACTAGGCGTCGCCCTGATCGCCACGGCCGTCCTCGTCCCGGGCTCGGCCGCCAACGCCGTCGACTCACCCGACATCTCCGTCACCAACACCAAGGCGCACCTGGACCAGCTCCAGACGATCGCCACCAACAACGGCGGCAACCGCTACACCGGCCGGACCGGTTACCGCGCCTCCGCCGACTGGGTGAAGGCCAAACTCGACGCGGCCGGCTTCACCACCACTCTGCAGTCGTTCAGCACCTCGGCCGGTACGTCGTACAACGTGATCGCGGAGTGGCCGCAAGGCGATCCGAACCATGTGGTGATGGCAGGCTCGCACCTGGACAGCGTCAGCGCCGGTCCGGGCATCAACGACAACGGCAGCGGTAGCGCGGGCGTCCTGGAGACCGCGCTGGAGTACGCCGCGAGTGGCCAGGTGCCCAAGAATCGTTTGCGTTTCGGCTTCTGGGGGGCCGAAGAGCTGGGTCTGCTCGGTTCGAAGTACTACGTGAACAACCTGCCCTCGGCCGAGCGCGACAAGATCGAGTTGTACCTGAACTTCGACATGATCGCCTCGCCCAACCCGGGGTACTTCATCTACGACGACAACGCGGCCGGCAACGGTGCGCGCGACGACCTGAAGGCGTACTTCACCAGCAAGAGCATCCAGACCGAGTACGTCGACGTCCAGGGTCGCTCGGACCACGCGGCGTTCCGCTCGCTCGGGATCCCGACCGCCGGGACCTTCTCCGGCGCCGAGGAGATCAAGACCTCCGCCCAGGCGACGAAGTGGGGCGGTACGGCGAACCAGGCGTTCGACGCCTGCTACCACCGGTCCTGCGACACGATCAACAACCTGAACCTGACCTCGCTGGACCGCCAGATCGACGCGATCGGCTACATGATCTGGAACTACGCCCAGAAGGACTACGGGACCACGGTGCCGCCGACGGGGGACAACCTGCTGCTCAACCCCGGCTTCGAATCGGGTGCCACGAACTGGACCGGTACGACGGGTGTGATCACCAACAGCACCTCCAAGCCGGCCCACTCCGGTAGCTACAAGGCGTGGCTACAGGGCAACGGTCGCAGCAGCACCGAGAACATCGGCCAGTCCGTCGCGATCCCGGCTTCCGCGACCGCTGCCAGCCTGTCGTTGTGGATCCGGATCGATACCGCCGAGACGACCACCTCGACGGTCTACGACACGGTCAAGGTGCAGGTGGTCGACGGCGGTACGACGACCACGCTGGCGACGTACTCGAACCTGGACAAGAGCACGTCGTACGTGCAGAAGACACTCAATGTCCTTGCCTACAAGGGCAAAACGGTCACAGTGAGGTTCCTCGGTGCCGAGGACTCCTCACTGCAGACCAGTTTCGTGATCGACGACGTGGCCCTGACTGCCGGCTAGGCCGGCTTGCAGAGCTTCGCGGAGGTGGTCTCGGTCAGCAGTTTGTTGACCGGGGCCACCATCGGCTTGACCTTGGGGTCCTCGAGCCGCGCGAGTCCGCCACCGGCCGACACGGCGATCACCATGTCGTCGGGGTGCCGGACCGTCGGTTTCGTCGATCCGACCGCGGCCCAGTCGACCTGTCCGACGGCGGTGACGACGGTGTCGAACAGGCCGGGCTCGACCTTGCAGCGGACCGGGTTCTGGCCGCGGCGGCTGACACTGGCGATGCCGTCCGAACCGAGGACGACCCGGTCGTCGAAGCCGGCGAAACCGCCGCTTCTGGTGACCGTGAGTGGGAGCGCGTCGGACGTGCGCGTACTGGTCGGGGCGCTCGTGGGCGTACTGGGGGCGGGGGTGCTCGTCGCAGGCGTGCTGGCGGGCGGAGCGGTGGTACCGCTGCCGGCCTTCGTCTCGTCACCACAGCCGGCCAGGATGAGGCCGGCAGCGGCTGCCAGTGCTGCGTACTGAAGGTTCTTCACACCCTCATGGATACCCCCGCAAAGGCTGATGGGATCCTTCGTGCGTGGGCTGGTACACGAATGTCATCCGGTCGTTAGGGCACCACCGCTGGTTCGCTACTGTCGGTCGCGCAGCCGTGCCGATCGATCGCTGGCTGCAACGAAAGACTGGTGGACGTGTCACCGTCATCGGCCGATCCGCCTTGCCTACTCTGCTTCTGACCACCACCGGCCGTAAGTCCGGTCAGCCGCGGACAGTGCCGCTGATCTATGCCCCGGACGGCGCTCGCTTCGTCGTCACGGCATCCAACTGGGGTCAGCAAACGCATCCCGCGTGGTCTGCCAATCTGCTCGCCGAGCCACGAGCCACCGTGTTGTTGTCCGATGGCCGTGAGTTCCCGGTCCGCGCAGCCTTGGCCGAGGGCGCCGAGCGGGACCGGGTCTGGCCGCTCGTGACGCGCGTCTGGCCCGCCTACGACACGTACGTCGTACGCAGCGGACGCGAGATCCGCGTCTTCCTGCTGACCCCTAGTTGATCTCCTTCACCAGGTCGACGATGGCGCGGGTCAATCGGACGCGCTCGTAGAACAATGCCTCGGTGACGGAATCGTTCTTGCCGAACAGCTCCAGCGGCAAGGCGGTGAAGGCCGCTCGGCACATCAACGAGCCGAGATAGCCGTAGCGAACCTGCTCCTCGGGCACAGCCATTCCATCGGCAGCCAACCCCTCCCTGAAGGCCGGCAGAATGACGCGATGCACGGCAGGCAAGGCGTCCGGGGACAACTCGCCCGCGTGCGCCAGGCCGATCAGCAGCTGACCGAGGTCGAAGCCGACCGCCTGCGGGCAGTCGAAGCCCCAGTCGATCACCACGAACTCGTCCTCGTTGTCCTTGGACACCAGCAGGTTCTGCGGACTCGCGTCCCCGTGCTGATAGGTCTGCGGCAAGGCATCCAATGCGTCCAGTACTGCGGGCAGCCGGGCGCCCAGTTCGAGGAGCTCGTCCCGCAGTCCGTGGTCACCCGCGTTGCAGACCGCCGAAGCGAGTAGCGGGTGCCGCCAGGTCTGCTCGTCGGCCAACCCTGGCAAGGCGGCCATCTGCACGCGTCCGCTCGTGTAGTAGCGCAGCCCGAGGCCGGGCACCTGGACGTCCTCGCGCGCCAGGAACGGCTGCACCAGGTGGGTCTGCCGCCGCGCAGACAACCTGCCGAGCAGGTACGCCGCGCGCTCGAACCGTTCCAGCGGCCAGCACCCCGGCGCCTGGTCGACGTTCTCCATCCACAGCACGGCCCGGTCGTCCTCGTGCTCGTCGATCCGGTACGCCGTCGGCAGCCGCAGGCCGTCGGGCAGGATGTCGGCGATGCCGCTGCGGTGGACGGCGATCTCGAGCCGCCAGGGCAGTTTGTCGATGAAGTCCTGGCGAACCGGCTCGGGAACGACGTGGATCATCGGCCAGTGCCGGGCCGACTGCAGCTTCTTGACGAAGCACGACCAGGCGACCTGCTCGCCGCTGGGCAACTCCGCCGTACCGAACAGCCGGAGCAGCTGTTCGGTGCTCGGGGTGCCGATCAGGTAGTCGACCGGTACGACTCGGGCGGACATGGGCCGCGCGCCGGGCTCGGCGGTGATCGCCTCGACCAGTTCGGTGAACTCCTGCTCGTCCAGTGCGTCGCGGCCGAGCGGTGCGAGCGCCTCGGTCACGTTTGCGGTGCCGTTCATGGTTCCCCCCGGTGGTGACGTCATGTCCCGATCCTGGCGCCGGACCCTTCAGCCAGCCTTCAGATGCCGGCCCCCAGTGAAGAAGTAAAGCAGCCTTACCATCGAGATAGTAAAGTTGCCTTATGACTTCCGTCAACGCCCTTTCGGGCCGCCCGCAGCCGCCCGCCGAGCGGGGCGCGCACATCGCCGGCCTGTTCGGTCTCGCCCTGAAACACCTCCGGGCGGAGATCCTGGCCGACTCCGAGCGGGAGTTCCCCGGCCTGCGGGTGTCGCACTACCGGTTGCTGGAGTTGATCCCGGACTCGGGCGCCCGGATCACCGACCTGGCCGGCGTCGCGGGGATGACGAAACAGGGGCTCGGGCAGCACGTCGACTACCTGCAGAAGCTGGGCTACACGGAGTCGGAGCGGCTCCCCGACGATCGCCGGGTCCGGCTGGTCCGGCGTACGGGCAAGGGTGACGAGGCGGTCGCCTTCAGCCTAGCGGCGATCGGGCGCGTCGAGACGGCGTGGAAGAAGCAGTTGGGACCCGAGCGCTACGAAGTACTGCGGACCATTCTGCTCGAGCTCTGTCAGCCGTTCGCCGACGAACTCGAATGGCTCGAGAAGGCCTAGCTCAGCCGGCCCTGTACGTCGCGATGCTGACCGCGATGTAGTGGCAGATGAAGGCGGCCACCGTGCAGGCGTGGAAGATCTCGTGGAAGCCGAACCAGGTCGGCGACGGGTTCGGCCGCTTGGTGCCGTAGATGACCGCGCCGATCGAGTAGAGCCCGCCGCCGATCGCGAGCAGGCTGACCACGGCCGCGCCACCGAGGTGGTAGAAGTCGTTCATCCAGAAGATCGCCACCCAGCCGAGTGCCAGGTAGATCGGGGTGTAGAGCCAGCGGGGCGCGCCGACCCAGAAGATCCGGAACAGGATGCCCAGCAGGGCGCCACCCCAGACCATGCTGAGCAGCAGCACCCGGTCGTTGCCGCGCAGCAGCACCATCCCGAGCGGGGTGTAGGTGCCGGCGATCAGCAGGAAGATGTTGCTGTGGTCGAGCCGGCGCAGGATCGCCTCGCCGGTCGGGCCCCAGTAGAACCGGTGGTAGAGCGCCGAGATGCCGAACAGCAGCATCGCGCCCAGCGTGTAGACCGCGGCGGCCCAGCGCGCACTGGTGGTCGGAGCGAGGCAGATCAGCACGATCCCGGCCGCGGTGGCCAGCGGGAAGGTGCCGGCGTGCAGCCAGCCGCGGAGCTTCGGCTTCAGCGGCGCGAGAGCGCCGGACAACCGGTGACCGACTTCAGGGGAGGTGGTGCTGGTGGTCGTCCTGGCCGTCATCGCCATCCTCTCGTGCGCGGGGCAGAAGCTTACCTACGCAACCGTAACCTACGGTCCCGTAAGTTCAATGGTTCGTAAGGATGAAATCTAGGCGATCTCAGCGATACGGCACGCCCGCACGGAGTGTCCGACGAACGAAGCACGGCGAAAGTTCGATGACACTTCCGGCCACTCTCAAGCGGCCGTTTGTCGGTTAGCCTCGTAGGCGAGCATCCCGAGGAGATCATCTGCCCATGCGGACACCTGGCAAGCAAAAGCTGCGCAGCGCGGTGTACGGACTGTACGAGCGCCGGCTGGCGCGATCGCTGTCACCGGACCGGATGCCGCGCCACATCGGCGTCATCATCGACGGCAACCGGCGCTGGGCCCGGGCGACCGGCGACCCGGTCTCGCGCGGTCACGAGGCGGGGGCGAACAAGATCACCGAGTTCCTCGGCTGGTGCGACGAGGTCGGGGTCAAGGTGGTCACCGTGTGGATGCTGTCCACCGACAACCTGAGCCGGCCCGCCGAGGAGCTGGAGCCGCTGCTGCGGATCATCGAGCAGACGGTCGAGGAGCTCACCTCGATCGGCCGCTGGCGGATCCACCCGGTCGGCGCGCTCGACCTGCTGCCCGGCGCGACCGCCGAAGTACTGAAGGGCGCCGAGGCGGCCACCCAGAACGTCGAGGGCATGCTGGTCAACGTCGCCGTCGGGTACGGCGGCCGTCGCGAACTGGCCGATGCGGTCCGCTCGCTGCTGCTCGAGGAGGCCGCCAAGGGCATCTCGATCGAGGAGCTGGCCGAGCGGGTCGACGTCGAGCACATCGCCGAGCACCTCTACACCAAGGGCCAGCCCGATCCGGACCTGGTCATCCGGACGTCGGGGGAGCAGCGACTGGGCGGGTTCCTGCTGTGGCAGAGCGCGCTGAGCGAGTTCTACTTCTGCGAGGCGCTCTGGCCGGACTTCCGGCACGTGGACTTCCTCCGCGCGATCCGGAACTACGCTCAGCGCGAGCGTCGCTTCGGGACCTGAGTACTGCGGGCGCAGGCGACCCGCGGCCGCACCGGCGACACGTAGTACGGCGGCGCAGGTAGTAGGCGTAGGTGGCTGCTCCGAGGGCAACGCCCCAGGCGACCCAGAGTGTGCCGGGTAGCACCAGGCCCCATTCGTCGTTGTCGTCTTCCAGCCGGATGTTCATCAGCCCGGCCGGGATCAGCACTGCGGCCACTACCGAGGCCGGCACGATCGCGAGCGCCGGTGGGATGCGTCGGCCTGCCTTGAACCAGATCCAGCGCGGATAGACCTCGCCCCAGCGATGGACCAGGCCATGGGTGAGGAGGCTGCCGCCGAGGGCCAGCACAGCCAGCACGAGTCCCATCTCGAGCATGTACGGCGTGTCCGCCATCATCTGGTGGAACTCGTCGCTGATGCCGAGCGGCCAGCCGAAGTACCAGGCGATCCGGGTGAACTCGTACGGGAGGTTCACGACGACCGCTAGCTGGACGGCACGGCGTCCCCAGCGCAGTGAACCCTCAGGTGTCTGCCACGCCTTCACAGGGCGGTCGCTGCGTCCACAGCTCGGGCAGAGGTCGCGTGTTCGGCGGTGGTAGGCGAGCGCGGTGGCAGCCCACAGGAGGCCGCCGATGAACATCAGGATGAGGTTCACCCGGTGCCAGTACAGGATGTCGCCGAGGCCGTCCTGCGGACCGGGGACGCCGGTGAACGCGAAGACGATCAGTGCCGGGGCCATGGCAACCATTGCCAACAGCGTGTAGTCGGGGATCAGCAGTGCGAGCACTACCGCCAGTACTACGGCGAACACCTCGAATGCCTTCGAGCGCTTGAAGGTCATGGCTATTGCGACTGCTGCTCCCGCGAAGCCCACTGCCGCCAGCACTGGCGCCACGACGTGCGCCGGTGTGCGTTCCAGCAGTGAGGCGGTCGAGTGGTCGTCGTCCACCTTGGCGAACGGATAGTTCGCTCCGCCCGCCGTCCAGTACACGCCGAGAACGCCGTAGAGGAAGGACCAGACGGCTGCCAGGTAACCCGTCCAGAGCGGCCAGTTGCGGAGCGTTGCTTTGAGCATGCGTTCAGCGTGGCGCGGCAGCCCGCAGTACCGGCTCACCCCGCTGAGCGAACGGCTTCCCCCGGGCGGGGGAAGGCCCTCTCGGCTCGCTGTCCTTCCCTTCACCGCAGCTGTTCGCGCTTCCTTGCCTTTGCACGAGCTCTCCGCTCGCTTTCCTTTCCTTTGCTTGGCCCTCCGCTCGCCTTTCCTTGCCTCGCACGAAGGTGTAACACCGTGTTAACCCCGCGGGCTGGCGTGTCGGGCTGCGGCTGTTGCCGGACCGACCTACTCTCAACAGTGACGGTCGGAGGGGAAGCCGGTCGTCCGGGAGGCCCGATCAGATGAGACATAACTGCTCACCGGTAGCCCCATGAGGGGCCGAACGGAGTGCCCGAGACCCTCGGTCTCATCCTCGCTGATTTCTGGTCGCGTGAGCGCTGCGCGACGGAGGGGGCCTGCACCAGGTCCCCGGGCCCGGACCCGGTCCAACACCTAACCACTGGTGGACCGGGCGTGGTGCACGCTGCGGTCCGAGAGGACGTGCGACATGGCTGCCACCCACGCCAAGGCGTCAAACCCCTCATCCACGCCGGACCAGCGCACTTTCGTGCTGGACACCTCCGTGCTGCTGTCGGACCCGCATGCGATGACGCGGTTCGACGAGCACGAGGTGGTCATTCCGGTGGTCGTCGTCACCGAACTGGAGGCAAAACGGCATCATCCTGAGCTCGGCTACTTCGCTCGTACCGCATTGCGGCTGATGGACGAGCTCCGGATCCAGCACGGACGGTTGGACGCGCCCCTGCCAGTGGGGGAGAAGGGTGGAACACTCCGGGTCGAGCTCAATCACACCGACCCGAACGGGCTTCCGGCCGGTTTCCGGCTCGGGGACAACGACAGCCGGATCCTCGCGGTCGCCTGCAACTTCAAGGCCGAGGGCCGCGACGTCACGCTGGTCTCCAAGGACTTGCCGATGCGGGTCAAGGCGTCGGCCTGCGGGCTGGTCGCCGAGGAGTACCGCGCGGAGCTCGCGCTGGAGTCGTCCGGCTGGACCGGGATGGCCGAGCTCGAGGTGCCGACCAGCGACGTCGACTCGTTGTACGAGGACGGCGTACTGGACATCCCCGAGGGCCGGGACTTCCCGACCCACACCGGGCTGGTGCTGCTGTCGGAGCGCGGGAGCGCGCTCGGCCGGGTGATGCCGGACAAGCGGATCCGGCTGGTCCGGGGCGACCGGGAGGCCTTCGGCATCCGCGGCCGGTCCGCGGAGCAGCGGGTCGCGCTGGACCTGCTGCTCGACCCCGATGTCGGGATCATCTCGCTCGGCGGCCGGGCCGGTACCGGGAAGTCGGCGCTGGCGTTGTGCGCCGGGCTGGAAGCGGTGATGGAGCGCCGGCAGCACAAGAAGGTCGTCGTCTTCCGGCCGTTGTTCGCGGTCGGCGGCCAGGAACTCGGCTACCTGCCGGGCTCGGAGTCGGAGAAGATGGCGCCCTGGGCACAGGCCGTGCACGACACGCTGGGCGCGCTGACAAGCGGTGACGTGATCGACGAGGTGATGGACCGCGGCATGCTCGAGGTACTGCCGCTGACCCACATCCGCGGCCGGTCGCTGCACGACGCGTTCGTGATCGTGGACGAGGCGCAGTCGCTGGAGCGCAACGTCCTGCTGACCGTGCTGTCCCGGATCGGGGCGAACTCGCGGGTCGTGCTGACCCACGACGTCGCCCAGCGGGACAACCTGCGCGTCGGCCGGCACGACGGCGTGGTCGCGGTGGTGGAGAAGCTGAAGGGGCACCCGCTGTTCGCCCACGTCACGCTGACCCGGTCGGAGCGGTCGCCGATCGCGGCGCTGGTGACGGAGATGCTGGAGGACGTCCAGCTGTAGAAAGTTTGTTTCCGTAAAGGAGAAGTAAGACTTTCGCGGTACCCGGTGCGGCCACACGCCATGTGGCCGCACCGTTCATTGTGACGTGGTTGTGATCACGGTGTGTTTAGGCCAGAGTATGTTCCAGTTGCAGCCGACGGGGGTCGGGTAATTCGGAAGGACAGATGAAAGCGAAGCGCTCCGTCGCGATCCTCGCAGTCAGTGGGATCGTCGTCGTCTCGGTTGTCGCAGGACTCGACCTCTTCAGCTCCCCGGGGAGCAGCGCCGCCTCGGACCCGGTGTCCGGCCGCGCCGAACTCGCCGTGCTGAACAGTGAGAAGGCCAAGGCCGCGAAGTCGCCGTCGGCCAAGCCGCTCAGCATCGAGGAGCAGGCGCAGGAAGTCGCCCAGCTACGCAACCAGATCGAGGCCGTCGAGGCCGCCCGGAAGGCGATGCAGGACCAGGCCGCGCTCCGGCGCAAGGCGAAGAACGCCGCGATCGCCCGCTACAAGGCCCTGCAGAAGACCGACAGCAAGTCCCGCGACGAGCGCGCCAGCCGCGACGCGGAGCGCAAGAAGATCTCCGGTACGCCGAAGGAGATCGCGATGAACCTGCTCGCCGACCACGGCTGGAAGTCGAGCCAGTTCAGCTGCCTGGACAGCCTGTGGACCAAGGAGTCCCGCTGGAAGGTGAACGCCGACAACCCGACCTCGTCGGCCTTCGGCATCCCGCAGGCGCTCCCCGGCAACCGGATGGCGGCGTACGGCGCCGACTGGCGCACCAACCCCGTAGTACAGATCAAGTGGGGCCTCGACTACATCGAAGACGCATACGGCTCCCCCTGCAACGCCTGGTCCCACTCGAAGGCCAGGGGCTGGTACTGAGCCACTTCCCGCTTACGTCCGAAGAAGTGAGGGTCCTGACCCACAGTTCTTCGGACGTAAGCGTAGGAGTCAGCCCCGCCAGCCTTGGGCGCGGAGGAGACGGGCGACTTGAGCCAGGAATCGGTCGGGGGTGGTGAGCAGGCCGATGACGGGGATCCGTAGAACGTGCGATCTGCCGATGGTGAGTTCGTTCTGTCTCAAGGCGTCCGCAAGCGCGCGATCGGCCTCTTGGTGATGGACGCCTTCGATCTCCACCACGACGTCGTACTCCGTCCACTCGACATCCAGGAAGGCGATTCCGGCGGCCGTCACCCGGCGAGTCTGCCGGTCCGGTTCAGGCAGCCCGTAATCACGCCCCAGGCGGAGGAAGTCGAGCTCCCCTGTCGACTGGGCTCCGCCCGCGATCTCGTCGATCACCTTCTTCAGGAATCGCCGCCGCCGATGTCGCCGGACCGAGGACAGCGCCTCGTCGAGCTGGGCCGGAGTCACCACGCGTTGCTGGACCGACATCACGAGCAACAGCGACGCCTGTCTGTCGCTCACAGCCCACAGGGCTGCCCGGACGGCCGCGACCGAAGGACGCACGCGCGGAAGCTTGGACAGGGTTAGGTCGGCGGGCTGGCGCCTCCGGGTCTCGTGGACCACTACTCCGCGCGGATGGCGCGGCCTTGCGGACTTGGGCGTCGAAACATGGATGGGCCCGTCGAAACCCTTCAGACCGGCTGCGCGGAGCGCGGACGCCCCATCCAGAGCGGCCCCGGAGCCAACCTCGAGTACGGCGACCCACCACTTGCCGTACTCCGGTACGGCGCCGGTTGTCACCGCGATGGTCTGCCTGCCCTTGATCACCCATCGACCGGCCACGACCTGAGCTTGCACCTGCCACCGGGTCCACCCGACGGCATACAACTGCACGCGTGAGACGACACCACCTTGCTGATCAGCCAGAGCTGCTGCCTGGCGGCGCCGCCTTTCCTGCGCGCGCGACCGACGGCAGGTCTCACATCGCCCACACCATTTCCCTCGCCGACATCTACTTTCTTCCCTCCGACTCTCGTCCACACCCCACAACCTGCCGACCCGCGACGAACTCGCCTCACTCATCTCCCGCCTGTGGAAATCTCTCCGCGCTTGCGTCCGAATGGTTGTGGGGCAGGACCCTCGCCTCTTCGGACGTAGCGAGTGGGGGAAGATGCGGGGGTGAGTGAAGTGGCGCGGGGGGTTGGTGAGCGGGGCGAGTTGGTACTGCGGCGGCGCGGTGACGACGGTGCGCTCGAGTTGCGGGTCAACGGGGTGTTCGTGATGGACGATCGGGAGACGTCCAGCGAGGAGCTCCTGGCCTCGGTTGCGCTGAGCGGCTCGCCTTCGAGATTGCTGGTCGGCGGGCTGGGGCTCGGGTACACCGTGCGGACGCTGCTGGCCGACGACGGCGTACGGGAGGTCGTGGTCGCCGAGATCGAGCCGGAGCTCGTGCAATGGATGCGCGACGGGGTGGTGCCGTCGGTGCTGGACGATCCGCGCGTGTCTGTCGTCGTCGGTGATGTCCGTGACGTTGTGGGTCGTGAAGAGGCCGACTCGCTCGACGGGATTCTGCTCGATGTGGACAACGGGCCCGACTTCTTGGTGTACGACGAGAACGCGAGGATCTACGAGTCGTCGTTCCTTGCCCTGTGCAAGGAGAAGCTCCGGGCAGACGGCGTACTGACCGTTTGGTCCTCGTCGGCGTCATCCGCACTGGAGACCGCAGTACGGGCTGTCTTCGGGCGATGCGAGGTCAGGCCCGTCCCGGTGGAGCTACAGGGGCGCGACGAGACGTACTACGTGTATCAGGCCAGCTCGTAGTCGAGGGTGAGCCGCGGGCCCTTGTCGTCGTGCTCGTAGACGACCGTGCCGGTCAGGCCTGCCAACCCGCCGGTCGCCGCCACGATCTTGCCGTGGGACGCGTCCTCGTCGGAGCTGGCGCCGTGCACCATCACGAAGTCGCCCTCCTGGCCCGCCAGGGTGCCGGTGAACCGCTCGACCGCCGTGTACGCCGCTGGGCCGGCCTCGGTGCCGACCATCAGCAGCTCGGCCGCGCTGGTGCCGACCAGGTCGCCGTCGGTGAAGTTCTTGCCGACCGACGCGCGACCGAGGGTGAGGTCGCCGTCCTCGTCGTACGAGGACTGGTCCCACTTGGTGATCTCGAACGGCTGCGTGAACCTCATCGGTGCTCCTTCTTGCGGCGTTGGGTTTCCTTGTGGCGTTGTCCACAGAGGTTCTATCAGTCGCCGGCGACAGGGCCGATCGACGTACTCTGCAGGTATGGGTGACAACGTGGAATTCAGGATCGAGCACGACACGATGGGCGAGGTCAAGGTGCCTCGCGACGCGTTGTGGCGGGCGCAGACCCAGCGTGCGGTGGAGAACTTCCCGATCTCCGGCCGGCCGCTGGCGCCGGCGCTCGTGCACGCGCTCGCGCAGATCAAGGCATCGGCGGCGGTGGTGAACGCGGAGCTCGGTGTGGTGTCGGCCGAGCAGGCCGAGGCGATCGTCGCGGCCGCGGATCGGGTGGCGGCGGGGGAGTTCGATGCGGAGTTCCCGATCGACGTGTTCCAGACCGGCTCCGGTACGTCGACGAACATGAACGCGAACGAGGTGCTGGCGACCCTGGCGTCTCGGTCGTCCGGTGCGGAGATTCACCCGAACGACCAGGTGAACGCGAGCCAGTCGAGCAACGACACCTTCCCGTCCGCGATCCACGTCGCGGCCACGGCCGGCGTCGTCTCAAACCTGTTGCCGGCGCTGGAGCACTTGGCGGAATCCCTGTCCAGGAAGGGATCCGAGTTCGCCGAGGTGGTGAAGTCCGGCCGCACGCACCTGATGGATGCGACGCCGGTCACGCTCGGCCAGGAGTTCAACGGTTACGCCACCCAGGTACGCCGCGGCGCCGAGCGGGTGCGGGCGACGCTGCCCCGGGTGGCCGAGCTGCCACTTGGTGGGACCGCCGTCGGCACCGGGATCAACACGCCACCGGGCTTCGCCGCCAAGGTGATCACCGAGCTGAATCGGCGGACCGGGCTGGAGCTGACCGAGGCCGAGGACCACTTCGAGGCGCAGGGTGCCCGCGACGGTCTGGTCGAGTTGTCGGGGCAGCTGAAGACGATCGCGGTCAGCCTGACCAAGATCTGCAACGACCTGCGCTGGATGGGTTCGGGGCCGCGGGCCGGGCTCGGCGAGATCTCGCTGCCCGACCTGCAACCGGGGTCGAGCATCATGCCCGGCAAGGTGAATCCGGTGATCTGCGAGGCGACGCTGATGGTCGCGGCGCAGGTGATCGGCAACGACACGGCGATCACGGTGGCCGGTGCCGGCGGCAACTTCGAGCTGAACGTGATGCTGCCGGTGATCGCGCGGAATCTGCTCGAATCGATCGAGCTGCTCGCCAACTCGTCGCGCCTGCTGGCCGATCGCTGCGTCGACGGAATCACCGCGAACGTCGAGCACGCGCGGTCGCTGGCGGAGTCGTCGCCGTCGATCGTGACCCCGCTGAATCGCTTCATCGGGTACGAGAATGCTGCCGCGGTGGCGAAGAGCGCGCTCAAGCAGGGCAAGACGATCCGCGAGGTCGTGATCGAGAACGGCCATGTGGAGAAGGGCGATCTGACCGAAGAGCAGCTCGATGCCGCCCTCGACGTGCTCTCGATGACGAGGCCCGGCGCGTGACGGCGGCGGAGGCGCTGCCGGGCGTCGAGTACTACTGGGAGCCGGGGACGACGATCCAATGGGTCTATGGAGGTGTCGGCCGGCACGCCGATCTTCCGAACGTCCGGCCGATGACGGTGGTGCAGGACGACGAGGACGGTCTGGTCGCCTGGCTCGCGCCGGGGACGCCGCTGATCAAGCCGGTGCTGACCGACGGGCGGGAGTTGCGGCACGCGGGTCCGGTCGGGATGTTCGTCGAGGAGCGGGTGCTGAAGCTCGACGTCTGGCGCGGGACCGGCATCCTGAAGGTGTCGCCGACCGGCAAGCCGTGGTCGGTGTGGCATTTCTGGGCCGCCGACGAGACCTTCCTCGGCTGGTACGTGAACCTCGAGGCCGAGCACCAGCGCGACCTCGACGGCCGCCGGACCACCTCGGTCGACTACGTGCTCGACCTGTGGATCACTCCGGACCGGGTGATCGAGTGGAAGGACGAGGACGAGCTGGAGGGCGCGGTCGTCGGCGGGCGGTTCACCGAGGAGGAGGCTGCCCGGATCGTCGCCGACGCGCATGCCGCAGTACGGGAGATCGAGGCTTGGACGTCACCGTTCGCGGACGGGTGGAAGGACTGGCGGCCCGATCCGCTGCTCAGGCTCCCGGAGGCGCCCACCGGCTTCGCCGTCACCCACATCGCGGAGGAGCTGCTCGGCTGAGCCCCGCTTAGCCAGCCAGGTTGCCCCTCCGATCACGCGGCGCGCCCCTTCCGTACTGGACCGGGGTCATCCCCCTCCGCACCGTCGATTCGTTCGCCCCCAATACCCCTTCGCTCCGCGGTGGTTGCTTGGGTGTTGGGGAGTTCTGCTGCTCATCCGGGGTGGGCAGTGCTCCCCAGTCGCTGTCATCTTCACCGGAGGGAGGTCGCGGGCTGGGTGGATGGGGGATTGGGGAGCACCGCGCACCCGGAACGAGCAGCAGAACTCCCCGGAATCTCCAGGTAGCCGCGGAGGTGACTGGGCTGTGGGCAAGCCGGAAACGAGTCGGTCACGGGGGGATCTTTCCGCCGGTAACGGACTTACCGTGGATTTATGAACACGATCGAACTGAACGACGAGGAGCTGCGCATCCTGCGCGCAGCCCTCCGCTCGTACCTCCAAGCCTTCGGCCACAACGAGGCCGACCAACTCCGAGCCGCGAAAGACCTGATGCGCAAACTCCCCGACCCAGCCACCGCCACCGCAACCGGCTGACCCCACCCGCGGTTCCCTCAACCGCAGCCACCACGCGCTGGCACCCGGCCCCACGCCACGCGCATCCGCGCGGCGCACGCCGCACCTGTCTCGTGTTCTCATTCCACCTGTGCTGCGGGCATCCGCCATGCGCTCGCACCCGGCACCGCGCCGCGCGTCCGCGGGTGCACCCCGCGCCCGGCACTTGCCCCCACCACCTTCCGCGCCGCGCGTCCGCGCGGTGCACGCCGCGCTTGCCGCGCGTAGCGCATCCCGTGTCGCGCGCGTCCGCGCGTCGCACACTGCTCCCGGCGCCTGCCCGCGCCGCGCTTTCGCGTGCCAGCAACTCCGTTGTGGGGTGTTTCTAGCTGCGGGGGCGGATGGTGAGGGGGACTGGTTTTGCGGTGTCGGTGAAGAAGTCGTTGCCTTTGTCATCTACTACGACGAAGGCGGGGAAGTCTTCGACCTCGATCTTCCAGACGGCTTCCATGCCGAGTTCGGCGTACTCGATCACGTCGACCGACTTGATGCAGTCCTGCGCGAGTCGCGCCGCCGGGCCGCCGATCGAGCCGAGGTAGAACCCGCCGTGCTCCTTGCACGCCTGCGTCACCTTCGCCGAGCGGTTGCCCTTGGCAAGCATCACGAAGGACCCACCGGCCGCCTGGAACTGGTCGACGTACGCGTCCATCCGCCCCGCCGTCGTCGGACCGAACGAACCGGACGCATATCCCTCGGGCGTCTTGGCCGGCCCGGCGTAGTACACGGCGTGGTCCTTCAGGTACTGCGGCATCGGCTCGCCGGCGTCGAGGCGCTCCTTGATCTTGGCGTGCGCGATGTCGCGGGCGACGACCAGCGGTCCGTTCAGCGACAGCCGCGTCTTCACCGGCAGCTTCGACAGTTCGGCGCGGATCTCGCTCATCGGCCGGTTCAGATCGATCCGTACGACGTCGGCGTCGTCGGCCAGGTGCTCGTCGGTGGTGTCCGGCAGGAACCGAGCCGGGTCACGTTCGAGCTGCTCCAGGAACACGCCCTCGGCGGTGATCTTGGCGAGCGCCTGCCGGTCGGCCGAGCAGGAGACCGCGATCGCGACCGGGCAGGAAGCGCCGTGCCGCGGCAGCCGGATCACCCGCACGTCATGGCAGAAATACTTCCCGCCGAACTGCGCCCCGATCCCGAATTGCTGAGTGAGCTTGAAGACCTCCTCCTCGAGCTCCACATCCCGGAACCCGTGCCCCACCGGCGATCCCGTCGTCGGCAGCGCGTCGAGATAGTGCGCCGACGCGTACTTCGCGGTCTTCAGCGCGAACTCGGCCGACGTCCCACCCACGACGATCGCCAAGTGGTATGGCGGGCAGGCGGCAGTACCGAGTGAGCGGATCTTCTCGTCCAGGAACTTCATCATCCCGTCCGGATTGAGCACCGCCTTCGTCTCCTGGAACAGGAACGACTTGTTCGCCGACCCGCCACCCTTTGCCATGAAGAGCAGCTTGTACGCCGGGTTGTCACTGCCCGGGGTCGAATAAAGCTCGATCTGGGCGGGCAGGTTCGAGCCGGTGTTCTTCTCGTCCCACATCGTCAACGGCGCCATCTGCGAGTAGCGCAGGTTCAGCTTGGTGTACGCGTCGTACACGCCCCGGCTGATCCACTCCTCGTCAACGGCATTGGTCAGCACGCCCTCGGACTTCTTGCCCATCACGATCGCCGTACCGGTGTCCTGGCACATCGGCAGCACGCCGCCGGCCGAGATGTTCGCGTTCTTCAGCAGGTCGAGTGCGACGAACCGGTCGTTCCCGGACGCCTCCGGGTCGTCGATGATCCGGCGCAGCTGGGCGAGATGGGCGGAGCGGAGGTAGTGCGAGATGTCGTGCATCGCCTCGGCGGTGAGCATCCGCAGTACGGCGGGGTCGACCTGCAGGAAGGTGCGGCCGCCGGCGGTGAAGGTGCTCACTCCCTCGGTGGTGAGGAGCCGGTACTCCGTGTCGTCGGCCCCGAGCGGGAGCAGGTCGGAGTAGGTGAAATCGGCAGACACCGGGCGTACCTCCAGGCAAGTGGTCTGAGCTGCACCAGCCTAAGCGAGCGGTCTCGAGCCCACAGCTCAGGGTTGCCTAGGGGATCACTCGGGGGGAAAACCTCATCCCGGCTGACCGTCCGCGCGCGTACTGTCTTGCCGTGGCTCAGGACGAGGTTCCCCAGCAGAACGATTCACCGCGCCCGCAGGATGCGCCGCGCCCGCCGAGCGGCGGCGAGTACGCGCCGCGTACGCCGACCGGTGACGAGCTCGCGCTGCGCAGACGAGTCTCGGATCTCGAGCGGGAGGACGTCGCCGAGAAGCTCCGCGAGGCCGCCGGCGAGGGCCGGTTGAGCTACGGGGAGCTGGAAGAGCGCCTGGAGACGGTGTACGCCTCGAAGACGTACGGCGAACTGGTGCAGCTCACCGCCGACCTGCCGAACGGCCTCGCCGTACCGGCTGCCGCCACCGCGCCGACGACGCACTACGCGCCGAACGTTCCCGCGACGGCGCCGGTGATGACCGTCTTCCTGTCCGAGCAGAAGCGACAGGGCGCCTGGCTTCCGGCCCAGCGCCAGGAGGTCAACGCCGTACTGGGTGACGTGACGCTGGACTACACCGAGGCCCAGTTGCCGTATGACGAGATCTTCATCGAGGTGAAGTCGATCCTTGCCGATGTGAAGATCCGCGTTCCGCAGAACGCGATCGTCCACCTCGACAGCAACCCCATCCTCGGCTCGGTCGCCGAACAATCAGCGACGTTCGCCGGCGGGCCCGACGCCACTCCCGGGCCGCCGAAGGTCTTCCACATCCACGGCACCGCCATCCTCGGCGAGATCAAGATCAAACGAGGCCCCCGCCTCACCAGACGCCTCGGCCTCAACTGACCACCGGCAATCCACCGCCGCACCACCGGGCCGGCCGACAGCCGCCGCACCACCCGACGCCGGTCGACTGCCGCCGCACCACCCGACGCCGGTCGACTGCCGCCGCACCACCCGACGCCGACCGACTGCCGCCGCACCACCCGACGCCGACCGACCGGTGTCGCTTCACGCGACCCCGGCCGGTCGGTGTCGACTGTCAGTTCGCGGCTCCGCCGAACTCCTCGTACAGGTTCTTGAGTTCGTCCGGCGTCGCTTCCCGGCCGGTGGTGTCCGTGTGCTGCTGCACGTGTCGTGCGAACTCGGCCTCCTCGTCCGCCGACAGCCGTACGCCGTACGCCGTATCCAGCACGTGCGCGATCCCGCCCTTGCCGGACTGACTGTTCACCCGCACCACGGCCTCATAGCCGCGCCCCACATCAGCTGGATCGATCGGCAGGTAAGGCACCTCCCACGCGGCATCCGGGCCGGCCTCCCGGCGTACCGCGAACCCCTTCCGGATCGCGTCCTGATGGGTGCCCGAGAACGCCGTGTAGACCAGTTCGCCGACGTACGGGTGCCGGGGATGGATCGGCATCCGCGTGCAGTACTCGACCGTCTCGCGGATCCGGTCGATGTCGGAGAAGTCCATCATCGGGTCGACACCCTGGGCGTGCAGGTTGAGGGCGAGGGTGGCGATGTCGACGTTCCCGGTGCGCTCGCCGTTGCCGAAGATGCACCCCTCGACCCGTTGCGCTCCGGCCAGGACGGCGAGTTCCGCGCACGCGATCCCGGTACCGCGGTCGTTGTGCGGGTGCACCGACAAGATGACCCCGTCACGACGCGGGATGTTCTTGTCCATGTACTCGATCTGGTCGGCGTACACATTCGGCGTGGCGGCTTCGATCGTGGCCGGCAGATTGAGGATCACCGGTCGCTCGGCCGTCGCGTCCCAGATCTTGGTGACCTGGTCGGCGAGTTCGAGGATGTAGTCCGGCTCGGTCAGGTTGAACACCTCGGGCGAGAACTGGAACCGGACGGTGTCGCCGGCCAGCCGGTGGATCTGCTCCGCGCCCGCACTGATCAACGCGGCCAACTCGTCCCGGGTACGCCGCAGCACGACGTCTCGCCAGACCGGGGCGGTGGCGGCGTACATGTGGACGACCACCTGGCCGCGGAAGCCGGCGATCGATTCGAGGGTCCGTTCGATCAGCTCGGGCCGGGCGGGCGTGAAGACCACGATCGTGACGTCCGGCGGGACCAGGCCGGAGGTCACCAGCAGCCGGACGAAGTCGAAATCGGTCTGCGACGCGGACGGGTAGCCGACCTCGATCTCTTTGTAGCCGATGGCAATCATCAGCTCGAAGAAGCGGCGTTTGCGGTCGGGGTCCATCGGATCGGCCAGGGCCTGGTTGCCGTCGCGCAGGTCGACGGGGACCCACAGCGGTGCGGCGCTGATCCGGCGGTCCGGCCAGTCGCGGTCGATCGGAGGGATCGGCACCTTGGCGAAGATGTCGCGGTAGCGGTGGCTGGGCATGGGGGAGTGTTGCTGGCGGTTCCAGTGCATGGGTGGGTCCTTCGGCTCGAAGCGCGGGACCGGCAGACGACAGCACTCCACGGAGGGGCGCCGGTCGAATCAGCTCCCGCCGTGGCGGCCAAGAAGGAGGCCGCCAAGAAGCGCGCCGCCCAGAAGGATGTTGCCCAGAAGGATGTTCCCCAGAAGCAGGCCGCCCAGAAGCAGGCCGCCCAGAAGCAGGCCGGCGCGCGAGACGCGACCGGCTGAAAGCTGCGACTGGGAGGACATGTGACCACCGTAACCCTGCATCAACTCCTCAGACAAGCTGATAACTTTTCCAGCCCCCTCCCCGTAAACTGACAGTCATGATCCGTCGCCATCCACTGGCCGAGCAGGCCGCCGAGGAGTTGCTGCGCAGGATCGGCGGCGGCGAATGGGCGCTGGGCCAGAAGTTGCCCGGCGAGACGACGCTCGCCGCGCAGTTGGGGGTCGGCCGGTCCACCATCCGCGAGGCCGTCCGCGAGTTGGCTGGCCGGCGCGTACTGGAGAGCCGCCAGGGCGCAGGTGTGTTCGTGATCGCCCAGCAGGCCGCGGAGGACTGGGACCAGGTACTGCGACGCGCGGGCATCACCGACGTGCTCGAGGGCAGGCTGGCGATCGAGTCCGAGGCGGCCCGGCTGGCGGCGTCCCGGCGTACACCGGCGGACCTCAAGAACTTCCGCCGTACCCTGGCGGATCGGGAGAAGGCGTCAGCGACGGCGCCGGACGACCGATATGTCGAGGCGGACCTGGCCTTCCACCGATCAGTCGTGACGGCGGCGCACAACGCCGTACTGAGTGAGCTGTTCGACAGCTTCCAGCCGCGGATCCGGCGCGCCATGATCGACATGCTGCGGCTGGACGACAAGCACCGGCATCGCCATGACCAGGCCGCCCACCAGGCGATCGCAGACGCCATCCGCGACCGCGATCCCGAGCTCGCCGCGGCGAGGACGCGCGATCACCTCGGCGCGGTCCGCAGCAGCGTGAGCTAACTCGTGCGCTGAGCGTGCACCGTGCGAAGCCAGCTGACCAGTTCGGGGAGGTCGCGGGCGTTGTCCTGGGGGATGCCGAGGGCGCTGGAGGTTTGGCGGTCGACCGGCCGGAGCTGGATGGTGCGGAGGCCGGGGAAGCCGGTGGGGTCGTCGATATGGGCGATCTCCTGCCAGGGCAGGAAACCCGCGGACTTGCGGTCGACTCGGATACCACTGTGGTCGACGGTGATCACCGGGCGGCGAGTGATGAGCTGGAACGTGGTGAGGCCGACGACCGCGAGGAAGCCGACGAGGGCGGTGATGCGCAGTACGCCGACCGCGCCGGACACGTCGCCGTGTACGACGTGGTCGACGTTGCTCCACACAGACAGCGACAGCAGCAGAACGAAGACCGCGAGGCGGATCGCCAGCCGGTCGCGGCGTTGCGGGAACACGACCCGGCCGGCCTTCTCGAACTCGGCCGACCAGGCGTCCGCCGTACTCATCCCCACGTCGCCTGGTGCTCGGCCGCGGTCGGCGGATCCGCGCCGTGCCGGGTGCACGTGATCGCGGCCGCTTTCACCGCATAGTCGACGACGTCGTGCAAACTCTGCTCAGTAAGGCCTTTCAGCCGTACGTCGCCCAGCAACCCGCGCGACTGCAGGCCGGCGATCAGCGCGGACATGAACGAGTCGCCGGCCCCGACCGTGTCGACGACGTCGATCGCCGGTGCGGCGACCTCGACGCGCGCCGTACGGCTGACCCCAATCGCCCCTTCGCCGCCGCGGGTGATCACCACGCAGTTGGTGCGGTCAGCGGTCAACAGTTCGGCCGCGATCTCGTCGGGTGACAACCCTGGCTGCAAGAACTCGCAGTCCTCATCACTGAGCTTCACCAGGTCGGCATTCGCAGCCAACTCCCGTACTGCGGCCCAGGTGCTCACGGGATCGGGCGTGATCGTCGGGCGCGCGTTCGGGTCGAGCGTCACTGTCACCGGCTCGGACTCCAGTGAGGCAAGGAATCGGCGGATCTCCGCGGCGCCCGGTTCGAGGACCGTCGCGATCGACCCGGTGTGCACGGCCGGGCAACCACGCGACAGCGAGAGCGCCGGCGGATCCCAGGTGATGTCGAATTCGTACGCCGCGACGCCGGCCGCATCCAGCTTCGCGGTCGCGGTGCTGGTCCGGAAGTTCGGGTCCACCGAGCCGGGCGCCAACTGAACGCCGTTGCCGAACAGGTGCGCGCCGAGCTGATCGCCGTACTTGTCGGTGCCGAAGCGCGTCACCAGCTCGGTCGGCAGGCCCAGCCGGGCCAGGCCGACGGCGACGTTGGCCGGCGAGCCGCCCGGCGTCGCCTTGCTGCCGTTCTTCCCGTTGCGTCCGTTGGATCCATTGCCGGGACCACCGCTGACGATGTCCACGAGAGCCTCGCCCACGACGAGGACAGGTGCCGTCATCGGGCGCGCTCGAAGTCGATCGCCGAGTACGCGCGCAGCTTGGAGAGCTGGTGTTCGCTCTCGATACTGCGGATCGTGCCGCTACGCGAGCGCATCACCAGCGAGTGGGTGCGCGCGATCGAGCGGCGGTAGCGGACGCCGCGGAGCAGTTCGCCGTCGGTGATGCCGGTGGCGACGAAGAAGCAGTCGTCCCCGCTGACCAGATCGTCCGTGCTGAGCACCCGGTCGAGGTCGTGCCCGGCGTCCAGAGCCTTCTGCCGCTCCTCGTCGTCGCGCGGCCACAACCGGCCCTGGATCAGGCCGCCCAGGCACTTCATCGCGCAGGCGGCGATGATGCCTTCCGGCGTACCGCCGATGCCGATCAGCATGTCCAGCCCGGTGTCGGGCCGGGCCGCCTCGACCGCACCCGCCACGTCACCGTCGCTGATGAACTTGATCCGCGCCCCGGTCGCCCGGATCTGTGCGGCCAGGTCCTCGTGCCGCGGCCGGTCCAGCAGTACGACGGTGACGTCGTCCACCGGTGAGCCCTTGGCCTTCGCGACCCGGCGGATGTTCTCCGCGACCGGGAGCCGGATGTCGACCAGGTCGGCGGCCTCCGGCCCGACCACCAGCTTCTCCATGTAGAAGACCGCGGACGGGTCGTACATGGAGTGACGCGGCGCGACCGCCATCACCGCGATGCCGTTCGCCATTCCCTTCGCCACCAGGGTCGTGCCGTCGACCGGGTCGACGGCGACGTCGCACTCGGGTCCGTCACCGGCGCCGACCTGCTCGCCGTTGTAGAGCATCGGGGCGTTGTCTTTCTCGCCCTCGCCGATCACCACCACACCGTTCATGCCGACCGTGCCGATCAGCGAGCGCATCGCGTTCACCGCGGCGCCGTCCGCACCGTTCTTGTCGCCACGGCCGACCCAGCGGCCCGCCGCCATCGCGGCCGCCTCGGTCACCCGGACGAGTTCGAGGGCGAGGTTGCGGTCGGGGGCGTCCTTGTCGACCTCGAGATGGGCGGGGGGAGTGCTGGGGTCGCTCATGGCACGGATCGTAGCCAACGGCCGACCTGGCTGATCGGCCGAGTTCGGCGACAAGAGACACTGGTGACATGAGCCCGACCGAATCCGAGCCGACCCACGCGCAGTCCGGCATCGAGGAGAACGTTTCCCCGGAGCTGGCCGAGCAGGCCCGGGTTCGCGCCGAAGCCGCGGCGTACCGGGAGAAGGCCAACGCGGACCGGGCGAAGGCGCGGACGCTGACCAACATGTTCTGGGCGATGCTGGCCTGCCTGATCGTGGTCGCGTTCCTCGCGATCGTCACCTGGCGGCCGAAGCCGGAGCAGGTCCGTGCGGTCGAATACACAGCGCAACTGCAGGATGCCAAGAAGGTGGCGCCCTGGGTGCGCGGGCCGGATCCGATGCCGGCGGGCTGGACCGCCACCAGCGTCGAATTCCGGGCACCGGAGCAAAGCCCGATGACGTGGCATCTGGGCATTGTCACGAAGGAGAAGAAATATGTCGGGCTGGAACAGGCCGATGTCATCGGCAAGAATTTCCAGACCGACGAACTCGGCAAGACCTCCGACGACGGTACGTCGACCGTGGCCGGCGTGGTCTGGCAGCGGAAGACCTTGCTGGACAGGCACGATGAACATGCGCTTGTTCTGATCGGCTCCGGGGTGACCACGATCGTGACCGGAAATGCCGGCTATCCCGCCCTCGAAACGTTTGCGGCCACTTTGCGCTGATTCTGCCCGGTTGTGCACCGTTGACATAACGGGGCCCGGCGTTGTTCGATCGATGGATCGAATCGACGAAGGAGCCCGTCATGCTCACCCCCTCTTCCCGGCTCCGGGACTGAGGCGGCCGTGTTCGTCACCGGATTGCTGCTTGCTGCCGAGGGATCGCCGACGCTGGGCGTTCCCAAACAATTGCTGTCCTATCAGGGCGAGACACTGCTCGGCGCCTCGCTGGACACCGCCCGCAACTGCGGGTTCGACCAGTTGATCGTGACGCTGGGAGCCGCGTCCGAACAGGTCCGCGAACGCGTCGACCTGGACGGCGCGCGGGTGGTGGAGTCCCCGCACGCCGACACCGGTAGCTCGTCGATCGTGCCCGCGCTCGACGTGGTCGATCGGCGGACGGACGGTCTGGTGGTGATGCTCGGGGACCAGCCGGGCGTGACGTCTGCCGCGGTCTGGTCGCTGGTCGCCGAAGTGGCCACGCCCGTCGGGGTGAGCCGTTACGACAACGGCCGTGGCCACCCGTGCTTCTTCACCCGGGAGATGTTCGGCGAACTCCGCACCCTGCGGCGCGATCAGGACATCTGGAAACTGATCGACGAGGGTCCACGGCCGGTGACCGAAGTCGATGCCATCGGCAACGTTCCGCTCCGGGTCCAGAACTGGGACGATTACCGCAGCCTCGTCTCGCAGTACGAGCCCGGCGGCGTACCGCCCGCCATGCCCCCGATCCACGCCACCCGCAGCCGCCTCCACCGCCGCCGCCGACGCCGCGAAGGCACCGGCCACTAGGCGCTGCCGGTGATTCGCAAGCCCACCACGCCTGCGACGATCAAAGCGATGCAGGCGATTCTTGCCGGCGTGAGTTGTTCGTCGAACAGCAGTACGCCGAGTGTGACGACGCCGATCGAGCCGAGCCCGGTCCAGACCGCGTACGCCGTACCGACTGGCAGGCGGTCGAGTGTCCGGGACAGCAGCACGACCGAGATGACGCCGAAGACGAGGACGCCGGCCGTCGGCCAGAAGCGGCTGAACCCCTCGCTCGGTTTGAGGCTGAGCGCGAAGGCGATCTCGAAGACCGCCGCCGCGATCAGGACCAGCCAGGCCATCAGGCCGCCAGCGAACCGCGCAGGTGCCGCAAGGTGACCTTGGCGACCCGCTCGCCGAGGTAGGCGGCGGTCCGCAGATCCGTCTCCGGCGGAGCCTTCTCGGCGGACAGGTCGGCATCGGACTGGGCGGTCGCGCCGAGCCAGCTGCCGAGCCGGTTCAGGTCTTCGATGCTGGCGGTCGACTCGGCCCAACCTGGGTACAGGTCGAGGCCGACCCAGATCATGCCGTGCTGGGCCGCGAACACCGAGAAATCGACGAGCGTGTTCAGCTTGTCGCCGGCCATCGCCTTCGAGTTGGTGAACCCGGCCGCGAGCTTGTCGCGCCAGCCGAGGTCGGCGGCCCAGACCGTGACGCTGGCCTCCGCGAACGCCTTGAAGACGGCGCTCGGGCTGCCCATGTAGGTGGGCGCGCCGAAGATGATCGCGTCCGCTGCATCCAGCCGCGCCCACAGCTCGTCGGTCAGCTCGTCCAGCGCGACGAGGTCGGCGACAACGCCCGGTACTGCGGCTGCGCCGGCCGCGACGGCCTCGGCCTGCCTCGCGGTGTGCCCTCGGCCGGAGTGGTAGGCGATCGCGACGCGGGCGATTTCGGTACTCATGGTGTTTCCTCCAAGGTCTATAGCGGACTACAGTCCGTCTCATGAAGGACAGTACCGGACCACGGTCCGTTTCTCAATCGGGTCTGCCGCTGCTGGACGAGCCACGCCCGGAGCGGGCCGACGCGCGCCGCAACCGGCTGAAGGTCCTGGAGGCCGCGGAACGGCTTTTCGCCGAACAGGGCGTGAAGAACGTGTCCCTCGATGCGATCGCCGCAGCCGCCGGGGTCGGCAAGGGGACGGTGTTCCGGCGCTTCGGCGATCGCGCGGGGCTGGCGGTGGCGCTGCTGGACGAGCGCGAGGTGGAGCTCCAGGCGAAGATCCTGTCCGGTCCACCGCCGCTGGGCCCGGGCGCGCCCGCTGTCGAGCGTGTGACCGCGTTCCTCGACGCCTACCTGGAGCTCCTGGACCGCCACGTCGAACTGTTCATGGACAGCGAGAACGCCTCCGACGGCGCCCGCTACCGAATCGGCTCATACCGCCTCTGGCACCGCCACCTGGCGATCCTGGTGGCGGAGGCGCGGCCGGAGTTGGATGCGGACTACACGGCTCACTTCATCCTCGCCCCGCTGGCCGCCGATCTCCACGACGCCCTCCGCAGTGAAGGCTTCGACCTGGCGCGGATGCAGACCGGCCTCCGCGCTTCGGTGACCAGGTTGCTTGCTGACCAGCTGGCCTAGGTAGCTCGGCCGGCGCAATGGCCTAGGTGAGCGAGGCTGGGCCGAACCAGGTGGTGAGGGCGTCGCTCAGGCTGGAGCCGGTGGCATCGGCGTCGTCGCTGGCCCAGGCGACGTAGCCGTCCGGGCGGACGAGAACGGCGGCAGGCGTGGCGATGTCGCCGACACCTGGGACCTTCCACTGCTGGGTGTCTGCGGTGACGCAGTCGAGCCGATCCGTCCATCCGGTGACGGACGACGCCGGCGGTCCACCGAATGTCAGCAGCAAAGGGCGTCCGGTCCGCAGGAGTTCGCACACCCGGGTGGCCTCACCGGCAACGAGGAGGTCGGCGTCGGGGATGCGCCGGCCGGCCAGCGGGTGATCGCTCTTGACGTCGTACCGGATGTCGAGGGACGTGATCATCAGCCCGAGCTGTCGGCGTACGTCGGCGATGTCGAACAGCCCGGCAAAGGTCTCGCGCAGCGCCTCGGTGTGCGGGCCGGGCCGCGACAGCGCGGTCTGTGCTCGAGTGTTCTGCAGCACGCGGGCAGCCACCGGATGGCGTTCGGCCGCATAGGTGTCGAGGAGATCGTCGGAGGCCTCGCCGCGCAGTACGGTCGCGAGCTTCCAGCCGAGGTTGACGGCGTCCTGGACTCCCGTGTTCAGTCCCTGGCCGCCGGCGGGGTAGTGGATGTGGGCGGCATCGCCGGCCAGGAACACCCTGCCCTCGCGATAACGGTCGGCCTGACGTGCGGTGTCGCCGTACTGCGATACCCACCGCGGGCTGTGCATGCCGTAGTCGGTGCCGGCAACCTCGACGAAGGACTCGCGGAAAGCCTCGAAATCCGGCTCAGCGGCACGGTCGAGGACGCGGTCGTGTCGCTGCACCATCAACCGGTACCAGCCGGGCTGGAAGGCCATCACCGAGAAGTCACCAGGCCCCCGGCGTCGGGAGAAGACCGTGTCCGCCGGCGGATCGGCGAGCTCGACGTCGGCCAGCAGGCCGGTCATGGTCGCGTCGGTGCCGCTGAAGTCGATCCCGGCGAGCTTCCGTACTGCGCTGCGACCGCCGTCGCAGCCGACCAGAAACTCGCACCGGATCCGATCGCCGCCGCCGGTCTCGACCTCGACCCCCGTGGTGTCCTGGCGGAATCCGACCATCGGTGATCCCCAGCGCACCTTGGCTCCGAGGTCGGTGACGTAGTCGTCGAGCTCACGTTCGATCGCGGCCTGAACGATGCCGAGCGTGAACGGATAGCGGGTGGGGAAGTCGCTGAAGTCCAGGCGCAGGCCCGCGAAATGGCCTGCCTGGATCGCTCGGCCCTGTGGCAGCAGGCGCTCGAGCAGGCCGCGCTGGTCGAACAGCTCCATGGTCCGGGCGTGGATGCCGCCCGCGCGGGATTCGCCGCTCCGGCCCGGCAGGGCATCGAGCACGACCACCTCGATCCCGGCCAGCCGCAGCTCGCCGGCCAGCATCAGCCTGGTCGGTCCGGCGCCGGCGATGACCACCTGAGTTGTCTCCATGACGACTCCTTAACGGTGTTAGATTTTCTTTAACGATGTTAAGGAGAGCAGAACGTTGTTAAGGTGTCAAGGTGAGACCAGGAACAGGTGCGAAACTCGACGCCGGAATGATTGCCACCGCCGCGCTGGAGCTGCTCGACGAGTCCGGCGTCGACGGGCTGACGATGCGCAAGGTGGCCGCGGCGCTCGACGTCCAGGCGCCGGCGCTCTATTGGCACGTCAAGAACAAGCGGGAGCTGCTCGATGCCATGGCTCGGGCGTTGTTCGTCTCTGCCGTGCACGGACTCGAGGCGCCACGGCGCGAGACGGACTGGCAGGACTGGCTGGTGGAGTTGGCCGGCCGCCTGCGTTCCGCCCTGCTGCGTTACCGCGACGGCGCCCGCGTGATGGCCGGTACCAGCATCAGCGACGAGTCCCTGTGGCGCGTGACGGAACTGACCCTGCGCACGCTCGAGGACGCCGGCTTCTCGATCCGCGAGGCCGCTCGGGTGTTCCCGATCCTGCTGCACTACACGATCGGTTTCGTCATCGAGGAGCAGGCCAGGGCCGGCATCGAGTACCCCGATGGCAACCCGTACCGGCCCGACCTGCTGGCCGCGGAGATCGACAGCGAGCGCTATCCGCTGACGGTGCAGATGGTGGGCGACCTCTTCAGCACGGATCCGGACGAGGAGTTCAACCACGCCTTGCGCGTCATCCTGGCCGGAATCCGCGCCACCACCGGCATCTGAACCTGAAGAGCCCCGGAGTACGCCGTACGCGATGAGCTCCGACGGCAGCTACTCGCGGCGGGCTTGGCGGAGGACCGCGGTGAGGAGTACGGCCGCGCCGATGAGGCTGACGGGGGCCAGGTGCTCGTGGAGCGCGAGTACGCCGATGAGTGCGGCGAGGAGTGGTTCGATCAGGGCGATGACGGCGGCGGTGGACGCGCGGATCGCTCTGAGTCCGGTGTAGAAGAGGGCGTAAGCAAGTGCGGTCGGTACGAGACCGAAGTACGCGAGCAAAGGCCAGCTGGCCGGTGCCGCGGTGATTCCCTTTGTCATTGCCAACGGCAACAAGATGAGCGCGCCCGAGGTGAAGCCGAGCAAAGCGCTGGTGATGGGGTCTTGCTGGTCGCGATTGAGCAGGGTGGTGAGCGCGTAGCCGGCTCCCGAGAGGAGTGCGAAGGCGACGCCGGCGATCGACGTACCGCCGGGGCCTGCGCCATCGGAGACAAGAAGAGCCAGCCCGAGGACCGCGATCAACAACGAGGCGGTGATGCGCTCGCGAGCGCCCAGAGCAATGAAGAGGGGGCCGACGCCGAGTGAGATGACGGTGGCGACGGCGACGCCGACTCGTGGGATGGCGGCGAAGTACCCGAGTTGGCAGACAGCCAGTCCTAGACCGCTCAGGAGGTAGCGCAGCGGGTCGGCCGCGAACTGGTGTGCGATCCGGCCGCGGCGGAGCAGGCGGTTGGCGGCAGCCAGCCAGACGGCACCGCCGAGTAGGCGCCAGAAGGAGATCGCTGTCGAGTTCAGGCCGCTGCCTTGGAAGAGCAAGGCGCCGGTGGGCCCGCCAGTGCCCCAGGCGATTCCGGCCAGTGCCACGTACAGGAGACCGCGCGCCGACGACGGCGCGACGCGGTGATGCATCAGACACTCCAGGGTGTTCGCAGGAAGAGGTCGGGGCGTCTGCGAACAGCCCGAAGAAGCCCAGGTCAGAAACCTGGGCGCGCTGAGGTCGGCCGTCCGCTAAGCGGCGGCCGGGGGAGTGATGATCCGATGCACGTCCGCGACGCTAGCAACGCGTCGACTCAGCTGGCGAACCGTTTTTTCAGCGGCTCGTCCCTGCGGTTGGTACTAGGCCGGCAAATCGAGGGTCAGGCGTAGCTCGGGGAGGTTCGCGAGGCTGGAGGTGGTGCGTGCTGGTGTCTCGGTGAAGCCGTAGCGCTGATAGAACGCGCGGGCCCTGGTGTTGGCCTCAAGGACCCAGAGCCAGACCTCGGTGCAACCTTTGCCGCCGAGATCGGTGATCGCCGCGTCGGTCAGCAAGCGACCGGCGCCGGTGCCCCACCAATCCGGGTGGACGAACAGTGCGTAGAGCTCGCCGACGCCGGCTGGTCCCTCCCTGGCGGGGCCCACGCCTGAGTAGCCGACGATTCCGTCGGCCGCTGCCGCGACGTACAGGCGGGAACGGCCCGCGGTGATGCTTTCCGTCCACCCGGCCGCGATCTTCGCCGGGTCCATCGCATCGAGAAAGTCCTGTGGCACAAGGCCGGTGAACGCTCCGCGCCAACTGGCGACCCGAGCCACGGCCGCCGCATACAGGTCGGTGGGTTGGGCTGCGCGGACGGTCAGCATGGGGGCGCCGTCAGTCGGGTTTCTTTTCGGTGTGGGCGGCTTGGGCTTCGGCTAGGCGTTTGCGGGCGCCGTCCAGCCATTGCTGGCAGGTGGCGGCGAGTTCCTCGCCGCGTTCCCACAGGGCCAGGGATTCTTCCAGGGTGGTGCCGCCGGCTTCGAGTTTGCGGACCACCTCGACGAGTTCCTCGCGGGCCTGCTCGTAGGACATCTCGGGTCGATCGGCGGTCACTTGCTCTCCTCGGGGCTTGCGGTCACTTGCCATCTTGCTGCACTTCCACGTCGAACCGGCCGTCGCTGACCCGCGCGTTCAGCACATCACCGGGCGACACCTGCCCGACTTCCCGTACGGCGGTGCCGTCGGCCAGCTGGAGCACGGAGTACCCGCGCTCGAGGGTCGCCTTGGGCGACAGGGCTCGCACGCTCGCGAGCCGATGAGCCAGATCGTCTCCGGCCCGGTCGAGCCGGTGCGTCAAGGTCCGCCGGCTGCGGTCCAGCAAGGCAGCGATCTCGTCCGAACGGCGTTGCAGGTCGGTCGTGGGAGCGGCCAGCGACGGGCGGCTCCGGATCGCGGCGAGCGCGTGCGTCTCCCGATCGAGCCAGCCGGTGATCGCCCGGAGTCCACGCTCGCGGAGCAGCCGGACGCCGTCGAGCTCCTCGCGGACGTCGGGCACGATCCGCTTCGCCGCATCAGTCGGAGTCGAGGCGCGAAGGTCGGCGACCAGGTCGAGCAAGGGCGAATCCGGCTCGTGCCCGATCGCGCTGACCACCGGCGTACGGGCCTTGGACACCGCGCGGATGAGGCCTTCGTCTGAGAACGGCAGCAGGTCTTCGAGGGAGCCGCCGCCGCGGGCGATCACGATCACCTCGACCGCCTCGTCCGCGTCGAGCCGGCGCAGCGCGGTCATCACCTCGCCCGCCGCGGCCGGACCCTGGACCGACGCGTACTCGACGCGGAAGGCGACGGCAGGCCAGCGGCGCTTGGCGTTCTCCAGTACGTCGCGCTCGGCCGCCGAGTCGCGGCCGCAGACCAGGCCGATCGTGTGGGGCAGGAACGGCAACGGCTTCTTGCGGTACGCCGCGAAGAGGCCTTCGGCGGCGAGGAGTTGCTTCAGGCGCTCGATGCGGGCCAGCAGTTCGCCGATACCGACGTGGCGGATCTCGCTCACCGCCAGCGCGAGGGTTCCGCGGCGGGCGAAGAAGTTGGGCTTCGCGTTGACGAGCACTCGCGAGCCGTCCGTGACGGGCGGATCGACCGCTTCGAACACGCGCCGGTTGCAGGTGAAGCGCAGCGAGATGTCGGCGTCGGTGTCGCGCAGCGTGCCGAACACGGTGGTTGTACCGCGCCCGATCGAGACGTCCGTCAGCTGCCCCTCGACCCAGACGGCGCCGAGCTGGTTGATCCAACTGGCGATGCCGTTCGCAATCGTGCGAACGGCTGCCGGCGCATCCGGTGAAGTCTCCAAAGCCACCCCGCGACTCTACGGTGCCGCACCGACAGTCCAGGTCAGGCCTGTGGACAACGCGCCGCCGACCACCAAACACCAGTACTTTCTCCGATGTGCAGATGTGTCTGCCGGCTTCGAGGCAAATCGGGAGTTCGTTGTCGATGGTTTGGGGGAGCGATGCTTGAAAACCTTTTGCGTGGAAGGCATTCGGGACGCATTCTTGACGTAGTGGAACACCTCCTAGGGGAGCCGCCCGGACAGGGCGGGCGGCTCCTTTCTTGCTTTTGGCAAGGTTCCGCGCGGCGGGTGGGATCAGCCGATCGGTTGGTTGACAGAACCGGCTGGTCGGTTGATGCGCGCGGGGTAGGCGGTCGGCGACAGTTGGGGTATTCAGCGAGGAAGGACTCAGGTGAATACCACAACGGAGATCGACGGGCCGTCGACGCGGGCTGCGTTTCGGACGTTCAAAGGGCTGATCGGCGGCTATCTGGCGCTCAGCGTGCTGACCTTGGTGGCGGTTGCGCTGCTGCGGAACCACCATTCGATGGTGACGACACCGGTCTGGGTGCGGACCAGCATCGTGGTGGCGAGTTCGCTGCTGATGGCTGCGTTCGCGGCCCGGGCGGCGCGAGGGTCGGGGCGGGCTTTCCTGCGGCTGCGGTTGGTGTCGGCGATCATGGTGGTGGCGATCGTGGTGATCATCGCGATCCCCGGCAGCTTTCCGGCCTGGTTGAAGATCGAGCAGGGCGTCTGTGGCCTGCTGTTGATCGGCGTGGTGGTCGTTGTCAATGGCAAGCATCTGCGGTCGGTCTTCGCCGCCAGGTAATGTCGAACTGCCCGGCGCTGACCGAGGGAGGATGGCATGACGTCACCAGAGTCCGCTCGCGTGACGACTGTCAGGCCGCGGGTGTGGTCGCCGATGGTGACCGTGGTGCCGTATGTGTTGCTGGGGCTGCTCGCCGGTTTCACCGCGTTCGTCCGGTCCGGGCACGACCTGCGGGTCGATCTCGGCCTCAGCGCGCTGGCGGCTCTGTGGCTGCTGGGGATGTTCACCCTGCGCCCGGCCGCCCGGGAGCGAACGACGTCGATGGTGGTGTTCTTCGCCGGACTGCTCGCGATCTGGGCGGTTCTCGTGGTGCGGGCACCGTGGTTCGGATGCTTCGCACCGGCGGCATTCTTCCTCGTTTTCAGGGTGCTCCGGTGGCCATGGTTGATTCCCGGAGTGGCAGGGGCGGCGGCCGTTGCGGGGACAGCTCAGGCGGCCTCGGTCGACAAGAGCACCACCTTCGGACTCCTGGGGTACTTCGCCGTCCTCGCGGCCAACATCCTGCCGATGTGCGGATATGCCTGGTACGCCTGGCGCGGTGCCCGGCAGAACGACGTACGGGACCAGGCGCTGGCTGAGGTGAGTGAGGCGAACAGGCGGCTGGAGGCGACGCTGGCGGAGAACGCGGTACTGCATCAGCGCCTGCTCGACCAGGCTCGCGAGGCCGGCGTACTGGATGAGCGGCAGCGGATGGCGCGGGAGATTCATGACACGCTGGCGCAGGGGTTGACCGGGATCATCACGCAGTTGCAGGCGACGGAGGATGCGGATCGGGCAAGTTGGCACAAACATGTCGACGCGGCGACCCAGTTGGCGCGGGACAGCTTGCGGGAGGCGCGCCGGTCGGTGCATGCCTTGCGGCCGGAGCCGTTGAACCAAACGGGGCTCGAGGCGGAGCGGTTGAGCGAGGCCGTCGCCGGTGTTGCTGGGCGGTGGTCGAAGTTGCACGGAATCGAGGCAGAGGTGACAACAACCGGTACTACGCGGCCGTTGCCGGCCGACGCCGAGGTCGCCCTGCTTCGTACTGCGCAGGAAGCACTGGCCAATGTCGCCAAGCACGCGAAGGCGAGCCGGGTCGGCGTGACCCTGTCGTATCTGGAGGACGCGGTCGCGCTCGATGTTCGCGACGACGGTCAGGGAATCGGGCAACCATCAACCAGCGAAGGCGGTTTCGGCCTGGTGGCGATGCGGGAACGGATCGAGGCGCTGTCAGGAGATCTCCAGATCGAGTCCGAACCAGGAGCCGGTACGGCGATCTCCGCCCGCATCCCGATCACCGGAGCCGACAGATGAGCGAGCCGATCAAGCTGCTGGTGGTCGATGATCACCCGGTCGTGCGTGACGGGCTGAGTGGGATGTTTGCGCGCGATCCTGGGTTCGAGGTGCTGGGGGAGGCGGCGGACGGGGCCGAGGCGGTCGAGTTGGCGGTGGCGCTGCGGCCCGATGTGATTCTGATGGACCTGCGGATGCCGGGGATGGATGGCCTGGCGGCGATCAAGGAACTGGCTGCGCGAGGTGTGCCGGCCAAGATCCTGGTGCTGACGACGTACGACACGGACAGTTACGTAGTACCGGCGATCGAGGCGGGTGCGACCGGATACCTGCTCAAGGACGCGCCGCGCGCCGAGCTGCTGCGCGCCGTACGGGCTGCTGCCCAGGGGCAGTCGGTGCTGTCGCCGTCGGTGGCGACGCGGTTGATGACCCGCGTCCGGACGCCGGAGGCCGGTCCGCTCAGCCAGCGCGAACTCGAAGTACTCGAGCTCGTCGCCGCCGGAAACACCAACCGCGAGCTCGCCGCCAAGCTGTTCATCAGCGAGGCGACGGTCAAGAGCCACCTGCTCAACATCTACGCGAAACTGGGCGTGAGCGACCGGGCCGCAGCCGTCGCCGAGGCGTTCAAGCGGCGGCTCCTGACGCCTGGCGGCGCTGACGCGGAGTAGCCGTGAGATGGGCCACGCCCGTCGGGTGGTTCGCTCGAGGCCCGTACGATGGGGGTCGTGACTGCCCAACCTGAGACCACTGGTACCTCGACCGCGTTGAAGACCAAGCGGGTGCTGCTCGCAGCGCCGCGGGGGTACTGCGCGGGCGTCGACCGGGCCGTGGTGGCGGTCGAGAAGGCGCTCGATCTGTACGGACCGCCGGTGTACGTGCGCAAGGAGATCGTGCACAACAAGCACGTCGTCCAGACCCTGCAGGCACGCGGTGCGATCTTCGTGGACGAGACCGACGAGGTGCCCGAGGGGCAGACGGTGATCTTCTCCGCCCACGGCGTCGCCCCGGTGGTCCACGAGGAGGCCGCCGCGCGGCAGCTCAAGACGATCGACGCCACCTGCCCGCTGGTCACCAAGGTGCATCACGAGGCGAAGCGGTTCGCCGCCGTCGACTACGACATCTTGCTGATCGGTCACGAGGGTCACGAAGAGGTGATCGGGACCAGCGGCGAGGCGCCGGAGCACATCCACCTGGTCGACGGACCGAGCGACGTACCGAACGTCGTCGTCCGGGATCCGGAGAAGGTCGTCTGGCTGTCCCAGACCACGCTGTCGGTGGACGAGACGATGGAGACCGTACGCCGGTTGCGCGAGCGGTTCCCGAAGTTGCAGGACCCGCCCAGCGACGACATCTGCTACGCCACCCAGAACCGTCAGGCGGCGGTGAAGAAGCTCGCCCCCGAGGCGGACCTGATGATCGTGGTCGGCTCACGCAACTCGTCGAACTCGGTCCGCCTGGTCGAGGTCGCCGTCGAGCACGGCGCCAAGGCGGGCTACCTGGTCGACTACGCCGCCGAGATCGACGAGGCGTGGCTCGAAGGGGTCGACTCGGTCGGCGTCACCAGCGGCGCTAGCGTGCCGGAGCTCCTGGTCCGCGATGTACTCAGCTGGCTGGCCGAGCGCGGATATGCCGAGGTCCAGGAGGTCACCACCGCGGAGGAGAGCCTGGTCTTCTCCCTCCCCCGCGAACTCCGCACCGATCTCAAAGCCGCGGGAATGGCCACGACCGGAACGTCGGACCACGCCTGACCAGTACCACGGCTTCTACAACTTCCTCTCCTAGGGCTTCGGCGAGGCCGGGTCGAAGACGGTGATGTCCCACGCCCGGGCGAACTTCACCGGCCCCGAAGGCGTGCAGTAGGTGACCCGGTAAGCGAACTGGTAGCTGCCGGCTTTGGCGTACTTGTGCGTCATCGGCCGGACCCCCTGGCCGGTGACCTTCTTCATCGTCGCAGGCTGATCCGGCTGCGGGCAGAACATCCCGCCGTACTTGTCCTCCTCGACATGCGTGCCGTCGCCCCACCAGTACTCGGAGTACAGCAGGTTGTCGTGAAACTTGCTGCTGGTGACACTGCCGCCCTCCTCGAAGACCGGTGCCAGCACGCTGCCAGTGGCGGTGATGTTGATTCGCCCGGTCAGACCGTCGGTCGAGGTCGTGAAGCTGAAGTTCAGCTGGTAGGGGCCGGGTGGGGCCGCGAGGCCGGTCTTGTCCGGGGACGACGACTGAGTGGTCGGGGACGACGGGTCGCCGGAGGGCTTGTCTGCGGAGTTCTGCACCGGCGGCAACGTGTTGACCGAGCCGGCGATCGTCGTCCTGGTGATCGGACTGCTCGGCTTGATCGTCGGCGGCCCGGTGACGATCGGCGTCGGGCCGGGGGTGTTGGTGGCCGGGGCGGGGGCCGAGTTGAGGCCGGTCAGGTTGCCGGCGGCAATCGCGGCGGCCACGACGGCGGCGGTGGCGAGGATGCCGGCCGTCGCCCTGCGGCGGCGCTTGACGATTCGGACACGTTCGAAGACGCCTTCACTCGGTACGCCGGTCGGCGGCGGCGCATCGGCCACCAGTTGCTCGAACTTGTGCTTGAGCTCGTCGGTCATGGCTCAGCCCTCCTTTCGGGTGGACGCGGTCGACGGCAGGTCGGTCAGGAGGTGGTGCTCCCGCAGCCGGGCCAGGCCGCGGGAGATGTGGCTCTTGACCGTGCTGCTGGAGCAGCCCATGATCTGTGCGACCTCCGCATCGGGCAGATCTTCGAAGTACCGCAGTACGAGTGCGGCCCTGGTCCGTCTGGGCAGCTCGGCCAGCGCCCGGAGCAGTTGGTCGCGGTCGTCGACCACGCCGTACTGCGAGGGAGCCGCCGGCGGCTCAGGCAGCACCTCGGTGGGCGCTTCACCCCTCCACTTGCGCCGCCACCACTGGATGTTGGTGTTGACCATCACCGTGCGGGTATAGCTCTCCAGCGCGGCCGCGCTGCGCAGGGACTTGCGCTTGAACCACACCTTGGTCAGGGACGTCTGGACCAGGTCCTCGGCCAAGTGCCACTCACCGGTGAGCAGGTAGCCGAACCGCCGCAGAGCGGTGAACCGCCCGTCGACGAAGCTCGCAAACTCCTTGTCCAGCCCTGGATCCATTGTCGTCCCTACCCCCAGTAGTCCTGCCGCGGTCACCTACTCCGATGAGCCTGGCCACCGGAAAGGTTGAGTCGCGGCCGGAGATTCATGGTGACAGGCTCTTGCCCAGGTAACCGCGAGCGACCATGGTGACCCACTGGTAGACGGCGTCCTCGGCCGGGGCGAGCGGACCCGGCCGGAAGTGTGGGGACTCGGCGCCGCGCTGGACGGACTCGCAGGCGGCCCAGTCCTCGCGGTTGGTGACGTCCCAGAACTCGACGGCGTACGACGGATCGGTCACCTCCGCCGGGAAGTACCAGGAGCACTCGATCCCGGTCAGCCCGGGTGCGCGCGGCTCCAGCCGGTGCGTCATTACGTAGTCCGGGTGCAGCGAGATCAGCAGGTTCGGGAAGAGGCCCAGGTAGTTGACGGTCCGTGGATCCACACCTGGCAGCGGGATCCCGAGCGATCGCCCGTCGAGCGACATCGTCTCGACTCCTGGTCTGAGGTCCATCAGTCCGCCGACCCAGGCGCCGGGGAGGTTCCAGTTGTCGCCAGAGTTCGGTGGCGATACCTTGCAGAGCTCAGGGTGGATCAACGGGCAGTGGTAGCACTCGTGGTAGTTCTCCACGATCGTCTTCCAGTTGGAGGCCACTTCGTAGCTGTGCCGAGCCTTCAACGTCAACTGTTCCGGCTGGTACGGCGCGACCAGGCTGGTGATTCCGCCGAGGTGCTCCGTGAACGCGGGCGCCGTACCAAGGGCGTTGACGAAGTACCAGCCTTGCCACACCTCACTCGGAAGCTCCACCAGGTTGTACGGCGTGGGGTCGAACGACTCGCCCATCCGCGGTGCCGCCTTCACCGCGCCGCCCAACTCGTACGACCAGCCGTGGTACGGACAGACGACCGCATGATGGCGACCTGATTCGCCTTGCTGCAGGAGCTCGTGGCCGCGATGGCGGCAGGTGTTCGCAAAGGCGCGCGGGCGGTCGCCGAAGGTGAGAAGCACCTGCACGTCGCCGACGACGGTCGCGCGATGCGTCGTACCGGCCGCCAGTTCGTCGACGCGACCTAGGCAGGTCCAGTGCGCTGCGAAGAAGTTTCGCCGCTCCCAGGCCAGTACCGCGGGGTCCGTGTAGGCCGCCTGAGGGAGCATGACGGACTCGCCGTGGGGGCGGAGTGTTGCCGCCAGCGCGACGGGATCGACCGGTGCGTTCGCCATTCGCCCACTATCGGCTGTGCCTGACGTAGAAGTCGAGGACGTGATCCCAGCCGTCCCAGGGGGTGTGAGTGAGCTCGACCTCGGTGCCTGCGGCAACGTGGCGGAATCTGACCGTGACGTGGCCGGCTCGCTTCGGATCGCTGCCCGGGTGCCAGGTAAAGCTCACCTCGAGGGGCGGATCCCAGTCAGACACGGTGCCCCAATAGCCGACAGGGCCCTGTACGCCGTACTCCACGATCCGGCCGCCGACAGCGCCCTCGAACCGTACGCCGGTTGCTTCGTGCTTGCCGACCGAGTGAGTCGAGAGCGGCCACCAGGTGGACATGCCGCTGGTGAACAGCTCGAACGCCTGCCCGGGTGGCAGAGGCACCAGCACAGTCGTCACTCGCCCATCGTCCCCCCTCGGCAGAGCGATGAGGGGTGGCCGCGGACGTGGAGAACCCCGGGTCCCGGCCGGGCAGCGGGTGGGGACCCGGGGTGGTCAACGCGTCAGGTGCTCAGGCACCAGTTGTTCGGCACGACCTGATCGGGGCTGGGTCGTCGGATTTCAGTTGAACGGGTCGAGGGTGATGTACGCCGTTTGCGGGTTGCCGTCGTGGACCAGGGCCTCGTGGTTGCCGACGTCGTCGAAGGCGAACCCGTACGCCTTGCCGTCGGCCATCTGGGCGTGGATCTTGCGCGAGTAGTGGTTGGTGACGTTGTCGAGGTAGAAGCCTGAGTCGTTCGCGTCGGGCTGGTTGGGGTTGGTCAGCAACGTGGACCGGTTGTAGCCAGCGCACAGCGTGCGGGAGATCGGTCCGCGGACGAGATCGTTGGGCGCGTCGAGCAGGCCCGCGCAGCCGAAGATGCTGGCCGAGTTGGGCTTCTGGAACGACGTGACGACCTGGCCGGCGCTGTTGGTGAAGTTCATGACGTTGCCGGAGACGCGGCCGAAGTACTTGGTGTTCGGCTGATCGCCGAACGGGGTGACGGTGAGCGTCTGCGAGCTGTACTTCGACCAGACCCGGTTGACGTAGTCGTCCATCACGGTCGCGGGCAACGCGCCGATCTCCACGCCGTACGTCGGCGCCAGCGCGCGCAGTACCCGTCCGTCGGGTGCTGTCTGGATCAGGTTTGCCCAGCCACCCGGCTGGCCGCGGAGGGCGTTGAAGAAGTTGTTGTACCCGCCGGGCTTCAGGTGACCCGTGCTCAGGGTGTTGCCGTTGCCTTGGAGTACGCCGACGGCGTACGGCACCGAGAACATGTCGACCTGGGTGCTGTTGATCCAGAGACCGGAGTCGTTCAGCGTGTACTCGGTCCAGCTGAAGAGAATGTTGCGGTTCGGGTCGCTCGGGTTCTGGACCGCGGGCTGCACCAGGCCGCCGGTCGTCAGCTTGAAGACCAGCTTCTGGCCGTAGGAGAAGTAGACCCGGCCGGAGAACTTCGGCATCTGGATCGTGATCGAGCCGCCGTTGCCGGGGCCGGCGATCGAGGCGTCCGGCGCCGGGGTCGGCGGGTTGCCGCCGGCGGGCCAGGCGTGGAAGGTGCCGCTTGCGTCGGCCCAGCCCTGCTGGCCGGTGGTCAGGTTGGTGCCGAGGTTGTAGATGTAGACCGGATCACCGCGGCCGGAGCTGTTGGTGATCTTGAGCGGAATGGTCGGCGGCACGGCGTTGGCAGGGCCCGCCATGGTGGCGATAAGGCCCGCGGCGACAGTGGCCGCGGCGGCGAGGGCCGCCGTCAGCTTGCGATTGATACGCACAACTCCTCCTCAGGTTTGTCCCATGCGAGAGGAAGGCGGAGCACCGGCAAGCTCGCCGAACGACTGCGCTACCAGGCCGCAGCAGTTCCGCGGGCAGACGGCCCGAACACTGCGCGGACCTGGATCACCCGGTGCCCACTGCTCAGCCGGTGAGGGACGGTGGAATCACCGGTGAGTGAGAGCGCTCTCATACTTGGGCGAGCGCGCTGGGATTGTCAATGCCGCACCTGTGGCGGAAACCCGACGCCTCCCGACAGGCGGTTGTGCTCAGCCGGTTTGGGAGTCGAGGTCGGGGAGGGGGGAGTCGGTTCGGGGGCTTGCGGGGGCGGGGCGGGGAAGGTCGGTTTGTGGGGTTGCGGGGTTGAGGCCTGGGGAGGGGCGCGGGGTGCGGTCGATCAGTGGGCCCTGGACCCAGCGGCGGGTTTGGTCTTCGGTTTCGGCTTCTTCCAGGGCCAGCAGCTCGGGGGCGGTGAGGGGGCGGACTGAAGCTTCGATCGCCTCCATTGCGACCAGTTCTGCCTCGGTGACGTGCAGGTCGCGGAGTTTGCGGGCGGTGGTGAAGACGCGGCTCTCGAACGAGCCGACCGTGCGGTTGTACGCGTCCACGGCCGAGGTCAGCGACCGGCCGACGCGCCCGAGATGGTCGCCCATCGTGCTGAGCCGCTCGTACAGCTCGCGGCCGAGCTCGAACACCTGCTGAGCGGACTCGGTCAGCGCGGACTGGTTCCACGCATAGGCGGCCGCGCGCAACGTCGCGATCAGCGTTGTCGGCGTCGCCAGGATCACGCGGCGCTCGGCGGCGTACTCCAGCAGGGACGGCTCGATATCCAGCGCGGCGGACAGGAACGACTCACCGGGCACGAACAGGATGACGAACTCGGGCGTCGACGGCAGTCTCGACCAGTACGCCTTGGCCGACAGTTGGTCGACATGCGTCCGCAGATGTCGTGCGTGTGCCCGCAGCCGCTCCTCGCGGAAGTCCGGGTCCTCGCTCTCGGCGGCCTCCAGGAACGCGGCCAGCGGAACCTTGGAGTCGACGACGAGATTCTTCCCCTCGGCGAGCCTGACCACCATGTCCGGGCGAAGCAGTCCGTCGTCGGTCACCGTCGACGTCTGTTCGGTGAAGTCGCAATGCGCGACCATGCCGGCCAGCTCGACGGTCCGCTTCAGATGCAGCTCGCCCCAGCGCCCTCGCACCTGAGGTTTTCGTAGCGCTGTCGACAATGACGCGGTCTCGCGACGCAGCGCCTCGCCGCTCATCCGTACTTCGTTCACCTGCTGGTGGAGCTGGCTCTGCCAGGCCGCTCGGCCTTTCTCCAATTGGTTCAGCTGCGCATGCAGGCGGTCCAGCGACTCCTTCACGACGGCCTGGCCCGACATCTGCTGGCCGACCGAATGCCGCTCCTGGGTCAGCTCGACGACCCGGTCCTCGGCGGCGTCGCGCTCGGCGGTGATCCGGGCGAGCTCGGCGCCGTCGCGTCCACGGGACCAGAGCACCCCGAACACCGCGCCGAGCAGCAGCCCGACCGCGAGGAACAGGAGCACCATGAGCAACGTCGTACCGGTCATGTCACAGACAGTGGCAGACGCCGCCGACAGTTTCCGTGAGCAACAGTCGGCAGCGCCTGATTTTCCGGATCAGCAGTCCATCGCGGCGAAGGTGTAGCCCTGGGCCTTCAGCGTTTGCAGGGCCCTGTCGAGCGCGGTGACGGTCTCACTGCGGTCGCCACCGCCGTCGTGCATCAAGATGATGTTGCGCCGGTGGGCGTTGTGCAGGATGTTGCTGACGATCGCGTTGACACCCGGCCGGGCCCAGTCCCGCGGGTCGACGTCCCAGAGCACCTGGGTCATTCCCGCGGCCTTGATGTCCGCCCGCACCCGCGGGTTCGACGCGCCGTACGGCGGCCGGAAGCATTTCGACTGCGGGCCGTCGAAGATCTCGTGGTGCCGCCTGGCTGCGGAGATCGCGGTCAGCTGCGGGTGCGTGATCGAGTGGCTGCCGATGGTGTTGCCTGCGGCAAGTACTTGCTCACGCAGCCCCGGGTGGGCGGCCTGCATGGCACCGAGTTCGAAGAAGGTCGCGTGCGCGTTGTACTTCTGCAGCACAGTAAGGATCTTCGGCGTCCAGACCGGGTCCGGGCCGTCGTCGAAGCTGAAGAACAACACCTTCTTGTTGCCGGCGGCAGCGGCGGCTGTCGGGTCCGCGGCAGGGCTGCCGGCATTGTTGTCCGGCGTCTTGCTCGGTGTGCCGGTCGGCTCGTCGGTCGGTTCGTCCGTGGGCGTTGTGGTGGGCGTCACGCTCGACGTGGTGCTGGCGGCCGACGTCGGCTTCGGCGGACTCTCGTGGACCAGCGCCATCGCGATCAGTGAACCGACGACCAGGGCGGCCGCTGCGGCGGTGGCGAAGACGGCAGCAAGCTTTCTGGACATGACGATGCTCCTTGTGGATCAGGCGGATGTTCCCCAGTGCTCCCCCTCAGGAGCTGTCATAGGAAGAGACGCCCGAACTCCTGATCTGGTTGGCATCGCGATCGTGCGAGCAGATCTCGGCAGCCGGCGGAGCAGAAGTCTCTCTCCGGTCACACTTCACGGTTTCGCTTGCGACCGGTCGGCGCGCTCGGTAGATCTCTTGCTCAGGGAGGGGGGATGGATCCGAAGGTGGTGTTCGAGACAGATCGGCTGCTCGTCCGCGACTGGGCCGAGGGTGACGGCGACCGCGTGTTCGATATCTACCGGCGCTGGGAGGTGGCCCGCTGGCTCGGTGCCGATCCGCGGGTGATGGCGGACCGCGACACGGCCGGCCGGGCGATCGAACGCTGGAACGAGCGCAACAAAGATGCCGTGTTCGGGGTCTGGGCAGTCGAGGAGAAGTTGTCGGGCGTCGTGGCGGGGACGGTGTTGCTGGTTCCGTTGCCCGAGCCGGCTGACTCTCCAGGCGCAGGTGAGGTCGAGGTGGGGTGGCACTTCCACCCTGACGCGTGGGGGCGCGGCCTGGCGACCGAGTCGGCGCGGGGAGCCATCAGGCACGGTCTGCGGTCGGGGATCGGGGAGATCTACGCAGTCGTGCGGCCTGGCAACATCGCGTCGTTGGCCGTGTGCGGACGGTTGGGAATGCGCCCGCTGGGCCTCACCAGTCGCTGGTACGGCGCCGAGCTGGAGTCCTTTGTGATCTGATTCCGTAGTACGGGCTGGATTTCCAGGGCACGCGGGTGCCTGGTTCGCAGTACGGGATGGGTTTCGTGTACTGCGGATGCGCGGCGGCGGGTGGTTCGCGGTACGTGGCGGTGGTCGGCGGATTGGGGTACGGCGGGGTGAGCCGCGTACTCTTGTCGCCCGTGGCACTCACCATCGGAATCGTCGGGCTCCCCAACGCGGGCAAGTCCACGCTCTTCAACGCGCTGACCAAGAACAACGTGCTCGCGGCGAACTACCCGTTCGCCACGATCGAGCCCAACGTCGGTGTGGTCGGCGTGCCGGACGCGCGACTCGGCAAGCTCGCCGAGATCTTCGGCTCGGCCAAGATCCTGCCGGCCACGGTGCAGTTCGTCGACATCGCCGGCATCGTCCGCGGCGCGTCCGAGGGGGAGGGGCTGGGGAACAAGTTCCTCAGCCACATCCGCGAGTCCGACGCGATCTGCCAGGTCACCCGGGTGTTCCGCGACGACGACGTCACCCACGTCGACGGCAAGGTCTCGCCGGCCGACGACATCTCCACGATTCAGACCGAGCTGATCCTGGCCGACCTGCAGACCGTCGAGAAGGCGATCCCGCGGCTGGAGAAGGAAGCGCGACTGAAGAAGGAGAGTGTCGCCGTACTGGAAGCGGTCCGGGAAGCGCAGAAGCACCTGGAGGCCGGTACGCCGATCAGCGCCACCAACGTCGATCGGGCCGCGATCCGCGAGCTGATGCTGATGACGGCCAAGCCTTATCTGTTCGTCTTCAACTGTGACGCCGACGAACTGGCCGACGAGTCGCTGAAGCAGCAGATGCGCGACCTGGTGGCACCGGCCGAGGCGATCTTCCTGGACGCCAAGTTCGAGGCCGAACTGGTCGAACTCGGCGACGAGGACGAGGCCCGCGAGATGCTCACCGAGATGGGCGTCGAGGAGCCCGGCCTGGACACCCTGGCCCGGGTCGGCTTCGAAACCCTCGGCCTGCAGACGTACCTGACGGCCGGCCCGAAGGAATCCCGCGCCTGGACCATCAAGAAGGGCGCCACCGCCCCCGAAGCCGCCGGCGTCATCCACACCGACTTCCAGCGCGGCTTCATCAAAGCCGAAATCGTCTCCTTCGACGACCTCGTAGCCGCCGGCTCCATGACCGCCGCCAAGTCCGCAGGCAAAGTCCGCATCGAAGGCAAGGACTACATCATGGCGGACGGCGACGTCGTGGAGTTCCGCTTCAACGTCTAAAGAAGAAAAAAGACGGTTTGCGGGAAGGCGACGGCGACGTCGTGGAGTTCTGCTTCAACGTCTGAGCGGGTGCTGGTCCAAGGTCAGCCTTCCGGCAGGCGCTCGGTCAGCTCGGCGAGGAAACTCCGGGCTTCATCTTGTGCCGGATCGTCGGCCGGTGCGCGATTGAGTGCGCCCTGGAGGACCTTGGCAGCCTGGGCTACGTCGCCTTTGCTGTCCGCGAGCACAACCGCGTTCTGAACGGCCGCGCCCAACCGGCTGACTTCGGCCGGCGAGGTCTCTGTGCTGCCGTCGCGGAAGAAGCGAAGCCAGTTGCCTGCCGGGTCGACGAGGCTGAAGCCGCTCCGCCCGTCGGCGTTCTTTCGCTGGCGCGGCCGCGTGATCCGAGGGAAATCCTTGACCGGCAGGCGGCCGTACGCCTCGCGCAGTCCTGCGGCGAACTCCTCCCAGATCTGGCCGGTGTCATCGACGATCACGAGGCAGGAGCTGTGCGAGGACTCTGGTGTGTGGCCGTCCAGGCCGTAGTACTGCAGGTCGAAGCCGTGACCGTTGAGGGCGAGGCACGCGTACGGTCGGAGCTGGCGGTAGGTGGTGCGGAATCCCAGGGCGGCGAAGAACGTCTCGATCTCGTCGATGTCGGCGCAAGGCAGCAAGGGGATAGTGCGGGGATTGGGCATCGAAACATTCTACGCTCGGCTACTCAGACGCCAATTGACGTTGGTTGGCGACATGACTGGGTGGAGTTCCGCTTCAACGTCTGAAAAGAAAAGAGTGTTGCGGGAAGGCGACGGCGACGTCGTGGAGTTCCGCTTCAGCGTCTGAGCGTTGTGCGTGGGACGCTGTGATGGTGGTTGTTGTCGCTCAGGTCAACTTCATCGTCGCGGATCTTGAACGCAGCCGTGCGTTCTATGAGCGCCTTGGAGTGTTGTTTCGCGCTCGGAATCGGCAGGGGAACGGCGACGCAGAGGCGTGGGTGTCGACGAACACCGGAGTCACCATCGTGTTGCATTCGACGGCATTCGCTGCCTGGTGGGACGAAACTGCGCCGCAACCGTCCTCGGGTGGCTCGCAACTGGATCTCGAACTCGAATCGGAAGAGCAACTCGACCACGTCATCGCCGAACTGGTCGCAACCGGCGCGCCCGTCGTCAAACCGCCGACCCTCATGCCCTGGGGCCAGCGCTTCGCGATCGTTCTCGACCCCGACGGTCACCGCATCGGCCTCAAGGCCCCCGCACGATAAACGACTTTGTGGAGCTTCGCGCATTGGTGGAGTTGCGGTTTTCTCCTGCCACGGCGTGTTGAAGTTGTGCGCGGCGGCGAAGGAGATGTCTCAGGTAGGCACGTCGACGGTCAGTCCGGCCGCCTGGGCAGCATCGGCGAGGCGTTTGTCGTACGTGATGAATGACGTGAGCTGCGGGCGGAGGCGGAGAGCTGTTGCGAGATGTATGGCGTCGAGGCTCCGGACTGTTACCGGTTTCACGGTCTGGGCGATAATGCGAACCCCTGCGTCCAGTTCCACCAGCTCGATCAGGTCGAGGACGGGATGGAGTCGAGCGACAGCTCCTGGGGCATACCGTGCCAGCGCACGCGACGACTCGATCTCCGCCAGGACCGAACTGGTCCACCCGATGTCCGCTCGTTCGTCGAGCCAGTCGCGCAGAGCCTGCGTTTCGCTCTCGGCGTGGACGAGTTTCACGATGGCGGCCGAGTCGAGGTAGATCATCCGCGGTCGTCCTCGCGGTCGCGGCTGATCTCGGCGGCGATGTCGATGCCGTCGGGTTCCCCGAGCGGCATCCGCAGTACCTCGCGTCGCATCGCCGCAGCCCGTTCCTTGCGCAGTGCCGCTTCCAGCACGGCTTGGCGGATCGCCGCTGACCGGGAGCTGCCGTCATGGGTCAGAACATCCAAGGCGTGCTCGGTCTCCGCATCGGTGCGGATCGTGATGGTGTCAGCCATGCAGTCAGCGTAAGACACTATGTCTTACGCAACAAGGTCTCTGTGTTTGCCGCCTGCGGAAAGTCGGTTGGTGGGGAAGGGGCGGCGGAATAGGTTCGGGGGATGGTTGATGCGTTGTTCGGGGATCGGCGGTTGGTGGGGGTTTATGACGCGTTGGAGGAGGGGCGGGGGGATTTGGAGGTGTATGTGGGGATGGTGGGGGAGTTTGGGGCTCGGTCGGTGCTGGACGTGGGGTGTGGGACGGGGGAGTTGGCGAGGCTGTTGGTAGCGGCTGGGGTCGAGGTGGTGGGGGTGGATCCGGCGTTGGCTTCGTTGGAGGTGGCGCGGGGGAAGGTGGGGGCTGAGAAGGTTCGGTGGATTCATGGGGATGCGACCGGGTTGCCGCCGTTGCAGGTGGAGATGGCGGTGATGACTGGGAACGTGGCGCAGGTGTTTCTCACCGATGAGGAGTGGATGGCGACGCTGTACGGCGTACGGGCGGCGCTGGTGCCGGGTGGGCGGTTTGTGTTTGAGACAAGGGATCCAAAGCGGCGGGCGTGGTTGGAGTGGAATCGCGAGGCGACGTACAAGCGCATCGACGTACCGGGTGTCGGCCACGTGGAGAATTGGACCGACTTGCTCGAGGTGAATGAGCCCTTCGTGACGTTCCGGTCGACGTACGTGTTCGAGTCGGACGGAGCGCGGATGACGTCGGAGTCGACGCTGCGGTTCCGGAGTCGTGCCGAGGTCGAGGAGTCGTTGAGCGAAGCCGGGTTCGCGGTTACCGACATACGGGATGCACCCGATCGCCCAGGCAAGGAGTTCGTCTTTGTGGCTGAGGTTGCTTGAGGGTGGTGCGGCCAGGGTGCCGGGGCAGGGGAATGTGGCTCACCCGGCACCCTGACCTGTCAGGGGAGGCCGCGAATGTGCGGTGTGGCGGCGCGGGCGAGTGCGGGTGGCAAGGAGTGGGCGACTGCGCCTGTGAGGTGGCTGTCGCGATTGGTGCCGGTGGGCTCGGGGCCGTGGAATCTACTGTACGGCGAGGGACAAACGGCGGCGGTCCGGTTTACGGAGCTGCGACGGGCTGGGCACGGTCGGTGGCGAGCTTGATCGCGAACGCGGCCAGGGCGGTGCCGGTGAGGTAGCGGTGGATACGGGACCACAGGGGCCTGCGGGTGAAGAAGGTGGCGACGGATCCGGCGGTGATGACGAACACGGCGTTCATGATGACGCCGACGGCCAATTGGGTGAGGCCGAGAAGAAGGCTCTGGGTGCCGACGTGCCCGCGGGCGGGGTCGACGAACTGGGGGAGCAGCGAGATGTAGAGGATCGCGATCTTCGGGTTGAGGATGCAGGTCAGCAGACCCATGCCGAAGAGCTTGCGGGGGCGATCGGGGGTGAGCGCCTCCGGGGTGAACGCCGAGCTGCCGCCGGGACGGAGAGCGCCCCAGGCGAGCCAGAGCAGGTAGGCGGCGCCGGCGAGCTTGAGCGTCACGTAGATCTCGGGGACCAGCGCGAAGAGGGTCGCGAGGCCGGCGGTCGCGGCGAGGAGGTAGGCGAGGAAGCCGACGCCCACTCCGGCGAGCGATGTCAGGCCGGCGCGTCGTCCTTGGGTGACGGAGCGGGAGACGAGGTAGATCATGTTCGGTCCCGGCACGATCACCAGACCCAGCTCTACCAACGCGATTCCTGCCAGTGCCTCACTGCTGACCAGCATGTCGGCCATCCCTCCCCGAGCTGTCGGAGCCTTGAAACTAACAGGCACCGAGCCCGCGCCGGAGACATTTTTCCTACGGTGAGATGGCGATGGCGGGGGCGACGCGAGCCGAGCCGATACCGCGGTCGGGCTTGCCGAGGCGGAACCGCACACGTCCCTTGAGCACGGTGCCGGATTCGGCCAGGCCGTCGACCAGCGGCTCGCCGGGGAACAGCGTGAACGTCCAGCGCTCGTTGAGTTCGCAGTCCGGCGGCGTTCGGCCGCACTGCAGGACCCGGGCTCCCCAGACCTGGCGCGTCATCAGTCGACGAGTGTCTTGGCCGAAGATGGTGAAGTCCTCCGCTGGAGCGCCGGCCACCTGGTAATAGCTGCCGAGTGCGGGGCCGTAGTCGCCCACGACTCCGGCCACCATCGTCCAGTCGCGCTCGGCGGTGCTGAGCAGAGTTCCGGCCGGCAACCGTTCGTCGTACACATCGCCGGATTCCGCGCCGGCCTGATCAGCTCGTACTGCGGCCGGCATCGCCCCGCGGGTGTCCAATGCCGAAGCTGCGGGCACCAGCACCACGCCGTACCGGACCTCGTCGGCGAATCGTGCCGAGCTGAACTGGTCGGTGAGTGCGCGAACGGCCTCCTCGGCGAACTGCCATTGGTCGGAGCGGAAGGCATCGTTAAGGTATTCGCGGTTGATCGAAGGCAGGCCGCTGGCTCGGACCTGCCCGGCGATCCCTTCGCACGTGCCCCACCCGCTCGCCAGCAGTCGCCGTACCTGGTCCTCCTGGAACGCTGTCATCAGGACGCACACAGTAGTGGCGGACGCCGACAGTTCCGCTCGCCAAGGTCCAGCCGGCATCGGCTGGGGAGGCCCCGCTGTAAATGGCTGGCGCTGGGGCGGTCACAATTGGTTGGCTAGAGCCTGTACGCCTGACGGTTTGTAAGGAGACGGTATGAGCGACAAGCCCAGCGAGCCGGCGCAGGACGATCTGCAGAAGAAGTTCCGTGAAGCACTTGCCAAGAAGAACGCCCACCACGAGGCGCACCCGGGAACCGGGCCGCGGCACGAGGGCGTCGGCGAGGCGCACAACGACAAGCAGAAGCGCCAGTTCCGGCGCAAGTCCGGCAGCTGATTTCGCCGCCCATCCATCCGTTCCGAGCCCCGGGTCACCGCCCGGGGCTCAACTTTTGCCCACCACAGCGATGAGTACGGCGGCGACGAGGAAGAGCCACCTGCCGGTACGCCGTACGCGGGCTCGACTTGTCGACATTGCTCCGGGCTGACCTCGCGCGGAGTCGGAGGCTCAGGTGAGGGCCTCGGCGGTGAGGAGGTCGGTGAGGCGGGTCAGTTGGAGTTCCCAGCCCTGCAGGTGGCCGGCGGCGTCGTCGGCGGTGGCCAGCGCGGTGTGGCTGAGCAGGAGGTGGGTGCCGCCGTCGACCTCGGAGAGTTCGACGCGGACCTGGGAGATGTCGTCGCCGCCGTCGTCCCACTTCCAGGTGAAGGTGAGCAGGCGCGGCGGGTCGACCTCGAGATAGGTGCCCCGGACAACATACGGGCCCATGATCACGACGTACTCGCCGCCGATGCGTACGTCGGCCTCGACCTGCAGCTCGTGACTCGGGTTCGGGCAGTACCAGCGGGTCAGCAGCTCGGGGCGCGACCAGGCGTCGTACACCCGGCCGATCGTTGCCGGAAGCACCCTTTCGATCCGGACGTCAGTGCTCATCATCGCTCCCTCGCAACAGGTCTTCCAGCCGGTCGATGGTCGTGTTCCAGTACGTCGTGAGGTCGCCGAGCCACGTCTGTACTTCGGTGAACGCCTCGGGGCGCAGCGAACAGACCACCGTCCGCCCGACTTTCCGGCGGCTCACCAACCCGGCATCGACCAGCACCCCGACGTGCTTGGTCATCGCGGGCAGGCTCACTCGGTGAGGCGCCGCGAGCTCGCCCATCGTCGCCTCGCCGCGGCTCAGCCGAGTCACCACGGCCAGCCGCGTGCCGTCTCCGAGAGCTGCAAACGTCGTCGCCAACACCAGGACACTTCACCATCTGGTGAAGTGTCCTGTCAATCGCCTGTGCCGAAGCCGGCGTACCGACGGACAGGAGGTACGGCCTGAAAATGCCCGGGCGGCCTCCGCTTGAGGGTGGTATTCAGGTGACCGGCCTGACACCTCCTGTCCGTCGGTACGCCGTACCGCGGGATGCTGGTGCCCCTTGTTGGTCGCGAGGGTGGGGTGGTTTTCAGAGCAGGTCCGTGAGGAGGGCGGCGGCGGTCTGGGCGGCGGTGGTGGGGACGGGGAGGTAGTCGACGTCGGTGATCAACAGCTTGGCGAGGGTTTCGGCGAGGGTGGTGGGAGTGCAGGCCGAGTAGGGCACGAGGTGGCCGGCGTTGTGGCGGTTCAGCCGGGCAGGGACGTGGAAGGTCTGCTCGAAGTGGTGCTGGAGTGGGACGTAGATGAAGGGCACCCGGGCGGCGGTGAGTTCCATGCAGGTGGTGAGGCCGCCCTGGGTGATCGCGACGTCCGCGGCGGCCAGGTGGTGGTGAAGGTTCGGCAGATAGCCGTGAATGGTTGCCCCGGGCATCGAAGGCAGCGTCGACGGGTCGATGCGAGGTCCGGTGACGACGACGAAGTGCAGGCCGGGAACGGCTCGCCGCGCGACCGGGATAGCGTCTAAAACCCTTTGCAGCAAGGATTTTCCAACACCCGAGCCGCCGACGGTGACCAGGCAGAGCTTGGCGTCGGGCGGGTAGCCGAGCCGGGCACGGAGAGCCGTGCGGTCGGCGGTCTCCGCGGGGTCGAAGCCGGTGATGTACCCGGTGAAGTCGAAGTTCTGCGCCGTCCACGACCGGATCGACGGCAACCCCGGACCGAAGGTGTCCTCGACGATGTCGTCCGGGTCGCCGATGAAGAGGGAGCGATCACGGAGCCGGCGGAAGCGGGCCCGTTGCTCGAGCATCTCCGCGTTGTAGTCCGCGGTCAGCGCAGCTTCGGCAGGGCCGCCCGAAGGAAGCGGCAGCCAACCGACGAAGTCCGTCAGCCAGGCATAGGCGAAACGCTTCAGCTCCGGGTTCTCGTGCAGGAAGTAGTCGACGTCCCAGGCCTCGTCGCCGATCACCAGGTCGTAGGGCCGGTCGTCGACCACATCGGTGAAGGTGAGGAAGTTCGCGACCAGGATCTCGTCCATCCGCCGGATCGCCTGGAACGCGTGCAGGTCGTGCTCGTCGGCCTCGAACTCGATGTGGCTCGACTCGTTCAGCAGGTACGCCGATGCCGGGTGCACCGATTCGCCCGCATCGGCCAGGACTCGCGTGACCGGGTGCTGGGCGAGCCAGTCGATCTCGAGTCCGGGATTCCGCATCCGCAGTTCGCGCGCGATCGCGAGATCCCGGCGGGCGTGGCCGAGGCCGATCGGCGAGGACAGATAGAGCACCCGCTTCGGGCGATTCGAGGCGCGCACCAACGTACGCCGTACCGGTTGTGGTGGGGTGACACCTGAAACGAAGTCCTTGAGCAGGCGGTTCACCAGCACCGGGTCGCGGGCGTTCGGGGCGTGTCCGCCGCCTTCGACGGTGATCAGCGAACCACCCGTCTGGTCGGCCAGCGCGACACCTTCGGCCAGGGGGCGAATCTTGTCGTCGGAGCCGTGCACCACCAGGACCGGACAGGACATCGCCGGTACGCCGGGAACGCGATCCTGGCGGGCCGCCTCGGTGTCGACCAGCCGCTCGGGGCTGATCTCGTGGCCCCAGCCGACGGCGTCCTCGATCTGCTTGGTGGAGTGCGGTTCGGGGAACATCTGCGCGAAGAAGAAGCGCAGGAAATCGTCGTACCCGCCCTCTGTCCAGTAGTGCTTGTTGTACTTCGCCCACCCGTCGGTTGTGTCGTGCCGCTCGTTCCACGACCAGCGGATGCGTTCCTCCTGTGCCGGTACGAGCCCGGCGGCCGAGCCGATGCACACAACACCGAGCACCTGATCGGGGAGTTGATGGGCGACTTGCAACGCCCACGGCACGCCACGGGAGAGCGACACCAGAACGCAGGTGCCGGTCCTCGTGGCGGCCAGTACGGCGAGGGTGTCCGCGACGAACTCGCTGTCCGCGTACGCCGCGGCGCCTGCGGGTGCACTCGACTCGCCCGACCCGCGGCCGTCGAACGTCACGACCCGGAAGTGCTTGGCCAGGTACGGCACCTGCGCCTTCCAGATCCGCGACGGCACGATCGACCAGGTCGGCAAGAACACCACCGTCGGAGCTGCAACATCTGTTGCCGCAACATCCGCTGCAGCAACATTTGTTGCATCCTCGGCTGTCGCGTGAAGGCCGGAGTGGACCTTGTAGGCGATCGTCACCCCGTCGCGCTCGACCGTCCCCTCCTGGTCGGCCGGGCGCGCTGGGCGTTGCGGCTTCGAAGTCATCTGCGAGCCCCCTCGCGAGCACTGTCTCAGGGGCGGACTTCGTACACCAGGTTGAACGGCGTCTCGGCGGCGACCCGGAACCGGGTGAAACCGGCCGCCGTGGTGACGTCGCGGATCCTGGCCGGCCCGGCCTGAGTGCCGAGCGCCAGGCCGACATCCTGCGACAGCGATCCCGGCGTACAGAGCAGCGTGGAGAAGCCGTAGTACGCGCGGCCGACCGGGTTCAGGTTGTCCTCGACGCGGTCGCCGGCCATCGGTTCGACGACCATCCAGGTGCCGTCCTCGGCGAGCGACTCGCGGACCCGGCGCGCGGCGCCGACCGGGTCGCCCATGTCGTGCAACGCGTCGAACGTCGTCACCAGGTCGTACCCGGTCCCGCTGTACGCCGTCGCCGGCGCCACCTCGAACGTCACGTCGGCTCCGGCTTCGGCGGCGCGCTTCCGGGCGACCTCGATCGACGCCGGGTGGTAGTCGAAGCCGAGGAACGTCGACTGCGGAAACGCCTTCGCCATCAGGATCGTCGAGGCGCCGTGACCGCAGCCGATGTCGGCCACCTTGGCGCCGCGGTCGAGTTTGCCGACGACGTCGGTCAACGCAGGCAGCCAACTGGTCAGCAGATTCGCGTTGTAGCCGGGCCGGAAGAAGCGCTCGCAACCGTCGTGAACATCGGTGTCCTGCTCGTGCCAGCCGATGCCGGCACCGCTGCGAGCGGCGTCGATCGTCTGCGTGGTGTTGTGGACGGTGCCGAGCGCGATCTGGAAGAAGCCGGGCAGGAACGCCGGGCTGCTCTCGTCGGTGAGTGCGATCGCGTGCTCGGGCGGCAGGACGTACCGGCCGTCGTCGTACTCGACGAAACCACCCGCGGCCTGCGCGTTCAGCCACTCGCGGGTGTAGTGCTCGCTGGTCTGTGTGCGCTCGGCCAGCTCTGCCGGTGTCAGCGGACCGGCGCCCGCGAGCGCGCGGTAGTAGCCGAGCTTGTCGCCCATCACCACCAGGCCCGCGTTGAGCGTCGCCCCCACCTCGTCCACCGCGCGGAACACGAACGCCATCAACTTGTCGCCGTCGATCTGTTGTTCGACCGTGGTCATTGTCGATTCCCCTCCCTGGGACTCATTGCGCTCGACCGTAGAAGCGCCCGGCCCCCAGTCGCATCAGGTGACCCACCTAGTCCCGGGGGCTGGTGCGACGGGGGAGTGGCGTGCAGACTGCGGGGATGCTGATCGGGCGGGAGACCGAACGGCGGGTGATCGAGCGGCTGGTCGCGGGGGCGCGGGTCGGCACCAGTGGAGTGCTGCTGATCACCGGGGAGCCGGGGATCGGGAAGTCGGCGTTGATGGCCGAAGCGGTGACACTCGCCGACGGCCTCCGCGTACTCCGGGCCCGCGGTACCGAGGCCGAACGCGAGATCCCGTTCGGCGGCCTGCTCCAGCTACTCCGGCCGGCGCTCGGCGAACTCGCTCACATCCCTGCACCACAACGGGATGCGCTGGCGGCGGCCCTCGCGCTCAGCCCCGGCGCCGCGGCCGACAGGTTCGCGGTCGGCGCCGCCACCTTGAGCCTGATCTGCCGGTACGCCGAATCCGCGCCGGTCGCGATCCTCGTCGACGACGCGCAGCTGCTCGACCGGCCGTCCGCCGAGGCGCTGCTGTTCGCCGCCCGCCGGTTGCTCGCGGACCCGATCGTCCTGCTGGTCGCCGCGCGTGCCGGCGAACCGCACCCGCTGGCCGATGCGGATCTGCCCAGGCTCGAACTCACCGGCATCGATCTCCCAGCCGCTCAGCGCATTATCGGCGGACTGCCGGTCGATCTCGTGGCCCAGTTGCATCGTCGCGTCGCGGGCAATCCCTTGGCGTTGCTGGAACTGGCGAACGATCCGGAACAGTTGCACCGGCTGCCGCCCGGCCGGCCGATTCTGGTCCCGGCCTTGTTGGCGGACGCCTTTGCTGTAAGGGCATCCCGGCTCAGTCCCGCTGCCCGTACGGCGTTGCTCGTGGCCTCCGTGGAGGACGGCGAACTGGGCGTGATCGCGAGGGCCTGCGACGAGCTCGGTGTCGACGTGGCCGCGTTGGCAGAGGCGGAGCAGGCAACCCTCGTGGTGATCGGAGACGGCCGGGTCGAGTTCCGGCATCCCCTGGTCAGGTCGGCGATCTATGCGAGCGCGGAGCCGGCGCAACGGCGTACGGTGCATCAAGCGGTGGCCGCGATCTTGGGGCCGCACGAAGCCGACCGGCGGGCCTGGCATCTCTCGGAGACTGTGCTCGGGGAGAGCGACGAGGTCGCCGCGGCACTCCAGCTCGCGGGCGATCATGCAGCTGAGCGCGGTGCACACGCGGTCGCCGCGACTGCCTTTGAACGGGCGGCCAGATTGACCGAACACGCCCAGGAACGCGCGGCTCGACTGGTCGCTGCCGGGCAGGCGGCCTGGTTCGCGGGGATGCCGGACCGGGGCGACAGCCTGCTCGGTGAGGCGCTGGCGTTCGAGCCGCCGGCGGCGACCACGACCTGGGCGCACGAGTTGCGTGCCGACATCGCGGTGAAGTGCGGATCGCCTGCCCGGGCGCGCGACATCCTGCTTGCCGCGGCGGACGAGACGACCGATCCGGAGGCCGCCGTCGGACTGCTGAGCGATGCGGTCAACGCCTGCTTCCGGCTGGGCGACGCGGCCGGCGCGCTGCAGGCCGCCGACGGCATCGATCGATTGCTGGAGGCAACTGATCGGCCGGGTGTCCGGATTCTCGGGCTGCTGGCCAGCGGCAGCGCCAAGATTCTGGCCGGGCGGCCCGGGACCGAGCAGATCCGGGAAGCCATCAGGCTGGAACCGTCCGCCGCCCTGGATCGCGATCGGCGCCGGCAGATCTGGATGACGCTCGCGCCGCTCTTCCTGCGCGAAGCCGGAACGGGTCGTGCGTTGCTCGAGCAGGCGATGCGTGAGCGGCGGGACCAGGTCGCGGTCGGGACGCTGCCCGCCCTGTTGATGCACCTCGCCCGTGATGAGGCGACGACCGACCGCTGGGCGGATGCGGCCGCGGCGTACGACGAGGGGATCAGGCTGTCCCGCGAGACCGGGCAGACCACCGAGTTGGCGATCTGCCTGGCCGGGCAGGCGTGGCTGTCCGCGCATCGCGGCCGGGCCGAGGAGTGCCGCTCGCTGGCGACCGAAGCGATCGGGATCTGCACCGAACGGCAGATCCATATCGGCCGGGCCTGGGCGTTGTTCGCGCTGGGCGATCTCGAGCTCGGCCAGGGCAATCCGGCCGGTGCCCTCGCGTCGTACGAGCAGCTGGCGGAAGTGCTTGATTCGCTGGGGTTGCTGGACCCCGATCTGTCGCCCGCGCCGGAGATGGTCGAAGTCTATCTGCGGCTCGGCCGGACGGAGGACGCGGTCGCCGTCGCGCGCGAGTTCGCCGTACTGGCCGAGGGCAAGGGGCAGCCGTGGGCGCTGGGCCGGTCGGCGCGGGCTCGTGGTCTGGTCGAGGAGGACGAGCGGTTCTTCGAAGAGGCGCTCGGTTGGCATCAGCGGACGCTCGACGTGTTCGAGACGGCGCGGACCAGGCTCGCCTACGGCGGTTGGCTGCGGCGGGCCCGGCGGAGAGTCGATGCGCGTGCCCAACTTCGGCTGGCGGTCAGTGACTTCGATCGGCTGGGTGCGCCGGGCTGGGCCGATCTGGCCGCGGCCGAACTGAAGGCGACCGGCGAGACCGCCCGCCGCCGCGAGCCGTCGACCGCGGACCAGCTCACCCCGCAGGAACGCCAGATCGCGATGCTGCTGGTGGACGGCGAGAGTATCCGGTCCGCGGCGGCGAGGTTGTTCCTCAGCCCGAAGACGGTCGAGTACCACCTGCGCAAGGTCTACGCGAAGCTCGGCATCCACTCGCGAACGGAATTGGCCAGGCAGCTCGGCCCCGGGAATCCGTAGGCTGGCCGGCATGACTTCGCCGATCAGCGAAACCAGTGAGACGACCTCCCTGTGGAGCTCCGCCGAATGGTTCTCGGACGCTGCGAACTGGCTCGACGAACAGTTGACGGCTGCCGGCATCAAGCGGGTCGGTGAGGTGACCCAGCCGCGGTTGAAGCCGTGGGGGACCGTACTGCGGGCCGACACCGAGCGCGGTGCGGTGTGGCTGAAGGCCCCGGCTCCGGAGATGGTCTTCGAAGTACCGCTGTATCGCTTGCTGGCGTCCGTGGTGCCGCAGTGGGTGCTCGACCCAATTGCCGTGGACGTCGATCGCGGCTGGGTCCTGCTGCCCGACGGCGGTCCGACTCTGCGGGAGCGACTCGGTGAGCCGTCCGGGTGGTCCGAGGCGCTGGTGAGCGTGCTTCCGCAGTACGGGCAGTTGCAGCTCGACCTGATGCCGCATGCCGAGGATCTCCTCGCGGCCGGAGTCACCGATATGCGTGCGACGGTGATGCCGCAGCGGTTGGACGAAGCGCTGGAGATCACCGGCCGGTACGCCGCCGCGTCGGGGAGCGAGGTCGCCAAGGAGCAGCACGCGTGGGTCAGCGGGCAGCGGGCCGAGTTCGCCGCGCGCTGCGCCGACCTGCCCGACCGGGCCAGCCTGGATCACAACGACCTGCACACGAACAACGTCCTCGGCGGCCCGGCCGGCTCGGTCAAGTTCTACGACTGGGGCGACAGCGTGCTCGCGCACCCGTTCTCCAGCATGCTGGTCGCACTCGGCTCGCTGGCGCGCTGGCTCGAGGTCGACCCCGGCGACGAACTCGTACGCCGTCCGCGCGACGCCTATCTCGAGGTGTTCGGCGACCCGGCCGGCCTGCTCGCCGAACTCGACCTCGCCTGCTGGATCGGCAAGGTCGCCCGGGCGCTGGTGTGGGATCGGGCACTGCGCCGCGAGCCCGGGGAGTTCGCCGGCGCCCCACTGGAAACTCTGGCCTCCCTGCGGATGAATTCCTGGCTCGGTTCCGCCTGAGCGGCACTCGCCGATTGGGTTCGTGTTGACACCGGATGAGAGGCTCGGTGCGTGACACAGTTGATGGAGGTCGTTCGGCACCTGTTGAGTGTGGCGATGGCCTCGCACTGGCTGCTGCTCATTCTCTTCGTGGCCGCCGCGGTCGATGCGGTGTTCCCGATCGTGCCCAGTGAGGGCATGGTCGTCACCGCCGGGATGGCGGCCGCCGCGGGTCACCAGAACCTGCTGCTGGTGATCGTGGTCGCGATGGTCGGCTCGGTGATCGGCGAATCGGTCTGCTACCTGCTCGGTCGCGGTTCCGGTCCGGCGCTGCGGCGCTGGATGCGACGGCAGGACGCGCGGCAGGCGATGTACGAGAAGGTCTCGCATGCGTTGCACACGCGGGGTGGGCTGGTGTTGATGACCGTCCGCTACATCCCTGGTGCGCGGATGGTGGCGACGCTGACCGCCGGCGCCACGGCGTACTCGTTCCGCAAGTTCATCGTCTTCACGATCGCGGGCGTGACGATCGCCTACACGTACGTCGCGTTGCTCGGCTACATCGGCGGCGACGCGTTCGCGCACGACTCGCTGAAGGCGCTCGCGTTCAGCCTCGGGCTGGCGTTCCTGATCGGTCTGGTGCTGGAGACGTCGCGCCGGATCGCCGGGCGCCGCAAAGCCGCCAAGGTCACGGCCGGGTAACGATCGAACGTTCGCTTTCCCCGCAAGGGTGTGTCCTGGGCCAACCAGGTCGCCCGGGCGTGCGTCAGTAGAGGCGTGGTGAGGCGAAGGATCGGCGTACTGATCGGCGCGGTGGTGGTTGCCGCGGCGCTGGTTTCTGGCTGCGGGGACGTTCCGTTGGAGGGAGCCCCGTCCGGTACTGCGGGGACGCCCTCGGTGCGGCCCTCCAAGTCTCCGGGCACGTCGCCGACGCCGAGCCCGTCCTCGACGCCTAGGCCGACAGCTAGCCCTTCGCAGACACCGAGCACGCCGACGCCTTCGCCGGTGAAGGGTGCGAATGCGGCTCGGGTGACGCGGACGTTCCCGGCGAAGCTGGCGAACGGCAAACCGCCGCTGTTCGTGGTCGTGTCGTTCGACGGCGCCGGCGATCTGACACTGTGGTCGCACTGGCGGCAAATCGCCAAGCAGGTCAACGCGCGGATGACGTTCTTCCTGTCCGGGCCGTATCTCTACCCCGGTTCGCACCGGGCCGACTACAAGCCGCCGGGTAAGAGCCCGGGCGCCTCCGAGATCGGCTGGGGTGATCCGGCGAAGGTGGTGCGGCGGACCGCCGTACTGCGGCAGGCGATCGCCGAGGGGCACGAGATCGGCACGCATGCGAACGGGCATTTCTGCGGGAAGACCGGGATCGGTGGCTGGAACGCGACTCAGTGGAATGACGAACTCAAGGCCTTCGACCTGATGGTCGCGAACGGGCCGACCCTGGCTGCGGGTAAGCCGCTGGCCGCTCCCTTCGACCCGGCCACGGTCAAGGGGATGCGGACGCCGTGCTTGGAGGGCAACCGTTCGGCGTACCGGCAGGTCATGCGGCAGCGCGGGATGCTGTACGACGCGTCCGAGCCCGGGTACATCGCCTGGCCGAAGAAGACCGACGGCATCTGGAACTTCCCGTTGCAGTCGGTCGAACTGGCCGGGACGCACAAGAACACGCTGTCGATGGACTACAACCTCTGGTACGCCCAGACGGGTGCACGCGAGGCACCGGCGTCACAGGCGCCCGCTCTGAAGGCACAGGTCCTCGCCACGTACCGGCTCGCGCTCCGACGCTCCCGAGCCACCGGCAACCCACCGCTCTTCCTCGGCAACCACTTCAACCACTGGAACAACAGCGTGTACTCCGACGCCCTCACCACCTTCGTCCAAGACACCTGCACCCAGCCAGACATCCGCTGCGTCAGCAACATCGAACTCCTGACCTGGCTCGAGAAGAACGGCACCCCACGCCGCTAACCGCCTCCCACCCGGTTAGAGGTGGAGGTAGCCGAAGGCGTTTTGCCAGGTGCCGCCGGATTTGATGCGGTTGATGACGAGGCGCTGCAGGGTGGTGTCCTGGGGGTATTTGTCGAGGTGTTCGAGGTCGTGGCTGCGGAAGGTGAAGAAGATGGCGCTGTCCTGGGCGTCGCGGGGTTCGCCGTACGGGGTGAAGCGGCGGCCGAACCGGACCATGTTCGAGTCCTGCGGCAGGTTGTCCAGCAGGTAGGGGTCGATCAGCCAGGAGCCGAGCGTCGCGGTCTTCACCGGGTACTCCGGGAAGTGGCGCGGGAAGAACTCGCGGGCCTGGGCGAAGCTGTCGTCGACCGCCTCGGGAGTGAGCGGGCCGGTCTCGGGGATGTGGACGCCGATCACCCATTCGCCCGGCTCGACGCCGGGGACCGGGTTTTTGTCCGGCACCTGGTGGAGCAGGAACTGCAGCCGGCCGAGGGCGTAGATCGCGCCGGTCCAGTGGATCGTCATCCACCAGTGCGTCTCGAGCCCGTACTCGCCGTTGGTCCGGCGGCTCACATCGAGCTGTTTGCCGAGATCCGCGAGGGTGGCCCAGCTGATCTCGTCGCTGATCCCGCGCTCGGCGTGGTACCGGCGGATGTCCGGCAGCGTCTCGAGGAACGCGGCGACCGAGTCCCGGGTGTCGTCAGGCATGGTCGGCCCCGCGCCCTCGCCGCGGAAGCCACCGATCTCCCGGCGGAGCTCGGAGGCGAGCTTGGCCACGGCCACGGGGTCGGCCTCGTACTTCTCGGCGGCCTCCCGATCGGCGTCGGTGAACCCCAGCAGGCGGTACTCGTCAGCAGTCGTCACGACACAACCGTAACCGTCAAATAGTTACTACCGTTGCCGCATGCCCCGAATATCGTCGTTTTCCACCGCCCGCGGCCCAGGCGCAGCCGCTCGTGGAGGTAGGGGTCAGCCGGCGGCGGTGTCGATGTGGCGGGCTAGGACGAGGTCGTCGTCGGTGATGCCGCCGGCGTCGTGGCTGCTGACGCGGAAGGTGATCGTGGTGTAGCGGATGTCGATGTCGGGGTGGTGGTTCATCGACTCGGCCAGCTGGGCGACGGTCGCGACCAGCCGGATGCCGTCCAGGAAGCTGTCCTTCTTGACGCTGCGGACCAGCGCGTTCTCGTCGACCTTCCACTGCGGGAGGTGGTCGCGGATCGCGGCATCGATCTGGTCGTCCGTCAGCAGCTCAGCCATGCGCACACTCTAGTGCCAGTACGCCGTCGGCCGGCGGCGGGACGGAGCTGCCGGTCAGGAGGTGATCGGGCGGACCCGGTGCGAGGTGAGGAGTGCACCGAAAGCAAGGCCCGCGCTGGTGATGATGATCGTGCCGAAGACCCAGGGTCCGGGATCCGAGGAATTCAGGGCGAGCAGCGTGCCGCTGACCGCGAGCGCGGTGGCGATGCTCATCGTTCCCGCCATCTGACCGGCGCTCGTGTTGCGACCGGAGTTGCCCGCGTCGGAGAGATCGAGGGTGAGTACCGACAGGCTCGACGAGCTGAGACCCATGCCGACGCCGGCGAACGACCAGCCGATCAACCCCACCCAGCCGGCTCCGTCGCTCCACGCGAGCAACGAGGTGACAGCGAGCCCGAGCGTCATCAGGACCAGGCCGATACGTAGTACGGACACTCGTTGCAGGCCGTGGTCGCGGCCCTGCAGCCAGGAGCCGAACGCCCAGCTCACGCCGGTGATCGACAGCGTGATGCCTGCCCTCGAAGGGCTGAAGTCGTGCCGCAAGGTCAACAGCAGCGGAAGATAAGCGCCTGTCCCGGCGAACGCGGCGCCACCAAGCCCCCGTACTGCGACCACTGCCGGGAACCCGCGTCGCGCGACGAACGTGCCTTGCGGCATCACCCGTACGGCGGCCAGCGCGAGCACCACCACGCTGAGCACGATCGCCAGGCCGCCCGCGAAGCGGTGAGCCTGGAGCTTGTCACCGGCCAGCGTCATCGCGAACAAGGCCACCGACGCGGCAAACGCCCAAGGCAATGCGGATCGCCACGCTTCCAGTTCGGCCGTCTCCTTCGGGCTGCGTTCAGGCGCGGCGCTGCGCGCGGACAACCGCATCGCGGGCTGGAGCAGTAGCCAGCTCGGGACCAGCAACGCGACCGCGCCGATGAACACCCATCGCCACCCGACCTGTTCGGTCACCAGTCCCGTCACGAACGGTCCGAGGACGGACGGCAGGATCCACATCGCCGCGAACAACGAGAACATCCGCGGCCGCAGTACGGCGGGCAGTGCGCGCGCGACCAGCACCATCAGCGCGACGTCCAGCAGGCCCTCGGCCAGACCGCTCAGCAGTCGTCCGGCGACCACCATCGGCATCCCTTGCGCAGTGCCGACCAGCAGCTGGGCGAGCGCGAAGGTGATCGCACCGGCCCGGAGCGTCGGGATCGGGCCGCGCCGGTCGGCCCAGAGCCCTGCGATGGCCAGCGACACCAGGTAGCTCGCGTTCGGGGCGGCATTGGCCAGGCCGAAGCTGCCGATCGCGTCGAACTCGCGGACCATCGTCGGCAACGCAGTACCGACCGCACGGTTCTCGAACGCGCCCAGGGTGACCAGCGCGATCACCCCGAGCACCAGGGGCAAGTGCGGTCCGGTGAACAGCTTGGGCTTGTGCGCTTCGGTCAAGGACATGCCCGCTATCCTGAGAGTTCAAGTGAACTTGAAGTCAACTCCGGCTGTCGGGCAGCCGGAAGACCAGGACGAGCACCCGCAGTACGAGCACTGCGCAGATCACCAGCAGGTTGTAGGCGAACAGTTGGTACAACCCCAGCGACTTGGTGACCTGTGGGCCTCCCGGCGTACCGAGGAGCAGAACCGCCATCAAGCCGGCGGTGGCGCCGAGGACCGCGAGCAACGCCTGGTGGAGCAGGCCGGTCAGGTGCCGGCGATCGCGCTCGTCGGCGAGCAGGCGCACGTTGACGCTCAATCGGCCCGACTCGGCCGCCGCGGCGATCCGGTCGATCCGCCGAGGCAACCGGCGCAGCATCGGCAGCAAGGTGGCCAGCTCCTGGGTCGCCGTACGGCGTAAGGCGTCGGGGGCGAGCCGGTCGGTGACATGGGCGGCCGCGAACTGGCGGGACGCGGCGACCAGGTCGAAGCCAGGCGAGATCCGCGAGATCGTGCCCTCGATGGTGGCCAGGGCGCGGAACACCGCGGCCACCTCGGGCGGAACGCCGAGTCCGTGCCCGGTGATGATCTTGAACAGGTCGTTGAACATGGCCGGTCCGAGGGCGGCCCCGGCGCCGAGGTGGCGGGCCATGAACTGGCCGACCGCGCGTTCGAGCGACTGTTCGTCGATCGTGTCCGGCCGGTAGACGATCTCCAGCAGGGCGTCGGTCGCGGCCGTCGGGTCGCCGTGGTCGACCGCGAGCAGGAACCGCTGCAGGGCTTCGCGGGTGGACGGATCGAGGCGGCCGACCGAGCCGAGGTCGAGCATCCCGATCCGGCCGTCGGTGAGCAGCAGGAAGTTGCCGGGATGCGGGTCGGCGTGGAACACCCCGTCGATCGCGACCTGGCCGAGCAGGCACTCGAACAACACCTTGGCCAGCCGGGCGGCGTCCAGGCCGCGCTCGGCGATCGAGCGGGCCGCCGTGCCCAGCTGGATCCCGTCCAGCCGTTGCATCGTGAGCACCCGCCGGCTGCACAGCCGCGGATGCAGCTCGGGTACGACGATGTCGTTGCTGGCGGCAATCGTTCGGCCGGCCGCGACGCTGGTCATGTTGGTCGCCTCGACGGTGAAGTCGAGTTCCTCCCGCATCGCGTCGGCGAACCCTGCGGCGAGTGCGCGGACGCCCATCGAGCGGCCCCAGTCGGTGTTGCGTTCGAGCGTCCTGGCCAGCCGCTGGACGATGTCGAGATCGCGTTCGACCAGCGCGGAGATACCGGGCCGCTGGACCTTCACGACAACCTGTTCGCCGTCGATCAGGCGCGCCGGGTAGACCTGGGCCACCGAGGCGGCGGCGAGCGGTTCCGGGCCGAACTCGGCGAAGATCTGCCGGGGCGGCGCGCCCAACTCCTGGCTGAGCACTTCTTCGATCTGCGGCCAGGGAGCAGGGGAGACCTGGTCCTGCAGGCGGCTCAGCTCCAGCGCGACGGAGGCCGGTATGACGTCGCTGCGAGTGGACAACACCTGACCGAGCTTGACGAAGGTGACACCGGCTTCGTCCAGCGCGAGCCTGAGCGAGCGGGCGAGATCTGCTTGCCCAGCAGCGTTTTCGCGCCCCGGCCGGCGACGGCCACGCAGGTACGGTCCGAGGCCGTGCCGGATCGCGATCCGCAGAATCTGCAGGTAGCGCTGCGTACGGGCGACCCGCCCGGTCAGATCGCGCCGCAGATCGCGGACCCTCGGCAACGAACCGGTCGGTACCACGGCCTCGGCCAGCACCAGGAAGATCAGCCCGGCCAGCATCGAGCAGATCGCGTCCAGTGCCAGCAGGGCGATCGCCGCTCCGGTCGAGCCGGTCCAGGGCAACGGCCCGGCGAGCGCGTTCATCAAGGGCGCGAACATCGCCAGCGTCAGCCCGGCCCCGATCGCCAGCCGGCCGAACCCGAATCGCACGCCGAGCAGCCGCTGCGAGACCGGCACGAAGATGACCATGAACACGCCGACGTTGATCAGCCCGACCAGCACCACATCCATAGTCGCGACCCTAGGACAGCACGGGCCCATGCCGCGTCACCCCGGCAGGGGAGCCGTCCCCCGATCGGCGTTCACCCGCGAGAGTGAGATGCCCAGCGGTACTGGTGTTCCGGCCGTCCCGTCGAGCCGTACCGCAGACTCAGTACTGCGCGTCCGTCGTCGGCCAGCGCGGCCAGGTACCGCTGGGCGGTCGCCCGGGAGATCCCCAGCTGGGCAGCCAGATCGGCCGCGGTCCGCGGTCCACCGGCTTGCCGTAGCGCGGTCGTCACCAGCCGTGCCGTCACCGGCGACTGACCCTTCGGCGTCGGCGGCCGATCGGCTTCGTGCAGTGCGTCGACGGCCCGGTCGATCGCTTGCTGGGTCAGCTCGTCCGACGGGTCACCGAGCAACGTCCGATACCGCACATACGCACGAAGCCGGGACGTCAGTTGCTCCGAGCCGAAGGGCTTGATCAGATAGTTGAGCGCACCCGCGGCGAACGCCGCACGGACCGAGGCGGCCGACGAATCCGCTGTCACCATGAAGATGTCGGCGTGCAGTTCGGCGGCGATCTCGATCCCCGGCCGGTCGGGCAGATAACTGTCCAGCAGCACGAGATCGGGCCTGAGGTCCGCGGCCAGCCCGAGTGCGTCGGCAGCAGTGTGCGCCACCCCGACGACCTCCAGACCGATGACCTGGGCAACGAACAGCGCGTGCACCTGAGCCACCCGGAAGTCGTCCTCCACCACCAGAACGCCGATCATCTGCCCGCCTCCTCCAGTACGTCGGGCAGCTGCGCGACGAACACGGTCTCGGTACCGTCGCAGCCCGGGTTCGCCAGGGCGATGTCGCCACCGAGCCGCCGGGCCGTCTGGCGGGCGATCGCCAGCCCGAGCCCTCGATCGGTACCCCGGCTGGAGATGCCCTCGACGAAGATCGCCTCGGTCTGATCAGGCGCTATCCCGTCGCCGGTGTTGGCCACCGAGATCACCAGCCGCGTGCCCTCCGACAGCAGGTCGACCTCGACACCACCCGGTCGACGCGTCGACGCGTGCGCCGCGTCCAGTGCGTTGTCGACCAGGTTGCCCAGAACCGTCACCACCTCGACCGGCGCGACCAGCCGCTGCTGAACCCAACTGGCCTCGGACAGCGTCAGCGTCACCCCGAGCTCGGCCGCCCGTGCGGTCTTGGCCGCCATGAACGACCTGATGGTCGCGGATCGGACGGCCGGCGACTCGCTGATCGAGTCGGCGTCCTGGAACTGGGTGACGGCTCGCAAATACTCCAATGCGTCGTCCTGCGCGTCTGCTTGCAACAGCCCCAGAACTGTGTGCATCCGGTTCGCGAATTCGTGCCGCTGTGCACGAAGCGCCCCGGTCATACTCCGTACTGCGTCCAGCTCGCTGGTCAGCTGCTCCAGGTCGGTGCGATCCCGCAGCGTCAGCACGCTGCCGAGATCCCGCCCGTCGCGATGGACCGGACGGTGGTTGGCCACCAGCACCCGATCGCCGGCCACCGTGAGGATGTTGTCCGCCCGGTCGCCGTCGAGCACGGATCTCAACCGGGGTGGAAGATCCAGGTCGCTCAGCGAAATCCCCGGTTCGACCGGCCGGCCGAGCAGCCGGACTGCCTCGTCGTTGCACATCGTCACCCGGCGGTCGGTGTCGACCGCGAGAACTCCTTCGCCGATCCCGTGCAGTACCGCTTCCCGCTCGCGGACCAGGTCGGCCAGGTCGGCCGGTTCGAGCCCGAACGTGCCACGCTTCAGCACCCGGGACAGCCAGGTCGATCCGGCGACGCCGAGCAGCAGCGCTCCGACGGCGAAGGGAGCGGTGGCGCCGATCAGATCCTGCAGCGCGTGCCGGATCTCGGCCGCATCGAAGCCGACACTGACCTCACCGACGATCGCACCGGCCGAGTCGCGGACCGGGACCTTGCCGCGCGCGGACAGCCCGAGCGTGCCGCGCTCGATGTTCACCACTTCGCGGCCGGACAGCGCTTCGGACGGATCCGTGCTGACGGGCTTGCCGATCTGGTCCGGGGTCGGATGGGCGAGCCGGATGCCGCGCGCGTCGGTCACCACGACGAACAGTGCCCCGGTCGCCCGCGAGGCGTTGAGGGCGATCTGCTGGACCGCCGGCTGGTCGCCGGCCCGGACGAGATCACCCAGGTGCTGCTCCGCTGCGACGGTTCGCGCGACGTTGAGTGCGCGCTGCTCGTACTGATGTTCCAGGCTCTGGTCGAGCAGCCAGGCGACCAGCCCGAAACCGATGCCGACGACCAGCGCGACCAGGCCGATCTGCAGCAGCAGGAGCTGCCGCGTGAAGCGCATGCCGCGCAATCGAGCCACCATCTGCCCACCGTAAACCCGGCTCTGAGCGAAATGCGCAGAACGCGGGCTATGGGGAATGGGCGGGTAACGACGGCAAGGGATCCGCCTGCGGCGAATCCTCCCTACCTTTTCGAAGCAACAGAGCTGTCATCCGCCGGCAAGGCGCCCGTAACCGGGCCGGCGGGTTCGAGGAGAGGTGGGCGAGCGATGAGCTATCTGGTCGACATCGACCATGCGACCAAGCGGTTCCTGACCAGCGCGGGGACCGCCCACACCGCAGTACAGGACATCACCCTGCAGGTGACGGCCGGTGAGTTCGTGGCGGTGGTCGGGCCGACCGGGTGCGGCAAGTCGACCACCTTGTCGCTCGTCTCGGGGCTCGAGCCGCCGTCCGAGGGCAGCGTGAGCGTCAACGGTCAACCGGTCCGGGGCATCCCGGCGGGCGTCGGGTACATGTTCCAGGCCGACGCCATGCTGCCGTGGCGGACCGTGCTGGCAAACGTTGCCTCCGGCCCCCTTTGGCAGGGCAAGCCGAAGGAGCAGGCCGACGCGCTGGCCCGGGACTGGGTCGCCCGGGTCGGCCTGGCCGGGTTCGAGGACTACTACATGCACCAGTTGTCCGGCGGCATGCGCAAGCGGGTGGCGCTGGCCCAGACGCTGGTCAACGAGCCGTCGATCCTGCTGATGGACGAACCGTTCTCGGCCCTCGACGTCCAGACCCGGGCCTTGATGCAGAACGAACTACTCGACCTGTGGTCCGGCACGAGCGCCGCGGTCATCTTCGTCACCCACGACCTGGAGGAGGCCATCACGCTCGCCGACCGGGTCGTGGTGATGACCGCCAGCCCGGCCCGGATCAAGGACACCTTCGAAGTCCACCTGGAGCGTCCCCGCAACGTCGAGGAGATCCGGATGACGCCCGAGTTCATCGCCATCTATCGCGAAGTGTGGAGTTCGCTGTCCGACGAGGTCGCGATCGCCCGCAAGACAGGAGCCTCCCGTGTTGCGTGATTCCCGCCGCACCGGCCGATCGGCCGTCGCCGTACGCCGTAGGCACAAGACACTCGTCTACGCGCTCCGCTTACTGCTGCTGGTATTGATCCTCGGCGGTTGGGAGCTGTCCGTCAGCTTGTGGCTCGACCCGTTCTTCTACTCCAAGCCGAGTCTGATCTGGGACAAGCTGGTCATCTGGTTCACCGACGGCACAGCGCAGGGCTCGATCTGGGCGCAGATCGGCGTGACCCTGCAGGAAGCCGCTCTCGGCTTCATCCTCGGCTCGTTGGTCGGCGTCGTGCTCGGCATCCTGCTCGGCCGGGCCCGGCTGCTCGCCGAGGTCGTGTCGCCTTATATCCAGGCCCTCAACGCCGTACCGCGGATCGTGCTGGCCGCATTGTTCGTGATCTGGTTCGGGCTCGGGATGGAGTCCAAGATCGCCACCGCGTTCGTGCTGGTCTTCTTCCCGGTCTTCTTCAACGCCTTCCAGGGCGCCCGTGAGGTGGACCGCAACCTGGTCAACAACGCTCGCATTCTGGGTGCAGGCCGGGCCCAGGTGCTCTGGTCGATCGTCGTCCCGAGTTCCACCTCGTGGATCCTGGCGTCTCTGCACACTGCCTTCGGGTTCGCCCTGATCGGCGCCATCGTCGGTGAGTACACCGGCGCCACCCGGGGCCTGGGCCTGCTGATCAGCACCGCCCAAGGCTCCTTCGACGCAGCCGGTATCTACGCCGGAATGCTGATCACCACCGTGCTCGCACTGCTGGCCGAGGTCGTGCTGGGCCTCGCCGAACGGCGGTTGCTGCGCTGGCGTCCACCGGCCCAGGCATCCTTCGTCGCCGCCATCTGATTTCCCCTAGGAGACAACCGTGACAATCCGTCCTGCTGCAATCGGCGTCCCCGTGCTGGCCGCCGTCCTCGTCCTCACCGGCTGCCAGACCCAGAACAAGTCCGGTACGTCGTCCGGCTCGTCGTCCTCGGACAAGGTCACCATCATGGTCGGCGGCGCGGCCAAGGTGATCTACATGCCGGCCAAACTGACCGAACAACTCGGCTACTTCAAGGACCAGGGGCTGAACGTCGAACTCGTCGACACCCCGGCCGGTGTCACCGCCGAGACCGCGCTGCTGGCCAACCAGGCCCAAGGGGTGGTCGGCTTCTACGACCACACCATCGACATGCAGGCCAAGGGCAAGTGCCTGCAGAGCGTCGTCCAGTTCGCGAACGTGCCGGGCGAGGTCGAGATGGTGTCCAAGGCCCAGGCCGGCACGATCAAGAGCCCGGCGGACTTCAAGGGCCGCAAGCTCGGCGTCACCAGCGCCGGATCCTCGACCGACTTCCTGACCCAGTACCTGGCCGGTAACGCCGGAGTCGGGACGGCCGACTACACGACCGTGAAGGCCGGCGCGGACTCGACCTTCATCGCCGCGATGAACTCCGGCGGCATCGACGCCGGGATGACCACCGACCCGACCGTCGCGCGGCTGACGAAGACGGGTGACGGCAAGATCCTGCTGGACATGCGGACCGAGGAGGGGACGAAGAAGGCGCTCGGGGGGTTGTACCCGGCGAGCTCGCTCTACATGGCCTGCGACTACGTTGCCGCGCACAAGGACGTCGTACAGAAGCTGGCGAACGCTTTCGTGAAGACGCTTGGGTTCATCACGAGCAACGACGCGGCGGCCATCGCCGCCAAGATGCCGGCCGACTACGCGGGCACCGACAAGGAGCTCTACATCAAGTCGATCACCGACTCCAAGGGCATGTTCAACGCCACCGGCGTGATGGATCCCGACGGCGCCAAGAACGCGCTCGCCGTCCTCGGCAAGTTCTCCCCGGCGGTCAAGCCGAAGAAGGACACCATCGACATCAGCAAGACCTACACCACCGACTTCGCCAAGGCCGCCAAGAACTAGCCTCACCGAAACCAGAAGCCGCCCCCAGCCTGTGGCTGGGGGCGGCTCCTTTCGTACTGCGGGTGTCAGGCGCGGCGGCGGATCTTGCTGCCGAGCCAGACGATCGGGTCGTACTTGCGATCGGCGACGCGTTCCTTCATCGGGATGAGGGCGTTGTCGGTGATCTTGATGTGCTCGGGGCAGACCTCGGTGCAGCACTTGGTGATGTTGCAGAAGCCGAGGCCGTGCTCCTCCTGGGCCGCGTTCTTGCGGTCGGCGGCGTCCAGCGGGTGCATGTCCAGTTCGGCGATGCGCATCAGGAAACGCGGACCCGAGAAGGACTCCTTGTTCTCCTCGTGGTCACGGATCACGTGGCAGGTGTCCTGGCACAGGAAGCACTCGATGCACTTGCGGAACTCCTGCGAGCGCTCCACGTCGACCTGCTGCATCCGGTACTCGCCCGGCTTCAGGTCGGCCGGCGGCGTGAACGCGGGGATCTCGCGGGCCTTCTGGTAGTTGAACGAGACGTCCGTGACCAGGTCGCGGATCACCGGGAAGGTGCGCATCGGCGTGACCGTGACGACCTCGTCCTCTTCGAACGTGTTCATCCGGCACATGCACATCAGCTTCGGCTTGCCGTTGATCTCGGCGCTGCACGAGCCGCACTTGCCGGCCTTGCAGTTCCAGCGGACCGCCAGATCCGGCGCCTGGGTGCCCTGCAGCCGGTGGATGACGTCGAGGACGACCTCGCCCTCGTTCACCTCGACCTCGTAGTCCTTGAGGTCACCACCCTCGGCGTCCCCGCGCCAGACGCGGAACTTGCCCTTGTAACTCATGCCGGCAGTTCCTCCTCAGTCAGGTACTTCTTCAGCTCGTCCAGCTCGAACAGTTCCAGCAGGTCCTCGCGCATCGGGATCTGGTCCTTCTTCACCACGTCGACCGAGCCGTCGGCCTGCAGCGAGCAGACCAGCAGCAGCTTGCGCCAGTCGGCGTTCATGCCCGGGAAGTCGTCCCGGGTGTGACCACCACGGGACTCCTCACGCAGCAGGGCCGCCTTCGCGACACACTCCGACACGGTCAGCATGTTGCGCAGGTCGAGCGCGAGGTGCCAGCCCGGGTTGAACTGCCGGTGCCCCTCGACGGTCATCTTCGCGATCCGGCCGCGGAACTCGGCCAGCTTCGCCAGCGCCTGCTCCATCTCCTCGGCCTTGCGGATGATGCCGACCAGGTCGTTCATCGACTGCTGCAGTTCCTGGTGGATCGTGTACGGGTTCTCGCCGCCCTCGAGCTCGAACGGCGCCAGCGCCTCGGCCGCTGCCGAGTCGATGTCGGCCTCGGCGATCTTCGGCCGGTTCTGGCCGAGCGACTCGACGTACATGGCCGCGCCGGCGCCGGCCCGGCGGCCGAACACGAGCAGGTCGGACAGCGAGTTGCCGCCCAGCCGGTTCGACCCGTGCATGCCACCGGCCACCTCACCGGCAGCGAACAGACCCGGTACGACGGACGACGCGGTGTCGGGGTCGACCTCGACACCACCCATCACGTAGTGGCAGGTCGGCCCGACCTCCATCGGCTCGGCCGTGATGTCGACATCGGCCAGTTCCTTGAACTGGTGGTGCATCGACGGCAGCCGGCGCTTGATCTCCTCGGCGGGGAGCCGGGACGAGACATCCAGGAAGACACCACCGTGCGGCGTACCGCGGCCGGCCTTCACCTCGGAGTTGATCGCCCGGGCGACCTCGTCACGCGGCAGCAGCTCCGGTGGGCGCCGGTTGTTGTCGGCGTCCTTGTACCAGCGATCCGCCTCTTCTTCGGTCTCCGCGTACTGCGCGCGGAACACGTCCGGCACGTAGTCGAACATGAACCGCTTGCCCTCGGAGTTCTTCAGCACCCCGCCGTCACCACGGACCGACTCGGTGACCAGGATGCCCTTCACCGACGGCGGCCAGACCATGCCGGTCGGGTGGAACTGGATGAACTCCATGTTGATCAGGGTCGCGCCGGCCCGCATCGCCAGGGCGTGCCCGTCACCGGTGTACTCCCACGAGTTCGAGGTGACCTTGAACGACTTGCCGACACCGCCGGTGGCCAGGATGACCGCGGGTGCGTCGAACAGGATGAAGCGGCCCGACTCGCGCCAGTACCCGAAGGCCCCGGAGATCGCGTCGCCGTCCTTGAGCAGCTCCGTGATCGTGCACTCGGCGTACACCTTGAGGTTGGCCTCGTAGTCGCCGGTGGCCGCGAAGTCCTCCTGCTGCAGCGAGACGATCTTCTGCTGCAGGGTGCGGATGAGTTCGAGTCCGGTCCGGTCGCCGACGTGGGCGAGCCGCGGGTAGGTGTGACCGCCGAAGTTGCGCTGGCTGATCTTGCCGTCCGGGGTGCGGTCGAACAGCGCGCCGTACGTCTCCAGTTCCCAGACCCGGTCGGGGGCTTCCTGCGCGTGCAGTTCGGCCATCCGCCAGTTGTTCAGGAACTTCCCGCCGCGCATGGTGTCGCGGTAGTGGGTCTGCCAGTTGTCGTTGGAGTTCGCGTTGCCCATCGCCGCCGCGCAGCCGCCCTCGGCCATCACGGTGTGCGCCTTGCCGAACAGCGACTTGCAGACGATCGCGGTGCGCTTGCCCTGTTCGCGGGCCTCGATCGCGGCCCGTAGACCGGCGCCGCCGGCGCCGATCACGATCACGTCGTATTGGTGTCGTTCCAGCTCAGTCATAAGTGTGATGCGTCCGAATCAGTTGATGAAGCGCAGGTCGGAGAACCAGCCGGCCGAGACCGACATGATGTACGCGTCGGTGATGATCACGGTGAAGAGCGAGATCATCGCGTACGTGCCGTGCTTGGGATTCAGCTTCGACACGAAGGTCCAGTACCGGTAGCGCAACGGGTGCTTGGAGAAGTTCTTCAGCCGGCCGCCGACGATGTGCCGGCAGGCGTGGCAGGACAGCGTGTACATCCACAGCATCACCAGGTTGATCCAGATGATCAGCGTGCCCAGACCGATGCCGAAGCCGCCGTCCTTGCCGTGGAAGGCCTGCGTGCCGTCGTAGACGTTGAGCAGACCGAAGACCAGCGCACCGTAGAAGAAGTAGCGGTGCAGGTTCACCGCGGTCAGCGGGAACTTGCGCTCACCGTTGTACTTCTTGTGCGGCTCCGGCACGGCGCAGGCGGCCGGTGCCAGCAGCAGTGACCGCCAGCCCGCCTTGCGGTAGTAGTAGCAGGTGCCGCGGAAGCCGGCCAGCACCACGAACGTGATGATGCTGAACGGGATGACCCGGGGGAAGTCCCCGAACCAGGTGCCCAGGTGGCTCGAGCCCTCGACACAGGAGGACGTCACGCACGGCGAGTACAGCGGGGTCAGGTAGTGGTACGCGTCGACCCAGTAGTACTTGTTCATGAAGATCCGGACCGTCGCGTAGACGACGAAGAAAGCCAGGATCACACCGATCCGCAGCGGCGCCAGCCACCAGCGATCGGTCCGGAGCGTCTTCTGCTTGATCTGCGCGCGCCCAGGCGCACTCACTCCCGTGGTCGCCATCAGGGAGCGTGCCGGTCAGGTGCGCCGAAGCCTTCGTGCTCCGCGTCGGTCCACATGGACGCGTCGTATTCCACGTCGGGGATCTCCTCGAGTTCCTCCGGAACAGGTCCGGGTCTGTGATGCGGGTCGGGAGGGCCGAGCTCTACCAGGTCGTCACTCAGCCTGGCCACGTCGGACACCAACCGGCGGACGCCGAGGGTGTCACCGTACTCCTGGCTGAGCTTGCCCACTGTGGTGTGCAACACCTCTAGAGCACGCTGCACTGCTGCCACAGTGCTGTTGCCGTCGCCCATACCGACTCCAGTGATGGTTTTGTCGCTGTAAGTATGGGCACACTTTGCCCTCGCTCGGCGCACAACGGAAGACCTGTCGGTACGGCGTGTTTCTACTTAGGTTCCCCTGAGTTGCCGATGGCCGACAGGTGGAGTAATGGAGTGAATCCGCCCTGCAGGACAACGAGATTCGCCGGTGGAGTCAGTACTTCGACCTGTCGGTGGCCCGGCACTTCCAGGGCTGCGCCGTAGCCCTTCCACGACCACGGCAGCACCGATCCGTCGAGCACCAGGGCCGGCGTTCCGTCGTACCGGATCATCGCGCCGCTGGGGAGCTTGGCCAGTTCGGCGATGGTTGTCCGTTGTCGGCGGGTACGTGGTTCGACACGTTCCAGATGAAGTTGTGCGTCCATCTCCGCGGCGCGAGGGCGGGTGGGCAGATCGTGCCCAGCGGCCCAGGCGCCGGCGTACAGGAGGAAATCGCGGCGCCGGCAGTAGGCGCACGGACGGTGGCCGGCGGCAAGTGCCACGGCCTCGTCGAAGAAGAACAGCGCGGTCCAGCGTCCTGGTGGCATCGGATCGCGCTGCACGCCCTTCCAGTCGAGCACGCAGCAGATCCAGGCCTTCGACCGCCAGCGGGTCGTGCCCAGTCGCCGGTCGATGCCGTGCAGGGATCCGCGATTACCCATCAGCAGACCGCGGCCCGGCTCGGCCACGATCTCCTGGGTGGGCAACACCCTGTTCTGCAACGGCATGTCCGCATCCTGCCCCAGTGCGCCGACAGTTTCTGGCACAGTGCTCACTCATGGGCTCACTCATGCGCTCACCCATGGGTGACAGGCAGGTGGTGATCGGCGTCGCGGTGCTCCGGGCCGGGCAGGTGCTCGTGGCGCGTCGCGGTGGAGCTGATGGCGGCTGGGAGTTTCCCGGCGGGAAGGTCGAGCCGGGCGAGACCGACGAGGCCGCGGGGGAGCGGGAGCTCGTCGAGGAGCTCGGCCTGCACGTGTCAGTAGGGAAGTCGTTCGGCTTGGAGGAGCCGATCGGCGAGCGGTACCTACTACGCGTCTACTTCGCTGAGCTGGTCGCGGGCGAGCCGGTTCTGCACGAGCACGCCGAGATCCGCTGGGTCGGTCCGGCCGAGCTGGACCAGCTCGACTGGCTTGCTCCCGATCGTCCGTTCCTTTCTGTTCTCCGGGAACAGCTGACGTCAGGCTGAGCTGAGCAGTGCGCGCAGTGGGCCCGCGGCGTGGGTGTTGTGCTGCTCGTGGATCGACAGCGCGATACGCCACTCCCTGCGGGCCTCCGCGAGCATCCCTTGCGCGCGGTGTGCCTCACCGAGGCTCTGGCGAATGTCTGCCTCGCACAGCCAGTCGCCGTACTGGCCGGCGATCGCCAGGCCCTCACTCTGGTACTCGACTGCCTCTTCGTAGCGGCCCTGTGCGAGGCACAGCCGGCCCAGCTCGTTGAGTGCCTCTGCCTGCGAGATCGCGGCACCTGCTGCGCGGTACAGCTCGAGGCTCTCCCGGAGCGCTTCGGCGGCGACGTCGTACTGGCCGGCCTCGCGGTAGGCGACGCCGATGTTCTGCGCGACCATGCCGCGGAACCGTTCCTGCCCGGGCTCGGCCAGGAGTTCCAGTGCTTCGGTGAACAGTCGTCTTGCGTCCTCGGCGGCGTCCGTCTTGAGGTACAGCATGCCGAGCGCCAGACAGGCCCAGGCGGCTCGCGGTGGGATCCCGAGTCGCAGGCCGATCTCGCGCGCGCGTTCGGCGTACGGGATGCCGGCGGCGATCCGGCCGGTGCGTTCGAGGACGTGACTGAGGCTGCTCAGGCAGAGGGCCTGCAGGTTGCCGTCGCCGGAGGCCTCGGCCGCGACGATGGCCCGGCGCAAGGGATCGACGGCCTGCTCGTAGTTGCCCAGCTCGGCGTGGGCGGCGCCGAGGTCGTGCAGCACGAGTCCTTCGGCGATCCGGTCGTCGCCCTCGGTGGCGAGTCGCAGTACGGCCTCGTTGGCCTGGAGCCATTCGAGCCAGCCGCGGCGAAGGGCGTAGTACGCGTTCAGTCCGACAGCGAGCTGTACTGCGTACTCCGGGTGGTCGGCGACCGTCTGCTGCAGGGTCGGCGTGAGGTTGGACCGCTGTACGTCGAGCCAGTGCAGCACGTCGTCCTGGCTGGTCAGGTCGTCAGCGCCTTCGAGCCACTCGGGCTGGAGCCAGCCTTCGCGAGTGACGCCGTGCCCGATGTGCTCGCTAGCCTTCCACACCACAGCGGAGAGTCGCTTGATCCACCGGGTCTTCGCCTCGGCCCTGTCCTCCTTGGTCAGCATCTGCTCGGCCAGCTCGCGCGCAGCTACCCGGACCAAGTCGTGCAGACGGTAGCGCCCGGGACCCGGCGTGTTCAGCAGATGCACGTCCACAAGCCGCTCCAGTACGACGACAGCTTCTGGCTCAGGGCTGTCCGACAGTGCGGCCGCCAGGGCCGAGGTCAGGTCCACACAGTCGGACAGACCGAGCAGCGCGAACATCGTCACCGCTTGGACATCGACCGGGTCGTCACTGCCGGCCAACTGCTCGATGGACAGCACCAGAGTGGCCCGTACGCCGGAGTCGTCGAGCTGCAACTCGTCCAGCCTGCGACGCCCGTCCGCGAGCCGCTCGGCCAGATGGGCGACCGGCCAGGTCGGACGGGAGGCCAGCCGCGCACCGGCCATCCGGATCGCCAGCGGAAGACCGCCACACTGCCGCACCACCTCCGCGCACTCCGCCTCTGGTGCGTCCGGGCGCTCAGAAATGCGCCGGAGCATCGCCACCGCCTCCTCCAGCGGTGGCTCGCCCAGGTGGAACTGGCGGCCGCCGAGTCCGGCCAGGCTGCGTCGACTCGTCACGATCACGGCACAACCACCCATGCCGGGCAGCAGGTGGCGGACCTGCTCCTGGTCGGACGCATTGTCGAGCAGCAGGACCAGCCGGCGCCCGGCCAGCGCAGTACGGAGTCTCCCCGCGGCGACGGTGAGGTCTGCGCTGGGTGTCTCGCCGAGGTCCTCGAGCAGGTAGGTCAGGGCGTCCAGTGGTTCCAGTGGCGGTCCGATGCCGAAGCCACGCAGGTCGAGGTACAGCTGGCCGTCCTTGTAGTGGTCGGCCAGCTGGTGAGCGGCATGGATTGCCAGCGAGGTCTTGCCGATGCCGCCCATGCCGGTGATGGCGGCCACGTGCACGCCGCTGCCGCCGGTCAGGTACTCCATGAGCGCGGAGAGCTCCTGGACCCGGCCGGTGAAGTCACCGCTGATGAACGGCAATTGCCGGGGCGAGGGGGCTTCCTGCGGCTCGGACCGGCTCTTGCGATCAGCAGCAGTCTTTCCGCGACGCGAGGCCGCGGAGGCCAGTGCGGCGCGCTGGTCGGGGTCGAGCCGGAGCGCGTCGGCCAGGGCGTCGACGGTGGCCGGCTGGGGAAAGCGCCGTGTACCACGCTCGAGTGTGCTGATCGCCTGGACGCTCAGCTTGGCTGTTTCCGCCAGTTCGTCCTGGGTGAACCCAGCCGCCGTGCGATGCCGGCGGAGCAAAGCAGCGAACTGGGATTCCACCCGCACATCCCCTCGATCGGCGCCTTTGTATGGGTGAACTGTATGGGTTGTACCTGGTGAGCCGGTCTGGACCAATCGAGAATTGAGCCTGCTGGACAACTGGGGAGGAGATGGGGATGTCGGTTTACCAGGCTGTTCCTGCGGTGCGGATCGAGGACTTCGCGCCGGAGGTCGTCTGCGAGGTCTATGAGCTGGGGTCGCGCCGCCGGTCCGCGGCTGCCGCGAGCGAACTGTCCAACCGTCAGGTGCTGATCGGCCGGCTGATGGCCACCGGTGCCAAGGACGCCGCGATCGCGCGCCAACTGGGGCTTTCCCTGCGCACCGTGCGGTCGGAGATCAGCGCGCTGATCGCCGGGCTCGGCGCCCGGTCGAGGTTCCAGGCCGGCTGCCTGCTGGTGCGCCGGTTCGGCTGAGATCGAGCAGCCGGCGGGCCCACCGCGGTCGCCGAGAACTGTCTGCGCTGCGACGTAGGCTGGCCGCATGAGCGAGCTTCCCGACCGCCGGCTGCTGCTGGTGCATGCCCATCCCGACGACGAGACGATCAACAACGGCGTCACCATGGCCCGGTATGTGGCCGAAGGCGCCCACGTCACCCTGGTCACCTGCACTCTCGGCGAGGAAGGCGAGGTGCTGGTTCCCGAGCTCGAGCACCTGGCCGCCGACCAGACCGACCAGCTCGGCCGGCACCGGATCGGTGAGCTGGCCGCCGCGATGGACGAGCTCGGCGTGACCGACCACCGGTTCCTCGGCGGCCCGGGCAAGTACCGCGACACCGGGATGATCTACGACGACGAGGGCAACGCCGCCGTTCCGCCCCAGACCCGGCCGGAGAGCTTCTGGCAGGCCGACCTGGTCGCCGCGGCCAACGACCTGGTCCCGATCATCCGCGAGCTGCGCCCGCAGGTCCTGGTCACCTACGACGAGTTCGGCAACTACGGACACCCCGACCACATCAAGGCCCACCGCGTCGCCACCTATGCGGCCGCGCTCGCCGCCGCCCGGTCGTACCGCGAAGACCTGGGCGAGCCCTGGGACATCGCGAAGATCTACTGGATGGCGATGTCGGAGAACAGCTTCCGCGACAGCCTGCGCAGGCTCCGTGAGGCCGGTGACACCACCACGTTCGAGGGCATGGACCCCGACGCGGAGTACAAGATGATCACCCCCGACCGGCTGATCGACTGTGTGATCGACGGCGAGGAGTACGTCGACCGCAAGATGAACGCGATGAAGGCGCACGCCACCCAGATCACCGTCGACGGTCCGTTCTTCGCGCTGTCCAACAACAACGGCCACCAGATCTGGGCCAGCGAGCACTACCGCCTCGTCAAGGGCACCCCGGCACCAGGCCCCGACGGACAGGAACACGACCTGTTCGCCGGCCTCTGACCGACAACGCCGCCGCGACGACGCGGACCCGGCGCTACGGGTCGGCCCGCGGCGGCGGAGTACGGGAGGTGAGGGACGACAGTGACAGGTGACACACACCGCGTTGAGCCGTCAACCAATCCCGCGGCTTAGGCTGCTGTGGTGACTTCGGATCCCGGTGGCAGCGTCGCGCCTGGGGAGTTCCGTACGGCGTTGGGCCGGTTCGCCTCGGGTATCACGATCATGAGCACCCTGCAGGGTGGCGTCGCGCACGCGATGACCGCGAACGCGTTCACCTCGGTGTCGCTCGATCCGCCGCTGGTGCTGGTCTGTGTCGACAAGGGGGTCCGGATGCACGACGCGGTACTGGAGTGCGGGTTCTGGGCCGTCTCGGTGCTCGGTGCCGACCAGCAGCCGATCGCGGAGCGGTTCGCGAAGTCGGGGCGCGATCTGCTCAGCCAGTTCGACGGCATCGGTACGGCGCCCGGACCGAAGACGGGCTGCCCGGTGATCGGGGGAGCGCTCTCCTGGCTGGAGTGCCGGACCTCGGCGACCTATGACGGCGGGGACCACACGATCGTGGTCGGCGAGGTGCTGAGCCTGGGCGCGGACGAGGCCGTTGACCCTGCGGCACTGATCTACTACGCGGGGCGATACCGGGAACTACGGGGCAACTGAGGCTGCCCTCATCCCGTAGAATGCCGGTTCTGCCATTCGACAGGTAGTGGCGTCTGTCTGGTTGTTCGAGCAGGAGGACTCTGTCCGGTGGGGAGAAAACAGCTCGCGGGGATCATCGCCGCGGCCGGATTCGGGGTGCTCGTGATCGCCTACGGCGCCGCGTACGCATTCACCGGTGACAAGACTCCAGGGGACACGACCGTCCTCGGCATCCCGCTCGGCGGCCTGTCCGAGGCGGCGGCCAAGGCGAAGTTGCAGGCCGGGATCAAGGACCGGCTGAGCGTGCCGATCAAGGTCAAGGCCGGCGACTCGACGTACCAGGTCAAGCCGGCCGATGCCGGGCTCAGCTTCGACGTGGACGCGACCGTCGAGGCGGCCGGGGCCGGCCGTAGCCTCAACCCGGCCCGGATGTGGCAGGTACTGACCGGTGGCGACGCGGTCGCGCCGGTGATCGATCGCGACGAGGCCAAGCTGAAGGCCGCGGTCGACAAGCTGGCCGAGCAGGTGAACCGTCCGGCCACCGAGGGCACGATCACCTTCACCGACGCCAAGCCGGTGCAGCACGCGCCCGCCGACGGTCTCCAGCTGGACAACGACAAGGCCGCCGACACCCTGGTGTCGGGTTTCCCGTCCGACGGCAATCCGCGCGACCTCCCGGTCGACGTGAGCAAGCCCTCGGCCGGCACGGACGCGATCAACAAGGCCATGAAGGAGTACGCCGAGCCGGCGATGTCCGGGCCGATCCGGCTCACCGTCGGGGACAAGGGCGTCGACCTCAAGCCGAGCGAGTTCGCCCCCGCGCTGAAGCTGGTCGCCAAGGACGGTGACTTCACCCCGAGCCTGGACGCGGCCAAGCTGGAGCCGCTGTTCAAAGAGAGGTTCAAGCAGCTCGAGTCGCTGCCGAAGGACGCCCGGGTCGAGATCGTGGGTGGCAAGCCGCAGGTGATCCCAGCCGTCGACGGCATGGTCGTCGCCCGCGACAAGGTGGTGCCCGCGATCCTGTCGATCCTGCCGAAGACCGGCAGCGAGCGGAAGGCGTCGGTGGGCCTGGCCAAGTCCAAGGCGAAGGTCACCACCGAGGCGGCGCAGGCGCTCGGGATCAAGGAAGTGATGGGTCAGTTCACCACCCACTTCCCGCACGCCACCTACCGGAACGTGAACATCGGTACGGCGGCCCGCCGGATCAACGGCACGCTGCTGAAGCCGGGCGAGATGTTCAGCCTGAACAAGATCGTCGGCGAGCGCACCAAGGAGAACGGCTTCACCGAGGGCAACATCATCAACGGCGGCAAGTTCGTCCTCGACCTCGGCGGTGGCGTCTCGCAGTCGGCCACCACCACCTTCAATGCGGCCTTCTTCGCCGGGCTGAAGGATGTCGAGCACAAGGCGCACAGCGTCTACATCAGCCGCTACCCGGTCGGCCGCGAGGCCACCGTCGCCTGGGGTTCGGTCGATCTGAAGTTCCTCAACGACTCCGGTCACGGCATCCTGGTGCAGACCATCTTCACGCCGTCGACGCCCGGCAACCAGGGCACGCTGACGGTGAAGATCTGGGGCACCAAGGTCTGGGACATCACCGCGGGCGCCTCGGCGAAGTCGAACTTCCGCTCGCCCTCGGTGGTCTACAACACCGCGGCCGACTGCCGGACGCAGGCGCCGACCGGTGGCTTCGACATCACCATCTACCGGTACTTCGCGAAGAACGGTCAGCGGGTCAAGACGGAGTCCTTCACCACGAAGTACAACGCCGCCGACGACATCCGCTGCGGCCCGAAGCCGGGCACCACGCCGCCCTCGACCCCGACGTCACCGCGTCCGCCGAGCTGATCGTCCGCCACGAGCCTGCTCCGATCGGGCTCACAGGCTCGCCGGACGGTTCGGCTCAGGAGCGGTGGAGCTGGTGCAGGTGATCGGCGACGTCGTTGAAGAGGTCCTCGCCGATCACGGCGCCCTCCCGGCGGACCTGGCCGGGATCGATCCGTAGTACGCGATCCAGCCGTACTTCGGACCGCCGGCCGTCCTTGTCCCACGGGCCGCTGCCGATGTCGAGCCAAACGCGGCCCCAGCGCGCCTCGTCGGCGGCATCGCGGTCGTGGTCCTTGCTGGTCAGGATCAGCGCGAGTAGCCAGGGACCGTCCGATCCGACCACCAGCACCGGCCGGTCCTTGCCGCGGTGGTGGTCCTCCTCGAACGGCACCCAGGTCCAGACGATCTCGCCCGGATCCGCCACGCCGTCGTCCGGATGCGGGGTGTACTCCACCCGCACGGTGCCCTCGTAGTCACCCACGTACTCCGGCCGCTCCGCCGTGTGGTCTGCCATGGGCCGACCCTACTGTGCCCTCACACGATCGGTCCGTACGCCGTTCCATCCACATGCTCCTACTCACCCGCACCTCCCGCCGGTCCGCTCTGCTGGCAGTTCTGCTCACCGGGCAGTTCATGGCGAACGTGGATACGGCCGTCGCCAACATCGCCGCGCCGTCGATCGGCCTCGATCTGAGCGCGTCGGAAGGACAGGTCGCGCTGGTGGTCTCCGGGTACGTGGTCGCGTTCGCAGTACTGCTCATCACCGGTGCGCGACTGGGGTCGTCGTTCGGCTACAAGCGCGTCTTCGTGCTCGGTCTGTCCGTGTTCACCGCGGCTTCGCTGGTGTGTGGGGTCGCGCCGGAGATCTACTCGCTGACGGTGGCGCGGTTCGTCCAGGGCGCGGGTGCGGCGCTGATGGTTCCGCAGGTGCTGAGCGGTATCCAGTTGCACTTCGCCGGCCGGGATCGGCTGCGGGCGCTCGGGTACTTCTCGATCGCGTTGTCGGGAGGAGCCGTGGCCGGCCAGGTCCTGGGCGGCCTGCTGATCGCGGCGAACCTGTTCGGTACCAGTTGGCGGCCGATCTTCTTGATCAACGTGCCGATCGGTGTCGTCCTGCTGCTGGTCGCTCGCCGCGTCCTACCGGCTGACGAGGTCCACGGTGAGCGGCAGCCGCTCGACCTGCGCGGCGTACTCACCTTGTCCGCTGCCGTCCTGCTGGTGATCGTGCCGCTGCTGCTCGGATCGGAACGCGGCTGGCCCGCCTGGTCCTGGATCTGCCTCGCCCTCAGCGCCCCGATGCTCGCCCTCTTCGAGTACGGCGAACGCCAAGCCGTCGCTCGCGGTGGCCGTCCGCTCATCGCCCGTCCCGTACTACGAAACGCCTCGGTCCGCGCCGGCCTACTCGCGCACGCGTTCACCACTGGCACGTACTTCGCACTGCTGTTCGTCCTCGCGTTGTATCTCCAGCAGGGACTCGGCAAGAGCCCGGCGTACGCGGGATTCGCGATGGTTGCTTGGGTGGCCGCGTTCGGCGTGGCCGGGCCGGTACTGCCTCGGTTGCGGCGCACCTACCGCGGGATGCCCGTGATCGGGTGTTTGCTGCTGGCAACGGGCTACCTGGCTGTGTTGGTCTACCTGCTGCTCGGTGGAGTCGCTGGGCCGCTGCTGTTCGGCCTGCTCGCTATCGGAGGGCTAGGGCTGGGGATCAGCGCCAACACGTTGATCGGAGCGGTGACGTCGAGCATGCCGACGCAGTACGCGTCAGACCTCTCCGGTGTCGTCGCTACCAACGCCCAGCTCTCGGGGGCTCTCGGAGTCGCTGTGTCGGGCTCTGTGTACGCGTGGCTCACCTCGGGGCACACGTCGCCCGCCGACGCGCTGAGCGTCGTACTGGCTGGCTTTGTCGTGCTGGCGGTGCTTGGGGCGGCTTCTGCTCACCGGTTGGTCAGGTAGCGATAGCGGTAGGCCTCTGTGTAGCCGAGGCTCAGGTAGGTACTGAGCGCGGCGGTGTTGCCTTCGAGCACTTCAAGGTAGGTCCGCCGGCCGCCCTGAGCCCCTGACCAGCGCGCGAGCCCCTGGAGCACGGCGGTGGCCAGTCCCCTCCTCCTGTACTCCGGAACGACGCGGACTCCGTCGATGCCGAGCCAATGGCCCGTCATCGACCCGCGGCCGACGGCGACGACTGTGCCGTCCAGGCGGACCGAGGCGAAGACCGCCTTGGGAGCACCCTCCATCACCGCGGGCGCCGGGGCAGGCACCTCACCGTCGAAGGCGGTCCCGTACCACTCGTCGTCGGGCTTGCCGTGCACCTCGACCTCGTACGCCGGTACGCCGTTCACCAGATCCAACGACGTGTGCAGGACGAGCGCATCCGATTCACCCGGCCTCGACTCGACCCAGCCGTGCTGCCGGAACTCGGCTTCGAGGGGCGTGCCAAGCCTGACCAGAGCCAGCGGACGAAGTCCTCGCTCCTCGTAGAAGGCCACGGCTTGCTTCAGCGCGTCGCTCAGCGGCATCCCAGGGTCTCCGGCGGGCAGGAGCGAGTTGGCCCGGCCCGTCCAGCCCTGCGAGGCCCGGAGCAACCACTGCCCAAGGTGCACGGTCTCCACAGCGGGGCGGCCGAGCGCTGTGGTGAGGAACAGTTGCTCCACATCCACCGGCCGGAGCGGGAGCGGGGGGATCGGCTTGGCCGCGCTCACATCGGCCAGCTTGACCGCGTACGGCGTACTGTCGGCATGACGCACCACGAGCGAGTCGGCGTCCAGGGACTGGAGCACGCCGAGCACATCGGTCAGCTGACCGCCGGGGAGCCGATGGCGAACCACGACACGGTGGCCGATATCACGGGCGCTGAGGCCTGACACGATGCGGACTCCTGGCAGAGTGGGCGTAGTACTAGCCTGATACTAGAGACTGCATCGAGCACCACCGCACCGCAGCACCCTGACCGCTGCGCTTGCTGGCTATAGGAGGAGTACCAGTGACCTACGTCATCGCGCAGCCGTGTGTTGACCTCAAGGACCTCGCCTGCGTCGAGGAATGCCCCGTCGACTGCATCTACGAGGGCAACCGGATGCTTTACATCCACCCCGACGAGTGCGTCGACTGCGGAGCATGCGAGCCGGTCTGCCCGGTCGAGGCGATCTACTACGAAGACGACACCCCAGAGCAGTGGAAGGACTACTACACCGCGAACGTCGACTTCTTCAACGACCTGGGTTCGCCCGGCGGCGCCTCCAAGCTCGGCAAGATCGACAAGGACCACCCGTTCATCGCCGCCCTGCCCCCGCAGGAACACGACGAGTAACGAACAGCTCACCTCTCACGGCTCCTCCAGCATCGGCTGGGGGAGCCGTGAGTACGTTCCATCCCGCTGCCCTGACAGCAATCAGTGTTCGATGACGTCGACGTGGACGTGGTCCAGGTGGCGGAGGGTGTCTTTGTTGCCCGGGCGGTCGGGTGGGGTGTAGGTGCGCCACCCGTCGTCGGACTTGGAGCCTGCCGTCCAGATGCGGTCGGAGAAGATGACCGTGCGGATCTTCAGATGGTCTGCCCGGGCGACGAGGTACTGCGCGAGCGCCCAGCCTTTGAGAGTGTTCGCCGTCGAGATCGGTTTGACGAAGATATCGAGCGCGCGACCGTCGTAGTGCGCGGAGCCTTCCATGTGTCCGGTCTTGGTGCCGCCGGGCTCGTAGCCCCCTATCGAGAGCTTCCCGAAGGTCTTCAGCAGATCCTGGCGAACAGCCTCGGCGCGTGGAGTCAGGCCGTTGGTGCCCATCGCTTCCGGTTGCATCGACGAGGTGTTGACGGTGCAGCTCAATGCCTGCTTGGTGTTGCCTGTCAACGCTGACGCCAGAACCCGCGCGTCAGCCTCATGATCGGCGTACGCGTTGGGGAACGCGCTGCGCTGCACCCTGTCGGCAGCGACGGTCACCGCGAGTTGCTGGTAGTTCCGCACCTTCAACAGCGCGTCGTAGAACTTCCAGGACGCATAGTGCGGATCACGCACCTGCGCGGCCGTTCCCCAGCCCTGCGACGGCCGTTGCTGGAACAGACCCAGTGAATCGCGGTCGCCGTGGTTGACGTTGCGTAGGTTGGATTCCTGGTACGCCGTGGCCAAGGCGATCGTGGCGGCTTTGGCCGGCAGCCCACGTCGTACGGCGACTCCGACGATGATCGCGGCCGACTCCGCCTGGTCCAGGTCGAGTACGACCGTGTTGCCGCCCGCTGTCGCTTCGCACTGCTCCCGTGGCGGCAGCAGCGGTCCGACGCCCTTGCCGTTGATCGCGGAGATACCCGCGGCGACAGCGAGCGCCAGCACACCCACTGCTGCTACAGCGACTATCGGACCGCGCTTCACCGGCATACGTGTCTCAACGTCCGGCGGGAGGGCCCTGGTTCCGTTGGATGAGTCACAGTCGGTACGACGTACTGTGGCGCGCGTTGGTTGGCATCCACCGGTCTACGCGTTGGCGTGCAGCGCTTCGTTGAGAGTGATGCCCTCGCCCTTGCGGGGGCGCGCCTCGACAGCGCCGGTGACCGAGTTCCGCAGGTAGAGCAGCCCGGGCTGACCGGACAGCTCGCGTGCCTTGACGACGGTGCCGTCCGGCAGCGTGACCTTCGTACCGGCGGTGACGTAGAGGCCCGCTTCGACTACGCAGTCGTCGCCGAGCGAGATGCCGATGCCGCCGTTCGCGCCCAGCAGGCAGCGCTTGCCGATCGAGATGACCTGCTTGCCACCGCCCGACAGAGTGCCCATGATCGACGAGCCCGCGCCGATGTCGCTGCCGTCGTCGACCACCACGCCGGCGACGATGCGGCCCTCGACCATCGACGTACCGAGCGTGCCGGCGTTGAAGTTGACGAAGCCCTCGTGCATGACGGTGGTCCCGGCGGCGAGGTGCGCGCCCAGCCGGACCCGGTCGGCGTCGGCGATCCGGACACCGCTCGGTACGACGTAGTCCGTCATCCGCGGGAACTTGTCGACGCTCGTCACGGCCAGGTGCAGTCCGGCCGCGCGGGCCCGTAGCCGGACCTGCTCGACCTGCTCGACCGGGACCGGGCCGTGCGAGGTCCACGCGTTGTTCGGCAGCGCGGCGAAGATGCCGTCCAGGTTCACGCCGTGCGGGCGGACCAGCCGGTGCGACAGCAGGTGCAGCCGCAGGTACGCATCCGCCGTGTCGGCCGGCGCCTGCTCGAGGACTATGTCGGACTTGACCACGACCCGGCGGACCCGGCGCAGATCGTCGTTGCCCTCGGCAGCGATCAGCTCGGCCGGTGCCTTGCTCTCCGCGGGCGCGGCGCCCAGTTCGGGGGCCGGATACCAGACGTCCAGGGTGCTGCCCTGTTCGGTGACGGTGGCAAGGCCGTAGCCCCAGGCGTGAGTGGCGTTGTCAGTCATACCGCAAAGCCTGCCAGACGCTTGGTCGGCCGGACCGAATACCCTCGGGGCCGGACACTTCGCGAGGAATCGGCAGCGGTGCGTGATCGGCTGCCCGGAGGCAAGGAGCTGACCATGCTGCCCGGCTGGATCGACGCTGTGGCGGAGCCTGTACTCACTGCGACCCAGGCGACCTCGTTGCACGAACTGAAAGGCGAACTGCTGCGCGAGTGGGGTTCGTCGGAGGTCTGGCGGGTCTCCTTCGGGCTCCGCAGTGTGATCGTGAAGCGGGGCAGCGACGCCCAGGCCGGCGAGGCGGCGGCGTACGAACGCTTCGTGGTGCCGCTCGACCTGCCCGCGCCGCGGCTGATCCATCATGCCGACCTCGACGATGCGGTGGTGCTGGTCCTGGCAGACGTCGGCCGGTTGAATCTGGAGCAGGAACCGTCTGCCGACGGCTTCCTCGCCGCGATCGAGGTGCTCGCGGAGATTCAGTCGCGACCGGCGGCCGGTGAGAGCGAGTTCACCGCCGATCAGCTGGCCGAACTCGTCGGCGGGATGGAGCCGATCGGAGCCGAGCTCGCCGCCAAGGTGATCGCGACCGCAGTACCGGCGCTCGACCAACTGCATCACGAGACGCCGGCAGCCGTCGTACACGGCGATTTCGTACCGAAGAACCTGGTCACCGACGGAACCCGCTGGGCCGCGGTCGACTGGCCGCTGGCCTACCTGGCTCCGCACCTGAGCGACCTCTACACACTCGTCCGCGACGCCGCCGCCCTCGGCCACCAACCCGACCCGATCGTTGCCCACTACACCGAAGTCTCCGGCGCCGACCCCGACCTCGTACGCCGCCAGCTGGCCGTCGGTGGCGTCTGCTTCATCACCCGCGCACTGGCCTGGATCATCACCGAAGGCACCATCACAGTCCCACCGTCAAAGAACTGGATCGCCCCACTCGTCACCGAGCTCGAGGACGTGGTGGACAACTTGCACTGACCGCTTGTCTTCATGTCGTGTATCTTGATGTCGAGATAAAGCGGCGAGGAGACGCGGATGGGTTCGCGGGAGTTCAGTCTCTGGCAGGTAGCGGTGCCGGCTTTCGGGCCGACGGTGCTGAATGCGGTTGGGCAAGGCGCGGTGCTGCCGGTGGTGGCGTTGTCGGCGTTGCGGCTTGGCGCGTCCGTGGGATTCGCGGCCTTCCTCGTCGGGGTGCTCGGGATCGGGCAGTTCGCGGGATCGCTTCCGGCCGGGGCGCTCGTCGTGCGGATCGGGGAACGCCGAGCGCTGCTCGCCGCCGCGGCCGTGAGTGCCGTCGCGTGGGCCGGTGCGATGCTGGCCGGAACACCTTGGCTGCTTGGCGTCGCACTCCTGGTGGCGGGGCTGGCCGGCGCGGTCTTCAGCCTGGCGAGGCAGTCGTACGTCACCGAAGTCGTGCCCGTCGAGCTTCGCGCCCGTGCTCTGTCCACGCTGGGTGGTGTCAGCCGGATCGGCCTCTTCATCGGCCCGTTCCTGGGTGCCGCAGCCGGGCATTTCTGGGGATTGACCGGGGCCTACGGTGTCGGCGTCGCAGGATCCGTGGGTGCCGGCATCCTTCTCCTGACCGCCGGTGAACCCGAGGGCGTCGCCGTGAAATCCGAGCCGCAGCCGATCAGGAAGGTGCTCTGGGACTACCGGCGGACGTTCCTCACGCTCGGTGCGGGCGTCTTCGTGATCGCCGTCGCCCGCGCGGCCCGGACGAGCCTGATTCCGTTGTGGGGTGAGCACATCGGGCTGTCCGCGACCGATACCTCGATCGTCTTCGGCATCACGAACGGCATCGAGATGCTGCTGTTCTATCCGGCCGGTCTGGTGATGGACCGCTTCGGCCGGGTCTGGATCGCCGTCCCGTCGACGCTGCTGCTCGGCGTCGGGATGCTCACGCTTCCTTTCAGTACGGCGCTGCTCGGGGTGCTCGCCGTCGCCGTACTGATGGCCATAGGCAACGGTCTCGGTTCGGGCATCGTCAAGACGCTCGGCGCCGATGCCGCGCCCGCCCACCTGCGTGCCCAGTTCCTCGGCGGATGGACCTTCTGCGCGGAGTTCGGCAGCGTGGTCGGTCCGATCCTGATCAGCGCGATCACTTTCGTCGCGCCGCTGGCCGCTGCCGCCGTCGCTCTCGGCGCGCTCACCGTCGCGGGCACCGGCTGGCTCGCCCGCTGGGTTCCGTACTACGACCCGCGGAAGGCTGCTACTTCTGCTTCGGCGCCGATGTCGCCCGGACGTGGAGCTCGGTCCGGAGCGTGACGGTCGACGGGGGACGCCCCGGCGCGGCGATGCGGTCCTTGAGCAGCAGGCCCGCAGTACGGCCTAGTTCGTACGTCGGCTGGGCGACCGTGGTGAGCGAGGGGACGACCAGGTCGGCCCACGGGATGTCGTCGAAGCCGACCAGGGCGATGTCGTCAGGCGCTCGGAGTCCTCGCTTCGCCAGGCATTCCAGCGCGCCGACCGTCATCAGGTTGTTGCTGACGAACAGCGCCTCGGGTGGTTCGGGCAACTCGAGCAGGCTCTCCATAGCGGCGAACCCGCCGGCCTCGCGGAAGTCGGCATGCCGGACGAGGTCCTTGTCGTAAGGGATCCCGGCTGCCCGTAGCGCTGACCGGTACCCGGCGAGCCGGTCCATCGCCGTACTGACGCGGCGCGGGCCGGTGATGCAGGCGATCCGTTCGTAGCCGCCGTCGATCAGGTGCTTCACGCCCTCGGCCGCGCCGTGTTCGTTGTCGACCAGCACGGTGTCGGCCTCGACGCCGTCCACCCGGCGGTCGATCAACACCATCGGCGTCTTCGCCTCGGCCAACTGCAGCACGCCCTCGGCGGTCGAGGTGGGGGAGACGACCACGCCGGCCATCTGCTCGGTCAGTACGGCGGACGCGTACGCCGCTTCCTTCGCCGGATCCTCGTCGGAGTTGCACAGCACCACGTGGTAGCCCTCGGTCTGCGCGACGTCCTCGAGCCCGCGCACCAGCGAGGTGAAGAACGGGTTCTCGATGTCGGAGATGACCACGGCCCACAGGTTCGTACTCGCCTTGCGCAGGTTCCGCGCGACGCCGTTGGGCCGGTAGCCGAGCTCGGCGACGGCGGCGCGGACCTTCTCGGACAGCTCCGGATCCACGTTGCGACGGCCACTCAGTACCCGCGAAACGGTCGCCGGCGACACGCCGGATCTACGCGCGACGTCGTAGATCGTCGTCATGCTCGCTCTCCGCTCCACAACCACCGGCCGTCTGGACGGCACTAGGGTCTCATGAGCGAAGGCGACCAACAGGCTCTTCGACGGATTGCGCGTCGAGCAGGCGGAGGGCCGAGGACCGGTCGGGTGCGGAGACAGCGGCCCCGTGGATCGTCGTGGACAGAGCGCCCGCGGCATTGGCAAGCCGTACTGCGTCCGCAAGGCCGGCGCCTGCCGCCAGTGACGCCGCGAGCGATCCGCAGAAGGCGTCGCCCGCACCGACCGTGTCCACTGTGGCGACGCGGTGCGCGGGAACCCGGAGCTCCTCGCCGGTGAGTTCGTCGCGGACAAAGGCCCCGCGGGCTCCGAGCGTGATCACGCAGCCGCGCAGGTCCCACTCCGCGGTCAGCCGCCGGGCGATCGCCGGTACTTCCGACTCGTCGTCACAGTCGAGCCCGGTCAGCGCGGCCGCCTCCACCTCGTTCGGGACCAGGATGTCGACGAACTCGCCCAGCGAAGGGTCCACCGTGCCGACCGGCGCCGGGGTCAGGATCGTCGTCACCCCCGCGGCCGAGGCGAGCTCGAGGGCAGCGCGGCTCGCCTCGACCGGGAGTTCCAGTTGCACGCTCAGTACGCCGCTTGCCGCGAGCACCTCGGCGGCTGCTTCGATGTCGGCCGGGGTGATCGCGGAGTTCGCGCGGGACACGATGATGATCGAGTTGCCGCCATCGGGCAGGACCAGCGGCAACCCGACGCCGGTGCCGAGCTCGGGATGCCGCAGCACCCATTCGGTGTCGACGCCGTCCGACTTGAGCAGCTCGAGGAACTCCTCGCCGTACCGGTCGTCGCCGATCGTCCCGACGATGGTGGTCCGGGCGCCCATCCGGGCCGCGGCGATCGCCTGGTTCACCCCTTTGCCGCCGAGGAACTCCGCGAAACCGGTGCCGTGCAAGGTCTCGCCGGGCAGCGGCCGCCGCTCGGCGCTGGCGACCAGGTCCTTCATGAACGAGCCGAGCACACATACGTCGTACCGGCGGTTCACAGAGTTTCTCCGCGACCGAGGAGTTTGCGGCCGAGTGCTCCCGACGGATGGAACTGGGCGAAATCCTGGTGCGTGAACTCCCGCAGTACTACGAGGGCGCAGGCGAGCGCGTCGCCCATCACCAAGGCCGCGGTCGTCGAAGCGGTCGGGGCGAGGTTCAGTGGATCGGCCTCGCGCAACACCATCGTGTCGAGCGTGTACGTCGCGAGCTTGGCCAGCGTGGACTCCTCAGCGCCCGTCATCGCGATCACCGGGATGTCCCGGTCCGCGAGCATCTGGGCAAAGGCGCACACCTCGGCGGTCTCGCCCGAGGCGGACAGAGCCAGCACCAGGTCGCGTGGGGTGACCGCACCGGAGTCGCCGTGAAGGGCGTCACCGGAATGGATGAAGGTGGCCGGCGTACCGGTACTGGCGAGGGTGGCGGCGATCTTCCGGCCGACCAGGCCGGACTTGCCGAGCCCGGTGACGACGAGATGCCCTTCGCAGGCGGCGACCGCGGTCAGTACGTCGAGGAACACTCCGTCGAGGCGGCCTGCCAGCGCTGACACCGCAGCCGCCTCGGTCTCGATCGCACTGCGGGCCGCCTCCAGTCCTCGCGTCACCAGCTCCCGCGGCAACTCGCCCGCACGGTTCGGCATCCTCGCCCCGCTTCCGGCTCGAACTCAGAAATCGATTTCCGCAGCGTAGGCAGTGGGCTGACGCAGTGTCAACGTCTGCATCCTGCTCGAAACGTTCAAAACAAGGGCGCTCGAGTGGTCTGATCGAGCTTGGCGAGGTGGCCCCCTTGACCGGTCAGGTTCGCGATCGTAGATTGCGAGAAATCGATTGCCCGCCCGGACGCTCGAAACCTCCTGGAGTCTCTGATGTCCGCAACTCCCTTCTCTGCAAGGCCACCCAGCCGCCCCAGCCGGCGTACCGTCCTGCGCGGCGGCCTCGGCGCACTCGCTGCTTCGGCGGTCGGCGGCCCGCTGCTGACTGCTTGCGGTGATGACAACAGCGGTGGCGGCGGCAAGGAGATGTCGTTCTGGAACTTCTACGGACCGTCCGACGACCAGGGGCCGCAGAGCAAGTGGTTCGTGTCGCTGGCCGAGCAGTGGAACGCGAACAACGACGTCAAGGTCAAGCTGCGCTACATCCCCGGCAAGGACTACCTCAGCGGTACTACGTTGCAGACGGCGTTCCAGTCCGGCCAGGGGCCCGACATCTTCCTGATCAGCCCGGGAGACTTCCTGCGCTACTACAACGGCGGAGTACTGCAGGATCTGTCGTCGGCACTACCGGCCGAGTCGAAGGCGGACTACCTGCCCGGACTGCTCGAGGCACGCAGTGTCGACGGCAAGATCTACGGGCTGCCGATGGAGATCGAGCCGCTGGCGATGTACTACAGCGAGGCCGCGTTCGAGAAGGCCGGATTGTCGGAGGCAGATCTGCCGAAGACCTGGGACCAGACACTGGCCGTCGCCCAGAAGCTGACCGGTGCCAAGCGCAACGGCGTGATGTTCGAGACGCTGCCGGGGTACTACCAGAACTTCACCTGGTACCCGTTCCTCTGGCAGGGCGACGGGACGCCGATCAAGGACGGCAAGGTCGCCTTCGATTCGCCGGCGGCCGTCCAGGCGCTGAAGTTCTGGCAGGACACGATCAAGAACAAGGTCGCTCCGCGCAAGGCCCTCGGCGACGGCGGCGGCGACGTGGTGTCGAACCTGGGCTCCGGTGCGGTCGCGATGCAGCAGAGCGGCATCTGGGCCGTCGCGGATCTGCGGACCAAGGCGAAGAACTTCAAGTACGGGATCATCCCGCATCCGACGCCCGACGGCGGCAAGCCGGCCACCGACCTCGGCGGCTGGGCGTTCGTGGCGAATGCCAAGGGCAAGAACCCGGAGGCGGCCGCGAAGTTCATCACCTGGGCGCTCGGCTCGACCGATGCCGAAGGGGTCGAGCGGCAGCGGCAGTGGAACACCGTCGTGAAGACCAACGTGCCGCCGCGCAAGTCGGTCCAGACCGCCGCCGACGCCAAGGGTGCGTTCGGCGAGGGCGTGCTGAAGAAGTTCGTCAGCGAGATCGCGCCGACCGGCAAGCCGGAGCCGCGGTTCCCACCCGAGGTCTACCAGCCGATCGCCGACGCGATCCAGGCCTGCCAGCTGAACGGCGCCGACCCCGGCAAGGCGGCGGCAGACGCGGCGGCCAGGATCGACACCTTCCTGAAGACCTACCAGGGCGCTCCCATCAGCTGATGGTGACCACGACAGCACCCCCGCGTCCGTCCGCCGCGGTCACCAGGCCCCGGCGGCCCAAGGCCTCGATGACCAAGAAGCGGCGGGAGGCCCTGGCGGCCTACGCGTTCCTGGCACCGGACGTGCTCGGTCTGCTCGCCTTCGTCGCCCTGCCGATGGTGCTCGCCTTCGGTGTCGCGTTCTTCAAGGTCGATGGCTTCGGCAACTACTCGTACGTCGGGCTCGCCAACTACAAACTGATGGCGCACGACGACCAGCTCTGGTCCTCGCTGAGGATCACCGGGATCTACGTGGTCACGTTCGTTCCGCTGGCGTTCGTGGTCAGCTTCGCACTGGCCATGCTGGTCCGGAACCACTTCCGAGGGATCGGTTGGGTCCGTTCGGCGTTCTTCCTCCCGAACGTGGTCAGCCTCGTCGTGGTCGGCCTGATCTGGCAGTTCCTGCTGGTGGACAAGCGCGGCGCGATCGCGAACCTCTTGGCGCCGCTGGGGCTCGGCGACGTGTCGTTCCTCGGTACGCCGTCGCTTGCCCTCGGCACCTATGTGGTGATCAGCGTGTGGTTCCTGATGGGCTACCAGATGCTGGTCTTCCTGGCCGGGCTGAAGGATGTCCCGAAGGAACTCGAGGACGCCGCCCAGATCGATGGGGCGAGCGCCTGGCAGCGGTTCCGCTACGTGATCTGGCCGTTGCTGCGGCCGACCAGCTTCTTCGTGGTGGTGAACTCGACCATCGGCGCGGTCACCGGCCTCCAGGCGTTCGACCTGGTCTACGTACTCACCAAGGGCGGTCCGGCCCGCGCCACCAGCACGGTCGTGCTCTACATCTACGAACAGGCGTTCACCTTCAACAACATGGGGTACGCCGCTGCGCTCACCACCGTCGTCGTCGCGATCCTGGTGCTCTGCACCGGTCTCATGTTCGCCTTCACCCGAGGAGGCCGCTTCGATGAGGACTAGGTTCTTTCCGATCTTGGCGCACGTGCTGGCGATCATCGCGGTGGCGCCGTTGTTGTGGATTCTGATCAGCGCGCTGAAGCCGGCCGAGGATGTGTTCTCGTTCGGCTGGCCGTCGTCGTGGACGCTCGACAACTTGCAGTACGTGCTGCTGAAGATCCCGATGCCGCGCTTCCTGCTGAACAGCGCGATCGTGGCGGTGATCGTGACGGTGGTGGCGCTGTTCTTCCACTCGATGGCTGCATATGCATTGGCCCGGCTGAGGTTCCCGGGGCGCGGGCTCATCTTCTCCGGCATCATGTCGACGCTGCTCGTGTCGCTGCCGGTCATCCTGGTGCCTCTGTTCCTGGTCGCCAAGCAACTCGGCCTGCTCGACAGCTACGCCGGCCTGATCGTGCCGAGCATCTTCCATGCCTTCGGCATCTTTCTGCTGCGGCAGTACTACCTGAACATCCCACGGGAGCTGGAGGAGGCGGCCGACCTCGACGGCTGCGGCTACTGGCGGCGGTACTGGAGTGTGATCCTGCCCCTCAGCCGGCCGGTGCTCGCCTCGTTGTCGGTGCTGTTCTTCCTCGCGAACTGGAACGCGTTCCTCTGGCCGCTGACCATCACGAGGAATCCCGACCTGCGGGTGATCCAGCTCGGCATCTCGGGCATGCAGGGTCAGTACGCCTCCGCGTGGAACCTCATCCTCGCCGCCGCGGTGATCGCGGCGATCCCGACCGTCGTAGTCTTCGTCGCCGGCCAGAAACGCCTGGTCGACGCGATGAAGACGACGGGCATGAAGTAGCGTCAGCAACGCAGTACGGCTCGGTGCTCGCCGCGGGCGCCGGCCCGCAACTCCCGGCCGGCGCCATCACCCCGTCTGCTAGTTGTGGGTGTAGCTCGCGAACATGCCCGGTTCGTAGGAGCCGCCCTGGTTGCGGACGATCACGCCGAGCCGGTTGGCCGCGTTGACCACGGCGATCAGGTAGACCAGCGCGGCGAGTTGGTCCTCGTCGTAGTACTTGCGTGCCTGTTCCCAGGTCTCGTCGGAGACGCCGTGGAACGCGTCGGCGAGCCGGGTGCCTTCCTCGGCGAGTGCCAGAGCGGCCCGCTCGGCCTCGGTGAACACCGTCGTCTCGCGCCAGGCCGCGACCAGGTTGATCCGGACCGGTGTCTCACCGCCGGCCGCGGCCTCCTTGGTGTGGAAGTCGACGCAGAAACCACAGCCGTTGATCTGGCTGACCCGGAGCATCACCAGTTCCTGGGTGCTCCGGGGCAGTGTCGTCTGCTGGATCGCCTGACCGATACCGGCGAATCGCTTGCCGAGCCTGGCGCCGAGCTCGTTGGTCAGCAGGTCCATACGGGGTTCCATGACTTCGTCCTCACTCGTGGGATTGGATGGTTACGACCAGGAGATGCCGGCCGCTGCTGTCCTGTGACACCTCCGACCGTGTGACGAGCGCCACCGACGGCCGATGTCACGAATCGGCGCCGGCCGGCGTCTGGTGGATGGCAGGCCGAGCGGAAGGAGCCGGGGATGAGCGAGCACACCGAGGTTTTCGTTGCCCATCGCAACTTACTGTTCACGGTCGCGTACGAGCTGCTCGGCTCGGCCGCCGATGCGGAGGACGTGCTGCAGGAGACCTGGCTGCGATGGACGGGCGTCGACCTCGCCTCGGTGCGCGAGCCGCGCGCGTACCTCGTCCAGATCGCCACCCGCCAGGCGTTGACCCGGCTGCGCACACTCCGGCGCCGCAAGGAGTCCTATGTCGGCCCCTGGCTGCCCGAGCCGCTGCTGACCGCACCCGATGTCGCCGACGATGTCGAGCTGGCGGAGAGCGTCTCGATGGCGATGTTGCTGGTGCTGGAGACGCTGACCCCGACCGAGCGGGCGGTCTTCGTACTACGTGAGGTGTTCCAGCTCGAGTACGACGAGATCGCGGCGGCCGTCGACAAGAACGTAACCGCCGTCCGCCAGATCGCCCACCGGGCCCGAGCCCACGTCGCGGCGCGCCGGCCGCGCGAGGTGGTCTCGCCGGCCCAATCCCGGCGGGTGCTGACCGCCTTCCAGCGGGCCGTCGAGACCGGCGACCTGCAGGGGTTGCTCGACATGCTCGCGCCCGATGTCGTCATGCTGGCCGACGGCGGCGGCGTCGTACAGGCCGTGAAGGTACCGGTCCGGGGAGCCGAGCGGGTCGTCAAGCTGCTGAGCAGGATCCCCGCCTCGGCGTCGCTGCAACTCGTCCAGGTCAACGGCTACCCGGCGCTCATCCTGCACCTCGAGAACAAGCTCGACGCTGTCCTCACCGTCCACGTGGAGAACGGCCTGATCACCGGCCTCTACGCCGTCCGCAACCCAGCGAAGCTGTCCGGCGTGGCCCGCACAGCCGTCGTCAGCCGCTCCTAGGGCCAGGGGTTGAGCGTCGGGAGGTCGCCGCTCACCGGGCGCTGGGGTTCGCGCCCTGCCATCCAGGCGGTCAGGTCCGTCAGCGCACCGGTGAGCACGCGGGTTTCGCCTGTGCCTGCTTCCCATTCGAGGTCTGGCGCTCGCAGGACCAAGTGGAGGTTGTCGGGAGTCCTCGGGCGCAGGAACTCCAGCAGATGCAGACAGAACTCCTTCGACCACGCGTCGCTGGTCGGCTCCAAACCGAGATCGACGGTGTGAATCTCGTACTCCCGCCAACCGGTGTACACCGTCGCCGCCACCGTGCTCTCCCGATGCCGGACGGGCCGGTCCCAGTCGTCCGGCCCGACTTCCTGCCACGCCTGGATCAGTCCGCGACCCGCCTCCCGAACATGCCGCTTCAGCTCCTCGGCCGGCCTCCCGGCGCCGCGCTCGATCGCGGCATCCCGCGCCGGACGGCCGCCGTCGTACATCTCCACCAACCGTCCAGCGAGCGCTTCCTCGACCTGCCGGGTCATCGCCTCGCTGAAGTTCGCAAGATGCGTGAGCAAGTGTCCGCGGGACCAGCCCGGCAACCGCGACGGCGCCCGCACCGCCGCCTCGTCAACCTCCTCCAGTACTGCGTTCAGCCGGTCGACGGCCGCTGTCACCTCGGGCTTCACGCTGCTCCCCTTGACGGTAGTGATCGCGAGAGAAACCTAGATCGACGATCCACATGGGAGCAAGTGGGTTTGCCATTAGACTGGAGGGTATGACCACGCTGGCGTTCGAGCTTGCCGCGACGATCCGGCACGACGGGCAAGGTGGTGTCGCGGATCTGCTGGCGACGGATCGCGGGCTGGCCGAGTGGGTCGACAACATCGCGCCGCTGGCGTCCGGAGTACTGGGGCGTCCTTTTGATTCGTCGGCCGTGACCGTGGACGACGACCTTCGGCAGGCGCTGCTCGCCGTACGGCGTGCGGTGCGTTCGCTGTTCGCTCGTGCCGTCAGCCCAGCGCCGCCGAGTCGCGCCGATGCCGACCGGCTGCTGGAACCAGATGCTGCGCTCGCTGTGCTGAACAAAGCCGCCGACAAGCTGGGCACTGCGCATCTGGACTGGCCGGAGGACGGTGGGCCTGCGACCACCTGGTCTGTTCGTAGCTCGGACCCGACTGCTCTGCTTGTCGGCGCTGTGGGGCGCTCGGGAATCGACTTCCTGATCAGCCCCGACCGAGCGCGCCTTCGTGCCTGCCCGGCGGCGCGCTGCGTGAAGTACTTCCTGCAGGACGATCCGCGCCAAACCTGGTGCTCGCCGTCCTGTGGCAATCGTGAACGAGTCAATCGCCACTACCAACGCAAACACAGCACGGCGGCCCACTAGCCTTTGGGGATGGCTGTTGCGAGGTTCAAGGACCTGTGTGTGGATGTGAACTGCCCGAGCGCGATGACGTCGTTCTGGGGGCAGGTGCTGGGGTTGACGTCGCCGGCGGACAACCCGGCGGTGCTGGTGGGGGATCGGCCGGAGAAGACGGTCTGGATCAATCAGGTGCCGGAGCCGCGGACGGTGAAGCAGCGGGTGCATCTGGACGTGCTCACTTCCTCGATCGATGAGCTGGAGAAGCTCGGCGCGACGGTGCAGAGCCCGATCACCGACGAGCAGCACTGGGCCGTGCTGGGTGATCCCGAGGGCGGCGAGTTCTGTGGGTTCGTGCGGGACAGCGTTCCGGCGTACCGGTTGATGGAGTTGATCGTGGATTCGGCCGACCCGGAGGCGCAGGCTCGTTGGTGGGCGGGGGTGGTGGGCGGTGATGTCATGCACAATCCGGCCAACCCGTGGTACTGGCTGGAGAACGTTCCTGGGTTGCCGTTCCCGTACTGGGTGTTCATCCCGGTGCCGGAGCCGAAGATGGTGAAGAACCGGATCCACTGGGACGTCACCGCGGACGAGTTGCAGCCCGTCCTCGACGCGGGTGCGACACTGCTGCGGCCCAAGGACGACGAGATCGGCTGGTGGGTCTGCGCCGATCCCGAGGGCAACGAGTTCTGTGTGTTCCTGCCACCACCTGCCGAGGAGACCGATGGCCAAGCTTGATCTCACCCAGTCCGGGCCCGACCTGACCCAAGCGCTGGTCGACATCTCGTCGGTCAGTGGCACGGAGGAGGAGATCGCGGACGCGGTAGAGGCGGCGCTGTCGGCGTACGCGCATCTCGCGGTGAGCCGGCACGGGAACACGGTCGTGGCCCGGACCGAGCTCGGACGCGACGAGCGGATCGTGATCGCCGGGCATCTCGACACCGTGCCGCTGAACGACAACCTGCCGTCGCGGCGCGCGGACGGACTGATCCACGGCCTCGGCGCCTGCGACATGAAAGGTGGGGTCGCGGTCGGGCTGCGGCTCGCGGCGACGCTGACCGAGCCGGTCCGCGATGTGACGTACGTCTTCTACGACTGCGAGGAGATCGAGGCCGAGCGCAACGGCTTGTTCAAGCTCTCCCAGTCGGATCCCGAACTGCTGCAGGGCGTCTTCGCGGTCGTGATGGAGCCGTCGAACGCGGTGGTCGAGGCCGGTTGCCAGGGCACGATGCGGGCCGAGATCACCACGCGCGGCGAGCGGGCGCACTCGGCGCGCTCGTGGATGGGACGCAACGCGATCCACGCGGCCGGTGAGGTGCTGGCGCGACTGGCGGCGTACGAACCGCGCCGGGTGCCGATCGACGGGCTGGAGTACCGCGAAGGGCTGAACGCGGTCGGGATCAGCGGCGGCGTCGCGGGCAACGTCGTACCGGATCTGTGCACGGTGACGGTGAACTACCGGTTCGCGCCGAGCCGGTCGGAGGCCGAGGCCGAGGCGCATGTCCGGGAGGTGTTCGAGGGGTTCGAGGTCGCCATCACCGATTCTGCTCCGGGCGGGTTGCCGGGGCTGGAGCGACCGGCTGCCGCGGCGTTCCTGGCGGCGGTGGGTGGGGAGCCGCAGCCGAAGTTCGGGTGGACCGACGTGGCGCGGTTCACGCTGCTCGGCGTACCGGCGGTGAACTACGGGCCGGGCGACCCGCTGCTCGCGCACAAGCAGGAGGAGTACGTGCCCGAGGCGGAGATCGAGCAGTGTGAACAGCGGTTGAGAAGCTGGTTGACGGCGGACTAGCCGTCTCTTGACGGTTGGCTGAACACGGCCGTGCGGCGGGTCGGTGGTGGCCCGCCGCACTAATCTGGGCGTATGGCAGAACCATCGATCCACCCGGACCGCCCGCAGTCGCAGCAGCGCGGGCCCGTGGTGATGCGGCGTAACCAGGTGCAGCACTCGACGTCGGAGCAGCGCCTGCTGGACAGCCGCGGACCGTCCGACTGGGTGCACACCGACCCCTGGCGGGTGCTGCGGATCCAGTCGGAGTTCATCGAGGGCTTCGGCATGCTTGCCGAGCTCGGTGCTGCCATCAGCGTGTTCGGTTCGGCGCGGACCAGGCCGGACGACCCGATGTACGCCGCGGCCGAACGGTTCGGGCGCAAGCTGGTCGAGGCCGGGTACGCCGTCATCACCGGCGGCGGACCGGGTGTGATGGAGGCGGCGAACAAGGGCGCCTCCGAGGCCGGTGGGGTGTCGGTCGGGCTCGGGATCGAGCTGCCGTTCGAGAGCGGGCTGAACGAGTGGGTCGACATCGGGATGAACTTCCGGTACTTCTTCACCCGCAAGACCATGTTCGTGAAGTACGCGCAGGGGTTCGTGGTGATGCCGGGCGGGTTCGGCACCCTCGACGAGCTGTTCGAGGCGCTCACGCTGGCGCAGACCCGCAAGGTCACGTCGTTCCCGGTGGTGCTGTTCGGTACGTCGTACTGGAGCGGGCTGGCAGACTGGCTGCGCGAGACGATGCTTGCCGACGGCAAGATCTCGGCGGCCGATCTGGAGATGTTCGTGATCACCGACGACGTGGACGAGGCGATCAGCTACATCGTCAAGTCCGGCGAGCTGGCCGACGCCGCGGCCCAGGAGGCGGCCGAAGCGGCGGCCCGGGACGTGGCCGAGGTGGACAGCCCGGAGGCTCGCGAGCGGCGCGAGGCGCACCGGCTGGGTTCGGACGGGCAGTGAAACCCGGAGCGATTGTGCGGTGAGGTACCGCGGCATGGCACGATCGGTCCCGTGATGTGGTTCTTCGCCTTGATAGTCGTGGTCCTGATCGGGGCCGTCGCCGTGGTGGCCTCCGGGCGCTGGGGCGCCATGAGTACGGCGTACGACGACCGGCCGGACATGTCCGTGCCGGCCCGGCAAGCGCTCACCTCCGACGACATCGAGACGGCCCGCTTCGGTGTCGCGCTGCGCGGCTACCGGATGGACGAGGTCGACACGCTGCTCGAACGGGTCGCCCGCGAGGTCGCCGAACGCGACCGCCGCATCGCCGACCTCGAACGAGCCGTCACCCCGATCATGCATGGTCCTGAAGGCGCCGGCTTCACCTCACGCCACACCTACGACGCCGACGACTTCGACGACACCGGCTACCAACTCCCCATCCTCGTAGGCGGCGACTTCCCCGCCGAAACCACCACCGCCCCATCACCCGACCAGGCGCTGGAGGCCGACCAGGCGCCAGCGGTCGAGCAGGCACCCGAGGTTGCGCAGACAGCTGACGTTGGTCAGACAGCTGAGGTCGGGCAGGCACCGAAGCTTGAGCAGGCAGCTGAGGTTGAGCAGGCACCTGAGGCTGAGCCGACGGCCGAGGTCGCGCAGGCACCTGAGGTTGAGCAGGCGGCCGAGGCGCAGGCACCGGAGGTTGAGCAGGCGGCCGTCGTCGCGCAGGCGCCTGAGTCCCAGCAGACGGCCGAGCCCGAGGTCGCCCCGGCCCCCGAGCGCGAACTTGCACCGACGGCAAACCAACCAGTCGCCGACGCACCACGCCAGACCCCCGAGGCCCCACGCCCCGCCGAGCGCGACGCGGACCTACCGGTCGCCGAGGCGCAGGCGACTCCCCAACCGGCTGAGCCCGAGCAGCCCGGCGAGCCCGAGATCGCGCAGCCGGCTGAGCCCATCGCCCAGACCGACCTTGATTCTGACTCCCAGGCGGAGCGTGGGTCTGTGCTGGAGGCGCCGTTGCCGCCTGTACCGCCGGAGCCCGTGCTGGAGCGGCCCGAGGAAGCGCAGGAGCAGGCAGCTTGGTGGCCGGCAGCCGAGTCGGCTGGTGAGCGTCCGGCGGCAGGTGGGCAGGAAGCACCGCGGAGTGGGCAGTTGTGGGCCGATCCGGCAGCCGCGGCCGTGGCCAATGGGCACCAGGAGCCGCAAGCGACCTCGACTGATCAGCAGCCGGAACAGAACGGGCAAGCGAGTGAGCAAGCACCCAGAGGGCGGCATAGTGCGGCGCCTGATGCGGGTGCTTATCAGCGGCCGAGCTGACCGGGCTGATGACTGACAGCGGGCCGTGTCACGCGGAGGCTTCGGTGGAGTTGCCGCTGGAGCCGCAGGCGGCGTGGGACACGGTGATGGACTGGGATCGCCAGTCACGCTGGATGCTGTTCACGCGCGTATGGGCTACCGAGAACGACGGCCGTGGCGTCGGCGGCGGAGTCGCAGCGCGAACTTCTGTCGGTGGCTTGGGGTTCACTGACGACATGGTCATCACGCACTGGGATCCGCCGCGCGATTGCACGGTGAAACACCTCGGCACCATCGTCCGGGGGACCGGCACGTTCGAGGTCCGGCCCGCGCCGGGCGGTAGCACGTTCGTCTGGTCGGAAGACGTGATCCCGCCCCTGGGCCGTCTGGGCCGACTCGCCTGGCCGCTGGTCCGGCCCGGCTTCGAGCTGATGATGCGGATCTCGTTCAAGCGCCTCACGAAGGATCTTGCCCGATGACGGTGATCGGCCCAGACGGGCAGCCCCGCTGCACCTGGGCGACCTCGGCCCCGGAGTACATCGAATATCACGACACCGAATGGGGTCGCGAGATCCGCGACGACCGCGGGCTGTTCGAGCGGATGACGCTGGAGGGGTTCCAGTCCGGCTTGTCGTGGATCACGATCCTGCGCAAACGGGAGAACTTCCGCAAGGCGTTCGACCACTTCGACCCACAGCTGATCGCGGCGTACGGCGCGGACGATTTCGACCGGCTGATGGCCGACACCGGCATCGTGCGTAACCGCTTGAAGATCAACGCGACGATCGCCAACGCCCGGGCTCTGCTCGAATTGGAAGACGGCGAGCTGACCGAGCTGCTCTGGTCGTTCCAGCCCGAGAACCGCCCGGCCCCGAAGACGAACGACGACGTCCCGGCCACCACCCCGGAGTCGGTCGCAATGTCCAAAGCCCTGAAAAAGAAGGGCTTCGTCTTCATCGGCCCCACCACCGCATACGCGCTGATGCAGGCCACCGGCATCGTCAACGACCACCTCGCCGACTGCATCGCCCGCTGACTACCTCCCGTGGAAGCTGGGCTTCTGCTTGGCTACGAACGAGGCGACGGCGTTCTTGTGGTCCTCGGTGTCGCCGGTGAGTTCCATCTTGGCGGCCTCGAAGGCGAGCGACTCGGCCAGCGAATGAGTCGCTGAGTACGCGAGCGACTGGCGGACCGCGCCGTAGGCAACAGTCGGCCCGTTCGCGAGTTTGGCGGCGAGTTCGTCGACGGCGGTGGCGAGCTCGCCGGCTGGTACGACGGTGGTCGCCAGGCCGAGCTCGAGTGCCTCGGAGGCGGGAATCGTGCGGGGGAAGTAGAGCAGTTCGGTCGCGCGAGCCTGGCCGACGAGCCGGGGGAGCGTCCACGAGATGCCCGTGTCGCAGGACAGGGCGATGCCGGTGAAGGCGAGGTTGAAACCGGCCGTGTCGGCAACGATCCGGAAGTCGCACGCGAACGCCATCGACGCGCCGGCTCCGGCCGCGACACCGTTGAGGGCCGCGATCACCGGCTTCGGCATCTCCGCCAGCGCCAGCGCGATCGGCGCGTAGTGGTCCGGCACAGTGCTCCAGAGCGCCTCGGTGTCGTTCGCCTCGAGCAGGCCGATGTGCTCCTTCAGATCCTGCCCGACGCAGAACGCGCGCCCGGTCCCGGTCAGCACGACAACCCGTACGGCGTTGTCGTCGGCGGCCACCCGGATGGTGTCCCGCAGCGCCACCTTGGTGGCCGTGTCGAGCGAGTTCATCGCTTCCGGCCGGTTCAGGGTGATCGTGGCGATGCCCTCGGACACGTCGTACAGGACGGAGTCACTCATCGTGCCTAGCTCCCAACAGTCGGTGAGATTTTCAGTGAACGGTCAGGCAGTTGTCCACGAAACGCCCGGCCGCGTGGCCCAGCCGATTCGCATGGAAATCGAAGAATTCGGCCGCCCGGGTGCCGGCCCAGTCCTCGGGCAGCAACTCGGCCGGCAGCCCCGGATCGAGGAACAGGAACTTGCGCCACTCGTGGACCAGATTGGACCGGACCGCGAACGCCTGCTCGTCGGTGACATCGGGCCCGGCGCTCTCGGCCAGCGCCTTCGCCTCGTTCAGCCAGCTGTCGTACGACGCGCCGAGTTCGTCCAGCTTCCAGACCCGTCGGGCGAACTCGACCGCGTCGTCCTCGATCGGTGCCCGGAACCGGTCCGCGGCGATGCCCTCGACGCCGAGGATCTGGTCCACCTCGGTGTCGTTGCGCAGCCCGACCCAGGCCGCGTCGGAAAGCGGAGCCCAACCCAGGAAGGCGAATTGGCTCGCGAGCTGTTCGCGCCGGCGCGCGTTGGGCACCTCGCGGAGGATGCTCAGATGCCAGGTCCGGTCCCACTCGCTGCTGCCGTCGGAACCGGTCTCGGTGCGGTAGATCCGGGCGGCCGCGTCGTCGAGGCGGCGACGCGCCCGGGCGGTCAGCGCGTACCCCGGCAGGCCGTCGATCCGGACCGGCTCCAGCCAGCCCTGCCGGACCATCCGCGACACGGCCGTCCGGACGGCCGGCGGATGGACGCCCAGCGGCGCGAGCAGCCGGACCAGGGCGGCCACCGGAGCGCGCGCACCACGGGCGCGCAGGTGGTCGCCGTACAGGTCGAAGAGAGCTGAACGGGCGTGCACGAGACCTGAGTCTGCCGTATGGTGCACGGCCTTGGCCTGACATCGGGGATAATGGGTCGCGATACACACTGCGATACGCGCCGACGGCGCATCACCGCACGGCGCCGGCGACGGTCCACCGTGTGGTGTCGTCGCTCAAGACCGAAGAGGGCAAGATCCATGAGGGAAGGGGTGCGCGCATGGCGGCGATGAAGCCGCGGACGGGCGATGGTCCGCTCGAGGTCACCAAGGAGGGCCGCGGGATCGTGATGCGGGTCCCGCTCGAGGGCGGCGGTCGGCTGGTCGTCGAACTGAACGCCGACGAGGCGACCGAGCTCGGGAACGCGCTGAAGGCCGTTGTCGGCTGAGCCGACTCTCCGGGGTGCATCTGCACGAGCGCACCCGCACAACTCCAACGACCCCGGTGGGTGCTTTCGGGCACCGGCCGGGGTCGTTACGGTGGGGCCAGCGTGAAGTCAGTCCATTTGATCAAACTGTGAGGTCGCCGAAGTGGCTCGCCGAAGTGCACGCACCGTGTTCCCCGTCCTGCCGGCTGTCGTCTGGCAGCCGGGGCTTCCTGTTCACGGTTCCCGTAGCTGGGTGATCGTGGTCGGCGAGGCGGGTCTGCCCGCCGCCGCCAAGGAGGCTGGGGAACGTCTAGGGGTCGACCTCGACCGATTGCTGGAGGTGCAGGAGGCGGCCGGCTTCGGGCGATCCGCGGGTACCACGGCGGCGTACCCGTTGCTGACCGGCGAGGTCGCCGAGGTGCTGCTGGTCGGCGCTGGTGCGGGCACCCCGAGGGATCTGCGACACGCCGGTGCGGCGATCGCGCGGTTCGGCCGGGGCAAGGACGAGCTCACCGTGGTGGTTGCCGAGGGCATCGATGATGCCGGCCTGCAGGCATTCGCCGAGGGTGTCGTGCTCGGCTCGTTCACGTTCCACCGCAAGACCGTCGACACCGGTAAGCCGGTGGTCGGCCGGATCGAGCTGACCGACGGTACCGACGAGGACCGCGACGACGCGATCGACCGCGGCCTGGTGGTCGGCCGGACCGGCTGGCTGGCGCGCGAGTTCGCGACCACCCCGTCGAATGAGAAGGACCCCGCCTGGATGGCCGCCCGCGCGACGGAGCTGGCCGCAGCCACCGGGCTCGAGGTGACGGTGTGGGACGAGAAGCAGCTGGCCGCCGACGGGTTCGGCGGGATCCTTGCCGTCGGCAAGGGATCGACCCGGCCGCCACGATTCATCCGCCTCGACTACACCCCGCCGGGCGCGACCGACGACACGCCGTACGTCGTCCTTGTCGGCAAGGGGATCACCTACGACACCGGTGGTCTGTCGCTGAAGCCGCGCGAGGGCATGGTGTCGATGAAGCGTGACATGACCGGCGGTGGCTCGGTGATCGCGACGATGTCGGCACTGCGCGATCTCGGCGCGAAGGTGAAGGTCACCGGGCTGATCTGCTCGGCCGAGAACATGCCGTCGGGTACGGCGTACCGGCCGGACGACGTGATCCGGCACTACGGCGGACGCACCACCGAGGTGAAGAACACCGACGCCGAAGGCCGGCTGGTACTGGCCGACGGACTCGCGTACGCCGTGAAGGAGCTCGGGCCGGACGTCATCGTCGACATCGCCACGCTGACCGGCGCGATCAAGGTATCGCTCGGATCGATGCTGTACGGCGGGTTGTTCGCCACCGACGACGCGCTCGCGGACAACCTGGCCGACGCGGGCGAGGCCTCCGGCGAGCGGCTCTGGCGGATGCCGTTGCCCGACGAGTACACCGAGCTGATCTCGACGCCGATCGCGGACTCGGTGAACTCGTCGAAGGGGCCGGGGTCGATCACGGCCGCGTTGTTCCTCAAGGCTTTCGCGGGTGACGTGCCGTGGGCGCACCTCGACCTGTCCAGCATCGCGGAGTCGCCGGCGGACGCGCTCGAATACACCACCGGCGCCACCGGAGCCGGCGCCCGCCTCCTCACCACCTGGCTCACCAACGACACCCCCACCGCCGGCATCGGCTGAACCGCAGAGACCGGCATCGGCTGCGGCGGCGGCCAGCTGAGGTGAACCAGCTCAGGCCGCCTTGGCGAACTCGCGGATGATGAGCGGGTAGGCGGCCAGGGCGGTGCCTGGGTGGTCGACAGCGCCCATCGAGTGGATGCTGACCTTGGCGCCGTGCCGAGTCAGTCTGGCGGTGCAGGCGGTCGCGTTGGCCGGCGCGACGTCGGTGTCGAGAGTGCCGGTGTAGAGGTGGACCGGCACCGGCGGCGCCCAGTTGCAGACCTGATGCGCGTCGCGCAGCGCCTGCAGGTAGCGGCCGGCTGGATGCTCGAGCAGATCGAGGAACGCCGGTTGGAAGAGCTTCTCGGGCGAGTCCGGCAGCCCGGCCACGATGTCCTCGTAGCTGTGTGATCCGTCGAAGAGCCCCTCGACAGTCCCCGCGTACGGCGACTTGAAGATCTCCGCCGGATCGTCGTAGAAGCCCACCGTGCGGTTCCATGCGACCGCGAGGTAGGCGAGATAGAAGGCGGCCGTCGCGGGCAGCACCCGCCCGTCGAAGGCCGCAGGCATCTCGGTACCGACCAGGTCGTACGGTCCGGCGACCGCCTGGATCGCGCCGAGGCGGAAGTGACCCACCTCGCCACGGGACAACGCGTGCCCGAAGGCGAGGCTGCCCCGGCCACCTTGGGAGAAGCCGGTGACCAGGACGTCCCGCTTGAGGCCGACGCCGTGCCACGCGGCGAAGGTCCTTGCTGCGAGCAACAGGTCCGCGCTGGCGCCGACCTCGGTCCTGGTGTCGACGTACGGGTGTAGGCCGTGGCCGACGCCGAGCCCGAGGTAGTCCGGCGCGATGCCGACCAGACCGGTGGAGGCGAGCAGAGCGGTGACGAGGCTGTCCGGGCCACTGGCGTCGACCGAGGGCGCAGTGGACCTGTCGGCCATGGTTCCGTGCAGGTACTCGGCCACGGTCAGCCGGCCGCGCTTGCCGTTCGGGAGCACGACGAGCCCGCTCGCGGTGGTCGGACGGCCGTCGTGGTCCACGGTTCGGTAGACAAGCCGGTACGCCGTGACGTCGTACCGGGCAGCAGGTGTGCCGTGGAACCCGGTCGCCTCGGCGGCGGCGTTCAGCTCCGCGGTGCTCACCTGGCCGACCTCGACCACGGAAACGAGCGAACCGCGGAACGACGAGACCGCCGAGGTGGCTCCCTCAGCCAGCGAGGGATGCGTCGGAGGTGTGGTGCCGGCGAAGGCGGACAGCGGAGCGGCGGCGAGGGCAGCAGTCGCGAGGACGGCTGCGACGGTCTTTGTCAGGGTCGAGTTCATGCCTCAACCCAACCGCCGCCGTCGCGCGCTCACGAGGGGCCTTGAACCCCAACCGGTAGTGGACCTAAGCCCACCCACGCCGGCTAGAGCAGCGACTGGTAGAGCTCGACCGTGCGGTTGGCGACCGCGTCCCAGCCGAAGTCGGAGACGGCCCGGGCGCGGCCGGCTTTGCCCATCGCCTCGGCCTTGGCGGGGTCGGCGACCAGCGCGTTGATGCCCTCGGCGAGTTGCCGCTCGAAGGTGGCGATGTCGTTCTCGTCGTACGCGACCAGCGTGCCGGTCTCACCGTCGACGACGACGTCCGGGATACCGCCGACCGCGCTGGCGACGACGGCTGTCTCGCAGGCCATCGCCTCCAGGTTGACGATGCCGAGCGGCTCGTAGACCGACGGGCAGCAGAACGCGAGCGCGTGCGTGAGTACCTGGCGGACCTCTTCGCGCGGCAGCATCTCGGAGACGATGAAAACGCCGTCCCTGGTGGCTTTGAGTTCGTCGACCAGTGCGTCCGTTTCGGCTTTCAGTTCGGGCGTGTCGGCGGCGCCGGCGAGCAGGACGAGCTGCACGGACGGATCCAGTTGCAGCCCGGCGCGCAACAGATGCGGGACGCCCTTCTGCCGGGTGATGCGGCCGACGAACGTCACGTACGGCCGGTTCAGGTCGACGCCGAGCCGCTCGAGCACGTTCGTCGAGTGGTCGGGGTGGTAGAAGTCGGAGTCGATGCCGTTGGTGATGATGTGGACCTTGGCGGGGTCGATCGCCGGGTAGCTCGCGAGGATGTCGTCGCGGGTGGCGTTGCTGACCGCGACGACCGCATCGGCCGCCTCGTACGCCGTACGCTCGGCCCAGCTCGACAAGCGGTACCCACCGCCGAGCTGCTCCGCCTTCCACGGTCGCAGCGGCTCCAGCGAGTGCGCGGTCACCACGTGCGGGATGCCGTAGAGGAGCTTGGCCCAGTGGCCGGCCATGTTCGCGTACCAGGTGTGGGAGTGCACGAGCTCCGCCGAGGAGACACCGGCGGTCATCGTCAGGTCGGTCGAGAGGATCCGGAGCGCCGCGTTCGCGTGCGGCATCCGCGGGTCGTCCTCGGAGTGCGCGACCGCGCCCAGCCGTGGTTCACCCATGCAGTGCACCTCGACCTCGAGCAGCCGGCGCAACTCGCGAACCAGAAAGTCCACATGCACCCCCGCCCCGCCGTACACGTCCGGTGGGAACTCACGAGTCAAGATCGCGACCTTCATGCCCCGACAATAGCCGCGCCTCTACCTCCACGCAGCCGACTCGTCCTCGCTTCCCCGGAGCAACCGGTTACTACCGCCGGTACGCCGTGAGCCGGGTCAGCTCACGTGGGTGGGGACCCAGAAGCGGAGTTTGCCGTGACGTTCGTCTTCCAGTTCGCCGCCGGCCGACTCGATCACGCGGCGGGAGGCGATGTTGTCGACGTCGCAGGTGACGAGAGCGGTGTCGATGCCTAGGCGGGCGGCCCAGGGGAGTGACTCGGTGAGCATCCGGGTCGCGTAGCCCTTGCGTTGGGCGGACGGGCGGACGGTGTAGCCGATGTGGCCGCCGAGTTCGTGCAGGACCGGGGTGAGGGTGTGCCGGATCGAGAGGCGGCCGAGCCATTGGTCGCCTTCGACGTACCAGAGCATTGTCTGGTGCACCAGGTCCGGCGGCAGCTCGGTCTCCGGCAGCGCCTCTGAGCGGATCGCTTCGACCAGTGCAGCGAACTGTTCCGGGTCCTCCAGTTCGTCGCGGGTCCACGACTGCCAAGCCCCGTGCGCACCCATCCACCGCTCCTGCTCCGGCTCCAGCTCGTCCCAGGCTTCGAGGAAGGATCGGTGAACGGCGGTAGTCGGTTCGACGAGTCTGGGCATGCTCACAGTGTCCGACACTCGCAACCGCCTTATGCAAACCGCACAGCAAAGCTAAGGTGCGGACATGGCGAAGGCACCGAAGATCCTGGGAATCGTGCTGGCCGGCGGCGAGGGGAAGCGGCTGATGCCGCTCACGGCGGACCGGGCCAAACCGGCTGTGCCGTTCGGCGGGAGTTATCGCCTGATCGACTTCGTGCTGTCCAACCTGGTCAACGCGGGCATCCGCAGTCTGTGCGTGCTGACGCAGTACAAGTCGCACTCGCTGGACCGGCACGTCACGATCACCTGGCGGATGTCGACGTTCCTGGGCAACTACGTCACCTGTGTGCCGGCCCAGCAGCGGCTCGGCCCGCAGTGGTACCAGGGCAGTGCGGACGCGATCTACCAGTCGATGAACCTGATCAACGACGCCAAGCCGGACATCATCGTCGTGTTCGGCGCGGACCACGTGTACCGGATGGACGCCTCGCAGATGGTGCAGGCACACATCGAGCGCGGCAACGGCGTGACCGTGGCCGGGATCCGGGTACCGCGCGCGGAGGCCTCGGAGTTCGGCGTGATCAAGACGGCCGACGACGGCCACGCGATCGCGGAGTTCCTGGAGAAGCCGGCCGATCCGCCGGGGCTGCCGGACTCGCCGGACGAGACGTTCGCCTCGATGGGCAACTACGTGTTCAGCGCCGATGTGCTGGTCGAGGCGCTTCGCAAGGACGCGGCCAACCCGGCGTCCCGGCACGACATGGGCGGCGACATCGTCCCGATGCTGGTGGCCGAGGGCAAGGCCGGCGTCTACGACTTCAAGGACAACGACGTCCCGGGTGCGCTCGACCGGGACCGCTCGTACTGGCGCGATGTCGGTTCGCTCGACTCGTACCACGAGGCTCACATGGACCTCGTCTCGATCCAGCCGGTCTTCAACCTGTACAACTCCGACTGGCCGATCTTCACCTCGCACCCGCAGTTGCCCGGCGCGAAGTTCACCGACAACGCGACCGTCGGCGAGTCGATCGTCTGTGCCGGCTCGATCATCTCCGGCGCGACCGTGGACCACTCGGTGATCGGCGCGAACGTGATCGTCAACGCCGGCGCGAAAATCGAGCGCGCGGTCATCATGGACAACTGCAAGATCGGCGCGAACGTCGTCCTGAAGAACGTCATCCTGGACAAGAACATCGAGATCCCCGACGGTATCGAGATCGGTGTCGATCCGGACCTCGACCGCGAGCGCGGCTTCACCGTGTCCAAGGGCGGTGTCACGGTGCTCGGCAAGGGCCAGGTCGTCAAACCGTGACGCAACCACCGCTGGAAGAACCGGGTTCCGAGGCCGAGTCGTTCGCGCTGGACAAGGCGGACCCGGGGCACCGCGAGCTGTTCGACGTACCGCCGGTCGACAACGGCTACTACCCCGATGTCGCCTACTTCGCCGGCAACTCGCTCGGACTCCGGCCGAAGGCGACCCGCACCGAACTGCTCGAGGATCTCGACTCCTGGGCCGCGCTAGGCGTCGAGGGACACCTCGAAGCGACGCGCCCTTGGCTCCCGTACCACGAACTGCTCACCGCTCCCGCCGCCCGACTCGTCGGCGCACTCCCCGGTGAGACGGTCGTGATGAACTCCCTGACCGTCAACCTGCACCTGCTGATGGTGTCGTTCTACCGTCCCACCGCGGACCGCTTCCGCATCGTCATCGAGGACTCGGCCTTCCCCTCGGACAGCTACGCGGTGCGCAGCCAGGCCCGCTTCCACGGCTTGGATCCCGACGACGCCGTAGTACGGCTCAAACCCCGCGACGGAGAAGACTGCCTTCGTACTGCGGATGTTCTGGCGCGCCTGACTCCCGACGTGGCGCTGGTCCTGCTCGGCGGGGTCAACTACCTGACCGGCCAGCTGATGGACATCCCCACGATCACCGCGGCAGGTCACGAAGCCGGAGCCGTCGTCGGCTGGGACCTCGCCCACGCCGCCGGCAATGTCCCGTTGTCGCTGCACGACTGGGATGTGGACTTCGCGGCCTGGTGTTCGTACAAGTACCTCAACTCCGGCCCGGGTGCGCTCGCGGGCGCGTTCGTGCACGAGCGCCACCTCGGGGACCCTTCGATCCAGCGCTTCGAGGGCTGGTGGAGCACGGAGGCGTCCACCAGGTTCCAGATGGCGCCCGAGTCGCGCCCGCCCGCGTCGGCGGATGCCTGGCAGGTGTCGAACCCGCCGATCTTCTCGATGAGCCCGGTCCGGACGTCGCTCGAGCTGTTCGACAAGGTCGGCATCGGCGTACTCCGTGAGCGCAGCATCCGCCTCACGGCGTACCTGGAACGGCTGCTCGCGGACGTGACCCCAGGCCGGCCCCTGCAGGTGATCACGCCGACCGACCCGCTGCAGCGAGGTGCCCAACTCTCGCTTCGGATCGGCGGGGACCGTACTGCGGGGGAGCTCGCCAAAGTGCTCCGCTCGGAGTACGGCGTGATCGCCGATGCCCGCGAGCCCGACGTACTGCGGCTTGCGCCCGTCCCGCTCTACTCGCTGTACCACGACTGCTGGCGCGCCGCTCGAGCGCTGGCCGACGTCTTCCCGATCACCACCTGACGGAGTGTGAATGAAAGAGCGTGTCGCCATCGTCGGTGCCGGCCTGACCGGTTCCTTGCTGGCCTGTTTCCTGGCGCGGCGGGGCCTGTCGGTGACGCTGTACGAACGGCGGCCGGACCCGCGGGTCGCGCAGGTCGAACGCGGCCGGTCGATCAACCTGGCGATCTCCGAACGCGGGCTGGACGCACTGCGCCGGATCGGGCTGGTCGACGAGGTGATGCGCGACGCGCTGCCGATGAAGGGCCGGATGATCCATCCGGTGGAGGGACCGCTGGACTTCCAGCAGTACAGCGCGACCCAGGACCGGGCGATCAACTCGATCAGCCGCGGCGCGCTCAACAACGCGTTGCTGGACGCGGCCGCTGCCGCGCCCGGGGTGGAGATCCGCTTCGAGCATCGGCTGGTGGAGCTCGATTCCCAGGCCGGGTCGATGATCTTCGAGACGCCCGCGGGCAAGGTGGAGGCGTCGGCGGACGTCGTACTGGGGGCGGATGGCGCCGGGTCCGCAGTACGTGGGCAATTGCTCGGCGAGGGAGCGGTGACCGAAGACGTCGACTTCCTGGACTACGGCTACAAGGAGTTGAGCATTCCGGCCGTCGACGGGGAGTTCGCGCTCGATCCTGGTGCGCTGCACATCTGGCCGCGCGGTACGTCGATGATGATCGCGTTGCCGAACCCGGATCGGTCCTTCACCTGCACGCTGTTCTGGCCGACCGGGTCGTTCGACGCGCTGGCCGACGCCGGCGCGATCGAGGCGCACTTCCGTTCGCAGTACCCGGATTTGTTGCCGTTGGCCCCTTCCCTGATCGCCGACTACCAGTACAACCCGGTCGGTGTGCTCGGGACCGTGCACACGTCGCCGTGGCAGGCACACGGTCGTACTGCGTTGATCGGTGATGCCGCGCACGCGATCGTGCCGTTCTACGGGCAGGGCGCGAACTGCGCGTTCGAGGACGTCGTCGAGCTGGATCGCTGCCTGGACGACACGGCCGGGACGTGGGCGCGCGCGTTGCCGCTGTTCGAGCACCGCCGGCGCGAGAACACCGAGGCGATCGCGGAGATGGCACTCGCGAATTTCGTCGAAATGCGCGACAAGGTCGCCTCACCGGTCTTCCGCCTCGGCAAACGCATCGAGCACGCCTTGGAACGAGCACTGCCGGGTCGCTACGTCTCCCGCTACGAACTGGTCTCGTTCTCCACTACGCCGTACGCCGAGGTCCGCGCTCGGGTTCACCGCCAGCACCAGGCGTTGGCGGCCTCGATTCTCCTTTCTACCGGTGTTCTCGGGGCTGTTCTTCGAGTTCTGCGGAGGCGGAGATGACGTCGCTCTGGCGACCCGAATTGCTCACCGGTCAGCCCGGTGAGCCTGGCTTGTTGCGCAACTTTGTCGGCGGAGAGTTCGTCGCAGGCGGCTCGACCTTCGCCAAGCTGAGCCCGGTGACAGGGGAGAAGATCTTCGACGTCTGCGAGGCCGACGAGGCGACCGTGGACGCAGCCGTCAATGCCGCTCGGGCGGCCTTGAGTGGGCCGTGGGGCCGGATGAGCGAGCAGGAACGAGCCGTCGTACTCCGTCGGGTCGCCGATGAGCTCGAGCGGCGCTTCGACGACCTGATCGCGGCCGAGGTCGGCGATACCGGCAAGTCGATCAGCCAGGCCCGGACGCTCGACATCCCGCGCGGCGCCGCCAACTTCCGCGCCTTCGCCGACTTCGCCACCACCACGCCGACCGAGTCGTACACGACCGTGCTCGCTGATGGGCGGCGGGCGCTCAACTACGCCGTACGCAAGCCTGCGGGCGTGGTGGCGATCATCGTGCCCTGGAATCTCCCGCTCCTGCTGCTCACCTGGAAGGTGGCGCCAGCCCTTGCCTGTGGCAACGCCGTGGTGGTGAAGCCGTCCGAGGAGACCCCGGCCTCGGCGACCGTCCTCGCCGAGGTGATGGCCGCGGCCGGCGTACCGGAGGGTGTCTTCAACCTCGTGCACGGCTTCGGGCCCTCGTCCGCTGGGGAGTTCCTCACGAAGCATCCGGGCGTCGACGCGATCACCTTCACCGGCGAATCGTCCACCGGCAGCGCGATCGCCAAGGCCGCGGCGGACGGCGTCAAGGCCGTCTCCTTCGAGCTCGGCGGCAAGAACGCGGGCCTGATCTTCGCCGACGCCGATCTGGACGCGGCCGTCGAGGGCTCTGTCCGGTCGGTCTTCACCAACGGCGGTCAGGTCTGTTTGTGCACCGAACGGCTCTATGTCGAGCGGCCGGTCTTCGAGGAGTTCTGCTCGCGGCTGGCCCAGCGAGCCGACGAGTTGACCTTCGGCTGGCCCGCCGAAGAAGCCACCATGAACATGCCGCTGATCTCGAAACAGCACCGCGACAAGGTGCTCGGGTACTACGACCTCGCGCGCTCCGAAGGCGCCACGGTCCTCGCGGGCGGCGGCGTACCGGCGTTCGGCGACGCTCGCGACGGTGGTTGCTATGTGCAACCGACGGTCATCACCGGTCTGTCTGCCGATGCGCGCACCAATACCGAGGAGATCTTCGGCCCGATCTGCCACATCGCTCCCTTCGACACCGAGGAGGAGGCGTTCGCGCTGGCCAACAACAGCCGCTACGGCTTGGCGGCCACCGTGTGGACCCGCGACGTCGGCCGCGCTCACCGCGCCGGACCGGCGCTCGACGTCGGCATCGTGTGGGTCAACACCTGGTTCCTCCGCGACCTCCGCACGCCCTTCGGCGGTATGAAACTCTCCGGTCTGGGCCGCGAGGGCGGCACCCATTCCCTGCATTTCTACTCCGAACTCACCAACGTCTGCGTGGAGCTCTCATGAGCGACGGCAAGGTGGTGGCGGGGAAGGCCCAGCCACGGGGGAAGTTCCCGCACGTGAAGGTGGCGGGCGGGTTCGCCTACGTCTCGGGCACGTCGAGCCGGCGCCCGGACAACACGATCGCGGGTGCTTCCGTGGACGAGTTCGGGACGGTCGAACTGGACATCCGGGTGCAGACGCGGACGGTGATCGAGAACATCCGGGACATCCTCGCGGCGGTCGGAGCCGGCCTGGAAGACGTGGTCAGCCTGACGTCGTACCTGGTCAGCATGAACGACTTCGGCGGGTACAACGAGGTGTATGCGGAGTACTTCGACGAGACCGGACCGGCCCGTACGACGGTGGCCGTGCACCAACTGCCGCATCCGCACCTGCTGATAGAGATCCAGGCGGTCGCAGTACTGCCGCACACTTCAATGGAGAGGTGAGCACCCGATGGTCAACCTGGAGTCAACCAACTTCCCCGAGTGGATCGAGCAGAACAAGCACCTGCTGAAGCCGCCGGTCGGCAACAAGCAGATGTTCCCGACCGGGGACGACTTCATCACCATGGTGGTCGGCGGGCCGAACTCGCGCACCGACTTCCACGTCGACCCGTACGAGGAGTTCTTCTATCAGATCAAGGGCACCATGCACGTCGACGTGATGACCGACGACGGGCCGGCCCGGGTGGACATCAACGAGGGCGAGATGTGGGTGCTGCCGCGCAATATGCCGCACTCGCCGCAACGCGACGCGGATTCGATCGGCCTGGTGATCGAGCGGGTCCGCGAACAGGGCACGCTGGAGAAGTTCCGCTGGTACTGCGCGAACTGCAACGGCATCGTGCACGAGGTCGAGTTGCAGGTGAACGACATCGTCGAGGACCTGCCGCCGGTCTTCAAAGCGTTCTACGACAGCGAAGACGCCCGCACCTGCCCGAACTGCGGCACAGTGCACCCAGGCAAGGCCTGATGAGCCAGTACCAGGGGGTGGTCGGCCGGCGCGAAGGGCTGGGCGTCCGGCCTTACGCCGGGTGGCTCGCGTGACCGACCCGGTCGTCGATGTCCACACGCACCTGGTCCCGAAGGGCTGGCCCGATCTCGCGGCAGCTTGTGGCGGGGCCGATTGGCCATGGCTCCGGATCGACTCCGAGCGGGCCGCGATGATCATGGTCGGCGAGACCGAGTTCCGTCCGATCGGCCCACAGACGTGGGATCCGGCGGTCCGGCGGGGGGATATGGATGCCGATGGCATCGATCTGCAAGTGGTATCGCCCACACCGGTCTTCTTCGCCTACGACCGGCCGGTGGATCAGGCGGTCAAGGTCGCGCGGATCTTCAACGACCTGACCCTGGAAACACTTGCCGACGACAACAGGTTGATCCCGTTCTGCCAGGTGCCGTTGCAGGACCCGGACGCGGCCTGCGCCGAGCTCGACCGCTGTCTCGCCGCCGGGCATGCGGGCGTCGAGATCGGTAACCATGTCGGCGATCGCGACCTCGACGACGTCGGGATCGTTGCTTTCCTCAAGCATTGTGCCGAGGTCGGCGCTCCCGTTCTCGTGCACCCGTGGGACATGCCGGGCGGTCCGCGACTGGACCGCTGGATGGCGCGCTGGCTGGCCGGGATGCCCGGCGAGACCCACCTGTCGCTGCTGGCGATGATCCTCGGCGGTGCGTTCGACCAGTTGCCCGAGTCGCTGCGGATCTGTTTCGCCCATGGCGGTGGGAGTTTCGCGTTCTGGCTCGGCCGGGTCGAGAACGCCTGGCAGCGCCGCGGCGACGTCGTCCGCGGCCGGTCGGAGCACCCGCCGAGCCACTACGTCGGCAGATTCTTCGTCGACACGGTGGTGTTCGAGCAGCCCGCGTTGCGGTTGCTGGTCGATACTCTGGGCGAGGACCAACTGATTCTCGGCAGCGATTACCCTTATCCGCTAGGCGAACGGCCGGTCGGCGAGGTGGTTCGGAAGGCCGGCTTCCTGTCCGACGGGCAGCAACACAAACTGCTGTCCGCGAACGCGTTGCGTTACCTCGGGAGGTCCTGACCTCCCCGATGGGAGGTCTCAATGAGCGAGGACCGTTCCGTCCTGACCCGTGCTGCGCGGGAGCCCGACGAACTGCTCCGGTACGGCGACTACGCGGACCAGGTGATCGAGGTCTGGCAGGCCAAGTCGTACCGGCCGGTGGTGGTGTTCATCCACGGGGGGTTCTGGCGGCCGGAGTACGACCGGGTCCATGCTCGCCCGCTCGGTGAGGCGCTCGCCGACGAGGGGTGGCCGGTGGCGTCGCTGGAGTACCGGCGGGAGCCGGGGCAGCCGGACCTGACGACCGCCGACGTACGGACTGCGCTCGATCGCCTGCCGGAGTTGATGGACGTGCATGCCGGGTTCGTACTGACCGGGCATTCGGCCGGTGGGCATTTGGCGTTGTGGGCCGCGGCGACGCTCAACCCCGTGCTGCTGCGGGGGACGGTCGCGCTCGCTCCGGTGGCCGACTTGCTGCTCGCGGATCGGCTGGGGCTGGACGACGGCGCAGTACAGGACTTCATCGGCAGTGGTGTGCGCAACGACCTCGATCCCGTGCATCTGCCGGCCCCGATCGCTCCGGTGGCGATCGTGCACGGGACGGCGGATGCGCGAGTGCCGATCACGGTCGCGGAGTCCTACGTGACGGCGCATCCGACCGCACGGCTGATGCGGGTGGAGGGCGCCGGGCATTTCGAGGTGATCGACCCACTCACCGAAGCCTGGCACCAGGTCACCGCCGAACTGACAAGATTCTCCGGATGACAGCCGACCCGTACGCCGTCATGTCGGCGGACCCGTGGTCACCCGACAACCCCGACGGCTATGTCGATCTCAGTGTTGCGGAGAACCGGCTGGTCTTCGATCTCCTCGAACCGAAACTCACTGCGCCTCGGCGACTGACAGCCGAGGACACGCAGTACCAGGAACTGGCGGGATCTCCGTCACTTCGCGCAGAGGTGGCTCATTTTCTGACGGGCCTTCAGGGTGCCGAGGTGAAACCGGACGACCTCGTGGTGCTGGGCGGAGCCGGCGCGGTCCTCGAGATCCTCGCCTTCGCTCTCTGCGACCCCGGCGACGGAATCGTCGTACCGGCTCCGTACTTCGCCGGTGTCGACTTCGCCTTCTCCGCAAGGGCCGGCGTGGAGGTCGTCCCGGCGTGGCCCGAGACCGGGCTCCAGCTGACCGCGGAGAGCGTCGACCGGCCGATCCGCGATGCGCCGGTGCCCGTACGCGCCATCGCCTTGCTGTCCCCGAACAACCCGCTGGGCGTCACCTATGACGAGCCGACCCTGCGAGCTGTGGCCGAGGTGGCCGCGGCGCACGACCTGCATCTGATCGCCGACGAGATCTACGCCGGCTCCGTCCACGGCTCCGCATCCTTCGTCAGCACAGCAAGCCTGGTGCCGTCGTCGCTGCCGCACGAACGACTGCACGTCGTCTGGGGCTTCGCAAAGGACTTCGGCCTGAGCGGCTTCAAGGTCGGCGTCCTGCACACCCGCAACCCCGAGGTCCGCACGATCGCCCAACGCCTGGGCCGCCTCGCCACCGCCTCGAGCGACACCCAAGCCGTACTCCGCGACCTCCTCGCCGACCGCGAGTGGACCAAAACCTTCCTGACCGAATCCCGCACCCGCCTGGCAGCGTCGTACCACCTCACAACAGAAGCCCTGGCCGCCGCGGGCATCCCCTACCTCCCGGCAACCGCAGGCCTCTTCCTCTACCTGGACCTCAGCCAGTTCCTCCCAGAACCAACCTTCGAAGCCGAACGCACCCTGGCCGACCGCATCTTCACCGAAGCCCACCTACACCTCACCCCCGGCGCCGCCTTCCACACCCCCCTCCCAGGCCACTACCGCCTCTGCTTCGCCACAACCCCACAAGCAGTAACCACAGCCATCACCCGGTTGGCCGACCTACTCACGGCCTGATCCTCACCACGCAGCCTTCGAGGGTGGACTGTTTGCTAGTCCTGGGGAATGCGACGCCAGCGGGCCGCTCTCCCGGTTCCCTCGGGCGCCACTTTCCCCTCGGACTTCAGTTGATCGAGAACAAGCCGGATCGTCTGATCGCTGATCCCTGGCAAGGCCGTCCGGACATCGGCCAGCTTGAACACCGCCGCTGCGTGCTTGAGGACGAAGGTGCGCACTCTTTCCTGTTTGTTGTTGCCGGACCGATCAGCGGCCGCCTTTCGGGCGAAGGTGTCGTAGGCAGAGGCGAGCATGCCGACGAAGTAGCCGAGCCACGGCCACGGGTCGGCGGAGTCCTGGTGCCAGTCATGGGTTGAGCGCAGCAGCGTCTCGTAGTACTGATCTGCGGTGTCTGCGATCGACTGCTCGAGTGACACCCATCTGCAGACTTCGTAACCGGCATCAATGAGCAGGGCATTCGTCAGCGCGCGGGCTACCCGGCCGTTTCCGTCGGCAAAGGGATGGATGACCAGGAGATCCAGAACAGCCAACCCGACCAGGAGTACCGGATGATGCCTGGCCGAAGCCTGGGCCGCCACATATCGGTCGAGTAGGTCAGCGAGATAAGCCTCCGTCTTCGACGCCGGCACGGGCTTGGACCTCACGGTGACGGTGCCGTCGGGAGAGCGGTCCACCACAAGGTTGTCGTCCACCTTGAGGTGCCCGCCCTCCAGGGTCGTTTCGGACCACAGCAATCGGTGAAGGTGCAGGACGAGACCGACATTCAGCGGGTGCCAGTCCTCCTGGAACAGGTAGTCGAGCGCCTTGCGGTAGCCGGCCAGTTCCTGCTCGCTGCGGGTGCGGAGTAGGCCGGCTTCGCCGTTGATGATCCGTCTTGCTCGCTGCGGATCGGGGACTATGACACCCTCGATGGCTGACGACGCTGTGATGCTCTCGACTCTGGCCCGCGCCGCGAGTTCGGTCAGCAAGGCGGGCAACTGGTGGCGATAAAGCGCTTCGCTGCCGCGCCCGGTGTCGATGTCGCGCAGTCTGATGACGATGTGGGCCGGCACCTGGCCGATCAAGCGATCGAGGTCGGCAAAGGACCGCATCTCTCAAACCCCCTAAAAGAACCTACAATCATGCTAATCGCTGGCTAGATTAGCGTCATTGTCGGTTTTCTTAGGTAGTTTTACCACAGCGTCGACCACACTGCGTAGTTCTTGCTTGCGGTGCGTAAGGGGTGCTCGGTTCAGGGGAAGCGTTTGGCGGCGGTTAGGAGGCCGTCGGAGACGGGGAGGAGGGCGGAGACGAGGGTGTCGTCGTCGCGGATGGCTCGGATGACGTCGCGGATGGCGGTGGTGTCGGGGTCGCGGTGGGCCGGGTCGGCGACGCGGCCGTGGGCGAGGGTGCTGGCGAAGGCGACCACGCCGCCGGGGCGGAGGAGGCGGAGGGCCTCGTGCAGGTACGCCGTGTACTCGCGCTTGTCGGCGTCGCAGAAGACCAGGTCGTAATGGCCGTCGGTCAACCGGGTGACGACGTCGAGCGCGGAGCCCGCGATCAGGCGGAACCGGTTGGACGGTACGCCGGCGTCGAGGAAGGTCTTGCGGGCCAGCCGCTGGTTCTCGGCGTCGATGTCGACGGTCGTCAAGGTGCCGTCCGTCCGCATCCCGCGCAGCAACGCCAGCCCGGAGACGCCGGTGCCGGTGCCGATCTCGACGACCGCCTTGGCGCCCACCGCGGCCGCCAGCAGACTCAGCGCGGAGGCCGCGCCGGGACCGATCGGGGACACGCCGCTGTCTTCGGCGCTCGCCCGTGCACCGGTGACGACTTCGTTCTCACCGGTGTAGTCCTCGGCGTAGGCCCAGGACGCGGGGTCGATGCCCGTGGCGATGATGCCCTCCCTGATCGGTGTAGCTGCTGACGAGAAGCCTAGCGTCCCCGGGTCCCGATTCAGCGTCTCCCGCGCTCACACTGCGCACTCTTGCTCGTAACTTGTGGGGTTGAGCAGATATGATCTAGTTGAGTGGGCAAAAACCAACCGCCGGGCAGCCTGGAACAGGCACCCGGCGGATCAGCGAGCGAGCGGGAGGTGCGGGATGTCAGGACCGGATGACGTCGATCCCGGCTTCCTTGAAGACGGCCAGCTGGGACTCGTCGGCCTGCGCGTCGGTGACCAGGGTGTCGATCTCGCTCAGTTCGCAGATCCGGGCGAAGGCCCGCTGGCCGAGCTTGGACGAGTCGGCCACCACGACCACCTTGGCGGCCCGGCTGACGATCAGCTGGTTGATGTTGGCCTCGCCCTCGTGATGGGCGGTGGCGCCGGTCTCGTCGATCCCGTCGACGCCGATGAAGGCGATGTCGAGCGACAGGTCGGCCAGGATCCGGTGCGACAGCGGGCCGATCATCTCGTACGACTGCGGCCGGGCCACGCCGCCGGTGAGCACCATCTTGACGTGCGGCCGGACGATCAGCTCGTTGGCGATGTTCAGGGCGTTGGTGACGAGCGTGAAGGCCGGCTCGCCGTGTTCGGCGGACAGCTCCGGGCGGGTCGCCAGCGTCCGCGCCACCTCGGAGATCGTGGTGCCGCCGTTCATGCCGATCACCATGCCGCGGCGGACCAGCGTCGCCGCGGCCTGCGCGATCCGCTGCTTCTCCGAGGCGAAACGCGCAGTCTTGTAGCGCAGCGGAAGGTCGTAGGAGACCGCGTTGGCGACGGCACCCCCGCGGGTCCGGGTGAGGAGCTGCTGCTTGCCCAGGTGGTCGAGATCCCGCCGGATCGTCGCCGCGGACACGTGCAACTGCTCGGCGAGCTCGTCGACATCGATGGCGCCCTTTTCCGCAAGCGACTCGAGCAACGTGTTCAGCCGTTCATAACGTTTCACCCGGGGCTCCTCCTTCACACAATCGGTCAGCCGGACGGCTGCCGGTTGGCACCATTCGATCACGTTCGAGCAGTTTCGACCATCAGAAGTCCGGAGACGACATGACCGACACGCCTTTTGTGAGCACTGAGATCGCCACTCAGCCCGAGCTGTGGCGGCAGGTCTCGGCCGGTTTCGCGCAATATGGTGGCGCATTGCCCAAGCCTGGACAACGAGTTGCAGCCGTCGGCTGCGGTACGTCGTGGTTCATGGCGATGGCGTACGCCGCCCTGCGCGAGGACCTCGGCCAAGGGGAGACCGACGCCTTCGCCGGGTCGGAGTTCCCGGCCGGACGCCAGTACGACGCGGTGGTGGTCATCACCCGCTCGGGCACGACCACCGAGATTCTCGACCTGGTCCGGAACACCGACCTGCCGACGGTGGCGATCACCGCGACCGCGGACAGCCCGATCGTCGAGCTGGCCGACCAGACGATCCTGCTGGACTTCGCCGACGAGCAGTCCGTAGTACAGACGCGGTTCGCGACCACGACGTTGGGGCTGTTGCGGGCGTCGCTCGGTCAGGACCTGAGTCAGGCGGCGGCCGATGCCGAAGCTGCGCTGGCGTACGACGTGGACGAGCTCGCCAAGCTGGAGCAGGTGACGTACGTCGGGACCAGGTGGACCGTGGGGCTCGCGCACGAGGCCGGCCTCAAGCAGCGTGAAGCAGCGTCGGCGTGGACCGAGGCGTACCCGGCGATGGACTACCGGCACGGCCCGATCGCGATCGCTCAGCCCGGGCGCGGCGTGTGGATCTTCGGCGAGGCGCCGGCCGGCCTGCTCGACGACGTTCGCGCCACCGGTGCCACGGTCGTGCACCATCCGGAACTCGACCCGATGGCGTCGCTCGTGGTCGCCCAGCGCGTCGCGGTCGCCAAGGCGCTGTCCCTCGGCCTCAACCCAGACCAGCCCCGCAGCCTCACCCGCTCAGTCATCCTCGACTGACCTTCACCCACAGCCGCGGCCAGGCGTCTCCAGTGCTTCGCCGGGGTCGCCAGATGGCTCCAGTGCTTCGCCGGGGTCGCCTGGTGTCTTCAGTCGAGCAGCGGTGACTGGAGACACCAGGGACCAGCCGAGGCCGTGGTAAAGCGCCCGGCCGTCTGCTGTCGCGACCAGTACTCCGGTACGAGCGCCGCGGTGGCGGGCCGCCTGGCTGAGTGCGCGCATGACGGTGGTGCCGAGCCCTCGGCGGCGGTGCCCGGGTTCGGTGACCACCTGATCGATCACCGCGTGTTCCCCGGCGAGCGCTGCCTTGCCGCGCGCCGCCAGTTCGCCTTGGCTCCTGACGACCACGTCGAGGACGCTGCCGGTTTGCGTTAGTTGCAGCTGGTACTCCGGCCTGCTGGCCGGCGGCTCTGTAGTCAGCTGTGCGGTCATCAGGTACTCCGGTGCCTGCACCTGCCAGCGCTCGTCGAGCGACGGTGCGGCGTCGCAGATCTTCAGCCACGTGCCAGGAGTCGTCAGGCGAGCCGCCAGCGCAGGCGCGTGGGCTGGGAGCACATAGCGCACGACGTGGCCCGGTAGGCCGACATCGATGCGATAGCCCTCGGCTACCTCGACAGGCGCGGGTGTCCCGCGAGCAATGGCCCAACCCTCGGCCCAGGCTTTAACCAGCATGTGCGACCTCCTTTCTGCCGTGGCTGAACCCCTTGCCGACAACTGAAGCGGTGACCAGACCTGCGGCGATCAGCAGGAGTGCTGTGCGGGTGCCTACCGACGGCACCAGGAGGCCAGCTACTGCTTGGCCGAGGGCGGCCGCGCCTACTCGGAGGCTGGCGGCGGTTGTGCTCACCCGGCCTTGCAGCTCCAGCGGGCTGTAGAGCTGGCGAGCGGCAAACATCGCCGGGAGCATCGGCCCTTCGAGTAGGCCGGTAGCCGCGGCCAGTGCCAGCAGCACGCCAAAGCTGCCAGCCAGCGGCCACGCGCTGAACGCCAGCCCATAAGCGGCCACGGCCACCATGACGACGTGCTCGGGACGCCATCGCGTCTGAAGGCGGCCGAGCACCAGCGCTGTGGTGACACTGCCTAACTCCAACACCGCCCACAAGTAGCCCGCCGCCGACCGTGGCATGCCGAGCGACCCCATGTGGAGCGGCAGGGTGATGAGGAGCATGCCGGTGAGGCCCATGAGCAGAGTCGTGGTCACTGTGGACGCTCGCAGGCGCGGAGTACGGGCCAGGTGGGCAAAGCCGGCTACTACTGAACCCAGGAAGGGCTCGTGGCTTCCGTTGGCCGGGGAGAGAGCGGGGAGCCGCGTGATGGCCAGGATGCTGAGAGTTGCCGTGACAGCGATCAGCGCTGCGGCTGCCTCTACCGAGACGGCTGCGCTGATCGTGGCGGCGGCTGCGGGGCCAGTGATCGTGGCTGCGCCGAAGCTGGCCGCCTCCAACGAGTTGGCCCGGGGGAGAGCATCCTGCGAGACCAAGCTCGGCAGCATGCTCGTGAAGCCGCCACTGACGAGCGGAAGCGTCGTACCGGCGACTGCTGCGAGCACCGGCGTCACCCAGTGAGCGCTGTGCCCGACCACGACCAGCATGGAGAGCATCACCGCGCCCAGGACGGCTTGGTTCAGGGCGAGCGCAGTACGCCGGTACTGCGTTCTGTCGAGCCACGCGCCGAGCAGTGGACCGGTCGCAATCGCTGGTACTGCGTAGGCCGCTCCGGTGACGCCGGCCAGCGCTGCGCTGTCTGTGCGCTCCAGCACGAGCAGCACGAGGGTGAACGCGACCATCTCGTCCCCGACCCGCGCGAGCGTCGCGGCGGTCAGATAGCGGGCCAGCATCACAACTCCTCTGTAACGGGATCTATGAAGTTACGCGTTACGCTATCAAAGCCGTTACGCTCGGTCGAGTGGAAAGCCTGACAACGCCCGACCGGATGATCCGGATCGCCGTGGACCTGGTGAACACCAAGACCCTCGAACCGGAGAAGCTGACCTCACCGGAGGCCTTGCAGCGGTTCCTGCTCGAGCACGGCGAGCCGACGGCGACCGTCGACGAGGCCGATCTGGCGGCCGTGAAGGCGGTGCGTGAACGTCTCCGGGCGGTCTTCCGCGCCGAGCCACGCGAGGCGGCCGGGGTCCTCAACGACCTGCTCGCCGACTACGCAGTACGGCCCTATCTGTCGGATCACGACGGGGCGCCGTGGCACCTGCACGTGGCGAAGCCGGGGGCGACGTGGGCCGAGTGGCTGGCCGCCGGAGCGGCGCTCGGCCTCGCCGGTTTCGCTGCGGGGCACGGATTCGAAGCCCTGCACCACTGTGCGGCGACCGACTGTGAGCGTGTCTTCGTCAACTCGGCCGAGCGACGCCCGCGGAAGTTCTGTACGCCGACCTGCGCCGGCCGGACCCGCGTCGCGTCGTACCGGGCTAGGCAATCTCTCAGGAACGAGAACTAGGATCCTCCAGCAGGCCCGGAACGTTCCGGGCGGAGGAGGAGCGGCGCGTGAGTCACACCGTGGTGGCCGAGCTGGTGGCCAATGTCCAGAAGGTCACCGCCAAGGCCGGGGACACGGTGGGCCCCGAGGACACCCTCGTCATCCTCGAGTCGATGAAGATGGAGATCCCGGTGCTCGCCGAAGTGGCCGGCACGATCACCGAGATGAAGGTCTCCGAAGGCGAGGTCGTCCGCGACGGCGACCCCATCGCAGTCATCGAAGAGAAATAGCGTTCAACCGAAATGCCTGTTCATACGTCTTGTACTACGAGAGTGATCGCGCGAGCGGGGAACTTCCCGGTCGCGGGGCCCGTTGACTCGGCGTACCGGCATCTCAGGGTTCGGCCCGGGTGCTCCCGAAGTGCGAAGAGGACGGTGAACGCGACACTATGGTGGTCACGCTCGTTGCCCCGCAGAGTGCGGATCGCAGGACGGGTGCCCAGGGAGGCGTTGTCGTGAAGCCGGTCGACACCTCCGTGGCGCCTGTGTACGCGCCCCAGCCGCAGCCCGAGGTGCTGCCGTCCTGGGACGAGATCGTCCGCACCCACTCCGCCCGCGTCTACCGGCTGGCCTACCGCCTGACCGGGAACAAGCACGACGCCGAGGACCTGACCCAGGAAGTGTTCGTCCGGGTCTTCCGCTCGCTGTCGTCGTACACGCCGGGCACCTTCGAGGGCTGGCTCTACCGGATCACCACCAACCTGTTCCTGGACGGCGCGCGCCGCCGGCAGCGGATCCGCTTCGACGGGCTGCCCGAGGACGCGCACGACCGGCTGCCCGCGAAGGGCTCCGGCCCGGCCGAGAAGCTGGACTCCGACCTGTTCGACCACGATGTGCAGTACGCGCTGGACGCGCTGCCGGAGGACTTCCGCGCGGCCGTGGTGCTCTGCGACATCGAGGGCATGACGTACGACGAGATCGCCGATGTGCTGGACGTGAAGCTGGGGACCGTTCGGAGCCGGATCCACCGGGGCCGCTCGATGTTGCGCAAGCACCTCGAGCACCGCGCGCCACGGTCGGGTCAGACCCGTGTCAGTGGCCCGCCCGCGGACGGGCCGTTCGTCGCCGGAGGTGACGAGCAGTGACGCCGCAACACCCGCTGGACAAGCTGAGCGCCGTCGTGGACGGCGAGCTGGACCACGACTCGCGGGACAAGGTGCTGAGTCACCTGGTCGGCTGTGAGACCTGCCGTGGCGAGGTGGACGCCCAGCGCCGGCTGAAGGCGCGGTTGGCCGCAGTTGAGCCGATCGAGCCGTCCAGTGACCTGATGCAGCGCTTGCTGGGTGTGCCCTCGTTCTCGACCGAGCCGCGCGAGGAGGTGCGGCCGGTGGTGACGCCGGTCTCGCTGTTCCCGCAGCGCTCGGCCTTCCCCGCTGCGCGAACCGGTGCGACCCGGCCGGGGTCCCGTGTCAGCCGCGCCCGCCGGCGTACCGCCGTACTGGGTGCAGCGAGTTCGGCTGCCGCAGTCGCTTCACTGCTCGGTACTGCGTTCGTTCTGGGCGACCCGGCGCGCACAGAACAGCCGCCGGTGCTGCAGCCGCCAGTAGCAAGCTTCTCCGCTGACCACGCCGCTGCGACGAACGGTGCGCCGTTCACCGACCCGGTGGCGATGCTGAACTCCTTCAACGGGACGGGGTATGCAGGGCTGAGCCCGACGCTCCAGCCGGTGGCCCTCGCGGGGCGCTGAGCAGTGAGCCTCTCCCGGCTCGCCGTCCTGGTCAGCACCGTACTGATCGGCTTCGGCCTGCCCATGCCCGCCGCGGCCGTCGCCGTCGCGCCGCGCGATGACTCACCTACAGCCGTCAACTGGCTGGAGCGAGCCGCGGCAGCGCCCGACCGCGTTTCGTACCACGGCACGCAGATCATCACGTCCTGGGGACCGACAGGGGCGAGCTCGGCGATGCTCGACATCGTCCATGCCGCCTCGCAGGGCTCCGAGATCAGTGTGGTCGGCTCTGGCTCGTCACCGGGCGCCAAGGCGTTCGTGCAGCGCGCCGGCCACGAGGTCGGCCCTACTGTCGACGGCGGACCGCTCGCGCTGCTCAAAGCGACGTACGAGCTGGTCTACAAGTGCTGCACGGCCACGATCGGGCGCGCCGCAGTACTGGTTGAGGCGCTGCGTGGGGACAAGACGCTGGCGGCGCGCTTCTGGATCGACAAGGCGACCGGCTTGCTGCTGCAGCGGCAGTTGTTCGGCCCGGACGGTACGACGCTGGTCCGGGCGACCGTGTTCACCGAGCTGGAGATCGAGAACTCCGAGTTCCTCAGCCACCTACCCCCGATGGTGCCGGGCGGGGTGGAGTCGGTCGGGATGAGCAAGGTCGACAGCCTGCGCTCCCAGGGCTGGACGTGCTCGGCCTCGCTGCCTTCCGACCTGCAGCTGTACGACGTTCACCAGGACACCGCGAGCAATTCCCTGCAGTTCTCGTACTCCGACGGGTTGTTCAACGTCTCCCTCTTCGAGCAGCGCGGCGAGCTGGATCCGTCGGCCGTCGCCGGGTACACGGCGATCACCACCGACGAGGGGGCGACGGTCTACCAGCGGTACGGCATGCCGTCGTACGCGATGTGGTCCTCCGGCGGCATCGTCTACACCCTGGTCGGCGACCTCCCGTACGACCAGCTCGGCAAGGTCGTCGCCGCCTTCCCGCACCAGCCGTTGCCCCGCGTGACGGCGGTGGAACGGGTGGGCACCGGGCTGGCCAAAATGGCGAAGTGGCTCACGCCGATGAGTGCCCTCTCCTGGAAACTGGGATAATCGACTCTGGGAGTGCCTATCGGAAGCCCGGTGGGGACTGCACGACCGAACCAACGACGACGTGAGGCGGCCACCGTGAGCACCGATGACGCCGAACCGACGGTCCGTACGCCGAGAGACCCGGCCGACCCGGAACCCACCCGCGTACTGCCGCCGGAGCGACCGATAGCAGGCCCGGTCGTACCCGAAGCCAGTACTACGGCCGGTCCCACGCCGGGTGCTCCTAGTGCTGTGGGTGCGCCTGGGGTTGGCGGCGGGTCGGCGTCGATTCCAGCGCCTGGGAGCAACGCGCCGTACCGGCAGGCTCCGGCTCGGTCGGTGACGCAGCGGAGCTTCGGGCGGCCCGAGCCGCTCGACGGCGGGTTCCGGCCGGCGTACCCGGGGCAGGCCTGGCCGACGCAGCGACCGGCGTACACGCCGCCTCCGCCGCTCGACTGGCATCAGCAGCAGGCCCGCGCGTACACGCCGGCGCCGCCGCCCAAGAACAACCGCACGATCCTGATCGCCGCCATCGTGGCGCTGATCGTCGGTCTGATCGCAGGCACCGGCGCTGCGGTGAGCGTGGTCGCGCTGGACAACAACAACGGTCCGGTCGACGACCCGAGCGGTCCGGCGATCGGTGTCGGTGCCGATCCCAAGATCCGCAGCGGCTCGGTCTCGGCCGTCGCCGCGACGCTGCTGCCGAGCGTCGTCCAGCTGAAGGTCGACGGCGCCGACAACTCGAGCGCGACCGGATCCGGTTTCGCGATCGACAACGCGGGCCACATCCTGACCAACAACCATGTCGTCGCTGCCGCGGCCAAGGGCGGCTCGATCCAGGTGGTGACGCAGAAGGGCAAGAGCTCGACGGCCCGGCTCGTCGGCCGCTCGCCGGCGTACGACCTGGCCGTCGTCCAGGTGGTCGGGCTGGATGCGCCTTCGGTCCAGTTCGGGCAGTCGGAGCTCGCGGTGGTCGGCCAGGACGTGGTCGCGATCGGGTCGCCGCTCGGTCTGGCCGGCACGGTCACCTCCGGGATCGTCTCGGCGAAGAACCGGCCCGTCACGGCCGGCGGCGAAGGCGAGATCTCCTACATCAACGCGCTGCAGACCGACGCGGCGATCAACCCGGGGAACTCGGGCGGTCCGCTGGTCGACATGAACGCGCGGGTGATCGGGATCAACTCGGCGATCGCCACGGTGCGCGGTGCCGAGGAGGGCACGAGCGGCTCGATCGGGCTGGGATTCGCGATCCCGATCGACCAGGCACGGCGTACGGCGCAGCAGCTGATCGAGTCGGGCAAGGCGTCGTACCCGGTGATCGGTGCGAATGTGGACATGCAGTTCGAGGGCGGCGCCCGGGTGAGCGAAGTGAACGCCGGCTCACCGGCGGCTCGCGCCGGGCTGCGCACGGGTGACGTGATCACCAAGATCAACGGCCTGGTGGTGGAGAGCGCGGAGGCGCTGATCGTGGCGATCCGCACCCACCGTCCGGGCGAGAACGTCCGCCTCGAGTTCGAGCGGGGTGGCAAACCGCGCCAGGTCACCGTGGCTCTGGGACAACAGACCGGCTGACCTCGGATCCGCCGGTCAACTCGGGACGGCTGACTTTGGGTCCGCCAATCGACTTGGGACGATCGCACTGGCTGACTTCGGGGTTCGCCGGCGACCGGGCCGGCCGGACTGACTGACCCGGCGGGCGGTTCGACCGGGTGCGGGCTACGCTGTCCGCGGTGCTTGTGTCGTTGTGGGAGGGGTGAGGGAGATGCTGTTCGACATCGGGCCACTCGAGATCGTGGTGATCGCGATCGTGGCCATCCTCGTCTTCGGCCCCGACCGGCTGCCGGAGTTCATCCGTACGGCGGGCAACCTGCTCCGCCAGGTCCGCCGGATGGTCAACAACGCCCAGAACGACCTGCGCAACGAACTCGGCCCGGAGTTCGCCGACCTCGACGTCCGCGACCTCAACCCGCGCAGCTTCGTCCGCAAACACCTGCTCGAAGGCATGGACGACGACGACTTCGACAAGCCCGTCTCGTCGTCGATGGACCTGATGGACACCCCCCAACGCCTGCCGTCCGGTCAGCGCGCGCCGTACGACCCCGAGTCCACCTAGGTCCGTCGACGGATCAGGTAAGGGATCGCGACTGCTCCGGCGATTGCGGGCAGCAGCGCGAGGAGTCCCCACAGCGGCGGGAAGATGCGTACGCCGTACTCGGAGGATGTCAGTAGCAGTGCGGCCAGCCCTGCGCTGATCAGCGCCATGACAGCTGCCAGGCCGGCAGCGAGCTGTCGGCGTCCGCGCGCGACTCTGGTGACCAGCAACCACAGCGCCACGTCGACCACCGCCACGCCGTACAGCAGGCCGTAGAGCAGGCCTGCCGACGGCTGCTTCCCGTACGACGCGTAGGCGGTCGTGGCGTGCTCGACGAGGCTCTGCCTCCCGGCCTGGTCGACGATCGCTGCTGCTCCCACGACTAGTGAGAGACCAGCGGCGATCAGCGTCGTGCCGCGCCCTGTTGATCGATTTTCAGATAGTGACTGTCTCATGCGAGTGACTTTATCAGGCAGTGACTTGCTGAAGCATGTGACTTTCTCGTAGGTTGGCCGCATGGCTACCGGTCTGCGGGAACGCTGGCGCGTGAAGGCGCGGCGCACGATCCAGGAGTGCGCGCTCGATCTGTTCGACGAGCGTGGCTTCGGGGCGGTGACGATCGAGGAGATCGCGGCCGCCGCGGAGGTTTCGCCGTCCTCGGTCTACCGGTACTTCGGGACCAAAGAGGGAATCCTGGTCGCCGACGAGTTCGACACGATGAGCGAAGAGGCGCTCGCAGAGATCCTCGACGTCGACGATCCGGTCGAGAGCATGCTGCAGATCGTGCTCAGGTACGAAGCGGTGGCCGCTGACGATGCGACGCCTGCTGCCGAGGGGGCTTTGCGAGGGGAGCGGAGTCCTTGGCGGCGGGTGCGGTATTTCTTCCAGGAGCCGTCCGTGCGGATGGCAGCCTGTGCTGCTCTCGACCGCGCTGGTCAGCGCATCGCCCCGCTCTTGGCGGGCGGCGGTCGAGGGCTGACCGAGGCGCAGGCCCGGGTGGCGGCGAATGCTCTGGTGTTCGGCTACTTCGCGGCGCTCGAGCAGTGGTATCTGGAGGGTGGCAACCAGCCGATCGCCGGCTACGTCGAAGAGGGCATGTCGCCACTTCGTGCGATCTGGTCGGACGCCAAGAGGTCTTAGCTGCCGCTGTCAGGAGGCGGCGGAGTCTCCGGCGAGTAGGTCGTAGCTGACTCGGTCGTCGGAGCCGGTTGCCAGGCGGAAAGCTTGCCGCTCGGTACCGACGTGGCGGAACGCGGCTGACTCGGCGACTTTGCGGGCCGCTTTGTTGGTCGCCGCCGTACGGATCACCAGGCGGGTGCCGCCGAAACCACCGTCGGCCGGCGCCGCGAAGTACCAGGAAGTCAAGCAGCGCAGGGCTTCTGTCATCACGCCGCGGCCCTGGGCGTCCGGGTGCATCCAGTAGCCGATCTCGCCGTCGCCGTGGCTGTCGAGGTTGAACAGGGTGAGGTTGCCGAGTCCGAGATCGGTCGAGGCGTCCGCGATACACCAGTTGAGGCGGCGGCCGGTCGCTGCCTGCTCGGCCATGTCCTTGAGCCACCAGCGTGCGTCCTCGACGCTGAACGGTTGCGGGATGAACGGCAGGAAATGCGCGGTCGCCTGGTTCGTCCGCGCCGAGCTGATGCGGTCGACCTCGTCGGCACGCCATTCGCGCAGCCTGATCCGCGACGTCTCGAGCACCGGAACCTCCAACCATCGTTGCCTCGGCCCGCGCGGATCGCCCGGCAGGATCCATCCCGTCCACGCATCCGTACGCCGGCCCGCCAATTCCGCCAGCCCCGGGATCATCGGCCCCGCCCGGAACCCGGTCGCCCAGGCAACCCTGCGCGACGGCCAGTTCCCCACCGCGGCCCACCAGTGGATCACGTGAAAACCGCACACCTCGAACCCGAACCCCAACACCAACCGAACAGCCCGCGCAGCCACACCAGCACCCCGAGCCCAGCGGCTCAACCCGAAATGAACGCTCGCATTGCCCATCGAGTCAGGCCGCAGCCCCACCGACCCGGCGTACCGGCCCTCGTACTCGACCACGAACACCAGTTGAGTCCCCGCCGCCCACGCCTCGGCGATCCCGAACCCGATCCAGTTCCGCGCATCCTGCACGCCGAACGATCCACCGTCTTCGACATTCCGCTCTATCGCCCCCGGAAGGTCGTCAGCCCGCGGCCCACGCAAAACCACCACACCATCAGTAAGCACCGGATGCTCAATAGGAATCGGCATCCCAAAAGTCAACACCAACCAACGGTCATGAGTTGACTTCTACGAACAACCGCGCGCGAGCGGGCGACGAACAACCGCGCGTGGGCTAACCGTCGTACGAGCTGATTAACGGCCGACGGGGGACAGGCCTAGTTGGCGGCCGAGGAGGCCTCGGGGTTTGCCGCCTAGGCGGTCGGCGATCTGTTCTAGGACCTGGGCTGCCGGCGTCTCCGGATTGGCCATCGCGAGGGGCTGGCCGTTGTCGCCGCCGCTGCGGAGGCGCTCGTCCAGCGGTACCTCGCCGAGCAGCGGGATGTCGTAGCCGAGCCGCTTCGACAGCGTCTCCGCGACGCGCGCCCCGCCGCCGGAGCCGAAGATCTCGATCCGGTGCTCGGGGCCGCAGTGCGGGCACGGCAGGTACGACATGTTCTCGATCACGCCGGCCACTCGCTGGTGCACCATCTGCGCCATCGTCCCGGCGCGCTCGGCCACCTCGGCGGCGGCCTCCTGCGGGGTGGTCACCACGATCACCTCGGCGGACGTGAGCCGCTGCCCGACGGAGATCGCGATGTCACCGGTGCCGGGCGGGAGGTCGAGGAGCAGTACGTCGAGGTCGCCCCAGTACACGTCGGCGAGCATCTGCACCAGCGCGCGGTCCAGGATCGGGCCGCGCCAGGCGACGACCTGGTCGCGCTTGGGCTTCAGCATGCCGATCGAGATCACCTTCACGCCGTGCGCGGGCACCGGCATGATCATGTCGTTCACCGCGGTCGGGCGCTCGTCGGCGACGCCGAACATGGCCGGGATCGAGTGTCCGTAGATGTCGGCATCCAGTACGCCGACCGACAACCCCTTGGCCGCCATGGCGACCGCGAGGTTCACCGTCACCGACGACTTGCCGACGCCGCCCTTGCCGGACGCGATCGCGAACACCTTGGTCAGCGAGTCGGCCCGCGCGAACGGGATCTCCTTCTCGGCGACGCCACCACGCAACTGGGTCTGCAAAGCAGCCCGCTGCTCGGTCGACATCACCCCGAGGTCGATCTCCACGCCGGTGACACCGTCGAGCGCGCTCACCGCGGCGGTGGTGTCACGACGCAGCGTGTCCTTCATCGGACAACCCGCAACAGTCAGCAGGATCCGTACTGCGACCACGCCGTCTTCGCGGACGACGACGGACTCGACCATCCCCAGTTCGGTGATCGGTTTCTTGATCTCCGGGTCCATCACGGAACCGAGCGCAACCGTCACCTGATCAGCAGTAAGACCCATACGTCCCAGGCTACGTGCTCCCCGTCTAGCCCCCGACTCCAGTCCATGTGACGTAGGCCCGGCAAGGGCACCCTAACCAAGCGCCGCTACAGGCCGGGTGCTCCGTAGACGGGGAACCAGCGGGCCAGGTCCGGTTCGAAGCGGAGGTCGGCGCCGACGATGGACTTGATCTGGAGTTCGGTCGCGTTGTCGCGCCGGTCGGCGCCGACGGGGACGAACGGGTACCACGAGCCGCGTTTGTACAGATACACGAGCCCCAGCGACCGGGTGCCGTTGGTGAAGGAGACCAGCGTGCACAGCAGCGCAGCGCCGAAGCCGGCGTCGACGAGCGAGGTGTTCACCGCGTGCAGGTCGGTGACGAGGCCTTCGAGATCGTCGGGCGTGGTCTCGCGGACGAGCCAGGTGAAGCCGAAGAAGTCCGTCGTACTGGTGAATTTGCCGTTGTCGAGGGCGAGCAGTTTGTCGACCTCGTCGCGGAGCGTCGAGAAGCCGCCGCCTTCGGCTGCCTTGAAGCAGACCGAGCCGCTGCCGGTCGGTCGATAACCGGCCGCGGTCTCCAAGGTGATGGCGGCCGAGGGAAGCGAGAACAGCTGGTCGAGGTTCGGCGGTACGGCTTTGCTCCTGCCGAGCAGGATGTCGAGAAGGCCCATGTGGCTAAGCTTGCTCGCCCAGCTCGCGGGACAGCACACCGAGCCGGTCGAGGCGCGTCTCGAGCGGCGGGTGGGTGGAGAACAGCGACGACAGGCTGACGCCCTTGCCGGAAATGGCCGGAGCGAAGAAGAACGCGTTGAACGCCTCCGCCTGGCGCAGGTCGCGCGACGGTATTCGGGCGATGTCCCCACTGATCTTGGTCAGCGCCGAGGCCAGCGCCGACGGCCGCCCGGTCAGTACGGCGCCGGCCCGGTCCGCCGCCAGCTCGCGGTACCGCGAGAGGGCGCGCGTCAGCAGGAACGAGAGCGCATAGACCACGGCCGAGACCGCCACGACGGTCAGCACGATGGCGGCCGTGTTCTGATCGCGCCGTCCGCCCAGGCCGCTGTAGAGGCCGAAGCGGGTGATCAGCCCGGCCAGTACGCCGAGGAACGACGCGATCGTCATCACGGCCACGTCGCGATGCGCCACGTGGGACAGCTCGTGCGCGAGGACACCTTCGAGTTCATCGGCGTCCAGGCGCCGCAGGATCCCGGTCGTCACGCAGACGACGGCCTTGGACGGATTGCGGCCGGTGGCGAACGCGTTCGGGAGGTCGACGTCCGCGATCGCGACCCGCGGCTTCGGCATGTCGGCCAGCGCGCACAACCGGTCGATCGCGCCGTGCAACTGCGGCGCCTCCTCCGGGCTGACGATGCGGCCGTGCATCGCGTAGAGCGCGATCCGGTCGGAGAACCAGTACTGCGCGAACAGCATCCCGCCCGCGATCAGGACGGCCAGGACGGCGCTCTTCGTCAACGCGATCAGCGCCGCGACGAAACCGACGTACAGCAGGCCCAGCAGGAAGCTGGTCACCACCATCCGGTTGGTCAGACCACGATCCGGCTTGAAACGACTCTTCATCCGATCCTCCCGCAGCTCAAGGCGAGGGTAGCTCGGCCGCAAAGAATCTCAGACCCGGTCGTCCTCGCGGTCCTTGTGCTCGAGTTCGGCCAGCAGCGAGCGGAGTTCGGAGCGGAGGAAGTCGCGGGTGGCCACTTCGCCCACCGACATCCGCAGGGCCGCCATCTCGCGGGCCAGGAACTCCATGTCGGCGCGGCTGCGGGCATCCACGTCGCGGTCGCGCTCGTACTGGACCCGGTCGCGGGCCTCCTGGCGGTTCTGGGCGAGCAGGATCAGCGGAGCGGCGTACGACGCCTGCAGGCTGAGGGCCAGGGTCAGGAAGATGAACGGGTACTGGTCCCAGCGCAGGTGCTCCGGCGCGAAGATGTTCCAGCCGACCCAGAACAGGATCGTCGCGGTCATGTAGACCAGGAACTGGCCGGTGCCGAGGAACCGGGCGATCCGCTCCGACAGCCGGCCGAACGCATCCGCGTCGTACGCGCGCCGGCGCACGATCGTCCGGCGGAGTTCGCGCGGGATGTCCAGCCGGTCCGCGGCCCGCATCAGCCGGCGGTCGTCGGAACTGCGGTCGTCACGGGGCATTGCGATCCACCTCCGGCTGCTGTTGGGACTCGCGCCAGTCGGACGGGAGCAGATGGTCGAGTACGTCGTCCACGGTGACCGCGCCGAGCAGCCGGCCCTCGTCGTCCAGCACCGGCGCCGCCACCAGGTTGTAGGTCGCGAGGTACTTGCTGACGGTGTGCAGGCTGTCGTCCGCGCGCAACCCGTCGAGATCGGTGTCGAGGGCAACGGATACCAGCGCCGACGGCGGTTCGCGCAGCAGCCGCTGGATGTGGCCGATCCCGATGAAGCGACCGGTCGGGGTCTCCAGCGGTGGCCTGCAGACGTACACCATCGCGGCCAGCGCCGGGCTCAGTTCGGCATTGCGGACGTGCGCGAGCGCATCGGCGATCGTGGCGTCGGCAGGCAGGATCACCGGCTCCGAGGTCATCAGCCCGCCGGCCGTACGCTCCTCGTACGTGAGCAGGCGCCGGACGTCCTCCGCCTCGTCGGGCTCCATCAACGTCAGCAGCCGCTCGGCGGTTTCGGTCGGCAGGTCCGCGATCAGGTCTGCGGCATCGTCCGGTGACATCTCTTCCAGTACGTCGGCCGCTCGCTCGGTGTCCAGGCCGGCCAGGATCTCCACCTGGTCGTCCTCCGGCAGTTCCTCCAGTACGTCGGCCAGCCGCTCGTCGTCCAGCGCGGCCGCGATCTCCTTGCGCCGCTTGGGTGACAACTCGTGTAGTACGCCGGCCAGGTCGGCAGGCTTCATCGACTCGAAGGCGGCGAGGATGTGCGTCGCGCCCTGACCCTCCTCGGCCTGCCCGAGATCGCTGACATCGGCCCAGTCCAGGACGTGCGACTGCCCACGCCGCCGGAACCGCTTGGCTCCCTCGGTCACAGCGACCTTCGACAGCACCCAGTCGCGGGTCCGCCATTGCTCCATCGCCAGGTCGAACACGACTGCCGTCGCGCCGGTCTCGCGGATGGTGACCTTGCGATCCAGGAGCTCGGCCAGTACCAGTACTTCGGTCGCCCGCTGCTCGAAGCGCCGCATGTTCACCAGCCCGGTGGTGATCACGTGGCCGGCGTCGACCGAGGTGACCCGGGTCATCGGCAGGAAGATCCGCCGCCGGGTGAACACCTCGACCACCAGCCCGAGCACCCGCGGCGGCTGGTGACCCTGTCTGAGCATCACGACGACATCGCGGACCTTGCCGACCTGGTCCCCGTTCGGGTCGTACACCGGGAGACCAGCCAGCCGGGCGATGTAAACGCGCGACGGTGAACTGCTCATGCCCGAAGGCTAACCGCCCGTACGCCGCCCGCCCGCCACCCGACCCGCTGACCAGCGCGTTCGGCGCCGATCAGCTCAGTTTGGGGCGGCGCTTGCTGCGCCGGTGGAAGGTGATGGGCCGCTTGCCGCGGGTCGTCGCCGGACTGCCCGCCGGAGTCTCCAGGCGCGATCGGTCGTCCCACTGGCCCGCCGACTCGCTGATCACCCCGGTGGGCTCCAGGACGAGCAGATCAGCTTCGGTCTTCCAGCGTTCGAGCTGGGTGTCCAGGTCTTCCGCATTGAGCCGCTCAGTCCGCAGCACCTGCGCAGCAGCGGTCCACTCCTCACTGCCCGGCTCCAACCGCCGCACGTTCGCCTTCCACCCCGCCAACCGGTTCGTAGCAGGCTTGGCCGGTACGACGACATCGGCGGCGCCCGCTTCGGCCAGCCCCGGTAAGGGCTGCTCCGCGCTGCCCGAGCGATCCGCGAGTACGACGTACGAGCCGTCGACGGTGGCGAACCAGGCCGGCAACGGGCGGCCGCCGCCCCAAGCCAGCCAGACGAGCCCGGCCTTCTTCATCACCCCGGCGATCTCCGCCACTGCCTCGTCACTCGTCACGTCCTCAGCCTGTCACAACAGCGCGGCACGGGTGAGGCTGGACACAACCCGCGCAACGCGTGAGGGAGGTCACCGCGAGTGGCGGCCGATTCGCCGTACGCTGCGGGTGACCGACGGGTAACCGAGCCAAGAGGATGCGGCGATGGCTGACGAGACGAGCACCGGCAAGGCCTTCCGGAGCAGGCGTTCGTGCCTGGCGACCCCGGGATCGAACTCGCGGTTCCTGGAGAAGGCGAAAGGGCTGGACGCCGACCAGGTGTTCCTCGACCTGGAGGACTCGGTCGCGCCGATCGCGAAGGTGGATGCCCGCAAGAACATCGTCGCCGCGCTGAACGAGGGCGGCTGGGGCACGAAGACCCGGGTGGTCAGGGTGAACGACTGGACCACCGAGTGGACCTACGCCGATGTCATCGAGGTGGTCTCGGGTGCCGGGGCCAACCTGGACTGCATCATGTTGCCGAAGGTGCAGACCGCCGAGCAGGTGGTCGCGCTCGACCTGCTGCTGACGCAGTTGGAGAAGGTGCACGGGCTCGAGGTCGGTCGGCTCGGGATCGAGGCGCAGATCGAGAACGCGCTCGGGCTGACGAACGTGAACGCGATCGCCGCTGCCTCACCGCGGGTCGAGACGATCATCTTCGGCCCGGCCGACTTCATGGCGTCGATCAACATGAAGTCGCTGGTGGTGGGGGAGCAGCCGCCCGGGTACGACGTGGGCGATGCGTACCACTACATCCTCATGCAGATCCTGATGGCGGCCCGCGCGTACGGCAAGCAGGCGATCGACGGGCCGTATCTGCAGATCAAGGAGCTGGACGGGTTCCGGCGCGTCGCGGGACGGTCGGCGGCGCTCGGGTTCGACGGCAAGTGGGTGCTGCACCCTGACCAGATCGCGGCGGCGAACGAGGTGTACTCGCCGCGGCAGGAGGACTACGACCACTCCGAGAACATCCTCGACGCCTACGACCACTACACCTCCGCGGCCGGCGGCGCCCGCGGCGCGGTCATGCTCGGCGACGAGATGATCGACGAGGCCTCCCGCAAGATGGCCCTGGTCATCTCCGCCAAGGGCCGCGCCGCCGGCATGACCCGCACCGACGTCTGGCAACCACCGACCGACTGATTGTCAGCTGGGTGGCACCTGGGACATGACGGCGAGGAGGTGGCCGTCGGGGTCGGGGAAGAAGGCCATCCACTCCTCGACGCCGGATTCGTGTTTGTGGATCAGGTGGGGAGCGTTTTCGAACCTGACGCCCCGGGCGGTGAGATCGTCGTACGCCGTCTGGATGTCGTCGACGCGGAAGTACAGGATCGACGGTTCGCCGACGCGATCGGGGTCCTCCGCCGCGTTGAGGAACAGGCGCGTTCCGTCGCAGTCGAAGAAGGCCAGGTCACCGAAGGTGTAGAGGTGCGGCAGCCCGAGTACGTCCCGATACCACTCGACTGCTGTCGTGATGTCGCTGACCGGCCGTGAGATCTGGCCGATCGACCCCAGTTGGACGCTCATCGCTTCGACTCCTTGTCTGGTTCCGCCGGTACGCAGAGCGCTGTCCGCGGGCACACCTCGCCAGGTCCGAAGCTCGGCCCGGCGCTCCAGGCCGAGCTTCAGCAACGCGTTGGCGACATGGAACTTGACCGCGTCGACACTGATCCCGCGCCGCCCGGCGATCTGCCGGTTCGACATCCCGTGCCGGACCGCCTCGACGACCCGCCACTCGGCGGGAGTCAGTACGTCGGGATGCCGCGGCCGGCCGCGTCTGCTCACACCGATCACGCTAGCGCCGGGACCGGCGAATTACCCTCCCCCGAGCCATCCGTGCCCGGGGGAGGATCGACGGAGAGCTCAGCCGAGGGTGAAGACCTTCAGCAGGCGGATCGGGCGGACGGGCGGGCCGTCCTGGTCCGGGTCGGTGATGCCGGCCTTGACCATCCGGTCGAAGGCGGACATGCCGTAGATGACATGGCCGAGGACCGTGTAGTTCGGCGGGATGTTCGCGAACGAGTGCACGACGAAGAACTCGCTGCCGTTCGTCCCCGGTCCTTGGTTGCCCATGGCAACGGTGCCGCGCGGGTAGGTCTCCTTGCCGGTCACCTCGTCGGGGAACTTGTACCCCGGTCCGCCTTCCTCCTGGCGGTAGATGTCACCGCACTGCAGCACGCCGAGCCGCGCGGAGTTGGTCAGCCGGAAGCACTGGGTGCGGTCGTAGAAGTCGCTCTTGGTCAGATGCACGAAGTTCGACACGCCACACGGCGCGTTCGCCCGGTCCATCCGGACCACGAAAGGCCCGTAGTTGGTCAAGAAGTACACATCGACGGTGCCTTTCGCGAGCGCCGTCGACCGCGGCAGGGTGACCGGCTTCGCGGCCGGATTCTCTGGAGTCGGCGTGAACTGACACTGCACGGTCGGTGGTCGATGACCACTCCGTACTGCGGGCGCGGCCGCGGCGGTGGTTGTGGTCAGCGTGGCGGCGACCAGCGTCGTCACGATCAGGGCAGGGATTCTTGATCGCTTCATGCGACCAACCTAATACTCCCCGTCGACAAGTTCTTCCGGATCGGCTGAAGGAATTCACCGTCCACTCGCACACGCAGCGGCTGCCGCCTAAGGTGAGTCGGTCCGTCGGCAGCTGAGGTGTTGTGGGGTGTTGGTGTGAACGGCGAGGTACTCGCAGGGCGCTACCGATTGCTGACCTTGCTGGGGCACGGTGGCGCGGGCGAGGTCTGGCGGGCCGAGGACGAGGCCCTGGCCCGGCCGGTCGCGGTGAAGCTGCTGCGCCGGCTGGACGGCGACCTGATGGACGCCACCGACCGGTTCCGCACCGAGGCGCAGTCGGCGGCCCGCTTGCTGCACCCGAACGTGGTCGCCACCTACGACGTCGGCATGGCGGACGGCCAGGTGTTCCTGGTGATGGAGTTGGTGAACGGCCCCGACCTGGCCAAGCTCCTGCGCAGCGGCGGGCTGCCCTCGGTCGAGCTGGTGGCCGACATCGCCGTACAGGGTGCGCGGGCGCTGGACGCAGCACATGCTGCCGGGATCGTGCACCGGGACGTGAAGCCGGGCAACCTTCTGCTGGCGCCCGACGGCACTCTCAAGATCACCGACTTCGGTATCGCGCAGGCAGTGGGCCTTGATGGCGCTACCGGACCGGTGTTGCTCGGCACAGCGGCGTACGTGTCGCCGGAGCAGGTACGTGGCGAGCGGGCGACTCCTGCCAGCGACTGGTACTCGCTGGGCTGCGTGCTGTACGAACTGCTCGCCGGAGCACCGCCCTTCGTAGGCGAGAACTTCGATGCCGTACTACGCCAGCACCTCGAAGCCGTACCGGTACCAATCGTCGTACGCCGTCCAGAGGTGACCGCTGGTCTCGGCGAACTCGTCACGCGTCTACTGGCCAAGGCACCGGGAGCTCGGCCGGCCTCTGTCGAGGAGGTGACCCGCTACCTCGAGCAAGCCCCTGCAGACCAAGGCACTCGCGTACTGACGGTGCTGCCGCCGACCGAGGCCCCCGCGGTATCACCAGCGGCTGACCTCGTGCCTGGGCTTCAGCCTGAACGAGAGCCGGAACACCAGCGCAGGAAGGGCGGATTCCCTTTCGCGAAGGCCATCCTCGCCTTGGCGGTCGTGCTGGCCGGCGTGGTGATCGCGGCACTGCTCAGGGAGGGCGTGTCCAACCCGAAGGCCGAAGCGCGTGACGTACCGACTCAACCGGTGGTGACCAAGGCGACCGCCACCGCGAAGCCGAAGCCCACACCGACCCCGACTCCGACACCGACGCCGACTCCCAAGCCCACCAAGAAGCCGAAGGTCACCCCGAACCCGTCGTCGACGCGGATCAGCCAGCTGCGCACCCTCGCCGCCTTGCTTCGGGCCCAGGACGGCCGCGGCTCGAAGACGGCCAAGGCTGCGGCGAAGGATGTCGACGACGCGGCTGTGGCGCTGGACGAGGGTGACGACGAGGAAGCGGCCACCAAGTTCGCCGACGCCCGGCGGCGCCTCATCGAAGCCCAGCGCGAGCACCGCTGGCAGGCGACGCCACAGATCGTCATCCTCTTCAACGCGCTCAGCCGGACCATGCCGTCCGGTGACAACGATCACGAGTGAGCCACCTGACGGCTTTCGGGTGGCCGGTGTCACAGCGGGTGTCGGGGAGGTACGGCGATGCTGTGTACCGCGATACTCGCGAGTAAGCGCGACAAGGGAGCCTCACTATGAGCAGGTTGCAGCAGACCGAGGGACTGACCGACATCCAGGAGGAGATCCTGAAGACGGTCCGGGCCTTCGTCGAGTCCGAGATCCTCCCGGTCGCCACCGAACTGGAGCACAAGGACGAGTACCCGACCAAGATCGTCGAGGGCCTGAAGGAACTCGGCCTGTTCGGGCTGATGATCCCCGAGGAGTACGGCGGTCTGGGCGAGTCGCTGCTCACCTACGCGCTCTGCGTCGAGGAAATCGCCCGCGGCTGGATGAGCGTCTCCGGCATCATCAACACCCACTTCATCGTGGCGTACATGCTGTTGCAGCACGGCACCGACGAGCAGAAGCGGAAGTACCTGCCGCGGATGGCGACCGGCGACGTACGAGGTGCCTTCTCGATGTCCGAGCCGGGCTGCGGCTCCGACGTCGCCGCCATCAAGACCAAGGCGACCAAGAACAAAGAAGGGAAGGAAAGCGAGGGGGGTGGCGGCGAGACCTACACGGTCAACGGCCAGAAGATGTGGCTGACGAACGGCGGCTCGGCCAACCTGGTCGCCGTACTGGTGAAGACCGATGAGGGACAGGACTCGGTCTACAAGAACATGACCACCTTCCTGGTCGAGAAGGAGCCCGGGTTCGGCGAGGTCGACAAGGGTCTGACCGTGCCCGGCAAGATCGAGAAGATGGGCTACAAGGGCGTCGACACGACCGAGCTGATCTTCGACGGCTACGAGATCGCCGCCGACCAGATCCTCGGCGGCGTACCGGGTAAGGGCTTCTACCAGATGATGGACGGCGTCGAGGTCGGCCGGGTGAACGTGGCGGCCCGGGGGTGCGGGGTTGCCCGGCGCGCGTTCGAGCTCGGCATTTCCTACGCCCAGCAGCGGGAGACGTTCGGCAAGAAGATCGCCGAGCACCAGGCCGTGCTGTTCCGGCTGGCCGACATGGCGGTCAAGGTCGAGGCGGCGCACGAGCTGATGGTGAAGGCGGCCCGGAAGAAGGACGCCGGCTCCCGCAACGACTTCGAGGCCGGTGTCGCGAAGTACCTGGCCAGCGAGTACTGCTCGCAGGTCGTCGAGGACTCCTTCCGCATCCACGGCGGCTACGGATTCTCCAAGGAGTACGAGATCGAACGCCTCTACCGCGAGGCCCCGATGCTGCTGATCGGCGAAGGGACGGCCGACATCCAGCGCATGATCATCGGCCGCCGCCTCCTCGAGGACTACAAGCTCTGACTCCCCGCAGGAGCCGGGCTCAGCTGGCGATGGGGGTTTGGCGCAGGGTGCCGGAGCCGTGGCCGGAAAGGAGCCAGATGCCTAGTTGGGTGACCTCATGGCGGACCGAGGCGCCGGCCCGGCGGGTGGTGATGAGGCCGGCTTCCCGCAGTACGGTCGCCTGGTGGCTTGCTGCCGCGGGGGAGATGTTGCAGCGCTTGGCCAGCTCGGTCGTCGTACAGCCGCTCACTGCAGCTTCCAGGGCGGCGGCGCGAGTCGAGCCGAGCAGGGAGCCGAGGGCGTCGCTGGGTGGTTCGGTGTCGAGCGCGGACTGCCGCAGGATGCCGGGGGCGTGCTGGATCGGGTAGACCAGGATCGGCTTGAGCTCCGGGTCGCGCAGCTTGGTGGGCACCTGCCAGCAGAAGGCGGACGGCTGCAGCTCGATACCGCGGCCGTCCAGGTAGAGATCGCGGTCGTTCATGTCGAGCACCTGCAGCACCGGCGCCACCCAGCGGACCCGCGGGTGCAGCGACGACAGCAGCCGGTCGACACCGTGCCGGGCCAGCGCATCGCCGCGATGCGCGTGGTCGGCCGTGACGTGAGTGCCGATCGACTTCCAGTACGGCGCGATGGCGGCGTCGTGGTACGTCTTGATCGCCCGGCCGAGCTTGCGCAGCGAGTTGCGGTCGCCCTCGGCCAGCTCGCGGGTCCACGGTGAGACCGGACGGTACTTGCTGAGCAGGTCGAGCTGGCTGCGGATCTGCTGCCGGGGTGTGGCCAGCGTCATCTCCAGCGCGGTGTCGAAGTCGGGCGCGGACTCGGCCGGGGTGAGGAAATCGGGCGAGTAGCCCTTCACCGGGGTCAGCTCGAGCAGCAGCCGCATCTGGTCCGGCGCGACCTTGGTGCGGACGTGGCGGCGCCAGTCCTCGAAGACCAGCCGGCCGTCGGAGTGCTGCAGCATGTGCAGGCTGAGGAGGATCTCCCACAGCGGTGCGGGTCGCGTCGAAACGGTCGTCCGCGCCAGGTCACGCGGCGTGAAGTGAATGCGTAGCACGGAGCCCTCCCAGGTACGGATCGTCTCGACATCCCCCGATGCCGTCGGTTGCAGACCGTGGTGGACCACTGACCGAACGCGATGTCGGCATTGAATCAGGTGCTTGAGACCATCCACAACCGTTCCCCGGCCGCCTGGCGCCGGTAATGGCGGCCATGGCACGAGGTTGCCAACTCACCGTCCGGGGAGTAATGGGGTCAGAAGTTGACCAACAGATGTCAGAGCCACTTATTGCGCTTGAACAACCAGTAGAGGCCGGAGCAGGCCGCCGCCATTGCTGCCAGACAAACGAAGTAGCCGTACTTCGAGGTCAGTCCCGGGATGTAATCGAAGTTCATCCCGTAGATCCCCGCGATCATCGTCGGCACCGCCAATACGGCTACCCAGGCAGAGATCCGCCGCATGTCCTCGTTCTCCGCGACCTGGACCTGTGCCAGCCCGGCCTGCAGGATCGAGCTGAGCAGTTCGTCGAACGAGATCACCTGCTCCTTCACCCGCAGGAGGTGGTCGTCCACGTCGCGGAAGTAGTTTCTGGTCTCGTCGGCGATCAGCGGGTGCCGTCCGGTCGACAGTGCTCGCATCGGACCGGTCAGTGGCGCCACTGCACGCTTCAGCTCGAGCACCTCGCGCTTGAGCTGGTACACCCGCTCGATGTTGCGCCACCCGCGCGGGCTGAACATCTCCGTCTCGATGAGATCGATGTCGGCCTGTACTGCGTCCGCGACCTCGAGGTAGCTGTCCACCACGTGGTCCGTGATCGCGTGCAGTACGCCGCCGGGTCCGGCTGCGAGCCGCTCAGGCTCCTGCTCCAGGTGCTGCCGCAGACCGGTCAGCTCTCCGTGGTCGCCGTGCCGCACGGTGATCACGAACCCGGGTCCGCAGAAGATCATCACCTCACCGGTCTCGACCACCTCGCTGGTCGCGGTCAGCGTCCCGTGCGGCACGTACCGAACGGTCTTCAGTACTGCGAACAGCGTGTCGTCGTAGCGCTCCAGCTTCGGCCGCTGGTGGGCCTCGGTCGCATCCTCCAGCGCCAGCGCGTGCAGCCCGAACTCCGCCCCGATCACGGCCAGCTGGTGCTCGTTCGGCTGGAACAGGCCGATCCAGACGAAGCCGTCACCACGCCGGGCCCGGGTCAGCGCGTCGACGTACGAGCCGCTGCGGGTGTCGCGACGGCCGCCGCGGTAGAACGCCCAGTCGACCAGAGCGCCCTCCAGCTTGCCGCTGCCGACCAGGTCGAGCGGGGGACCGGGACGGTCCGGCCGGCGCGCGAACACACGTCCCATCCGGCGTGTCGCGCCCATGTCCCACCTCCACCCGGTCATCGACGCGAGGCTATCAATGTGCCGTCACCAGCCGTCGGCCATGATGGACATGCACGCAAGAGGAGAGGAACGACGATGAGCACCCAGGGCATGCCCTCGCTGGACCCCCGGCCGACCGGCCTGACGATCGGGACCTACGACACGTACCGGGAGGCACAGCGAGCGGTCGACTACCTCTCGGACGAGAAGTTCCCGGTCGAGCACACGACCATCGTCGGCAACAACCTGCGACAGGTGGAGAAGATCACCGGCCGGCTCACCTGGGGCCGTGCGCTCACCGCCGGCCTGGCCAGCGGTGCCTGGTTCGGTCTGTTCGTCGGCGTCCTGCTCGGCCTGTTCACCACCAATGGCGGCTGGCTGGCCGCGCTGCTCACCGGTGTGGTGCTGGGCGCGATCTTCGGGATGGCATTCGGCGCGATCGGCTACGCCCAGCTCGGTGGCCGCCGCGACTTCACCTCGCGCACAGCGGTGGTGGCGACGACGTACGACGTACTGTGCGATCACAAGTTCGCCGAGGAGGCGCGCAACCACCTGGCGAAGCTGGCGCTCAAGGGCGAGGTGGCGCCGCGGCTGCCGGAGCAGTCCAGCTGAGTTACCAGGGCGACCAGGCGGCTTCGACAGCAGCGTCGTGGTCACCGAGCAGAGCCAAAGCGAGCAGCCTGTTGTTACCCCGGAGATGATCGGCGTACGCAGCGAGCTGCTCAGCTGGCCTCAGGGCCAGGTGCCCGGCAGCGATGCGCAGGGCGAGAGGCAGGTACCCGCAGAGGTCGGCGATGTCCGCTGTCGCTTGCGGCTCCCGGTCTGCACGCTCTGCGCCGAGCACGGCCCGAAGGAGCTCGATTGCCTCAGCAGGTTCGAGTACTGCGAGCGTCGTACCGTATGCGCCCTCCAGAGCCAGGTCGCTCCGGCTCGTAACCAGTACTGCGCTGTTGCCGACCGGGACCCACCCCAGCTCCTCGACGTCGTCCAGCACGATCAGGACCCGCTTGTCGGGCGGTGGCGGCGTCGTGTCGGCATCGCGAAGGAACCACTGGCCGTCGGGGTAGCGGTCCTTCACCAGATGCGCCACCCGCACGGCAAGGGCCGTTTTGCCTACGCCGGGCGGCCCGCTGATGGTGACGACCGGTACGGCGGCTTCGGTCAGATGGGCCACGATGGCCTTCACCTCGTCCTGCCTACCGACGAAGTCCCCGATGTCAGCCGGTAACTGGCGGTGCACTTGCCAAGTAGCGTCCGGTCCGTTCAGTACTTCGAGGTGCAGCCGGCGGACCTCCTCGCCCGGGTCGATGCCGAGCTCGTCGCGCAGGAGCGAAGCCAGCTCCTCGTACGCCGCCAGCGCCTCTGCCTGGCGGGACGAGTTGTGCAGTGCGAGCATCAGCTGAGCCCAGAAGCGCTCTCGCAGCGGGAATCGCTTGGTGAGCGAGGTCAGCTCAGGAATGAGTTCGGCGTACTCGCGGAGGGCCAGCCTGGCGTCGACGAGTTGCTCGGCCGCGCGCAGCCATTCCTCCTGCAGCACGGCTCGCTTGTCGCGGACTACGGCGTAGTCGTGTGCACCTGTCAGCGGTTCGCCCTGCCAGAGCCGCAGTGCCTCGGCGAGTGCGTCAGCGGTTCCGGCCGCGGTGAGCAGGCGGAACTGGCACAGGTCCAGGCCGCCTGCGGGGACCTCGAGCCGGTAGCCGCCCGCGTGGTGCCGGAGGTCGAGCCCGGGACCTATGACGCCACGCAGCCGCGACACCGCAGTCTGCAGGGCCCGCTGCGGTTGCGCTGGCGGCTCACCATCCCACAGCCACTGGATTAGCTCCGCGGCGCTGACTGTCTGGTTCGCATTCACCAGCAGGGCGGCGAGCAGGGTCCGTAGCCGGGGCGCGCCGATCGGGATCTCCCGTCCCTCTTCAAGGACCGTGATCGGGCCCAGGATGCGGAAGACGGGACTCATGCATCACAGTGTCCCCTGGTCCCGCGGGCGACCCTTCCAGCAGCGCGCGTCCCAGCCTGGTCGCCAGATGCACCACGGACTTGCCGCGCCGGTGCGACTCGATCAGCCCGGCTTCCCGCAGTACTGCGGTCTGGTGGCTCGCTGTCGCCAAGGTGATGCCGCAGGCCTCGGCCAGCTGGGTCGTGGTGGTGCCGTTGACCGTCAGGGCGAGCACTGTCGCTCTGGTGCGGCCGACCAACGCGGCGAGCTGCTCCTGGTTGGCGCTGCTCTCCCCGTCCGAGTGCACCAGTCCGGTGGCGTTCCGGATCGGGAAGACAAGCACCGGTGGCAGCTCACGGTCGGCCAGCTTCGTCGGCTGCCGCCAGCAGAAGTACGACGGTTGCAGGCGCAGGCCTCGGCCGTTCAGGCGCAGATCGCTGTCCTGGAAGGCCGCGATCTCCAGCACCTGGTCACGCCAGCGTGCCTGCGGGTGGACGCCTTCCAGTACTGCGGCGATGCCACCGCTGGTCAGCTGGTCCAGGCGGTGCCGCTGGTCTTCCTGGACGGCTGCCTTCAGGGACGGCCAGTACGGCAGCAGTGCGGACTGGTGGTAGATCCGGATGGCGTGCCGGAGGCGGTGCAGCGATTCCGGTCGGGCTTCGGAGAGCTGCCGGACCCACCCGACCGAGCTCCGTCGCGGCGTCAGCTGGGCGAGGTCGGTGTGGAACCGCTCACGCGGTACGGCGAGCAGCCGGTCCACCGCGTCGTCGAACTCCCCGACGCCGGCCGGGGGCGTTGAATGGGCGGTCGCCCTCACGGGGAGGCCGCCATGCGAGACCGGCCCTGTGGCTGCCCCGACCGTCTCGCGCGGCAGCCGGCGCCGCATCCGTTGCCGCCAGGCGCCGTAGGCGATCGGCCCGTCCTCGACCTGCAGCATGTGCAGGCTGTGCAGGATCTCCCACATCGGGTCCGGTCCCGGTGCCAGTGTGGTCCGGGCGAAATCTTCCGCAGTGAAGTGAATTCGCAGCATCTGTCGTATCCCCTGTCCCCAGGGCACCAGCCAAACAGCTGCCGCTTACCGATCGCTCACCGTTCGGCATCCTCCGCCTCGCGCGGGCTGCGTGACGCATCTCTCGGGCCCTGTCACCGGTTTGAGAGGTAGGCCACGCGCCGGGGTACTGCCGGGACCGCGACGGATTGGGCAGCATGGGCGGGACAGGCGACCAGGAGGAGAACCATGCAGTTCGGGCGGAGCTACGAGGAGTTCGAGGTCGGTGCCGTCTACAAGCACTGGCCCGGCAAGACGGTGACCGAGTACGACGACCACTTGTTCTGCCTGCTCACCATGAACCACCACCCGCTGCACCTGGACGCCAATTACGCCGGCGAGACCACCCAGTTCGGCAAGAACGTTGTAGTTGGCAACTACATCTACTCGATCCTGCTCGGCATGTCGGTCCCCGACGTCAGCGGCAAGGCGATCGCCAACCTGGAGATCGAGTCGCTGCGGCACATCGCACCGACCTTCCACGGCGACACCATCTACGGCGAGACCACCGTGCTGGACAAGTGGGAGTCGAAGTCCAAGGACGACCGGGGCGTCGTCTACGTGGAGACCAAGGGCTACAAGCAGGACGGCACGGTCGTCTGCCTGTTCAAGCGCAAGGTGATGGTCCCGAAGAACTCCTACCTCGAAGCCCGTGGCGGCGAGCAGCCCGGCCGCCCGACCCCGGTCGAGCCACCCGCCAAATCGTAGGACGGGTCAGGTCGGTTCGATCTCCAGCAGGATCGCCGACGGCATCGGCAAGGTCAGCTCGAGGGTCGAGCCGCTCCACTCCAACGGCTTGCTGACGAGTCGGCTTCGCTCGGCCAGCTCGCGCCACTGGTCATCGGTCGGCCAGTCGCCGACATCCAGCTCCTGGGCCGCTGCCACGAGATCGCCGGTGCCGTTCGCGAGCTCAGTAGCAGTGACTCGCCATTGAGGTTCCATCCCTGGCAGCGACAGCTTGACAGTCCTGGTGAGTTCCTCGGCGCCGTCGGCTTTGGTCTGGTCGAGGGTGAGGTTCCACAGCAGTACGGCGATGCGGTCGCGATCGCGGGTCGCCCAGGCCTCCACCAGGCTGCCGCCGCCGTCGCCGGTCAGGGTGACCGGTAGCTCGACCGGGCCGAGGCGGTTCAGCAGCGCGAGGGCGTGGTACCGCGGTTTGGCCAGCCCTCCGACGGTCTGCAGGCCGAAGCCGCCGTGCAGGAAGCTCGGCGGCCGGCCGAGTTCCTCGAAGTGGTCGGACGCGACCCAGTAGGACAGGGCGTCGACCCGGCCTGCCGCGGATCGCATGCCGCGTAGTACGAACACTCCGGCGAAGACCGAGTCGTTGATCGGGTTGAAGTGCCGTGGTGTGACACCCCACTCGGTCCAGAGGATCCGTGCTGCTCCGAAGCCGTGCCGCTCCAGCGAAGCCCGTACGTCGAGCGGCGCGCTGCCGTAGAGGTGCGTGGACACGAAGTCCACGGGTGACCCGGTCGAGGCTGCGTGCGCGAGCAGGTCGTCGACCCACCCGGCCGCCGCCGACGAGGGACCGCCAACGGCCAGTCGTGGGTCGACCGCCTTGACCGCGGCCGCGCTCACGTCGTACAGGCGGAGCCACTCCGCCTTGGTGCCGGACCAGAAGACCGAGAGGTTCGCCTCGTTCCAGACCTCGAAGTCCCAGCCCAGTACTTCGTCCAGCCCGTAACGGTCGACCAGGTGCTGGACCAGAGCGCGGACCAAATCACCCCACTCCTCGTAGGACCTCGGCGGCGAGATGATCGCGCCGTACGCGAAGACTGTCTTCGTCGGGTCGGCGGCAAGCTCGCGCGGCATGAAGCCGAGCTCGACCACCGGTCGCAGCCCGATCTCCAGCACCTTGTCGTAGATCTGATCGACCACGCTGAAGTCGTAGCCGCTGTCGGTGATCACGTGCGTGTCGTCGTGGAAGATCGCATGCGCCCGGACCGTCCGGACACCGAGTTCGTCGTGCATCCGGCGCAGCGCCTGCTCCAGCTCGACACCGATCTCGCGCCCACCCGTGAGGTCCTTGCAGAGCAGCTGACTCAGCCGCTCGCTGCCGACCATCGGCATCCACGGCCGGTGCAGGTCGGTGCCCTCGGCAACCGCATCCACCGTGACCGTGACGACCGGATCGATGCCGTCAGCAACCAGCGGCACTGCGCCGACGACCTCGCTCGCCCGGCCGGACGCCGTCACCTCGGGCACACTGGCGACGGCATACCGGTACGGCGTACCGGGCGTGCAGGTGGTGTCGACGTACGGCGGACCCGCTACCGCCAGGATGTCCCCGCTGTGATGGTCGACCGGCTCCAGCGGGCCGTCTTCGGTCGCTCGCAGGATCAGGTAGCCGACCGCCCCGTCGACCGGCGACCAGTCGATGGTCACCTGCCCGACCCCACCCACCGCCCGAACCTCCTTGGGCGGATCGAGATCCGGGAAGCCGAACTCGCGGGTCTCGTCACTGCGGATCGCGATCCGCGCGTCCCAATCTGCTCTTGCGTCTGGCACAGGGCAACCAATCAGTCGAGGCCGGCGGAGAACTGTTCCTGCGCGATCAGGGGCCGGATCCGGCGCTCGACCTCGTGGACGCCGAAGTTGCGCCTGAGCACGTCACCGGCGAATACGTTGCCGACGGCACCCATCACCATCGCCTGGTCGAGCGACAGGTATCGCTTGGCGATCAGGCCCGACTTCACCGCGACCGAGTCGTAGAACCCGCCACCGCCGTACGCGTGCAGGGTCCGCTCGATCCGGCTCAGGTTGTCGATCGCCTGACGGGGCGCGTAGGACATCGCGAGGAACGCCGCGTGCGGGGTGACCACGCCGTCACCGTACGTCGGGTTCGGATTGGTGCCTTCGCGGCAGCCCTCGAAGCCGGCGTCGAAGTTCGTCGCCTCCAGGTCGGACGGGTAACCGCTCGGGTCCATCCCGATCGCGTCGACGCCGTAGACGGAGTAGCCGCCCTTCGGGTTGCTCGCGGGCGAGAAACCCCAGTAGCCGTACTTCGCGTCGTCGAGCCCGTGCTCGATGTGGGCGCGGACGGTGAGCGGGTGGTTGATGCCCCAACTGCGGGGCGCCCAGGTCGCCTCGGGGACGAACAGGTCGGGCATCAGCGACTCGAACATGTCGCCGCCCCACGATGGGACCAGGCGCATACCGCGGTACGAGTAGCTGCCCTCGAAGACGTCGAGTCCGAGGTACGTCCGGTGCACGCCTTTGGGCTTCTGCTCGACCCAGGCCCAGTCGCAGCTGTCCGGGAACGTCCGGTAGGTGGCGAAGTACTGCGTGTGCGGGACCTGTCCGAGCGCGAAACCGATGTACCCGGCGATCCGCGCCTCGGTGTTGCAGGTGTCGTAGTGGAACTTGCGGTAGTAGACGTCCGGGCCGGTTCCGGCGTGGTTGCCCTTGTCGGTCTCTTCGTCCGGCGGCGGAGTCTCGAAGAAGCCACCGCGCATCAGGCCACCCGGCTTCGCGGCAGGGTTGTAGTAGTAGAGGAAGTTCATCTTGCTGAGCAGCGAATCGGCGAGCGCGCGCGCCCGCGGCTCGGCGTTGCGGACGACCATCAGAGCGCAGGCGAACCAGGCGTTGTCGACGCTCGACACGAACGGCGTGATCGGCTTGGTGCCGTCCGGATCGACGTACCGGACCTCGCCGGTGGCTTCGTCGTACCAGTTGAAGAACATGCCGCTCGGCTCGTGATGATCCACGTTCTTCATGGTGGTGAGCGTCTGGGTGATCCGGCGGTACGACTCCTGCGGCGAGATGATGCCGAGGTGTTTGGCGACGACGGTGCTCCAGAGGTAGCCGCCGATGTTGGTGGGGGAGGTGTAGCTGCTGCGCACCGGACTGGTGACGGACTCGCCGATGTTGTCGGCGGGCAAACCGGTTCGCTCGTCGGTCATCGCGACGAGGCTGCGCCATGTGTCGCGCGCCCAGCGGCCTACCAGAGCGCGGTCCTGGCGACTCGGTCGCCAGTCCCCCTTGAGGATCTTGGCGGGGTCGCGCGGCGTACCGGCGTACGAAGTACTGGCTGTTCCTATCAGTGCTGCGGAGCCGGTGGCGGCGAGGAGCGTGCGTCGGCTGATGTTGGCGGTCATCTGAGCCTCCAGAAGGTCTATTTGATTCCAGTGATGGCGATGCCCTTGGTGACGTGGCGCTGGAAGGCCAGGAAGATCACCAGCACCGGTACGACGACCACGACCGCGCCGGCCATCAACAGGCCGTAGTGCTGCGCGTTCTGGCCGGTCGAGTACAGGGCGAGGGCGACGGGCAGGGTGTACTTGTCCTCGGTCTGGGCGATCACCAGTGGCCAGAGGAAGTTGTTCCAGGAGCCGAGGAAGGTGAGGATCCCGAGCGTGGCCAGGGCCGGCCTGGTCAGCGGGAGCATGATCCGGCCGAAGATGCCGAGCTCGCTGGTCCCGTCCACCCGGGCGGCGTCCATCAGGTCGTCCGGCAGCCCGGCGAAGAACTGGCGCATCAGGAAGACGCCGAACGGCGAGACCAGGAACGGCAGGATCAGGCCGGGATAGCTGTTCGCCAGCCCGGCATTGGTGACGAGTACGAACAGCGGCACGAAGGTGACCATGCCCGGCACCATCAAGGTGCCCATCACCAGGACGAACAACGGCGTACGGCCCTTGAAGTTCAACTTCGCGAGGGCGTAGCCCAGCATCGAGCAGAAGGTCAGGTTGCCCGCCGTGACGACGAGCGCGACCAGCGTGGAGTTGAAGAAGTAGCGCGGGAAGTTCGCCTTGCCGAACAGCTCGCTGTAGTTGCCGTTGGTCGGTGCCTCAGGCAACCAGGTCGGCGGCACCCGGAGCAGTTCGCCGTCGGTCTTGAAGGAACCGAGCAGCATCCAGACGAACGGGGCCGCGACCGCGATCAGGCCGAGTACGGCGATGAGGTAGATCCACCAGCGTCTCATCACTTCTCCCTGAGCAGCCGGAACTGGAGGAACGTCAGCACGGCGATGACGACGAACAGGATGTAGCTCATCGACGCGGCCAGCGAATAGTTGCCGAAGCCGAACTGCTGGTAGGTGTACATCGACACCGACAGCGTGCTGTTCAGCGGACCACCCTGGGTCATCACGAACGGCTCCTCGAAGAACTGCAGGTAGCCGATCCCGGTCACCACGCTGGTGAACAGGATGGTCGGTCGCAACAGCGGCACGATCAGATAGCGGAACCGCTTCCAGGCGCTCGCCCCGTCGAGCTGGCCGGCCTCCTCGACGGTGTGCGGGATGCCCTGCAGACCGGCCAGGAAGATGATCATCGCCGAACCGAAGTTCCGCCAGACCGCCATCATGATCAGCGACGGCATCGCCCAGGTCTTCGACGCCAGCCAGTTCGGCCCGTCGATGCCGATCCAGCCGAGCACCGTGTTCAGCAGGCCCGAGTCCGGCGCGAGCACGAACCGCCAGATCACCGCGACCGCGACGATCGAGGTCACCACCGGCAGGTAGTAGCCCACCCGGAACAGGCTCTGGAACTTCTTCACGCCCTTGTCCAGCAGGACCGCCGCCGCCAGCGCCACGACAAGCGTCAGCGGTACGCCGATCACCACGAAGTACGCCGTGTTGAACGCCGCCTTGCGGAACGTCTCGTCCGACAAGGCCTTCACGTAGTTGTCGAAGCCGACCCCGTTCACCGCGAACGGCGTACGGAGGTCGCGTTGCTTCATGTCGGTGAAGCTCATCCCGAGCGATCCCAGCACCGGCCCGGCGGTGAAAGCCAGGAACAGTACGGCGAACGGGAGAGCGAGGATCCACGCCGCGGCGGTTTGCCGGCCGACCGCTCCGGAACGCCGTGGCTTCGAGCTGGGCCGCGGGGTGGGGCCGACCGCTTGCGCGGCCGGTCCCTTCAGCGTCGCTGAACTCATGGCCGATCAGCTACCAGTGCCGATCGACGATGCCTTGGTCTGGATCGCCTTCGCGGTGTCGGCGGGGGACTGGCCCGATTTGGCCATCTTCTCCACCTCGGTGTCGAAGGCGGTCGCTACCTGCTCCCAGTTCACGATCGCCGGCGGCGCCTTCGCGTCGTCGAGCTGCTTGCCGAACACCGGCAGCAGTGGGTCGTTCGCGATGCTCGGGTCGTCCCAGGCGGCCTTCACGGCGGGCAGGTCGGTGGACAGCTTGAACCAGGAGGCCTGCGTCTTGGCGTCGGACAGCCACTTCACCAGCTTCCAGGCGCTGTCCTTGTTCTTGCTGTTCTTGAAGACGACGAAGTTGCTGCCGCCCACGAACGAGGTCGCGGTCTTGTTCTTCGGCAGCTGGAAGACGCCGATGTTCGGCTTGATCTTGTCGCCGCCGAGCTTGGCGATCGAGCCGGCCATCCACGGGCCGGAGATGAACATCGGCACCTGACCGCTGACGAACTGCGCCTCGGTCTGGTTCGGCGGCAGATCCGTCCCGGCCAGCTTCTCGGTGAAGAAGCTCTGGTAGTACTTGAGGCCCTCCTGCATCTCCGGGGTGTCGAACGTGAACTGCTTGTCGTCGTCGCTGGTGATCTTCGCACCGGCCGACCAGGCGAACGGCATCACCGTCTGCCACGACCCGGTCCCGCCCGGCTGCAGGTTGATCCCGTACTTCGCACCGGCCTTCTCCTGCATCGCCTTGGCCATCGCCTTCAACCCGTCCCAGTCGGTCGGGGGAGTGGTGATGCCGGCCTTCGCGGCCAGATCCTTGCGGTAGAAGACCACCCGCGTCTCGACGTACCAAGGCACTCCGTACGACGTGCCGCCCACCTTGGTGGTGTCCAGCGCGCCCGGGAAGAAGCCGGCGGTGTCGATGCCGCTCGGAGTCGGGTCCAGCGCGCCGAGGTCGGCGAACTCGCCCATCCAGGTGGTGCCGACCATTGCTGCATCGGGCACCGACTGAGCGGTGATCGCGGTGGTGAACTTGTTGTGCGCGGCGTCCCACGGGATCGGCGTGACGGTCACCTTGACGCCCGGGTTGGCCTGCTCGAACTCCTTGGTCAGCTTGGGCAGGTTCTCGCCCTCGGTGCCCATCGCCCAGACGGTGAGGTTCCCGGTCGCCGGCTCGCTGCCGACGCTGGTCGTTGCCTTGGGCCCTGATTCGCCGGAGTCGGCGGACCGGCCACAACCGGTCAGCGCCAGCGCCGTCGCCGTAAGAGCCGCACCGCCGATCACCAGTCGACGGTGGAGGGTCTGCGTGGTCATTTCTGGTCTCCTCACTCGGTTACTGCTTCTCACTCGCTACCCCCGGCCCGGTACTGCAGCTGTCCCGCAGCACAAGCTCTGTCGCCAGTACGTCGTTCCGCGCCCGGCTCCGTTCCCCGGTGATCCGCTCATGCAGCCGCTGCGCCGCCAGCCGGCCCAACTCGGCCATCGGCTGCCGCACAGTCGTCAACCCCGGCGACACATACCGCGCCGCCATCACGTCATCCCAGCCCGTCACGACAATCTCTTCCGGTACGCCGACACCGCCGGCTCGCAAGGTTTTGAGGGCCGCCAGCGCCAACTCGTCATTGGCACAAACCAGCCCGTCAGGTCTTGTGGTTGCTGTAAGCAACTTCTCGCCGAAGGTGGTGCCGGCTTCTTCCGTGAGCGGCACTCGCGCAGGCTCGTTGACCGGGAGGTTGTGGGCGCGGAGGGCAGCCGAGTACCCGGCGTACCGCTCGGATACGTCGTACGAGCTGGCTGGGTCTCCGACGAACAGCAAGTTGCGCCGTCCGTGGTCCAGCAGCCTGCTGGTCAATTGCTCGGCGCTGCTCGCACTCTCGCTGCGCACCGAGTCGCATCCGGTGACCGGCGGATGTGCAACGAGAACGATCGGTACGCCGGCCCGACGCAACTCCTGCACCGCCGGCAGGTCGAGCGCGTTGCCATGGACAACGATCCCGTCCACCCGTCCGGCCAGGTCGCGCAGACTGCGTTGCGGGTCCGCGTTCCCGTGCGTGACGGTCAGGATCACGCTCTGACCGTGCTCACCGGCCCACCGCTCGTATCCCATCAGCAGATCGCCGTAGAACGGACCAGCGAGGTCCGGCAGCACCAGTCCGTGCGCCTCGTGTCGTTGCACCGCGAGACTTCTTGCCGCCCGCAGTGGCACATAGTTGAGCTCGCGCGCCGCTTGGTCGACTCGGGCCTTCGCCTTCGCCGATACCGGCCCAGTCCCTTGCAGGACACGCGAAACCGTCGCGATCGACAGCTTCGCGAGTGCCGCGACGTCGTAGATCGTCGCGGGTCTGCTGGTACCGGATGCCATCGGGCGAGTCCTCCTGCGCTCGTTGCCGGACGAGCTCCCATAGTGAAAGTGGAAGCGCTTACACTTTTCGACCTTGCCCTGTCCGGACCGGTTCGGTCAAGGCCTCGGCGGTGTCCGTCACGCTCTGTCGCAGCGCGGGACCGGTGGATGCGAGGTTGAGGACGGCTTGCTCTTCGGGCTCGCCGCAGCGGTCCGCCGGCGATGCTGAACTTGCTCGTCTGCAACCATGAACGCGTGACGACACACGGGCAATCAGCAGAACGGGAGGACCGGCTCTGGCTGGTCCGGCACGGCGAAACCGAATGGAGCAAGTCGGGACGCCACACGTCGACGACCGACCTGCCGCTTACCGAGGAGGGCGAACGAATTGCCGCCTCGCTGAAGGAACGGCTGGCGGGCGAGCAGTTCGACCTGGTACTGACCAGCCCGCGCCAACGCGCTCGGCGTACGGCGGAACTCGCCGGCTTCCCGGATGCCGAGGTCGACGACGACCTGGTCGAATGGAACTATGGCGACTACGAAGGCATCACCACCGCGGAGATCCGCGAGACCGTCCCTGGCTGGACGGTCTGGGCGAATCCCGTACCCAATGGCGAAACCGCTGCCCAGGTAGCTGCTCGCCTCGACCGGGTCAACGCCCGCATCGCCGCCGTCGACGGAGACGTCCTCGTCTTCGGCCACTCCCACGCCCTCCGCGCTCTGACGGCGCGCTGGCTGGAACTGGACGTCACCGAAGGCCGCCACTTCGTCCTCAACACGGCCACCGTCTCAGTCCTGGGCTGGGAACGAGGCTCCCCAGTAATCCACCACTGGAACAGCTAACCCCGCCCCCCGCAACTCCTACGCCGCCGCTCCCCACCCCTAGCTAAGGCGCTCCTCCGTTGCGCCGCGTGCTGCCTCGCGCAAGACGCTAGGTCCGGCGCACCGGGGGCCCGGGCTAACTGAATCTGAGCCCTGCCCTTCGTCTTCCGATACAGCTCTCGGTCAGCTGGAGCCGGTTGTGATCAGGTCGATCAGGAGGTCCAGGCGTTCTTCGTGGTGGGTCGGGCGGAGGCGATGGGTGCGGGCGAGGGTGGTGAGGCCGTGGAGGGAGCTCCAGAAGAGTTCGGTGAGGGCTTCGTGTTCTGCTCCGGCGAAGGGCTCGACGGTTTCGTGGAAAGCTTCGAAGGCGGCTCGCATCGGTGCCGGGGTCTCGCCGGTGCCGAAGGTCAGGTCGGTGCGGCGGACGAACATCGCGTCGTACAGGGCGGGGTGCTCGGTGGCGAAGGCGCAGTAGGCGCGCGCAAGAGCGCGGAGCGCCTCGGTCGGTGTGGTTGCGGCCGAAGTGGCAGCACGTAGTACGCCGGCTAGTTCTTCGAAGCCTTCCAACGCGACCGTGGCTGCGATGGCGTCCATGTTCTTGAAGTGGCTGTAGAGGACGGGCTGGCTGTACTCCACCTTCTCGGCCAGCTTGCGGGTGGTGACCGCGTCCCAGCCCTCCGCCTCGGCCAGCTCTCGCGCGGCGGCGACGATCAGCCGGCCGCGTTCGGCCCGTTCCCGCTCTTTCCGTGACTCCACCATGGGCTCGAATCTAGCAGCGCTAGACAATCTAGCGCTAGTTCGGCTAGCGTTGACCGAAATACTAGCAACGCTAGAAACTGGAGCTGAAGATGTCCCTGCGTCGTTTCACCACAATCCTGACCGTCGCCCTCGCGCTCTTTCCGATGTCGTTCGGTCTCCGATTCATCTTCGACGGCGCCGGTGCCGCGAGTGGTTTCGGGATCGACCCCTGGCCGACCGGGGTGGCGGCGGGCTACTTCCCTGTCAAGGGGATTCGTGACCTGGCCCTCGGCGTGGTCCTGCTGGCGCTGTTCGTCGCCGGCGAGCGACGCGCGACCGCGATCACGATGGCGATCGTCACCCTCATCCCGATCGTCGACATGATCACTGTTCTCACTCACGGCGGCTCAGTCGCGACCGCCCTCGGCATCCACGGCCTGACGGCGCTCGTTGTCGCGATCGACGCTTACCTCCTGTTCCGCGTCAACCGCTCCGAAGCGGCACCGACCGCCCCGGAGCCTCAGACGTCACCCGCGAACGAACACACACCTCGCTGAGCCGGTCCGGCAGGGCGCAAGTTGCTTGCGATGTGCCTACGGGAACCGATAAGCCTGTTGCATTAAGGTGCAGTTGCCGGCGCAACGCCTGTCCAGAGAAAGTCTTCTGGGCGTACCTTCGCCCGACAGGAACCGCCGCTGGAGGGCACATGAAGCTGTTTCAACGGAGCCTCTGTTGTTGAAGGCGAGCTGGCGGCGTCCGTGGGCTGCAGCATGAGGGACTTCTCTCGAATGCTGCTCGCCCTGGAGTTGGTGGTGCTACTCGTTGCCGGGTGTACGGACGTGGTCGCTTGCAAGCCGTGTGGGCCGCCGGTGGTGATTGATGTGAGTTCGTTCAGGTCTGAGGTCGACTCGGTGCGGGTGTGCCTCAATGACGGCTGTGGTGACTCGAAAGCTCTGAATACCCAGCAGCCAGGTGTCTGGGTGATGTCGCAAGAGGTGTACGACCATGCCTCGATCAGGCTTGAGACCTTTGTGGGCGCAAAGATGCGTGCGTCCTATCAGCTCGATGATCTGAGCCTCAGACGTCCCACCGGGAAAGGCTGCGACTGTGGCGAGCAGGTCGACCTGATCCCGCAAGCCGACGGGACGCTGGTCAAGCGGCGAGATCTCCCCAGCTCCCCATCGCCGTCAGTTCGCTGACCACTGGTAGAGCTCGATCGTGCAGTACTCGCGGAAGCCGAGTCCGGCGTACACGGGACGTCCTGCAGAGGACGAGCCCAGTACGCCGTACGCGATGCCGGAGTCGCGGGCCTCGCGCAACGCGGCGTGGGTGATGGCGGCGCCGATGCCGCGGCGACGGGCTTCGGGGACGGTCATCACGAAGTAGACCCCGGCGACTCCGGCCGCGAGGAAGATGGTGGTGGTCGCGACTGGTTCACCGTTCAGCCAGCCGAGGTAGTGCCGCCAGGGGTCGCCGTAGCCTTCGCGCCGGTAGATCTCCGCCACCCAACGGGCCTCCTTCTCGCCCTCCCCGAAGCCGCGCGCCAACGTCGCCTGCCAGACCGCAAGGTCCGAGTCGTCCTCGACCCGGGTGATCCGTAGATCATCCAGCGGGCGCGGAGAGACCAATTGGGTGAGCTCGACCGCCATCCCCGGCTCGCTTCCATCGGCCGTGAAACCGGCCCGCACCAGCCGCTCGCCGAGATCCGCCGGTCGCATCGACGGCCCGACATGCCAGGTCCCGGGCACCCGGTGGGAGTCCATCAACCGCAGCGACTCGGTGATCGCCGAATCCGCTGTCTCAGGCCACAAGTCGGCCTCGACCACAGCGTTGTGATAGTCGAGCGGCGACCCACCGATGGTCCACCGCACCCCGCCGGTCTCCCGCTGCTCCCCACCACCGACCGTGCCCATCCGCATCAACAGCTCAGCAGCATTGCGCTCGATCGCCCGCACCACCTCAGCCGCATCCATCCAGCCAGTTTCACCGATCAGGCGAAGGCGGCGCGATGGGTTTCCAGCCAGGCGCGGAAGGTGCCGGGCGGGCGGCCGAGCACCCGCTCGACATCGGTGGTGAGGGTTTCGGCGCCGCCCGTGCGGATCAGCTCGGCGCCTCGAAGGGCCACTGTTACTACCGCCTCGTGGAAGCCCGCGGCGAGCATCTGCTCCTCGGCGATCGACGGCGGTACGTCGACCACGCCGACCTCGTGCCGTAGTACTGCGGACAGCTGTGCCACCTGCTCGGGCACGCTGAGCAGTTCGGGGCCGGTCAGCGTGAGCACCTCGCCGTCGTACGAGCCAAGCGGGAGCGCGTCGACGGCAACAGCCGCCACATCGCGAGGATCGACGAAGGCATGCCGCCCGGAGCCGGTCAGATTGGGGACGGGCTGACCGGCCCGCACTGCCGGCGCCCAGCGCAGCGCGTTCGAGGCGAACCCCGCTGGCCGCAGAATCGTCCACGCCAGCCCACTTTCGCGAACTGCCTGCTCACCGTCGACATGCCAGCTCCCGGGCAACTTCTCGTCCGAGCCGCCGATCGCGGACAGCTTGACGATCTTCCGTACGCCGGCCGCGCTCGCCGCCCGCACCATTGCCCGATCATGCTCCGGCACCCACGGCCCAGGGGCACTCAGCAAAAACACCGATTCGACTCCGTCAACCGCTTCCGCCAACGACTCAGGCTTCTCGAAATCCCCTTGTACTACGTCGATCGGCATCCCAGGGGTCAGTGGATTACGTGTCATCGCGCGAGCCGTGTTGCCTTGAGCAACCAATTGCCGGAGGACCTCGCTACCAATGGTGCCGCTCGCACCCGTGATCAGAAACATGCCACCACTGTCGTCAGCGAGAGGTCCCACGGATAGGAACTTTCGGTACTACGCCGACTGCCGTCACCTGGCTACGCTCGAGAGGTGACGACATGGATCGAGGAGCTCGGCGTCAGGTCTTCGACGGCGACAACCGCGTACGACGACGACCTCAGCGTCGGCGACTCGCAGGTCCTCGTACTGCCGCCGGATCCGGCGACGACCGTCGTCTGGCGGATGACGGCCGCGGGCGATTCCGACGTACTCGTGGCCGGCCCGCGTACCAAGGCGTCGTACCAGGCGAAGAAGGAACTGCCGGCGCTCGTGCGGTTGCGGGTCCAGCCGGGGCACGTCAGGTCGCTGCTGGGCGTGGGCGGGGACGAGTTGGTCGATCGAGTGGTGCCGCTGACCGAGCTGTGGGGGACTGCCGCTACGTCGCTGGCCGCAGAACTGACCGAGCGTCGAGACGAACCCGACCAAGCGGTGGACCTGCTCGCGCGGCAGTTGGCTGCGAAGGCGCCGGATCGGCAGGGTCGGTCTGGGCGCTCGCAGCTCGTCCTCGGAGCGATCGAAGAGTTGTCGGCGGGTGGCCGGGTCGGGCAGGCGGCTGGTCGTGCTGGTGTGAGCGAGCGCTACCTGCGTCGGGTGTTCACCGAGGCGGTGGGTATCTCGCCGAAGCACTTCGCGCGGATCAACCGCGTACGGAGCGTGCTCGGGCGCGCGGGTTCCTGGTCGAGGATCGCGACGGAGGCCGGGTACTTCGATCAGTCACATCTCGTCGCAGAGTTCCGCAGCATCATGCGCGTGACGCCGGGAGCCTTCGCCGCCGGCCGCGTCCCGGTCACCACCTGCTGAAATCTGCTGCGCCTCAGCCCGGGAGGGCGTTCCATTGGGCGAGAGTGGAGGCCAGGAGCGTGGTGGTGGGGAGGTTCTCGAATTCTTCCCGGCTGACGAACTTGGCGGCGGAGGCGTCGTCGCCGGCTGTCAGTACGCCGCCGACCGGGACCGCTTCGTAGTCGCGGATCACATACAGGCGGCCGCCCGGAGCATCGCGTTCTACCTCGCCGACCAGCGAACCGACCTCGACCGCGAGCCCGGTTTCCTCCGCGACCTCGCGGGTCAGCGCGGTCGAGTCGTCCTCGCCCGGTTCGACCCGGCCGCCGGGGAGCGACCACAGTCCGCGGCCCGGCTCGTTCGCCCGCTGGACGAGCAGCAACCGGTGCTCGTCGTCGTACACGAGAGCCCCGACACACTCGACGCGGTCGCCATCCATGTGGAGAACCATAAGAGCAACGGGCGGACACGGATAGCATCACTGCTGACAGTTGTCCAGAGAAAGGATCCCGATCGCTCGTGCGCATCGACCTGCACACCCATTCGAACCGCTCGGACGGCACCGACCCGGTCGACGTCCTGATCGCGCGCGCGAAGCGGGACGGCCTCGACGTGATCGCGCTCACCGATCACGACACGGCCGACGGCTGGGCCGAGGGTCGCCGGGCCGCAGAGGACCTCGCGGTCGGTTTCGTCCCCGGGATCGAGATCTCCTGCAAGCTCAACGGCATCAGCGTCCACCTGCTGGCGTACCTGCTGGATCCGTCGTACGAGCCGCTCGCGCGGGAGCTCGCCACGGTCCGTGACGGTCGCACCGACCGGATTCCGTCGATCGTGGCCCGGATCAACGCACTCGGCGTCGACCTGACCGTCGACGAGGTGCTCGCCCAGGCAACCGGTACGCCGTCCGTCGGCCGGCCGCATGTCGCCGACGCGCTGGTCGCCAGGGGCACGGTCGCCGACCGCGGAGAGGCGTTCGACCGCTTCCTCGCCGACGGTCGCCCCGGGCACGTGTCGCACTATGCGATCGACCCGGGCCGGGCGATCGACCTCGTGCGCGAGGCCGGTGGGGTGCCGGTGATCGCGCATCCGTGGGGCAGGTCCAGCCATAAGGTGATCACCGAGGAGACGATCGCGCGCTTCGTCACCGAGAACGGCCTGGCCGGGATCGAGGTCGACCATCAGGACCACTCACCCGCGTCACGGGTCGCGCTGCGCGGGATCGCGCAGAACCTGGGCATCATCTACACCGGCTCCAGCGATCACCACGGTGCCGGCAAGATCGACCACGAGCTGGGAGTGAACAGCACCGAGCCCGAGCAGTTCGAGGCCCTGCTCGAGGTGGCCAAGACCAACGCCGCGGCCGCCGACGCGACCGTCCCCGAGGCCTACCTGCCGTGAACAGCGTCATCAACGTCTCGTTGCTCAGCTCGGTCTTCGTCACGCTGTTCGTGATCATGGACCCACCCGGGACCGTGCCGGTGTTCATCTCGCTGACGGCCGGTCAGTCGCGCGCGGTCCGGAAGAAGGCCGCCTGGCAGGCGGTGCTGGTCGCCTTCGGCGTGATCGTGGTGTTCGCCGCCTTCGGTCAGCAGATCCTGCAACACCTGGGCATCACCCTGCCGGCGCTCCAATGCGCGGGCGGCCTGCTGCTTCTGCTGATCGCGCTGCAGTTGCTGACCGACACGGCCGAGGACCCGGTCCAGACGAAGAACGTCAACATCGCCTTCGTCCCGCTCGGTACGCCGTTGCTCGCGGGCCCGGGCGCGATCGTCGCCACCATGGTGTTCGTGCAGCAGGCCGACGGGAAGTTGGCCGACGTCGTCGCGATCTCGGTCGGCATCGTGCTGATCCACATCGTGATGTGGCTGACGCTGCGGTTCTCCGGCGTGATCATGCGGATCCTCGGTGAGAACGGCGTCCTGCTGGTCACCCGGATCGCCGGTCTGCTGCTGAGCGCGATCGCGGTCCAGTTGGTCGCCGACGCGGTCACCGACTTCATCCAGGCCGGCTGACGGCGGACGAAGGGCCTGACCGATGAACGACATGCTGCCCGGGATGCCGACGAGGCTGTTCGTCGCGACGCCGACGAAACTGCTCAACTTCGCCGACTGCAAACGCAAGTACCGCTACACCTACCTGGAGACGCCGCGCCCGCCGAAGGGGCCGCCCTGGGCGCACAACACGGTCGGCGCGATCGTGCACGAGGTCCTCGCCGAGTTCTGGCGCTGGCCGGCCTCCCGGCGTACCGGGGTGGAGGCGGTGAACAAGGTCCGGTCGAGCTGGCGGAACGAGGGATTCCGCGATCTCGACCAGTCGGCCGTCTGGCGGGAACGCTCGGCGGACATGGTTGCCACCTACCTGCACAACGCCGATCCGTACTTCGAGCCTCGCGGGGTCGAGCGGACCGTGGCGTTCACCACCGAGCGAGCGAGCCTGCGCGGCCGGGTGGACCGGATCGACGAGCGGCCGGCCCGGGACGGCAGCGGCGGTACCGAGCTCGCGATCGTCGACTACAAGACCGGCCGTCGCCCGTTGACCAGCACAGATGCCAGGTCGTCGCTGGCGATGGCGCTGTACGTGCTCGGCGCGCGCCGGGTGCTGCACCGGCCCTGTACGCGGGTCGAGTTGCACCACTTGCCGACCAACACGATCGCGGTCGCCGACCACGACGAGCAGTCGCTGGCCCGGCACCAGCGCCGTGCCGAGTCGATCGCGGACGACGCCGCCGCGGCCGAAGCGAAGTGGCGCGAGGGACTGACTCCCGCGCAGGCCGACGAACTCTTCCCGCCCGAGCCGTCACCACTGTGCGGCTGGTGCGACTTCGCCCGGATCTGCCCGCAGGGCCGCCGCGTCGCCCCACCCCGCGATCCCTGGGCCGCCCTCGACGAAACCGACGGCATCCCCGCCCCAGACATCGCCGAAGCCGTCTGACGGAGGTTCGCTGGCACGAGTGGGGCTGGTGGGCCTTGTGCGTGTCAGCGGTATGTGCGTGGCGTGCCAGCGAGGGGCGGGAAAGTGAGGTCACCGAAGAAGGAAGGTGACCGTGATGACCACCAAGCTACTCCGCCAGGTTTCCGTGCCCGGAGCGACGCTGCACTGCGAGGTGACTGGGAGCGGCCCGGTTCTGCTGCTCATCTCCGGTGGCGGCACCGACGCGGCGGTGTACGACGGGATCGCGCCGCAACTCGCCGAGCAGTACACCGTGGTCACCTACGATCCGCGGGGCAACTCGCGAAGTCCGTTCACCGGCGCGCCCGAGGACGAGCGGGTCGACCGGGCCGCCGAGGATGCGCTGGCCGTCCTCGACGCCGTGGCACCCGGCGTACCGGCGTACGTGTTCGGCAGTAGCTCCGGAGCAATCACGGGGATGGAGCTGCTCGTCCGGCACCCGGACCGGGTGCGGTTGCTGGTCGCGCACGAGCCGCCGGCGGTCGAGTTGCTGCCGGAACCGGCCGCCTCGCGAGAGTTCTTCCTCGAGGTGTACGACACCTATCGGCGCGACGGCCGGGCCGCCGCCGACCAGTTGTTCCTCGGCGGGATCGGCATCGACGACGACCAGCTGCCGCCCCTGGCCGAGCTGCCGGCGGAGTTCCGCGAGGTGATGGAGCGGATGGACGCCAACAGCGACGTGTTCTACGAGCACAAGTTGCTGCCGTTCATCAGCTACCGCCCGGATGTCGCGGCGCTGGTCGCGCTCGAGGACAAGTTCGTACCGGCCGTCGGCAGCGAGTCGTCGAAGGTCCTCCCGGCCGAGCCGATCCTGGCGCTGTCGGAGCGACTCGGCTGGTCCGTAGTCGCTTTCCCTGGTGGTCACGGGGGCTACGCCAGTGATCCGTTCGAGTTCGCCACCCTGCTGCAGCGGGTGCTGGCCGGAAAGGTTGCGCGATGACCGCGAAGACGCTGAACAAGCTGGCCGTGCCCGGCGCGACGCTGCACTACGAGGTGACGGGGTCGGGGCCGATGCTGCTGCTGATCGCCGACGGCGAGACCGACTCGGGCGCGTTCGACAGCATCGTCGAACCGCTCGCCACGCAGTACACAGTGGTCGCCTACGACCCGCGCGGCAACTCCCGCAGCCCGTACGCCGGGAAGCCGGCCGATGACCAGGTCGAGCTCTCGTCGGCGGATGCGCTGACCCTGATCGACCTGCTGTCCCCGGACGCGCCCGCCTTCGTCTTCGGCACCGGGACGGGCGCGATCACCGGGATGGACCTGATCAGCCGGTACCCGCATCGGGTCCGGATGTTGGTGGCGCACGAACCACCGGCCGTCGAACTGCTCGCCGAGGCTCAGCACGCGCGCGCGTTCTTCGAGGAGGTCTACGACACCTATCAGCGCGAAGGCGCGCCGATGGCGCAGTTGCTCTACGCCGGTGGGACCGGCCTGGACGAGGACGACCTGCCCGCGCCGGAGGACCTGCGTCCTGAGTTCCGCGAGTTGCTGGACCGGACCGAAGCCAACGCGGGGGTCTTCTTCGCGCACAAGTTGTTGCCGTTCACCCGCTATCGGCCGGACCTCGTTGCGCTGAAGGCGGTTGCGGACAAGGTGGTCCCGGCTGCCGGCGTGGACGCGGCCAGGCATCTGCCGGCCCAGCCCGTCGTGGTGCTCTCGGACGTCATCGGCTGGCCGGTGGTCAGCTTCCCGGGCGGGCACAACGGGTACGCGAGCCAGCCGGGGCGTTTCGCCACCCTGCTGGCCCAGGTGCTGGAGGCGGAGCTCACCTGAGCGGCGGAGCTCACCTAATCAGGTTGACGCTCGGCCGCGCATCGGCGTACCGTCACTCTCCTTCCCTTGACAACGGCGTGTTCTGCATGCCGCCACAGTGGTGTCCGAACCCCCGGGTCCTGGTGGATCCGGGGTAGTTCCGCGTGCCGCTGAAGCGTCGGACACCACCTCGAGTAGTGAGAGGAGGTACGGCGTGGGGGTGTACTGGGCGATCGCGGTGCGGTCGTTCCGGCGATTCTCGACCTATCGGATCGCCACCCTGTCCGGTGCGTTCACCAATACCGTTTTCGGGTTCATCTTCTGCGGTGTCTATCTGACCCTGTGGCACACGTCCCCGGGACTCGGCGGGTACGACGTGTCCGATGCGCTCACGTTCGTCTGGCTGCAGCAGGGACTGCTGGCGCCGATCGGGATCTTCGGCGCCACCACCACGGTCGAGCTCGGTGAGCGGGTCCGCACGGGCGAGGTCGCGGTTGACCTGTACCGGCCGACGCACCTGATGATCTGGTGGCTCTCGGTCGATGCCGGCCGGGCCTGGTTCCAGCTGCTGACCCGGGGTGGCGCGCCGCTGCTGGTCGGCGCGCTGGTGTTCGATCTGAACTTCCCGACATCGGCCGCGCAATGGCTGGCCGTGGCGGTCGCGCTGGCGTTCGGCATCCTGGTCAGCTTCGGGGTCCGCTATCTGGTCGCCCTGTCGGGCTTCTGGATCACCGACTCCCGGGGCCTGGAAAGCCTGGCGATGGTGCTGTCCCTGTTCTTCTCCGGCACGATCCTGCCGCTGGTGGTGTTCCCGGGCTGGATCGGTGAGGTGGCCCGGGCGACGCCGTGGGCAGCGACGCTACAGGTGCCGATCGACGTCTGGCTCGGGCGGAATCCCGGCGGCGTCAGGTCCGGATTGCTGTTCCAGCTGTTCTGGATCGTGGTGCTGTTCCTGGCCGGCCGGCTGGTGACCGTCCTGGCGACCCGGAAGGTGGTGATCGCCGGTGGTTGAGTTGCTGCGACGCGCTCCCGCGCAGTACTGGATGCTAGTGATGATGTGGGTGCGGTCGTCGCTGGCGTACCCGGCGTCGTTTCTCTTGATGCTGGTCAGCCAGGCGCTGATCACGGGCACCGACTTCATCGCCGTTCTGTTGATGTTCAGCCACCTGAAGTCGTTCGGTGGGTTCAGCCTGGCCGAGATGGCGCTGCTCTACGGGACGGCCTCGATGACGCTGGGTCTGGCCGATCTGGCCACCGGCTCGGTCGAGCGGATCGGGCAGCGGATCCGGGGCGGTGAGCTCGACGTCTGGCTGATCCGGCCGGTACCGGCGTTCCTGCAGGCCGTCACGGACAACTTCGCGCTGCGCCGGCTGGGGCGCCCGCTGCAGGCGCTGCTCGTGATGGCGATTGCTCTCGGCAACCTTCCGATCAACTGGACGGTACCGAAGGTGCTGTTGCTGGCGATCTCGCTGATCAGTGGGTCGATCATCTTCGCCGCGATCTTCGTGCTCGGTGCGGCCTTCCAGTTCATCTCGATCGATTCCGCCGAGCTGGCCAACTCCTTCACCTACGGCGGCCAGCAACTGACGCAGTACCCGTTGTCGATCTTCGGCAAGAACATCGTCCGGGCCGTCACCTTCGTCGTACCACTTGCCTTCGTCAACTATTACCCGGTGCTCTACCTGCTCGACAAGCCGGCACCGCTCGGGTTGCCGGCCTGGATCGGGCTGCTCGCACCGGTCGTCGCCGTTGTCATGATCGCGCTGGCGGCACTCGCCTGGCGCGGAGGCCTGCGTCGCTATCGAAGTACAGGGAGCTGATCGTGAGCGTCATCGAACTCCAGAACGTGTCCCGCGCCTTCACCGTGTCCAGCCGGACCGGCCTGCGGCGCACCCGGCGCGAGGTACGGGCGGTCGACGGGCTGTCCTTCACCGTCGAGCCCGGCGAGGTGGTCGGCTACATCGGCCCGAACGGCGCCGGCAAGTCCACCACGATCAAGATGCTGACCGGCATCCTGGTTCCCAGCGATGGCACGATCCGGGTCGCAGGTGTCGATCCGTCGCGAAACCGGATGAAACTGGCCAAGCGGATCGGCGTCGTCTTCGGCCAGCGCACGACGCTGTGGTGGGACCTGCCGCTGAAGGACTCGTTCGCGGTACTGCAGAAGATGTACGGCGTACCGCGGGCCCGGCACGCCGAGAACCTGGCCACCTTCGTCGAGCTGCTCGACCTCGGCGACCTGCTCGACGTACCGGTCCGGCAGTTGTCGCTCGGCCAGCGGATGCGCGGCGACATCGCGGCCGCACTGCTGCACGATCCGGAGATCGTCTACCTGGACGAACCGACGATCGGGCTCGACATCATCAGCAAGGCGCGGCTGCGCGAATTCCTTGCCGAGGTCAACAAGGAACGCGGGACCACGATCATCCTGACCACCCACGACCTGGACGACATCGAGGCGCTCTGCTCCCGCGTGATGGTGATCGACCACGGCCGTCAGGTGTACGACGGCACGCTGGCCGGCCTGCGCGCCAGCCAGTCGGCGCCCCGCACCCTGGTGGTCGACCTCGCCTCGTCGATGCCGCCCATCACCGTCGACGGCGCCACCGTCACCAAGGTCGACGGTCCACGCCAGCACCTGACCTTCCCCACCAGCACCTCGGCCGCACCCCTGGTCGCCCAGATCGCCGCGAACTACCCGCTGGTGGACCTCTCGGTCGCCGAACCCACCATCGAATCCATCATCGCCCGCCTCTACACGGCCGCCACCCCTACGCCCTAAGCCAGATCAGCGATGTGCGCCGCAAAAACCTCATCGGGAGAGAGGGACTCCGTGTCGTTCAACCAAGGCTCCAGCGAGTCGGGAAACAAAGAGCCATCAATAGTCCCGACACCACTGGCAATCAAACGGCGAGCCTCGGCAAGGCCGATATCGGTGTAGCCGAGTTCCCTGAGCATGAAGAAGTCGTGCCGCAGGCCGTCGTTGCGGTGGAACCGGCCGGTGTTGACGACATAGGTCCAGATGTCCTCGTCGATCAGCGCCGCGACCCAGGCGCGCCGAGCCCCTTCGGTCACCAGGTACAGCCGTGTCATCGTTCGATCCCATCTCGAGATTTGCCTGTCGGGGTCTGTCCAGGTCTGGCCTGCTCCCGATGTGCGGCTTGTCCCGCACCCGGCCTCGCCGACGGACTGACGTGCCCACCACCGTACTTTCTGACCTCGATCGGCACGCCACCGAGTTCGGCGAGGTCGGCCAGTCCGGCGGGCTCCCGCATGCCGACCGAAAGGCTGATACAGGCTGCGCGTGCCGTGTCGCGGGCCTGCTTGGGCTGACGCGGATCTCGTTCGACTTCGTACAAGGCGGTGGTCCGCGTTTTGACCTCGATCGACTCTTGCGAATGGACCTGCAGTTCGACGAGTTCGCCGCCGCAGCGCAGGAAGGCGTGCACCCCTTTGTATCTGCTGCCGTCGACATAGGAATGATGCGCGGAGTCCATCGTCCAGCCGCGCGTCTGGAGATTGCGGACGACTTCCGTGGCCGCATCGACGAGATCGTCGGGATCCGGAACCACGACGGTGTAGCGCAGCAGGTCTTCCGGAGTCCGCCCGGTCCGGTGCTTGTCGGTCAGCTTGAGCTTGCGGGCCAACGAGTGCGGCGACTTCATCCGGTTCTTCAGTTGATGTGGCACCGATCCGGCCGGCAAGGCCACGGCGAAGTCTGCTGTCGCACGCTCTTCGACCTCGGCCGCTCTGGTCAGTAACGCCAAGCTCCGAGCAGTTCGACTTTCGCCGAACTCGGCGGCGATCTCGGCCTTGGTGGGGAGGGGGTCGCCCCAGTCGAGGGGGCGGTGGGTGGTGAGGCGGGCGTGGAGGTCGTGTGGCTCCGGTAGGTCGTCCAGGTCTGGCGGCGGCATCGGAATCTCCCCAGTCGATTTCGTTGCTTCGACGGTAGTCAGCGGCGGCGTGGCTGTGGGGCGACTTCGGCAATCTGTGGATAACTCCGGTGCGGGTTGGCTGATTGCGATCGGGTTGCCGGTTGGCTGCGACCATGACCCGGTGACTGCGATGTCGTTGACTTGGTGGCGGGACCCAACCGGTCCGGGTGTTCGCGGGTAGACAGGGTGTGTCGACGATGACGGATGAGCGAGCGGGTGCCACAGCTCCGCCCGCGGACGGCGCGGCCTTCGTCGACTGGGTGCGTCCGCATCTGGCCGCGATGGCGAGACTGGCCGCCCGGCTCGCGGCCGGAACCGATCGCGACGACATCGTCCAGGAGTCGCTGGCCCGCGCGTGGATGAAGCGACACCAGTACGACGCGTCCCGTGGTACGGCGTCGTCGTGGTTGCTGGCGATCACCGCGGACCAAGCCCGCAAGGCGGTCCGTCGACTGCGGCCGGTCGCGGAGCTCGGCGACCACGATGCCGCCGAGGCGCGGCAAGACGTCGAAGGGCGAGTGGACGTGGACCAGGCGCTCACCAGCTTGTCGGCACGGCAGCGACTGGCGGTGGACTGCTACTACTTCGCCGACCTGTCGATCGGTGACACGGCGGCGGTGATGGGGTGCTCCGAGGGCACCGTCAAATCAACTCTTTCCGATGCGCGGGCCCGCCTGCGCTCCTTGCTGGAGGTCAGCGAATGAGCCCGAGCGACGAGGTCGACGACCTGCTGACGAAGGCCGGTGCCAACTGGCGGGCCAGTCAGCCGTCCCCGCCCGAGCCGGACCTGTCGCGGATCGTGCCGACGAAGAAGGCGCGCCCCTGGGGTGTCCCCGCGAAGAAGGCGCGCCGCTGGGTCGTCCCCGCGCTTGCCGCGGCCAGCGTCGCGGCGATCGCGACGGCCGCTCTCATCGTCCTGCCCGACAAGCATCAGCATTCCGTTGCCCAAGGCAAGCAGTCTGCGACGCAGGGCGGAGCGCCGACTTCGCTGGGTGCGATCGCCGGAGGCAGGAAACATCCACTGCAGGTGCGGATCGGTGACCGTGTCCAGGTCGACGGCCAGGTGGTCGCCGCGCCGGGCAAACCGGTCGTCTACTGCTTCCCCGTCGTGACGAGCCTCCCGGCGATTGTCGGCCAGGGTCCCCAGCCGGCCAAGTGTGAGCAAGGCGCCGAGCTCCCGGTGACCGGGGTCGACGTGGACCGGCTGTCCGATCTGTCCACCGTGCAGGGCGTGAAGGCCGGATTCGCCCACCTGGAAGGGATCTGGGGCGGCGACAAGTTCACGGTCGACAAACAAGGTCCCGTCGTGAGGGCGGCGGATCCGGGACCCAAGGTTCCGTGCGCCGCGCCGCCAGGCGGCTGGAAGCCGGGCTACTCCGACGATCTGGTCACCCCTGCCGTCGCCGCCTTCGTCGATGGCCGCCCGAACCAACTGCAGGAGCTGTCGTTCGGATCGCCGACCGCACTCCCGGCCGGCGGCGGCACTCCGGGCGGTCCGAGCGTGTTGATCATCGGTGTGGCGCACGGTGATCTCGCCCAGATCCGCCAGCTCCTCACCCCGCTGGTGAAGGGCAACCTGTGCGTCACCAGGGTGAAGCTCAGCAAGACCGAGGTCGACAAGCTCCGGGACCAGGTCGGCGCCATTCCACCTTCCGTACTCCGCCCTCTCAGCTACGGCGGCAGCGTTGGTAACCACCCGATCAACATCACTCTCCGCATCCTCGACGACAAGGCCGTCACCGCACTGGAACCGCTCGGCTTCGACAACCTCACCATCACCCCGATCGTCAGACCGGTGAACTGACCCGCCACTCCTGGTCGACCTGCGTGTGCAAGACCGCTCCGCGATGCCCTCCGGGCATTCGAAGTCGGTCGAATCCGTTGCGAACCGGCTCGGACCGGATTGAACTCAGCAGGTCAACCATCCAGCAGGTGGAGACCGATGCTGGAGCTCGACCAGGTCTGATCGGAGTTCGGGATGCTTGGGTGGCGGAGGGTTTTCGGGGCCGGGCTGGTGGTGGCGGCTGTGGTGGTCGGTGGTGTGCAGGTGCCGACGGAGGGGGCGGCGGCGGAGGCCGTCGTACAGGTGGTGAAGCCGGCGACGATTCGTAATCCGGTGCGGGAGGCGGCCGCGGATCCGTGGATGGTGTTTGCTGAAGGCAACTACCATTTGCTCTACACGCACGGTGACAAGCTCGTCGGGGTGTCGGCGCCTTCGGTGGCCGGGCTCGCCTCGGCTGCTCAGCAGACGTTGTGGACACCGCAGCCCGGTGAGGCGTGCTGCAACTTGTGGGCGCCGGAGATCCATCAGCTGGACGGGAAGTGGTATCTCTACTTCACGGCCGACAACGGGACCGATTCCCAGCACCGGATGTTCGTGCTGGAGTCGGATCATCCGATGGGGCCGTACGTCTTCAAGGCCAAGCTCGATACCGGCGACTTCCATTCGATCGACGGCACCGTCCTGAAGCTGCCGGACGGGCGGCTGTTCCACGTCTGGTCGAGCGGACGGCCCGACGGTCAGGATCTGTTCATCGCACCGATGAGCGACCCATGGACGATCAGTGGTCCGCCGTCGCTGCTGACCACGCCCGACCAGCCGTGGGAGCAGTACGGCCGCCGGGTTACCGAAGCACCGGTCGCCCTGGTCCGGGGCGACAAGGTGTACCTCTACTACTCGGCCAGTGCCTGTGAGACGCCCGACTACTCGCTTGGCGTCCTCGAACTGACCGGGACCGACGTACTGAAGCAGTCCTCGTGGACGAAGTCGTCCGCGGCGGTCTTCAAACGCAACGACGCCGGCTGGGTCTACGGCACCGGGCACAACGGCTTCTTCACCTCACCGGACGGCACCGAGACGTGGATCGTCTACCACGGTGTCACCAACAGCGCCGGTACGCCGACCGGCAGCTGCAGCGCCGGCAGGTCGGTCCGGATCGGCAAGGTCACCTTCGACTCGGCCGACCGCCCGCAACTCGGTCAGCCAAAGGCCTCCTGGGAGACCGTCACGCTGCCGTCGGGAGACCCAGGCGCCGACATCGTTGCTGACGGCATCTACCAGTTGTCGCCGAAGAACAACCCGGCCAACCTGCTGGAGGTCGCAGCCTGCTCCACCGCGGACGCCGCGAACGTCCAGGTCTACAGCGTGGTTGCAGGCAGTCCGTGTCAGAAGTGGAAGCTGACGTATCTCGGTGACGGCTCATACCGGCTGACCGCCAACCACAGCGGCAAGGCGCTCGATGTGGCCGGTTGCTCGGCGGCCAACAACGCCGACGTGATCCAGTGGCCGTACTGGGGCGGCACCTGCCAGCAGTGGTACCTCGACGCGCTCAGCGGCGGCTACTACAAGGTCACGTCGAAGATCGGCGGCCGAACCCTCGAGGTGAGCGGTTGCTCGACCGCAGCCGGTGCCGACGTACGGGTATGGCCCTATTGGCAGGGCGAGTGCCAGAAGTGGAAGCTCGAAAAGGTCGGCTGACCAGGGTCAGCTGAGGAGATCGACGAGGGCGTCCCCGCGGGGAGTGCGCTGGATGCGCACCTCGCGGCCGACGCGTTGCCGGACGACCAGCCCGGCAGAGGCGAGCTGAGTGCAGTGGTACGTCGCGGTGCTCGGCCCGGCGTCCAGGTGCTCGGCCACGCCGCCCATGCTGTTGGGACGGTCCAGTGCACGCAGGATCGCAGCACGGATCGGCCCGAGCAGCAGGCTCAAGCTGTCGGGGGCGCTGGCGACTGAGCGGGTCCCGAGTCGTTCCAGCCCTGGCACGGGATAGCCGAGCCAGGCGCGGTCGGGCTCGTCGAGGTTGAACACCGACGCGGCGGAGCCGGAGACCAGCGGCACCAGGACCAGCGGCCGGTCCGCGAGCTCGACCCGGTACGGATGGCGGTCGGACAGGTAGAGCGTCTCGTCGGCGTACCGGACCCTGGTGCTCAGGTTCGACAGCAGTACGTCGAGGCCGCCGGTGACGACGGCTGCGCCGATGCGCTCCGCCTCACGGGTGCGGAGAGCGGTCGACTGCTGCCAGATCGGCGCGTACGCCTTCCAGGCCGCGGTCAGCACTTTCACGTACAGGCTGGTCCACTGTCGCGGCCTGCGCAGCGCGCCTCGCCACGGCAGCGGCGGCTCTCCCGGCGTCAGCTCTTCGACCCCTTGGCTCAGATCGTCCGGGGAGAGGTCGGCAACTCGGGTGAGCTGGTCCTGCACCGGGGAGCCGTCGATGCCCAGCGGGGTCAGGCAAGCAGGCAGCAGCGCTCGTGTGCGGTCGAACATCGGGGTCACGGCCTGCGCGGCGTCGGCGGGCAGCGAACGGCGTACGGTCCGGATCCAGTCCGGCGCGATGCCCTGCCGGGGCCCGCCGAGGGCGTCGACGACCAGCGAGACCAGGCTGGCCATCGGGGCCGGCGCGACTGCGATACGGACTCTGTCGAGGCCGCCCAGGAACAGTTCGGTGTGCCGTGGACTGTGGGTCTGCAGTGCGACCCCTTCCTGCCCGGATTGCACCGTCATGGGGTGGGGACCCTCCACTCGGAATCACTTGTCTAGACCAGAATAGTCGGCGCTGGGGCCACTACAGGTCACGATAGGAGGCCGTCCAGTCCCTTTCGATCGTCGTGAAAAGGCTTGACGGCACTCCTGGACAAGCAGGTTTCGAGAGGTCGCCGAAGGGCCGGCCGTTGGCCGGCCCGGTACGGACGCGGTCAGCGCTTGTGGAAGAAGTCGACCAGGATCCGGGCGGTCGCGGCCGGCTGGTCGATCGCGGGGGAGTGGCCCGCGGACGGAATCACCTGCGCCTGTACGCCGAGCACCTCGGCCATCGCCTCCTGGACCGGCAGCGGCCAGCCGTCGTCGGTCTCGCCGTACACGACCTGTGCGCGGACGCCCGACTTGGCCAGCATGTCGGTCCGGTCGTCGGTGTCCAGTAGCCGCTTGGTGATCTCGGCCAGCCCGATCGGGGCATTGCCGGTGAAGCGCTTGCGCAGGAAGGCGGCCACGTCTTCGGCCGGCGCGACGTACGTCGGCTGCTTGCTGTCGTGGTCGAGCTTCAAGTCGTAGACCTGCTCGATCGGCAGGTTCTCCAGGCCGAACGCGAGCATCTGCAGGCCCTGCCGCGTCACCTCGTCGCTGAAAGCCGCCGGACCTGAGCACAGCAGCGTGATGCTCGAGAACACGGTGGGATCGGTGAGCACCGCTTCGCGCGCGACCAGACCGCCGAACGAGTGCCCGACCAACTGGCTGTAGCCACCGAGCGCCTTGCTCATCGCCACCACGTCCGCGCCGAACTCCGCCAGCGTGTACGCCGACGGGTCGGCCGGCCCAGGCGTCTCGTACTGACCGCGCTGGTCCACGGCGACGGTGATCCATCCGTACCGCGCGAGGTGGTGCACCAGTGGGGTGAAATCCTCCTTGCTGCCGGTCCAACCGGGGATCAGCAGCACCGTGCCGAGCGGCGTACCGACGTCCGGGCGCGCCTGCAAGGTGGCGAAGCTGCCACGGTCGGTCTCCAGGGTTGCGGCGTGCACGCCATCGGGCAACATCAGTGTGCGCGGAGTACTCACGAACCCAACGGTAACCGGTCGGAGGACCGGGGCGTTCGTACGGCACAATGGCTCGGGTGCCTCGCACACTTGCGGTTGCCAACCAGAAGGGCGGCGTGGCCAAGACGACCACGGTTGCCTCACTCGGAGCTGCCCTGGCGGAGCTCGGTCAGCGCGTGCTGCTGGTCGACCTCGATCCCCAGGCCTGCCTGACGTTCTCCCTCGGTATCGATCCCGAGGACCTGGACAAGTCGATCCACCATGTCCTGCTCGGCGGAGTGAAGTCGCGCGATGTGCTGGTCGAGACCGACGAAGGCCCAGATGTCTTGCCGGCGACGATCGAACTCGCGACGGCCGATGTACGGCTGGCGGCCGAGAGCGGACCTGAGCAACTCGTCCGTACTGCGCTGCGCCCGCTGCGATCGGCGTACGACTGGATCCTGATCGACTGTCCACCGACGCTCGGGCTGCTCACGGTGAACGGCTTGTCGGCGGCAACCGACGTCCTGATTCCCTTGCAGTGCGAGACTTTGGCGCATCGCGGCGTCGGCCAGTTGCTCGACACCATCCACGATGTCCAGCAGCTGACCAACCCGGGCCTGCAGATCCTCGGCGTCCTACCGACCCTGTACGACGGGCGTACGACCCATGCCCGCGCTGTGCTGGACACCATCGCCGAGACGTACGAGTTGACCGTGCTGGGGCCACCGATTCCGAAGTCGATCCGGTTCGCCGAGGCGCCCGCGATCGGCCAGACGATCCTCTCGACCGCCTCGCGTACGGCGGGCGCCGACGCCTACCGCAAACTGGCCGCCGGGCTTCTCTAGCTGCGTTATTCCGTCGGCGGCAGTACGCCGGTGGCGGGCGCTGTCGCCGGAGTCCGGCGGAAGCGGTGGCGGAAGCGCCACAGCGGGATGCCGATCATGGCGAAGACAACCAGGAACGGCAGCAATGCGCCCAGCGCGGTCAGCAGCACGGTGACAGTCGCGGCGAACGCGTTCCAGCCGCCCTTCAACCCCGCCAGGAAGCCGGTCTCCTCCTTCTTGGGCGCCGGTGGCGCCTTGCCGGGCTCGGACAGGACGAGGTTGAGCGTGGCGAGCTCGGTCTGGCCGGCCAGCGCCTTCTGCTTGGCCAGCAAGGATTCGAGGTCGGACTCGCGCCGGGTCAGCTCGGACTCGACCGACACGATCTCGCCGATCGTCGTCGCCTTCGCGAGCAAGGCCCGCATCCGTTCGAGACTGGCCCGCTGGGTGGAGATCCTGCTCGCGACGTCGACCACGGCCTCGGTCGCGTCGGTCGACTCTTGGTGGATCGCGGTCCGCTTGCCCAGGCCCGACAACCGCTGGATCGCGGTCTCGTACTGCGCGGTCGGCACCTTCAGCGTCAGGTTCGCCCGGGTGATCCGGCCGTCGAGGTCGCTGCCGGAATCCTCGGTCGCCACCTGACCGTTGAGTCCGGTGACAATCCCGATCGCCTTCTGGCGTTGGGCATCCACGTCATCGGCCTCGATGCTGAGCGACCCGGTCTTGATGATCGCCCGGGTCACCGTCGGCTGGTCGGCGGCGTTGTCACCGGACTTCGGTGCCGCGGGCACCTTGCCGTCCGTGGCCGCTCCGTCGGCCTGGGACTGTGCTCGCTCCGGCGCTGCCGCAGAACCGCTGTCTGCCTTACCAGAGCTGCTGTTGCCGCCTTCCCCGCTACAGCCGGACAGCAGGACGGCCGCGGTCAGGATCACTCCTGCTACCGCGGCCGTGAAACGCGTCCTCGTCATCGCCACACCCTTCCCACCCGATGGTCACTGTGGACCTAGGACGGGTGGGCGGGCGGCGTTCGTTGCGCGAGACCGGTCACCGTTCAGCCACGAACCGGTCTCGCTCCTGCTTCGGTACTGCGTTACTCCGGTGCCGTGAAGGTCGGGATCACGGCGGAGGCCTTCTTGGCAGTCCGCTTCTTTGCGGCAGCAGGCTTCTCGTCCGCCGCGAACGGCGCATCCGTTGCCTTGACCGCCCGCTTCCGGGTCGCCTTCTTCGCCGGTGCCTGGTCACTGGTGCTCTTGGCCGAAGCCTCGCTCAACTCGGCCTTGACCTCAGCCACAGCCTTCGCAACGCGCTTCCGCGTGGCCTTGACCGGCGCCTCGCCCACCTCAGCAGCAGCCTTCTCGCCGGTGGTCTTGGCTGTCGCCTTCTCGCCGGCCGCGTTTCCGGTCGTCTGCTCGCCGGACGCCTTGGTCGACGCCTGCTCACCGGGCTCGGAGTCGGTCGTGGCTTTCGCCGTCGCCCGCTTCCTCGTCCGCTTCGCCTTGGGGGCGTCCGCCGCAGCCTCATCGGCCGGCGTTCCTTCAGCCGCTTCCGACTCCGCGCTCGCCTTGGCCGCCGCGCGCTTCCGGGTGCGGGGAGCTCTCGTAGCCTCCTCGGCGGGTGCGGCAGCGTCAGAGGTGACCTGCAATGCGCTGTCGCTTGCCTGCGGTGCTGTGTCGGTCGTCTCGGTGGCAGCGGCCGCGCGCTTGCGGGTCCGCTTCCGGGCCGGTGCTTCGACACTTGCCTGCTGCTCGACCGGTGCCTCGGCGGCTTCGGTCTTCCTCTCGGCGACCTCGGCCTTGCTCTCCGCGCTGGTGTTGCTGAGCTCGGCGGCAGGTGCTTCGGCGGAGTTCGACGTACGGCGGCGGGTGCGCTGCCTCGGCTTGCGCTCGCGCGACCCCTCGGCGGCCTCGGTCGACGACTCGACCGTCGGCGGTACCGCGGTCTTGGCAGTCACGTCGTCCTCGGACTTCACCTGCGTCGCGGCGTCGCCCTCGAGCGGACGACCGCTGCGAGTACGGCGGCGGTTGCGGCTGTTGCGCTTACGGTTCGACCGCTCGCCCGCATCGCCGTCGCCCTTGTGCTCCACGCGGGTATCGCCACGAGAGTCCCCTCGCGACTCACCACGGGAGTCACTGCGCCCACCACGGGAGTCGCCGCGCGATTCGCCATCGGACCGGCGAGACGGCTTGTCCCGGGCGGAACGCTCCTCGGCCGGGCGGGCCGGCTTGATCCGGCCCTTCGCCTCGGCCGGGATGCCGAGATCGTGGTACAGCTCCGGCGAGGTGGAGTAGATCTCCTGCGGTTCGTCGTACGGAAGGTCGAGTGCCTTGTTGATCGTCTTCCAGCGGACGACATCCGGCCAGTCGACGAAGGTGACGGCGATCCCGCTCGCGCCCGCGCGGCCGGTGCGGCCGATGCGGTGCACGTAGGCCTTCTCGTCCTCCGGGCAGGTGTTGTTGATGACGTGCGTGACGCCCTCGACGTCGATACCGCGGGCAGCGACATCGGTACACACCAGTACGTCGATCTTGTCGCCGCGGAACCTGGTCAGCGCCCGCTCGCGAGCCTGCTGGTTCAGGTCACCGTGGATCGCCGCGGCCTTGAAGCCCCGGTCGATCAGATCATCGGTCAGCCGGGACGCTTCGCGCTTGGTCCGGCAGAAGATCATCACCCGGCCACGGTCGTCGGCCTGCAGGATGCGGGCGACCACCTCGGGCTTGTCCAGGTCGTGCGCGCGGTAGACGAACTGCGCGGTCGCCGGAACCATCTGCGAGTCGTCGTGCGACTCGGCGCGGATGTTCAGCGGGTGGCGCATGTGCGTGCGGGCCAAGGTGATGACGGCCGACGGCATGGTTGCCGAGAACAACATCGTCTGGCGCAGCTCCGGCGTCTTGCGCAGGATGCGTTCCACGTCGGGCAGGAAGCCGAGGTCGAGCATCTCGTCGGCTTCGTCGAGCACCAGCACCTTGATGTGGGACAGGTCGAGAACGCCGCGGTTGGCGAGGTCGAGCAGCCGCCCCGGCGTACCGACGACGACGTCGACGCCGGACTTCAGGGCGTCCAGCTGCGGGTCGTACGAGACACCGCCGTAGATGGTGAGGACGCGAACGGTCCGCACGGTCGACGCGGTGGTCAGGTCCTTGGCGACCTGGATGGTCAGCTCGCGGGTCGGGGTGACGACCAGCGCTTGCGGTTTGCCGGGCGCTGCCAGCTCCTCGTAGTCCGGCTCGCCGGGGGAGATGGTGCGCTGCAGCAGCGGGATACCGAACCCGAGGGTCTTACCGGTACCGGTTCGGGCCTGGCCGATCAGGTCGGTCCCCATCAGTGCGATGGGAAGCGTCATCTCCTGGATCGGAAAGGGCTCCACGATGTTGACGCGATCGAGCGCGTCACAGATCTCGGGCAGGACGCCGAGCTCTCGGAAGGTGGTCAGGCTGATCGCCTCTCACATGCTTGTACGGACAGTTGCAGCAGGGCCGGGCGCCAGGGGCGGATCGATGAGATCCACCCTCGTATTCACGGCGCGGGACACTGTGCAAGCGGCTCGCACCAGCTGCCCATCTGGGCGCGTCACCGGCGAAACACCCTCCAGTGTAGCCGGAATACTCGCCCCGGCCGCCGCACGCACTTTCCACCCACCGCGCCGGTGGACCGATATGGTGCGGGTCATGACCGAACTGACGGCCTTCGACGATCCCGCCTACCGGGCCGCGGCGGTGGATCTGCTGGGTGTGCTCGCGTACGGCGAACTGACCGCGTTCGAGCGGATCGCCGAAGATGCGAAGCTCGCTCCGACACTCGACGACAAGGCCCAGCTCGCCCAGCTGGCGACCACCGAGTTCGGCCACTTCGTCCAACTCCGGGACCGGCTGGTCGCGCTCGGAGTCGATCCGATGGACGCGATGCAGCCGTTCGTCACCCCACTGGACGCGTTCCACGACCACACCGCGCCGTCCGACTGGCTCGAGGGCCTGGTGAAGGCCTACGTCGGCGACGGCCTGGCGAACGACTTCTACCGCGAGGTCGCGGCGTACGTCGACGCGGAGACCCGCGCCCTCGTACTCGAGGTGTTCGCCGACTCCGGCCAGGCCGAGTTCGTGGTCGACCGCGTCCGGGCCGCGATCGAGGAAGACCCGAAGGTCGGCGGCCGACTCGCCCTCTGGGGCCGCCGCCTGGTCGGCGAAGCCCTCAGCCAGGCCCAGCGAATCGCCGCCGACCGAGACCCCCTCGCCGCCCTCCTGGCCGGCAGCGTGGACCGCCCCGGCCTCGACCTCGCCGCCATCGGCCGCATGTTCACCCGCCTCACCGAGGCCCACACCGCCCGAATGACAGCCCTAGGCCTCCAAGCCTGACCCCACCCACGCAGGCTCCTACGTCGCCTGCTCCCCACTCCCCAGCTACGGCGTTCCTCCGTCACGCCTGCGCTGCCTTTGTCAGAGCTCGTCGCGGCCAAAATCACCCAGTCGACAGCGAGGCGAATGCAGACCGAGGTTGCGCACAATAGTGCGGATATCGCCACTATTGTGCGGATTCGCCTGGTGCTATCACCGCTGCAAGCGAAGACGTTCCACCTGTGGGCGAGGCAGCGGAGGTGCGACGGAGGAGCGCCGTAGCTGGGGGCGGGGAGCAGGCGACGCAGGAGACTGCGTGGGCGGCGTACCGCGGAAAACACAGCGGCCGCCTGCCCCGGGGTGGGGTGGCGGCCGCTGGAGGTGTTGGTCAGACGGTTGATCTGGACCGGCTCTGGTAGCCGGCGACGATGGCGACGACGATCACGGCGCAGATGATCTGGATCAGGTACTGAGTCCAGTCCGGTCCGCTGGTGTCCTTGACGCCGAGAGCCTTGGCGATCAGACCGCCGATGAAGGCACCGATGCCGCCACCGAGGATCGTCCAGCCGAGGCTGATGTTCTGCTTGCCGGGGAGTATCAGCCGGGCCAACGGCCCGAAGATGATGCCGGCGATGAGGCTCACGATGAGCATCCAGACCCAGTACACGGTTCCTCCTAGAGGGATAACTGACCTGCAGTCATCCAGGTGCCCCAGGGCTAAACAGGCCACCGGACCCGCAGGTCTTAATCCTCATAGTCCTCGGTTCGTCGCACTCCGCAACCGGGACACGCAGGCGGTGCCGCAACCGTTGCCAACCCGGCCCCGAAGCCGGCCGTGACGGCCGGCTCTGGGACGGGACCGGCTTGCACTCGTTACTGCCGGTACTGCGTGGTGCGGGCGCTCAGATGGCGCCGAAGCCGACCTTGCGGCTGGAGACCTCACCGATCTCGACATAGGCCAGCCGGTCGGCCGGTACCAGTAGCTTGCGGCCCTTCTCGTCGGTCAGGGACAGCAAGTTGCTCTTTCCGCTGAACGCGTCCGCCACGACCTGCTCGACCTCGGCCGGGCTCAGTTCGCTTTCCAGCACCAATTCGCGATTGGCGTGCTGAACGCCGATCTTGACCTCCACGAAACCCTCCCGGGCGCGTTCCGACCGGCGGGGATCGCCGGTACCCGATTCGAGCCTATCCGCTACCGGTCCCCGTCTCTCACCAGTCCGCCCAGAGCAGAACCATCAGGCCCGGAAAGTAGGGGCTCGTAGTACAGGGGGTCAGGATTCGGTGCGGGGGAAGCCTCGGATGCCTCGCCAGGCGAGGCTGGCCACCAGGTCGGCGGCTTGTTCCTGGGCGAGGGTGGGGTTGTCGGCGGCCAGCCAGTAGCGGGCGCTGACCTGGGCCATCCCGACCAGGCTGACGGCGAGCACCATCGACTGTTCCTTGTTCAGCCCGGCGTCGGCGCTGATCACCTCGGAACAGGCCTCGGCGCACGCGTGCGTCACGCGGTCCACCCGCTCGCGCACGGCGGGCTCGTTGGTCAGGTCTGACTCGAACACCAGCCGGAACGCGCCCTGGGCATTCGCCACGTACTCGTAGAAGGCGTGGATCGTCGCGCCGACCCGCTCCTTGTTGTCCTCGGTGGACCGCAGCGCCTGCCGGACGGAGGCGACGATGGCCTCGCACGAACTGTCCAGCAGCGCGAGGTAGAGGTCCAGTTTGCCGGGGAAGTGCTGGTACAGGACTGGCTTCGAGACGCCGGCGCGATCGGCGATGTCGTCCATCGCGGCGGCGTGGTAGCCGTTCGCGACGAAGACCTCCTGGGCCGCCTCGAGCAGTTGCGCGCGGCGGGCCAGCCGCGGCAGGCGGCTGCCGCGCTTGGGCGCGGTCTCCGGTGTCGTCGACACGTCGGCTCCTTCGGTCTTGCGGTCCGGCAGCCGGCGCGGCCCCCGGTAGTTGAAGGGAATCCTACCTAGCGGTAGTCGTCGTCGTCCGCTTCACCGACGGTTCGGCGCTGCTCGTCGACATCGGCCGGGTCGGCCTCGTCCGGCAGGTCGGGGTGGGTGTCGATGACTTCTTCCAGACCAGCTGACGGCTGGTATTGCTCGAGGACATCGGCCTCGGGCGCCTCGGCAGGCACCTCGACGACACTGTCCGGTACGTCGGGATCGCTGACCATTGGAGCTCTCCTCTCGTGTCGGTTGTGGACCGGTACCCAAGTCGCGCGGGTTAAGACGGTAGCGGCTGCGGATCGTCGTACAGGCCTTCGAGCACGTCGCCGTACTCCTCGATCCGGGCCAGTACGTCGTGCGGCAGGAACGTGAGTTCCTCGACGGTGGTCGCCGCGGCCACTTCGTCCCAGTCGATCGGGGTCGACACGCGCGGCTCCTCGGCGCCGCGCAGCGAGTACGGCGCCAGCGTGGTCTTGGCGCCCGCGTTCTGGCTCCAGTCGATGAACACCTTGCCGGGCCGGAGCGCCTTCGTCATCGTCGCGGTCACGTTCTCCGGCAACGCCTCGGCCAACTGCTCGGCGAGTTGTTTGGCGAACGCGCTGGTACTGCGTGACGTCGCCGGCTCGATCGGTACGTAGAGGTGCATCCCCTTGTTTCCGGACGTTTTGGGCCAGCCTTCGAGGCCGAAGTGGTTCAGTAGTTCGCGCAGCGCCAGCGCGACGTCGCAGCAGTCCACGATGGTCGCGCCGGGACCCGGGTCGAGGTCGAACACGATGAGGTCGGCTGTCGGCGTCTTGCCGTCGTCGGACAGCGCGATGCGCCACTGCGGCACGTGCAGTTCGAGCGCGGCCAGATTCGCGAGCCAGACGATGGTCGGTACGTCGTTGGCGACCACGAACTCGGCTTCGTCGCGGCCGGTGGAGCTCCCCGGGGTCGGCAGCGTCACGGTGTGGACCCAGTCCGGCGTACCGCGTGGTGCGTTCTTCTCGAAGAAGTACGCCGCGCCGGTTCCGTCCGGCCAGCGCTTGCGGGTCAGCGGCCGGTCCGACAGGTGTGGCAGCAGCAGCGGCGCCACTTGGAGGTAGTAGTCGATCACCTCGGCCTTGGTGAAACCCGTCTGGGGATAGAGCACCTTGCCGAGGTTGGTGAGCTTCATCGTCTGCCCGTCGACCTCGGTGGTCAGTTGCGTCTGTCCGGCTGCCATGTCTCCCAGTGTCCAGTCTCGAGGAGTCTTACCATGGCTTTGTGGAAAGTTACGGGGCGGTAACCGGCACTTCGGTGTCGTTGGGGGCGCAGGAATGGCCGGCGCGCACGGTGCCGGTCGCGGGTGTCGACCTGCTGGTCAGGGAGGTGCCGGACGCGGCGAAGGACCTGCCGCCGGCCTTGTTCGTGCACGGGCTCGGCGGGTCGTCGCTGAACTGGACCGCACTCGGGCTGTTGCTGAACGACACGGTCCGCGGCATCGCGCCGGACCTGCCGGGCTTCGGCCGGACGCCACCGCTGGCGGGCATCGGCGGGATCCGGCAGCAGGCGGACCTGCTCGGTCAATTGATGGACGCCGAGTTCGACCAGCCCGTCCACTTGTTCGGGAACTCGATGGGCGGCGCGGCGGCGGTGGCTCTGGCGGCCTCGCGCCCGGAGCAGATCGCGTCGTTGACCCTCATCTCGCCGGCGCTGCCACATCCTCGCGCCTCGGCCGTCGCGGTCTGGTTCGCCGCGCTGGCGACTCCCCGGCTGGGCAAGGCGGTTCTGGATCGCAGTAAGCGGATGCCGTTCGACAAGCGGCTCGAGGTCGGGCTGTCGATGGTCTTCGGCGACCCGCGCGCGCTGCCGCCCGAAGTACTGCGGGTCTATGAGGACGAGTTGCGCCGCCGCGACGATCAGCCGTGGGGTTCGCAGGCGACCCTCGACGGGGCTCGCAGCATCCTGCTGTCGTACCTCGCGCCGCCGCGCCGTTCGTTGTGGGCGGATGCGGCCCGGATCGACTGCCCGGTGCAGCTGATCTACGGCGGTAAGGATCGCCTCGTCGACGCCCGGATCCGGACCAAGGCCCAGCGCGCGTTCCCCAATGCCCGGCTGCTCTATCTGCCGCAGTCCGGTCACGTCGCCCAGATGGAGCATCCAGAACTCGTCGAAAAGGCGTTCCGCCAGTTGATCGCCTGAGGTTGCAACGAAGCTGCGATCCAATCCGGACGGAAGAGCAATGATGTTCAGGGCACCATCGTCGGCGAGGACTGACACACCAGGACGTGTCGGTGGGGGAGCCGCTACCTCCTGAGGTAGCCAACTGTGAGGCCGAAATCATCCCGGGGGATGATCTTCGCGTCGAGTTCACCGGATTCGACAACCCGCCGCGTGTTCCGGGAGTCAGTCGCAGTGATCTGTCTGCTGACGAAAGGATCGTTGTGCGGGTATTCGGAAGACTGGGGCTTGCGGTAGCGCTGCTCGGCGGCGCGCTGCTCGGACCCGCCGCCCAGGCTCAGGCCGCAACACCACCGCCCGTTGCCGATGGCAAGAACTGGACAGTCACGCCAGTTGCCGGGGGCTACAAAATCACACTGAAGCTGGACGCGCCGGCGCCGTTGCGCGACGCGTTGCCGCTGATCGCCGTCGACGGAAAGGCGGTGGGGGTCGCCCAGCAGTCCGCGGATCAGCGAACCGCCACCGTGGTGAGTTCCGATCGGGCGCTGCTGAAGGCGAAGGACGTCCGGTTGGTGTGGTCCACCGACGGGACCACTGATGCGCAGAACAACAAGCGCAGCCGGGCCGCGGCGGGACCGACCGACGCCGACTGGCTGAAGGCGCCGAAGGGTCCGCTGCTGGCGGCCGATCCCGGTGCGCTCGGCAAATATGCGGTCGAGACCGCGGAGTACAACCTGGGTGACGAGGCGGTCTACCTGCCCGGCCTGGGGCACAAGTCCGAAGTACGGGGCAAGGTCTACTCGCCAAAGGGTGCGGCTGGTGCTCGTCCGCTGGTGATCTTCCTGCACGGACGGCACCAGGTCTGTTACGGCGATGCGACCGAGCCGTCCGAGAAGCCGTGGCCGTGTGCCAAGGGCGAGAAGCCGATCCCGAGCTACAAGGGGTACGACGGTCCCGCCAAGGCGCTGGCGAGCAACGGCTACCAGGTCGTCTCGATCAGCGCGAACGCCATCAACGGCTGGGACAGCGATGTCGTCGACACCGGTGCGCAGGCGCGTGCCGAGCTGATCCTCGACCACCTGGACCTGTGGAAGAAGTGGTCCACCGTCGGCGGCGGCCCGTTCGGGTCGAAGTTCGTCGGCAAGGTCGACCTGAACAACGTCGGCCTGATGGGCCACTCCCGAGGCGGCGAAGGCGTCGCTCGCGCAGCCGTGCTCAATGCGGATCGCGGCGGCAAGTACGGCGTCCGCGCGGTCCTGCCGCTGGCGCCGACCGACTTCGCCCGCGCCACTGTGCCCGGCGTCGCGATGAGTGTCATCCTGCCGTACTGCGACGGCGACGTCTCCGACCTGCAGGGCCAGAAGTTCTACGACGACACCCGGTACTCCGTTGCCGGCGACACTGCGCCGCGCTCGACCGTGACGGTGCTCGGCGCGAACCACAACTTCTTCAACACCGAGTGGACCCCGGGCCAGTCCGAGGCGCCCTCGAACGACGACTGGTACGGCGACGACAACGACAAGACGTCACCGTGTGGCGCGAAGTACGCGGGCCGGTTGACCCCGAAACAGCAGCAGGCCGTCGGTACGGCGTACGTGGCCGGTTTCTTCCGCCTTCAGCTGGGTCACGAGAAGCAGTTCTTCGGGTTGCTCGACGGCTCGAACAGCCGGGCCGCGTCGGCCGGCAACTCCGTCGTACGGGTTGTCTCGCAGGCACCGGCGGGAAGTCGGCGGGATCTCAACCACTTCGACCAGCCACTGCCTTATGGGGCGGTCATCGGAAGCGCCAAGGCGACCGTGTGCGCAGGCGTGGACGCGCCGGCGGGTCGGGCTGCCGTTGCGACACCCAAGTGCGTGAAGAACGATGACAGCTCGCAGTCGCCGCACTGGGTCGAGGCGTATCTCGCGTCCAAGACGCCGACGACCGCGGTCACCAAGCTGACCTGGACGGGGAAGAACGGCGTCGTCCGGGTCAACCTGACGGCGGCCCAGCGCGACGTACGCCGGTACGCCGCGCTCTCGTTCCGCGCGGCACCCGATCCGGCCGGCGCGCCGAGGACCGACCTGAGCATCCGGGTCGTCGACGGCAAGGGTAAGGCGGTCTCGATCCCGGCCTCCAGCCTTGGTGACGCGCTGGTGCGGATGCCCGGCTCGAACGACAGCGGCCTGCCGAAGAACCTGCTCCGGACCGTACGGGTCCCGGTCAGCCTGCTGAAGGGGATCGACCTGCGCGACGTCCGGGTGGTCGAGTTGCGGACCGACCGGGTCGCCTCCGGATCGGTGTTCGTCAGCGATCTGGCGTTCTCCAAGCCGGATCTCGGCTGGTCGGCGCCGTCGCGGCTGCCGCAGTTGTCGGCGTCGAGTATCGGCAAGCTCCCCGAAGGCGACAGCGGTACCCGCAACGTCGACTTCTGGGTGACGATGTCGCGCCCGAGCATCGTGCCGGTCAGCGTGTACGCCGAGACGAACGGCGACCTCGGCAGCTCGGTCAGCCCGGTGGCTCAGCACCTGGTCTTCAAGCCGGGCCAGACCCGCAAGAAGGTGGCCGTGGCGATCACCGGAAACACCCGGGACAGCGCCGACGCGGTGTTCAGCCTGGTGCTGTCGGCGCCGAAGCAGGCGTTGCTGGCGGCATCGTTCGGGTACGGCACGGTGGTCGACGACGACCCGACCCCGACGATGACGATCGGCCCGGCGACGGCGGCGGAGAACGCCGGCTCGATCAAGTTCCCGATCAAGCTGTCGGCGGCGAGCGACAACTTCGTCTACGTCGCGGGCACGATGAAGAGCGGTACGGCGGTCCTCGGCAAGGACTTCCGCAACCCGAACGACGACGGCAGCGAGCCGCAGCCGAACGACTACATCGACGGCTACGTCGAACCGGGCCAGACCACCGGTGAGATCGAGGTCAAACTCCTCGACGACAAACTCAAGGAGCCGACCGAGACCTTCACGGTCACCCTCACCGAGTCCAGCGGCGCGACCATCAAACTCCCCATCACCCTCACCGGCACCATCACCGACGACGACTGACGGTAGGAGCGCGCAGGCGCCCGGAGCACCTCGCTCCGGGCGCCTGCGGGCGCCACCCGCTCTGGGCGCCTGCGGGCGCCACCCGCTCTGGGCGCCTGCGGGCGCCACCCGCTCCGAGCGCCTGCGGGCGCCACGCGCTCCGGGCGTCGCTGCTGGCCCCTCGCCTTCCTCAACCCGCACCCGACCGCCGGGCCCCGCCAGACTGTTCGCAGTACGAGATGTGTGTCCCGGGATGCGGACCTACGGCTGGTCGGCTGGAGTGGTGCGGGAACATGGGGGAGGTGCGGCTGGTTGAAAGCCGTACCGCGACGTTTCCCGCTGACGAGGAGTACCCGTGTCACTGCCACCGCTGGTCGAGCCGGCCGCCGAGCTGACGATCGACGAGGTCCGCCGGTATTCGCGGCACCTGATCATCCCCGAGGTCGGGATGGCCGGTCAGAAGCGGCTCAAGAACGCCAAGGTGCTGGTGATCGGCGCCGGCGGTCTGGGCAGCCCCGCGCTGCTGTACCTGGCCGCGGCTGGTGTCGGCACGCTCGGCATCGTCGAGTTCGACACCGTCGACGAGTCGAACCTGCAGCGCCAGATCATCCACGGCCAGTCCGACGTCGGGAAGTCCAAGGCCCAGTCGGCGCGTGAGTCGATCCTGGAGACCAACCCGAACACCAATGTCGTGCTGCACGAGGTGCGCCTCGACAACGACAATGTGTTCGAGATCTTCGAGCAGTACGACCTGATCGTCGACGGCACCGACAACTTCGCCACCCGGTACCTGGTGAACGACGCCGCGGTGCTGCTCGGCAAGCCGTACGTGTGGGGTTCGATCTTCCGCTTCGACGGCCAGGTCAGCGTGTTCTGGGCCGAGCACGGCCCCTGCTACCGCTGCCTGTACCCCGAGCCGCCGCCGCCCGGCATGGTCCCGTCCTGCGCCGAGGGTGGCGTGCTCGGCGTACTGTGCGCGTCGGTCGGCGCGGCCCAGGTGACCGAGGCGATCAAGCTGCTCACCGGCATCGGTGACCCGTCGCTCGGCCGGCTGAACATCTACGAGGCGCTCGACCTGAACTGGCGTGCGCTGAAGGTCCGCAAGGACCCGAACTGCGCGATCTGCGGTGAGAACCCGACCGTCACCGAGCTGATCGACTACGAGAGCTTCTGCGGCGCGCTGACCGAGGAGGCGGCCGACGCGGCCGTCGGCTCGACCATCTCGGTGAAGCAGCTGAGCGAGTGGATCAAGCTCAAGGACAACGGCGAGAAGGACTTCGTGCTGATCGACGTCCGCGAGCCGAACGAGTACGAGATCAACCGGATCCCCGGCTCGGTGCTGATCCCGAAGGCCGACTTCCAGACCGGTGTGGCGCTGGAGAAGCTGCCGCAGGACAAGCAGTTGGTCTTCCACTGCAAGTCCGGCGTCCGCTCCGCCGAGGTCCTGGCGATCGCCAAGGGTGCCGGCTTCTCCGACGCCGTCCACGTAGGCGGTGGCGTGGTCGCGTGGGTCGACCAGATCGACCCCTCGCAACCGTCGTACTGACCTCCGCTCTGCAGCAGCCCTTCGATCTCCCGGTCGAGGGGCTGCTCCATTTCCCCGTACTACGTACGCATCGCGAACGCTAGAAGGGCATCCGGCAGGAGGCGACTGCGTTCGCGCCGGTCTCATCGCCGTCGAGCAGTTCGACGATCGGGTGGTCGTCGCGACCCGACAGGGTGCGCATGTAGCCGACCGCGTCGGTCCGGACGGTGGCGATCGGGGTCCCGTCGCCCAGCCGGTAGGTGCCGCCGCCCTGCCCGGTGAGCACGAGCTCCACCGGGACGCCCTGCCAGAACGGCCCGTCCTGAACGTCGAGGACGACCTGAGCGACCAGCTCCTCGGCGTAGGGGCCTGCGTCGAACGACCGTCCGAGGGCCTGGCAGACGTCGTCGCGATGCATCCACAGGTCGCGAGCGAGCAGGATGTCCTGGATGTAGCCGAGGTGGAGTTTCTCGAACCCTGGCACGCCTTCCACCTTCACCGGCATGCGCCGGATCAGTCCGGGATTGCGGCTGATCGTCCGCGTCGCCTTGCCCCACAACCTGGCGAACCGTTCGCGTAACTCGGCCGGCGGCGTACCGCGGTGTTCGTCCGCCTGGACCATCATGTGCGCGTCGAGCAGCACGACGTCCGGGTAGGCCCGCTTGGCCCGGCGGTCCCGGAGCGGGAACAGCCACGGCCGGTTGACGTCCTCCGCCTGCCCGCACAGGTGCCCGACGACATCGGCGACATCCCACGCGGTACAGACCGTACGGCGGTGCCAGTCGGCCTCGTCGAGCGATTCCATCAGGTCGCGCCAGGCCTCGATCTCGGCGTCGCGATGTTTGCGGGCGGTCGCTCGGTCTGCCCGGTGAATTTCCCTGGCGTGCAGGACGGTGGTGGTCATTTCTTCCCCCTGGTTGGCTTGTACCGCTGGTAGAACATGTCGAGGACGACGGGCATCAGCCGGGTGAACCGGCCTTCCTCGTACGTCGTGTCGGGCTCGTTCGCCAGCTGTTGGGACAACAGGCCGGCCGTCATCGAGGTGAACAAGGCGATCCCGTCGTCACTCACCGCGCCGCTGTCGAGCTGGCCGGCGTCCACTGCTCCCTGCAGGTAGTGCCGCAGGTCGTTCAGCATGTCCAGAGAAGGCGCGAACGCTTCCGGTGACGGCTCGAAGCCGGGCACGGTGCGCCAGAAGAGCAACTGGCTGAGCACCTGGTTCTCCATGCACCACTTGCCGAACGCGGCGACGCCGATCATGCCGAGCTCGAGCTGGTCCGTCGTGCCGGCCGCCGCCCGAGCGGAGCGCTGCGCGTCGCGAACCTGCTCGGCGCCGCGCTGGAAGAGCGCGTCGTAGATCGCCATCTTGGAGGCGAAGTACTGGTAGAGCGAGGGAGGCTGCATGCCGACCTTGCGGGCGACCGCGGACAGGCTCAGTGCGGCGACGCCCTCGGTCTGCATCAACTCCACCGCCACGTCGAGAATCTCGTCGATCGTCTGCTGACGACGGCGGCCGCGGCGGTCGAGCTCCTGCGCTGTTGACATGGCTTGAGGAAAACCTAATGGCATTAGGATTGTCAATAGCTCGTAGATTGTCCCCGTCGGGACGTACTGTCGGAGCATGTGCAGAAACATCACCGTTCTCCGTGGACTTGAGCCGGCGGCGACCTCCGACGAGGTCTACGCGGCCGCACTGCAGTACGTGCGCAAGGTGACCGGCGTCGGCTCGCTGAGCGCGACCACGCGCGGCCCGATCGAGCGCGCCGCCGCCGAGGTCGCCCGGATCACCCAGGAACTGCTCGCCGAGATGCCCGAGCGCCGGGTGCCGCCACAGACCGTGCCGCCGTTGCGCAGACCCGAAGTACGGGCTCGACTCGGGCTCGACTGACCGCTGCATGGCGATGGACGCCCGGAGGCGGCAGGGAGTCGTCTTCGGCATCCTCGCGGTCGGCATCGTGCTCGCGCTGAAGTCGAGCAACGTCCAACGCGCGGTGGCCCGGCATCGTCAGCGCACCTGCGACGGCACCTTGGCACTACCGCTGTCCGGCTACCTGTACTGCGGTATCGGGCTGGCCGTGGGCGTTCTCGCACTCGTGCTGCTGATCCGCTGGTTCCGCCACAACCCGGAGCCGCTCGTGATGACGCTCGCGATCACAGCCGTCGCCGGCATCCTGTTCGAACTGTTCACGCTCTTCGCCGCCATCTCGCAAGCCCATCCTCTGTGCGGAGGCTGACCGGTCACTGCCTGCTGATTCAGTCCGTCCGTCTTTCTGCGAACGTGACCCAGTGGTCGACCTCGGCCGGTGTGAAATGGCGGATCGCCCAGTCGACCATGCGCAAGCTCATGTGCGCCCAGAGCGGCCGGAGTACGTCTTCGGGAAAGCTGTCGAGCAACTCGTCGAGCCGCGCTGCTGCCGTCGAGCCGATCTGCGCGCCGAAACGCAACGTCACCAGGTCGAGTCGGCGGTCGCCGCGGGCCGCCCCGTCCCAGTCGATGACGCCGGTGAGCTTGCCGTCGGCCGCGAGCAGGTTGCCCGGATGGAAATCGAGATGCATCGCGTCGTCACCCGCGAGCTCTTTCGGGTGCGCGGCGCCTACCTCGGCGATCCAGCTCTCGAGCTTCGCCGTACGCCGGCTGTGTCTGCGAAGCGGCCCGTGCAGGCAGAATCCCGGGCCGTCCTCGATGAGATGGAGACTCACGATCGGGATGTCCGGCTGCTCGGCGAGAACTCCCGCCTGCAGTTCATTGAGCGCGAGCGCCTGATCGAGCGTGGCTTCGTCCAGCCGATCCACCGTGGTGCCAGGTAAGACCTCCTGGATGGTCACGACGGCATCGCCGACCTGAGCGGCCAGCTCGGTCGCCGGAGCCGGATACCCAACGGACCGGAGTACGTCCACGACCGCCAACGGACCCGCCCGCAGCTCGGCGACCGTCGTACCGGGCCGCCATTTCAGCACTCCGCGCCGCCCGTCCTCCCAGCGCACGAACGCAGCCCCGACCTCGCCGCCGGAACACAGACCTTCCACAACCACCCGCACCCCGGTCGCACGCTCGACGCCAACCGCCATCCGCGCGGCATCGAGCCGCTCGACCCGCCCCGCTGTGCTCATCGCACCGATTATCGCCGTCGCACGCCGTCCACACCTCCGTCGTACCGAGGTAATGTGCGAGGCGGCGGTAAGCCTTTACCTTGGAGGAACTGCGATGCGGTTTGCGATCAAGACCAGGCCCGAGCACACGACATGGCAGCAACTGCGCGACGTGTGGATCGCGGCCGACGACTTCGAGATCTTCGAGTCGGCCTGGCACTGGGACCACTTCTACCCGCTCACCGGCGACATGGCCGGCCCCAACCTCGAAGCCTGGACGACGCTCGCCGCACTGGCTCAGGCGACGCAGCGGATCCGGGTCGGCTGCCAGGTCACCGGGATGATCTACCGGCACCCCGCCGTACTCGCGAACATGGCCGCGACCACCGACATCATCTCCGGCGGCCGGCTCGAACTCGGCATCGGCGCCGGCTGGAACCAGATGGAGTGCGACGCGTACGGGATCGACCTGCCGCCGCTGAAGGAACGCTTCGACCGTTTCGACGAGGGCGTCCAGGCGATGATCGCGCTGCTGACGGAGAAGGTCGCGAACTTCGACGGCGAGTACATCAAACTCACCGACGCGTACTGCGAGCCGAAAGCCGTCCAGACCCCGCACCCACCGATCACCATCGGCGGCAAGGGCCCCAAACGCACCCTCCGCGCTGTAGCCCGCTGGGCCCAGCACTGGAACGTCATCGTCGCGAATCCCTCCGAATGGACCCCGCTGAAAGAGATCCTCGTCGCCCACTGCGCCGACCTGGGCCGCGACCCCGCCGAGATCACCTGCTCGGTCAACGTCCGTATCGACCCGGACGAGCCCCTCGACAAGGCAGTAACCGAGGCAGCGGCGTACGGCGAAGCAGGCGTCGACCTGGTCGTCATGAACCTCCCCCTCGACTCCCCACCCGCAGCCGTCGAACCCCTCGCCAAAGCCCTGGCCCCACTCGCCTGACCTCAGCCGCGCCTTCTCGGCGGACACCTTTGTCGGCGCCATCTTCGGGGTCGCTCGTTTGACCCGTACGCCGCCCGCGCACCGATTCTGTCGGCGCGGGCAGCTACCTTTTGTCCGTGGACAGGGAGGAATACGTCGAAGCAGTCCTGCTCGCCGTCGAGTCGATCCCACCCGGCAGCGTCGCGACCTACGGCGACATCGCCACCTACGTAGGCCAAGGCGGCCCCCGCCAGGTCGGCGCCATCATGCGCGAGTACGGCGGCGGCGTCCCCTGGTGGCGCGTCATCCGAGCCAGCGGCATCCCCGCCGAAGAAGTCGGCGACACCCAGCTAGAACTCCTCCGCGGCGACGGAGTCCGAGTAACCAACGGCAAAGTAAACCTCAACGCCGTCCGCTGGACCCCAAACGACGACTGACTTCGTACTACGAACAGCCCCCGCGCAGCTCCTGCGTCGCTGCTCCCACCCGCCCGTTGGCGGCGCTCCTTCGTCGCGCCTAGCTGCGCAGCTCGCGGACGTCGCTCAGCTGGACCTTGATGCGTACGAGCCCGGATCCGGCACTACTCGCACTCACCCAAGCCAGCGGATCGACCAGAAGCAACAACCAAACTTCAGCGCCCACGATTCGACCGAGTCAGGTCATAGCGCCAACGCTCGCGCGCCAGTCATCCCACACGGCCGGGAGAACTTCAGCACCTCAGCGGTCCAGCGCCGGCCACGGCTCCGGTAGGCCGGGGGCGATGGGCGACAAGGGGTCGCCGAATGCCCGTCGGCGGACGTCCTCGGCCAATGGGAGCAGGCCGATCTCGCCTCGGCGGCGATCGACGGCGCGGAGATCGAGGGGACGGCTGAAGATCGGCTGACCATCGACGACGGAGTACGCGGACGTGAGTACTGCGAACTCCGGTGGCTCGTCGGCGCGTGCGTGCAGGTTGTCGGCTATGTGCGCGAGGTGGCGAGGGTGCGCCTCGCCGATCGCCGCGGCTTGCTCGAGGAGCGGGAGGCAACGCCGCTGGAACGCCAGCAGCTCCGGCGTACCGACAGTGGGCACACCGGAGCCGCAATGCTGGAGGATGAGCCATGCCGCGTCGGCCCCGTCCTCGCCGACGAGCGACCTGCCCGGCCATTCGCCGTACTGCGTGATGATGTGACCCAGTCGCTCGGCGTTCTCGTGAACGACGGTGATCACCCGGCGCACCGTCGCCGGTGCGGTCTCCGGCGGTCGCCATTCGAGTAACCCGTACGGCCAATCGATGCTGCCGGACGCTTCCGGTCGCGCAGCGAACTCAGCGCGGTACTCGTCCGCCGACGCGAGGTACGCGCGCACCGCCTCGCCGTCGGTGGTCATCCGGCCGATCAGCTCTGCTCGCAGTCCCTCATCCCTTCGCATCAGCGAAGTACCTCCGCAGCTTGTGGCTGTACGGCGCGCGCTCGTCCGGAGTCGCCGGGGTTGCCAAGTGGCGAGTGTTGTAGAGATTGTCGTCGGCATAGCGAGGAAAGACGTGGACGTGGAGGTGCCACACGTCCTGGTACCCGTCGGGCTCGTTGTGCTGGCGCGTTGAGACGCCCGTGCAGCCGTACGTCGAACGAATCGCGATCGCGACCTCGCGGACCAGATCGTGTACTGCGTACCCGTCGGCGGCGGGCAGGTCGTACAAGTTCTCGTGGTGAGCCCGCGGAGCGACGAGCACGTGGCCGCGGTTGTTGGGCCACCAGCGCGACGACACGAACGCGAACGCCCGCGACGACTCCAGCACCACATCGTCGCGCGAAGTCAGCTGATCCTCCCCGCCTGCCGCCACCAAACAGAACGGGCACCGATAGCCAACCGGCTCATGATTGAACACACGAACTCCGTTCAGGTGAACTGCCAGCCTGCCACGTCCCGGCGACCAGCTACGGGCGCCACAGCATCGGTCAGCCGCCAGGCCGGTTGGCGCGGCGCGACGGGCGCCGGCTATCGACTCGACCGGTCCTCGCGCTGCGCGTCGGTCGGCGTGGTGTCGCGGGAGTGGAGGCGGGCGAGGGTGAGGCTGGTGATTGTTGTGATTGCCATCGCCGCGGTGCCAACCAGTGCTGCGGTTGTGTAGGCGCCGTTGGTCGGGAAGAGCCGGCCCGGGTTGGTGCCGGCGGCCAGGACCAGGCCTCCTGTGGCGCTGCCTAGGGAGTAGCCGACGCTGCGGACGACGTAGTTGAAGCTCATGGCGCTCGACGTTTCGCTCTTGGGGGTGACGGCCAGGATGACGCCGGGCATGGCTGCCGAGAAACTGCCGACGCCGAAACCGAGGACGCCCATCGCCGCGAACAGTTCGAGCAGGTTCGAGCGCGCTGCTGCGAAGAGGACGAACCCGGCGCCGACGACGACGGCGCTGCCGGCCAAGAGCAGGGGGCCGTTGATCCGCTTACGCACCCGAGGCGTGAGCTTGCCGGCGACGAATCCCAGGACAGAGAACGGGACGAGAACCAGCCCGGCGACGAAGGTGGTCAGGCCGAAGCCGTAGCCGGCGCTGTGTGGCGTTTGCGCGTACCGGGTGATGAGCGTGAGCAGGAGGTACATGCCGATCCCGCCGACGAACATGGCGAGGTTCGCGCCGGCGACCGCCGGGTGCCGTACCGCGCGGACGTCGACCAACGGCGTCTTGCTGCGAAGCTCGGTGAGGGTCCAGACGCAGAGCAAGAGCACAGCAACGACGGCGAGGACCACCGCGAGGACCAGATGATGGCTCCACAGACTCGTCTCGCTCGCGAGGAACAGAATGAGGAACAAACCACCCGCGAGAAGGAGCGCTCCCGCCATGTCGAAATGGGCGGAGCGGCCCTCAGGGGCTTTGGGTACAGAGCGCCAGGCGGTCACGAAAGCGACGGCGGTGACGACCAGGCCGAGGCCGTAGGCGACGCGCAGCCCGCCGAACTCCGCGAGCAGCGCGGCGAGAGGATAGCCAACACCGGCCCCGATGATCGAGACCACCGAGATCAGGGCGATGGTGGGCGCGCTGCGCTCCTCGGGGAGATGGTCGCGGGCCACGCCCATCATCAGCGCCGTCAGACCGAGCCCGACGCCTTGGGCCGCCCTCCCGACGAGCAGCCACGCGAACGGCAACGGCAGCACAGTGAGCGCACTGCCGGCGACGACGATCGCCAGCGTGGCGAGAATCGTGGCCCGTCGATGCGGGCCGGCTCCGAGCCGGCCGAGGACGGGCGTCGCGACGGCTCCACTCAGCAGCGCGATGGTCAGCGTCCACTGCGCGTTGTCGAGTGAGACGTGGAACGTCGTCGCCACGCTGGTGATGAGCGGCGTCCCGAGGCTGGCGACTGCCGCCACGACCAGCGCTATGAACATCAGGGCGGGCACCAGCAGCCGCGTTGCGGAGTGCTCGGGAGTCGTGCTCGTCGGCTGCCCGGTCATTGCTTCGGCTCTTCTCGCTCTTGGCTGTCGAGCGCTGCGAGATGTTGCAGCGCCGGAAGTGCTGCTGCGAGCGCCTCGACCTCGTCGTCCTCGAGTTGGTCGATCAAGCGGACGAACTCGTCGACACCCGCCCGGCGCCGCGCGCGCACGTACGCCGTACCGGCCTCGGTCAGCGCCACCAATGTGACCCGCTTGTCGGCCGGGTCGCCTCTCCGCTCGACCAGTCCGGATTCCTCCATCACCCGAACCAGGACGGTCATCGCGGGCTGGGTGACTCCCTCGCGCACGGCCAGATCGGTGATTCGTCGTGGGCCGGTCCGGTCCAGAGTGGCCAGGGTGGAAGAGGAGGTCAGGGTCATCTCACGGGGACTGCGTCGCACAGCCTTGAGGGCCAGTCCGTAAAGCGCTGCCCCGATGGCAGTGGAAGGGCGACGAGCAGGTTCTTGTCGGCTCACCTCAGGAACATAACCGATTTATATGAACGATTTATACATCCGCCAAGGTGAACCATCGCACACCTCGACCCGCCAGGAGTCGGTATCACTCTCAAGAGTGACGGCCTGGGCCTGGTCGGGCCACAGAATGAAGAGGTGAACGAAGCGATCGCGCCGGTACGGCGAGGGCACGGAGCCCGGCTGATGGCAGCGATCAGCCGCCGGGTGGTTCGCGACGCCTTTACGCTGGACGTCCTGCTGGCGATCGCCGGGCTCGCCGTCACCCAGGTGCGGATCATCCAGTCCCAGCACGGCTGGCCGTACGCGCCGATCGCGCTCCAGGTGATCGTTGCGGTCGCGCCCGCGCTGATCGCGATCCGCCGCGTGGATCCGGTGCTGGCCTCGGCCGGTCTGGCGCTCGGCGCCTACACCTCGCTACTGCTCGGAGAGACCGACTGGGTGCTGCTGATCGGCTGCACGCTCGCACTGTGGTCCCTGGCCGGCCGCTGCCGGGCTGTGCCCACCGTCGGCGTCACGGCGGTTGTCGCCATCGCCCCGCTGCTGGCCTCTAGTTCCATCGGGATCCTGGCCTGGGACCTGTACCCGGAGATCTTCCAGGAGTTCACGAGTCCGGACGGCTCTCACGGGTCGACTGGACGGACCCCATCAGCGGTCTACGACCAGATCGCCAACATGTCCTGGCCCTGGTGGGTCTCGGCCGCACTGGCATTCGCGGGCCTGGCCGGGCTGGCCGCTCTGCACCGGTGGAACCGGCCGCGAGTGCTGGCCACCACCGGCGAACGCTTTGACGACGTACGCCGGGTGCTGGGCGAGCCGGATCACGCAATCGCTGTCGATCTCCTGCTGGCTACGGCGATGGCTTCACTGCTCCTGATGGACATCTGGCACGGCAAGAGCCTCGGCAACTGGTGGACCGCTCCGCACTGGATGCAGTACGCGATCGGGTTCGCACCATTCACACTCGTACTACGGCGGCTCTGCCCCGAGGTGCCTGTCGTCGTCATGGCGGCGGCCGGACTGCTGACCTACTGGCAGACGGAGGAGCGCTGGACGCTCCTGATCGCCCTCGCGATCGCGCTGTACACACTGGCCGTCCTCCGCCCACTGCCGGTCGCGTTGCCGGTGGCAGTCGTCGCCTTGGCGGCTCCACCGATTGTCGCGGCTACAGCCGGCTTCGGTCTGATCTCCACGCTCTTCCCGGTGGTCCGGAACCGATGGTTCCCATCGGAAGGGCTCGAGACCAATTGGGACTACCAAGAGCTGGTCGGCCGGCAATGGCCGGTCACCCTCTCGGCGATCCTGCTATTGCCGGTCTGCCTCGGCGTCGTCGGCCGGCTGTACCAGCGGACCAGGGTCGCGCGGCTGCGTGAGGTCGAGCTCGAGGAACAGAACCGGCAGCGCGAGGAGACCCAGATCCTGCTCGAGGGGCGCTCCGAGATCGCCCGGGATCTGCACGACGTGGTCGCGCATCACGTGAACCTGATGGTGATCCAGGCCGAGACCGGTCCTGACCTGGCCCAGCGTGACCTCGACGAGGTACTGGCCGGGTTTCAGCGCATCGGGGACGCCGGTCGCCGGGCTCTCGGTGAGCTGGACCGGATGCTGTCCGCGCTTCGTGACGCGGAAGGCCGCCCCGATCCGGCGCTGGCACCGCAACCAGGGCTCGACGAGATCGCTGAGCTCGCGAACGGCCTGCTGGAGCAGGGACTGCCGGTAGCGTTCGAGCTGCGGGGTGGCGCCGCCGGGATTCCGGACGGCATCCAACTCACGGCGTACCGGTTGGTGCAGGAAGCGTTGACCAACGTGATCAAGCACGCCGGGGCGAGCGCGGTCGAGGTGATTGTCGAGATCACCTCCGGCAACGGCGTCCGCGTGTGCGTCACCGACGACGGGACGGGCTTCGATCCTGACGGTGACCGGTCCGGGCGACACGGGCTGACCGGAATGTACGAACGGGTCCGGGTCCACAACGGGACCCTGACGATCTCCTCCACCCCGGGCTGCGGGACGAAGCTCAGTGCGTGGCTGCCGGTCAGTGAGGTCTCCGTCGGACGCTGAAACCGTCCGTATACCGGGAAGTCCGGTGCCCGCGGCCGGGTGTCGTCACGAATTGTCGGAAGCCTCTGATGGGATGGGGTGGTGGTCAGTAGAACAGGTTCTCGATACCGGCTGGTGAAGCCGGCCGGGCGTGTGGGCGAGCAGCACCCACGGCCCGTGCTGGATGCTGACCAGCAAGCCGTCGTGGACCACCCGGGTGGTCCACTTCTCGTTCTCGCCGGCCCTGGTACCGGCAAGACGACGACGCTGGTCGAGGCCGTCGTCGACCGTGTCAGCAATAGAGGGCTGAGCCCGGACCAAGTGCTGGTCCTCACCTTCGGACGCAAAGCAGCGACCGAGCTTCGCGATCGCATCACCGCTCGTCTCGGCCGGACGACGCGCGTCATGCCGTCGATGACGTTCCACTCGTTCTGTTATGCCCTGCTCAGAAGATTCACGCCGCCCGACGCCTTCGACGTTCCGCTCCGGCTGCCGTCGGGTCCCGAGCAGTCGCTGCGATTGAGCGAAGCGCTGGCCGGCAGCCGCGAGGTCGGTATGACGAAGTGGCCGAGCAGCCTGCACCCGGCGCTCAAGACGCGCGGCTTCACCGACGAGGTGCAGGCCGTGATCGGCAAGGCCCGGCAGCTCGGGCTCGACCCGGAGGACCTGTCCGCGATCGGGCAGTCGGCGAGCCGTTCGGAGTGGGTCGCGGTCGGCGACTTCTTCGAGGAGTACCTGCAGATCCTTGACCACGAGCAGGTGCTGGACTACTCCGAGCTGATCCACCGCGCGGTCATCCTGGCCCAGCAACCCGAAGTACAGGCCAAGCTCCGCGAGGAGTTCAAGGTCGTCTTCGTCGACGAGTATCAGGACACCGACCCCGGTCAGACTAAGCTGTTGCAGGCGATCGCCGGCGACGGCCGTGACCTCGTCGTGGTCGGCGACCCCGACCAATCGATCTACACCTTTCGCGGCGCCGACGTCCGCGGCCTGCTCCGCTTCACCGACGAGTTCCGTACTGCGTCGGGCGACCAGGCAGCCCAGATCGCCCTGGCAACAACCAGAAGATTCGGTACGACGCTGTTACGCGTCTCCCGCAACGTCGTCAACCGCCTGGGCGTGCCCGGCACCCTCGACCGCGACACCTTCGACCGGTTCCGCAACCCGGATGCCAGCAGTTGCGTGTTCGGGCCGGGAAAGGTCGAGGCCAACCTCTACTCCACCAGCGGTGCCGAGCTCGAGCACATCGCCGACCTGCTCCGGCGCGCCCACGTGCAGGACGGCGTCGGCTGGCACGAGATGGCCGTCCTGGTCCGCTCGGGCACCTGGTCGATCCCACCGCTACGCCGCGCGTTGGCGGCCGCAGGCATCCCGGTCGACATCGCCGGCGACGAGTTGCCCTTGTCGCGCGAGCCCGCAGTACGCCCCATGTTGCTCGCCTTGAGAGCTGTCGCGGATCCAGTCACGTTGACAGTCGACGTGGTCCGCGCGCTGGCACTGTCCCCACTGGGCGCGATGGACGCGGGGCAGCTTAGGCGACTGGCCCGCGTACTGCGGAAGCGCGATCGCGAGGCCGCCAATGGTCAACGGTTGCCGCGATCGTCCGACGAGCTGCTCCGCGAAGCTCTGCTCAACCCGCTGCTCCTGGACGAGCAGGCCTCACCCGCCGAGGCGAGGTTCGTCGCGCTCGGCGAAAGGTTGCTCAAGGCAAGGAATATCCTGATGGCCGGGGCCGCGCCGGACGAGGTGATGTGGTCGTTGTGGTCCGAGTCGCCCTGGTTGCGCCGGCTTCGCGGTCAGGCCAACAGCGGCGGTGAGACCGCCCGCGCGGCCAACCGGGACCTCGATTCGCTCTGCGCGTTGTTCGATGCCGCCAGCCGGGCCGAGGAGCAGGTCGGATTCAAGGGTGTCTCGGCGTTCCTCAGTGAGCTCGAATCGCTGGAGATCGCCGCCGACAACCGGTTCGACGCGACGTACCGGGAAGCCGGTGTACAGTTGATGACGGCACACCGTTCCAAGGGCTTGCAGTGGCGGCTGGTCGTCGTGGCCAGCGTGCAGGAAGGACAGTGGCCCGACCTCCGGCGGCGCGGATCCTTGCTGGAGCCCGACAGGCTCGGGCCAGACGGCCTGGTCGAGCCGTTGTCGGCGGGCGCGCTCCTGGCCGAGGAGAGACGGTTGTTCTACGTCGCGATCACCAGAGCCCGCGAGCGGCTGATCGTCACGGCGGTGCAGGCGCCGGAGGCCGACGGCGATCAACCGTCCCGATTCCTTGCAGAGCTCGACATTCCTTTGAAGTTGGTCGCCGGACGGCCACGTAGACCGTTGTCACTGTCCGGTCTGGTCGCCGACCTGCGCTGTGTGCTTTCCGATCCGGCCTCGTCGCCCGCGTTGAAGCGCGTAGCGGCGGACAGGCTCGCCCAGTTGGCCGACGCGGTCGACGAGCGCGAGTATCCGCTGGTCCCGACGGCGAATCCCGAGCGCTGGTGGGGCGTGCGCGAGCGGACCAGATCGGAGCGTCCGGTCGCGAACCCGGACAAGCCGGTGCCGCTGACCGGAAGTGCCCTGACGACGATCGTGGATTGCCCGCTGCGCTGGTTCCTGCAACGTCGAGCGGGCGGCGAAACCCCCAGTACGTCGGCGATCGGGTTCGGCATGGTGCTGCACACACTGGCGGACGCGGTTGCCACCGGCGCGTTGCCGCCGGAGATCGACGAGCTGAACGGGTGGCTCGACAAGGTCTGGACCCAGCTGGAGTTCGAGTCGACCTGGATCTCCGACCGCGAGCGGGTCGAGGCCGAGGACGCGCTGCGCCGCTTCGTCGCCTGGCACAAGGGTCGGCCGGACCGCAAACTGCTCGGCACCGAGGTCGAGTTCGACGTGCTGCTGCCCGACGAGAACAAGCCCGCCGTCCAGGTGAAGGGCCGGATGGACCGCCTGGAGCAGGACGGCGACGGTGCGATCCGGGTGGTCGACCTGAAGACCGGCCGGAACATGCCGACCAAGCCGGCCCTCGCGCGGCATGTCCAGTTGGCGATCTACCAGCGCGCGATCACGTCCCGGCAGATGAAGGCGCTCGGAGACGACCCGCGCAGCGGCGGAGCCGAGCTGGTGCAACTGCGCCATGACGACATCGGCCTGCCGAAGGTGCAGAGCCAGGCACCACTCGAAACAGACGACGACGGCCGCACGTGGCTGGACGAAGCCGTGGAGGAGGCTGCGGACATGGTCCGCTCGGAAGAATTCGTTGCCAAACGCAACGACGGCTGCAGTCGCTGCGACGTCCGCGGCCTGTGCCCGATCCAGCCCGAAGGCCGGGAGATCGTCTGATGCGCCCGTTCGATGCTGCGGGTGACAAGCGAGTAGGTGCTTTCTTCTCTCACCAGCCTTGGCGGGGTGCGACGACCGACGCAAAGCTCACCTCGGCGGCTGAGCGGAGCAGCCGGTGACCCGGGCGAAGCTCACCTCGACGGCTGAGCTGTGCGATCTTCTCGAGATCCCGTTCAGCGATCAGCAGTTGCAGGCGATCACCGCGCCGCTCGCGCCGGGCGTGATCGTGGCCGGCGCAGGGTCCGGCAAGACTACGGCGATGGCTGCCCGGGTCGTCTGGCTGATCTGCACGGGGCAGGTCCAGCCGGAGGAGGTGCTCGGGCTGACCTTCACCAAGAAGGCGGCGAACGAACTCGACGTACGGATTCGCGACGACCTCACCAAGGCCGGTGTGCTCGGATCGACGCTGCCGCCTGACCAGCACCCGATTCTCGCCGCGCACCTGCGCAGCAACCTCGACGCCTGGCAGACCGAGGAGGCCGGCGAGCCGGTCGTCTCGACGTACCACGCCTTCGCCGGCACCCTGATCGCCGAGCACGGCCTGCGGCTCGGCCTCGAGCCCGACGTCCGGGTGCTCGCCGACGCAACGAGGTACCAGCTGGCGGGACGCGTCGTACGCCGGTCCGCGGGGCCGATCCGCTTTGCGTCCCACCACGTGCCGACCCTGGTGAACAGCCTGCTCTCGCTCGACGGCGAGCTTGCCGACCACCTGATCCGGGCCGATGACGTGCGGGCTCACGACGAGGCGGTCCGGGCCGAGGTGGCGGCCGCGCGCAAGCAGACCGTCGACGTGAAGAAGCTGGCCGAGACCGCGCTGAAGCGCAACGAGATCCTGCAGTTGGTCGAGGAGTACCAGGCATACAAGGCCGAGCGTGGTGTCGTCGACTTTGCCGATCAGATGGCACTCGGCGCGCGGCTGGCCGAGGAGTGCCCGGAGGTCCCGCTGATCGAGCGGGCGCGGTACAGGGTCGTGCTGCTCGACGAGTACCAGGACACCTCGGTGTCGCAGCGGCGGATGTTGACCGCGCTCTTTTCCGGCGGCGGTCACCCGGTCACGGCGGTCGGCGATCCCTGCCAGGCGATCTACGGCTGGCGCGGCGCGTCAGTGGCAAACCTCGACGAGTTCCCCGAGCACTTCCCGAACGCGGACGGTACGCCGGCGAGGCGCTACGTGCTCAGCGTGAACCGTCGATGTGGCAGCAAGATCCTGGCGGCGGCCAACCAGCACGCCGCCGAGCTGTACGAGCAGCATCCCGGCGTGATCCCGCTGGAGGCACCGGAGAACGCGCCCGAGGGAGCGATCACGGTCGGTCTGTTCGAGACGCGGTCGCAGGAGATCGAGTGGGTCGCGGACGCGATCGTCGCCGCGCACAAGACCACCAATCGCCGGTGGAAGGACATCGGCATCCTGATGCGGACCAACACCGATCTCAGTGCGGTCCACGAGGCCTTGATCTCGCGGAAGGTGCCGGTCGAGGTGGTCGGCCTCGGCGGATTGCTCGCGCTGCCCGAGGTGGTCGATGTGGTCGCCACGCTGCAGGCCGTCAACGACCTCACGGCGAATGCGGCAATGCTCCGGATCCTGACCGGCCCGCGGTACCGGATCGGTCACCGCGATCTGGCCTTGCTCGCGAACCGCTCACGCATCCTTGCCGACGCAGGAGATCGCCCGGCCGCCGACGATCTGGTCGCGGCGCTGGACGCAGCCGTCGCCGGGATGGACTCGACCGAGGTGATCTCACTGGCCGAGGCCGTGGACGACCCAGGGCCGGAGGGTTGGGGATATTCAGCGGAGGCGCTCTCGCGGTTCCGCGAGTTGTCGACGGAGTTGCGTGACTTGCGCGCGCACGCCGGTGAGCCGCTGCTCGATCTCGTCCGCCGGGTGATCAGCACGATCGGCCTGGATGTGGAGCTCACCGCGACGCCCGATCACGTGGACTCCGGCCGGCGTGATCACCTGGCGGCCTTCCTCGATGCCGTGGGCAACTTTGTCTCGACCGAGTCGGACGGGTCGCTCGACGGGTTGCTCGCCTACCTGGCGGCCGAGGAGGAGTACGCGGCCGGCCTCGACCTCGCCGTACCGAGTGAAGCCGACTCGGTGAAGCTGCTCACCACGCACCGGTCGAAGGGGCTGGAGTGGCCGGTCGTGTTCGTGCCGACACTGGTGCAGAAGGTGTTCCCGTCGGATCGCGGCCGGGACAAATGGACCACCAACGCGAAGGTGCTGCCCTGGCCGCTTCGCGGTGACGCCGACACGCTGCCCGACTTTCACGACCTGTCGAACGCCGGGTTGAAGGCGTTCGCCGACGAGTGCAAGGAGGTCAACTCGCTGGAGGAACGCCGGCTCGGGTACGTCGCGTTCACCCGCGCGAAGGAGTTGCTGGTCGCCACCGGGCACTGGTGGGGCCCGACGCAGAAGCGCCCGCGCGGACCCTCGCAGTACCTGGACGTGCTGAAGCAGCACGCGGGGGAGCGGGTCATCTCCTGGGCGGAGCAGCCTGAGCTGTCCGAGGAGAATCCCGAGTTGGCCGAGCAGACCCAGGCGCCCTGGCCCGCGCCGTACGACGCGGACGCGTACCAACGGCGGCTCGAGTCGGTGGCGCTGGTGCAACTGGCCCGCGCCGAAGGTCCGTCGCTCGACGCGGAGGAGTCGTTGCTGCTGGACGAGCAGGCGACGGTGGCGCGCTGGGACTCCGAGCTGGAGCGATTGTTGTCAGAGGCAAGGGAAAGCCGGAGCCGGCAGGCGTACGACGTGGAGTTGCCGGCCTCGTTGTCCGCGACGCAGGTGATGCGGCTGGCGAAGGATCCGGACGGTCTCGCGTCCGAGCTGGCCCGGCCGATGCCGCGCAAACCCAACCGGGCGGCGCGTTTCGGCACCAGGTTCCACGCCTGGGTGGAGAGCTACTTCGGCCAGCAGTTCCTGATCGACCCCGACGACCTGCCCGGCGCGGCGGACGAGGGGATCGTCGACGACACGGATCTGACCGAGCTGATGGACGCGTTCCGGGTCGGCCCGTACGGCGAGAAGATGCCGTACGAGATCGAGGCCCCGTTCGCCCTGTCGATCGGCGGCCGGGTGGTCCGCGGCCGGATCGACGCCGTCTACCAGGTGGTCCGCCCGGACGGCTCCCGCGGCTACGAGGTGATCGACTGGAAGACCAGCCGCTCCGAAACCGCCGACCCACTCCAGCTGGCCATCTACCGCGTCGCCTGGGCCGAACTCCTCGGCATCCCCGTCGACCAGGTCACCGCCGCCTTCTACTACGTCCGCACCGGCGACGTAGTCCACCCCGAAAACCTCCCCGGCAAACAAGCCATCATCGCCTTGCTGAACAACTAATCCACCACCTCCGCACGCACAATCCGCACCGGGGACGGCAGCGTGGCTTCATATTCCTCGTCGCCCTTCACGGTCGCTCGCTCCTGGTAGACGCACGCTTGAGCAAGGCGAACTCGCCGCTGTCGGGCGGACAGCTACTCCAGGCCGTTGTGCTGTGGGGCATACGGACAGATTCAGCAACGTCAGGGAGGCATAGGGCAGTTCTCCAAATGCCCCAGGTTGCCCCGGGGCGCCCCATTTTTCAGCTCATCAGTTGCGTGGGGGAGAAGCTGACGGAGAAGGGAAAGTCCGTCTCGAAGCGCTCGTCGGAGTGGGCGACTGTGTGGCAGGTGTAGGTGTTGTCGGTGAGGTGGAGGACGGTGAGTTCGTGGTTGTCGGGGTCGAGGAGCCAGTACGACGGGACGCCGTACTGCTCGTAGCGGGCGCGTTTGAGGACCACGTCCGTGACCCGCGTGCTGGCGGAGATGACTTCGACGGCGAGCAGCGGAGGACGTACGACGATTTGCGGGCCGGCCTCGTCGCGGCGGCAGACCATCAGGTCTGGGCGGAGCGAGACGCCAGGCACCGGCCGGAAGTCGAGCGATCCGACGGTGACCAGGAGCTCGGCCGGGCAGGCCTGTTTCAGCCGGACCAGTAACCCGACCACCGCGGTGTGGTGGATCGGCGGTTGAGCGCCGGTCACCAGCAGCTTCCCGTCCAGCACCTCGTACCGATGCCCACCCCTCCTGGGCATCGCGCCGGCCTCCGCCGTTCGCAGCTCTCCGCTCGTCACCCGACAAGCTTGGCGGATTTCGGTCGAGACCCGCGGAAGTTATCCACAGCCGGATCCGTCCGTATCTTCCGGGCGTCTCCACCCGTCGGTAGAGGTATGACGGTTCAAGATGTAGCTGTGACCACCGAACTGGATCTGCCCGCGGTCCGAGCTGCCAGGCAGGCCCGGAAGGACTTCCTCGACCGGCTGGAGCCGCTACGGAAGGACCTCTACGCCTACTGCCGCAGGCTGGCCGGGAACGCCTACGACGCGGAGGATCTCGTCCAGGAGTCGCTCGCGCGAGCCTTCAACCAGGCCGCGCAGGCCAACGCGCCGATCCAGAACCCGCGCGCCTGGCTGTTCCGGGTCGCCACCAACACCTACGTCGACGGCTACCGCAAGCAGCTCCCGGTGCCCAGCGAACTCCCCGAGCAGACCGCGCCGCCCACTACCGACCCCATCGAGGTCCGCGACGCCTGGAGAGAACTGGTGACACTGCTGCCCCCACAGGAACGAGCCGCCCTCGCACTGAAGGACCTGTTCGGCTTCAGCCTGGCAGAAGTGGCCGACGTACTCCGAACGAGTACCGGCGCCGTCAAGGCCGCCCTGCATCGCGGCCGGACCCGCCTGGACGCTCCCGACCGCGCCGTCTCGCTCCGAGGCCGGGCGGAACCGGATCGGCGGCTCCTGGACGCAGTGGCCGACGCGTTCACGGCGTACGACGTACCGCGGCTGACATCGCTGCTGCTGGAGGATGCGGACAGCGAGATCCTCGGCATGCTGAACGAGTACGGCGCGGAGCAGATGCGCGACGGGTCGATCGAGCACACCCTCGACCTGACCAAGCCGTACCGCTACACCGCCGAGGTGGTCGACCTCTGGGGCGAAACCGTGCTGGTGATTCGCCTCGTCGACAGTGATGGCAGGGCCTCGGTGAACGACCTGATGCGCGTGGTGGCGGAGGACGGCAAGGTTCGCTCGATCAGCTGGTACTACTTCTGCCCCAACTTCCTCACCGAGGTAGCTGCCGAGCTGGGCGAGCCGGTCACCCTCAACGGCCACCGCTACCCCGACGGCAAGCACTGAAGCGCTACCGCGACCTGCGCCGAGTAACAGTCTTGCGGAGGATGCAGTGACTAATACCTATGGTTGATGCCCGCCTAGGCGCGTCGGCCGTACGTTGGACGGCATGTTGATTGCAGAGGACCTGCTGTTGCTGCTGTACAACGACGAGAGCGGCAAGCCGATCACCGGTAACCCCGGACTGGACTACTCACTCGCGGGCGCTGTGCTGATCGAGCTGACCCTGCTGGGCCGCGTCGACATCGCCCTAGCAGGTGACGACGTCAAGGAAGGCCGGCTGAAGGTCCTGGACACGTCGTCGACCGGCGACGCGATCCTGGACGAGCGACTGGCGATGCTGGCGGAGAAGTCGGGCCAGAAGCCCAAGAACCTGATGAGCAAGCTGTCGAAGACGCTGCGTGATCAGATCCTCGCCCGGCTCGTGGAGCGCGGCGTGCTGGAGGCGGACAAGGGCCGCGTGCTCGGGCTGTTCCCGGTCACCCGCTGGCCGGCGAAGGATGCGCGGCACGAGGCAGAGGTCCGTACTGCGCTGGAGAGCGTGCTCAAGCTCGGTACCCAACCGGACGAGCGCACAGCCGCATTGATCGCCTTGCTGAACGCCCTGAACGTGGTGCCGAAGGTCATCACCGATGCCGTCGACAAGAAGGCGCTCAAGCGCCGGGCCAAGGAGATCGCCGAGTCGGAGTGGGCCGCGGAGGCCGTGCGCAAGGCGGTCCAGGACATGCAGGCCGCGATCACAGCCGCCATCGTCGTCAGCTCCAGCGCAGGCGCCTCAGCCGGCTCCTGACCAGCGGGCCGCAGTACAAGGAGGTGGAACCGCTGGTCAGTAGCGGTTCCACCGTCCTGTGTCATTCAGCGGTGCAGTTGGCCTTGCAGAGCTTGTCCATCAGGCTCAGGGACGCGCCCGGCTCCTCGGTGTCGATCTCTGCCGAGTAGTCGACTTGCCAGTCACCAGCGGACATCTGTCCGCTCGTCTTGCCGTTCTGCTTCGCGAACCAGTCGGTGATCTCCTGGCTCTGACCGATGTGCGCGATATCGAGCGCCTGCGGCAGCACCTTGGCAATAGCCGCCGACGCCGTCGCCACCGGACCAGCGGAGTGCAGTGACACCACCGGCGGCCGCGGGTGATCACCCGTGAGCACCCAGACGGCTGCGGGCCCCGAAGTACAGATCGCGTACGTGCCGTCGTTGCTGCACTTGTAGCCCGCACTGGCCAGACCGGCCACGACAGCCGTCGCCTTGATGGGCGCTGTCGAGCTCTCCGTAGCCTTGTCGGTCGGCTGGCTGGAGCTTGAGCCGGAGCTGGGCTGGTCAGAGGCAGGCGCGGTAGTGGCCGGCTTGTCGGCGGAGGTGGACTTGTCGCTGGAACAGGCCGCAGTACCGGCGAGCAGGGCAGTGCTCAGCAGTACGGCGCCCCAGCGGTTCAGACCGGCACCCCGATCGCTGCGTCGAGGGCGATGGTGATCATCTCGGAGAAGGTGGTCTGGCGCTCCTCGGCGCTGGTCTCCTCCTTGGTGATCAGGTGGTCCGACACGGTCATGATGCCGAGCGCGCGGCGTCCGAACTTGGCGGCCAGCGTGTAGAGCGCCGCTGCCTCCATCTCGATGCCCAGTACGCCGTACTCCGCCGTACGCGACACCAGGTCGGGACGGTCGTTGTAGAACAGGTCACCGGAGAACACCTGGCCGACGTGCACGTTGAGCCCCGCGGCCTCGGCGGCGTCGGCGGCGGCGCGCAGTAGCTGGTAGTCGGCGGTCGGCGCGTAGTCGATGCCGTGGAAGCGCAGCCGGTTCATCTGCGAGTCGGTGCTGGCGGACATCGCCACGATCACGTCGCGGATCTTCACCTTCTCGGTGAGCGCGCCGCAGGTACCGACCCGGATCAGCGTCTGTACGTCGTACTCGGCGAACAGCTCGTTGGCGTAGATCGAGGCCGACGCCTGACCCATCCCGGAGCCCTGGACGGAGACCTGCTCACCCTTGTAGGTGCCGGTGAACCCGAACATGTTCCGGATCTCGGTGTAGCAGATCACGTCGGACAGGTAGGTCTCGGCGATCCACTTGGCCCGCAGTGGGTCGCCGGGGAACAGCACGCGCGGTGCGATCTGCCCCTTCTCGGCGGCGATGTGAATACTCATGCCGGGATCCTCCCATGGGTGCCGGTCGAGATACGTTGAGGACGTGGCTTACTCGATCGCTCCCGGCTCCCTGTCGCTGTCCCGCTCCGTACTAGACCGTGCTGCCGACCGGCGGCGCGACGTGGAGTGGCTGGAGAAGGCCTGGGCGGCCGGTGATACGCAGGTGACGCTGGTGATGGGCGACAAGCTCGCAGTGGAGCCCGACCGTACGTCGCTGCGCCTGGTGCCGCCCGCTGCTGCGCCTGAGGGGGTGCGGATCTTCCTGGGCATCGACCGCGTCGCCGGGGCCGGGCAGACGGCTGACGGGCGCGCTGTCTTCGCAGTACTGGTCGACGGCGAGGCAGACGAGTCGTACGCCGGGCTGCGGGAGATCGGTGGCGTGCTGGACGACCGGGAGGCCGGGATCGCGGTCAACGTGGTCGGACTGTCCAACTGGCACGCCGTACACACGCACTGCGCCAACTGCGGCAACCACACCGAGGTAGTGGACGCGGGACACGTACGGCGCTGCCCCGTGTGCGGGCTGAGCCACTTCCCGCGCAGCGACCCGGCGATCATCGTGCTCGTCACCGACGACCAGGACCGCGCACTGCTCGGCCGCAACGAGGCGTGGCCGGAGGGACGCTACTCGACCCTCGCCGGCTTCGTGGAGCCCGGAGAGTCGCTGGAGGCCGCCGTACGCCGGGAGGTCTTCGAGGAGACCGGCGTCGTCATCGGTGATGACATCCAGTACGCCGGCAGCCAACCCTGGCCGCTCCCGTCCAGCCTGATGCTCGGCTTCTACGCGACCGCCACCGGCTACGACATCAACGTGGATCAGGACGAGATCGCCGAAGCCAAGTGGTTCAGCCGCGCCGACCTCGCCGAACTGGTCGAGGCCGGCACGATGGCCCTCCCCGGCAACATCTCCATCTCCCGCCGCCTCATCGAGGGCTGGTACGGCAAAGAACTAACCGGCAGCTGGTAAGCCCGACACCGCCGTCTGCGTCGCTTTCGACTCCGTCCTCAGGCTCAGCGCCAGCCAGCAGTACGACAGGCTCCACACGGTGAGGGCCGCGATCCCCAGCCCGTCGCTCGCGAAGAACCTGACCAGCAGGGCGACGACAAGGAACGAACCGTTGACCAGGAGCGGGAGGGCGAAGCGGGAGCCGGTACCTCGTAGCACCAGCCCGCCTCCGAGCGTGCCCACGACGATGACCAGCCCGCTGATCGCGTAGCCGACATTGAGTGCGGTGAGCACGGGCGCCTCGAGATCCGTACGGGCCACGAGACCGGACCACAACTCGCAGAGAGCGACGGCGACGGTCCCTGCCGCACCGACCATGGCGAGGGTGGAGCCCAGGCCGGTCGTACGCCGGGCCACCTCGAGGTAGCCGGCGAGGACCAGCAGGTGCGCGATCGCCAGAACCACCGACATCCACAGGAAGGCCGCCGGCTGGACCGGATAGGACCACGTGTGCGAGCCCTCGGTGGTCGTGATGCTGCCGAGCGAAGCACCTCCCACGAGCGGGAGAACTGCCCCGATGACGACCAGAATCCATGCGCGCATGACTCCACCCCTTCCCCGCCCTCAGCGGGCGGCCGATAGACCGAAGGTAGCCATCGGCGGACCGCGGAGTTGATCTGTTTCCGGGCGGGAAACAGGGCGCGGAGCCGGGTCGTGGATTCGCCGAGTCAGCGGTCGAGGGCCAGCGCCGCGCGCGAGATGGAGTCGGTGAAATCGGCCATCAGCTCGATCGCCGTCCGCAGTTCCGGGCGGACGTCGTCGCGGCGATGGTGGGTGTAGTAATAGGTCGGCGGGACGCCGGTGAGTCCGATGCGTTTGAGCTCGGGCGGCAGGTTCGCGGTCAGCGCGACCGGCACGACCGTCACTTCACGGCCGAGCAGGATCCGCTGGGCGACGTGGGCCGTGTTCGAGGCGTCGATCGGGACGAGGGTGGCTTCGGTGAGCGGGCGGACGTCGGCCAGGACGAACGGGAGCATGTAGTCGTCGGGCAGCTCCGGATTGAGCAGCATCGGCAGTTGGGCGAACTCCTCGACGGGGACCGTACGCCGGCGGCCCAGCGGATGGCCGGCGCTGACCAGGCCGACGCGGTAGATCTGCGACAGCCGCGTCGACTGCACCAGCGGCTCGGCCGAGGCTCCGAAAGTCAGCACGAGATCCACCGCGGAACTGAGCAGGTCAGGCTTCAGCCTGGGGAACGGGGTCGGCACTGACTCGACCGCGACGCCGGGATGCGTGTGCCGCAGGGCCAGCTCCAATGTCGCCAGCGCGGCGGGCAGCAGCGGTGCCACAACTCCGACACCGGCCGGCACCGCCAGTCTCAGCGTCGTGTCCGGCTCGCCCACTGCAGCAAACCGAGCCGTCTGTACTGCGCGCAGCAGCCCAGGCGCAACCTGCACGAACCGCTGCCCAGCGGCCGTCAGCCCAAGGAACCCACCCGAGTCCCGCTCGATCAGCGGTACGCCGAGGTCGGCCTCGAGCCGCTGGATCCGCTTGGTCACCGCGGAGACCGAGATTCCCAACGCCGCCGCAGCCCGCCCGAAATGCCGCTGCGCCGTCACCGCGACAAAACACTCCACGGCCCCCAGTTCAAGATCCACGCACCAAAGATCCCACCGCGGCACCCCTCATCACCACTAGCGGGCCGCGCGGTCAGGCGGGTGTTGGGATCGGCAGCGGGTGGCCGGGGACGGTGGTGTCGGTGGTGGGGAGGTTGCCGGTGAGGAGGTAGTGCGTGCCGATGGCGTTTGCTGCTGGGTTGACGGTGGGGTGGGGGTTGGCGAAGACGCCGTGCTTGCCGGAGTCCTTCTCGGTGACGAGGATCGAGGTGGGCAGCGTCTTGTGCATCTTCAGGGCGCCGGCGTACGGCGTACCGGGGTCGCCGATGGAGTTGAAGAGCAGGATGCCGGGCAGGTTTTTGCCGGTGATCTTGAGTGGGTGGTTGTTGTCGAAGGCCCAGTTCTGGCAGGCGCTGGCGCTGGTCCACATGTTGTACCAGGCGAACTGCGACGCCCGGGCCAGTTTGCCGGCGTCCTTTTCGTACGTCGATCGTTCGCGCGGCCAGGCCGAGTCGGCGCAGATCACCGACGTGAAGCTCGCGGTGGCTTGCTCTGCGTCAGCATCCAGGAAGGGGGCGGCGAAGTCGGTCACGAGGCTGTCGTCACCGTGGATGGCGTAGGCGCTGAGTGCTTCGGTGAACGGGATCCAGGCGGCTTCGGCGAACATCACGCCGTACGCGGTGCCGAGCAGTTCGCTGCCGCCGACGACTCCGTGTGGGGTGGTTCGGAAGTCGGTGAGGGTTTTGTTCCAGGCGGCGCGGACGGCTGCGACGGTGGTGCCGAGGTGGAAGACGTCGTCGTACTTCGCTACCCAGGTCAGGTAGTCGTGGTCGAACCGCTTCTGCAAGGCGGTCGATTGGGCCAGCGTGAGCTGGTACCACAGGTCTTTCGGTGTGGGGTCGACGTTGCCGTCGAGGATCATCCGGCCGACTCGGTGGGGGAACAGTTGTCCGTAGACGGCGCCGAGGTAGGTGCCATAGGAGAGACCTAGGTAGTTCAGCTTGTTCTCACCGAGTCCGGCGCGGACTGCGTCCATGTCTCGGGCGACGTCGACGGTGCCGAGGTGCGGAAGGAGTGCCTTGTTGTTGGCGTAGCAGCCGTCGGCGTAGCTGCTCCACAGGTTCCACAGCTGGCTGCGGCTTGCTTTGGCGTCCGGGTCCGGCTGTGGCGCGCTGAAGTGGTCGGGGGCCGCGCAGCTGACCGGCGAGGTCAGGAAGACGCCGCGTGGATCGAAGCCGATGATGTCGTAGGCGTCCAGTACGGCGGTGTCGAGGCGGGTGAAGCCGGTCGGGTCCGGTCTGGTCAGCGAACCGGCGTACGCCGCGCCGCTGATACCGGGGCCGCCAGGGTTCACCACCAGCGAGCCGATCCGCTGTGACGGTTTGTTGGCCGCGTGCTTGGACACCAGCACCGAGATCTTGGCGCCGTGCGGCTTCGCGTAGTCCAGCGGGACCGTCAACGTGGCGCAAGTGAGCGCAGGGTACGGCGTGGCGAGCTCGGTCGGGCACGCACCGAAGACCAGCGCCTTCTCAGCGACACCCGGTTGCGCGACGGCCGGCACCGGGGGTACGGCCAACGCAAGCACGGCAACAGCCGTGACAGCCACCTGCAGACCAGTTCGGCGACCACGCGGGCCGGGCATGAGAATCATCTGCCCGTACTACACCCGGCGCCCAGCCCTCGGTAAGTGTCAGGCGACGAGCTTGTCCGCGATTTGGGCGATGCTCGGGTTGGTCATCGCCGTGCCGTCGGGGAAGACGACGGTGGGGACGGTCTGGTTGCCGTTGTTGACCTTCTCGACGATCTTCGCGGCGTCCGGAACCTGCTCGATGTCGACCTCGGTGAACTCGATGCCGGCCCGCTTCAGCTGGCCCTTCAACCGGTGGCAGTAACCGCACCAGGGCGTCGAGTACATCGTGAATGCCGCCATCGTCGGCTTGCTCCGTCTCTCGTGAACGCCGGGCTGCGGATTCTGTCCGACGGCCCGTCTAGGGTGGCTCTACCTTGTATCCGAACCGCTGTAGTGGGAGTGCTGTTCCCGCATGTCTCAGTCCGTGAGCAACATCACGCAGGCCGTCGCCGGCCGGTCCGCCGACGAACTGCTCGAGGCCCTCGACCCCGAGCAGCGTGCCGTCGCGACCGCCTTGCACGGCCCGGTCGTCGTGATGGCCGGAGCCGGCACCGGGAAGACCCGCGCGATCACCCACCGGATCGCGTACGGCGTACGCACGGGCACCTACGACCCCGCCCGCGTGCTGGCCGTGACGTTCACCCAGCGCGCGGCCGGTGAGATGCGCGGCCGCCTCGCCCAGCTGGGCGCGAACGGTGTCCAGGCCCGCACCTTCCACTCCGCCGCGCTCCGGCAGGCGAGGTGGTTCTGGCCGAAGGTGTTCGGTGGCGAGCTGCCACCGATCATCGACCGGAAGTTCCCGCTGCTGACCGAGGCGGCCGGCCGCTGCCGGGTCCGCGTCGACACCTCCGCACTGCGTGATCTGGCCGGCGAGGTGGAGTGGGCGAAGGTGAGCAACGTCCGCCCCGACGACTACGCGAAGATCGCGCCGCAGTCCGGCCGGGCGCTGGCCGCGTTCGACCCGGCGACGATCGCGCGCGTCTTCGCGGCGTACGAGGACGTCAAGATCGAGCGCGGCCGGATCGACCTGGAGGACGTGCTGCTCTGCGCGGTCGCGCTGCTGGCCGAGGACGAGCGGGTCGCCGCCGAGATCCGCCGGCAGTACCGGACCTTCGTCGTCGACGAATACCAGGACGTCTCCCCGCTGCAACAGAGCCTGCTCGATCTGTGGCTGGGCGGCCGCGAGGACGTCTGCGTCGTCGGCGACCCCGCGCAGACCATCTATTCCTGGGCCGGCGCCGACCCGGAGAACCTGGTCCGCTTCGCCCAGCGCCACCCGTCGGCCGCGGTGATCAAGCTGGTCCGCGACTACCGCTCCACCCCACAGATCGTCGACGTGGCGAACAAGGTGCTCGACGCGGCCGGCCCGTCCGGCCTGCCCGGCCGGGTCACCCTGCGCTCACAGCGCGAGGCCGGCCCGACGCCGATGTACCGCGAATATCCGGACGAGGTCGCCGAGGCGGACGCCGTCGCCCGCGCGATCAGCCGCCTGCAGGACTCCGGTACGGCGTTGCGCGACATCGCCATCTTGTTCCGGACCAACGCCCAGTCCGAGAACTTCGAGCAGGCGCTGGCCGAGCGGAAGATCCCCGCCGTACTGAAAGGTGCCGAGCGGTTCTTCGAGCGCGCCGAGATCCGGCAGGCGGCGATGCTGCTGCGCGGTCAGGCGAAGGCCGGCACGGCCGCCGGCGACGACCTGGTCGAGACCGTCACCGGCATCCTCGGTGGCGCCGGCTGGAAGGCCGACCCGCCCGAGGGCAAGGGTGCGGTCCGCGATCGCTGGGAGTCGTTGGCCGCGCTCGTCACGATGACGTCCGATTTCGCCAAGGCGCATCCCGAGGCCGGGTTCGCCGACCTGATGGCCGAGCTCGACCGGCGCGCGTCGATCCAGCACGCGCCGTTGGCCGAGGGCGTCACGCTGGCCACCCTGCACGCCGCGAAGGGCTTGGAGTGGAGCTGCGTCTTCATCGTCGGCGCGCACGAGGGCACGCTGCCGATCAGCTACGCCCAGACCCCGGCCCAGGTCGAGGAAGAACGGCGGCTGTTCTATGTCGGCGTGACGCGGGCCAAGGACCAGTTGTCGGTCAGCTGGTCGACCTCGCGCTCACCGGGCGGGCGCGGTCAGCGCGGACCGACCAGGTTCCTCGACCCGATCGGGGTGCGCAGTTCCCGCGCCGCCGAGCGGGAGCCGTCGTCGGCGCGAGCCGGTACGCCGCGGTCGGTGCGCTCGGACAAGCCGATCCCGAAGTGCCGGGTCTGCGGCCGCGGTCTGCTCGAGGCGGCCGCCCGCAAACTCGGCCGGTGCGAGGACTGCCCGGGTTCGATGGACCAGAAGCTGTACGACGCCCTGCTCGAGTGGCGGGCCGAGCGCGCCGCCGAGGAGGGCATGCCCGCCTTCGTCATCTTCACCGACGCGACCCTGATCGCGATCGCGGAAACCCGCCCCACCGACGAACGCGAACTCCTCCGCATCCCCGGCATCGGCCGCACCAAGGTCTCGAAGTACGGCGAACCAGTAGTCAACATCTGCACCCGCTGACCGACTCCTCTCCCACACCCACCGCCTCGGGCCCCTTTTCTCCCACCCACTGCCCGCACCCGCAGCTCGGGCTCCTTTCTCGGGCCCACTGCCTCGGGCCTCTCCGGCGAGGTCTCGTGGCTCGCTGCCGTGCGCCGGATCCGGACCGCCACGCCATCAGTACGCGGCCACTGTCTCTATGCGTCGCCTCGCCTCCGCTGCCGGGCTTGCTCCACCCGCGACTACTGATGGCCTGGCGGTCCGCCCTGCGCGCAGGGGTAATTGCGTTGCGGGGTGTCCGGTGGGGGCGCATGGTGGTGGGGTGGCAGGTTCTGCTCAGGGCAGAGCTGGCAATTAGATGACAGAGGCAACGATCCCGGAGGGTGCCGGAGACGCGCCGGAGCGTGCCGAACGGTGCTCCGGAAGCAAGATCCGGACCTCGCGGCGGCAACTTCCGGCCAACTTCGCAAACTGGCGTTAAATAGTTTGCGGGCCCTGACGAGGTCGGCGTACTGTTCTTTCTGCGGTCGAGGTGTGGCCGAAAACTTCAAACCATAGCGATCGAGCTAACCGCCCGCTTCGCCACAACGAGAGGAGGTGCCTTGGAAATGATCACCATCAACCCGATGAAGCCGAACGGCGTCAGCGTGCCGTCGTGCGCCCAGATCCAGGGTGCCGTCCCGACGCGCCTGCACGCGTCCGTTGTGCTCATGGCCACCGGTTTCGCCCAGTTCCAGGGCGCAGCTGTGGGCGATGCGAAGTACGGCGGCGAGGGTTCTCGAGCATGGAGTCCACCGGTCTGACTCGAAGTCAGCCGGCACCTCCAAGGCCGCGGAACCCTCACCAGGGTCCCGCGGCCCTTTTGTTTGTCCGACACAGTTTTGTCGGCCACCACCCGGTGGTCGTCGAAGACAGCAAGAGAACAGCAAGACAGTCACTAGGAGGTGACCGGAATGAGCGTTAGCTTCCTCGATGCCTTCACCGAGGTTGCAACGTCGCAGGACCTGCCCTGTCGGTCCTACGCGCCAGAGCTCTTCTTCGCCGAATCGCCGGCGGACGTCGAGCACGCAAAGTCGTTGTGCACCACCTGCCCGCTCAAGGCCGAGTGCCTGGCCGGAGCGCTCGAGCGTTCCGAGCCGTGGGGAGTGTGGGGCGGCGAACTGTTCGTCCAAGGTGTTGTGGTTCCGCGCAAGCGGCCCCGTGGGCGTCCACGTAAGTGCGACACCGTTACCGCCGCCTGAACGACCTCATCCACCCGAATCGAGACGACAAACCATGAAGACCCAGACTTCACCCAGGAGAGTTGAAATGCATTTACTTCAAGAAGATCTCGCTCGTGCTCATTGTCGTTCCAAACTGAACGACGCGGAGCAGAACCGGCGCTTCCACCTGGCGACCCAGATCGCCCGGGCTCAGAAGCAGGCCGAGCGGGCCACCCGTCGCGCGGAGAGGGCCAGTGCAAGGGCACGCCTCACCCTCGCCCGGTTGGTCTGATCTACCACCACCCCCGGCACTTCTGACCAGGCGCCGGACACACTGAACGAGGGGCGGCATCCATCCGGATGCCGCCCCTCGGCACGTCCACGCCGGTACGCCGGTACGCCGTGTCGTCCTGCAGGCCCAGCCACAGGGAGGTGATCTCCCTGGCCGACCCAACCCTGAGGTCGAGCGGAGTCACGCCTTCGCGAGCAGTTCGGTCAGCAGCACCTGTTGCAGACCCACCAAGGTGATTCCGCTGACGATTTCCTGGCGCGCGATCATTCCCGGTATGTCGGCCAGCGGAACCCACTCGATCCGGTCCGATTCGTTCCGCTCGACCGGCTCCCCGACGTACGACGCGCTCGTCGCCCGGAAGACGTGATGCGTCGAGTCGATGATCCCCGCGCCTGGCTCGGAGCGAATCAAGGCGGTGAGCGCCCCCGGCCGCCACCCGGTCTCCTCCTCGACCTCCCGCGCCGCCGCATCGCTCGGCGCCTCACCCAGCTCCACGATCCCCATCGGCAGCTCCCACGCCCAGGTATCGGTCAGGAACCGGTGCCGCCACAGCAGTAGCACCCGCTGCTCTGCATCCGTGACGACAGCCGCAGCGACATCACTCAGCCGTACTGCGTCGTAGGCGACGCGCCGGCCGTCCGGCTGCTCGACGTCCAGACGGCAGACCCGCAACCACCGACTGCTCCACACCACTTCCTCACCGTGCACCAGCCAACGCATACGCCGGAGCCTAATTGTTCGATACTGGAAGCATGCCCAACGCAACGTGCTCCCTCTGCGGCCGGCAGGCCGAATCCGAAGAGGCGCCGATCACCTGGATGACCTCGCTCGAGAACGGCCGCAAGCTCCTGTACTGCGACCAGTGCGCCCGCGAGAACGTCCGCAGCATCGAGGGAAAGCTCGACAGCGCCTGGTGGTGAGCACGGGTCGACCCGTGCGGCGGACCGAGGCGCCGGCTCGGCGGGTGGTGATGAGGCCGAGTACGACATGCCTCGCCCGGCGTGAACCGGGGTGCCGCGGACCGGCGTGAACCGGGGTGCCGCGGAACGGCGTACGGGCTAGTCGTCTGCGAAGCCGGGGAGGAGTTCCTGGAGGACCGAGCGGAACGGGGCTTCGGTGTCCAATTGGGACAGCACCGCGATGCCGCCGATCCAGACGCGGTGGATGAGCAGGTACGACGGTGGCAGGTTGATCTTGAGGCCCAGGGTCGCGTTGGGGGAGCGGAAGTCGCTCGTCCGGTTCGCCTGCGCGCGCATCCAGGCCCGGCTGAACTGGAACGTCTCGTCCCGCGCCGGTTCGGCGAAGGGTGCCAGGTACTCCATCAACTGGTCCGGATCGATGTCCATCCGCGGCTTGATGAACCCCTCCGCGCGCAATCCGGCGAGGACCGCGGCCCCGTCGCCCTCCAGCGAGATCCGCAGCAGCCGGCCGATCGCGGGCGGCAGGCCGTCCGGGAGTCGCGCGCAGAGCCCGAAGTCGACGACTCCGAGGCGGCCGTCGGGCATCACGCGGAAGTTGCCCGGATGCGGGTCGGAGTGCAGCAGACCGGCGTACCGCGGACCGCTGAACATGAACCGGACGTACTTCAGCCCGATCTCGTCCCGCTCCTCCTTCGTGCCGTCGGCGATCACCTTCGACAGCGGCGTGCCCTCGATCCACTCCGACACGATGACGGTGGGGGAGTGCTTGATGACGCGCGGGACGACGAACTCGTCGTGGTCCTTGAAGGCATCGGCGTACTGCTGCTGGGCCTGCGCCTCACGGTCGTAGTCGAGCTCCTCGCCGATGCGTTCCTGGAGTTCGGCGACCAGCGGCTTCATGTCGAGACCGGGGAACAGCGAGCCGAAGGTCCGCGCGAACCGGCCGAGCTGGCGCAGGTCGGCGCGCAACGCCTCAGCGGCACCCGGGTACTGCAGCTTGATCGCGACCTCGCGGCCGTCCTTGAGGATGCCCCGATGGACCTGGCCGATCGACGCTGCCGCCGCGGGCAGGTCGTCGAACTCCTCGAACCGGTCCCGCCAGCGCTTGCCCAGCTCGCGCGACAGGATCGTGTGCACGGTCGAGGCCGGCATCGGCGGAGCGGAATCCTGGAGCTTCGTCAGGGTCGCCCGGTACGGCGCCGCGAGCTCCTCGGGCATCGCCGATTCCATCATGCTCAGCATCTGCCCGAACTTCATCGCGCCGCCCTTGAGCTCACCCAGGACGGAGAACAGCTGATCCGCGGTACGACGCTGGAACTCGGCCATCACGGCCTCGGCGGGAGCACCGCCGATCCGCTTGCCCAGGCCGACGGTCGCGCGCCCGGCGGCACCTAACGGCAGGCTGGCCAGCTTCGCAGTACGGCTGAGCGCCTTGCGGGGGAGGTCGGACACGCCCCCATTCTGTCCGGTCACCCAAGCCGCACCCTCGCCACCCCACCCACGCGCCGGTACCAACTACATCTCGTACCCCGACGCGGGCCGGTACCACTTCCATCTCGTACGCCGGGACGCGGGCCGGCGTCGCCGCGCCGACCCCAGCCGGCGGTCCGTCGTACCGGGTGGAACGACGGAGGGGCGGTGGTGGACCCGAAGGTCCACCGCCGCCCCTACGACTTGGTGCGTCAGGCCTTGCCGAGGATCCGGTTCAGGTTCGTACCGCACTCGGGGCACTTGGCCTTGGCCATGCGCGTGCCCTTGTCGTTGACCTTGACCTCGCCGTCGGCGGTGCGCTTGGCCTTGCACTTGACGCAGTAGAACTCGCCGCTCCAGGTCTCTGCCATGAGGGCCCTCTCCTTGCTCTGAATACCAGCCGGGGCACATAACCCCTGGCCGTCGTGGATGCTAACGGCAGACCGTCCTGCCGTAGGCCGTTCGGCCCAGTCGGGATTCACCCTACGGCAGGCTGGGAGCCGCTCAAGCGCAACTCCCGGTCCGCGTGCCGCTTGGAAAACCATTTCCGGGATTCGTCGTGACACTGAACAGGCTCCCGGTTGTCCGCCTTCGGAACCACTCGGCTTCCCCTCCGAGCGGCCCCGGAGGCGGTCCGGGAGCCTGCTGGCACAGACGCTGCCAGGCCCGCGTCCCGGTGGCAAGCCCAGGTTGTCCACCCCTGTGGATAAACCTGTGTGCAAGCTGTGGGGCGCGCCGTTCGACGCTGTGGACGAACGGGGGAACAGGATGTGAACAAACTTGGTCGCGCCCGCCGCCGAAAGCCACCTGACCTGCGGAAACGTCAATTCACAGGGTGTGGACAGAAGAAAGTTGGAAGATTCGGTGCGGTAGCGTCTGACCCATGGCCGAGTCTCCACCGCGCTCGATCCCGCCGTATGTGGACATCCGTCGCAGCAAGCGCCGCAAGCGCACCGTGAGCGCCTATCGCGACGGCGAGCGGGTGGTCGTCCTGATGCCCGACCGGCTGTCCGCCGCCGAGGAGGCGCGCTGGGTCGAAACCATGCTCCAGCGCCTCGAGAAGCAGCGCAGCCGATCCCGCGTGTCGGACGAAAAATTGTTGGCCAGAGCACACGAACTCGCGTGTCGCCACCTCCCAGAGGTGCCCGAACCTGCGTCCGTCCGCTGGGTTTCGAACCAAAACAGACGATGGGGATCCTGTACTCCGAGCGACCGCTCGATCCGTCTGAGTGACCGATTGCAGTCGATGCCCGCCTGGGTCGTCGACTACGTCCTCGTTCACGAACTCGCCCACCTGATCGAGCCCTCCCACAACACCGCCTTCTGGACCCTCGTCCACCGCTTCCCCAAGTCCGAACGCGCCGAGGGCTACCTCGAGGGCGTCTCAGCCGCCGCCAACCTCACCCTCGACGACTTCTGAGCCCGGCCGATGCGACTCCGGCGAGCGGCTCCCGCCCACGCGACTGTTGCCGTCGCCGGCATCCCGCGTCGCTGGCACCCCACCACCGATCGCCATCTGCACCCCGCCGGGGGCGAACCCACCATCTGAGGGGTCGGCGGTCCAAAGTGTGGGTTGGCGTGCTGTATGCCGTGCGCCAGCCCACCGGATGAGGGGTTGGCGGTCGAAAGTGTGGGTTCGCCCCCGGGGAGCGCCGGGGTGAAGCGGCTGGGCACTGGAGGTCGATGGGCTCAGGAGCGGCCGAACGGGTGCGGATCGGATCGATGGTGCGTCCGGAGTGGGCTGGGAGGTCCGGAGTGGGCTGGGAGGGCCTGCCCGACCTGGGCGGGTGACCCGCACGGAGCGCGCCGGATTCGGGCTCCACAACCCCGCGACCGTTGGTCCCACCAAACCGCGACCCTGAGCGACACGGCGGGGAGGGCGACGCAGAAGCCCGTAGCGGACGGGTGGGGAGGGCGACGCAGAAGCCCGTAGCTGAGGGGTGGGGAGCGGCGACGCCAGGGGTCGCGTCGGCGGGACCCCAAGGGTGCATCCACGTTCACCCCGAGGGTGGGGTGGGGCTGGCACCAGGGTGGAGTCGGTGGCTTCCTGCATGGTGGGGACACCGTGGTGTCCAACAGGCTGAGACCCGTGAGTCAGTGCGGCGTCGGGCCGGACTGGAGGGTGTGCGCCAGAGGCGGCGCGGAGGGGCAGGAACCATGGCCAGGGGACAGATCACGGTGCGGGCGGCACGCTGGAGCGCCACCCATCCGTGGCGGGCGATCGCGATGTGGGTCGCCGTCGTGATCGCGTGCTTCGCGCTCGGCTCGGTGACGGGCACGAAGCAGTCGGACAACGAGGGTGACATCGGCGAGGTGACCCGGGCCGACAACATCGTGAAGTCCGGCAACTTCGACGATCCGGACATCGAGAGTGTGCTGATCACGGCGCCGTCCGGCCAGCTCGACAAGGCCGAGGCGGACAAGGTCGCCGGCGTCGTGACCCAGCGGATGCGGGCACTCGGGGGAGTCGCCGACGTCGCCAAGCCGATGCTGTCCCCGAACAAGCAAGCGCTGATCGTCAGGGTCACCCTGAAGGACGGCGATTCCGACGACCGGGTCCAGCCGCTGCTCGACACCACCGCGAAGATCCAGCAGGAGAACCCGAACCTGCGGGTCGAGGAGGTCGGCGGCGAGTCGATCGACAAGGCACTGAACGAGACGCTCGGGAAGGACTTCAAACGGGCCGAGATGTTCAGCTTGCCGGTGACGCTGGCGATCCTGCTGGTCGCGTTCGGCGCACTGATCGCGGCCTCGGTGCCGTTGGTGCTGGCGCTGTCCGCGGTAGCCGCCGCGATCGGGCTCTCCGCAGCCGCTTCACAACTTGTCCCAGCAGTCGACGCGGTGAACAGCGTCATCCTGCTGATCGGTATGGCGGTAGGCGTCGACTACTCGCTCTTCTACCTCCGCCGCGAACGCGAGGAACGCGCCAAGGGCCGTGGCCACGTCGACGCGGTCGAGATCGCAGCGGCCACCTCCGGTCACGCAGTCGTGGTGTCCGGTACTGCGGTGATCATCTCGATGGCCGGCCTGTTCCTCGCTCGTGACGCGGTCTTCTCCTCCTTCGCGGTCGGCTCGATCCTGGTCGTCGCCGTGGCTGTCGTCGGCTCGCTGACCGTGCTCCCCGCAGTACTGGCCAAGCTCGGTCGTTGGGTCGATCGCCCGCGCATCCCGCTGCTGTGGCGTCTGACGGCGAACAAGACCAAGCCCCGCTTCTGGCCCACCATGCTGAAGCCGGCTCTGAAGCACCCGGTTGCCACGCTGCTGGTCGCTGTCACCGCGCTGCTGGCCGTCGCGTCGCCCGCACTGGGGATGACGCTGAAGTTCCCGGGCACCGAAGACCTGCCGCGCGACACCGCGGTGATGAAGGCGTACGACCGGCTCACTGCGGCCTTCCCCAGCACGGGCACCAGCCACGAGGTCGCAGTACGGGCTCCTGCCAACCAGCGGCCGGCAGTGAAGGCTGCGCTGGCCGACCTGGTCAAGCGGACCCAGTCCGACAGCCTGTTCGCACAGGACGGGCTGGAGGAGCCGCGGGTCTCCAAGGACGGCACTGTGACCACGCTCGAGGTGGCAACGCCGTACGAGGGTGGTAGCCAGCAGGCGCGTGACTCGCTGACCAAGCTGCGCAAGGAACTCATGCCGGAGACGGTCGGCAAGGTGCCGGGCGTGGAGTACGCCGTCGGTGGGTTCGTAGCTGCCGACGTCGACTACGCGGCCCACACCCGGGCCAAGCTGCCGCTGGTAATCGGGTTCGTCCTGCTGCTGACGATGATCGTGATGATGGTGACGTTCCGGTCCGTGGTGGTCGCGGTCACCGCGATCCTGCTGAACCTGCTGAGCGCCGGCGCGGCGTACGGCGTGGTCACCGCGGTCTTCCAGAACCACTGGGCCGAGGGCATCCTCGACTTCAAGTCGAACGGAGCGGTCGTGTCCTGGCTGCCACTGTTCCTCTTCGTGGTGCTGTTCGGGCTGTCGATGGACTACCACGTGTTCGTGGTGAGCCGGATCCGTGAAGCCGTACTGCGTGGCGTGCCGACCAAGCAGGCCGTTGCCGAAGGCATCACCGGTTCGGCCGGTGTGGTGACGAGCGCGGCGGCGGTCATGATCGGAGTGTTCGCGGTCTTCGCCACCCTGAGCACCCTGGACATGAAGCAGTTGGGTGTCGGCCTGGCGGTCGCGATCCTGATCGACGCGACCATCATCCGGGCGGTCGTCCTGCCGAGCATCATGACCCTCCTCGGCGACGCCAACTGGTGGGCCCCCAAGTGGCTGCGCGGCAAGCACCCCAAGCACGCCGCCCCCACCACCACCCCCGAAGAGGAGCGTGAGCTCACCCCGGTCGGCTGACCCTCCAGCCCGTACTACGAAGGCGCCCCGCCGCGGAACTCCCGCGACGGGGCGCCTCGTCGTCTGAGCCGACCGGCCCCAGCCCGACCCGGCCCCAGCCTGACCCGGTTCCTCCGGCCGATCCGTCAGGTGACGGGTTCCAGACGAACCGTCAAACCCTTGGCAACTGGGGTGTTGCTGCCCTTGGCGACGTCGTCGGCTGCCATCAGGACATTCGTCTCCGGGTAGTACGCCGCCACACATCCACGTGCCGTCGGGAACGAGACCAGCCGGTACCCCGCCGCCCTCCGCTCGACGCCCTTGAACTCACTCACGATGTCGACCCGCTGACCATCCTTCAACCCAAGCGCCTTCAAGTCGTCAGGGTTCACGAACACCACCTGGCGCGTGCCGTCCACCCCGCGATAGCGATCCTGCAGACCGTAGATCGTGGTGTTGAACTGATCGTGACTCCGCATCGTCTGCAGCAGTAGCCGTCCCGGCTCTGTCGGCAACCAGGACAACTCGTTCGCACTGAACTGCGCCTTCGCATCGGACGTCTTGAACTCACGCTTGTCCCGCGCGGCATGCGCCAGCAGGAAGCCTCCTTCGTTGGCCCGCAACCGCTCCTCGAAGTTCTCGTACCCGTCACAGACCCGCCCGATCCGGTGCCGGATCAAGCTGTAGTCGTCGGCGAAGTCGGCCCATGGAATCTGCCCGACCTCCGGTACGACGAGCGCCGCCAACCCACAGACGATCCCGATCTCCGACTTCAACTCAGGTGCCGGCGGCGTCAGATTGCCGGTGGACAGATGCACCGCGCCTTGAGAATCCTCCACCGTCACCGACTGCGGCCCGTTGGGCGTGTGATCGTGATCGGTCCGCCCCAACGTCGGCAGGATCAGCGCCTCGCGCCCGGTGACCGTATGCGACCGGTTCAGCTTGGTCGACACCTGAACCGTCAGGTCGCACTCCCGCAACCCCTTGTGCACAACCTCGGTATCCGGTGTCGCCATCGCGAAGTTGCCACCCATCGAGAAGAACACCCGTACGGCGCCGTCGCGCAGCCGCTGCACCGTCGCCGCAGCGTCGACCCCGTGCTCGCGCGGCGCGGTGAAGGCGAACTCCTTGTCGAGCCGATCCAGGAACGCGTCGGGCATCTTCTCCCAGATCCCCATGCTCCGGTCGCCCTGGACATTCGAGTGACCACGCACCGGACACGGCCCGGCACCAGGCTTGCCGATATTCCCCTGCAACAGCAGGACATTGACGATTTCGGTGATGGTGGCAACGGCCTCGCGGTGCTGCGTCAGCCCCATCGCCCAGCAGATCACGGTCGCCTTCGACTTGATGAACCGCTGCGTGAACTCCTCGATCTCGGCCCGCCTCAGCCCGGTCGCGAGCTCGACCGCTGCCCAGTCCAGCTCCGCGTTGTGCTTGGCGTACACCTCGTACCCACTCGTGTGCGAGTCGATGAACGCCTTGTCCAGCACGGTTCCCGGCGCAGCCGCCTCGGCCTGCAGCAACAAGTGGCCGACGGCAAGGAACAACGCCTGGTCGCCACCGATCCGGATCTGCAGGTGCTGGTCCGCCAGCTCGGTGCCCTTGCCGACCCAGCCGGACGGGCGCTGCGGATTCTTGAAGTTCATCAGGCCGGGCTCGGGCAACGGGTTGACCGAGACGATGTCGGCGCCGCGCTTCTTGGCGATCTCCAGATGACTGAGCATCCGGGGTGCGTTCGTGCCGGGGTTCTGGCCGACCACGACGATCAGTTCGGCCTCTTCGAGCATCTCGAGCGTGACCGCACCTTTTCCGCTGCCGATCACCCGCGACAGCGCAGTACCGGATGATTCGTGGCACATGTTGGAGCAGTCGGGCAGGTTGTTCGTGCCGTAGGCGCGGACGAAGAGCTGGTAGAGGAACGCGGCCTCGTTGCTGGTCCGGCCGGAGGTGTAGAAGACGGCGTCGTTGGGGTCGACGAGCGCCTTCAGGTGCCGGGCGACGACCTGGAACGCTTCCTCCCAGCCGACCGGCTCGTAGTGCGTGGCGCCGGCCCGCAGCAGCATCGGCTCGGTGATCCGGCCGAGCTTGCCCAGTTCGTACTCCGAGATCTGGTTCAGCTGGTCGATCGAGTGCTCCGCGAAGAAAGCGCGCGGTACCCGTTTGCGGGTCGCCTCCCAGGCGACCGCCTTGGCCCCGTTCTCGCAGAACTCGGCCGCGTGCTTGCGCTTGTGGTCCGGGTCGGGCCAGGCACACGACGGGCAGTCGAAACCGCCGTCCTGGTTCATCTTCAAGAAGACCTTGCCGGTCCGGGTCGGCCCCATCTCGCGGAAGCCGAACTTGAACGACGACAGCACCGCCGGTACGCCGGCGGCCTTCTTCTTCGGGTGTTCGATGTCGACCATGGTTCAACCATAAATCGTCCTCTCGGCACGAGCAGGTTTGACTGCCATCGCTGTGATCAGGTGTCCGATCGGCCCACCAGGAGTCACCCGAGTGTGTGTTGCGATCCCATAGTGCGCAGCGGTGGGGATTTCTAGAGTCCTGGGCCATGGAGACCCGTCGAGCACTCGTCACCGGAGCCGCATCCGGAATCGGAGCCGCCTGTGCCCAGCGGCTCGCTGCCGACGGCGTACACGTGATCGCTGTCGACTACGACGCCGACGGCCTGGCAGAGGTCCTCGGCCCAGGGATAGAGCCACTGCAGGCGGACCTGTCCGATCTGGACGGGCTGAGCAGGCTCCCTGTCGACGTCGACATCCTGGTGAACAACGCAGGCGTCCAGCAGGTCGCACCGGTCGAGCAGTTCCCGCCGGAGCGTTTCGGCTACATCCTGCGCCTCATGCTGGAGTCCCCGTTCCGGTTGATCCGTCAGACCTTGCCGTACATGTACGGCCGCGGCTGGGGTCGAGTGGTCAACATTTCCTCGGTCCATGGACTCAGGGCCAGCCCGTTCAAAGCGGCGTACGTCGCTGCCAAGCACGGACTGGAAGGGCTCAGCAAAGTGGTCGCACTCGAAGGTGCTGCCCACGGAGTCACCAGTAACTGCGTGAACCCGGCGTACGTCCGTACGCCGCTCGTCACGGCCCAGCTGGCCGACCAGGCAGCCACCCACGGGCTGACCGAGTCGGAAGTGCTGGACAAGGTCCTGCTCGAACCAGTCGCGGTGAAGCGCCTGATCGAGCCGGCCGAGGTGGCCGAGCTGGTCGCACTGCTGTGCGGACCCGCGTCGGCCTCACTCACGGGGAGTTCCCTCGTCCTCGACGGCGGCTGGACCGCCCATTAAAAGGAGCCATGAGATGGCAACATCAACAGAACCCACCCGGACGAGGACCCCGATCGCCAGAGTCGTCGGCGCCAGCCTGATCGGCACCACGGTCGAGTGGTACGACTTCTTCCTGTACGGCGTGGCCGCGTCCGTCGTCTTCGGCGACCTGTTCTTCCCCAAGGGCGAAGAGCTCACCGGGACGCTGCTGAGCTTCGCCACCTTCGCCGTCGGCTTCTTCGCCCGTCCGATCGGCGGTGTCGTCTTCGGTCACTTCGGCGACCGGCTGGGCCGCAAGAACCTGCTGGTGCTGTCCCTGCTGATGATGGGGCTGGCCACGTTCGCCATCGGGCTGCTGCCGACGTACGCGCAGGTCGGTGCGCTGGCGCCGATCCTGCTGACGGTGCTGCGCCTCATCCAGGGGTTCGCGCTCGGCGGTGAGTGGGGTGGCGCAGTACTGATCGTGTCGGAGCATGGTGACCCAGCGAGGCGGGGCTTCTGGTCGTCGTGGCCGCAGGCGGGTGCTCCTGCAGGTCAGCTGATCGCGAACGGCGTACTGGCTGGGCTGGCCGCCTTCCAGAACGATGCCGCGTTCGACAAGTGGGGCTGGCGGATCCCGTTCCTGCTGTCCGCGGTACTGGTGCTGGTCGGGCTCTGGGTGCGGTTGCGGATCGAGGAGTCGCCACTGTTCAAGCAGGCGAAGGCGAAGCAGGAACCGACGGACAAGTTGCCGTTCATCGAGGTCATCACCAAGTACCCGCGCGAGGTGCTCACCGCGATGGGCGCCCGGATGGCGGAGAACGTCAGTTACTACATCTTCACGATCGTCATCGCGACGTACGCGAAGGAACACCTGAAGCTGGACAAGTCGTTCGCGCTGAACGCCGTACTGATCGGTGCCGCGATCCACTTCTGCGCGATCCCGTTGTGGGGCGCCCTGTCCGACCGGATCGGCCGCAAACCGGTCTACCTCTTCGGCGCGATCGGCGTCGGGATCTGGGCGTTCGTCTTCGTGGCACTGGTGAACACGAAGAACTTCGCACTGGCCGCGCTGGCCGTCACGGTCGGGCTGATCCTGCACGGCGCGATGTACGGACCGCAGGCGTCCTTCTTCACCGAGCTGTTCGGCACCAGGGTCCGGTACTCCGGGGTGTCGGTCGGCTATCAGCTCGCCTCGATCATCGCCGGTGGACTCGCCCCGTTCATCGCGGTCGCCCTGCTCAAGGCCTACGACTCCGGCTTCGCGATCTCCGTGTACGTCGCGATCTGCGCGGTGATCTCGATCGTCGCGGTCACCTCGTACGCCGAAACCTCCCGCCGAGACCTCACCACCCTGTGACCTCCCCGCCAGGTCCGTTGCGTCCGAAGGAACGTGGGGCTGGACCCGCGGTTCTTCGGACATAAGGGACGCGGGAGACGGGAGTGGCATGATCGCGCAGATGGAGGATCTGCGGCAGTTGCTGGCCGCGAGCAAGAAGCGCGAGGCGGAACTCTCGGCCCTCGTCGACGTTGCTCGCGAGCTGGCCTCTGCCCGCGATCCCGGCCGCGTCCTCGACACGATCGTGCACCGCGCCCGCACCCTGATCGGCACCGATGTCGCTTACCTGACCTTGTACGACGCGGCGCAGGGCGACACCTATATGCGAGCCACCGACGGCTCTGTGTCGGCCGCCTTCCAGCAGTTGCGGCTGCCGCTCGGTGCCGGTCTTGGCGGCCTGGTCGCCAAGACCTACAAGCCTTATTGGACCGAGGACTATCCGAGTGACCGACGGTTCCGGCACACCTCCTCGATCGACGACGCGGTCGGGGAGGAGGGGCTGGTCGCGATCTGCGGCACGCCGCTCATCGTCGAGGGTGCCTTCGTGGGTGTGCTCTTCGCCTCCAATCGGACGCGCCGGCCGTTCAGTCGCGAAGAGGTATCACTGCTCGGATCGCTAGCAACGCTCGCCGCTGTCACGATCGTGCAGGTGCGTGCCGCGGCCGAGACGGCGGCCGCGCTGGAGCAACTGTCCGCCGCCCATGCCGGTGCTGAGCACGCCGCCGCGGCCCACGACCGATTCGCCGAGATCGTCCTGTCCGGCGGCGACGTCGATGCCATCGCGGCCGCTCTCGCCGACCTCCTCGACGTCTGGGTCGTCCTGGTAGATGCCACCGGCAACCAACTCGCAACCGCAGGCCACAATGCCCCCTCGGAGCCGGCCGGCGGCATCCCCTGGGCGGATTCACCGGTGTCCGGGCGATTGACCCGCATCGGTGACCGCTGGGTCGTGGCGGCGACCGCCAAGGGCGAGCGACTCGGAGCACTGGTGATCGGCGGGGTCGACGAGCTGTCAGGTGCAGACCAGCGGATCGTCGAACGTGCTGCCGTCGTCACCGCCCTCGTCCTGCTCTTCCGCCGCCAAGCAGCCGAACAGTCACGCCGCGCACGAGCCGACATCCTCGCGGACGCACTCAGCGGTACTACGGACCCGCGCGCTCTCGTAGACCGCCTTCGCCTGCTTGACCCACCTCCGCCAACCTCTGGCCAGCTAGTGGTAGCCGTGTGCCGAGGAGACCACAGCGCAGTACGCCTCTCCGCCCCACTGGAAGACAAGCTCGTGCTAGCCGGCCCGTACGCCGGTGACTTCGTCCTCATACTCCAAAGCCCCACCATGGCAGGCGAGCTCAACGACCTGGCTCGCCGTTCCAACCTCACCATCGGCGTCACCGGACCGGCGACCTGGGGGCCAACGCTTGTCGAAGCCCACCAGCAAGCAACCCGGCTCGTCACCACCATGCGCCGCCTGGGTAAGTCGGCCGAAGCCGCTGCTCCAGACGATCTCGGAGTTGCTGGGCTCATCGGTGCTGCACAGGTCGACGTACAAGCCCACGTGCGCCACCTGCTGGGCGCAGTACTGGACTACGACGAGCAGCGAGGCACAGACCTCATCGGAACCTTGCGGGCGTACTTCGCTGCTGGGCAGAGCCCCACGAGGGCAGCAGGTGCGCTCCACCTCCATCCCAATACAGTGCAGCAGCGGCTGGACCGCGTCACCGCGCTGCTTGGTGACGGCTGGCAGCAGCCGGAGCGCGCCCTCGACGTACAGGTCGCACTCCGGCTCTTGCAGGCGATCAGGGAATGAGCACGAGCCGCCCGCGAACGCCACCCTTGGCCAGTCGTTCGTACGCCGTCGGGCCGTCCTCCAGCGAGTAGGTGTCGGCGACCCGCGTCGAAATGACGCCCGCCTCGGCCAACCGCACCAGCTCCACCAGGTCGGCCCTGTTGGCGTTGGCGAAGATGGGGAACACCGTGATGCCCCGCAGCGAAGTCGGCGGCGGCCCAGCGACCACGTGCGCATGTACGCCGCCGTTGCGCACCGACTCTTGTGCGCCGATTCCGATCACAGCTGCGTCCACCAAGCCGTCCACACCAGCCGGGAACAGCGCATGGACCGCTGCAGTGACGTCAGCTGAACGGGGTACGAAGTGGTCCGCACCAAGCGACCGGACGAACTGCTCGTCGTCTTCACCTGCTGTGGCGACCACTGTCAGCCCGCGGTGCTTACCTAGCTCGACTGCGTAGCCACCGACTCCTCCGGCAGCACCAGTGACGAGCACCGTCTGCCCGGGCGTCAAGGCCATCGCGTTGAACGCTTGGTGGGCAGTCAATGCGTTCAGCCCGAAGGTGGAGGCTTCTGCGAGCTGCAGACCAGCCGGTGCAGGCGCAACGGCCGACGCGTTCAGTACGACGTACTCGGCGTGCGTCTTCAACGGCCGGCCGAGCAGGTCGGCGACCCCGATGACCGCAGTACCGACTGGCAGATCGGCGCCGGGGCCGGCCGCGTCGACGGTCCCGGCGACGTCCCAGCCGATGCCGAACTGCTCCCGTGGGGCAGTGAGGTTGTAGTTGATCAGCGTCCCGTCGGTGGTCGCGATGTCGACCGGGTTGACGGCCGCCGCTGCCACCTTGATCCGGACCTGGCCCGCGCCCGGCTCCGGGGTCGGGGTCTCGATCAGCTCAGCGGTTGCCGGCCCGTCCAGGCGGCGGGCCACGAGTGCGCGCATCGGAGTGCTTCTCCTCTGTGTCGAAGGTTGATGCCACCACTCTTGGAGAGTTACTCTCTTTTCGGAAGTAGGCACTTTGACGTGCGTACCGAACCCAGGGGAGAGCATGCCGACTCGTAACGCCGCCCAGCAGCGGGAAGAACTGGCCCGCGAGTACGACGCCTACCTCGCCTCGTGCCCAGCCCGCCAGTTGGTCGACCGGATCAGCGACAAGTGGGTCACCCTCGTCATCTCGGCCCTCGGGGACGGCCCGGCGCGGTATTCCGACCTGTCCCGCCGCATCGCCGGCGTGAGCCAGAAGATGCTCACTCAAACCCTCCGCAACCTGGAACGCGACGGCCTGGTCAGCCGCGAGGTCACCCCCTCGGTCCCGGTCCGAGTCGACTACGAACTAACCCCTCTCGGCCTGACCCTGATGCCCCTCATCCTGCACATAAAATCCTGGGCCGAATGCCACATGGACAAGGTAGCCACCGCCCGCGAAACCTACGACGCCACCAAGTAGCCGCTCCGCGCCACAGGGCTGACTTCGCGCTTTGTCTGTCGGCCGTTCGGGGGACAACGGTCGTCCGATCGGCCCACCCGGTTGTAGACCTCTGTCGCCCGTTCACCCGCTGTGACGGAATTCGCCCGAGACTCACTCTTGAGGCGGGATCGACGCCCGAGTCAGTAACAGAGAGTGTCGACTCCCTCCAAACGGGGCGGGGGGTGCGGAATGGCGAGCGGACAGGTCATCACGGTCTTCGCGGCCAAGGGCGGCTGCGGCAAGACCACGTTGGCGACCAACCTCGCTGCCGTCCTGCACGATCGCGGCGCGCACCGGGTCTGCATCTTCGACCTGGACCTCGAGTTCGGCGACGTCGCCGGCGTACTCGGTCTGCGGTCCGAACGCAGCATGGCGGACGCGCTCTCGGCCGACGCGGCCGGCGGCACGTCGTACGGGGATCTTGCGCAGGGCGAAGGGTCGTATCGCGACGACGGGTCGCCCGGCAACCCGCCGTACGGCGACCTCGCGGCTGCCGTTGTCCTCAAGCTGATGACGTCGTACCGGCCCGGGTTCGACTGCTTGCTCGCCCCGACTCGTCCCGGTGAAGCCGGCCTGATTCCGGTCTCGCTGGTCAGCCGGCTGCTGGAGCTGCTCCCGCTGCTCTACGACTTCGTCGTGGTGGACACGCCTAGCCGATTCAGCACGCAGGTCCTCGCGGCCCTCGACGCCGCGGACCACCACGTCCTGGTGACGACTCCGGACCGCCCGGCGCTGAAGAACCTGCGGGCGACGATCGACATGCTCGACCTCCTGCAGTACGACCGGACCACGCGATCGATCGTGGTCAACCGCTCGGACGCCGCGGCGGACCTACCCGCCAGCGTCTTGGACGAACTGGTCAGAAGCCCGATCGCGAGCCACCTGCCCAGCTGGAACGGCGTACCGGCCTCGATCAACCGAGGCGAACCACTCGTGGCAGCCGACCGTGACCACCCGGTCAGCCTCGCCATCCGGCATCTCGCAGCCGCCCTCCTCCCCAGCGACGGGAGGTGCAGCCGCGACCCGCCACCCGGCTAGCCACCAACTCAACCTTCAAATTCCCTTGAACAGAAAGCGATCCATCATGCTTCAGCAACTACGCACGGCCCGGAAGAACGAATCCGGCTTCACCCTGATCGAACTCCTCATCGTCATCGTCATCCTCGGCGTCCTCTCCGGCATCGTCGTCTTCGCCGTGCAGGGCATCAACGACCGCGGCAACGCGGCGGCCTGCAAGACGGACAAGTCGTCGGTCATCACCGCCGTCGAGGCGTACTACGCCAAGACCGGCGGCTATCCGACTGGAGCCGACTCGGCAGCCCGGTTCGCCAAGCTGACCACGGCTCCCAACCAGTTCCTCCGCGCAGCGCCGACGGCGACGATCGCTGACGGCGGCTACCTGATCACGTTGTCCGACGACACCGGAACGGTTACCGCCGCCGGCGCCTGCACCTGATCGATCGATCTCGGTGGCGGGGCAGGAGTTGAAGCCTCCCCGCCACCTCCCGACCACTGCCGGGGAGGGCAGACCCCCAAGGGCCCTTCCCGGCAGTGTTCCACCGCCTCACCTAAAGGACATCTCATGAAAGGTCTTGCTCGCGGTAGCCGCGTCGACGTGCTGCTGGAGGAGCTTTGGAACGCCGGCGGCACCGACCTGCTGCTCACCGTGGGCATGCCACCGCAGATCCGCGTCCACGGCGAACTGCACCCCGTCATCAACACCAAGGTTCTGACGCACGACGACACCGACGAACTGCTCACCGAGCTCTTCACACCCACGCAGGCCGATGCCTGGTGCAACACCTTCGAGCTCGACTTTTCCTTCTCCTGGCGCGACAACGCCCGCATCCGCGGCAATGCGTTCAGTCAGCGCGGAGACAGCACGGTCGCGCTCCGGATGATTCCGCGCAACATTCCGACGATGGCCGAACTCGGGCTACCGCCGATTCTCAGCGACTTCGCCAAGCAGCACCAAGGCCTCGTCCTGATCACCGGCCCGACCGGATCCGGCAAGTCGACCACCCTCGCCGCGGTGATCAACCAGATCAACACCGACCGCGCCTGCCACATCATCACCATCGAGGACCCGATCGAGTACGTCCACGAACACAAGCGCTCCGCGGTGAATCAGCGCGAGGTCGGCAGCGACACCGCCTCCTTCCCGGACGCACTCCGCTCAGCTCTCCGCGAAGACCCAGACGTCCTGCTGGTCGGCGAAATGCGTGACCTCGAATCGATCCGATTCGCCCTCACCATCGCCGAGACCGGCCACCTGGTCTTCGCCACCTTGCACACCAACGACACAGCTCAGTCGATCGCCCGCATCATCGACGTCTTCCCGCCGGAGCAGCAGTCGCAGGTCCGCGTCCAGCTCGCCGCAGCACTCAGCGGCGTCGTCTACCAGCGCTTGATCCCGCGAGTCGGCGGCGGCCTGATCGCCGCGTACGAAGTACTCGCCGCGAACTCAGCGATCCGCAACCTGATCAAAGAAGGCAAGACGCACCAGCTGCGCAACTCCGTGGTCACCGGCCAGCGCGAAGGCATGCTCACGCTAGAGCAATCCCTGTCGTCTTTGGTGCAAGCAGGGACGGTCTCGTACGACGACGCGGCCGCGCGCAGCCTCTACCCCAAGGACATCGAGACGCGGCCCCGGCTGCGGGCAGGAGTGCCGGCATGAGGCACCGCAAACGCGAAGAGACCGCGGCCGCCGTCGACGTGATCGCGCGACCCGAGGTACGTCCGGCAGCGACAGCCGAAGACCTGCAGATCGAGCGCAACCGGGCCAGGCAGATCGCCGAACAGCACGGCCTGGCGCAGGTCGACCTGCGCACAGTCAGCCCCGATCCCGCGGCGGTGGCTCTGCTCGACGAGCAAACTGCCCGTGCGCTCACTGCGATCCCGCTGGCGGTGGACGAGCACCAGCTCATCGTCGCGGTCGCCGACCCGGAGGTCGAGACCGAGTTGCGCGCAGTCGTCGACCGGCGTCTCGTACTACGTATCGCCGCACCGACCGACATCCTCAGTGCCATCGGCAACAACTTCCGGGCACTGAGCGGGATCGACTCGCGGCTGAAGATGTTCGAGGCCAGGGACGTGATCCGCAAGGACTCCAACCGGGTCGAGATGGCGTCCGCGAACGACGATGCTCCGGTCGTCCAGGTTGTCCAGCTGATCATCACCCAGGCCCTCCGCGACCGCGCGTCCGACGTACACATCGAACCGCACGACGACCGAGTACGGATCCGCTTCCGCGTCGACGGTGCCCTGCACGATCAGCTCGAACTGCCCGGATCGATCGGTCCCGCGGTGGTCAGCCGGATCAAGATCCTTGCCGACCTCAACATCGTCGAGCGGCGCCGCCCGCAGGACGGGCAGATCAGCATGGACGTCGAAGGCCGCGAGGTCGATATCCGCGTCTCGACGACTGCCGTGGTGGGTGGTGAGAAGGTCGTACTGCGGCTGCTGGACAAGAGTCGTCCGCTGTTCAAGCTCGAGCAGCTCGGGATGCCGGCCGACATGGCCGAGCGCTACTCCAGTCTGATCAGGTCGCCATACGGAATGGTGATCTGCGCGGGGCCGACCGGCAGTGGCAAGACAACCACGCTCTACGGCTCGCTTGGCGAGATCAACAATCCTGAGCGCAACATCATGACCATCGAGGACCCGGTCGAGTACACCTTCTCCTCGATCAATCAGATCCAGATCAACGAGTCGGCCGGCATCACCTTCGCCGGCGGACTCCGGTCGATCCTGCGGCAGGACCCCGACGTGATCCTGGTCGGTGAAATCCGCGACGTCGAGACCGCGCGGATCGCCGTACAGTCCGCCCTGACTGGTCACTTCGTCCTCTCGTCGCTGCACGCGACCGACGCCGCCACTGCCCTGCATCGCCTGCTGGACATGGGTATCGAGAACTTTCTGATCGCCTCGTCGATCAGCGCGGTCGTCTCCCAGCGGCTTGTCCGCCGGATCTGTGACAACTGTCGCGAGACCTACCAGCCACCTGCTGAAGAGGTCGCGTTCATGGCCACCTTCGGTGGTCAGGTCCCGATCGGCGGCCTCGTCCGCGGAGCGGGTTGCAACTTCTGCTCGCACACCGGCTTCCTGGAACGGACCGGTGTCTACGAACTGATGCCGGTCTCCGACGCGATCCGCGAGTTGATCGTCGATCGAGCGTCCCACGACGAGATCCGCAAGGCCGCGCGGTACGAGGGAATGCGAACCCTGCAAGAAGAAGCCGTCCGGTTGGTCGGCGCCGGAGTGACGACCATCGCCGAGGTCATTCGTTCCATCTATGTGGTCGGGAGCTGAGATGACCAGGTTTGCGTACGTCGCCATCGCCCCCGACGGCCAGCGGGCCAAGGGGATCACGAAGGCAGACTCCCGCGAGGAGGCGGAGCTGGCTCTGTACGAGCGGGAGCTCCGCGACATCCGCGTGACCGAGAAGCCGGGCGTGCTCCAGTTGGAGATCACCGCGCGCAAGGTCAAGCGCGAGGAGGTCATGCACCTGTCCCGCCAGCTCGGCGCGTTCATCAAGGCGGGTCTGCCGCTGATCGACGCCGTGCACAGCCTCGGCCAGGAAGCCGACAACAACTCCGTACGCCGGATGATGGCCGAGGTCGAAGAGGGACTCCGTGGGGGCGAGAAGCTCTCGGACTGCTTCGACCGGCACCCCAAGATCTTCCCCGAGTTCTATCGGGGGATCCTGCGATCGGCAGAGCTCAGCGGTCAGCTCGATACTGTGCTTTCCCAACTGGCGAAGTACCTCGAGCGGGACCTGGAAGCACGCCGCAAGGTCAAGCAGGCGATGATCTACCCCACCATCGTGGCGCTCATGTCGCTGGTGACCGTGGTCGTGCTGGCAGCCTTCGTACTGCCACGGTTCAAGGAGTTCTTCGCGAGCCTGCACGCCGAGCTGCCGCTTCCGACCCGGATGCTGCTCGCCGTCACGGACTTCCTCACCGCCTGGTGGTGGGCCGTCGGCCTCGGGGTGGCGATCCTGGCACTGATCTTCTTCGCCGTCACGAGAACGCAAGGGGGTCGCTACGCCCGGGACAGGGTGTTTCTGGCACTCCCAGTGGTCGGTGGCACCATCCGGTTCGCTCTGGTCGAGAGGTTCTGCCGGATCCTCGCGTCAATGGTCGGCGCCGGTGTGCAGCTTCCCGAGGCTCTGCGGGTCGCGACCGGTTCATTGCCGAACCTCGTCTTCCGGCGCGCTCTCGGCGGAGCCGGTGAGGCACTGCTCGAGGGCGAAGGGCTGGCACGCCCACTCGCAGCTACCGGCCTGTTCCCGACCACTGCGGCGCAGATGATGCGCGTCGGCGAGGACACCGGAACGCTTGACACCCAGCTGGAAGTCACCGCGGAGTACTACGAAGGCGAGCTCGACTACAAGCTGAAGAAGCTGATCGGCCTGTTCGAGCCGGCCGTCATCATCGTGATGGGTGTCGTCGTCGGCTTCGTCGCCGTGGCGCTGGTGTCGGCGATGTACGGCATCTTCCGTCAGGTCCAGGGCTGATGTCCGGCCGCCACCGGGTCGCCGACGAGCGAGGGGAGACCCTGGTCGAGATGCTGCTGGCCGTCGCGATCATGGGCATCGCTGCGGTAGCCCTGATGGCGGGCCTCACCACGAGCGTCCTGATGTCCGACATCCACCGCAAACAGGCAACCGCCGGCACCGCGGTCCGCGACTACGCCGAGGCATTGCAGAAATACGTTGCCGACGGCCACTATGTCGACAGCTGCGCGTCGCCGGCGCCGTACGCGCTCGGTTCTTTCACCAACCCCACGGGCTTCCAGCACTCGGTTGTCGCAGGATCGATCCGGTACTGGGATGGCAGCACGTGGCAGCCGACCTGTACGACGGACAAAGGTCTGCAGAAGCTGACGATCCAGGCTAACAGCGACGACAGCCGGGCGAACGAGCAGCTGGTCGTCGTACTGCGTAAGCCCTGCAGGCTGGGGGATGACCTATGCAGCTAAGAGACCGAGTCCGCTCCGAGGGCGGGTTCACCCTGGTCGAGTTGCTGGTGGCGATCGTCATCATCGGCATCATCGCGATCCCCCTGTCCGGCGTTGTGATCAGCGCTTTGAAGAACACCACGACCACCGAAGAGCGGATGGACTTGTCGCATGACGCCCAGCTCAGTTCGTCGTACTTCGCCCGTGACGTAGCGGCCGTCGGCATCCGCGACTACGACAACGTCAATGGCAACTCCCTTCCGTTCAAGCCGTCCGTCCAATTGAACGCGGCCTACAACCAAGGTGGCTACACGTGTGGAGCAGTCGGTACGCCGACCGCCTCGGTGCGGTTGCTGTCCGACTCCTGGGACCCGGCGGACTCGATGACAAGCCCGAAGACGGTGGTCATCGCCTACTACCTGAAGACCGTGGCCGGCTCGATCGAACTGCACCGGCTGAAGTGCTCCGGCAGCGACACCCCGGTCGACGTACCGATCGCGCACAACGTGAAGTCAGGCAGCGTCACGGTGACCTGTTCATCGACCTGCGAGTCGGCGGATGTGCCGAACGAGATCACCCTTCGCCTGATGGCGACCAAGCCCTCGGTCGGCGACTACCCGATCACGCTCAACGGTCAGCGGAGGCAGTCATGAAGTCCCGGTTCACTCGCGCCCACCGGGAGGACGGTGCCGCGCTGGTCCTGGTCCTGATCCTCGTCACGGTGATCGCCCTCGGACTGGCCGCCTTGCTGACCCGATCTGACACCAGCATCCGGGAGACGGTGGGCCTACGCGACCAGGCTGCCGCAACCTACAACGCGGACGGTGCACTGCAGGCGTCGATCAACAACCTCCGCAACAGCACCTACAACGACGCTGCCGGCCAGAACTGCTTCGGTGCCTCCAACACCCTGCAATTGAACGGCTTCTACGGCGCCGACTCCGCGGCGGTGACCTGCGCCGCGGATCCGAAGAAGGTGCTGATCCAGTGTCCGTCGCTGTCACAGTGCAACCGACCGGGCAACGCGATCCTCACCCTGGGCAAGATCAGCGGCGAAGACGGCGTCAACATCCAGCAACCGACCGGCTCGACCTTCCGGGTCCGCGGCAACGTCTTCTCCAACTCGAACCTCAACGTCGTCAACGGCACGCTGAACACCAACGCATCTGTCTGGGCCCGGACCTCCTGCTCCGGAACGATCCAGAGCACACCGACGAAGTCCTGCAACTACGGCAGTACGCCGAACGTCTTGGGCGACGACCCGAACTACGCGCCTGCGGCAACGGACCCACCGGTTCACCGCAACCTGCCGTCCTGTACAGCAGCCAACTCGGTGGTGACCTTCCTGCCTGGCACCTACGACGACGTGGTCGGACTGAACAGCATGATGCAGGGCAACAGCTCCTGCAAGCACAGCACGTGGTGGTTCAAACCGGGCGTGTACTACTTCGACTTCCGCAACAACGGGGTGAACTCCAACCCCTTGTTGCCGGCAGGACCTGACGGCAACACGTGGACGGTCAACGACGGCCAGCTGGTCGCCGGCACACCGGTCAACACCGCAGGCGCCGTCATCGCCAGTCCACCGGTGCCCGCCACCATTCCAGGCTCCTGCGACAACCCGATCAAGAACGCCTCCGCGGTCGGTGTGCAGTTCATCTTCGGCGCCGACAGCCGCTTCGCGGTGAAAGCCGGTGAAGTCGAGATCTGCGGCACTTACCACGTGGACAAGGCGCCGGTAGCGATCTACGGCCTGAAGTCCGGAGCTGACACGCCGACGAGTTGGACCGGCGTCGACGCGCTGGCAATGACCGCGGTCGACACCGCGGGCGCGTTCACGAATGCGGCCAACATCGCCGCGCCCGACGGCCAATTGGCGACCTGGACCAAGGCTGGGAACAGCACCCAGACAGGGACGGTCACGGTCAAGGGCTACCCGCCGTCGAGCGCCATACCTGAAGGTTCCGTGCTGACCTCTGCCAAGCTCGTCGCCGTGCACGGCAACTCTGCCGGATCGACCCAGGACAGCCTGTCCGTACAACTCAGCCCCACGGGCGGCACGCCGTACACGGTGACGGTGCCCAGCTACAACGACACGGCGATGCACACGGACTCGATCGACATCCTTCAGGGCGGGACCGGAACGCTGGCCCAGTTGGTCAACAAGGGGACGTACGCCGGCGGCAAGGTCGCCTACAGCGCAGTCCTCAAGCACCCCGGCATCGAGCGGATCGACTCGCTCCGGATCGAGCTCACGTTCGTGCCGCCGGCCTTCCGCGGGTCCAGTGGTTGCGTCACTAGCACCCCCTATGCCGGGGGTGGTGAGGCTGCTGCCAACTGCTCGTTGGTCACTGCGGTGAACAACTCCGGTAACCAGTTCTATGTGCAAGGCACGACGTACGCGCCGAAGGCTGCGCTCGACATCACCTTGAACAACGCGGCCGAACAGGTCTTCCGGTTCGGGGTCATCTCGCGCTCTCTGTGGGTCAAGGAGACCGGCAGCTTCTCGTACACGGGTGTGGTGATCGAGGTGCCGGACGACTCCCCGGGCTTCGTCTTCAGCATGTACCTCTCCGTCTACATCTGCCCGAAGTCTCCAACCTGTAGTCCAGCCGGCTCACCGGTACTGCGGTCCAAGGTGGCGCTGGTGGACAGCGATCCGACGACCCCTCATGCAGGCGCCCGGCAAGTGACGATTCTCAGTTGGTCCCGGCCTGGATGACGGCGCCCCGGGGTTACTGATTGTGATACCTGGGAGTCTCGGTTCGTGGCTTGAACTAGGGACTAAAGTCCCTGGTCCGGGCCCGCAGGTGTTACCTAGGGTGACGCTCACGGGGGTGAGGTTCATGACTGAGCGGATCAGGGTTGTGATCGTTGACGGGCATACGTTGACGAGGTTCGGGTTGCTGGGAGTAGTGGGTGGGCTGGGGGACATCGAGGTCGTGGGGGACAGCGGGCTCGGGGGTGAGGCCGTGGGGCTGGTTGAGGCGGTGCGGCCTGATGTGGTGGTGCTGGACACCGCGTTGCCTGATGCGGACGGGTTGTTGATCGCGCGGGAGTTGCGGGATCGGGACGAGCGGCTCGGCATTGTCTTGCTGACGTCCAACGGGGAGGACGACGTACTGTTCCGCGCGCTGGAGCTGGGGGTGTCGGCGTTCGTGACCAAGACCGCGCCGATCGCCGAGGTGCTGGCTGCGATCAGGCATGCGGCCGTCTCGTCGAGGTCCTTCCTCGCCAGCGGGCTCGGGCAGGCCTTCGCCCGCAGGCAATTGGCTGCGCCGGTGACAGTGTTGAGTCCGCGCGAGACCGAGGTCCTCGTCCTGCTCGGGAGAGGGCTGACGATCCCGGCCATCGCGGGCAGGATCTTCGTGAGCGCTTCGACGGCGAAGACCTATGTCGCCAGGGTTTACGAGAAGCTGGGCGCGTCCAACCGGGCGCAGGCGTTGATGGCCGGCGTACGGCTCGGCCTGATCAGCGAGGAGCTGGCGGCGGCCGGTTGAATTCAGCCCATCAGCCGGCGCCAAGCGGCGGCCAGCGGGTCGGCGAAGAAGATTGCCAGCAGCGCGCCGGCGATCATGAAAGGGCCGAAGGGTAGCGCCGTCTTGCGCCCGGCCCGGCCGACCGACATCGCAGCAATACCGACGACAGCGCCGAGCACGAAGGCGCTGAATCCGCCTATCAGCAAGGCGGACCAGGACAGATAGGCCAGTACGCCGCCCAGCAATCCGGCGAGCTTGACGTCGCCCCAGCCCATCCCGGCTGGGGCGATCAGCACGAGCAGCAGGAAGAAGCCGAACAACAAAGCTGCTCCGAGGCCGGCCCTTGCCAACGGCCACCAATCGTGTTGCCAGGCGGCGGCGCCCGTCAGCAGCACGGCGATCACCGGGTACGACGGCAGCACGATTGCGTTCGGCAACTTCCGCAGCTCCAGGTCGATCAATGCCAAGGAGATCCCGATCGCGGCGAACCACAAGTACGCCGGTGCGGCGGGCAGCCGGCCGAGTCGGTCCAGGCGCCAGGTGAGCGCGGCGAACAGGAGTCCCGTTCCGAGCTCGACCAGTGGGTAGCGAGCGCTGATCGGCGTACCGCAGTCGGCGCAGCGGCCGCGGAGGATCAGCCAGCCCAGGACCGGCAGGTTGTGGCGCGCGCGGATCGGCGTACCGCAGCGGGGGCAGCGGGAAGCCGGGGTGACGACGGACTCGCCGCGGGGCACCCGGTGGATGACTACGTTGAGAAATGAGCCGACGGCGAGGCCGAGCAGGAACACCAGCAGTAGCAGGGCGACGACCATGCGTAGATCCTCCCGCTCAGTGGCACTGAGTAACTGCAATCCTGTTCGTAACGGTGGAAAACACCTGTTTGAGAGGCGTAACACATCGTGGATTCTGAGCGATCATAGTTACAGAAGGTTAATTGCGCGTTCAGTAACCTTCATCAGCGAATCTGTCGCCATCAATTGCTCGCCTGTCACGGAGAGCAATGACAGCCGGGGGGAAACATGGCGAAGTCAATCACGGTCGTGGTCATCGACGGTCACACGCTCACACGGTACGGCCTGGTCGGTCTGGTGGCCGGGGCCGATGACATCGAGATGGTGGGCGAGTGCGGTACGGCGGCGGAGGCCGCTGCGGTCGTGGCAGTCGCCGTTCCTGATGTCGTCGTGCTCGACGTCGCCCTGCCGGACGGCGACGGGCTGCGGATCGCCGCGGAACTGCGCGACCGGTACGCCGAACTCGGCATCGTCGTACTGACCTCGAACACCGAGGATGACGTGCTGTTCCGGGCGCTGGAGACGGGCGTCTCGGCCTTCGTCTGCAAGACGGCGCCCAATGTCGAGGTGCTGGCCGCGATCCGGCACGCGGCAGTGGCCGCCTGCTCCTTCACGGCGACCGGTCTGGCCGGTGCGCTCGGTCGCCGGAACTCCGTCATGGTCGGTCTGACGCTGAGCCCGCGAGAGCAGCAGGTACTGGCGTTGCTGACCGACGGGATGTCCGTGCCGGCCATCGCCCGGTCGATGTTCGTCAGCCCGTCGACGGCCAAGACCTACGTGGCCCGGCTGTACGAGAAGCTCGGCGCCTGCAATCGCGCCCAGGCGATCATGACCGCCTTGCGCCTCGGCCTGATCGAGCGCCAACTGTCCGTCTCGGCGTAAACCCCAGGCCAGGCGATTGGCGCCGCCAGCAAGTAACCGACGGCCGGCCGAGCCCGGAGCAGAGTTGCCCCTCAGCAGGCGAAACGCTTGATCGAATGCCGTCAGCCGTTCGGCTGACATCCGTCGGGTGAACGGCCAGTGAGACCAGCCGTTCACCCGCTGTGGCAGCGATCCCACAAGGGCAAGTCTTTGACGCGGCAGCAAGGTGCGCCGACCCGGCGTACCGGAAGCATTCCGGGGGGAATGCGAGCGGGCCGCGCTGGATTTACAGGGGTCGAGCGCGTGCCGGTCGTCCGCGCTGTCGCGCCTGCATGACCCCGTCTCCGTCGCCTGCCGGAGCCTCTGCAAAGGAAGCACCATGAGCCACCGCCTTCGGGCCGCCGTCGAGGCCGCCCGAATCCGCCAGCACGCCCACAACCTGCCCGACCCCGACCAACCGACCCGACGTGTCCGTGCCCGCAAGCGCTCGGAGTCCGGCTTCACCCTGATCGAGTTGCTGATCGTCATCGTCATCCTGGGAGTGCTGTCCGGGATCGTCGTGTTCGCGGTCAGCGGCATCCAGGACCGCGGCAACGCGGCCGCCTGCAAGACCGACAAGAAGACCGTTCAGGTCGCCGTCGAGGCGTACTACGCGAAGAAGGGCGTGTACCCCGACGCAGGTCCCGCCGGCTGGCTCCAGCTGACGGTCGGCGCGGACCAGATGCTCCGCGAACAGCCGGTCGGTGACGGCTACACGATCACCCTCGCCGCCGGCGGCGTAGTCACCGCCACTGGCGCCTGCACGTAGTACCGAGTCGGTGGACCGGCTCGGAGGAGGGCCGGTCCACTGCCCGACGTGACCTTGAGGAGGGTCACAAACCGAACCCCGGAAGGGTTTCCATGAAAGTTCCCGCGCCTGGTAGCCGGGTGGATCTGCTGTTGGAAGAACTCTGGAACGCCGGCGGTACCGACCTGCTCCTCACGGTCGGAATGGCACCCCAGTTACGCGTGCACGGCGTACTGCGGCCGGTCGCCGACCAGTCGAGGCTGACCCGGCGCGACACCGACGCGATGCTCGCCGAGGTCCTCAACCCGCATCGCTCGAACGTCTGGCAGACGACGTACGAGCACGACTTCTCCTTCTCCTGGCGCGACAACGCGCGGATCCGCGCCAACGCGTTCACCCAGCGCGGCGACACCGCACTCGCGCTGCGGATCATCCCGCGCAGTATCCCGACCATGTCGGAACTCGGCCTACCCCAGATCCTCGGCACCTTCGCCCGGCTGCATCAGGGGCTGGTGCTGGTCACCGGCCCGACCGGCTCCGGCAAGTCGACCACGCTCGCCTCGATGATCCACCAGATCAACACCGACCGGGCCTGCCACATCATCACCATCGAGGACCCGATCGAGTACGTGCACGAGCACCGCAGATCGGCAGTGAACCAGCGTGAGGTCGGCAGCGACACCGCGTCGTTCCCGGACGCGCTCCGGGCCGCCCTCCGCGAAGACCCCGATGTCCTGCTGGTGGGCGAGATGCGCGACCTGGAGTCGATCCGGTTCGCGCTGACGATCGCCGAAACCGGTCACCTCGTCTTCGCCACCTTGCACACCAACGACACCGCGCAGTCCCTGGCCAGGATCATCGATGTCTTCCCGGCCGAGCAGCAGTCCCAGGTCCGGGTTCAGTTGTCGGCGGCAATCAGTGGCGTGGTCCACCAACGCCTGATACCCCGTACCGGCGGCGGTCTGGTCGCCGCGTTCGAGGTGATGGTCGCCAACGCCGGGATCAGAAACCTGATCAAGGAGGGCAAGACCCACCAGCTACGCAACGCCCTCGTCACCGGCCGGCGCGAGGGCATGGTGACGCTCGAACAGTCGCTGTCGCTGCTGGTCCAGGCAGGCGACATCTCGTACGACGACGCCGTCGCGCGCAGCTCGTATCCGCGCGAGATCGAGGCCCGGCCCCGATCGGTCGTCCGGCCATGAAGCACCGGGGCCGGAATACCGCGGTGCCACCCGCCGTCGACGGGCGCAACGCGCTGGCCGGGATCGACGAGCGGGTCCGGATGTTCGAGGCCCGCGACGACGCCGAACGCCGGCAGCCGATCGGCGTGACGGTCAACGAGGAGGCGCCGGTGGTCCAGGTGGTGCAGCTGATCATCACCCAGGGCCTGCGCGACCGCGCCTCCGACATCCACATCGAGCCGCACGACAGCCGGATCCGGGTCCGGTTCCGGGTCGACGGCGCGTTGCGCGACCAGCTCGATCTGCCAGGTTCGATCGGGCCCGGCGTGGTGAGCCGGATCAAGGTGCTGGCCGACCTGAACATCGTCGAACGCAGGCGTTCCCAGGACGGCCAGATCCGGATGCGAATCGAGGACCGCGAGGTCGACATCCGGGTCTCGACGGCGGCCGTGGTCGGTGGCGAGAAGGTCGTGCTGCGGCTGCTCGACAAGAGCCGGCCGCTGTTCCGGCTCGAGCAGCTCGGGATGCCCCCCGAGCTGGCCCGCCGGTACGCCGAGTTGCTGCGTACGCCGTACGGGATGGTCATCTGTGCCGGGCCGACCGGGAGTGGGAAGACGACCACGCTCTACGGTTCGCTCGGGCAGATCGACACCCCCGAGCGCAACATCATGACGATCGAGGACCCGGTCGAGTACTCCTACGCCTCGATCAACCAGATCCAGATCAACGAGGCGGCCGGGATCACCTTCGCGACCGGGCTGAAGTCGATCCTGCGCCAGGATCCCGACGTCATCCTGGTCGGCGAGGTCCGCGACGCCGAGACCGCCCGGATCGCGGTCCAATCGGCGCTCACCGGGCACTTCGTGCTGTCCTCGGTGCACGCGACCGACACGGCCACCGCGGTTCATCGCCTGCTGGACATGGGAATCGAGAACTTCCTAGTCGCCTCCTCGGTCAGCGCGGTCATCTCGCAACGGCTGATCCGCAAGATCTGTGAGAAGTGCCGCGAGTACTACGAACCGCCGGCCGCCGAGCAGGCCTTCCTCGCCACGGCGGGGAGCTCGGTGCCGATCGGTGGGCTGATCCGGGGAGTCGGGTGCGAGGCCTGCGCCGGCACCGGCTACCTGGAGCGGACCGGCGTCTACGAACTGATGGCGGTGACCGACACGATCCGGGACCTGATCGTCGACCGGGCACCGCTGGTCGAGATCCGCAAGACCGCCCGGTACGAAGGGATGCGGACCCTGCAGGAGGAGGCCGCCAGGCTCGTTCAAGCCGGCGTGACCACAGTCGCCGAGGTGCTTCGGTCCATCTACACGGTCGGGAGCTGACAGATGACCAGATACGCCTACGTCGCGGTCGAGCCGAACGGCAGAACCACCCGGGGAACCACTCGGGCCGACAGCCGCGAAGAGGCCGAACTCGCCTTGTACGAAAAGGAACTGCGGCAGATCCGGGTCAAGGAGCGGCCCGGTCTGCTGCAGATCGAGATCACCGCGCGGCGGGTCAAACCGGAGGAGGTCATGCACATCACCCGGCAACTGGGCGCCTTCGTCCAGGCCGGGATGCCGTTGACCGACTCCGTGCACAGCCTCGGCCGCGAGTCGTCGAACGCGACGCTGCGGCGGATGATGTTCGAGGTCGAGGACGGCCTGCGCGACGGCGAGCGGCTGTCGGACTGCTTCGACCGGCATCCGCGGATCTTTCCCGAGTTCTACCGAGGCATCCTGCGCTCGGCCGAGCTGAGCGGCCGGCTGGACACCGTGCTCGCGCAGCTCGCCCGTTACCTGGAACGCGATCTGGAGGCGCGTCGCAGGATCAAGCAGGCGCTGATCTATCCGTCCGTGGTCGCGGCGATGTCGCTGGTGACGATCGTCGTCCTGGCCGGCTTCGTGCTGCCGCGATTCAAGGAGTTCTTCGCCAGCCTCGGCGCGAACCTGCCCCTGCCGACGCGGATCCTGCTCGGCGTCACCGACTTCATCACCGCCTGGTGGTGGGCGATCCTGATCGGCACGGGCCTGTTCATCCTGCTCCTCGTCTACGTGCTCGGTACGACGGCGGGCCGCTACCTGCGCGACCGGTTCGTCCTGATGATCCCGGTGATCGGTGGGACGGTGCGGTTCGCCCTGGTGGAGCGGTTCTGCCGGATCCTGTCTTCGATGGTCAGTGCCGGCGTGCAGTTGCCACAGGCGCTACGGGTCGCCACTGGATCGCTGCCCAACAAGGTGTTCCGGCACTCGCTGTCCGGCGTACTGGAGGCGATGCTGCAAGGCGAAGGCCTGGCCAAGCCGTTGGCGGCTACCGGGCTGTTCCCTGCAACTGCTGCGGAGATGCTGCGCGTGGGGGAGGAGACCGGGACGCTGGACAACCAGTTGGAGGTCACCGCGCAGTACTACGAGGGCGAGCTGGACTACAAGCTGAAGAAGCTGATCGGACTGTTCGAGCCGGTCGTCATCATTGTGATGGGCGTGGTGGTCGGCTTCGTGGCAGTCGCCCTCGTCTCGGCGATGTACGGCGTGTTCCGGCAGGTGCGGGGCTGATGCGCGAACACGGGGAGAGCCTGCTGGAGCTGGTGGTGGCGGTCGCCTTGATGGGTGTGGCCGTCGTCGCGGTGATGTCCGGGCTGACCACGACAGTGCTGATGTCCGACGTCCAGCGGAAGCAGGCGACGGTGGGAGTCGTAGTACGCGACTATGCCGAGGCGCTGCAGCAGTACGTTGCCTCGGGCCACTACGTGGCTTGTGGGTCGACGTACAACGTTCCGGACTTCGTTGCGCCACAGGGATTCTCGGCGAAGGTTGTTGCCGGGTCCGTGCAGTACTGGTCGGTTGGACTGACCTGGTTGCCGCTCTGCCTGCTCGACACCGGGTTACAGCGGGTCCGGGTCTCGGCGACCAGCGCGGACGGGCGAGCCACGGAGTACGTGTACGTCGTACTGCGCAGGCCCTGCGGTGTGGAGGATCCCCCGTGCAGCTGAAGCGAGGGGAGCGCGGCTTCACCCTGGTCGAGTTGCTGATCACCATTTCATTGATGGGCGTCATCACCCTGGCACTGGGTGACCTGCTGATCAGTGCACTCCGGGAGATGAGTGCTACCTCGGATCGGATGGATCTGGCGCAGGATGCTCAATTCGGTGCCGCCTACTTCGCCCAGGACGTGGCCGCGGTTGGTCTACGGGACTACACGGCCGGCGCGGTCGATTCCACGCTGCCCTTCAAGGAGTCGGTGCAGCTGAACGCCGCTGCCGATGCAGGCGGCGCGACCTGCGGCCCACTGCCGACCTCCGTATTACGGCTGCTCTCGGACGACTGGTCGATCGCGGCCACGCGGCGTACTGCGGTCGTCGCGTACTACCTGCAAGGCGGAGACCTGCACCGGGCGACCTGTATCAGCCCGGCGACTGTCCCGGCGAGCGACGTGGTGGTCGTACAGAACGTCGTACCGGCGAGCGTCGCGGTCACCTGCTCCACGTCCTGTACTGCAGTCCCGGTACCGGTCGCCATCACGCTGCACCTCGTGGCGAACAAGCCGACCATCGGCGACTACGCGATCGCATTGAGCGGCCTGAGGAGACAGTCGTGAGGAGGCGTCGCAGAAACGAGCGCGGTGCTTCCCTGCTGCTGGTCCTGGTGGTGATCAGTGTTGTCGCGGTAGCTCTCTCGGCCCTGCTGACTAGAGCTGACTCCGCTCAGAAGGTCACTGCAGCCCTTCGTGAGCAGGCATTCAACTCGTACACAGCAGATGGAGCACTGCAAGCAGCGGTCAACAACCTGCGCAACAGCAGCTACAACGGCGAGTCCGGGCAGCACTGCTTCGGTCTGTCGGACACGCTCTCGCTACCGACCTTCACACCAGCACGGAACCTGCTGGACCTTCCCGACTCCGCAGCAGTCACCTGTACTGCGGACCCGAAGCAGGTGGTCGTCCAGTGCGCCGGGTCGGACTGCAATCGCCCCGACAACGCGATCCTCACCGTCGGCCGCATCCCGGGGGAGGACGGCCTCTCAATAGACCAACCGGCCGATTCGACCCTGCGGATCCACGGCGACGTGTTCTCGAACTCCACCGTCGACGTCTCGGCGGGACAACTAACGGCCAGCGGTGGCGTGTCCGCACGAGGCCTGTGCTCGGGCACACTGCTCGGCACTGCGCTCTGCAACCTCGGCCTCGGCACGCTTCCGGCCGGCGACGACCCTGGCTACTCCTCGGCGCTGACCTCGGCCCCTGTGCACCGGAACCTCCCCACCTGCACCACCGCGAATTCGGTCGTCACCTTCCTGCCCGGGTACTACGACGACGCCGTCGGGCTGAGCCGGATGATGAAGGGCGACAGCCTGTGCCACGGCAGCACGTGGTGGTTCAAGCCGGGCGCCTACTACTTCGACTTCCACAACACGGCGAACCCGTTGCTCGACACCGGCTCCCATGTCTGGACCGTCGACGACGGCAACCTGGTCGCAGGGACACCGGTGAACGCATCCGGAACGCCGCTGGCGACCCCGCCCGTGCCGGCGGTGATTCCTGGCGCTTGCGCATCGCCGCTCACCGGCGCCACGGGCGGCGTGCAATTCGTCTTCGGCGGAGACAGCCGTCTCGTCATCGGGAGCGGCCGTGCCGAGCTGTGTGGCAGCTACTCGTCGTCGAAGCCGCCCGTCGCTCTGTACGGCCTGACCTCCGGGGACGCCGTGGTGACCGACCGGACTGGCAGCGCCGCGTTGACGCCGACAACGGTGTCCTTGCTGACTCCTTTCCTGCTGACAGCGACTCCGAGTCGGCTGTCGACGGTCGACGGCGTTGCCGCTACTTGGAAGAGCACCAAGGCTGCTGACAGCGCTGTGCTCCCGCTCAGCGGCTTCGCGGCCGGTGCCGTTCCTGCCGGATCCGTGCTCGAGTCGGCGGCGCTGAAGATCACGCATCGGCACAAGGATCCGGCAACGACCGACAACCTGGCGGTATCCGTGGATGTCGGGTCGGGACAACCCCTGAGCGTCACGGCCGGCGGCCTGCCAGGCGGATCGGCGTACGGGACGGAGACCTTGCCGCTGGACAGCGCACGGACGGGGTCGTTGGCAGCGGCGATCTATGCGGGGACGTTCACGGGGGCGAGTCTGACGTTGACCGCTGGGCTCGCAGTAGCGGGGGACGTCGAGGACATTGACGCAGTACGGCTGGAGCTCACCTACACGCCACCCGCACTGCGGAAGGCGAGCGGTTGTGTCGTGGACGGTCCGTACGACGGTAGTGGGGGCGCCTGCGCGCTCGTGCGTGCCAGTGGGCGGTTCTCCGTTGCAGGGACCGTCTATGCACCGGACGGCGTAGTGGACCTCACCATCGACTCGGACGGCACCGGCTTCCGGGCAGGTGGTGTGGTCCGTGCTTTGAAGATCGCTGTGACGGGAAAGGTCACCGGTGTGGTGTTCGACCTTCCAGACGACTCACCTGGCTTCAGCTTCGCCCTGCACCTCAAGGCGTACGTCTGCCCGCGATCGTTGCTCTGCCTGCCGAGCGGCCGCCCGGCACTGCAGGCGAAGATCGGCCTGGTCGACGCAGACCCGTCCTCACCCGTTCCCGGCCGCCGCAAGGTCACAGTGCTCGCCTGGTGGCGTCCAGGCTGATCCTGCTGGGCTCTATCGCCGCGAGACAGGTTTATCTAGGTTGGTCTACGGGGGAACTACATGAACGAGCAGGTCACCGTAGTCGTCGCTGACGGCCACACACTGGTTCGGTACGGCCTCAGCGAGCTGGTCGACGCCGAACCGGACATCGAAGTCGTCGGCAGCACCGGCCTGGGGCGGGAAGCAGTGGGCATCGTGGCCGCCGTGCGCCCGGACGTGCTCGTCCTGGACGTCGTACTGCCGGACACGGACGGCCTGCAGGTCGCCTCCGAGCTCAGAAGCCGGTACGCCGACCTCGGCATCGTGCTGCTGGCCTCGAACGACCAGGACGAGGTGATGTTCGAAGCGCTGGCCTCGGGTGTCTCCGCCTTCGTCACGAGAGCAGCCCCGACCGACGAGGTGCTGGCCGCCATCCGGCATGCGGCAGTCGCGCCCAGCTCGTTCACCGCGACCGGTCTGGCCGGCGCGATGGAGCGCCGCGAACTCGCCGCGAACCAGCACTTCCTCAGCCGCCGGGAGGCCGAGGTACTCGCGCTGCTGGGCGAGGGCCTCTCGGTCCGGGCGATCGCCGCCAGGCTCTGCGTCAGCCTCTCCACCGCCAAGACCTACGTGGCCCGCCTGTACGAAAAGCTCGGCGCCTCCAACCGGGCCCAGGCGATCATGGCCGCGATGGAGCGCGATCTGCTGGCCGCCAAGCGCTAGTCGGCTACTGTCTCCCGCACATGTCCGTTCGAGAGGCCCGCGATGCACGACTCATCCGACACCCCACCGGTGCCGAACCCGGATCCGCCGGGGCAGGCGCTGGACCGACGGGTCGTAGTACTGGTCGTGCCTGCCTCGGGGACTTGGGCTCCGCCCGGTCGCTCACCTGAGGCATGGCGTCTCGCGCTTGCCGAAGACACCTACGAGGTCCTGGCTTCTCTGGACCGCGTCGACGTGGCAGTCGCCGTCGTTGGTGGCGACGAGGCCTCCGTGGCCGAGGTCTCCGCCCTGACCTGGCCCGGCACACCCGTGTACTCCGTCGGCACTGCCCGGCCTGTGCTCGACGCACTGTCAGGTGTCGGCCCGGCGGCCGCCGCCGTCGCGGTCTCGTACGACGCTCCCGATCTGCCGGGTCTCCTCATCGGCAAACTCTTCCGGGCCCTTTCGAGCGCGGACCTCGCCGTCTGTCCCGCCGAAGACGGGAGCCAAGTAGCCATCGGCGTCAATCTCCCGGTCGCCTCGTGGGTCTCGGCGGCCGCACCGACCTTCGACACGTCGCTGCCGGAGCTGGAGCAACTCAAGCCTCGGCGGCACGCCGTCGCGATCGGCCCCGGTTGGCACAGATTGCGATCGCCTGGTGACATTGCGCGACTGGATCCAGGCCTGGAGGGCTGGGATTCGACTCGCGCCGTACTTCGAGGTGCTTGAGCCGTCACCTTCTGCCGTCCGGCTCGTTTCATCTGCAACGGGACCTGGGGGTGTCCTCGAGGTCGTCGTCGTGACTGGAGCTGTCGGTGCCGTTCAGGGGCGGTGAGATCGGCAGTTCCGGAGACGGGGAACGACGACGACCCGGGGGACCACAACGACCGGGACGGTAGGGCGGGGAAGCACTTGTAGTCGTGTGCGGACCGGACCACAGGGACCGGTCCGTACACCCCTAAAGGGCGCTCTTCACCAGATCTCTGACCGTTTGGTCGACACCGTCCGGCAGCGCGTCGACGCCGAACCAGGACAGATCGTGCGACTCGTCGCTGACCACGTACTCCGTCCCCGCGGTCGTTTTCACCAGGTACTGAACATCCAGGTGATACGCGCCCCGGCACCCACCGGCGGTCAGCTCATGGCGAGACAGCAGCAGCGGTTGCCGGCCGATCACGAGACCGGTCAAACCCGACTCCTCGGTCGCCTCGCGCAAGGCGGCACCGGCCAGCGACGTGTCGCCCGGTTCGCAGTGGCCGCCGAGCTGCAGCCAGCGACCGACCGTCTTGTGCAGGGTGAGCAGGACCCTGGACCCGGACTGATCCAGGACCAGGGCACTTGCGGTCAGATGCTCGGGGCGGCAGCTTCGCCATATTCCGTCCGCGTGCTGCGCGAGGTGCTTGAGATAGTGCTCGCGCAGCTCAGCCTGCTCGGCGTTGGGCGCGGTCCACGCGGTCAGCGTGGCCGTGGCGTCGTCATGCAGCGTCACTTGCCGGCGTTGCCCTCTTCGTTGCCTTCGTCATCTTTCGGCGTCTCGCCGGCCGTCTCGTCGGCCGCGTCTTCGGCTGCCTCTTCAGGAGGCAGGAAGTCCGTGATGTCGATGTCGGCCAGCTCGCCGGCGTGCTGGGCGAAGCCGATCGGGTCGTCCAGATCGGTGGCGCTCGGCAACAAATCGGGGTGGGACCACAGCTCGTCCCGCCCGTCGACCCCACGAGCATCGCGTACCGCGGCCCACAGGTTCGCCGCGTCGCGCAGGCGCCGGGGCCGGAGCTGCAGACCGACCAGGGTGGCGAATGTCTGCTCGGCAGGGCCGCCCGCCGCGCGACGCCGGCGTACGGTCTCGGCGAGCTGCACCGCGGCGGGCATCCGCTCCCTGGTGGCTTCGCGGACCACGTCGTCGACCCAGCCCTCGACCAGCGCGAGCGCGGTCTCCAGCCGAACCAGCGCGGCCTTCTGCTGCTCGGAGTCCTCGGGCTCGAACAGCCCGCCCGCCAGCGCCTCCTGCAACGCCTCCGGGTTCTGCATGTCGACGTCGGCCATGGCCGCCTCGATCTTGCCGGAGTCGACCTCGATCCCCGCCGCGTAGTCGGCCACCGCCGCGAACAGGTGCTGCCGCAGCCAGGGCACCCCGGCGAACAGCCGCTGGTGCGCGCACTCGCGCAGCGCGAGATAGAGCCGGACGTCCTCGTCGGTGAGCTCGAGGCCCTCCGCGAACTTCGCCACGTTGTCCGGCAGCAGCACCGCCTGACCGGCCGGTCCGAGCGGCAGGCCGATGTCGGACGAGCTGACGACCTCGCCGGCCAGCTCGCCCAGACCCTGGCCGACCTGCGCGCCGAAGATAGAGCCACCGAGCTGGCGGAGCATGCCCGCCATCGGGCCGGCCAGCGCCTGAGCCTCGGCCGGCAGCGCGCCGCCCATCGCACCGGCGACGTGCTCGGCCACCGGGTCGACGACGGTCTGCCACACCGGCAGCGTGTTCTCGACCCACTCGGCACGGCTCCAGGCAGCGGAGGTCGTGGTCGCCTCGGGCAGCGTGGTGACCGGGTCGAGCCAGTGCTCGGCCAGCCGGACCGCGTCGGCGACCCGGTCGCTGTCGGTCGGCGTCACGGAGCGGTCCCCGGCGGCGGAGACGGTCTTGCGCGCGATGTCCTTGGCCAGATCCCAGTTCACCGGCTTGCCGTCGGTCGATCCGCTGAGCAGCTGCTGGACCTGAGCGAAGATCGCGTTCAGGTCGGGGGCGCCGCCCGCGCCGGCCGCACCGGAGAACTGCTGGAACATGGCCTCGAACGGAGTTCCCTTGAACGGGTTGTCCGGCTCGTCGCTCATCGGAGGGCCTTCCTGTGCAGTGGGGCGTACAAGTCCAACGTACTGGTTACCGCGTACCGTTCCTCCCTAGGCGAACGTATTCGCGGGCTGTGACTTCGCCCGCAGCAGAAGTTCGGTACTCCGGGCTGCCACGCCCGTACTGCGGGTGGCCGGCGGCCCACGTCGTACGCCGGCAGGTTGCCGGGCTGAGGGTAAGGAAGAGGTATGACCGAGGCGATCAGGTTGCTCGACATCCGCGGATCGGCGCTGTCCAGTGACGAGGTACTGGCCGCGATCGCCGACCCGGCGGCCGGCGGCACCGCGCTGTTCATCGGCACCGTCCGCAACCACGACCACGACCGTCCGGTCGACGAGCTGACCTACGAGGCGCACCCCGAAGCGCTCAAGCACCTGCGCGACGTAGCCGAGCGGATCTGTGCCGACCCGGCGGTGATCGCGCTCGCCGCCGTCCACCGGACCGGTCCGCTCGAGATCGGCGACGCCGCGGTGATCGTCGGTGTCGCCGCCGCGCACCGCGAGCTGGCCTTCGCCGCCTGCCGCCGGCTGATCGACGACCTCAAGGCCGAGGTTCCGATTTGGAAACACCAGCACTTCACCGATGGTGCGAGCGAGTGGGTCGGTACTTGCTGACCCGTACGCTGGGCGCATGAAGGTGGCCCGATGAAGGTCCTGGCGTGGCTGGCGTTCCCGCTGGTGACCACCGTACTGGCGATGTGCTGGGCGGTTTGGCGTGGGCGCAGTCGCGGCCCGCGCCGCTCCGGCGGTGCCTTCGCGTCGGTGGAGGACTTCCGCCGCTTCAACGAGGCGGTGGCGGCCCCCGGACCGCTCGCCACTCCGGTACCGCGAGCAGGGCTGCGGGGCCTCATCCACAAGTTCAAGATCGCAGGGCAGGGTTCGTGACACGTCGTACCGCCACGCTGGTCACCTCGATCGTCGTGCTCATCCTTTCACTCGGACTGGTGACCGTCTTCCCGGTGCCGTTCGTCTCCTTCAGCCCGGGGCCGGTGAAGAACACGCTCGGGCAGTCGAAGAGCAAGCCGGTGATCGAGATCACCGGTCACGAGACGTACCCGACCACCGGCGAGCTGGACCTCACCACAGTGTCGGTGACCTCGCCCGACCGTGACCTCACGTTGCCGCAGGCGATGCGCAACTGGCTCGACCCGCACCACGACCTGTTCCCGCGCGACATCATCTATCCGCCGGCGCAGAGCGCGGACGAGGTCGAGCAGCAGAACACCGCGGAGATGACGGGCTCGCAGGACAGCGCCGTCGCTGCCGCGCTGCAAGAGGTGCCGGTGCCGTTCCACCCGAAGGTCTCGACGGTGTCCAAGGGCAGCCCGGCCGACGGCAAGCTCAAGCCCGGCGACGTGGTGCTGAAGGTCGACGGCGTCGCGGTCAGCCAGGTCCCGCAGGTCGGTGAGCTGGTCCGGAAGAACAAGGTCGGCGAGGACGTCTCCTTCTTGATCCGTCGCGGTGGCGCGGAGCAGACCGTGGTGGTCAAGGCCGCCGCGACCCCGGGCGACGCCGGCCGGCCGATGGTCGGGATCACGATCGGTGTCGACTCCGCGGTGAAGGTCAGCGTCAACCTCGGCCAGGACATCGGCGGCCCGAGCGCCGGTACTGCGTTCGCGCTGGCCATCTACGACAAGCTGACCCCGGGTGCGCTGCTGAACGGCAAGCACATCGCGGGGACCGGAACCATCGACGCGCTCGGCCAGGTCGGCGCGATCGGCGGCATCCAGCAGAAGATCGCCGGCGCCAAGGCAGCCGGCGCCACCGTCTTCCTGGTCCCGGAACCGAACTGCGCGGCCGCTCTGCACGCGGGCGTCAAAGACATCCGGCTGGTGAAGATCACCACCCTGCACGAGGCAATCGGCGCTTTGAAGGCACTGGCCAGTGGAACTGGAGACGTCCCGGCATGCACTCCGTAGGACCTGACGAAGAACCCCGCGACTCGGCAGCAGGCGCCTTGAGTCAGGCGGTGATCGAGATCGAGAAGCACGTCAGCAGTGCGGGCTGGGACCAGCCGGCGCAGTTGTTCGCGCTGGTCCCGACCGAAGACCTGCTCCGCGCCGAACCGCAACTCGCGGCCCAGCTCGGCGCGGACGACGCCGCCCAGCCGCTCACCCCGGTCGCCCAGGGCGAACTGCCCGGTGGCATGGACGACGAGAACCTGGCCGACGCGCTGGCGCAGATCGAGTGGCCGGACGGCGTCAGTGGCTGTGCCCTGGTCGTCGAGCGGATCGTCCTCCCCGCCGCGGCCGAATCCGGCCTGGCGGACGCCGAGTCCGACGCGGAACTGGCCCGCCTCGCAGGCAGCGATCCACGTCGTCACGAAGTACGGATGGTCGCCGCAGTACTGCGCGAGGGCGACCGGTTCGGGGCTGTTCGGCTGCGCACCCATGACGAAGACAGCGCGGTACTCACCGGTGTCGACTTGGTCCCCACGCTTTGCGAAGTACTGTCATTGACATTCGAGCCTTCGACGGGCACTGGTCCCGCTCGTGGCGCTGGGGTCGACGGCAGCAGTGACGACGAGGAGAACCGATCATGAGCGACGGCGTCTACGACATGCCGGAGGAGCCGCGCCGGTCCCGGCGAACGCCGGGCCAGCGGCCCCGGGCCTTGCTGCCCACGATCGCCACCCTGATCGTGCTGCTCATCCTGTTCAGCGTCTTCACCGACGTCTGGACCCAACGCCTCTGGTACCGGTCGGTCGACCTCGGTTCGGTCTTCAGCACCGTGCTGGGCACCCGGGTGCTGTTGTTCGTGGTGGTCGGCCTGCTGATGGCGGTCGCCGTTGTCGCGAACGTCGTCGTCGCCTTCCGGACCCGCCCGCGAGTCGCGCTCGCCCCCTCGCCGAGCCCCGGCTTCGAGCGGTACGGCGAACTGCTCCAGCAGCGCGGCAAGATCGCCGTCGGAGTGCTGGCGACCCTCATGCTCGTCTTCGGCGGCTCGGCCGCGTCGGGGGAGTGGAAGGTCTTCCTGGCATGGAAGAACCGGACCTCGTTCGGCGTCACGGACAAGCATTTCAACAAGGACATCTCGTTCTTCGTCTTCGACTACCCGTGGCTGCGCGTCCTGCTCGGCTTCGGCTACTCGATCGTCCTGCTGTCGCTGGTCGCCGCGATCATCACCCACTACCTGTACGGCGGGTTCCGCCCGTCCGCGAAGGGGCAGAAGGCCTCCGGCGCGGCCCAGGTGCAGTTCTCCGTACTGCTCGGTCTTCTCGTGCTGCTGAAGGCTTTCAGCTACTGGCTCGACCGGTTCGGCCAGACCACCGCGGACAGCCGGTTGTTCACCGGCATCTCGTACACGGGCGATCATGCGGTCCTGCCCAGCAAGGAGATCCTCGCGGTCATCGCCGTCCTGTGTGCCGGTCTGTTCTTCGCGAACGTGGTCCGCAAGACCTGGCTGCTGCCCGGCGTCGGCACCGTCGTACTGATCCTGTCGGCCATCCTGCTCGGCGCGTTGTGGCCGGCTTCGCTGCAGCAGCTGCGGGTGCGTCCGAGCGAGCCGGTGAAGGAAGCGCCGTACATCACCAAGAACATCGAAGCGACCCGGCAGGCGTACGGCCTGGAGAACACCAAGGTCATCAACTACGAGGCGAAGACGACTGCCCAGGCGGACCAGTTGGCGGCCGACGCCGAGGTGCTGCCCGGCATCCGCTTGATCGACCCGACGGTGGTCGGCCCGACGTTCGAGCAGTTGCAGCAGGTCCGGGGTTTCTACTCGTTCCCGACCGACCTGGACGTCGACCGCTACAAGATCGGCAACCAGGTCCGCGACACCGTGATCGCGGTCCGTGAGGTGCAGGTCGACCGGTTGCCGGCCGGCCAGCGCAACTGGAACAACGACCACACCGTCTACACCCACGGTTTCGGCGTGGTGGCCGCCAACGGCAACCAGCGCGCCTCCGACGGTACGCCGGTGTGGTCCTCCAAGGACCTGCCGCCGACCGGCCAGCTCGGTGACTACGAACCGCGGATCTACTTCGGCGAGCAGTCCCCGGACTACTCCATCGTCGGCGGCTCGAAGAACGGGCAACCGGTCGAGCTGGACACCCCGGAGGGCAAGAACGGCGGCGATCCGACCCTGAACACGTACGCCGGCAAGGGTGGCGTACCGGTCGGCTCGTTCGGGAACCGGTTGCTCTACGCCACCAAGTTCCGCGACGCGAACATCCTGCTGTCCAGCCGGGTGACGCCGGAGTCGAAGATCCTGTACGACCGGACGCCGCGCGAGCGGGTCGAGAAGGCCGCGCCTTGGCTCACCCCGGACGGCGACCCGTACCCGGCCGTCGTCGACGGACAGGTGGTCTGGATCGTCGACGGCTACACCACCTCGGCGAACTACCCGTACTCCGAGAAGGTCGCGCTGGACGACAGCACCCGCGACACCACCACGGGCCGCGGCACGATCGCGCAGCAGCCAAGCGAGCAGATCAACTACATCCGCAACTCGGTGAAGGCGGTCGTGAACGCCTACGACGGCTCGGTCGAGCTGTACGCGTGGGACGAGAGCGACCCGGTGCTGAAGACCTGGATGAAGGCCTTCCCCGGCACGGTCAAGCCGCGCTCGGAGATCTCGCCCTCGCTGAAGTCGCACCTGCGCTACCCCGAGGACATGTTCAAGGTGCAGCGCGACCTGCTCGCCAAGTACCACGTGACCGACTCGACCACGTGGTACCAGAACAGCGACCTGTGGCGGGTGCCGGTCGACCCGACCCAGGGCGCCGCCTCCGCGGATTCCACGCCGGTCTCCCAGCCGCCGTTCTACCTGTCGTTGCGGATGCCGGGTCAGACGGATCCGAAGTTCTCGCTGACGTCGGTCTACGTACCGAACGCCGAACGGGAGAACCTGACCGCGTTCATGGCCGTCGACTCGGAGGCCTCGTCGCCGGACTACGGGCAGTTCCGGATCCTCCGATTGCCCGGCAACGTGCAGATCCCCGGTCCGGGACAGGTGGCGAACAAGTTCCAGACCGACGACGCGATCAGAGCGGCGCTGTTGCCGATCAACCAGCCGAGCAGTGGCGCAAGGGCGCAGTACGGCAACTTGCTGACGTTGCCACTGGGCGGCGGTCTGCTCTATGTGCAGCCGGTCTATTCGGTCCGGACAAGTGGCGCTGGTAGCTATCCGGTACTGCGGTATGTGCTCGTGAGCTTCGGCGACCGGGTGGCCTTCGGCGCGACTCTGCAGGAGGCGTTGACCAAGGTGTTCAATACCGAGGTCAACACCGGCGAGCCGGATCCGAACGGGACCAAGCCCGACAATCCGCCGGCGAACCCGACGGTCAAGCAGGCGCTTGCCGAGGCGCAGGCGGCCTGGGACAACGCGCAGGCAGCCCTCAAGCGCGGAGACCTGGCCGGCTACCAGAGTCAGGTCAACAAGATGAAGGCGGCGATCGACCGGGCGAACGCCGCGGTGACTCCGACGCCGACGCCGACTCCGACGCCGACTCCGACCGGTACTCCTAGTGGCACGCCGGCCACTCCGCCGACGAGTCCGCCGACGTCGCCGACCGGCTGATTGTTTGCTGCTCACGAGCCCCGCACCGTTGTTCGGTGCGGGGCTCGTGTGCGGTTGTCCACAGCTCCGAAACCGGTCGCCGGAAGCGGCCTGGTTCGCGGCATCTTCTCAGGCAAGAAAGGACGCCTGCAGCAGGGCAGGCGCCGGTTCCGCCGAGGAGGCAGCCATGTCGCACCACTCCACCCCAGCCCGTACTACGAGGTCCCGCGCCTCGCGAGTGACCCGACGTATCGTCGGCAGCGGCCTGATCGGTGCCGCCACTGTCACCGCGGTGGTTGCCTCTCCCGCGTCAGCAGTCGGCATGGATCCGGGGTCCGGCTTCCATCAGGCTCCTCCATCGACTCAGCAGAGGGCGTGCACCTTGGACGGATTCGTCATCGACCGGCTGCCCGGCGGCATCGGTTCGCCGAGCGACTTCGAGTACGAGTGGGAGGACGTCGCCTTCCACAGCAGGGTTTGGGAAACCGGCCCGGACCAGGACGGTGCCACCGTGGTGGACCTGACCGTCAAGACGATCCGGGGCGACAAGCTGACCGACCTCAGCGAGCTCCGCGACTTCCTGACGGAGTACCACGAGCAAGATCCGGACGAGTGGAAGCTGACACCGGTCACCATCGGGGAGTACGACGGGTATCTGGCCACGGACCATGTCTTCTACTTCATCTCACCTGGTCTCGCGGCCGAGGTGTCGATCGATCGCTCGCGCTTCAGTGAGGACGACCTGCTGACGACAGCGGCCGGTTTCCACCCGGAGAGTTCGTCCTCCTGATTTGTGCGGCCTGCCGCTGACCCGGGCATGGGTCAGCGGCAGGCGGGGTCGATCAAAGGATGGAGTTCGCGCTCACGGTGAAGCCGGTGTTGACTGCCGCGCCCGAGTTGGTGAAGCAGTTGACGTCCCGGACGATCAGATCGGGTCCGGTGGTGTTGGTCCAGAAGGTGTTCAATCCGCAGAAGTTCGAGTTCGCGCCGTAGGCCGTCACCTGGACGGTGTTCTGGGTGAAGCCGATCTTCGGGAAGGTGACCATCGACAGTCCGGGGCCGGCCGCGAGGATCGTGTTGGCGCCGAGACCGAGGACGGAGTTCAGGTTCGTGGTGGGCGGTCCGGCCGGAGGCTGGTTCAGGAAGTAGCCGAAGTACTTCGGCGGGATCGCTGCACCGTAGAGGGAGACCTTGTACTGATAGGTCAGCGTGAACCTGGTGTTCAGGAGCGCGCCGGCGGCGTCGAAGCAAAGCACCTTGACGTCCTGACCGCTGGCCGTGGATGCCCAGGTCGACACCTTGCATCGCGCGCCGACCGCGCTGTTGACGGCCGTCGCCTGCAGGCTGCCGTCCAGTTGTCCACCTGTCACCAACCCTGGGAACCGCACCAGCCACTGACCGGTGCCGCCCGGTGTCGAGGAGTTCAGCGCGCCTGTCGAGTTGAACTGGCTGACAAGCGCACCGGACGCGGCCGAGTCGACGTACCCGAAAGGACCTGAGGACGGTCCGGCGGACGCCCGGACGAAGAAGGCACTGAAGCTGGACGGATCCAGCGCCCCACCGACGCGATAGCAGCGGATGTTGACGAACTCGTCCGCGCCGGACTGGAACCAGGTCTCCGCCTGGCACCAATGCGGCGCGGTGTTGACCGCGGTGACATGCACGACGCCGTTGGCTGCGCCCTGACCCGGGAACTTGACCTGATACCGGCCCACGCCGATCGGCACCACCGTCGTACTGGCCGGCCAGGTGCCGAAGGCAACCGGAGCGGCCGCCGTCTGGTTCCACAGCACCCAGGCTTTGCGATCCGGGACAGAGGCATCAGCAGGACCGACGACGGTGAGAAGTGTTGCCAGCATCAGCAGACAGGCCGCGAAGCGGGCAGGCAAAAGCGATCTGGACATCGGATTCCCCCCCATAGGAAGCGATTACTGAGAGGATTTCAGCATGCACTGTCCGCGAGAGCAATAGCTCACCGTGAACGCCCGTATGCGGAGCGTCTGATTCAGTATCCGAGCAGTCGGTGCAGTCGATGGAACGTCTGGACGAAGCCGAGTCGTGGCCAAGCCCTCGAACTCAACAGGTTCGTCACCCGCCAGTCCGTCACGACGCTGTCGTACCCGACCTCAGCTGCCCAGTTCAGCACCGCCTCGCCGAGCGCCCGCCCCGCCCCGTACCCTCTGGCGTCAGGGAAGACGGCCGCGTAGGCGAGAAACCCGGCATTGTCAGGCTGAGCGAGTCCACCGTGCGCACTGGACTTCTCCAGCGAGCAGCCGATCGACGTACCGACTACCCGACCGTTGCGCTCGGCAACAAATGTCATATACGCCGGATCGTCGATCGACTCTTCCCAGTCCGCCAGTGCCTCTTCCAGCGTCGGCACCTCGCCGGCCGAGAACACCGGTGACTGTCCTTGATGCTGCGGCAACACCAGATCAAGCTCAGCCAGCACTGCGACGTCGCCGCGCCCAGCACGCCGTACGGTCAATCCCGGGTGCTCGGCATACGGAGTACTAGGCACCGCCCGTACTGCGTGTGCGTGCTGCGAACCGAATCCGAGCCGGAACCAGGCATCGACCAACTCCGGCTCATCGGGCACCAATGCGTAGTGTGCGATCAGCCCTTGCTCGTACCACCTGGTCGCCGCAGCGCCGTACAGATCCCGCACCTGCTCCGGGTCGCGCACCGCATGGCCCGCGCGCTCCACCCAGACGTTGGGTCCCCACACAGCTCCGGGCTTCGGTGCCCCGAGCAAGTACCCGGTGATCTCGTCGCCTTCGACCAGCACGGCGCCCGAAGCGCCTTCCGTCTGCCACGCGGCATTGACCTCGACCCGAGCGAGCTCAGGATCCTCATACTCGGCCGGCAACAACGGATGCCGGCTCCGATGCCGCGCATGCCGCTCCGCCAGCAACCGCGCAGCCCCCACCAAATCAGCCGCCTCGAACGGCCGCACCACAACTCTCCCCATAGCCGGACGCTACGCTCATCCCCGCCCCCAGCAACACAAATTTTCCCGCCAACCAGACTCACCAGCCCTCGATTTGGATGCACGGCCAGGATCCTCTAAACTAAAGACACAACGGCGCGGGGTGGAGCAGCTCGGTAGCTCGCTGGGCTCATAACCCAGAGGTCGCAGGTTCAAATCCTGCCCCCGCTACCAAAGAAGGCCTGGACCATACGGTCCAGGCCTTCGCCTTGTGTTATGGCGCATCGCCCACGCCCACGCCCACGCCCACGGCCCGCTCGTTCCTGCGTCACTCACTCGCCGTCGGCTCCCACCCGCCCGGGCCGCAGACTCCTCCGTCGCCTGCTCAATAAAGGCGACCAGGTCGCCAGCGCCGCCCAGCTGTACTGCCCGTCGCTCGCACGACCCGGGCGACGCGATCGCGCGCACCTTCTTGCTCAGCCCACCGTTCATGGCCTGGTCGTCGAACTATCTACCGTCGATGAGATCACCACGTTGTCGTGGGCCCTGGCTGCCCTTGGGGGCGCCAACGAACGTCACCGAGAGGTGCGATCACCCTTTCGGGACGACGCGTCTGCCAGGCCCGTCGCCTACGCCTCGATGGCCGAGGCAACGTGGTGGATTGCTGCACTGGACGAACGGTTGTGGAGGCATCACGGCCCCGACTACAAGACTCTCCGTGACGCGCACGGGTTCGGGGGTGCTGTTCGCGGGATCATCTGGGCGCGTGATCGCCACAGCCATCAGTTTGGCCACACCACTGGTCGCGACGATCGCAGCTTCTAGGACCCAGAGCCCGGCGAGGTGCTCCACGTCAGCCGTGGCTTCGTATGGCGGCCAGCTCACGACCTCGCTCCGGCTGCGGCGGGCAAAGATCAGCGTCGAGGCGACTACGAAACTTATGTGGCAGGCAAGAAGAGCCTCGAGCCGCTCGCTCGCGCTGATCAGCGGAGTCGCTGCACTTTTCCTCTCGCTGCTGTCCTGGCTTGGTGCCGCACGGACGGCGGTTCGACGCGGCAGCCAGGTGCTCCAAGGTGCCACCGCGGTTCTCCAGCGCGGACGAGGATGGCACCTCGTCAGCGTTGTCTTCGTCCAGACCGGACTGATCGCAACAACCTACCTAATAGGACAGGTCTTCCTAGCGATGGCGCCGAAGCGCTCCGGCCCGCCCACAGAGCTCGGGCACATGTTTAGGTTGATCTTCAGCTATGACCATTGGAGCCCCGGTTCGCTGTTGGTCGTACAAGTGGCGGTTACCCTTGTAGCCATTCTCGACCTCGTCAGCCTGGTCGCCGATCCAGGAAAGACGCCGCTCGTAATATTGCCCTGGTTGGCAATCGGGCTCGGAGTACTCGTGGCTTTCACGGGATTGCTCGTTCTACTCATGGCGCTCACCCACTACGAATACTGGACACTCGGTATGGCTGAGTCCAACGGGTTCTTCGCATTGCTGATGGGCGTTTGGGCATTCTTCTTCACGTCATCGAGCGGATACGCACGGGACTTGGTGACCACCGCGCGGCAGTGAGTAACACCGTGCGGGGAATGAGCAGGCAATGCTGAGCGGCTATTCTTGCCATTCGACTCCGGTGGGGAGCTCTCCGTCGCTGCTGAGAAACTCTTTGACCGCCGCGCAAACGTCTGCAATTGGCAGTATCGCCGTACGAGGGAACTCACGGTCGCTCCCCATGTAGTAGTACAACACCGTTGTGTCGTCGTTACCGCCTCCATTGCTGAAATATGTACCATCGCCACCCATGTAGCGCAGAGCGCCCATTGTCTTGTCTTCGTAGTCGACAGCGACTAGCAACTCATGATCGGGTACGCCAGCCTGGTTCAGGCGGCCGTCGACGTACACGGCCGCTACCGAGTTTTCCCACGACTCATTCACGAGCTCATCGATCAGCCGGTCGACCGCCTCTGCGTCGTTGACGAGGACCGGATCCGCCCCGTGGCCGCGCTTGTAATAGGCTTTCGCTGTCTGCACCGTAATCGTTCCAATCACTCTGGCGGATTCTTTGGATAGGTCTGCTTAAACCCGGCTGGCCCGTGCACCGTTAGGATGGCGCCAGGCGGTAAGAATTGATCGAGTAGTTCGTCGCAGCCGAGTTGACCTTCGCATGGATAGTTGTTTATCACGATCTCTGCCTGCTTGATGTTTTCGCGGCGCATACGCATCGCGAACTTGAGTTCGACGTCAGCGGCGGTTGAAAGACCGTGGGGTGCACGGACCAGTCCTAGCCTCTCGGCGTGCCGCTGAGCGGCGTGGAAGTCATCTTCATGTCGGCCACTTATCAGATCATGCTCGATGCCATCCTTGTCCCGCCAAACGCCCCGGGTCTTGTCGCCGGGCTTCCGTACGGGCAGCCGTTCGGCGAGGCGTCGGACCTCATCACCGCTCATTATCGGCATCGGCGGGACGTCCCGTGGACTCGGCTCATCGCCGGCCCCCGCGGCCTTGCCTGACCTCTGCGCTCCCGGCTTCATCGAGTCCTCGTCTGGCCAACGTGCCGCATGCGGTGGGTTTTCGCCCGGTGAATCTTGCGGTCGGGTAGCCGAACCTCCGTTCGGTTCCGCGGTACGGATGCCGCTGACCATCTGCTCGACCCAGCCGCGCGCCTTCGGCTGTGCGAGGGATAAGTAGTGCGCAGCTTCCTCGCAGCGCCCTGCTGCCTCGTCCAGCTGCACGGCGGCCATGCGGGCACTCGGGTTGTTGCTCATGCCACCGATCCACCCCGCCGATTCGCGGTACTTGCCGGCGCGATCATGCAGGTAGGCCACCACTCGCGGGATCTCGTCGAGGGTCGCCAGCAACTGCTGGGCAACACGTTGCAGGTCGGAGGGCACGTCTGATGCCTGCGCCGGCTAGATCTGGTTGGCGTAGCTGCGGCAGCCGGACTCGGCAATCTGAAGCGCCTGGACGGCCTGCTCAACCGACTTTCCCGCCGCCTCGAGTACCGCGGAGATGTCGCGGTCCGCGCCGGTGGCCGAGCCACGGATCAGGGCCTGTACCTGCTGGCTCGACTGTTCGAAACGTTGCTTGAACCCGGCCAGGCTGGCAGCTCCTTGGCGCGACTGGTCGGCTAGGCCGTGGAGCTGCATCTTCATCTGTTCGACTTGGGACATATCGGGGTTGCCTCACTTCTGGGAGCGATCAATGAAATGAGCCCACGCGCCATCCCTCGTCGGCCGCTGATAGATGGCCAGGGACGGCGGGGCTTCCCCGAGGTCTGCGTCCTGAGCCTTGGTGGTGGATCGGCTGGCGCACGCAGGCGGAACTCCAGTACGTACGCCAGCCGGAATTTGGGTCCCTGTTTGAGCCAGCACGGGACCACAGGGGTCGGGGAACTCAGACATGGACGACTTGCAGACGGAACCGGCGCCAGGGCGGTGAGCATGGTCCGCCCCCTTGTAAGAGGTGAGGAGTGGCCCCGGTTCCGTCAGATCATTGGGAGTCCAGCAGGAGCACTCGGGCGCCTGTTGCGCGCTCGAAGCTGTTCCGGATGTCATGCGACGGTCCGAGGACGGCGAGGTGCAGCAGGCTCGGCAGTACAACCGCTGTGACCTCGTAGCGCTTGACCGATTCGAATAGGGCTTCAAATGCGGCCGGAGACGTCCCCGGCTCCTCTACATAGGTGAAGCCCATCGAGAAGCTCTCCTTCTGAGCGAACTCGGCCATCTGTCGCTCCAGTTGGCTGACTTGGCCATCCGTGACGAGCAGGTCGCGCCGGAGGTAACCAAGTAGGAGCGGCTTGGTGAAATCTTCGTCGTACGCACTCACTCGTCCCGCCACCGTCGAAAGGCGTCGTTGAGCCGCTTCCACAACTAGGCGCGCCAAGAAGCTATGCGACGCCCGAGGCTCATGAAAGGTCAACATCGCGCACCGCCGGCTCGATGGTCACGCGGAGGCTGGCAAAGCGCCGGGTCATCGCTGCTTGGTACTTCATAGCGGCCTCCGGCTCATCGGTGTATTCCGCGATGACGTGTTCACCGAACCAGACTCGGACGCAGCGGTCGGTTGGCAGTGGTATGCCCGTGAGCGTGCTCATTCGCCGCGCACCTCCCGAACGATGTCGCGGACGATGCCCGCGTAACCGGCGGCTGCGGCGATCCATAAGCCCCATATCAGGTGGTGCATTAGCCCACGTCCCGTTCGATTAGGTCGGTTATCGGAGGACAACCATCCAATGACGCTGGGTGGTGGGAAACGTCGGCGATACATATGGGCGGCGGGATATGCATGCTATGCATACCGACAGATCGTCACGGGTAGTGTTGACCCTGTGACGCGCTCCCAGCGGCGGCTGTGTCCTTCATGCGGTGCATACCTGGCAGCGGACAACGACGGTGACCAGTGTGGACCGTGCCAGCGGCGTGCTCCCGAGTTCATCCAAGAGGCACCGCGCCTGTCAGCTGACTTCTGGCAGGCTGACGCTCTTGCCGAAGCTGCCGCTGAGCGACATTTTGGCAAGCTACTGCTGGCCTACCGCAAGCTCCAGCGACCCGAACCGACGCAGGCACTCGTCGGCCAGTGGCTTGGACTCACCCAGGGGCAGGTGAGCCGGATCGAGCGCAGCTCGACGGCAGTGCGGGACCTCGACAAGCTCGACCGCTGGGCTCGGGCCCTGCATATCCCCGAGCAGCTGTTGTGGTTCAGCCTCACAGCTCGGCCCATTGGCCATGGCGAGCGAGTTGCTCTGGCAGCGTCCCACGCATCGGGCGCCTACGACGAAGGTCACGATGGCGTCGGCACATATCTGGCAGCCGACCACGGCTCTATCGTGCAGGCTCGACCACCTGCCGAAGGAGACGGAGTGCATCGGAGACAGTTCATCAAGTCGGCCGGCGCCGGCCTCACGGCGGTGGGCGCCAGCCTGTTGGTAGGCACCGTGCCCAACCCGAACCAGCGCAGGAGCCGTGAAAGACCTGACGCCAGCGCCGAGATTCGCGAGATGACGCAAGTCTTCCGCCGCCTCGACAACCGGTACGGCGGTGGCCACAGCCGTTCGGTCGTGACCTCATATCTGAACTCGACGGTCGCACCGCTGTTGCAGGAGAGCACCACTGGTGGAGGTCGATCTGAGCTGTTCGCGGCCGCCGCCGAACTCCACCACTTGGCCGGCTGGATGGCGTACGACACCGGCCACCATGCAGACGGTCACACTCATCTACGTCAGGCGCTGCGTCTCTGCCATGAAGCCGACGATGAGAGACTGGCGAGCGAGATGTTGGCTGGTATGAGTCATCAGGCGGCATTCCATGGCGCACCCGACAGCGCCGTCGACCTGGCGCTCGCATCCCAGCACAGCGCGAAACGATCTGGCTCAAAGATCCTCCAGGCCGAGGCAGCCGTCATGGAAGCCCATGGCCTCGCGCTGCAGGGCGACAAGACTGGCTGTCTGGCCGCGCTGAGCCGCGCGGAGGAGACGTTCAACAAGTCAGCTGCCGAAGCGCGACCAGACTGGCTCACGTACTTTGACCACGCGTACCTGGCAGCGAAGTTTGCACATGCGTTTCGCGACCTCGGGCTTGCTAGGGATGCTGAACCCTTCGCCCGGCGATCGCTCGAGATGACCGACGGGTACGAACGCGGCCGTCTGTTCAACACCGCCTTGCTCGCAACCATCCTGGCGGACCAGCGTCGGCTGGAGGAGTCCAGTGCACTGGGCATGGAAGCAACGGCACTCGCCTCGTCCGTGCGCTCGATGCGCGGCACTAGTTACCTGCAGGACCTCGGAACGCGCCTCGCGCCACATAGGAACGTCAACCCGGTCAAAGCTCTCTTCCAGAGCATGACCGAGATCGGGGTGTCGCCGCTGGACCAGGTCAGCCGACCCGGAACGCCAGTACGTGCAGCAGGCCGACGAGGGACGCCGCACCAATGATCTCGCCGGCGTCGATGCGCTCTCGGATCGAGTCCAGCGGGACCCAGTCGATCCGTTCCGCTTCGTTGATGTCTTCCGGCTCACCGATGTAATCGGCACCGTACGACACGAACAGCAAGTTCTCGGCGTCCGTCGTGCCGACCGAAGGCTGCAGGGACACCAGCGGCTTGACGTTCCGCGGGCGCCAGCCAGTCTCCTCCTCGACCTCCCGCGCCGCCGTCACCGCTGGATCCTCGTCAGGATCGACATAGCCGCCCGGCAGCTCCCAGACCCAGCGGTCGATGATGAATCGGTGTCTCCACATCATCAACACGTTCTCTTGCCTGTCATCGAGCACCACCATCATGGCGGCCTTGGGCATCCGCAGGACGTACTGCTCGAACCGGACACCATCGGGTAGCTCGACGGACGCGATGCTCAACCGCAGCCGGCGGGTGTCGTCTATCAGCCGCTCACCATGGATCTTCCAAAGGGTGGATTCCGTACCGCCATCAGCCGTCACGCCGCGACACTACCGAAGGTGCTTCATCGCGGCTCAGTGGACGGCGTTGCTTGATGCACGGGCCACGACCGTGGCTCGACTGGAAGCCGATGACCTGAGGGCTCCAAGCGCGTGGGCGAGCCGGTACCGGTGCTGGCTCGTTGGTGTAGGTCACGACACGTTCTTGACGATCACCAATTGCGACCGTGGCGGGCAACTGAGTGTGACGGGTGCATCTTGTTCACTTTCAGTACTCACCTGTGTTGGTGACGACCTGGCGGCCTAATGCCGATGCTTGCCCTGAGGGCGCACCCCGGTGCCGGCCTCTTTGAGGATCTTCAGCACTGTCGTCTTCCCGATCCCGCAGTGCTCTGCGATCTCCAAAGCCGTCTGACCTGATGCGTAGAGAGGGACGACCTCGTCCCGAAGACTCTGTGTGATTCGTCGTCTACGGGCCGACCGGGGTGGATTCTGGGGGCGACCGGTAGGCGGTGGGAGCGAGAACTGGGCGTTGAGGTTTAGCGACCTCAGGACTACCAAGAAGGCCTGGACCATACGGTCCAGGCCTTCGCCTTTGTACTGGCAACTACGCCCCACGTCCGCGACACGCTCGCTTATGCGTCGCTCGCTCGCCGCCAGCCCCCACCCACCCGGGCCGCAGGCTCTCCGCTGGACAATGCCATCACCGGCGCGCCTCCGTCGCCGGCTCGACGAAAGCAACCGAGTTGCCAGCGCCGTGAGTCGACCGTGCGACTGGGTGGTGTGATTCGCCAGGCGCCGTCTTGCTCAGACAACTGCCCCAGGGCTGCATCCTTGCGCCTGACCTAGGCGTGAGCAGGTATCTCGGCACGTTGGTTCATGTGGACTTGAGGGCGCCGCCGTCGACGAGGTAGTCCTGTCCGGTGATGCTGGCGGCGGGTGGTGAGGCGAGGTAGGCGATCAGCGAGGCGACGTGCTCGGGTTCTACGAGCTGTCCGGAGACGATGCCCGAGTCCGACGCCAGTCGTGTGAGCAGGTCGGTGTGGCTGATTCCCTGCGCCGCCGCGAGCATGCTGCCGATTCCGTTCGGCTCGGTCCACACGGGTGTGCGGGTAGGCCCAGGCGTGACCGTGACGACCCGGACGCCTTGCGGACCGAGCTCCTCGGCGAGCGCCTTGCTGAACGCGGTGAGCGCCGCCTTCGCAGTGGTGTAAGGGACCGGCCCGGTGTGGGGCATCCGCGCTCCCAACGAGGAGATGTTGACGACCACCCCGCGGCGACGTACGACACTCGAGACGGCCGCGCGGCAGGTGCGCACCGCAGCGAAGAGATTCAGGTCGAGAGCCTTGTGCCACAGGCCGTCGTCGTAGTCGAAGAAGCCCCGCAGGTCGGCAGCGTCACCGCCGCCGACGTTGTTGATCAGGATGTCGAGGTCTCCGTGCTGCTCGAGCACCGTCCGGACCACTTCGGACGGTCCGGTCGCGGTGGACAGATCACCGAGGACGGCCTGGGCGCCGCTGTCGGCGAGCTCGCTCGACATGGTGCGAGCGCAGCCGATGACCGTTGCTCCCTCTGCGACGAGTGCCCGCACGATCGCCAGGCCGATGCCCCGACTCGCGCCGGTCACCAGAGCGGTCTTGCCGGTCAGCTGTAAATCCATCGTGTCTCCTCGATCCAGGGTGTGCTGTCGGTAACGAGACAAGGTGGCCGGCCGTGCTGTGACATCCGGACCAGCGCCCGTCCGAACGAACCGTCGACCCGTCGACTCCCCGGGGACGAAGGCGCTTCCGGACCGATGGCACCTCCGGACCGATGGCACCTCCGGACCGATGGCACCTCCGGACCGATGGCACCTCCGGACCGATGGCACCTCCGGACCGATGGCGCTGCCGGACCGAAGGCACTTCCAGACCGAAGGCACCTCCGGACCAATGTCACAGTCGGCGAGGTGGTCCGGATGTCACAGCACGGCCGGCCGCCTTGTCTTGTGCAACGAGCAGCGCAAGTGCGACGAAAGGTGACGGATCATGCGAGTGTTCGTGGCAGGTGGCAGCGGGGTTCTCGGTCGGCGGCTGGTGCCGCAATTGGTCGCAGGCGGACATCAGGTGACGGCAACGACGACGAGCCGGTCGAAGTTGGGCCTGCTGTCCCAGCTGGGTGCGCGCGGTGTCGTGATGGATGGGTTGGACGCGGCATCGGTCGGCGAGGCTGTGGCGTCGGCGGAGCCGGAGGTGATCGTGCATCAGATGACCGCCATCTCGATGACCCATGCCGGCAAGCCCGACATCAAGCATCCCGACAAGTGGTTCGCGATCACCAACCGGTTGCGCTCCGAAGGCACCGACCACCTGCTCGGGGCAGCCGAGGCGAGCGGCGTTCCGCACTTCGTCGCACAGGGGTACGCGAGCTGGAACGGTGCCCTCGAAGGCGGATGGATCAAGACGGAGGAGGACCCGCTGAACCTCATGGAGGGCACAGCGGCGTACCCCGGACTGGCGATCCTTCAGCGGGTCGAGGAGAAGGTCCTCGACATCGGTGGTGCGGTGATGCGGTACGGCGCGTTCTACGGGCCCGGTGCGATCGACGACCAGGTGGCGCTCGTGCGCAAGCGCCAGTACCCGCTCGTGGGCGGCGGTGGCGGATACAGCTCATGGATCCACCTCGACGATGCCGCGAGCGCTACGGTGCTGGCGGTCGAGCAGAAGGTGCGCGGGGTGTTCAACATCGTCGACGACGAGCCTGCCCCGGCCAGCGCATGGCTGCCGTACCTGGCCGAGTGCGCCGGCGCGAAGCCTCCGCGGCGCGTGCCGGTGTGGCTCGCCCGGCTGCTGGCCGGCGACCAGGCGGTGCACATGATGACGCAGGGCCGCGCCTTCTCGAACGCGAAGGCCAAGCGTGAGCTCGGCTGGCAGCCGCGGTACCCGTCGTGGCGGGTGGGCTTCAAGGAGGAGCTGGCGTGAGCCGGTCCGAGGAGTTCGAGGAACTGCGACCGTTGCTGTTCTCCATTGCGTACCGGATCCTGGGCAGCGTCAGTGAGGCCGAGGACGCTGTCCAGGACACCTGGCTGCGATGGGAAGCCTCCGCCACGACACCCGACTCGGCGCGGGCCTACCTCGCCGCGGCGGTGACCCGGATCTCGATCAACGTGCTGAACTCTGCGCGGATGCGACGGGAGGCGTACGTCGGGCCGTGGTTCCCCGAACCGCTGCTCGAGGACCCCTACCAGGAGCCGGAACGCTCGGCCGAGCTCGCCGACTCGGTGTCCATGGCCGCACTCCTGCTCCTGGAGCGGCTCAGCGCCCTGGAGAGAGCGACGTTCGTGCTTCGCGAGGTGTTCGGTTTCGACTTTCCCGAGATCGCCTCGGCCGTCGGGCGCTCCGAAGCCGCCTGCCGTCAGCTCGCAGTACGGGCCCGCCGCCACATGGACGAAGGCAGGCCCCGCTTCGAGGCGGACCGGAAACAGCGTGATGAGCTCGCCGCGCGGTTCTTCGACGCGCTCGCCGACGGAGACGTGAACGGGTTGCGCGAGCTCCTGGCAGCCGATGTCCACCTGGTCGGCGACAGCGGCGGCAAGGGCCCACAATTCGCCGAGCGCATCGTCGGCGCCTACAACGTCACCAAGGTGCTCGCCGCACTGGGCGGTGCGTTCGTGAGGGTGGGCGGCGTCGTCGAGCCACACCAGCTGAACGGCCAGCCCGGCGGCATCTTCCGCGACCGGGACGGCAAGGTCGTCAACACCTGGACGCTCGACATCCTCGACGGTCAGATCCAGACGATCCGCTCGGTCATCAACCCCGAGAAGCTCGGGCACGTGGGTCTCGTGGCGGACCCCTGGTCGGTACTACGCGACGCGCAGCACGCGCGCAAGGCGAGCGGCTCGTACCCGAGCCCCGGCACCGACCACCACCTCGCTGGCGAGGGGTGAGGACGACGCACGGGTCAGCCTCCGCGATACCCGGTACTTCGGTACGCAGGCTCGCGACGCCCAGCCTGTGTCCATCACCGGGTCGCGGCCGCGCAGCCACCAGACGTTGGCCTGGAGAAGCGGGCTGCCATGCGGCTCGTCGTACGGTCCGCATGGCAGCAACCTCGCTCGAGGGAGGAGGTTCACTCCGTAGGGGGAGGGGTGCCTGCTGCTTTGCGGCGAGTGTGGACCAATGAGCTCGACCACCGTGGACGCTCCGGCTCCGCAGGCAGCTGCCGCGGACAGACCTGCCAGGCGCACCGCGTACGTTGCGTACACGGCGCTGGGATGGGTGATGCTGTTCTTCTCCTTCCACATCTACTGGTACCTCGGCGGTTCGCTCGCGAGCCCGGCGAGCTGCCGCCCCTCACGCCGGGCACGCACTCGGCTGCGGCCGACTCGGCGCAGGCAAAAGTCCACCTGGTTGCCATGATCGTCGAAGTGCCGGTCGACGCCGCCTGGCCGATCGGCGCATTGGTGTGTCTCGCGATCGCTCGTGGATGGGCTCGAGGGCGACGTGCGCGGATCACCAAGGCCCTGGTCTGGGTCGGCTGCGGGGTACTCCTCCTGCGCGGCGGCTCGGGGATCCTCGACGACGTGACCCGCGCCACCGGCCTCCTTCGCAACGGGATCACCGGTCTCTCAGCCCAGGCCACGACGGGTCACGACCATCTCCGCTGGGCCGACTGGACGATCGACGCCTACTTCCTGGCCGGCGGGATCATCTTCTGGCTCCTCGCCACTCTCCACCGCAAGCAGCCAACCCGCTCCGAGGTCTTTTCCAAGGACACCGCGACCTTCGAACCCGTTGTGCAACAGCCGGTACCCCGGTGGGCCACGCGTGTGGCACACCTCATTCCGTTGCTGGTTCTGCCGTCGGCTCTGTGGCGCTGGGCCGTCGCCTTCGGGTTCCCCATGGGCATGGTGAACAGCTCGGGTGAGCTGGACGTCTTGCGAGGCTGGCCAGCGGTCTACGTCGCCGCCATCAGCGTGCTGACAGAAGTTGTCGCCTTGACCGCGTTCGGGCTGGTCCAACCGTTGGGAGAGGAGATTCCGCGATGGTCGCCGTTCTTCGGCGGCCGCGCGGTGCCACCGAAGGCAGTGATCGTTGCTGGCACAGTGGGTTCTGTGGCGCTGTTCCTGATCTGGACCGTAGGGTTCTGGCCGGTCTGGACGAGTGGTCAACCGGGCCCCATGGCCGGGCCGCTCTGGGCGGCCGTCTTCACCATCTGCTACGCGCCCTTGAACCTCTGGGCCCCGGCACTACTCACGCTGACCTGGGCCTACCGTCGCCGCGCGGCAGGATCCGGCTTGAACAAAGCCATGGCTGAACAGCGCTAGCCGTCTGCGTGGGGCCGGGATCGATCCGTCGACCAAGCGACTCGGACGGCGTTGTTCCCGGCACCGTCTCGCCGCCCGCGCCCGCGCCCGCGCCCGCCGCCCGCCGCCCGCCGCCCGTTCCCCTACGCCCCGCGCGTCGCCAGCGTTGCCGTCAAGCCCAGGTGGTCCGAGGCGAAACCGGCGCCGTGCTTCATCGGCACCTTGTCGGCGAGGATCAGATGCGCCTTCTCCGCCCTCAGCGAATCGCCCGAAAACAACAGAAAATCGATGCAATGAGCCCGCTGCGCAAGGCCCAAGTACTCGGGATGAAAAGTCGGCGGGCAGTCCTCGAACGCATCCGCGAGCCGGCTCCCCTTCACGAACTCCTCGAACAGTGAGCTCTCCCGAGCGATATTGAAGTCGCCCGTGACGACGAGCGGGCCGACAACCGACTCGACGATGGACGTGAGCGCCTCGAGTTGGTGGCGATGCAATTCGTAGTACCGGCTCTTCTCGGACCAGTCACCGTCGATGTTTGCGAGCAGATGTGTGTTGATGAGCCACAGCGAATCAAGCTGGACCATCAAGCTGCCCTTCCAAGGTGCCATCACACGCGACCGCCAGGGGAGTGCCGCAGCCGATCGACCGGGCAGCCGAGGAAACCGCTTGTAGATCGTGCGGCCCAACCGACGGCGCGACATGGTGACCAGCCCACCGGCCGGCCCGAGCAACGACGGCCGGTAACCGGCGTACCGGAAGGAAGGTAGCCCGGCTCTCAGTTGCCGCAGATGCCAATAGCTGAGGACCTCTTGAAAGTTGACGACGTCCACGTCCGCGGCTTCGAAGTACTCGCCGATCGCCCGATAACGCTCAGCCAGCCCCGAACAGAACAGCGGCGTCCCCCGAGTATTGAGAGACGCAACCGCCACCCGACCCCCGTACTCCGCCCGCCGACCCATGCCTCAGTCCTACCCCACCCCGGTACTCCGACCCCGCACCCACTCCTCGGTCGCCAGCAAGCGTCCATCGGTCGTCTTCATCAGGTGCACGTTCAGATCCTACGGTCGAACCTCGTCACCACAACGTGCTTCTCCGATCAGCAGACAAGGTGAGATCAGCTCGGCTCCGCGGACACGTATTGGCGCAGCCGGGACCGGAGTTGGGTGAGGTGATCGAGCTGAGCGAGTTGGCCGTCGATGCTGAGTGCGGCGATGCGGACCACCAGCTTGCGCGCGCCGGCGGCGACGTACTGCGTGAGCTTCTCGGTCACCGTATCGAGTGTTCCGGCCGCGTGGGCCTGCAGTTGCTCCAACTGCTCGATCGGCCATCCATAGGTGCCGCGGAAGTAGCTGTCGAGCTCCGCCCGGCCGCCGTCCGAAGCAGCGGTCACCAGGACATTCACGAACAGCGCCGGATCGATCGTTGCCTGACTACGGCCGGAAGCCTCGGCCGACGCGTGAATCGCGGCCAGACCCGAGGCGTAGTCGGCGGGATTGGGGGGATAGGGCAACCATCCGTCGTACAGCCGCCCGGTACGCGTCAAGGCCGCAGGCGTGGCCCCGCCGAGCCAGATCGGGATCCCGGACGGCCGGAAGGTCGGTGTTCCCGGCAGCAGTTCGGCGAAGTCGAGGACCTCGCCATGAAACGCGAACGGCTCCTCCCTGGTCCACAGCTCGCGCCACAGCGCCACGATCTCGTCCAGCCGCTTGAACCGCCTGGCCCACGGCGTACCGGCCATCGCGTACACCGGCTCGCCGAACTTGCCCGGAAAGCCCGCACCCACACCAAGTGTCAGTCGCCCGCCGGACAGCAGGTCGATCGAGGCGAGCGTCTGAGCCGCTGGGACGTGAGATCGGAGTGCAGGGAGCAGCGCCGCCGTACCGAGAGTCGCCTTCTCTGTCACCGGAGCAAGGGCAGCGAGTGCACTCAAAGCCTCCAGCCGTGGCGTGAGTAGCGAGTCAGTGACCCACAACGAGTCCAGCCCTGCCTTCTCGGCCTGTACTGCGAACGCGATGGCCTCGCGTGGGTCCCGGCGATCGGACCAGAGCGCTGTGGCGGTCGGCACGAAGACGCCGACACTCAGAGATTTGTCGTCATTCATACCGCACAGCTTTCGATGCACGGCGGCTGTCGGCAATTCCCTCGAGGGAATCGCAGTGCCTCGAGCAGACCCGCAGCGATGCTTGCGGCCAGCAACCAACCGCAGGACCCGACGAGAACGCGGTACTGCGGGCAGCTCTCTAACTCGCAGCCCGGGTTACAAGTTCGGCGATCTTGGCCTCGGTGGCGGCGGTCAGTTCGGTCAAGGCGTAGGCGGTCGGCCACATGTTGCCGTCGTCGAGGTTGGCGGGGTCGTTGAAGCCCAGCGTGGCGTACCTCGCCTTGAACTTCGACGCGCTCTGGAAGAAGCAGACGACCTTGCCGTCCTTGGCATACGCAGGCATTCCGTACCAGAGCTTCGGTTCCAGCGACGGCGCGCTCGCCCTGACGATGGCGTGGATCCGCTCGGCCATGGGGCGCTCGTGCTCGGACAGCTCGGCGATCTTCTCGAGTACTTCGGTCTCGCCGTCGGCCTTCTTCGCGCTCGAACTCTTGCGCGCGGTCGACTTCAGTTCCTTGGCGCGATCCTTCATCGCGGCCCGCTCTTCCTCGGTGAAGCCGTCGTAGGACTTCTCGGCGGTGGCGGTCTTCGTGGTCTTCGGCATCGCAGTTCCTCTCCTGGCGACTTCTGATGTCCACGACCTTAGCGAGCGCCCGGCGCACCTGACTTCTCGAATCCTGACCGATTGCCAACCCCTTCCCAGTCACCTTGGCGGTTCTTCGCATTCCTCGTCGGCGATCGGATGGGCACAATCCGGTGTTGGTTCGAGCAGGGTTTCGGTTTGGTCTTGTGGTGGGTACCAGGTAGGCAGTTAGATGAGCCGCCCCGTCCGCCATTGTTTGTTGGGAGATCTCGATGTTCGCCATCATCGCCGCAGTGATTTTCGGTTTGGCACTGATCCTGGATTGGGCGGACGCGCACGTGAGCGACGCGTTCACTCCGCAGACACTGCTGATGGCCGGACTGCTCTGCATCGCCTTGCACCTGGCCGGTCTCGGCACCTCCGGCCGTCGCTGGGGTCGTAGGCGCTGAGCTGTCAGTCCCGGCTGGTCCGGAGGATCCGGCGGAGCGTTTCTTCGCTGCCGAGTCCGCTGCGTCGTGCTGCGGCGCCGAGCGTTTCGCCGGCTTCGACCAACGCGAGCGCGGCCTCCCGGCGTACGGACAGCACGTACGCAGTCGGCGTCATCCCAGTCTGTGCTTTGAAGAGCCGGCTGAGGTGCCGTTCGCTGAGCCCTGCCCGGGCGGCCATGCTCGCCAAGCTGTGATTGGTCCCGGGATCGGCCGCGATCTCGTCGCAGAGAAGGCGAAGGGGATCGCGGCGCGGTCGCGGGGTCCGTGCAGGGACGGACAGCTGCGGCTGTGCTCCACGCCGACGCATGAACACCACAAGGTCTTTGGCGATCTCATGCGCCACTACATCGCCGGCGTCCTCTTCGATGAGTGCGAGCGCGAGGTCGATCCCTGCGCTGACGCCGGCCGAGGTCAGTACCCGCCCGTCGCGGACATAGATCGACTCCTCGTCGACAGTCACCGTCGGAAAGCGCCGCCGAAGGGTGCCGGTGTGCCGCCAGTGCGTCGCGGCACGCTTCCCGTCCAGCAACCCGGCCTCGGCGAGCGCGAAAGCACCCGAGCAGACAGACGCGACCCGGCGTGCGCCCGTGGCCAACTGGGCGATCGCAGCTTGCAGTGCAGCGTCTGGACGCTCGTGCACAAGACACTCACCGCCAGGAACAACCAACGTGTCGACCGCCGATAAGGCAGCCGCATCAGCCTGTACGCCGATCCGCAGGCCACCCGACGTCGTGACGTCCGCGCCACCCGGCGAGCACACCGTCACCCGGTGCCCCGTACCGAGCGATGCGGCGACATCGAAGACCTCTAGCGGGCCAGTCAGGTCCAGCAACCGCACTCCGTCAAACACCAGCACCGCAACCGCTATCTCACGCCTACTGCTCACCCAGCCACTGTAGATGCGCTGGTCTGAGCGATACCGGCCTGGAGGCGTCGTACGGCATCCAGATGGTCCGCCGTCCACAACATCCGTACTGCGATGTCACTCCATCGACCGTCGTCTGTTGTGAGGTCGCGTCGTACTGCGTTGACCAGGCGCTCAGCACCGTCGGGGTCGCGCGGTACGAGAGGCGGCAACTCGGTCGAGTTGGCCAGAGCGACCGCGGCCTGCTGGTACCACTCGACTAGTGCTCCGGCCGTTTCCATCAGCTCCGCACGAGCCGCAGTACGGTCGCCGGCTGGAGTGCTGTCGCCGGAACTCCACAGCTCGAGGATCGCGTCAGCGGTGATACGCAGTACTGCGACGCCACTGACCAGCGTGGTGACGTCGGCCAGGGGGAGGTGCTTGGCCCCGCGCTCGGCCAGGTAGGTGCGGAACGCGTCGTCGAGCCGCCGTGCTGCCGCTGCCGCACGGCGCCCCTCGTCGATCGGCTCTGCGACAGGTACTGATCGTCCGTCACAACGGGACGCACCGTACTCGACTGCCTGACGGAGGTAATGCGCACTGTCCGAGTAGGCCTCGGCAACCGCCTGTCGCAAGGCGGAGCTGGCACCGCGCGGCCAGAACAACACACCGACCAGCAGACTCACCGCCGAGCCGATGCCTACGTCTTCGATACGCACCAGGCCGATCTCCCAGCCTGCAGGAGAGATGAGGTCGAACAGGATCAGCAGGGTCGCAGTGAACGCCGCTTGGCCCGCTGCGAAGGAGAACGCTGCAGGTGCGAGTCCGGCCAGCGCGACGGCGATCGGCAGCAGTAGCCAGGCGACCGTCGTGTTGGTGCCCAGGGCAACCACTACGCCGCCTCCGATCACTATGCCGGCCACTGTCCCGACTAGCCCGCGTAGTGCGTTCTGGCCGGTGCTCAAGGCGTTGGAACGCAGTACGGCGAGCGTGCCGAACACAACCCAGAAGGAATGCTGTACGCCGCTCAGATCGGCGATCAGCACGGCCAGCGCGAGGCCGACAGCGCCACGGATGCTGTTGTGCAGCCAGACCGAGTGCGGCTCCAAGTGCGCGCCTGCCCGCTCACGCACGGATGCCAGTGGTGAGGCGACGCTTGTCGGGGTGCGTCCGAGGAGGTGCTGCCACCACGAGCGTCCGCGCGCCGCTACGGCCAACTCGATGTTCTCGGCCATCGCTGTGATCGCGAAGCTCATCTCCTCGGCACGAAAGGTCGGCTCCACTGCACTGACAAGCGCCGTGACCACACTGCCGTTCTCCGTACTGCGCTGCTCGGGCGGCAATGCCGTCACTGTTGCTTCCAGTGCGACCCGTGCTCGCTTCAGTCGGTCCAGGTCGGTAGCGAACTCCTCCAGTTCGCCGCCGTCCCGTAGCAGATCCGCAGCTCGCTCCAGCACGACTGCAGCCGACTCGTACACCTCTGCGAGCTGCGCATCCACCAAGCCTGGCAGGGGAATCCGCAGGTGTTGCTGGAGCACGGTCTCCAGCCAGATGACCTCGTCGACCACGCGGACCAAGGTGCGCGCCGACGTCGAGAGCCCGGTCGGACGGTACGGCGTCCCGAAGAAGGTCTTGCGCAATGCAGCAACGGCGTCTGATGCTTCGTCGATCGAGGCGAGGAGTGCTGCTGTCAGGGCTGGATCCGGTCCATCTCTCAAGCAGGCGAGCCCGGCCCTGAGACGCTTGGCGATCAGAGCGCAGGCGTGTGCGGTCGGGTCGCGCAGTGGCTCGCGGGTCGGCGCTGGCCAGAGCACGGTGATCGCCACCAGCGATGCTGCCCCAGCAAGCAGCCATCCGAGCAGGCGGTCGGGTAGTGAGCTGACCGGGCCGGACAGAGACACCGGGAGGATGAAGGCTGCGAGCAGCGCTGTGGTCGCGCTGGCGAGGACCGAGCTGATCACTCCGGCGAAGAGCACGACGAAGACGACGATCAGGGTGGCGAGCGCGGCGATCCAGGCCGAGCCCGACGCCAGCGTCCCGATCGTGATCAGCACCAGACCGGCGGCCATCAGGCTGACCTGTGCCTGCAGCCGCTCGGTCATCGTGCCGGTGAAGTCGACGAACAACACCATCGCCATCGAACCGAACGAGGCGAAGATCCCGATCACCGGATTGCCGATCACCAACGAGGCAAGCGCGAACAGCGAAGGCATCACAATCGCAGCCCGAACCGCCCGCCGCGTCGCCGACAACCCAGCATCCTTGGCCCGCAACCAACGCAACATCCTCATCAACGACCCCGCAGCCCCGACACCCTGCAAACCCTACGCCGCCGTCACCCACCCACCCGAGATCCACCGCCCACCCGCCCCACCAAGACCCAACCCGCCTGCTCAACCACCCCCACCCGAGCCCCGAACCGCCCGCCGCCACCCCCATCCACCCGAGACCGACCTTTCGGGCGAGCTGACCGTCCACGCGAGCTCCACCTACTCGGCGGCCTCGACGGTTCCGGCAATCCGGCTCACACGCCACCGCCCAGCCCGAACCTAGATGCGGACTGGAGGCCGCCATCGCCGTCCACCTGAGATCGACCTGGTCGGACGCCGCGACCACCCTCCCTCCGATCCGCGGTGGTCAGTTGCGCTTGTTCTCAGCGGTGGAGTAAGTCGAGGAAGGCGCTGGTTGCGGGGGATGGGGTGAAGCCGCTGGTGATTGCCGAGTAGACCTGGCGAGGTGGGATGTCGTCGGGATCGATCAACACCAGCCTGACATCCCGCCGTACCGCGTCGGCCGCCAGCGACGGCACCATCGTGATACCGATGCCCGCAGCAACGAATCCCTGCTTGGCCATCCAGTCCCGAGCGACGAACCCGATGTGCGGCTGGAACCCGGTCCGCAGACACGCGCTGATCAGCGTGTCCTCCGGGTTGGAACTCCCCGCGATCCACTCCTCGTCGCGAAGATCCGTCAACCGCACCCGCCGCCTTCCCGCCAACCGATGGTCAGCAGGCAACGCGACATACATGAAGTCGTCGCAAACCTTCCGCAGTTCGAACCCGTCGAGATGCTGCGTCCCCGCGTAGCTCACCACCGCGACGTCGGCATCGCCCGCACCGAGAAGCTCCAGCAGTTCCGGAGTGAATCCCTCCCGAAGCGACACGGCAACTCCCGGGTGCCGCTGCTGAAAGGCCGCGACTGCACGCGGAACCAACGCGGCATCGGCCGTGGCGAAGGCGCCTATTCGCAACCGGCCCGTCGCCAGATCCCGAAGATCAGCGAGTTCCCGCCGGGCGGCATCCAACCGATCGAGGACGGCCTGGGCGTGGGCGAGCAATCGCTGACCGGACTCGGTCAGACGTACTCCGCGCGGCAGGCGGTCGAACAGCGTCGTGCCGGCCTCTGCTTCAAGGCTTGAAATTTGTCGCGAAACCGCAGATTGGGTGTAGCCGAGCACCGGTGCAGCGGCGGTGAAGGAACCGAGACGGGCGACTTCGACGAAGACGCGAAGGAGCGGGGTGGAGAAGTCATGCTGCTGAGGCATGGTTCCTATGCTAGACATTCGCTACTCACATCGCTCAACCGTGGCTAGCGTTGCCGACATGGACAAGAACAGCAAGATCGCCTTCTTAGGACTCGGCTCGATGGGCGCGCCGATGGCTCGGCGAATCGCCGCGGCCGGGTACCCGTTGACGGTGTGGAATCGCTCGCCCGGCCGAGCCAACGGGTTCGCCGACGTCGCCGATCCGCCAGCCGACGCCGTACAGGATGCGGATGTCGTCGTGACGATGCTGGCCGACCCCGCCGCGGTGCGCGAGGTGGTCGCTTCTTTCACGGCTAAGTTGAAGCCCGGCGCGGTACTGATCGAGGCATCGACGATCGGCCCAGCCGCACTACGGGAAGTAGCGGACCTGCTGCCCGATGAGGTGAAGCTGATCGATGCACCCGTGATGGGCAGCGTCGACCGAGCGGCGAGTGGGGAACTGTCGCTGTTCGTGGGCGGCGACGCCGACGAGGTGATGCCACTGCTCGAGGTGTTCGGCAGCGTCAACCGTACCGGCGCGGTCGGCACCGGCGCCGCACTCAAACTCGTGATGATCAACGCCGTGGTCAACGGCGTCGCATTGATCGGCGAGGCGCTTGCCTTGGCGGACGCGCTCGGTCTGCCCGAAGAACAGGTCAAGCGCGCGATGGCTGCCTCACCTCTGGCCGGAATCGCCGGCCGCGCCTTCGCCGAGGGTGTCTATTTCCCGGTCCGCCTGGCCGCGAAAGACGTCGCACTCGCGGCGGACGCCGCCGAACTCCCGATCGCCAGCGCGATCCACGACCGCCTCACGGCGTACCCCGACGCCGCAACCGAAGACATCGGCCAGATCGTCAAATACTTCAGAGCCTGAACCAAGCCTTCCGTCCAAGCCCCGCGCGTAACCAGCGGAACCAAAGGCTTGAGCGAAGCTCAGCGAGTGACGGCCATTTCGCCGAGTTCGGACCACTCGGACTGCGGGACCTCGAAGTTGACGATCTTCGGGGTCGAGGCGAGATAGGGCGGCAGCTTCTGCTGGGCAGCCTTGAAGTGGTCGGACTGGACGTGCGCTCCGCCGGCATCGCCGTCGCGGAAGGCTTCAACCAAGACGTACTCGTTCGGATCGTCAACAGACCGGGACCAGTCGAACCACAGGCAGCCGTCCTCGTTCCGCGTCGCAGCGGTGAAGTCGGCGGAGATCTCCGGCCAGTTGTCGGCGTGCTCAGGCAGGATCTGGAACTTGGCCGTAATGAAGATCATGACGGGACTCCCTAGGCGACGATCGGATGCGACCGATCGATGCTATCCACCCGCCGGCGCCCCGGATGTGTCATTTCGAGACACCGGTACTGCGGGCGCGGCGGGTGGTGGCCGCCCGGCGCATCAAGCGGCCTGGGCGGCGGCGATACGACGGTTCGCGCGGTTCTGCTGAGCCCAGACGGCGCGGCGGAGCTTGGCCTTGTCCGGGTACCCGGCGGCTCTGCCGATCTCGTACACGTCGTGGCTGCGCATGTTCACCATCGCCGCGACGAACCACACCGGGTTCCCCTCGGCCAGCATGGTGACGATCATCTGGCGGGTGGTGTTCTCGGACATCTCGATCTCCTTGCCTGGTAGGTGCCTTCACTGATACGTCGGATCACTCCACCCGATTTCGACAGGCTCAGAACAACTTTCTTGCCCGTACCGCGTCATCACACGAAGCCCTCTACGCACAGCGACACGGACTACTAAGCGCGACCGATCGCCCGACGAAGCACCCACCACCTACAGCTCCGCCGGACCGCCGGACCGCCGGACCGCCGGACCGGCAGACCGACGCACGAGTGGACCGGCAGATCGGCAGACCGGCGAACGGGCGCACCGGCAGACCGGCGAACGGGCGGACAGGTGGACGGGTGGACCGGCGGACGCGCGAACGGGCGGACAGGTGGACGGGTGGACGGGTGGACCGGCGGACGGGCGAACGGGCGAACGGGTGGACTGGCGGACGGGTGGACCGGCAGACGGGCGGACGGTGAACCGGCGGACGGGTGCAGGTGTGGACCGGCGGACGGACGTACCGGCGCACGGGCGCACCGGCGCCGATGTAGGCCTGCTACTCGACCGCCGCCAGTAGCGCGGTGTACGAGGACCCGAGTACGAGCCGCGCCGCCATCGATCGGTTCCGGCCGTGCCGCCCCCCGCGCAAAGCTGCAGAAAAAACGAATGCCCCGACCATGGATCGGGGCACTCGCCCGTGCGGGTCCCGGGGGGAGTGGGACCTCCACACGTGGGGGGATCTCGAAACTATCCCGGTCCAGGGGTCATGTCAGAACCATTTCGGCGTTTCTTGAAGCCTCGTCCGCCCAGCGGTCCAAACCCTGCGCCAAACGGTCGCCCACCCCCTAGCCAAGAATCATTCCAACTGCTTCACCCAAAACCCCCGGCCAACCGGCAATACCCACTCTATGACCCCCTCCAATCCCGCCCACCCCAACGCATCGCACACCAACGCATCACACACCCGCGCACCCCCGAAGTGGCACACACCTCGCGCACCTCGCGCTGCCCGCTCCGTACACACCGCGCCCGCGCACTCGGCGCATTCGCGGACCCGCATACCTCCGCGCAGCGGCGTACTCCACGCATCGCGGTCCCGCGCATTCGCCCTCCCGCACCGCGGAGTCGGCGCCCGCCCACGGCTCTCCCGCGCTCGCACATCAGCCCGCCGGTCGAGCCAGCCGCATGTTCTCTCGCGCGCCGTCGCAGCGGCCCGCTTCCCGCACCTGCGCATCGCGTACTCCGGGCATCCTGGACTTGCGGATCGCCCGCCTCGCACCTGCGCATCGCGTACTCCGGGCATCCTGGACTTGCGGATCGCCCGCCTCGCACCTGCGCATCGCGTACTCCGGGCATCCGCACCTGCGCATCGCCCGCCCTACCCCTGCGCATCGCCTACTCGCGCACGTCGCTCCCGCGCATTGCGGACTCCGCATCGCGCCGTCTCGTCCGTTCGGTGCACTCCGCGGTCCGGTGGGTCCTGCAATTCGCGTGCTTGAGGACCCGTGCTAGAGGAATTTGTTGCAGCGCCGCCAGGCGGGTTCGAGGAATGCGGTGCGGCACGCCAGACGGTGTGGAGCGTTGGATCAGGTCAAGTGGAGGATTGCGTCGGCGGATGGTTTGGTGGCGGCGATCAGTTGTGCGTTTGACTCGTCGCTGCCGAAGGTTCGTTGGTGGGCTTCCTCGGCTGATCGGCCGTAGCGCCGGTGCCGGGCTTCGAGTCTCTCGTGCCTGACGTCCTCGGGCAGTTCGACGTACCAGACTTCATCCAGCAGCGACCGACCCGTTGCCCAAGGCATCGAATCGAGCAACAGGTAATTGCCTTCGGTGATCACCAGTCCGACCTCGGGCGCGACCGGGATGCTCGCCGCGATCGAGTCCTCCAGTTCGCGGTCGAACCGAGGCGCCCAGATCTTCTCCTCCGGCGACTTCTTCAACCGCTCGAGCAACGCCACGAACCCGTACCCGTCGAACGTCTGCGGCGCCCCCTTCACCGCAGCCAACCCCAGTTCCTCGAGAGCCGATTGCGCGAGGTGATATCCGTCCATCGGCACCAGGGCCACCGCATGCCCCAGCCCGGTCAACTCGGCGGTCAACTGCTCGGCGTACGTCGACTTGCCGGCCGCCGGAGCTCCGGTGACGCCGAGGATCGCCCGCCGGCCCAGGGTCGCCAACTTGATGGCACGTGCCAGGGCGTCCTCTCGATTCAGCTGCACGCACAGATCTTGCCAGCCGCGCCACTGACATGCATCCGCAGTACGGCGTACAGGCCGCCGCTGGCCACTGGACATCCATCCGCAGTACGGCGTGCAGGCCGCCGCTGGCCACTGGACACGCATCCGCAGTTCTGCGTGCGAGGCCGCCGCTGGCCACTGGATATACATCCGCAGTTCTGCGTGACAGGCTGACCCGGCCCGCGCCCGTAAGTACGACGTCGCTCGCTGCCCCGGCCAAGTGGCGCCATCTAGGCCAAGTAGCCGTCGGGGCGGATGAGGAGCTCGTCGCCGTCCGCAGCGTGGTAGTAGTCGAAGGCCTCGGGGGAGAGGTACGCGTACGGCTGGGCGGCAGTCCGTACTACGGTCACCGCGTGCGGGTGCTCCGTCGTCGTGGACGGGGCGAAGCGCAACAGTGTCTCGTGTGGCCCGCGGAACAAGTCGAAGAGCCGCAATTTGTTGCCGTCAGCATCGATCAACGGTGAGTCCGGTGCGCGGTCGCCATGGGTGATCGGGGCGGTGTCGGCCGGGTCGCGGTAGCTGACGTCGAGTTGGCGGACGTTCTCGCCGCGTTCCAGTGCGGACTCGTCGCCGTCAAGGTGCTTCTGCAGCAGCTCCTCGCTGATCCCCAGTACCCGAGCGGCGTTCGTACGCCGTTCGGTCTCGTACGTCGCGAGCACCTCTTCCCGTCCGTCGGCGAGTCTCCAGCCGAGGTTGTAGGCGTCGCCGATCCCGGTATTCAGGCCCTGGCCGCCGGTCGGTGGGTGAACGTGGGCCGCGTCGCCGGCGATGAAGACCCGGCCGACCCGGAATCGTTCGGCCAGCCGGACGTTCGGCCGCCAGATCGTGGACCAGGTGAGATCGCGCAATTTGGCGACCCCCGGACCGGCGTACCGGTCGACCAATTCCTGCAGGGTCTCCAGAGTCGGCTCGACCTGGTCGTCGTCGAGCGGCGTACCGAATTGGAACTGGTCGCCGCCGGCCAATGGGGTGAGGACGATCCCTTCCATCGGGTTGTCCTTGCCGCCGAACCAGTGGCCGTAGTCGTGGTCGAGCCCGTCCGCCGAAACGTCGCCCAGCAGCATCCGGATCGATTCGTCAGTGCTGCCCTCGAAGGCGATCCCCAGCGTCTTGCGAACAAAGCTGCGACCGCCGTCCGCGCCGACCAGGTAGTCGGCGGTGACGATCTCGCCGGTGGACAGCTCAGCGGTCACGCGTTCGTCCGTCTGTGTGAAGCCGACCAGTTCTGTACTTAATTCAACCTGTACGCCGAAGTCGGCGAGACGGTCGCGCAGGATCGCCTCGGTGCGGGACTGGCCGAGCATCCAGCCGTTCGGGTAGGGGCGATCCGGCGTCGGGTCGATTGGCTCGGCCATCCGGCGCTCGCCGACGTACTCGCCGCCGATCGAGACCTTCAGGGCCGGCATCTCGATGCCCTGGGCAAGAACTTTGTCGATGACTCCGAGGTCGTCGAACACCTCGAGGGTTCGGGGCTGCAGGCCGTCGCCGCGCGAGCCGACGAAGTACTGATCCGCCTTCTCTATCACTCGGACCGCGATGCCGCGGCGAGCCAGTTCGATGCCGAGGGTGAGGCCGGTTGGACCGGCGCCGGCTACCAGAACGTTCATGGGAACTCCTCATGTTGACTGAATTATGATTCACTGAATTTAGATTCACTATGAGGGTGACTAGGGTTCGGTGTCAAGGAGGAGGTGCTGGGTGACCACAACCCGCAAGGAACAGGCGGCCGGGACCGAGGCGGCGCTGAAGCAGGCGGCGCGGGAGGTGTTCGCGGATCGCGGCTACCTGAACACGAAGATCACCGACATCACCGCGGCTGCGGGCCGGGCGACGGGCTCCTTCTACAACCACTTCGCCGGCAAGGAAGAACTGCTGGAGGCACTGCTCAAGGACATGCTGTCCGAGGCGGACGAAGCGGTGCTGGTCGATGCGACGCACGAGGCGGACTTCAGCAAGATCGAATCGATCCGCTGGCACGTCACGGCGTTCTGGACTTTTTACAAGGCGCACATTCCGGAGATGGTGGCGCTCAAGCAGGCCGCGATGGTGGATCCGGCTCTGGGGCGGCGGCTGCAGCAGATCATGTCCGACGACGACGTCCACCTGGCCGAACACCTGGCTCACCTGCCCGAGCCGCAGCCGGACCCCGTCTTCCACATCTCGGCGATGAACGCGCTGATGGAGGGGTTCGCCTACACCTGGCTGGTCGCCAACCCGGCCACTGGCCGGACCATCCCCGACGACACCGCGATCGACCTGCTCACCAACCTCCTCCACCACGGCCTCGCCGGCCGCACCTGACCAACCCAGTTGGTCGGCGAGCGGCGGCGCTTGAGCAACCTGGTCAGTCGGCGAGCGGGGGCGCCTGCCCCCCGATCAGCCGGCGATCGGCGCCTGACCATCCGGGGCGAGCGGCGGCGCTTGAGCAACGCGGTCGTCGGCGAGCGGCGCCGACTGACCAATCCGGTGAGCCCGCGAGCGGCGGCGCCTGACCCCCGATCAGCCGGCCATCGGCGCCTGACCATCCGGGGTGAGCGGCGGCGCTTGAGCAACGCGGTTGCCGGTGAGCGGCGCCGACTGACCAATCCGCTGAGCCGGCAAGCGGCGGCGTCTGAGGAACCCGGTCGGTCGGCGAGCGGCGGCGCTTGAGCAACCTGGTCAGTCGGCGATCGGCGCCTGACCATCCGGGGCGAGCGGCGGCGCTTGAGCAACCCGGTCACCCTGCGAGCGGCGCCTGAGCAACCCGGTCACCCTGCGAGCGACGACGGCCGAGCAACCCGATCAGCCGGGATCGGCCGCGCGTGAGCAACCTGGTCAGCCAGCGAGCGGCGTACGGCGGAGGGTTAGTCCTCCGGGGGTGGGGGGACTTCGGCGCCTTCGCGTTCGTCGCGTTCGGCCCATTCGATCAGGGTGTCGAGGGAGTAGGCGGAGTCGTCGATTGTCGCGTGCAGGTCGCCGAGTTCGGCGAAGCGGGCCGGGACGGTGGCGATGGTGAACGCCTTCGGGTCGACGGTGTCGATCTCGTCCCAGTGGATCGGTGTGGAGACGGTGCCTTCGGGGTTGCCACGGACGGAGTACGCGCTGGCGATCGTGTGATCTCTTGCGTTCTGATTGAAATCGACGAACACCTTCGACGGGTCGCGATCCTTGCGCCACCAGGTCGTCGTCACGTCATCGGGCGCGCGCCGCTCCACCTCGCGCGCGAAGGCGAGCGCCGCGCGGCGTACGTCCGAGAATCCGTACTCCGGTTCGACGCGCACGTAGATGTGGATGCCCGAGCCGCCTGAGGTCTTCGGGTAGCCGGTCGCGCCGAGGTCGGCGAGCACCTCGCGCGCGACGTGCGCCACCCGGCGTACGCGGTCGAACGGGCAGTCCGGCATGGGGTCCAGGTCGATCCGCCACTCGTCGGGCTTCTCGGTGTCGGCGCGACGGGAGTTCCACGGGTGGAACTCGACCGTCGACATCTGCACGGCCCATGCCACATGCGCGATCTCGGTCACGCACAGCTCGTCGGCGGTGCGGTTGTACCGCGGGAAGTGGACCCGGACGGTTTCCATCCACGGGGGTGCGCCGTGTGGCAGGCGCTTCTGATGCACCTTCTCGCCGGCGACTCCCTCGGGGAACCGGTGCAGCATGCAAGGCCGCTCGCGCAGCGCTCGCACGATCCCGTCGCCGACCGAGAGGTAGTAGTTGACCAGATCGAGCTTGGTCTCACCGCGCGCCGGGAAGTAGACCCGGTCCGGGTTCGAGATCCGCACGGTGCGATCGCCGACCTCGAGCTCGATAGCCGGCGTCTTCGCTTTGGCCTTGGCCGCCTTGGCCGTCTTCGTTGCCTTGGTCGCCTTGGACTCTGCCATGCCGCCAATCTATGCGCCGCCACCGACATCCGGCACTCACCAACCCCCAGCGCGTCGGCCGCCCACACTCAGCCCCGGCTGTGTGCCGCCGGATCGCCCACTAAGTGTGTGCCGCCGGATCGCCCCACTGGGTGTGTGCTGGCGGATCGCCCCACTGGGTGTGTGCCGCCCGATCGCCCCACTGGGTGTGTGCTGGCGGATCGCCCACTGGGTGTGTGCCGGCGGTACGCCGCGCCGCCGGTCAAGTCTGCGGACCGCCAGCACATCAGTACGGCGTCGAGGTGGCGACAGTTGGCCGCTGCTGAGCGTGCGTCGGCCAACCGGATCGCCAGCTGGACGCAGTACTGATGTGCTGGCGGTCCGGCCTCCGGCGCGGCTGGCCGGGTCAGGTGAGACGAGTCAGCCAGTTGCGGGAGTCGGGGGTGCGGCCGTATTGGAGGTCCAGGAGGGCAGAGCGGATCGCAGTGGTGACTGGGCCAACGCCGTCGTTGAGGGTGTGGTCCCCGATGGTGAGGTCGCCGCCGTTCCACGCGACCCGGCCTATGGGCGTGATGACGGCCGCCGTGCCGGAGGCGAAGGTCTCGGTGATCTCGCCGCTGCGGATCCCGTCGCGCCACTCGTCGGCCGAGATGCGGCGCTCCTCGACCTTGTGGCCGAGGTCCGCGGCGATGTCGAGGACCGAGTCGCGGGTGACGCCTTCCAGGATCGAGCCGGACAGCTCCGGCGTCGCGATCCGGCCGTCGGCGTACACGAAGAAGACGTTCATGCTGCCGCTCTCCTCGATCCAGCGGCGCTCGACCGCGTCGAGGTAGATCACCTGGTTGCAGCCGTGCTCGGTCGCTTCGGCCAGTGCGGCCAGGCTCGCGGCGTAGTTGCCGCCGCACTTGGCTGCTCCGGTGCCGCCCGGGGTCGCGCGGATCGAGGTGTCCGACAGCCAGATGGCGACCGGCTTGGGACCGGTGTCGAAGTACGGTCCAGCCGGTGAGGCGATGACGCCGAACAGCACCTCACGAGCAGGCCGGACGCTCAGCGCTGCTTCGGTAGCGATCATGTACGGCCGCAGATAAAGGCTGGTCTCACCGCTGCCCGCCGGAGGCACCCACGCCTCGTCCACGGTCACCAGCGCACGCAGCGCTGCAATGAAGTCCTCCTGCGGGACCTGCGGCAGAGCAAGCCGCTGCGCGCTCCGGCTGAACCTTGCCGCGTTCATGTCCGGGCGGAACGCCCACACCGAACCGTCCTCGTGCCTGTACGCCTTGAGACCCTCGAAGATCTCCTGCGCGTAGTGCAGCACTGCGGCAGCCGGGCTCACCTTCAGCGGCGCGTACGCCGTCACCTTCTGGTCATGCCAGCCGCGGTCGGCAGTCCAGGACGCCAGCACCATGTGGTCGGTGAACGACTGCCCGAAGCCGGGCTTGGCCAGTACCGCCGTCCGCGCCTCTGTCGTCGCCGGCGCGCTTGCCAGCTCCACCTCGAAGTTCCAAGCGTCTGCCACTGCTGCTGTCCCGTTCTGACTCGTCACTCTCGGCACGCTACCCCTGTGACCAGGGAGAGCTCGACCCGCTGCCCACAGTGCGGTTGAGATACGGCCTGCGACCTAGTAATTCGCGGTAGTCACGCACGGCAGCTCGCCCGAGCTCCTTGCCCGGTACTGCGGACAGCACGCGGCCGGCCTCGTCGTACAAGTAGTGCGTGTGCCACTGGTCGGGCAGCTCCACCAGCACGCGCATCGCCAGGGCCAGCCCTGCGGCAACCTCCCCGTCGACCATCAGGCACCGCGCCAGACACAGCTCGAGCTCCGCCCGCTCCACGAGGCGTCCTGGAGGGCAAAGCTCCAGTGCTCGCTCCAGGACCACGTAGCCGGCGGCCGGGTATCCCAGCTCGGCACAGACCCGGCCCTCGACACCGTGCACCTTGTACGCCGGCCAGTCGAATAGTCCGCTGGTCTGATCCGCAGACTCGTCAGTCACGGTGAGCACGTCCTCCACAGCCTTCCAGGCAGCTGCTGCCAACCCCTGCTGAGCCAGAACCAATGCCCGGGCAGAGTGGGCTCGAGCCAGACAGCCTGTCCTGCCACCGGCAACCCGCTCGCTCAGCTCAGCGGCGTCGTCGACAGTGGCTCCGAGAGCGACCGCCTCGTCGGCCAGCGCCGACAGCTCACCGAGCGGCCTGCTCCCGGTCAACCCGCTGGCGGCCTCCCAGCCCCGCACCAGGCTCATGGCCAACCGCTCGCCGGAACTGTCAGCAGACGCGCGGCTGGTCCACCACCACCTCCCAGCAGCTCGACTCTGTCCGAGTGCCGTCAAGGTGAGTGCCACGAGGATGCTGAGCTCGGCTACCAGTACTGCGTGCGTCGCCGACCTGCCGGCCGATATCTCAGCCGGCAGGAACTGCAGTTGAGCGGTCAGCTCGGGGAGCAGCTCGCCGGGCGGGGTTGTCATGAAGGCGACGGCGAGGTCTGCCGCGACGGCGCTCCACTCGTCGTCCGGTCGTGGCTGACCGTAGGAGTCGACCAGTCCGTGCCTGACTGCCTCCAACACATCCACGCCCATCGCCTGCTCGAGTGGATGCCGGTGCGGCTGAAGTGAAGAGGCGGTCGCTAGCGGCTGGGCAATCGGCTGCGCCCGCCTCGCCTGCTGGTAGGCGGTTGTGAGAGTAGTGCCCGTGTTCAGCTCGCGGTCGCACAGTTGGGCGAGGTGAGCCGAGCCCGGCCGCTGCCCACGCTCCACCTGGGACAGGTAGCTGTGGTCATATCCCACCCGGGTCGCGAGCTGCCGCAGACTCAGAGCGGCCGCTTGCCGGGACTGCCTCAACTGCACGCCGAACGCTGCCTCAGCCACAGGATCCTCCCCCGTTCGAGCTGTGGGCCGGCTCCCCCTTCGACTACGGAGGCCGGCTCACTGGTCGCGCCTGGTGGTTGCGGTGCGCACCGGGAACGCTACAAGGGCCTACCGACAAAACAGTGCACAGCGCCAGGCCCCTTGGGTTACAGGGGTTCCGGCCGGTACTACGTGGGCGTGGCTCCCGTGGTCGGCCGGGTGTCCGGGGTGAGGCCGAGCCGCGCGGCGGTGTCCGGCAGTGGACTGTGGGCTGCTTGGACAGCCCACAGATCACACCTGGTGGGCGCGGTTCGCGTCGGTGAGGCTTCAAGAGTGAAGCGACAGAACACCACGCAGCAGAAGCCGCGGCTCTTCCAGCTCGTCCGGCACACCGATGTGTCCGGCGTGCGTGGCACGGGCACGCTGGCAGAGGGAGTCGAGTGGTCCGACGGAGCAGTGACACTGCGCTGGCGTGGCCGCTGGCCGGCCACGTCGGTGTGGGACGACGGCATCGAGGGGGTCCTGGCCGTGCACGGCCGCAACGGCCGCACCCAGATCCACTGGCTCACCACCATCCAGCAGCTCACCCAGCAGGAGCCCACGCCACCCCTCGCCGCTTCACAAGACGCAGACTCACAGCGCACAGCACCACAAGACAGTGGCTCACAGAGCACGGCGCCGCAGGGTGGAGGGTCGCTGGGCACGGCGACAGAGGGCGGAGGCTCGCCGGGCACAGCACCGCAGGGCACAGCACCGCAGGGCACAGAGCCGGAGCGTGGAGGGTCGCAGGGCACAGCACCGCAGGGCACGGAGCCGGAGCGTGGAGGGTCGCAGGGCACAGCACCGCAGGGCACAGCGCCGCCGGGTGGAGGCTCGCGGGGTACGGCGCCGCCGGGTGGAGGCTCGAGGGGTACGGCGCCGCCGGGTGGAGGCTTGCTGGGCACGGCGACACAGGGCGGAGGCTCGCTGGGTAGGGCGCCGGAGGGTGGAGGGTGGCAGCGCGGTGCTTCAGAGAGCGCCGGCGCGTTGTGGCTTCCGGCGCCCGGCGTGGACGGGCTCTGTGCGCGGTGCGGACGCGGCTGGCCGTGCCTCGGCTGCGATCCCTGACCGGGCGCGAGACAACGCTGTCAGGAGTTGCTGATCCGGTTTAGTGTGTGGAGGGCAGATGCGAGCATTGATGGATTGGGTGGGCGGTGCGGGGCAAAGAGGAACAGGTGGCAGAGTCGCCTGCCAGCGATCCGCTGGACGAGCTGGACGCGCAACTGTCGAGGCTGCGCAGCGTCGCCGACGAGTTGCGCGGTTCACGCGGCAAACCCGTGCTGACGGGCAACCAGGTCGAGTTGATCGAGGACGGCCCGACCCTGCTGCAGACCTACGAGCAGCTGCAGAAGAACGCGAAGCGCGAAGTACGGGTGCTGGATCGGCCGCCGTATGCGACACCGCCGTCCACGCAGCAGGCGCTGGAGCTGAAGCGGTTGAGCGAAGGAGTCGGCTACCGGGCGATCTACGGGACCGAGGTGTTCGAGAGCGAGGACATCATGGGGGTGCTGCCCGAGCTGCAATCGGCGGGGGAGCGCAGCCGGGTGCTGGCGCAGGTCCCGATGAAGATGGCCGTCGGCGACGACGACACCGCACTCATCGGGCTGACCAAGCGGGCTCCGGCCGAATCGCATCTGCTGATCCGCTCGTCGGGCCTGCTGGACGGGCTGATCGCGACGTTCGAGATGCTGTGGGCGTTGGCGATACCGATGCCGGGGTTGCCGTTCAGCGGCGAGTTCCCCGCGCTGCGATCGCCCGACCGGGACATTCTGCTTCTGCTGGCCGGTGGGGCGACCGACGACAAGATCAGCCGGCACCTGCGGATCAGTCCCCGGACGACCCAGCGCCGGGTCCGCGCGCTGATGGAGGCCCTCGGCGCGCAGACCCGGTTCCAGGCGGGCGTCCAAGCCGCCCGCCGCCGCTGGATCTAGCAGAACCCCGAGGCGCCCCAGCCGAACTGGCGCCCAGCCGAACTGGCACCCCCAGCCGAACTGGCACCCCCAGCCGATCTGGCGCCCCAGCCGATCTGGTGCTCCGGCCGATCTGGCGCGACCACGCTGAAGGCACCCGTCCGGGGTCGCGCTGCGACGCGACCCCGGTGCGGTACTGCTAGTTGATCGTCACCACTGTCCCAGCGCGGTTGGGGAACTCGATGAAGCCGGTGGAACGCTGGTTGGTCGGCAGGCCGGACCACGACGCCGTCACCTGGAACGGCTTGCCTGCTGCCGGGGTGACCGGCGGTGTGACCTGCAGAGCGTTGCCGGAGCTATCCGTCACGACGTTGGTCTGCATCGTGTACTGCGTGGTGTCGGCGCCGGGTGGGTTCGACAGGGTGATCGCCAGCACGCCCCAGACGCCAGGAGCAGGCGCCGCCACAGTTGCAGAGGCCTGGTTCGACCCGTCACCTTCGAAGGAGAGCAGTTGCATCTGACCGTTGACCACCTTGTAGAGCACCATCCAGATGCTTCCGGCCGGGTCGACCGTCTTGATGTTCCACTGCACGGCCTTGGTGTCGGCAGTCACCGTGACCGGGTAGTTCGGCAGGTCAGCGTCCGCTGCGCCGGCCGGTACCGCTCCTGGGACGAGAGGCGCCGAGACCACGCCGTACGACCTGATCGGCATGCCCGCCTTGCCTGCGGTCACGTCGAACGACACCTGGCCGGAGGCGCCCGCGCCACTCACCGCAGTGGGTGCCAGGACAGAGGTCGGGACGACGACGATCGGGCTGCGCACCGACGTACCGGCGCCCTGCCAGGTCAGCCAGCCGCTGGTGGTCTCGTTGGACGCTGCAGTGTCCTGGGTCAGCTTGACCGTGAAGCTGCGCGTTTGGCCCGCCTGCAGGTTCAGGATCGACGGGGTGACGACTGCCTTCATGCCCGGCACCGAGACGGTCGCGCGGTACAGGCCACCGGTTACTGCGGTCACCCGCCGAGTGATGGTCTGGGTGCCGACCAACTGGCCGACAGCGATGGAGGGAGCGTTGTAGTTGCTCGGGTCGATGGCCGGTACGCCGGTGCCCGTGTTGACTCCGCTGCCTTCGAGGTAGCCGAGCCAGTCGATGTCACCGGAGTCGTAGACCAGCCCCGGATCCAGCATGCGCGACGGCTGGACCTCGCCGGCGCCCCGAGCGAACGGGTCGTTGTCCACTGCGCCACTGGCGGTCTTGACGTCGCTGGTGGTGGTCATCAGCGCCGACTTGACCATCATCGGAGTCCAGTCCGGGTGCTTCGCCAGGTAGAGCGCAGCGAGTCCGGCGATGTGCGGCGCAGCCATGGAGGTGCCGGAGAGGAAGGCGAAGCTGTGCCCGTCGTTAGTGGGCGGTGCAACCGCCGCGAGCACGTTGACACCCGGTGCAGCAAGGTCGGGCTTGAGCAGGTCGCCGTGGCTGGACAGAGACGGGCCGCGTGAGGAGAAGTCCGCCATCTGCGGGTACGGCGTGGTCTGGCTCGTCAGGTTGCCAGGGGCGAGCTGTGCGGTGGCGCCCGGCGTTCCGGCGTACGCCTTGACGGACAGCGAGCCCGGGGTGTTCAGGTGCACGGTCGGTACCGAGTGCGAGTCGGCGACCATGTCCTGGTCGGTGAGGTTCAGCAGCACCATGGCAACGCCACCTGCGCGCTTCACCTCGGCCGACTTCGCTACCCGCGCTCCGACGCCACGGTCACACACCACGATGTGCCCAGCTGCCTTCGCTGGGTCCAGCGTGTTCGGCAGGCACTGCGAAGCGTCGTACGGCGTGACGCCGGCCGCCTCGGCAGCCTCACCGGTGATGAGCGATTTGCTGCTCACGTTGGTCGCGACGCTCGTGCTGAGTCCGGCGTACTTCTGTCCGTTGCCGAGGATCACCGTCGCCTCGTACGGCGCCACTGTGCTCGCGCCGACTGTGGTGACCCAGGGAGAGGTGTTGTCGAGTGACGACGCGTCCGGTCCGGAGTTGCCGCCCGCAGCCGAGACGAAGATGCCCGCCGATGCCGCGGAGAGAAAGGCGAGCTGGACCGGGTCGGTGTGCGCGGACTCGAAGATGGAGCCGACCGAGTAGTTGATCACGTCGACGCCGTCTGCAACGGCTTGGTCGATCGCGGCGAGGATGTCGGAGGTGTAGCCGCCCGAACCGACGCCGCCCTTCCCTTCCCACAACGCCTTGTACACGGCGATCTTGGCAGCCGGGGCGACGCCGGAGATGGTGCCGAAGTTGATGCCGCCTTCTGCGACATCAATACCTGCTCTGCCGGCCGCAGTGGTAGCGGTATGTGTTCCGTGGCCTTCGCCGTCACGTGGTGAGGCGTAGTCGGCGCGGGCCTCGGGCGGCGTGGCTGCGAGCCAGGCGTCACCGAAGTACTTGGCGCTAATCAGCTTGGTGTTGCACAGGTCGGCAGTGAAGTCCTCACCGGCCTCGCAAGAACCGGTGAAGTCGTTGCCGTCCGCCTTGTGCATGACGATGGTGCTGCCCGACCGGTACGGACGGTACGGGTCCGCCGCGGTAGCAGGCTTGGTGCCCAGCTTGGGGCCGGAGAGTGAGGCGCTCTCCGGCCAGATGCCGGTGTCGACGACGCCGACGACTACGCCCTTACCGGCCTCGGCAGTGCCGCCCAGAGCTGACCACACGCCGGTCTTGCCGGACAGCTTGAGGAAGTCGGCGGGCTTCTTGTCGTCCAGGGCGACGTGCAGCTGATCCGGGGTGACCGCGACAACGCCAGGCGTCTTGCTGAGCTCGCTCACCTGCTGCCCGGACAGGTTCGCGGCGAAGGCGTTGATGGCAGTGGAGTAGTGGCGGCTCGCCTTGGCCCCGACCGCGGCAGCGATCTGATTGTGGCGACTGGTCAGGAAGCTGCTGTAGCGCTTGGCGTCAGTGCCGGCGGTGTCGACCTTGCGACCCTTGGCAGGCTTGGTGGCCTTCAGCCCGGCTACGCCTCCTTGGTAGGTGGCGAGCGGCTTGTCGGCCAGCGTCACGACGTACCGGCCGGCGGCGAACTTGGGGAGCCGCAGGGAGTTGGCCAGGTTGTCCGGTGGTGCACCGACCGGTGCTGGGGCCGCGCTGCCGGTTGGTGCGGCGAAGGCGGCGGTGGTGAGGACGGCGGCCGCGATGAGCGCGGTCCGGCGACGCAGTTGATTCACGCGTTTCCTCCAGTGGCGGTGAGGGATTGCCGGAAGCCTGCCAACCCGTGCCGGCGCGCACACCGTTTTGGCTTCAACTAGCCACTGGCGAAAACCTGTCAGCTGGGCAGGCTGCGAGCGCGTCGGGTATCGGACAGCGGCGGGAAGCCGACGGCCAGAGCCATTGACCCGGAGTTTTGGAAGCTCTCTACTTAATGCACCCCACCGCCCCCGGAGGTTCGGTCATGCGCTGTCGTGCCGCGGTTGTCGCGTTGCTGGTCGTCGTCACCGGCTTGGTGACCGGGGTGAGCGGCGCCCAGGCTGCGAACCTGTTGACCAATCCGGGTTTCGAGGCCGGTTCGCTGAGTGGCTGGACGTGCTCCGGCGGTTCGGTGATCACCAGTCCGACGCATTCGGGTGGCTATGCGCTGAACGGCGCGGTGTCGGGCAGCGACTTCGCCCAATGCAGCCAGACGGTCGCAGTACAGGCGAACACGGCGTACACGTTGTCTGCTTGGGTGCGTGGGTCGTACGTCTATCTCGGCGTCACCGGCGGCGCGTCGACCTGGACGCCCTCCGCCTCGGGGTACACGCAGTTGACTGTCGCATTCACCACTGGAGCCAGTCAGACCTCGGCACAGCTCTACCTACACGGGTGGTACGGCCAACCGGCGTACCAGGCTGACGACGTGAGCCTCGACGGTCCCGGCGGTACTCCGCCCACTGGTGGAGCACCGGGCGTTCCCGGCTCGCCGTCAGTCACCGGTACTACGAACAGCTCGGTCGCGCTCTCCTGGGGTGCTTCCAGCGGCACAGTCACGGGGTACCGCGTCTACGAAGGCTCCAGCGTCGTCAAGACGGTGACCGGTACTACGGCGACCGTCGATGCGCTGGGCGCGTGCACGAGCCACAGCTACACCGTTGCCGCGTACAACAGCAACGGAGAGTCCGCCAAGTCCTCAACAGCAACAGCGACTACGGGCGGCTGTACCAGTACGGGTCTCGCGAAGCACGCGTTGATCGGCTACATGCACGCCAGCTTCGCCAACGGATCCGAGTATGTCCGAATGGCCGACATCCCGTCCGCGTGGAACATCATCAATCTCTCCTTCGGCGAGCCGACCTCGGTGACGTCGGGCGACATCCGCTTCAACCGTTGCCCGGCCAGCGAGTGCCCGAACGTGGAGAGCGACGCCGACTTCATCGCCGCGATCCGCGCCAAGCAGGCGGCCGGAACGAAGGTGCTGATCTCGATCGGCGGGGCGAACGGCCAGGTCCAGCTCACCACGGCCGCAGCTCGCGACACCTTCGTGAGTTCGGTCAGCGCGATCATCGACCGGTACGGGCTCGACGGGCTCGACATCGACTTCGAGGGCCACTCGCTGTACCTGAACCCCGGCGACACCGACTTCCGCAACCCGACCACACCGGTGATCGTGAACCTGATCTCGGCGCTGAAGACCCTGAAGGCGCGGTACGGCGCGAAGTTCGTGCTGACGATGGCGCCGGAGACGTTCTTCGTCCAGATCGGCTACCAGTTCTACGGCGACGGTGGGAACGGCGGCGACAACCGGCGCGGTTCGTACCTGCCGGTGATCCACGCACTGCGCGATTCACTCACCGTGTTGCACGTCCAGGACTACAACTCGGGTCCCGTGATGGGGCTGGACAACCAGTACCACACGATGGGCGGCGCCGATTTCCACATCGCGATGACCGACATGATCAAGGCCGGCTTCGGCGTCGGCACCACCGGGCAGACGTTCCCGGGTTTGCGAGAGGACCAGATCGCGTTCGGCGTACCGGCCGCCAGCAGCGCCGGGAACGGCTACACCGCCCCCGCAGCCGTTCATCAGGCGCTGGACTGTTTGGTCAAGGGCCAGAACTGCGGCGGATACGCGCTGCGCGGCGGTACTTCGCCGTCGTTCCGCGGCCTGATGACCTGGTCGATCAATTGGGACAGGTACTACAACTGGGAGTTCCAGAACAGCCACGCTCCGTACCTCGCGGCCCTTCCGTAACGCCCTCGGCGGAACCGTTCCCAGAAGTTGGCGATCCGCTGGTATGAAGGAGGCATGACAGCGTCGACAACCCGCCCGGTGATCCTCACCGTGGACGACGACCCGGGCGTTTCCCGGTCGATCGCCCGCGACCTTCGCCGCCGGTACGGCGAGGAGAACCGGATCGTCCGGGCGGAGGCGCCCGACCAGGCTCTCGATGCCCTCCGCGAACTCAAGCTCCGGGGTGAGCCGGTCGCTCTGCTGCTGGCCGACTACCGGATGCCGGGGATGTCCGGGATCGACTTCCTCGAAGCCGCGATGGACCTTTTCCCGCTGGCCCGCCGCGTGCTGCTGACGGCGTACGCCGATACCGATGCCGCGATCCAGGCGATCAATGTCGTCGACCTCGACCACTACCTGCTCAAGCCCTGGAACCCGCCGGAAGAGAAGCTCTACCCGGTGGTCGACTCGATGCTGGAGCTGTGGAAGGCGACCCCGGAGCCGTCCACCGACGAGACCAGGGTGATCGGCCACCGCTGGTCGGCGCCGTCGTTCGCGGCCCGCGACTTCCTGGCCCGCAACGCTGTGCCGTTTCGCTGGATGGGCGTCGACGACGAGGAGAGCAAGCGGCTGCTCGAGGCCGCAGGGGTCGACGGGTCGACGCTGCCGGTCATCATCACTGGGGACGGCGAGGTGCTGGTCGCGCCGTCCGAGTCCGAGCTGGCCGACAAGGTTGGTCTGTCCACCGCGCCGGCCGAGGAGTTCTACGACCTCGTCGTGGTCGGCGGTGGTCCGGCAGGGCTCGGCGCCGCTGTGTACGGCGCCAGTGAAGGGCTGCGCACCGTACTGGTCGAGCAGGTCGCGACCGGTGGTCAGGCCGGCCAGTCGAGTCGCATCGAGAACTATCTGGGCTTCCCCGACGGGGTTTCCGGTGCTCAGCTGACCGATCGCGCGCGGCGGCAGGCGATCCGGTTCGGCGCCGAATTGCTCACCGCTCGCCAGGTGGTCCAGCTCGAATCGCGTGGATCGGCGCGCCGGCTGGTGTTCTCCGACGGCAGCGAGATCTCCGCGCATTCGGTGATCCTCGCGACCGGCGTCGCCTACCGGTCGCTGGACGCACCGGGCGTGGACGATCTGTGCGGTCGCGGTATCTACTACGGCTCGGCGACCACCGAGGGGCCGGCCTGCGCCGGCCAGGAGGTCTACATCATCGGCGGCGCCAACTCCGCCGGGCAGGCAGCGGTCTATTTCTCCAGACATGCCAAACGCGTGCATATGCTGGTGAGAGGACCTTCGCTCGAGGCGACCATGTCGTCGTACCTGATCGGCCAGATCTCCGACATCGACAACATCGAGGTGCACACCTGCACCCAGGTGGTGTCCTGCAAGGGATCGGAGCACCTGGAGCGGGTGACCTTGGTGAACAGTGCGACCGGGGAGAGCCGGGAGGTGGACACGGAGTGGATGTTCGTGTTCATCGGCGCGGCGCCGCGGACGGACTGGTTGCCAGGTGACCTGCTGCGCGACGAGCGCGGGTTCGTCCTGACCGGGCCGGACCTGCACGGGCGGCCGCCGGGCTGGTCGCTGGAGCGGGAGCCGTACCACCTCGAGACGAGCATGCCGGGCGTGTTCGCGGCAGGCGATGTCCGGGCCGAGTCGGTGAAGCGGGTCGCCTCGGCGGTCGGCGACGGTGCGATGGCAGTGACCCTGGTGCACAGATATCTGGAGATGCTCTGATGGCAGTAACTGATACGGACGAACCGCTGCGGCTCAGCATCGACGAGCTCCGCACGCTGTTCCTGTTCGAGAGCCTGACCGACGAGCAACTCGGTTGGCTGTCGCGGGAAGGGCATGTGGAGGCCGTCGAGGAGGGCATCGTCTTCGCCGAGGGCGACGAGGCGACGTGTTGCTACCTGCTGCTCACCGGTGGCATCCGGATGTGCAAGCTGTCGCACGGCGAAGAGGTGGAGATCAACCGCAGTACGCAACGCGGCGTGTACGCCGGTGCCGTCACCGCCTTCCTTGGCGCCGACGAGCGCAAGGCCTACGGCGCGACCATGCGGGTGCTCGAACCGTCCACGTTCTTCGTCATCACCGCCGAGACGATGGCGACGATGATGAACCGCTGGTTCCCGATGGCCGTGCACCTGATCGACGGTTTCGTCCAGGGTATGCGGCGGACCAACGAGACGATGGGCGAGCGGGAGCGGTTGCTTGCCCTGGGCTCCTTGTCTGCCGGGTTGACGCACGAGCTCAACAACCCCGCGGCGGCAGCGGTTCGGGCGGCCGCGACGCTACGGCAGCGGGTCGCCGGGATGCGTTCCAAGCTCGCGATGCTTGCCGATGGCACCCTTGACGCGACCAAGCTGCATACGATCGTGGAGATCCAGGAAGCTGCCGTCGAGAAGGTCGCGAAGGCGCCTGAGTTGTCGCCGCTGGATCTGAGCGACGCCGAGGATACGCTGACCGACTGGCTGGACGACCACGGGGTCAACGCTTCATGGGATGTCGCGCCGGTGCTCGCCGCGGTGGGTCTCGACGTGCCGTGGATGGAGGAGGTGCTCGCGGCGGTCGGCGAGGAGTACCTCGAAGGCGCGGTGCGCTGGTTGATGTACACGATCGACACCGAGTCGCTGATGAACGAGATCGACGACTCGGTGACCCGCATCTCGACGCTGGTCGGCGCCGCGAAGCAGTACTCACAGATCGACCGGGCGCCCTACCAGGTGGTCGATCTGCGCGAATTGCTGAAGTCGACGCTGGTGATGATGTCCGGCAAGCTGCAGGGCCTGAACGTCGTGAAGGAGTTCGATCCCGACCTGCCGCACATCCCGGCGTACGCGGCCGAGCTGAACCAGGTCTGGACCAACATCATCGACAACGCCGTCGGTGCGATGAACGGCGAAGGCACGCTGACGATCCGGACCAAACGCGACGGCGCCTATGCCGTCGTGATGATCGGCGACACCGGGCCCGGCATCCCGCCCGAGATCCGGAACCGCATCTTCGAGCCGTTCTTCACCACCAAGCCGATCGGCGAAGGCACCGGCCTCGGCCTGGACATCTCCTGGCGCATCGTGGTCAAGAAGCACCACGGCGACCTCCGGGTCGACTCCAAGCCCGGCGAGACCTGGTTCAAGATCATCCTCCCGATCGACCCCGAGAACGAGATCGAGGCTCAGGCGGACCTGATCTGATCCGGTCAGCTCTCGAGGCGCTTGGCGGCGGCGTCGAGACGGTGCCGCCAAGCCTCGGCCTCCGGGGAGTCGGGGGAGTGGTCGGCGAGGGACAGTAGACCCTGCACGATGAGGGACGGCAGTACCTCGTGGAGACCGCTGTCGTGGCCGTACGCCGCGATGGTGGCGGGCCAGTCGTCGGGATCGACCGAGCTGAGAAGGAACCAGCCGAGGTCGAGGATGCCGGGGGCTGCGGAGACGTCCTCCCAGTCGAGGAGGGCGACTTCGCCGGTGGGGCTGGTGCGGAGGTTCTGGGCTGAGGCGTCGCCGTGGACCAAGGTCAGCGGACCGGCGTCGAGGAGCTGGCGCTCGGCGGCGGTGACGTTGCCGACCAGTCGTTCGCCGACAACCTGGACCGCGGGGGGAAGGTCGGCGAGGCGCGGCCACGTTTCGTCGTACAGGCGTCCGACCAGGTCGACGGCTGCGCCGACCGGCCGGAGCCATGGCCAGCGCCGAACGGCCTCGCCTTCCCAGCGGGAATGGAGCAGGCGCAGCGTGTACGCCGCCGCTTCCGGGGCGGCCCCAGGTGTCCAGGCTGACAGATCCTCCAGTTCCAGCAAGGTGCCCTCTGCGGTCTCGTCGGCGCGATAGCAGTTCGGCACCCGGATGCCGATGACCGGTGCGATCTCGCGGTAGAAGCGGATCTCGGAACCGAAGATGTCCAGGGCCTCGGCGATCGACCCTGCTGCGGCGAGCTCACGCCGCTTCACGAAGACGGTCACCGCCTCACCTTCCCAATTCCGCCACCCGGCCGCCACTGAATAACCTTCTCAGGCGGCGGTTCCAGGTCGCCGATGGCAACTCGGGTGGCGTGGCGAGCTGCGGAAGAGGTCGCCGCCTGTCGCCGACTGCCGCGTGTCGCCCGACTGCCGCGTCGCCGCGTCGCCGGGCGTCTCGTCGTCGCGTGGCGGCCGCGTTCGTCAGCGCAGGGCGGTGCCGTGCGACTGCGCCAGCAGGCTGAGTTCTTCGCGGGTTGGGAGCGACTCCCAGTCGCCGAAAGCGCCGACGCAGAAGGCGCCGCTGGCCGTCGCACGGTCGAGGCGGGCGGAGGTGGGCAACTCGTCGAGGGTCCCGGAGAGATAGCCGGAGACGAACGCGTCGCCTGCGCCGATGCTGTCGACGACAGTTACCGGCAGGGCCGGCTGGTGGATCGTCCCGGCGTTCGTATGAGACCACGCGCCTTTCCCGCCGGCGGTGACGACGACCTCGTTGACCGAGGCAAGAAGTTCGGTGACCGGATCGCTGGCATCGGTGAGAAGGTCGAGCTCGTCGTCCGAGGCGAACACGGTGTCGACGTGGGGCAGGAGTTCGCGCAGTACGACGGCAGCGTCCGCACGCGACCACAGACGCCCGCGATAGTTGACGTCGAACGAAACATGAACGCCGCCGGAAGCAGCAGCCCGTACTGCGGACAGCGTCGCGGCGCCGGCCTCGTCGGACAACGCGGGCGTGATCCCGGTGACGTGCAGCAACCGCGGTCGGGTTTCTTCCAGGGCTGCAAGGCATTCCGCGGCAGTCAGAGTCGAGCCGGCCGATCCGCGGCGGTGGTAGCTCACCCGAGTGATGTCGTGGGCCGGCTGGTCGAAGGCGATGAAGCCGGTGAAGGACTCGTCGGAGAAACGCAGGTACCGGGTGTCGACCCCTTCGGCGCGCAACGTCCGCTGGATCAGCCGCCCTGGTTCGTCGTTGCCCACAGCACCTATCCAGGCAGCCTGATGCCCGAGTCGCGCGAGCCCGATCGCCACGTTGCTCTCGGACCCCGCGACGGACAGATGCGCCTCGCCGCCCATCCTCAGCGCCGTCTTCGAGCGGATCGACACCATCGCCTCGCCGAGCGTGAGAACGTCAGGCATCGCTCACCGCTGCCAGGAAGGTGGCGGCCCGCCCAGCAAGGTCGGACTGCGAGCCTCCAGTGCCCGCGTCGCCCAGGAGAGGAGAGCCGATGCCGACCGCGAAGGCCCCTGCTGCGAGGTACTGCGGAGCGGTGGCGGCGTCGACGCCGCCGACCGCGATCAGCGGCGCGTTGGGGAGTGGGGCGCGGAGTTCGCGGAGGTAGCCCGGGCCGTGGAGTTTGGCGGGGAAGATCTTCACCGCGAGCGCACCCGCGTCGAGAGCCGTGATCACCTCGGTCGGGGTCAGGGCACCGCACAGAAGTGGCAGGCCCAGCTCGACACTGCGATGGGCACCGCGGGTGATCGCCGGGGTCACGGTGAAGCCCGCTCCGGCGGCCGCGATCTCATCGGCCTGCGCAGCGGTGACGACGGTACCCGCACCGATCAGCACCGAAAGGTCGAACTCCGAGCGAGCCTTCGCGATCGCCTCGGCGGCGCCAGGTGTCGTGAGCGACACCTCGAGCGCGGTGATCCCGGCGCCGACCAGGGTCCGGACGCACTCCAGCGCCCGATCGGGCCCGTCCGCGCGGATGATCGCCAGCACCTTCCGCCGGCTGAGTGCGGCCAACAGGTCCATGACATTCCCCTTCGACGTTTTCACCGTAGCTGACTCCACAGCATGTCCAGCGTTTCAGAGGCGCCTGGCGGAGAGCACGAGTCGCCAGGTCAGCTCACCTGATTCGGGTACCGTTGCCGCGTCGTCCGGGCCGGCGTCGGCGAGGTCGAAGACGCGGCCGAGCATCGGCTCCACCCCGAGGCTCCGGTACGGCGCACGCTCGGGGAACCCGCCGAGGTTCCGCCACACGGCGACCGACGTCGGTTGCCCTGGGCAACTGAGCGAGAAGGTCAGCTCGTTGTCGCCGTCTCGCACCGAGATCGTCGGGAGATCCACCAGCACAGCGCCGACCGCCGAACCGTCCGTCGGCCCGTAGGTCTCCAGTTCGATCCCAGCCGGCGATGGCCAGCTCGCCTCCATCCACGGGGTTGAAGGCCAAGGAGTCTGTACCCAACGCGCAGCCTCTGGGTAAAGCCTGCAGGTGGTGCCCGCGGGAGCGATCAGAGTTGTGCCGACACCGCAGTCCAGTAGGGCGTGGGCCGTCCAGGTGAAGCGATAGCCGGTGGGGGCGACGAGCCGGTAGTCGGCCCAGATGGCGCCAGTTTCGGTGATCTCTGCAGGGGTTTCACCGCCGTTGAAACGGCGGAGAAGCACCGCTTCACCGTACTGGACGACGTCCCAGTCCTCGTCCTCATCGAGCGAACCCCACGGCTGGTTCCACAGTCCGCCGTGGTCGGGGACGCCGCGGACGGTCGGGAAACACTCGTCCAGCCCGCCGACATCGACGTACGACGTACGTCCCGTCCGCGACCCTGAAAAGGGTGCCGCCCACAACCATTCGCGGCCGCCCAGGAACAGCGAGGTCCAGCGCCCGCCGTCGTCCAGGTCGACCGCGACCTCGTTGGCTGGAAGGGGAAGCTCTGTCACCATTCCGCGAAGGATCCGTCCTCGTGTGTCCAAACCGGGTTCCGCCACGTGTGCCCGATCTTGTCGGCGGCGCGGACGGCGTCCTCGTCGACCGTGATCCCCAAGCCAGGAAGGGGATTCCACTCCGCGTGCCCGTCCACCCAGGTGAACGGCGCCGGGTCGGCCACGTACGACGTGAGGTCGCTGCCCGTGTGGTAATGGATCCCGCGGCTCTGCTCCTGGATCAGGAAGTTCGGCGTCGCGAACGAGACCTGGAGGCTGGCCGCCAGCGAGATCGGACCGAGCGGGCAATGCGGCGCCAGCAACGCGCCGTGCGTCTCAGCCAGTACTGCGATCCGCCGCAACTCCGAGATCCCGCCCGCATGCGAGACATCCGGCTGGACCACGGCGACCCCGGCCTCCAGCGCCGGGACGAAGTCCGACCGGTGGTAGAGCCGCTCGCCCAGCGCCACCGGAACGGTCGAGCTGGCGACGACCTCCGGCAGGTGGCGCTGATGCTCCGGCAGTACCGGCTCCTCGACGAACAGCGGATGCAGGGGCTCGACCGCATGCAGGATTCGTCGCGCCGCGGCCACGCCCACACGGCCGTGCAAGTCGATCGCGACATCGCGGGAGTCGCCGAGCACCGATCGTGCGGCCTCGAGCCGGGAGACGATCGCGTTGATCTCACCCAGCGAGGGAGACGGCTGGATCCGCCCCATGGCGTTCATCTTGACCGCTGTCATGCCACCCGCGATCTGGGCGGCGACCTGGTCCGCGACCTCGGCCGGCTCGTCACCGCCGACCCACGCGTACACCCGGACGCGATCGCGCACGCGGCCGCCGAGCAGCGACGAAACCGGTGCGCCGTAGACCTTGCCCGCGATGTCCCACAACGCATGATCGAGCCCCGCCACCGCGCTGCTCAGCACGGGACCGCCGCGGTAGAAGCCACCCTTCGACAGGATCTGCCAGTGCCGCTCGATCTGTAGCGGGTCCTGCCCGATCAGGTACTCCGACAGGGTCTCGATCGCCGTCCGGACCACCTCCGCGCGGCCTTCGACCACTGGTTCGCCCCAGCCGACGACGCCGTCGCTGGTCTCGATCCGGCAGAACAGCCAGCGCGGTGGAACCAGGAACGTCTCGATCCGCTCGATCTTCACTTGCGGCCCCGGACGTCCGAGAGATCCTCGGCTGCCTTCGCCAGCAGCTCGCGCATCGCCAGCTCAGCGCCTTCGGGATCGTGCGCGCGGACCGCGTCCACTACTCGCCGGTGACTGGGCACCGGGTCGTCGGAGGGCTTCACCCGATGAACTAAGCGGTCGCGACCGGCCAGGCCGGTCTCCATGATGACCTCCATCTTGGTCAGCAGCTCGTTGCCGGTGGCGGCCAGCAGGGCTTTGTGGAACGCGACATCCGCTTCCGCCGCAGCCAGGTCGTTCGTCGCGGACGACATGGCGGCGAGCGCGGTGTCCAAAGCCTGGAGGTGCGCCTCTTCAGCCCGTACTGCGGCCAGCCGGGCGGCAGCCGGTTCGACGATGCCTCGCACCTCGTGCAACTCCTCGAGCAACTCCGGGCGGACGTCGTCGTCGAAGTGCCAGCGGATCATGTCCGCGTCGAGCAGGTTCCAGTCGGACCGTGGGCGAACGAAAGTGCCGCGCTTCTGCCGCGCGTCCACGAGTCCCTTGGCGGTCAGTACTTTGAGTGCCTCCCGGACGGCGGTCAGGCTGACGCCGAGATCTGCCTGCAGTTCGACCACGTTGATGGTCGCGCCCTGCGGGATCTGGCCCGACAGGATCCGCTGCGCCATCACCTCGACGATCTGCCCGTGCAAACCCCGGGACATCCCGCGCTGAATCCCCGTCACCGGCAACTCCCCATCCCTCTCGATACAAGTCCTGAACTAAGTCCGGTCATGCCGAGTCCTTCACTGCGGACCAGCCGCCGTCGACGACGAGACTGGCCGCCGTGACGAACGAGGCCTCGTCCGACAGCAGGAACGCGACGGCCGCGGCCACCTCGTCCGGTCGGCCGAGTCGCCCGACAGCGGTCGCCTGAGCACTCTGTTGTTTCCCTTCCGGCGAGACACGGTCCCACGCGGCGGTGTCGACCGGGCCCGGAAGCACCGTGTTCACCCGGATCGATCCGCCGTACTCGACTGCGAGTTGCCGGCCGAGAGCTACCAGTGCCCCCTTGGTGGCCGCATAAGCGGGGTGGCCCGGGATCCCGGCCAGGGCGTGCACCGACGACACCAGTACAACGGAACCGCCGGTCGCGGCCAGGTCGAAGTACAAGGTCTGAAAGCCGAGGAACGTGGCGGTGAGGTTGACGTCGAGTTGGCGTTGCCAGGAGCTCGGTGGGAGTTCGTGCGCGGGCCGGACATCGACCATGTACGCGTTGCTGACGAGTCCGTCGATCGGCCCGAGTTCGTCGCGGCCGCGGGACAACGCCTCTGCCCACGTGTCGGGAGAGGCGACATCACCCAGTACTGCGATCGACCGGCCGGCGATCTCCTTGCACGGCTGAAGGTCGATCTGCACGACCGAGGCGCCCTCGTCCAGCAGGCGCTGCACGCAGGCAGCGCCGATACCGGTGGACGCCCCGGTCACCACGATCACCCGCTCAGCAAGCCGCAACGGAAGCCTCCACGTCTCGATCGATCCAACGTCTCCAACGATGAACGAGGCACCAGTTGATCGTGACCGGTCTGTCACGTCAAGCGATTTGCTCGTAATTTACGAATTAATATTGACATGCCCGACGACGCGGCTGCAAGATCCTCCGCAGAACGAACCACTCAATCGACTGGCACGGCGGATCCCGACCGTGCCGCGAGAGCTCAGGAGTACGGGCATGGCAGGTCTGGCAGCTGATCGGCGCACGTTCCTCAAGGGGCTCGGGATGCTCGGGGCCGCGGCCCTGGTCCCGGGCTGCGCGACCTCGACCACCAACAGCAACAGCAGCGGCAGTAGCGGGAGCGCGAGCGGTGAGCTGTCGCTACAGTCCAATCTCTCCGCGGAGCAGGCGAAAGCCGCGATGGAGAAGCTGGTCGAGGCCTATGGCAAGACCGGCGGCAAGGTGAAGCTGAACACCGTCGCCGCGGAGATCTTCCGCACCCAGCTGCCGACGTACCTGACCTCGGCCAACCCGCCGGACGTCTACACCTGGTACGCCGGCTCGGTGGCGAACTCGTACGCCAAGAAGGACCTGCTGCTGGACGTGAGCAGCGTGTGGGACGGGATGCAGAACTACCCGGAGTCGATGCAGAAGCTGTCCACCGGCGAGAACGGGCAGAAGATCTTCGTGCCGACCAACTACTACTGGTGGGGCATGTTCTACCGCAAGTCGAACTTCGCCAAGTGGGGCGTCACGCCGCCGAAGACCTGGGCGGAGTTCCTCGCCGTCTGCAAGACGATTCAGAGCAAGGGCGTGCCGCCGATCGGCATCGGTCTGGGCGACACCCCGTGGGTCGCGTCGGCCTGGTTCGACTACTTGAACATCCGGATCAACGGCGCGCCGTTTCACCGCCAGTTGCTGGCCGGCGAGGGCCGCTTCGACGACCCGAAGGTCAAGGCGGTCTTCACCAAGTGGAAGGAGGCCTTGCCGTACTTCGATCCGAAGGGCAAGTCGTTCCCGTTCCAGGAGGCGACGTCGGCCCTGCTCGGTGGCAAGACCGGCATGTTCCTGATCGGCACCTTCTTCGCCGACTCCGCGCCCAAGGACGCGCTCGACGACATCGACTTCTTCCAGTTCCCGATCATCGACCCGTCGGTCCCGGTCGCCGAGGAGGCGCCGACCGACGGCTTCTTCGCCAGCAAGAAGGCGAAGGACCCCGAGGCGGTGAAGAAGTTCCTGGCCTGGGTCGCCACCGCCGAGGCGCAGGAGATCTACGTCAAGAACTCCTCCGGCACGGTGATCCCGGCGAACCCGGATGGCAAGGCCGCCGACACGCCGCTGGTCCGTAAGGGCAAAGCCATGGTTCAAGACGCGAAGGAACTCACCCAGTTCTTCAACCGCGACTCCAGCGACGCCCTCCAGCCCACCGCCGACGCCGCCCTCACCAAGTTCCTCGACAAGCCTGACCAGATCGACCAGATCCTGAAGGACTGGCAAGCAGCGGCCGAGAAAGTGTTCAAGGCGTGACAGCGACCTCGATCGAGTCCTTGCCTGAGACGGCGCCCGGGAAGTCGTCTCGGTCGGGCGGCCGCGGGCGGCCCGGGTGGTCCGGGCGGCAGCCGCGGAGTCGGTTGCACCGGATCTCGCCGTTGATTCTGGCGTTCGTGTTCGTGCCGTTCGCGATCGAGGCCGTGTGGGTGTTCTGGCCTGCGCTGCAAGGGTTCTGGTTGGCGTTGACCAACTGGGACGGGCTGACCGCACCCAAGTTCGTTGGCTTCGGCAACTTCCACGACATGGTCTCGGATCCGATCTTCCGCACCGCGCTGAAGAACACGGCGATCTGGCTGGTGCTGTTCGGTGGCCTCAGTGTGATCGGCGGCTTCGGGATGGCACTGCTGTTGCAGAAGGAGCGCCGCGGCGTCGGCATCTACCGCGCAGCCTTGTTCACCCCGGTTGTCTTCTCGCTGGTTGTCACCGCGCTGATCTGGCGCGTCTTCTACCAGCCCGACGGTCTGGTCGATTCCGTACTCCGTGGTGTCGGCCTCGGCAACCTCGTCCGGCCCTGGCTCGCGGACCCCGACACCGCCTTGTACGCCGTGATCCTGCCCGCGTTGTGGCGCCAGATCGGTTACGTGATGGTCCTCTACCTGGCCGGCCTGAAGGCAGTCGACCCCGCTCTCTACGAGGCGGCAAGAGTGGACGGCGCCTCGGCGTGGCAACGGACTCGCTACGTGACGATCCCGCAGCTCAAGGGCGTCAACTCGGTCGTGTTGTCGGTGATCGTCATCGACTCGCTCAGATCGTTCGACATCGTCTGGTCGATGACGAAGGGCGGTCCGTACCACTCCTCCGAGCTGCTCAGCACCTACATGTACTCGACTGCCTTCCAATCCACCCAGCTGGGCTACGCCTCCGCGATCGCCGTGGTGATCTTCCTGCTCGCCCTCGCGGTCATCCTCGGCTACCTGATCCGTGCCTTCCGGGAGGAGACATGACGAACCGGTTCAAGACTTCCGGCTATCACCTGGCGATGGGGCTGGTCTCGTTCCTGTGGATCGCGCCGATCCTGTGGGTGGTGGTGATCTCGTTCCGCAGCTTCGACGACGTCGCGGCGAACGGACTGGGTTCTCTGCCGCACTCGTTCACCTTCTCGACGTACAAGTCGGCGTGGCAGGACGCGGACGAATTCAGGGCTTTGATCAACTCGTTGCTGGTGACGATTCCGGCAGTGCTGTTGAGCCTCGGGTTCGCGGCGACCGCGGCGTACGGGCTGGCCCGGTACAACATCCCGTTCCGGCGGACCGTGTTGTTGCTGATGTTGATGGGCAACCTGTTGCCGCCGCAGATCCTGCTGATCCCGATCTCGCGATTCGTCGAGCTGACCGGGTACTACGACACGCTGTACGCGCTGATCGCCGTGCATGTCGGCTTCGGGCTCGGGTTCTACACCTTCGTGCTGCACGGCTTCATGCGTGATCTGCCGCGGGAGATCCAGGAGGCGGCCACGATCGACGGGGCCGGGCCGGGCAAGATCTTCGGCAGCGTCATCCTGCCGCTGACCCGGCCGGCACTCGCCGCTCTCGGCGCCTTGTCGTTCACCTGGATCTTCAACGACCTGCTCTGGTCGATCACGGTCATCCGGTCGGGCGAGAAGATGCCGGTGACACCCGCGCTGCTCGGGCTGCAAGGACTTTTCGTGTCATCTTGGAACGTGATTGCCGCAGGCACCGTTATTGCGGCCGTACCGACTCTTGTCGTCTTCTTGAAGTTCCAGAAGCACTTCGTGTCGGGACTGGCGATCGGAGCCGTCAAGTGACTCAGTGGACGTTGCGCGGGGCAACAACGCCGTACGTGGTCGAGGTCCCGGAGCACGGGCAGTGGGCGAGATTGGTTGCCTGGGGCCCGCATGCGATGGCCGACGGCCCGTCGACGGTGGCTCCGACCGGAACGGTCCACTTCCTCCCGGCTGCCGATGTGGAGCCGTTGGAGTACGCCGTACGTGGCGTCCGGTATGCCGCTCCTGCCGAGTTGGTGGTGAGCGGGCCGGACGGGAACGACGAATGCCGGCCGGTCTTCATGGCGGACGCGCAAGATGGTGATCACCTGGAGCTGACGTTCCTCGACGAACTGCGGTCGTTGAGGCTCGTCCTGCACTATCGGATGCCTGCAGAGCTCGATGTCGTCGAGCGGTGGGTATCGGTGCACAACGACGGGTCTGCCGACTTCACCTTGCATCACCACGATTCGGCCGGCTTTGTCGTCCCAACCATCGGCGGCGCTTGCCTGCGCTACCTGTGGGGCGAATGGAACAGCGAGTTCCAGCAGGCGGCGATCACCCTGGCTCGTGGCCGATTCACCATAGACAGCCGGCAAGGCATCACCGGCCACTCGTACTCACCCTTCCTGTCCGTCGCCGATGCCGACGACCCGGCCGGTACTACGTGGGGCGTGCAGCTCGCGTGGTCGGGTTCGTGGCAGCTGAGCGCGGATGTCGACACCACCGGGCAGACCCGGATCCAGGCAGGCCGAGTGCCGTCTTCACTCGGCCTGCTGGTGGCCCCTGGATCGTCCTGGGTCTCCCCGGTGGCAGTCGGCGCATGCAGTACCGAAGGACCTGATGGGCTCGCGCGGGCGTTCCACGCGTATCAGCGGACTTTCGCGCGTAAGCGGACGTTGTCGCACGCGGTCGCGCCGAAGGTTGTCTACAACTCTTGGTTTGCGACGGAGTTCGATGTGCGGGCGGATCACCAGCTCGAGCTCGCCCGGCGCGCGGTGCGGGCCGGCGTCGAGACGTTCGTCGTCGACGACGGCTGGTTCACCGGGCGGAACGACGACACCGCCGGGCTGGGGGACTGGGAGGTCGACCCGGTCGCCTTTCCCCAAGGACTCAATGCTTTCATCGAAGACCTGAAGGAAGTGGGGCTCAGCTTCGGCCTGTGGGTGGAACCCGAGTCGGTAAGCCCGGGGTCCGAGCTCGCGGCCAAGCATCCGGAGTGGATTCTGCGGACTACCGGGCGCGAACCGCTGCTCATTCGCAACCAGTTACTCCTGGATCTCAGCCGGGACGATGTCGCGGAGTGGATCTGGGAGACGCTCGATCGGCTTCTGTCGTCGTACGAGATCAGCTATCTCAAGTGGGATGCCAACCGGCCGCGGTTGGACAGTGGGGTGCATCGCGATCTCGACGGACAGGTCGTGGCGAATCTGTACGAGATCCTCGACCGGATCCGGGCGAACCATCCGGGTGTCCTCGTCGAGGGGTGCGCCGGTGGTGGCGGCCGGGTCGACCTCGGGATGGCGGCGTGTGTGGACACGCTGTGGCCGAGCGACAACACAGCACCGCTCGATCGGCTGAAGATCCAGCGGGGCTTTCTCACTGGTTACTCACCTCATCTGATGAGCTCTTGGGTGACCGATGCCGAAGGCACTCATGACGGTCGCGACCGGTCGCTGGACTTCAGGTTCCACGTGGCGATGGCCGGCAACCTCGGGATCGGCGCCGACCTGTCGAAGTGGTCCGACGATCAGCTGGCCGCTGCGGGTCGCCACGTGGCGCAGTACAAGGACATTCGCGATGTTGTCGCCAACGGCTTGGTTCATCCCTTGGCCGAAGGTGTGCAGTATGTCGGCGCGGACCGGTCCGTGGTGTTCCTCTGGGACACCGGTGACGGGAACGTCCGCGGCACGTTGCCGACGAGACCACGCCGGATTCCGCTGGTGCAGCTGGATCCCACGAAGTTCTACCGGGTGGGCGACGAGGTCCACCCGGGCAGCTACCTACTACAGGTCGGCGTCCGCTGGGACGGCACGACCGATTCGACCTGCCTGGTCGTCGAAGCCCTCGACTGACCTCCGTCCATTTCAAGGCAGCAAAGGAACAAGACGTGAAGAAACCCTCCGCCGTACTCGGCGGGGTGATCGCGGCCGTCCTGGTGACGGCCACGCTCGCCCCCGCCGCAACCCCCGCCCACGCGGCCCCCGCCGCAACCCCCGCCCACGCAGCCCCCGCCGCAACCCCCGCCCACGCGGCCCCCGCCGCAACCCCCGCCCACGCAGCCCCCGCCGCAACCCCCGCCCACGCAGCCCCCGCCGCAACCCCCGCCAACGCGGCCACCCCCGCCAACGCGGCCACCGCCGCAACCCTCGCCAAGGCGGTCCGCGCCGGCGCAACCTCCGCCTCCTCAAGCACCGCCTCCTCAACCTCCACTACCTCAGGCACCGCCTCCTCGGGCGCAGGCACATCAGGCGCCGCCATCGCAAGCACCACCGCAACCTCCAGCACCGCCATCTCCCGCACGGGCGGCTCCAGCACCGGCACCGGCAGCTCAGGCGCCGCCATCTCAAGCACCACCGCCACCACCGCCACCGGCGCCTCAGGGGGCGTCAGCGCCACCTCTGCCGTCGGGTCGTCGGGTGCGCAGGTGCTTAGTCCTGCGCCTTATATGGGGTGGAACACCTATTACGGGCTTGGTGGGGACTTCAGTGAGGCGACGATTCGGTCGGTTGCGGACTCGATGGTGAATCGCGGGCTCAAGAAGGCCGGGTACGACATCGTGTGGCTCGACGGCGGTTGGCAGGCCGATGAGTCGCGGAGCGCGGCGGGCGACCTGCAGCCCAATCCGGCCAAGTTCCCGAACGGACTGAAACCGCTCGTCGACTACATCCACAGTTTGGGTCTGAAGGCGGGGATCTATACCGACGCGGGACCTTATATCCCCGGGCGTTGCGGTCTCGGCAGCGGCGGCTACTACCAGCGTGACGCGGATCAGTTCGCGGCCTGGGGCTTCGACGCCGTCAAGGTCGACTACCTCTGCGGCATTGCGGCCGACCTCGACCCGAAGACGGTCTTCACCGAGTTCGCCCACGCCCTGCGCAACAACGCGAGTCATCGCCCGATGATTTTCAACCTGTGCAACCCGGTGACCTCGCCGGACTGGGGTAACTACCCCGAGTCGCAGCAGTCGACGTTCTCCTGGTCCTACGCGCCGGCGATCGCGCAGTCCTGGCGGACCTACACCGATGTCGGGTTCCAGGGCGACATCAAGTTCAAGGACGTCCTGCGCAACTACGATGCGAACGCAAGGCACCCGGAGGTCGTGAAGCCGGGCGCGTTCGGCGACCCGGACTACCTGGCTCCCGAGCTCGGCATGTCCGACGAAGAGTTCCGGACGCAGCTGACCCTCTGGTCCGTGGCAGCCGCTCCGCTGGTTGTCGGCAGCGACATCCGCAAGCTCAGCGCCACCACGATCGGCATGCTCACCGACCCCGATGTCGTCGGTATCAACCAGGACCCGGCCGCGGTCCAGGCCGTTCGCGTCGGAGCCGCTGGTACTACGGAGACGTGGGTGAAGCGCCTCGCCGACGGTGGCCGAGCCGTCGTTCTGCTCAACCGCGGCGACAGCGCCAACACCCTTACCACCACAGCGAAAGCCGTCGGCCTAAGCGGCGCACGCTTCACCTTGAAGAACGCCTGGACCAATGCGGTCACAGAGAGCGCCGGCACGATCAGCGCGGCGGTTCCGGCTCACGGTACTGCGCTGTTCCGGGTCGCTCCGGCGACCGGCCTCCCGGGTATCCCGCACGTGACCGCAGGGATCCCGCAGGTGACCAAGGTCGGCACCGACGCGCAGCCGGATGGTGTCGCGCCGGTAGTTGCCGGCGGCGACGAACTCACCGCCCAGGTTGTCGTCCGCAACGACGGCCTCCTGCCGATCATGGGCCCGGTCGTCACGCTGGTCGGCGAAGCGGGCTGGACCGTGAAGTCGTTGACCACGGCACCGGCAATCCTTGCCTCAGGCAAGCAGGCTGCGTTCGCCTTCACGGTGAAGCTCGCGGCCGATGCGACGCCTGGTAATGCAACGCTGACGGCCAGTACGACGTACGAGGCGATCGGGTTCGGGAAGCAGCGGCAGACGACGGTTTCGCCGATCGTGGTCGCGCCGGTTCCGCCGACCGGTACGGGCGCGCTGTCTCATCACCAGTGGATCGTTGCGACGAGCGGCTGGATGTCACCGACGGTCGATCAGAGTGTGGGTGGCGGTTCACCGATCAGCCTGGTCGGTCAGACCTATCCGACCGGGATCGGCGTCGCGTCGCCGTCCACCGTGCGGTACTACCTGGGCAAGGCCTGCAGCAGGTTGACCGCGACGGTCGGCATCGACGACGCAGTACGGAATGTCGGTCCGGAGGGTGGTACGTCGACGTTCCAGGTGGTCGGGGACGGCAGGGTGCTGTTCGACAGCGGGGTCGTAGATCGTGACCACCCGAAGCCGGTCGACGTCGACCTCACCGGCGTCCGCGTCCTCGACCTACTGGTCGGCGATGCCGGCGACGGCGGCTACAACGACCGTGCCGACTGGGCGGCCCCGACAGCCACCTGCTGACAGGCCCGGCCTGAACAAGCGGCTCCGACAGCCACTTGCTGACAGGCTCGGCCTGAACAATTAGATGAGGGGCAGACCGTTTTCGGTCTGCCCCTCGGGTGTGTTTGGGTGGGGTCGATCATCCGCCCGGAGTGTTGTGAGGAACCGCATGAAACGCAAGCAGTGGAAGCTCGGAACCGCCGCGGTGGTGGCTGCCGGTCTGGTCGTCGGTGGGGTGGTGCACGCGGCGACCGCGGACACCGCGAAGCCCGGCGCCCAGCAGTTGCCCCCGGCCACCGGTTCGGTTGCCCTGAGCACCGCTGAGCTCACCGCCGGCACGGGGCGCGTCGACGACGGTGTCGGCGCCGTAGCTGACCCCGGTGCCGCTTCGCCGCTCGCCGCCACCGGTGCGGTGCGTCCCGGTGGCGCGGTGCAGCCGAGGTCGGCCGCTTCGGTCGCCAGAGCGGTCGCCGCCGCGCCGACGTCGGGGAAGCTGTCCATCAAGGCCGTCTACCAGAGCACGAACTACAACTGCGTGCCGGCGTCGAGCGCCATCAGCCTCGGCACGTTCGGCGTCAGCGTCACCCAGGAGACGCTGGCCAAGAAGATGGGCACGACGACCTCCGGGACGTGGGACAAGACCGCCCTGCCGGTCATCAACGGCTACATCAATCCGCTCGGGTACTCGGTCTGGGACACCGACACCACCACCAGCGCGACCAACCTGCTGAACTGGGCGGCGTACGACATCGGCACGCTGAAGCGCGCGCCGAAGATCGGCGTCTGGATGGAGAAGCTGCCCTGGAACAAGGGGCTGAGCGGCCACTTCGGGCACGCCATCCTGATCTACGGCTACGACCTGACCGCCAAGACGCTGACGGTCTGGGATCCGTGGAAGTCGACCGGCGGCACGTACACGCTGACCGCCGCCGCACTGAACGCGACGATGCAGACCGGCGGACTCTCGTATTTGGCCGGTCACTCCGACGCCGACCTGACCAACGCCGGAGACCTCAGCGGCGACAAGCTCAATGACATGGTCGCGGTGCACCGGCCGACCGGCACCCTCTACCGGTACACCAACAACGGCGCCGGCGCGTTCGAGGGCGGCAGCAATGCTGTGAAGCTCGGCACCGGCTGGAACGGGTACACCGAGCTGACGGGAGTCGGCGATCTCACCGGAGACGGCGTCGCGGACCTGGCGGCGATCGAGAAGTCGACGGGCAAGCTCTGGCTGTACCGCGGCCCGGGTCTGTCCGCCACCACCCGGCTGTTGATCGGCACCGGCGGCTGGAACGGGATGCGCGATCTGATGGGCATCGGCAACGTCACCGGCGACGCCCACCCCGACCTGGTCGCGATCGAGAAGTCGACCGGCAAGCTCTGGGTGTACCCGGGTAAGGCGAATGGGCTCGGTACCCGCAAGCAGATCGGCACCAGCTGGACCAGCATGACGAAGCTGGCCGCTGTCGGCGATCTGTCCCGCGACGGCAAGCCGGACTTCGTCGCGGTCGACTCGACCGGGAAGCTCTGGCTGTACAAAGGCCTCACCTTCGCCGGCGGCACCAGCCGGGTCCAGATCGGCACCGGCTGGAACGGGATGCGTTCGCTGACCGGGGTCGGCGACCTGAACGGCGACAAGATCCCCGACCTGATCGCGGTCGCGAACACCGGTGGCGACATGTACCTGTACCCCGGCAAGGCCAACGGTCTGGGCACCCGCACGAAGCAGGGCAGCGGCTGGAACGGCTGAAACACCCGCTGGGTGGTGGTCGGTGACTTCGCGGGAACACCGACCACCACTACTGCTATTTGATCAGATCTCCGACCCGTTGGGCAGCCGCCAGGACCTCCGAATCGCCGCCGTGGGCATATGCGTCGAGGGCGGTGTCCGCGAACTTGATCACGTGCTCGTCGGAATGCTTCAGCGCGTAACTCATCAACTCGTCTGCGTGGACACTGCCCGCGGGTAGTTCGTCCCGTGGCAGCGGCTGCGCGGGCGCATACGCGGCCGTGATCGCAGCACTGGCCGCCCATACCGACGACAGGCTTGGCGCCCACAGTGACTGCGGCAGCGCGGGGAGTGTGTGCAGTACTGCGTTGGGCGCGGTCGCCGTGTGCACCAAGAGCACCGGGCTGCCGTGCCCGTGCGTGAGGTAGCGCGTCGCGGCCCCGGCGACGAGGTCGGCCAGTTGGCGCTCGACGTCGGCCGGGCTGGTCGGCGTACGGAGGGATCGCAGCGAGGCCGGCCAGGTTGGCAGCTCGGCGAGCTGGCCGAAGCGGACTGCCACGGTTCCCTGCTGGGACGGGATTCGCGGGATGGCGTCGAGCGCCTCGTTGACTCCGAGCGTGCCATCAGCGCGTCGATGACGACCGGCCGATGCATCATCGGCGCCCGGAACACCGCGCATCCGAGCTGCCCAGAACGCGAGGCCATGGGCCAGTTCGGTCACGGCGGCCGGGCTCTCGTCGCCGCGGAGCAGGGTCCGTACTGCGTGACTGACGCGGATCACCCCGTGCGTCGCGCCCGCCACGATGCCCGGCAGCAGGCGCGGCCACCAGGTGACGAGCACCTCGCGCCAGGAGTGCTCCTGCAATTGCTCGACGAAGTACGCCGTCCAGTCTCCGATGCGGCGGCCGTCTCCGAGCGCGTCTTGCCAACTGTCGTCGGTGATGCGGTCGCTCACCGACGGGAGCTCGCTGAGCTTGCCGACGTACGCGTCGATCCAGCGATGGACGTCGGCCGCGAGACCACGTCGTACCAGGACCTCGACGGCCATCGGGCCGTGGTTGGTGAGCGTGTTCTCGCCCCACTCCGGCCCGGTCCGCGCGAACCGTTCGTATGCCTCGTCCAGAATCCGTCGCCCATGCGCGCAGTGTGCCGAGCTCGCCTGTAGATCCGCTGTGGAACGAGCTGTGGAGCTAGGAGATCCACCGCGTCCGAGACCTACAGTGCCCTAGTCTCGGCGTCATGCGGTTCGGCGTGCTGGGGCCGGTGGCGGTCTGGACGGAGGACGGGGAGCCGGTGCGGATCCCCGAGCGGAAGGTGCGCGCCCTGCTGGCCGAGCTGCTCGTGTCCGAAGGGCGAGTGGTTCCGTCCGCGCGGTTGATCGCTGATCTCTGGCCGGATCGGATGCCGCGGGATCCTGCCAACGCGTTGCAGCTGCGGGTTTCACAACTGCGCCGGGCACTCGATGCCGCCGAGCCGGGTGCTCGGGCCCTGGTGGTCTCGCAGTCGCCGGGGTACCGGCTCGATGCGGTCACCGACGTCGCCGAGTTCCGGTCATTGGTCGAAGCATCGGGCGAGTTCCGGTTCCGTGCCGGGCGATTGAGCAAGGCGCTCGCGCTGTGGCGCGGTACGCCGTACGCCGATTTCTCGGCCGAGCCGTTCGTGCGCGCGGCCGTCGATCGCCTGGAGGAGGAGCGGCTCACTGCGGTCGAGTCGCTGGCCGAGCTCCGGTTGGAGCTGGGAGAGCACGCCGAGCTGATCGGGGAACTGGGTGATCTGGTCCGGCGGCATCCACTGCGGCTGCGCTTGCGGGCGGCGTACCTGAAGGCGCTGTATCGAACCGGACGGCACAGCGAGGCGCTCGACAGCTACCGCAGGTTGCGCGAACGACTCAAGGAAGGGCTGGGGCTGGAACCGTCTGCGGAGTTGATGGAGCTGCAGCAGGCGATCCTGCGGCAGGACCCTTGTTTGGATGTGCCGCCGGTCCGGCGACGCTCGAATCTGCCGGCGCCCGTGACGGACCTGATCGGCCGGGAGCAGTTGCTGCCTGAGCTGGCGGGAACATTGAAGACCAACCGATTGGTGACCCTGACCGGTCCGGGTGGCGTCGGCAAGTCCCGGCTTGCGATCGAGGCGGCGCGCCAGGTCGCCGGCGATTTCGCGGACGGTGTCTGGCTGGTCGAACTTGCTGCTCTGGAGCGCGTCGACGGCGGTGCAACTGTTGCGGCGGACGTGGTCGAGGCTGTTGCTGCGGCGGTGGGCGTGCGGGACCATCAGGTGATGGATGCCTTGAGCAACCAGTCGGTCTTACTGATCCTCGATAACTGTGAGCATCTTGTCGGTCCTGTGGCCGAGCTGGTCGGCGAATTGTTGCGTAAGGCCCCTGAACTGCGAGTGCTGGTGACGAGCCAGGAGCCGCTCGCTGTCGACGGCGAGCATCTGGTCGTGGTTCCGGCGCTTACCGCCGAGGCCGCGGCCGAGCTGTTCGTACTACGGGCGTCGGCGGCCGGCGGTGTGGTGGAGAAGGGCTCCGCCGTCGCCGCGATCTGCGACCGACTGGACAGACTGCCGCTCGCACTCGAGTTGGCCGCGACCCGGGTCAGGTCGCTCGGCGTCGCGGAACTGTCGGCGCGGCTCGACGATCGGTTCAAGGTGCTGGAGTCCGGACGACGAGATGGTCCCCGGCGGCATCAGACGCTGCGCGCGATGGTCGCCTGGAGTTGGGAACTCCTGAGCGAACCGGAGCAGCTGGCGTTGCGCCGGCTGTCCGTCCACGCGGACAGTTGCACGCTGGAGGGCGCCGCAGCGGTTGGCGCCGGAGCTGAGTTGCTCGGCCGACTGGTGGACCGCTCGCTGGTGACCGTGCTCGACGGTCCGCGGTACCGGTTGCCCGAATCCATCAAGCTGTACGCCGGGGAGCGCCTTCGGGAAGCCGGTGAGGCGGAGGAGATCGAGCGCCGGGCGATCGACTGGTACACCCGCTTCGCGATCGAGGCCGAGCCGAAGTTGTACGGGCACGACCAGCGCGACTGGCTGGCCCGGCTCGACGCGGAGACCGGCAACCTGCGCGCAGTACTGGATGCGGCGGTCGGGCTCGGGGACGGGGAGTCGGCGCTTCGATTGGTGGATGCGCTTGCTTGGTACTGGTTCCTGCGCGGGCGCATCGGCGAAGCGGAGCGTGCTTTCGCTGCTGCTCTGGGAGTTTCTGCGACCGGTGATGAGGGCCTTAGGCAACGGGTTGTCGGTTGGCAGGCGGGCATCCGGTTGCTGGGTGACGACTCGGCGCGTGCGGCGGCGGCTCGGACGTTGCTGGGTGCTGACAGGCGGATTCGAGCGCACTGGTTCTTGGGGTTCGCCCATCGTGGGGGAGCGGTGGCGGCGACTGTGGAGGTCGTCGACGCGGCGCTCGCGGAGTACGAGTCGACGGGAGACAAGTGGGGGATCGCGGCGGCGCTGAGCGTGCGCGCGACGCTCGGGCGGGCTCGTGGAGAGTTGGTCGAGGCTCGGAGGGATGCGGCGCGGAGCGAGGAGATCTTCCGTCGGCTGGGCGATCGCTGGGGACAGCTGAAGGCGACGAACAGCCTGGCCGAACTCGCTGAGATCTCGGGCGACTACGAGCGAGCAGCCGAATTGCATCGCGACGGCGTACGGATGGCCGAAGAGCTCGGACTCTGGGGTGAAGCATCGTTGCGGTTGTCAGGACTGGGTCGAATCGCCCTGCTGAAAAGGGATTTCGGGGCGGCTGAGGAGTTTCACACCCAGGCGATGAAGCTGGCCGCCGAGCAGGGGAACAAGCCGGCTGAGGAGTTCGCCGAGCTCGGACTCGGGCTGGGCGCCCGTCGGCAGGGCAAACTCGACGTCGCCGAGCACCACTTTCGCCGCTGGCTCGACTGGCTTCGCCAGCTCGACTCGCAGCCCGGCGTCCCCCTGGTGCTCGCCGAGCTGGGCTTCATCGCCGAGCTGCGCGGTGAGGCCGATGCTGCTTTGGCCTTGCATACCGAGGGTCTGGCGGCAGCCGAGGCGGTTGGTGATCCACGGGCGCTCGCTCTTGCGTACGAAGGCCTCGCCGGCGCCCACTCACTCACCGTTGCCTCCGCCGACCGAGCGGCACGCTACCTGGGCCGCGCAGCCCAGCTGCGCGCAGATGTCGGCGCGCCACTCCCTCCGGCTGAGCGCGCCGACGTAGACCGCATCACCAGCCGCCTCATCGAGACCCTCGGCAACGCCACCTTCACCGCCGAATACACCCGCGGCCGCACGACGCTCTGACCGCAGCAATCGGTGTGGATAGGTGGCGGTGCGGACGGCGGCTCCGAGACGTCGACGGCCAGATCGTCAGCTGTCGGCGGGCAGGTCGAAGTGGGGTGGGCGGCGAATACCGGCGATGGTGGGGATCGGCTCCTTGGTGAGGAAGTCGAGGACGATCCGGTTCACCAGGTCGGGCTTCTCCTGGGTGAGGAAGTGCGAGGTGCCCGGTACGACGGCGAACTCGGCACCCGGGATCGCGTCGTACATCTCCACCGCATGCGCGAGCGTCACCAGGTCGTCGTCGGAGAACATCACCAGCGTGCGCGCCGTGATCACACCGAGCTCGGACGCCTGCAGATTCGGTTCCTTCGCGGCCATCTCGCCGATCTTGGTCGCGACCACCTTGAAGTGCTCCTCCCCGTCCGGCGAAACCTCGCCGTACGCCGGGCCGAGGAACTGTGCGATCTGGTCGACGTCCCACTCCATCTCCGGACCGGCCTCGCCGGACTTGTTGAAGCCGCCGCTGATCAGCACCAGCCGCTTGACCAGCTCGGGCCGCTGCATCGCGATCAGCATGGCGATGAACGCGCCGTCGCTGTGCCCGACCAGATCGGCCGGCTCGCCCACGACCGTCTCGAGGAACGCGATCGTGTCGTCGGCCATCAACTGGTAGTTGATCGGCCCCTCGACATCCGGCGTGTGCCCGTGGCCGCGGCGCTCCGGGGTGTAGACGTGGAAGTGCTCGGCCAGCGGACCGATGTTCGCCGCGAAGAACCTGGCGTCCACCAGCCCACCGTGCATCAACACGAGCGGCGTGCCCTCGCCGACCTCGTCGTACCACGTCTTCACGGCACCCAGCTGGACGTACTCACCCATGATTCGGAAACCCCTCGTTCTCGTCTGTAGCGCGCAAGCTATCGCACGTCGGGTCTGTGCGCGTGCGGTTGGCGTACCGAGAGGTGGGTACCTCGTCGGCGTGACCAACTCTGCCATCGCCGTCCTGGACATCGACGGGACGCTCATCGACTCCAACTACCAGCACGCGCTGGCGTGGTACCGCGCACTGCGCTCGGTGGGCGAGATCTTTCCTGTCTGGCGGCTGCATCGGCTGATCGGCATGGGCGGAGATCAGGTCGTCGCCGAAATCGGGGGCGACGACTTGGAGCGCCGGGTGGGCGACCAGGCCCGCGAACAGCAGGGCAAGGAGGTCGACGCGCTGCTGGACGAGATGGAGCCGCTGCCCGGTGCGCGCGATCTGCTGCTCGCAATCAAGGAACGCGGTCACCGCTTGGTGCTGGCCAGCTCCGCCCAGCAGCGCCACGTCGACGTCTTCCTGGACAAACTGGACGCCCGCGACATCGTCGATGCCTGGACCAGCAGCGCCGATGTCGAAGCCTCGAAACCGGCGCCCGACCTGCTCCACGTCGCCCTGAAGAAGGTCGACGCCCCGCCGGATGCGTCCAGCGTGATGATCGGCGACTCGGTCTGGGACGTCAAAGCCGCAAAGAAGGCCGGCTTCCCCACCATCGTCGTCCGCTCCGGCGGCTTCGGCGACGACGAACTCAAAGCTGCAGGCGCCATCGCCATCTACGACACCCCGGCCGACCTGACCGAGGCTCTGGGAGAGACTCCTCTCGCCTGACTCGTTGCGGGGGCCGGACCGCCAGCACATCAGTACGGCGTGGGCCGGCCGAAAGTCGACCGCTGCTGAGCGTGCCCCAGCGAAGAGGTCCGCCAGGCGATCGCCGTACTGATGGCCTGGCGGTCCGCAGACCGACGCCGGAGGGTGCCCATCGCCAGGAATGGGCACCCCGGCGAGCTAGCGGGTGCGGTGGTGGTGGGCTAGGTCGCGCAGGTAGAGGGCGCTCTGCTTCGGGATGCGGGCCTGGGTTTCGTAGTCGACGCGGACTATGCCGAAGCGCTTGTCGTAGCCGTAGGCCCATTCGAAGTTGTCCAGGAGGGACCAGGCCAGGTAGCCGCGGATGTCGGCGCCTTGCTGGATGGCGGCGGCGACGGCGGCGAGGTGCGACGCGAAGTACGCCGTACGGTCTTCGTCTGAGACGTAGCCGTTCTCGTCCGGTACGTCGGCGAAGGCGGAGCCGTTCTCGGTGATGACCATCGGCAGACCCGGGTAGTCGCGGCTGATCCGGACCAGGAGGTCGGTGAAGCCTTCGGGCACGATCTCCCAGTCCATCGCGGTCCGCGGCCGATCAAGCGGCAAGGTGCGGCTGATCGGCAGACCGTCGTCGCCGACGGTCCCCCCGGCTTCGTCGAAGCCCGTGAACTTCTGGCTGAAGTAGTAGTTGATCCCCAGTACGTCGATCGGCGCCGAGATCGTCGCGAGGTCGCCGTCCTTGACCGGAAGCTCGATCCCCTCGGCGGCAAGATCGGCGATCACGTCGGCCGGGTAATGCCCCTTCACCAGCGGGTCCAGGTAGATCCGCGCGCCCATCCCGTCGGCGCGCCGAGCCGCCTCCAGATCCGGTTCGGCATCGCTGGCCGGGTACGCCGTGGCCGCGTTGAGCGTGATCCCGATGTCGATCGGCCGGGTCGCGGCCTCGCGCATCCGTTCCGTCGCCAGACCGTGCCCGAGCAGCAGGTGATGAATCGCCGCGATCGCCGCCGGATACTCCTTGCGTCCGGGCGCGTGAACGCCGTACGCATAACCGAGCATCGCCGAGCACCAAGGCTCATTCAGCGTCGTCCAGGTGTTCACCCGGTCGCTCAAAGCGTCGAAGACGAGCATCGAGTAGTCGGCAAACCTGTACGCCGTGTCGCGCGCCGGCCAGCCGCCTGCGTCCTCGAGCTCCTGCGGCAGATCCCAGTGGTAGAGCGTCACCCAAGGATCGATGCCCTGGGCAAGCAGTTCGTCGACGAGCCGGTCGTAGAACCCGATCCCGGCCGGGTTCACCGGACCGGTGCCGTGCGGCTGGACCCGCGACCAGGAGACCGAGAACCGGTACGTGTCCAGTCCGAGGTCCTTGATCAAGGCAACATCTGCCGGCATCCGCGTGTAGTGCTCGCACGCGATGTCGCCGGTGTCGCCGTTGTCGATCGCGCCGGGCACCCGGCAGTAGGTGTCCCAGATCGACGGCGTCCGGCCGTCGACGTCGATCGCGCCCTCGATCTGGTACGCCGAGGTGGCGACGCCCCAGCGGAAGTCCGTCGGCAGGCCGGCGATCAGTTCCTGCTCGGCCGCCGGTGCTGTGAACACCGAGGTGGTGGGAAGAGCGGTTGGGTTCATAGTCGTGCGTACGGCGCCCGCCGGTGGGCGAACGCCGTACTGGCTCCCTTCGGGGAAGGTCGTGGTGAGGTGTGGTCAGCCGACCGGTACTCGGCCGGGCAGCCAGCAGGCCACCTGGCGGTTCGGGTCGTTCCTGGCCTCGGGGATGCCGAGCACGGGGATCTCCGTCGAGCACCGGTCGAACGCGTGCGGGCAGCGCGGATGGAACGCACAGCCGGACGGCATCCCGCGCAGGTCCGGCGGCGAGCCGGGGATTCCGGCCAGCTCCTTGCGCGGACCACGCAGCGCCGGGAAGGACTTGAGCAGGCCTTCGCTGTAAGGATGCAAGGAGTCCTTGTACAGGTCGGCGGACTTCGCCTCTTCGACGATCCGGCCGCCGTACATGATGGCGATCCGGTCGGAGAACTCGACCAGCAGGGACAGGTCGTGGGTGATGAAGAGGACCGAGAAGTCCAGCCGCTCGCGCAGTTCGACCAACTGGGCAAGGATCTGCCGCTGCATCACCACGTCGAGCGCGGTGGTGGGCTCGTCCATGATGACGACCTGCGGCTCGAGTACCAGTGCCATGCCGATCATCACCCGCTGCCGCATACCGCCGGACAGTTGGTGCGGGTAGGCGTCCATCCGGTCCGCCGAGATACCGACGAGCTTGAGCATCTCGTGCGCGCGGGCCAGCCGTGCCTCGGCGCTGAGCTGCGGCTCGTGTGCCTTGATCACGTCGAGCATCTGGGTGGAGACCTTGTGCACCGGGTTGAGCGAGTTCATCGCGCCCTGGAACACGATCGACGTCTCGGCCCAGCGGAACTTGCGCAACTCGGAGTTCGAGAGCGCCATCACGTCGTACGGGTCCTCGCCCGGCGGGTGGTAGATCACCGAGCCGCCGCTGATCACGCCGGGCGGCGGCAGCAACCGGGTGATGCCGTAGGCAAGCGTCGACTTGCCGCTGCCACTCTCGCCGGCCAGCCCGAGCACCTCACCGCGGTGCAGGGTCAGCGTGACGTCACGGACCGCCTGGACGGACTGATCGCCCAGACCGTAGTCGACGTTGAAGTCCTTGATCTCGAGGACTGGTGACTTGAGGCCCGTCATCACGCGGCACCCTTCGCTTTGTCGGCGGTCTTGCGCAGGACCGGGGTGACCGGTTCCTTCGCGCTGCTAGTGGACAGGACCGGGGTGAACCCGACCCGCATCCGGACCGTGTGACCGTCGGTGGTCTTCACCTTGGTGTGCCCGGCGCTGCGCAACCGCGGGCTGACGAACTCGTCGATCCCGAAGTTGATCAGTGACAACGCGGTGCCCAGTACGGCGATCGCCAGGCCGGCCGGGACGAACCACCACCAGGCGCCCTGGGCGAGAGCCTGCTGGCTCTGGGCCCAGAACAAGATCGTGCCCCAGTTCCATTCGGAGATCGTCGAGATGCCGATGAAGGCCAGGGTGATCTCGGACATCACGGCGAAGATCACGGTGCCGACGAAACCGGAGGCGATGATCGCGGTCAGGTTCGGGAGGATCTCGACGGTGATGATCCGCCAGGTGCTTTCACCGGTCGCACGGGCTGCCTCGACGTAGTCCCGCCTGCGCAACGAGAGGGTCTGCGCCCGGAGTACGCGTGCTCCCCAGGCCCAGGACGTCAACCCGATGACGAGCGCAACCATCAGGTCGCCGGCGCTCGGGATGGTGGAGGCCACGATGATGATCAGCGGCAGCGCCGGGATCACCAGGAAGACGTTCGACAAGGCGGACAGGCCTTCGTCCGCGGCGCCACCCAGGAAGCCTGAGCTGACGCCGATCAGAACCGACAGCGCGGTGGCGATGATGCCGGCCAGCAGGCCGACGAACATCACCCCGCGGGTGCCGACCAGGACCTGGCTGAAGATGTCCTGGCCGAGGTGTGTCGTACCGAACCAGTGTTTGCCGGACGGCGCCTGGATCAGGTCGCTGCTGCGGGCCGACGGGTCGAACGGGGCGATCCAGGGGCCGATGATCGCGATCAGGCAGAAGAAGGCGAGGACGACGAGACCTGTTGCGGCCTTGGGGTTCGCGACGAAGCGCAACCGCTGGCGCTTGGCCGGGGCGGCTGCCTCGACCGGGCCTTCGGGGGTGACCGCGGTGACGGTGCTGGCAGGTGCGGACATCGGTCAGCCCTCCTTGCGGGTGCGGGGATCGAGCAGCAGGTAGGCGACATCTGCGACCAGGTTGGCGATCAGCACCGACATCGTGATGACCAAGAACACGCCCTGCATCAAGGGATAGTCCTTGGCGCCGACGGCCTGGAAGAGGTTGTAGCCGATGCCGGGGTAGGAGAAGACGATCTCCACCAGCAGCGTGCCGCCGACGATGAAGCCGAGCGAGAGCGCGAAGCCGGACACGTTCGGCAGCAGCGCGTTGCGGGCGGCGTAGCTGACCATCACCCGTCGCTCGGGCAGGCCCTTGGCGTGCGCGACGGTGATGTAGTCCTCCGACGCGACCGTGACCATCATGTTCCGCATGCTGAGGATCCAGCCGCTGACCGACGAGATCAGAATGGTGATCGCCGGCAAAAGGCTGTGCTGGATTGCGCTGCCGATGAACTCACCGTTCCAGGACGGCACAAGACCGGGCTCGTAGCCGCCGGACGACGGGAAGAAGCTGTCCGTGCCGGCCAGGAACGTGATCGCCAGCAGACCGAGCCAGAAGTACGGGATGGACGACAGGAAGGTTGTCACAGGCAACAACCCGTCGAGCCAGGAGCCACGTCGCCAGCCGGCCAGTACGCCGAGCGCCGTACCGATCATGAAGCTGGCGAAGGTGGTGATGCCGACCAGCGCGATGGTCCACGGCAGGCTCTGCTTGAGGATGTCCGAGACCGGGGTGGGGAAGAACGTGAACGACAGTCCGAGGTTGCCGTGGAAGATCTGGCCCCAATAGTCGATGTACTGGCTCCACATGCTCGCGTTCTTGTCCAGGCCGAACAGCACGTACAGCGACTGGATCGCCTCGGTGCTCATCTGGCCCTGGAACTTGTTGATCAGCGAGGTGACCGGGTCACCGGGGATCAGGCGCGGGATGAAGAAGTTGATGGTGATCGCGGCCCAGGCCGTGAACAGGTAGAACGCGATCCGCTGCAGCAGGAACTTCACTTCGCGGCCCCTTCCTCGTAGAGCCAGCACGCGGCCCAGTGCTCGCCTTCACCGGAGATGACCGGCAGTTCGAACCGGGGCGGCAGTTCGGTCGAGCACTTCGGCATCGCGTGGATGCAGCGCGGGTGGAACCGGCAACCGGTCGGCGGCGCGATCAGGCTCGGCGGTTCACCACCGGCCTCGTCCTCCGGTGCGTCCTTCGGATCACCGACGCGGTCCAGGCGGTCCGGGTCGGGCGCGCTCTCGATCAGCAGCCGGGTATAGGGGTGCGCGGGTTGCTGGGTGACCGTTTCGGAATCGCCGCCCTCGACCAGGCGACCGGCGTACATCACCATCGTCTCGTCTGCGAAGTAGCGCGCCGACGCGATGTCGTGAGTGATGTAGAGAATGGCTAAGTTCAAGCGTTCTTTCAAGTCCCGCAACAAGTTCAGTACACCGAGGCGGATCGACACGTCGAGCATCGACACCGGCTCGTCGGCCAGCAGTACCTCGGGGTCGGCGCCGAGTGCGCGCGCGATCGAGACTCGCTGGCGCTGGCCGCCGGACAGCTCGTGCGGGAACTTGTCCAGGTAGCGCTCGGGCGGGGTGAGCTGGACCCTGAGCAGCAGTTGCCTGAGGTTGTCCTCGAGCTCGGCGGAGGTCTTGCCGGCCCGGCCGTGGATCTTCAGCGCGCGGGTCAGGTGATAGCGCACGGTGTGGACCGGGTTCAGCGAGGCGAACGGGTCCTGGAAGATCATCTGCACCTGGCGGCAGTACGCGCGGAACTTGCGGCCGCCGTGCACGGTGATCGTCTCGCCGTGCAGCCGGATGTCGCCCGAAGTGCGCGGATACAGCTGGGCCAGTAGACGGGCCACCGTGGACTTGCCCGAGCCGGATTCGCCGACGAGGGCGGTGACCCGGCCCCGGCGAAGCGTCAGCCTCAGGTCGTCCACCGCGTGCACCGCTTTGCGCTCCCGGGTGAAGAGGCTGCGCAGCCCCCGGCGTACGGGGAAGTGTTTGGTGAGGCCCTCGGCCTCGAGGACCACCTCGTGGGTGGTCGCCGGTTCTGTCTCGGTCGCCGTCATGACTTGGTCGAACTCCTAGCTTGATCGCGGCACCGCGGCCGGGACCCCCAGGTGGTGGGATCCCGGCCGCGACGTCTTCCTTAGGCGCCTGCGGGCTTCAGGTTCAGGACGATCTGGAGTGCGTTCTGCTGCGTCGGCTGGGCCGGCGCGTACTGGTTCGACTCGTCCGGCCAGCCGACCCAGTGCTTGGTGCTGTACAGACCACCGACGTTGGACGCCGAGGTCGGGATCACCGGCATCTGCTCGACCATGATCTTCTGCAGCGTGTTCAGCGCCGCGGTGCGGGCCGACTCGTCCTTGGCGTTGGCGTACTCGTCCAGCGCCTTGGTGGCCTCCGGCGAGTTGAACCGGCCGTAGTTGCCGCTCACGCCGCCCTTGCCGACGGGCTTGAGGATCTTGCCGTCCATGATGTTCTGGTAGATGTCGAACGGCGTCGCGCCGCCGTTGGTCCAGTGCATCGCGGCGTCGAAGTTGCCCTCGTCGATCGCCTTGAACCAGGAGTCCTGGTTCGCCTTGTCGACGGTCGCCTTGATCCCGATCTGGGACAGGTTGTCCTTGATGATCTCGAGGTCGGTGATGTAGTCGGACCAGCCGGCCGGGTCGGTCAGCTTCATCGTGACCGGCTTGCCGGTCGGGTCCTTCAGGGTGTCGCCCTCGAGCTTGAAGCCGGCCGCGGTGAGTTCGGCCTTGGCGCCGTCCACGTCGACCGCGTGCTTCTTGTCCTTGAACTCCGGAGCGATGAACGACTCACCGGCCGGGGTCGGGATGCCGGTGACGGACTCGATCTTCGGGTAGAAGTAGCCGGCCTCACCCTGGTTGAAGATGTCGTCGCGGTTGATCACCTTGTCCATCGCGCGCCGCAGAGCCGGGTTGTCGAAGGGCTTGCGAGTGGTGTTGATCCACAGACCGTGGATGCCGAGGTTCGCCGGGAACCAGAGCTTGTGGTGATCGGGGTCCTTGTCGACGTACACGGCCTTGTAGTTCGGGACGAAGACGAAGCTCCACTCCGACGAGCCGTTCGACAGCGCCGTGGTCTGCGCGTTGTTGTCGTTGTACGACGTGTAGCGCAGCTCCTTGATCTTCGGCAGGTCCTGCCAGTACGAGTCGCGGACCTCCAGCGTCGTGGTCTGCGGCGTGAACGACTTCAGCTTGTACGGGCCGGTGCCGATCGGGTTCTTGACCACGTCCTTGGTCGGGTCCGCGAAGGTGGACCACTGCTTCTTCGGGACGACGAAGACGGTCAGAACCTTGTTCTGGTTGGTGAACTGCGACTTGGTGAAGGTCAGGTCGACCTTGTTGCCGGACGCCGTGATGGTCCCGTAGGGGATCGCGTCGGTGTTCAGGCCCTCGTTGTCCTTGCGGAGCTGGAACGAGTACGCGACGTCGTCGGCGGTCATCGGCGAGCCGTCGGAGAACTTGACGCCGTCACGGATGGTGAGCGAGAGCTTGGTGAAGTTGTCCGACCAGGCCCACTCGGTGGCCAGCCAGGGCTTGCCCTTCTCGGCCGGCTTGATCCCGTTGACCATCACCAGCGGCTCGTAGATCATCCAGCGGTAGCCCAGCGAGGCCCCCGACGAGGATCCGAGGAACGGGTTGTGGTTCTCCGTCTGCGGGCCGTTCGGCATACCCACGTTCAGGGCTGTGACGGCACTGCCGGAGCCGGCGGTGTCCTTCTTCGCATCCCCGTTACTGCAGGCAGCCAGTGTGACTGCCGCGAGCACGCCCGTGAGGGCTAGCGCGACTGAGCGTCGAGCTCGCATCGTTCCTCCTGTGGTTCGTCCAACTGTGTTTGGCGGTTGACGGTCGGATGACTGTCGGGTGGAGCTGGGGCCTTCGCATCGTGCCGTGCTAACAGATCGGTATCGGTGTGTTCTTCACCGGCGGCGGGGCGGGGGCAGCCGCCCCGCCGCCGGAGCTGTGCGGACTACGTCCGGCGGGCGGTCACGGGGGCGGTGGAACTGCGGACGATCAGCGTCGTGGGCAGTACTTTGGGCTCGTCGGGCATCGGTTTGCCGTCGAAGTAGCCCATCAGCATCTGGGCTGCCGCCTGGCCCATCAGGCGCATCGGCTGATGCACCGTGGTCAGCGGTGGCTCGGTGTGCTGGGCATAGGGGATGTCGTCGAAACCGACCACCGACACGTCGTTCGGCACGTTCCGCCCGGTCTCCCGGACGGCCTGGATGGCGCCGCCGGCGGACAGGTCGTTGTGCGCGAAGATCGCGTCGAACTTCAGGCCTGCGTCGAGCGCCTGCTGGACGCCTTTGCGGCCGCAGTCGTGGGTGAAGTCGCCTTCGTAGACGAGCTGCGGGTCGAGCTCGATCCCGGCCGCCGCGTAGGTGTCGCGGAAACCGTCCAGGCGTTCCTGGGTACAGCCGAACCAATCCACGCCGGTGATCACCAGCGGCCGGCGGCGACCGAGTTCCAGCAGGTGCTGGGCGGCGGCCTCACCTCCGGCGCGGTTGGTGGTGGCGACGGACGGGAAGAGGGGCTGCTTGGCCCGGTCGTCGATCAGGACGACAGGCAAGCCGCGGGAATGCAGTTGTTCGATATAGGCGAGCGTGCCTTCCGGCTCGATCACCAGCAGGCCGTCGAAGGACTGGGCCGAGACCTGGGAGGCGAACTGCTGCATGGATTCCTCACCCCGGTTGCAGGTGAACAGCAGCAGGCCGTAGCCCGCGGACTCGACCACGTCGACAGCGCCCTGCAGCACCTCGCCCATCCAGGGCCAGGTGAGCGAAGGGACCAGCATGCCGACGATCCGGGTCCGGCCGCGGGCCAGGCCGACTGCCCTGGCGCTGGGCACGTAGCCGAGCTCGGCGATCACTTGGCGGACCCGCTCCGCGGTGCGCAGGTCGAGCTCGCCCTTGCCGTTCAGGACGCGCGAAACGGTGGTCTTGCTGACCCCGGCGCGGGCGGCCACATCGGCGATGGTGATCGACACTGTCAACTCCCCTCGGGCGGTTGGGGGTTTGTTTCCGAACCATGTCGGGCGGATTCGGAACCGGTTTCGGAAGCGGTTCCGTAGAGTGAAGCCGAGTGAGTCAGCTCACGTCAATCACGACGCGATAACGAATCAAGGCTAAGTTCACGATTTGTAAGAAGTGTGGCCTGTGGATGAACTGACATACCTCGGGCCCGGTTCTGCGGCATGATGGGCTGGTGCGCGCGGGATCCAACTGACGATCCGCAGTGCTGCCCGGCCGGGCGGTTGTCTGCGGGGCTGAGATTCGGGCCTGGTGCCGGCCGGCCTTCGCGTCGGTGGCTGTATCGGGAGAACTGACAAGGGGCGGGGTCGACAAACCATGGACGGACGCCGGACCACTGTGCGCGACATGCGGCGGTCCAACCGCTCGGTCATCCTGACCAGCATCTACCGCGAAGGGCCGCTGAGCCGCTTCGAACTCGGGCACCGGACGTCGTTGAGTGCGGCGAGCGTGAGCAACCTGGTCGGCGAACTGCTGGAAGAGGGTGTCGTCGAGGAGGCCGGTTCGGTCGAGTCCGACGGTGGCCGGCCGCGGGTGCTGCTTCGGGTCGCTCCGCGATTCAGGTACGTGGTCGGCGCCGAGGTCGGCGAGACGCGAGTCCGGGTCGAGTTGTTCGATCTCGCGATGAACGTGCTGTCGACGATGGTCTATCCGATCGAGACGCCGAAGCCGGAGCCTGCTCTTGCCGTGAAACTGGTGCTGGCCGGACTCGCAGAGGTGCTTCGTGACGCGAAGGTTGCCCCGGATCGGGTGCTCGGTCTCGGTGTGGCCGTGGCCGGGATCGTCGAGGGGCCGGGCGACGCCGTAGTACATGCTCAGACGCTTGGCTGGGATGCGGTTCCGTTCGGTGCATTGCTTGCTGCCAAGACGGATATCCCGATCCAGGTGGACAACGGGGCCAACACATTGGGGCAGGCCGAGATGTGGTTCGGGGCCGGGCGGGGTGCGACGGATGCTGTTGTGGCACTGGTCGGATCCGGCATCGGGGCAGCGCTCGTCACGGGCGGGTCGAGTTACCGGGGCACTCGCAGCAGCGCGGGCGAGTGGGGCCACACGACGATCATGTACGGCGGGCGCCCGTGCCGATGTGGAGCGCAGGGCTGCCTGGAGGCGTACGTCGGCGCCGAGGGAGTGCTCGAGCGTTTCCAGGCGGAGAACGGTGGAACCGCGGCACCGGGTGCGGACGAAGAGGCAGCCTTCACTGCGCTGCTCGACTCGGCCGATACGTCGAAGGTGGCGGCGAAGGTCGTCGAGGACACCATCGGCTATCTGGGCGCGGGCTTCGCGAACCTGGTGAACCTCTTCAACCCCGAGCGGATCGTGCTCGGCGGCTGGGCCGGCTTGTTGCTGGGTGAGCGTTACCTGCCGCAGTTGCGCGAGGCGGTCGGCAAACACGCGCTCCGCCAGCCGTACGCCCAGGTCTCCATCGAACTCTGCTCCCTGGGCCGCGACGCGGTCGCCCTGGGAGCCGCCACCCTCCCCATCCTCCACCTCCTCCGCGAAGGCGGCGTCCCCCCAACCCGAACCCTCGCCGCCCGCACGCACTAGCCCCGCCGCTCACAAAGCACCCGCCCACTTCCACGACCGCCCGACCCCACGTGCGCCGCACCCGACGTGCCCGACCGCCGCGCTCGCGCGGCACGCAGCGTGCGCCGCGCCCACGGCGTCGCGCTTGGCGCCACGGCTCGCTCGCTGCCTGCTCGTGCCCGCACATGTGCTTCGGTTGCTGGTTTGGTGGGTGTGGTTCCGGAACTTGTTTCGGGTGGGATGTCGGTACTGCGGGTTCAGAACTTCAACTATGCTTTGAAAAAACCCGCCTACTCACCCCTTGGGGGTCACCGATGGTCGAGCTCTCACCGCTCCGGCAGGACTTCGTCTGGGGTACTGCCACCTCGGCGTACCAGATCGAAGGTGCGATCGACGCGGACGGCCGGCTGCCGTCGATCTGGGACACGTTCTGCCGGGTTCCCGGTGCGATCGACAACGGCGACACCGGGGACGTCGCGTGCGACTCCTACCATCGCTGGCGGGACGACATCGACCTGCTGAAGCAGCTCGGCGTTGACGCCTACCGGTTCTCGATCGCCTGGCCGCGGGTGATCCCGACCGGTTCCGGCGCGGTGAACGCGCCCGGCCTGGACTACTACGACCGGCTCGTCGACGAATTGCTTGCCGAGGGCATCAAACCGTTCGTCACCTTGTATCACTGGGATCTGCCGCAGGCGCTGCAGGATCTGGGCGGCTGGGAGAACCGCGACACGGCGTACCGGTTCGCGGAGTACGCGGCTGTCGTGGGCGCCAAGCTGGGCGACCGGGTGCGCGACTGGGCGACCTTGAACGAACCGTTGTGCTCGGCCTGGATCGGGCACTGGGAAGGCCGGATGGCGCCGGGTATCACCGATCCGGCGATCGCCGTACGAGCGTCGTACAACCTGCTGCTGGCGCACGGGCTCGGGGTCGCGGCGCTGCGCGAGTCGACGCCGGAACCGGCCTCCATCGGGCTGGTCGTCAACCTCAGCGGGATCGAGCCGGCCAGCGACAGCGCCGCCGACATCCGCGCGGCGCAGATCGCCGACGGGCACATCAACCGGTGGTGGCTCGACCCGGTGTTCGGTCGGGGATTCCCGGCCGACATGGTCCAGGCGTACGGCGTGGAGTTGCCCGAGCAGCCGGGAGATGCCGAGATCATCGCGGCACCGACCGATTTCGTCGGGCTGAACTATTACTTCCGCCAGATCGTGAAGGCGGACGAATCCGTTCCACTGCTGGGATTCAGCCAGGTGCCGGGGCCGAACGCCGAGCACACGATGCTCGACTGGGAGGTGCACCCGGCCGGTCTGGAGGAGCTGATCCTGCGGCTGGCCAAGGAGTACGGCGCGGAGAAGATCTACATCACCGAGAACGGTTCGGCCTGGGTCGATCAGCCTGACGAGTCGTTCGCGGTCGACGACCCGCAGCGAACTGCCTACCTGGAAGGACATCTGGCGGCTTGCGTCAGGGCCGTCCAGCAGGGCGCTCCACTGGCGGGGTACTTCGCCTGGTCGCTGATGGACAACTTCGAATGGGCCTACGGCTACGCGCCACGCTTCGGCTTGTCGTACGTCGACTACCCGAGCGGCACCCGAGTGATGAAGACCAGCGGCAAGACCTACGCCAACCTCATCAAGTCGCACCGAACCAGCTGAAAGCCCACAGACAACCGCCTCGCTTTCCCTTCTGTGGAAAGGAAAAGCGAGGCGGTTGGGGTGTGCGGTCAGATGGTCCACTTCTGGGCTGCGGTGCCGTTACAGGTCCAGATTTGTAGACGGTTGCCGTTCGTTGCGTTGGCGGACGGGATGTCCACGCACTTGTTCGCCTGGGGATTGACCAGGTCGTGGGCGGCTGAGTAGGTGAATTGCTGGGCGGGGTTGCCGCTGCAAGTGGCTATCTGGAGTTTGGTGCCGTCGGCGGTTCCGCCACCGGCGACGTCCAGGCACTTGCCGAGGGCGCGGATCGTGCCGTCACCCGGCCGGGTCCACTGCTGCGCGGCGGTGCCGTTGCAGTCGTAGAGCTGGACCGCAGTACCGTCGGCCGAGTTCGCGCCGGCCACGTCCATGCACTTGCCGAGCGCCGAGATCTGGCCGCCACCGCCACCACCACCGCTCAGGCTCGAGACGCGAACGTAGTCGACGGTCATGGTCTGCGGCATCACCGTGCTGCCATCCGGGTCGCCGGGCCAGCCGCCGCCGACAGCAACGTTCATGATCATGAAGAACGGGTGGTTGTAGACCCAGGTCTTGCCGCCCAGGTCGGCCGGCGTGCGCTGCTGATACTGGATGCCGTCGACGTACCAGATGATCGAGTTCGGCGACCAGTCGACGGTGAAGGTGTGGAAGCCGTCGGCGAACTTCTGGCCGTTCGGCAGGCTGTACGGCGCACCGATGCCGCCGGCGCCGGAGTAGCCGGGACCGTGGATGGTGCCGTGCACGGTACTCGGCTCCTTGCCGATGTTCTCCATGATGTCGATCTCGCCTTGGTCCGGCCAGCCGGCACCACCGTCGCCGAGCATCCAGAAGGCGGGCCACAGACCTTGTCCGCGTGGCAGCTTCATCCGCGCCTCGAAGCGGCCGTACTGCTGGGTGAAGGTGGCCGCGGTGAGCAGCCTGGCCGAGGTGTACTCGCAGGTGCCGTACCAGCAACTGTGGCCACCGGACTCGCGGCGGGCGGTGATCACCAGGTTCCCGCTGCCGTCGAGAGCGGAGTTGCTCGTGCTGTTGGTGTAGTACTCGCGCTCGTTGTTGCCCCAGCCGGAGCCACCGATGTCGTACCGCCACTTGCTGGCGTTCGGTGCCTGGCCGGCCGGACCGTCGAAGGTGTCCTCCCAGATTGTCGGGCCGACGGCGGCTGCTGACATCGGCGCCGCCGCTGCCCCGGCCGCCGTGGTACCGGCGGTGGCTGGGGCTTGCAGGAAGGCGGCACCGAGCAGGGCCGCACCGGCGGCGACCATCAGGGTGGAACGGAACCGGGGACGCTGAAATCTCATGCGTGCCTCATTTCTCGCGCGGCCGGATCATGCTCCTGGTCCAGCCGTTGGGGGCGGGGGGGCGGACTGTTGCGAGACAGGAATCGCTGGGAGGCAGCCTGCTGTGAGAACGCTCCCACGTCAAGACCACATATAAATATAAGTCGTGAAAAAAGTGGTATCACGCCGTTGACACCGGCATGTACCGATGGTTACCTCGTGCTGACCACCTGTTGCGGCGCGGGCAGACGCCGGTACCCGGGGGTCCCATCCGCCCTGTGAAAGCCCTTGACCAAAAGGGAGATTCCGCCATGCGCCCCCACGGGATCCAAAGACGCGGCCGTCGCCGCAAACGCGTACTTCCTGCCCTTGCCGGGCTCGCGGCCCTGTGCTTGGCCGCCACCGGTCTGAGCATCACCAACCCGCAGCCCGCGCACGCGGCCGGCGAGCAGGTGAACATCTGGCTCACCACCACGAACGACTCGGCCGGCCAGAACGTCACCCGCGGTCTGCAGCAGCAGACGCCGGTGAACTTCGGCCCGGCCGGCGGCACCGCCAACCAGACGATCACGGTCAACGAGAACACGACGTACCAGTCGTTCGAGGGTGGCGGCGCGTCGTTCGCCGACAGTTCGGCCTGGCTGCTGAACAGCAGCAACACGATCTCGGCCGCGACCCGCGACCAGGTGATGAAGGACCTGTTCGACCCGGTGAACGGGATCGGCCTGGCCTTCATCCGCAACCCGATGGGTGCCTCGGACCTCGCCCGGTTCAACTACTCCTACGACGACACCTGCTGCGATCTGAACGACTTCACCATCAACCACGACCTGGCCGATGTGGTCCCGCTGACCAAGCAGGCCAGGCAGCTCAACCCCGCGGTCAAGGTGATGGGTTCGCCGTGGAGCGCGCCGGCCTGGATGAAGGACAACAACGACTTCGTCCACCGCGGCTGGCTGAAGGCGGAGTACTACCCGATGTACGCGCAGTACTTCGTGAAGTACCTGCAGCAGAACGAGGCCCAGGGCAACCACATCGACTACGTCTCGGTGCAGAACGAGCCGACGTGCTGCGGCAGCGACAGCACCGGCTACGCATCGATGAACTGGAACGGCGCCGGTCTGCTGAACTTCACCAAGAACCACCTGTTCCCGGCCCTGCACGCCGCCGGACTGAGCACCAAGGTGCTGATCCTCGACTACAACTGGGGCAACTACAACGACCTCGGTTCGGTCCCGATCGCCGACGCCGGACTGCGCGCCGACCCGAACTTCGGCGGCATCGCCTGGCACGGGTACGGCGGTGACGTGAACCTGCAGACCCAGGTCCACAACCAGTACCCGGGCGTCAATGCCTACATGACCGAGCACTCGGGCGGCACCTGGATCCCGAACCAGCAGGTCGAGGACATGAACAACCTGATCGACTACACCCGCAACTACGACAAGTCGTGGGTGAAGTGGGGTATCGCGCTCGACGAGGCGCACCTGCCGTACGTCGGCTCCGGCTGCAACGTGTGCACCGGGCTCGTCACCGTGCACCGCAACGACGGCCAGCGCGGCCAGGTCACCAAGACTGTCGAGTACTACACGATGGGCCACCTGACCAAGTTCGTGAAGCCGGGTGCGCTGCGGATTGATTCGACCGCCAACGCCTCGGTCAAGAACGTCGCCTGGAAGAACCCCGACGGCTCCAAGTCGCTGATCGCCTTCAACACCACCGGCGGCAGCCAGTCGGTCCGGGTGAACTGGGGCAGCCAGTCCTTCGTCTACACCTTGCCCACCAAGACCTCGGCGACCTTCACCTGGTCCGGGACTCAAAGCGGTGGCGGCGGTGGCACGACGGGTCAGATCACCGGCCTGGCAGGCAAATGCATCGACGTGGCCGGCGCCAACTCGGCCGACGGTACTGCGGTTCAGCTCTACGACTGCAACGGTACTGCCGCACAGCAGTGGAGCCGGCCGGGCGACGGCACGATCCGTGCCCTCGGCAAGTGTCTCGACGTCGCAGCGGGCTCGACCGCTGACGGCGCGGTGACGCAGCTCTACACCTGTAACGGCAGCGGTGCCCAACAATGGACCTATACGAGTGGGAAAGATCTAGTGAATCCACAAGCGAACAAGTGTCTCGATGTCACCGGCAACAACTCCGCGAACGGCACCCGGCTGCAGATCTGGACCTGCACCGGCGCCGCGAACCAGAAGTGGAACGCCTGATGCGCCGGCTATTGGCCGCGGCAGCGGTCCTGGCCGTCGGCGCGGGAATGCTGATCTCTTCGGCACCCGCCCAAGCCGCCGAGACGACTGGCACCATCACCGGGCTGGCTGGGAAGTGTCTTGATGTCGCCGGTGCGAACTCTGCCGACGGTACGACCGTGCAGATCTACGACTGCAACGGTACCGGTGCACAGAACTGGACCCGGAGTAGTGACGGCACGATCAAGGCGCTCGGCAAGTGCCTGGACGTGAGTGCCGGGTCGGTTGCCAACGGCGCAAAGGTTCAGCTGTGGACCTGCAACGGCAGCGGCGCACAGCAGTGGAACTACACCGCTGCAAAGGATCTGGTGAACCCGCAGGCGAACAAGTGCCTCGATGTCACCGGCAACAACTCGGCCAACGCCACACCGGTACAGCTGTGGACCTGTGGTGGGACCGCCAACCAGAAATGGAACGCGCCGGCCCTGCCGGACGGGCCGCCGCCGACCGGTGGTGCGGGAATGGGAGCGGCTCCTTACCTGTACCAAGGATGGGGCAGCCCGCCCAGCCCGGCCACGGTGATGAACGCGACCGGCGTCAAGTGGTTCACGATGGCGTTCATCCTCTCCAACGGGTACTGCAACCCGATGTGGGACGGCAACCGGGCACTGACCGGCGGCGTCGACCAAGCGGCGCTCAACACGATCCGGGCGAACGGCGGTGACGCGGTCGTCTCCTTCGGCGGCTGGTCCGGCGCCAAGCTCGGCGAGCACTGCAACAGCGCCGGTGAGCTGGCAGCGGCGTACCAGAAGGTGATCAATGCGCTGTCGTTGAAGGCGATCGACATCGACATCGAGGACACCGAGTTCAGCAACGCGACCGTTCGGCAGCGTGTGATCGATGCGCTGAAGATCGTCGAGAACAACAACGCGGGGATCACCACCTACGTCACTTTCGGTACCACGACGAGTGGTCCGGACGGGACTGGTCAGGATCTGATCCGGCGCGGCGCGGCTTCCGGGCTGGCGCTGGACGGGTGGGTGATCATGCCGTTCGACTTCGGTGGCGGGTCCACGAACATGGGGTCGCTGACGATCCAGGCGGCGAACGGGTTGAAGAACCAGGTCAAGAGCGCGTACGGGTACACCGACGACCAGGCATACCGGCACATCGGGATCTCGTCGATGAACGGGCTCACCGACGTGGCTGGTGAGCGGGTCAACCTGTCGGACTTCCAGCAGATGCTGACCTACGCCAACAGCAACCACCTGGCCAGGTTCACCTTCTGGTCGGTGAACCGCGACCGCCCGTGCGGTTCGAGTGGTGGTGGCGACGACACCTGCAGCCAGATCCCGCAACAGAACTGGGACTTCACCAAGGTCATCGCTCAGTTCAGGCCATGAACTAACTCCTTCACACAACCCCGCACCCGCCAACCGAAAGGAAGGCGGGTGCGGGCGCAGGGGAGGGAAAGCGAAGGCGGGTGCGGGCGCAGGGGGAAAGCGGAGGGCGGGAGCTGCCGGGTCAACTCGGCGACCGGTGGGTGGTGGTTCAGTAGTCCGCCGAGCATCCCGGCTGGTGGTTTGGTTGTTCGCGGAGTATCCCGGTTGATGGTCTGGTTGTTCGCCGGGCATGCCGGCTGGGACGACTCGCTGCTGCGGTTCGGGGGCGTGGTCGTTCTGCGTGTGCCGGGGGGTTTGGGTGGGGCGGTGTTGACCCTCCGGTGGCCGGAGGGTGGAAGCTTTGGGCATGACCGCGTTGGTGACCATTGGTGAGTTCTCTCGGCTCACGCATCTCAGCGTCAAGACCTTGCATCACTACCACGAGATCGGGCTGCTTGCGCCGGCTCGGGTCGACCCGTCGTCGGGGTACCGGCGCTACGACACGGCGCAGGTCGATGTCGCGCAGCTGATCCGGCGGCTGCGCGACCTGCAGATGCCGCTCGCCCAGGTGCGCGAAGTCGTCGAGGCGCCCGATGTCGCCGCCCGGGACCAGACCTTGCGTCACCACCTGGACCAGATGGAGCGCGAGCTGGTCCAGACCCGCGAGGTCGTCGCCTCACTCCGGTCGATGCTGACCCTGCCGGTGACCGAGCTGTCCGTCGAGTACCGGTTCATGCCCGCGTTCCGTGCGTACGGCGTACGGGGTCACGTCGAGCGGGCCACGATGGAACCGTGGTTCGGGGCCACGTTCGGCCGGCTCGGCGAACTGGCGGCGAGTCAGAGGATCGCGGCCACCAGCGGAGCGACGTACAGCAATGAATTCTTCACCGAGGATGCCGGTGAGGTGGTTGCGTTCCTCCCGGTCGCGCCCGATCAGGAGCCGGCCGACGGCGTCGAGCTGATCGACCTGCCCGCCGGGTACTTCGCGATCGCGCGTCATGACGGGCCGTTCACCGACTTCGACCGGACGTATGGCGCCCTGGGCAGCCACGTCGCGGAGTACTGCGAGGTCGCCGACGGGCCGATTCGCGAGCTCTATCTGGTCAGTCCGGGCGAGACGAACGACCCGGCCGACTTCCGTACCGAGGTCTGCTGGCCGATCCAGCAGCTTCCAACCCTGAAAGGCTGATCCACCATGCCCATCACCCTCGAACACGTCACCTTCGACTGTGCCGACGCGGCCGCGCTGGCCGGCTTCTGGGCCCAGGTCCTCGAGTCCACCGTCGACGCCGAGGCGAACGAGTTCTTCGCGACCGTGAACAAGGAGGCCGACGGACCGGCGCTGATGTTCATCCAGGTGCCGGAAGAGCGGGCCGGGAAGAACCGGCTGCACATCGACTTCGCCAGCACGGACTGGGCCGCGCAGGTCGACCGCATCGTAGGCCTCGGCGCCAAGCGGGTCGGCGAGTACGACGAGTACGGCGCCCACTGGGTCACGCTGGCCGACCCAGAAGGCAACGTCTTCGACCTCGCCGAGGTGCGCTGACGGTTACGACGGCCGGTACTGGTTGCCGTCGGCAACGGCGCGACCGGTATCGGCCAGTTCGTCGAGGAGGTCCCGCGCTTGGGCGGACGGCCAGCGGAAGGCGCGGGCCAGTTCGGCGGGAGTGGCGGTCAGCATGGTGTCGAGGTATTGCAGGGCTGCTGCGCTGTGATCGGTGCCGTTGCCGACCTCGAACTGTTCACAGGTGAGGGTCAGCAGCGCCGCGGGCCAGCCGTTCGAGCTTTCCTGTACGCCGGCTGTGGTGACCAGCAGATTCTTCTGGAGTTCGCCGATTGCTCGTTGGTAGCGGTTCTTGTCGCCGAGAAGTTGCCGCAGGGTGGCGCTGGACAGCGGCTCGACCGCGAGGGCCGCGGCGATTTCATGGGCCGCTGGTGAGAGGTCAAGGCGTTCGTGGTCGTCCAGGTCACCGTCGCCGGGATAGAGCGCGGCGAGCAGGGCGGGGGACAGGAAGGAACCGCGGCCGCCGAGATACGCGCCGTACCAGGCGAGGCCGCGGCGGGGGAGCTCGTCCTTCCAGGTCCAGACGCGTTGCTCGTTCTCGCCCATGCCGCTGCCGAACGGCTCGTCGTCCTCGTCGGCGACCGCCTCCCACAGTGACGGGGCGATCGGTTTCGGCGCTGGGAAGAGCAGCGCGAAGCCGACGTCGTCGATGAACTTGCCGGCCCGCTCGACCGAGCCGATCCGGCGACCACGGATCCACCAGCGTCGGGCGAGGTCTTCTACAGCAGGCATTTACTGATCGTCCTGTTCCAGGTGGGCTTCAGGTGCAAGCACCTCGAACATCGTTACCACCCAAGGAATATAGACCCGCGCAAGGTCCGTCGTAGGCGGCGCAAAGTGCGGTCGGAGTGTTCTCCCTCCAGGTCCGCCGTCCTCCGTGCCAAAGGCGACCGAGTCAGCGTGCACGTGAAGGAAGTGCCAGGGCGGCTGCTGCCGCGACTGCGGTGAGGGCGATTGTGAGCCAGAAGGCGGTGTTGAAGGATGCGCCTTGTTGCAGGAGCACGGCCAGTACTGCGGTGCCGAGTGAACCGCCGACTTGTTGGAGGATCCGGGTGCCGGTGGTCGCGGCGGCGTACTGCGATCGGGGCAGTGTCGCGTACGTCGCGGTGATGGAGGGCAGCAGCGACATCGATAGTCCGAGACCGCGGATTCCCAGCGCGATCGCGAGCAGCGGTACCGGCGTACGGGCGTCTGCCAAGGCGAAGGGAAGGGAGCCGAGCGTGGTGACCGCGAGCCCCGCCAGCATGATCGCGCGGGTCGCTCCGGTGCGGTCGAGTAGTCGGCCGACGAACAGGGTGCCCATCATCGCGCCAACTCCTTGCGGGGCCAGCAGGAGGCCTGCTTCGAGGGCGGTCGATCCGCGGAGTTGCTGGTAGTACAGCGGAAGTAGCAGCATCGCGCCGAAGAGCGAACCTCCGAAGACGAACACCAGAGCGCCGCACGCGCTGAACGAGCGATCGCGAAACAACCTCAAGTCGAGCAGCGGAAACCGGGCCCGCAGAGCGTGAATTGCATAGCCCGCGAGGAGAACCACGCCGGCGACCAGACCGATCAAGGTCGCCGGCTCGGTCAGACTGCCGCTGGTGCCGAATTCGCTCAGGCCGTAGATCAGTACGCCGAGGCCGGGTGACAGCAGCAGCAGGCCGCGCAGGTCGAGCGGGATCCGCTCACCGGATGGGCCGCCTTCGACGAGCCGGGCGGAGAACGCCAAGGCGGCAAGGGTTATGGGGACGTTGATCAGAAAGGCCCAGCGCCAGTCGAGGGTGCTGATCACCAGACCTCCGAGCACCGGCCCGACCACCGGCGCGAGCTGGGTCGGCAGGATCACGAAGCTCATCAAGCGGCCCATCCGTTCCGGACCTGCTTGCTCCGCCAGGATGATCCGGACGAGCGGGAGCAACAGGCCGCCACCGAGTCCTTGCAGGATCCGGAAGGTGATCAGCGCTCCGGCGGACCAGGCGATCGAGCACAGCAAAGAGCCGGCCAGGAAGGCGGTCAGCGCCACGAACCAGAGCCGGCGGGCGCCGTACCGGGGGACCGCCCAGCTGGTGAGCGGGAGTACTGCGGTGAGGGCGAGAAGGTACCCGGTGGTCACCCATTGGATCGTCGCGAGGGGTGAGGCGAACTCGTCGCCGAGGCGGTCGATCGCGACGCTGACGATTGTCGTGTCCAGCATGGAGGTGATCGATCCGAGGGCGACGACGAGCGCGAGCCGGATCAATCTCGGCTCGAGGCGTGGCGGTGTTGCGGTGATTGACGTGGTCATACCAGCTCCTCAAATTAGACTAGACCGTCTAGTCTGATTTGACGGTAAACAAGACTGGACGGTCTAGTCAACTAAGATGCGGGGTGTGAGTACTCCGGTCCGCGGTCGGTCGACCGCCAAGCGGCAGGCGATCCTGGCCGCGGCGACAGCGACATTCCTCGAGCAGGGCTATGCGCGGGCGAGTGTGGATACGATCGCCGCCGCGGCCGGGGTCGGGAAGCAGACCGTGTACGGGCATTTCGGCGACAAGGAGCACCTGTTCCTCGCGGTCCTCGACGAGGCGCGTTCGGCGCGGGAGGCCGAGGTGGTCACGACGATCACCGATACCGGTGACCCGCTCGCGGATCTCACGGCCGCGGCCGGGCGGATTCTGGACGTCGTTCTGTCGCCCCAGATCGCTGCTCTGCATCGGTTGTCGATCGCCGAGCTTCCGCATCATCCCGAGCTGCAAAGGATGTGGCGCGAGGATGCCAGTCGGCCGGGGAGGGATCAGGCGATCGCGGACTACCTGCGATCCTGCGACGAGCAGGGTCTGCTCGTGGTGCCCGATCCGGCGCTGGCGGCGCGCCAACTCGCAGTACTGGCTGTCAGTGAGGGACGGGTCGCCACGCTCCAGGGCACCGAACACCTCCGCAAGGCGGACCGCCAGCGCATCGCCAGCCAAGCCGCAGACCTGATCGTCCGCGCCCACCGCCCCTGAAGGCGACCTGACCGCGCACGAAGACGCAACTGCGCAGTGCCGTGGTCGAGCGGGCGGGGTGCGGCGGTCGTGCGGAGTGGGGGCGTGAGGGTGGTTTAGTGGTCTGGTCCGGTGTCAGGATGGGGGTGTGGAGTCGTATGTCGAGCGGGCGCCGGTGGGGGCGTTGGCGGGCGTTGTGCGGACGGTGTGGATTCAGCGCACCGGGGCGGCGGCGTATGTGCAGCGGCATTTGCCTACCGGTGGGGTGGAGTTGCATTTTCCGATCGGTGGGCGCCCGCACTTGCTCGGGCCGTTGACCGCGGCGGAGATCGAGGTCATTCCGGCGCACACGACGGTTGTCGGGGTGCGGTTCCAGCCGGGCACTGCGCCGCCGTTGCCGACGGTTCTCGACGATCTCGTGGACCAGCGAATCGGACTGGCGGATCTCTGGCGAGGTACGGCGGACCGTCTCGCGGAGGCGATGGCGCTGGCTGGTACGCCGGAGCGGGCGCTCGCGATCTTGCAGACTCACCTGGTGCAGGCGTTTCGCAGTACGGAGTCCGATCGCTTGGTGCATGCGGCGGTTCAGGCGCTGATGCCGTGGCAGCCGGTGAACATCGACGCGCTGGCCGGCCACCTCGCGCTGTCGACGAGCCAACTGCGTCGCCGGTGCCTGCAGTCGGTCGGGATGACACCGAAAGTGCTGCAGCGGACGCTGCGATTCCAGGGATTCCTCGCGTTGTTCCAGGCCGGTGCCGCCGCGTCCGGCCGGCGCGGAGCCGACGGCACGGCGGGGCTGGCGATCGATGCCGGGTACGCCGATCAGGCTCACCTCAGCCGCGAATGCCTGCGACTGACCGGGCTCACCCCGCGCGAGTTCCTCGGCGCCAACGCCGATCGTTGCAGCTGCGACCACGACCACTCGGCGTCATACCGGAGCTATCTGGCCAGTCGGCCGGTGCCTGAGCTTGCGCGATTTGTTCAAGAACCGGAGGGCCGGAAGCTCGTAGTTTCGGGGGCGTGACAGAGCTCATCGATTTGCCCGACGGCGAACTGTTCGGCCCGGAATCGCCCGGGTACGACGCGGTTCGCCGACCGGTGAACCTGGCGTTCCAGGACCGGCGCCCGAAGTACGTCGTACGGTGCCGTTCGGTCGCCGATGTCGTTGCCACGTTGGCCTTCGCGAGAGCCACCGGGGAGCGCCTCGTACCACGTGGCGGCGGGCATTGTTTCGCGGGCCGCTCGTCGACGGACGGGATCGTGCTCGACCTGTCGGGCCTCGACGGCATCGCGGTGGCTGCGGACGGGACCGCCACGATCGGGGCCGGCGTCCGGCTCGGGCAGCTCTATGCGGCCCTGCATGCGGAGGGCCGAACCCTCCCGGCGGGGTGTGGTCCGACTGTGGGCATCGCGGGGCTCACGCTTGGTGGCGGCATCGGTCTGCTGGGCCGCAAGTACGGGCTGACGTGCGACCACCTCATCGGTGCTCAGGTCGTCCTCGCCGACGGCAGTGTGGTGGACTGCGACGAAGACCACGAACCGGAGCTGTTCTGGGCTCTGCGTGGTGCGGGTGGCGGTCAGTTCGGGGTGGTCACCGTACTGCGGTTCGCCACCGTCCCGGAGCCGATGGCGACCTACCTCGTGGCGCGCCTGCCGATCACAGCGCCTGAGGAACTGTTGTCGGCGTGGCAGCGGTGGGCGCCGGACGCACCGGATGACCTCACGGTCAAGCTGGTCGTCGCATCCGAGCCGGGTCGACCGCTCGAGGCGACGCTGATCGGTGCATCCCTGCTGGCGGAAGGACCGACTCAGGAGCTTCTGCGCGAGTTCGCGGAACCCGCTGCGCTGGAGTTGCGCAGGATGCCGTACAGCCTGCTGAAGGAGGCCTTCGACGATCCGCGGGGACTGCCCGCGATCCGGTTGAGATCGGAGTACTTCTCGCACTCGATCACACCGGAGACTGTCGAGGATCTGCTGACGGCGCTCGACGATGGGCCCGCCGGCACGCGCGACCAGGCGCGGGAGCTGAACTTCCACGCGATGGGCGGCGCCTACGGCCGGATCGCCGAGGACGCCACGGCCTTTGCCCACCGCAACGAACGCTTCCTGCTCGAACATGTCGGCGCGGCCTCCGATCCGTGGGTCGACACTTCCTGGTCGATCGCTCACCGGGATGGGTCCGGACGCGTGTATCCCAACTTCCCCGATCCGGCGCTGGACGACTGGGCCACGGCGTACCACGGGGCCAACTATCCGAGGCTCCAAGCGGTCAAGCATGCCTACGACCCGGATCGGTTCTTCGACTTCCCGCAAGCCATCTGAAGGAGAGCAATGAGCAAGGTCTTGAGTGCTCTGTCCGTCTCGGTCGACGGCTACATCACCGGCCGCGATCCCGGCGAGGGGCGCGGGCTCGGTGACGGATCGATGCTGTTCGACTGGTACTTCGACGGGGACACGCCGAGTCAGGTGTTCGACGGGTTCAAGCTGAGCGAAGCCAGCGCCCGAGTGTTCGACGTCGCGGCCGCGCGGGTCGGTGTGAGCCTCGTCGGTCGCAACACCTACGACGATTCCGGCTGGATCAACGGCGGAACCCCGCATCCGGACGCACCACTGGTCCTACTCACCCATCACCCGTTGCCGGGCGAGCGGGAGCGGCAGACGGTCGTCACGACCGGGATCGAGGACGCTGTGGCGGCGGCTCGTGAGCTTGCCGGTGGCAAGGATGTCGCTCTGATGGGTGGTGGCGTGGTGACGGCGGCGCTGGCCGCGGGGCTCGTTGACGAGCTGATCCTGCATCAGATCCCGATCCTGCTCGGCGCCGGCAGGCCGTACTTCCAATCGCTGCCGGAGCACGTGAAGCTCCGGCTCATCGAGGCCGTACCGGCACCGGGTGTGACGCATCTGCACTACGAGGTGATCCGATGATCCTCGTCACCGGCGGACTGGGCATGATCGGCGCGCACACCGCCCGCGCACTGGTGGACCTTGGCGAGGAGGTGGTCGTCACGACGTACCGGCGTACGGAGGTGCCGTCCTTCCTTGCCGGGAAGGTCGTGGTGGAATCGCTCGATGTGACCGACCGAAACGCGTTCCTTGCCCTCGGCAAGCGATACGAGATCAGCGATATCGTCCACTTGGCCGGCACGATTCCCGGCGAGGATCCGGTCGGCTTCTTCCGGACCGACCTGGCCGGGCTGCTCAACGCGCTGGACGCCGCTCGGAGTTGGGGTGTGCGGAGGTTTGCCGTTGCCAGCAGCATCGGCGTGTACATCGGGCGGAGCGAGATCCCCTGGCAGGAGGAGCTCGACCTGCCGTCGGCGGATCTGCCGCACCTGATCATCGCCTTCAAGAAGGCGGTCGAGCCGATCACCACCCACAGCCTCCGCGGTACCGGTATCGAGCCGGTGCTGCTGCGGATCGGCAGCATCTGGGGACCGCTGATGGATCCCGAATCCGCGTTCAGCCCGCGGCCGCCGTACATCAGCGCCGTCCTTCGCGGCGAGAAACCGCAACCCCTGTACGCCGATGACGGCGGCGACTGCTGCTACGCCCCCGATGCCGGTCGCGCGATCGCCTTGCTGACCACAGCGGAGAGCCTGCGGCACGAGATCTACAACGTCTCCAACGGCCGCCCGTCCACCTACCGCGACTTCGTGGATGCGGTACAACTGGCAGTCCCCGATGCTCAGCTCAACTTGCTGCCAGGCCGGCAGAACGGCCCCGGCGACGATCCGTACCTCGACATCACCCGCCTCACCGAGGAGACCGGCTTCGAGCCTGCCTTCGACACCGCCGCATCCGTTGCCGACTACTTCGCCTGGCGCACCGACAACTCTCGGTGAGTCACGCAGTTCGCGTCGATCGAAGCTCTGCCGTCGTACGATCGAGGCCGGGCTGTGGAGGGGGAAGATCGATGGGTTCCGATGCGGTGTTCGTAGGCTCGATCCCTGAGTTCTACGACCATTACCTGGTGCCGCTGATCTTTGCGACGTACGCCGAGGAGCTTGCCGCCCGGGTCGCGAAGCTCGAGCCGGGCAGCGTGCTGGAGATCGCCGCGGGTACTGGCGTTGCCACCCGCGCCACGGTCCGCGCGCTGCCCGAGGCGGTGGAGGTGGTGGCGACCGATCTGAATCAAGCGATGCTCGATCAGGCCGAGGCCATCGGGACCGCCAGGCCGGTGCACTGGCGGCAGGCAGATGCGCTTGCTCTGCCGTTCGCGGCAGCGAGTTTCGATGTCGTCTGCTGTCAGTTCGGAGCGATGTTCTTCCCGGACAAGGACCGTGCGTTCGCGCAGGCACGGCGCGTCCTCCGTCCGGGCGGAACGTGGCTGTTCAGCGTGTGGGATCGCATCGAGCACAACGAGTTCGCCGACGTCGTCACCACCACGCTCGCCGGCCTCTACCCGGACGATCCGCCACAATTTCTGGCCCGTACCCCACACGGCTACTCCGACCTGGAGACCATCTCGCACCACCTGGCGACGGCGGGCTTCGAGAATCCTCCCCGCTGCGAAACGGTCAGCGCGCGCAGCCGCGCGGCGTCGGCAGAGGCGGTCGCGATCGCCTACTGCCAGGGCACGCCGTTGCGCGCCGAGATCGAAGAACGCCCCGGACCCACCCTCGCCGCGGCAACCGCCGCCTGTACGGAGGCCATCGCCGAACGCTTCGGCCACGGCCCGGTCGACGGAAAGATCCAGGCCCACCTCGTCACCGTCGACCGCTGATCAAGCCGGCCTTCGACTGCATCACCTACCGCACAAGCAATCCCCGTTGAGATTTTCCGCCGTTCGGTACTGTGCAGAAGATGACCACGCTGCAGGTGACGCAGGAGCCGACCGGGGGAGTGGCCGGGTGGGCTATCGAGTTGATGGAGAAGCTGGGCGCGCCGGGCGCCGGCCTCGCGGTGGCGCTGGAGAATCTGTTTCCACCGCTGCCGAGTGAGGTGATCCTGCCGTTGGCCGGGTTCGCCGCCGCGCGGGGTGACCTCGGGCTGGTCAGTGCGATCGTCTTCACCACGCTCGGGTCCGTGATGGGGGCGCTGGCCCTGTACGGCGTGGGCGCGGTGCTCGGGCGGGATCGGACCCGCGGGCTGGCCGCCAGGCTGCCGTTGATGAAGGTCGAGGATGTCGACAAGGCGGAGGCGTGGTTCGGCAGGCACGGGCCGAAGGCGGTGTTCATCGGCAGGCTGGTGCCGGTCGTCCGCAGCCTGATCTCCGTGCCGGCCGGCGTGGAGCGGATGCGCGTGGCGGTATTCCTCGCCCTGACCGCGCTGGGCAGCCTGATCTGGAACACGGCGCTCATCGTCGCGGGGCATCAACTCGGGGAGAAGTGGCATCTGGTCGAGTCGTCGATCGGGGTGTTCCAGTGGGCCGTGGTGGGCGCGGCAGTCCTCGCCGTCGGCTGGTTCGTCACGGTGAAGCTCAAGGCCAGGCGCGCGGCGAAGGCCGACTCCAGCGCCAGGTGAGAGTTCGGCCCGAGCGTGCGACGCCCTGCGCTGAAGCCGGGCGGGTGTTCGGTATCTGAGAAAGTCAAGTGAGCCGCTAGACTTTGGCTAGGCTCGGAGTCTCATCCCCGAACTGCTGGGAGCTGTCCTCGATGCCAACGATCGCTTTCGAGCCGCGGATCGTGCCCGATCCGCCGGTCTGGCCACAATCAGTCGTCACCGTGGTCGGCAACCCCAAACCAGGGTCCCGGACCGCGGCAGCCGCCGCCTCCGTGGCCGAACTGCTGGCCGGCGAGCTCGGTACGCCGTACCGGATCACCGAGTTGGTCGACCTCGTCACGTTCGCACCCGCGATCTTCCAGGGTGAGGCGGCCGCCGAGGCGGACCGGGCCGCGCTGGACGAAGCGATCGACCTGGCGTCTTCGGCGTCGGTGCTGGTGCTCGCAACCCCCGTTTACAAGGGCAGCTACACGGGGCTGCTGAAGAGCTTTCTCGATGTTCTGCCGCATCAGGCGCTCGCCGGCTCGGTCGTCGTACCGGTGACGGTCTCGGCCGCGCCAAGCCACAAGTTGCTCGCCGACATCCACTTGCGACCCGTCCTCGCCGAGCTAGGTGCCAGTGTGCCGGCGCCCGCGGTGGCGTTGGAAGAACGCGACCTGGAAGACCTCCAGCTCGCGGTCTCCGCCTGGGTTCGCAAGCATGCCGGGTTGATTCAGGCCACGACGATCGCCCTGCAGCCGGTTCCGGAGCCGAACCCGGTCAAATGATGAGGACCTGCTCCACCCGAGGTGGAGCAGGTCCTCGGTGGCGTGCGGCGGAGGTTCCACCGCAGGCCACCAGCCGCCTGCGTGGGGATGGTCAGTCGGCGCGAGCGGCTGCTTCGGCCGGGCGGGTGCGCAGCGTGGCGACCGCCGGAAGGAGGATCGAGCTGAACGTGAGCGTCGCGGCGACCCCGATGATGACCAGGTAGATCCACAGCGGTCCACTCGGTATAGCCGAGGTGGAAACCGTTGCGCTGAAGGGAATCAGCGTGGCCAGCGCCACCAGCGTCCCGAGGATGATGCCGGCCAGGGCCACCAGGAAGCTCTCGGTGGTGAGCATCCGGAGTACCTGGCCGCGGGTGGAGCCGGTGAGTCGCTGCAGGCCCAGCTCGCGGCGACGGCGGACAGTTGCCGAGGCCAACGTGTTCACGATCGAGACGGCGGTGTAGGCGATCAGCATGCCGACCAGCAGGTAATTCACCCAGGCCTGCGTCTTGAGATCCGCGCTGTTCCCGGCGATCAGGGCGTCCCGATCGGAGACCTGTACGCCGGGATGCCGTGCCGCGAGCGCTTGCAGCGGACCGTTGATGTCGGCACCCGTCTTGGCACGGACCAAGAGCTGCTTGGCCAGCCGATCCGTCGTGTGCGTGGCCAGCAGGTCGGCCGGCAGCACGATGCTCTCGTAGCCGCGGTCGGCCGCGAAGGTCGCCACGACCCGAAGGTCCACGTGCGCCCCATCGCCCAGGGTCATCTTGATCGTCGATCCGACACCACGCCCGATCTTCGAGGCGACGTAGTCGGGCAGCGCGACCGTCGAACCGGCCAGCCCTTCCAGCGATCCCGAGGTGACCTTCACCGGCGCGGCACCATCGTTGCCCTGGGCACTGATTCCTCGCAGCGGTGCACCGTCCTCGTCGAACGGAGCGTTCCGCGGCTCGTCGATGACCCCAAGGCTGGTCACGTACGCCGATGCGCTCGCCACCCCCGGCAACTTTCGGACCTCCCCGAGCAGCGCGGGATCGAGTCCACCCGCAGTGGAGACCAGGACCGCGTCCGCTCGCAGTTCCTTCGTGAACGCCTTCTCGGCCGCGTGCACCTGCGTGGTCTGCATGTAGATGTTCGACGTGGAGATTCCGACCGCCAGCATCACCGGCATCACCGCGGCCGACATCGCCACCGATCGCGCGGTGACATTGAGGATCGCGAGCCGCCCGTTCACCCGGCTCACGGCGTACAGGGGCCAGCGGAGGACCGCGAGCACCGCCTTGGTCCAGAACGGGCCGAGCAACGCGATCCCGATCGCCCAGCAGAGTACGGCCGGCCCGGCGGTCGCACCGGCGAGTGGGCCGGTCATCACCGCCATCGTGACGATCACCAGTGCCAGACCGCCGCCGGTGAACAGCAGCCCGAACACGAGTCGTACCCAGCCGAACCACTTGCGCTGCAAGCCCGCTTCGAGCAACGCCTCGACCGGCCGGATCTTCGCGGACTTGCGAGCGGCGATCAGGGCGGCGCCGATGGCAGCCAGTACCGCGGCGCCCGCGCCGGCTGCGAACGGGATCAGCCCCTGGCGGTACTCGACGGCCGCCGAAGCCACTCCGTTCGCCGCCAGCCGGTCGAACAGGAACCGGCCGAGCCACAACCCCGGCACCGCCCCGACCACCACGGCCGGCAGCGACACCAGCATCGCCTCGCCGAGAATCATCCGCCGGACCTGGCCGGGCGTCGTACCGATGCCGCGCAGCAGAGCGAATTCGCGCTCCCGCTGCTGCGCCGACAACGCCAGCGTGGAGGCGACCACGAACATCATCGTCATCGCCGCGATCCCGCCGAACGAGCCGGCGATCGAGATCAGCGCGGTCTGGAACGTCGCGGCGTCCGGATGCTCCGCCGACCCGCGATCCACACCAGCAAGGACTTTCACCTCGCCAACGTCCCCGAGCTTCTTCTTCACCGCCTTCAGGTCGGTGCCTGGGGCAACCAGTACGCCGATCGCCGCGTAGCTGCCGGATCGCCCGGACAGCCGCGACGCCTCGTCGCTGGAGAAGAACGTGTGCCCAGCAGGCCCTTCCGCGATACCCCGTACGACGAACGAGGTCGGCCGGCCTTGGGCGAGCAAGGTGACCTTGCTGCCCACCTTGGCGTGCACGGCAGCGGCGGTCGAAGCGTCCAGAACGACCTCGTCGGCGCGGACGGGAGCAGTACCGGACTGCAGCTTGTACGGCGCCAGGCGGGCCGATGACCAGTTGTGGCCCTGTCCGTCGGCACCCGCTGCCAGGAGGGGAGCCGGGAAGGTGAACGAGCCGATCGCATCCTTGACTCCGGCCACCGACCGGATCTTGGGCAGTAGCGAGGCATCGAGGTCGACCTGCTCGGTCAGCGGAGTGGCGTCTTCGGCGCCCGGCCGGAGATGAGTTTGCTTGCCGGTGACAACCAAGTCGGCGGCGGCCAGGCGCTGCGGCGGCACGTTGGACCGGATGCCGGTCTCCAGCAGTCCACCGCAGGCCATCACGATCGCGGTACCGAAGACGACGGCGATGAAGGTCGCGATGAAGCCGTTCTTGCGGAATCTGAGGGTGCGTACGGCGAGGCGCATCATCGGACGACCGCCCGCAACCTCGCGGCAGCCCGGGCGCCGAGGTGGGTCAACCGGTCCGCGACCTGCTCGGCCGTCGGTGCGACCAGGCTGCCCGCGAGCATCCCGTCGGCGAGGAAGACCACCTGGTCGGCGTACGAGGCGGCGACCGGGTCGTGCGTCACCATCACGACGGTCTGGCCCTGAGTGCGGACCGGTTCGCGGAGGAGTTCGAGGACGTCCGCGGCGGTCTGGGTGTCCAGGGCACCGGTCGGCTCATCGGCGAAGATCACCGCGGGCCGGGCGACCAGTGCCCGGGCGATCGCGACGCGTTGCTGCTGGCCACCGGACAGTTCGCCGGGACGGTTCTTGTGCTTGTCGCCGAGGCCGACCCGGTCCAGTACTTCGCGGACCTGATCGCGGTTGGTGCGGCGGCCGTCGAGTTCCTGCGGCAGCGTGACGTTCTGCCAGACGGTCAACGCCGGCAACAGGTTGAAGGACTGGAAGACGAAGCCGATCCGCTCCCGGCGGAGTTCGGTCAGCTGGCGCTCGTTCAGATCGGCGAGCGGCTGGTCGTCGATGACGACGGTGCCCGACGTCGGCCGGTCGAGGCCGGCCGCGCAGTGCAGGAAGGTGCTCTTACCGGACCCGGACGGGCCCATCACCGCGGTGAACGTCCCGCGGCCAAAGCTGATGCTCACGCCGCCTAGGGCGACGACGGTGTTACCGCCCTTGCCGTAGATCCGGCGAACGTCTTGCAGAACGACCGAATCATCGGTCCTGATGGTCTCTTGCTTGCGCCTCATGGCTACCCCTCGCGTACATCCCGACTGACGAGACCGACGCTACGGAGCTGCGCCGGCGCTCCCCAGGGAGCTGAGTAGCCGATCGGGGTAGGCCTAGCACCCCTATCGCGCAGCCGGAGGACGTCTAGGACAGGGCATCCCTTCGCGCCGGCGAGGACGTCTGTGACAGGCCGCCCCTATTCGCGCAGGCGAGGACGTCTATGACAGGGCATCGAGCTCTCGCAGCAGGTGACGCCGGACGAGGCGCGACCTCTTCTCGTCCTCCGGGCCGTCGTAGCCTCTGGGGGCCGCCTCGATCAGCATGATCAGGTAGAGGTACACGCGGTAGAGCGAGAGCAGTTCTCGGTCAACGGGCGCGCCGTACCCCTCGAGTAGGTCGTCGTCCAGCGCGCTGAACAACGTGAGCGAGACGAACTCGGCCGTCGGGTCGCCCCAGAACGCCCGCTCGCCGTCGATCAGTCCCGTGATCCGGCCGTCCTCGACGAGGATGTTGCCGTCCCACAGATCGAAGTGGATCAGCGAGGCGGTCCGTACGGCGAGGAGCCTTTCCTTGCGAGCAAGAACCAAGGCACGGATCTGCTCGGCGGGGTAGGGGAGTTCGACGTCGAAATGGGCGGCGTCATGGAGGATGTCGTCGATCATCGCCAGGAACGCCTTGTCCCAGCTGTCGGCGAGTCCCTTCTGCGGATAGCCGAATGCGGTGTGGGTGATCTTGTGCAGCTCGGCGACCAGGGAGCCGAGTTCGCGGCGAAGGCGGGGACGGTCGAGCGATTCGGTCAGCGAGAACCACGTCGTACCGGGTAGTGCGGTCATCAGCAGGAAGTCGTCGCCGGCGTGCACGACCTCCGGCACGGGCAGCTTGCCGCGGGCGGCCCGATAGAACTCGGTCTCGGTTCGAATCAAGCCTTGTTCATAGGAAAGAACCGGCGCCTCGGGATCGGGCGACAGCTTCAACATCAGGTCGCCGGCCGGCCGCACGATCCGGTAGACGGTGTTGAACGTCCCCTCGCTCAGTTCCTCGTACGCCGTGACGCCGGTGACCGGGTCGATCCCGGCTTCGACCAGGAGCTTGTCCAGCCCGGCGTTGTCGAGTTGCCGCTTGTTGCTCATCTGAGTCCTTTGCTGCGCAGGGGGTCTCCGCTCTCCACACGACCGGGTGGCGAGCGGCCGGCTTCGGTTTGCACTTCGTCGCGCTGCGACTGCTCCCGCTCTGCCTGGCCCGGTAGGGATTCACTTCAGCAGGGCGCTGAGGCCGATGCTGAAACTGCGCGGGGAGACATCGCCGAGCAGCAGGCGTTGGAGGAGGAAGCCGGGAATCAGGGCGAAGAGCACCTGGCCGATGTATTCGGGGTCGGTATCGGCGTCGATGGTTCCGTCGGCTTGGCCGCGCTCGGCGACGGCGACGAACTTGCGGCGGAGCAGGGTGTACTTCTCCCGTGCGATGCCGGCGATCGCGTCGTTGTGCATCGCCTCGGCCCACGCCTGCAGGGCGACTCTGGTGACGTCGCCGCCGGGTTGCTCGGCGATCTGGACGACGTGTTCGAGGGTCGCTTCGAGTGCGGCCACCGGAGTGAGCGGCTGGTCGGTCGCGAGGATGCCCTCGAAGAGTTTGTCGACGGTGCTGAGCGCCTGGTCGGCGATGGCGGCGACCAACTCGTCCTTGCTCTTGAAGTAGCCGTAGACGGCGCCCGCCGACAAGCCGGACTCGCGGATGACGTCGGCCATCGTCGTCTTGTGGAACCCCTGCTCGATCGCGCAGCGGCGGGCCGCGGCGACGATCTGGTCGTGCCGGGCGGCGCGGTGTTCGACGGTGACCTTCGGCATGTTCGGAACTTAAAACGAATGTCCGTTCTTGACAAGGCGGCAGGCCGTGTCTGTAATAAAGAACGAACATTCGGTTTGAGAGAGGGAGTCTGGAAATGTCTGCCGATCGCCCCGCCGTAAAGGCCGTCACCGGCGAGCCACGGCACGTCGCCGAGCACTCCACCCACGCGGAGCCCACCCACGCCGAGCGGTCGCTCGGTGAGCAGTCGGGTGCGGAGGAGCGGCGGCGGCCGCCGGTTGTGGTTGTGGTCACGCTGCTCACGGCTGTGCTGACCGTGCTGCTGATTGCGTTCGCCTGGCCGGCGGCGCGGTCCGAGCCGCGCGACCTTCCGTTGGCCGTGGCAGGTCCGGACGCCGCGGTTGCCCAGGTGCGTGCCGGCCTGGAGAAGGCCCGTCCGGGCGGCTTCGACATCAAGGCGGTGGCCGATCGCAGCGCTGCTGTCCGGTCGATCGAGGATCGGGACGTGTACGGCGCGATCGTTCTCGACCCGCAGAATCCTGAGGTGCTGACGGCATCCGCAGGCAGCCCCGCAGTGGCGCAGATCCTGACCCAACTGTCGGCCGGCCTGGCCGCGAAGAACGGCGAGGCCGCACCGAAGGTGACCGACATCGTCCCGCTGCCCACGGACGACCCGCGCGGAGCCGGTCTCGCTGCGGGGGCACTGCCGCTGGTGCTGGGTGGGATCATCGGCGCCGGCGCCTTGGTTCAACTCGTGAAAAAAGAGCGGAACCGGGTGCCCGCCGCCATCGCGTTTGCGATCACCGGCGCGCTGGCGCTGGCTGCGGTGCTCCAGTTCTGGCTCGGCTCACTCGAAGGCAACTACTTCGCCAATGCAAGCGTGATCGCCCTGTCGATCGCAGCGATCAGTCTGACCCTGCTGGGTCTCGAGTGGCTGCTCGGTGTCGCCGGACTGGCCCTCGGCGGAGCCACCATGATGCTGCTCGGTAACCCGTTGTCCGGTCTCACTAGCGCACCTGAGATGCTCCCGACCGGCTGGGGCACGCTCGGACAGTTCCTGCCGCCAGGAGCCGCCGGTACGGCGTTGCGCTCGGTGAGCTTCTTCGACGGGGCCGGCTCGGCGCGGCCGTTCGTAGTACTCGGGTGCTGGTTGGTGCTCGGTCTGGTGCTGTGTGCGCTGGGCGCTGCCCGCGACCGCAGCCGCCGACCCGCAGTACATGGGCGGCACGAGGCGTCGGTCGTCACGGTCTGAGCGTAGGGTCGCGAACCCGTTCATGAGCCGTTGACAACGCGGTGACCGGATCGTTACGAACCGGTCGCCGCGCAGTCGCGTTCTTGCGGGGACAACGTTGTCTACAAACCATTGACTTCACTGGTCCGCGCCTCCTACGGTCACGGGAAAGCCCGACGGGTTTGAGCGGTGATACCGGGATGACAACGATTGCCCGAAGGTGGACGTGATGGTGATGAAGAACGGTTTCAAGCGGGCGGGTGTACTCGCCGTCGGCGCACTCCTGCTGGGCGTCTCCGCCTGCAGCCAGGGGTCGACTACCAAGACGCCCGAAGCGGGCGGTCAGAGCTCCGGTCCGGCGAACATCAAGATCGCCTACCAGCAGTGGGGCCCGGGCACGGTGATGAAGAACTTCCTCACCGGCGCCAAGACGGAGTACGAGGCGGCCAACCCCGGCTCGAAGGTCGAGATCGTCCCGGTCGTGGCCAGCGAGAACGACTACTACACGAAGATCCAGCTGATGATGCGCTCGCCCAACACGGCGCCGGACATCGTCTACGAGGACACCTTCCTGATCAACTCCGACATCACCGCGGGCTACCTGCGGCCGCTGGACGACTACATCAAGAACTGGTCGGACTGGAACCAGTTCGAGGAGACCGCCAAGGGCGCCGCGAAGGGCCAGGACGGCAAGGTGTACGGCGTACCGGACGGCACGGACACCCGCGCGCTCTGGTACAACAAGCAGCTCTTCGCCAAGGCCGGCCTGCCGGCGAACTGGCAGCCGAAGACCTGGGACGACGTGCTGAACACCGCCCGCACCATCAAGTCCAAGGTGCCCGGCGTGATCCCGCTGAACGTCTACTCGGGCAAGCCGATGGGTGAGGCGTCGGCCATGCAGGGCTTCGAGATGCTGCTCTACGGCACCAAGGACACGCTCTACAACTACGACCAGAAGAAGTGGGTCGTCGGCAGCCAGGGCTTCAAGGACTCGCTGAACTTCATCAAGACCGTCTTCACCGAGGGCCTGGCCCCGCAGCCGAAGCAGTCGCTCGACCCGAACTGGGGCAACAAGGTCGGTAGCGACCTGCTGCCGAACTCCAAGCTGGCGATCGCGCTCGACGGCTCCTGGCTCTACAACAACTGGCTGAAGACCGGCGCTAAGCCGTGGCCGCAGTGGTCCGACGTGCTCGGCCAGACCGCGATGCCGACCCAGGACGGCAGCGGGAAGGGCAAGGTCAGCCTCTCCGGTGGCTGGACCTGGGCGATTCCGGCCAAGTCGAAGTCGCCGGATGCCGCCTGGAAGTTCATCCAGTCGCTGCAGACCCAGAAGAACGCGACCAAGTACGCCACCGACGGTGCGCAGATCGCGGTCCGCAAGGACGTCGCGGCCGACGCGGGGTACAAGTCGTCGTCGAAGAGCACCCAGTTCTTCACCGACCTGGTCTCGGTCACCGTCTACCGGCCCGCGCTGCCGGAGTACCCGAAGGTCTCCAACGAGATCATCACCGCGATGGAAGCCGTGATGACCGGGCAGTCGACGCCGGAGAAGGCGGCCAAGAACTACGACGAAGCGGTCGAGGGCATCGTCGGCAAGGACAAGACCACGACCTCCAGCAACTGAGCAGAGCCGCTACCCCCTCGAAAGGGACCTCTCAGTGACGACATCTGCTTCCGCAGTACCCGTTCCGGCCGGTCGTAAGGCCGACCGGAACGGGCGCCCGCGCGGCGCCAACTTCCTGAAGATGATGCCGTTGGCACCGGCCATCGGGTTGATGCTGGTCTTCCTGGCCGGCCCGATCCTGTACTGCGTCTACGCTGCGTTCACCAACATGGCGCTGACCGGCACCGGTGCGGCCAACGTGAAGTTCGTCGGCCTCGACAACTTCCGCAAGGCCTTCGGCAGTTCGGCGTTCACCAACTCGATCTGGCTCACCCTGGTCTTCACGCTGATCTCGGCGATCATCGGCCAGAACACCCTCGGACTCGGGCTCGCCCTGCTGATGCGGCGCTCGACGAAGTTCGTGCGGAACTTCGTCGGTACCGCGGTGATCGGTGCCTGGGTGCTGCCCGAGATCGTCGCGGCGTACCTGCTGAGCGCGTTCTTCAACGACGACGGCACACTCAACGTGATCCTGCACAAGGTCGGTCTGCCCGGCCAGGACTGGTTGTACGCGGCACCGATCGTCGCGGTGTCGATCGCGAACATCTGGCGCGGTACGGCGTTCTCGATGCTGGTCTACTCGGCCGCGCTCAGCGAGGTACCGAAGGAGATCGAGGAGTCGGCCGAGATGGACGGCGCGGGCGGCTGGCGCCGGCTGGTGTTCGTGACGGTGCCGATGATCTCGCGCGCGATTATGACCAACCTGATGCTGATCACGCTGCAGACGCTGAGCGTGTTCGGCCTGATCTACGCGATGACCCGGGGCGGACCCGGGACCAAGAGCCAGACCCTTCCCCTGTACATGTACGAGCAGGCGTTCAGCTTCTCGCAGATCGGCTACGGCACCGCGATCGCCTTGGTGATGCTGGCCATCGGCGCGATCTTCTCGCTGATCTACCTACGTGGACTGAACTCGGAGGCCGCATGATCGCCCGCGACCGGATCAGCAAGCTCACCGCCAACCTGATCCTGCTTGCCCTCGGCATCCTTTTCGTGCTGCCGTTGCTCTGGGTCTTGTTCGCCTCGGTCAACCGGACGGCCGGCCTGCGGGTCGAGTTGCCGACCAGCCCGACCTTCGCGAACTTCAAGGCGGTGCTGAACGTCACCACGACGTACCGGCCGGTTCTGAACGGGCTGATCCTGTGCGGCGGGGCGGCGTTGCTGACGATGGTGTGCGCGGTGCTGGCCGCTTATCCATTGTCGCGGTTCAAGACCAAGTTCAACCGGCCGTTCCTGCTGACCGTGTTGTTCTGCACGGGGTTGCCGATCACCGCGGTGATGGTGCCGGTTTACGGCTTGTTCGTTCAGCTGAACCTGGTGGACACCCTCGGCGGGACGATCATGTTCATGGCGACCTCCTCGCTGCCGTTCGCGATCTGGCTGACGAAGACGTTCATGGACGGCGTACCGATCTCGCTGGAGGAAGCGGCGTGGGTTGACGGCGCGAGCAACATGAAGGCGCTCCGCCGGATCGTCCTGCCGCTGATGTGGCCGGGGATCGCGGTCGTGCTGATCTTCACCTTCATCGGCATGTGGGGAAACTTCTTCGTTCCGTTCATGCTGCTGCTGTCACCTGAGCGCCTGCCGGCCTCGGTCAGCATCTTCACCTTCTTCGGCCAGTACGGCGAGCCGAACTACGGCCAACTCGCGGCGTACTCGCTCATCTACACGACTCCGGTTCTGCTGCTCTACCTGCTGCTGAGCCGCAAACTGGGCGGCGCTTTCGCGCTGGGCGGGGCGATCAAGGGCTAGTCCTGCGTACTTCGTGTGCCGCGCCGGTTCTTCGGAGCCGGCGCGGTTCGCGGGTGGGGCGGATTTGACCCTGACGTTGCGTGAGGGCTCAGGGTGAGGGGTATGGCTGATCACTTTCCTGCTTTTGAATTAAGCCCTGTTCCAGTGCCGGCGGTCGATGCGGTGGCGCCTGAGGTGCATCGCGGCATCTACGGGATGCCGATGTTCGTGACGCTGCCGACGGCGGATCTCGGGGCTTCCGTGGACTTCTGGATGCGTGGGCTGGGGTTCATCGATCTCTTCACGATTCCGGGGCGGATGACGCACCTTCGGCGGTGGGCGTTCCAGGACGTGCTGGTGGTGCCGGGTGAGCAGGTGTCCGTGGCACCCGCGGCGAGCGTCAGTTTCGCGTGCGTGCTGAGCCAGCTCGACGAGATCGCGGCGGCTTGTGAGGAGTTGGCCCCGGGCTGCACGACAGGGCCGCGGCCGACGCCTTGGAACACGGTGGATCTGGAGGTCATCACTCCTGAGAACACCCGGGTCGTATTGACGGCCGCCCGACCGCTCGACCCCGACAGCGCAGAGGCGAAGAACCTCGCAGCCGTCGGCATCGAGACCCCTCGAAGCTGAGCCCGACAAGCACGCTGCCGGGAAGGTGGGCACCACGTTCGGGTTGAGGGGCGGTGGGCGAAGCGGGGAGGCCTGGCGGGTGCGCCGGGGACGTGCGGGAGGACTGGCGGGTGTGCCGGGGACGTGCGGGAGGACTGGCGGGTGTGCCGGGGACGTGCGGGAGGACTGGCGGGTGCGCCGGGGACGTACGGGAGGACTGGCGGGTGTGCCGGGGACGTGCGGGAGGACTGGCGGGTGTGCCGGGGACGTGCGGGAGGACTGGCGGGTGTGCCGGGGACGTGCGGGGTGGCTGGCGGGGCGGCGTACGGGGAGGCGCGGGGCGGCGTACGGGGAGGCGCGGGGTGGGTGGCTGGCAGACTGGGTGGCGTGGCGGATGGGATCGAGGCGGGGCCGGCTGGTGGGTTGACGGTGGGGGCGGTGGCTTCGCTGGTCGGGGTGACTGTGCGGACGTTGCACCACTGGGATGCGACGGGGCTTGTCAGCCCGTCCGAGCGGACCGCGGGCGGCTATCGGCTCTACTCGGCAGGCGACATCGCCCGCATCCACAGAGTGCTGATCTATCGCGAACTCGGCCTGCCTCTCGACGGTATCGCCGACCTCCTCGACGCCCCAGCGACCGAACCGTTGCTCGAGCAGCGCGACCAACTGGTCGAACGCATTACCCGCCTGCAGAAGATGGTTGAAGCCGTCGACCGGCTGATCGAAGCCAAGCAGGCCGGTCTCCTCCTGACCGCCGAGGAACAAATCGCCATCTTCGGCAACGACTGGCAGCCCTCCTGGGTCACCGGCGCCCGCGACCGCTGGGGCGAGACGGATCAGTGGGCGCAGTACGCCGAACGTTCGGCGGGGATGACCGCCGACGACTGGAAGCAGGTGGCGGCGAGCATCTCGGCTCTCGACGAAGACCTCGCCGCCGCGAAGCGCGCCGGAGTCGTTGCCGGCAGCATCGAAGGCAATGAGCTCGCCGAACGGCACCGAGCTTCGGTCGGCGCGTTCTTCGACTGCACGCACTCCATGCACGTGTGCCTTGGTCGCAAGTACGTGGCCGACGCTGGATTCACCGCGCACTACGACGCTTTCGAACCGGGCCTCACCCTGTGGTTGCGCGATCTGATCAACGCCAATGCCGTTGCCAACGGCATCGACCCGGACACCGCCACCTGGGCGTGACGTTCACGCCCTGTCTGAGGAAGCGTCTGGCTCAGGTGGTGCTGGCCGCCAGCAGGACGAAGACCAGAATCGCGCCGCCGATCAGGAACAGGGCCAGGAAGATCGTGCCGATGATGCCGGTGATCTGACCGCCGACCGCCATACCGCGATTGTTGTAGATGCCAGGGTTGGCGTCGATCTCGCGGAGCGCCTGGTTCGCCTTCCACCACGCGAACGGTGAGGCGATCAGAACGAAGGTGCACAGACCGATGAGCCCGAGAACCAGAGCGACGGTTGCATTGGAGTTGTCGCGCAGTACTCCGTACGCCGGTTGCTGGTCGGGGTAGCCGGGCTGGAGCGGGTAGCGAGTCGGCTGAGGATCCGGGTTGGGCGTACCGGAGTACCGGGGGTCGTCCTGCGGGCGCTCGTACGACATCGGGTCTCCTCTGCTCGGGCCAAGGGAGGCCTGGGCAATGATGATCTCAGGTCGAGGGCGCACGCCGACTTCGCTGGTGGTGGTCTTGGCTGTCGTCAGGAGATCGACGGCGCGAGGTACGTCAACGCGTAGCTGTCGCCGGCCCGGGTCACGCGGGCGACACCGGGGGAGTCCAGGTGGGCGCCGGCGACGAAGTAGCCCGGCTTGACGAGTTGTTCCAGCAGGGTGGTGCGGGCTTCACGCGCCTGAGTCCGGTCGCCGTCGAATTCCCACGTCACGTGCGGCTGCTCGAACTGCAGCGACGGGACGTGCACCGTGTCGCCCCAGACCAGAAGATGCCCGGTGCTGCTCTCGACGTCGTACACGGTATGGCCGGGCGTGTGGCCTGCGGTCGGGACGGCTGTCAGCCAGCTGGTGATGGGAATCTCGGCGTCGATCGGTACGACGCGGTTGCGGATCGGCTCCAAGCGGCCGGCGAACACCGCCGTGTCACCGGCTCCGATCCACACCCGCTCAAGTCGCGGGAACGCCTCGGAACCGTCCGGTGTGATCAGCCCGTGGACGTGATCGCCGTGGCGGTGAGTGATGGCGACGTCGATGATGTCGTCACGCTCGATGCCCGCCTCGGTCAGGGCGTCGTAGAGCGATCCCATCGTGGGGTCCAAGGCGTTGGATGCGCCGGTGTCGACGAGCACGGACTGGATGCCGTCGGTGATGTAGAAGGCGTTGACAGACAGCCGCAAGTTGCCGGCGGCAAGGGGGACGGTATCCGGGAGCGGGTCGAGAGGGCTGCCGGATTCGTCCAGCAGCTGCGTCGGCGGTACGTCGAGGTAGCCGTCCCGCAGGCAAACCACCTGCAGGTCGCCGAACTCGAAGAGGGCATGAAGGCGACCGCCCGAGATGAAACGCATGGATCCTCCACTACCTGGTCGTCGCCGCTCGCGTCAGACGATGGTCTTAAGGTTGCCTAGGGCAACAACTGCGGATGCTTGCTGGTGTTGCGCTCGCGGTCGGAAGCGGGCGGCTCTGCTCGGGCTCGTGGGGAGCCCGAGCAGAGCAGGCTCAGAGTTCGGTGAGGGCGCCCAGGTTGAGGGCGGTTAGTTGGGGGCGGACGTCTTTGGCTTCGCCGACGACGATGACGAGGAGGCCGTTGGTGCCGACGTAGCGGTTGTAGGCGTCGGTGGCGATCTCGGCGGTGGTGGCGGCGATCTGGGCGAGGTAGGTGTCGGCGAAGTCGAGGGGTACGCCGACGGCGATGTTGCTGCCGACCTGCTGGGCGATGGAGTCGGCCTGTTCGTAGCGCAGGGGAGCGGTGCGGATCAGGCTGTCCTGTGCCTCTTGGACTTCGCGGTCGGTGAGGCCGTCGCGGGCTTCGCGGAGAATGCGCAGTGCCTCGGTGATCGCGGCGCCGGTCACCTCGGTGCGGACGGCGCCGCCGAGGGTGAAGGTGCCGCCCTTGCGGGGTGCGTTGAAGCTGCTGCGGGTGCCGTACGTGTACCCCTTCTCCTCACGCAGCACCGTGTCGACGCGGGACGTGATCGTCCCGCCCACCACGTGGTTCGCGACAGCGGCCGCGCCCCAGATCTCCTCGCGGCGGTCCGGACCCGGGCAGCCGATCAGCAGCTGGCTCTGCACCGAGCCGGGCCGGTTCACCAGTACTACGCGGTCGCCCAGCACGTACTGCGGCTCGGGCACCTCCAAGGCGGGGCCCGCCGAAGAAGTCCAGTCACCGAAAGCGTCGTCGACGATCGCCGCGACCTCCACACCGGTCGCGTCGCCGGCGAACAGGATCTGCGCGCGCGCCGGGCCGACGTTCGCCCGGTAGAACTCGGCCACCTTGGTGTTCGTGAGCGGCCGGATCGTGTCCGGCGTACCGGCGGTCGGTCGCGAACGGCGTACGGACGGATCGAAGAGGTTCGCGGCGAAAGCTTCGCGTGCGCGGTAGCCGGCGTTGGCGCGTTCCTGGTTGATCTCGCCGAGCCGGATCGTCACGTGGCGACCGACGTCCTCGGCGTTGAAGGCGGGCCGGGTGACTGCTTCAGCGAGCAGCTTGACGGCAGGTGCCAGGTGGGAGATCGGCACCGAGATCTCGACGTGCAGCGCGTCGGAACTGACGTCGACCCCGTACGCCGCGCCGTGGCGCTCGAGGGCGGCCGCGAACTCGTTGGCCGACCTGAGCTCGGTGCCTTCGTCGAGCGTGCGCGACATGATCGTCGCGATGCCCTCGAGCTCACGGGGCTCCGCGAACAGCGGCAACGCGATCGTGACACGCACAGTGGCGACGTACTGTCCGGGGCGGTCGAAGACGTGCACCGGCGTGCCGGCCCGCGTCGTCGTCGTGGTCGACAGCGGGAACTTCCAGGGCCGCGGCGGGGCGACCGAGGGCGGTGTGGTCAAGGCCTGGCTGGTCATTCCTGCTCCCCTGCGTTGCTACGGCGGTACGTCACCTGGGCGCGGCCGCCGGCGCGGATCCACTTCGCGGCGGCTTGCTGGACCTGCTCGGCGGTGACGGCGCGAATCTCGTCGATCCTGGTGTTGATTCTGTTCGGGTCGCCGAACAGCAAGGCGTGGTGCGAGATCTCGTCGGCGCGGCCGGAGCAGGTCGCCAGTTGCTCGAGCCAGTCGCGCTCGTTCTGCGCCTGCACCGTGGCGAGCTCGTCCTCGGTGACGCCGTGCTCCGCGAGCTTCTCGATCTCCTCGACCAGCGCGTCCTCGACCTTCTGCAGGTCGACGTCGGCCGACGCGATCCCGGTCAGCGTCCCGAACGAGACGCCACCGATCAGCGGCAACGCGCCGCCGGACACCGACTGCGCGATCTGCTCGTCGCGCACGAGCCGGCGGTTGAGCCGCCCGCTCTGGCCGGCGGCCAGTACGTCGAGCGCCAGCGCCGCGGCATCCAGCTCGGGCGTGCCGTCGACCGGGAGCCGGAACATCATCGTGATCAGGTCGGACGGAACGTCCTCGACCACGTCGTCGCGCAGTACTTCGGTGAGCGGGCCGATCGTGCCGTCCGGCGCCGGTGGTGGCGCCGGGATCGCCGGGATGTGGCCGAAGTACCGCTTGGCGGCGTCGAACGCGTCCTCTTCGGAGACGTCACCGACGATCGTCAGTACGGCGTTGTTGGGGCCGTAGTGCTTCCGGAAGAAGGCGTGCACGTCCTCCAGCGCGGCCGCGTCCAGGTCGGCCATCGACCCGATCGTCATGTGCGCATACGGGTGGTCGGCCGGAAAGAGCAGCCGGACGAGCCGCTCGTACGAATCGCCGTACGGGCGGTTGTCGTAGCTCTGCCGCTTCTCCTCCTTCACCACGTCGCGCTGGTTGTCCAGGTTCTCCTGGGTGACCGCGTCGAGCAGGTAGCCCATCCGGTCGGCCTCGAGCCAGAGCGCGAGGTCGAGACCGCCGCTCGGCAAGGACTCGAAGTAGTTGGTCCGGTCGAAGAAGGTCGTCGCGTTCAGACTCGCGCCCGCGGTCTCCAGCAGGCTGAAGTGCTGACCGGACTCGACGTTGCGCGAGCCCTGGAACATCAGGTGCTCGAAGAGGTGCGCGAAACCGGTCAGGCCGGGCGGCTCGTGCCGCGATCCCACGTCGTACCAGAGGTTCACAGCGACGATCGGCACGGCCTTGTCCGAGCTGACGACCACACGCAGACCGTTGTCCAACGTCTGCTCGGCAAGGGGATAGTTCAGCGGCATGCCGCCACCCTACGTGCTGCGCCGCAGCCACCCCATCCGCGTTCGCCGCGGGCTGAGCGTTCGGTCGCCCCGGCCTGAGCGTTTAGGTATTTGAACGCTCAAGAGGTCTTTGGTCCCTAGCCGCGAGGGCCCATTGTTACCTAGCGTTACCGGCAGTGGTGCTCGCGGAGGGGTGCGCACCGCGGAACGGGAGGCAAGGACATGCAGTTCACTTCACAGTTCGTACCGTGGCGCGCAGCGATCGGGGCGACCGTCGTCTCGGTGCTCGCACTCGGTCTCGCGGGCCTGGCCCACTCGGACAACAACGTCCACACGACCGACGTCGGTACGTACACCAACAATGCCGCCGCGCCGAACAGCACGTCTCCCTGAGTTGGTCACAGCGCGGTTGTAGCTGCGGGGGGTGACCTGACATCAGGTGAGGGCGGCGGGGAGGGGGGCCGCCCTCACCTGATGTCGTCCCGCAGCAGATCGATTGCTGCCTGGCGATCCTTGACCCGGAGCTTGCGCAGTACTGACGAGACGTGGACCCGGATCGTGGTCGGCGACAGGAACAGCCGCTTCGACACCTCGTCGGTGGTCAGACCGTCGCCGAGCAGTTCCATCACCTCCCATTCGCGGGAGGTCAAACGGGCCGCGACCTTCGGCTTGTGCCCGAGTCGCGGCCGGCCGGGGGAGCGGAACTCGTCGAGGATGCGGGCAACCAGCGTCCGCGGGATGGCGGCCTCCCCGGACAGTACGCCGCGCAGTGCCGCCGGAAGCCGCGCGGGATCGGTGTCCTTGAGCAGGTAGCCGGCCGCGCCGGCCCGGAGCGAGTCGAACAGGTCGGCGTCCTCGCGGGACACGGTCAGCATCACGATCGCCACGTCCGGGAGCAGTCTGCTGATCTCTCCAGCGGCACGGATCCCGTTACCCGGCATATGAATGTCGAGCAGCACGACGTCGGGCAGGTGCTCCTGCGCCAGCCTGACCGCGGCCGGAGCAGTGGCGGCCTCGGCGCACACTTCGAAACCGCCCGCCTCCAGCGCTTCCCGGATCCGGGCCCGCAGCTGCGGATGGTCGTCCGCCATCACGACGCGGACCGGCTCGCTGGTCACCATGTGACTGTCACCGTGGTTCCGTGTCCCGGCTCGGAATGCAGGTCGAAGGTTCCCGGCAGAGCCTCGGCGCGTTCCCGCATGCTGACGAGGCCGAACTCACCGCGCCGCGGCGTCCGTACCTCCGTGTCGAAGCCGGCACCGTCGTCCGACACCACCAGGAAACAACCGGTCTTGCTCCGGCCGAGTCGCACGGTGACCTTCTCGGCACGCCCGTGTCGTACACCGTTCAGCGTGGCCTCCCGAGCGATCCGCACCAGGGCATGACTCTGCGACGGGTCGACGGAGATCGAGTCGTCGAGTTCCAGCTCCAGTACGACGTCGTGCCGCTCGGCGATCTGCGCGACAGCGCGGCGCAGTACGGCGCTGAGCGCTTCGTCGCCGGTGCGGCTGAGCGTCTCGACCAACTCCCTCGCCTCGTCCACCGCGCGCTCGCTGGCTGCCCGGATCCGGTTCACCCGTGACTCGTCGACCGTCTCGAACGCTGCGACCTCCGACCGGATGTAGGCCAGCTCCTGCAGCACTCCGTCGTGCAGTTCGCGCGCAAGCCGGCGACGGTCCGCCGCGACCGCAGTCTGTGCTCTGGACGTCCAGTACTTGCTGATCTCGCGGCCTGCGGCGATCAGCAGCAGGAGATAGCAACCGGTCCGTAGTACGTCACCGCTGTACAACCAGTCGGGCTGATTCGAGGGAAAGAGCAGGTAGTTCAGCCGGGCGAGCGCACCAAGGACACAAGCAGGCCCGAGCCACCGCAGCAGTACGTCGTTCCTCCCGCGTGCCTGTACTGCGAACGCTGCCGCCGCCACAGCGAAGCAGACCAGCGTCAGTAGTTGGGCAACGAGGAGCGCCGGATGTCTGCTGCTTGACGCAGCCATTCCTTCACCGGGCACCCCGAGGTCACCCCTTCTGGGCAGGTGCTGCTGCTGCGACAGGACACCGACGGTCAAGACCGTCACCGCCACGGCAACCGGCGCGAGGGCCCATCGTCGCCAACCGGGCCAACTGGCCACGCGGTGCGGCAGCAGGGCCGCCGCAGTGATCAGCGCAGTCCCGAGTACACGCATCGAGGGCGGCAACCAGAGATCCAGTACGCCGGATCTGTCGTCCTGCACCAAGGACAGAAGCAGTAGCACATTCGCGGCGCCTAGTAGTGCGAGCCCCTGCAGCAGCAACAAGTCCTGCCATCGGTTGGCCCGCAGGAACCGTCCGTAGACGAGGTAGGCGAGCAGAAGAGCGACACAGGCGTCGACCGTCTCCAGCACCAGGTGCCACGCCGCGCTCTGGTATCCGAGGATGCGCTCCGGTCCCACCACCACGATCGCCGTGGCGATCGCTCCGGCAACTCCCACCCCGAGGGTGACCGTCGCGGGATCCACCTTCCGGACCAGCACGACCGTCTGTCCCCGCGCGGCCAGATCGCTCATGATCACCGACCGTACGCCCATCGCACCCGAGCGCGACAGATCTGGACCAGATTTCGGCGTCCGGAGCACCAGACGAGTCAAGTGTTTGATCGAGAATTCTGACAACGTCGGCGGCCTGCTGGAGTCTGGTGGCCGTGCTGAGGCTGACCTAACGTGTGCCGCGTCAAGCTCACTTCAGGGAGGGGATCCGCTCGTGAGAGACATCCGTAGATCGTTGTATGCGGCATCAGGTGCGGTGGCGCTGGTCGTCACCGCCCTGGCCGTTCCGGTGAACGCCGGGGCAGGGGTGACAACCGTGGCCGGGGGAAACACGGAGTACTTGGTGCTGGTCAAGGCAGGCGCGGACCATGCGCAGGCATTGGCGGCGGTGCAGGCGGCCGGCGGGCAGGTGACGAAGGAGAATCGCAACCTTGGCACGATGACGGTGCGGGCTGCCGACACCGGGTTCAGCACCCGCGTCGCGGCGTCCGCGGTGATCGAGGGCGCAGCTCGCAGCCAGGTGATCGGGAAGCTGCCGCAGAGCAAGCCGACCGTGATCGAGCAGGAGCACCTCGGCGCGGCCGCCGCGGGTGCGAAGGTCACGGCCAAATCTGTTGCCAGAGGCATGGATCCGCTGGACGCCCAGCTCTGGGGGTTGCGGATGGTGCGCTCAGATCTGGCCCGCACGGTGCAGCCGGGCAAGAAGGCGGTCAAGGTCGGCGTACTGGACTCCGGTATCGACGCGCGCAACCCGGACATCGCGCCGAACTTCGACTGGAACCTGTCCCGCAACTTCGCCCCGGACCTGCCCGAGATCGACGGCCCGTGTGAGTTCCGCGGCTGCGTCGACCCGGTCGGCTGGGACGACAGTGGGCACGGTACGCACGTCGCCGGCACGATCGGCGCCGCGGCGAACGGGCTCGGTGTGTCCGGTGTCGCTCCCGGTGTGACGCTGGTGGAGATCCGCGGTGGCCAGGACAGCGGCTTCGTGTTCCTCGGGCCGGTGACCGATGCGCTCACCTATGCGGGTGACGTCGGGCTGGACGTGGTGAACATGTCCTTCTACGTCGACCCGTGGCTGTACAACTGCCAGAACAACCCGGCGGACAGTCCGGAAGCGCAGATCGAGCAGCGCACCACGATCGCCACGATGCGGCGCGCACTGGACTACGCGCACGACAAGGGCGTCACGCTGGTCGCTGCCCTCGGCAACAACCACGAGGACCTCGGCAAGCCGCGGCCCGACATCAGCAGTCCCGACTTCCCGGCCGGTACGGCGTACCCGCGGACGATCGACAACTCGACCTGCCTCGATCTCCCGGTCGAGGGGCCGCACGTCATCGGTGTCTCCGCGCTCGGCCCGTCCGGCAAGAAGGCCGACTACTCCAACTACGGGCTCGAGCAGACCGACGTGTCCGCACCGGGCGGCTTCTTCCGTGACTACTTCGGTACGCCGCAGTTCCGCACCAACGAGAACCTGATCCTGTCCACCTACCCGGTGAACGCACTGCAGGTGCAGGGGCTCGTCGACGCGGCAGGCGAGATCACACCGGCCGGCGTCGCGGGTGGCGTACAGAAGCAGTGTCCTGCCGGGGTGACCGACTACACCGGTTGTGGCTACTACAACTGGCTGCAGGGGACGTCGATGGCGTCACCGCATGCGACAGGTGTTGCTGCGCTGATCGTCAGCGAGTACGGGAAGAAGGGGCCGCACGGCTCGTTCGGACTGTCGCCGGACCGGGTGCAGCAGATCCTGCTCGGCTCTGCGCAGCACCGCGCCTGCCCGGTGCCGCCGCTGGTCAGCTATGTGAACGAAGGAAGGTCCACCGAGTTCGACGCGCTCTGTGAGGGCGACCGGACCTTCAACGGCTTCTACGGCAACGGCATCGTCGACGCCTGGGCCGCGGTCACGCGGTACTGACAGCCGGTACTACGTACGCAAGGCCCGGTGACTGGTTCGCCGGGCCTTGCGGCTTGCGCTGTCTAGCCCGAGATGTAGTTGGAGAGTTGCTCGCGCTCGAACTCCAGCTCGCCGATCCGGGTCTTCACCACGTCGCCGATGCTGACGATGCCTGCCAGGGCGCCGTCCACGACGACCGGGACGTGCCGGATCCGTCGATCGGTCATCAGCCGCATCAGGTTGTCGACCAGGTCGTCCGGCGTACAGGTGTGCACCTCCGGCGTCATGATCGCGCTCACCCGGACGTCGCCCGCGTCCGGCGTACGGTTCAGCAGCCGCACGACGTCGCGCTCGGAAACGATGCCCGCCACGGACGATCCGTCCGGGCTGACGACGAGGGCACCCACGTTGTGCTCGGCCAGCAGCGCGAGTAGTTCGGTAACCGTGGCTTCTGGGGAGATGGTGACGACCTGGTTGCCCTTACCGCGCAATACGTCGTTGATCTTCACGGAGCCTCCTGATGATCGAACCAATACCCAAAGGTAGCGAATCCGGGCCGCGAACGGCAGGTCTGGCAGAATGCGGATCGTGACCGCCGCTTGTCCCGCCCGCCGGAGCCGTGGCCGCACTCAGTCACGCCCGGTGACCGAGTGAGCGGGCGCACGGTGACGGGGTGAGCTGGCACGTGGTGACCAGGTGAGCTGGCGCGCGGACCTCGCCGTACTGCGTCATCGCGACGTACGGATCTTCGTCTCGGCCAGGTTCGTCTCGCTGATCGGCAACTCGATCGCGCCGATCGCCTTGGTCTTCGCGGTGCTCGACGTGTCCGACAAGGCCAGCGCGGTCGGCGGAGTACTGGCCGCCCGCAGCATCCCGAACGTGGTGCTCCTGCTCGTCGGCGGCGTCATCGCGGACCGGCTGCCGCGGCACCTGGTGCTCGTCGTCGCCAACACGGTCAGCGGATTGACGCAGGCGCTCGCGGCGGGCCTGGTGCTGTCCGGGCACGCCCAGATCTGGCAGCTCGCGGTGATCGAGGCGGTGAACGGGATCGCCTCGGCATTCGTGATGCCGGCGATGACCGGCATCCTGCCCTCGATCGTCGATCGGGACGAGTTGCCGCAGGCAAACGCCATCTCCGGCTTCGCCCGATCGGTCGCGGTGATCGGCGGTGGCGCGGTCGCCGGGGTGATCGTCGGGTTCGTCGGGCCTGGGTTCGGGCTCGCGGTGGACGCGGTCTCGTTCGTCTTGGCAGCGCTGCTCATCTCCCGGCTGACGCTGCCGCACATCGAGCGGGTGCGGTCCTCGATGATCGAGGACCTGCGGGTCGGCTGGACCGAGTTCGTCTCCCGGCAGTGGGTCTGGGTGATCGTGCTGTCGTTCGGCCTGCTCAACATGATCTTCAGCGCCTGCTACTCCACCCTCGGCCCGGTGATCGCCAACAACACCTTCGGTCGCACGGGCTGGGGCGTCGTCAGCGCGTGTTTCGGCGCCGGATTGATTGCCGGCGGCATCGTGATGATCCGGCTGAAACCGCGGTATCCCTTGCGGATCGGCATGTTCGGCGTACTGCTGACCGCGCCGATCTTCGTCTGCCTCGCCCTCGCCCCGAACACGATCGCGGTCGCCGCGATGGCGTTCGTGGTCGGCATCGGCTTCGAGATGTTCGGCATCGGCTGGGAGACCGCGCTGGGTCAACACGTCCCGATCGACAAGCTGTCCCGCGTCTCGTCGTACGACATGCTCGGCTCCTTCGTCGCGATCCCCGCCGGCCAACTCGCCGTGGGCTACGTGGCGGCGCTGGTGAGCGTCAAGGCGGTCGAGCTGTACGGCGCAGCCATCCACATAATCCTGGTCTTCCTGACACTCGCAGTCCCGTCGGTCTGGCGCCTGCAACGCCAGTCTGAGGCGAGTTAGGCGCTTCTAGCGGCCAATCAGAGAGGCGACCAGCTGGTCATCACGAGCCTCGACGGGGTACATCGGTGCCTCGTATGTAACCTTGCGGGTACGTACCCAGGCGGTTACATTAGCGATATGGACGTGGTGCTGCACGCGTTGGCGGACGAGAGTCGGCGGACGGTTCTGGAGATCCTGCGCGATCATCCGGCGAGCGCGGGGGAGTTGGCCGAGGCGCTTCCGATCGCCCGTCCGGGTGTCTCCCGGCATCTGCGGGTGCTGCGGGAGGCCGGGCTGATCGACGTACGCCGGGAGGCGCAGCGCCGGATCTACAGCCTCCGTCCGGAGGCGCTCATCGAGGTGGACGAGTGGCTCGCGGGGTATCGCGTGCTCTGGCAGAGCCGGCTCGACGCCCTTCATACAGAGATCGCTCGAGGGAAGAAGGCGCGAAAGTGAACATCATCGGGACGATGCGGGCGCTCGACGAGACCCGCGGCGCGGTGCGCGTCGAGGACATCTACGACACGGACATCGACGACCTGTGGGAAGCGTGTACGACACCGGAGCGGCTCGCGGGCTGGATCGCTGAAGTCTCCGGCGACCTGCGGGTGGGCGGCACGATCCATGCCGTCTTCACCAGCACCTGGACCGGTCCGGGGCGGGTCGAGGTGTGCGACGCACCGCGTCATCTGCTCCTCACCATGCAGCCGGGCACGGACGACGAGTCTCAGATGGAGGCATGGCTGACCGAGGAGGGCTCGAAAACCAGGCTGGTGGTCGAGGAGCGTGGACTGCCGGTGGGCAAGCTGTACCTGCACGGGGCCGGATGGCAGGCGCATCTGGAGGATCTGGGGCGGTCGCTGACAGACGACGCCGGGGCCCACCCCGAGCGCTGGTCGGAGCAGGCTCCGGCACCGGCGTGGCGGCGGCGCTGGGACGAGTTGTCCCCTGCCTACGAAGCGATGGAGATCGAGTGATGTCCGACGACATCAGACTCAGCGGGACCACGGTGAACGCGCCCGACGCGCTCGCCCTCGCGCTCTTCTACGCCGAACTCACCGGCGGCGACGCGTTGGGAAGCGCGCACTGGGCGACCGTCTCCGGACCGAACGGCTGCATCGCCTTCCAGCAGGTCGACGATTTCTGCCCACCGGTGTGGCCCGGTGCCGACGTACCCATGCAGATGCACCTCGACTTCTACGTCGACGACCTCGAGGCAACCGGAGCCCGTGCCGTCGCCGCCGGCGCCACCCGGCTCGACTTCCAGCCGAACTCCGACCACTGCTTCGTGTACGCCGACCCGGCCGGCCACCCCTTCTGCCTGTCCACCTGGGAGCCGACGTAGGAGGTGCGTGGGGAATTACTTCGTGCCGAGCTGGGCGAGTACTTCGTCGTGGAGGCGGCCGTTGGTGGCTACGGCGTTGGGGCCGTTGGGGCCGGGGGTGCCGTCGAGGGAGGTGAAGCGGCCGCCTGCTTCGTCGACGATGATGGCCAGGGCGGCCATGTCGTAGAGGTTGAGTTCCGGCTCGGCCGCGATGTCCACGGCGCCTTCGGCGACCAGCATGTACGACCAGAAGTCGCCGTACGCGCGGGTCCTCCAGCACGAGTCCATCAGGCCGGCGAATTCGTCCTTCTTGCCGAGTTTGTCCCAGCCCTTGAGTGACGAGTAGGACAGCGACGCGTCCTCGAGAGATGAGACGTCGCTGACGCGGCACGGCTGGGCGGACATCAGAGCGCGGCCGGTCCACGCGCCGTCGCCGTACGAGGCCCACCAGCGTTTGCCGAGAGCCGGGGCCGAGACAACGCCGACGACGACCTGGTCCTCGATCATCAGGCTGATCAGCGTGGCCCAGACCGGTACGCCGCGGATGTAGTTCTTCGTACCGTCGATCGGGTCGACCACCCAGCGGCGGACGCCCCAGCCGGTGGTGCCCTCTTCCTCGCCGACGAAGGCGTCCCGCGGCCTGGCCCGGGCCAGCGTCTTGCGCATCACGTCCTCGACCTTGCGGTCGGACTCGCTGACCGGGGTGAGGTCGGGCTTGGTGGCGACGTGCAGGTCGAGCGCCTTGTAGCGGTCCATCGTGGTGGAGTCGGCGTCGTCGGCAAGAATGTGGGCGAGCCGCAGATCGTCGGTGTGCGAGGGCATGGACGGAAGGCTAGCCTGACCGCGGAGCGAGCGGTCGTCCTGTCCGGCAACATTGCGGCAAGGTTACGGCGGCGATTGAACCATCCGGGGTAGTTGAACGTGCAGTTAGTGTCGGGACCAACCAAACTGCAGGAGTCGACATGTTCGAGCGCTTCGGGGACCTTCCGCTCCACGTCCTGGTGATCCATCTGACCGTGCTCGTGCTGCCGGTCGGCGCGCTCACCGCGATCGCGTTCGCGCTCGTGCCGAAGTGGCGCTGGCTGTTGCGCTGGCCGGCGCTGCTGCTCGGGCTCGGCTCGCTCGTGTGTGCGTTCGTCGCCAAGAAGAGCGGTGAGGCCTTCGTCGCGGCGGTCCCGCAGCTGAATCAGCTGGTGAAGGTGCACCGTGACCGAGGCAACCTGCTGTTCCTCTTCTGCATCGTCTTCGCCGTCGTGGCTGTGGCGGCGTTCCTGGTGCTGTCCGGTCCGTCCGCGCTCGCGAGCGGCAAAGGCAGCAAGGAGACCAAGAGCCGGCCGCTCGAACTGCTGGTGAGTGCGGTCGTCGTGGTGATCGGCATCGTGGTCATCTACCAGACCATCCGTACCGGCGATGCCGGCGCGAAGGCGGTCTGGAACGGCCAGCTCCCGGCGAAGTAGACGCCCGTACTACGACGCCCGTACTGCGATGCCCGTACTGCGACGCCCGTACTACGGCACCCGTACTGCGACGCCCGTACTACGGCGAAGGTGTCTCGACGTCGCGGCCTTCGCGGCTGGCCAGCAGCCGGCGGAAGGACGCGACCCGCTCGGCGTCGACCCGGCCCTCGGCGACGGCCTCGTCCAGCGCACAGTTCGGCTCGGTCTCCGAATGCGTACAGCCGCGCGGGCAGTCCCGCGCCTCGTCCGCGAGGTCACCGAACGCGTTGATCAGCTGGTCGGGCTGCACATGGGCCAACCCGAACGACCGGATCCCAGGTGTGTCCACGATCCAGCCGCCTTCGGGCAGCCGGAGCAGCAGCGCGCTGACCGACGTATGCCGACCGCGACCGGTGTTGTCGTTGACCACACCGATCGCCCGATTGGTCCCCGGCACGAGCGCGTTCACCAGCGTCGACTTGCCGACGCCCGAGTGCCCGACCAGCACACTGGTGCGATCCAGCAGCTGCTCGCGGAGGTCGCTCAGATCCCCGTCGCGCTGGGTGGCGACGGACTCGACGCCGAGCGGCCGGTAGATCGACAGCAGATGGTCGGGGTCCGCGAGATCCGTCTTCGTCAGGCAGAGCAGCGGTCGCATACCGGCGTCGTACGCGGCGACCAGGAAGCGGTCGATCAGTCTGGTCCTGGGCTCGGGATTGGCCACCGAGACGACGATGACGAGTTGATCCGCGTTCGCCACCAGCGGCCGCTCGATCGGGTCGTCGTCGTCCGCGCTGCGCCGCAGCAGCGTCTTGCGGGGGAGCACCTCGACGATCCGGGCCAGCGTGCCCTCGTCGCCGCTGGAGTCGCCGTCGAGTTTGACCAGGTCGCCGACTATGACGCCCTTGCGGCCGAGCTGGCGGGCCTTCATCGCCGTCACCACCCGGTCGCCTTCGCCGACCCAGCAGGTGTACCGGCCGCGGTCGCGGGTGATCACGAAGCCGGTGACGGCATCGTCGTACGCCGGACGGTCCTTCGTCCGCGGCCTGGTCCGGCGCTTGGGCCGGTCGTATTTGGCTTCCTCGTCGTACCGCGACATCAGCTCACCAGCGCCGACCAGAGATCCGGGAACTCCGGCATCGTCTTCGCGGTGGTACCGATGTTCTCGATCGCGAGTCCGTCCACCACCAGCCCGACCACGGCGGCCGCGTGTGCCATCCGATGATCGTGATAGGTGCCGAAAAGCCCACCGTGCAAGGGTTTCGGCCGGATCTCCAGGCCGTCGGCGGTCTGGTTGACGTCGCCGCCGAGCGCGTTGAACTCGGTCTCCAGCGCCGCCAGCCGATCCGTCTCGTGGTTGCGCAGATGGGCGATGCCGCGCAGGTACGACGGTCCGTCGGCGAGCACCGCGACGGCCGCGAGCACCGGCGAGAGCTCGCCCACCTCGCTCAGGTCGAGGTCGACGCCCTGGACCCGGCCGGTCCCGCGCACGGTGAGGCCGTCCTGCGAAAGCGACACGTCGGCGCCGAAGCGGGTGAAGATCTCGGGAAGCTGTCCACCGGGCTGGGTGGTCTCGGTCGGCCAGCCGGTCACGGTCACGGACCCGCCCGTGACCACAGCCGCGGCCAGGAAGGGCGCCGCGTTGGACAGGTCCGGCTCGATCGCGGTGTCGAGGGCGCGAATGGGGCCGGGGGCAACGACCCAGCGGTTCGGCTCGCTGTCGTCGACGTGGACGCCGCGCTCGCGCAGCATCGCCACGGACATGTCGAGATGTGGCTGGGACGGCACCGGTTTGCCGTCGTGCCGCAGGTCCACGCCCTGGTCGTACCGGGCTCCGGCGAGCAGCAGAGCGGAGACGAACTGGCTCGACCCGGATGCGTCGAGGGTCACCTTGCCGCCGCGAACCGAGCCGGACCCGTTCACGGAGTACGGCATCCGGCCCGTACCGGCATCGTCGATCTGTACGCCGAGGGTGCGCAGTGCGCCGAGGATGACGTCCATCGGGCGCTCGCGGGCATACGGGTCGCCGTCGAAGGCGACGACTCCGTCGGCCAGCGCGGCCACAGGTGGCACGAATCGCATCACCGTGCCGGCCAGACCGCAGTCGACGGACGCCGGACCCTTGAGTGAGCCAGGCGTCACCGTGACCAGCCCGTCGCGCTCGCTGATACCGACGCCGAGGGAGATCAGCGCGGAGCGCATCAGCGAGGTGTCGCGAGCGGCGAGCAGGCCGGACAGCGTCGACGGGCCGTCGGCGATCGCGGCGAGGATCAAGGCCCGATTGCTGATCGACTTGGAACCGGGCACGGTGACCCGCCCGGTGACCGCTCCCTCGGGGCGCGGCGCCGGCCAGCCCTCGGTGATCCCCATCTCACTCCTTCAGCTCGGTGCTACCACCCCGAGCCTATCGGGAGCCCGCTGGCACTTCCGCCCTTGGCCGCAGCGCAGCCGGGCGAGGTGTCAGGTGAAGGGGAGTTCCGCCTTGGCGGCGTGGGCAGCGAGCTTGGCCTCGCGGCGGGCGGTGCGCGCGAACTGCTTGGTCTCGCGCTTGGCGAGCTTCCCGGCCCGCTTCGTCTCCCGCTTGACCGCCTTCGTGCCGTGGCTGGCCCGCCAGGCCACACCGGGCTTGCCCTCGGTGTCCACCGCGGCCAGCAGCAGGCCCCCCATCAGGCCCAGGTTCTTCATGAACTGGATCTTCTGGGTGGCCCGCGCCGCCTTGTCGGTCTCCTGCCAGAAGCTGTGGCCGGCCAGCGTGGTGGGCACCAGCGAGGCGGCGAGCAGCGTCGCGCCGAAGCGTCGGCCCTTGCCGCTGGCGAGTGCGAGGCCGCCGAGCACCTGGGCAGCACCGTTCAGCCGCACGAGGTTCGCCGTACTGTCGGGCAGCCGGTCGCCGACCTGGGCGGGCGCCACCTTCTTGATCATCGGCACCATGCGGTCCGTCACCGGCTGCGCCTTCGCCACGAGGGGCTCCGGAGAGCGGGCTGCCTTCGCGCCCTGCACGATGAAGATGGTCGACAACAACGGCCTGGCCAGCGCACGCACGACAGTCATGGCTCCTTCTTACCTCGTCCGACAACCTGAACGGCACATCAGGGGGTACCGGTGTGTCTTGTACCCACTGTTAAATCGGGCAGCCGTCCGGTCCACAGGCGTCGGCATCCGAGCCGCCGGGAGTAGTGATCAGAGTCACCGGCTGCCGATCGGCGGCGGCGCGGCGGAGCGCCTCGGCGAACACCTCGACCGGCTGAGCGCCGCTCACGCCGTACTTCTGGTCGATCACGAAGAACGGCACCCCGTTCGCGCCGTACGCGAGGGCCTGCGCCTGATCGGCCGCGACATCGTCCGCGTACTCCGAACCGGCGAGCACCTCCGCCACCTGTACTTCGGGTAGGCCGACCTCCACGGCAAGGCGGGTCAGGGTCGCGTGGTCACCCATCGGCAGCCCCTCGGTGAAGTAGCCCCGCAGGAACCGCTCCTTCAGCCGGCCCTGCGTGTCGGCCGGGGCCTCGCCGGCCTCGGCCAGTTCGCGGGCCAGGTGCAGAACGCGGTGCGCGTCGACGGTGTTGGCCGCCTTCGCCACGTCGAGGTGGAACTCCAGCCCGACCTCTGCCGCGATCCCGGTCACTCGCTCGTTCGCCTGCAGCCCGAACTCCCGGCCGCCACCGAACTTCTCGCCCAGCCTGGTCGCCAGGTCCCGCTCGTCGTCGTTCGTCGCCGACGGATCCAGCTGGAAGCTGTGCCAGACGACCTCGGCCTGCTCGCCGGACTTGGCCAGGGCTTCCTCGAGCCGCCGCTTGCCGATGTAACACCACGGGCACACCACATCGGACCAGACATCAATACGCATGTTGAATGCCAACTGGCCGCCCCGGGGAGGTATTCCCCGGGGCGGCCGGCCGGTGCTAGCTCAGTGCGCTGCCTTCTCGATCAGCTTGGTGACGGTGCCGGGCTCGGAGATCATCACCAGGTGCGAGGCGCCGGACACCTTGACGATGTGGGCGCCGGCCCGCTCGGCCATGAACTGCTCACCGGCCGGCGCGATCGCCTTGTCACCGGACGGGACCAGCGCGTACTTCGGCAGGCTGCCCGGCGCGGACTTGGCGACCGTCTCACCGAAGACCGCGGCGGCGACGGGTCGCTGCGAGGCACCCAGTACGGCGGCCTCACGGGCCGGGAGATCCGCGGCGAACACGGCGCGGAACGACTCCGGCTTCATCACGAGGTCGGCCCCACCGGCGTACGTGATGGTGTTGGTCGTGTCGGGACCGATCTCGCTGCCCGGGAACTGCGCGTTGAGGGCCCCGATCGTCTCGCCGGCCTGCGGGATGAAGGCCGCGACGTACACGAGCGACTTCACGCCGGGCGTCCCGGCGAGTTCGGTGATCAGCGCACCGCCGTACGAGTGGCCGACGAGCACCTTGGGGCCGGGGATGCTTGCGAGGACTCCCGTCAGGTAGGTGGTGTCGGTGGCGATACTGCGCAGGGGGACCGCCGGTACGACGACCTTGTAGCCGTCACGCTGCAGGCGCTTGGTGACGCCTGCCCAGCTGCCGCCGTCGGCGAACGCTCCGTGCACCAGGACGATGGTCGGCTTCGGGTCCTTCGGGTGGGCGACTGCGGTGGTGGCGCCGGTGACGAGCAGGGCGGCGCTGGCGGCAACGGCCAGGATGCGGCGGATCATGAGTTGGCTCCGGTCTTCTCAACTGCGGTGGCGATGAAGGCGGCGACGGCCGCGGGCTGGGAGACGGCCACGGCGTGCGAGCCGTCGAGCTCGATCGTGGTCGAGTTGCTGCGAGCGGCCATCTTGCGCTGGCCGTCGGGGTGGATGGCCTGGTCACCGGTGGCGACCAGGGTGAAGGACGGCAGCCGCTTCCAGCTGGCCGGGCCGGCCTTCTCCTCGAACGCGGCGGCCGCGATGGGGCGCTGGGTGCGAGCGCCGATCTCGTTGTCGGCGACGTCGGCCGCGAACAGCTTCGGGTAGGCGTCGACGGCGATGCTGAGCCACGGCTCCTCGCCGCCGTCGCCGGTCGGCAGCAGGTGCGGTACCAGGCCGGAGGCGAAATCGTTGGCCGGGAACGAGCCGAGCAGGTCCTGCAGGCTCTCGCCTTCGTCGGGCGAGAAGGCCGCGACGAAGACCAGCCCGGTGACGTTGTCCGCCTGGTTCGCGGCGGTGGTGATCACGGCGCCGCCGTAGGAGTGGCCGACCAGGACGACCGGGCCGTCGATCTCGCGGACCTGGGCAGCGATCCGGCTGCCGTCGAGGCCGGGGCCACGCAGCTCGTTGGCCAGGGCGAGGGCCGGGATGCCGCGGCTCTTCAGTTCGCTGATCACGCCGTTCCAGGCCGACGCGTCGGCGAACGCGCCGTGCACCAGGACGACGGTGGGGGTGGTCTCACTCATGGTCTGTTTCCTCGATCTCGTCTGCGGGTTTCTGTCGGTTTTCCGGCACCGCAAGGAAACCGCGGAAACACGCGTCGGCGGATCGACCGAACAGCGGAACTCGTCAGACCGCGCGGCGGCCGGCGGACCGCCTGCCGCACCCGAATCTCATGCGTTTGGGGGAGACCCGAACCGTTCCAGCACCAGCCGGGTGAGCTGGACCCGCGAATTGACCCCGAGCTTGCCGAACGCGGCGCGCAGATGGGTGCCGACCGTACTCGCCGAAAGCACCAGTTCCTCCGCCGCCGACCGGTTCGTATGCCCCTCCGCCACCAGCAGCGCCACCCGGCGCTCCATCGGTGTGAGCGCCTCCCACCCGGTGTCAGGACGATGCTGTACTGCGGCCCACCGGCGTCGGCGTACTCCTGCTGCCTGCAGCACGGCCTGGACGCGACCGGCCGCACTGGTCGCCCCGTGTGCGGTGTAGGACTCCAGCGCTCGCTCCAGCGTCGCTACACCGGTTACACGGTCGCCGTGCTGCAGCTCGGCCCGCCCGTACAGTTCCTCGGCCCTTGCCAACAGCAACGGCCTGGTGGTCTCTCGCAGGAGCTCTACCGCCTCCGCCAGGTTCCTTCGGTCGCCCTCGTTGTATGCGGCAACCAGTTGCGCAGCGCCACGGAAGCCCGGCGCGGGAGTCGCGTCGGCTTGCTCGGCAAGCAGGTCTGCCGCTGCCTTCGCGCTGCCCGGGTCGGTGACGGCAGCCTGCACCAAGACCTCTGCACGCTCCGGAAAGTCCAGCGGTACTACGAGCAGGCGCGCCGCTGCGCTCGTGTCGCCGTCCGCGATTGCCAGCAGAGCCCGGATGCCGTCGTCGGCGCCTGCCTGCTCCCGGGCCTCGGACAGGTGACCCCTGAAAAGCGCCACCAGGGCAAGGACCTGCCGGGCGATCGGCTCGACCGAATGATCGTGCAGCTCCGCCATCCAGCGCAGCGCTGTCGTCGCCGCGTCGGCCGCGTCGAGAAGGTTGCCTGCGGCAAGTTCGAGTCGCGCACGGAGTACCGACAGGTGCGGGGCCAGCCAGGAGTCGCCTGCGGTCAGCAGCTCGCCCAGTCGCTTGAGCGCGCCGTCGAGATCGTCGACCTGGGCTCGGCAGAACAACTCGGCCAGCTCGATCCGGAGTACAGGTGGGCTGCCCACCTCCGCCGTCGCGGTCGTCCGGGCCTGAGCGTAGTGGTCCCGTGCAACGCCGTACCGGCCGTCTGCCTGGGCTGCCGCTCCTGCGGCGAGGAGCTGTACTGCGCGAGCTACTGGGTCGTCCGTCTGGAAGGGGTGCTCCACGCCGGCCAGGACGCGGTACGCCGCGAGGCGATCGGCTAGATGCGGGGCAGCGCCCTCGATAGCGAGGGCAGCCGGGTCCAGCTGGCCGGTGGCCCATTGCTGGGGAGCCAGCCTGAGCCGGACCGATGCTTTGAGGTCTGATGAGACAGGGCCTTGGAGCAGCACGGATCCGCTCAGTAGGTCATCGGCGAAGGCCTTGGCATCGTCGTACCGGCCGCCGCGCAGCAGGATCTCGACGACATCCTCGCCGACCTCACTGCGCAGCGGGTGGTCCGCCGGAGTGAGCTCGAACGTCTGCTGGATCACCTTGATGGCTGTGATCGACATAGTGGCCAGTAGCTCCTGCGCGGCCTTCCGTAGCGTGCCGATCGCCTGTACGTCACCCGGTGCAGCAGTAGCCAGCAGATGGGGTGCTGCAGCGGCTGGACCACGCCCGGTCGCCAGTAGCTGGTTCGCGATCGCCCTGTGCAAGGCCCGCTGAGCAGAAGGCGGCACCTCAGCCAGTACTGCGGAACGCAGCAACTCGTGTCGGAAGGACACTGTGGCGCCGCCGTCGGCCAGGAGTCCGGCGCGGATCGCCTCGTCCAGAGCGCCCGCCAGCTTGGCGATCGACTCCCTCATCAGGTCGGCCACGTCCTCCAGCCGGAACTCGCTGCCGAAGACCGCCGCCGTACGCAGCAGGTCGCGGCACAGCTCCGAAGTGCTGGCCGTCCTGCGCCGGACGCCTTCCACCAGGCCATCGGGGAGACCCTCGTCGGTCAGGTAGAGCCCGGCGATGAGCTGCTCCGCCAAGAAGGGAACGCCCTGTACGCCGCCGAGTCGCACGGACAGACTCGGGTCCACCGGGGCATTCAGCCGGTCGGCAGCCAGCTCCAGGACAGCGTCGGTGCTGAGTGGGGCGAGCTGGATCGCGTGCACCGGGACCTGATCACGGACGGCCTCGATCAGTTGGTCGGTCATGCCACCTGGAGCGGGTCTGGTTGCCAGCAGCCACATCACCTTGCACTCGGACAAGCGGGCGATGACGACACGCAGTACGAAGCTTGTCAGCGGGTCGGACCACTGGGCGTCGTCCAGGACGACTAGTGCGACCACGCCCTCCAGACGGCGGTTGATGAGGTCGGCCAGCCGCTCTGCGAGCCACAGTGGCTGGCCGTTGAGCGCAGCGAGCTCCAGGAAGTGCTCCGTGCTGACCAGCGGCTCAGGGCCGACGCGGAGGGCCGGTGCAAGAGACGCGAGCGGGCTGATGTCGTCTGTCTGGTGAGCGGCCGCAGTGGCGACCAGTACGCCCTGTCGCTCGGCTTGCTCGACCGCGGCTCGCAGTAGGGCCGACTTACCGATACCCGGCTCGCCGGTGACCACTGCCAGCGACGCCTTGCCGTCCGTGGCCGTCCGCAACGCGTCCAGCAGACGGCCGAGCTCGGCCGAGCGCCCACGCAGCGGGTCCATGAGCACTTTCTACCAGGTCAGGTACAGCGTCGGAGGGCGAGAAGTGCGTAGGCACGCGCGCAGTGGAGCATGTCGGCTAGTGCGACGTGCTCATCGACCGCGTGGGCGTAGCGGACGTCGCCTGGGCCGTACTGCAATGTGGGGATGCCTGCGCTCGTGTACTGGCGGAGGTCCGACCCGTACGGACCGCCCATCACGTCGGGCGTCTCGTCGGCGCCGGCATCACCTGCCGCCCGCAAGATGTCGTCGAGCAGCGGGTCGCCCTCCGGCAGCAGGCCGGACGCGAAGACGCCACCTGGCCAGCTGACCTGGACCGGGTGATCGCGCAACCACGGGTCTTTGGCGCAGGCCTCGGCAATGGCCTGCTCGAACGCCAGCCGCGCCTCGGCGACCGGCTCACCCAGCCGTACGCCGTACCGGCCCTCCGCCACGAGCAGGTCGGGCACGGTGCTGGCCCAGTCGCCGGCGTGGACAGTGCCGACCGACAACGGGTTCGCCAGGTCGAGGTGCTTCAGCAGTGGATGCGGATCGCGGTTGCGCTCGGCCTCCAGTGCCTGCAGTGCGTGGTGGATCGGCTCGAACTTCTCGATCGCGCTGACGCCTCGGGTCCTGGTCGAGCCGTGCGTGGCCAGACCGGTGAGCTCCAGGCGGAAGGTGAGCGAGCCTGCGTTCGCCGGGATCACGCCGCCGGCGGTCGGCTCCGCGATCAGGCAGGCCTCACCGGTGTGACCGCGCTTCAGCGTCGCGAACGCGCCGACGCCGCCGTCCTCCTCACCCACCACGGTGTGCACAGCCAGCGGCTTCTTCAAGGTGACGCCGGTGGCAGCGATCGCGGCGACGGCTCCGAAGATGGCGGCGACGCCTGCCTTCATGTCACAGGTGCCGCGGCCCCACATGATGCCGTCGGCGATGCGCGCCGAGAACGGATCGCCGTCCGGCCACAGACTCGGATCGCCTGTCGGCACGACGTCCGTGTGACCGTTCAGGATCAGGCCGGGCGTTGTTGTGTCGCCGAGGGTGCCCACGCAGCCCCACGCCTCGGTGCGCTCGACCTCCATACCAGGGAAGTCTGCGTCGGCGGTGATCTCTGGCAGGTCGATCTCCCAGTGGTCGACCGTCAGCCCCAGGTCATGCAGCCGGTCCGCACACCAGGCCTGGACGTCGACCTCGGCCGCGGTGCCGTCGACGCTGGGAATGCGGATCAACGTCCGCAGGTCCTCGACGATCCGCTCGTCGTCGACGGCGGCCAGCACGGCCTGTTCGATCTCGGAGGTCATCTCTCGGTCTCCCGCTCCATCGGCCGACGGTCGGCTGCACCCTACACGCGTCCCACCGGTCTGCGGCACCCACCGAACGGCCGTCAACCGGCCTGCCCGATCGGGGGACGAAATCCACCCGATCAGCCGACAACACCGCTACGTGATCGCTGTCACTCTTCGTGATGACGGTCCGTCCTGGACCGGAGCGAACGCAAACTTCGGATCCCCTTTCGGGGAGAGGAGAACCATCATGCGGAACAAGAAGAAGATCATCCTGGCGGGCGTCGCCGTAGCCGTCATCGGCGCCGGCTCAGCCTTCGCCTACTGGAGCACCAGCGGCTCCGGTACCGGCTCGGGCGCCACGTCGGCGGGCGCAAGCAACCTCGCCATCACGCAGTCCACCGTGTTCAACGACTTCTACCCGGGCGACTCGGCCCAGACGATCAGCGGCACCGTCAAGAACAACGCCACGAACAGCGCGTACGTCACCAGCGTCACGGTGAGCATCGCGAGCGTGACCCAGGCCGCGGGCGCCGTTGGAACGTGCGACTCCAGCGACTACACGCTCGCCACACCGGTCATGCCGGTCGCAAGCGACATCGCGGCGGGTGGATCGCATGGCTTCACCGGCGCGACGTTGAAGTTCAACAACAAGCTCGACGCCAACCAGGACGGCTGCAAGGGCGCGACGGTCAACCTGTCCTACGCCGCCAGCTGATCGACTCGGATGTTCTCGGGGGCCGGGTGGGGGGAGCTCGCCCGGCCCGTGAACGCCGCTGTGTTTCCACGTCCAACCAGCCGAAAGGAGTGAGGTGCAGATGTCGCCCAGGCGCGTGTTACCCGCCTTTCGGTCTGCCAATGCCGCCACGAAACTTTTCCTGGCCGGGGTGCTGTTGCTGCTGACCGCGGCCGGTGTCGCGTACGGCGCGCAGCCGGCCAAGCCAGGCATCACGCTCGGGATCTCACCCGCCAGCCAGTCCATCACCCGAGGCACGGCCGCCACCTACACCGTGGCGATCACCTCGACCGGAGGTTTCACCGGCAAGGTGAACCTGACCGCGACCGGTGTGCCCAGCGGAACGACAGCGGCCTTCAGCCCGTCCTCCGTCACGCTGACCTCAGGTAGTAGCGGGACATCGACCCTGACCATCAGCACGACGTCGAGTACGCCGATCGCGTCGAGCACGATCACAATCAAGGGCGTGAGTGGCAGTGTTACCGGCGCAGTCTCGGCCGGCCTGACGGTCAACGCGCCCTTGTCGAGCGCCTTGTCGATGAGCGCGACGCCAGCTTCGGTCACGATGGCGCCAGGCTCCACAGCTGTGTTCACAGTCCAGCTGACTCGTACGAACCTCCCCGGCTCGGTCAACTTCGCAGTACTAGGCGGTCTGCCCTCTGGGGCGAAGGCCACCTTCACTCCGAACCCGACGACCGGGAACTCTTCATCACTGCAGATCACCACACCCGCCACGGCGTCCGACGGCAGCTTCACCTTGTACCTGGTGAGTTCCGGCAAGGACCCGGGCGGCACCACGCGGTACGCCTATGCGAGCGTCGGTTTGGTCATTGCGAAGTCGGGCAGTCCGTTCACCATCTCGGGAAACCTGCCGGGCGTATTGGCACCCGGCTTGTCCAGCACGCTGGATCTCACGCTGGCGAATCCGAACAAGAAGCCGCTGTCCGTCACCAACCTGACCGTGACGGTGAAGACGGTGACCCGTACGGCGTACGCGGTCTCTCACAACCAGCCTTGTACGACGGCGGACTACGCGGTCACGCAGTACAGCGGCTCTTATCCGCTCACTGTCCCAGGCAACGGCAGTGCATCACTGTCCAGCCTAGGTGTCAGCACCTCTGCCCGACCAAAGGTGTCCATGCTCAACACCGCTGTGAACCAGGACGGCTGCAAGGGCGCGACTCTGACGCTCGCCTACTCCGGCTCAGGACAGGGGAGCTGAACCATGATCCGCAGACGCTTGCTCCTCCTACTCGCCACAACCGTCGCCCTGCTGACGGCAGCTGGAGTCGCCCTGGCCTTCTGGACCACGTCCGGCACCGGCGCAGGCAGCGCACTGACCGGCACCCTGGCACCACCAACAAACGTCACCGCCGTCGCAACACCAGGCAGTGGAACGGTTGCCATCAGCTGGACCGCCTCCAGCCAAGCGACCGGGTACTACGTCCTCCGCGTCCGCAACAGCGACAGCTCGTCCACCGCAGCCTGCGGCACTTCTCCTGCGCAAGCAACGACAGCTCTGTCTTGTAGCGATCTCGCTGTAGCAGACGACACCTACCACTACACAGTCATCGCTACCCGAGGCAGCTGGACCGCCACAAGCGCCTCGAGCAACAACGTGACGGTCAACAACACCCGACCAACAGTCACGGTCAACCAGTCAGCAGGACAATTCGACCCGACCAAGACCGCACCCATCAACTTCACCGCCGTCTTCAGCTCCACCGTCACTGACTTCACTAGCTCCGATGTCACGCTGACTGCTGGCACTGCGACCGTCACCGGAAGCGGGACGACGTACAACATCGCAGTGAGCGGGCTGACCAGCACCGTGACCGTAACCGCGTCAATCGCAGCAAACACCGCCCACGACGCAGCCGGCGCAGGCAACACCGCCTCCACGAGCACAGACAACACAGTCACGTACGACGTAACCGCCCCCACAGCACCCGCACCGGGAGCCACTGCCGCCGTCACCTTCGGTACCAGCCTGCTCTTCGTCAACAGCGAGGTAGTAAATCTCACTGATGCCGCAACTGATATCGGCTCGGCCATCGCATCCGTCAGCTACTACTACTGCGCCGGCTCCACAGGTACCTGCACCAGCGTGAACGGAACCTTGATCGGAGCCTCCTCAGCCTCGGCGAGCAGCTTCCCGGTCAACACGAACGCGCCGCTCGCAGCAGACGGCCCCTACCGAGTGGTCGCAGTCGCCACCGACGCAGCCGGCAACAGCACCGCCAGCGCCGCAACCCTCATCACCGTAGACACCACCCCACCCACCGTCACCCGGCCGACTGTGAACGGACACTCCTGATGACCGCCTTCAGCACTCCGCGGCACCGTCTGACCTGGCTGATCGCCGGCCTGGTCACCACCCTGATCGGCGTAATCATCGGCGTCGTCGGCAGCACCTCCGCCTCCGCAGCCAGTAACGCCAGCAGCGGTGACGGCGCACTCGTGGTTACTCCGACATCGGTGATTGCGGGATCGACCGGAAATCGTTTGACCTTCACCTTCACCACTCCCAACGGCAAGGACTTCGCTGCAGGGTCGTTCGTGACAGTCGTCGTCCCCGCGATGTGGACGCAACCCACGACCAGTTCTAGCGACGCCGGTTACACGACGGTCGTGGCGGGAGCGGGCAGCACTTGTGCATTGGGCACACCATCGATCACGGGTGGAGTAGGGCCGTGGACGATCACCGTTCCCCAATCCTGCAAGGCAGGGGAAACGTTCTCGATCAACTACGGAGCTGGCACGAACGCTCCTCAGGTCACTGCCCCGACCCTCGCTCAAACGGCGTCCTTTGCTGCGGCGTCTCGGGCCGGTGCGACCGGGAGCGCAGTTAACCTGGCGGTCCAGCCGCAGGTATCTGTAAACCCTGCTGCTGCAGCGGCGTTGGTATTCACCGCTTCGCCGAGCACTTCTGCTGTCGGCGTGGCGTTTGCGACTCAGCCGAAGTTGACTGTCGTAGATGCCTTCGGCAACACCGTTACGAACGACAACTCTGCGGTGACCCTTTCCATCACTCCCGGCACCCCGACCAACGGCGGCCCGGGAACGCTGTCTGGCTGTACGCAGACCGAGACCAACGGTGTGATCACCTTCGCAGGCTGCAAGATCTCCGCCTCAGGCACGGCCTACAAGCTCCATGCGGTCGATGGCTCCATGACCGCAGTAGACAGCGCTGCATTCAATATCACTGCTGGGACCGCTAGTAAGCTTGCTTACACCACATCGCCTCCGCCAAGCGGTGCAGCCGGGTCTGCACTGTCCGACTTCCGGGTGTCCGTGCAGGACGCCGCCGGTAACACCGTCACCACAGGCAATGGCTCGGTCGACACGATCACCTTGTCAATCGCCAGTGGACCGGTCGGTGGTGCCATCAACTCGCTGCCTTCGACCTACACCAACGTTGCTGCAATCGGTGGTGTCGCGACCTTCAGCGGGATCGTCTTCAATACCCCCGGAACCTACACACTGAAGGCTTCGGACACGACGGCCGGTCGTACGGGGCTCACCACGGTCACCAGTGGGTCGATCCAGATCAGTGCGGGAGCCGCGAGCAAGTTGGTCTTCATACAAGGGCCGTCGTCTGTGTTTGCCGGCGGAGTTATGACACCTGCGGTGACCGTGCAGTTGCAGGATTCGAGTGGGAATGCGGTTAGTACGTCGGGGGTGAGCGTGACGCTGGCGTTGTCTGCTGGAGTGATCGACTCCGGGGCGACGGCGGCTACGGATGCCTCTGGGCGGGCGACGTTCAGCGGAGTCGTTATCAATACGGCGGCTATTGGGCTCACCATGACGGCGTCGGCGAGTGGGATGACGGCCGCGCCGGCATCGGGGGCGTTTGACGTGACTGTTGCTGTTAGCAACGGTGCTGCGCTGACGGATGTGGCGAATGACAGTGGGTCTGGGGTGAAGTCGGTTTCTTATTACTACTGCACGGGCTACACCGGCACCTGCACGAGTGGCAACGGGGTGCTGATCGGGGCTTCGACTTCCGCGGCGGGGAATTACCCGGTGACGTGGAATGGTCAGCCCACCAACGGGGCATACCGGTTGGTCGTGGTCGGGACAGACAACGTGACCAACGTGAGTCAGGCGAGCGCCTCGATCCCGGTGACTGTGACGAACTAGAACCACTGACAAGTGGTTGACTCCTCCTCGGCAGCGAAAAGGCTGCCGAGGAGGAGATCAGTGTCTACGGGGTCAGGCGGTGGAGGTCTCGGGGGAAGAGGGTTACCTCGCGGATGTTTTCGGTGCCTGTTAGGCGGGCTACGAAGCGTTCTAGGCCGATGGCGAAGCCGCCGTGTGGGGGCATGCCGTGTTTGAAGGACTGGAGGTAGGACTCGTACGCCGGTGCGTCGGGGGACTCGCCGCGGGCGTGCAGAGCCGTCGCGTAGTCGGTGTAGCGGTGCAGGCGTTGGCCGCCGGTGACCAGTTCGACGCCGCGGAACAGCAGGTCGAACGAGTTGGACCAGCGCGGGTCCGACGGCTGTGGGTGGGTGTAGAACGGCCGCTTCACCATCGGATAGCCCTCGACCGCGACGAAGGCGCTGCCGTGTTCCTGCAACGCCCACTCGCCGATCGCTCGCTCGTCGGCCGGGGACAGGTCCGGCTCGTCCGGGTCCGCACCAGCCAGCTTGAGTGCCTCGCTGAAGTGCAGCACCGGTACTTCGGCCGGGATCTCGGGCAGCTCGACCTCGAGCCGTTCGAGCGCCGCCGCCGCGCGGGTCCCCACCGACGCGAGCATCCCGGCGATGACGTTCCGCAGTACGGCCAGGACCTCTCGGTGGTCGGAGATGAAGCCGAACTCGGCATCGAGCGAGACGTACTCCGCCAGGTGCCGCACGGTGTCGTGCGGCTCGGCGCGGAAGACCGGGCCGACCTCGTAGACGCGCTCGAACACCCCGACCATCGTTTGTTTGTAGAACTGCGGCGACTGGGCCAGGTACGCCGGACCGCCGAAGTAGTCGAGCGCGAAGACGTTCGCGCCGGACTCGGTCGCCGTACCGACGATCTTCGGCGTCTGGATCTCGGTGAACTCCAGACCGTCCAGCGTGCTCCGGAAGCCGTGCAACGCGGCCGCCGCGATCTCCCACCCGGCCCGGATCGCCGGGTGCCGCAGAGCAACGGGCGCGTTGTCCAGTACGACGGGAAGCCCCGCGCCAACTGTCGGTCGCCAGAGCTCGATCGGTGGGGTGTACGCCGGTTCGCTCAGCGGCGTGATGGTGGGGTCGACGATCTCCGCCCCGCCAGGGGCTTGTGGGTTGGCGGCCACCGTTCCGGTCACCTGTACGACGGTCTCCTCGCCCAATTCGTCCAGCTGGGCCTGGGTTTCCGGCGCTTTGACGACGATCTGGCTCAGGCCGGACCGGTCGCGCAGGATCAGGAACCCGACTGTCGCCAGCCGTCGTCTTCGGTGCACCCAGCCGGCCACCGTGACGGTCTGGCCTACTGCTGAGGGGATCTCGTGGTTGAGAATGCGCATCGCTGTTTCACCTCCGTTGGTCAACTCGAACCCCGGAGGTGTGGGCGAAGGGGAATCTCGCGGTGCCACCACACCTTCACCGCCGCGCGTGGATGCCGGACGGCCTCTTGCACTTCATTCGCTCAGGAGTGTCTTCACGACCGGCCCGTGCGTCGCCTTCCCAGCTACCGGCGACTCTCTCTTGCACGGGTGAACGGCGCTACTCGGTTCCGTCACCACGAACACCCCAAGAGTAGGACGCCCCGGGCACCAAGAGCAAAAGGATTGGCTGCTGGGGAACGCGCGCGACCACGGCGCTCCCGACGGAGGAGTGGGTTCAGCGGCGGGTGGCCGCAGGTGGGATGGAGGCCTGGTCGGTGTCGTAGCGGCCTCCGGTGGACGCCTTGACCGTCACCTGATTGGCGGTGCCGTGGCCGGGCCAGGCTGCCCATTCGCTGTTGAAGGCTCTGGTGTAGTGGTCGGTCCAGCAGGTCGCGCGGCGGATGTCGGTCGAGCGTGAGCAGGTCCAGCCGGGATCCACGTTGGACAGGAAGCTGAGGTTGCGGCCCCAGGCGATCTCCAGCGTGACCCGGCCGGTCGCGCCCTGGATCACCAGGAAACGATTGTAGACAAAGGGATTCGGGTCCTGCCGCGGATCCGGCGTGACGATCCGGAGCAGCGACTCGTCCAGCTGGATCGGTGCCAGCGTTTCCGAATCGGTGTCCGAGACCAGACCTGCCGTCGCGCTCACGCTGTACGTCCGGGCTGCGGCCGGGCTGTCCGGGGGCACGGGGAAGGCGGCGGTGAGGGGAGCGGGGCTGGTCGGAGTGAGCGCAATACAGATTTTGGCGGTCTGGTTGCATTTCCAGCCGGCCGGGTTCGCCGCGATCGGCCAGGACAGCGACGCGCCGTACGTGATCTTCAGCGTCACCTGGGACCGATCGGTGCCGGGGGCAACGGTCAGCACGCGGTAGTCGACATCGGGGTCGGCCTTGCCGGGGCCGAGCTTCAGCAGGTTCTCGTCCGTGCGCGGCGGCGCGACGAGGGTCTCGGAGTCGTCGTCGTAGAGCCGGCCGGCCTTGGCCGAGATGGTGAAGGTGCGGTCGACGGCCGATCCGCCGGTCGGGTCCGCGAAGGTGATCGGCAGGATCTCCGGCGAGGCCGGGTTCGTCGCCGTGCAGGCTCCGCTCTTGCCGTCGGCGGCCTTCGTACAGGTCCAGCCGGCCGGCGTACCGGTGATCGGCCAGTGCAGGGCGGTGCCGTACTTGACCTTGATGGTCACCGGCTTGGCGTTCTTCGCCGGCACCTTGATGGTGATCAGCCACGCGCTGCCGGAAGCCGCCGTCGCCTCGGCGCGCGCAGCGGGACCGTAGATGCTGGGGACGCCACCGCCGGACTTCGGTGCGCTGATCGTCAGCAGCCCCTCGTCGAAGATCGGCGTCGTAGGCTCCGGCGGCGTCGGCTTGGGCGTGACCGGCGGTGGCGGCGTCGTACTGGACTGGGTCGGCTCGGGCTGGGTCGGCTGGACCGACGGCGGCTTGACCGTGGGTGGCTTCACCGTCGGCGGCTTCACGGTCGGCGGGTTGACCGGTGGTTGCTGGGTCGCCTGAGACGCGGGCGGCTTGCTGATGGCGGCTGGGGGAGTCTCCTTGCCGGTGAGCGCCAAAGCCGCGAGCACAGCGACCACCGCCACCACCACGACCGCGCCGCCGGCGACCGCCGTACGGGTGCTGTTCTCGGTGACCTTGCGCCAGCCGGTGACGACGAAGCCGACGAGGCCGACCTTGGCGCCCGTACCGACAGCGGCGAGGTAGCCGATGCCGGCCGTGCCCAGCAGGGCCGGGGCGAGCAGTGCAGGCAGTGCGCTGTTGACCTCGACGAGCTCGAGGTAGACGGCGGTGCACTTGGCGCAGTCGTCCAGGTGCTCGCGGACGTTGTGGTTCTCGCGCTTGGTCAGGCCGCCGCGCACATAGGCGCCGAGACGTTCCGTGGTCCAGCGGCAGCGATCTCCGGCGACGTCGGCGAGGTGCTGCTGCAGGTACGCCTGGCGCAGGCCCTCGCGGGCCCGGTAGGCGAGCGCGGACACGCCGTTGGCGGTCAGGCCGAGCAGGGGAGCGATGGCGGCAGGCTTCTCGCCCTCCACCTCGGTGTGCCAGAGCACGGCCTGCCACCGCTCGGGCAGGCTCGCGAACGCCTTCGCGGCCGCGCCGCTCTCGAACCCGGTGACCGTCGGATCCTCGAAACCTTCCGGATCACGCTCGTACGACGCGATGTCGTCGGTGCTCTGGACCTTCCGGCCGGCCCGGATCCGGTCCACGTGCACGCGGCGGACCGTGGTGAGCAGATACGCCCGGAACGACAGGTCGGGCCCACCGCCACCGCGCAGCGCGTCGAGCACCTTGGCGAACGCGTCACTGGCCAGATCGTCTGCGTCTCCCGCGGGGACCAGCTGGCGGGCCATCCGCACGGCGGCATGGTGATGCCGGCCGAAGAGCTCGCCGTACGCCTCGAGATCGCCGGCCCGGACGCGGGAGATCAGCTCCGCATCGCTCGGTGCATCCGGCGCTTCCATCTCGGTTCCCCCTGGGTTCGTCACGACACCGTCACTGTCTGTCATTTAGTTGCCGGACACAAGGCTCCCACGAGAGGACGGATCCGTGCACCCTTCATGACGACGGCGGTCATCGCGAGGTTACGCGAAAAAACTTTTGCGAATCCGCGTCATGAACTCCTCCCAGTGCTGTCTCACTCCCAGAACGACGCCTCCGGCCGACCGGCCGGGAGACGAAGGGACTCGAGGAGGGCCATGTCGCTGTTCGCGGATTTCCGCAGGCGGTTCGAGTTGCGCCCACCGCGGCCCCTGAACCTGGCGGGGTCGCCCGCCCGGGTCCGGCCGGAGACGTCGTCACCTGATCAACCGTGCGGAAGGAGGGAGCCGCACGGCACAGCTGGCATCGACCGCAGCGCTTATCTCGCGATCGCCGAAGCGCTGCGGGACGGTGCCGACGTCGTGCCTGCGAGCGACGAGGTCGGCCGCCAACTGGCGGAGGACGGGGTCTCGTTGCTCGAGGCACTTGATGGGCTGGGTGCGCTGTACCGCGCGATCAGCGGGGGCGAGCCCGCGTTCGAGGCGGTACGCGCACTCAGTTCCAGCTGGGCCGAGGCTTCACTCGTCTATCTGCACTCGCTGTCCTGCGAGGACCCGCTGACCGGGCTGTCCAGCCTGGCGCACCTGCGGTCCCGCCTCGGCGAGATCTATCGGGAGGCCGATCTCCGTGGCACATCCGTACCGGCGACCCACGCACTGGTCGTGGTCGAGCCGCTCAACCCGCCGGGCATCACGACGCTCGACCGCGAACTCCGGCTCATCGACGTCGCGGAGTGTCTGCGGATCGTGTTCGCGGGCGGTGACGTACTGGGCCGCCTCGGCGCACGTCGCGCGGCGGCGCTCGTCGGCCGCGAGCCGAACCTGCCGGACCAGGTCGAGACGGCTCGAGCGCTGATCACCCAGTGGCGGATGGACACGGACGAACCGCAGCTGGCCCGGCTCTGGATCGAAGGCCTGCCCGCCTCCGCCCAGTGGGGCGGCCGGCTGCTGGACGACCTGGCAAGACCGACCTAGGACCTGCGTCCGGACGCCAACAGGGGGGTGCCCGGACGCATCGAACCGACGGCGGATCGCCTATCACGGGGTAGGCGATCCGTCGTCGCCGTCCTTGTCCACCGGTACTGCGTACGCCGGTTACCTGTTCTGCGCACGCACTTACCGGTACTGCGTACGCCGCCTCCGCCCACGCCACGCAGTACCGGATTTTGTCGGTCGGGCTGGCTAGGCTGCTTTTCATGTGTGGCAGATACGCGTCCAGCCGGGACCCGGCCGACCTGGTGGTCGAGTTCGAGATCGACGCGGGCAACGTCCGGGAGTCCGTGCAGGAGCTTCCGGAGAACTACAACGTGGCGCCGACCGACCCGGTGATCGCCGTGGTCGAGCGGAAGAACCGCGAGCAGCCCGACGAGGTCGTCCGCAAACTCACCACGGTGAAGTGGGGGCTCGTGCCTTCCTGGGCGAAGGACACCTCGATCGGCAGCCGGCTCATCAACGCCCGGATGGAGACGGTCGCCGAGAAGCCCGCGTTCAAGAAGGCCTTCGCGTCCCGGCGCTGCATCCTGCCCGCGGACGGGTACTACGAGTGGTACGAGACCGAGCAGAAGCACAACGGCAAGCCGGTCAAACAGCCGTACTTCATCCGCCCCGCCGACGGCAGCGTGCTCGCGATGGCCGGGCTGTACGAGATCTGGCGGGACAAGTCGGTCGCCGACCCCGACAAGGACGAGGCCTGGCTCTGGACCTGCACGGTGCTCACCACGACGGCGACCGACGACCTCGGCCGGATCCACGACCGGATGCCGTTGCTGGTGGAGCCCGAGCGCTACAACGCCTGGCTCGATCCGCGCAGTTCCGATCCGGACGAGCTTCGCGACTTACTAGTCCCGGCCGCTCCCGGCCGGCTGGAGGCGTACGCCGTGTCGCGCGCGGTCAGCTCGGTCAAGAACAACGGACCCCAGCTGGTGGAGCCGCTCCCTCCCGACGGCATCGACCCGGTCGACAAGCCGGAGGAGCCCGAGGAAACCACCCTGTTCTGAGCGCGGGAGGGAGTCGCTTCTGAGCCCAGCAGGAGAGTCGCCGGACCACGCGGCTGACGCCGGATGAGGCGAGCCCCGGGACGGCTCGCGAGTTCATGCCGCCGCCGGACGAGGCGAGCGGTGGGACGGCTCGCGTGTTCGGGCGCGCGGCGGGTCGTAGTACGGGCCGGGAATGACAGGATGGGGCCGTGACCGACGAACGGATTGTGGCGACGCCGCACGGTGAGGCCCGGATCGTGGCGCACCGGGCCCGGCGACCGGTGGCGACCCTCGCACTTGGTCATGGCGCCGGGGGTGGCATCGAGGCCGGTGACCTCGCCGCATTGGCCGCCCGGCTGCCGAAGCTGGACATGAACGTGTTCCTGATCGAGCAGCCCTGGCGGCGCGCCGGGAAGAAGCTCGCGCCGGCCCCGAAGGTGCTCGACGAGGCCTGGGTCGCGACGATCGGCCAGCTCCGGATCAGGACCCCGCTGGTGCTCGGCGGACGAAGCGCCGGCGCCCGGGTGGCCTGCAGGACAGCGGCCGGCCTGGGAGCTTCCGGCGTACTGGCGTTGTCCTTCCCGCTGCATCCGCCGGGCAAGCCGGACAAGTCGCGGGTGGACGAATTGCAGGGTTCGCGGCTGCCCACACTGGTGGTCCAGGGCGAGAAGGACCCGTTCGGTACGCCGCAGGAGTTCCCGCCGATGACCGAGATGGCGGTCGTGCCGGACGGGGACCATTCGTTCAAGGTGCCGAAGCGGGCCGAGCTCACCCAGGCCGAGAGTTACGAGCTGCTGGTCGAAGCCGTGTTCGAATGGGTGACCCGGGAAGTCTCGGGCTGAAAGTCCTGCCAGGGGCGGGGAATGAGGTGCCGGGCGGCGGCGTTGTGACGAACATGATGGCAACGAGCCTGGCTCCCGCGCAGAAGACTGGGAAGACACCGGTATTCTCGATCACGATGCCGACTCCCACGACCACCGAGACACCCGAGCAGCGGACCGAGCGCTTCGAGCGCGAGGCCCTGCCCTTCCTCGACCAGATGTACGCCGCGGCGATGCGGATGACGCGTAACCCGTCCGACGCCGAGGACCTGGTCCAGGACACCTTCGCGAAGGCGTACAGCTCGTTCCACCAGTTCACGCCCGGGACCAACCTGAAGGCGTGGCTGTACCGGATCCTGACCAACACGTTCATCAACGGCTACCGCAAGCGGCAGCGTCAACCGACGCAGTCGCCGACCGAGGAGATCGAGGACTGGCAGCTCACCGCCGCCGAGTCGCACACTCCCGGTGGCCTGAAGTCCGCCGAGGCCGTCGCCCTGGAGCACCTGCCGGATTCCGACGTGAAGTCGGCGCTGCAGTCGATCCCGGAGGACTTCCGGCTGGCGGTCTACCTGGCCGATGTCGAGGGCTTTGCCTACAAGGAGATCGCCGACATCATGGGTACCCCGGTCGGCACCGTGATGTCACGGCTGCACCGCGGTCGCCGCCAGCTGCGCGACTTGCTGGCCGACTACGCCCGGGAGCGGGGACTGATCCCCGGCGAGACCCGAACGAGTGCTTCGGAGGAGGAGTCGTGAGCTGCGGCGAGCACCACGACGTGGACTGCAGCGAGATCCTGCAGCGTGTGTACGTCTTCATCGACAACGAGCTGGAAGACGCCAGCAACGACGAGATCCGCCAGCACCTGGAAGAGTGCGCCCCCTGCCTCGACCAGTACGACCTGGAACGCTGCGTGAAGAAGCTCGTCCACCGTTCCTGCGGCGACGAACACGCCCCCGACTCGCTCCGCACGAAAATCCTCGCCCGCCTCACCGAGATCCGCGTAGAAATCACCACCACAGACTGACCGGACCGGTCATGGACAAACCAGTTCATGACCGGTTTTTGGTGCATTCAATACCTGCCGATCTGCTCAGTCCGGAAGTGGGTTTTCGGTCAACAGCGCCCGCACGGCAGCTTCGTCGTGGCGTGAAATGGGGCGCAACAGATCAGCGGCCTGCTGCCAAACGGAGTGTGCTGCGGCGAGGTGGCCCTGAGCAGCATGGATTTGGCCGAGTTCGGTGAGAATTTGTCCCTCGCGTTGCTTGTTGGCGTAGCTACGGGCGAAGCGCAGGCCCTCTTCGGCGCTGCGGATCGCGCTTGCACAGTCGCCGGTTTCACGATGGAAGGTGGCCAGGTTCTGGTGGCATTCGGCGAGCGCGTTACCGTCGCCGATCTGATGAAAGACCTCGAGGCCGGCCATCAGAGCCTCGGCTGCGAGCCGATGCTGTCCGGCTGTCAGGTAGGACTGACCGGCGATCTGGTACCTCTTGGCGAGTGACCGCAGATTGCCGGAGTCCTTGGCCAGGTCGATGGACACATCGAAAGACTGTCTGCCGAGGTCGTAGTCGCCGCGGAGGGTGTGGAGGCGACCGAGGGCCAGATGGCTGATTCCCTCGATACTCTGGTCGCCGATTCGCAGGCTGAGGGCGAGTGCCTGCTGGGCCCAGCTGAGCGACTCGTCGAGGTTGCCGAGCTTGGAATGCACGTAACTGAGCGATGAACAGCAGCGGGCCTGACCGGGCAGGTCGGATATGGCGCGGAACATCGCCAAGCTCTGCAGCATGTGGTTCACGGCGACGTCGTAGTTGCCGCGTTCGACGTCCGGGATGCCGAGATCGTGCTCGAGCCAGGCGGCAATCCGCTGGAAGCCCAATGTGCCGGCGACTTCGCGGCCGACGCCGTCGATGACATACATCTCTGGCCAGCGGTTGCGAGATTCGTAGTACCCGAACAGGGAGAGGGCCAGTTCGGGAATGAGGCTGCGCAGGGCGGGGGAGCGGTTGGCCTGCCGGATGAGCTCGGCGAGATTGGTGTGCTCCTTGTCGATCCAGTTCAGGGCCGCCTGGGTGTCCGGAAGATCGGGCAGGAGGTCCGGCGCCGGACTCGCCAGCGGAAGACGCGCGCTCTGGGTGTGTGTCAGCCGCTGGCAGTTCCAGGCCACGCCGGTATAGAGCTGGAGCAGGCGGGTGAGCGCGTCGGTGCGGGTGCCTTCGGAAAGGACCTGGTGGGCGCGTTCGCGAGCGAAGGCCAGGATCAGGTCGTGGAAGCGGTAGCGGCCCGGGCCGATCGATTCGAGCAGGTTCAGATCGACCAGGCGTTCGAGCATCTGCTCGGTGTGCTCGACCGGCTCGCCGAGCAGGTGGGCCGCCGTGACGGTGATCAGGTCCGAGGTGTTCGGCAGACCCAGCAGGTCGAGGGCTTCGGCAGCCTGCTGGTCGAGCTTGTCATTGCTGTTGGCAAGGAACTCCACCGAGCCGGCGATGCTGGCCCGTACGCCGGATTCGCCGGTGCCGAGTTCGTCGAGCCGGCGGTGCTCGTCCTCGAGTTGCTCCACGATGTACTCGACCGGCCAGGACGGCCGGGCGGCCAGCCGGGCACCGATCAGCCGCACGGCCAGTGGCAGGTGGCCGGTGAGGTGGGCGATCGACCTGGCGGCCGGGCTCTGAGGTGAGACCTGCGAACCGGCGGCGATCCGCGACAACAGCTGGACCGAATCGGCCTCGTCCAACGGCGCGAGATTGAGCTGCCGGAAGCCCGGCAGAGTGGTGAGTGCTCGCCGGCTGGTAACGATGACAGCCGAGCCGGGGGCACCGGGCAGCAAAGAGGTGACCTGCCCCGCGCCGTTGGCGTTGTCGAGCATGATCAGCATCCGCCGCTCGGCCAGTCGCGACCGGTACAGCGAGGCGGCTTCGTTCACGCCGTCGGGGATGGTCCGGTCGTCGACGCCGAGCGACCGAAGGAGCTGGCCGAGGGCATCCAGTGGTCCGATGGCGTCGCCTGGACCGTAGCCGCGCAGGTCGAGGTAGAACTGGCCGTCGGGAAAGTTGTCGGCGGCAAGGTGAGCCGCGTGGACCGCCAACGCCGTCTTCCCGACGCCGCCCATACCGGTGACCGCGACCATTCGCACAGTCCCGGGAGGACCGTCGGCCCGGGTCAGGGCCTGCAGGAGGATCTCCAGCTCGGCGGCCCGGCCGGTGAAGTCCGGCAGGGTCGGCGGTAGTTGCCTGGGCACCGAGGCGGCGGGCTCGACAGGGGGCTCCTTCGGGACCGGCTGTGCACGTCGGGTGCCCCGCGCCGCGAGGGCGAGAGTCTCCACCGCGGCGGCGTCCAGGCCGAGCGCCGCACCCAGCGCACGGATCGTCTCGATCCTTGGCCGTCGGCGCGAGCCACGCTCCAGCAGGCTGACCGCCTGCTCACTGAGACCGGCCTTCTCGGCCAACGCAGCCTGGGTCAGGCCTGCGCCGGTCCGGTACTTGCGGAGGAGTGTCCCCAGATCATCCTCGGTCAGCCGACTCACCTCCTGCCCCTCGTGGAATCGCAATGGGCGCAACGACGCCGTGGCCCCAACTCTAGAAGCTCGAGGGCAGGCCCCGCTGCGGTTGTCCACAGGCTCAGCCGGCGGTCGGTGCGGTGAATGCCGCCGTCGCCGATGGGGGCACCATTGTGACGGCGGCACTTCGGTGACTTTGTCCGCTACTACGGACAATTGGTGAACTACTGTTTGAAAATAGCGCTGAGTATCCGGTGCTGAACGCTCCGGATACAAACCTGTCGGGTTAGTGGTCTCGTCGTGACATGTGACCAAATTGCAAAGGACCCCGGTTTTCACCGGGGTCCTTGCTGTGCGTAGCCGCCTGGGTCAGGCGTTCGGGCGCTTACCGTGGTTAGCGCCCTTCTTCTTGCGTGCACGGCGCTTGCGGCCGGTCTTGCCCATAAGAAAGCCTCCTTGTAACAACTGCAAAGAGTCACAGTCTCTCATACCACGACGGTGCGCTCAGCATCGTGCGGCGGGTCACGGTCTGGCTTACAGTGTTTCGGCGCAGTCCTGATGAGCAAAATTAAGTCTAGTCAGCGATGTGCTGTCTGCCCCCTGTTCCCCCCTGATTGGTGGGTACAAGACCGCGACCGCTGATCGGAGGTGACCTATCATGGCCGACTACTGGGACTGGTGAGCCGACGCTCCGGGCTGAAGCAGGTGGTCGAGTGGTGAGACACCATGCGCTGCGCGTATTTGTCTCCTCGGCGACTCTTCTGGCCCTCGTGATTCTCGGCCTTGCGTTCGGGAAGATCACGGATCTTCCGACTCTTCTCGCGTTGTGCCTGCTCATGCTCATCGGCGGGCTGCTGCGTTTCTCCGTCGCCTCCAACTACCTGGCTTCGCTGGACTCGGTCGCCCTGATGGCGGTGTATGTGATCGCCGGCCCGTGGGCGGCGGTGATAGCCACCGCAGTCGCCTACCTGCCCCAGGTGCGCCGACGTCTTCCGCTGATCAGACGGGTCTTCAACGGCGCCCAGCGGATCCTCGCCACCGCGGCCGGCGGCGTCGCCTACGCACTGGCCGGCGGACCGGTCGGGGACGGTGCGCTGAGCCACGAGGCGCGTGCGGTTTTCGGTGCCATGGCGGCGACACTGGCACAGCACGTGACCAACGCTGCGCTGGTGAGCCTGGTGATCTGGATCGACGGCAAGTCGAGCCCGGTCGAGTTTCTCCGGCAGGTCGTCCTGCCGACGTTCTTCCCGATGGCCGGCTACAGCTTCCTCGGCCTCCTGCTGGCGGTTGTCTGGCTCGGCGGTCTGGGCGCGCTGGCCGGACTGCTGGTCCTTGTCCCACTCCTGTTCGCAAGGTGGGCCCTCTCGCAGTACGAGGTCGAGAGGACTGCCCAGGCAGCGACCATGCGCGCCTTCATCCAGGTGATCGAGACCAAGGACCTCTATACCCGTGGTCACTCCGAGCGCGTCAGCGAGGGAGTCGGCATGCTCGGGCGACAGCTGCGGCTGAGCGATGACCGGCAGAGCGCTCTCGAGCACGCGGGGCTGCTGCACGATGTCGGCAAGGTCGGCGTACCGACCAGCATCATCCGCAAGCCCGGACGGCTCGACGACACCGAGATGGACGCGATCCGGCTGCACCCGGCACGTGGGGTCGAGTTGATCGGCAATATCCCGTTCCTCGAAGAGGTGAAGTCGGCAGTGCTGCATCACCACGAGAAGTACGACGGCAGCGGGTACCCGGCCGGTCTCAGTGGTGAGAGCATCCCGTACTTCGCCAGGATCATCGGTATCGTCGACGCCTTCGACTGTCTCACCTCGACCCGCTCGTACCGGCCGGCCCGCAGCGTCGAAGAGACGTTGGCGATCCTGAAGCAGGACAAGTACACCCATTTCGACCCGTTGCTGGTGGATGCATTCGTCGACGTCATCGAACGGAACGGCTGGAAGTCCTCTGTCGCCGAGCTGCCCGAGCCCGATGCCACCGTCGAGGCCACGATCGATCATGACGATCTCAGCCTCGGCAGCAGCGGTGGCGCCTCAGGCTCCGCCGCAGGGCCCGTGTGATGGCCTGGGAGAGCCCGGAGGGCCCAGAAGTGTCGAACCGCCTCGGCAGCGGCATCGTGATCGTGATAGCCGGTCTCGGGCTGGGCTTGGCTGCTCTGCTGATCACGGCCCGGCACGGCGTGACGGAATGGCCGTTCGTTGCCGCGTTCGGGTTGCTCATCGCCATCGGTGAAATGGTCCAGTTCAAGGTCGATCGAAGCCGCAACCGGGCTCCGATCGCCACCAGCGCTGCCCTCGGGTATGCGATGCTTCGCGGACCTTCGCTGGAGGTCGCCCCTGACATCGCCCAGGTGATTGCGGTGACGTCTGTCGCGACGATGATCGGCATGTGTCCCCGGGCGATCGCCGGCCTTCGCTGGGACATCGTGGTCTCGAACCGCCGAGTTCTTTCTGTTGCCTGCGCCGCGGTCGTCTTCTCTGCTGTGGTGCCTCGCGACCTCGGCTGGAACGGATCATGGCGGCACGCGATTCCTCTGGTCGGCGCGATGCTGCTCGGCGTACTGACCGCCGGTCTGGTCGATGCGCTGGTGGGGGCGGGACAGGCGACCGAGTTGTTCAACAAGCCGTTTCCTGCGTCTCTGCGCGACGAACTACTGGTGATGGGCCGGATCGGTATGGCGATGGGCCTCAGTGGGGTTCTGCTGGCGGCAGGCACTTCGCTGCTGGGGTTGTGGGCGCCGCCGTTGGTGATTGTGCCGTTGTTGTTGACGCAGTTTGCGTTTCGGCGGTTTGCGTCGGCGCAGCGTACGTATCGGACCACCGTGCGGTCGATGGCTCGCAGTACGGAGATCGCGGGATTCAGTAGTCCCGGGCAGAATGCGCGGACGGCTAGTTTGGCGGTGGCTATCGGGAATGATCTGGGGTTGACGCCGGCCCGGATGGAGGCGCTGGAGTACGCGGCGTTGTTGTCGGGGGTGGGCCAACTGGCGTTGGCGGATCCGAGTCCTGGTGGGGCTTCGCTGTTGCGGACCCGGGAGGAGCGGCAGCGGGCGGCTGAGATCGGGGCCTCGGTGATCGAGCGGTCCGGCGTACTGGATCGGGTGGCGGAGATCGTCCGGCACAGCAACGATCCGTACCGGCAGGGGAGGGCCAGCAACTCGGCCATCCCGTTGGAGAGCGGGATCGTCAACGTGGCGCTGGCCTACGAGCAGCTGGTCGGCGAAGGGACCGGGCAGAGTCCCGACAAGGCGTTGGAGAGCATCGGCCTGGGGATCGGCGCCGAGTACGACCCGGTCGTGGTGGAGTCACTGCGCCGGGTGGTCGGGCGAGGCTTTCGCTTCTAGTTCCTGCCACGAGGGTGCTGGTGCAACAGGTACCCGCCCGGTGCCACCCATGCCGGCGTACAGGAGTAGGCCGGCGCCTGCGGCGATCAGGACGTCGCCGGGGCTCACTGCCTGGCCCAAGCCCGGCAGAGCGACTGGTACTACGTCCCCGAGCCAGGGGAGCGCCGTAGAGGCGTCAGCAAGCTCGTGGCGGGGATCGGCAACGAACCGGTCGAGTCCGGCTCGCAGAAGGGCTCCGGTGGACACCGGCATGGCCCCATTCAAAGCGACCACCAGTGCGTTGGCGGAGAAGCCCAGTGCCAGCAGGGCGACTCCAGGGCGGCGCAGGTTGAGTCGCAGGAACACCGCGATGCACACGGCCGAGCCGATCAGCCCGGCCGGGTAGGCGATGCCACCGGCCAGCGCGCCGAGGATCTGACCGATACAGGCGGCCGCCAGCCAGTGCAGCCCGGTCAGGGTGTTGTCCGCCAGGTGACTGAAGCGACCGCCCGTCAGCCGAGCCGCCCCCGCGGCGAGCACCATGACGAGCAGAACCAGTAACACTCTCGCGATTCTGCCCGCCATGGGCCGCTGATCCGGTTTAGCGCACTCCTGTGCGTGTCGTGTCGACCACTCTCAGTTCTGTACTACGCCCTGGCGGGCGTCGTTCCTTCGCCGTCCAGCAGGTCGGGCAGATCCTTGACCCCCGGGTCGCCGGCGTCGGCCACGTAGTCCGTCGGGTGGGTCGCATCGACGCCCTCGGCAACCTTCAGAGCCCGCAGGACCAGCGTCAGCACGATCACCACCAACAGGTTGATGACGAACGCGGTCAGCGCGATGTACACCTGCTTGTCGGTGAACGGGAAGTTCGACAGCGAGCCACCAAAGTGCTTCTTGGTGGCCGGGTTGACCACCCGGTACGCCGTGATCGTGCCGTACACCATCGCGACTGCCCAGCCGGCCAGCAGCGCCCAGCGGTGGAACCAGCGGGTGAACAGGCCGCCGACGATCGCCGGGAACGTCTGCAGGATCCAGATCCCGCCCAGCAGTTGCAGGTTCAGCGCGATCGTCTTGTCCATCGCGAGCACGAAGATCAGCGCGCCGAACTTCACCACCAGCGAAGCGAGCTTGGACACCTTGGCTTCGTGGGCCGGGGTGGCGTCCCGCTTGATGAAGTCGCGGTAGATGTTGCGGGTGAACAGGTTCGCCGCCGCGATCGACATGATCGCCGCCGGCACCAGCGCACCCACCGCGATCGCCGCGAAGGCGATACCGGCGAACCACGACGGGAACTCCTGGTCGAACAGCCGCGGGATCGCCAGCTGCGGGTTGGCCAGCCCGTCCAGGCCCTTCACGTTCACCTTCGCGGTGATCGCCATGAACCCGAGCAATGCGAGCAGACCGAGCAGGAGCGAGTAGGCAGGCAGGATCGCGGCATTACGCCGTACGACGTTGCGGTTCTTCGTGGAGAGCACCGCGGTGACCGAGTGCGGGTACATGAACAACGCCATCGCCGAACCGAGAGCGAGCGTCCAGTACGCCGAGTAGCCGGTCTCACCGGGGATGAAGGCGCCGGTCGGCTTGTGCGTGGTCGGGTTCGGCGTGGTCATCTTGGTCTTCGCGGCGTCGAAGATCGTGTCCCAGCCGCCGAGCACGTGCGGCAGGTAGATGATGGCGACCCCGATCACCAGGTAGATCAGGCCGTCCTTGACGAACGCGATCATCGCCGGGGCGCGCAGACCGGAGGAGTAGGTGTACGCCGCCAGTACAGCGAACGCGATCAGCAGCGGCAGGTCCTTGGCCAGCGTGTTGCTGCCGCCGAGGCCCATCGTCTCGAAGACCGCCTGCATACCGACGAGCTGCAGCGCGATGTACGGCATCGTCGCCAGGATGCCGGTGACCGCCACCGCGAGCGACAGCCCGCGGCTGCCGTACCGGCCGCCGACGAAGTCCGCCGGGGTCACGTAACCGTTGCGGTGCGCGACCGACCACAACCGGGACATGAAGACGAAGATGATGGGGTAGACCACGATGGTGTAGGGCACGGCGAAGAAGCCGCTGACCGCCCCGGTCGCGTACATCGCGGCCGGCACAGCGACGAACGTGTACGCCGTGTAGAGGTCGCCGCCGAGCAGGAACCAGGTGATGAACGTGCCGAAGCCACGACCACCCAATCCCCACTCGTCAAGGCTTTCCAGTGCGCCTGTACGCCGCCAGCGCGCGGCCATGAAGCCCATCACCGTCACCGCGGCGAAGATGATGATGACGATGGTCAGCTGGACCCAGTCGACCTGCGTGTTCACTTCTCGGCCTCCTTGGCAGCAGCGGCGTCACGGCCGGCATCACGATCGCCTTCAGGGCCGGTGTCCAGCCCCTGGGCGGCACGTCGCTTGCGTTCCTCGCCGAGCACCAGGCGATAGGAAATGCTGACGGTGATCGCCGAGACGAACACCCACAACAGCTGGTACCAGTAGAAGAAGGGGAATCCCCACAGCCTGGGTTCGTCCTTGGCATAGGTGGAGACTAGAAGCGGTACGACGACCGACAGGGCCAGCAGGATGCCGGCGATCCAGTAAGCGGGTCTGACCGCGGCCACTTTGGACACAGCTACCTCCTCGGGACAAAAGGCGCAACGCTGGACGCTACCGTTCGCCGACACAGGACACTAGACCTTCAGGGTGGGCCATGGACTCAGATGCGGCATGGAAGTTGCGGCGGGTCGTGCTGTCGGTGCTTTTCCTCCTGGTCGTTGCCCTGCCGCTCTATCCCGAGCTGTACGGATTGGAGGCGGTCAGCCCGTTCGCGCAGCTGGTCGCGTTCCGGCCGCAGGCGCTGGTTCTGGTGCTGCTGGTGGGTCTGGTGATGCTGCTCCGGCGCGGCTGGCGGCTGGCCGCAGTACTGGTTTGCCTGCTGTCGCTGGCCGGGATGGGGCTGGTCGCGCCGCGGGTGTTCTCCGAGCCGACGCCGCCTCCGCCCGGGTCCCGGGCGCTCACGATCATGGTGGCGAACGTCCTCGGTGGCGGCGCGGACGCGAAGGAGGTGGCCCGGCTGATCAAGGAGCAGCGGCCGGACCTCGTCTCGTTGCCGGAGGCACAGGTCGACGTACGCCAGGAGATCCAGGACCACCTGGAAGGACTGACCTACCACGGCTTCACCCAGCAGGCGAACGCCGCGGTCGAGAGTGCGACCAGTGTGCTGGTGTCGTCATCGCTCGGTGAGGTCCAGTTCGACTCCGAGAAGCTCGACACCGGCAAGGTGAACTCGACCCAGCTGAAGCCGGGCGCGGGCGAGCCGGGTGCGGAGACGATCGGGCCGGTGCAGCAGACCAGCACCCAGTTCGGCCACATCATCGTGACCGGCGGAACGCTGGGGAACCTCCGGTTGATCGTGTACCACGGCTATCCGCCGCTGCCGTCCGAAGTGACCACCTGGAAGCGGGACCTCGAGGTGGTGAAGGGCTGGTGCCGCCAGGACCGGCCGACGATCCTGGCCGGCGACTTCAACGCGACCAGCGACCACTACGACTTCCGGCAGGCGCTCGGCGATCACTGCCGGAGCGTGGCGCCCTCGGTCGGTGCGGGCCTTTCCGGCACCTGGCCGTCGAACCGGATCACCTTGGCACAGACCCAGATCGACCACGTGGTGATCACCACCGGGATCAAGCCGGGCAAGTTCACCACGTACAAGATCGCCGGCACCGATCATCGCGCAGTGATCGCGCACGTCGCCGTACCGAAGAGCTGACCGCTGGTACTACGACTGGTTCGCGGCCGGCCGGTAGATGTAGGGCTGGGACGAGCGGACCGCCTCGGTGAGCATCAGCAGCATGTCGGCCCGGGCCTCGATCGGCCGGCCGAACAGCTCGTCGTCACCCGGGATCGGGAAGCCCTTCACCCCGATCGCCAGCTGACTGAGCAGCACGTGCAGGACACCGCGGGCGTTGAACACGTTCGGCGTCGGCCACTCCGGCAGCGTCTCGTGCATCAGCGGCTGCTGGGCCGCGGTCGCCGCGATCGGCTTGAGCCAGCGCTCCAGCTCGTCGGTGGTCAGCATGTTCCGGTGCAGGATCGTCATCACCGCATGGGCGACCCGGTCGTGCTCCTCGTGCACCCAGCGATACGGGGTGTCCTTCACGATCCGGTCGGCCAGCACGTCGAGGAGCGCACGCAGTACGCCGGCGTCGCAGTGCCGGGATCTGGCCAGCGCCCCGATCGCGTCGGCACCGTGTGCCACGGCATGCGCCCAGCCACAGTCGGCGACGTACCCGCGCAGGTCGCGCTCGCGCAGCAGCCAGGTCGCCAGCCGGTCGCCCCAGCGCATCACCACCTCGTCGTGCACGAGGAACTCGGCGTTGTCGCGATGGATCACCTCCGCCAGCGTCAGCGCGGTGAACGAGCGCCGGAACACCGTGTCGGTGCCGTCCTCGCCGAGACCATAGGACAGACCGGCGCAGAGACCGTCACCGAAACCGGGCAGCAGGTCGTCGTAGATGCCGCGCTCGAGCCAGGTGGCCAGCGTCGGGTAGGCCAGCGCGTCCCGGATCTGCGGGTTGGTGCTGGCCAGTCCCCGGACCAGCTCCTCGGTGAGGTCGGTCAGCGCCCGGTCGCGCGGTACCGCGTAGTCCGCGGCCATCACGTCCTGCCAGTACGTCGACTCCACCGAAGCATCCTTTCACTTGGATCCGAACAATCAACACCCATCCGCGCAATCTGTCGAGTCAGCGGCGGCCACGCCACGCCGAGCACGCCGTGCCGGACGCACTAGGCTCGGGACCGTGCCGTCTTTGACCGATGTGGCGCGGAACCACACCACGCTGGACTCCGCCGACCTGGACCGGCTGCAACTGCTGGTCTCCGACTGGCAGATGCTCGCCGACCTGTCCTTCGCCGATCTCGTGCTCTGGCTGCCGGACACCGAGGGACTCGGGTTCTGGGCCGGTGCGCAGATGCGGCCGACCACCGGCCCGACGGCGTACCTGGACGACATCGTCGGCAGCTTCATCCCGCGCGACCGCCGGCCGCTGCTGGACCAGGCCTACGACGGCGGCCGGATCTGCCGCGAGGGCGACCCCGAGTGGCGCGACGACGTCCCGGTCCGGGTGGAGACCATCCCGGTCCGCCGCGGCGACCGGGTGATCGCCGTGATCGCGCGCAACACCAACCTGCTCGGCGTCCGGACCCCGTCGCGACTGGAGATCGCCTACCTGCAGAGCGCCACCGACCTGGCCCGGATGATCACCGACGGCATCTTCCCGTACGGCGGGGAGCGGCTGCTCTCGACCACCCCACGGGTCGGGGACGGGTGTATTCGGGTGGACCGGCACGGCATGGTGACGTTCGCCAGCCCGAATGCGTTGTCCGCCTACCGCCGGATGGGTCTCGTCACCGACCTGGTCGGCAGCCGGCTCAAGGACATCACCGCCGAACTGATCAACAGCGGCCACAAGGTGGACGACGTGCTGGCCTCGGTGGTCACCGGCCGGGCCGCCCAGGAGATCGAGATCGAGAACCCGGAGGCGACGCTGTTCCTGCGCGCGATCCCGCTGCGCGCCGAGGGCGAGCACGTGGGCGCGCTGATCCTGCTCCGGGACGTGACGGAGCTGCGCAGCCGGGAGCGGGAGCTGGTCACCAAGGAGGCGACCATCCGGGAGATTCATCATCGCGTCAAGAACAACTTGCAGACGGTCGCCGCGTTACTGCGGATGCAGGCGAGGCGCATCACTGTGCCAGAGGCGCAAGCGGCCTTGTCCGAAGCGGTCCGCAGGGTGGGATCGATCGCGATCGTGCACGAGACACTGTCCGAATCCTTCGACGAGCACGTGGACTTCGACGACGTGGCCGACCGGGTGGCCGCGATGGTCGCCGACGTGTCGACCGTGGCGACACAGGTGGCGACCCGGCGTACCGGCAGTTTCGGCGTGCTGGACTCCGAGGTGGCCACGCCGCTGGCGATGGTACTGACCGAGCTGATGCAGAACTCGGTCGAGCACGCGTTCGGTGGCCGCGAAGGCGACGCGGCCGGCGAGATCGTGCTGGAAGCACAGCGATCGGTCGGACGGCTACGGGTCGTGGTCACCGACGACGGGCAGGGGCTACCGGCCGGCTTCGATTCCGAGACGTCGGGAAACCTGGGCCTGTCGATCGTGCGCACCCTGGTAATCGGCGAACTCGACGGCGTCCTCGACTTCGGCCCCCGCCACGACGGCGGCCCCGGAACCACGATCGTCCTCGACATCCCGGTGAAGGACTAGTCCGTTACGTCCGAACAGGCGAGGGGCGGGACCCTCACTTCTTCGGACGCAACGCGGCCGGGAAATCGAAAGGCCCCGCGGATCCCGCGGGGCCGTCTTCGTTGGTCGCGTCAGGCGGTGCGGATGCGAGCGCGGGCGTTGCGGCGCTTCAGAGCGCGTCGCTCGTCCTCACTCAGGCCACCCCAGACACCGTGGTCCTGGCCGGCCTCCAGTGCCCAGGCAAGGCACTGCTCTCGTACGTCGCAGCGACGGCACACCTGCTTGGCCTCCTCGATCTGCATGATCGCGGGCCCGGTGTTGCCGATGGGGAAGAACAGTTCCGGGTCCTCATCGAGGCAAACGGCCCGGTGGCGCCAATCCATGGCGGATCCCATCTCTCTCAGTAGTTTGTCTACGCTGATGGCCTGGTCTGTGCCCGATCAGCGTGCCTGTAATCGCACGGGGGTTGGTGCGAGCGTTGTGAACGTTTTCACGAACGACTCCATGTTCCCAATCCCGCGTGGACGAAACAAGGGTTATGGACTTGTCGATCCGATCACAACACTTCCTTAACACTCCGAACCGGTGCACAGCGGTTTACCGCGTCCGGATAACGGACGAGGAAGTCTTGTTGCGATCACCCGTTCACTGCAAGTAACCGATCCAGAAGCCCTGGGGTTACGCAGAACCTCTGATCCCGGTAGGGCCGAAGTTCTCCGGCCCGGATCGGTAGGCTCGGAACGTGCCGACAGATGCAACGTCACCATCCGCCCCACGTCCGCTCAAGCTAGCCGCGGCCGTGGTCGCAGCGGAAGGCCTTGTGGTCGCCGTTCTCGGAATTGTCGAAGTCTTGAAGATCGACAGTGACCGGCTCGTACTGGGTGTGACCACGGCCGCGTTCCTGATCCTGTACGGCGGTGGCCTGCTGCTGGTGGCACGCGGTCTCTACCGGACCTCCGCGTGGAGCAGGGGTCCGGCCGTCTTCGCGCAGCTGATCCAGCTGTTCATGGCCTACAGCTTCTGGGGCGGCGGCACCAAGGCCGTCTCCGTGGTGCTCGCCGTCGCGGCCGCCGGCGTACTGGCGTGTGTGTTCCAGAAGGTCTCCATGGAGGCCCTGACCGACGACCCGACCAAGGACCACCCCGTCCTCTGAGCTGTTCCGCCCCGCCCCGCTTTCCTCCTTCCCTTCAGCCGTTCATTCCTTCAGCAGACCTGCTCTGAGCTCGGTGAGGGTGCGGGCCAGCAGCCGCGAGACGTGCATCTGGGAGATGCCGATCTCCTCGGCGATCTGGGACTGGGTCATCCCGCGGAAGAACCGCAGGGTCAGGATCCGCTTCTCCCGGGTCTCCAGCTGGGCCAGCAGCGGTTTCAGCGACTCGCGGTACTCGACGCTCTCCAGCGCCTCGTCCTCGCCGCCGAGGCCGTCCAGGACCGTGGTGGCGTCGGCCTCGTTCTGGTCCGGTGCGTCCAGCGAGAGCGTGTTGTAGGCGTTCGCCGACTCCAGCCCCTCGATCACCAGGTCCGCGGCGAGCCCGAGCCGGTCGGACAACTCCGCGACGGTCGGGGCCCGGCCCAGCTCCTGGGTCAGCTCGGCCGTCGCCGCGGTCAGCGACAACCGCAGCTCCTGGAGCCGGCGCGGGACCCGGATCGCCCAGCCCTTGTCCCGGAAGTACCGCTTGATCTCGCCGAGGATGGTCGGCGTCGCGTACGTCGAGAACTCGACGCCACGCTCGGAGTCGAACCGGTCCACCGCCTTGATCAGGCCGATCGTGGCCACCTGGACGAGGTCGTCGTACGGCTCGCCGCGGTTGCGGAACCGGCGGGCCAGGTGCTCGACCAGCGGCATGTGCAGCGCGACCAAGCCGTCGCGGGCCAGGATGTGCGCCGGATCGCCGGGTTTGGTGGATCCCATCGCGGCGAACAGTTCGGCGGTCCGGGTACGTAGCTCGGTTGGCTCCCGGGCGACGCCGGGAGTGCGTTCCTCGGTCACGCCTTCTCCGCCGCCGTCGCCGAGGAGGTCACGGTGATCGTCAGCCGACCGTCGACCGTCTCGGCCGCGACGGACTCCACCAGTGCGGTCAGCACGGTCCAGCCGAAGGACCCGGTGTCCGGCTTCCAGTCGCTCGGCACCAGGGCGGACGTGCTGACCCGCATCAGCGGCGGGTCGATCTCGAACACGCAGTCCAGTACACCGTCGGTGGCCTGCGGGAGCAGCAGGGCGCAGGCCTCGTCGACGGCGATCCGCAGATCGTCGATCTCGTCCACGGTGAAGTTGTTCCGGGCCGCCAGGTTGCCGACCACGGACCGCGGTACGGCGATGTAGGCGCCGTCGGCGGGAATGCTGAGGCGGACCTCGGCGGGTCGTCCGGTGCTGCTCACAGTGCTGTGCCTCCCCTGGCGGACGACGATCGTCCACCGCTCACGTGTTGTGCTGTTCCGACCGTAGCCTGGTGAGGAACGTCTTCGTGCGCTGGTGCTGCGGGTCGCCGATCACCTGGCTCGGTGGACCGGCCTCGACGACCACGCCGCCGTCCATGAAGACGACCGTGTCGGCGACCTCCCGGGCGAACGCCATCTCGTGGGTGACCACGATCATCGTCATCCCCTCGCCGGCGAGTTCCTTGATCACGGCCAGCACCTCGCCGACCAGTTCGGGGTCCAGCGCGGACGTCGGCTCGTCGAACAGCATCAGCTTCGGCTGCATCGCCAGCGCCCGGGCGATCGCCACCCGCTGCTGCTGACCGCCGGACAACTGCGCCGGGTACGCCGCGCCGCGGTCGCCGAGGCCGACCCGGTCGAGCAACTCGTGGGCACGCTGCCGGGCCGCCGCCCGCGACTCGCCCTTGACCTGCACCGGCGCCTCGGCGATGTTGTCCAGCGCGGTCATGTGCGGGAACAGGTTGAACCGCTGGAAGACCATCCCGATCTCGCGCCGCTGGGCCGCGATCTCCTTGTCCTTCAGCCGGTACAGCTTCCCGTTCCGCTCGGCGTACCCGATCAGGTCGCCGTCGACCCAGATCCGGCCGCCGTCGATGCCCTCGAGCTGGTTCACACAGCGCAGGAAGGTGGTCTTGCCGGACCCGGACGGACCGAGCAGGCAGACCACCTGGCCGGTGTCCACCTCCAGGTCGATGCCTTTCAGCACCTCCTGGTGATGAAAGGACTTGGTGACGTTGACTGCTCGTACCAACGGATCGCTCATCAGATCGTCTCCACCCCGGCCGGTTTCGGCGCACGCCGCGGGCCGCCGCCGAAGCCGCGGCCGAACCGCCGCTCCAGGAAGTACTGGCCCACCATCAGCACACTCGTCGCGGCCAGGTAGTACAAGGTCGCGGCCACCATGATCGGGAAGGTCTTGTAGTACTGGCTGCCGATCGACTGCAGCTGGTAGAAGAGCTCGGTGATCACCGGCAGGCCGATCAGCAGCGAGGTGTCCTTCAGCATCGCGATGGTCTCGTTACCGGTCGGCGGCACGATCACCCGCATCGCCTGCGGCAGGACCACTCGCCGCATCACCTTGCCGCGGCTCATCCCGAGCGCCTGCGCGGCCTCGGTCTGGCCGGGGTCGACGCTGAGGATGCCGGCCCGGGCGATCTCGGCCATGTAGGCCGCCTCGGACAACCCCAGACCGATCACGCCGCCGACCAGGCCGGAGAACACCGTGTTCGCGTTGACCGTGGCGAACCGCAGGTCACCGGACAGCCCGAGCCAGTCCATGATCTTCCAGTCGAACGGTACGCCGAACGACAGGCCCTTCTGGAACAGGATTCCGAGCGCGCCCATCGTGGTCAGCAGCACGAGCCGCGGCACGCTGCGGAAGAACCAGGTGAACAGCCAGGCCACCCCGGACAGCACCGGGTTCGGCGACAGCCGCATCACCGCGAACAGCACGCCGCCGCTGACGCCGACGATCATCGCCAGCGCGGTCACCAGCAGGGTGCCCTTCAGGAAGCCGTTGATGACCGGCTTCTGGTTCATCGCCTCGAAGACGAAGTGCCACTCGAACGCCTTGTTCGTCACCAGCAGGTGGATGAACATCGCGGCCAGGACCACGACCACGGCGATCCCCACCCAGCGACCCGGGTGCCGGACCGGCACGGCCTTGATCAGGCCGGGCCGGTCCGTGGTCACCGGCGCCTGGGCCGGGGTCGGCTCAGTGCTGCCGGCCATGTCAGGGGTTGACCGCGAAGGTGCTGATCGCGCCGGACTCGTTGCCCCACTTGGCCAGCGCGGCCTTGTAGCTGCCGTCCGCCGCGATCGCGGTCAGCGCCTTGGCGATCGCCTGCGCGAACTCGGTCTCCGCCTTGGGTACGACGTACCCGTACGGCGCCGCGTCGTAGATGTCACCGAGTGCGACGACCTTGCCCTGCGACTGCTTGGCGGCGTACAGAACGACGGGGGAGTCGGCCAGCATCGCGTCGGCCTTGCCGGTCGCGACGTCGGCGGTCGCCTGGTCCTGCTTCTCCCGGACCAGCAGGTTGATCTTCGGCTTGCCGGCCGCGGTGCACTTCTGCTGCTTGACCGGGATGTCGTCCTCGAGCTGCGTGGTGCCCTTCTGGACGGCGATGTTCTTGCCGCAGGCGTTGTTCGGGTCGACGCCCTTCGGGTTACCGGCGGCGGTGGCCCACTGCGTCCCGGCGTTGAAGTAGCTGACCATGTTGACCTGCTGCTTGCGCTTGGCGTTGATGGTGAACGACGAGATACCCATGTCGTACTTGCCACCCTGGACGCCGGTGATGATCGAGTCGAACGCGGACGGCTGCCAGTCGACCGTCACGCCGAACTTGGCCGCCACGGCGTCGAACACGTCCACATCCATCCCGGCGACGGTCTTGCCGCCCTGGAGGAACTCGTTCGGCGGGTACGTCGCGTCGACGCCGACCACGATCTTCCCGGCCGCCTTGATCTTGGCCGGCAGAGCGGCGGCCAGCGCCGGGTCCACCGAGGCCGAGGCGGTCGGAGTACTGGCCGGAGCCGAGTTCGACGGCGAGCTACCGCCGGACAGGGTGTCCGAACCGCAGCCTGCGGCCGAGAGAACCAAGACGCCGCAGATCGCCAGCGTCGTACGTAGGGGAAACATCTCTGGTCCTCCAACTCAGGGGTTTGTTGGCCCGCATCTAAACACAGCCGAACTGCTCAGCTCGGCTCGACATGGGTGGGATCGAGCACACGCTTCAAGAAGACGCGGGTGCGCTCGTGGGACGGGTTGCCGATCACCTCGGCCGGTGGGCCCTGCTCGACGATCACGCCCTCGTCCATGAACACGACCCGGTCGGCCACCTCACGGGCGAAGGCCATCTCATGGGTGACCACGAGCATCGTCATCCCGTCCAGGGCGAGCTTGCGCATCACGGTCAGGACGTCGCCGACCAGTTCGGGGTCCAGCGCCGAGGTCGGTTCGTCGAACAGCATCACGGCCGGGTCCATCGACAGCGCGCGGGCGATCGCGACCCGCTGTTGCTGGCCGCCCGACAACTGGGCCGGGTAGGCGGTCACCTTGTCGTTCAGCCCGACCCGGTCCAGGTTCGCGCGGGCGACCTGCTCGGCCTCGGCCGCACTGCGCTTGAGCACGGTCGTCTGGGCGATCGTGCAGTTGGCCAGCACGTTCAGGTGCGGGAACAGGTTGAACTGCTGAAAGACCATCCCGATGTGCTTGCGGGCGTCGTCCAGGTGACAGTCGCGGTCGGTGATGTCCTCACCACGGACGAACACCTGGCCTTCTTCGGGCTGCTCCAGCAGGTTCACGCAGCGCAGCAGTGTGGACTTGCCCGAACCCGACGGCCCGATCACGCAGACGACCTCGCCCTGGCTGACGGTGAAGTCGATCCCGCGCAGCACGTGGTTGGCACCGAACGACTTGTGCAGGTTCTTGATCTCGATGAGCTCGGTCATCAGCGTGCCCTCGCAGCCTTGGCCTCCAGCCGGCGGACCAGCAGGCCCAGCGGCAGCGTGATGATCAGATAGCAGAAGCCCGCGGTCACCAGCGGGGTCAGGTTCGACTCGGTGTTGGCCAGGTCCCGGCCGAACCCGGTGAGCTCGAAATCGCCTGCCGACGTACCGATGATGAACACCAGCGACGAGTCCTTGACCAGCAGGATCAGGTCGTTGGCCAGCGGTGGCAGCACGATCCGGAACGCCTGTGGCAGCACGATCTTGCGGGTCGCGAGGCCGAGCGGCATCCCGAGCGACCGGGCCGCCTCGAGCTGGCCCTTGGGGACGGCCTGGATGCCGGCCCGGATCACCTCGGCCATGTACGCCGCCGACACGATCCCGAGCGCCGACCAGACCGTGCCGTACGGATCGAACGGGATCACCAGGTTGGCGAACGCCAACGGCAGCAGGCTGAACGCGACGAACACCACGATCGCGGGCAGCCCGCGGAAGAACTCGATGTAGATCGTGGCCAGCCACCGGTACGGGCCGACCGAGCTGAGCCGCATCAGGGCGAGCAGGGTGCCGCCGAGCAACCCGATCACGAAGGCACCGATCGTGTACTCGATCGTCTTCAGGAAGGCGGTCGGCAGCCCGCTCTCGAAGGCCGACTTGATCAGTGACGGCTTGAAGAAGACCGTCGCGATCTGGCCCCAGTTCGCGGTGAACGCGGCGACCAGCACGATCACGACGAGGATCGCGTACTGGATCGCCCGCGACCGCTGAGAGCGCTGCCGCGGGCTCAGCCCTGTGCGGGGTTCCGCGTCGCGCGGTTCGACGTTCGCGCTACTCACTTCTTCGGCTCAATCCCGAACCACTTCTTGTAGATCGTGTTGTAGGTCCCGTCCGACTTGGCCTTGGTCAGCAGCTCGTTGAACTTGCTGATCAGCTTCTCGCCGCTCGGGTCGCCCTTCTTCGCCGCGAAGCCGTACTTCTCACCGGTGTCGAACTCGGTCGCCACCTCGGTGTCGGGGTTGGCGGTGACGAAGTTGTAGAGCGCGCCGTTGTCGTTGATCGCGGCATCGACCCGGCCGGACTTCACGCTGTTGGTCTGCAGCGCGAGGTCGTTGAATACGACGACCTCGAAGCCGTCCTTCTTGGCCGCCGCGGTCGCGTAGTCCTTACCGGTGGTGTCGGCCTGGACGCCGATCTTCTTGCCCTTCAGGTCCGCCAGCGACTTGTACGGCGCACCCTTCTTCACCAGCAGCACCTGCGAGGCGTCCATGTACGGCTCGCTGATCGCGATGGCGGCCTGCCGGGTCGGGGTGATCGTCATCGCGCCCATACCCATGTCGCACTTCTTCGCCTGGTACGCCGCGCCGGAGGTGACCTGCGCCCACTCGATGCTGATCACTTCCTGCTCCACGCCGAGGTCCTTGGCGAGCAGGTCGAGCAGATCCACGTCGAAACCGACGACCTTCGCGCCTTCCTTGTACTCGAACGGCTTGTACGACAGGTGCGTGCAGGTGGTCAGCTTGCCCGGGTGGACCAGCGTGATTCCGTCGAGCTTGGCCGCGTCCCCGCCGGAGCCGTTGTCCTTCCCGCAGGCCGACACGGTGAGCGCCAGGACGGCGACCGCGACGGCGGCGAGCTTGGCTCGGCTCGGGCGGGCAGTTGTATGGGTGATCATGCAGGGCTCCTCGACTTCTCGTTCCGGAACGACGTCCCGATCGGTGCCGGGCCGGTTGCCCGCATCCTGACACAGCAGGCAGCACACTGGCGGCGACTGATGCCCGAAGAGACTCGATCGTCACCGTCGGGGCGCTGGCACGGTGGCTGTGGGGGGCCTCACAGACCAGACCAGTGAGCCATGTGGTTCAATTTGAGGCAACGGGTGACCCCCGAGTGGCAATGGCGGTGCTCGACGCACCCGAGTCGCACCGCCCAGGCCGGTTTCGCTTTCTGTAGACAATCTGTTCCGAAGGGTCACCATGGTTGCCGAACCATTTCCGTCCGATTCCGCCGATGCCTACGCCGGGGACCCGGTCTTCGAACTGCACCGCGGCGGCAAGATCGAGGTGACGTCCTCGGTCAAGGTCGCCGACGCGGACGATCTCTCCAAGGCCTACACGCCCGGCGTCGCCCGGGTCTGTACCGCGATCGCCGAGGACCCGACGCTGGTCCGCCGCTACACGTGGAAGTCGAACGTGGTCGCGGTGGTGACCGACGGCACCGCAGTACTGGGCCTCGGTGACATCGGGCCCGACGCGTCGCTGCCGGTGATGGAGGGCAAAGCCCTGCTTTTCAAGGAGTTCGGTGGCGTCGACTCGGTACCGATCGCGCTGGACTGCACCGATGTGGACGAGTTCGTCGAGACCGTCGTACGGATGGCGCCGTCGTTCGGTGGCATCAATCTGGAAGACATCTCGGCGCCGCGCTGCTTCGAGATCGAGCGCCGGCTGAAGGAACGGCTGGACATCCCCGTCTTCCACGACGACCAGCACGGTACGGCGGTTGTCGTACTGGCCGCTCTTCGCAATGCGCTGCGGTTGACCGGCAAGTCGATCTCCGACATCCGCGTGGTGATCTCGGGTGCGGGTGCCGCCGGTGTCGCGTGTGCCCGGATCCTGTTGCAGGCCGGCGTCAGCGACCTCGCCGTGGTCGACAGCAAGGGCGTGCTCTCGCAGGATCGCGCGGACCTTAACCCGGTCAAGCTTTCGCTCGCCAAGGACACCGGCGTACCGTCGGGCCGCCTGGTGGACGCACTGGACGGCGCGGACGTGTTCCTCGGCGTCTCCGGTGGCACCGTCCCCGAGGAAGCGATCGCCCGGATGGCACCCGGCGCGATGATCTTCGCCCTCGCGAACCCGAACCCGGAGGTGCACCCGGGCATCGCCCACCGGTACGCCGCGGTGGTCGCGACCGGCCGCTCCGACTTCCCGAACCAGATCAACAACGTGCTCGCGTTCCCCGGCATCTTCCGCGGCGCCTTCGACGTCAACGCCTCCCGCATCACCGAAGGCATGAAGTTGGCCGCCGCCGAAGCCCTCGCCAACCTGATCTCCCCCGAGGACCTCACTGCGGACTACATCATCCCGTCCCCCTTCGACCCCCGAGTCGCCCCTGCCGTAGCCAAAGCAGTAGCCGCAGCGGCCCACACCGACGGCGTCTCCCGCCCCTGAGTCGCGCCTGCCGTCGCGGCCGCCGCCCACACCGACGGCGTCTCCCGCCGCCTTCCCCCGCCCCGCACCTCCGGGCGGGAGGAAGGCGGGCGGCACCACCGCCTTCCTCCGCGCGGCTTCCCCATCCCCACAGCAGCGCGTCCAGCGCACAACGCCTTCCTTCCACCGCCCCGCGCGCCGCGCGGGGCGGTGATGTTTGTTACTGACTGGTTCGGGGTGGGCATCTAGGGTGAGTTCATGCTTGCTGCTTATGCCGCCAGGTTCGACGCCGACGACCCGGTCTCCGCGCTGGAGGTGGGGGAGCGGCCTGCGCCGAACGCGCCTGAGGGGTGGGTGACCGTCGACGTGAAGGCGTCGGCGCTGAACCACCACGATCTGTGGTCGTTGAAGGGCGTCGGGCTCGCCGAGAAGAACCTGCCGATGATCCTCGGTTGCGACGCCGCCGGGACCGACCCGGACGGTAACGAGGTCGTCGTGCACGCCGTCATCTCGGACCCGTCCTGGCAGGGCGACGAGACGCTCGACCCGAAGCGGTCGCTGCTGAGCGAGCGGTACCAGGGGACGTTGGCCGAGCAAGTCGTCGTACCGGCGCGCAACGTCGTACCGAAGCCGGCCGGGTTGAGTTTCGAGCAGGCGGCCTGTCTGCCGACCGCGTGGCTCACGGCGTACCGGATGCTCTTCACCCAGTCGAGCCTGAAGCCGGGCGACACCGTGCTCGTGCAGGGCGCCGGCGGTGGGGTCGCCAGCTCGCTGATCACGTTGGCGCGCGCGGCCGGGATCCGGGTCTGGGCAACCAGCCGGGACGAGGGCAAGCGGGCGAAGGCGCTGGAGATCGGGGCGCACGACGTGTTCGAGTCCGGCGCGCGGTTGCCGGAGCGGGTCGACGCGGTGATGGAGACCGTCGGCGAGGCCACCTGGTCGCATTCGCTGAAGTCGCTGAAGCAGGGCGGCACGGTGGTGATCTCCGGTGCGACCAGCGGGCAGGCGCCGAAGTCGGCCGAGCTGAACCGGATCTTCTTCCTGCAGTTGCGCGTGCAGGGCTCGACGATGGGCACCCGGACCGAACTGGCCGAGCTCGTCCAGTTCATGGCGAACGCGGGGATCGAGCCGCACATCGACAGCACCTTCGCGCTGGCCGACGCCCGCAAGGGCTTCGCGAAGATGAACGAGGGCGACGTCTTCGGCAAGATCGTCTTCACGGTCTGATCGGCGCGGTCTGATGGAGCCCGTGATCCGCCGGGCCACCGTGGCCGATGCGGAGGCCGGCGCGTGGTGCCATCTGCTGTGCTGGCGTGAGGCGTACGCCGACCTGGTGGAGCCGGCGCTGCTGCTGGAGCGCACGAGCGACCACGTACGGCGTACGGAGCGTTGGACCAGCCACCTCGACGCGGGTCTGGTCCGCTGGATCGCGCTGAATCCCGACCCGGATGCCGCACTGGAGGATCGCGTGATCGGGTTCTCCTCGCCCGGTCCGGCCCGGGACGAGGATGCGCCGACGCCACTGGAGCTGCACGCGATCTACGTCCGGCAGAAGTGGTGGGGCAGCGGGCTGGGTGGTCGGCTGCTGGACGTTGCCATTGGCAAGGAAGCTGCCAGCCTGTGGGTGTTCGAGGGCAACCAGCGAGCGGTGCGGTTCTATGCCCGGCACGGATTCGTCGCGGACGGGGCGCGTTCGGACGACCCGTTCTTCGGGCTCACCGAGATCCGGATGGTCCGCCCAGCCCGGTGACGTGTGACGCCGTCGGCTTATGACGTTTCATTGCTGAAACATTGCCGTCGCAGTGAGGCAACGAGGCTGGCGCACGCTTGGTGCACCGCGAGAAACCCTCGCGGACTCGATCCGCCCGATCGATGACGCGAAGCAGGAGTGCCCATGAGGCCGACCTTGACAGTGATCGCCGACCCCGCCGACCGCTGGATGATGAAGGCTGCGTGCGTCGGCCAGGCGCCGGCGTACGACGAGAGCGCCAGCCAGTGGGAGCAGCGCAAGGCCCAGGCCGTCTGCCTCACCTCGTGCCCGGTACTCGACGAGTGCCGCGAGTGGGCACGGCGGACCAAGTTCACCGGCACCGCCGCGGGCGAGAAGTTCCTGTACGGGCGTCGCCGCGGCCGCCCCGGCCCCGCCGAGCGTCGCCGTACGCCGGTCGTCGCCGAGGAGCAGCAGGCGAGCTAGACGCCGACCAGCTCGTCGGTGCGTTCCTCGACGGGCTTGCCGGTACGCCGGAAGGGAGCCGTGATGGTCGGGACCAGCTCGTGCCGGTTCCGGACCATCACCACGATCGTCAGCGCCAGGTAGACGCCGCTGATGACGTAGCGACCGGTCTGACCCGGTACGGCGAACTGCACGGCGAACAGGCCCAGCAGCGTCCACGCAGCCCACCGGGGGAAGCGCAGTGTCAGCAGGATCGCGATGCCGAGCAGGGTTTGCGTAGCTGTCAGGAGGAACTCTTCCACCTGGCGTCCGTCCAGCGTGAGCGCAGTGCCGCCGCCACCGATCCCGTAAGCGATCGGGAGGCTGCCGATGAGCAGCGTCCACTGGTTCACCTTGGCTGAGATGAGGAGGCCGAGTGCGGCGCCGCCCTTGCCACGCCAGGCGAACAGCAGCGCGACGATGAACTCAGGAGCTTCCGAAGCCAGCGGAGCCAGCCACTGCACCAACAGGAACTGGTCGATTCCCAGCGCCTGACCACCTTCGACCAGGGAGTTGGCGAAGGGCTCTGCCGACACCAGGATCACCGCCGCGGCCAGCAGGAACATCGCAATCACGGTGACCCGGCGCTGCGTGGTCGGCAGGCTTCCGATGCGCTTCGCCGGGCCTACGAGGTCCGGCTCCTCGTCGTGGCCGGAAGAGGCGGCGCGGTACAGGTAGTAGGCGAAGAAGGCGAGTAGTGCGATGCCCAGGACCAGGTGGATCTCGCCGGTGACCGGGATGATGAACGCGACCACGCCGGCGAGAGCGAGGAAGCCCAGCTCGCGGCGGTAGCCCGAGTCGAGCACGAGCGCCTGCACAGAACGCCCGCTTCGGCGACTGGCGACGTACAGACTGACCAGCACGACGCTGGACCAGCCGAGGCCCAGCAGGAGCCGGTTGGACCCGGTCATGTTGGCTGCGGCGTACTGCACGAACTCCGGCTTACTGCCGGCGGTATGGGCGAAGTACAGATCGACCGCGTATTCAGGGAGCACGGCGATCACGGCGAGCAGGGCGATGGCCAGGCCGCCCGAGATGTCCACCTCGGCAGCCTCCGCCGCCCAGGCCAGCACGAACGACGCCGCGACGACGCCGAGGCCGAACACCACGATCGCCAGCGGGGCCCACGGATGCGCGCCGGTGACCCGGAGCGCGACCGCCGGAACCGCTGCGATCAGGAGGAAGAGCACGGGGCGGATGGCGCGGAACATGCTTCTAGCCTGCCACCGTTTTAACACTTTCGCAATTGCGAAAGTGTGAGACCGTCCACACCACCGGCCTGCCGTACTGCGAACGGCCCGCGCGGGGGCGACAATGACTCCGCCATGACCAGCACCCCGCCCGAGCCGGCTCCCTCCGAACCCACCAGGGCCCAGCTCGAATCCGCCGCCGGGACCTTCGCAATGCTGTCCGCCCCGGTCCGGCTGCACCTGGTCTCGCTGGCGGCCCAGGGCGAGTACGACGTGGGCACGCTGGCCGAACGAGCCGGCGTGAGCATCGCCACCGCCAGCCAGCACCTCGGCAAACTCCGTCTCGCCGGCATCATCACCGCCCGCCGAGACGGCCGCCGCCACATCTACACGGTCGACGACCCCCACGTCCTCAACCTCGTCGACCAGATCTTCGAACACATCGCCCCCGACGGCACCCTCGCCCCCGACCCACCCCTCCGGCGACGCCCACCTCACACGGACTGAGATCTGACCGCGGGTTGCCCTGGCAAAACCATTGGTGAACTGTCTTGGTCCATTGATGTACTGCTTTGCGACCGTGAGTGTGCCCCGTGTCGGAGGTGGTAGTTGTGACGGGCTATAACGCGCTTGCCGAGGTGTATGAGTGGCTCATCTCGGATGCAAAGCTGGCCCCGGCCGAGTTCGCCGCGTCGTTCGACGACGTCCTCAGTCTTCTGCCGCCGAACGCTCACGTACTCGATTGTTCGTGCGGAACCGGACAGTTGGCGGTCGGCCTCGCCGGTCTTGGGCTGCAGGTGGTCGCAACTGACGCCAGCGAGGTGATGGTTCGGCGGACTGCGGAGCTGGCTGAGGAATTCGGGGCACCTGTCCGGACACTGCGGGCGAACTGGGAAGAGCTGCCAGGCCATTTCGATGACGGCACGTTCGACATGGTGTTCTGCGTTGGCAACTCGCTGCACCATGCCGCGGGCGCGACAGGCAGGGTTGCTGCTCTGGAGTCGATGTCACGGCTTCTGCGCCCTGGCGGGCGCTTGGTACTCACCTCCCGCACCTGGGAACTCGTGAGAGCCAGAGGTTCCCGGCTGGACATCAGTGACCGTCTGGTCCGCCGGAACGGTCGCAATGGTGTCGTGGTCTACCGCTGGGAGATCGCATCACGGTGGGAGGAGGAGCACCACATCGAGATCGCGGTCGCGCAAGTTGATGAGGCAGGGCCGGTTGTTGTCCGCTCGGAACTGCTCTCGTGCTGGCCCTACCGACACGACGAACTCGCAGCCGAGTTGCACCAGGTCGGACTCCGGACGGAAAGAAGCACGTACAACCCGGAGGCCGAGAACTACCTGGTGGTCGCGAGCAAGGTCTAGCCACCCGCCTACAGGATGTGGCGAAGGTAGCGTTCGGGGGCTTGGAGGTAGGCCTGCCAGTTCTGGACTATTTCCAGGTCGCGCCAGGCGGTTTCGCGGATGCCCCAGTCGCCGATCTCCAGGATGGTGGCTCCTGGGAGCGAGCAGACGATGGGCGAGTGGGTGGCGCAGATGACCTGGGCGCCGCCGGTGGCGAGTTCGTTCAGTACGCCGACCAGGGCGAGGCTGGACGAGAAGGACAGGGCCGACTCGGGTTCGTCCAGGCAATAGAGGCCGGGGCTGTCGAAGCGGCTACGGAGTACTTCGAGGAAGCCTTCGCCGTGACTCAGTTCGTGGAAGCGTGGATCTTCCCGGTATGGGCTCGGGTTCTGCTCGAGGTACGTGTAGTAGCCGTGCATGGTCTCGGCTCGGAGGAAGAACCCCCAACGCGGAGCGCCGGCGCCGCGGGTGAGCACCAGGTCGCGCGGCAACGGCGACTCGGACGCACGAGTGGTCAGCCGAGCGCCGGTCGAGCCGCCTTCGGGTGACATGCCGAAGGCGATCGCGATCGCCTCGACCAGCGTGGATTTACCGGCACCGTTCTCCCCGACGAGAAACGTGACACCCGGCTTCAGTTCGAGACCGTCGGTGAGGATCTGCCGGACCGCGGGGATGCTGTGCGGCCAAGTCCTGGAAACGGTGACGCCCTCCGCTGCGGCGACCCGGCGTACGGGGTGAGCAGCGAAGGGCATCCGGCAAGGCTAGAACACGATCAGTCGTCTTCGTCGTCCAAGCGGGCCAGCCAGGTGGCGAAGCGTTCTATCGGGGTTTCGAATTCGGGGTTCAGGTCGACGAACTCGCGCAGGCGTTCGGCCAGCCAGGCCAGCGTGACGTCTTCCTCGCCACGCCGGCCTTCGAGTTCCTCGATCCCTCGGTCGGTGAAATACACGTCAGGCGAACGCCTGCTTCATCAGCGTCGCCGCCTCGGCGACGTGCACGCTGTGCGAACCGACGGACGTGGCGGACATGGCCGGCCGGGAGACCCGGTAGAACGGCTTGCCGCCGAGGTGCTCGGTCAGGTTCAGCGCCATGAACGGCCACGGGCCCTGGTTGGCGGGCTCGTCCTGGACCCAGCGGATCTCCTGCAGGTTCGGGTACTTCGCCAGCTCGGCCTTGATCTCCTCGGCCGGCAGCGGGTAGAGCTGCTCGACCCGGACGATCGCGGTGACGATCTTGTCCGCCTCGGCCTTCTTCCGCTCGGCCTGCAGGTCGTAGAAGATCCGGCCGGACGTCAGGATCACGCGCTCGACGGCGGCCGCGTTCTGCTCGGCCTCCTGGTCGCCGAGGATCGGCTTGAAGGCGCCACTGGTGAGTTCCTCCGGCTGCGACACCGCTGCCTTCAACCGGAGCAGCTGCTTCGGCGTGAACACGATCAGCGGGTTGTGCTCCTCCTGCAGGGTGTGACGTCGCAGCAGGTGGAAGTACGACGCCGGCGTGGACGGCTGAGCGACCGTCATCGCGTTCTCCGCGCACAGTGCCATGAACCGCTCGATCCGCGCGGACGAGTGGTCCGGGCCCTGGCCCTCGTAGCCGTGCGGCAGCAGCAGTACGACGCCCGACTTCTGGCCCCACTTCGCTTCACCGGCCGAGATGTACTCGTCGATGATCGACTGGGCGCCGTTGACGAAGTCACCGAACTGCGCCTCCCACAACACCAGCGCGTCCGGCCGCGCCACGGAGTACCCGTACTCGAAGCCGAGTGCGGCGTACTCGCTGAGCAGCGAGTCGTAGACGTAGAAGTTCGCCTGGTTCTCGTCGAGGTTCTGCAGCGGGACGTAGTCCTGCCCGTTGACCCGGTCGATGATCGCGGCGAACCGCTGCACGAAGGTGCCCCGGCGGCTGTCCTGGCCCGCGAGCCGGACCGGACGCCCGGCGAGCAGCAGCGAGCCGAACGCGGTGATCTCCGCGCTGGCCCAGTCCACCGGCCCCTGGGTGATCGCGGCGGCGCGACGCTGCAGTTGCGGCAGCACCTTCGGGTGGGCGGTGAAGCCCTCCGGCAGGGTGGTGTACGCGTCGGCGATCTTCTTCAGTACTTCGGGCGTGGTGGCCGTCGCGTCCGGGCCCTCCGGCTTGTCCGGGTACACCGGCACGGTCACGTACGGCGCCGGCGTGTCCGGCTGGCTCTTCGCCTCGCGCACCTCGGTGAACACCCGCTCCAGCCGCTGCTGGAAGTCGCGCATCGCCTGCTCGGCCTCTTCGACCGTGATGTCGCCGCGGCCGATCAGGGCCTCGGTGTAGAGCTTGCGGACGGACCGCTTCTGCTCGATCAGGTCGTACATCAGCGGCTGCGTGAACGACGGGTCGTCGCCCTCGTTGTGACCGCGGCGGCGGTAGCAGACCAGGTCGATCACGACGTCCTTGTTGAACGCCTGGCGGTACTCGAAGGCCAGATCCGCGACCCGGATGCAGGCCTCGGGGTCGTCGCCGTTCACGTGGAAGATCGGCGCCTGCACCATCCGCGCGACGTCGGTGCAGTACATCGACGAGCGGGACGAGGCCGGCGAGGTGGTGAAACCGACCTGGTTGTTGACGATCACGTGGATCGTGCCGCCGGTGCGGTACCCGCGCAGCTGGGACAGGTTCAGCGTCTCGGCGACCACGCCCTGGCCGGCGAAGGCCGCGTCACCGTGCACGAGCAGCGGCAGCACCGGGAACGCGGCACCCTGATCGAGGATGTCCTGCTTGGCCCGGACGATGCCCTCGAGCACCGGGTCGACGGTCTCCAGGTGGGACGGGTTCGCCGCCACCGACACCTTGATCTTGTCGCCGAACTCGGAGACGAACTCGCCCTCGGCGCCCAGGTGGTACTTCACGTCACCGGAGCCCTGGACCGTCCGCGGGTCGATGTTGCCGTCGAACTCGCGGAAGATCTGGCTGTACGACTTGCCGACGATGTTCGCCAGCACGTTCAGGCGGCCGCGGTGGGCCATGCCGATCGTGACCTCGTCCAGTCCGGCGCCGGCGGCCTCCTCGCAGAGCTCGTCGAGCAGTGGGATGGTCGTCTCGCCGCCCTCGAGCGAGAACCGCTTCTGGCCGACGTACTTGGTCTGCAGGAAGGTCTCGAACGCCTCGGCCTCGTTCAGCTTGGCCAGGATCCGCAACTGCTCCTCGCGCGGCGGCTTGGTGTGCGGCCGCTCGATCCGCTCCTGCAGCCACTTGCGCTGCTCGGGGTCCTGGATGTGCATGTACTCGATGCCGACGGTCCGGCAGTACGAGTCGCGCAGGATGCCGAGGATGTCGCGCAGCTTCATGAACTTGCGGTCGCTCTGCGCCCCGAAGGAGCCGGTGGCGAACTCGCGGTCCAGGTCCCACAGCGTCAGGCCGTGGGTGGCGACGTCGAGGTCCGGGTGGCTGCGCTGCTTGTACTCCAGCGGGTCGGTGTCGGCCATGATGTGGCCGCGGACCCGGTAGGCGTGGATCAGCTCGAGGATCCGGGCCTGCTTGCTGATGTCCTCCTCGTGGCTGTGCGGGAGGTCGGCGGCCCAGCGGATCGGCTCGTACGGGATCCGCAGGCTCTGGAAGATCTCGTCGTAGAAACCCTCCTCGCCGAGCAGCAGCTTGTGCAGCCGGCGCAGGAACTCACCGGACTGCGCGCCCTGGATGATGCGGTGGTCGTACGTCGAGGTCAGCGTCATCACCTTGCTGACCGCGAGCTTGGCCATCGTCTCCTCGGCCGCGCCCTGGTACGCCGACGGGTAGTCCATCGCGCCGACACCGATGATGCAGCCCTGGCCGGCCATCAGCCGCGGTACCGAGTGCTGGGTGCCGATCGTGCCGGGGTTGGTCAGGCTGATCGTGGTGCCCTGGAAGTCGGGCAGCGCGAGCTTGTTGTCCCGGGCGCGCCGGACGATGTCCTCGTAGGCCATCCAGAACTCGGCGAACGTCATCGACTCGGCGGCCTTGATCGACGGCACCAGCAGCTGCCGGGTGCCGTCGGGCTTCTGCATGTCGATCGCGAGGCCGAGGTTGATGTGCTGCGGCTGGACCAGGGTCGGCTTGCCGTCGGTCTCGTCGTACGACGCGTTCATCTCCGGCAGCGTCTTGAGCGCCTTGACCAGGGCCCAGCCGACCAGGTGGGTGAACGAGATCTTGCCACCGCGGGCGCGCCGCAGGTGATTGTTGATGACGATCCGGTTGTCGATCAGCAGCTTGACCGGGACTTCCCGCACGCTGGTCGCGGTCGGGACATGGAGGCTGGCCTCCATGTTCTGTGCAGTCCGCGCGGGCGCCCCCCGCAGGATCTTCCGCTCCGAGTCCGTGCTGGTCTCGGGGGCGGGCTTGGGCTGGGCGCTGGGCGGCTGGTTCACCGTGCCTCCGGTCGGAGCGCCGCTCGCGGCAGGCGCGGCTTTGGCTGACGATGCTGCTGGCTGTACTGCGGACGCCGGCTTCGCGGCCGGTGCCGGTGGCTGGGCGGCCGCGGCGGCCGGCGCGGTCGGAGCCGGAGCAGCGGCGGCTGCCTTGGCGGCCGGCTGGCTGGAGGAAGGCGCGGCAGCGGCGGTTCCCCGGCTGGGCGCCTCCGGCGTCTTGTTGTCTGACACGGCGTCGGGACGGGGAGCGTCGGCCGGGCCGGTCTTCACCGGCTTCGCGTCACCCGTGCTGTCCCCCTTGAAGCTGTCGCTCTCGAAGTACGCCGACCAGGCCTGGTCCACCGACTTCGGATCCTGGAGGTACTTCTCGTACATCTCGTCGACCAGCCATTCGTTCGCTCCGAAGGCTGCAAGGGGGTTCGTTTCTGATGGCTCGGTGGCCACTTGGCAGTTCGCCTCTTCCGATCGGGTCAGATACCGCTGTTATGACTACGGGTGTTATGGGGTGGTTCCCGAGCCAAGGCTAATAGCTGCCGCAACCGATGCGCAGCCCGGGATCACCGGACCAGTCGATCAAGTGGTTGGCGCGCCAGGAGTTGATCGATCGAGAGCTGGAACACCTTCTGTCGTGGTGTTTCAGGGCGGGGGTGATCGGATCGGTCGCTGGTGCTCCGATCGGGCCCGGTGTGGACTGCCGGAGCCGTTGCAGCACTGGACTTCCGGCGCTCTCGGCAACGACTTCGAAGGGCTCGGTTGAGCGTGCTCGGCCACTGTATGCACACGCCCTTTCGCGGAGTGTCAGTTCCGGAGGTGCGTCCGGGTGTGGTCAACGTCACTCACTGGATCAGTCCAGTTCTCACCGATTGGCCAGGCGCCGGACCAGTTTCAGGCCGGACCAGGTGGCATCGATCGCACACACCTTCACGTCCACCACGCCCAGCGGCAGCGCCAGCTCGCGGACCCCGTTCTCGTCCAGATCCGTCGGTACGCCGGACGCCCGCTTCGGCCAGGCGACCCAGATCATCCCGGCGGTCGTCGTCCTCGGCAACAGCACCGGCAACCGCTTGGCCAGCGTGGCGCGATCCGGGCAGAACGCGAGGATCACGTCGTACTGCGCCGGCGCCCGCCCGAGCCGCTCGAGCGGCACGACCTCGCTCGGCAGCCCTTCGATCACGAACCCGGTCGGCGCGTTGTCCATCGCAACGGCGTACCCGGGTTTGATCCCGAGCTTCGCGGCGAGCGGCTTCCCGGAGTACCCGATGGTGGTCATGGCTCAAGGTTGGCACCCGCGAGGCGGCCGGCGGCATCCCAGCCCGACAACGTTCCCGTGCGCCAAGCCGTGCGGCGGCATGCCGGCCCGACCTCGCCTTGCTTCCCATGCGCCCCGCGCGGCGGCATGCCAACCCGACCTCGCCTTCCTTCCCGTGCGCCAAGCCGCGCGGCGGCATGCCAACCCGACCTCGCCTTCCTTTCTTCTTTTGCTTTTGGCGAGCTGCCCGGCGGCATACTGTGCGGATGGCGTTGACGGACGAGGCGATCGTCAAGATCAAGGAGATGATCACCTCGGGCGAGCTGGGGCCGGGGGACCGGCTGCCGAAAGAGGCGGACCTGGCGGCCCGGCTCGGGTTGTCGCGCAACTCGCTGCGGGAAGCGGTGAAGGCGCTCACGCTGGTGAACGTGCTCGACGTACGGCACGGCGACGGCACCTTTGTCACCAGTCTCGACTCCGCCCACCTGCTCGACGCGCTCGGTTTCATGGTCGACCTGCACCGCGACGACTCGGTCCTGCAGTTCTTCGAAGTACGCCGCCTGCTGGAACCCGGCGTCGCCGCGCTCGCCGCCACCCGGATCGGCAAGGAACAACTCGCCGATCTCCGGACCCTGACGGACGGCCTCACGCCGTCGTCCGGCGTCGACGAACTCGTCACCAACGACCTCAGGTTCCACCGGTTGATCGCCGAGGCGACCGGCAACGCGGTCGTCTGCTCGCTGCTCGACGGCATCTCCGGCGCCACCCAGCGAGCCCGGATCTGGCGCGGCGTCACCCAGGCCGGCGCCGTCGAACGCACCCTCGCCGAGCACACCGCGATCCTCGACGCGATCGAACTCGGCGACGCCGACGCCGCCCGTGCCTGGATGACCGCCCACATCGCGGGCATCGAGACCTGGCTCCGCAAGGCGCCCTGAATATCCGGTTGAACGCCCGCCGCCATTGCCTCTAACCTTGACGTCGTCACATTGCCTACGACAGGGGTGCGGGTTGACGAACTGAGATCTCTCTTCAGCAGCGGTTGATCGCCACCGATCGGTGCGCGGTCTCGTTCGAGATCTCGGAGTACAACCTGATGTCTTCTTATTCCCTGACGTGTACTGACCTCTTCTTCGCCTGGCCGGACGGCGACGTGCTGTTCGACGGCCTGAGCTTCGTCGCCGGACCCGTCCGGTCGGGGCTCGTCGGTCGCAACGGCGCCGGCAAGTCCACGCTGCTCCGGCTGATCGCCGGGCGGCTGAATCCGCAGCGCGGCTCCATCCGGGTCAGCGGCGAACTCGGCTACCTGCCGCAGGACCTCACCCTGGACGTCCGGCTGACCGTCGACCAGGCGCTCGGCATCGCCGGGATCCGGCAGGCGATCACCGCGATCGAGGCCGGCGACGCGTCCGAGCAGAACTTCGCGATCGTCGGCGACGGCTGGGATGTGGAGGAGCGTGCGCTGGCGCTGCTCGGCAAGCTCGGGCTCGGCTCGATCGGCCTCGACCGCAACGTCGGCGAACTGTCCGGCGGCGAGACGATCCTGCTCGGCCTGGCCGGCGAACTGCTCAAGCGGCCAGACGTCCTGCTCCTCGACGAGCCGACGAACAACCTCGACCTGCGCGCCCGCCGACACCTGTACGACGCGGTCGACACCTTCCGGGGTGCGTTGCTCGTGGTGAGCCACGACCGGGAGTTGCTCGACCGTGTGGATCAGATCGGCGACCTGCGGCGGGGTGACCTCACGTGGTACGGCGGCAACCTCACGGCGTACGAGGAAGCCGTCGCGGTCGAGCAGGAGGCGGCCGAGCGGATGGTCCGTAGCGCCGAAGCCGACCTGCGTAAGCAGAAGCGTGAGTTGATCGAGGCCCGGATGAAGATGGACCGCCGCCGGGCGGCCGGGCAGCGGGCGTTCGAGGCCGGTGGGATCCCGAAGATCATCGCGGGTGGGTTGAAGCGATCCGCTCAGGTGTCGGCGGGCAAACACCTCGGCATGCATTCCGACCGGCTCGACGCCGCGCAGGATGCGCTGAACGAGGCAGAGGAGAAGGTTCACGACGACGACAGGATCCGCGTCGACCTGCCGAAGACGTCCGTCCCGGCCGGCCGGATCGTGCTGAAGCTCGAGGACTACGTACTACGGACGGGGCTCGAGGCCTCGCTGGAGATCCGTGGTCCGGAGCGGATCGCGCTGGTCGGCCCGAACGGCGCCGGCAAGAGCACCCTGCTGCACTCGATCGTTGCCGATGGCAAGCCTTTGGTTCCTTATCGCCTGTTGCCCCAGCGGCTTGATCTCCTGCAGGACGACTTGTCGGTGGTGGAGAACCTTGCTCTGCTCGCGCCGACGGTGGAGAACCAGGAACGGCGCTCCCGCCTGGCCCGTTTCCTCTTCCGTGGCAGGGCCGCCGACCAGCCGGTCAGCACCCTGTCCGGCGGCGAACGCTTCCGCGCCACCCTCGCCGCCCTCCTCCTCGCCGAACCCCCGCCCCAGCTGCTGATGCTCGACGAGCCGACCAACAACCTCGACCTGGCCAGCGTCGCCCAACTCACCGAAGCCCTCGCCTCGTACCAAGGAGCCCTCGTGATCGCCAGCCACGACCTCCCCTTCCTCCGCACCATCGGCATCACCCGCTGGCTCCAGCTCGACCACAACGCACTGACCGACATCGACCCCCTCTGACCCCGAGGGGGGTTCACTCCGCTTGTGCGGGTTACCCCACTGCTCTAGCGATGGGGTAACCCGCACAAGCGGAGTGGGCCACACGGGCGAGGTGGGTCAGGCGGGCGTTGGGGCGTCTTCGCGGAGGAGGCCGGCGGATTTGAGGTCGGTCCAGACGGCCGTGGGGATCTCGATGCGGGACAGGGCGGCGTTGGCGTGGACCTCTTCGGCGGTGCGGCAGCCGACGGCGATGCCGGCGACGGCGGGGTGGAAGAGCGGGAACTTCAGCGCGACGGCAGGCAGGGTGACGCCATGGGATTCGCACACGTCGGCCAGTTGGTTCGCCTTGGAGAGCAGCGAAGCCGGCGCCGGGGCGTAGTTGAAGGTGGCGTCGGGCGCGGGTCGCGGCTGGGAGAGCAGACCCGAGTTGAAGATGCCGACGGCAACGACCTGTACGTCGTTCTGCTCGCAGGCCGGCATCACGTCGTCGAGCCCGTCGGGGTCCAGCAAGGTGTAGCGGCCAGCCAGCATGATGACGTCGATGTCGACCTCGCGCACGAACCGCGTGAGCATCGCCGTCTGGTTCATCCCCGAGCCGATCGCCCCGATCACCCCTTGGTCGCGAAGCTCGATCAGCGTCGGGAAGGCGGTCGCCACGGCTTCGGAGTAGTGGTCGTCGGGATCGTGGACGAACACCACGTCGAGGCGGTCCGTGCCCAGGCGGCGCAGTGAGTCCTCGATGCTTTGCAGCACCCCGTCGCGGCTGAAGTCCCAGCGCCGCCGGCGATTCGAAACGACGGCGAACCCCTCGTCGTCAGGAGCCTCGGTCGAGGCCGAGTAGATGATCCGCCCGACCTTCGAAGACAGCACGTACTCCGAGCGCGGCTTCCCCGCCAGGCCCAGGCCGAGTCGCTCCTCGGCCAGCCCGAGACCGTAGTGCGGCGCGGTGTCGAAGTACCGCCAGCCCTCGTCCCAGGCGGCCTGGACCGTCGCGACAGCCTCGTCGTCGGCGACCGGTGTGAACAGACCGGCGAGAGGCGCGCCACCCAGCCCGATCCGCTGATCGGCAGGAAAGAGCTTCATGACCGTGCCGCCGGAAGCCGCAGGTTCTGCATTCCACCGTCGACGGCGAGCGCAGTACCGGTAGTAGAGCCGGACAGCGGCGAAGCGAGATAGGCGATCGCCAGTGCGACCTCCTCGGCCGTGACCAGCCGGCCCATCGGCTGCCGCGCCTCCAAAGCGGCGCGTTCGGCGGCGGGGTCGGAGGCAACGTCGAGCAATCGCCCGACCCAGGGAGTGTCCGCGGTGCCAGGGTTGACGCAATTGACCCGGATCCCCTCGCGAACATGGTCGGCAGCCATCGCCATCGTCAGAGCAAGGACGGCGCCCTTGCTGGCGGAGTACAGAGCCCTGTTCGGCAGGCCGGCGACGGCGGCGATCGAGCAGGTGTTGACGATCGCGGCGGCCTCGGACCGGCGCAGGTAGGGCAGCGTCGCGCGGGTGACCCGGGCGACCCCCACCACGTTCACGTCGAGGACCCGATGCCACTCCTCGTCCTCGTTACCGGCGACCGTGCCCTGCGCGCCGATGCCTGCGTTGTTCACCAGGATGTCGATCCCGCCGAGTTTCAACGCGGCCGCAGACACCGCATCCCGCACCGAACTGTCGTCGCTGACGTCGGCGGCGATCCCGGCCAGCGGCGGTGACACGTCCGGCTTGAGGTCGAACACCACCACCTCGGCACCGCGGGCGGCGAGCAGTGTCGCCGTGGCCAGTCCGATGCCCGAGGCTCCTCCGGTGACCACTGCCTTCAGGCCGGCGAAATCCGTCACTTGGCGTTCTCCTTCTCGAGGTCGGTCCAGATCTTGCCATTCGGGTAGCGGAAGTCACAGAGCGTCTCCGCATCCAGTTCGGCGCTGAACCCCGGCCGGGTGGGTGCGACGTAGTGGCCGTCCTTGATCACGACGGGGTCCAGGAAGTGCTCGTGCAGGTGGTCGACGTACTCGATCACCCGGCTCTCCGTACTGCCGCTGACCGCGACCAGGTCGAACATCGACAGGTGCTGGACGAGTTCGCAGAGCCCGACCCCGCCGGCGTGCGGACAGACCGGTACGCCGAACTTCGCCGCCAGCAGCAGGATCGCGATGTTCTCGTTCACGCCGGCGACGCGGGCCGAATCGATTTGCACGAACGACAGCGATTCGGCCTGCAGCAGTTGCTTGAAGACGACCCGGTTCTGCACGTGCTCGCCGGTGGCGACCCGGACCGGCGCGATGGCCCGGGCGATCGCGGCGTGGCCGAGGATGTCGTCGGGACTGGTCGGCTCCTCGACCCACCACACGTCGTACGGCGTTAGTGCCTTGATCCACTCGATCGCGTCGGCGACGTCCCAGCGCTGGTTGGCGTCGATCGCGATCCGGATGTCCGGGCCGACCGCCTCGCGGGCCAGCCGCATCCGGCGTACGTCGTCATCCAACGAGGCGCCGACCTTGAGCTTGATCTGGGTGAACCCGTCGGCCACCGCCTCGCGGCAGAGCCGGACCAGCTTGGCGTCGTCGTACCCGAGCCAGCCGGGCGACGTCGTGTACGCCGGATAACCCTGCTCGCGCAGCGCCTTCTCGCGCTCGGCGCGCCCGGGCACCGCGGCGTACAGGATCTCCAGCGCCTCCTCGCGGGTGAGGGCGTCGGTCAGGTAGCGGAAGTCGATCAGGTCGACGATCTGCTCGGGGCTGAGGTCGGACAGCAGTTTCCACAGCGGCACCCCGGCCCGCTTGGCGGCGAGATCCCAGACCGCGTTGACGACCGCGCCGATCGCCATGTGCATGACGCCCTTCTCCGGGCCGAGCCAGCGCAGTTGCGAGTCGTGCACGAGCGACTTCCAGAAGCCGCCGAGATCACCCAGGACCGCGTCGACATCGAGCCCGACGACGTGGTCGCGCAGGGCCTCGATCGCCGCGGTCTGGACGTCGTTGCCGCGCCCGATGGTGAACGCGAACCCGTGTCCCTCGAGCCCGTCGCCGGCGTCCGTGCGCAGGATCAGGTACGCCGCGGAGTAGTCCGGGTCGGCGTTCATCGCGTCCGAGCCGTCGAGATCCAGCGAGGTGGGGAAGCGGACGTCGTACGTCTCGAACTCCGTGAAGCGTGGCATGGACACCCGTTCTGCCGTGATCCGACCTGACGGCAGGATCCTATAGGATATGTGCCAGCTTGCCCACCGGGGGACGACTAGAGTCGACCTCGTGCCGGATGAACAGGACCACGTACTACGGCTGGGCAGCCGGTCGTTCGGGCCGGGCGAGTTCGCCGTGATGGCGATCGTGAACCGGACGCCGGACTCGTTCTTCGACCGCGGCGCCACCTTCGCCACCGAGGCGGCGTACGAGGCGATCGACCGGGCCGTCGCGGAGGGTGCCGACCTGGTCGACATCGGCGGCGTCAAGGCCGGGTACGGCGAGCCCGTCTCCGAGGACGAGGAACTCCGCCGGACGGTCGACTTCGTCGCCGGCATCCGGGAGCGCCATCCCGGCCTGGTGATCAGCGTCGACACCTATCGCAGCGGCGTCGCCCGCCGGGTCGGCGCGGCCGGCGCGAACCTGATCAACGACACCTGGGCCGGCTCCGATCCCGCGATGCCGGCCGCCGCGGCCGAGGTCGGCGCCGGCCTGGTCTGCAGTCACGTCGGCGGCCTGACGCCGAGGACCGACCCGCACCGGATGGCGTACGGCGATGTGGTCGCGGACGTGATCGCGACGACCACCCGGCTGGCCGAGCGGGCCGTGGCCGAAGGGGTCCGGCGCGACGGCATCCTGATCGACCCGACGCACGACTTCGGCAAGAACACCTGGCAGTCGCTCGAGCTCACCCGCCGGCTGGAGGAGCTGACCGCGACCGGCTGGCCGGTGCTGGTCGCCGTGTCCAACAAGGACTTCATCGGCGAGACGCTCGACCTCCCGCCCGGCCGGCGCGGCAACGGCACGCTCGCCGCGCTGAGCGTCTCGGCCTGGCTCGGCGCCCGCGTCTTCCGCGTCCACGACGTGCCCGCCGCCCGGCAGGCACTCGACCTGATCGCCGTACTGCGGGGCTCGGCCGAGCCCGCCGGAACCCGAAGGAGCCTGGCCTGATGCATCGCCTGACCACTGCCGAGATCACCGACGACGAGGTCATCCAGGCCTACCAGGTCGAGGACCGGTCGGTGCCGCATCTGCGCAGCAACTTCGTCACCAGCCTGGACGGCGCGGTGGAGATCGACGGCCAGTCCAAGTCGCTGACGAATCCCGAGGACAGCGAGTTGTTCGGCAAGCTCCGGATGCTCAGCGATGTCGTTCTGGTCGGGGCCGGCACGGTCCGGATCGAGGGATACAACGGACTGCGGCTCGGCGGCGACCGGCGGGCCTGGCGCAAAGCCAACGGCCTGGCGGAGAACCCGACGCTGGCGATCGTCTCGTCCCGGCTGGACCTCGACCCGATCAACAAGGTCTTCGCGGACGCGCCGATCCGTCCGCTGGTGATCACGCACGCGGCCGCATCGCCGGAGCGGGTGGAGGCCCTGGGTGAAGTAGCCGACGTACTGGTGTGTGGCGAGGCGGAGGTCGACCTGTCCGCGGTGGTGTCGACCCTGGCCGAGCGTGGCCTTCCGCAGATCCTTTGCGAGGGCGGTCCTCATCTCCTGGGTGCGTTGACCGAGGCGGATCTCGTGGACGAGTTGGACCTGTCGCTGTCGCCTTTGCTGGTCGGTCCTGGTGCTGGGCGGATCACCGCCGGAGCAGTCGACACTGTGGCCCGGCCGTTCGTACTGCGGTCGGTGCTCGGCGCCGACGACGGCTCCCTGTTCCTGCGCTACCTGCGAGCGTCCTGACCGCCTCGACTACGGTTGAGTCGTGCCTATCGTCAGTGCCGCTGCCTGTCCCCACCCGCCGCTGCTGGTTCCCGCAGTAGCCGGTGGTGCAGCAGCAGAGCTCGACGTACTGCGCGCTGCCTGCCTCTCCGCGATCGACCAGCTTGCAGACGCCGACTCCCTCCTGATCGTCGGCTCCGGCCCGGCCACCGGTACGCAGTACGAGTCGTCGGCAGGTGGCAGCTTTGGCCCGTACGGCGCTCCGCAGGTGACCGTCGGCACTGGCGAGCCGGTGCTGCCGCTCTCGCTGACGATGGGCAGTTGGCTCCTCTCGCAAAGCAAGGCGGCCGGCCTACCGTCCCGCATGGTCACCGTCGCCACGGACGAGCCGGTCGAGGGGTGCCTGGCGCTGGGCCAGGAGCTTGCCGCAGGCAACGAGCGGAAAGCCTTGCTGGTGATGGGCGACGGATCGGCCCGCCGCAGCGAGCACTCACCGGTGCATCTGCACCCTCGCGCGGAGATCTTCGACAGCACGGTCGCGGCCGCACTGGACCTCGCCGACACGGCCACGCTCGCCGCGCTCGACCCCGACCTCGCCGGCGAGCTCAAGGCTGCCGGTCGAGCGCCTTGGCAGGTGCTCGCGGGTGCAGCCGGTCCGGCCACCTTCACCGGCAACCTGCTGTACCACGCAGCGCCGTACGGCGTGGGCTACTTCGTCGCCGCCTGGTCTGCTTGACCCTCTATATGTACTTCGGGCCACCGGGACGCTGTGGCGGCCAGGTCGGCATGCCCGGCCTCGACGAGCTGGTTGGCCAGCTCGACCCGCGCGGCTCGTACGGCGTCGGCCGCCTCCTCCGCGCTCGGGTATGGGCCCGACCAATGGCACACCGCGTCCCCGGCGAACCAGCCCGCGGCGGACCGGCGTACCTGGGAAGCCGCGAGCCTGTCCGCGGGTAAGGCGTCACCGCGCTCGGCGGCCAGTTGGATCACCGCGTCGACGGTGACGACTTCGGCGCTCAGGTCCGTCAGCGGCCGGAGGTAGACGGCGTCGGTATAGACGAACTCGTACCCGGCCGGGGCGCGCTCGGCCAGCCACTCGAGTGCCTCGAGGGCAGTCGTGCGCAGCTTCTCGGAGTTCTCCGGGTCGGCGAGGGTGTGGACTCCACACATCCTGGTGTGGGTCGGGCGCAGTTCGTTCTGCCAGAGGCGGACCTGCAACTCCTCGCGGCCGGACAACCGGCGGCCGAGGATCCGGGCCAGGCCGACCACGTCGAAGTTCAGCTCGTCCGGGGTGCGTTTGCGGCCCGGCTCGAACGGCTCGCCGGGCAGTGTCCCGTGCGTGGTCCACGGCCCGACGTGCCAACGCTCCAACGTGGTCATAGGCCCCAACCTAGCTGCGCTCGGGCGCCGGTACGTCGAAGGTGCTGCTCAGGTCGGTCAGGATCGACCAGGCGCCCTGCAGGCCGACCGCGGTCATCCAGGTGATGTCCGGTACCTCGTGCACCTTCGGCGCCAGCGGCTTCCACAGCGGGTTGGCCTTGAACTGGTCGGCCGTCTTCTTGCTCAGCCCCTTCTCGTCGGCGTACGTCGCGACGAAGATCGCGTCGGCGTCCGCGTCCTTGATCCGCTCGGCGCTGATCTCGGCGGCGAAGCCGTTCACGTCCTGCGACTTCGGCCGCTTCAGGCCGGCGTCCTTCAGCACGATCCCGGAGAAGCTGGCGTTCTGGTAGAGGCGGGTCGGGCCGTCGACGAACCGGACCACCGAGATCGTCGGGTTCTTGGCTTTCTCGTTGATCGCCGCACCGACCGACTTGGCCGCGGTCTCGTACGAGGTGAGCTCCTCGTTCGCCAGGTCCTCGGCGCCGAGTGCCTTCGCCTCCAGCCGGATGTTGTCCTTCCAGGTCGGCCCGGTGGTCTCGGTCATCACCGTCGGCGCGATCTTGCTCAGCTGCGGGTACAGCTTCTCGTGCCGGACCTTCGCGGTGATGATCAGATCCGGCTTGAGCGCGGCGATCTTCTCCAGGTTCGGCTCGGCCAGCGTGCCGACCGACTGCGCCTCCGCCCCGTACTTCGTGCGGTCGTCGCCGAGGTAGTCGGGCAGCTTGCCGTTGATGGTCCGGTAGTCGGTGAAGCCGACCACCTGGGTGTGCAGGATCATCGTCGCGTCGACGAAGCTCGCGTCCAGCGCCACCACCCGCTTGGGCTTGGCGGGAATCTCGGTCTTGCCCATCGCGTGGTCGATCGTCCGCGGGAAGCCGGCGTTCGCGGACGCCTGCGCGGGATCCTCCTTCTTCTGCTCCGACCCGCCACAGCCGGTCAAGGCCAACGCAACGGCAACAATCACAGTTCCAAGGCGGACGCGCACAAGTTCTCCCAGTATCGGCAGCAGGTCCGAGCACCCTACTCCATGAAAGTTAGGCTGCCCTAACCTGCCCCTCGGTGGCCGGGCCCCAGGTAAGGGTCGCCTAAGGTTGGCCGTTATGTGGGCTGTGCGGCGGGTGTCGAGGCCGGTGGCATTGATCCTGGTGGCGACCGCCGTGGTGCTGGCGTTTGTGGCGAGTCTGGCGCTCGGCTCGCGCTGGCTGGGGCCGGGCGCGGTCGGGCACGCGTTGCTGTCGCCCGACGGGAGCGACGCCGATGTGATCGTGCGAAGTCTGCGGTTGCCGCGGACCGTGGTCGCGCTGGTGATCGGCGTCTGCCTGGGCATCGCCGGCGCATTGATGCAGGGACACACCCGGAACGCGCTGGCCGAGCCGGGAATCTTCGGCGTGAGTGCGGGCGCCGCGTTGGCGGTGGTGCTCGGACTGCAGGTCGGGCTGGTGGAGACGGTCGGTTCGACGGTGTGGTGCGCACTGATCGGCGCGCTGGTGGCGACCTTCGCAGTACAGCGGCTGGCGTCGCGGGGGAGTGGCGCGACGCCAGTGGGCCTGGCGCTGACCGGGGCCGCGGTGGCCGCGATGCTCGGGGCGCTGACTTCGGCGATCGTGCTGCTCGACGCGAACACGTTGGACGGTTATCGCTTCTGGGCGGTGGGTTCGGTGGCCGGTCGCGGGTTCGACGTGGTCGGTCAGGTCCTGCCGTTCGCTCTGGTCGGCGTCCTTCTCGCGGTGGTCAACGCGCGTGATCTCGATCTGCTGTCCCTGGGCGACGATGTCGCCGCCGGTCTCGGCCTGTCCGTACGCCGGGCCCGCCTCGTCGGGCTGCTCGCGATCGGGCTGCTCACCGCGGCGGGCGTCGCGGCTTGTGGGCCGATCGGGTTCCTCGGGCTGCTCTCGGGGCACGTCGCCCGCCGGATCTTCGGAGCCCGCAACGCCTGGCTGATCCCGGCCGCCGGGCTGACCGGAGCAGCCGCCCTGATCCTTGCGGACCTGGTCGGCCGGCTGGTCGGCGGAGCCGGTGAAGTCCAGGCAGGCGTCGTACTGGGGATCGTCGGCGCGCCGCTGTTCGTGCTCGTCGTACGGCGTCGGGCGGTCGCGTTGTGACCGCAACCACCGAAGTCGCGGTCAAGCCGCGCACCGTAGTACTGGCCGCTGCCTTCGCTGTCGCAGCAGTGGTTCTTGCGCTGGTCTCCTTGAGCCTCGGTACTACGAAGCTGCCACTCGACGAGGTGCTGCGAGCCCTGTTCGGCGGAGGCGACAGCGGGACCCGGCTGATCGTGATCGAGCTCCGGATGCCCAGGGTCGCGACCGGGTTGCTGGTGGGCATCGCGTTCGCCGTCTCCGGAGCACTCCTGCAGACCTTGTCGCGCAACCCGCTGGCCAGCCCGGACATCATCGGCGTCAACTCGGGTGCCTCGGCGGCCGCGGTCGGCGTGATCGTGCTGGCGGGCACCGGCGGCGGCAACATCTCGGGCGCTGCCGAGCGGATCGGGCTGCCGCTGGCCGCAGTACTGGGCGGTTTGCTGGCGACCTTGATCGTCGGCCTGCTGTCGATCCAGCGCGGCGTCGTCGACGCGAGCAAGGTGGTGCTGATCGGCGTCGGAGTCGCGGCCGCCGCGAACTCGCTGGTCGCCTGGTTGCTGGTGATCGGCGACGTCACCGACGCGGGCCGGGCCGCCGCCTGGCTGGCCGGTTCGCTCAACGCGCGGACCTGGTCGGACGCCGTTCCGGTCGGGCTCGCCGTGACAGTGTTGTTGCCGGTGGCAATGATGTTCGGTCGCGAGCTGGAGGCGCTGGTACTCGGCGACGACGTCGCCTCCTCGCTCGGTGTCCGGGTGTCCCGGGTCCGGCTCGCGTTGCTGGTCGTCGCGACCGTGCTCGCGGCGATGGCGACCGCGGGCGCCGGGCCGATCACGTTCGTCGCACTGGTTGCTCCGCAGGTCGCGCAGCGGTTGGCGCGGACGGATCGCCCGCCGCTGCTGACGACCGCCATGCTCGGCGCGCTGTTCGTCACGCTGGCCGATCTGATCGCACGCAACGGCCTGCAGGTGTTGCAGGTCGGCCCGTACGAGTTGCCGGTCGGCGTCGTCACGGCCGCGGCCGGAGCGCCGTACCTGCTTCACCTCATCGGCCGTCAGCAGAAGGGGCGCTGAACCGTGGACGTCGAGAATCTCACCCTTGGCTACGGCCCGGACGAGCCGGTGGTGTCCGAGCTCAGCCTCGCCGTGCCGTCCGGGCAGTTGACGGCGATCGTCGGCCCGAACGGTTCCGGCAAGTCGACCTTGCTCCGCGGGATGAGCCGGCTGCTCGCGCCGCGATCCGGCCGGGTACTCCTGGACGGCAAGGACATCCACCAGCTGCCGGCCCGGGAGCTGGCTCGTCAGTTGGGTCTGCTGCCACAGGGCCCCGTGACGCCGGAAGGGATCACCGTGGCGGAGCTGGTGTCGCGCGGGCGGCATCCCCACCGCGGCCTGTTCGCCCGGCTGACCTCCGACGACCATCAGGCGATCGACGACGCCTTGGCCGCGGTCGAACTGGTCGAGTTGCGGGACCGGCCCGCCGAGCAGTTGTCCGGCGGCCAGCGGCAGCGGGTCTGGATCGCGATGGTGCTTGCCCAGGGAACGCAGTACCTGCTGCTAGACGAGCCCACGACGTACCTGGATCTCGCGCACGCCGTCGACGTGATGAATGTCGTCCACGCGGCCGCGCACACGACCGGGCGGACCGTGGTGACGGTGCTGCACGACCTGACGCTGGCGGCGCAGTACGCCGATCATCTGGTGGTGATGGGTGCCGGCCGGATCGCCGCCGAAGGGCCGCCCGCCGAGGTACTGACCGAGGAACTGCTCGCCGAGGTGTTCGGGCTGCGGGCGAAGGTGGTGGAGGTCGGCGGAGCTCCGGTGGTGGTGCCGGACCGTACGCTGGTGCCATGACGTACTCCGCGAACCGCCTCGCGGACCTCGTGGACGGGGAAGTCTCCTGGCTGTCAGTCCGTACTGCAGACGCCTTGCCGGGCCCCGACTGGATCTCCTGCGCCGGGCTGCTCGCGGAGCAACAGGCCGGCGGCGACCCGACGCACGGATGGCGGCAGGCCTTGCACGAGGACTACGGTCGCGAGTACGCGATCGAGCCGCCGGAGCAGGTCGCCGCGATGTTCGTGCTGATGTGGTACGTCTCGGTGCCCTCGATCGTCGCGGGCGTTTCCGCCGCTCTGACCGGGGTTTCGCCGGACGTCTCGCCGGCCTCGCTGGCTTTCCGGCGGCACCCGATGGCGCATTACCCGGCTGAGGTGGCGCTGCTGTCCGACCAGGTCGTCACCGCGGTCGAGGCGGCCGCTCAGGTCAGCTCACACACCCGCGCCTTCACCGACTCCTACCGGCCGGGCGTCAAGATGAGTTCGCTCCAGCGGCTCGGCGCGGTCCAGGACGAGCTCCGGGCCGCGATCCGGATGCCCGCGGAGGCCGAGTTCGCCGAGGCCGCCTCGGCCGCCTTCGGTGTCCCGCTCGACCAGCAGGTCCGTACTTCGTGCTGTTTCGTCTACGCGTTGCCCAACGTCAATCCGTGTGCCGGCTGCCCGAGGGTTTCGACGCTGGTTTGATGGATTGTTTCGGGCTAGCCCGGAATCCACGCTGTGGTGACACATCGTCGCTCAGCGGAGGTCGGCATGCGATGGATCCGGGTGGCCACGGCCGCCGCACTCCTGGTCCCCACGGTGGCGTTCGGGCAGTCGGGTGCCGCGCAGGCGCGGGAACAGGCCACGGCGGTGCCGTCGGTCTGGACCGAGTCGGCGTACAACTCGGTCTTCAAGGACAGCGGGCGATCGCCGGAAGCGGCGGACGCCATCGAGTTGGACACCGCGAAGAACGAGTACGAGGGCGCGCAGATCGTCGTCCGCGGACCGCAGGCGTTCACCGTCGACAGCGTGGACTTCACCGCGCTGACCGGCCCGGCCGACTCCATCGCCGCGGGTGAGCTCAGCTACAACCCGGTCGGCTACCAGTACCTCAACAAGCCGTCCGACAAGATCTACCCGCTGATCCGGAACGCGCCGGGCGACTTCCCCGACCGGTTGCTGAACCAGACCGGCATCGCCGTCCCCGCGAACCAGACCCAGTCGCTGTGGGTCCGGGTGCACGTGCCCGCGACCGCGGCGGGCGGTATCTATCGCGGCCGTGCGACGGTCCGGACGACGGCCGGCGACCTGAGCGTGCCGATCTCGGTCAACGCGCGGAACGTGGTGATCCCACCCGCGAACCAGAGCGAGTTCACCAATGTCATGTGGACCAATTTCCTCGGTCTGACCTCGTACGACCCTGGCAAGGGCGACACGATCAAGCTGTTCTACGACTACGACCGGTACTCGAGCGACTGGTGGCAGCTGATCGACAACTGGGCCGACACGATGAAGAAGTACCGGCAGAACAATTTGCAGCTGCCGATGATCAACCTGCTCACCGACGGCGGCTCCAAGGTCGATGCCGCAGGCAACTACACCTTCAACTTCAGCCGCTTCGACGAGGTGGTGCAGCGGTTCCTGGACAAGGGCGTGGTGAACCGGCTCGAGGGCTTCACCCAGGCCGGTTCCTGGAATCCCGACCTCAACCCGCAGTACCCGAAGTACAAGCTCGAGGTGATCCCGAAAGAGACCGGCCGGCAGATCCCGGACTACGTGTACTGGGGTACGCCGGAGGCCGACAACTGGTACAAGCAGTTCTACCCGGCGCTGCGTCAGCACCTGACCGAGAAGGGCTGGCAGGACAAGTTCTGGACCCATGTCAGCGACGAGCCGAACATCGCCAGCGGCGGGCAGCAGTGGTACGAGATCGCGGCGCGGATCCGGCAGTACTGGCCGGAGGTGAAGCTTGCCGACGCGACCGTGTTCCCGATGTCGGGGGATCTCGTCAAGGCCGCCGACATCGTGATCCCCAACGTCACCATCTATTCCGATGCCGTCAGCCACACGATGGCCACCGGCGAGCCGAATCCGTTCGACACCGAACACGCCAAGGGCAAGGAGTTGTGGCTCTACAACTGTGCCGGGCTCGGCGGTGAGTACCTGAACCGGCTGATCGATCAGCCGCAGTGGCAGCAACGCCAGACCATGTGGTTCGCCTACAGCCGCGGGGCCACCGGCTATCTGCACTGGGCCTACAACAACTGGCAGTACGACATGGACGCCCAGACCATCAAGGGCGACGGCTACATCGTCCGGCCCGACAAGGCCCATCACACGATCGAGGCCTCGACCCGGTACGAGTCGCTCCGGGACGGTCTGGAGGACTGGGAGATCCTCAACAAGCTGGGCAAGACGAACCCCGGGCTGGCCAAGGACCTTGCCCAGACGGTCGGCCTGAACGGTACGAAGTACTCCCGCGACGTCTCCTACATGCAGCGGATCAGGGCTATCACCCTCGACGCGGCGGCCGGCAAGCCGGTGGTCGCCAAGGACCTGGTGAAGGCGCGGACGAGCGGCACCAAGTGGGAGCAGGTCGACCTCGGCCGGCAGGGCCAGGTGGATGGTGTCCACCTGCGCTGGGGTGCCGGCTTCGCGACCAAGTACCGGGTGATGATCTCCTACAACGGCACCGACTGGTCGCAGGCGGCCGACGTCACCGGTGACGGCGGCGACGACTTCGTGGGGCTGAACGCGAAGACGCGCTACATCCGCGTCGAGGTGACCAGCGATACGCCGTACCAGCTGCCGACGTTCGAGGTGGCGGGCAACTATCTGCTCCAGCAGAACCTGGCCGGCGGGAAGTCCTACACAGCGACGGCGCCCTCCGCGCGGTTCCCCGACAAGGGGCGCGAGGCGACGGACGGCGTACTGGCCGACGACTGGGGTGACGGGCTCGCGTTCGGTTACGAGCTGAGCAACGGCCAGCACGCGGAGCCGTCCGTCGCGATCGACCTGGGTGGATTGCAGACGATCGGCAGCGTCCGGGTGCACGCGTACGAGGAGTATCCGGACTACCGGCCGGACCAGATCACCGTCGCCACCAGCTGGGACGGAGTGAACTACGCGAACGTCGGTCAGGTGGGCGCGATCAGCGGCGCCCGGCTCTGGTACGACATCAGCTTCGCGCCGACGCTGGGCCGCTACGTCCGGGTGACCTTCGCCAAGACCGGTACCGCGAAGGGCACCGGCGAGTTCGTCGACGACATCGAGGTGTACGGCGCCGGCCAGGCACAGGACGAGGTGCCAGGGTCGGCGGGTTATCAGTGGACCGATGTCGGTCGCGCCGGGCACGAGGTGATCCTGGCGCCGACTGCCACCGGCAGCGTGGGCCGCTGGGACTGGAGTGCTGCGACGAACGTCAAGCGCGACGACTGGGGCGGTGGGCCGGTCGCGGGCAAGACGACCGGGTTCAGCTGGCTCAATCAGCAGCACGCGCTGGCCCGCAGTACGGCTGGAAAGCTCCTGCACTGGTGGTGGATCGAGGGCGAGTCGGCCGCGCACAGCGCCGACTGGGGTGGAGACGCAGCGGGTGACCCGGCGGCGGTCGTCTGGTCCGGGCAACAGCACGCCTTCGCAAGGTCATCCGCGGGCGACCTGCAGCATTGGTGGTGGGACCCCGCAGACGGCGAGGTGCGGCTGGACAAGTGGAGTGGTGCTCCCGGCCCGATCGCCGGTACGCCGTCGGCCTTTGTCTGGGGCAACCAGTTGCATGTGGTTGCCCGCGGCACCGATCACCACCTCTACCACTGGTGGTGGGGTCTCGGCGAGTACGCACCGCACTTCGCGGACTGGGGCGGCGAGGCGTACTCCGACCCGGCCACCTTCGTCTGGAACGGCCAGCAGCACGTCTACACCCAGGCGGCGGACGGGCAGCTCTACCACTGGTTCTGGGACCCGGTCGACGGGCTGCACCAGGTGAAGTGGACCGGTGCCCCGGGCAAGTTCGTCGGTGCGCCGGCCGCATTCAAGACGGCCAACCAGCAGCACGTCGTCGCCCGCGGACCGGGCAACACCCTCTACCACTGGTGGTGGGACCAGGGCACAGCGAAGGTCTCTTTCGAGGACCAGGGCGGCGAAGCGTTCTCCGATCCCGTCGGGTTCGCGTTCAACGACCAGTTCCAGTTCTTCGCGCAGAGCTCGAAGGGGACCCTGTCGCACTGGTGGTGGACCCCGGCCGAGGGCTGGCAGCGCAACGACTGGGGCGGCAGCGTCCACTACCCCTCCTGAGAACGCACCCGGCACGACAACGGTCACGGACAACGAACGGTCGGAGGACTCACGATGCGATGGTTGCGAGCGGTACTGGCGGGCGGCATGGCGGTGACCGCGGCCGCTCTGGTTCCGCCGGGTGCTGAGGCCCGGGTCACGGCCGGTGCGCCGCCCTCGGTGTGGACGGAGACGGCGTACAACTCGGTGTTCAAGGACAGCGGGCGATCGCCGGAAGCGGCGGACGGCATCCAGTTGGACACGGCGAAGAACGACTACGAAGGTGCGCAGATCGTGCTCCGCGGGCCGGCGGCGTTCACAGTCAACAGCGTGGACTTCACCTCGCTGACCGGCGGCGCCGACTCGATCCCGGCGAGCGAGATCACCTACAACCCGGTCGGGTACGAGTACCTCAACCACAACTCGGTGTTCGGCTGGAACCCACCGCAGCCGGTCTATCCGACCATCCGCACCGGTGCCGGTGACTACCCCGACCGCTTGCTGAACCAGACCGGCATCGCCGTACCGGCCAACCAGACGCAGGCACTCTGGGTCCGCGTACACGTGCCGGCCACCGCGGCGGGCGGTATCTACTCCGGCCGCGCCACGGTCCGGACCACGAACGGCGACCTGAGTGTGCCGATCACGGTCAACGCGCGGGACGTGGTCATCCCGCCGGCGAACCAGAGCGAGTTCACCAACGTCATGTGGACCAACTTCCTCGGCCTGACCTCGTGGGACCCGGGTAAGGGTGACACGGTCAAGCTGTTCTACGACTACGACCGGTACTCGGCCGACTGGTGGCAGTTGATCGACAACTGGGCCGACACGATGAAGAAATACCGGCAGAACAGTCTCCAGCTTCCGTTGATCAACCTGCTCACCGACGGCGGTTCCAAGGTCGATGCCGCGGGCAACTACACGTTCAACTTCAGCCGCTTCGACCAGGTCGTGCAGCGGTTCATGGACAAGGGCGTGGTGAACCGGCTGGAGGGCTTCACCGGGGCCGGGTCGCAGAGCCCGGAGCGGAACCCGTCGCGGAAGTGGCTGATCGAGGTCACCCCGAAGAACACCGGGTCGCAGATCCCGGACTACCTGTTCTGGGACTCCCCGGAGGCCACCAGCTGGTACTCGCAGTTCTACCCGGCACTCAAGGCGCACCTCGACGCCAAGGGCTGGACGTCGATGTACTGGATGCACGTCGGTGACGAGGCCAACGGCTCGGAGGGCGAGGCCGGCTGGCTGGGCATCGCCGCCAAACTCCGCCAGTACTTCCCCGGCGTGAAGATCGGCGACACCTCGGTGAACGGCTCCGGCCCGCTGATCGCGCGCAACTCCGACATCGTCATCCCGAACCTGTTCACCTACACCGCCGACCCCGGCACGTACGACGCCGAGCGGGCCAAGGGCAAGCCGCTGTGGTTCTACAACTGCAACATCCCGGTCGGGAACCACCTGAACAGGTTCATCGACCAGCCGGAGTGGAGCCAGCGGCAGACGATGTGGCTCGCCTACGGCCGCGGCGCCACCGGCTACCTGCACTGGGCCTACGGCAACTGGCAGTACACGATGAACGACCAGGACGTGAAGGGCGACGGCTACATCGTTCGCCCCGACAAGGCGAACCACACGGTCGAGGCATCCACCCGGTACGAGTCGCTGCGGGACGGCATGGAGGACTGGGAGGTGCTGAACAAGCTGGGCAAGACCAACCCCGGGCTGGCCAAGGACTTCGCCACCAGCCTGGTCCAGCGCGACGACAAGTACTCGCCGGACGTCTCGTACATGCAGCGCGTTCGTGCATTGATGCTGGACGCGGCGGCCGGCAAGCCGATCGTCGCCAAGGACCTGGCGAAGGTGCGGACCGAAGGTCCGAAGTGGATCCAGACCGATGTCGGGCGGCAGGCTCAGGTCGACGGCGTCCACCTGCACTGGGGTACGACGTACGCGAGCAACTACCGGGTGCTGATCTCCTACAACGGGACGAACTGGGCCGAGGCCGCCAACGTCACCAGCAACGGCGGTGACGACTTCGTCGGCATCAACGGCAAGGCCAGGTACATCCGCGTCGAGGTGACGAGTACAACGCCGTACGAGCTGGTGGACCTGGAAGTCGCCGGGAACCTGCTGTTGCAGCAGAACATCGCGGGCGGGAAGCCGTACGTCGCGAGTGCGCCGTCGGCCAGGTTCCCTGACAGCGGGCGGGAGGCGACGGACGGCGTACTGGCCGACGAGTGGGGCGACGGCCGCAGCTTCGGCTACGAGCTGGCCAAGGGCGAGTACAAAGCACCGACCGTCGCGATCGACCTCGGCTACCCGCAGGTCGTCGGCACCGCCCGGATCCATGCCTACGAGGAGTATCCGGACTACCGGCCCGACATGCTCACCGTCGCCACCAGCACGGACGGCGTCAACTACACCGACCGGGGACTGCTCAGCTGGGTCAACGGCGCGTCCAAGGTCTGGTACGACGTCGGCTTCGCTCCGGTGACCGCCCGCTATGTCCGGGTCACGTTCGCCAAGACCGGGACGGACAAGGGCACCGGCGAGTTCGTCGACGACATCGAGGTCTACGGCGCGGGCCCGAACGGTCCGGACGTCGTACCGGGCTCGACGGCATACCAGTGGAACGACGCGGGCGGTGCCGGGCACGAGGTGATCTTCGCGCCGGGGTCGACTGGGTCGATGCGGCGCTGGGACTGGTCGGCGGCGGCGGGACTCAAGACGGCCGACTGGGGTGGCGGTCCGATCGCGGGGAAGACCACCGGCTACTCCTGGAACAACCAGCAGCACGCGGTAGCCCGCAGTACGACGGGCAAGCTCTTGCACTGGTGGTGGATCGAGGGCGAGACGACCCCGCACTACGGCGACTGGGGCGGGGACGCGGCAGGCGACCCGACAGCAGTGGTGTGGTCAGGTCAGCAGCACATCTTCGCCAGGGCATCGACGGGCGACCTGCAGCATTGGTGGTGGGACCCGGCCGACGGACAGCTACGGCTGGACAAGTGGGGCGGTGCACCCGGCCCGATCGTCGGTACGCCGTCCACCTACGTCTGGGGCAACCAGCTGCACGTGGTGGCCCGTGGAGCCAACAACCACCTCTACCACTGGTGGTGGTCGCTCGGTGAGTTCGAGCCGCACTTCGCCGACTGGGGAGGCGAGGCGTACTCCGATCCGGCCACGTTCGTCTGGAACGGTCAGCAGCACGTCTACAGCCAGGCCGCGGACGGGCAGCTGTACCACTGGTTCTGGGACGCCGGTGACGGTCTGCACCAGGTCAAGTGGACCGGGGCGCCGGGGAAGTTCGTCGGGGCGCCGTCCGCGTTCAAGACGGGCACCCAGCAGCACGTGGTCGCCCGGGGTCCGAACAACACGCTCTACCACTGGTTCTGGGACCAGGGCACCTCGAAGGTGAGCTGGGAAGACCTCGGTGGCGAGGTGTACGCCGACCCGGTGGCCTTCGCCTTCGCCGACCAGCACCAGTATTTCGCTCAGAGCGCAACCGGCACCCTCTACCACTGGTGGTGGACGCCGCAGGACGGCTGGCACAAGAACGACTGGGGCGGGAGCGTGAAGTACCCCGCCTGAGCCCGCTGGATCCGGGCCGCGGAATATTGTCGGTGCCGCCCGGCACTATGTCGATCATGAATCTGACACAGTGTCGGGCGGCCATCGCGCCGCCGTGTACGTCACCGACGGGTAACCCGCTTTTGGTTGTCCGCCGCCAGGGCCGCGGTTAGGTTCGATGACGTGACGGAGCCTGGTGGTACCCCGGCGACGACCCCGATCGGCTCCCGCGTGGCGGCCGAGGGTTACGTCGAAATGGTGTGCTTCAAGCACGGTCCTCCCCAGCTGCAGGGCGTTGAGCTGGAGTGGACGGTGCATCATGCGGACGATCCGTACCGACCACTCGACGCAACACAACTGAGCAAGGCCCTGGGCGCGCACGCGCCCGCCACCCTGGTGCCCGGTAGCCCGCAGCTGCCGCTCGGCCGGGGTGCTCTGGTCACGGTCGAGCCGGGTGGCCAGGTGGAAATCTCCGGCTCTCCGTCAACTTCAGTCACGAGGTTGATCGAGGACACCGCCGCCGACGCGGCCGAACTGACCTCCCTGCTGGCGACCGCCGGCCTGATTCCGGGCGAGCACGGCCTGGACGCCTTCCGGCCGCCACGGCGCATCCTGACCGTCCCGCGCTACGCGGCGATGGAGCGCGCGTTCGCCCGGCTGGGCCCGCACGGCCCGCGAATGATGTGCAGCACCGCCGGACTGCAGATCTGTCTCGACGCGGGCGAGGCCGACCAGACGGCGACCCGCTGGCGGGCGCTGCACGATCTCGGCCCGACTCTGGTCGCGCTGTTCGCCAACTCCCGGCGCCGGACCGGGGACGACACCGGCTGGGCCTCCGCCCGGACCGAGGCCACCTTCGGGACCTGCGCCCCGTTCACCGAGCCGCCGCCGCTGGACGGCGACCCGGCCGCGGCCTGGGCGCGGATGGCCATGGAAGCACCGGTGCTGTGCCTGCGCCGCGGCGACAACTGGGATGCGCCGGCCGGCCTGACCTTCGGCGCGTGGGCCGATGGGGCCCTGCCCGGCGACAGCCCGACGTACGCGGATCTCGACTACCACCTCTCCACGCTGTTCCCGCCGGTCCGGCCGCGCGGGTATCTCGAGGTGCGCTACCTGGACACCCAGGCCGGCGACGGGTGGATCGCCCCGACCGTGCTGCTGACGGCGTTGATGTCCGACGCCGCCGTGATCGACCGTGCCATGGCCGCTGCCGAGCCGGCGGCGGGCCGCTGGTTCCCCGCCGCCCGGGAAGGACTCGACGACAAGTTGGTCCTGCAGGCGGCGCGGGACGTGGTGGAGCTCGGAATCGAAGTACTGGACCGCACCGGCATCGGTCCCGAACTGCTCGGTGAAGTCGCAACCCGGCTGAACCGCATCGTCGACGACACCCAGAGAAGGCGAGCCTCATGAACCACCAACTGTCCGACCTGACCGAGGAGGGCCTGCGCGCCTTCGTCGCCGAGCAGCTCGATCGCTCGCGGTCGCGGACCGTGCAGCTGACCGACGCGGTCGACACCGACGACCTGGTCCGGCAGCACTCGAAACTGATGTCGCCACTGGTCTGGGACTACGCCCACATCGGCAACCAGGAAGAGCTCTGGCTGGTCCGCGACGTCGGCGGCCGCGAGCCGGTCCGGCAGGACATCGACGAGCTGTACGACGCGTTCATGCACGCCCGGGCCGACCGGCCGTCGCTGCCGCTGCTCGGGCCGAGCGAGACCCGGGCCTATGTGGTCGAGGTGCGGGACAAGGTGCTGGACGTGCTCGACCACGTGAAGTTCGGCGGCGACCGGGAGCTGGTCGAGAACGCGTTCGCCTTCGGCATGATCGTGCAGCACGAGCAGCAACACGACGAGACGATGCTGGCCACGCACCAACTGCGGACCGGCGTACCGGTGCTGGATGCCCCTGCGCCACCGGCCGGCCGGCGGCTGGCCCGGTCGGAGGTGCTGGTGCCGGGCGGCGTCTTCGAGATGGGGACGTCGGTCGAGCCGTGGGCGCTGGACAACGAGCGCCCGGCACATCCGGTGCAAGTCGCGGCGTACGTGATCGACACCGTTCCGGTGAGCAACGGCGACTACCTTCGCTTCGTGCTCGGCGGTGGGTACGCCGATCCGAAGTGGTGGTCCGAGGCCGGTTGGGCGCACGTGCAGAAGGCGTCGCTGGTCGCGCCGCGATTCTGGGAGCAGGTCGACGGCAACTGGATGCGGACGAGGTTCGGTCACCGCGAGGTGCTTCCGCTGGACGAGCCGGTGATGCACGTCTGCTTCTACGAGGCCGAGGCGTACGCGGCCTGGGCGGGCAAGCGGCTGCCGACCGAGGAGGAGTGGGAGTTCGCGGCCCGCTTCGACCCCGCGACCGGCCGGACCAGGCGGTTCCCGTGGGGTGACGAGAGCCCCGGACCACAGCACGCGAACCTCGGCCAGCGGCATCTGCGGCCGGCACCGATCGGTGCGTATCCGGCCGGTGCCTCGCCGCTCGGGGTCGAGCAGTTGATCGGCGACGTCTGGGAGTGGACCAGCAGCGACTTCAAGCCGTACCCGGGCTTCCGCGCCTTCCCGTACGACGAGTACTCGCTGGTCTTCTTCGGCAGCGACTACAAGATGCTCCGCGGCGGATCGTTCGGCACCGACGAAGTAGTTGCCCGGAGCACCTTCCGCAACTGGGACTACCCGATCCGGCGGCAGATCTTCGCCGGGTTCCGCTGTGCGCGCGACCCGCTGCCGTCGGAGCTCGGCTAGTGTGCCGGCACCTGGCATATCTCGGGCCTCCGGTGACGCCGGCGTCGTTGGTCCTGGAGCCGCCGCATTCGCTGTACCGGCAGAGCTGGGAGCCGGCCGATATGCGCGGTGGTGGCTCGGTCAACGCGGACGGCTTCGGCCTCGGCTGGTACGTCGACGGCGCTCCCGTGCGGTATCGGCGCAGTGTGCCGATCTGGGCGGACGAGTCGCTGCCCGGATTGGCCCGCTCGATCCGATCCGGCGCACTGCTGGCCGCAGTACGGAACGGCACGGTTGGGTCACCTCTGAACGAGGCGGCCGCGGCACCGTTCGTTCGGGATCGCTGGTTGTTCAGCCACAACGGGCTGATCACCGGGTGGCCCGGCTCGGTGTCCAAACTCGCCGAGACGCTGCCGGTCTCCGAGCTGCTCACCCTCGACGCCCCGATGGACTCCGCGCTCCTGTGGGCCCTGATCCAGGACCGCCTGTACGCCGGTGCGCCTGCTGCCGAGGCAGTCGCGTCGGTGGTGCGTGAGGTGGCCGAGGCCGCACCGGGCTCCCGGCTCAACGTGCTGCTCACCGACGGCGACCAGATCGTCGCGACAACGTGGACCCACTCGCTGTGGGTCCGGCGGACGGCGGAGTCCGTTGCCGTCAGCTCCGAGCCGTGGCAACGCGACGACGGCTGGGCCGAGGTTCCCGACCAATCGTTGCTGGTGGCAACCAAGAACTCACTGACGATCACACCTTTGGCTCCCCGACCGGTGGAGCTTCCGATGGAAGGACGAGAGTGACCCTCATCGACCCCGAGATCGATACTCATCTGACTCCCGACTACGCCTCCCGCGCGCTGCGTGAGGATGCCCGAGCCGGGTTGACCGCCGAGCCCAAATGGCTGGCGCCGAAGTGGTTCTACGATGCGCGTGGCAGCGAGTTGTTCGAGGAGATCACCCGCCTGCCGGAGTACTACCCGACCCGCGCGGAGCGGGAGATCCTCGACGCCCGCTCCGGTGAGATCGCCGAGCTGACCGGCGCGAAGACGCTGGTCGAGCTCGGCTCCGGCTCGTCGGAGAAGACCCGGCTGCTGCTCAGCGGGCTGCGTGATCACGGCACGCTGACGACGTTCGTTCCGCTGGACGTGTCCGAGTCGGCGCTGCGCGAGGCGGCCGCCGCGATCACCGCCGACTATCCGGGCCTCGTGGTGCACGGCGTGGTCGGCGACTTCACCGAGCACCTCGACAAGTTGCCCGGTGACGCTCCACGCGTGGTGGCGTTCCTCGGCGGCACGATCGGGAACCTGCTGCCCGACGAGCGCGCCGACTTCTACGCCTCGGTGCGCGAAGTACTGGAGCCGGGGGAGTGGTTGCTGCTCGGCACGGATCTCGTGAAGGACCCGGCGACCCTCGTCGCGGCGTACGACGACAGCGCGGGCGTGACCGCCGAGTTCAACAAGAACGTACTGCGGGTGCTCAACCGGCAACTCGGGGCCGACTTCGACGTGGACGCGTTCAGCCATGTCGCGGTCTGGGACGCCGAGAACGAATGGATCGAGATGCACCTGCGAGCAGACCGCGCGATGCAGGTGCTGATCCCTGAGATCGGGCTCGAGATCGAGTTCGCCGAGGGGGAGGAGCTGAGCACGGAGGTGTCGGCGAAGTTCCACCGCTACGGAGTCGAGGCCGAGCTCGGCAAGGCAGGCTTCACCCCGGGTGCTTGGTGGACCGACTCGGAGGAGCGCTTCGCCTTGTCCCTCTGGCAAGCGGTCTAGAACAAGACTGCGGCCGACGACTCCATGGTCGTCGGCCGCAGCCGCTGTCAGCCCGCGGTCCCCCGCCTTCCCTAGCCTCAGCCTTGAATCAACCTGCGGTCCGCCCCCGCCTTCCCTAGCCTCAGCCTTGGATCAGCCTGCAGTCCCGCCCCGCCTTCCCTAGGCTCAGCCTTGGATCAGCCCGCCGACTTGATCAGGTCGTTGATCTTGCCGACGTAGGTCTGCAGGTCGCTGATCGGCTTCTTGCCGCTCAGGATCGGCTGGTACCACGCGGTGGTCAGGTCGGCGACCTGCGAGGCCCAGGTCGTGGTGAACCGAACGCCGACCGTCTTCTCCGCGGACAGGTCCGCCTTGACCGTGTCGACGACCGTGGTCTGGCCGGCCTTGGTGAGCGCGTCGAAGTAGCTCGCCTGTGCCGGGGTGTAGGCGGGGGGAGCGACCGGTGAGGCCGGCAGCACCGCGTCCCACACCTTGGTGTTCAGGTACTGCAGCACCTTGTACGTCGCGTCCTCGTTGGCCGTGTATTTCGGCGTGCAGATGCCGACCGAGTCGTACAGGGTGGTCGGCGTGTTCACCTGCGGGAACGGGGCGAAGCCGTACTTGATCTTCGGCTTGTCGGTCTGGAACCCAGCCGCGAGCCACTGACCACCGACCATCATCGGCACCTTGCCGGCCGAGAACAGCGCCTGCACGTTCGACGCGTCGTACCCGGGCGGGGCGACCGAGCCGGACTTGATCGCGGCGGCCAGCTTGGTGACGCCCTCGACGTACTTGTCGTCCGCCTCGGCCTTGGTCGGGTGGTTCACGTTGTCGGTGAACGGCGCGCCGCCCGCGGACACGGAGTACATGCTCATCGAGAACGGTGCGTCCGCCGAGGTCAGGTTGTCCGCGACCAGCCCGTACTTCGCGCCGCCCTTGTTCGCCAGTTTGCTCGCGGCGGAGTACATCTCGTCCCAGGTCCAGCCGGCCTTCGGCTCGGGGATCCCGGCGGCCTTGAAGGCGTCGACGGAGTACCAGATGCCGTAGGTGTTCATCAGGGACGGCAGGCCGCCCATCTGGCCGTCGCCGGTCTTCCAGTTCTCCATCGCCGAGCCGACGAAGTTGCCGGCCTTGAAGTCGCCGTCGCCGTCGGTGATGCGCTTGGCCCAGTCCACCGTCAGGCCCTGCGCGGTGTACTGCTGCTCGGTGTCGTTACCGCACCAGAACAGGTCGGGCAGCTTCTTCGCCTGGGTCAGCGACGCGAGCTTGTCGCCGTACCCGCCGCTCGGGGTGTCCACCCGCTTGACGGTGATCTTGTCGTCCTTGAATCCGGCCAGCGCCTTGTCGATGGCGGCGTTGGTCTGCGCCGACTCCCACGTCATCACTGTCACGGTGACCGGGCCGTCGGACTTGCTGCCGGAGTCGGAACCGCTACACGCGGCCGTTGCCGTCAGCAACCCGGCGCACGCCAGGCTGGTACCGATGATGTGCTTCTTCACTGCTGTGCTCCTCAGGGGTGAGTCACTTCTGGGTCGTGCTGCCGAGCGAGCCGAGGCCCTGGATGAAATAGCGCTGCGCGGCGAAGAAGAGGATCAGCGGCGGCAGCATGTAGAGCAGGTTCGTGGCCATGTAGTAGCTCCAGTCCGGCGTCTGCCCCGCGAACGGGGAGATGAACGACGCCATCCCGACCGACAGCGGCCATTTGTCGGAGGAGTACAGGTAGACCAGCGGATTGAGGAAGTCGTTCCAGGAGGCCTGGAAGGCGAGGATCGCCATCGTGATCCAGGCCGGCTTGGTCAGCGGCAGCATCACACTCGTGAAGATCCGGAAGTGCCCGGCGCCGTCGATCTTGGCGGCCTCGTCGATCGAATACGGGATGGCAAGGAAGTACTGCCGGGCCAGGAAGATGAACAGCGGATTGCCGCCGAAGAAGGCCGGCACGATCAACGGCAGCCATGTGTCGTACCAGCCGATGCTCTTGTACAGCTGGAACAACGGGATCAGCCCGACCACACCGGGCAGCAGCATGCTGCCGACGAACAGGTAGAACCACATCTTCCGGCCGGGGAACCGCAACCGGGCCAGCGCGTAGCCGGCCATCATCGCGGTCATCACCCCACCGAGCACGCTGAGCGCCGTGATGATCGTTGAGTTGAGCAACAACCGCGGGAAGTGGATCGCCTGCGGGCCCTTGATGAAGTTGCCCCAGTGGAACTCGTGCGGCAGCAGCTTCGGCGGTACTTCGAACACGGCGGTCCGGCTCTTCAGGCCGATGGCGATCATCCAGAGCAGCGGCACCACCATCACGGCGCAGATGAACAGGGCGGTCGCGTACCACGACGCCGTACCGAGCGGGCGGCGCTTCTTCGGTCGGCGGACCGGTTCGTCGAGGGCTCCGGCCAGCGCGAGCGGAGCCTCGGTCGAGGGGTCAGTCGGGAGTGTTGTCACTGTACGTCCAGAGCGAGGAGAACTTCGCGGTCAGGGCGATCACGGCGATGATCAGGATGAACAGCACCCATACCTGGGCGGAGGCGTAGCCGAGCTGCGGAATCCTGCCCAGGTTGGAGAATCCGTTGTTGTAGATCGAGAGCATCAGCACGTTGGTGCTGAAGCCGGGACCACCACCGGTGAGGATCTTCGGCTGGTTGAAGGTCTGCAGCGCGGCCGTGGTCTGCAGGATCACCTGCAGCAACATGATCGGGCTGATCATCGGCAGGGTGATCCGGAAGAACACCGAGTACGGTCCGGCGCCGTCGACCTTGGCCGCCTCGTAGAGTTCGGTCGGAACGGCCTGCAGGGCGGCGAGGAAGATGATCATCGTGCCGCCGACGCCCCACAGCATCACGATCACGATCGAGGGCATCGACATCGACGGGCTCTGCAACCACGAACTCGTCGGCAGGTGCAGCTTCGCCAGGATCGTGTTCGCCAGGCCCACCTGGGGATTGAGGATGAACTTCCACAGCGTGATGGTGGCGATCGCGGGCAGCACGACGGGCAGATAGGCCAGCGTCCGCACGATCCGGACACCGGCGAAGCGCTGGTTGCAGAACATCGCCAGCGCCAGGCCGAGGCCGAGCGACAGCGGGACGTACAGCACGACCAGGTAACCCGTTGCCTTGAGCGACGGCCAGAACGCCGGGTCCACGGTGAAGAGCCGGCGGAAGTTGTCCAGGCCGACGAAGACCGGATCGGTGAGCCCGTTGTACTTCGTTAGCGCCAGGTAGAACGACCGCACCAGCGGATAGGCCACGAACACGGAGAACCCGATGATCGGCGGCAGGATGAACAGGTACGCCGCCCGTGTATCGGAGCCGGCACTGCGGCTCATCCCGACTCGGGAACGATTCATCCTGCCTCCTGGACGGTAACGTTTCCAACGGCTTACTGTTGTGTGACGATGCCGTGTCGTGAGAGGGAAGTCAACCCTGTGTCCGAAACGTTTCCAACGCAAGCGGGATCCAGCCGCCCGACGATGATCGACGTCGCCAAGGCGGCCGGGGTCGGGCTCGGCACGGTGTCCCGGGTGGTCAACGGCGGGGCCGGGGTCCGGGAGCAGACCGCGTCGCGGGTGCGGGCCGCGATCGACCAGCTCGGCTTCCAGCGCAACGAGGTGGCCCGTGCGCTGCGGCCCGGGAAGAAGTCGTCCAGCCTCGCCCTGGTGCTCGGTGACCTGACCAACCCGTTCTACGCGACGATCGCGAAGGCGGCACTCGAAGTGGCCGGCCAGGACGGATTCGCGGTGGTGCTCGGCTCGGTCGACGAGGACCCGGAGGGGGAGCGGCGGGCGATCCAGGAACTGATCGGCCGGCAGGTCGCGGGGCTGATGATCGTGCCCGACCAGGGCGATCACTCCTACCTGGCCGGTGCCGGTGTGCCGGTCGTGTTCGTGGACCGGCCTGCGCACGGGATCGAGGCCGACATCGTCACGGTCGACAACGAGGGCGGCGGCCGATTGGCCACGGAACACCTGCTGGAGCAGGGACATCGGCGGATCGCGATCCTGCTCGCGCCGTCGTACCACACCACCGGACGACGGTTGCGCGGCTATCGGCGGGCCCATCGCGGCGCGGGGATCGCGGTCGACGAGAGCCTGGTCGTCCAGTTGCCCGAAGGTACGGCGGAGGCCGCCGAGAAGGCGACCCGCGAGCTCATGCACAAGCCCGATCCGCCGACCGGGCTGTTCGCGTCGACCAACTTCGTTGCCGAGGGCGTGCTTCGGGCGCTGCGCGAGGTCGACCGGCAGCCCGCGGTGGTCGGCTTCGACGACTTCCGGATGGCCGACATGCTGCCGACGCCCGTCACGGTCGTTGCCTCCGACACCGCGGAGCTCGGCCGGATCGCCGCTCGCCTGCTGCTCGACCGGGCATCCGGCGCGGACACCCGGGCGCCCCAGCGCATCGTCCTGCCGTGCGCTCTGATCCAGCGTGGCTCGGGCGAGGTCCCTGTTCTGCCTTAGGGATAACAACGCCCGGTTGGGTGTGCGATGTGGGTACGTTCGGTGCTGTGATCAGCGACGTGGACGGACTGCCCGTGTACTACGAGTCTTTTGGTGAGGGGAGGCCGATCGTCTTCCTGCCGGGCTGGGGCAACGCGAACGGCGAAGGCCGCGACGTCCACGAGCCGGTCTTCGCCGATCGGCCCGGGTGGCGGCGGATCTACCTCGACCCACCGGGCACCGGCAACACCCCGTCACGCGAATGGATCACCGACCAGGACGGGATGCTCGACGTGATCGCCCGGGCGATCGACGGCGTGATCGGCTCGTCTGCCTTCGGGGTCGCCGGTACTTCGGCCGGCGGGTTGCACGCGCGCGGATTGGTTCGCCGGGAGCCCGGGCGCATCTTGGGATTGATGCTCCGGGTGCCCGGCGTGGTCGTCGATCGCTCGCAGCGCCAGTTGCCGCACGACATTCCTACGCAGACTCCGGAGTTCGAGGCGGCGCTGCTGGAGAAGCAGAAGGCCTACTACGATCCGGCCGAACTACAGGCCGATCTGGAGTTCCTCGGCGCGATCCAGAGCGATGTCACTCGCTACTCATTGTCCGGGGATCTGTCCGTGCGGCTGGAGGCGCCGACGCTGATCGTCACCGGGCGACAGGACGTGATGACGGGCTATGCGGATGCCTGGTCGCTGCTCGACGACTACCCGCGCGCGACGTACGCAGTACTGGATGAAGCGGACCATGATCTTCCGGTGCGGAACCATGCGCTCTACCGGGCGTTGGTGGCCGACTGGCTCGATCGGGTCGAGGGACAGCTGGAGGACCCGGCCGCTTGAGGGGCGGATGCGGCCGGGTCCTGGTTCGGAGGGTCAGAAGCGGGGTCAGAAGTTGGGCCAGGCCCAGCCGAGGTAGCTGTTGAAGTAGGGCAGGGTGCGGGTGCCGATCGCGCCGCTGACGCTGGTCGCCCAGAAGGTGCCGTCACCCTTGGCGAGACCGACGTGCCCGTACGGCGCCGCGAGGTCCCAGAAGACCAGGGCGCCCTTCGGCGGGTGCAGGTCGCCAGGGTGCGCCGCGCCGCGGGAGACCGCGTCGTTCCAGTCGATCTTGGCCGACCCCCAGACGAGGTCCTTGCCGTAGGAGTTCTCGGCCGCCTTCTCGCAGTAGCCCTGGTACGCCGTCGAGCCGCTGCGGGCGGCGTACCAGGCGATGGCTTTGTCGGCGCGCGGGTTGCTGGTGCAGAGCGGCGCTACCAGGCCGGTGCTGCCGGTGTTGACGTAGGAATCGGTGATGAAGCCCTTGCCGGGGACGTGGTCCCAGATGAGGCTGCGACCGTACTTGCCTGTCACAGGTTCGCCGTAGATCTGGCAGTCGATCTCGACCGCGCCGTTCGGCTGGTTGCCGACGATGCCGAACGTGGTCGCGTTGCCGGATCGGATGGCGACCCCGGTTCCGCTGTCGGTGACGACGGTGCCGGTGGCCGCGTTGGCCGGCAGGGTGACGGCGCCGACGGCGGCGACGCCACCTAACAGCGCGGTGATGGTGACTCGGGCGATGGTTCGAAGGAGGGCGGGGCGCATGATCAGATCCCTTCACTGGCGTCGGACCCGGGGCAGGTCCTTGGCGATCTGGCAGTGGAAACAGAGAATCAAAGCGTCACCGTGTTGTCGCAGTGGGCAACGAAAACCAATAACGGACCACCGAGTAGTCTCTGTGAACGAGTGACCACCGGGAGAAACCGTGAGGCCAGCACAGGCTCGCTCCGTAATCGGCAGTCGCATGCGGGAACTCCGCGAAGCGGCCGGCGTGCCGCTCACCCGTGCCGCCACCCTGTCCGGCTGGGACAAGGGACACCTGTCGCGGGTCGAGCGCGGGCACACCAAGCCGAGTCGCGAACTGATCGAGTGGTACGACGAGTCGTTCGGCGCCGGCCAGTCGCTGGTGAACCAGTCGGTCGAGCTGGACGAGGCGGTCCGGGTCGGCAAGGACATGTCGCTGCGGGACATGCGCCGGCGCGGGTCCGTGCTGCACCCGATGCTGCTCGGCGGATCCGTCCCGGCCGACCATCATCCCGAGGACCGCGCCGAACTGGTGGGGGAGACAGTGCCGGACGGCACCCGGGTCTGCCGGGACCAGGAGTTCGAGAAGAGCTGGGAGATCCGCAACAGCGGCGAGCGGGTCTGGAAGGATCGCTGGCTGACGCGGCAAGGCGCCGCCGGGACGCCCGGGTGGATGCGCTCGCCGGCCCGCACCAGGCTGCCGGACGCAGTGCCGGGTGAGGTCGTGACCGTGCGCATGATGCTGCAGGCGCCGTCGCAGGTGGGAGCATCGACGGCTTATTTCAAGGTCACCGACGAAGAGGGCCGGCTCTACTACCCGGGTCTGGAGTCACCGCCCGTCTACTGCACGATCTTCACCGTCTACGAGCTCTGATCGCCCAGCTCCACTTGGCGAGCTCTGGGTGCCCAGTTCTAGTTGCCGAACTCCGCATCGAGTTCGGCGTCGATCTCGGCCTTGCGCTTGACCCAGCGCTCGCTCAGGCCGTCGACCTCGGCCTGGATGAATTCGAGGAAGCCCATCGTCGCCCGGAGCCGCCGGGCGGTGTCGGTACCGTGGCCGGCCGCGTCGAGCATCAGTTTGACGCTGTCCTCCCAGCGGGTCAGGAAGCGGTCCTGGCGCATCATCGACTCGTACCAGAAATCGTCCTGGACCACGTAGACGTCCCGGCGGCTGCCGGGGTCGCGTTCCCGGCTGGCCAGCCGCATCTGGAGCAGATAGCGGACCGCCCCGGAGATCGCGGCCGGGCTCGCCTGGAGCTGGTCGGACAGGTCCGCGGCGGTCATCCGGCCCTGCTCGCTGCCCAGGATGGCGGCGAAAACGCGGGCGGCCATCCGCGGCCAGCCCGTCTCGGCCAGCAGGTTGCCGAACTGCTCGGCGTACCGCTGGACCGCCTCGTCGTCTCGGTGTGCGCTCACCGCCCCATCATCTCCTCCCGGTGACGGAAAAACCTGACCTGTGAGGAACGTGTTAGAAAGATTCACAAAGTTCTGAACGAAGTGTACCTTCTGAAACATGACATCAGCCATCGTCAGCTCCGGACTGCACAAGTCCTTCGGGAGCACGCACGCCCTCGACGGTCTCGACCTGGACGTCGCGACCGGCGAGGTGCACGGCTTCCTCGGCCCGAACGGCGCCGGGAAGTCCACCACCATCAGAGTCCTCCTCGGGCTGCTCAAGGCTGACGCGGGGGAGGTGTCGTTGCTCGATGGCGACCCGTGGCGGGACGCGGCGCAGCTGCACAAGCGGCTCGCCTACGTTCCCGGCGACGTCAACCTGTGGCCCAACCTGTCCGGTGGCGAGGTGATCGACCTGCTCGGCCGGCTGCGCGGCGGGCTGGACCCGAAGAAGCGCGACGACCTGCTGCAGCGGTTCGATCTGGATCCGACGAAGAAGGGCCGGGCCTACTCCAAGGGCAACCGGCAGAAGGTCGCCCTGGTCGCGGCGCTCGCCTCCGACGTCGAGCTGCTGATCCTCGACGAGCCCACGTCCGGCCTCGACCCGCTGATGGAAGAGGTGTTCCGGCAGTGCATCGAGGAGGAGCGGCACCGCGACCGGACCGTGCTGCTCTCCTCGCACATCCTGTCCGAGGTTGAGGCGCTCTGCGATCGGGTCAGCATCATCCGGCGCGGCAAGGTGGTCGAATCCGGCACCCTCGCCGGGTTGCGTCACCTCACCCGGACCTCCATCCAGGCCGAGCTGTCGGCTGCGCCGATGGGCCTCGACCGGCTGCCCGGCGTACACGGACTCGATGTCGAAGGCAACCGAGTGCGCTGTGAGGTCGACACCGCTCAGCTCGACGGCTTGATGAAGGAGCTGTCCGAAGCGGGGATCAAGAGTCTGGTGGCGCAGCCGCCGACCCTGGAAGAGCTGTTCCTGCGGCACTACGAGGACGACGGGGTTGCGTTGGAGGCGGCGTCGCGATGAAGGACTTCGCTGGTACTGCGACGTTGGTGCGCCTGGCGTTGCGGCGCGACCGGGTGCTGCTGCCGGTCTGGATCGTCGTCTTCGTCGCGATGGCGGCCGGCTCGGCGCAGGCGTCGATCGACCTCTACCCGGACGTCGCCTCGCGGGTGTCCGCGGCCAGCACGACCAACTCCTCACCGGCCCTGGTTTCCTTGTACGGAAGGATTTTCGACCCTACCTCGCTCGGTGAGGTGTCGTTGTTCAAGCTGACCGCGTTCGGCGCCCTGCTGGTTGCGCTGCTCGCCGCGATGCTGGTCGTCCGGCACACCCGCACCGAGGAGGAGGCCGGCCGACTCGAGTTGCTGAGCGCCGGCGTACTGGGCCGGTACGCCGTGGTGACGGCTGCCCTGATCGTCTCGGGCGGCATGGTGATCGTGCTCGGCCTGTTGACCTCGCTGAGCCTGATCGGTGTGGGGCTGGGGGTCTCGGGATCGCTGGCTTTCGGGCTGGTCTGGATCACGGCCGGGCTCGCGTTCGCCGGAGTGGGTGCGGTGACGGCCCAACTCACCGAGGGGGCCCGTGCGGCGAACGGGTTGACGGCCGTAGTACTGGGTGTCAGTTACGTACTCCGCGCGCTCGGCGACTCGGCTGCTTCGGACGGTCCACGGTGGATCTCGTGGTTGTCGCCGATCGGGTGGTCGCAGCAGATCCGGGCCTATGCGGGCGACCGCTTCTGGGTCGCTTTGTTGCCGTTGGCATTGATGGTGATCCTGGTGGCAGCGGCGTACCGGCTGCTCAGCCGGCGCGACATCGGTGCTGGTCTGCTCCGGGCGCGTCCGGGTCCCGCGACCGCCTCGCGGTGGCTGCGGTCGCCGCTGGCGCTGGCGTGGCGGCTGCACCGAGGTTCCTTGTATGCCTGGGGATTCGGGTTCCTGCTGCTCGGGTTCATCGTCGGCAACATCGCCAGCAACGTGGAAGGCTTCGTCACCAGCGACAGTGCCCGCAAGATGGTCGAGAAGCTGGGCGGCGTGGAGGGAATCACCGACGCGTTCCTCTCCACCGAGATGGGGATGCTCGGGCTGATCGCCAGCGCCTTCGGCATCCAGGCCGCGCTGCGCCTCCGCAGCGAGGAGACCTCCCTGCGCGCAGAACCCTTGCTGGCAACGGGAATCACCCGCTCCCGCTGGCTCGCCAGCCACGTCCTGATGGCCCTGTTCGGCACCTCGGTCCTGGTCCTGGTCGGCGGCCTCGGCTCCGGCATCTCCAGCGGTGCCTCCCTGGGCAACATGAACCGCCAACTCCCACGCATGCTCGCAGCCGCCCTGGTCCAACTCCCAGCCATCTGGCTGGTCACAGCCCTGGTCGTCATCCTCTTCGGCCTGGCCCCCAAACTGGTCACCGCAACCTGGGCCCTTTTCGCCACCTTCCTCCTCCTAGGCCAGTTCGGCCCCCTCTTCAACCTCCCCGACTCAGTCATGAACATCTCCCCCTAGGCGGCCCCTTCACCCCCACCCCCGTCGTAGCCCTCCTAGCCATCACTGCAGCCCTCATGGCCGCAGGCTTCTACACCTTCCGCCACCGAGACCTCACCACCTGACGGCTGCAACAAACCTGCAATCCCGTCGCGCCCACCCTCCACACCCTGTTACGCTCCGCCCGCTCGGGGTGAGCATCTGGGGGAGGATCCATGACCGCAAAATTGCGGGTACTGATAGTGGCGTTGGCCAGTGCCGCCGCCTTGATGGGTGTTGTTCCGGCGGCGGCAATCGCCGCAGCTCCGCCGACCGTCAACTGGGCCCACGGTTCCCAGGACGATCCCGGGATCGTGGAGGTCTACGCGAGCGCCGAGGCGGGCATCGAGGGTTTGACCGCGCACATTCGGTCCATGACGAGCGGCGAGGAAGTCGCAACTGTCACATCGTTCAGCCTGTCCAGCGGCACGGTTCATGAGGGCGTGTACACCGCGGACTCGCGTGTTCAGCTCGACAAGTTCGGCATCTACCGCATCGATGTCGATGCCATCGACACGCTGGGCCAGCGAACCTCTCTGCAGTCGGCCGGGTCACTCGTCTATGTCATCCAGCCGAGCTTCAGTGCGCTGTCTTTCGACCACACGACGATCACCTACAGCCGGCGTACGGTGAAGGTGAAAGGCACCCTGAGCGGCAAATGGCCAACGGACGGACTGGTCCGGCCGATCTCAGGCCAGCCGGTCGAGATCTTGTCGCTTTTCGGACCGTCCGTGGGGGTGCAGACCGGCTCGGACGGACGCTTCACCGGCACGGTGACGCTCAACAAGGCAGACGACATTTCCGCCTACTTCAACATCCGCAGCAACGATTACGGATTCGCCGAGTCAGAGTCTCAGCACATCTCGGTGCAACCGTTGCGCACGCGCATCGCGGTCAAGGTGACGCCCGGACAGGTCAAGGCGGGCGAGCCGGTCACCATCAGCGGCCAGCTGACCTGGAATTCTCCGGACGGATGGCAACCGCTGGCGAACCGGCCGTTCGGTCTCTCGGAATGCGATGAGTTCGAGTACTGCTGGGGCGCCGTCGACGATCAGCCGGTGACCGACGCCGAGGGACGGTTCTCGATCACCGCAGTGCCCCACGTCACCGGCTACTACCAGGTCGGATTCTCCGGTAAGGACGAGAACGGGCAGCCGGACCCCTTCCTGCCACCGGTGACTTCAAGAGCGCCGGTGAGCGTGCTACAGCCGGCACAGTTCAGCGATTTCACCGCTGCCAGGAACGAATCCGGCCAGGTGGTCGCCAGCGGCCACCTGAATTTCAGCAACTACACGCCCGGAACCATCCCCGTACAGATCCAGTACCGCGCATCCGGCACCACGAGTTCCTGGGTGACCTTGGCCACCATCGAGAACGCGGACTGGGACGGCAGCGGTTACGGGTTCTCCGCAACTGTCGACCAGCCGGCCGGCGGCCAGTGGCGAGCGTATTACGCCGGCCAGGCACGGTGGTTCGAGACCGCAGTGAGCACCAAGGTCCTGGTCTCCGCGGCAACCTGACCCAAGCGAACGCCTGCCCTGCGCCGGATTCGCGCACACCCGCGCGAATCCGGCCGAGCGGCGACGAGACCCCGCACGCACGCCTCGGTGAGGTTAGGCGCTGCCTCGGTGTTCTAGGTGGGTGTCGACTATGACTTGGGTTTCGGTGGGGGTGTTGCCGGTTAGTTGGGCCAGGAGGAGGCGGGTCATTTCTCGGCCCATTTCTTCGGTGGGCTGGAAGACTGAGGTCAGGGGTGGGTCGGTGTGGCGGCCGGCGGGGGAGCCGTCGAAGCCGATGACGGCTACGTCGGTGGGGATGTGGCGGCCGGCGGACTTGAGGACTCGCATGGCGCCGAAGGCCATCGGGTCGGAGGCGGCGAAGACCGCGTCGAGGGTGGGGTCGCGGTCCAGGAGGGCGGCCATCGCGCGGGCGCCGCTTTCTTCGCTGAAGTCGCCGTATTCGACCAAGGCGTCGCCGGCGACGTCGCGGAAGCCCTGGAGGCGGGCGACGCCGGCGGACATGTCCTGGGGGCCGGCGACGGTGGCGAGACGGCTGCGGCCCTGGTCCAAGAGGTACTGCGCCGCCTGCCGCGCGCCGATGGCGTTGTCGGCGTCGACGAAGGGAATGTCCTCGGCGCCGGCCAGTGGGCGGCCGCAGAGAACCAGCGGAAGACCGCTGGCTCGTACCTTGGCCGGCAGCGGATCGTCCGCGTGCTGGGAAAGCATCATCACGCCGTCGACGTGTTCCCGGGTGAGGAAGTGGCCGGCGCGGTCCCGCTCGGCCGGGCTCTGCACCATCGACAACCAGAGCTGCAGGTTGGTCTGCGCCATCGCCGAGCTGATGCCGCGCACGATGCCCGCGAAGTACGGCTCGGTGAAGAGCCGCTCGCCTGGTTCGGAGATCACCAGCGCGACGCAGTCGGTACGCCGGGTGACCAGGTTGCGGGCGGCCCGGTTCGGCACGTAGCCCAGCTCGTCGATCGCCTTCAGTACCGCGGCGCGGGCGGCTGGGCTGACCTGGGACGATCCGTTCACCACCCGCGAAGCAGTACCCCGCCCCACCCCCGCCCTCGCCGCGACGGTTTCGATAGTGGGACGGGATTCGGTCATGTCGCTAGCCTGCCTCGGATCAGATCGCCGTACCAATACGCGCTGCTCTTCGGGGTCCGTGTCTGGGTCTCGTAGTCGACATAGACCAGCCCGAAGCGCCGTGAATATCCCCAGGACCATTCGAAGTTGTCGAACAGCGACCAGCAGAAGTACCCGCGCAGCGGCACCCCGGCGTCGATCGCCGCCTGGCAGGCCCGCAGGTGCCCGTCCAGGTAGCTGATCCGGTCGGGATCGCGGACCAGCCCGTCCGGATCCGGTACGTCGGCGAAGGCGGCGCCGTTCTCGGTGACGTACAGCGGCACCGCCGGGTACTCCACGGAAACGCGCTCGAGGACGCTCGTCAGCCCTTCGGCGTGGATCTCCCAGCCCATCGCGGTGACCGGCAAGTCACCCTTGGCGAAGCCCACGTGCTCGCTGCCCGGCCACGGCGAGGCGCCGCTACCGGCTGCACCTCCGTGACCGTCGTCACCGTCGCCCGCCTCACCAGTCACCACGTGCCGGCTGTAGTAGTTCACGCCCAGCATGTCGAGCGGGGTCGAGATGACCGACAGGTCTCCGTCCTGGACGTGCGAGAAGTCCGTGACCGAGGCGAGATCGGCCATCACGTCGGCGGGGTACGACCCGAGCAGGACCGGGTCGAGGAAGAAGCGGTTCTGCAGCCCGTCGATCCGCCGGGCGGCGTCCACGTCGATCTCCCGCTCGCTGACCGGCACGACGTCGTACAGGTTGATCGTCACGCCGACCTGGTGGCCGCCGGATCGGAGCAGGCCGGCGGCCAGGCCGTGCCCGAGCATCAGGTGATGTCCCGCCCGAACCGCTGCCGCAGGATCCTGGCGACCCGGTGCGTGCACGCCCGAGCCATAGCCCAGGAACGCCGAACACCAAGGCTCGTTCAGCGTCGTCCACTGCCGGACCCGATCACCCAGTACTGCGCTGATCGCGCCGGCGTAGTCGGCGAACCGCTCCGCCGTGTCCCGCTCCGGCCAGCCGCCGGCGTCCTCCAGCGGCTGCGGCAGATCCCAGTGGTACAGGGTCGGCCAAGGCTCGATCCCGGCGGCCAGCAGTTCGTCGATGAGCCGCGAATAGAAGTCGACACCGGCCTGGTTGAGCGCACCGCGACCGGTCGGCTGCACCCTCGGCCAGGCGATCGAGAACCGGTACGCCTGCAGGCCGAGGTCGGACATCAAGGCGACGTCCTCGCGGTACCGCTGGTAGTGCTCGATCGCGACATCGCCGGTCTCGCCGCCCAGTACCCGGCCGGGGGTGTGCGAGAAGGTGTCCCAGATCGAGGGGCCGCGCCCGTCGGCGGTCGCCGCGCCCTCCACCTGGTAGGCGGCCGTGGCGGCGCCGAAAAGGAAGCCGGGGGGCAGCTGCAGGCCGGTACCGGGCTCGGTCTGGCTCTCCGTTGTCACGACTTGATCGAACCTTCCATGATGCCGCCGATGATCTGGCGTCCGAACAGGATGAATACTGCGAACAATGGCAGCGTAGCCAAGGCCGTCGCAGCGAAGACCTGGGCGTAGTCGGTGTAGTACGCCGTCGCCAGCAGGCTGAGCGACAGCTGGACGGTGGGGGTGTTGGCGTCGAGGACGGCGTACGGCCAGATGAACTCGTTCCAGGTCTGCATGAAGGTGAGCAGGCCGAGGACGGCCGCGGCGGGCCGCAGTACCGGCAGGACGACGTTCCAGTAGATCCGGAAGGTCGAACAGCCGTCCACCCGGGCGGCCTCGACGAGTTCGTCGGAGATCGCCTCGGCGGCGTACTGGCGCATCATGAAGACGCCGAAACCGCTCACCAGGAACGGCACGATCACCGCCTGCAGATGGCCGTTCCAGCCGATCTTCACCATCAGCATGTAGAGCGGGATCAGGCCGAGCTGGACCGGGACCATCATCGTGCCGATGATCACCATCAACATCCCGTTGCGGCCGCGGAACCGCAGCTTGGCGAACGCGAACCCGGCCAGCGTGGAGAAGAACACCACCGACAGCGTCACCACGCTCGACACGACCAGCGAGTTCACCAGGCCGTACGCGAACGCGGCGTGCTCGTTGGCGAACACCCGGCCGACGTTGTCGGCGAGCGCCGCGCCGGGCAGCAACGGCGGCGGTACGTCGTTGATCACGTCGTTGGACCGGGTGGCCACGACGAACATCCAGTAGATCGGGAACAGCGAGGTCACACAGCCGACGATCAACGCGATGTACGTCGCCGGGCTGGTGCGCCACAACCGGACGGAGGCAGCCTTCATCGTGCTCATCGGGCAGCCCTCCGGACGATCAGCAGGTTGATCAGCGAGAACACCACGATCAGGCCGAACAGCGCCCACGCGATCGCGGCGCCGTACCCGTACTGGAAGCGCTGGAACGCGGTCTCGTACATGTACATGGTGACCGTCTGGAACTGCCCGAGCGTGCCGCCGAGCATCCGGCCGTTGCCGAAGATCACCGGCTCGGTGAACAACTGAAGGCCGCCGATCGTGGAGATGATCACGGTGAACACCAAGGTCGGGCGCAGTTGTGGCACGGTGATCCGCCAGAACTGCTGCCAGGGCGCGGCGCCGTCCAGCGAGGCGGCCTCGAACAGTTCCTTCGGGATCGCCTGCATCGCGCCGAGCAGGATCAGCGTGTTGTAGCCGGTCCAGCGCCAGTCGACCATCGTCGCGATCGCGATCCAGCTGGACCAGGTGTTGGCCTGCCAGTCCACCGCATCGAGGCCGAGGCTGGTGATCACGTAGTTGACCAGACCGACGTCGCGGGCGAACAGCTGACCGAAGACGATGCCGACGGCGGCCACCGAGGTGACGTTGGGGATCAGCACGCCCATCCGGAAGAAGGTCCGGGCGCGGATCTTGCGGTTCAGCAGGTTCGCCATCCCCAGCGCCATCAGCAGCTGCGGGACGGTGGCGATGACGAAGATGCCGACCGTGTTCTTCAGCGCGTTCCAGAAGTCCGGGTCGGAGAACAGTGCGGTGTAGTTGTCGAGACCGACGAACGTGTGGTCACCGATCAGGTGCCAGTCGTGCAGCGACACCCAGCCGGTGTAGACCAGCGGGAACGCCCCGAAGATCGCGAACAGGACGAAGAACGGCGCGATGAACAAGTACGGCGCGAACCTCACGTCCGCGCGAGTCAGCCGGGAGCGCCAAGGATCCCGGGCGTCGGCGGCACGCGCTGCCGCCGACGCCCGGACGACGCTGGAAGAGGTCACTTCGCCTCTTTGACAGCGCTCTTCAGAGCCTGCTGCCATGCCTTGTCGGGGGTGAGCTTGCCCTGCTCGACGGCCTGCAGCGCGGGCTCGAAGGCACGCTCCTTGACCGCCTGGTGCTTCGGCCCGAGCACGACCGGCTTGAGCGACTTGGCGCCGGCGCCGAAGATCTTGCCGACCGGGGCGTTGGAGAAGTAGTCGTTGGTCAGCGCCAGGAACGCCGGGTCGTCCAGTGCCTTCGGCGACGACGGCAGCGGTCCGGCCTCCTTGAAGGCGGCCACCTGGCCCTCGGGCGAGGTCAGGAACTTGGCCAGCTCGTAGGCCTCCTTCGGGTGCTTGCTCTGGGTCGGTACGGCGAGCCACGAGCCGCCCCAGTTGCCGCCGCCACCAGGCACCGAGGCAACGTCCCACTTGCCGGCGTTGGCCGGGCCGGAGTTGGTCTTGATGATGCCGAGCATCCACGACGGGCACATGGTGACCGCGAAGCTGCCGTTCTTGAAGCCCGCCTCCCAGTCCTTCGACCAGGTCGGGACCTTGGCGCTGACGCCCTCGGAGACCATCTTCATCGAGGTCTCCCACGACTGCCGGACGACCGGGTTCGAGTCGGCGATCAGCTTGTTGTCGCGGTCGTAGAAGTTGGTGTCACCGGCCTGCGACAGCATCGCCGAGAAGCTGGTGGTGACCGAGTCGACGAAGCCCTTGGCGCCGGTCTTGGCGGCGGAGAACTTCTTGCCGGTGGCGATGAACTCGTCCCAGCCCGGCCACAGCTTCGACACCGCGTCGCGGTCGGTGGGCAGGCCCGCCTTGGCGAACAGGTCCTTGCGGTAGCAGACGGCCAGACCGCCGACGTCGGTACCGAGCCCGATCAGCGGCCCGTCGGTTCCGACCCGGCCGAGCTCCCACTTCCACGGCAGGAAGTTGGGCTGCAGGTCGGCGGCACCCTGGTCGAGCAGGTTGACGAAGTTCTGCGGCTGCGTCTTGAACTCGTTGAGGATGCCCTCCTCGAGCGCCACCACGTCGCCTGCGCCGGTGCCGGCGGCCAGGTACTGGGTCAGCTTCGGCTTGTAGTCGTCGAGCTTCTGCACGCTGCGCAGTTCGACCTTCACGTTCGGGTGTTCCTGCTGGTACTGCGCGACCAGCGCCTTGTAACCGAAGTCGCCGAAGGTGTCGACCACCAACTTGACCTGACCGTCCGCCGCCGGCTTGGCGTCGTCGGTGTTCTTGCTGCATGCCCCGACCATGCCCAGGGCTGTCACGGCAGCCACCGTGACCGCCAGGAACCGCTTCGTCTGGCTCATCGCCTGACCCCTCCTAGTGATTTGCGACACTCCATTTGGGAGCGCTCCCAAGAGCATCGGGGCAGTCGTAGGGGCTGTCAAGAGTTCAGTGGGAGCGTTCCCAAATCGAGTCCAAACTCGGCGTTGTCTACGATCGGCGGGTGCAACAGCCCTTGAACGAGCGGTCCGCCGAGTTCGCCGACTTCTGGACCGAACGGCGGCTGGCGGTGCTCAGTACGGTCCGCGCGGACGGCACGGTGCATGCCGTGATGGTGGGCGTCACGCTCGATCTGAAGACCGGCATCGCCCGCGTGATCTGTTCCGGTGGTTCGCACAAAGCTCGCCAGATCAGGGCGCTGGGGGAGGCGTCGGTCGCCGTCACCCAGGTCGAAGGCGGGATGTGGTCGACGCTGGAGGGCCGCGCGGTGGTGAGCGACGATCCCGAGCGGGTCGCCGACGCCGTACGCCGGTACGCCGAGCGCTACCGTCAGCCGCGCGAGAACCCGGAGCGCGTGGTCATCGAGATCACCGTCAGCAAGGTTCTCGGCCGTGTCTGACCTCATCGTCGTCGGGATCGGCGCCGACGGCTGGGACGGGCTGGCTCCGATCGCCCGCATGGAGATCGCCGAGGCCGAGGTGCTGATGGGCAGCACTCGTCAGCTCGCGCTGATCCCGGCCGGCAAGGCGGAGCAGGTCGCCTGGCCGTCGCCGTTGTCGGAGTCCTTGCCGGGGTTGCTCCAGGCTCACCGCGGCCGGAGGATCTGCGTGCTGGCCAGCGGCGACCCCACCTTCCACGGCATCGGTACGACGCTCACCAGGCTGCTCGGTGCGGATGCGGTGAAGGTGATCCCGCATCCGTCGAGCGTCTCGCTGGCGTGTGCGCGGCTCGGCTGGCCGCAGGATCAGGTCCAGGTGATCAGCTTGGTCGGGCATCCGCTCGAGCTGGTGCACCCGCACATCCAGCCCGGCCGGCGACTCGTCGTACTGAGCTGGGGTACGCATACGCCGGCCGAGGTCGCGGAGGCGCTGACCGATCGCGGGTTCGGCGGGAGCCGGTTCACGGTGCTGGAGCAGTTGGGGTCGTCGGACGAGCGGGTCCGGACGACGAAGGCTGCGGAGTGGGCCGGCGAGGTGGATGCGCTCAACGTGATCGGGATCGAGTGTGAGAACGGGCCGGTGTTGTCGACGGCTCCCGGGCTGCCTGACTCGGCGTACGAGAGTGACGGGCAGTTGACGAAGCGGGAGGTTCGCGCGGTGACGTTGTCGCGGCTCGCGCCGGTGCCCGGGCAGCTCCTGTGGGACGTGGGTGGCGGCGCGGGCAGCATCGCGATCGAGTGGTCCCGGCACCATCCGAGTTGCCGCGCGGTCGCCGTCGAGCGGGACCCGGATCGTGCGAAGCGGCTCGAGCGCAACGCGGCGACGCTGGGCGTCGTAGTACGGACTGTTGTCGGCAAGGCACCGGAAGCGCTGGCCGAATTGGAGTCGCCGGATGCTGTGTTCGTCGGCGGCGGGGCGACCGCGCCGGGGATGATCGAGACCTGCTGGGAAGCGCTCAAGCCGGGCGGCCGGCTGGTCGTCAACGGGGTGACGCTGGAGACCGAGGTGCTGATCGCTCGCTGGTACGCCGAACTCGGCGGCGACCTCGTCCGGCTGGACGTCCAGCGAGCGTCGCCGGTCGGAGGCATGACCGGCTGGCGCCCCGCAATGCCCGTCACGATCTGGAGCCTGACCAAATGACCGTCCACTTCATCGGTGCCGGACCCGGAGCGGCCGACCTCATCACCGTCCGCGGCCGCGACCTGATCGCGTCCTCGCCCGTCTGCCTGTACGCCGGTGCGCTCGTCCCCGTCGAGCTCCTCGACCACTGCCCGCCGGACGCTCGCAAGGTCGACACCGCTCAGTTGAACCTCGACGAGATCCTGGCCGAACTCACCAAAGCCCACGAGGCCGGTGTGGATGTCGCCCGCTTGCATTCGGGCGACCCGTCCGTCTTCAGCGCCATGGCCGAACAGATGCGCAGGTTGGATGCGCTGGGGATCGCGTACGACGTGACGCCCGGCGTACCGGCGTACGCCGCGGCCGCCGCCTCCCTGCGCCGTGAGCTCACCGTGCCGGAGGTCGGCCAGACCGTCATCCTGACGCGCATCGCAGCGCGCGCCACCGCGATGCCACCCGGTGAAGACCTCGCGACGCTCGGGGCGAGTCGCGGGACTATCGTCCTCCATCTCGCGGTTCAGCACATCGAGCGCCTCGTGGAAGAACTCGCCCCGAACTACGGCGTCGACTGCCCCGCCGCGGTCGTCGCCCGCGCCTCCCGCGAGGACGAGGTGATCCTCCGCGGCACCCTGGAAACCATCGCCGCCCAGGTCCACGAGGCCGGGATCCGGCGGACGGCGGTGGTCATCGTCGGCCAGGTCCTTGCCGACGACAACTTTCCCGACTCCCATCTCTACTCGACCACCCGGACCCGGTGAAAGTCCTGCTGCTCGGGGGGACCGGGGAGGCGCGCAGGCTGGCGGAGTTGCTGGCAGGGGAGCCGGAGATCGAGGTCGTGTCGTCGCTGGCCGGCCGGACCGCCGAGGCTCGGCTGCCGGAGGGTGCCGTCCGCCGCGGTGGCTTCGGCGGCGTCGAGGGTCTGATCGACTGGCTGAATACTCACCAGATCGACGTCGTGGTGGACGCGACGCATCCGTTTGCCGCGACGATGACCGAGCATGCGGCCCAGGCGGCGCGACTGACAGATGTGGAGTTACTCGTACTGCGGCGCGCGGGCTGGCGCGAGCAGGCGGGGGACCGGTGGACCTGGGTGGGCTCGCCAGAAGAAGCCGCCCGGATCCTGCCGCGCCTGGGAAAGCGAGCCTTCCTCACCATCGGCCGCCAAGGCCTCTCCGCCTTCGCCGCAGCAGCAGTTCCCCAGACGACCGCTGCCGCGGCCCCTGCTCCTCCCGCTTCCGGCCCCGCTCCGGCCGGGGTGTGGATTCTGGCACGCTGTGTTGATCCGCCGGAGCCGGTACCGGACTGGTGCGAGCTGCTGCTCGATCGCGGGCCATACGTCGTACAGAGTGAGCTGGAACTGCTGCGGGAGCGGCGGATCGACGTACTGGTGACCAAGGACAGCGGCGGGCCGATGACCTCGGCCAAGCTCGAGGCGGCGCGGGCGCTGGGGATCCCCGTGGTGGTGATCGAGCGGCCGCCGTTGCCTGCCGGGGTGACGGTGGTCGAGACGGTCGACCAGGTCGTCCGCAGGCTGACCGACCGTCGGTAGACTCCGGATTCTTATGGGAATCCAGATCGCGCCGAGCATCCTGACCGCCGACTTCGCGCACCTCGCCGACGAGGCCAAGGCCGTGTCCGACGCCGAGTGGCTGCACGTCGACGTGATGGACAACCACTTCGTGCCGAACCTCACCCTCGGGATGCCGGTCGTCGAGGCCCTCGCGAAGGCGGCCGTGCAACCACTCGACTGCCACCTGATGATCGAGGACCCGGACCGCTGGGCGCCGGGGTACGTCGAGGCGGGTGCGTCCAGCGTCACCTTCCACGTCGAGGCCTGTCGGGCTCCGATCCGGACCGCCCGGGAGATCCGGGCCAAGGGCGCCCGCGCGGCGATGGCGCTGCGGCCGGCCACTCCGATCGAGCCGTACGAGGACATGCTGGCCGAGCTGGACATGGTGCTGCTGATGACGGTCGAGCCGGGTTTCGGCGGCCAGAAGTTCCTCGACGTCGTGCTGCCGAAGATCCGCCGTACCCGCGACCTGGTCACCAAGCACGGCCTCGACATCTGGATCGAGATCGACGGCGGCGTCTCGGAAGAGACCATCGAGCGTTGCGCCGAAGCCGGCGCCGACGTCTTCGTCGCCGGCTCCGCGGTCTACTCCGCCGACGACCCGAACCAGATGGTGAACCACCTCCGCACCCTCGCCGAGGCGGCGATCGCATGACCGAGCACAAGCCGGTCGAGAGCTGGCTCACCGACATGGACGGGGTACTGGTCCATGAGGAGCGGGCCATTCCGGGGGCGAGTGAGTTCATCTCGACCCTGCAGGAATCCGGGAAGAAGTTCCTGGTGCTGACCAACAACTCGATCTTCACCCCGCGGGACCTGCGCGCCCGGCTGCTTGCCGGGGGCATCGATGTGCCGGAGCAGGCGATCTGGACGTCCGCGCTCGCCACCGCGCAGTTCCTCGACGACCAGCGGCCCGGCGGTACGGCGTACGTGATCGGTGAAGCCGGCCTGACGACCGCGCTGCACGAGGTGGGTTACGTGCTGACCGAGCGGGCGCCGGACTATGTGGTGCTGGGGGAGACGCGGACCTATTCGTTCGAGGCGATCACGCGCGCGATCCGGCTGATCGCGGACGGCGCCAGATTCCTCGCCACCAACCCCGACCCCACCGGCCCGTCCGCCGAGGGTCCGCTCCCCGCGACCGGCTCGGTCGCCGCGCTGATCACCCGGGCCACCGGCGTAGCGCCGTACTTCGTGGGCAAGCCGAACCCGCTGATGATGCGCAGCGCCCTGAACCGGATCGAGGCGCACTCCGAGACGTCGGTGATGATCGGCGACCGGATGGACACCGACATCATCAGCGGTCTCGAAGCAGGCCTGCGCAGCGTGCTCGTGCTGACCGGCTCGACCGCCGACCACGAGGTCGAGCGCTTCCCCTATCGCCCGACCCGCATCGTCAACTCCATCGCCGACGTCGTTCCGCTGATCTCCGCGCTGTCCTAACCGCACCACGTGGTGTAGAACGCGTATCCGCGAGCCTTCAGTGTCCGCAGGATGGTCGGCAACGCCGCGACCGTCTGGCTGCGATTACCACCACCGTCGTGCAACAAGATCACCGAGCCGTTGCGGACGTTCGCGAGCACCCGGCGCACGATCACCGACGTACCGGGCCGTGACCAGTCGCGTGGATCGACGGTCCACAACCGGACCGTCTTGCCGAGGCTCGCGGCGCGCCGGTAGGTCAGCCTGTTGACCCCGCCGTACGGCGGCCTGAGACACCGTGGCGTGTATCCGGTCTGGGCCCGGATCACCCGATCCGTGCTCAACACCTCGGACTTGAAGGTGGTCCAGGAAACCGTTCGCAGATCGCGATGGTCCCAGGTGTGGTTCTGCACGCTGTTCCCGGCCAGATAGACCCGCCGGGTCAGCGACGGGTACCGCGCCACGTTCTGCCCGAGCTCGAAGAACGTTGCCTTCACGCCGTACGCGTGCAGGATCGCCAGCACTTTCGCCGTGTACGGCGACGGCCCGTCGTCAAAGGTCAGAATCACGTACTTCGACGCGGCCGCCGCTTGGCCCGAGCCGGCGGACGCGGTGACCGCGGCCGTGGGCTGGGTGCACCCCACGACCAGCAGGGGTCCGAGCAGCGCGAGAACGACCACCGCCACCCGCAGCGGGTGACAGCCACGCAACCGAGGAGTTCGCATCATCAGCACCCCAGGCGTCGACGGGCAACACCTCCACCATCCGCGTGATCCGGCCGAAAAGCTAGAGCACCTGGGACAGGAACTGCTGCAGGCGGGGCGACTCCGCGGCGGTGAACAGCTTCTCGGGTGGTCCGGACTCGACGACCACGCCGCGGTCCATGAAGGCGACCTGGTCGGCGACCTGACGCGCGAACCCCATCTCGTGGGTGACGACGATCATCGTCATCCCCGCCGACGCGAGGTCCGCCATCAGAGCCAGGACCCCCTTGACCAGTTCGGGGTCGAGGGCCGAGGTCGCCTCGTCGAACAGCATCACCTCGGGCTCCATCGCGAGCGCCCGTGCGATCGCGACCCGCTGCTGCTGACCGCCGGACAGATTGCCCGGCCGTGCCGAGGCCTTCTCGCGGAGCCCGACCAGGTCCAACTGCCGTCGCGCAGCCACGGCAGCCTCCTCGGTGCCGAGCTTCTTGATCTTGCGCAGCGGCAGCGTGATGTTGTCCAGCACGGTCTTGTGCGGGAACAGGTTGAAGTGCTGGAACACCATCCCGATCCGCCGCCGCAGCTCGTCCGGGTTGCTCTTCAGCACCGACGCACCGCCCAGCACGATGTCGCCGGCATCGGGCTCCAGCAGCCGGTTGGTGGCCCGCAGCAACGTCGACTTGCCGGACCCGGACGGCCCGATCACGCAGGCCGTCTGCCCGGCCGGTACGGCGAGGTCCACTCCGCGCAGGACCTTGTTGTTGCCAAATGCGAGTTCGATACCGGCGAGTTCCAGGCTGGCCGCCTTGACGGCGACGGGTTCAGCGGTGGTCGGCATGGACGAGCTCCTCGACCTCGGGTTCGGCGGGACGGCCTTCGCGCAGCCGCCGGTCGAAGTAGTTGACCAGGTGCGTGAGCGGCACTGTGATGACCAGATAGAACAGGCCGGCCAGCAGCAGCGGCGACAGGTTGCCGTTGGTCGCCGCTGCGTCCTGGCCGATCCGGAACAACTCGCGCTGGCTGGCGAGCAGCCCGAGGAAGTAGACCAGGCTCGACTCCTTGACCAGCGCGATGAACTGGTTCACCAGGGCCGGGAGCACCCGTCGTACGCCCTGCGGGATCACGACGAGCGACATGCCGGCCGGGTAGGTGAAGCCCAGCGCGCGGGCTGCCTCGAGCTGGCCCTTCTCGACACTCTGGATACCGGACCGGAAGATCTCGCCGATGTAGGCCGCCGCGATCAGCGAGAGCGCCAGGATTCCCAGCGGGTAAGGGTTCGGGCCCCACCAGTGCCGGGTGATCGGGGACAGGCCCTGACCGATCAGCAGGATGGTCAGGATCGCGGGCATGCCCCGGAAGATGTCGGTGTAGACCTTGGCCGGCCAGCGCAACCAGCGCCGCCGGGACAGCCCCATCACCGCCACGATCATGCCGAGCACGGTGCCCAGCACGACCGAGGCGGCGGCGAGGACGAGGGTGTTGACCAGCCCCACCTTCAGCATCTCCGGCAGGACCGCCTTCATCGACTCCCAGTCGAGGAAGGTGTCGTTCAGCGTGGACCAGATGTCCATCAGCCGGCGGCGGGCGGGGCGAACTTCACGGTGCCGCTACCGGGCTTGAAGGACGCCGGTACGGCACGGCCCGGGTAGTACTGCTGGACGAGCTTGGTCCAGGTGCCGTCGGCAATGACCTGGTCGAGCGCCTTGTTGACCGCCTCGCGCAGCTTGTCGTTGCTCTTGGCAACGGCGTACGCCGTCGGCGCCGAGCTGAGCTCCTTCGCGGCCAGGATCACCACGCCGCCGCCCTGCTCCTTGGCCATCTTCTCGCCGATCTCCGCGGGCGAGATCCAGGCGTCCGCCGTACCGGCCTTGAGCTGGCCGACCGCGGCGTTGTAGTTCGGGACGCGGACCGGGTTCAGGTTCTTGCTGGTGGCGTAGTCGTCCTGCACGGTGCCCTGGACGACAACGACCCGCTTGCCTTGCAGTTGGTCGAACGAGGTGATGCCGGAGGTCTTGGTGGTGTTCAGGCCGAGGTAGCCGAAGTCGTACCCATTGCTGAAGGCAACCGTCTTCTTACGCGCCTCGGTGATCGTGATCGACGAGGAGCCGAGGTCGAACTGGCCGCCGTTCACCTGCGACAGCAGGGCGGAGAAATCGGTACCGACGAACTCCGGCTTGAGGTTCAGCTTCGCCGCGATCGCGGTGATCAGGTCGTTGTCGAAACCGGTGAACTTGCCGTCCTTGACGTACACGTTCGGCGGCGCGTCGGTGAGCGTGCCGATCCGGAGCGTACCGGCCTGCAGCAGGCCCAGATCGGGGCCGTCCGAGGCAGCGGATTTGTCGTCACTGCCGCAGGCGGCCAGCGCGACGGCCAGGGTGACGGCCGTACCAAGCGCAGCGAACCGGCGGATGGCGCTGAAGGCGCGCACAGAGGTCTCCTTAGAACAGGTGAACAGGAAGGCGTGGGGGTGACCCACCGCCCGACGCTAACGCCGCGCCCAGGCAACCAATTCCCCATCGACACCCGCTGAGACGCCGCCCGAATGTCTACTCGACTTGTGGTATATCAACCCCGGCGATCGAGGAAAAGCCGACTGCTCGGCGTACCAGGATGTGACCTGGGTCCTGGACGGATTGCGCGGCAGTGGCACACTTGAGGCACGAGTGAACCCACTCGCGTGCTCCGGGGTCGGTGTAATTCCGAGCCGGCGGTGATAGTCCGCGACCCGGCCGAGGCTGTTTCTCGGCCGGTTGACCTGGTGGAATTCCAGGACCGACGGTGAAAGTCCGGATGGGAGGCGCACGCGATCGGCGGAGCGCTCCGGCGTCCGGACGACGCGGCCCCGTTGGCTGCGCGCGACCGGGGGTCCGGATCGTGCACGCCGGTTGTCATGGCCCCGGGCGCGTCCGTGACAACGAGGGACCCGTCAGTGAAGAACGTTTCGCCGATCGACAGCGCGTGGATGCGTCGCGCCGTCGAGCTCGCCGCCCGCGGCATCGGCAGCACGCACCCGAACCCGGTCGTCGGCTGTGTGATCACCAATCGGGACGGCCATCCGGTCGGCGAGGGCTTCCACGCCTACCCCGGCGGCCCGCACGCCGAGGTCGTCGCGCTGCAGATGGCGGGCTCGCAGGCACACGGCGGTACGGCGTACGTGACGCTGGAGCCGTGTAATCACACCGGCCGGACCGGGCCCTGTGCCGACGCGTTGATCGAGGCCGGCGTCAGCCGGGTGGTGTACGCCGTACCGGATCCGAACAAGCAAGCCGCCGGTGGCGCGGAGAAGCTGCGGAGCAAGAACATCGTCGTCGAAGAGGGCGTCCTCCGCGACGAGGCCGAGGCGGTGAACCATGTCTGGTTGCACAGCGTCCGCACCGGGCGTCCGTTCGTCACCTGGAAGTTCGCGACCACGCTCGACGGGCGGAGCGCGGCGCCGGACCGGTCGAGCAAGTGGATCACCGGTCCGCTCGCCCGCGCCGACGTGCACCGCAAGCGGGCCGAGTGCGACGCGATCGCGGTCGGTACGCAGACCGTTCTCGACGACGATCCCGAGTTGACGGTCCGCGACGAGCACGACGTACCGGCCGTCCGGCAGCCGTTGCGGGTCGTGGTCGGTGACCGCCCGATCCCACCGACCGCGCGGGTCCGCAACGACCGCGCCGAGACCCTGCTGCTCCCCACCCACGACCCGGCCGAGGTACTACGGCAGCTCGACGACCACCAGATCCGCCATCTTTGGCTCGAAGGCGGCCCGACCCTCGCGGCCGCGTTCCTCCGCGCCGGCCTGGTCGACCAGATCGTCGCGTACGTCGCGCCCGCCCTGCTCGGATCGGGCTTCTCGGCCATCGGCGATCTCGGCGCGGAATCTATCGACCAGCTCCGGCGCTTCAACCTGGCGGACGTCACTCGTCTCGGCGACGACGTCCGGCTGACCCTGACTCCCCTGGGAGGGAACTGATGTTCACCGGCATCATCGAAGAACTCGGCACGGTCGAGGCCCTCGACCTGCTCGACGGCGACGCGGCCCGGCTCACGATCCGTGCTCCGCTGGTGACGCAGGATGCCGGTCACGGCGACTCGATCTCGGTGAACGGCTGTTGCCTCACGGTGGTCGAGCACGGTGACGGCACCTTCACCGCGGACGTGATGCGCGAAACGCTCAAGCGCACCAGCCTCGATGCGGTCGAGAAGGGTTCGACCGTCAACCTCGAGCGCGCGGTGCAGGCGCACGCACGGCTCGGCGGCCACATCGTCCAGGGCCACGTCGACGGCACCGGCACGATCGCGAGCCGGGAGCCGGCCGAGCACTGGGAGGTCGTCCGGATCGCGGCCCCGCCGGAGATCCTCCGGTACGTCGCGGAGAAGGGCTCCATCGCTGTCGACGGAGTGTCGTTGACCGTCACCGATGTCGACGACGGCACCGGAACCTTCGGGATCAGCCTGATCCCGACCACGCTGGAACTGACCGTGCTAGGCCGCAATCAGGTCGGCGACACGGTGAATCTCGAAGTCGACGTGATCGCCAAGTACGTCGAGCGGCTACTCGTTGCTGGAGGCAAATAATGGATTGGCTGCTGCACTCGCAGGTGACGATCGGCGGGTCGCCGGTCCTGGTCCGGGAGATCGTCGGGAACGTCTTCGGACTCGCGAGCGCCCTGTTCGGCATGCGCCGGCTGGTGGCCGCCTGGCCGGTCGGCATCGTCGGCAACGTGCTGCTGTTCACCGTGTTCGTCGGTGGGCTCTTCGACACCCCGCAGGACAAGGACCTCTGGGGCCAGGCCGGCCGCCAGGTGTTCTTCGCCCTGGTCAGCCTCTACGGCTGGTACCGCTGGTACCAGACCCGCCACAGCGGCGCGGGCACCGGCGTCCAGCCGCGGTGGGCCTCGGGTCGCGAACGGCTCGAGTTGCTCGGCGTGGCCGTCGTGCTCTACGCGATCGCCTACCCGGTGCTGAAGGCGCTGGGTTCGTGGGGTCCGCAGTGGGACGCGTGGATCCTGACCGGCTCGATCCTGGCGACGTACGGGATGGCGCGTGGGTTCGTCGAGTTCTGGCTGGTCTGGATCGCCGTCGATGTGGTCGGCGTACCGCTGCTCGTGCAGGCCAAGTTCTACCCGTCCGCCGCGATGTACGTGGTGTACGGACTCTTCTGTGTCCTCGGCTTCGCCTCCTGGTGGCGGATCCAGAATCGCGCGGCGGTCGCCACGCCTGAACCGGTAGTGGTGGGCTGACATGGGTGAAGTGCTGAAACTCGACACGATCGAGCATGCCGTCGACGAGATCAGGGCCGGCCGGCCGGTGATCGTGGTCGACGACGAGGATCGCGAGAACGAGGGCGACCTGGTCTTCGCCGCATCCAAGGCGACGCCGGAACTGCTCGCCTTCCTGATCCGCTACAGCTCGGGCGTGGTCTGCGTCCCGATGGAGGCGGCCGAGCTGGACCGGCTCGGGATCCCGCTGATGACGCCGCACAACCGGGAACGCCTGCGGACGGCGTACACGATCTCCGTGGACGCTCGCGACAAGGTGACGACGGGGATCTCGGCGGCCGACCGGGCGCGGACGATCCGGGTACTGGCCGATTCGGCGTCGGAGTCCTATGACCTGGTGCAGCCGGGGCACATCTTCCCGCTGCGGGCGCGCGAGGGCGGCGTACTGGTTCGCCCTGGGCACACCGAGGCGTCGCTGGACCTGGCCCGGATTGCCGGGTTGCGGCCGGCCGCGGTGATCGCCGAATTGGTGAACGACGACGGGACGATGAAGCGCGGGGCCGATCTGCGCACGTTCGCGGACGAGCACGGGCTGGTGCTGGTGTCGATCGAGGACCTCATCCGGTACCGGCGCCGGACCGAGAGCCAGATCCAGCGGGTCGCCACGACGGTGCTGCCCACGCAGTACGGCGATTTCGTTGCCCACGGCTACCGGAACACGGTCGACGGGTCGGAGCAGTTGGCGCTGGTCCGCGGCGAGATCGGTGCCGGGCCGACCTTGGTGCGGTTGCACTCGGAGTGCCTTACCGGGGACGTCTTCGGGTCGCTGCGGTGTGACTGCGGTCCGCAGTTGGACGAGGCGATGCGGCAGGTCGCGGCCGAGGGCGGCGTCGTGGTCTATCTGCGTGGGCACGAGGGGCGCGGAATCGGGCTGCTGCACAAGCTGCAGGCTTATGAACTGCAGGACGCGGGCCGCGACACGGTCGACGCGAACCTCGATCTCGGACTGCCTGCGGATGCTCGCGACTACGGCACCGGCGCGCAGATCCTCGCGGATCTGGGCATCACCTCGGTGAAGCTGCTGACGAACAACCCGGACAAGCTGGCCGGCGTCCAGGGCTACGGTATCGACGTGGTCGAGCGCCGCGGCATCTCGATCGACCCGACCGAACACAATCTGCGGTACCTGCGGACCAAGCGCGATCGGATGGGCCACCACCTGCCCACCGGCACGGACGAGAACGGAGTCAACTGATGTCGGGAAGCGGAGCACCCACGATTCAGATCCCGCGCGCCGAAGGGGTCCGGGTCGCCGTGATCGCCGCGCAGTGGCATCCGACGGTGACGGACGCCCTCGTCGCCGGCGCTGAACGCGCGCTGGCCGACTCGGGCGTCACCGACTACAAGGTGATCCGCGTGCCCGGCTCCTTCGAGCTCCCCGTCGCTGCCCTGCACGCGGCCCGCAACGGATACGACGCGGTCGTTGCCCTCGGCGTCGTCATCCGCGGCGACACCCCGCACTTCGAGTACGTCTGCCAGGCGGCGACCGACGGTCTCATGCAGGTCTCCGTCAACACCGGCGTACCGGTCGGCTTCGGCCTCCTCACCTGCGACAACGACCCGCAAGCCCTCGACCGAGCCGGCCTCCCCGACTCCCGAGAAGACAAAGGCTACGAATCCACCCAAGCAGCCCTAGCCACCCTCCTCGCCGCCCGCGCCTTGTAGCTACTTGGTGCGGGTGTGGGTCATTTGCCAGTTGGGCTGCCAGGTGATGCCGTTGTCCGTGGAGAAGGATTGTTCCCAGGCGGCTTTGTCTTCGCCTGGGGTCCAGGTGAAGCGGACGAGGATCTGCTGGCCTTCCCAGAGTTCGGGGGCTTCGAAGATGCCGGTGCCGTTGGTGAAGGAGCCGACGACCGGGCTTTCGAGTTTGCCGCGTTGGCTGTTGATCCAGTGGATGGACCATGTCTTGGTGGTCGGGTTGTAGAGGCGGAAGGTGGCGCCGCGGAAGCCTTCGGTGGGGAACCAGCCCTCGTCGAAGCTGATCGCGCCGTCGAAGTAGGAGAAGACCTCCATCCGGGAGTCCAGTTCGTACCACTCGGCCGGTTCGCCGAGGGCGGGCTTGCGGCGGCGGTTGTGCATTTGCCAGCTGCCGACGAGGAAGTCGAAGTCGCTGGTGAGCTTGGGAGTGTCAACGGGCGGCGGCTCGGTCGCGCGGCGGGTGAAGTCCATTGTCCAGTTGACTTCCCAGGTGTCGCCGCCGTCCTCGGAGAACGACTGCTCCCAATGCGCCGTCGTCTCCGTGACCTCCGACCACGCATAGCTCACCAGAATCGGCTTCCCGTCGTACTCCTCCTCGCCGGTCAGCCAGCACCGATCACCTGACCACGTCCCTCGGACCGGCGGATTGAGCTCCATCGTCGTGCTGCTGATCCAGTAGATCGTCCACTCCTTCTCCACTGGATCGAATAACCGCAGGGACATCCCGTACGACGACTTGCTCGGGAACTGCATCTCGTCGATGCTGATCGCCCCGTCGAAATGCGTCCGCGCGCTGCACGTGCCTTCGAACTCTTCCCACTCGTCGCTCCCCGTCAACGGCTTGGTCAACCGGCGGTGCGCGACATCGAAGTACCCGGTGAGGAAGTCGAAGTCGCTCGTCACCTTCCGCGGCGAGAAGGTCATCGTCCAGTTGCTCTCCCACGTCTCGCCCCCGTCGGCGGAGAAGAACTGCTCCCAGACCGGTACGTCGCCCTTCGTCCAGCGGAACCGGACGTCCACCGGCCGCCCTTCGTGCTGATCGGGTCCTTCGAGGATGCCGATGTCGTCCAGCCCGAACCCGCCGTACACCGGTGGCTCGAGGATGCCCCGGGCGCTGTTGACCCAGTAGATCGCCCACGAACCCGCCTGCACGTCGTACAGCCGGACGGTCAGGCCGTCGAAATCCTTGGTGGCGAAGAAGGTCTCGTCGATGCAGACGGCACCGTTGAAGAGCGTGTAGCAACTGGCCGTCCCCGGAAAACTGCTCCACTCGGAGCCCCCGGTCAGCGGCTTGTCGAGCTTGCGATGCCGCACGTCCCAGTCGCCCACGAAGAAGTCGAAGTCGCCGGTGACGTTCGGGAGGTCGAGCGCCGGCGGTTCGGTGGCGCGGCGGGTGAGGTCCATCGTCCAGTTCGTCTGCCACTGGCCGTCCACCGAGTAGGCCTGCTCCCAATGCGCGGTCTCGGCCGTGATGTCCGACCAGGTCAGCCGGACCGGGATCTCCTGCCCGTCGACCTCGTCCACGCCGTACAAGGTGCACTTGCCGTCGGACCAGCTGCCACGCACGGGCGGCTGGAGTTTCCCGGTCGTGCTGTTCACCCAGTACACGGTCCATTCCTGCGTGGCGGGATCACGGAGCCGGAGCGACATCCCGTACGACGCTTTGCTCGGGAACCGCGCTTCGTCGATGCTGACCGCCCCGTGGTGATGGGTCCGCCCGGTGCAGGTGCCCGCGTACTCCTCCCACTCGCCCGACGGCTTGAGAACGCGGTTGACGACATCGAAGTGGCCGGTGAGGAAGTCGAAGTCGCTGGTCAGTTTGGTCGCTGTGCTCATGACCAGACCTTCTCGCGGAAACCTGACAGTGAATGGCAGTCTTTAGAACTAGTCTCGGATCATGCGTTCAAGCCGGCTGCTGTCGATCCTCTTGTTGCTGCAGACCCGTCGACGGCTGACCGCGCGGGAATTGGCCGACGAGTTGGAGGTCTCGCTGCGGACCATCTACCGCGATGTCGAAGCGCTGGCGGCCGCGGGTGTTCCGGTGTACGCCGACCAGGGTCGGGCCGGGGGATACCGGCTGGTCGACGGCTATCGGACGAAGCTGACCGGTCTGACCGAACAGGAGGCGGCAGCCCTGTTCATGGTCGGTATGCCCGGGCCGGCCGCGGCGCTCGGCTTGACCGAGCAGACCAGCGGAGCAGAGCTAAAACTTCTAGCAGCGCTAGCGCCCGACCAACGTGACCGCGCGGGCCGATTGAAGAACCGCTTCTACCTCGACGTCCCGGCCTGGTACCGCGAGGCCGAGGACTCGCCGCACCTGGCCGCGATCGCCGAGGCGGTGCTGCACGACCGAAAGATCAAGGTGCTCTACCGCCGCTGGGAAGCACCCCGTGAAGTCGAGCGCACACTGTCGCCGTACGGGCTCGTGCTCAAGAACGGCAGCTGGTACGTCGCGGCTTCGGCGGCCGGCCCGGGTATCCGGACCTACCGGGTCTCCAACATCCTCGAGCTCACCGCGTCCGACGAGACCTTCATCAGGGCGGCTGAGTTCGATCTCGCGAAGTACTGGCAGGAGCATCTCGACCAGTTCGAGCAACGCCGGTTCACCGGGCATGCCGTGGTCCGGATCGCCCCGGCGCTTGTCCGGCGACTGGCCGATCTGTCCGCAACACTGTTGCTCAAAGCAATTACTGACGCCGGTGCGGAGCCGGCCGAGGACGGCAGCATCACGGTGTCCGTCCCGATCGAGTCGGTGCCGAATGCCGCCACCCAACTGATCCGCTTCGCCGCCGACCTCGAAGTACTCCAGCCTGCTGAACTCCGCGCGGAACTGGCCCGCCTCGCGCACGACATCATCGAGCTCTACGAGTCCTGACTCGGTTTCGCGCGGGCCGGCGCGGAGACGCAGCTCACTACCATCTTCTGACCGACATATATTATGATTCTCGTATTATATGAGTCGACCAGAGAGACGGTATTCGATGAAGATCACGGTTTTCGGCGCGACCGGCGGGATCGGCGGCCAGGTCGTGGAGCAGGCGCTGGCCGCCGGCCACAAGGTCGTCGCGGTCGTGCGCGAGTCGTCGACGTACGACGTCAGGCATCCCTCGCTCGAGGTGGTGCGGGTGCCCGGCCTCGAAGAGGCGGAGTTGCTCCGGCCCGCGCTCGACGGCAGCGCGGCGGTGGTCTCCGGCGTCGGGGCGCGCAGTCGCAAGGCCGGCCCGGTCGCGAGTACGAGTACCCGCTCGATCCTCGCGGCGATGGCGGCGGCCCGGGTGGACCGATTTGTCGCGGTCAGCGCGATCCCGCTCGGACCGCTGCCGCCGGACGAGAGCTTCCTCAACCGTCGCGTGGTGTTGCCGATGATCAACGCGTTCGCGGCGGACGTGTACGCCGACCTCCGGGTGATGGAGGCCGAGATCATGAGCAGTCCGACGGAGTGGACCATCGTCCGGCCGCCCAAGCTCACCGACAAGTCCCTGACCGGCAAGTACCGCGTGTCCGTCGGCGGCACCGTCCCGCGGACCTACAGCATCTCGCGAGCTGACGTCGCCCACCTGATGCTGGCAGCGATCGACGACCCGACCATGGTCAACCAGCCCGTCAGCGCCGGCTACTGAGATGACCGTGACAACTCTCGACCAACCCCGTACGACGTCTCGTCCGGCGGCGGTTCTCGTTCGCGGCCTGAGTCTGTTCTTCACCGGACTCTTCGCAGGCTTCCTCCTCGGCGTCCTCGTCTTCGAGAACTCGTTGCGCTCCTACGACGCCTCGATCTACGCGCAAGTCAGACTCATCGAGCTCGATTCCCTGGACAAGCTCGCCTCGGCCACCTTGATCCCGGCGCTGATCAGCACCGCCGTCCTCGCTGTCCTTGCCCGCGGCAACAAACGCTGGTTGTTCGTGGCGTTGGCCTTGCTGGTCGTCGTTCTCGCCGTGACGATGGCCGTCAACCTTCCGATCAACGGCGACCAGGCGGACTGGTCGGTGCGGAACCCGCCGTCGGACTGGGCGACCGTTCGCGACCATTGGCAGCTCGCGCACCTGGTCAGGACGGTGGCGGCGATCGGCGCGTTCGGGTCGTTGATCGTTGCCGGTGTCACCCGGAAGCGAGCTTGACGAGAACGTCGAACGGTACGGCGTACCGGGTGTTGCCGCGGAAGCCGGTGACGGTGTGAGCCATCGTGAGTGAGTTCAGCAAGGCCTCCTCGGTTGCCTCCATCGTTGCTTGGAAGACCGTGTTCAGCTGGGTTTCGGGCGTCGGGGCGGCGGTCGTGGTGCTGAAGGCGATGGCATAGTCGCCGCTGCCGGGGGCGTAGTCGGAGCCGACCTTGCCCATCGCGAAGACGGCGCGCCGGGCGACCCGGCCGAGTTGGCGGGCATCCAGCGCGAGATCCGTGGCGACGACGATCATGCAGGAGTTGCCTCCCGGCGTACCGGCGGTCTTCGGGGCGGGAACCGGGGTGCCGAGGACGGTGAGGGTGCCGGAGAAGTTGCTCTGGACCAGTACGCCGACGGTCCCACCGCCGGCTGATCGGGACGAGGTACCGATTCCTGCTTTGAAGCCGAGTGCGGCCGTGCCCGTGCCGGCGCCGACGCAGCCCTCGGCGGGCAGGTCGGCCGAAGCGTTGTCGAGGGCCGCGAAGACGTGCGACGGGGTGATCGGGCGGCGGCGGATGTCCGAGAGGAAGCCGTCGTTGGTCTCGCCGACGACCGGATTCAAGCTGCTCGCCTCAAGATCGCGCTCGAGCAACCAGCTGACCAGTGCATCCGCGACCCGGAACACGGACAACGTCCCGGTCAGCAGAATCGGAGTCTCCAAGACGCCCAGCTCATCCACCTGGGTCGACCCGACCAGCTTCCCGTACCCGTTCCCCACCGCGATCGCCGCCGGCACCGCGCTGAGGCTGGGCGGGAGGATTGCGGTGACGCCGGTGTGGAGGTCGGCGCCGTCGTCGATCGTGGTCTGGCCGACCAGTACTCCGGGCACATCGGTGATCGCGTTGAGCGACCCGGTGGGCAGGCTCCCGGGCACGATCCCCAACTCACGAACTCTGGCCGGCATGAGCACCATCCTCGCCCATCCGGTCCGGTAGACGAGACCTGACCGCAACCTCGCGGCGGGTGACCTCTAGGCTGGTCCAGCGATGAAGACCTTTGACGAACTCTTCGCCGAGCTGGGCGAGAAAGCGCTGACCCGACCGGAGGGCTCCGGCACGGTGGCAGCGCTGGATGCCGGCGTGCACACGATCGGCAAGAAGCTGGTCGAGGAGGCCGCCGAGTCCTGGATGGCCGCCGAGCACGAGGGCAAGGAGCGGGCCGCGGAGGAGCTGAGCCAGCTGCTCTACCACGCGCAGGTGATGATGCACGCGCTCGGCCTGAGCCTCGACGACGTGTACCGACATCTGTAGGAGCGGCTACAGATCACCGGTTCACCTCTCACAGATTGGCTAGTGCCATGCTGCGCGTCGCAGTACCGAACAAGGGCTCGCTGAGCGAAGCCGCCATCGACATCCTGACCGAGGCGGGCTACCGCCAGCGCCGGACCAGCAAAGATCTCTCCCTGACCGACCCGGACAACGGCGTCGAGTTCTACTACCTGCGACCCCGCGACATCGCCGTGTACGTCGGTGAGGGCACCCTCGACGTCGGCATCTCCGGACGCGACCTGGTGCTCGACTCGCACGCCGACGCCGACATCCTGATGGAGCTCGGCTTCGGCGGCTCGACGTTCCGGTTCGCCGGCCGGGCCGGGGTCGCGGAGTCGGTCAAGGACCTCGAAGGCAAGCGGATCGCCACCTCCTTCGCCGGGATCCTCGCGGACCACCTGGCGGAGAACGGCGTACAGGCTTCCGTGGTCCGGCTGGACGGCGCGGTCGAGTCGGCGGTCCAGCTCGGTGTCGCGGACGTGATCGCCGACGTGGTCGAGACCGGTACGACGTTGCGCCAGGCGGGGCTCGAGGTCTTCGGCGAGCCGATCCTCAAGTCGCAGGCGGTGCTGATCCGGCGGCACGGAGTGCAGCAGCCGGCCGGGATGGAGCAGTTGGTGCGCCGGCTGGAAGGTGTCCTGGTCGCGCGCAACTACGTGATGATGGACTACGACATCCGCGCCGAGGCCGTGGAGGCCGCGAACGCGGTCGCACCAGGCCTGGAGTCGCCGACGGTGTCACCCCTTCATCGGGAAGGTTGGGTCGCCGTCCGCGTGATGGTGCCCCGGGCCGAAGCACAGCGGATCATGGACCAGCTCTGGGAGCTCGGCGCCCGGGCGATCCTGACCACCGACATCCACGCCTGCCGGATCTGACGGCCATGACCCCGAAGCCGTCGTTGTGGACCTTCCACCCGTGGATCATCGCGATGATGGCGGCGGTGATGGGTGTCTGCATGGTCGCCGTCTTCGGGGTGATCTGGTTCCGGCTGGACGACGAGTCCCGGGCCACCTTCAGCTGGTTCCAGCGGCTCACGCTGCTGGTGTTCTTCGGCGTGATCCTGTGGCTGCTCTACCGGATGGGCACCGTTCGCGTCACGGCGTACGAGGACCGGATCGAGGTGCGGAACGTGTTCAAGTCGTACCAGTTCCCCTGGACCGACGTGAAGGCGCTGCGGTTCAACGCCGGCGACCCGTGGCTCCAGCTGTTCGATGCCGACGGCAACCGACTCGGCGTACTCGCTGTGCAGGCGTCCGAAGGCGGGCGGGCGAGCGCGGCTGCCAAGCAACTGGCCTCGGTCGCCCGCGCGCACGGAGCCGGCGCTAGCAGCTGACCCTGAAGGTCGTGCTGTGCTCGTCGCCGGGCTTCAGCACGATCAGGTCGTCCCCGCTGACGAAGGCGTCCGGCGGACACGTCATCGGCTCGACTGCCAGGCCCATCCGGCCGATCGGGCTTCCGGTGAAGACCTGCATCCATCGCGTGTCGCCGGTCAGTACGGCGCGGTTCCCGGTGTCGGGATCGGTCAGCGTGACCGACCAGACCGGCGGCAACCCGGTGAACGCGTTGTCGATCTCCAGATCCTGCACCAGCCGTGCCTTGCCGAAGTCGTACTGCGAGCCGGCGACCGGCGCCGTACCGATCGGGCTCAACCGGTCGGGCGTCACCTGGAGCCACTTCTCGGCGGTGAACTCCAGCTCGCACTCGTCGATCTTCCGGCCGACGCTGAGGTACGGATGCGTCCCGTACCCGTACGGCGCGTCGCTCGCGCCGATGTTCGTCGCCTTCGCCGTGACCGTCAGCCCCTCGTCGCCGAGCCGGTAGGTGATCGCGAGGTCCAGCTGATGCGGGTACCCCGGGAGGCCGTGCAGCCGGTGCGCCACCTCGACGACGGACTCGTCGATGCCGTCGTCGACGCGCTCCCAGTTCGCCCAGCGGGTCAGCCCGTGGATCGCGTTCGAGCGGGCCGGCTCGCTCAGGTAGAGCTGCTGGTCCGCGCCGCGGAAGGTGTACTTCCCGTCCGTGATCCGGTTCGGCCAGGGGAACATGTGCTGCCCGATCCCGGCGTGCGCGGCCTGGTCCTCGGGATACCCGACCAGCACCTCGCGCCCCTGGTAGGCGAGCCCGCGAAGACCGCCCCCGACACTCACGACCGTCCCGGTATATCCACCGGCCCGGATGGTCCACTGCTCGCCCGACGGCAAAACACTCATGCCCCCATCCTTACCCACAGCGACCACCGCTGTCCGCCCCACCCACGTGCCGGACACCTGAACCGCCAACACCGACCAACCCCGATCGGCCGCCGGATTTCCCGGCCGCTCACGCCTGGCGAGGAAGATTGCGAGCAGGTTGATCAGTGCTGGCGGTCCGGCCTCAGGAGGCGGCGGAGTCGTGCGGGAGGTTGATCAGCTTGGCGATCAGTTCCAGCTCGGGGTCGTGCGGAGTGTCCGGGGAGCCGTCGACGACGACGTTGGCGCGGGCGCGGGTGTTCTCGGCGGCGAAGTGGTCGCGCTCCCACCGCATCCAGTCCAGCCAGCGGTCGCGCAGCGCCTCGCCGTCACGGGCGATGCCGCGGTCCAGCCGGACCTCGTTGCTGGTCTCGATCCACACCCGCAGTGACTGCCAGGGGTCGGCGTCGCAATCGGCCGCGGTGACACCCTCCACGATCAGCAGATCGAGAGTGGCCGGGACGAGGTGCAGTTCGGCGTACGCGCCGAGGTTCCAGTCGTAGCGCCGGTACCGTCCTTCGCGGCCGTCCGCGAGCCGCTTGAGCACGTGGTCGCGGAGCAGCCCGAAGCCACGGACGGCACCGTCCCACCCGTCGTACAGGTCGTCCATGTGCACGACCAGGGTGTGCAGGCCGCGGGCCTCGGCCCGGGCGGCGATCCGGCCGGCGAGCGTGCTCTTGCCGGAGCCGGCTGGTCCGTCGATGCTGATCAGGCGGATCCGGCCGAGCCGGGCAGGTCCCGACTGGACGTGGTCGAGCAGGTTGTCGATCGTCAGGGGAGTGTCGGCGACTGGTTCGCTGGTCAGGCGGTCAGTTGATTCCATGGCGCTTCAGGATGTCCTCGATCTCGTCGAACTCCGACGACTCCTGCTTCGAAGCCTTGGCCTTGGGGGCTTTGGCGGGCTTGCCGGCAGGGGCGGAGGCCGAGGCGGGGGCAGGCCCGGTGGAGGTCAGCGCACCGGCGGTGGCTGAGGCGGGCTTGCTCTTGGGCGCCTTCTCCCCACCGCGTCCGCGGGCGACGCCGGACACGACGTACAGGACGACGGAGACGCCGAACAGCGCGACGCCGGCCCAGACGGTGGGGGAGAAGATCAGGTGCGTCACCCAGGTGACAGCGGACTTCACGATGTCCCACAGCAGCTTCAGCAGGCCCGTCATGTAGAGCGAGACCGGCAGCAGCGACCAGGCGACCCCGCGGGTCCCGGCAGCCAGGCCGCGGCGTCGCCAGGCGATCCACGAGCCGATCAGGCCGAGCAGCGTCAGGCCCGCGCACAGCGGCAGCAGCGTCACATCGTTGAAGTCAGGCACATACCCAGGCTCGCACAGGAAGGGCCGGAACCAAGAGGGGAACAGCCCTGACCCCACCCTGAAACCGCGCTCCGGGGACAATGGGCCGGTGCAACCAGAACGCCGCTTGGCCTTTACCGGGTTCGACAACGACGACGGGTCGGCTGACCCCGCGCTCGGTCAGGCGCTGGTGGAGCGCGATCAGGGAGCGATTCTGCTCGCGCTGACCAAGGCGCGGCTGCTCGTGCCGGTGGTGGCGATGCTGGGCGAGGTCGAGTACGACGAGCAGGGGCTCGCGCACGACAAGACCTCCGACATGGCCGTCGCGCTGCTGCAGGGGCAGGACGGGCGGAACGCGTTACTGGCGTTCAGCGGCACCGAGAGTCTCGCCCGGTGGAGTCCGGAGGCTCGTCCGATGCCGGCTCAGGCGCAGTTGGTGGCGACCGCGGCGATCCAGGAGGGCGCCGCCGCGATCGTGCTCGACGTGGCGGGTCCGGCGCCCGCCGTACTGGAAACCGATGACGTACGCCGACTGGCCGCCGGCCTCCAGGTCGTTCGTCTGGAGGACGGCGGCTACGGCTGGATCACCCCAGCCTGAGCTCACCCGGCTGGTCACCCCGCCTGAGCTCATCCGGCTGGATCACCCCGCCTGAGCTCATCCGGCTGGATCACCCCGCCTGACCTCATCCGGCTGGATCACCCCGCCTGAGCTCATCCGGCTGGATCACCCCGCCTGACCTCATCCGGCTGGGGTTGGATCACCCAGCGGGGGAGTTGACGGCGTCCATCGGCTTCGGGCGCATCGCGAGGCGGCCGGCGATCGCTGTCACGGGGAGTACGAGGAGCAGGACCAGGGCGACCCAGGCGAGGAGCAGCCAGACCGGACCGGACGGGATCGGCCAGCCCCGGGTGGCGATGGCGATCGGGAAGATACTGAAGCAGGCGGCGATCACGCCGAGGACGAGGCCCATCGCCGCGACGACCAGGTTTTCGAGGTACAGCATCTTGGCGATCTGCTTGCGGGTGGACCCGCTCAGCCGCTGCAGCCCGAACTCCCGCCGCCGGTCCAGCACCGCGACCGCGATCGTGTTGATCGACGCGATCGCGGTGTACGCGATGGCGATCGCGGCGAGCAGATAGCTGATCCAGGCATCCACGCCGAGCCCCGCGTCGAAGTCGGCCGACAGCAGTTCGCGATCACCGATCGTTGCTCCCGGCCACTTCTGCAGGTCGGTCTCCTGCACCTTCTTCTTGTCCTTCGTCCGAACCAGGATCTGACTGGGCAGCCCGGTCGTCGTGTGCTGAGCCAGTAGTTCACTCGGCAGCAAGAGCGACTCGTACCCCGAACTGCCGTCGACCAGCGCCACGATCCGCACCTTCACCAGCGCGTCGTCGCCGAGTCGTACGCCGAGCTCGTCGCCCATCCCGACCTTCAGCTTCTTCGCCGCGGCGGGCGGGATCGCAATGGTGGACCCCTTCAGATCGTCCAGCGACCCGGCCCGCACCTTCCCCTTGTAGACAGGCCCGTCGAGCCCCAGCAGCGGCCACGGATCGCTCGTGTGGCTCGTGTCGTACGGCTCCTCGATCCACCCCTTGCTGCGGACCAGCGTCGAAGCGACAGAGACACCTTCGGTACTGCGAACCTGCTCCGCCAAGCCGGCCGGGATGCCGCCGGACGAACTGGTCACCACGACATCGGCGTACAGGTTGTCGGTGTACGCCTCGACAGCCGCCTTCTGCTGGGTGGTCTGCGAATAGATGTTGCCGAGGGCAATCGCCGAGGCCAGCATGATCGGTACCAGGATCGCGGCGAACTGGACGGAACGGACCCGAAGGTTGATCACGGCAAGGATCCCGCTGACGCCCTTGCCCTCGAGGAACCTGGTGATCCTGGTCCCGAGCAACGCCCGGATCACCACCGGCCCGAGGACGGCGACGGCGATCGAACCGGTCAGGACCGCGGGTCCGCCGATGGCGGCGGCGTTGGTGGGGCTCATGAAGATCGTGGAGACACCCGTGCCGACCGTGACGGCCGCGAAGACGGCGCCGATGATCAGCCTGACCCGGCTGAGGACCACCGGCGGTACGGCGGCCTCGGTGAGCGCCTGGATCGGCCGGATCGCGGCCGCTCGGCCCGCGGCGAAGCCGACCGTCACCCGGAGGACCACCAGGGTGAGGATCGCTGCCCCGGCGAAGGGCAGGAGGCCTTGGTCGAAGCGGAGGGCGCCGGGAACGATCCCGTGGCCGGTGAGCATGCCGAAGATCCATCGGCCCATCGTGCGGCCGAGCAGCAGGCCGGCGACCAGCGCGACCACGGCGACCAGCATCGTCTCGGTGACCACCAGTTTGCGTACCTGGCGCGGGGTGGCGCCGCTTGCCCGCAGTAGGGCGAGCTCGCGCCGGCGCTGGCGGACCGAGAGCCCGATCGTCGCCGAAACCACCAGTGCCATCACCACGGCGACCATGCCACCGAACACGCCCGACAAGATGATCAACGGCAAACTGGTCGCGATTCCCGCGAACTCCGCGGCGCCGCGGTCGTCACCGGTCAGCGCGGAGACGCCCGCCGGCAACTCCAGCCGCTTCGCCAGATCCTTCGCGGAGGTGTCCTTGCCAGGAAAGATGCCGAGGGCATCTACTCGCGAGCCGGCGACCTGGCGTGTGTCGCCGGCCGAGAAGAAGATCGACGGTACGTCGACCCGTCGGCCGGGCGTCGCGATCCCGGCCAGGACGAACTCCCGGGGCTGCCCAGAGACGACGACCTGCACCTTGTCGCCGACCCGCGCCGCCCGGTGCTCGCCCGAGGGCGGTTGACCGAGAACAGTTGTTGCCTTCAGCAGGCGAGCGTCCAGGACGACCTCTCCCGCTTGGGGCGCCTGTCCACTGGTGAGCCGGTACGGCGTGAGCGCAGCGGAGGTCCAGGGGTGGCCCGCGAGCACATCCTTGCCTGGGTCAACCACCGCCGGGAACGACAGATCCGGGACCACCTCGGCGACGCCCGCAGTACGGGACAGTTTGCCGGCGAGTGCGGGGTCGACGCCGTGGCGCTCAGGGTAGGCGACCGAGCCGGAACCGTTCGGCGGGTGGTACGCCGGGCGGCCGGTCACCACGATCGGCGCGGCGGCCAGTCGCTGGGGCTCGGCGTTGAGGCGGAGGCCGGTCTCCAGCAACCCGCCGGCAGCTGCCAGCAACGAGCTGCCGAGCAGGACGGCGACGAAGATCGCCACGAAGGCGGCCGTCCGGAACCGCAGACTGGAAAGGGCGAGCCTGATCATGTCGGCACCTTCGTTCGGGACAACTTGGCGAGGACTGCGGCGACGCCTTCGGCGGTGGGGGCAGGTGTCTCGTGGACGATCTGGCCGTCGACCAGGAAGACCACCTGATCGGCGTACGACGCGGCGACCGGATCGTGCGTCACCATCACGATCGTCTGGCCGGCGGCCCGCGCCTGGTCGCGCAGCAACGCCAGTACCTCGGTTGCGGTCTGGGTATCGAGCGCGCCGGTCGGCTCGTCCGCGAACGTGATCGCGGCCCGGCCGGCCAGAGCACGGGCGATGGCGACTCGTTGCTGCTGGCCGCCGGACAGTTCGCTCGGGCGGTGCTTGGTGCGCTCACCGAGCCCGACCCGCCGGATGACCTCGGTCACCCAGGCGGCATCTGGGTTGCGGCCGGCGAGCGTGAGCGGCAGGACCACGTTCTGGCGAACGGTCAGCGCGGGCATCAGGTTGAACGCCTGGAAGACAAAGGCGACGTGCTCCCGGCGCAACTCGGTCAGCGCGGTCTCATCGAGTCCGCGTAACGGCGTACCGGCTAGTGACACCTCGCCGGAGGTGGGTTCGTCGAGCCCGGCAGCACAGTGCAACAGCGTGCTCTTGCCCGATCCGGACGGGCCCATCACCGCGGTGAAGGTGCCCTTCGCGAAGCCGTAGCTGACCCCGTCGAGAGCGGTGACGGCGCTGGGGCCGCTGCCGTAGACCTTCCGTACGCCGGTCAGCTGCACCGGATACCTGCCGTTGGCGGCCTGGGTGGAGAGTGGGGCGGTCATCGGGTCGCTACCAGCTGGGAGTTGCGGTGGTACGACTCGTTGCTCCACCACAGGATCGCGACCGGTACGGCGAGGCCGAGGTCGGACCACAGCCACCAGGGCCAGTCGAAGTGCCCGAATCCGGCCAGCACCAGCCAGATCACGAACTGGACCAGGCAGACGGTCAACCAGGCGCCGGACACGATCTGCAGCGCCCGGGTCAGGCCCTTGGCGGGCAGGGCGCCGGGAACGCCGTCGAGCACCTGGCGCAGGTCGCCTCGGGTGCGGGCGGCATCGAGCAGGTCGTGCCGGTCGATCGACTCCGAGACGTGCAGCGTGCCCTGCCGGGCGGCGGTGTCGAGCTTGCCGCCGGCGGTGCGCTTGTCGGGGCCGGTCAGGCGTACTTCGTCGGGGGAGAGGAGCGGGCCGAGGGTGCTTATCAGGTTGTTCATCGCAGGCTTCCTTCAGTGCAGGAGGGGTGGTGCGGATGAAAAAAGCGTAGGGGTTGCACAGTTTGCCGGTGGAGGAGTTCAGCACCCGTTTCGGAGGTGGTGCTAGCTCCCCTCTTCGGCCGCGGATACCGCCTCGGGCGCCGAAATGGGTCAGGATGAAGAACATGAGCAAGGCACCGAAGGGACCAGGCCACACCCGGCCTCCCCACCCCGCGCCTGCCCAACCCGCACCCGCCCAGCCGCCTGCCCAACCCGCGCCTGCTCAGCCGCCTGCCCAGCCCGCGCCCGCCCAGCCGCTTGCTCAACCCGCGTCTGCTCAGTTGCCAGCGGGGCTGGCGTTGTCGTGGGGGGTGTATCCGGTCCAGCGGCGCGGGCCGAAGCCGGCGCTGACCGTCGACCAGATCATTGCCGCCGGCATCGAGTTCGGCGACAGCCAGGGCTTCGACGCGATCTCGCTGCAGAAGATCGCGGCCCACCTCGGCGTCAGCACCAACGCGATGTACCGCTACGTCAGCTCCAAGGACGAACTCATCGTCCTGGTCGCCGACAAGGCCTGGGGTCGCGCACCCGACCACATCCTGCGGACCACCGGCTGGCGCGAGGGCTCGCGCGCCTGGGTCAAGGCACAGATAGACCGGTACGCCGAACGCCCGTGGCTGCTGCAGGTACCCATCCGCGGCGCTCCCGTCACGCCGAATCTCCTGCACTGGTTGGAGACCCTGCTCCGCGTCCTGGACGACACCGGTCTGAGCCAGCACGACATGCTCGGTTGCGCAGTCCTCTTCGACGGCCACGTCCGCAGCTACGCCAACCTCTTCCACCAGCTGGCCGCGAGCGACTCCACCCCGGTCGAAACCCAAGCAGTAGGTGAGTTCCTCGTCCCCCGCTTGATGTCAGCCGGCTACGACAAGATCCTGTCCCTCTACACCAACCACGAATACGAGGACACCGTCGACGACGACCTCGACTTCGGCCTCGACACGATCCTCGACGGCATCCAAGCCCTCATCGATCGCCACCCCTGACGCCACCACCCGGCGACCCCACACTTTGGCGGGCCAACCCCTCAAGATGAGGGTTATCTGCGTGCATACCGGCTTAGTCCTGGCTGGAGGTATCGAAGACCAGCTGGATCGGCTCATCGGGCCGGGCCGACGGACAGGAGGTGTCGCCGAAACTCGACCGGACGGAAGGCGGCCACGCGTGGCGTCCCGGCACGGAGGCCGCTATCTCCTGTCCGTCGGTACATGTCTCCGCCGAAGGCTCGCCGGGCGGCCAAAGCGGCGAGTCAGCGTGCCGAACGGACCGGGGTTGGGCGCCTGACGGGCGGGTGGGCTGGGGGCCGCTCGGTCAGTTCGTGGTGGGAAGGGCGATCCGGACCGGGCCCTGGGTGCGGGCTTCGGTCCAGGCGAGGTGGAAGGGGCTGCCGGGGGCCAGTTCGGCGCGACGGTGGGGCTCGGTGCGGGGGTTCATCGGGGCGGTGACGGTGGTTGCCGGCCGGGGCTGGACGCCGTTGGCGCGGATCTCGGCAATGACGGCAGCGAGCGCTTCGGCGGCGGGCTTGCGCTGGTGGTCGACGGTGAAGAGACCGAGGTCGTATTCGCGGTCCGGGAAGTCGAGCAGGCGGCGGTCGATGTCGTGGGAACACCACCAGGTGATGCCCCACAGGGCCGGGTTGTGCACGACCGACTCGACCGTGCGCCGGGTGAATTCGGCCTGCAGGTCGACGGGAATGTCCGGGCCCGGTACGCCGACCTCCTGCAGCCACACCGGCCGGGCAGGATCCAGTGAGGTCGCGGCGGCCAGTTCGACCAGGTAGTCCGCGTGCGACACGGTCGCCGGGCCGAGCGGGCCGTCCACTCGGGAGACCCCGTTGAAAACCCACGAGTGGACGGTGCTCAGCTCACCCAGGTCGACGACGTCGACCGGGTGGAACGGGTGGTCCGGCTTGTACCAGGCGTCGTCGAAGACCGAGTGCAGCGCCAGTACGTCGGGGGCCGCCTTCTTCACCGCGACCAGGAGATCCTGCGCCCAGCTCGTCGAGCTCGAAGGAGTCGTCGTACTGTCCGGCCAGAGGTTGTTCACCTCGTTCCCGAGCGTGATCGCGAAGACGTTCGGACGGGTCGCGACCGCGACCGCCACCGCCTCGCAGTACGCCGTGAGACCGTCGCGGACGGTGCTGTCCTCGAACAGGCTGCGCCGGTGCCACGTGAGCACCCACGAAGGCAGGAAGTCGAAGCTGGAGAGATGGCCCTGGATCAGGTCGACCGCGACCCCCAGCCCGTACTCCGCGGCCGCGTCGATCAGGTCGAGCAGGTCGTCGATCGGCTGCTGCCTGATGAGCGCGCGGTTGGGCTGGATCCAGGGCCAGATCGGGAACACCCGGACGTGGTCGAGCCCGAGTCCGGCCAGGTCGGCGAAGTCCCGGCGTACCGCGGCGCCGTCGTAGTCGAGCCAGCTGTAGAACCAGCCGGACGACGGGACGTAGTTCGCGCCGAACCGCGGCGTGACGTGATCCGAAACCATGAGAAGGATGCTAAATCGGTTTAGCTTCCTTGCCAAGTCAGTGGCCGGTCAGTGGGCGGGGGGTGCGGTGGATTCGCGGACCGTCAGGACCGGGTCCGCGGTGCGGCGGTTGATGACGGCGGTGGGGGTGGCGATCACCTCGAGGAGTACTTCGGCGGCCTGGCGGCCGAAGTCGAAGGTGTCCCGCGACATCGCGGTCAGCGCCGGGTGCATCAGCTGGGTCAGGATCGAGTCGTCGAACGCCACGATCGACAGCTCGCCCGGGACCGCGACGCCCATCTCCATCGCGACGCCCAGTCCGGCCACCGCCATCACGTCGGAGTCGTAGACGATCGCGGTCGGCCGGTCCGCCTGGGAGAGCAGTTTGCGGGTGGTCGCGGCGCCTTCGGCGTCGCTGAAGTCCGTGGTCAGCGACGGCGCGTCGACCAGCCCGAGCCGGGGAGCGGCGTCGCGGACGGCGCGGATCCGGCGCTGGGTGTGCTGGAAGTTCGGCGTACCGGCCACGTGGGCGATCCGGCGGTGGCCGAGTGCGGCCAGGTACTCCACGATCGACAGCATCGCGTCGCGGTCGTCGGCCCAGACCGAGGCGAGGGCGCCCTTGCCGCCTCGGCCGCCGATCACCACAGCGGGGAGTTCGAGCTCCTTCAAGGCGTCGATGCGCGGGTCGCGCACGGTCAGGTCGACCAGGATCACGCCGTCGACGCGGTGCTCGGAGGCCCACCGCCGGTACACCTCGATCTCGGCCTCGGTGTTCTCCACGATCAGCAACTGCAGCGAGATGGAGTGCGCGGACAGGCCCGACTGCAGGCCGGACAGCAGGTGCGCGAAGAAGGGTTCCACGCCCAGCGTGCGGGCGGGCCGGGCGATCACCAGGCCGACCGAATCCACCCGCGAGGCGCCGAGCGCGCGGGCGGCGCTGTGCGGCCGCCAGCTCATCTGTTCGGCGATCTGCAGGATCCTCGCCCTGGTCGCGTCGCTCACGCCAGGCCGCCCGTTCAGCGCGAACGAGACCGCGCCTTTCGAGACGCCTGCCTTGTCGGCGATATCGGCGATCGTCGGTCGCGCCATCAGCCCTCCCTAACCAGTGTGTCCCGCCGGCGAGACGCAACTTGTCCCCTTGACAGCGGATTCTACGATGTGGATAGTGCAGGAGCTATACCGGTTTATCACCTCAGGAGAACCTCATGCGTAGTCGGCGTCTCAGCGTGGTGGCAGGTCTTGCCGCCACGGCCCTCGCTCTTGCTGGTTGCGGGCTCGGTTCGTCGGACGACACCTCGTCCGGCAGCAAGCCCACAGTCGATGCGAACACCCAGGTGACCGGCGAGGTGAGCCTGCAGACCTGGGCGCTGAAGCCGAAGTTCACGACTTACGTCGAAGGGGTGATCAAAGCCTTCGAGGCGAAGTACCCCGGGACCAAGGTGACCTGGCTGGACCAGCCCGGTGACGGCTACGACAAGAAGGTGCTGAGCCAGGCCTCGGCCGGGCAGCTCCCCGACGTGGTGAACCTGCCGCCGGACTTCGCGCTGCCGCTGGCCAAGCAGAACCTGCTGCTCGACGTCGCGGCCGCCGACCCGAAGCTGTCGGAGGAGTACGTCGAGGGCGGCGTACAGGCGTACCAGTACCAGGGGCAGACCGGCACGTTCGGCTACCCGTGGTACCTGAACACCGACATCGACTACTGGAACTCGGCCAAGTTCGCCGCGGTCGGGCTGGACGCGAAGAACCCGCCGAAGACCTTCGACGAACTGCTCGCGGCGGCCAAGGTGATGCACGACAAGTCCGGTGGCAAGGAGTACCTGATGAGCCGCCTGCCGGGCATCGGTGACTTCACCAACGCCGGTGTCAAGGTGCTGTCCGACGACGGGAAGACGTTCACCTTCAACACTCCTGAGGCCGTCGCGCTGCTGGACAAGTACCGCGCCGCGTACGCCGCCGGCTACCTGCCGCGCGACATCCTGACCCAGGAGTACCTGGGCAACTCCAAGCTCTTCACCCAGGGCAAGGTCGCCTGGACCACCGGTGGCGGCAACGCGATCCAGGACTTCGTCAAGGACAACCCGTCGCTGAAGGGCAAGGTCGTCCCGTCGCCCGCGCTGGACACCCCGCCGCTGTACGTGCAGGGCCTGTCGGTCTCGGCGAAGACCAAGAACCAGGCGGCCGCGATCGCGCTGGCCCGGTTCGTCACCAACGCGGAGAACCAGGCCGCGTTCGCGAAGATCGTCAACATCTTCCCCTCCACCAAGGCCTCGGCGAACGACCCGTACTTCTCCAAGTCCGACGGTACGCCGGAGTCCGACGCCAAGGTGCTCGCGTTCGCCTCGCTGGCCAAGGCCAAGTCGCTGCAGCCGGCCGTGATCAGCGGCGCCACCAACGACTTCATCAACCAGCAGATCTCGCTCGCGATCGCCGGCAAGGTGACGTCGAAGGCTGCTCTGGACGCCGCGGTGGCGAAGGCCAACCAGCTGCTCGCCCAGTGAGATGAAGTATCACCGCTGGTTCACTCCCTGGGTGCTGATCATCCCGGCGCTGGCCTGGCTGCTGGTGTTCAACCTGTGGCCGTCGATCAACACCGTGATCCTGTCGTTCACCAACGCCAGGCCGATCGGTGGCGGCACCTTCGTCGGGCTGAAGAACTTCGAGACCCTGCTGCACGACGAGCAGTTGCGGTACGCGCTGCTGAACAGCGTGATCTACATGGTTGTCTGCCTGCCGTTCCTGACGATCTTCCCGCTCCTGCTCGCCGTGCTGGTGGAGAAGAAGTTGCCGGGCATCACCTTCTTCCGGACCGCGTTCTACACCCCGGTGGTGGCCTCGGCGGTCGTGGTGGCGCTGATCTGGCAGTGGATCCTGGACGATCGCGGCCTGGTCAACGGCCTGGCCGAGAAGCTCGGCGTGATCTCGGGGCCACTGCCGTTCCTCAGCGACCAGTGGCTCTTGTTGCTCAGCGCAATCAGTCTGACGATCTGGAAGGGGCTCGGGTACTACATGATCATCTACCTCGCGGCCCTCGGGAACGTCGGCCGTGAACTGCACGAAGCGGCAGCAGTGGACGGGGCGTCGGCCTTCCGGCGCTTCGTCAACGTCACCATCCCGGGCGTTCGCGGCACGATGGTGCTGATCTCGATCCTGATCTCGGTGTCCGCGCTGCGGGTGTTCTCGGAGTTGTTCATCCTGTCCGGCGGCAAGGGTGGTCCCGGCGGCCGGGACAACTCGGTGGTGATGCTGATCCAGCAGTACAGCCAGGGCTTCGAGGGCAACCTCGGCTACGCGTCCGCGCTGTCGATCGTGCTGTTCTTCGTGACCGTCGTGCCGATGCTGGTGCTGGCCCGGCTCAACCGGAAGGGGGTCGAGGCATGAGCATCGTGACCGACCCCGCGCGACCGGTCGAAGTACCGGTGGAACCCGGTACTGCGAAGCCGCGGCGGCGTGGGTCGTTCGGGTTCAATTCGATCTCGCCGACCGAGAAGGTGGTCCGCTACCTGCTGCTGGTGTTCGTGCTGCTGATCACGATCGGGCCGTTCCTGTGGCAGCTGTCCACCTCGCTGAAGGGATCCGGGGAGGACATCTATACCCGGATCCCGCGGTTGCTGCCGTCCCAGCCGACGTTGTCGCACTACGGCGAGGTCGCGGACACCATCCCGGTCTGGGACTACATGAAGAACTCGCTGCTGGTCGCCGTACTGGTTGTCGGGGGCAACATTGTCGGCTCCTCGCTGGCCGGGTTCGCGTTGTCGCGGTTGCAGTTCCGGTTCCGGCGGATCGTGCTGGGGCTGTTCCTCGCGACGCTGGTGCTGCCGGGCGAGGTGACGATCATTTCGCAGTACGTGACGGTGCGGGAGCTCGGCCTCGCGAACACGCTCTTCGGGGTCGCGCTGCCCGGGATGATCGGTGCGCTGAACGTGCTGCTGATGTTCAACGCGTTCCGCTCGCTGCCGATCGAGGTCGACCAGGCGGCAGTGGTGGACGGGGCGAACGTCTGGCAGCGATTCGTCTACATCGGGCTGCCTTCGGTGCGCGGAACGATCAGCGTGGTGGCGATCTTCGCCTTCATCGGCGCCTGGGACGACTTCCTCTGGCCGCTGATCGTGCTGACCGACCCCGACAAGTACACGTTGACCGTCGGCCTGCAGTACCTGTCCGGCACCTTCAGCAACAACCCCCGCCTGATCGCCGCGGGCACCATGATCGCGTTCATCCCCATCGTCATCGTCTTCGCCGTCTGCCAACGCTTCTTCTTCAAAGGCGTAGAGGAGGGCGCCGTGAAGGGGTAAGTACCCGTTGCAATCCGCCCATTGCAAGGAGTTCCGTCATGTTGCGTAAGACAATCGCTTTTGCGACGGCAGCGCTGCTCGGTGCCGCGCTGCTCTCCACCGGAACGGCTCAGGCCGGTACGACGGCCGACAGCAAACGGGTCGTCGTCTACTACCAGACCCAGTATGTCAACGGGACATACGTGTCGCCGAAGGCGCTGACCGACAACAACACCGGCGTCACGAATGTGCTGGTCGGTGCGATCCACCTCGATCAGGACACCGTGCACTTGAACGACGACCCGCCGGACGCTGCCAAGTTCACCCAGATGTGGGCCGACCTGCACGCGATGCAGGCTGCCGGCGTCAAGGTGTCGGCCTTCGTCGGCGGTGCCGCGCAAGGGAGTTTCCAGCGGCTCGACACCGACTTCGCCACCTACTACCCGCGCCTGAAGAATCTGGTCACGACGTACGGGCTGGACGGCCTCGACCTGGATGTCGAGGAGAGCATGTCGCAGGCCGGGATCAACCGGCTGATCGACCAGCTCACCGCCGACTTCGGCACCGGCTTCATCATCACGCTGGCACCGGTCGCGACAGCCTTGACCGGCGGCGGCAACCTGTCGGGCTTCAACTACGAGACCTTGGAACGCGACCGCGGCGCCAACATCGACTGGTACAACGCGCAGTTCTACTGCGGCTGGGGCTCGATGGCGAACACCACCGGCTACGACAACATCATCAACCGCGGCCTGTTCACCCCGTCGAAGGTGGTCGCCGGCGTGGTGACGAACTCGGCCAACTGCAGCGGCTATGTCGCGCTGTCGACACTCAAGAACACTTTGGGGGCGTTGGTCGCGAAGTACCCGAGCTTCGGGGGAGTCGACGGCTGGGAGTACTTCAACTCCGACCCGGGCGGCACCTCGGCACCTTGGCAGTGGGCGCGTGAGATGACGTCGGCGATGTCCGGTTCCTCCGGTCCGGTCAACCTCGCGCTGAACAAGCCGGCCACCGGGTCGACCGCGTGCGCGACGTCCGAAGGTCCGGCGAAGGCGGTCAACGGCAGTGTCTCCGGTGGCAACTCGGACAAGTTCTGCTCGCTGGCGTCCTCGAAGTGGCTGCAGGTCGATCTGGGCTCGGCGCGAGCGCTCGGATCGGTCGAGATCTCGCACGCGTCGGCCGGCGGCGAGCCCACGTCGTACAACACCAAGGCCTTCACCCTGCAGACGTCGACCGATGGCAGCACGTGGACCACCCGGGCCACGGTCACCAACAACACCGCCGGCGTGACGACGCACTCGCTGGCCGGCGCAGTGGCCCGCTACGTCCGCCTCACCGTCACCACCCCGACCCAAGGCACCGACCCAGCCGCCCGCATCTACGAACTGAAGGTCTTCGCCTGACTCACCGAGCGGCCCGGCATGTGCTCTGTGCCGGGCCGTCCTCGCGGCCGTCGCCGAACATGTTCGCTACGAACTTGTTCGGGACGAACATGTTCGTTATGGTCGCCATATGAATGAACGGATTCGGAGTCGGCGGGAGCGGCCGGCCAAGGCGGCGTTGACGCGGGCTGGGATTGTGGCGACCGCGGTCGGACTCGTGCGAGCCGAAGGGCTGGCGCGGGTGACGATGCGGCGGCTGGCGCAGGAGCTCGATACCGGGGCGGCCTCGCTCTACGTGTACGTGCGGAACACTGCCGAGCTGCACGCGGCCGTGCTCGACGAATTACTCGGCGCCGTCGACCTGAGTCCGGTGACGGCGCCGGGCGACTGGCGAGAGCGACTCGAGCGCGTGCTGACGTCGTACGCCGAGGTGCTCTTCGAGTACCCCGGACTGGCTCAGTCCGCCTTGGTGGCGAGGCCATCGGGGGAGCGGTACCTGAATCTTGTCGAGGCGCTGCTGGACCTGCTCGACCAAGGCGGTGTGCCGAAGGGGCAGGCGGCGTGGGGGATCGACATTCTGCTGCTGTTCGCCACGGCGCAGGCGGCTGAGCATGCGGTTGTGGATCCGCGAGCGAGTGGCACCGAGGAGCAGTCGTCGCAGGACTGGGCGGCGCTGGCAAACGCAGTACGGAATGCCTCGTCCGAGACCCATCCCCACCTGGTGGCGCAGGGCAACGACCTGCTGTCCGGGCCTGGGGAAGCACGGCTGGCGTGGGGATTCCGCGTCTTGATCAACGGTGTGCTCGGCACGCCGCGGCCCGAAGGAGCAGCGACATGAGCGCCCATCACCCGATCGCGATCATCGGTGCCGGACTCGGCGGGCTCATGCTCGCCCGCGTCCTGCACGTCAACGGCGTCACCTGCGCCGTCTTCGACCTGGACGCTTCGCCGACGGCGCGCAGCCAGGGCGGCATGCTGGACCTGCACGTCGATTCCGGCCAGGCGGCGCTGCGCGCAGCCGGCCTGTACGACGAATTCCGCGGGCTTGTGTTCCAAGGCGGAGAGGCGACGCGCATCCTCGACAAACACGGCGTGGTCCGCTTCGCGGAGGAGGACCATGGTGACGGCAGCGGCGAACACGACCGGCCGGAGGTCAACCGCCGCGACCTCCGCGACCTGCTGCTCGGTTCGCTGCCCGAGGGGACGATTCGATGGGGCGCCAAGGTCGTCGAGGCCCGGGCGCTCGGCGATGGGCGGCATGAAGTGATGCTTGCTGATGGCAACAAATTCACCACCGAGCTGCTGGTCGGCGCGGATGGTGCGTGGTCGAGGGTGCGCTCGCTGGTGTCCGATGCGAAGCCGTCGTACTGCGGGCTGTCGTTCGTCGAACTAAGTCTTGAAGGAGCCGACAAGCGTCATCCCGCGGCGGCTGGGCTGGTCGGTCAGGGCATGATGTTCGCGCTGAGCGACAGCAAGGGTTTCTTGGGGCATCGCGATCCGGACGGCTCGCTGCACGTCTACGCGGCGCTGCTGGCGGACGAGAGCTGGTCGACGTCGGGAGAGATCGACTTCGCCGACACCGAAAAGGCCAAGGTCGCGCTGGCGGAGTACTTCTCCGACTGGCACGAAGACTTCCTCGATCTCATCATCGGTGCCGACGGGGCGTTGGTTCCCCGGCCGATTCACGCACTGCCGATCGATCACCAGTGGGACCGTGTGCCCGGCGTGACGCTGGTGGGCGACGCGGCGCATCTGATGTCCCCGTTCGCCGGCGAAGGCGCCAACCTCGCCCTGCAGGACGGCGCCGAACTCGCCGCCGCCCTCGCCACCAACCCGGGTCGCCCGGAGGCCGCGCTGTCGCAGTACGAGGCAGCTTTGTTCCCGCGCAGCCAAGCCGCAGCCGCCCAGTCCGCCGACGGCCTCCTCTTGTGCTTCAACCCCGAAAGCCCCCAAGCCCTCCTCGACTTCTTCAACTCCATTCCCCGCTAACCAGTACTACGCGTCCTCCCTCCTCTCCCGGCCGAACTGCCGGGAGAGGTCGTTGTGTCTGGTGCGGATGCGGCGCAGACTGGCGTTATGGCCAGGAAGCGGTGGAGCGAGCTCGATCCTCGACTTCGGCAAGGGATTCTGCTCGGTGGCGCATTCGAAGCAGGGCTGAAGCTCGCTGCACTCATCGATCTGGCCCAGCGGCCGCGCAGTGACATTCGAGGCTCGAAGGCGGCTTGGGCAGCCGCGCTGACGCTGGTGAATTCGGGTGGCGTCGTGCCGATCGTCTACTTGTTGCGCGGACGCCGGATCCGCTAGGCGATCCTTGCGCCGGTACAGGACGGCTGTACACGTGTCCGCTCGCTGGCGCTCCGCACCAGCAGCGGGTGGACTTCGGTCGATTTACCGTCGTGGGGTGACTCGACCCTTTGACTATGACGCTGAGGTTCCGCGGTATCACGTGCGGCTGGTAGCGGCCGCGGCTGTGCAAGCCGATGACCACGTGCTCGACGTCGGCTGCGGTACCGGCCTGACCACGCGAGACGCCGCCAAGGCCGCGCGCTCCGGAAGTGCTGTCGGTGTCGACATCAACGCCACCAGCATCGACACCGCCCGGCGGCTCAGTGCGGAGGAAGGGCTGCGCAACATTCATTTCGAGCAGGCGGATGCGCAGGGGCATGCGTTTCCCGCGGCGGGGTTCTCGTTGGCGGTCAGCCGGTTCGGGACGATGTTCTTCGCTGATCCGGAGGCTGCGTTCGCCAACATCGCCCGGGCATTGCGGCCGGGGGCGCGGTTCGTGCAGTTGGTGTGGCAGGAGCGGGAGTACCAGCAGTGGGACCGCGTGATTCGGCAGGCCTTCGTGGGTGGGGACGATGCTCCGCTGACCGGCGAGGCATTCTCGCTCGCCGATCCGGCAACGGTCGAAGGGCTGCTGACCGCAGTGGGATTCACCGACCTGGAAATCACCGACATACGCGAGCCGGTGTACTACGGTCCTGACGCCGAAGCCGCCCGCGACGCCGCACTCCGCCTGCAACTGACGCAGAACTTGGTCGCGGAGCTCGACCCCACCGAGGCCGGGCAAGCTCTCGAACGTCTACTCGACGGCTACGAAGCCCATCGCACCTCGACAGGCATCTGGCTCGACACCCGCGCCTGGCTCATCACCGCGACCCGCCGATAGCAGCGCCCACCAGACCATCATCGGTGCCGTCGGGCCGGCCAAGTCTCGAGCCTCACATCCGGGCCCGCAGTACGTCGAACTCGCAGCCTGGCGAGTTCGGGTCGAAGCCGTGCTCGAGCAGCCAGCGGGAGGCGCCCAAGCTGCGCAGTGACCACCACGCGCGGATCACGTCGTAGTCGACGTCGCCGCCGTACCCGCCCACGAGATCGGCGAGACGTTCCTCGTGGCCGAGGGTCAAGGTCGCCAGGTCGAACATCGCATCGCCCTGGCTCGCCTCGGACCAGTCGATGATGCCGGTGACCTCGTCGCCGTCGACGAAGACGTGGGTGATCTGCAGGTCTCCGTGCGTGAACACAGGTGTCCAGGGCCGGAGCGCGGCCTCGGCGATCTCGCGGTTGCGCCTGACCAGGTCGGCCGGAAGCGCGCCGCTCGTGATGAGCCAGTCGCATTCGACGTCGAGGTGGGCCGCGATCTGTTCGCGGCTCTTCCGTCCGTGCCACGGCGGCAACGGTGACTCATGCAGCTTCCGGATCGCCGCGCCTGCCGCTGCCCACGCCGCCGACGACGCGGGCGACGGCTCACCGAGACGGCCGAGAGCGAGCCCACGGACGGCGGCGATCGCGAGCGCGGGCGGCTTGCGCCAAAGGATCTCCGGCGTCGGGACAGGCGCCAGCGCCATCGCTTCGACCTCGACGTCGAGGTTCGCCTGATCGCTGTCGATCTTGAGGAACACGTCTCCGACTCGCAACGTCACGCGTTCACTATGGGCAACGACGACCTCGACCTCTTCCACGCCGGCCATTGTCGCGAGGATGTCCGCCGGCGGCACCCGAATTCCGCGCGCGGCGGCTGTGGGTGAGATGTCAGCGACGCGAAGCGGGCGGGTGGACCTCGCCCGTGTACTTCTCGCCAGGACCGGTACCAGGCTCGTCGGGGATGGTCGAGGCTTCCTTGAAGGCGAGCTGGAGCGAGCGCAGGCCGTCGCGGAGCGGGGCAGCGTGGTGGTGGCCGAGGCTCGGAGCGGCGGCGTCGAGGAGGCCGGCCAGGGCGTCGATGAGCGAACGCGCCTCGTCCAGGTCCTGGTGGTCGGGCAGGTCCTCGGCGAGGCCGAGGTTGACGGCGGCGGCGCTCATCAGGTGCAGGGCGGCGGTCGAGATGATCTCCACACTGGGTACTTCGGCGATGTCGCGCGACACGGTCGACATCGGGTCCACCCGGGCCTCGGTCGCGGGGGTGGTTTCGGGTGAAGTGGAGATGGGGTCGGTCATGCTGCTACTCTTGCATGGCGACCGACCCGGTCCGTTGGTGACCCCTGAGCGGAATACTCGAGGGACTCCGGTGGTTCGAGTCTAAGCGGAGGGCCACCTCCCACCCAGTCGACGAAGAGTCGGCGGGTCCCGGTCACGCCGGCCAACCGGTCCGAGAGGACAGGCGGGACGGCGATCGTACGGCGTACTTTCCCGGGCAACCGGGGTTGCACCGCTGCCGATCTGGGAATTGGGCCTTCGTGTGGACGCACGAGGGCCTTTTGCTTTTCCGGCGAAGTGACCTCGGGCGATCACGAGGTGGTACCAGCAAACGAACAACCCAGGAGGACCCATCACCATTGAACTGCGCGTCAACGAGCGCATCCGCGTTCCCGAGGTGCGACTGGTCGGACCGAACGGTGAGCAGGTAGGCATCGTCCGGATCGAAGACGCACTGCGGTTGGCACAGGAAGCCGATCTCGACCTGGTCGAGGTTGCGGCCACGGCACGTCCGCCGGTCTGCAAGCTGATGGATTTCGGCAAGTACAAGTACGAGACCGCGCAGAAGGCGCGCGAGTCCCGCCGGAACCAGACCAACACCGTCATCAAAGAGATGAAGCTGCGGCCGAAGATCGACCCGCACGACTACGAGACCAAGAAGGGTCACGTCGTTCGGTTCCTGCGTGCCGGTGACAAGGTCAAGATCACCATCATGTTCCGTGGTCGCGAGCAGTCCCGCCCCGAGCTGGGGTTCCGGCTGCTGCAGCGGCTGGCCGAAGACGTCAGCGAGCTCGGCTTCGTCGAGTCCTCGCCGCGCCAGGACGGCCGGAACATGATCATGGTGCTCGGACCGCACAAGAAGAAGTCCGAGGCGCGCGTGGACGTGGAAGCCGAGAAGGCCAAGAAGCTCGCCGAGCACGAGGCCGAGCAAGAGGCCGAGCGGATCGAGCGGGCCGAGCAACTCAAGCAGTACGAGGCCGAGAAGGCAGCCGGGGCCACCAAGAAGCCCAAGGGTCCGGCAGACAACCTCGACCCGGAGTGACGTGTCGCTCCGGCCGCGAGGTTGAAACGCATCGCAGCCGGAGCAACAGCACCGGTCGAGTCAACGAAAGAGACCAGGAGTACATAGCCATGCCGAAGATGAAGACCCACTCGGGTGCCAAGAAGCGCGTCCGGGTCACGGGTTCGGGCAAGCTGCTGCGCGAGCGCACCGGCCGTCGCCACAAGCTCGAGGAGAAGTCGAGCCGCCGGACCCGCCGGCTGGCCGGCACCATCGAGGTCTCGCCGACGCACGCCAAGAAGTTCAAGAAGCTGCTCGGCATCTGAGCTGCCCTTCCCCCACCCCGAACACCCCGCCGGGTGGACGAACTTCTTCCGGCGCAGAAATACAAGGAGTAACACCTCATGGCACGCGTGAAGCGGGCAGTCAACGCCCACAAGAAGCGCCGGGTCGTACTGGAGCAGGCCAGCGGTTACCGCGGCCAGCGCTCGCGGCTTTACCGCAAGGCGAAGGAGCAGGTCACCCACTCGCTCGTCTACGCCTACCGTGACCGCAAGGCGCGCAAGGGCGACTTCCGCAAGCTGTGGATCCAGCGCATCAACGCTGCGTCCCGCGCGGAGGGCCTGACCTACAACCGCCTCATCCAGGGTCTTCGCCTGGCCGAGGTCGAGGTCGACCGCAAGATCCTCGCCGACCTGGCCGTCAACGACGCGCCGGCGTTCTCGGCGCTGGTCGCGCTGGCGAAGGCGGCCCTGCCGGCCGACCTGAACGCCAAGAGCGACGCCGCGGCCTGAGCCGCAGCGACGACCCGGTAGCAAGCACCGAAGTGGCGAGCCCTGGTCTGCTGACCGCGCAATCCGTGCGGATCAAGCAGGCCCGGAGGCTCGCCACTCGTGCGTTCCGGAAGAAGTCCGGCCGGTTCCTGGTCGAGGGCCCGCAGGCGGTCCGGGAGGCCCTCGAGCACCGCGAACTGGTGGTCGAGGTGTACGCCGAACCCGATGTCGCCACCCGGCACCGCGACCTGCGCGACCTGGCCCAGCTCGCCGACGTCCCGTGGTACGACGTGAATCGGGCAGCGATCGAAGTACTGAGTGACACGGTCACCTCCCAAGGTGTCGTCGCCGTCTGCACGCTGGTCGACGTCGCGCTGGAAGAGGCAGTACGCCGTACTGCGCGGCTGGTGGCCGTCGGCGTCCAGACTCGCGACCCCGGCAACGTCGGCACCTTGATCCGTACTGCGGACGCGGCCGGCGCGGACGCCGTCGTACTGTCCGCCGAGTCCGTGGATCCGCACAATCCCAAGGCCGTCCGGGCCAGCGTCGGCAGTCTGTTCCATCTGCCGATCACGGTTGAGGCGGATGTGGTCACGGCGGCGAAGTCGTGGCGCGAGCAAGGCCTGCAGGTTCTCGCGGCCGATGGGTACGGCAGCACGGACCTCGACGAGTGCATCGACGACGGCACGCTCGCGAAGCCGTCCGTCTGGCTGTTCGGCAACGAGGCACATGGGCTGCCCGACGGGTTCGACGCGATCGTCGATCGCTCGGTGAAGGTCCCGATCTACGGTCGGGCCGAGTCACTCAACCTCGCCACCGCCGCGGCCGTCTGCCTTTACGCGTCGGCCCGGGCGCAACGGCGTACGGACTGAATTACTTCTTCACGCGGGTTTCGAGGCCGTCGAGGAGGGCTTCGAGGCCGAAGGTGAAGGACTCGCTGAAGGTCGTGTCGATGTCGCGAGCGACCCTGCGGTTCAAGGCTTCGCGCATGGCGGGGTCGGCGACGGCTTCGGCCTGCTGGATCACCTCGCCGGCCCACTCGGTCAATGAGCGGCCGGACTTGCTGGTGATCTCGCGGGTCGCGACCTCCGCGCTGGCGGTCCCGAGGGTGTAGGCCATCACGCTGCCCATCGCGTAGTCGAGATCCTTGCCGGTGAAGCCGGCCGCGCCGAACAGGACCAGGCCGCGGGAACCCATCGTCATCGCATTCGGCCCGATGCTCGGCCGGGTGTACATCACCTCGGGCAGCCAGTGATGCCGCAGTACGGCGGCGCGCAGGCTGTGGCCGAACAAGAGGGCGCCGTTGCGCCACCCTGCCAGCGTGGGATCGGGTACGTCGATCTCGCCCCAGACCTCGTCGATGAGCAGGTCGATCAGGTCGTCCTTGGTCGGGACGTGCCAATAGAGGCTGGTCGCTCCTGCGCCGAGCTTGGCGGCGAGCTTGCGGATGCTCAGGCCGGCCAATCCCTCGGTGTCCAGCGTCGTCATCGCGGCAGCCACGATCTGCTCCCGGCTGAGCGTCTCGCGCGCCGGCGCCGCGGCTCGTTGCCGGGTCCAGATCGATTCCTTCATGAGCCCATCCTAGCCAATCCACTGGAACACTGTGCGAGTCTTGTCGTACAGTGTGCGAGTGACTAGTACACCGTACGAGTCCACGGCGACCGGTCATCCGCGACGCTGGTGGATCCTGCTGATTCTTTGTCTGAGCTTGCTGGTGCTGGTGGTCGACAACACCGTGCTCAACCTGGCGATCCCGTCGCTGATGCGCGACCTGTCCGCGACGCCGGCGGACGTGCAGTGGATCATCGACGCCTACATCCTGGCGTTCGCCGGTCTGTTGCTGACCGCGGGCAGCCTGTCCGACCGGTTCGGGCGGCGGAAGGTGCTGCTGATCGGGCTGGTGCTGTTCGGTCTGGCCTCACTGCTGGCCACGCTCGCGGAGAACCCGTGGCAACTGATCGCCTGCCGCGGCCTGATGGGTGTCGGTGGCTCGCTGCTGATGCCGAGCACGCTGTCGCTGCTGTTCACGGTGTTCCCGCCGGAGGAGCAGCGCAAGGCGATGGCCGGCTGGTCGATGGTCGCGATGGTCGGCGTGATCGCCGGTCCGACGGTCGGCGGCGTGCTGCTCGAACACTTCTGGTGGGGCTCGATCTTCCTGCTGAACGTGCCGATCGCGGTGGTCGCGATCATCGGCGCGGTCGTGATGATCCCGGAGTCGCGGGGACCGGCGCGCGATGTCGATCCCGGTGGGGCCGTGCTTTCGATCATCGGAATGGCCGCGCTGGTCTGGGCGATCATCTCCATTCCCGCACACGGGTTCCTCTCGGCGAAGGTGCTCGGCGGACTGGTCGTCGGCCTGGTCGGTCTGACCGGGTTCGCCTTGTGGGAGCGGCGTAGTGAGCACCCGATGGTGCCGCTGGAGTTGTTCAAGAACCGGAACTTCAGCGGGACGAGCTTCTCGATCGTGTTGCTGTCGTTCACCGCCGGCGGGTTGCTGCTCGCGCTGACGCAGTACTTGCAGTTCGTCCTCGGGTACAGCCCGCTGAAGGCCGGCCTCGCGCTCATCCCGTACGCCGCTTCGGCGATGCTCTTCAACGGTCTCGGGGCGACGCTCGGGAAGAAGATGGCCGACCGGACGCTGATCGCGGTCGGGCTGGTGATCATCGCGGTGGGCTTCGGGATCCTGACGCAGGTGAGTACGTCGTCGGGGTACGGCCTGTTGATCGTCGGACTGCTGGTGATGGGCATCGGCGGCGGACTGGCCGGGCCGGCGGCGTACACGCTGCTGATGCAGTCTGTGCCGGCTGAGCACCGGGGCGTGGGGTCCGCGATGAACGACACCGTGCAGCAGGCGGGTGCGGCGCTTTCGGTCGCAGTACTGGGAAGTGTTCTTGCTGGGGCTTACTCGTCGTCGTTGCCCGACTCGGTTCCGGAGGCCGCGCGGAAGTCGATCGCCGACACGCTCGCGCTCGGTCCGGACTTCGTCGGCGCGGCTCGTGGTGCGTTCACCGACGCGATGTCGATCGCGATGACGGCCGGTGCGGTAGGCGCGCTGGCCGGAGCGCTCGTCGCTGCGATCGCGTTGCCTCGGCGTACGGACCAACCGGCCGTCGAGGTGTCCGCTACGGAAGGCGGCGTTGACGAGATCGGTGACCGCGTGGCACCTTGAGCGGAGCGCGCGCCAGGGCGCCTCCTCTCCGCGGCAAGCACCGAGTGCACCTGGGAAGACCTGAGATGACGTGTGGCCGACGAACTCCTTCGGGACGGCCCGGTTCAGCGGAGCGGGTAGTCCCGGAAGGATTCGCCGATGTCCACTTCGTCGCTGCCCGCGAAAGCCAGCCTGAGCCAGCTCCGCACCCGGGCCAAGGATCTCCGCAAGGCCGTCGCCAAGGCCCGGCCGGACGCGATCGCCCGGGTGCGGGCGCACCACCCGGAGTACAGAGGGAACGCAGTCGACCCAGCCGCCTTCACCCTGCGGGACGCGCAACTGACGATCGCGCGTGAGCACGGTATGAACGGCTGGGCCGAACTGATGGAGAAGGTCGCCACCGAACTCGTCGAAGGGCGCGAACTGCACCGGTACTTCGGGGTCGAGTTGAACAACGAGACCTGGGACCTGATGGACCAGATCGACGAGAACAGCCCGGTCGGTGATCAGGAGCGTCTGCTGTACGGCGCTTATGCGGCCTGTCTCCATTGGCTCGAGGCGGGCAACGAGGCGAACCACGCGCGCGGCGAATACACGATCGCCCGGGCCGCCCTCCGCATCGGCCGCCCGGCGCTCGGCCTGGAGCACGCACGCCGCTGCCTCGAACTGGTCCTCGCCCACCCCGACCGGATGGCCGACTGGGACGAACCCTTCGCCCACGAAGCCCTCGCCCGAGCCCTCGCCGCCACCGGCTCCCCGGACCTGGCTCGGGCGGAGCTGGCGCGGGCGCAGGAACTCACCGCAGCAGTCGCCGAAGAAGGCGACCGCAAGGTCCTCCTCGACGAACTCGCCAAGGAACCCTGGTTCGGCTTGTAACCTCCTACGCGGGCACCCTGCGCCGCAGGCTCAGGGTGCTGATCCCAAGCGCACCAAGTCGCACTCTGTGGACGACCGATTCACGCTCGGGGCCTGTGGGTTCCTAGACTGCGGGCAGCAGTTTCAGATATCAGCGACCCCGGGAAGAGAGCCATGTCCGGTCCCAACAAGAACTACGACCCGGTCGAGGTGACACCTCTGCACGCCGACGAGGTCGAACGGACGCGCGACGAGGCACTCGACGCCTTCGCCAAGGCGGCCGATCTGGCCGCGTTGCAGGAGGCGAAGCTGGCCCACCTGGGCGACCGCTCGCCGATCGCGCTGGCCAACCGGGAGATCGGGGCGCTGCCGCCGCAAGGTCGCAAGGAGGCCGGCCAGCGGATCGGCTCGGCGCGAAAGGCGATCAACGAGGCGTACGCCGCCCGGCTCGCCACGCTCGAGGCCGAGCACGAGGAGCGGATGCTCGCCACCGAGCGGGTCGACGTCACCCTCCCGTGGCACACCCCGCAGCTCGGCGCTCGGCACCCGCTGAGCCTGATCTCGGAGCAGGTCGCCGACGTGTTCACCGCGCTCGGCTGGGACGTCGCGGAAGGCCCCGAGGTCGAGGCCGAGTGGCTCAACTTCGACGCCCTCAACTTCCAGCCCGATCACCCGGCGCGGCAGATGCAGGACACCTTCTTCGTCGAGCCCGCCGGCTCCGGGACGGTACTGCGGACGCATACGTCGCCAGTGCAGGCCCGGTCGATGCTGACCCGCAAGCCGCCCATCTACGTGATCTGCCCCGGCCGCGTCTTCCGCACCGACGAGCTGGACGCGACCCACACGCCCGTCTTCTACCAGGTCGAGGGCCTGGTCGTGGACGAAGGAATCACGCTCGCGCACCTCAAGGGCACGCTGGACCACTTCGTCGTCTCCATGTTCGGCGAGGGCCTCGAAGCCCGCCTGCGGCCGAACTTCTTCCCGTTCACCGAGCCGTCGGCCGAGGTGGACCTGAAGTGCTTCGTCTGCCGCGGCGCCTCCGTCGGCAACCCGGACCGCCCGTGCCGCACGTGTGGCAGCGAGGGCTGGATCGAGTGGGGCGGCTGCGGTGTGGTCAACCCGCGCGTCCTGCAGGCCTGCGGCATCGACACCGACCGGTACTCCGGGTTCGCGTTCGGGATGGGCCTGGAGCGGACGCTGATGTTCCGCAACGGGGTCGAGGACATGCGCGACATGGTCGAGGGTGATGTGCGGTTCAGCCGCCAGTTCGGGATGGAGATCTGATGCGGGTCCCACTGTCATGGCTTCGTGAGTACGTCGAGCTGCCGGCCGGCGTGACCGGTCGCGAGGTCGGCGAGAAGCTGGTTCGCGCCGGGCTCGAGGTGGAGACGGTCGAGGAGGCCGGTGCCGGGATGACCGGGCCGTTGGTGGTCGGCAAGGTGCTCAGCTACGAGCCGGAGCCGCAGAAGAACGGCAAGACCATCCGCTGGTGCTCGCTCGACATCGGCAAGGACGAGCCGCAGTGGGTCGTCTGCGGCGCGAGTAACTTCGAGGTCGGCGACCTGGTCGTCGTCGTTCTGCCAGGTGCGGTGCTGCCGGGTGGGTTCGCGATCTCCGCGCGCAAGACCTACGGGCACGTGTCGAACGGGATGATCTGTTCGAGCGCTGAGCTCGGTCTGGGCGACGACGGTACGCACGGCATCGTCGTACTGCAGCCCGGTGAGGCAACCCCGGGCGACGACGCGATCGAGTTGCTCGGGCTGCGCGACGACGTGCTCGACATCGCCGTGACCCCGGATCGCGGCTACTGCCTGTCGATCCGCGGTGTCGCCCGCGAGGCGGCCACGGCGTACGGCGTGGAGCTCAAGGACCCGGCGGCGCTCACGCTGACGGGGTCTGGCGAGGGCGGCTACCCGGTACGGATCGACGACGCCGGGGCGTGCAGCGTGTTCGTCACCCGCACCGTGACCGGGATCGACCCGAAGGCGCCGTCGCCGCGCTGGCTGCAGCAGCGGCTGGTGATGTCGGGGATGCGGCCGATCTCGATCGGTGTCGACGTCACCAACTACGTGATGCTCGAACTCGGTCAGCCGATCCACGGCTACGACAAGGACCGGCTCAGCGGCGATATCGGCGTACGGTGTGCGTCGGCGGGCGAGAAGCTGATGACGCTGGACGACCAGACGCGTGAGCTCGACCCCGAGGACCTGCTGATCACCGACGATTCCGGTCCGATCGGCGTGGCCGGGGTGATGGGTGGTGCGTCGACCGAGATCTCCGAGTCGACCACCGACGTGGTGATCGAGGCGGCGCACTTCGACCCGATCGTGATCGCGCGGTCGTCGCGCCGGCACAAGCTGTCGTCGGAGGCGTCGCGCCGGTTCGAGCGCGAGGTCGACCCGGAGCTGCCGCGGTACGCCGCGCAGCGGGTCGCCGACCTGCTGGCTGAGCTGGCCGGCGGCACGATCGAGCCCGACGAGACCGTCATCGACACGCACCTGCTGCCGAAGCGCATCACCATCCGCGCCGACCACGCAGCCCGCGTCGCGGGCGCCCCGATCTCTGTCGACGAGACCGTCGCCCACCTCACCTCGGTCGGCTGCGTAGTTGCCAAGGGCAACGAGAGTGGTGCGGTTGACGGTAGCGCTGAGATGCTGACGATCACGCCGCCGTCGTGGCGGCCGGATCTTCGGGATCCGAACGACTTCGCCGAAGAGGTCATCCGGCTGTACGGGTACGACAACGTCCCGTCGGTCCTGCCGAAGGCACCCGGTGGTCAGGGCCTGACCGTGTCGCAGCGGCGTCGGCGCCGGATCGCCACCGCGCTCGTCGGTGCGGGGCTGACCGAGGTCGTGTCCTACCCGTTCGTGGGTGACGCCGACTTCGACGCAATGGGGCTGCCCGCCGACGACCCACGCCGTACGACGGTCAAGCTGGTCAACCCGATCTCCGACGAAGAGCCGTCGATGCAGACGACTCTGCTGCCGACGCTGCTCCGGACCGCCGAGCGCAACGTCGGCCGTGGCTCCAGCGACCTGGCGATCTTCCAGACCGGCCTGGTCTTCCTGCCCCGGCCTGACGCGAAGCCCGCCCCGCTGCCGGCCGTCACGCAACGGCCGAGCGACGAAGAGATCCAGGCCCTGTACGACGCGCTGCCGGACCAGCCGCTCCACCTCGGAGTCGTCCTGACCGGTGCCCGGATTCCCACCGGCTGGTGGGGCAAGGGTCAGCCGTCGACGTGGTCCGACGCCGTACAGGTCGCAAGGACCGTGACCGCGTCGGTCGGCGTCGAGGCGCAGTTGCGCAACGTCGAGCTTGCTCCCTGGCATCCGGGTCGCTGCGCCGAGGTTTCGGTGGACGGCAAGGTGATCGGGCATGCGGGTGAGCTGCATCCGAAGGTGTGCCAGGCGTTCGGCTTGCCGGCGAGGTCGGGCGCGGTTGAGCTCGACCTGGATGCGCTGATCGCGGTTGGTCCGCAGTCCGTCACCGCTCAGCCGTTCTCGTCGTACCCGGTGGCGAAGGAGGACGTGGCGTTGATCGTCGCGGCCGAGGTTCCCGCCAAGGATGTCGAGGCGGCGCTGGCCGAGGGTGCGGGCGAGCTACTGGAGTCGATCCGGCTGTTCGACCTGTACACCGGTGAGCAGATCGGCGAGGGCAAGAAGTCGCTCGCGTTCGCGCTGCGCTTCCGTGCCCAGGACCGGACGCTGACCGAGACCGAGGTCGCCGAAGCCCGCCAAGCCGCCGTCCAGGTCGCCGTCGACCGCTTCCAAGCCGTCCAACGAGTCGGCTAACGCCGGACCTCCACGCCATCAGTACCTCGGTTGTCGGTGGTCCGCCGCGTCGCCCTGGCGCTCAGAGATCTGGTCAGGGCGGAGCGGTGGGGGCGTACTGATGGCGTGGCGGTTCGCTTCACTGTGGCGCGACTGGTGCTTGGGGGAGGATAAGCGGGTGAAGGTGATGGGTGAGAGCCCGAGAGTCGCGGTGGCGGCGCCGAACAGGGCGGCGGCTGAGGCGGGGGTGCGGGTTGCGGCCGAGGGTGGGAACGCCGTTGACGCCGCGATCGCCGCGACGCTCGTGACGATGGTGAACGAGATCGGGGTCGTCTCGCCGGCGTCCGGTGGGTTCGTGACGCTGCAGGTCGCCGGTGGTGACGCGGTCACGATCGACGGCTGGGTGGAGATGCCCGGCCGCGGCCTGCCCACCGACAAGTTCGGCCGCGGCGTCTGGGACGTGACCACGGAGTACGGCGGTGGCACGACGACCACCGTCGGACACGGTTCCGTCGCGACCCCCGGTGGGCTCAAGGCGCTCGACCTCGCTCACCAGCGATCCGGCAAGGCGCCGTGGAGTGAGGTGGTCCGGCCCGCGATCGAGGTGGCGCGCCAGGGCTTCCCGCTCAGCCGCACCTCGGGGTACTACCTCGGCTACACCCACGAGATCATCTTCGGCTGGCATCAGCCGAGTCATCAGGTCGTGCACGACGACGACGGCGTGGTGATCAAGGCGGGCAGCACAGTGATCATCCCGGAGCTGGCCGAGGCCTTGGAGCTGATCGCGAAGGACGGCGCCGAGACGCTCTACACCGGCGAACTCGCCGAGCTGTTGATCCGCGACATGGCCGACAACGAGGGCATCCTCACCGCACAGGACCTGGCGGCGTACGAGGCGGTCGTCCGTCCCGCGCTCGTCGTCCGGCAGAACGGCTGGCGGCTGGCGACGAACCCACCGCCCGCGGTCGGGGGAGTCGCAGTCGCCGCGATGCTTTCGTTGCTGGCCGGCGTTCCCAGTCAGGGCAGCTGGAATCCGGCCGAGCTCGAGCGGCTCATCGACGTGCAGCACGCCGTCTTCGGTCAGCGGCTCGCCGAGCTGGACCAGGAAGACGTACGCAAGCTGGAAGGCCAGAAGCTACTCGACCTTGCCGCTGGGGGAGACCTGCGCGCGCTCAGTTCACCCAGTACGGCGACGGTCTCGGTGGTCGACGACCAAGGCGACGCCTGTGCGATCACGGTCTCGTCCGGCTACGGCTCCGGTGTGATGACGCCGGGTACCGGGATCTGGCTCAACAACGCGCTGGGCGAGCAAGAGCTCGTGCACGGCGGTCCGCACAGCCTGGCGCCCGGCACCCGGCTGACCTCGAACATGGCGCCGAGCGTGGCCCGCCGCGACAGCGACGGCGCGGTCCTGGCGATCAGTTCGCCCGGCTCGGACCGGATCCCGAGCGCGATCGCGCAGGTGTATGCGCTCTACACACACGGTGGCCTGCCACTGACCGAAGCCGTCGAGCATCCCAGGCTGCACGTCCGGGTCCGCGAGGACGTCGTCGTCGACTACGAGGACGACCTCGACGTTTTCGGATCCACCAGCCTGCCGAGCCGGCCGATGCCACCGCACTCGATGTACTTCGGCGGCGTCGCCGCGGCCTTCTGGGACCCCACCGACGGGCTCCTCGCGGTCGGCGACCCCCGCCGAACCGGCGCCATCGCGGTCTCACCGGAAACCAGCCGCTGATCAGATCGGGGTAGAGCTAAACCCGGTGCGGGTGGCAACTTGCTGCCACTTTAGGATCTGGGTGATCTTTTCGGCCGGCTGCGGCGTTCAACCCTTGGCCGTTGCCGAACGAAAGCCCTGGAGGCCAACCGACCATGCGGGACACCGAGCTCGAGCTCTCGGTCGTCGTACCGATGTACGACGAGGAAGAGGTGCTCCCGTTCTTCTTCGAGCGGATGCGTCCGGTGCTGGACGGCCTCGGCGTGCGGTACGAACTGCTGGCGGTCGACGACGGCAGCCGGGACGCCACGGCGTCGCTGTTGCTCGCCGCCACGGCCGACTGGCCGGAGCTGCGGCTGGTCCGGCTGCTCCGCAACAGCGGCCATCAGGCGGCTCTGTCGGCCGGGTTCCGCCGGGCGCGCGGTGAATACCTGGTCACCATCGACGCCGATCTCCAGGACCCGCCCGAGGTGATCGCCGAACTCTTCGCCACAGCCCGCGAGAAAGACGTCGATGTCGTGTACGGCGTACGGTCGGATCGTTCCAGCGACACCTGGGCGAAGCGGACCACCGCGCGGATGTACTACCGGTTGATGGGCCGCCTGGTCGGCATGGACATCCCGTTCGACGCAGGCGACTTCCGGCTCGTCTCCCGCCGGGTGGTGGACGCGGTGAACCAGCTACCGGAGGACGGCCGGGTCTTCCGGCTGGTGATCCCGTGGCTCGGCTTCCCCAGCACCCAGGTGCGGTACGTGCGCGCCGGACGGGCGGCAGGAACCACGAAGTACGGGCCGGGCAAGATGCTCCGGCTCGCGTTCGACAGCGTGACCGCGTTCTCGGCCGCGCCGCTGCGGCTGGCGACCTGGCTCGGCCTGCTGGGCGGGCTGTTGTCGGGGATGTTCGTGGTCGGCGCCTTGTTCATCAAGCTGTCCGGACGGAGCATCCCCGGCTGGACGTCGACGGTGCTGGCGGTCAGCGTGATCGGCGCGATCCAGTTGCTGTGCCTCGGCCTGCTGGGGGAGTACGTGGCGCGCTTGTTCCAGTCCAGCCAGAAACGGCCACAGTTCCTGGTCGGCTACGACAGTCTCGACGACAAGGGCCACCAGGCCCGCACAGAAGAATCCGTCAACTCTTGACCACCATTGTCGGTACGCCGGCCACCACGACCCCGCGACACTCAGCCGGTACGGCGTTGACGCGCGGGCTGCCCTGGTTGCTGCCTTTTGCCGTCGCCCTCATCGGCCTGCTCTCGGTCGACGTGCCGGTCGGCGCAATCCTGCGATATCTCGCCTATTTCGGCCTCACCGTCGTCGTTCCCGGAGTCCTGCTCCTGCGCGCGCTCTGGCGGAGCACCGGCAACTGGGCCGAGGATGTCGGGCTCGGTGGTGCTGTGGGCGCGACCTTCAAGCTGCTCGGCTGGGCGCTGTTCACGGCGCTCGGCTGGCAGAGCTGGCTCGCTGTCTGGCCCGCACTGGTGATCGTCGCGTTCGCGGCAGTACCGCTTCTTCGCCGGCACTGGCGGATCGCCGAGCCGAAACCGTTGCCGCTGTTGTGGACCTGGGGCCTGGTGATCGCGGCCGTTCTCCTGTTCGGCGCCGCCACCTTCGGTGTGATGGCGTATCACCCGATGCCGCCGAACGGCACGGCGTACTACCCCGATCTGCTCTACCACCTGTCGATGGTGAACGAACTGATCCGCGCGGTGCCGCCGGAGCTTCCGCAGGCCGCCGGGCTGCGCCTGGACTACCACTGGTTCGCGAATGCGGACATGGCGTCGGCCGTCGACATCACCAAGCTTTCGCCGATCATCGTGCTCTACCGGCTCTGGTTGCTGCCGACCGGCCTGATCGCCCTGCTCACCTTCGCGGTGCTCGCCAGGACGGTCAGCCGCGCGTGGTGGACCGGCGTACTGGCGGCAGCGGCCTTCGCTGGTCCGCAGTTGCCCTTGTGGTGGAACACCAAGGTGGACCTCTTGCCACCGCTCAGCCTGCTCAGCCCGTCCCAGACCTTCGGCATGATCATGGCCGCGACGGCTGCGGTCTTCCTGATCGAGTTGCTGTTCCGGGGCAGACAACCGAAGACGCTCTGGGTGCTCGCGCTCACAGTGGCTGTCGTCGGTGGTGGCTCCAAACCCACGGTTCTGCCGGTTCTGGTCGGCGCGGTCGGGTTGGCGGCGCTCTTCCTACTGATCCGTGACCGGCGACTGCCCATCCGGTTCATCGCGGCCGGATCGTTGCTGGTGGCATCGGCCGTCGGCACGATGATCACCGTCGCCGGCAGCACCAGCGGCTCGGGCATCCAGTTGCTCGCGGTCGTCAAGGTGTCGGCCGGGTACGGCGCGGCCACCCACGACCGGAGCCAGCCCGGACAAGGCGGCTGGCTCCTGCCCGCGCTGGCGTCCGGCCACCTCTTGGCGATCGTCGGCGCTCTGGTCGTCTTCGGCCTGCTGATCGTGGGACAGGCCACCGCCGCCGCGGGGTATGCATTGCTGGGGCGGCGGGACACCCGGCGCGATCCGCTTGCCTGGTTCCTGCTCGGCGCCTTGATCGCCGGCTGGGCCGGGTTCCTGCTGGTCGACCACCCGTCCGTGAGCGAGTCGTACTTCGTCCGTACGGCGGTCCCGTTCAGCATCGCGGCGATCGGCTGGCTCGCGGTTGTGCAGGCCAAGAAACACCGCCCGACACCGGTGCTCGTCCCCGCGGCCCTGGCGCTCGGCGCGCTCTATGCGTTCCTGCTGCTGTGGGGAAAGACCAAACCCCACGGCAACCAGTTGAGCCGCATCGTCGACGTCGGCCGCCCGCTGATCGCCGTACTGATTCTCACCGCCGTACTACGGATCGCCTGGCCCTCGCTGGTCAAGGTGTGGCCGGGCGCGGCGGGGCTCGGCGGAGTTCTCGCGTTGCTGACGATTCTCGCTGTACCGACGGCCTTCGGGGTGGCGCAGGACCTCCACGTCCGCGGTGGCCACCAGTCGAAGGTGTTCGCCTCGCGGTTCTGGCAGGTGCATCCCGACGAGGCCGCGGCGGCGATCTGGCTGGCCCACAATTCGCGGCCGAAGGACATCGTGGCCGGCAACGCGTACTGCAGGCCGGCCGGGTTGCAGTTGGCCGGCTGCGACGCGCGCGGCTACATCATCAGCGGCATCGCGGGTCGCCGGACGTTGATCGACGGCTGGGCCTACACCTCGGAGGCGATGGCGAAGCAGGGCGCCGGCGGACTGCGCTACACGAAGCAGCCGTCGCCCTGGCCCGACCGGGTCGCGATCACCGAGGAGGCGCTGTACTCCCCGAACCCGCAGGTGCTGCACCGCCTCCGGCACGAGTACGGCGTCCGCTGGCTGTACGCCGATCGCCGCGACGGCCCCGTCTCCGCGCGACTCGGTCAGCTCGCCTCCTTGCGACACCGCGAGGACCAGGTCGGCATCTACGAACTCAAACAGTGATTGCCGCGTAACATACGGTCAGCGTGGGACGTTACGTCTACGCCGGCCCGCTCGCCCCGAGCCGATGCATGCAGCACTGGTGTGATCGACAAGGGGCGTGGGAATGACGGCGAGGCGGTCACTCATCGCAGCCGCCCTCGTCGTCGTACTCGGGCTGGCCCCGCTCGCGGCCGGCGCTTATCAGGTGCCCTCGGCCCCCTTCGAGGACGCCGCGACGACGGCCCGTACGACGATGCCCGGCTCCGGCCTCGTCCAGACGATCTCGGTGTCGGGGAAGACCGCGCTGTCCGACCCGAGTACGGCGGGCGAGCGTGGTACCGGCGCACGGACCTATTCACCGCCCATCGCCAGGACCACCCCAGCGCAGGATGTCGTCGTGGACACCGGCGACTGTGCCTCCACCGGGAGTTGCGGTAACCGGGGCACGGTGACGATCACGTTCTCGCAGCCCGTCCGCGACCCGGTCCTGCACGTCGCCGGCCTCGGCGGTGCGGCCACCCAGACCGTCAACGGCCGGCCCACTGGCCAGTCCGAGTTGCACTCCGTCCTCGAACTCACCACCGCCGGCATCAGCCTGACGAAACTTGGCGAAGGCAACAACCTGGCGGTCACCAGCGACACGATCACCGCTGCAAACCCCGACGCGGGTCCGAACTGCATCAATCCGAAGACCGGTACCGGTCCGGATGCCGCTGCAACCGCAGCCTGCGGATCGGTCCGGGTGCTCGGCGTCGTCAAGTCCGTCGCCTTCGAGGTCACCGCGGTCTTCACCAAGAACCGAGCACTGCCCGCGTTCAACACTCCAACGTCCGGCGACGTCTTCTCCATCGTCGCGTCGGTCGGCGAGGACTTCGGCGACGCGCCCTCGTCGTACGGCGCTGCGTGGTCGGTGCTCGGCGACGCACGACTTGGGTCGACGGCGACCGAAGACAACGCGACGATCGCCAATGGAACGAGTGGCCCGGCGGTTCCGGATCAGGGCGACGACGGCGTCACCTTCAAGCCACTACGCACCAAAACCAAGAGCTACTCGGCGTCGGTCGCTCTGACCGGTACGACGAAACCCGGCCGCGTCTGCGGATGGATCGACCTGGACAAGAGCGGCACCTTCGCCCCGACCGAGCGATCCTGCGCCACCTTCACCGCCGGACAAGGCGCGGTCACCCTGAACTGGTCGAACCTGGCCGGCCTCACCGCTGGTACGACGTACACGCGGGTGCGGCTCGGGTACACGTCGGCGCAGGTGGAGAAGCCGGCTGGTGCGGCGGACTCCGGCGAGGTCGAGGACTATCCCGTCGTCATCGCGCCGCCGCCGGCTCCGATCGCTGTGGACGACCTGGCGACGACGGCGTACGACACCGGGGTGACGGCCGATGTCCTCGGCAACGACAAAGCGGCCGATCCGGAAGCCGCGCTGGTGCCCGACTCACTCTGTCTGGTCGACGGCGCCCAGTGTGGCGTGATGGTCAACGTTGTCGGCCAAGGCAAGTACGTCGCTACGAGCGGCAAGGTCGGTTTCGACCCGGTCCCCGGCTTCGTCGGAGTCGGCAAGCCGGTGACCTACCGCGTTGCCGACAGCAACGGAACGACCGCGACGGCCAACCTGACCGTCACCGTCTCCCTGCCGGCCAAGCCGGTCGCCGGTCCCGATCTCGCGACCACGCCACAGAACGTCAGTACTGCGGTGACCGTCCTCGCCAACGACAAGGCCGCGCCGGGAGTGACGCTGGACCCGACGACCCTCGTACTGCGTGATCCCGCCGACGCAGCGCTCAAGAAGTCGGTCGTCGTCCCGCGCGAGGGCACCTACACCGCGCGATCCAACGGACTCGTCGACTTCGTCCCGCTGGCGCGCTTCACCGGTGTCGCCACCTCCCTCGGCTACCGGATCACCGACAGCACCGGTCAGTACGCCGAGTCGACGCTCACGGTCACCGTCACGCCGGTGATCCCGAAGGCGATCGGTGACTCGGTGGCCTCGCCGTTCGACACGGACGTGGACATCGATGTCCTCGGCAACGATCTGCCGGGGTCACCCGACGCACCGCTCGATCCGGCGAGTCTGAAGCTGGTCGATCCGGCGGGCGATCTGGTCGACAAGCTGGAGGTGGTGCGCCAGGGCACCTATCTGGTGGCCGACGGCAAGATCGCGTTCCAGCCGGTGCGTGGCTTCCGCGGGACGACGACGCCGGTCGGCTATCAAGTGCTGGACAAGAACGGCACCGCCGCGCGAGCCCGGTTGGTCGTCTCCGTGGACGCGCCCGGTCCACCGGTGGTCACACCCGACACGGTCACCACGAAGCAGGGCCGATCGGTCTTCGTCGAGGTGCTCGCGAACGACAAGCCCGGCCCCACCGGTTCGGCGCTCGACCCGGCGACGGTCCGGTTGCTGCGACCGACGACGAGAAGCCAGCCGGTGACCAGTTTGGTGATCCCCGGTCAGGGCAAGTACACCGCCGGGCCGGACGGCCGGATCCTGTTCGAACCGCTGCCCGCGTTCCACGGCAAGGCGACTCCCGTCACCTACCAAGTTGCTGACGGCAACGGTGCTCTCGGTTCGGCGACTCTCACCCTGAGCGTCACCGCTGTCCAGCCGGACGCGAACGACGACACGGTCAGTACGGCGTACGACACCGCGGTGACCGTGTCGGTGCTGGTGAACGACGACGCCGGCGATCCGGGGGCGCCACTCGTCCCGGGCAGCGTGCGGCTGATCGATCCGATCACACTGAAGCCGGGGACGACGGTGAAGCTGGCCGGCCAGGCGACGCTGGTGGCGAAGCCGGATGGGACCGTGGGCTTCGATCCGCTGCCGACCTTCACCGGTACTGCGATGCCGGTTGGCTACACGGTGTCCGACGTGAACGGCACCGTGGCAAAGGCGATCGTCACCGTCACGGTGGCGAAGCCGCCCGCTCCGGCCGCCCGTCCGGACACGGCGACCGGCAAACAGGATCTCGACGTCTCTGTGGACCCACTCGCGAACGACCAAGCAGGTAAGGGCACCGGCCTGGACCCGGCCAGCCTGGTCCTGATCGATCCGGTCGACGGAGCGGAGGTGAAAACGGTCGAGCTCCCCGGCGAGGGCAGGTACACGGTCGTTCCCGGCACCGCGGCGAGTTCACTCCCCAGAGTTGTCTTCGACCCGGTACCGGCGTTCACCGGCCGGGCGAAGGCCATCAGCTATCAGGTCGCCGACCGCTTCGGTCAAACGGCTCGCTCGACCATCACGATCACGATCACCGCCATCATCCCGCTCGCGGTCGATGACGTCGGCAGAACGCCGTACGACGCGACCGTGCACGTGAAGGTGCTCGGCAACGACAAGGCCGGTGACCCGAGTGCGCCGCTGGTGCCCGGATCTGTGCTGCTGAAGGACCCGGCCGACGGGGTGTTGAAGACGAAGGTGGTGATCGCGCACGAGGGTGAGTACACGGTCGCAGCCGGCGTCGTCACCTTCGATCCGGCCGCCACGTTCGCCGGCGCGGCCACCCCGGTGCCGTACCAAATTGCCGACGACAACGGAACGGTCGCGTCCGCGGTCATCGAGCTCACCGTCGGCGCGCCGCCGATCGCACGCCCGGACACCGCGTCGACCCTGCAGAACGTCACGGTCACCGTCAACGTTCTCTCCAACGACTCGCCCGGCACCGACGCCACCCTCGATGCGTCCTCGGTGCTCATCGGCGGGCAAAGAGATTTCAGCCGCACCTTGACCGTCCCAGGGCAGGGGACGTACGCCGTTCAGGCCGGCGGGGCGATTGTTTTCGATCCGCTGCCCTCGTTTCACGGCCGAGCGCGGCCGATCAGCTACCGGGTCGCCGACTCGAACAAGACGGTTGCGTCCTCGACGCTCGGCATGACGGTGGTCCAGGTGCTGCCCTCGACCGTGAACGACTCCGCGATCACCCCGTTCAACCGGCCGATCACAGTGGACGTGCTGGACAACGACAAGGCCGGCGATCCGAGTGCGCCGTTGGTCCCCGGATCGGTGCTGCTGAAGGACGGTTCGACGTACGGGAAGAGCCTGAACCGGCCGGGGGAGGGCCGGTACGCCGTCAGCGCGGACGGCTCGATCACGTTCACCCCGGTGAAGGACTTCCAGGGCGCGACCGGGGCAACGCAGTACAGGGTGAGTGACGGAAACGGGACGATGGCGACCGGGCTGCTGTTCGTCACTGTCGGCAAAGGGCCGGAGGCCAAGCCGGATCTCGGTACCACGAAGCAGAACCACGACGTCACGATGGATGTCCTGGGCAACGACTCGGCGGGGACCTCGGCCACTTTGGTGAAGTCGTCGCTGCGGCTGTTCGACGGCAGGTCCTGGGTGACGTCCGTTGCGATCGCCGGCCAGGGGACCTTCAAGGTGGGCGCGCGGTCCGGCGGGGTCAGTTTCGATCCGGTCCCCTCGTACAGCGGGCCGAGTTCGATCAGCTACCAGGTCGCGGACACCACCGGGAACACGGCGACCTCGACGGTCACGGTGGCGGTGACCCCGATCGTCCCGAGCCTCGCGGACGACACCGCGAGTACGGCGTACGACACCGCCGTGACCGTGCCCGTGCTGGCGAACGACAAGGCCGGCGATCCCAGTGCTCCGCTCGATGCCGCGAGCGTGCGCGTGATCGATCCGGCGACCGGTAATGCGGTCGCCGGTCTGCAGGTGGCTGGGCAAGGGGCGTTCACAGTCCAGCCGGACGGTGGGATCAGGTTGATGCCCGCGGCGGGCGCGAGTGGCGCGACGACGCCGGTCACCTACCAGGTCAGCGATGCCAATGGGACGACGGCGACCGCGACGGTGACCGTGACCATCGGAGCGAAACCGGTGGCGTTGCCGGACCTGGCCAAGACCAAGCAGCACCTGAAGGTGACCTTCGACCCGCTCGTGAACGACAAGCCCGGAGCGGGTGCCACGCTCGACCCGGCGACGCTGTTACTGGTGGACACGAACCGCGAATTGGTCAGCAACGTGATCGTGCCCGGTCAGGGCACCTACACCGTTGCCGACGGCAAGATCACCTTCGCCCCGACGGCGACCTTCAGTGGTACGACGCGGCCGACGGCGTACGAGGTGAAGGACTCGGCCCGTAACGCGGCCCGCTCGACGGTCACCGTGACGGTCGTGCCGGTCCGGCCGGAGGCAGTCGATGACGCCGCGAGTACGGCGTACGGGGCGGCCGTGACCGTGCCGGTGCCGGCGAACGACAAGGCCGGCGATCCCAGTGCGCCCTTGGTGGCGTCGTCGGTCGTGCTGCGCGACCCGGCCGATGGGAAAGAGAAGACTTCGGTGACAATCCCGGGCGAGGGCGACTACCTCGTCCGGCCGGACGGCACCGTCGGATACACCCCGGTGAAGGGCTTCACCGGTACCACCAGTTCGCTGACGTATCGGATCAGCGACGCGAACGGGACGTCGGACACGGCTCGTCTGGAGATCACCGTGCGTGGTCCCGGCGAGGCGAAGGCCATCCCGGACAGTGGTACCGGAACGCCCGGCAACCCGGTGGTCGTGAACCCGCTGCTCAACGATGCCGCGACCCGTGGCGCGGTCTGGCGGCCCGGCAGTGTCTGCCTGGTCACCGGCCCGGCCGTCTGTGGGAAGCAGGTGGCCGTACCGTCCGTCGGACATTGGACGGTCGGCACCGACGGGACGATCAGGCTCGTTCCGGAGCGGGGCTTCATCGGTACGGCGAAACAGGCGTACCGGGTGACCGACAGCAACGAGGTGTCGGTGACCGCACAGGTGAAGGTGACCATCGGGGCCCAGCCGGCCGAGTCCGTTCAGCACAGCGAGACCACGTTGCCCGCCACCGGAGGGCCCTCGGGATTCTTGCTGACGCTGGGCGGACTCCTGGCCGCACTGGGTGCCGCGCTGTTACTGGCCACCCGCCGGGGCCGCCAATAGTGGGGAACTGCGGCGCCGGGTCCCGGCTGAGGAGCGGGACCCGGCCCTGTAGACGATCACACCTGCTCGTCGGCAGCGCAGGTTACTCAGGGAGTGCCTGCTTCGGCGGGATCGCGAGGAGCTTGTCGGGGTTCCGTACGACGTAAATCTTGCTGATCGCGTCGCCGGGGGCCAGTTCGAGGAAGGCGACGCTGTCGACCACGTCGCCGTCGTACGCGATGAAGGCCGGCTCACCGTTCACCTCGGCCATCCGGATGTCGAAGCGGCCCTCCGGTACCTCCTTCTGGAAGAGCCCGACCAGCCAGCGCGCGACCTTGTCGGCACCCTCCAGCGGCCGGAGTGCCGCCTTGCGCTTGCCCCCGCCGTCGCTGACCAGGACGACCTCGGGCGCAAGCAGCGAGACGACCTGATCGAGGTCGCCCGACCAGGCCGCGGCCAAGAACTGATGGGTGACCTCGGAGTGCCGCGCCTTGTCCACCCGCTGCCGGGGCTGCCGCGCGTGCACGTGCTCGCGAGCCCGGTGCGCGAGCTGCCGTACGGCGGCCTCGGAGCGGCCGAGCGCGTCGCCGATCTCGCTGAACGACAGGTCGAAGACCTCCCGCAGTACGAAGGCGGCCCGCTCCAACGGTGTCAGCGTCTCGAGTACGACGAGCATCGCCATCGACACCGAGTCGGCGAGCTCCGCGACCGCAGCCGGATCGTCACCCGAAGGGGTGGCCGCGATCGGCTCGGGCAACCACGGCCCGACGTACTGCTCCCGCCGCGACTTCTGCTGCCGCAAGCGGTTCAGCGCAAGCCTGCTGGTGATCCGGATCAGGTACGCCCGCACATCCTGTACTTCGGACCGATCAGCCGCCGCCCACCGCAACCAGGTCTCTTGTACGACGTCCTCCGCGTCGACCATGCTGCCGACCACCCGGTACGCCGCCCCGACCAGGACCGCCCGATGCTCCGCGAACTCGGCCGCCAACTGCTCGTCGCTCATACTCACTCCACCCCGGTTCGATCCGCTTCGCGAGTCACTTTTGCACAGCCACGCCGGCGGTCCGCAGCCCGGGACCTGACCTCGGTCACTCGGCGTGCGAAGCTGGCTCCGGGTGCTGCAGACCACTGAATCAGTGTTGGATATTCATGCGGCGTCTGGCATACTCATTCATATGAGCCTGAAGGTCGCGGTCGCTGGTGCCAGTGGGTATGCCGGGGGAGAACTGCTCCGGTTGCTGTCCGGGCATCCAGAGGTCGAGATCGGGGCGCTGACTGCCGGCGGTAGTGCCGGTACGGCGCTCGGGCTCCACCACCCGCACCTCGTGCCGTTGGCCGGGCGCACCCTGGTCGAGACCTCGGCGGAAACGCTCGCCGGTCACGACGTGGTGTTCCTGGCCTTGCCGCACGGACAGTCCGCCGAAATCGCCGAGCAACTCGGTGAGGACGTCACCGTGATCGACTGCGGCGCGGACTTCCGGCTGATCGAGGCCGAGGCGTGGGTGGAGTTCTACGGCGGTCAGCACGCCGGCCACTGGCCCTACGGGCTGCCCGAGCTGCCCGGTCAACGGGACAAGCTGCGTGGCACCAACCGGGTCGCGGTGCCGGGGTGCTACCCCACCGTGTCGACCCTTGCTCTGCTCCCCGCCGTCCAAGGCGGTCTCGTCGATCCCGGCCAACTGGTGGTGGTCGCGGTGAGCGGGACGTCGGGAGCGGGCAAGGGTCCCAAAGCGCACCTGATGGGCGCGGAGGTGATGGGTTCGGCCACGGCGTACGGCGTCGGCGGGGTGCATCGTCATACGCCGGAGATCGAGCAGAACCTCAGTGCCGTCACCGAGGACAACGTCTCGGTGTCTTTCACCCCGGTGCTGGCGCCGATGGCGCGCGGCATCCTCGCGACCTGCAGCGCGCCGGTCGCCCCCGGCGTCACCGCGGAGAGCCTTCGGCAGGTCTACGAAGACGCCTACAGCAACGAGCCGTTCGTGCACGTGCTGCCGGAAGGCCAGTGGCCGCAGACCCAAGCGACGCTCGGCGCCAACACCGTGCAACTCCAGGTCACTCTGGACCAGCGCATCGGCCGCGCCGTGATCGTGGCCGCGATGGACAACCTCACCAAGGGCACCGCCGGCGCCGCCGTGCAGTGCATGAACCTGGCCGCGGGACTCGACGAGACCCTGGCCCTTCCCCTCGTAGGAGTAGCGCCGTGACATTAGCCGTCACCCCGGACGCCCAAGTCGATCGGAGCGCCGGAGTCACCGCGCCGGCCGGCTTCCGCGCGGCCGGGGTGATCGCCGGGATCAAACCGGCCGGCAAGCCGGATCTCACCGTCGTGGTCAACGACGGACCGTCGTACGCCGCGGCCGGTGTCTTCACCACCAACAAGGTGAAGGCCGCGCCGGTGCTGTGGTCGCAGCAGGTGCTGACGGCAGGCAAGCTCAAGGCGGTCGTGCTGAACTCGGGCGGCGCGAACGCGTGCACCGGTCCGGAAGGCTTCCAGGACACGCACAAGACGGCCGAGAAGCTCGCCGAGGTGCTCGGGGTCGGCGCGGCCGAGATCGGCGTCTGTTCCACCGGCCTGATCGGCGAGCGCCTCCCGATGGACAAGCTGCTGCCCGGCATCTCGGCGGCAGTCGATGCGCTGGGCAACGAACCGACGCACGGCCTCGCCGCCGCGACCGCGGTGATGACGACCGACAACGTGCCGAAGCAGGCAGTGCTGAAGCACTCTGGTGGCTGGAGCATCGGCGGTTTCGCAAAGGGCGCGGGGATGTGCGCCCCGAACATGGCGACGATGCTCAGCGTGATCACCACCGACGCGATCGTCGACCAGCCGCACCTCGACCACGCGCTGCGCAATGCGGTCGGCAAGACCTTCAACCGGCTCGACGTCGACGGAGGTACGTCGACCAACGACACCGTGCTGTTGCTCAGCTCAGGGGCATCCGGTATCACTGTGCCCGCCGACGAGTTCGAGACCGCGTTGACCGCGCTCGCTGCCGACCTGGTCAAGCAGTTGCAGGCCGACGCGGAGGGCGTCACCAAGCACGTCAGCATCACCGTGCAGAACGCGGCCACCGAGGCCGAGGCGGTCGCCGCCGCGAAGATCGTGGCCGAGGACAACCTCTGCAAGACCGCGTTCTTCGCCTCCGATCCGAACTGGGGACGGATCGCGATGGCCGTCGGCAACGCCCCGACCGCCTTCGACCCTGCGTTGCTCGACATCACGCTGAACGGCGCCGCGATCTGTGTTGCCGGCGGCAAGGGTGTCGATCGGTCCGAGGCGGATCTCAGCGGACTGGAGATCGACGTCGTGATCGACCTGCACGCCGGCAACGCGTCGGCGACGGTGCTGACCACCGACCTGTCGCACGCGTACGTCGAAGAGAACTCGGCGTACTCCTCATGACCACTACGGCACAGGCCACCGCGGTGGAGAAGGCGGCGGTCCTCACCGAGGCGCTGCCGTGGCTGAAGGAGTTCCACGGCAAGACGATCGTGGTCAAGTACGGCGGCAACGCGATGGTGGACGACGAACTCAAGCAGGCGTTCGCGTCCGACATCGTCTTCCTGCGGCACTGTGGTGTCCGGGTCGTCGTCGTGCACGGCGGTGGGCCGCAGATCAGCGAGATGCTCGGCCGGCTCGGGATCTCCTCGGAGTTCCGGGGCGGGCTGCGGGTCACCACCCCGGAGGCGATGGACATCGTCGGGATGGTACTGGTGGGTAAGGTCGGCCGCGAGCTGGTCGGGCTGCTGAACGCACACGGGCCGTTCGCGGTCGGCATGTCAGGTGAGGACGCCGGCCTGTTCACCGCGGAACGCCGCGGCGCGATGATCGACGGCGAGTCCGTGGACATCGGCCTGGTCGGCGATGTGGTCGACGTTCGGCCGGAAGCCGTGATCGACCTGATCGACGCCGGCCGGATCCCGGTCGTGTCGACGATCGCACCCGACGAGGACGGCCAGGCGCACAACGTGAACGCCGACACCGCCGCCTCGGCTCTCGCGGTCGCATTGGGCGCGTCCAAGCTCGTCGTACTGACCGATGTTGCCGGGCTCTACCGGAACTGGCCGGAAAGCGACGAGATCATCACCCAGATCGACGCGGCCGAGCTGGCCGAACTGCTGCCGACGCTCGCCTCCGGGATGGTGCCGAAGATGGAGGCCTGCCTGCGCGCCGTACAGTCCGGGGTCTCGCGGGCGACCGTGATCGACGGCCGGGTACCGCACTCGTTGTTGCTGGAGATCTTCACCGATGCCGGAAGTGGAACCCAGGTGATCCCGTCATGACCGAACTGGTAGCCGTCGAAGACACCGGGGCCGCGCTGGCCGAGCGGTACTCGAACGCGCTGATGAACACCTTCGGGCCGCCGAAGCGGGCGCTGGTCCGCGGCGAGGGCGCGTACCTGTGGGACGCCGACGGCCGCAAGTACCTCGACCTGCTCGGCGGGCTCGCGGTGAACTGCCTCGGCCACGCGCACCCGTTCGTGGTGTCGGCCGTGACGAGCCAGCTCGCCACCCTCGGGCACGTCTCCAACTTCTTCGCCTCCGCGCCGCAGATCGCGCTGGCCGAGAAGCTGCTCTCGCTGTTCGATGCCCCCGGCAAGGTGTTCTTCACCAATTCGGGTACGGAGGCGAACGAGGCGGCATTCAAGATCACCCGGAAGACCGGCCGCACCAAGATCGTCTCGACCGTCGGCGCCTTCCACGGCCGCACGATGGGCGCGCTCGCGATCACCTGGAAGCCGGCGTACCGGGAGGCGTTCGCGCCGCTGCCGGGCGACGTCACCTTCGTTCCGTACGGCGATGCTGCCGCGCTGGCTGCCGCTGTCGACGGCGAGACCGCGGCCGTGGTGCTCGAGCCGATCCAGGGCGAGAACGGCGTCGTCGTACCGCCCGATGGCTACCTCGAAGCGGCTCGGCGGATCACCTCCGAGCACGGTGCGCTGCTGTGGATCGACGAGATCCAGACCGGCGTCGGGCGGACCGGTGACTGGTTCGCGTTCCAGGCCGCGGGAATCACGCCCGACATCGTCACGGTCGCGAAGGGCCTCGGCGCGGGGATCCCGATCGGCGCGTGCCTCGGCTTCGGTGAAACTGCTTCATTGCTGCAGCCGGGCAACCACGGTACGACGTTCGGCGGCAATCCGGTCGCGGCGATCGCGGGCCTCGCGGTGTTGACGGTGATCGAGCGGGACGGGCTGCTCGCCAATGTCAATGCCATCGGCAACCATCTCGTCTCCGCGATCGAGGCGCTGGATCACCCGCTGATCGCCGGCGTCCGGGGTCGTGGGTTGCTACTCGCGATCCAGCTGACCGCGCCGGTGTCGGACCAGGTCGCGGCGGGGGCGCTGGAGGCGGGATTCATCGTCAACAATCCGGTTCCGGACGCGATTCGACTGGCACCGCCGTACATCCTGAGCAAGGCTGATGCGGACAGTTTCGTCGCGGCCCTCCCCGGGCTGCTGGACGCTTGCGTTGTGGAGGCTTCGTGACCAGGCACTTCTTGCGGGACGACGACCTCAGTCCGGCCGAGCAGGACGAGGTCCTGACGCTGGCCGAGCGGTTGGTGGCCGACCGGTTCGGGCATCAGCCGCTGGCCGGACCGCAGACCGTCGCGGTGATCTTCGACAAGACGTCGACCCGGACCAGGATCTCGTTCGCGGTCGGGATCGCGGAACTCGGCGGCGTACCGCTGATCATCGACGCGCAGACCTCGCAGATGGGCCGCGGTGAACCGATTGCCGACACGGCCCGGGTGCTGGACCGGCAGGTCGGCGCGATCGTGTGGCGGACGTCCGGGCAGGTCCGGATCGAGGAGATGGCCGGGGCATCGCGGGTGCCGGTGATCAACGCGCTGACCGACGAGTTCCACCCGTGCCAGATCCTGGCGGACCTGCTCACCGTGCGGCAGCACAAGGGCTCGACCGCGGGATTGAAGCTGGTCTACCTCGGCGACGGCGCGAACAACATGGCGCACTCCTACCTGCTCGGTGGAGTGACCGCCGGGATGCACGTGGTCGTTGCTTCACCGGCGGACTATCAACCTGACGCGGCGGTGCTCGCCAAAGCCGTGGAGATCGGTGGTGTCACGGGCGGTTCGGCGTCGTGGAGTCCAGACGCCTTCGAGGCTGTTGCCGGGGCCGACGTGGTCGCGACCGACACATGGGTTTCGATGGGACAGGAAGCCGAAGCCGCGTTGCGCGAGGCACCTTTCGTTCCGTACGCCGTGACGTCCGACCTGCTGGCCAAGGCGAACGACGACGCGATCGTGCTGCACTGCCTCCCGGCGTACCGGGGCAAGGAGATCGAGGCGGCCGTGATCGACGGGCCGCAGTCGGTCGTCTGGGACGAGGCCGAGAACCGGTTGCATGCACAGAAGGCGTTGCTCTCATGGCTGCTGGCGAACTCATGACGATGGCCGTGCCGACCACCAAGACCGCGCGCCAGCAGCGCATCGTCGACCTGCTCGGCCGGCAGCCGGTTCGCTCGCAGACCGAGCTGGCCGATCTGCTCTCGGCCGCGGGACTCGTCGTCGGCCAGGCGACGCTGTCGCGCGACCTGGTCGAGATCGGCGCGGTGAAGGTTCGCGATTCGACCGGCCAACTGGTGTACGCCGTACCGGGTGAAGGCGGTGACCGTACGCCGCGCGCCGGTGAGGCCGCTGCCTTCGAGGCCCGGCTGGCCCGAGTGGCGTCCGAGTTGCTCGTGTCGGCGGAAGGCAGCGCCAACCTGGTGATCCTGCGAACCCCGCCGGGTGCGGCCCAGTACTTCGCGTCGGCGATCGACCACGTGGGACTGGACGACGTACTCGGCACCATCGCCGGCGACGACACCGTGATGGTCGTCTCCCGGGACCCGGCCGGCGGCCAGGCCCTGGCCGCCAGATTCCTCGGTCTGGCCGCGCGCCACACCGACTCCAAGTAAAGGACTGTTGAGATGAGCACCGGAGAAAGCGCCGCACTCTGGGGCGGCCGGTTCGCCGGTGGGCCCGCGGACGCCCTGGCAGCGCTGAGCAAGTCGACGCACTTCGACTGGCGGCTCGCGCCGTACGACATCGCCGGTTCCAAGGCCCACGCCAAGGTGCTGCACCGAGCCGGGCTGCTCACCGACGACGACCTCGCGAAGATGCTGACCGGCCTCGACGAACTCCTCGCCGATGTCCTCTCCGGCGCCTTCGTGGCGGCCGAGGACGACGAGGACGTGCACACCGCGCTCGAACGCGGCCTGCTGGACCGGTTGGGAGCCGAGCTCGGCGGGCGGCTGCGGGCCGGGCGGTCCCGCAACGACCAGATCGCCACTTTGTTCAAGGTCTTCCTGCGCGACCGCGGCCGGATCATCGCCCGGCTCGTCCTCGACCAGATCAACACCCTCGCCGACCAGGCCGAACAGCACCTCGGCGTCGCGATGCCCGGCCGTACCCATCTCCAGCACGCCCAGCCGGTGCTGCTCTCGCATCACCTGCTGGCCCACGCATGGCCGCTCGTCCGCGACCTCGACCGGCTGCGGGACTGGGACAACCGGGTCGCCGCCGATTCGCCGTACGGGGCGGGTGCGCTGGCCGGCTCCTCGCTCGGGCTGGACCCGGTCTTCGTCGCTTCCGAGCTCGGCTTCACCGGCTCGTCGGCGAACTCGATCGACGGCACCGCGGCCCGCGACTTCGTGGCCGAGTTCGCCTTCGTCACCGCGCAGCTCGGCGTCGACCTGTCCCGGCAGGCCGAAGAGGTGATCATCTGGGCGACCAAGGAGTTCGGCTTCGTCCAGCTGGACGACGCGTACTCGACCGGGTCGAGCATCATGCCGCAGAAGAAGAATCCGGACATCGCCGAACTGGCCCGCGGTAAGTCCGGCCGGCTGATCGGCAACCTCACCGGGTTGCTCGCGACGCTGAAGGCGCAGCCGCTCGCGTACAACCGGGATCTGCAGGAGGACAAGGAGCCGGTCTTCGACTCCGTGGACACCCTCGAGGTGCTGCTGCCCGCGTTCACCGGGATGATCCGGACCTTGCGTTTCAACGTGGAGCGGCTGGAGGAGCTGGCGCCGCAGGGGTTCTCGCTGGCGACCGACATCGCCGAGTGGCTGGTGAAGCAGAAGGTGCCGTTCCGGATAGCCCACGAGGTCGCCGGCGCGTGCGTGCAGGAATGCGAGAAGCGCGGGATCGAGCTGTGGGACCTGTCCGACGACGACCTCGCCGCGATCTCGCCCGAGTTGACGCCTGAGGTGCGAACCGTGCTGAGCGTCGAAGGGTCGATTGCCTCCCGCAACGGTCGCGGCGGTACGGCGGGGGACCGGGTCGCCGAACAACTCGCCGAACTCCGCGCCCGCGCCGCCGACCACGCGAAGGCGCTGGGCTGAGGCTTTAGAGTTCCGGGCATGCCTGTACGCCGTACGTCGTTGGCGCGCCCGGTTCTCGAAGTGGCGCCGTCATTGCTGGGGATGGTGTTGCGCCGGACCACCGACGAGGGGACGGTCGCGGTCCGGATCACCGAGGTCGAGGCGTACGACGGGCCGAACGACCCTGGGTCGCACGCGTACCGGGGGCAGACGGCGCGCAATGCGGTGATGTTCGGGCCACCTGGGTTTCTCTACGTGTACTTCACCTACGGCATGCACTTCTGCATGAACATCAGCGCCGGCCCGGACGGACAGCCCTCCGCAGTCCTTCTCCGAGCCGGCGAGGTCACCGAAGGCCTCGCCCTGGCCAGATCCCGCCGAGGCGCCACCCCACCCGCCGCCTCAACAACGGTGAAAACTCGGCGGATCGCGGACCGGGATCTGGCTCGTGGACCGGCTCGGCTTTGTGTCGCGTTAGGGATCACCCGCGACGCCAACGGTGCCGACCTGCTGTCCCGCGATTCTGCGATCCAGCTCCTACCGGGCACACCCTTCACCGGCTCCCCGGCGACCGGCCCGCGAGTAGGACTGCGGGAAGCAGCCGACCGGCCGTGGCGGTTCTGGATCCCCGGCGAGCCGAGCGTCTCGCCGTACAAGCCGCATGTGCCGAAACGTCGTTAGCGGTTGGCCAGCTCCAGCACGAATTCGAGCTGGGGAAGACCGTGCTCGACCTCGGGATCCGGGAAGAGCCCGACGTGATGAACCCCGGCAGCATTCAGCGCGTCCAGGTGAGCAGCCGCGTCGTCGAGCGTGCCGATCGGGCCGATCTCGGTCCACCAGTCGGCCGGCATCGTGACCAGCCCGGGCACGCCCTGCTCGTCGAACCGCTTCACGAGCTCGTCGTAGAACGGCAGTGCGACCAGCCCAGGGTTCTTCTCGCCGATCAACCCGGCCAGCCAGGGCGCTGTCCACTCGTACGCCGTCTTGCGGTCGGCGCGCACACAGAACGCGGAGAAGACAGCGACCACGAACCCGTCCGGCGACCCGGCCTGCTCGACCGCGGCCCGCACGTACGACGGGCTGGCCGGCTCGGCGAGCACCACGCCGCCCGCGACCCGACCCGCGAGCGCCATCGACTTCGGCCCACGCACTCCCAGGAGGATCGGTGGTGCGGCGGCCGGGGGAGCGTCGAGCTTCACCTGGTCGAGGTGCACGTACTGGCCGTCGACGGTCACCTCTTCACCCGCGAGCAACCGATTGACGGCGACGGTGACCTCCTCCAGAGCGGTCAGCGGCGACTTCGGCCGCACCCCCATCTGGCCCATCCAGTCCTGGACGCCGTGGCCGATACCGGGCAGGAACCGTCCCGGCGCGAGCGCGTCCAGCGTCGCGAACTCCATCGCGGTGACAGCGGCCGTCCGCACCACCGCGGGCACGATGCCGAGGCCGACGGTCAGCCGCTCGGTCACGGTCAGCGCGGCCGACACCAGCGACGGACCGGCGGTGTAGAAGCAGTCCTCGATCACCCACAGGCTGTCCGCGCCGCCGGCTTCCAGGCGGCGGGCGACATCGGTCACCAGAGCGGCAGGATAGGTCCGCGGGAAGCACATCCCGATGGCAGCAGAGGTCAGTGTCATATCGAGACCGTAAAGGTCGCCGCCGACAGTCTGGTGAACAGGCGTACGGGACCTCCGGACGGGTAGGTTTCGGGCATGGCCCGACAGCACTACTCCTCCCGCCTGGAGGACTGGTTCAACGCAGGCGTGCAGGCGATCCTGCGCCGCCGCGGCTGGCGGGAGCGGATCATCCCGCATGTCGGCTACGGCAACCACGAGTACGTCCGGGTCCTGGCCCGCGTCGTGCTCAGCCGCGATCCGCGCAACCAGCCCCGCTACGACGAGGACCAGGTGGTCCGCGGCTGGAAGGTGTTCGTCACCGCGCCGGCGACCGGAGTACAGGTGGCGGTCACCGTGGCCGGCCAGAGCTTCGAGGCGACCACGGACCGCGGCGGCTTCATCGACCTGTCCGTCCCGGTCGTGCTGCCACCCGGCACCCACGAGATCAGCCTCGGCGTGCACGGCGAACGGCAGGCGCGGGCGCAGATCGTCGTACCGGACCCCGACGCCACCTTCGGACTGGTCAGCGACATCGACGACACGGTGATGCTGACGATGCTCCCGCGTCCCATGATCGCCGCCTGGAACACCTTCGTCCGCGACGAGCAGGCGCGACGCGTAGTACCGGGCATGGCCGAGATGTACCGCGAACTGCTCGCCGACCACCCCGGTGCGCCGATCTTCTACCTGTCGACCGGTGCGTGGAACACAGCGCCCACCTTGACCCGGTTCCTCGCCCGGCACGGCTTCCCGGCCGGTCCGATGCTGATGACGGACTGGGGGCCTACCAACACGGGTTGGTTCCGCAGTGGTCGCGAGCACAAGCGCACGGCACTGCGGCGACTCGCAGCCGAGTTTCCTCAGGTCCGCTGGGTCCTGGTCGGTGATGACGGGCAGCACGACCCGCAGCTGTACGGCGACTTCGCGCAGACCCATCCGGATCACGTCCGCGCGATCGGGATCCGCCAGCTGACCCCCGCCGAGCAGGTGCTGTCGCACGGTCTTCCAGTGCCGAACCCGGACCCCGGTGCCCACGACCCGCACCGCCCCACCGCCGCCACAGTCCACGGCCCCGACGGCCACGCCCTGGTCGCCCAGCTACGCGCAGTCCTGTCCCGCCCGGAAGCCACGTAGTCGTTGCTGGCACCCTTGTTACCGCCACGACGTACACAAGGAGACCAAGTGACCGACAGCGGGACCGCAAGCCGCACGCAGGTGCTCGACGACCTGGACAGCCGCGGCCTGATCGCGCATTCGACCGATCCCGACGTACTGCGTGCCGCGATGGCCGCCGGGCCGATCACCTCCTATGTGGGCTTCGACCCGACCGCGCCGAGTCTGCACATGGGCAACCTGCTCCAGCTACTCACGCTCCGGCGTCTGCAGCTGGCCGGTCACAACCCGATCGGTCTGGTCGGTGGCGCCACCGGTCTGATCGGCGACCCCAAGGAGTCCTCCGAGCGGGTGCTGAACCCCAAGGACGTCGTCCAGCAATGGGTGGAGCGGGTCCGCGGCCAGGTGGAGCGGTTCGTCGACTTCGACCAGTCGCTGCCGAACCCGGCCCGGATCGTGAACAACTACGACTGGACCAAGGACCTCAACACGCTCGACTTCCTCCGGGACATCGGCAAGCACTTCCCGGTGAACCGGATGCTCGGACGCGAGGTGGTCAAGGCCCGGTTGGAGCAGGGGATCAGCTACACCGAGTTCAGCTACGTGCTGCTCCAGTCCCTGGACTACCTGGAGCTCTACCGGCGACACGGCTGCACGCTGCAGACCGGGGGAAGCGACCAGTGGGGCAACCTGACTGCCGGCGTCGAGCTGATCCGGCGTGCGGACGGCGGCAAGGTGCACGCGTTGGCCACGCCGCTGGTGACCAAGGCGGACGGGACCAAGTTCGGCAAGACCGAGTCGGGCACCGTCTGGCTCGACCGCGAGCTGACTTCGCCGTACGCGTTCTACCAGTTCTGGTTCAACACCGACGACCGCGACGTGATGCAGCTGGTGCGCTTCTACACCTTCCGTACTGCGGAGGAGATCGCCGCACTGGAGGAGGCAACCGCCGAGCGACCACATGCGCGCGAAGCCCAGCGTGTGCTCGCTGAGGACGTCACTACCCTCGTACACGGCGAGGACGAGACCCGTCGGGTCCAGGAAGCGTCGAAGGCGCTGTTCGGGCAGGGCGAGCTCGCTGCTTTGAACGGAGAGACGCTGGTGGCTGCGCTGCGAGAAGCACCGCACGTGGAGCTTGCGGCCGGCGAGCCGATGCCGACGTATGGCGATCTGTTGGTGAAGTCCGGCCTGGTGGCCAGCAAGTCCGCTGCGCGGCGCACTGTCGCCGAGGGCGGGGGATACCTCAACAACGTGAAGGTCAGCGACCCGGAGTACGTACCGGGCTCGGACGATCTGCTGCCCGGTGGCGCACTGGTACTGCGACGCGGGAAGCGTTCATTTGCAGGGGTTCTGGCTTCGGCCGCTGGGAGCTGACGAGTTCTGGGCAGCTCCCGGCGTGCGCTGGGAGCTGCTCCCTCGAGGGCCGGGAACGGTGTTCCCACAGTGCCGCTGGCCATCCCACAGAGTGGATGCCGAGGGCAAATTACAGCCGTGTGATTCGACCCACCGGATATGGATTTGACCGGCTACCGGGAAGCCACGTAATGTTCTTCTTGTTGGAGCGAGTGCGGGACGCGCAAGCGGCCGGTCGCTCCGAACCCCCCAAAGGCTAGCTGAGCCGAACCGCGTCTTCTTGACTCGGGGCGGTAGCGCCGACGCGGGTGGTGGATCGGAAAAAGTCGGGCTTGACCCGGCGGATCTGGTCCGGTAAGGTAGCGCAGGTTGCCCCGGAGTCCGGGCCGAAAGGTCGCGGACGCGGTGTGCGCCCGATTCTTGAGAACTCAACAGCGTGCCGAAAGTCAATGCCGAAATTTAGCATTAACCCCCTTCACGGGTCTCGGTGGTAGCAGGTCTGTTCTGGCCTCTTCGAGGTTTGGATGGTCTGGTGTCGTCGTGGATTCGTGTTGGATTCCTTTGTAATTTTTCTGGATTCAAGTCAGTTTGATTTGTTTCTGATTGCAATGGATCGTTTTTCGTTTGTCTGTTATCCGCGCCTTTGGTGTGGTTGACATATAGATTTCAACGGAGAGTTTGATCCTGGCTCAGGACGAACGCTGGCGGCGTGCTTAACACATGCAAGTCGAGCGGTAAGGCCTCTTCGGGGG